>OY970259.1:0-2182341 GCA_963715645.1 uncultured Thermoplasmata archaeon
CAACTCGGGGAACGGGGCGGACCTCACGCTCATCGTGGTCGGAGTGGCCGTGGCGGTCGTCGCGGTCGTGGTCGTCGGCCTGTCGTTCCGCCGGCGGCGGTCCGGGGCCGGGAGAGGTAGGAAGATGGCGCTTTTCGATTCCGACCCCGTCGAACGCGAGGCCGTCCGCCTCGGCCGAGTCCACGAGGTGCCCGCGGAGATCCACTACTCGAGCGGCTCCGACCGCTGGTGGTATCACGGTCCGCTCTGGGTGCAGGAGACCCGACCGGTCCACGAGTGGGAGTTCAGCCCCGCGCTGCGCGACCCCCGGAACCGGTTCGTTCTCCGACTCATCAAGAAGGGCTGGACCGACGAGCGGATCGCCGCCGAGCTCGTCTCCGAGGTCCAGCGGACGGAGCCGCTGACCCCGGAAGAGGAGCGGGCCGCGCTGCGTAGCGCGACCGTCGTGGTGCGGGAGGTCCGCCGGGCCTCGGGACGCGCCCACGAGCCCCACCTCCTGCGCCTCTACGGTCTCGCGAACGCCTCGAAGAGCGACGAGCGGATCCTCGTCACCATCGACCAGGACCTCATCCACGAGGCCCCGATGGTCCCGTTCACTCGGACCGAGAAGGGTGCCCGCCGCCTCCAGATCGGCGACGATGACGGCGATGGGGATCGTCGACGCGATCTTCCTCTTCGCGATGGCTCCTTCGTCAACGCCGGGCCGTCGATTGCCGTCGGCACCGCGGCGGCCCAGCAGCAACTCCAGTCGCTCTCCCTCGTCCTTCGGCGAGCTGATCGCGCTTCCCGTCGGTCGATCCTCGTGACCTACGTCCTGATGGCCGGACGGACGCTCGTCCTCGACCTCGAGATCCAGCCTCTGGTCGAGGACCTCCAGGACTCCCACAGCGAGGCGGTTTACCTCGTCAACAGCGAGAAGACCCCCGCTTCGACGTACCTCGCCCGGCCTTCTGCGCCTCGACGGCTCCTCGTCCGCGGTTTGACCGAGCAGATCGCGCGGTTCCAGTCCGACACCATCGCGAACCTGCAGGAGCAGGCCCGCTCGCTGCGGACCGAGCTCGACTCGGCGAAGGTGCTCGGCGCCGAGGCGTGGAGCCAGTCGACGGACCTGAAGGCGCTGGACCAGGACCACCTCCCGTCGATCCACCGCGATCCCCTGCGGGACGTGGGTCCTCTCGGGATCGTCGCCACGGTGGTCGGCGTGGCGGTCTGGGCGGCGATGGCGGCGGGGGTGTGACGATGCCTTCGCGGAACCTTCGTCGGGGTCGCCCTCGTGGCGGTCCTGGCCCTCCTCGCGCTCGGCTCCCCGCTCCTGGGGACGGCTCGCGCCGCCGAGCGTCGCCTCCCGGCGGTCGAGTACCTCCGGCTCGATCCCGGCACGCCGACCGAGGAGTCGGCACGACCTTCGACGCTCCCGGTCTTCGTCCTCGCCGAGCCGGCGGGTTCCGTGGCGAACCGGTCCGTAACTCAGCAGGCGTGGCAGGAGCCTCCAGGTCGTCGATCGTCGGGCGACTCCCACGGTCCCGTTCCTCAACTGGTCGGTGCCCGCCTGGGTCGACGGGAGCGTTCGAACTGGTCCTCTCGCTGACGGCGAGCGAGGTCAGCGCCATCGAGGGCGGTCAGGCGATCCTCGCCCTGAACTCCTCGATCGTGGTCGATGGCCACGGTCGTCGGCGCCGTCGGGATCAGGTCGACGGCGCGATCCTCGAGCTCGGCCGTCGTCGTCGGGTCCTGGTGGAGCACGGTCTTCGGGATCCCCACGCCGCCCCCCGACCCGTCCCTCTCCTCGCTCCCGGGGATCCTCGACGACCTCGCCTGGTTCGGCGCCTCCACGGCGGGGCGTGCGAGCCTATGCCGCCACCACCATCGTCGCGGTCCTGCTCTATCTCTGGGAGGGCCACAAGCTTGCGCGGGCGAAGTTGCGCGGGCGACCCACCCCGGTCCCGGGCGGGAGGCGGCCTGATGGCGGCCGGAGCCGACCTGCTGCTCGCCGTCGCGTTCCTCGCCGCGGTCGGCCTCCTCTTCGCGGTCGCGGCGGCGCTGAAGAACTGGGTCTTCGAGCTCGAGTCCCCGCGAGTGGGGCTACACGGTCGATTCTGACGTTCAGCCTCGGCGTCCTCACCGCCGCCTACCTCGACGGCGACGGAACGCTCGAGCTGGTCGCGATGGTCCCGATCTTCCTCGCCGTCGTCTGGTGGGTCGCGAGGCTCTGGCGGCGCCAGCGGCTCCGCTCGATGCGAGCTTCGGAGGCCTGAGATGGCCCGGGACGAGGCCTCTGGAGCTGCCTCCCGGCCCGGGTCACTCGTCGACGCCGGCGAGACGGAAGCGGCTCTCCTTCTGGCGCCATCATGCCATGGCTATCCAGTCCGACCTCCTGGAGATCACCGGCTGGCTCGGCTTCGACCCCGAGCGTGCGGTGCTTACGCGGACCGGCGAGGGACGTCCGAGGCGTCCCGGCCGGGATCCGAGCCCGCGAACGTGCTCTTCCTCGTTCCTCCCGAGGGCACTCGAGCCTACCAGAACTGGGAGTGGTGCCTCGGCTACCTGCGGCTCGAGCAGAGCCGCCGCTGGCTCGTCCGGCAGCAGGTCATCGAGGCGGAGGCGGAGCTGAAGTCCGCCGAGGAGGAACTCGAGGAGGTGCGCCAACGGCACGAGCGGACTGGACGCTCGGCTCCGGAAGGCCGAGCCACTGGCGCGGGGCGAGGTGCAAGGAGGGACGGCAGCCTTCGCCGACCGGGCCGTACGCCGGGCTCGTCGAGGGACTGGCCGAGGCCCGGGAGAACCTGGCGGCGTGTCGGGTCCGCGGAACGCCGTCGGGACCGCCTCCGGCTCCGCCTCGCGGGTCTGCGCGACCATCTCGTCCCCCGGGTCTACCCGGGCTCTGGGCCCGCGTCAACGCCTTCCTCGACCTCCAAGCGCTCTCCGTGGCGAGCGTGGCGGGCGAGGAGTTCCGGAAGGTTCCGCGGCCGCTGACCGGCCTCGCCGCCCGCCTCGAGCGGGAGCTGGAGGGCGACTGATGCCGACGAGGGACCGGGCTCCGAGGAGAGGTTCCGACCCCTCCCGAGCGGCAAGATCCTCACCGACGACATCCAGCGCATGCAGGACGAGGCCATCGTGAACTGGAGCACCTACGATGACGAGCGTCCGTATCCGGTCCTGAGCCAGGTCTGGCTCCGGACTGCGGGCGGCGGCCCGGGCCACGCTGCGGGAGTTTTCCGACGACCCCGCGGCCCGGAGCCGGTTGATGGACCGATGGGCGGAGCTGGATGCCCGGTACGGGGACCCGCGAGCCCGCGCGCTGGGACCTCTCGTCGCTCGAGGCCGAGGAGCGCGAGGAGGCCATCATCGACTATCTGTACGACAGCGGGCTCCTCGGGCTCCGCGAGGCCGACAACAACGCGCCGCACCGCTACCTCTCGCCGAGCGGGAGCAGGAGGGAGACCGTCGATGCCTCTGCGCTCGGACGAGGCCGGGTCGCTCCGTCCTGGAGAACTTCCGAGCTGGCCCCGGTGAGTGGCGGACGACCTGCGGGAGTCGCGAGGCCAGGACGAGGTCCGTCCCGAGCGCCGCGAGGAGCTCGACGCTACCGGGCGTGGCTGGGCACCCTGCCCGAGAAACACGACCGGCGCAATGTGCGAGGAGGAAGCGCTCATCCGGAAGTGGCCCGGGCAGATCTCTGCTTCCACACCGGCCAGGCGACCGTCTTCGTGGCCGCGGCAGGGCGCCGGGCAAGACCAACACCCTCGCCTACCTGATCGAGAAGGCCATCGAGAACCGGCCGGAGTGGGACGTCTACACGAACATCCCGTTCCCGTGGGACGGGGCGGCTGGCGGGAAGCGATCCCCGCTCCCGCCGCGCCTCCACCCGGTCCCAGTCTCACCGAGGTGCTCCGGGGCATCGCCGAGCACGATCCTCGGCGGAGCGGGTCCCGGCCATCGTCATCGACGAGATGGACCAGGCTGTCGCACCAGCCATGAATGGGCCAGCGGACCGGAGCGAGTCGTGGACGAAGTTCCTGTTCGTGGAGCGGCACTTCCGGGTCCGGGGCCCGCTCCTCGCCTACCACGTCTACGAGCACGTGCCCACTCCCGCTCCGCCGGGTCGGTGACTTCCGGGGCAGTTACTTCCGGGTCGTCGTGCTCGGGCGGAGAGCGGCTCCTCGCCCGGCGTCGAGGACACCTCGGCTTGGTGGGGCGTCCGGGAGAGCGTGCTGCCCTACCTCACCCTCGGGCTGCGGGGTTCGAGCCTCGACGTCGACATGGCGGACCTGGAGCGACACCTCGACGGCGACCGGAAGGAGGTCGCCCGGCAGATGCTGGCGTACCTCGACGAATCGAAGGACGCCGCGAGGCGGAGAAGCGCAGACCTCGCCAGCGGGCTGAGCGAAGCCGAGACCGCAAGCGCGG
This sequence comes from uncultured Thermoplasmata archaeon, assembly GCA_963715645.1. Classification (GTDB taxonomy): domain Archaea; phylum Thermoplasmatota; class Thermoplasmata; order Lutacidiplasmatales; family UBA184; genus Lutacidiplasma. The sequence goes on from OY970259.1 coordinate 4,408, forward strand.
AGCGAGTGGACAAGGTCGAACGTCGCGTCGCGAACCGCCGAAGCCCGAGGGGTCGAAAGACGCCGAAATCATGCGTCGCCCTCGGCGAGCGGCCGAAGCCACCAACGCCGAGCTGGGCGCGGTACCAGCACGAACGTCAGCGGGCCACCTCCAGAAGCTGCGCGCAGCGGGTCGCCGCCGAGCGGGCCATGCTACGGCCGTCGCTCTCAGTGGGAGGTCGAGGCATGATGCCGCGCGAGCTCTCCGCGCGCGCGCGAGGATGGCCCGGGCCGGCTCCCGCGGGGGAATGGGCCCGATCCGCACGAACAGGTGGGGATGATCGACCTCGTTCCGACCTCGGAGGCCTTCCTGACCTCCTTCGTGCTGGTCGCCCCCTTCGTGATGTTCCTACGACCGCGCTTCCTGAGCCTCGCCGGAGGGGCCACCTTTGTGGCCCTCGCGGCCCTCCTGGTCGAGGTCCTGGTCCAGAACGCCCTCCAGCCCCTCTACGCGGCCGCGGTCGTCCTCGTCTTCGTGGCGCCGCTGACCGAGGAGCTACTCAAGTTCCTCGACTCCGGCCTCACCGGGGCGAACTACGCCTCCGCCGCCGGGTGCGGGGATCGGCTTCGCGGCGACCGAGAATGCGCTCTACTTCCTCGTCGCGTGGGGGGAGCCCCTCTCCTACCTCGTGGCCCTGATCGCCGTCCGAGCGGCCACGGACCCGCTGCTCCACGTAACGGCGACGACCCTCACCACCCTCTCCTGGCACGGCCGCCCATGGGGACTGCCTGCCGGCATCGCCCTTCACGCCCTCTGGAACGCCGTTGCGCTGATCGAGGTCGTCATCGACCCGACGGTCGGCCTCCTCCTGCTGGGCGCGGCCGGGTTCGCGGTTCTCGGGATCCTTCTCTTGCTCCGGCGCAGCCCGGACGTCCGGGACACGCTGACGACCGCTGGAGGATGAACCCGTGGTCGGGGTCGCTGCTGCCGGCGGGAGCGGCATGAGGTAGAAACATGGCCGAGGAGAAGTGGTCGAGCCACGTGGGGCACCTCGAGGAGGGCGGGCTCCACGGCTGGTGCGCGAGTTGCCCTCCGGAGGAACGACACCGGGCCATCGAGCGGACGGTCCGGGCCGACGGCTACGCGACCGCGACGCGGCGGCTGAACTTCCTCGCGAACGTGGCGAACCGACGCGACAACGAGCACCTGCATCGGGTCGCGCGCGAGGATCTCGAGTGGGCCGAGCGGTGGGAGAAGGAGACGCGCGAGGACGAGGACCGCCGTCGGGAACGGGGCGAGTTCCACCGGGTGGAGGGTATCGGAAGGAGGACGGGGATCGGGTCCGGCCGCACCTCGCGCGGAATCCCCGGAGGCGCTGATGGTGGACGAAGAGATCGAAATCACCGAGGACGGCCGTCGCGAGCTCCCGGACGGGACCGTGGAGGTGAGGGGGCACTGGGTCGCACGGGCCCCGGGCGGGAAGGCCTATCGACGGGCCCATCGGAGGCGGAGGCGCCGATGACCGTCCGCTCCGGGCCGGACGCCTGGGCCGTGCTCCGGCTAAGGTCGGAGGCTTCCCTCCTGAGGCACCGGAAGACCCAGGTGCAGGACTACGGGTACTCCCCCACGAGCTGGCCTCGCTGTCGGACGCGGCCTCTGCCGCGGACCGGATGGCCGCCGCGATCGAGGCCGGGAACGCGCGGTCCCTCCGGCGAGAACCGAACCGAGTTCGACAAGTTCATCGACTACGCCGGGTCGGCCTCGCCCTACGGCGGGAAGCCGGGGACGACTCCGGTCGACGAGATCGCGGCCGACTGGGAGGCGGGCCGGGAGAAGGAGACCGACGAGGAGGAAGACCGGAGGCGTGAGTCCGGCGGGCGGCACCCCGTCCGCGGCCACCCGATGGAGGTCGACGGAAAGCGGGTCCACGTCCGGCCCGCCTCGCCCGGAACCCACGGGGACGTCGATGAGCGTCCCCGAGAAGCGCTCGCGTGGGTTGCCCGGTGGCATACCAGCGGGGAGGGCCTGAGCCGCGGGGATCGCGCTCGAAGGTGATCGGGGACTCTTCCGAATGGAGGGCGACCGTTGAAGGCGGGCGGACGATGACCGGTGGGACCACGGCGCTCTACGTGCGAGTGAGCTCGGAGGAGCAAGACCTCGTCGGACAGGAACGAGAGTTGCGCGGCTACGCCGAGGCCAGGAACTGGACGGTCGTCGGCAGCTACGCCGAGAAGGTCACGGGGACCGGGAAGGTCGAGCGCAAGGCGTACGAACGTCTCCTGCGGGACGCGGAGGAACGGAGGTTCGATCACTTGGTGGTGTGGGCGCTGGACCGGTTCAGTCGGGAGGAGACGTTCACGAGGGCCACGCAAGCGATCCTCGACCTGGAGGGACTCGGTATCCGGTTTCACTCGCTCAAGGAACCGATGTTGGACACCCCCGAGGACGGCCAGCCGAACCTCGGAAGAGACGTTCTGCTCGCCCTGCTTCCGGTCATTGCGAGCTTCGAGTCGAAGCGTCGGTCGGAACGCGTCCGTGTGGCGATGCGGGAGATCAAGGAGGGGCGACGGCGGACGCGCAGCGGGCGGCCGCCGGGTCGGCCCGTCCGGGCGACGCCCGAGAAGGTGTCGGCGATCGTTCGCCTGAAGGCCCAGGGGCTGACGTGGAGGGTCATCGCCCAGCGAGTCGGGCTGCCGAGGGGGACCTGCGCCAACGTCGCGTCCCGGGTCCGGAGGGGGCGGTTACACAACTCGCTCACTACAAAAGGGTCTGCCGGGCCTTCGACGGACCCGGCCCCTACGTAAAGTGCCCGTTTCCGGCGACCCGACGCAGGTAGTCACGGAGAAAAGAACTTGGACCAACCTTCAAGTCGCCTCGGGTGCGTGGGGGGAGAAGGGGGTCCAACCCATCACCGCGAACAGTCAAACGGTGGAGCCACAGGCGCAGCAGCTACTCCTCGACATCCAGCAGTTCGATACCTGAACGCAGATCGGGATTACGTGCTTGCATCGCTCTGGAGCGCGATAAAGAGAATCGAAGAGACATTTCCGCGCTTCGGACACTTTCTGATGGAATTCATCCAGAACGCGGACGACGCGGGAGCATCCCGGATTCTTATTGAGATTCTTGCCGACCGCATTCTCATCCTAAACAATGGGACCGAGTTCGCCGCCAAAGATGTGGCAAGTCTATGCAAGGTCGGCCTCTCATCCAAGAGATCGGGGGACTACATTGGGTACCTCGGAGTAGGGTTCAAGTCCGTATTTCTGATCTCCGATAAGGTCGCCGTGACCTCGGGGGAGTACAGGCTTCAGCTTCGACAAATCACAGGCGGAGTCCTCCTGGGGCTCTAGCGTTCCTTGGCAAGTGATTCCCATATCGGCGGAGCGTATAGCAGACGTCAATGGTGACTGGCGATCTGGATTCTCAATCTCTCTTGCCCCAGCCTCCGAGCCGGTGGTTTCCAGAATCAGTCAAGAAGCCGGCCCCGAAGAGTTCCGCACCCGTACTTTGCTCTTCTTACGTCACGTGAATGAAATCGAGATCGTAAATCACACAACTTCCCCAGGGCGACGTATCCTCTCGAAGCATCTCGCTGAGAAGGCAACAGTCCATGAAGTCTGGGAACTTTCAGACACACGCGACGGAAGCACTCTGGTAGACGCGCGATTTCTGTTGTTCAGGCGAACCGTCTGCGTGCCCGACGAGGTCCGAGCAGACGAAATGACGGTGAGGTTCGACCGCACGGACGCGGTATCCAGGGAGGTGGTTGTTGCCTTCCGCTTGGCTCAGACAGGCGAATTGTTGGCCGAACCCAAAGGCACTTTGCACCTCGCAGTTTTCAGTTTCCTTCCGATTCGAGATGTAGTGACCGGCCTCCAATTCACGATTCAGGGCGACTTCCTCACCGGACCCGGTCGCTCGAGCATCCAGTACGATGCGACTTGGAACCACTGGCTCGCCGATGAGATACTCAGATTGATTCGCGAAGTCTGTGTGCCCACATTCTTGGGGAATCCGTTGTGGGCTGCTACGTTTGCACCGCTACTCGATGCAGGTCATTCAATGGACCCAATCTTCGGCTTGAGAATCGCGCAGCCGTTGCGAACGGCGCTCCAAAGGGACGCGTGGTATCTGACCGAGGGGGGAGACAAGATATCCTTGGATCGGGCCATATTGATCGCATCCCCCTACCGGTCGCTACTCACTGACGGAGACCTTGCAGAGCTAACCCTGATAGGAAGACTACTCGATTCGGTTGTAAAGCTTCCGCCCGGCCTCTCGTACGCGGCAATAAGCATTCAGAATGATTCTAGGTACTGGGACCACTTTCGAAGCTCGCCCCATCTAAGGCCAGCGCGAAGAACCAAGCTTGGTTCGAGTCAAACTATCGGCGACAGCCCGGACCGCCCAACGGAATTGATGGGTTCGGGCCGGGTACCTGACTGACGACTTCCAGCTTGTGAATCACAGGAGTGTCTATCGACTTCCTACAGGGACCAGCATTCCCGGCGTCGCTGCGCGATGTTGTAAGGATTGCTCACCCTGTTCTCACGGGAAGCCCATGGGGAGAATCAATCTCGGAACTCAATGACCAAGGTATTAGGGACCTCCTTTCCCTCAAACGACTTCCGGAGCTACAGGCAGAATGGCCGAGACTCGCCCCAGCCGCGCGAACGATGACGCTGCATGAACTCTTCAACATGTGGCGCGCAGGTCAAGTATATCCTCCAGCCCTAAGAGTTCCTGACTTTCCGGGAAGGGACGGTGAGTGGATCCCAGCCAACCGACTCCTACTCTCTATGGAGTATGGCCCCACTCACCATCTCGACGAGCTCGAGCAGAGGAAGCTGTTCGACCTGCATTTCACGACAGGTCTGGCGTTCCTCGATCCGGTGCTCGTGAGCTCGTCGACAAATCAGGACCTCCCAGACTGGCGCGATTTCTTGACTGGACTGGGAGTAGATCGAGAATTGAACGATCACCCCGAACGATTCTCTCAACGCATTGGGGTCATGTGCGCTCTTCGGCACGAACGAAATCGTGGGCGAACTCCGGCCGAGTTAGAGGAGAGCGCCAAACGAGGGTACGACATCGAATCCACGTCCGCCGACGGAACGATGCTGTATATCGAGGCAAAGGGTAGCAAGGACCAGAAACCAGATGTCCGGCTCACGGTGAACGAATTCAGGGCGCTCAAGATTAAAGGTGATTCATACCACGTTTACATCGCTCGCGAATGCATGGACCTCCCCCGAACTCTACATTCTTGGAGGGGAGAGATTGACCGACCCGACATTGGAGTATTCTGTGTCGATTGCCGGTACGCACAGTGGATCCAGCTCAAAGAGGGGCCTGTTACATTTCCGAATGCCGAGTGAACATCGTACCTCATTACGATCGCTATGGCTCGCAATGGAGGAAAGGGAGTCCGAACGAGCGGACTTCCCGCCCGGTATGACCTCGTGGGTAGTTTGCCCCGCTAGCGGTGCTGGAAATTCGTTGAGTGACTTCACAGGACTTGGCATCCAACGCCTTCACACAAAGGACCGATTCTCTGGTGAGGGATATGAGGAGGGGGAGTGGAAAGTAGATCACGCAGATCCGAGGTTGCAAGGTGGCCCCACCGAACTTGAATACCTCGTACAGGCATGCAGAAGATGCAATCGTCAAGAGAGCGCCTCGGAAGAAAGAGAGTTCCGGGAGGAGTTTGAGACTGATGGCACTGTATCTCGAATGCTCGAGTCCATTGGCCTTTCACCGGAACGATTTAGCCTGCCTCCAGAGAAGCACCGGAACGGCTAATCGGCGCGCCAATTGCTCAGGCGCTTTCCCTCACGATTTCGATAAGTGGCTGAGACAACACGTGTCCAAGCCTGAGACAACCTGAAATCGCCCCTGGGAGTTGCATCCGTCCGTGGTCGATCTGGCTGATTGGCTGATAGTAGGGTCCATCGTCGCTGGGTTTGCCGGCCTAATCATCACCTACCTCTTCAATGAACGATTGAATCGCCGTGCCTTCCGCCGAGAAAAACTCTACGAATTGAAACTTGAGACTTACCTCGACCTTCTCGGCTCGCTCAATATCACGCTTTCAGCGACCGGAGCATTGTGCGATCTAGCGGTTCGAGAGATTCTTAAACAACTTAGGAGAAAATCGGAGGAATCTAATTCCCCGAGCGTCCCGCCCGACCAATTGTTGCAAGCGCTCAGAAAACAACAATGGGAGGCCTTGGGATTCGTCGAACCCGCCACACCGCCGGTTGATTACAGTAAACCGCTCGTCCCATATTTCGCAGTAACGACTCTGGCCACAAGACAATCCAGCCGAGCCTATTTGCGATTGCTCCTCCTCGACTTTCCCGACCCCTTGCTACGGCCGATGATGGACTACTTCGAGAAAATGAAGCAAATCGGCGCATCTGGCGGGTTGCCTCTACCACCAATGTCGGACGAACAGGCCGAACGTGCCCAGCGCGACTTGGATGAGTTGGGATTAGAGTTTCGCAACCTCGCCGAATCGTGTCACAAGGATTTGCTTAAGACGATGGAGTAGCGGGCGCTCCTTCTGGATATAGACATTCATGAAGAGTAAGAACGGGCTCGGCTTCGTGTCCCTGCCAAATTGACAAGAAGGTTTGGGTCTGCAAAGCCCTCAATGCCAAACGGTTGGGTAGGCTTCCACCGGAGCGGCCCGTCACGGAAGGTGCTGCTTACGAGCCCACGATGAGCTCCAGAGTCTCACGAACACACACGCCCAAGAGTCTCCTTCATTGGGTCGCCTTTTCTTACGGGGACGGGGGAGCAGCCGGCCTGACGAAACCGGTAAGTTGGGTCCACATTGCCATTATGGATGCAGGGGGCGGGGAGTTCAAGGCGACCTCGCGCGCGACCGCGGGAGCCCTTAATCCGTTCCTTGACCTGACCTCGCGAAGGGCGGCTTCCAACACTAGCGGGGCGCACTCCTTCTCCAGAAGCTCCGAGAAATCGTCGTACGGGTAGAGGTGGGCGCTTGAGGCATACTCGGCCACCGCCTCCTTCGCCTTTTGGTCCGCTATGATCCTAAACGGAATCCCCCACGCTGTCAGAACGCGCACGAACCCGTCGAAGCTCTGCTGACCACCAGCGTCAATGACCTCCACGCCACTGCGCGCCAAGTCAACGCCGTCGGAGAGTACTCGAAACCACTCTGGTAGGGCAGCGGCCTCCGATCCACCCTCGACAAGTAGGACCTTTTCGCTGAAGAGGGCGCGCGTCAACTGAGGAGTCCGCTCCAGGTCGCGGATCACTCGCCGAGAGTCACTTTCGATGAGTGTCCCTAAGCGAAAGACTTGGGTCTCTCCAGTAGCCGACGAGAAGCGCAGGAGGCTGAGCGCCTCCCGTGGAATCACAAAGGCGTCCGAGTGACTGACTATGAAGACTTGATTCCCCAAGGTAGTAGCGGCCTCGGAAATCAAGCTCAGAAGGTCGCGCTGTTTGACCGGGTGAAGATTTAGCGCGGGCTCGTCCAAGAGAATTACCGATTGTGTTCGGCCGAGGACGAGAAGGAAGGGAAGAAGGAGTTCAAGCAAACCGGCAGCGACGGCCTCCGAGGAGAATTCGATCCACTCGTTACTCCAGCGCAGAGAAGCGACTTGGACCGGGTCGGGCATCGGCGATGATCGCGTGACGACCTTGCCGTCCAAGACGAAAAGAGGTAAAGGCCCGCTCTCGGGCTGAGCAGGCCAGGACTCCACGACCACGTCGATGCCGTGCCCGGTGAATCTTCGGTAGACCTCAACGAGTTCCTCAAAACGGGCACGCTCGGCCGGGATGACGCTGTTCTTCGAGCCGGTACGAGTACGTTCGGAACCGTGCTGCCGTCCACCGGACTCGCGGCGATTGGGATTGAGTAGATGGGCGGGATCTTCGTGCGCTCGGGCGTCGAGCGCGCGTCAGAGAGTCGAACCGTGGAGGACTGGAAAACCAACCCGGCAAGGTCCCGGAGCCCGAATCCCTCGGAGAGTGTATCCTGCGTCAGCAAGGAATGTCCTCAGGCGCAGAACGTCCAGGCCGAGCCGCCCGTCCGGTTTTCGTAGTTCTCTATCTCAAAGCCGAACGTGCTCAGGATGACGGGGTAGGGGCCCTTCGGCTGCATCTTAGTGAGGAACCAATCGAGGTTGAGCGATGAGGCGAACTCGTCGGAGTCCTTCTCATCGACGGGTTTCTGCTTGTCGCCAAGGGCGATGATGCCGGGTTGCCGGGCCTCCAACTCCTGAACGACCTCTTCCCCGAGGTTCACCAATCCCCATCCCATCGCGCGGGCAGAGGTGGTAGACAGTCCATTGGACGTCAGGAACAGAGGCGTCGGAAGCCCGAGCATCTCGACAAAGTAGTCGAGCGGATCCGACTGGTCCTCCCGCCCTCGCACACAGAACTGAAGCTTCCGAGAGAACAACTCGACAAAGGTTGGTCGTGCGCGGTTGAGAAGCTCGCGCGCAATCCGCTGGGCAACGTTAGTGTCCACATCGTTCTTGCCTCCGAACCTGAGATCTCCTTTAATCGAGGCAAGCAGGAGGTCGGCCAGAACCTCGATCTCATCTCGGGCGAGAGAGATGTCTACTCTCACTGACGGAATCCGGGCCGTGTCGTAACGGTGGACGAACGGCTGAGCCGTCTTGATGCGTCCGGTGAATACGTCCCCTACGAACTCAATGGCTCTAAGGAAATTCGTCTTGCCTGCTCCGTTCGGTCCGACGATGACCGTGCGCTGCGGGATTCCTTCGAGCAGAATACCAGGGTCCCCGAAGGTCAGGAAGTTTCGGGCCTCTACCCGCTCAATCTTCATTCCACGACCCTTCAGATGGGCCGAGGGAACTACTCGTCTAAGAAGGTTCGTTGAGCTGGCGCTCTGAAATGGTTCAGCGCAGAGGACGATCTTGAAAACGACTCGGACATGGACCCCCTCCCTCCGGACTTACCGCAATCGCCCACTGGGACCTGTGGGGGGGCGTGACCGAATCGCTCAGTCCTCGGCCGCCCACCTATGCGAACGGGGCTCGGACCTAGTCCGGCTGAGAACCAGACCGAGCACGGCGGCAGCGGCTCGGTCTCGAGTCGACCAACGCACTCTAGTAGAACGAGGCTCTTTGGTACGTTCATGACTATCAGACATAGGAGGGGTGGACAGCCCCTCGCTCGTCGAGCTCGCGTGCGCCGGGCGGAGGGACACGGTCCGTGTCGCACAGCACTCTAAGCCAGCCCGCTGATAGCCTCGCCTCTCCTAATCAGTGGAAAACCACGGACCTTACCCCGGTCAAGAAATCCGCGAGGGGTAGCCACCACCGGCACGGGAACTTATCTGCGGGGGGACGGAAGAGACCGGTGTCAAATCACCACCCCTTCAAGCGTCGTTCGATTCATTTGGGAACAAGTCGCCAGTCGGAGGCGCAGAATCGGTTCCGTCATCGATCTCGGAGCAGGCAACGGCCGGTTCGCCACACAGGGGAGGTACCGCAGCTATCTGGGGCTCGAGATCGACCCGGATCAGGCATCTCGGCCAGCACTTCCGGCGAACGCTCGGGTGGTCAGAAAGTGCGTTCTGGAGTCCAGCGGGAAGTTTGACCTCGCCATTGGGAATCCGCCCTTCATTCGGAACCAAGACCTCGCAAAGACATGGACTGCGGCCGCTCGGAGCCTCATCCTACGTTCTCTCGGGCAGGACATCGGCCGGCTGAGCAATCTTTACCTCTACTTCCTCTGGCTCGCAATGCTGAGGACCAAGAGCGATGGCGTAATCGCGATGGTGCTCCCGTTCGAATGGACATTCAGGCCGACATCGCGCCGTCTGCGATCGTACATTCACCAGAAGGGGTGGGAGGTCACGGTCTATCGTTTCACGCAGCCCGACCGGTACTTCCCGCGAATCGCGGCGGTTCCCTCAGTTACGATCATCGACAAGGCCACGACCCAAGGCGGGATCAGTGTCTTCGACGTTGGCCCTCGATTAGGAATCTTCCGGGCCCTCCCCCCAAACTCAACCATTGAGGGCATGTTCGAATACGAACGACATGCGGGGCGAGTCTTCGCTCGTCGCGGACTAAGCCCCGGATCCCAGCATGTCTTCACATTGACGGAGCGCGAACGCAGCGAAGCTGGCATCGCCCGTTCAAGCGTCCATCCTTGCGTGACCAGTCTGCGGGCCCTCCCGTATTCCGTCCGACAGTTGACCGGCGATCGGTTTAGGTCGTACTACGTGAACGCGGGAAAGAAGTGCTGGCTACTCCGGACAGACGCCATGCCTCTCCCTCCTCCTGTCGCCGGATGGTTGAGAAGCGCGCCCGGCTGGGTGAAACGGAATTCGACCTGCCGGGATCGATACCCCTGGTATCGATACAAGGTTCCCACCCCAGCGGCGATCCTATACTCCTCGGCGTTCAAGGGCACTGTCCGCCCAAAGATGATGGTCAATGCTGTTCGCGCGGTGAATCTCGGCTCAGTTCATGGGGTCCACGGTCTAAAAAGCGCCGGCGAACTTCCGGTCCTGTACGAGCGCTTGCGCAGGCTGAACTACGCGCGAGGCACCCTCCCCGGTCCGGGTGGTCTAAGGAAGCTGGAAGTTCGCCAGATGAACGGCATTCTCAAACGGTTCTATATGCCTGGGTAGCACCAGGCCAGAGAGTCCATGGTCGCTGAAACTGTCCCGCTAGACACGGGTATCGCCCGGTTCTCCAGCGATTCACAGCTGCTCTCGGAGCTAGGAGAGCGTCTCATCGCTGACCCGGTGATTGCTCTCGCAGAGCTCATCAAGAACGCGTACGACGCGGATGCAACTGAAGCGAACGTGTACTTGGAGAGCGGGCCTGATCCAGTCCTGATCGTACGCGACAATGGTCATGGCATGTCCAAGGACGATTTCCTGAACTACTGGATGATAGTGGGAACTCCCGCGAAGCTCGGCGCGGAGAAGTCACGACGGTTTCATCGGCCCCTTACTGGCTCGAAGGGTGTCGGACGTTTCGCGGTACGCCTGCTTGGCAAGTCGCTCCACCTAGAGTCGGTCTCCTTTGACGCCTCCGTCAAGGAATGGCGGAGGCTCGTCGCGGACTTTGAATGGGGCAAGTTCGCATCGGGAAGCGACCTGGGAACGGTTTCTGTGCCCTACAAAATCTACCGCGAGGCGAACAAAGCGGAAGCAGGAACCCGACTCTCCATCGGGACTCTGCGGGACAAGTGGTCAGATTCGGACCTCGCTCTTGTCACCCAGGATGTGCTCGACATTGTAGAACCGCCGTTTCCCCTGACAAGTGGCCCGGCCAAGACCAGCCAAGGGGCCGCGGATCCCGGATTCTCCCTCTTTTTCTCGCCCCCGGGCCAAGGCGAACGCGCCACTCAGGCCGCCGACGAACTCGTTGAGAGATGGCAGGCGCGGATGCTGATCACCGTGGCGGGCACCGCTGCGCAGTACCAATGCTTCTACAAGGACCAGAAGGGTAAGCCCAAACAGTGGACCGTTTCACTCGACAAGAACCTCGTCGGTGACGTGACTGCCGAACTCCGGTACTTTCCGAGGCGGGCCGGCATGTTTAGCAACATGACCAACATGGACGGTCGAGACGTCATTAGCTATCTTCGAAAACGCGGTGGCGTTCGCATCATCAATCGCGGCTTCCGGATTCGACCATACGGGGAGCCCGATGACGACTGGCTCGGACTCTCACGTTCCAAGGCTAGGAACGAGCGAAGATGGAACTCCCCCTACACGGAAGTACTCTATCCGAGGGCCAAGTTGCCCCGGGAGGAGTCGCTCGACCCGCTCCTGAAGCTGCCTGCGAATCACCAACTCTTGGGGACCGTGTGTGTCGAGAGTTTCCAATCTGACCAATCGAAGGGGGTCAACTCCGATTCGGATCGCCTCCAGCCGGCTATGGACCGTCAGGGGTTCGTGGACAATGCGGGGTTCAACCAGCTCTCTCGCCTCATACGGACCGCAACGGAACTAATCGCGGTCGTCGACCGAGAGCAGGGAGTCAAACGCGACAAGGATCGGGAGGCCCGCGTTACCCGTGAGGTTCAGGTCAAGATCGACACCGCGATTGAACGAGTTCAGAAGAGCCGAGAGATTGCACCGAAGGAGAAGCGCGCCATAGTCGAGTCCTACCGGGAGATTCAATCCGCGGTCGCGGTCTCTGCCCAGGCGCACGGTCAAACACTCCGCGCTGTCGAGGCGATGTCCCTCCTCGGCGTTCTTGCTGGATTCATGACCCACGAAACGACGGTCATGCAGAGGGCATCCGAAGAAATGATCAAAGCCCTTCGGGCCATTCCGGCCCGGAATCGACCCGTCGGCTATGATACATTGCTGTCGCGCGTTGAAGAAGCCAACCGCGAGTTCAAGAGTCACATCGAGTACGCCCGCTTGTTCCTTACGAACATTCACGAGCGCGAGGTCCGTCCGTACCCGGTTCGGCCTCAGGTAAAGCGGGTATAGATCATTTCAAATCGTTCATGGACGCCCGTTCCATTCGAGGCGAGAATACCGTCTCTACTGACGAGCGTTCCCCCGCGATCGGGGTCGGGGTCTACTCGGGAATATTGCTAAACCTCTTCACGAATGCCCTAAAAGCCGTCGTGAAGGTGGACAATCGAGAGAGGCTGATTCAGGTCTCGGCGGAATCTACGCCTCAGGGGCACAAACTTCGGGTGTCCGACACTGGTGTTGGGATTCCCCTTGAGCTGCAGGGCCTAATCTTTGAGCCGTTCATCACAACGACCGGGGACGAAGGACCTCTCGGGAGCGGGATGGGGCTTGGACTCCACATTGTCCGTCGGGTCCTCGATTCCATAGGTGGGCGAATAGAATTGGTGGATCCACCCGATGGATTCGTGACGTGTTTCGAGGTGACCTTCCAAAATGCCAAGTGAGGGGGTTGACGCGCGGGTCCTCATCATAGAGGACACTGAGGAGACATACCAGAGACTCAGCACGCTTCTTTCCGCCAAGAGCGCTGCCCTTCGGTTCTCAACCGAGCGGCTGTCGATTGAACCAGGGAATGGTTCGGACCTTCCGGCTACAGAGGAGGTTGTGCGGAGCCGTCTACTTGACCCTAACCCGACTTCGTTGGTGCTCCTAGACCTCGACCTGAGCAAATTTCCCAAGCACGTTGCCCGAGAGTTCGTGCAGGGGGTCTGCTCCGATCGGAGGATCCCGATTTGTGTTTACAACTACCGACCTGACGTCCTTCAACGGCTCAAGGATCTGCGTCAGTGGCAAGAAGAGGCAATCTCAATCACGGATTGCGGCACGATTGAGGAACTGGCCGAGAGATTCCTTGACTGCATCGGTGGATTCATGGCACTTCGGGCCTCGCTCTCTCAGTCAGGGAGGGGAGACTTCCGACAGACAATTCGTCAGATTCTGCAATGCCCGAAGGACGCTAGGATACAGCTGGACCAGTACTTCTGGGGTCGATTCGAGCCCCTCCAGGTCGCGGAGCTTTCCCCGGAGGAACGCGTCCGAGTCTTCACAACTTCCTTGGGATACTGGGTCTACAACGTATTGCTCCGATTCCCAGGTGTCTTGCTCGGTGTAAAGCCGGCAGCTTCATACCTGGACATTGACGTGGATGCGTTCTGCACCAAACCGGAGATACAGAAACTCTTTGATGCTGCGCGCTATAAAGGGCCATTTTCCGGCGTGCGACCTTATTGGTGGGCCAGCTCGCTCGACCAGATACTCGCTGAAGGGATGGTAGAGAGTGACACATCCATGGTTTCCGGGGAACACCCACGCAGAACGTAGGGGATTTTCAGTTCCCCGGTGTCGGTGTCTTAGGGGGCATGACGGCGCGGGGTACTTCTTCATAATCCGGGAGGAGCCAGTCTGCGCCGAGCACTCTGTCAGACCTAGCGGTTGGCTGCCCGTGGGAGCGGATCAATCTCGATCGAACAGGAAAAGATAGACGAGCTGAACCCGTGGCTCGCCCTGTAATTGCGATTGGAGATGTCCGAGTATCACGCGCGGGCCGGCCCCTACTTGAACCCGATTCGTCGGGCGTACGAAGACTTTTGGCGGACGCTTACGGGCTTGACAGGAGGGAAGGCCGAGCCGATAATTCGCGAAAACCTCGATGTGAGAGTCCAACGCGATTCCGCAGGGGAAGAGTGCGTTTATGTCGTCTCTCGTCCGGCCTTCAGGCTCCGAGGTCTCTCGGCGCGTCGTAGAGATGTGCACCGATCCGACTATGACGTGTACATCGCAGTTGAACAATCAGTCCGCGCTCGCGAGGCACCGGTGGATGGACGGACATTCGATGCCGTCCGTCTGCGTGCGGGTAAGCTACATGGACTGTGAGGAAAGCCCCAACGAGCCCCACGGAGCCACCGGTTCCGATCCTGGGCGGGTCCACATCGGAATCCACTTCGATCTGAGCGACGAGGAGTCCGGCCCCTCGATTTCTACGATCATCCGATCTTTCACGCCCAATACGACCTGAGGTGCATCGACCCGGCTTCGGTCGGTAGAACGTGCGTCCCGTCGCAGGACTCGGCCCGATGTGACTCCCCCAGAATCCCGACTGCGCCCATGGACTTCTCAGGAGTCGTGTTCGCGATTTTGCGGGATCACCTGCCGGACACGGTGGCGTCCGGATGGCCTCAAGACATGCGGGAGGCATTGATTGCACTACCTCACCTCCCGACTGGCCGCTTCGCCCCATTCGTCAACGGAACAAGCGGATTGTCGGCGCTTGGCGGGACCGGTCTGACGGCAAGAGACCCCCAACGTGACCCTCCCAAACGAGTCACTTAGGATTCGGGGCAATCCGCAATCCCGTTCGACCAGTCCAGGAGGTATCGAGACTCAGACCGAACTTCGACAAATCAATCCGGTGGCCCGAAGAGTATGAGAGATCCGGTGGGAAGCACAACTCCGCATTCCCGCCGGTGGATTAGTTTCCACGATTCCGACTGGACCCCAGCCGGTCTGTCAGGCGTGGAACGGTCCTCCGCCGCCGATCTCGGTCATCATTCGTCGAGGGATGAGGGCCCGCCGCCGCGAGCGCTGTCACGACGCGATTGGAAACCGGTTGAGAGCTGCAGGTTCGGAGAGCGAGCTCGGATCTTCGGTCGTGACCAAGATCAGGGGTTCAGTCTCACCCGGACTCGAAGTGTCGAAGAGCCATTGGGCCGGGGGATCAATGGAGTGACGTTCACGGCGAACCAACCCACGTGGCCCCGGTTCAGGCGTGCCCTGCGGCGGGGTGCGGGGTCCATGTCTGATGGATCGCCGGGCAGGTGGCCGGATGGTGGTCTCCCTCTCGGAGTTATAGACGAACGTATCGTGGCGCTCCTCCTTCAGCGCTGATGTGAACTATTTCGCATACGGGTCGAACATGGACCTCTCGCGGCTCCGGGAAAGAGGAGTCCACCCTCGAGAGAGAAGGGCCGCGGTGCTCCGGGGTTATCGTCTCAGGCTTCGACAAGCGATCCGCTGCTAACCCCGGCGAAGGAAAGGCCAACATCATGGCGCGGACCGATGAGTCGGTGGAGGGCATCCTCTCGACGGTCACGGAAGAGGAGATGGGGAAGCTGGACCGATGCGAAGGCGTCCCAGCCCACTATCTCAGGGCTCGCGTAGTGGCGAAGCTGAAGGATGGTACGGAGGTCGACGCGGTCACGTATCGTGGCGAATCCATCGATGGTCTTCGATGGTTTGAAACCGACCAGGGAATATCTTTCGTATCTGCTCGCTGGGAGAGGCTTCCTTTCGAGAGATTACCTTCGGTGGCTGGAAGGAACCGAGACCTTCGACTGAACCGAAGCTTGGAGCCTCCACGCAAGCAGTAGCCGTTCCCGCCGGCGCCTCACCCCTGACCGCTGGTGCGGGTAGGGGGCCCTATCCCAACACAACGGCCGGGCTTGCTTCGGGGGTCGACTGCACATTCGTTGAATCGGCGGTTCTATAGAGCAGGGCGCCGTCGGATGACCGGATGGCGAGCCTGAAGGATGAGGTTTCGGACGCCCTAAAGAAGCAGGGTTCACCCGCCGGGGCCCTTCCGTTGTGGGAGGAGATTCACGCGGGCTACGAGCGTGGCGGCTCAGACGCAGTCTGGAACCTCCTCGAGGGCAAGGTGAAGGCGATTCGGAGGTCCGCCAAGGCGGAGGCTTCGGAGATGAAGGCCGCGGCGGGATCGGTCAAAGCAAGGGCCCGTGCGAAGAGGAAGCGGTGAAGGGCGAGGATGGAAAGGTCCACCTGAAAGCCCTTGACGTCGAGGGATTCAGGGGAGCCAACAAGAAGGTTCACCTCGACTTCAGCCCCCGAGCGACGGTGCTCTCAGCGTGGAATGGGAGGGGAAAGAGCACCCTGCTGGGCGCCGTAGAGTGGGGTCTCTTTGGAGAGCTTAAATTCCAACCCCCGGAAAACCGGACCCGTGACGAGCTTGTCAGCCTCTTCCATCCTGGAGGCCGCGCATCCGTCCAGTTGACCCTGTCCAGGGACAGCGAGGACATCCGGGTGAGTAGAACCCGGGTGGTCGGCAAAATGGGTTCCAGTCTTGAGGTTCGAGATGGTTCCGGCAAGACTCTCGAGGACGACGAAGCGGCAGAGTTCATCTTCCGGCTCGACGGGGCTCGGGTTCGACGATTTCTATCGGGCCGCATTCCTCCATCAAGATAGTATCCGCGGACTCTTGACCGAGGAGCAAAAGGACCGAGACGAGGCCTTGGATCGGCTCCTCGGAGTCGAAACGATTCGGAATCTCTTGACATCGATTCCTCTAAGGCCCGTCTCCACCGCCCTTGACGAGATAGAGAACCAAGAAGGGAGGTTGATGGAACGGCTCGCCGGCGCCGGGGGTGTTGCCGAAGGGACTCGATCGCGTGCCCGCGAGGAGGCCCTCGGGGCAGGGTATGACGAAGAAGAGCTCACCATCAAGAAAGGGTTCGACGAATCTCAGGCCCTTCTCGCGGACTTGCGCCGTGTCTGCATGAAGTATGACGCCGAGGCGCCTGGTGAGGCTACGGTTGAGAATCTGGAGGACCTCGAACGCGTAGCGCGGCGGATCAAGTCCGCAACCCGGGCGATTCGGTTGACGGTCGGAAAGGAATCCCCCCTGGACGTCGCAGTGGGCCGTCTCGGGATGTTGAAGAAGTGGAGAGTAGAGATTGAGACGGCCCAAATCGATCTTCAGGCTTCACAAACTGCGGTGGAGGAGCACGGCAAGGAACACGGCAAGCCTGAGCAGTGGGCCGGGACGCGGTCCTCACTTCTCGAGGCGATCGAGCGAAGCGAGGGGGCGCTCCACGTCCTCGACATTCACGGAAAGGTGGTGGCCGACGCTATAGCCTACTTGGAGGCAGTTCCGTCCTCCCGCGAGTGTCCCGTCTGCGGCGACCCGAAGGAGGCCGCCAAGCTCGCTTCGCTTCTTCGGACGAAGATATCCAAGGGCCAGGCCACCGAGGTTCGACGCCTTCGCGAGGAGGTGGCGGAGGCCAAGCTAAAGATTCGAGGGCCTAGGCAGAGCTCGAGACACGACGGGGTCGGCTCGTGGCCGAATCCGAACGATGCGCCACGTCGCTCAAGGAGACGCTCGACACGACGTGGAAGGACCTTGGCAGGAAGGGGGAAACCGGGGATCCAGTCACCACGATCAAGAAGGAGGAGGGGGCCCTCAATGGTAAGCTCCAAGGACTGCGAAACCTGAACCTCGAACGAGAAGGAGATCTCCAGAAGCTTGATGATGGCGCCGACCGCCTTCGAGCGTTGCAGCGCTTCGTCAAGGCGGACTCTGATTTCCAGCGAGTGCGCGAGAAGGCGGAGGGGGGAGATGATGGGGGAGCCAAGGCTTTCGACGAGGACAAGAGGCAGTTGGTTGCTCTGAGGACGGAACTTGAATCAATAATCCAAGCGCTCAACGGCCTGTCCACCGGAAGGGCACAGGAGGCACTCGCGCGCTGCGGCGAGGACATTTCGCGGCTGTACGGATTCGCTCTGCAATCACCCTTACTTCGACGGGCTGAAGATCGAAGTGAGCCAGAAGGCCGTGCAAGGAGTTCAGAGAAACACCTACCGGATCGTCGCCTATTCTTCGAAGGACGGTCAGCGGACCGCGGCGAGCTCCCGACTCTCGACGGCACAGATGAATTGCGTGGCCCTAAGCGCGTATCTTTCTCTGGCTAAGGTCCTGACTCACAATCTCGGGTTCATCTTGCTGGACGATCCAAGTCAGAACCTCGACGCTGAACACAAGAGCGCATTGGCTGGTGTCATCAAGGGGCTCTTCCCTTCGCTCCAAGTAGTCGTGGGAACCCATGACGCCGAGTTCGATGGATTCTTGCGTTCGAGTTTGGGCCGGGAAGAGGTTTCGTGGTACGACCTCAAATGGAACCCCGCGACGGGACCTCGGTCATACCCAACAATGCCAATCATGGATGATGCTTCCCCCAGACTCGCTAAGGGTCCTGACAATGGTCCAGCAGCTTGAGGGGTCGTTCGGCGCTCAGCAATTCGGCCAAATCATGCAGACCCTCCTCGCAATTTCATTCCGAAGCGCCGGATTTGAGGTCGTCAAGAACGCAGTCGGGGTCCCTGACCTCCAGGCCTTCCATCCAGGCGAATCTGACGGGTACGCGATCGAGGCGAAGACCGGTAAGATGTCCGTCAGCCTGTCGAAGAGGGACCTCGATGGAGTCAGGTCGACCGGACGCATCCCGGTTGTCGCTGCCTTCTTCGTTTCCGATCCGAAGCCGCGTTGGTGGCTTGTCGACGCAAATGCAATGCGCGCGGCCACGTTACCGAAGGCACGAGATCGAGTCCAAACCCAGAGTAGACGTGGGCTTTGATCTTACCGACCAGTTTTCCCGAATTCTCGCTAGCAATATCCAGATCGCGATGGAGGGGCCGGGACCCCTGTCACGTTTACTCGGAGGCTAATCCGCAGGATTTCAGCTACGACCCCCGAGGCCTCTGCGGAGATTGCGCTGGTTGCGGAGTGGAACGAACCCGCCGGACTTTGATCCGGCGGTCGATGCCGGGCCCGATCCCTGACTGTCTCGGGTGGCTTCGACTTTGGGTGGGGCCGTGACGAAAACCAGCCGTTAGGTCACACCCCCACGGCTTCAGGCGAGTCAGACCCGTAGGATCGAGACGGGGGACTTGGGTCACAGACCGGGGCGGGACGCATGGCTAGGGCGGGAGCTACGTCACGTCCGTACCGAGGGTGCCGACGAACTGATCGATGAAGTCGCTGTCCGCCCGAAGGCCTCTAACCCGGATGCGCGCTCCTCCCACTGGCGAAGGGTGGATTGCCAAGGGAAGGACGCCCCCCCTGAGCTCTCGAGTGTTTCCTTGGGGAGGGCGGCGGAACGAAGAACCTTCGAACTCGTCGTCCGGTCAAGATAGGAGTAGGACTGAGGAGGTCGGCGCAGACGGGTCGCCTTGACCAGGGGTACATGCCGGGGGAACTTGACAGCCTCCGAGACTTTGTAGACGGTGGCGGCTCTGCATCCACGCAGGTACTCGAGAAACTCCTGCTGTGAGATACAAAGCCGGCGACTAAACTGTCGCCATGCCAAGGTTGGGCTCGCGCGGCAGACCTCGTCCACGAGCATTACGCCGGTGATGGCAGAGGCGGGGGCGGTCTCGTAAATGAATGCCATCCGAACCCGCGAAGAGGGGGAGGCTCTTCGAAGCTCGGCGGTCTTCTCGCCTGCGTAGATCCTCGCAGCGTATCTGGGATGGATTGCCATGACGATGGCTCGCTCTCCCGCTACTTCCCGCATAACGCTCTGTAGTCCTCCTCCTTGAGTTCACGGATGCTGATGGGCGGAGTTAGGCCGACTGCAGCCAAATCCCCGCGGTAGTTGTTCGGAAGCCCGCCGGCTGCCCAGAATAGAAGTGCCAAGACGGGTCGGTGGCACATTTCGATCAGCCGGTCCAAGGGCATGACCGTGCGGTTTCCGACGAAGTCGATGACCTCGGTAGGCGTCTTGCAGACTCGCGTTTCCTCGACGAGTCCAACTCGGGTCACCCTGCGCTCGTCCTCGGACCGATAGAAGAGAAGGATGTCGCCGGCTCTGACCTTGCCCGTCGCGGAGTTCGAGAGGTAGGCCTTGCGGATAGCGTTCCCCGCCGCGAATGTGAGAGGGACGGATCCGTCGAGCGTCTGCTGGTATCCCGGGGTCGGGTCAAATTCCGGGAAGAGCTGACGGTGATAAGGCGGTTTGATTGGGACGAGGAACTTCCGAACTGAGTTGTCCTCACGATATCGGGGGTAGTACTGACGAAAGAAGTTCAGGGGAGAGAGATCCTCACTGTCGTTGATCGGCGCGATGCGTTTGTGAAGCACTCGCTCCGAGTTGGGCTTTGGACCGATGTCCTTGAAACCGAACGGGCTCAGGAAATCGATAACCTCAGGGTGGTGCGGAAACACCGTCACGTAACACTCCTCGAAATCGTTCCTCCGACAGTAGGATAGAGCAAAGGAGAGAAGGAGCTCCCCCACGCCTTGGCGCGACAGTTGATCCGAGACTTTGAAGGTGGCGATCTTTAGCCGTCGATTTGCCGGGAGATGCAGGAGTGGCTCTTCGCTCTCCTCCTTGTAGAGCAGGATGCCAGCAAGCCCACCTTCCGGGAGGCGAACCCGGACGCATCGCCGCCCCTCTTGGCACGCCTTCTGAAACCAAGCCTCGAATCCCGGGTAGTCCGCCTTCAGCGAGCTGAAGATGGGGTCGTCTGATATCGAGGTCGTGTACCGGAACATCCCTGAGGTGCGCGGGGAGAGGTGGGGGTGCCCTCCCGAAATAGGCCTGAAAGTACCCGTAGGGCCGCATCGGTAGACAGAACCCTCTTCTCTTAGCCCGACGCGGTTTGACCGGTGGATGAGACCCTGATCTTCTGTGATGAGGAACGAAACCGCGTTCCGGAAGACCGCGTATGCCAATCGCGCGTCCACTTGGTCGTGAGCCGACGTGCTCCCGAATTGCTGGAGGAACTCGGATGTCGGAGCCGGAGGGGTGTCCAGAACCGGATACGAACGGACCTTGGATAGAATGACACTTCTGCGCTGGGGATCCCCGTCTCCGTCGAGTTCTGTCAACGAGGCCGGGTGAATCAGAGCGGTGACTGCGTTCTCGTTGAGCAATTGGAGAAGGCGGCCCAGCGTTGGGGAGAGCACGTTGGGATCCTCCCTCCCGATGAGCAAATTCGTGTCGAGCAGAATCCGCATCCGGGAGTTCCGGAGGGACCTTCCGCCTATTCAGGCATCCGACCGAGGAGCGGGGGCTTGCAGAGGAGCCCAACGGCGCGTACTCAGCGCCACGTTCATGCCTGAATAGGTGCGGCCGACGCCGGGCTTTCGGTGTTAAGGGGTGGGACTCGGACTCCGGCGAAGAACCGACCGCACTGCCCCCAGCTTGAGGTTCATGCGCTGGGAGATCTGCCGGAGGCTCTCGCCGTGCGCTCGGCGGGCGACCTCCCTCGCAACCGACTCGGGAATCCTCCGGGGCGCCCCGAACTTCTTGCCCAGAGCGCGGGCCCGCGCGATGCCCGCTTGCGTTCGTTCGAGGATGAGCTCGCGCTCGAACTCCGCCAGGGCCGCCAGCATGTTCCGCTGCAAACGACCGCTCGGGGTCGAGGTGTCGATTCCCTGGTCGATGACGATCACGCGGGCTCCCGCCGCCTCCGCGTCGTCCCAGAACCGTAGGATCATGCCCAACGAGCGGCCGAGCCGGTCCATCTTCGAGACTACGATCGTATCGAACTCGCCCGAGGCGAGCCGCTCCCGAAGTCGATCGAGCTCCGGTCGGTTGTCCCGGACGCCCGAGATGCCGTCGTCCCGAAAGACCGCGACCTCCGTCCACCCTCTCGCCTGGCAGTAGGCCGTGAGCTGACCGACTTGGGCCTCCGTCGACTGCTCCTTCGTGGAGACGCGAGCGTAGAGGGCGACCCGAGTCATGCTGAGGCCTCCTCCCGCCCGACAACATCAGGGACCTCCGCGGCCGAGCGGCGGCGAGCGAGAGTCACATAGTCGGGGTTGAGTTCGATACCGATGGATCTCCGGCCCAGACGCCGGGCCACCGCGAGGACGGTGCCGCTTCCCAGCGAACGGGTCGAGGACGAGACAAGGGACGGTACGGGCGGTCCCGCAGGAGCAGCGCTTGCGAAACCCCAGGTCGACCCTCCGGTAGCTCCCATCATGCCACCCGGGAGCGTCGGCGACGGGGGCGCGACCCGACACGAGCGGTGCCTCGAGTCGGTCTGTGCGTGGCCGATAGCTCCTCCGATTGCCCGGACCTCTCTCGTCCAGGGCGTCCCGCACTCCGCGCACGCCCCCCGCTCGGACGTTCCCGCCAGTGATGCAGAGCTCCGGGAGCTTCTCCGGGAACGTCGCGAAGTGGGCCCCGCGGTAGGGCTGGGTCGGGATCCACCAGACTGTCCGGAGATTCCGACCCGAGGGGCTCGTATTTCGAAGCATCGGGAACCGCCGGAAGTCCCCTTCGGGATGCTTCGAGCGGGAGGTGCGATTGTCGGTCGGGTTCGGTAGATGATGCCGGAGTCTTCGGAGCGTGCTCTCCTGGAGGGGCTCGCGGACCGCGTAGGCGTCGTAGAAGTAGCGCCTCGACTTCGTCAGGAGGAAGACGGAGTCGTGGGCCCGGGTCGGCCGATCCCGAACCGCCTCCGGCATCGGATTCGGCTTCGCCCAGACGCAATCGGACCGGAGCCACCAGCCCCGGCGTTGGAGCTCGAAGGCGACTCGCCAGGGGATCCCCACGAGATCCTTCGGCTTGAGTCCGGGCGCCCGCTTGTCCATCCGACCGGCCTGCTCGGCCCCCGTGCGATCCCGACCGGCGAGGGTCGAGGCCTTCCATCGCTTCTCGCCCGTGAGCCCGGAAGGGTGGGTAGCGTAGGTGTCGCCGAGGTTCAGCCAGAGCGTCCCGTCCGGCCGCAAGACCCGACGGACTTCGTCGAAGACTCCGGCGAGATGCTCCACGAATCGTTCGGGAGTGGGCTCCAGGCCGAGCTGGCCGAGCCATCCTCCGCACTTCCGGCAGGTCGATCCGCCCCGCGAGGCATCGTAAGCGACCAGCCGCATTCCCTCGGCTCGCCTCGCCGGTGACGCCGTGCGCCTCGCGATGGCGCGGTGGCTGGGTCGGTTCCCATTCGTGTTCACAACCCGCCTTCCCGCCCCATCGGACCGGTCGGAGACCGTAGTCGCGGAGTCCCCAGTACGGAGGGGACGTGACGACGCAATGGATCGAGTCACCCGGAAGGCAGCGCAGCATGTCGAGGACGTCCCCCTCGAGGATGGCCGGGGTCGGGTCCTGCCGGGATCACGCGTGTGCCTCCGCTGCGGGACTCGGGACGCGGCAGGGGCGAACGGCGGAGCTCCGATGGCGAGCAAGCTCGACGTATTCCGGGTTCAGGTCGATCCCGATCGACCTGCTGCCCAAGCCGACGGGCCGCTGCCAAGACCGTTCCGACTGCCAGCGAACGGATCGAGGACGAGGCACGGGACAGTCCGGTCGGTCCGGCAGAGCAGCAGCGCTTACGGAAACCGAGGTCGAATTGCTCGCGGTAGCTCCCGTCACAGGTGACCCGGAGCGGATCGAATCCCCTGCACCCGACCGCGTGCGAGCGACTTGTACCGGGTACCGATCGTGGCCGATCGACTCCGCCTTCCAGTTCGCACCTCCACGGGCCCACGGGTCGTCCGCACGCGCGCGCAGGCGCCACGCTCGGAGGTTCCCGGCTCGAATGCAGAGGTCGGGAAGGGCCTCCGGGAACGTGGCGAAGTGGGCCCCGGAGATATCCCACGGGTCGCGATCCACCAGACCGGACCGGAGGTTCCCGAGCCGCGCTCGGGCGGGAGGTCCCGATCTGGGCGCACACCGGCCCTTGAGGCACGAGGGCTCCGAGTCGGATCGCATCGCCCGACTCCGTAGTCGCTTCAGCTTCCGGGCTGGCTTCGACCTCCCCTGGGATGCGAGCCCGCGCCGGTCGATCGGGCTCACGGACGGCCTCGCCGTCGTAGAAGTACCGCTTCGATTTCGTGAGAAGGAAGACGTACTCGTGGGAGCGGGTCGGTCGGTCCACGGACCGATTCCGGGCATCGGGTTGCGCTTCGCCCAGACGCAATCGGAACGGAGCCACCACCCCGCCGCTGGAGCTCGAACGCGACCCGCCAAGGGATTCCCGCGAGGTCCTTGGGCTTGAGCTGGCCGTGGCGCGAGGCGCTTCTCCGCGGCCCACCCCGGCTGCGGGTCTGGGAAGGATCCCAACGGTGCGAGAACGCCTCGGAGGATGACCGTCGGACCGGGCTGTCCCCCTGGAAAGTGTCGCCGAGATTCAGCCACAGCGTCCCGTCGGATCGCGGAGGACTCGCCGGACCTCGTCGAAGACCCCGGCGAGGTGCTGGACGAAGAGCTCGGGCCGTCGGCTCGAGGCCGAGCTGGCCCGAGCCAGCCACCGCAGGCGGACACAACCCTCCCTGCGCTCGAGCCCGTGTTAGCCCGCCGCGGAGCCGCGTTCGGAGCCAGTCGGGGTTCCCGGACCTCTCCTGGGAGCGTTTCCGTCGAGGATCGGGAGCTGCCCAGCTCGTGCGGACAGGACGGGCTCGCCTCCCCAGAGGACCGGGGGAAGACCATAGTCCCGGAGCCCCCAGTACGGAGGCGAGGTGACCACGCAGTGGATGGACTCGTCGGGCAGGCGCCCGAGAACCTCCCTGACTTCACCCTCGAGGATGGCGGGGGTGAGGTCCCTGGGGATCACGTTGCCTCCTCGAGGTTCCGCCAGAAGCGCTCGTTCCGGGCCGCCCTCGCCCGTCGGATCCGGTGCTCGACTGCGACGTCCCGAGCAAATTGGACCCGAGGGCCGAACTCGGCCCGCACGCGGTCGAGCTCGTTCCGGACGCGCCACTCCGGCTTGGTGAACTCCTCAACGACGGCATTGAGTCGGGAGGCGTACCCCTGAAGGAGGAGGACGACGTTCTCCAGCTCGCGCCGGCTGAGCAGCCGGAGCTCGACGGTCTCGCTCATCCGGCGAGTGTCGCCCCCTGGTCGAGCGGCCGGCAGCCGAGGTTGCCTCGGAGGTAGTGGTAGTCGGGAACCCGAATCGGCGGAGGGGCCGAATCGACGATGATCCACTCCTCTCCGTCGCTCCACGTGGGGCGGAGCAGGCCGTTCTCGCAGAATCCGGCGATGACGTGGAGCCGTCGAGGGGGTCGGTAGCTCGGGAAGGTCTGGACGACCATCCGGTCGACCGCTCGAAACGGCGCGAGCCAACCGAACGGGTGGGGGGCGTAGAAGACCCGCAAGGCCCGGACGGCGGCCTCGTCGACCTTGCGAGGAGCCGCAGCGCGCGCGCACACGCGCTGCCGCCAGCGGTAGGCCTCCAGCAGCTCCAGGAGCGTCGCGTCGGCGATCGGAGGCCGCCCCCCGGACCTGCCTCGGCCTCTCCCCCTGCCGGAGGAACCCACGAGGCCCCGCTGGGAGACGATCCGTTGGACGCGTCGGAACTCGGACCAGGTCCGGTCCGAGAGCCAGAGGTGGCGCTGGGAGGTGGGAGGGGGAGGGAGTTCCGGGCCCGGAACAGGGGTAGTTCCGGGTACCCGGAACTACCGTAGTTCATGTCCCGGAACTCGGGGGAGTTAGAGAGGATAGGAGAGCCCGGGACGGGCTCGGAGGGAGCCCTCACTGACGGAGACGATGGTCTCTGCACGAGACTCACCCCGGGAGCCCCCGTGTGCGCGCGTACCCGGTGAGTCGGACCTCCACCAGTTCTGCCGCGAAGCCGTGGATCGGGCAGAACGAGAGGCGCAGGGTCAGGTTGTGGCGGGCCTCGGAGCGGCAAAGCTCGCAGACGAATCGAGGAACGGGCGGAGGGAGGG
Source organism: uncultured Thermoplasmata archaeon (assembly GCA_963715645.1). Classification (GTDB taxonomy): domain Archaea; phylum Thermoplasmatota; class Thermoplasmata; order Lutacidiplasmatales; family UBA184; genus Lutacidiplasma. Next base: position 30,249 of record OY970259.1, read on the forward strand.
GAGCGCTGTCAGGCTCGACGACGAAGGTGATCTCGGCGTACCGGGGCGTCAACCGACCACCCCCGATGCCGTTTCAAGTCGCGAGGGTATGGCCCAACTTGAGCCGGGGAGAGGGGTTGGCCGTCCTCGCCTCGGGACCCGTTCCGGTATGGGTTCTATAAGGAAATGGTTACGGGCCCGCCGGGATTCGAACCCGGGTTTGAGGCTCCGGAGGCCTCCGTGATGTCCAAGCTATACTACGGGCCCGCGCGAGAGGGGTCAGGGCGACCTGAACAAAGCTTCGCGCATCGCCGGACGGGCGCCGCCCGGGCCGGTCCCGGCCCTACCTCTTGGCCAGGAGGTGTCGGTAGAAATCGAGGGTCCGTCGAGCGATCGAATCCCACGAGAATAGTTCGGTCGCCCGCTCCCGAGACTTGGCCCCGGCAGCCGCGGCCGCGGCGGGGTCGCTCGTGTAGCGAAGCAGCGCTTCCCGCAGCGCGGCTACGTCTCGGGGGGGCACGAGCGCTCCGTTGGCACCATCCTGGACGATATCGCCTAGCCCCGGTATCCGCGACGCCACGATCGGGAGGCCCGCGGCGAGACCCTCCACGCCCACCGCGGGCAGCCCCTCGGCCAGAGAGGGGAGCGCCAGCACGGAGGCTCCTCGGTAGATGGCCGGCACGTGGGACGAGGGAACCCCGCTCAGGAAGCGCACTTCGGAGGCGCCGCCCGAGCCCTGGAGCTGTCGGACCAACGCCGGCCGTTCGGGCCCGTCCCCGACCACGACCAGGGGAACCCCCGTGCCGCGAAGGGCCTCGAGGAGATACCGCACCCCCTTCTGTTCCATCAGACGCCCCACGAAGAGACAATACCCGCGGTCGAGCTGGTACTTCGCGCGAATGGTCACGTCGGCGGGCCCCCCCTTCGAGAACGGTTCGAGGTCGACGATCGGGGGGATGACGCAGGTTTCCGGGCTCTGCGTGCCCAGCCTCGCACGCACCTCGTCTGCCAGTGCCTGGTTGAGAACGATGAGCCCATCCACCGAGCGCATCGTCGGCTCGTCCAGCATCCGATAGGTCACCCTCCGCGTCGAGGTCAGGGCGCCGGAGGTGAAGCGCAGCGTTCCGGGCGTCGGGTTGTGGACCGTGAAGGTCGTCACCACCGAACGGGCCCGCGCGAGATGCACCGTTCCCCACGCGGTCGCGTTGGTCTGGACGCTGAGGACGTCCGGCGGGTCACCGTTCAGGAGCCGTCGGGCGGTCGATGTGGCCGCGGCGGCGCCCACGGCCTGACCGAGGGCTACCAGAGGGTAGGCGGATTGGATGCGGAAGTCGAATCGGGGAAGCTCGTGCAACGTGACCCCCGGGGGGAAATAGGCACCGGGAGCCAGACTCGTCACATAGTCGACCGCTGCGCCCTGTTCGGCCAGGGCGCGCGCGAGATGGTAGGTATGGCGTTCGACTCCCCCTCCGAACGGCGGAGGCACCGGAACCGCGCCAGTGTTCAGGAGTAGGACCCTCATTCCCACCGCGCGCCGCGACGCGACCGACGCGACGTCCGTCGGACACCCCTAGCCCGTATGACGCTACGCAGCCCCAGCGAAGTCGCCCGTGGCGCCCCAGGACTACGGGACGGTCGACCGATCCAGTCGGCGGCTGGGCTCGGTGCGGACCGCTCTACTCGCCTCAGGGTGGCACCCTCGATGGGTCGGTCACGCCCGGGGTGGGGGGACCGGGTCCGGACGAGACGAGCTCCGGGGCGGTTCCAGGACATCGAGCAGGGAGGCGACCGCGCGATCCGGAGCATACCCTTGGACCGACTCCCAGCACCCGAGGGCGCGTGGTTCCGTTCGGGGCGTGTCGAGGAGCTTCCGGCACACCGCGAGGAGCTCTTCGTAAGATCGGAAGAAGTGCACCTCAGGGATGCCCCGAAGCTCGAGTCCGGGGCCCTGCTCCGGTCGCGTGATCACGGGGGTTCCGCACGCCAACGATTCGAAGGGGATCAGCCCGAGGGCTTCGTAATCGAACAGGAAGAGCGTCGCGGCGGCGGACTGGAGCAACCGGACCATCTCCGCCTCGGGAAGGAACCCCCGGTAGTCGATCCCGGGGACCGGCCGTGGGCCGTAGGCGACCAACGGCACCCCGTCAGCGCGGAGCCGTCGCACGACCTCGACGTCCGACGGGCTCAGGCTGGCGGTCGGAAGCGCGAGAAAGGGAGGGGCGGGCTGGCGGGTCCCTGGCCCCGGCAAGGTGAAGGTCCGGGTGTCCACGCACGCCAGGATCCCGTCGGGGCTCCACCCGTACAGGGCCTCCACGAGCACCGCGGTCCACTGGGAGATCACGAAGCGGAAATCGAAGCTGCGGAGCCGCTCCCGCTCGCTCCAGTGCATCGCGGCGTGAACCGCCACCAGCCCTTCCCGAGCGACGGGGTGGGAGCGCCGATGCCGCAGCAGATACACACCGTCGACCAAGTCGAAGAGGAGGACGCTCACCCGAGGGTGCGCGTTCGACCCCCTCCTCCAGCGCCGGACGTACTCCGCCACCCAGTGGCCCTCGTTGCCGCAAACCAGGATGTGGTCGAACGGGCGCTCGCCGTGGGCCTGGAGAAGGGCCGCGGAGAGCTGTCGGTCGAGACCCCGTCGGAACTGCCCGACCAGGAACCGAGACATCCGGCGCGGTCGGGGAGGGCGGGTGTGGACCGACCGTACCGGCACCCCCGGTGTCAGCCGGCGAGCGGTCTCGAGGCTCTCCGGGGTCGCCGACCAGGTGAAGATGCGCACGTCGTGGCTACGACCGAGCTCTGCGGCGATGGCCAGCGCGGCCCGATTGCCCAGGATCTCCTCGAGGAACGGGATCACGACCGCGAACCGGAGGCTGGCCCGGGGGGGTGCCGGCGGCGGGGGTGGCCCCTCCGGGGCGGGAGGGCTCATCCCGACTCTTGACGCTGCTCTACGTGATCGAGCCGATGCCGTTTGGCGAAGGATTCCGCGAACGAGGGAGCGCTCCTTCTTCCGCTCCATTGGGAGAGGAGCCGGCCATAATGCTGGAGGATCGCCGTGTCGACCCGGTCCGCGGCGGCCACCTCGGCCTTGGTGTCCCGCGTCGGGTCGGAGTGGCGCGGGCGACCGGTAACGCACGTCCAGAGCGCCTGGAGGTGCTCCGCGAGCCCCCGGGCGGACGGGATTTCCCCCAGCAGGGTGAGCTGGCCGGGCTCGGCCCAATCGGGGGGCGAGGCCCTGGGAGAGACCAACAGCGAGGGGCATCCGGCCGAAAGCGCCTCGGCTACCGTGATGGGGAACCCTTCGTTCTCCGAGACCAAGACATACAGCGTCGCCTCCGAATACAGCCGCTTAAGCTCCACGTCGGTCACGTCGGTCATCAGATGGATCCGGTCCGAGCACCCGTCCTCGTGAGCGAGGCGGACGTACTCCGAGTGGTAGGGGCCGTTTCCCACCACGACCAGGTGCGTCGAGTCGGGGAGGTAGCGCATCGCCTCCAGGAGCAGGTCGAAGCGCTTGCGCCCGGACTGTTGGCCGACGGAGAGGAGGTAATGACTCCCGACCGAAGGCTCTCGGGCCGCCAAGGAGGCGCGTGCGGGTCCGGGGCCGCTCTCCCGGGGCCGGGCCGGAGCCGGAATCATGACCGAGAGCTTGCCCGGGAGCACGCCCTGTACCTGCAACTCCTCGGCTATCCCCCGGGAGGCGCAGAAGACGTGGGTAGCCGCCTTGACCGCAATCCGTTCCATGAGGTCGTTCCAAGCGAACCGGACGAGGCGGTCCACGATCCCCCGCCCCGAGCGGTGGGCGAAGAGCCCGTCGTGGAGGTAGTAGATGATCGGCAGCCGGGGATGGCGAATCCGGAACAGAATGGTAGTCAGGCTCGCATTGCAGAGCACGGCTTGGGGCTTCTCCGCCGCGGCCACTCGCAGGCCCATCATGGTCGAGTCCGCCAGCCGGACCAGCTGGTTCACCATGTACGTAAGCGCGATGGCCCGGGGTCGGCCGGCTTGGTAATCCAGCACGTCGCCCTGGGTCACCGGGACCAGCTTCACATGGGGCCCCGACGCCCCGTCGGGGGCGCCGACGAACCCGACCTCCAGGCCATCTCGGCCCAAGAGCTGGGCGTGTCGCAGGGCCAGCGTGTCCGCACCCCCCCGAGAGGGGCCGAAAACAGCGGATCCGCGTGAGACAACGAGCAGGTCCATTCGATGGCTAACCCCGTGACCCACCATATAGAATCTCCTCCAACGAGGGCCTGCCTCTCCTTCGCACGGGCGGAGGGGCTCCCGAGCCGGTTTCGCCGGTAATCTTGCCGCCCCGGCCCGAGCGCACGGGAGCCGGCCGGCCGCAGGACGGCACGCCTCGGGCGGGCCATCGTCCCAGGAGGCCGGCCCTGTCGGTTCGAGGGCACCCTTCATCTGCCCACCCTCGCCTGAGGCCCCAGACGAGGGACGGCGTGAGGACCATCCGTGGATGGCGGGACCAGGTGACCCGCACGGGTGGCGAGCTTGCAAGGTTCGCGAACGCGCATCGGCTCTGGCTGGTCGCCATCCTGGGCTACGCGACCCTGGCCGTGGTGATGCTGCGCGGGGACTTTGGGGCGGGCAGTTCGGCCCTGCCGCAGGGGACCAACGCCCTCAACACGTACACGACGTACGCCTTCGAGCAACGTGAGGGCCTTACGACCTGGATGGCCCCCTACACCGACTGGGGACAGCCTCTCCCGTTCTACCCCGGCCTCGACCCGGCGAACCTGGCCGCCATCACGAACCTGCTCAGCCCGACCGTGTACATCCGGAGCGTCGAGTTCGTCGCGATCGTAGCCTCGGGTCTGTCGATGTGTTGGGCGGTCCAGCGCCTGGGTGGGCGGGAAGGCCCGACGCTGGTGGCGGGACTGTTCTATCTGCTCCTGGAGCAGACCCCGCAGTTTTTCGAGGGCCATGTCCCCGGCATGATCTGTCTGGCCCTGGCTCCGTTACTCTTCGTCCTCCTGTACCTGTTCTTTCAGCGACCGACGCTACGGGTCGGCGTGCCGCTGGCGGTGGTCCTCTTCCTGATGGGTACGATCGGGGACCTCGGTTACCTGTACAAGTTCCTCTTTTTCGCCATCCCGATCGCGGCGGTCCTGATCGTCCTGGCGGCCCGGAGGCTGCCCTATCGACGGCGGGAGTGGACCGCGTTCGGACTCAGCGCCTCCTTGCTCGCCATTCTGCTGGCCCCGTGGGCGGCCACGTATCTGGCCGGAGTCCGCCCCGAGCTGACCACGGGCATCACGGCGACGTCGTTCCCCTTCTCGGACACGAGCGGGCTGAACCTCTACTACGCCGTCATCGGGTTCGGAGGAGACAACTCGTTCACGAACCACTACCTTCACTCCTTCAGCTACGCGTGGAACCTCTCGACGACCGGCGCCCTGTTCCTCGTCATCCCCATCGCCGTCGGGGTCTGGGCCGTGGGGTTTGGGAGCACGAAGGTCCGCTGGTTCTATCTGAGCGGCCTGCTCGCCCTGGTCCTATCTACCGGACAGAAGGTCCCGGGACTCATCCTCGTCAACCAGACGTTCTACAACTACGTACCGCTCTTCTCTACGGACACCGCTCTGTTTCACTGGAACGCCTACTATGTCCTCGTACTCTCCATCATGCTCGGACTGGCCCTCACCCGTGCCGTAAGGTGGCTGACGGGCCCGTACGCGCTCGACCGACCGTCCCCGGAGGCCGTATCGAGTCCGGATGGGGTCTCTCGATCCACCTCCCCGGCCGGGCCGTGGCACCCCCAGCGCTGGGGTCGCCTTGCGACGGAGGGGATCCGGGCTCGACCCCGGGTGGCGTGGGTCCTGGCCGTCGTCGTGCTGGTCGGGGGTGCGGGCCTGCCCCTCGTCCAGAACTGGGAGGCGGTGAGCGCGCCCCCGACGCTCTTCGAGTTCCCGGCCTCCTACACCGCGGGGTTCCAGTACGTTGAGTCCCAGCCCGCCCGGGGGGCGGTGTTGAGCGTTCCGTTCGGGAACATCTATGAAGAGACCCCGTGGGGCGGGGTATCCTCGAGCTCCCAGCTGTTCGCCGGCATCCAGACCGGGCGGAACCTCGGGATCTTCGAGGCGGGCACGCCCTACGCCCTGGCTCTCGACCAGGTCATCGGGGACGGTCTCGCGCGGGGGACTTCCAACAACCTCACCAAGTTCTGGAACGCCACGGGCGTCCAGTTCGCCGTCAGCACCCAGTACCCGGACTGGTCGTATACCGGCGACCCGGCGTACGACGCAGAGGATTCCTACACCGGCTTGCTGCACCAGGCCGGCCTCGGGGCGCCGGTATTCTCGAGAGGGTACCAGTCGGTCTACGAGGTTTCTCACCCGGCCGGCAACGTCAGCATCTTCCCACAGGTACTACGTCTACGACGGCGGGGAGTCCCTGCTCAACGAGATCCTCAACCAACCCTGGTACAACGGCTCGCAGGCCCTGATCTGTTGGTGCGACGTAGGGAGCGCATCGGCGACCACCGTCCTGGGCCACGCCACCGCGTTCGTCGCGCCGCCGAGCGCGCTCGCTAACCTCTCCTCCGCCACGTGGCAGGAGCTCCGACTTGCCTCCACTCCCGTCTGGGCGGTTCTCAGCAACCCCGACTTCGCGCCGGCCACGATCGAGCAGTACATCAACCTGTGGAACGCGAGCAACGCCCGCGACCTCGGCTCCCGGTTTTCGGATACCCCGGCGGTCTCCCATCCCCTTCCCGCCGCCCTCGTATCGGCGGGCTACGGGAGCGCCGACCTCACGCTCCGGGCGTCCGGGCCCCCCGGCGCCTGGTTCACGATAAACTCCACCGGGGGACCCCCCCTCAACGGGACGGTGGGACCCGCCCTCACGCCCGTCCAGGACCTCGCCTACGACAACGGCTCGGTTGTCTCGGCCGGCTCCAACCCCCAGAGCAGTCTCCCCTCGAACGGGTCCCTGAGCTTCGTCAACTCGGACGGCACCCGGTACGTCGAGTGGACGCCGGGACCCAACAATTCGACCTACCTGGCCCTCGACTTCGCCTACCAGAACTTGACCGCGCTCACGGGCATCTCCTTCACCCTTCGGGGTCCTCCCCTCAACGCGTCCGCTCTCGAACTCCAGCTGGTGCTGCCCGTGATGACGCTCACCGTTCCCGGCTACGTCTCGAACGTGTCGACCGCCGGGCCGTCCACGACCTACTCATTCTACTTCCCGGATGCCGTGGCTCCGACCTCGGCGATCGTCGGCTTCAACCCGGCGAACATCTCGTCGTACCTGAAAGATGTCCGACGCTTCGCCCTGGTCCTCCCGGACACCGAGCAGCGCGACCAGTTTCTCTGGAGCAACCTGACCGGGTTCGCGAACCGCTCGGGTCTGTTCGACACGATCCCGGCCGGGACCCTCCCCGTCGAGCCGGGCGCTCCCTGGAAGATCGCGACCAGTCCCCTGGTGCGCATCGACACGATGTCCGCGCAAATGGGTCGCCTTCCGTCCCCCTCCGCGCCCCGGGAGGACATCTACGCCCCGCAAGCCGACGCGAGCGACGAGCAAGCGGCGGTGGCGACCGGCGGTTGGTACGTGGTCCAGCTCGCCCAGACCTATTCCTCTCCCTGGACCTTGATGGGGCCGGTGGGCTCGGCAGTCCACCTCGTCGTGAACGTCGGCTTGAACGGATGGCTGGTCAACGCGTCCGGGCCCGTCACCCTCCGCCTCGTGTACGCGGGAGACGCAGCCGCTCTGCTCGGCGATGCGTTGGAGGGCGTGGGACTCGTGGTCTTTGGGGTGGGAGTCGTCGTTTGGCGTCGATGGGGACGTCCGGCGCACGGGTTCGGCTTCCTTGGGCGGAAGGCCCGACCCTCTGGCGCCCGCGAAGGCGACCCCTGAGCGGCCGCCCCCGGGGAACTCCGTGACCGGCCCGGTCCTCCCGGCGGGGAGCGGCGGAGCCTACCGGGGGATTGAGATCGGCCCGAGGCGTCAGCTCCCCCGCGGCCGGAGGCGGGAAAGCGTCGATCGCCCGCCGGGCAGCGCGGTGGGGCCGGGACCCGCCAACCCGTGGGCGGGGCCGGGGGGAGGGAGGAGGCCGGAGCGGCCTCGTACCCTGGCTATTTGGGGATGTCGACCTGGTATCGCACATCCCCGGGGGACGCCCGCGGAGGGTCTCGGTGATGGCGTGGACGGCATTCTTCAACCGAGCTGCCCAGACCATCCGCGCGGAGCTCACCCGACCTGGGGGCGACGTGGGGATGGTGGCCGTCCGGCGGTGCTCGACCATGGAGTAGAGCTCGAGCGTGGAAAGGTCGGACGACCTCGCGGTCGTCAACGGCTTCCGGGCGGCGAGGAACACCCCGGGCTCCTGGAGGTCGGTCTCGACGCGCACCGCATCAAAGTCGGAGAACATCCTCTGCATGTCGGCGGGCTCGAATCTCCAGTAGTCGTGCGGGGCGGCGTGGAACGGGTAGCCGAGCGAGCGGGTGGTGAGGACGACCTTCCCGCCCGGCTTTAAGACCTGTTTGATGCCCGCGATCACCTTCCGCCAATCCCGAACGTGCTCCAACATCTCCGTCGAGAGCACGACATCGAACCGACCCGCCTCGAACCGGGACCCGAGCTCCTCGGCGCTGCAGACGAGGTCCACCCCCGGCCCGGGGTGGATGTCCACGGTCACGTACTCCGCCGGCTCCCATTCTCTTAAGAGCGGGCGCGCTCCAATCCCTCCGGCCCCGAGCTCGATAACCCGTCGGCCCTCGACGTCCCCGCGCTCGAGATGCCGGGCGACGAAGAGAATGCAGCTCTCGTTGCACATGACCGGACCGGCCCGACGCACTTCGGGATTCGGATTCGGCAAGGGGCAGCCCCCGATGAACGTTGGGGGGGTTGCCGAGGGGCCTCGAAGGAGGCCCGCCCCGCGGGCCCGCTGCAAAGGCATCGACCGAACCGCGCGTTCGTGGCGGTGGGGAGCCCCCCATCGGGCCGACGCGGGTTCACCTCCTGCTGCGATCCTCCGGCGCCGGACCCCTCAGCGTACCCGGAGGATCCACCTTCCTACGTCCTGCCGGCGACGGGGAGAGGCTCCGAACCGGCTCCGGAGGGAGGAGCCCCGCCTCCCGGGGGGCTCTACCCGAAAACCGGCTGCTGCCCGGGATCCGATTGCCTTGCACACAGACACAGGGGCCCGCACAGAAACTCGTTTCAGGCCAAGGCCGTCACTAGCGAGCTCCCCTTCGGTCAAGGCGGGTTGACCTGACCACTATAGCTGTTCAAGACCGCTGCCGTGGTCAAGGCCCGAGGATGAAGAGCGAGCAGCTCCCGCCCCCCTCCTCAGCGACACCCTCCCAGACCCGGCATTGGAAGCGAATCGCCCTCATTCTGACCATCGGACTCGTCGTGCTTCTCTTCCTGCTCGTGGCAGTAGTGTGGCCCGAGCCGACTCGCAACGTCCAGCAAATGGGCGTCGTGTGGCACTCCTTGGAGTCAACGGGAGGGTACTATGTCATCGATAGCGGGGCTCTTGTCCCTCCTCCGAGCCGTTGCATCGGCACCTCGAGCTTCCTTTGCAGCGACATCTGGGTCGCTTTCAACTGGTCCAGCCAGGGCGGAGAGCCGCTCACCTTCGAGTTGTGGAGCAGCGGGAACATCCCCGTCTACGTCCTCGTGTATGAAGCGTCCAACCTGAGCTTCGGGGGGTACTCAGTGCACTGCGGTGCCCCGCCCCGCGACTGCGGGGAACCGTGGGAGATCATCACCAACGCGACGTCGTCACAAGCGTGGAACCTCGATTGGGAGGAGTTCTACAACTATACCACGACCGAACCCGCGGGAAGCTGGCTCTGATTGGGATAGGATTACCGCCCGCCATTCGGGGGAGATTAGGCCGCCCGGCCCACAAACTAGGTACCGCGGATCGGAACCCGGCGTCCCGCACAAAAGCTCGCGCAGAGAAACTAGTATTCGTGCAAACCCGCTCCGGGGGAGGTTGTGTAAGAGTCGGTAAACTGTTCCTAAATCGAGTGACCACTGAGCAGACTGTGCCTAAACCGGAAATCCGAGGGGCGTTCCGATGGCCCGGGCCTTGGTTGTGCCCACGGTGCCAGGAACCTGTGGAGGGGGGAGGCACCCAAGTGGAATCCAGTTGACGGAGGCTCATTGCGGTCCAAGTTCCGTGCTAAGACGAATCACGGAGACCCATGTGCGACGAGCGCGGGGTCCGGGTCGTGCCGGGTGCGACTTCGGACCGGCCGAACACCCGAGATGAGATTTGGCGTGACGTCGCATCACTGCGGCGCGCAGCGTTTGAGAGGGGAGCAAACAAATGAAGCGGATGCCTTCGAGAGGGTGGTCCATGGGCCGAGCTTGCCGACCGGTCGTTGCACATTCCGACCCCATCTCACTCCGAAGATTACACCGTCGCTTGCACAGGTAGCAGTCAGGTCGGTACGGGGGTTGTCGTAGACGTATGGGCGTTCTAATCTCGGGCCGGTCGGGGGTTTACCCGTAACCCGAACCGAACGGTTCGCCCCGGGTCTATCGAGCAATGGACTACTCTGCGGGCTCGAAGCCCACCACCGGAAGGACGAGAGGAGCACGACGACGGCTGGCCTGGGTGCCTGCAGCGGCTGCGGTGGGGGTCGCGGTTGTGTTCGTTCTGCTCACGCTCAACCCAGAAGTCCTGTTTCCCCAGAGCCGCGTCGAGTGCAGCCTCGGAACAGTGGAAGGGAATGTCTCGGCATGGAAACCCACTACTATCGCTGCCGCGCCGTATCTGGGAACCGTCGAGGGCAAGCTCATCCAGAACGCTTTGGAAACTTATGGTCGGTCCGCCATTCTGTTACCGATTGATGATCATGATGGAAACGCAACCGCCTACTTCGCCAATCCATACAACTGGACGGTCGTCGCCGCTTCGAACATCACGGTAGCAGGAGCTGGCTCCCCTTCGCCCTGCCTCGGACCCCTCGAAGCGTTGCTCACGTCGAACCCGTCGGTCCCCGGTGGAGCTTCGAAGCAGCCACTGGCGACGGGGCAGGTCTCCGACACAGAACTCCCCGGGAGTTTCAATGCGACCTACATGTGTGCGGTCATTGACCACCTGCCGTCGAACTGTGCCGGCACCACGTTTTGGAACGTCAACTATTCCGGAGCCCAGGGGGTAGTCACGACATGCGGCAACGCACAAAATCAGTCCTTGGAGACTTACGGTCCCGCCCTCCCGGCTACCGTCGACTTTGCTGTCTCGGGACGTAACGTCACCGTCCCCGTGGCCCCCGGCCAAGAGTACCTGGTTTCCGGCTCAGAGGGCAGTTTCGTCCCTCTGTCCACTCAGGTCTGGTTGAATTACACCTTCCCCGCAAACACCGGGACATGGAGCTACGCCCGCATGCCAGGCTACCCTCCGGATCAGGGAGGCTTGGTTTTCGCCTATTCGTCATGTTCCGGATAGTTCGCCTTCGACCGCACCGCCTTACATGGACCTTCAGAGTGCTCACAAAGGGGCTGGCTGCGTGAGGGGGGCGGGCCCGGGAGCACATTGGACCGAGCGCCCACCCGCGCCGGCACCCCAAGAAGTCAGAGCCAATCTCGCGGTCCATCCGTCGCTGTTCCTAAATCACTTGGACCGCGGACCCACTGTTCCGCAATCGACCCTCTCCGACTGATTCTTACACAACCTCGCTCCGGGGCAAAGGTTTACGTAACAAGAATCCTCGGAGGGATGCGGCCCTTGGGCCAGGAGGTTCCCGGAATGACCGAGAGTGTGGTTCGAATTGTGTCGCCGGGAACCGGGTAGCCGCTCGACCTCCCGGCGCGGTGGCGCCTCCGAGAGACCGCCCCTCGCACCGTCCAAGAAGACCGCAAGATGCCCAACGCACCGTACCTCGACGCGAGCGTACGCTGGAAGCTGAAGAGCGGCGCCATCTCGTTCCAGGAGCCACGGACGGCCGAGGTGGTCGAGAACCTCCTCGACCTGGGCCTCGTGACCGAGGTCATCCGACCGATCGGGGCGGGGAAGGAGGCCGACGTCTTCCTCGCGCGCGACGGCCCGCGATGGGTCGTCGTGAAGTCCTACCGCCTCTACCGGACCTCGAACCGCTCGCGCGGGTCCGTCAAAGCGGACGGGATGGGCCATCTCGCCTCGCGGGAGTTCGAGCTGCTGGGCTACGCCTGGGCGCACCGGGTGCCCGTGCCCGAGCCGATCCAGCGCGAGGAGAACGCCTTCACGATGGAGTATCTCGGCACCCCGGACCGTCCGGCCCCCCAGCTGCGCTCGGTGCGACTCGAGGACCCGGAACCGTTCGCCCGAACGTTGCTCGACGCCGTCGCGAGCCTCGCGAGCTCGGGGATCGTGCACACGGACCTGAGCCCCTTCAACGTCCTCGTCCACGAGGACCGGCCCTGGCTGATCGACCTCGGCAAGGGGCTCCGGGTCGACCGGCTGGGGGCTTCCCCGTGGATGCGGATCGAGGAGGCACGGGCCAGCCTCGCCCACGGACTTGATGCGCTCCGACGCTATTTCCGCCGCTACGGACTGGAGGTGGATACCGGGCCGACCCTCGCGGCGATCCTCCACCAGATCGACGGGAGCGGCCGTTCGGCGGCGCTCGAGTAGACCGAACGAACGAACGAGCGCCGGACGGGATCCGAGCGGAGACGGGTGCGGCTCAGGCCTTCGCCGGCTTGACCTTGGCCGGCGGAGGGCTCTTCGACTCGGAGTAGCCGCACCGACCGCACGAGCGGCGGTTGGCGTGCTCCGCGAGGAACGTGCCGGGGCCGCACTTCGGGCAGGAACGGTGCGTGCGCTCGAGGGTGTCCCCCTTCAGCCCATACATCCCGACGCGAGCCTTCGCCATGGGGGTCACTCCTTCTTGGCGGCATCGGGCGGAACGGGAGCGGGCGGGGCCGCTGGCGCCTCGGTCGTGGCGGCGGCCCCCGGCGTGGCCTTGGTCGGCTTCTCCTTGAGCCGATTGCGGATCAGGATGTGCTCGCGGACGATGGCCTTCGCGGCGTCCGCGCTCTCGTAGACCATCGCCTCGCCGCGGGTGGTGGCGGTGCCGTAGCGCGCGCGCATCCGCTCGATGATCACGCGGTCCTTCGGGGCGTTCGCGACCTTGGCGAACTCCGTCCGTACGTCGTCTCGTTTGGGGGTGGCCGCGGTGGCGTGGCTGATCTCGAACGAGAACTCGCGCCGCTTGAGCAGCGGGTTCAGCTTCTCTTCGAGGACCTTAATCTCCACGGGTGATTCTCCTCGGTTCCATCTGGGCCAACAACTGTCGGACGTGTCCCTTCGCGCGGGCGTCCACCTCAACGAAGGAGACCCCCTCACCCGGGATACCGTATATAACCGTGGCCCCGGCGGGGAGCGATTCGACGAGCGCGAGGGAGCCCAGGTCCTCCTCCCCGTCGACCTCGATGAGCCCGCCCCCGGATTTGACGAGCTCGCGGACGGTCCTCCGCAACGTCTCGGTCAGCACGCCGGCCGGGTTCTAAACGCGCACCCGGCGTCGCTCGGCCGAGCTCGCGGAAGGCGTCCGGGGGGATCGGTTCCTTCCGTTGCGTCTTGTAGTCCACGATCCCGATCGAGCGGAAGGCGGTGGAGCTCGATCGCCCGCTGCGTGACCCGGTCCCCGCACGAGGCGAAGAGCCCGAGCGCCTCGACGTGACGGTCGGCCTCGGCGCCCGCGTACACCGGCCCGTACCGCTCCGCCAACGTGGGACGCAGGGCCGGCGGGACCGCCCAAGCGGCGCTCGTCACTTGACGCGGAGCGCGTACCGGCCCGCGGCATGGATCCCCATCTTCCGGGCGATCTCGGAGCGCTCGGGGTCGATGACGACCAGGTACCCCTGCCACTCGCGAGAGACCTCGCCCCCGCACTTCGGGCACTTGTTCTGGTCGGTGATCGTGTTGCAGGTCTTGCACGCCTTGAGGTTGATCATCGGACACTCGCCGCCGGCGTCGCGGGCTTGGCCGCAGGGACGGCCGGCTTGCGGGGTCGAGGCCGACTTCTTGCCGCCGGCCGGGGCACCCTTCTTGCCGCCCTTGTCCTCGCTCTTCTTGTGGGCCTCGACGATCCACTCGAGCCGGCCGAGCGCGGGCTGCCGCATCGTGAGCCCGATCCGGCTGTCCCGCGGCGATATCTCCGAGAGCGACAGCGAAACGACCCGGGCTCGGACCTTGTAGCCGACCTTGAGGTCCCGCTTGGTCTCGACGCCGACCAGCCGCTGATTGTGCTCGTCGATGTTGACGCGGTCGTCCATCACCTGCGAGACGTGGAGGAGCCCGTCGAGGGGGCCGAATCGAACAAAGGCCCCGAACTTGCGGATCTCCACGACCGCTCCCTCGACGACCTCCTGGATCTCGGGCCGGAAGAGCAGCGCCTGGTACTCGACCTCCTGGTAGACCCCGCCGTCCCCGTGGATGATGTGGCCCTCGCCGATCGCCTTCACGTCACGGATCGTCACGGCGAGGTTCTGACCGTCGACCAGCTTCCCCTCGAACTGCTGCTGGGCCAGCTCGGTGAGGACCGTGCCGACCTCCGGGCCGAGACGCTCCGGCGGGATGCGGACTACGTCCCGGCGATGGTCGAGATAGTACATGCTCCGCGCGCGAGCGGAGTGGCCTATAATATTCTTGGGGTCGTGGCAGACGGCCGGCCGAGACGCGCGGTTGCCCGGGGGGCGACCCCGGGGTCGTGCGGGCGCCTCCGGCCCCCGCAGGTGCCGAACGGAAGAGTAGAACATCCACTGGCCCCCTGGTGAGGGAGATGGCCCGCCCTTCCGGAGCCGACCCGGCACGCACCCGGCCCGCCTCCCGTCGGTCGACCATTCCGGCCCTCTCGCTACCCCCCGACCTAGCGCTGCCGCTTCGGCAGGAGGTGCGCCTGCCCGAACTCCCCTGGCCACGGGTCACCGAGGCGATTCGGTCGACGCTCGGGTCGGCGGGTTTTCGAATCGTCTCCATTCTCGAGGTGCCCGGGCCGAGGGGGAAGGCGGACCTCTCGGGGTTCCCGGATCGATCCGAGACGCTCGCGGAGCGGCGGCGACGCAGCGTACCCATGGCCCCCCACACCCAGGTGTCGGTCTACGCGCTGTTGGGGGCGGGGTTGGGACTTGGACTGTTTGACGCACTGGCCGTCCAAGCTCCCATCCTCGCCCTTCCGTGGGCCGGCGGCGCGGCGGCCGTCGCCGCCCTGTTCTGGTATCGGTACGGACGGTCCTTCGACAGCGAGGTCGTGCTGGTCGTGTTCCGGAAGGGCCCGCAGGGAGGGGTCGAGGGGCCGTCCGGTGGTTCGCTTCCTTCCATCGCCTGGTTCGTGGGGCGGGTCCGGTCGGACGCGCGCGGGTCGAGGCGCACCGGCACGCAGGCGACCGTCCCCTCGGGCCTGGCCCGAACGGCGGGAGCGCTCGCTCGAGACTTCCAGGAGCGCCTCGCCGTGGGGAGTGCCGAGCTAGGGGTTCGCCCCCGGGACTGGGCCGGGGGGGTGAGGCCGAGGGCACGGTCGGTGATCGCGATCGAGTGCGCGGCGTCCGGGGCGAGGTCGAACATCGCGCGGAGCGCGTCGATGTTCTCCGGTACCACGACCGATTCCTGGTGGATCGCCTGGAAGAACGTGGCGTCCCGACCCTCGACTCGGACCCCCTGCTCCCAGAGGACGTTCTCCATCATGTCCGCGCGACCCAAGCCCCGGTCCCGAGCGAACTCCATGACCTGGGGCGTGCCCTCGACGCCTTCCCAGCCGGCGAAGACGTAGAACCGAGGGCTCCGCCGGAACGCCTCCAGCAGTTCGACCCCGTCCTTCGGCCCGGACTCGAACCGGACGTAGTTGACATGCACGTGCATCAGGGTGGTCGGCACCACCACCGCGGTGGTGGAGATGTGGAGCTTCGGGATGATCGTGTTGACGTCGTGGCCGTGGTGGGAGGGGATCTGGAAGGTCGGAAGGATCCCATTGAGCGGGCCCCGCTTCGTCTCGGCGGGGTCGGCGGCGCGCCGGACGATCGTCGCTTCCCAGTGTTCGATGTTCCACCGGGAGCTGAGGACGGCCGCGGCGCGGGCGAGCCCGGTCGTGTTGCACGAGACCACCCGTACGCTCTTCCGGCCCTTCGCGGCCGGGTAGTTCGCGAGCGCATTGAACGAGACCTCCGCCACGTCGGCCTTCTCCCCGCCTTGGAAGACCGCCCGGACCCCCACCTTCGCGTAGAGCCGGGCGTTCTCCTGGCCGACCTTGTCCGGGGCGGCGTCGATCACGACATCCACCTTGCCGAGAAGCTCCTCGACGCGGCCGGCCGTTGGGATCCCGGCCTTCTCGAAGGCCCGGGGGTCGCCGTCACCGGCGACGTAGAGACGGTAGCCGCTCTGGACCGCTAGGCGAGCCTCGAAGCTCGGTCGGGTCTTCGCGACCCCCACGAGGGTCATGTCCGGCTGCTTCGCCACGGCTGCAGCGACACGCTTGCCGATGGTGCCGTACCCGTTGACCGCGACCCGGAGCGCCATTTCGAGCCCCCGGCCCTGTCGAGCCGGCGGGGGTTAAAGGCGTTCCCGGCTTGGGGGGGTCCCCCGAAACCTTTAGCCTCGAGAACCGTCGCGCCGGAGGACCATGGACTTTCGGCTGAGCGACGAGGAAGAGGCGTTCCAAGGCGCCGTGCGCAAGTTCGGCGACCGGGTGCTCCGCCCGAACGAGCGGAAGATCGACGCCGAGGGGCGCATCCCGGACGACGTCCTCGCCGAGATGGCCCACCTGGGACTTCTCGCGATGCCCGGTCCCGACCGAGTACGGCGGGATGGGCGCCTCGGCCATCCTCACGGAGATCGCGGCGGAGGAGGTGGGCCGAGGGGATTTCTCCATGGCGACCGCCGTCTTCTTCCTGCTCGAGGCCGGATGGGGTCACATCCTCGCGACCTACGGCACCGAGGAGGCGAAGCGCGAGGTCCTCCCATCGGTCTGCGCCGGAAAGGCGTTCCTCGGCATCGCCATCGACGGAACCGACGGGGGGGAGCGACCTGGCCCGCATGCGGACGACCTCCAAGAAGGACGGGCCCTCGTTCCTCCTCCACGGCGAGAAGTCGTTCGTCTCCGGGGTCGAGGAGGCGAAGCGGCTCGGGGGTGGCCACCTCACGCTCTCTCGGGCGGAAGAGGGGGGGTTCCGATTCCTCTACGTGCCGACCCGCAGCGACGGGATCGCCACCCAGAAGTTCGAGAACCTCGGACGGATGGGGATCTCGACCGGCGCCCTCACCTACCAGGACGCTCGGGTCCCGGCCAAGTTCCTGCTCGGGACCGACGGCAAGGGGTTCGACATCGCGATGGAGGGGTTCTCGGTCGCCCGCACGTACGTGGCCGCCGCCTGCATCGGCGCCGCCGAACGAGCGCTCGAGACCGGGATGGCCTACATCCGGGAACGCCAAGCGTTCGGACAACCCCTCGGGAAGTTCGAAGGAATCCAGTTCGAGCTGGTCGACCTGTGGGCCCAGGTCGAGGCGGTGAAGTGGCAGTGCCGACGCGCGGCCTGGCTGCTCGATACCTACACCCTCAAGGGGGACCGGTCCCACCGCTCCGAGGTCGACCGAGCGGTGGCGAGCGTCAAGCTGATGGCACCGCAGGTGGCCTTCGAGTGCGTGAAACGCGTCATGATGTGGTTCGGCGCCGCCGGGTACACCAAGGACGTGGGCCTCGAGCTCGGCTTCCGGGGGGTCATGTCGTATCTGGTCGGCGCCGAGGGCGGGCTCAACATCATGCGGATCATCATCGGACGCGAGCTCCTCGGCAAGGAGTTCGTCCCGTACAAGTGAGGATGCGGTGCCTCGTCGGCCCTCGCCCGGTTCCTCCCCAATCCACGAGCGGGAGTTCCATGCCTGGCTCGCTCGCGCCCTCCCGGCGGGCAAGAAAGGGCTGCTCCCCTTGGGGGACGACGCCGCCGCCCTCGTCCCGCCTCCCGGACAGCGTCGCGGTCCTGACGACGGACGCGCTGGTCGAGGGGACTCACTTCCTAGCCGGACTCTCCTCCCGCGTGGATCGGCCGGGCCGCCGCCAGCGTCAGCCTCTCGGACGCCGCGGCGAAGGGGTCGCGGCCGGCGGGCCTTCTCATCGCGCTCCTCCTGCCCGTCGGAACTCCCCGTCGCTGGGCGCAATCGGTGGCCCTCGGGGCGGACCGGATGGGCCGGAGCTTTGGGGCTCCCCTGGTCGGGGGCGACACCAAGCCCTCCCCCACCCGGTCCGTCGTCAGCACCGTGATCGGTTGGGGCCAGAAAGGACGACTCGCCCCGCGGGCCGCCGCACGCCCCGGGGACGTCGTCGTGACCACGGGAACGGTCGGTCGGGGCGGACTGGCCGCCTATCGTTGGGAGACCTGCGACCGGTCTCCGAGCGGGCGGCGGCGAGCGCTCCGGGAGCTGCTCGACGTGCGTCCTCGGGTCCGCGAGGGCGTCGTCCTCTCCCGATGGGCGCACGCGATGCTCGATACCTCGGACGGGATCGCGGACGCCAGCCGCCTTCTCGCCGAAGCTAGCCAGGTCCGTATCGTGATCGCGGAGGGGCAGGTCCCCGTGGACCCGGGGCTGAAGGCGCTCCCCTCGGCGGCTCGGGCGCGTGCCATCGTGTATGGGGGAGATTACGAGCTCCTGGCGGCGCTCCCCCCGACGAGGGTCGCGGGCGCCGTGGCGGCCGTACGTGTCGGCCGGCGGGCACCTCACCGCGATCGGTTGGGTCGAACGGGGTTCGGGAAGCTGGATCCGGTCCGGTGCCTCCCGCGACCCCGCGTTGCGGGAGGAGATGCCGAGGGGGGGTTGGCGGCCGTTCGAATCTCCCGTCCCGCCTCCTCGAGAACGGTAGGTCGTCACTTGTCGATACGCCACGTCGTGCCGTCGCAGGGACGCGCCATCCTCAAGTAGCCGTCGACCCGATTTCGTCTCCACCTTCTGGGGTACCACATGCCGCACCACGAACCCGCTAACGAGTCCGCCGCGAATCCCTTTGAGACCGCGAAGCAGCAGGTCGACATCGTCGCGGACCTGATCGGGATCTCATCCCGGCATCCGTGAGGTCCTGAAGCACCCGAAGCGGGAGCTGACGGTCAACTTCCCCGTCCGCATGGACGACGGGTCGTACCGCGTCTTCACCGGCTACCGGGTCCAGTACAACATGGCTCGCGGTCCGTGCAAGGGCGGCATTCGGTACCACCCGCGGCGTCACCCTCGATGAGGTGCGCGCGCTCGCGGCGTGGATGACCTGGAAGTGCGCGGTCGTCAACATCCCCTACGGCGGCGCGAAGGGCGGCGTCATCTGTCGACCCGAAGAAGCATGTCCTAGGGCGAGCTCGAACGACTGACCCGCCGCTACGCGAGCGAGATCGCCCCCATCATCGGACCCGAGATGGACATCCCGGCCCCCGACGTCTACACCGACTCCCAGACGATGGCCTGGATCATGGACACCTACTCGATGCTGAAGGGCTACTCCGTCCCCGGCGTCGTGACGGGCAAGCCGATCAGCCTCGGCGGCAGCGAAGGCCGCGGCGAGGCGACCGGCCGTGGCTGCGCCTACGTCATCCGGGAAGCGGCGCCCCACGCGGGTGTCAAGGTCAAGGGCGGAACGGTCGCGGTCCAGGGCTTCGGGAACGCGGGCAGCGTGGCGGCGAAGCTCCTCTACGACGAGCAGGGCGCCAAGATCGTCGCCGTCTCCGACACCAAGGGCGGCATCTGGAACTCCGAGGGGCTGAACCCCCACGCCGTCGAGGCCCACAAGCAGAAGACCGGCTCGGTCGTCGGGTTCCCCGGCGCGAAGCCGATCACCAACGAGGAGGTGCTCGAGGCCAAGGTGGACATCCTGGTCCCCGCCGCGCTCGAGAACCAGATCACGGGCGAAGAACGCGGACAAGATCCAGGCGAAGATCGTCGCGCGAGGCCGCGAACGGCCCGACCCTCCCCGACCGCGGACACGATCCTCTACGAGAAGAAGGTCACCGTGCTGCCCGACGTCCTCGCGAACGCGGGCGGCGTCACCGTCAGCTACTTCGAGTGGGCGCAGGACATCCAGGGGTACTACTGGACCCTCGAAGAGGTCAACCAGCGGCTCGAGCACGTCATGGTCCGGTCCTACGCCGACGTCCACAAGGTCGCGGAGGAGCGCAACGTCCACAACCGGACGGCGGCCTACGTCGTCGCGATCCAGCGCGTCGCGGACGCGATCGCGATCCGCGGCATCTACCCGTAGGTCGACGGCGCGGCGATGGGGGACCTCCCGCGCTGCCGCGCGGCGACCTGGGCCGACGTCGACCGGTGGGCCGACAGCCTCGAAGAGCGGGTCCGGGCCGACCGGTCCCTCCGGAGACGATCGTCGGCCTGACCCGCGGAGGCTGGGTGCCCGGCTCGGCTCCTGGCCGACCGCCTCGGGGTCCACCGGGTCGTCTCCCTCCGCGCCCAGCACTGGGGCGTCACGGCGACCCCCACGGGGGCGGCCACGCTCACCGAGGGCCTCTCGGGCCCGGTGAAGGACCAACGGGTCCTGGTCGTGGACGACATCACCGACACCGGCGACAGTCTCGCGGCTCGGCGGTCGAGCACGTCCGGGCCGCCGGGCCGACCCACGTCGAGAGCGCGGCGTTCCTGCACATCGCGCACTCGAAGTTCGTGCCGACCTACTACGCCGAGGAGATCCCCCGGGGCCCTGGGCCTGGGTCGTCTTCCCCTGGAACTACTGGGAGGACATTGCGCACCCTCGCGGTCCGGGCCGCGGAGATCGCGCCCGGCCTCGAAGCGGTCCGGGCGACCCTGCAGGAGAGGGCGGGCCTCGACGTACCGCTGGCCGACCTGCGCCGCGTCGCCCGGCACCAGCCCCTCCTGAACGGCTGAGCCCGGCTTCGCGAACGGGCGGCGCGCTCGCGCCGCCGGACGGGCCGCCTATCCCCCGAGCGTGTCCGCCGGAGCCCGCCGGGCGACCGACTTCCAGGTACCTGCTGGAGGCCGCCGGCGCCGAGGATCGAGCGAGCCCGATCCCCAGGAGGGAGACGAGGAGCGGCAGGGAGGAGTTCGGGAGCACGCTCTCGAGGTACCGAACGAGGTTGAGGATCCCGAAGCTGAGCACGCCGATCCCGAGGATCGAGATCGCGGCCACGGCGAATCCGCGCGGGAACCGGCCCCGCGCGAACGTGCGCCGAACGGCCCGGCCCAACTCCCACACGAGGGCGCCGGCGATCCACCAGATGAGCCCGGCCTCGATGAAGAAGACGATCCGGATCAGGGGGGCGCTCGCGAGGTGCGCGGCATAGGAGTTGTACCCCTCGAGGAACCCGACGCCCGACGAGCGCGACCGAGAACAGCCCGAACCCGAAAGCGGCCGAGCCCTGCCGGATATCGGTGGAGGCGGAGCGGACGCGAGTCGATGATCGCCTCGTCGATGTCGAACGTCCAGAAGATGAGGTAGATCCCGAGGAGGATCGCGAGCCCGATCACTCCCCAGAGGAGGACCCCCCCGGCGGCGGCGATCCCGAGCGTCAGGAGCACGAGGGCGAACGGGAGGACCGTCTTCGCCCGCAGCTTGGGGTCCTTGAGGGCCCGCACGAGCGTGTAGTACGTCGACTCGATGCGAGGCGCTCTGCCGGACGTAGACCCGGCGGACGCCGTCGATGCGGACCCGCGACGCAAGGATCGGGAACAGGTACTCGTCCTCGGCCCCGTCGCTGACGAGGTAGGCCGACGTGGCCCGGACCCGCTCGAGGACCTGGTCGAACTGGTCGGCGACCCGCCGGTCGGAGAGCACCCCGACCTTCGGCGAGCCCGTGAGCACGCAGACCTCGCAGTCCTCGCCCGCGCCGCGGAGCTCGTCGAGCAGGCTGACCGCCGCGAAGATGGCGTTGGTGTCGGAATCCTCGGGGTCGGCGATCGCGAGCCGGGTCGCCGCGTCGACCGCCTGCGCGCGCCCGACGACCGGGCCGGAGACGCCAGCCTTCCGGCCCAGATCGTCGTCGCGGTCGACGCAGACCACGAGGCGCATGGCCCAGACAGATACGCCGGTCGGTGGGCTTAACAGCTTGGGTCGACGGCGTCGCGTGTCCGACAGGGCCGAACGACTGTCCGCCGATTCGCTCGGACAGGGCGGGACGCCCCGCCGCGCATAGCCGTTATACCTCCGGGCTCCTCCCTGACGCAGCTTCCCATGGCCGAGCTCCCGGACAAGCAGACGCAGTTCATCGACTGGTACCTCGCGGTGGTCGAGGCAGCGGAGCCTCTCCGACAAGCGGTACGGCGTGAAGGGGATGAACGTCTGGACCCCGTACGGGTTCCGGGCGCGGCGCAACCTCGACGCGGTGATGATCCGGGAGATCGAGGCGACCGGTTCCGAGGCGGTCGAGTTCCCGACCCTCATCCCCGCGACCGAGTTCGCGAAGGAGAAGGAGCACATCAAGGGGTTCGACGCCCAGGTCTACTGGGTCACGAAGGGCGGAGCTCTCCGCGCTCGACGTCCCGCTCGTCCTCCGCCCGAC
Source organism: uncultured Thermoplasmata archaeon (assembly GCA_963715645.1). Taxonomy (GTDB): domain Archaea; phylum Thermoplasmatota; class Thermoplasmata; order Lutacidiplasmatales; family UBA184; genus Lutacidiplasma. The sequence continues at coordinate 52,686 of OY970259.1, forward strand.
GAGCGAGACCGCGATGTACCCGGTCTTCGCGCTCTGGGTCCGCTCCCACCAGGACCTCCCGCTCAACGTCTACCAGATCGTCAACACGTTCCGCTACGAGACCAAGACGACCCGTCCGTTCCTCCGGGTGCGCGAGATCCATTTCTTCGAGGAGCACACCTGCCAGGTCGACGAGGCGGCCGCGACCGCACGGGTCGCTCGAACCTCGCGGCGTTCGGCCGGATGGCCGCCGCGTTCGCCCTCCCGTTCCTCGCGGTCCGCCGACCGGAGTGGGACAAGTTCGCGGGCGCGTACTACTCGATCGCCCTCGACATCCCGGTCGGGGAGGCCCGGACCCTCCAGATCGGAAGCGTCCACCACTACCGCGAGAACTTCTCGGGCCCGTACGGGATCCGGTACGAGGCCGCCGACGGGGATCCCGCGCCTCGTCCACCAGACGACGTTCGGCCTCTCGGAGCGGCTGCTCGGGGCGATCCTCGCGGTCCACGGAGACGCGAAGGGCGCGGTCTTCCCCCGCGCGATCGCCCCGTACGAGGTCGTGGTCATCCCGATCCTTTCGGCGATCGGCCGGTGACCTCCCCCGTCGCACCGCGACGGAGGTCAGCCGAGCGGCTCGCGCGGCACGGGCTCCGTGTCCATCTCGACGCCGGCCCGGAGCGACCCGGGTGCGAAGTACTATCGCTGGGAGCTGCGCGGGGCGCCGCTCCGGATCGAGGTCGGGGCCCGCGAAGCCGCGGCGAACACGGTGACCGCGGTCGACCGGATGGGCGTCAAGAGCTCGCTATCGCTCGACCACCTCGAGGAGCAGGTCGAGGCGCGCGCTCGACGCGTTCGACCGGGCCCTGACCGAGCGCGCGCAGGTCGAGTTCCAGGGAGCGTTCCGCCTCGCCTCCTCGCTCGAGGAGCTCCGCGACTCGAAGACCGTCCGTCAGGTCGGCTGGTGCGGGAGCGAGGAATGCGGCCACCGGATCGAGGAAGCGATCGACGGGGCGTTGCTCGGAGTCCCCGAGGGGGCCCCGCCGGTGGCCGCGCCTCTGCCCGCTCGGTGCATCGCCTGCGGTAGCCTCGAGGGAATCCGATGGGCGCTGGCGGGCCGCCCCCTCTGAGCCCTCGGGGCCCTTAGGGAGGTCGGGGAGCGGGCGTTGGGGGGTTCGGGAGCATCAGCCACATCCCGGCGAGGCCGAAGAGCAACAACGTGATCGTGACCGCGTAGACGCCGTTGTCCACCCAGACCCCGATACGAGAGCCCCCAGCCGACGTAGAACGACGACGGCGAGGACGACCAATCCGGCGAACCCCCAGAACGAGGCGCGTCGCGCCGGGCGCCATCGCCCGGAACGCGTCCGTGCCCTCGGGCGTCGTCTCCTCGGGAGGCATCTTCGGCCGCCGACCTGGGGTCCGTTAGATAACCCTTGCGGGCGGGGCGGAGGCGACCCACCTGCTCGCCCGCGCTCGGCTGCCTCCGATAGGGAGGGCTTTAACCGCGGAATCGCCCTAGAAGGGGTCCAATGGCCGAGGAGGGGCACGGGGGCGCCCCCGTCGACCCGGCTCATCGGACCGACTCCCGGGCGACCTCACCCCCGAGGAACACCGGATCCTGGCGTACGCCAGCGCCATCGGTTCCGAGTTCGACTTCTCGCTCCTGGTCCGGGCGATGGACGCGAACGAGGAGGAACTCGCCGAGCAGCTGGAGCGCCTGGTGCATCGCGGCATCCTTCGAGAGCGCCGCGGCGGCGAGCGGTTCGGGTTCGCGGAGGAGGAGTTCCGGGCCCGGGTCTACCGCTCCCTGACCGAGAGCCGTCTTCGGGTCTTGCACCGCAAGATCGCCCTCGCCCTGGAGAGCCTGGGCTCGGGGTCCCTCGCCCATCAGTCGGCCGAGCTCGGACGACACTACTTCCTGGGCAAGGTCGGTGAGAAATCCCTCGCCTACAATCAGAAGGCGGCCGAGGAGGCCCGGTCGGCGGGCGAACCGGAGCGGGCGGTCCACCACTACGAACGGGTCCTCCTGGAGTTGGAGCACCTGCCCGGCGACCATCGTCGCGAGCAGGTCGAGGTGCTCCAGAGCCTGGGCGACCTCCTCTTCTCCGTCGGGAACTTCCCCGGTGCCGACCTGTTCTACCGTCGCGCGCTCGAACGGGTCGGCGCAGGCGAGCCGAACCTGACGGCTCGCATCACCCTGGCACGCGCGGAGATCGCTCGCGAGAACCTGGACGGCGAGGTCGCCGGGCGTGGGGCGCTCGAGGCCCGCCGGCTGTTCGAGATGACGGGCGACCTGGTGGGGGTGGCGCAGACCCACCGGCTGCTGGCCCGGCTGGCGTTCGCCCGCGGCGCCTACTCGGAGTCCCTCGAGGAGAACATGCGCTCGCTCGAGCTCCTCGAAGGCAACCGGGCCCCGCACCTGATGGGACTCCTCTCGATCGACCTCGGCAATTCGTTCGCCCTGTCCGGCCCCGAGGGCCGGCTGGTCGCCGAGGATTGGTACAAGCACGCCATCGAACTGCTCTCCCAGACCGGGGACTGGGTCGAGCTGTCGCGGGCCTACCACAACCTCGGGGTGGCCGTCGGCGAGGGCCACCCCCAGGACGGCCTCGAGTACCTGACGCGGGCGCGGGAGGCGGCGGAGCGCGCGCACGACCGCCGTTCGGCCGGCTGGTCGCTCATCTCGGGGGTCGAGATGCGACTCTCCCTCGGGCAGCTGGACGAGGCCACGCGGGACAACGAACAGGCCGCCCGGATGCTCGAACACTTGGCCGACAGCCTTGGCCTCGAACAGGTCGACCTCAACCGGGGCGAGATCGCCGAGCGGCGGGGTCAGTGGGAGGATGCCGAGCGTGCCTACCTGACCGCGATCCAGCAGTGCCGGACGTACGGGCTCGGGGCCGATGAGGCCGAGGTCCAGTTCCATCTCGCGCGGCTCCGTTCGAAAACCCGGGACTGGGAGGGGGCCCGCGCCGCCTTCGAGGCGGCGGAGCGGCTCGACCTGGCGAAGATGCGACCGAACCTGCTGGCGGGGTTCGAGCAGCTTCGGCTCACCCTCGCCGCGGCGTGTCCCCGCGACCCGACCCCCGCCGGGGCCGAAAGTGGCACGTCGGAGCACCCACCCTTATAAGGGGGTTCTCGGCTCTTTCTGTCGATGGCCGGCGCGACATTCGAGCGCGAGGCGTCGCGCGCCCCGGTCTTCGGTCGGGAGGAGGTGGTCGCGGAGATCTCGCGGGCGCTTTCGGGGGCGCAATCCGGTAACGGACAGGGGCTCCTGCTCACGGGCCCCGCCGGTATCGGGAAGAGCTACCTCCTTCAGGTGGCGGTCGAGCGGGCGAGCGCGCAGGGGTTCCACGTCCTCTCCGCACGAGCGCTGCCCGGAGGACCTGCCGCCCCCGTTCACCTTGGTGCGCCATCTCCTCGCTTCCGGCGCCGAGGTGACCGGGCCGGCAACGGAGCCCCTCGAAGCCGACCCCGGGACCGGGGAGATCCCCATGTACCTGCTCCCGTTCCTCGGCGAGGCCCCGCCGCGCGTCGTGCCGCGCGTCGTCGGCGACGCCGTCGGGGCCCCTTCGACCGAGGAGATGATGCTGCGGCTCGGCCCACCCGGTGGGAATCCCGCCGGGCAGGGGCATCAAGAGCTCACGCTCCGCGTCGCGGAATTCCTCCGGGATGCGTCCCGGAGCCGCCCCCTCCTCCTCGCCCTCGACGACCTCCAGTTCGCGGACGCCTCCTCCCTGGAGGTGGTCCGGCATCTCGCCTCCGAGCTCGGGAACGTGCCGCTCGCCGTCGTCGCCACCTTCTCGGATGCGGCGTCCTCCTCCGAACGCGTCCGGACCCGGCTCACGGAGGTCCGGCAAGCGGCCGGGTTCCGGACCGTCACGCTCCGTCCGTTCGGCCCCACCGAGGTCGCGGAGTTCGTGCGGTGGGTCCAGGGCGGCCGACCGGCCTCGGAGCAGGACGTCCTGCGCTGGCACGCCCAGACGGAGGGGAACCCCCTGTTCCTCGAGCAGGTCGCCCGGTCGACCATCGGCTACGGCCCCCCGGGCGTCGGTTCCTCCGCGGGCGGCCGGAACGTCGCCGAGGTGCTACGAGCGCCGGGTCGTCTCGTTGAGCGACCTCGACCGCCGACTCCTCTCGTACGCGGTCGTCCTCGGCAAGGAGTTCTCGTTCGCCGACCTGCTCGCGGTCGCGGGCATGTCGGAGGAGCACGGCACCGAGGGTCTCGACCGGCTGGTCCGCGATGGCCTCCTGCGCGAACGCGGGGGGAGGTGTACGAGTTCGTGAGCGATGCGTTGCGAACCGAGGTCTACGCCGAGCTGACGGAAACCCGCCGTCGCATCCTCCACCAGAAGGCGGGTCGCGCCCTCGAGGGGCGCGGAGCGAGCGATTCGGAGCTGGCGCGGCATTTCTTCCTGGCTCGTGAGGAGGAGAAGGCGGTCGAGTACAACAGCCGCGCGGCCCAGGCCGCCGCCCGCGCGTTCGATTTCGATACCGCCGCCGCCCACCTGTCGCGGGCCCTCGAGGCGGAACGACGTCGACCTCAGCGGGCGGTCGACATCGAGCTCCAGCTCTTGACCGACCTCGGACGCCTCCTCGACGAAACCGGGAGGCTGCGCCGTTCCGACACCCTCCTCACCGAGGCGATCCGGCTGGCCCGCGACCAGCCGGGGCACCAGCTCGCCCTGGGACGGGCGCTGCTCGCCCTCGCCCAGACCCAGACCGACCTGAGCGAGTTCGCCAGCGCCTCGGCCCTGGCCACCGAGGCGGTGGGGATCCTCGCCCTCGTCGGGACCGCCCGCGACCTGATGGCAGCGCACCGGGTCCTCGGGACCGTCTCGTGGCGACTCGGGCGCCCGGCGGAGGCAGAGGCCCACCAACGCGAGGCGCTGCTCATCGCTCGGCGCGAAGGTACTCCGGCGGAGGTCGGGCACACGCTCATCGACCTCGCCAACTCGATGATCGGGACGGGTCCGGTCCTCCTGGACACCGCCCTCGAACTGTACGACCAGGCGGCGGAGATGTTCGCCGCGCAGGAGGATCACGCGGCGCGAGCCCGCGTCCTGATGAACCGTGCCGTGTTGCAGTACTCGAACGGGAAGGAGGACGGGGCTCGAGCGGACCTCGCTCGAGCCATCGAGGCCGCGGAACGCTCCCGCTCCCCGATCTGGATCGGCTACTGCTGCCTCAACCTCGCCCAGATCGAGGCCGAGGCGGGCCGGACGACCGAGGCCCACCGAGCGCTGGACCGGGCGGTGGACTCCCTCGGCACGCTCGGAGACCGGCTCGCGTCGCAGCAGCTCGCCATGACCCGCGGCATGCTCGCCGTCGCGGAGAAGGAGTACGGGGAGGCGGACCTCCAGTACGCCGAGGCGCTCGCCCAGGCGCGGAGCCTCGGGATGACCGCCGAGGAGGTCGAGGTGCTCGCCCGGATGGCGCAATCGACCCACGACCGGGGGGACGATGGGGCCGCTCGGGAACTCCTCGCGAAGGCGCGGGAGCGATGGTCCCTCGTAGCGCGGCCAGACCTCGCGGAACGGATCGCCATGGTCGAGCGGGCGCTGACCCAGGCCTCCGACCCCCACCGTTAAGGCGGCTTCCCCGGTCGGCGCCGGGATGGCCGGCGACGCTCGGGAGGTGACCCGAACCGCGCCCGATGGTTCGCCGCACCCGGACCGGGGCCAACCGACGTTCGAACGGGATCTGCGACGGATGTTCGGGCATATCGCCGAGCGGTACGACTGGTTCGACCATGTGGCTTCCCTGGGCAACGACTTCCTGTGGCGGCCACGGGCGCTCGGCCAGCTCGACCGGTTCCGTTCTCGCGGCCCCCTCCGCCGGGTCCTCGACATCGGTTGCGGGACGGGGGACCTCGCCCGTCAGGTCGCTCGGCGATATCCCGACGCCCAGGTCGTCGGCGCGGACTTCACCGGCCCGATGCTCCGGAACGCGCACGAGCGCAACCGCCGGGCGTGGGAGGGGAGGCGCGTCGCGCTCACCCGGGCCACCGCGCTTCGCCTCCCGTTCGCCGACGCCGCGTTCGACCTGGTGACGAACGCGTTCGTCGCCCGGAACCTGACGGACCTCCCCGGGGCGTTCCGGGAGATGCGTCGGGTCCTCCGCGCGGGGGGGCTCCTCCTCACGCTCGAGATCACGGAGCCGCTCTCGCCGACCTTCGGCGCGCTCTTCCACGCCTACTTCGACCGCGTCGTACCGTGGATGGGCGCGGCGGTGGCGAGCGCCGGCCCCTACCGGTACCTGCCCGAGTCGCTCCGTTCGCTCCCGCCGCGGGCGGCCCTGCTCGACGTGATCCGCGCCGCAGGATTCCCCCGCGTCGCCGCCCCTTCGCAGTCGTTCGGCATCGTCACCACGTTCCTCGGGGAAGCGGGCGCCTCGGCGGACCAAAGGCGTTAAGCCCGGGCCGGTGCGTTCTTCGCCCGGTGTCGGCCCCTCCGTTCGACGCGTTCCGTTATGCCCATGCCCACCGCCGCGAGGTGGCCTGGATGAGCCAGAACACCAACCATCTCGTTCCACCGGAGGCGATCCGCGCCGCCGTCGAGGAGGCCCTCCGGGACCGTCGCTATGAGGGATATCCCGAGGCGAAGGGGGACCCCGAACTGTTGGAGCTCATCCGCGCCGACTTGGGACTCCCCGACTACCCGCCCCTTCTCACGGCCGGCGGAACCGAGGCCCTCTACATGATCACCCGGGCGCTCTTGGGCCCCGGCGACGAGGTCATCGCCTCGGACCCGAGCTACCTCATCATCCACCGGTTCGTCGAGCTCACCGGAGCCCGGACCGTCAACCTCGACATCTACGCGCCGCCGTACCGCCTGAGCGCGGACCGGGTCCAGGCGGCGATCACGCCGAGGACGAAGATGATCCTCCTCATCGACCCGTTGAACCCGCTCGGCTCCGGCTACCCCCGCGACGAGGTGCGGGCGATCGCCGAGATCGCGCGGGACCACCACCTGACGCTCCTCAACGACGTCACGTACCGAGACTTCTCGCCCTCGCCGACCCTGGCGGCGGAGTTCGCCCCCGAGGCGACCGTCACGGTCTGGTCGACCTCCAAGAACTGCGGCCTCGCCGGCCTGCGCATCGGGGGTCTCTCGGCGGCGCCCGACCGACTCCCGGCGATCGCGCGGTACAACACCAACGACCTCGGGGTCAACATCCTCGCCCAGGTCGCCGCGGCCGCGGCGATCCGGACCAAGTCGAGCTGGCTCCCGGAGGTGGTCCGCCAGATCCGCCTCAACGGCGAGCGCATCGCCGCGACCGTCAAGTCCGTCCCCGGCGCCTCGCTGCCGGTGTTCCCCTCCTGGGCCTCGATGACCGTCATCGACGTGAGCGCGCTCGGCGTCTCGCCCGAGGCGATCCAAGAGGAGATGCTCCTCCGCCACGGGGTCTTCGTCCGTGCGGGGAACTATCTCTCGCCCCGCCACGGGTCGAACTTCGTGCGGGTTTCGTTCTCGAACCCTCCCGCCGACCTCCGTCGCTTCGAGACCGCGTTCCCGGAATCGATCCGCACGCTGCGGAGCCGGGCTCCCATGGCCGCCGGGGCCCGGACCTAGCCGGCGCTCCGATGCGCCCCCTCGAGGGCTGGGCGGACGCGAACGTCCACCACCACGTGCGTGCGTCCGGGTCCGTACGGTTTCACCGCACGTCCCTTCGGGAGCCCGTCGACCGTGCCGCCGACGTCCCGGATCGTGCGCGCGACCCGTGCCTCGGCTTCGGCGACGGCGCGTCGTGAGTCCGCGACCAGGTGGACATGAAGGTCGCCTCCCGTCGGGCGGAGCAGGGGAACCGCCCGCCCGAGCCAGGGGAGGGCCGACGGCAGGTAGCCGAGGAACACGTGGTCCGCCTGCCCTGAGGGCAGGGGGACGGTGCGATTGTCACCCAGGGTCGGCTCGACCTGGGCCGCGACCCCGTTGAGCCGGGCGTTCTCCGCGAGGTAGGCGATCGACACCGGGTTCCGGTCGACCGCGGTCACCCGGGCCGCTCCCCCGAATCGGGCGGCCGGGATCGCAAAATAGCCGATCCCTGCGAACAGGTCGACCACGTTCTGGCCCGGCTGCACCAGGTGACCGGCCCGGGCCCGCTCGGTCCGGTTGCCGGCCGCGAACATCACCCGCGCGGCGTCGAACCGCCAGCGGACGCCGTCCTCGACGACCTCGGTTTCGGTCTCGCCGCCAAACAGGACCTCGACCCGAGGGGTGCGCAGCTCGCCCTCGACCGGCCCGGCGGCGCGGAGGACGGTCCTCGCCCGGAGCGCGACAGCGAGTCCGCTGGCAAGCTCTGGAAAGTAGGGTCGGAGCCGTTCGGGCCAGCGAACGAGCAGCACGCGGCCGAGCCGCACGTAGCCGTTCGGGAGCTGGGCCGCGAGCTCGGGGCCGGCCCGGTCGGCGAGCTCGGCCCGCAGGCGCTCGACCGGCGCCCGGCGCGGCCCGCGGGTCCGGCTCGGGCTCACGACGAGGCCCCGCGCCCGCTCTCGAGGACGACCTCGAGGAACTGCTTGAGGTGGGAGGTGAGGATGGGGTTGTCGGTGAAGCCGCAGGCATCGAGTCCCGGGGCCGCGAGCAGGGCGTGCTCGCCATCGGCCAGCACCTCGGTCGCCAGGAGGTTGTCGCGGGGGACGTACTCCACGCCCTCGGGCACACGTTGGAGCGGGGCGGTCACGAAGGTGATCTGGACCCCGCGTTTGACCGCGTGCTGGAACTTCTTGCCGAGCTGGTCGCGGACCTCCGCGATCCCCGGGGTCGTGAGGATGAACGTCCGGGTCGATTGGTCGAGAAGCTCGCCGATCTTCTGGACGACCTTCTCCCGGCCGGAGAGGAGGTAGACGAGCTGCGGTTCCCCGTGCTCGGCGACGACCCGGTGGAGGTTCGCGAGACGTTCGAAGACCTCCTGGATCGCTCCCTTCAGCGATTCGGCGACGTCGATGGGGGGCGTCGGACGGAAGAGGATCGGCTTGCCGCCGGTCGGTTTCGCATACCCCTTCGCCGCGAGAGATTCGAGGACCTTGTAGGCGCTCGTCCGGGGGATGCCGGCGGCCGAAGCGAGCGTCGCGGCGTCCCCGACCCCGCGGGCGACCAGGGCGATGTAGGCGCGGGCCTCGTACTGGGTCAGGCCGACCTTGCCGAGGACGTCGGTCGCTCGACGGAACTCGTCGCTGGTCGGGTTGCCCAGCGAGAGTGCGGTGTCCTCGATGGTCGCCATCGGCGTGCGGGTCGGAGGGCCGTCGTGGGACTTAACGCCGACCTACGGGACCGGCTCGGCGAGCTTGAGGAGGGCCGCGCTCCCGAGCAGGGCGTCGACTTCGGCCTGCGTGAGCATTCCCCGGTCGACGAGGAGCTGCCGGACCGGGCGACCCTCCCGCTCCGCCGCGTGGAGGAGCTCCGCCACCTTGAGGTAGCCGAATCGCGGGGTCAGGACGGTCGCCAACGCGGCGGACTCGAAGACGAGCTTCTCGAGGTGGGGGATATTCGCGGTGATGCCGTCTATGCACGTCCGAGCGAAGACGGGCAAATAGTTCGCCAGGATCTCGGCCGCGAAGAGCACCTCGTAGGCCGCGAGCGGCATCATGACGTTGATCTCGAGTTGCCCGGCCTGTACCGCGAGGGCCGTCGCCGCATCGGCCCCGACGACATGGAAGGCGACCATGTTCAGGCACTCCGCGGCCGACGGGTTCACCTTCGCGGGCATGATCGACGACCCCGGCTGGATCTCGGGCAAGCGCACTTCGTCGAGGCCGGTCGCCGGGCCGCTCGCGAGCAGGCGCAGGTCGTTGGCGATGCGGATGAGCTCCAGCGAGAGCGTGCGGAGCCATCCCGAGGCGGCCGCGAGCGGCCATCGGCTCTGCATCGTCTCGAACGGGTCGCGGGCGACCCGCAGCGGGAGTCCCGTCAGGGCAGCATACTCCCTCACGGCACCCGCCCGGAACCCCGGCGCCGAGTTGACCCCGCTTCCGACCGCGCTCCCTCCGAGGGCGACCTCGGCGAGGGCCCCCTCCACCCCGGGGAGGAGTTCCAGGACGTGCTCGAGGGCGCTGGCGTAGGCGCGGAACTCGGAGCCCAGGGTGACCGGCATCGCGTCCTTGAGGTGGGTACGGCCGGCCTTCGGGAGCCGACGGAACTCCTCCGCCTTCCGTCGGAGGCTCTCGACGAGAACCCCGAGCGATCGACGGACTTCGACGAGCGCGAACAGGGCCGCGACCTGGGCGGCCGTCGGGAAGGTGTCGTTCGTCGACTGGCCGCGGTTCACGAGGTCGTTCGGGCTGATCGTCGTGTACTCCCCCCGTGGCTTCCCGAGGATCTCGAGGGCTCGGTTGGCGAGGACCTCGTTCACGTTCATGTGGAAAGAGGTCCCAGCGCCGGCCTGGAAGACGTCCACGACAAACTCTGCGGCGAGCCTCCCCTCCGCGACCTCGCGCGCCGCCTGTTCGACCGCCTTTCCACGCTCGGCGTCGACCACGCCGAGCGCGACGTTCGCCCGGACGCACGCGAGCTTCAGGAGTGCGTAGGCCCGGACGAGGTGCGGAGATGCGTGAAGTCCGCTCACCGGGAAGTTCTCGCAGGCCCGCAGGGTCTGGATGCCCCAGTAGACCGAATCGGGAACGTCCCGGGGGCCGAGCGAATCCTGTTCGACGCGCGAGGGGGCCATGCCCCGAGAGGGGTTCCCGCCGACAAAACGTTTAGGCCCAGCACGGGCCTCGACCTCCGCTCGGATCCGCGGGCGGAGGATCGTGATCGACCTGGGGGAACTCGTCTTCGACGTGGTCGGGAACACGGTCTCGGTCGCGCTTCCCGCCGTCCTGTGGGCCATCCTCTTCCTCTGCGCGTTCGAGCACGGCCCCTTCGCAGAGTCGGTCGGCCTCGGTCGCCGGGCGTTCTGGTTGCTGCTGCCCGGAGCGGCCGCCGCGACCCTGGCCAATCTTCCGTTGGTCCCCATCTCCAACGACGTGCTCGGCATCAGCATCGGCGGTGCCGTCTTCCCCATCCTCGTGTCGCTCCTCGCCTTGGGACGCTTCGCACCCCCCGCGCGCCGGTCCGGCACCATCTTCCTCGGGGTCTACGGCATCGTCGCGGCCCTCGGGTTGGCGGTGGTACTGCTCGTCCCCGGGGTCCTGTTGAATACGCTCGGCGTGATCTCGGTCGCCGCCCTCGCCCCCGCCGCCGTGTTCGTGGCGGGACGAACGCGGCACGACGACCTGCTCGAGCGGGTCGCAGGCCTGCTCGCCTTGACCGACGGGGTCCTCGTCCTCACGTTCCTCTTCTCGTCGGCGACGGTCGGCCAGGGCATCTCCGAAGCACTCCCCGAGTACCTGATGCCCCCGGTCGGTGCGGGCCTAGTGATCGCCCTCGTGGCGCCTCGACTGCTCCGCGGGGCGGAGGGGCTCGCCCTACCGGTCGCCTTCATCGCGGGCACGTTCGGCGTGCTCGTGGGGGCCGATGTCCTCCGTGAGCCTCCGCTCTACCCGAGCTCGACCCCCGGGCTCTACGTCATCGGCGGGGCGGGAATCTTCGACCTTGTCTACCTCTCCGGTCTGCTCGCGTTCGCGACCGCCTACGCCCTTCACTATGCCCTCGGACGGTCTTGGGAGCCGCTCGCCGGGGCTCCGTCGGAGAACCCCTCGCCCACGCCAGTCGGCCGACTGGGTCGGGCGTTCCGTCAGGGGGTCGACGGAGACCTTTCGGGCTCTCTCGCCCAGGCCGCGCTCGCCGCTCGGGGTGCGGCGACCGAGGCCGCACGGCTCCTCGAGGTCCCGCCGGCCCCCCGGCCGGCCCTGGCAAGGCCTACCGGTCCCCGGCTGGGTCGTCAGCGACCAGACCAACCTCGACGCAGCGGCCGCCCAAGGAACCTCGGACGGCCGGGAGAGCTATCGCGGCTGGTTGATGGCCCGCTCGCTCGTGGGACTCTCTCTCCAGCTCACGGGCCGGCGATTCGCGACCGCGGGTGGCCGGGCGTGGGCGTTCGTCGTGGACCTCACGGTCGTCACGGCTCCCGCGGTCCTCCTCTGGGTCTACCTGGCGAGCCATACCCCGGGAGGACTCAACGGGGTGGTCCAAAGCATCCCGTTCAACGCCGTCATCTACGGCTATATCAGCCTCGCCTACCTCTACTTCGTCATCGGCGAGCGGGTCTTCGGCACTACCCTCGGCAAGCGCGTCCAGGGACTCATCGTTCGCCAGCGGCAGCTTCGTCCGCCCGACCTTACGTCCGTCCTCGTGCGCAACGCGTTCCGGATCCCCGTCCTGTCGGTCGTCGGGGTCGCCCTCGCCAGCGCGATCGCCCTGTTCCTGGCGAGCTCGGTCCCCGCGAACGCGACGTTCGAAGGGTTCGCCCTTCCGACGCGCGTGCTGGCGGCCGTTAGCCTCCTCGCCGGCACGGCCGTGGCCGTCGGGCTGCTCGGGCTGGTCGGATTCCTCAGCATCTCGATGACGGGGGAGCGGCAACGGTTGGGGGACCTCGCGGCCGGGACCTGGGTGGTCCGGCGCACTACGGGGGCGTGGACGGGTGCGACGCCGCCGCCACCGGCCCCGGGGCCCGGACTGGGGCTGGGCCCGTCCGAGTGACCGGGATCGCGATCGACGAGACGTTCGCGTCGCGTCCATCCCGGTTGGTGAGGCGCTCCGTGTCGATCCGGATCGGGCCGACCTCGACCTGCCCCGCCAGGAAGCGGCGGCGGACGACCTCGACCACGTCGACCGCCTTCGCGATGGCGTTCCCCCGCGCTTTCACCACGACGGGACCCGCGCCAGAGTTGAGCTGGCTCACGACCTGAAAGACGTACGTCATCGTCGGCTTGAGGCCGATGAAGACGGTCACGCCGGCGTCCGGGCGGTCCGCCATGGGTAGAGAGCGACCGCGCATCGCTACAAGTGTCTTTGTGGTGGGGGGCTGGGGCGCGCCACCGGGCGACCTTGCCTTCGCAAAGGTTATCGCCCGCCCCCCGTAGCCGCCGCCGACCGTGCAGGGGTGGCCCAGCTTGGTCAAAGGCGCTAGGTTGAGGTCCTAGTCTCGTAGGAGTCCGTGAGTTCAAATCTCACCCCCTGCACTCCTCCACTCGTACGCCCGCAATGCCTGGATGCCCTCGGGATGAATCCCGACCCGCTCCGCGGTTCGGGCCGCTGGAAAGGGGTTGCTTGAGTACGTCCCCGCAGTGAGCGAAGTCCACTCCACGAATCACTGACTCCCGCCGCGACAAAGTCGCTGAGGCCGCCCTAATGGCTGCGAGAGATCTTGATGCAGGGGGATGGCTCGCCGGATCAACGAAGGCAGAAGTCGGCGGTCGAAACGACGGCTACGGGTACTGCTCGCAGGTGATGTCGAAGACGAATGTCGGAGTGTACACTCCGTTCTGAGATGGGAGCGTGACGTTCAACATGACGGATGCTGGGGGGTTGGAGAGGTAGTTCTCCCCCGAGAAGTTCAGCGGGAACGGGTGAGCGCTCCAGACGCCACTCTTGAACTGTGCCTCCAACGATACAATAGCAAAGGGGGAGAGCGCGACGATCCCGTTCACACTGCAGTTCACTGGTACGCCGGGGGGAAAGAGGTCTTCATAAATTGTCAGGCCGAGCCGCACCGCGCTTCCTGCAGGAGCCTGAATTGTCCAACCAGAGGGCGATTCGCCGGTGGCATTGAACCAAGCTCCGGCGTATTCGAAAACATTCGTCGCCGTCTTGCCCGCCGGCACATTGGTGTAGTTGAACCCTAGATTTGCGCCGTTAACGAGCACGTCCGTCGGTCCACTCGCCTGGGTCTCGAGGTAAACCGCCGCGAATACGACGCTAAGGACCACGACTACGACGGTGCCGATGACTGCCCAACGTCGGACTCGACGCGGTTTTTGGGTGACACCGGTTGGTCGCGGCCCACCGGGTTCTACAGAGGATCCAGGGGGCGGTGTGCCGGCCGATCCGACGAGCGCCGCCATCGATTCGCCCCGCCGAGATTCGGCTCCGAGATATTCAGCCTTTCCGTGTCAGGCTTCGTTACTGAGCCTTGAGCGGATTTCTACGCGCCGGGGGTGTGCATAGGGGTGCTTTGCCCCCGCGGGGGTGTGCTCGAGGTCCTAGGTTTCGTCCCGGGCACGCCATACGAGTGGGGGGCCGGCACCGACCAACACATTTTCCTTCTGTCCGGCTTCCTGCCCCGTCGGGGTTGCCATGGATCAGGACAAAATCGGCCGTCTCTCCGAGCATGTGTTCAACGACGTCAACGCTGCCATGAACGTCCTCAATCTGTATCTCGGCTACCGGCTGGATCTCTTCCGGACGATGAGCCGACTTGGACCCACGACCTCCACCGAACTCGCCGACGAAACCCATTACTCCGAGCGGTATCTCAGAGAATGGCTCGAATGTCTGGCAGTGAACGATTACTTAGACTACGATTCTCGCACACGCCGTTTCGGCCTGTCGCCGGAACATGCGGCGGTGCTCGTGGACCGGGACAGCCGGGCCTTCTCTGCCCCGTTCGCGTGCTACATTCCGAGCTTTTCGTCCGTTTTGCCAGAGCTCATGCGAGGCTTCCGGGATGGCAGAGGCGTCCCTTACGCCCTCTATGGCCCCGACCTGCTCGAGGGCCTGGGAAGCGGCAACCGGCCGATGTTCGTCAACGATTACGTCGTGAACTGGATTCCCACGATGCCCGACATCCAGCATCGGCTCGCGGAGGGAGGTCGTGTGGCAGAGGTGGGATGCGGAGTAGGCTTCTCTTCGATCGTTCTGGCGCAGGGATTTCCTCGTGTTCGGATCGACGGTATTGACGTCGATGCGGCAAGTCTCGAGGAGGCCAAGCGGAACGCGGCGCGCGCCGGTCTCGCCGATCGCATCACGTTCCATCAGGGATCGATCGAGGAATCGTCTCTTCCGGGCCCCTATGACCTCGTGACCGCGTTCGAATGCGTGCATGATATGCCGTACCCGGTGCGCGCACTGCGACGGATGCACGAGAATCGTCGACCCCCACGGGGCGGTGTTGGTGTCGGACGAAGGAGTGGGCGAAACCCTCGAAGAGAACCGAAGCCCCCTGGGCCGGATCATCTATAATTTCAGCGTCCTTCATTGTCTCCCCCAGTCGCTGGCCATCCCAGGTTCGGCGGCGACGGGAGCGGTCATCACGCCTTCGATGATGCGAAAGTACGCGATGGAGGCTGGCTTTCACGAGGTGCGGATTCTTCCGATAGAGAACCCACTTTGGCGCTTCTACCGGCTCGTGCCTTGACCGAGGAGGCCCCGCGCACTCGACGTTGGGGGAGCCGCGTTGCCACCCGAGGGTAGACCCGACTCAACCTCCGATGGCCCATCACGGCGATCGCCAGCGAGTAACCCCTTAAGGGAGCGGCAACGACCCCGGTCTGCCCGGATAGGCGGCCGCAGGGCCAGCCGCGATGTCTCTCCAGGTTTCCGTGGATTCCGACCCCAACGTAGACTTCCCTGCCCCGGGAAGTTTTCCGAAGGGAGGTCAGTCGCAATCCATAAGCGTGGATCCAGCAATTCGTTCTTGGACGACGGGGTCTGGAGGGCGTCCTAGCCCGATTAGCTACTGCGGACTTCGGTCACGTGAGAATCGGGTGGTTTGCCAGACCCCTAGAACTAACGGGGAGCCGGCCTACTTCCGGCGAAGTTCTGAATAGACTTCGATGACGTATCCGTCGGGATCCCTCAGGTGAATCGTCCGGAGCTGCCAAACGGGGCAATCCGTGAGACCCTTCAATAGCTGGACACCCCGCTGGCGGAGTCGTTTCGCGACCGCGTCGACATCCCTGACTTCGAAGATGAGTGAGGAACTCCCCACCGACGACCGCGGATAGCGACCCGGGTTGAGCCCAACAGCTTTGGCCATTAATTTCCGTTCAAAAATTGCAAGGATGGCTTGATCCTTCCAAACAAACTCCCCGTACGGTGGGTGGCCGTGACCCTTCGCCGGCGTGAGGCCCAAGGCGTCCCGGTAGAAGCGCCACGACCTGGCGAAGTCCTGCACGAGGAGTCGAACCCGTGCGAACTGAAGTGGGTCTGAGTTGGAAGTCGCCATATTGCGGCACCTTCCGAGGTCTTCATAAAGGGCCCCCTCACCACAGATGCGCAACCGGCGCGCTCACACGTCGAGCACCCGGAATAAGTCCGGGCCCCTCGCCTCGGTTACTCCACGGTCTCTAAGCAAGGGGTTGTGTAAGTCGAGGCGTTCCCGCCGGAGCGGGGTCGGCACACGACTGGGCGATGAACTGAATGAAAGAGGGGTTCACACCCCTGCACTCGTCGGTCCGCCCCCCAATCGACCCCGGCGCCCCGCATCTCTCATATTTAAGGGTCCAACGTCTATTCCACCCGGTCAATGGCGAGCGACGGCATCGTTTGCCCGAAGTGCGGCGCCTCGGCAGCGTCCGACGCGTTCCTCTGCCCCGCCTGCCACTCGCCGCTCCCGGGGGCCGGCGAGGAGTTGCCCGACGAACTCACCCAGGGGCCTTCGACAGAGCCTCGCCCCGATGCGGGCTCCCCCTCCCGCGCTACGCGCTCGCGTCCCTCCGCCGGCCCCCGCACTGCCGGAACGAGCCCGTTCGGTGCAGAGCTGACGCGACGCCTCGCCCGGCTGGATCAATGGGAGGACAACGTAGAGTCGCTGGGAGTCGAGATCCCTCGCCTGCCGGCATGGGCGGAAGAGGCCGCCCGGACCGCGGCGAACCCCGAACCGTGGGCGGAAGTGGTGCGGGGCATCGAACGGATCGCCCAGCGACGGATCGTGACGGCGTTCGAGGAGTGGGAGAAGCGGACCAAAGGGCGCCTCGCTCGGCTCGAGGCGTACTCGGTCGATAGCCGCCTCGAGCGGGACCAGATCGAGGATGCCCTTCACACGGCACGTTCGGGCGACATCGCCCAGGCGCTGGCCACCTACCGCCAGGTCGACCGGGTCGTCGCGATCAAGGAACGTCACCTCGACCAGGCCCGCGAGGAGCTGGAGCGCGTGGTCTCGCTCCTGAAAGACATGCAGGTGCTCGGCGTCGAACCTCCGCAGGATCCGGCGGAGAGCGCGCTCGAGCTCGAGGCCGAGCTACGGGCCGGCAAGCTCGCCGCTCTCAAGCAGGAGATCCGCTCGCTCCGCCTCCAGGCGGTCGGCCGCCTCAAGGCGAACCTCCCCCGCTACATCACCGAGTACGGCGACTACCTGATCGACGAGCGGACCCACGGGATCGCGACGGAACTCGAGGCGATCGAGCTCGCGCGGGGGGCACGGGATTTCTTCCGGGGCCGCCGGAGGAGGGTCTCCGCCGTCTCCGCGCGCTCCAGGAGACCCACGGGGTACCGACCGTCCGCGCCCGGGCCGCGGGAAACCGGACGCCGCGCTAGAGCACGCGCTCGAAGAGGCAGACGTCCTCGCCCCACTCATGCTTGTGGAGCGTTCCGGTCTCCGAGAAGCCGAGCCGCTTCAGCAGCGCCCCGACCGCGGTGAACCTCGCGAGCGAGTCCACCCAGACGGACGGCACGTTCGCGCGCTTGGCCCATTCGACCGCCGCCGTGAGGAGCGCGGTGGCGACTCCCTGACGGCGGGCTTCCGGCTCGACGGCGAGGACGAGAAGGTGGCACGTACCGTGCCGGATCTCGCAGCCCACCGTGCCGAGCATCCGCCCGTCCCGGCGGGCCGCGAAGTAGGTGACGCCTTCCATCTGGCTCGTGAACTCGAGGGGGCCGGGCTGCCACGCTTTGATGAGTTCGGGCGGCAGGCCGGGGGCCTGGGCATCGCCGACCCTCTTGTAGAGCGCGCAGATCGCGGGAACGTCCTCGTGCGTGATCCGTTCCACGACGAAGGGACGGCCCTTCGGTTCCGCGGGTACGACGGTCCCCTCGGCTCCCCGGTCTCCGTGATCTGGACGCACGCTAGATTCTCCGACGAGGGAGCGTGGCGGCGCGAGGCACGCGCTCGTTCTTGAACCTTACTCCGCCTGGGGACCGCATGGCCCCTAGGGAGTGTGGCGCGACGGCGTCCGGGGGAAGGGAGTGGTGTCCCGGATGTGCTCGCGCCGGAGCATCCAGCGGAGCACCCGTTCGACCCCGAGGCCGAAGCCGGCGTGCGGAACGTTGCCGTGCCGCCGGAGGTCGAGGTACCGTTCGTACGTCGCCGGGTCGATCCCCATCGCCCGCATGCGCTCGAGCAGGCGTTCGATGCTCGTCTCGCGGCAGGAGGCCCCGACGAGCTCGCCGTACCCCTCGGGACCGAGCAGGTCGGCCGCCTCCACGGTGCGGGGGTCCTCCGCGCTCTGCAGCATGTAGAACGCCTTCAGCTCCCGCGGGAAGTGGGTGAGGAAGAGCGGCGCCCGCGACGCGAGCGTGAGGGCGCGCTCCTCCGCGCTGCCGAGGTCGCTCCCCCAGTCGACCGGGAACCCTTCGGCTTTGAGACGCTCGACCGCCGCTCCGTAGGCGACCCGGGGGAACGGGGCCGCGATCGCTCGGAGCTCGTCGGGGGGACGTCCGAGCTGGGTCAGCTCCTTCGGGCACCGCTCCGCGACGGAGGCGCAGACGGAGACGAACATCCGCTCGATGAAACCGAGGAGGGCCTCGAGGTCGCACCAGGCCAGCTCGACCTCGAGGTGGAGGTACTCGGTGAGGTGCCGGGGGGTGCGGGACTTCTCGGCACGGAAGGAGGGGGTCAGGGCGTACACCCGTTCGTGCGGGACGAGCAGCGCCTCGAGGTAGAGCTGGGCGGTCTGGCTGAGATAGCCGGGCCGCCCGAAGTAGTCGAAGCGGAAGGCCTCCGAACCGCCTTCGGCGGCATTGCCGGTCAGCACCGGAGGGGTCGTCTCGAGGACCTCCTCGCGGGCCAGGAACTCACGAAACGCGGCGAGGAGCTGGGCCTTCACCCGGAACGTCGCCACGAGGTCGGTCGAGCGGATCGCGAGGTGCCGCTGGTCGAGGAGGAACTCCTCCGTCTGCTCCGTGAAGATCGGGAAGGGTTCCCCAGCGTCGATGATCCGGATCGCGGTCGCCCGGACCTCACGGCCTCCCGGCGCCCGCGGGTCCTCCGCGACGACCCCCTCCACCTCGAGCGCCCCCTCGACCTGGACGTGGCCGACCTTCTCCACGACGGCCTCGCCGAGCGTGTCCTTTTTTCCCGTCACCTGGACCGCACCGCTGCGGTCCCGAAGGAGGAGGAAGAGGATCCCGCCGGAGGAGCGGCCCTTCTGGAGCCATCCGCGGACCCGCACGCTCCGTCCCACCGCCTCGGGACGGAACACCCGGGCGACCGGCTCGAAGGCCGTCGAGCTCACTGGTACTCCCGCCACTTGTGCCCGCACTTCGTGCATTCGAAGATGCGGGTCTCCGGTTCGTCCGAGCCGCGGGTCTGACGCAGCACGTAGTAGGCGGTCCCGTTGTCGCATTTGGGGCAGACCTCGGCGGCCGTCGGGAGGGTCGCGACCCGCGCGCCCTCCACGACCGCGACCTCCCGTCCCTTCGGGGTCGAGCGGCCGACTTCCACGCCGCGACCGAGCGGGACGGTGGTTCCACACCCCTTGCATCGCCAGACCCCCATCGGGCGGTCCGGCTGCATGGAGCGCTTGCAAACAGGGCAGAACATAGAGGAGGCCCTCTAGCGGGCGGACGCTATTTTACCCTTGGCGGGCGCGCGGCCCCCTCGAGGCGTCCTACCCGATCATCTCTTCGGGCGACGCCGAGCTCGACGGCGGAGCGTTGGGCGGTGCGACGCTCAAGGGAAGAGGGGAGGGTTTCGCGCCGGGGGCGAGGAGCTGGCGGATATGCTCCGTCCGCCGGGCAAGGTCCTCCTTCGTGCCGATGTCGTGCCGGACGTAGTACTTCCCCTTCACGAACTTGAGCGCCGCCTCGACACGGGTCCCGGCCTCGTGGATGGCACTGGCCTCCCCCGCGATCGCGATCCCCCGCGAGTTCGAGAGCCGCACCTGGCCGGGGCCTAGCTCCTCGACGCTCCCGAAGAAGACGTGGAGGCCGGCGGACTCGATCGCCGATGCGTCGATTCTCGAGGGTGCCCCCCGCCTGCGGTCGGTCCCCGTACCCGGGGGGCACGAGATACTTGACGACCGTCGCCCGGAGGCGGAACCGGACCAGGTTCGGGTCGACGCGCCCGTGGGCGACCCCGAGGAGGAGCTCGGCGAAGTTTCCCTCCTCGTACAAGGTGAGCGCATTGATCCCTTCGGGGTCCCCGAACCGGGCGTTGTACTCGAGGAGGAGCGGCCCCCGGGCGGTCAGCATGAACCCGCCGTACAGGATCCCCCGGTACGAAAGTCCCTCCGACCGCAGGGCGGCCACCGTCCGCTCCATGACGGAGAGCGCCTCGTTCCGCGCCGAGGCCGAGAGGAACGGGAGCAGGTGGTCGCGCTGCGAGTACGAGCCCATGCCGCCGGTGTTGCCTCCGCGGTTCCCCTCCTGCGCCCGCTTGAAGTCCTGCACCGTGGGCATCGGGTAGATCCCCGAGTCGGTCACGAAGGACATCTGGCTGAACTCCTCGCCGTCGAGCTTCTCCTCGAGGAGCACCGAGCCCCCCTGGACGAGCAGCGACTTCGCGTACGTCGCCCCCTCCTTCGGCTCCACGAAGTCGGAGCCCTGCACCCACACCCCCTTACCGGCCGTGAGCCCGCTCGGTTTCACGACGAACGGCGCGCCCCCGAACTCCGCGACCGCCCGGTCGACGTCGTCCACGGACGCAGGGATGACGAACTTTGGCTGGGCCGCGATGCCGTGGCGGGCGAGCAGCTCCCGGCAGTATCGTTTCGAGGACTCGATGCGAGCGGCCGTCTGGTTGGGACCCACGGTAGGGATGTTGGCCGCGCGCAACGCGTCGGCCACTCCCGCCGCGAGCGGAGCCTCGGGACCGATCACCGCCGCGTCGGGCCGGTGGGCGCGGGCGAACTCGACGATCCGGACCTTGTCGACCGGGTCGACCCGGGTCGACGCGGTGGCCAGGTGCTGGAGGCCCGGGTTCGCGTTCGAGCTCGCGACCAGGATCTCCGCGTTCGCCTTCGCGAGAGCGGCCGCGATCGCGTGCTCGCGGGCCCCCCCTCCCACGACCAAGAACCGCATCATCGGCCCGGGAGGCAGGGCGGGATATATCGGGTTCGCGCGACCGCGGCTCGGGGTCCCGGGCCGAGGCGCCACCGGGCGTTCGACGCGGGCTGGGAGCGAGCCGCCGACCGGCTCGCCTCCTCGATGGGCTTCGCTCCGCCACCCTTAAGAACCGAGCTCAGGTGGGCCGTCTCCCGAGGCCCGAGATGGAGATTCGCGTCGTGGAGAAGGAGCACGACCTGCTCCGCGTGGAGTTCCCGAGGGGGGAGGAGACACTCCTGATCCCCCTGGTGGAATCTCTGCAAAAGGAAGAGAAGGTCGTGGAGGCCCGCTACTACCTGGGCCACCCGTACCTGGACCGCCCCACCCTCCTCCTCCGGACGAAGGGCGAGAAGCCTCAGCAGGTCCTCAAGCGGGTCCTGAAGGACCTCGCCGACCTGTACGGCGACCTCCTCACCGATTTCGAGAAGAAAGCCGACAAGGTGAAGGCGTAGGGACCGCGAGCCCATGTTGAAGGAGTGCGCCCAGCACGGCTTTTTCCGGGCGGAGGTGTGCCCGGTCTGCGGGCAGGCCGGCCGTTTCCTGATGAACGACCGGGAGCTCGACCACCTCGGTCGGGTACTCACCGGCATCCTGCGTCACTTCCCCGACCGCTACGGACTCGAGATGGAATCCCATGGATGGGTCTCCTTGCCGGCGATCGTGCGGGCGGTCTCCCAGAAGCACCCGGCCTACCACTGGCTGCGCGTGATGCACCTGGTCGCGATCGCGGAGACGGACGCCAAGGGTCGCTACGAGGTCCGCGACGAGCGGATCCGGGCGACGTACGGACACACCGTCGACGTGGAGCTCGACCTCCCGACCGAGAACATCCCCGACCGCCTCTTCTTCCCCGTCACCCCGGACGAGGCCGCGATCGTCCTCGAGGTCGGCCTGAAACCGTCGGACCGGAAGAGGGTCCACCTCTCGAAGACCGCGGAGGACGCCCGCGCGGCGGGCAGCGTGCGGACCCCCGACCCCGTGATCCTGACGGTCGACACCCAGAAGGCCCGCAGCGGAGGGCTGGTCATCATGCGAGCCGGGAAGACCGTCTACCTCGTGGACCAGGTTCCCGCCGAGTATCTCTCGCGCCACGATGCGGGTCCGACCGCCTCGAGCGACGGGGCGCCGTAGCGGCGCTCCCGGACGGGCCAGGTCGGGGCTCAGCCGAACCCGTCGTCCCCGACGTTGGACTCGTAGACCGTGGTGATGTAGGCCTCTACCGAGAGGTGCGTCGACGGGGGGTACGGGTTCGTGAAGACGAAGGTGAACGTATCCGTGTACGGAGCGGAGAAGACGATCAGGCCCGAGGCCGCCGGCCCGGCCGACCACTGCGGCGCGGGGTCCTGGCCGGTCAGGAACTGGACCCATTGGGTCGAGTTGTAGACCGCGACCCCCAGGTTCGTGCCTGCGGGGTCGGTCGTCGTGAAGTTCCCCTGCACGTAGTCTCCGCCCGTGATCTCGCCCGAGATGACGGTGAAGTTCCCCGCTCCGATCGTGTAGCTTCCCGAGGTCGTGAGCGGGTCCGGGACGTTCGGCGGGCCTGTGAGCACCAGGGAGAGCATCGTGTAGGCGAGTCCGACGGCCACCGCCACCACGATCAGGGTCCGCAGGAGGTTCAGGGTCTGGAGCCGCCGCCGCACGCGTCCGCGAACCTTGGGGAGCTCGACGGAGGCGATCGGCTCCGGCGCCCCGCACTCGGGACACATCGCGGCGCCGGGAGGCACGGCCACCGCGCAGAATCGGCAGGCACCCCAGGTGCGGTCGGGGACCGGAGATCCGGGCACGGTGCGGGGTAAGCCCGGCCGACGCCTTTTGGGGTTTCGTACGAACCCGCCGGGGGGTTCGGGGACCTACCGCCGTCCGCCGCCCAGTTGCACGAGGACGTTCTTGCGGCGGGTGTACGCCTCACGGCCCGGGAACTCTGCTCGAACCCGAGGCCGCTCCCCTTGACGCCCCCGAACGGGGTCTGCGGGTAGGTGGTCGGGGATTCGTTGACCACGACCATCCCCGACTGGAGACGACGCGCGACCGTGTGGGCGGTCCCGAGGTCGCGGGTCCAGACGGCGGCCAGGAGCCCGTAGGGCGAATCGTTCGCCATCCGGAGCCCCTCTTCGAGGTCCGAGAAGGAGTGGATGACCAGGACCGGGCCGAGATCTCCTCCTTCACCGCCCGCGACTCGGGCGGGACGTCGGCGAGGAGCGTGGGACGGACGAAGTTGCCGGCCCGGAGCGGTTCCTCCGTGGCCCGGGCGCCGCCGGCGACCACGGAGCCCCCGTCGGACTTGGCCGCGTCGATGTACCCGAGGACCGTCTCGACCTGGGCGGCAGAGACGAGCGGCCCCATCTCGACGCCGTCGGCGACCCCCGGGCCGAGCTTGAGGCGCTCGGCGATCGTGCGGACCTTCTCGACGAGGGGAGCGCGGACGCTCTCCTGGACCAGGAGGCGCGAGGCGGCCCAGCACATCTGGCCCGCGTTGCCGAAGATCCCGTAGCCGATCGCCTTCGCGGCCCGGTCGAGATCCGCATCCGCCAGGACGAGGACCGGCCCCTTTCCTCCGAGCTCCAGGGTCGTCGGGAGCAGGCGACGGGCGGCCAGCACCGCCAGTCGCTGACCGACTTCGCCACTTCCCGTGAAGGTCACCGACCCACATCGAGGGTCCTCGATGAGGGCCTCGCCTACCTCCGACCCGTTGCCGAGCACGACGTTGAGGATCCCGTCGGGAATCCCCGCCTCTTTGGCGAGGCGGGCGAAGGAGACGGCAGTGAGCGGCGTGAGACTCGCCGGCTTCAGCACGACCGCATTCCCGGCGGCCAGGGCCGGGGCGACCGAGCGCACGGCGAGCAGCAACGGATAGTTCCAGGGCGCGATGTGCACCGTCACGCCGTACGGCTCGCGCAGCGTGTAGTCGAACCGGCTCCCCG
The DNA here is from genome assembly GCA_963715645.1 of uncultured Thermoplasmata archaeon. Lineage (GTDB taxonomy): Archaea > Thermoplasmatota > Thermoplasmata > Lutacidiplasmatales > UBA184 > Lutacidiplasma. The sequence continues at coordinate 76,663 of OY970259.1, forward strand.
GCACAGGGACCGTCTCGCCCTCGACCTTGTCCGCGAGCCCGGCGAAGTACTCGAGGCTCCGGACGACGAACGCCATGTCGCCCCGCGACTCGCGGAGAGGCTTGCCCATGTTGAGGGTCTCCAGGCGGGCGAAGCGCTCCGCGTCCGCTTCGAGGAGTCCGGCGAGCTTCCAGAGGGCCTTGGCCCGGCGGGCGCCGTCATCCTGCGCCCACGGGGACTCCCGAAACGCCTTCTCGGCGGTCTCCATCGCCGCCCGCGCGTCCTCGCGCGTGCCGATGGCCACGTCGGCGAGGGGGCTGTTCGACGCCGGGTCGAGGAGCGTGCGGCGCTCTCCCGTCGCGCCCGGGACATCCTTGCCACCGATGAAGAGGTCGAATGCGCGCTCGACGGTCGCCGCCATGGTACGCCGTTCGAGCGCGACCGAGGACTTAGCGATTCGCGTGACCCGGCTCGAGGATATCGTAGGTTCTCCCCTTCCAGGCGATCGGCTGCCTTCGGGCCCCGCGGACCAGGGAGGTCGCGACGAGCACCAGGTAGTAGCCGACGGCGACCGGATAGAGGAGGCCGTAGACGGCCGGGGCGCCGACCCCGTGGGCGAAACCGACGTGCTTGCCGAAGAGCGCGACCCAGAGGAACGCGCCGATTCCGGTGAGGAGGAGCGAGCCGGTCAGAATCCCCACCGGCAGGACCAGGAGCGGCAGGAGGAACAGACCGACCAGCCCCGCGAGGAAGCCGACCATCCGAGGTGCGGAGAACTCGGACCCGTGGACGTTCTTGAGCAACCCTTCGAACATCTCGGAAGGGGTGCGGTACATGCGGGTGGTCGCGAGCTCCGGAGCGTGGGCGATCCGCAGCCGCGCGCCGGCCGTCCGGAGGCGCCGGGCCAGCACGACGTCCTCGAGGACGTAGGAACGGATGGCCGAGTGGCCGCCCACGCGTTGGTAGGCCTCCCGTCGAACCAGCAGGAATTGCCCGTTGGCGATCGCCGATCTCGAGGTATCGCGATTGGTCCGAGGCGCTCGGAAGTAGGTGAGGACCATCTGGGTGAAGAACGGCATCACGAGGCGCTCCCAGAATCCGACCATCTCCACCTTCGGGGAGATCGAGGCGAGGTCGACGTGCTCCGATTCGGCCCATGTCACGACGGTCCGGACCGCTGCGGGGTGGGTCCGGACGTCGGCGTCGAGGAAGAGCAACCACTCCCCTCCGGTCGACCGCGCCCCCGTCCAACACGCCCAGTTCTTGCCCACCCACCCCCGGGGCAGAGGATCCTCATCGATCCGACGCACCCGCGGGCTCCGGGCATCCGCGACCGCCCGGCTTCCGTCCGTCGAGCCGCCGTCGACCACGACGATCTCCAGGTTCGGGTAGTCCTGGGCGAGGAGCGCGTCGAGGGTCGCGGGCAGGTCGGCCTCTTCGTTCCGTGTCGGGATCACGATGCTGACCCGGACCCCCGAGACGGGTCCGGGCGGTGCGGGGCGGAGCTCGGGCATCGCGTAGGCCAGCACGATCGCCGCGCCCTGATAGAGGAGGACCACCACCGAAGCGAGGAGGAGGGCGACGACCGCCCAGAGGGGGAGCATCCCCCCTCGTAGCCACCCTTTGATAAAGCCGTGGCCGCTCGGCGCTCTGGAGCCGTCCGCCGATGCCAACCGTCGAGCACCCGCGGAATCCGGCCCGGAGTCCTCGAGGAGCGCGAGTACCAGGCCGCCGTCGCGGCGACGGCGGTCGACGCGAACACCTTGGTCGTCCTGCCGACCGGGCTCGGCAAGACGGCGATCGCTCTGCGGGTGGTCGCCGAGTACCTACGACGAGCCCCGACCCAGTCGGTCCTCTTCCTTGCACCGACCCGGCCGCTGGTCGTCCAGCACGCGACGAGCGTGGCCCGGTCGGTCTTCTCGCCGGAGCCGATCACGCTCACCGGAGCCATTCCTCCGGAGCGGCGGACCGACCTCCTGCATCCGCCCCAGGTCATCGTGGCGACCCCGCAGGTGGTGGCGAACGACCTCCGGGACGGGGCCTTCCCACTCACTACCTTCTCGCTGATCGTCTTCGACGAGGCCCACCGAGCCGTGGGGGACTATCCGTACGTGGCCATCGGACGCGCGAACCAGGCGGGGCCGCGCGCCCGCGTGCTGGCGATGACCGCCTCGCCGGGGGGCCGGGAGGCGCGGATCCGGGAGGTCTGGACCAACCTCGGGATCGAGCGGTTCGAATACCGAACGGAGCGCTCCCCCGACGTGAGCCCCTACCTGCATGGGATCGGCGTCGAGACGGTCACGGTCCCGCTTCCCCCCGAGCTCGAGGAGATCCGCATCCTCCTCCGCACCGTTGTCCAGCGGCAGCTCGACGCCCTACGGAAGCTCGACCTCCTCCCCGCGGGGGTCGAGGCCGGCCGGCGCGCGCTCCTCGAGCTGGGAAGCCGGCTCCATCGACAGATCGAGGTCGACCGACGGCAGGGGTCGACCGGCGGCGCCCGCCTGTGGGCGGCGGTGACGGCCCAGGCGGCCGCGATGAAGGCGATGCACGCCCTGGAGCTCGGCGAGAGCCAGGGAGTTGAGGCGTTGCGGGAATACCTCCTTCGCCAAGCCCCGCCGGACGGACGCCGGGTCTCCCCGGCGACCCGGGCCTTCCTCACCGACCCGGACCTGGTCGAAGTGCGTCGCCGGCTCGTCGCGAATCCGCTCGAGCACCCGAAGATCGCGCGGGCGGTCGGCATCGTCGTCGAGGAGCTGCGCGCGAACTCGGGCGCACGGGTGATCGTGTTCTCGCAGTACCGCGACACCGTCGACCGGCTGGTCGAAGAGCTCGACCGGCTCGGCGACCCGGCGGTTCGTCCCGCCCGGTTCGTGGGGCAAGCCTCCCACGGGAGCGACCCCGGGCTCTCCCAGAAGGAGCAGGTCGGCCTGCTTGACCGGTTCCGCACCGGAGCAATCAACTGCCTCGTGGCGACCTCCGTGGCCGAGGAAGGACTCGACATCCCCGCGACGGACCTCGTCGTCTTTTACGAACCGATACCGGACGTGATCCGGACGATCCAGCGGCGGGGCCGCACCGGCCGGGCGAGGACCGGCCGCGCCGTCGTCCTCGTCGCCGAAGGGACCCGCGACGTCGGTCTGAATCGCGGGGCCCTCGGGCGGGAGCGGAGGATGCACGAGATGCTCGAGCGGGTCCAGGCGACCCTCTCCCAGGGAGAGTCGCTCAAGCCGCCGGAGCGAGCGCGGGTCCAGCGGATCCTCACGGAGTTCGACTGAAGGATTCGACGAGGGGGGAAGGTTACCGACCGGTGCTCCCGAAACCGCCCGACCTCGACGCCTGGGGAGCGACCGTTCCTTCTTCGAACCGGAGCGGCAGGTCCTCGACCAGGCGGAGCTGGGCGATCCGGTCCCCGGCCTCGATCCGGTAGCTTCCCGGGAAGAGGTACGTGAGCGGTACCTTGACCTCTCCCGAATAGTCGTGGTCGATTGTACCGGGAGCGTTGACCATCAGGACGCCCTTCGTGCTGAGACCGCTCCGGGGCCGTACCTCGAGAAACGTGCCCGCCGGGCATCGGACCTTCAGCCCGGTCCGGACGAGGCTGACCTGGCCGGCGACGAGCACCACCTCCTCGGCGGCGCAGAGGTCGAGGCACGCCGAACCGTGGGTCGCTCGGTACGGGAATCCGGGCGCTCGGGGCATCCCCCAGCCGTTCGACCACGACGGTCCGATCCGGGGGGGCCACCCGGAGGGGAGTGCCTCGGCGTCTTTACGGTTCTCGTCGCGTCGGGGGGGGCGGGGCCCCTGCCTCCGCGACCGTGCCCTCCGCGGAGAGCCAGCGGACGACCAGCCGTCCCTCGGCCCGTCGGAGGATCTTTCCGAGGGCGGGAGGACTGCGGCCGCTCTGGCGGGCCATCCGGGTGAGGGTGACGCGACGCGGGACGGCGTAGTAGCCGAGCACCCAGGCGCGGGCGAGCAGCTCGGCCTGAAGGGGAGTGAGCAACGGGACTCCTTCGGCGAGGTAGGGCCGGCCGGAGGTACGGATCACCCGGTAGGGGAACTCCTCCCGGTCGAGGCGCCGGAGCACCCGGCGGATGGCCCGTTCGTCCCCGCGGAACGAGGCGATCACCTTGTCCGGAGTAAGGCGGAAAGGAGCGGTCGGCGAGATCTCCCCACCGGCGAGCGAGAGAAGACGGCGGAGCCGCTCGGGGTTTCGCTGCCGGACGAGCACGACGTAGTCCCGGGTCCGGGGCCGTCGCTCGACGAGTTCGAAGCTCTCGAGGCCGTAGAGCGCTCGGATGCGGCGCGATTCCCGTTCGAGTTCGAGAGCGGTCCGCAGCGGCCCCTTCCGACGCACCCGGAGCAGCTGCAGCCGCCACCCCTGCTCGAGCCGAAGCGTCTCGAGCAGCTCGACCTCCTCGTACTTGACGAAGAGGCCCGGGGGGATCACGCCGAGGAGGGCGAGGTCCTGGGTCCGGAATTCGAGCGTGATCGACTGCATGCGGACCGTGCGCTCCAGGTTCCCTGCTGAACCAGGGTCCCCCCCGGTCCGGGGTTTAATAAGCGCGCGGTGTCGGAGTCGGCCGTGACGTTCCGCTCGCTCGGGGAGTTCCTGACCGCCCTCGAAGGTCGGGGGGACCTGGTCCGGATCCGGACGCCGGTCTCGCGGGACCTCGAGATCGCCGAGGTCACGCAGCGGACCTTGCGGGCCGACGGCCCCGCCCTCCTCTTCGAGAACGTGCCCGGTGCAACGATGCCGGTCGTCACCAACCTGTTGGGCTCGGCTCGGCGGATCGCCCTGGCCCTGGACGCGACCGACGTGGACCAGGTCGCACGGCGGGTCGAGAAGCTCGTCCGACTCCGCCCCCCCGCGGGGATGGTCGGGGCGATCCGGGACCTCGGCGGGACAATCGACATGCTCCAGACCCTTCGTTCCCTCGCCCCCAAGCGGGTCCGCTCGGGACCGTGCCAGGAGGTCGAGGAGACCTCCGTGAACCTCGACCGGCTCCCGATCCTGAAGTGCTGGCCGAAGGACGGAGGCCGGACGGTCACCTTCCCGGTGGTGATCACCAAGGACCCGGAGACCGGAGAGCAGCACACCGGGATCTACCGGCTCCAGCAGTACGGACCCGACACGCTGGGGATGCACTTCCAGGTCCACCGGGTCGGTGCGAACAACTATCGCAAATGGTCTGCCCGAGGGGAGAGGATGCCCGTGGCCGCCGTGATCGGCATCGACCCGGCGACGGTGTTCAGCGGCCTCGCCCCGGTCCCCGAGGGGATCTCGAACTTCGTCTTTGCCGGCTTCCTGCGCTCGGAGCCGGTCGAGCTGGTCCCGGCGCGTTCGGTCGACCTCGAGGTGCCCGCCCAGGCGGAGCTCGTGCTCGAGGGGTACGTCGACCCCGCCGAGCGAAAGGTGGAGGGCCCGTTCGGGGACCACACCGGCTGACTACTCGGCCCCCGAGCCCTTCCCGGTCCTCCACGTCACCCGGATCACGCGTCGGGAGCGACCCGTCTACCTCGGTACGGTGACCGGAAAGCCGCCGACCGAGGACTCGGTGCTCGGGAAGGCGGTCGAGCGGATCTTCCTCCCCGTGATCCGGCTCGTCCTGCCGGAGATCGTCGACATGAACCTCCCCCAGGAAGGGCTGTTCATCAACGTCGGGATCTTCTCGGTCCGCAAGCAGTATCCGGACCATCCCCGCAAGGTCATGCACGCCCTCTGGGGCCTCGGCCAGATCATGTTCATTCGGTACCTCATCGTCGTCGACGACGACGTCGATGTCCACGACCTGTCGGAGGTCCTCTACCGGGTCGGGCTCCAGGCTGACCCCGAGCGCGACCTCGAGTTCGCCCGTGGGCCGGTCGACCAGCTCTCGATCTCGAACGCCGTTCCGAACCTCGGCGGGAAGGTCGGGATCGACGCCACACGCAAGCGACCCGAGGACGGGTTCCCCCGCCCGTGGCCCGAGGAGATGGTCTCCGACCCGGGAGCCGCCGAGGCCGCGGCGCGGACGATGCGAGCGGACCCGGTGCTTGCGGCTCTCCTCCCCCGTCCCAAGCCGTGACGGAGGCGACTCCCTCGCCGGGAGGGGTCCGGGAGCTCGGCCGGTTCCTCGAGATCCAGAACCTCGGACTGAACCTCGCCTTCGCGGTCGCGTTCCTGCTGCTGGCCGCCAATGGGTGGCCGTCCCTGTGGACCGCCTTCCTGGTCGTCGTCGCCTTTGTGGGGGCCCGCAATGCCGGGCACAGCTTCAACCGCTGGGCCGACCGCGAGTTCGACGCGAAGAACCCCCGCACCCAACGACGAGCGATCCCCTCCGGACAGCGGTCGCCGGGCTCGGCGCTCGCGCTGGCGGCGGGGAATGGCGCCCTCCTGGTCGTCGCTGCCTATCTCCTGAATCCGCTCGCCTTCGTGCTCGCTCCGGTAGCCCTCGTGTTGATCTTCGGCTACAGTTACACGAAGCGGGTCACCTCGCTCACCACGCCCTTTCTCGGCCTCGTCCAGGCGATCACCCCGGCCGCTGCGTTCATCGCCGTTCGGGGGACCCTCCCGCTTCCCTGTACTCGCCGCCGTCGGAGGGCTGCTCGCTTGGGGGACCGCCTTCGAAACGATCCACAGCCTCGGGGATGTCGAGAGCGACCGGGCGCTCGGCCTCCGGTCGTTGCCGGTCCGCATCGGGGTGCCCGCCTCGGTCCGAGCGGTCCCGCTCCTTCATGCGGCGGCCCTGGCCATGCTCGCGCTGTTCGGCCTCTTCCTCCACCTGCGGGTCGCGTACTTCATCGCGCTCGTTCTGATGGGGGGACTGGTCGCGGTAACGGACCGAACGGTGGCCCGCGAACCGACGGCGCCCCGCTCCCCCTTCCGGTGGCACTTCGCGATGGCCGCACTCTTCCTGGTCGGAGTGGGTCTAGCGCCGTTCGGTACCGATAGGCCCGGCGCTCGGCCTCCCCTAGTCGGCGCGCGCCGAGAGAGGCGGCCTCGCCTCGGTGAGCTAAAGTGTCCGGCCCCCTCCGGCAGGCGGACCCATGCCGCAGGTGATGATCGGCCTCTCGGCCCGCGACTACCGGACGACGAACGAGGTCTGGCGGCTGGCTAAGCGCCATCTGAACCCGGCCGTGCGGCGACGGATCGGCTGGCGTGGCCGCTCTAGCTTCCTCCGCCAGCTGATCCTGTACGGGTTCGAGAAGGCGAGCGAGAACCCGGGCGGATTCCTCCGGGCGGTCCGGGATCTGCACGACCCCTTGTTCGGGAAGCGCGGGAGGTCCGAAGCGGGGGCGGACCGCCGGGAGTCCCTGGTTCCCACCTGGGAGGCGTTCTTCTCCGTGGCCACCGAGCCGACCCGACCCCGCGGCCGGCCCGCGAAGCCCCGGTCGTCCGAGTGAGCACGCTGGGTCACCCGGGAGAGGAACGAGACATGCGCTCGGTCGAGCGGTTGGAAGGTCTGGCTCTCGTCGGCCGGGCGACCCTCGGTGGGCTTTCGCTCCCCCTACCGGGCCTCTTGGAGAGCCGGACCGAGGCAGCGGAGCCCCCGGGCCTCTCGCTCCGTTCGGTCGAGGCGCCGCTCGCCCAGCGTCACCTTCGCATCTCCGACGGCACCTCGACGCTCGACATCGAATTCCCGGTCCCGTCTCCCGAGGTGGTGGGGCCCCCGGGGGGAGTGGTCCTCGCCGGTCCGGGGACGCTCCTCGTCCGCCCTCCCTTTCCCCCCACCTCCCCGGCCCCGGGCCGGTTCGCGCGCCCGAGCTCCTGGTCTGGGGCAATGCCCGCGCCCTCTGGGCGGAGGGACTTCCGTTCATCCAGGCCCTCCGGGAACTGCGCACGACGTTCGGGGCCGGCCCGGTGCTGTGGGCCCCGCGGGTCGCCCTGCCCCACCGCATCCCGCTGCTCTGCTATCTCGGAGTGGAGCTGACCGACTCCACCGAGGGACAGATCGCCGCCGCCCGGGGCGAGGACCCTCGACCCCACCCTCGGCGTGACCGACCGCACCGTCGCGCGAGCGGAGGGACGCTGCCGTTGTGCGGCGTGCACCGCCGAGCCGCCGGGTTCGCTCGAGGCCCATACCGCCGAGGCCTACCGGGAGGCGCTCGCCGAGACCCGGACGGCCGCCCGGACCGCCGCTCCGGGAGCTTGTCGAGTCGCGGCTCGCGGCCGAGCCGGCGTTGGCCGAGCTGCTCCGGTACGCGGACCGGGAGCTAGCCGGGCTCCTCGAAGAGCGGACGCCGGTCACCGGGAGTGGGTCCCATACCTACGTCCTCCTCGAGTCCCACCGTCGGCCGGAGATGGTCCGGTTCCGCCGACGCCTAAGGGAACGTTACGCTCCCCCACCGTCCAAGTCGGTCCTCCTCCTGGTCCCGTGCTCTCGAACGAAGCCGTACCGCTTCTCCCGGAGCCATCGCCGCTTCGCGAGCGCTCTCGAAGGGCTCTCTCCCCTCGAGCGCGTCCACCTCGTCTCCGTGAGCTCGCCGATCGGGCTCGTTCCGCGGGAGCTCGAGGACGTGCCTCCCGCCCGCCACTACGACATCCCGGTCACCGGCGACTGGGAAGAGCGGGAACGGACGGTGGTGATCGAGGGCCTCCGTCACTTCGCGGTCTCGGGTCACTACCGGTCGGCCGTCGTCCATCTCGACCCCGAAGAGTACCGGTTCCTGCGAGACGCCTGGCCCGTCGGGCTGCCGGCGCGGTGGACCCTCTCCGGCGACCGCACGACCTCCCGGGAGGCCCTTGATGCCCTGCGGAGCGCGATAGGTGAGGCCCTCGCTGCGGAGCGGCCGGTTGCGGGAGGCCCGCTCGCGGTGGTCCGGGAGGAGCTGCACGAGGTCGCCGCGGTCCAGTTCGGCCGGAGCGCCGCGGACCGCCTCTTCACCGGACCCATCCGTCTCGCCGGACGCCCGTGGTTCCAGCGGCTGACCGACGGCCGCACGGACCTCGCGACCCTGCGGGAGGAGCGAGGGCTCTTCCACCTGACGGTCGCGGGCGCTCGTCGACTTTTCCCCGACCCCCCCCTATGGGTCGCCGTGGACCCGGCGCTGCCTCTGACCGGGGACCTGTTCGTGCCGGGCGTGCGCGCAGCGGATCCGGGAATCCGCGCCGGGGACTCGGTCCTCCTCCTCCGGGAAGGGGCCCTCGCGGGCGTGGGGGAGGCCGCGCTGCCCGGCCGCTTGATGGTCGAGCTGCGGCGCGGGGTTGCGGTCCGGGTGCGTCACCGGGAGCATGCGGCGACCGACACGCCCATCACCGAGCAAGGTCCTCCGTCGACACCAGGGCCGGTCGTCTAGGGGTGAGGACGCCGCGCTTACAACGCGGAGATTGGCGGTTCGAATCCGCCCCGGCCCACTCGACCGACGGAGGGCATCCCCCCCACTCCGCTACGGGGGATGCTCACCATCGCGGGACCATGGCGTCGCCTACGCGCAGTACTTTCAACAGGAATCGCTCCGGACGACTATGGGCCTTCTAGGACCACGGGTGATGTAACCGTAACAGTCTCGTTCGTGGCTTGCTCATCAACGACAACTAAGGCCCAGGTTGCGACGGGCAGGACCCCCAAATCGCTGGTGACGTTGATCGGTAGTGAGGATAGGTTGATTGTCACGGCCGAGGAGAACGTAGTGTTCCAAGTCCCCCAGGGCGGAGGGTTGAATGGTGCCGGGCACGGGTGGACGAATCCGGTCAATTGTATCTCCAATTCACACGCCCAAACGGATGGCAGCACCCAGACCGAAGAAGGACCTTTGACCTCTAGGCTCCCTGAGATTCTTGAGCGCCCGGTCACATTCAGAGGAATCCAAGCAGCACCTGCCATCGAACATGAGTACTCGGTGCCCCCCGCGACCTGAGTAATGTTACACCACGTGGAGGGCGGGGTAAGCAGCCAGCTCCTCCCCTGAGGCTCGACGACGAATGCAGAATGGCTCTGACGCGGTTGAGACTCCAGGGAAAATCCAGCCAGCAACAGGCCAGTTGAGAGGCCAAGGATTAGCACGACAACCCTCCATCTAGCGGGAGTCTTCAGAACCGGGAAGCGTCCCGTCATGGAACCCCTGCGGGCAATCCCTCAGCGCTCCACTCGCGATGAACGTAACTGACAAGGTGAGCGGACCTCGAAGCGGCCCAACAACGGACGGGAAATGCGCCGTTCGGGTGACCGGAGATGCCCCCCACTCGACCGACGCCCGACCCCGGGGCCTCGTGGGCCAGGGGTGGCGGCGCTCGAGGCGCCCGGTCACGATGAGCCAGCACCGACCCGAACGGGCGCCGAGCCCGGGCCTCCCGACGGCCGCTCCCAGTCGGTCGGAGAGGATGCGTCTCCCCGGGGGGCCGGTGGGGCCGCCCCGAACTCCGAGACCTCGGGGCGCGCGTCAGGCTCGCCCCGACCCAGCGGGGGGGAGTGGAGCCACGACCTCACCGCCAATCTCCTCGGGCGGCCGAAGGCGGCGGAAACGGGAGTAGACCGCGACATCGTAGCCGATCTTGACGCACCCCGCGAGCGCGAAGGGGGCGGCGACCCACGGCCCACCCGCCGCGAGGAACGACCCGGTGACCGGCGCACCGAACGCCTGGCAGCTCCGGGCCGCGGTGGTGTAACCGGCCGCGGCGGCGCGGTCCCCGGGCGGAACGACCGCCTGGGTGTACGACTGGCGCGTGGGGACATCCATCTGAGAGAGCGTGGCCCGTGCGACCCAGAGGACGGACGCGATCACGAAGGACGGGGCGAACACGACGAGGATGAGGAAGACGTTCGACGGAATGTGGCTGAAGACCATGGTGTTGACGAGACCGAACCGCCGGGCCAGCGGCGCGGCCAGAACGAGAGAGGCCCCGGCGGCCAGATTGCTGAGAAAGAAGACGAGCCCGAGCTGGTCGACCCCGGGGTGGAACTGGGTCGAGAAGTAGTAGACGACGAGGCTGTTCACGATGAGTCCGCCGGCGAAAGCGTCGACGGAGAACAGCGCCGAGAGAGCGTAGACGACCGGCCGGCTCGGCGGCGAGAGCGGAGAGGGCCGCTCCCGCGCCGCGAGGCGGTCCACGTCGCTCGAAAGACCCCGATACAGGGGGACGAGAGCGAGACCGAGGAGAGCGTAGAAGAGGAGCGCGGCGTCGTGCGGGCCCGGAGGAAGCCCCACGACCGTCGGTCCGCGGAGCGAGGTGAGCGGACCGGCCGCGAGGGCGCCCACGGCGACCCCCACGTACCCCAGCAGGTTGTAGAGGGCGTAGGTGTGTGTTCTCCCCTGGTCCGCCGTCGTTCCCGCGAGAGCGGCCTGCTCAAGGGCGCCCAGGGGGCTCACGTCAGCCCCCCCGGCCACGATCCCGCCCAACAGGAGAGCCCCGATCAAGAGCGCGGGGTTCGCGATGTCGACCCAGAGGATCCCGCCCCCGAGGGCAAGCGCGGCGGCGGACACCACCAAGGTCGATCGACGACGCCAATGCGCTTCGATCCGAGGCACCGCGATGGCCCAGGCCGCGGCTCCCCCCAGCGCGAGACCGAGAATGATGCCGATGGCGAAGGACGAGTAACCCACCCCGGTGAGGTCGAGGGCGATCACGATTGAGAGGGCGCCGGCGCCGAAGCCCCGGGCCATCCGGGTCCCCATCAGCAGAAGGCGGTCCCGCCGCACCGACACCCCTGCCGAGCCGGGCGTGCCGTTCGCGGTCATCGTACCCTCGGTTCGGCCGGACGCGCCCCCGCCTCGACCAAGAGCGTCGGTGGGACGGTGGGTTCGATGCTGCCCCGTGCCACTATCTGGACCCGCCTCCCGTATGCTCGAGCTTCCCTCCTCGTTCGACCTTCCACCGGCAGTAGGCGTAGAGCGCGTCGTAAAGCGGGAACTGGAGGCGTTGGTTCTCTAGGTCGTCGCGGGCCAGCATTCGGAAGCCGGTTGCGGCCGCCTCAAGTCCCCCCGCTTCGAGCTCCCGGCCGGAGCCGCCGTCGGCCACTCGCACGATCTTCGCGAGGGCGAGCAGGGCCGGGTCCGTGAGCTTGTACTTCCGTATGATCGCGTCAAAGCTCACGTACTCCGTGCCTTGCTCTTCGTAATGGTGGAGCTCCGCCCCGGGCGTGTCGAACGGGATGGCTCCCTCTCGCTCGGCCACCTCCATCACGTTCTCCTTGGGTACGTAGAGAAATTCCGCGGAGGGGTCGACGAACTTCCGGATCAACCACGGGCACGCGATCCGGTCCACTCTCGCCTTCTCCCGGGTCACCCACTTCATGACGGGACCTCGGCGGAGCGCACTGCGGGCCGGCTCATGAGGATACCATCGGGGGACTAGGCACGAAGAGGACCCCGCGAGGCGGTGGCGGGGCTCGCCGAAATGATGCTGAGCGCGCTTCGGCGGGAGGCGGGGTGCGATCCGACCCCCCGAGTACGGTCAGGTCCGAGCTCGCGGCGGCCGCTGGGTCTCGCCCGCCCCACGGGGACCCGTCGGAGCACGACGTACGTGAACGGTTGACGGACCCCCCACGGGGTTCGATGACTCTCCCGGAGCTCCCGGACGAGAGCGAATCCCGGCGCGAACTCCGCCTCGAGCTTCCTACCGTCGTATCGGACCACGTCGAGGCCGCTACACTTTTCCGGCCCATCCAACGCAAAGGTGGCGAGCACGAGATGGCCTCCGAGGGGGACGGTCCGTTGAGCCAGATCCACGTACGCTCGTCGGTCCTGGGGGTCGGTGAGGAAGTGAAAGACCGCCCGGTCGTGCCACACGTCGAATCGGCCCAGGCGATCGATGGTGGTGACGTCCGCGTCGATCCGACGGACGCCCGGAACACCGGCGTTCGACCGATGCTGCCTTGAACGGAGTGCCGCGTCCGCGATGTCGACAACGGTAACGCCCCTGAACCCCCTCTGGCTCAGTCTCGCGGCGAGAGAGGAGGTGCCTCCGCCGATGTCGATGATGCGATCCTTCAAGGTCGCAAGGTCTCGAATCAGACGCAACGACAGAACCGGTTCGCCCTGATACCAGCTCAATTCGTCCTCGGCCTTGGTCCGATAGATGGACTCCCAGTGCTGCCGGCGAGGTACCGCTGTCAAGGATTGGGCCAGGGACCTTCCCCGCTACAGCAGGGAGCAAAGCTACCCCTCCGTTCTCGATAACTGCGTCGATTGGCCATGAGTTCGGCCGGGGGCTTGCCCGTCGTCCGGCCAGACGCGAGAACCTGCCTATCGGCCTCGCGGCGGGGGGGCGTTCACGGGACCGCAGGTTCGACCGTCGGCATCCTGCGTCTAACCCGCCGGCCTCCGCTTGATCGCAATCCGCGGTCGGGTTGCCGGGACCCCGGGCTCAGATCGAGTCCGCCGGGGGCAGGCCGGGCAGCAGGCGCGTTGGACCGAGCAGCAGGCACAGCACTTGCAGCAGCTGGAGCAGGCGCAGCACGCACACGCGAGTTCGGGCGGCATCACCCCCTCATGAACCCTACGAGTTCATCTCACCTTCGAGGGATGTCCTTGGGGCCGTTCCCCGGGCGTAGCACGCGGGGCGGCCGACCGGGGGCACGCAAAGACCTGATGGAAGCTCCCCGTTGTCGAGCAACGGCCCTGGGGCGGCGGGAACCGATTCGAAGCCGGTCTCGCTGTCGTTGCGCGATGCGAAGCCGTTTCCGTCTACCTCGGGGGGGCGGTGTTGCGATCGGTCCTTGGCCGACTTACTCGGGCCCGGCACCCGCGAGCTCGGGGCTCGAGCCTCCTTCGGCACCCTCGCCGTGTTCCCCCGGCCCCGCGGACCCCCCCTCCTCCGCTCGACACGGATATGAGGGGGTCCGCCTCCCTCTCGCGAGACGTTCCGACTTCGATGATCGACCGAACCGTATCCTCGGAGGAGGGGGGCTTTCCCTGGACGCTCTCCGCGGAGGACCTTCGCCGGACGGCGGGGGACGTGGTCCGCGAGGCGACGGAACGGCTCGATGCCCTCGTCCTCTCCCCGGACCCCCCCACGCCCGAGAACTTTCTCAAGCCCCTCGACCGGATCCTCCTGCGCGTACGGGACCTCGGCAATTACGGGAACTTTCTCTTCGCGGTCCACCCGGAGCTCGCCCTCCGGACCGCCGGCCGAGAAGCCTCCGAGGCGGCCGATCGGTTCTTCAACGCCTACCGCATCGACGACCGCGTCTACCGAGCGCTCCAGGCGCTCGACCTCGCGGCGGGAGACTCGACGACCCGCTTTGCGGTCGAACGGATGCGACGGGAGATGCGCCGCTCCGGAGTCGAGAAGGACCCGGAGAGCCGCGCTCGGCTGGTGGCGCTCAATAACCTGATCGACCGGATCGCCAACCAGTACAACGAGAACATCGCCCGGCAGGAGCGCTCGGTCGAGGTCGACGGAGCGCAGGGCCTTCGGGGCCTTCCGCCGGACTACGTCGCGAGCCACCCCCCGGACCCAGGAGGGAAGGTCCGCATCACGACCAAGTATCCGGACTACCACCCGATCATGGCCTACGCGGAGGACGGAGAGGTGCGTCGCCAGCTCCTCGCGGCATTCATGAACCGCGCCTACCCCGACAACGTCGGAGTCCTCGACCAGCTCCTCCAGGAGCGCCACGAGCTGGCCAAGGCGCTCGGATACCCGACGTACGCGGCGTTCGCGCTCGAGGACAAGATGATCGAGCGGCCCGAGGTCGCCCGGACGTTCCTCGCCCGGGTGGCGGAGCGGGTCCGCGAGCCGGCGGCCCGTCACATGGTACGCCTGCTCGAGCGGAAGCGGGAGGACGAGCCGGCCGCCTCCCGGGTGGAGCTGTGGGATGCGAGCTTCTTCGGCCAGGGATACTACGACCACAAGATCCTCGTGGAGCAGTATGGGGTCGACACCAAGCGGCTGCGCGATTACCTTCCGTACCAGCAGGTCCGGGACGGACTCTTCGCGCTCTGCGAGGAGCTCTTCGGCATCCGTTTCCAGCGGATCGAGATCCCGAACCTCTGGCACCCGACCGTCGAGGTGTACGACGTGACGGAGGAGGGGCGTCCCCTCGGCCGCTGCTACCTCGACCTCGTCCCCCGGGACGGGAAGTACAATCACGCGGCCTGCTTCAGCGTGCGCGAAGGGCTCGGGGAGGTTCAACTGCCCCAGGCGGCCCTCGTCTGCAACTTCCTCGACCCGGCCACCCCGATCGCCACGGCACGGATGCAGTACATGGACGTCGTCACGTTCTTCCACGAGTTCGGCCACCTCCTCCACTCCCTGTTCTCCGGCCACGGACCGTGGGTGTACACCTCGATGTCCTTCGTGGAGTGGGATTTCATCGAGGCCCCCTCTCAGCTCTTCGAGGAGTGGGCGAGGGACCCGGCCACGCTCGCGCGGTTCGCGCGCAACCCCGACACCGGAGAGACGGTCCCGGCGGACCTCCTCGCCCGGCTGAAATCCTCCCAGGCGTTCGGCCGGGCCCACGGCTGGCTCCGGCAGGTGGCGCTGGCGGCCATCTCGCTCGAGCTGTACGACCGCGACCCCGCAGGGCTCGAGACGACTGCCTTCTTCCGGGAAGTGTACCAGCGGTACGTCCCCATGCCCCTGGAGCCGGAGTATCATCCCCAGGCCTCGTGGGGGCACCTCACCGGGTATTCCGCCTTCTACTACACCTACGTCTGGTCGCTCGTCATCGCTCGGGACCTCCTGCGGCCGTTCCTGGAGAAAGGGAACCTCACCGACCCCGAGACCGCGGCCCGCTACGCCCGCGAGATCCTTCGGCCCGGCGGCCAGCGTCCGGCGGCAGACCTCGTCCGCGCCTACCTCGGTCGGGAGTTCAATTTCGAGGCGTTCGAAGCGTGGGTCCAGGCGGACACCCCCCCTCCGCCGTGACCCGCGTCATCCGCCGGTCCGAGGCAGCACCGGCCTCGACATGTACCTATGATAGTAAATATAGTCTAAATGGAAATACTATATATTTACTGAGGCGGCTGGTTCCTTCGATGACGAAGAAGGAGAGCCCCGGGCGGTCGACGCCCGCTGCCGCAGGGCCGGGGGTCCGGCGGCTCGCGCCACCCGACCCCAGGACGACCGAGAGGTTCGCGAACGAGAGGACCGAATCGACGGCGGCGCAGCGTTCACCCTGCACGTGGGTGCGGGGGACCTCCCCGAGCACCTCTTTCGCCGGCTGCTCGGCGCCTACCTCGCCGGGGCCCGGGAGTTCGTGATCCGGGAACGCACGACGTCGTCCTCCCAGACCCGAGAGGTCGTCCGGAGTTTCTGTCGACGCACGCGCCAGCCCGAAGTGGTCTCGGACGAGGGCGGCGTCCTCCGGCTCCAGGACCTGGCCTTCGAGAGCCCGGTCTCGCTGGACCGACGGCTCGACCGGATGGGCCATCTCGTCGTGGACTTTCATCGCGAGGCGGTCGCCTCCTGGCAGGGCCTTCCCCTCGGGGAGGATGGCTACTGGGAACACCGGGACGACGGAGATCGACCGGGAGGCCTGGTACATTCAGCGGGTCGCCTCGCTCCGCCTGGCGGCGGACCGGCCCCCCCCGAGCCTCCTCGCCGCGTGGACGGTCGCTCGCAGCCTCGAACGGATCGCGGACCATGCGGTGCTCCTCGGCACGGTGGGCCCCCGGCTCGTTGCGCTCCCCAACGGCCTCGGACCTGCGACCCCTCTGCGGCAGTTCCACGCCCAGGCGATGGAACATCTGGAAGGGGTCCTCGGGGCTAGCGACCCGGACGTCGCGAACGGCCTCCTCGACACCGGGGAGGCGCTGATCGGCTCCGGCACCACGCTCGCAGACCGGCTGCTGCCCGGGGTGGGCAACGGCTCCATGCCGCCCGCTACCGCGGCCGCGGTCGCCCGGCTCCTGGAGTCGATCGGGCGTACAATCGCCTACGCCCAGGACATTGCCCAGGTCGTCCTGGACCGCCCCGGGCCCTGGCTCCGCCCTTCGAGTCCGGCCACTTCCCTCCGGTCGCTCCCCTCCCGGGGCCTCGGAACCGAGCGGAGCGACCGCTCGCGAGAGCGTTTAGTCACCCCGTTCGTTCCGTGACCCGGGAGCCCCCGCATGCCCTCGATGCCCCACGGCGTCCGCCTCGTGGTCGTCCGTCACGGCCCGGCCACCGAGCGGGACCCCGTTCGGTGGCCGGACGATGCCCGACGGCCCCTGACCCCCGAAGGGGCGGCCCAGACCCGCAGGGCGGCCAAAGGGCTCGCTCGCTACGTGGGGAAGGTCGACCGGCTGGTGACGAGCGGGGCCGTCCGCTGTCGGGCCACGGCCCAACTCCTCCGGCTCGCCCTCAAGGACCCGCCGGGCGTCGAGGTCTGGAGAGAGCTCGGTCCCGGCCAGCTCGCGCCTCCCATCCTGACTCGCCTTGCCCGCACGGCCCGCTCGGGTCAGCAGGTCCTGGTCGTCGGCCACGACCCTACGCTCACCGAGCTGCTGGGCATCGCCCTCATCGGGGAGGGGACCCCGTTCGTGCGAATGGGAAAGGGGGCCGCGGTCTGCCTCGAGTTCCCGCGGGGGGTTCGTCCCGGGGCCGGCGTGCTCCGCTGGCTGGCTACCCGGAAGCAGCTTTCCCGGGCGGGATAGCGGCCGGCGTCACCTTCGGGGCTCTGGGGAACCGGACCCGACGGCGACCGGGCCGGTAGAGCGGCTCGACCAGCGCTCGTACGTCGACGTCGACCTGCTCCGGGTGACGGTTCGCGTCGACGAAATGGAAGCCGTAATCGCGGGCCATCCACTCGAACTCGGCGGCCAGCTTCTCCTGGTACAGGAAGAAGCTCTCGAAGAGGTCGCGGGAGAGCGAGAGGTCCATCCCCGACTCCCAGTAGTCGAGGCTCCCGTACTTTCCGATCGCCCGGTGGAGGAGGATATCGGGACGCGCGTCGAGGAAGAGGACCAGGTCCGGGACGAAGGCGAACCCGTAGAGGCGGCGCGCCCAGTCCCGGGAGGCACCCCGGACGATCGCCCGGGCCATGAGAGTGTAGATGTACCGGTCGGCGAGCACCGTGCTTCCCGCCGAGAGCGCCGGGACGATCTTGTTCTCGAGCTGGTCGCCGAAGTCCGCCGCGTAGAGGAGCGCCATCGTGGTCGCTCCGAGCGTGTGGCCCTGCTTGGCCCGGTCGATCTCCTCGCTCACGAGCGTGGAGCGGCGGAGGCCGGTATCCACGACCGCGTGTCCCTGGATCTCGAGCCACTCTTTCAACAAGGCGACCTCGGTCGAGCGGCCCGAGCCGTCGGCTCCCTCGATGACGATGAGCCGGCCGATGAGCTTCTCCGAGGGCAGCCCCGGCAACGGGGTCCCGTACGTGCTAGAGGTCATGCATCAACGTCTCCATCGTCGGAAAGCCGCTCAGGACCGGACGGACGATCGCCCGCAATTCGGTCTGGATCGCCTCGACCGGACGGGTGGAATCGATGACCGTCATCCGGTCCTGGACCGAGATCCGGTCGTATTCGCGCTTCAGGCGGCCCTGGAAACGCTCGTAGCTGTCGTGCAGGTCGTCGGAGAGGCCCATGTCCATGCCGGCCTCGTAGTAGTTGATCTTGAGCCGGGAGGCGATCTTTCGCTGGAGGGTGACGCGGACCGGTACGCGGAAGTAGAACGCAACGTCGGGGGTCGGGGCGAACGAGTAGATCATGCGGACCCACCCCGGGTCGCACCCCCGGGCGGCGTCACGGACGAACGCGGTGAAGGAGTACCGGTCGCAGACGACCACGTAGCCGGCGCGGAGCGGCGGGAGGATCTTGCGGTCGAAGCGGTCGGCGAAGTCGGTCGCGTGCAGGAGCGAGAAGGTCGTCGGGGTCAGCAGGCCCTTCTTCTTGCCGCGACGAATGGTGTTCGAGACCAGCTCGGAAGAGTTCCACTCGGTCTGGAAGACGCGGTAGCCTTGGGCGGCCAGCCACTTGGCGAGCAGGGCGGCCTGGGTCGACTTTCCGCTGCCGTCGAGCCCCTCGAAGACGAACAGCCGACCCGGATACCCGTGCTTGGGCGAGGGAACCTCACGATTCACGGACCCGGACCTCCACGTCGAACGCGCGCTCGAGGATCTTCGCGGCCTTCTCCCCCAGCTTGCCCGGCAGGGCGGTACCGGTCGGTGGAGAAAAGGCTAGGCCGACCGCGTGGCCGTCCCCGGAAGCCGAGAAGCGTGGGCGGAACCCGGCGACCAGTTCGGCCAGCCCCACGACCGCACCGAGCTTACGGGCGAGGTCGAGGTCGTCCGTCGAAACGATCGGCTGGAACTCCTTCTTCCACTCCGAGGGGAGCGGTCCGCCCTCGTGGACATACGCGGCCATCGAAGCCAGCAGGATCTCCTCGTTGGTTCAGTCCGAGGATCGGGTAGTTCTGGATGAGGTAGGCCGAGTGACGAGCATGACGCCAGAGGTCGATGGCGGTCCCCGCGTCGTGCATCCCGCTCGCGACGCGGACGGCGAGCTCCTCGCTGGGCCCCCAGCGCTGCCGTTCGGCGAGCACCTGGAACAAGCCCATCGCGGCCTCCGTCACCTCCCGGCCATGCTCGACGTCGAAGCGGAACGACTCGGCGGCGGCGGCGACCGAGCGTTCGGCCAGCTCCACGGCCCGCGCGGGAAGCTTGGCTCCGACCGCCTCGAGCGCGATGCCCTCCCGGATACCGGTTCCGGAGACGTTGATCTGTTCGGCATGGGTCACCCGGAGGAGCTCCTGGAGGACGACGATCCCCGCGAGCACTACGTCGGCGCGGTCGCTGCCGATGCCCGGGACCGCACGCCGCTTGTCGGCGGCCATCTCGCCCAGCAGTTCCCCGAGCGCCTCGACGTCGTGGTCGAACAGCGGGTAGCCGTGGACGCGACCAATCGGCCATTCCCGGAAATCGATGGCGGCGCGGGCCAGCGACCGGACCGTCCCCCCGACGGCGTAGACCCCGTGGGATTCCGAGCGGAACGCCTCGAAGGTGGAGTCCAAGGTCTCGCGGACGTGGTCCCGGAGCTCCTCCCATTCTCGCTTCTTCGGCGGGTCGTGCTCGAGGAACCGTTGACTCAGCCGAAGCACGCCGAGCGGCAGGCTCACCGAGTTCCGAAGAGCCCCTCGATGGACTTCGACCAGTTGGAGCGACCCACCTCCGAGGTCGCAGACGATGTCGTTATGGAGCTCCCAGGCGCTCGCCACGCCGAGGTAGGCATACCGGGCCTCCTCGACACCCGAAATGGTGCGCAGGAGAAGGCCCGTGCTCCGTTCGACGGCGCGGACGAACTCGGCGCCGTTCGGGGCATCCCGCACGGCGCTGGTTGCGACCGCGAGGGTCCGCGGGACCTCGAGGGTCCGGACCAGCCGGGCGAACCGACGGAGGCCGGCCACTCCCCGCTGGACCGCCTCGTCCGACAGCCGGCCCTCGGGGTCCGTACCCAGCCCGAGCCGGGGGACTTCCTTGGCCTCGTAGACCGCACGGACGGTTCCGGCGTGCGAGGCTTCGAAGACCACGAAACGAGCCGTGTTCGACCCGACGTCGATCACGCCGAATCTGACGGCCCGACCGAGGGAGCGTTCGGTCGTCTCCCCGGCGCGTTTCCGCCGAGCGGGACCGCTCCACACCGGCGCATGGGGGCCGCCACTATTACATGCTCGCCCGATGGGCATCGGAAAGGTATTACCCTCGTCCCCGGGTGTCCCCACCCCCTCCGAGTCGACCATGTCTGCCCCCTCCCCCACGAAGACCGAAACCGCTCCCGAGACCGTCGAGCTGGGGCGGGTGTTGGAGGCCCGAGTGGGCGAGACCCTGCGAGACGTGGACCGATTGGTCGAGAATCCCCATTCGAGCCCCGAAACGTTGCACCGACTCCACCGCGACCTTCGCCGACTCCGGGTCGGCCTGGGGGTATGGACGCGGGCTAGCTCCCGAGGGCGCCAGGCCGCCCTGCGAGCCTACGACCGTCGGCTCAAACGCCTCGCCCGTCTAGTCGGGGGCGTCCGCGACCGGGACGTCGCGCTTGCGCTCCTCGCCGACGCCCCCAAGGACCTGCCCTCCCGGGAGCGCCGCGCGCTCCGACGCCTGCAGTCGCACCTGACCGATGACGCCCGCATCGGGAGGGAGCTCGTCCGCGCCTCGCTCCGGGCCGAACGGGACCTCGGACTGTTCGAGGGGATCCGGGCGGGCTTTCACACGCTCCCCTCGGCGCGCCGGGCCCAGGCCCTGGGACGCTACCTGGAGGAAGTTCACCAAGAGGGTCAGGAGGCGGTCCGGGCGGCGCATCGCAAGGCGCGCCGGAAACCCACCTCCCGACGACTCCATCGGCTGCGGATCCGGGTCCGGAGCTGGCGGCACTTGTCCGACCTCGCCTCCGCCATCGACCCGAGCTATGGTCGACCCCAAGCTCGTCCCCTCCGCTCCCTGCAGGACCGCCTCGGACGCCTGCACGACCTCGACGTCGTGGAGGACCTGACCGCGGCGTCCGCGCCTCCAACGTGGAATCGAGCGATCCGGAAGGAGCGGCGGCGGCAGCAGCTCAAGCTGGTGCGTTCGCTCCGATCGAGCCACTGGCGGGAGATGGTCCCGCCCGGGCTCGCCTCGGCATAGACGGGGAGCCGCCCCCGTCGGCGGAGGACGAGATCCGGGACATCGCCCCGAGGCCACGGGACGGCGCCGCAGCGAGCTCCTCGCCCAGGGTCGGGGGCTCCGATTACGGGTGTGCGGTGGTGCGGGGCGGCCCCTCGCTCGAGCATCGAGCTGGGCAACTTCGAGCCAACCTCCTGACGACGCAGGGGTCCGGCCGCCCCGACCGCGTCTCCCCGCGCGCGCGATGCGAGACCCTCGACGAACGCGCGCGGGTCGTTCCCGGTGTCGAGGGGGTCTGCTCCCCTGCGGGTGGATGCAAACCCTTAACGGAGGTTGCCCCGGTTTCCCGTCCGCGGAGTTCGACATGTCCCCTCGCGAGCCGGACCCAAAGTACCTCGAGCCGTTGCTCGGGGTCGTTTTCGACCTCGACGGGACGCTCGTGCTCTCCCACCACGATTTCGTGCGAATGCGACAGAACCTGATCCGGATCGCCGAGAAGTACGGGGTCGTTCCGGGTCACCTGTCCCTCGACGACCCGATCCACCGGACCGTCGAGAAAGCCCGCGAGGAACTGCGGACCACCGGCGCCGGACGGGAACGTCTTCCGGTTCGAGGCCGAATACCACAAGACGATCGACGCGATCGAGATGGAAGCGCTCCCACGGACCGTCGTGCGTCCGGGCGCCGCGCCCCTGCTGAAGGCGCTCACCGACCGGGGGTTCCGGACCGGAGTGCTCACGCGCAGCTCCGAGGCGTTCGCCCGAGGAGCCCTCCTGCGCACCGGGCTGGCGCCCTTCTTCTCTTACCTCCGAACCCGCAGCACCCCCGGGCCCGCGAAGCCATCGCCGGAGTCGCTGCTCGCGCTCCTGCGAGAGATGGAGGTCCCAATCGACCGGGCGGTGTTCGTCGGGGACCACCTGATCGACGCGGAATGCGCGACCGCCGCCCGGGTTCGCTTCTACGCGGTGCTTCCCGACCCCTCCGAGGCGACCGGGTCGACCCAGAGCGAGGCGCGGTTCCTCGCAGGCGGAGCGGCGGCGGTCGCCAAGGACCTCCCGACGCTCGCCCGTCAGCTGGACGTCACCCTCCCCCGGACCCTTACCTCGCGGTAGACGAGGGCCTTACAGGTAGTCGGCGTAGGCATGGATCACGGCCCGCTCGGCGGTCGCCCACGCCTCCGGGATCTGGTTCCATCCGTTCCGCTGGTCGCCCACGCAGTAGAGGCCGGGGATTGGCCTCCCCGTCGTCTCCGAGAGCGCCCGGCAATCCTCGTCGGTCACGACAAAGCCTTCCGCGTCGAACCGACACCCGAGCGCGCGGGGGATCTCCTGGTGGAGGTCGTACCATCCGAGGGCGCTGAACCCCCGGTCGTAGGACCGGTGGCTTCCGTCGGCGAACCTCACGCCGAAACGCTGCTCACGGATCTCGTCGAAACCGACGACCGCCGGTTCGACGGCCGTAATGTGAGCCTCGGCGAGCGCGGCCCGCAGGCTGGTCGCCTCGAGCTCCGACGCTCCCTCGAGCAGCGGGTGGCCGTGGGTGAGCATCTCCACTGACGAGGGATGAAAGTGCAGCAGGTCGAGTGCGGTGCGGGCGGCGAACGGGTCGTGTCCTAGCACCGCCACGCTCTTTCCTCCCAGCGTGTGCCCGTCGCACAGGATGCAGAACTCGACCAGGGCCTGGTTGGCCCAGGGGAAGATCGGTTTGATCTCGCCTCCGATCTCGAGCATGCGGTCGACCACCCCCATCGCCAGGACGACCGCGCGGCCTCGGGCGACCAGGCTCTGCTTCAGCCATTCGAACGGGACGCGGTAACCGCCTTCCGTCGCCTCGACGCGGAGGGCGGTGGCCGGGGAGAAGTAGCTCACCCACTCGCCGACCTTCCGCACGGCCTCGACCTGACGGTCGAGCAGGACGTGGCCCGAGACCCCCTCGGGGAAGCCCGGAATGTTGTCCATGACCGGAGCGTAGAAGGAGCGGCTGAACTTCGGCCCTCGGTCGATCAGGGCTGCGGAGTGCTCGAGCAGCGCGGCCTTGAGGGCGGCCTGGAGCCCGGCATGGCCTCCGCCGACCACGACGAGGTCGTACGACTCCTTCAGCCGTGGGAAGCCCGGCACGGGGTCGTCACCGCGTCGGGGGATTTGATGACGGTGGGCCGTGGGGTAGCTGGGAGCGGCGCGGGCCGGCTCGAATCTCCCCAGAGGGGGGCGTCCCTGTCCGCTGTGCCGAGGCGTCTCGCTCTGCGGAAAGTTCGCGGCACAGCTCGACCGCGCCCGGGATCTCCCCTAGACGGACTCCTCAATCTCTCCGACCTGAGGGGTCCCGGCCGAGCCGGTCGGCTACCGTAGCGAGGATCTCGAGGTGGCGGTCGACGTCGGCCGCGGTGTGCTGGACCGAGAGGGTCCACTGCTCGTCGGGCCCCGTGCCCGAGGGGATCAACCCCCGGTTGAGGCAGAGGTAGTAGTACAGCATCGAGCGGTCGCCGTCGACCGTCAGGAAGTCCCGCCAGTTCCGCACCGGGTGGTCCGCGAAGTAGACGGTCCCCGAGACTCCGTCCGCGCAGACGTTGGCCGTGACCCCGGCGTCGTCGAAGACCTCGGCATACCCCTTGGCAAGGCGGTCGTTGAGCCGCGTCGAGCGTTCGATCCCTTCCTCCGTGAGGATGTGCTCGAGCGACGCGAGGCACGCCGTCATCGCGAGCGGGTTCGAATTGTAGGTGCCCGCGTGGGCGACCTTCCTCGGGCCTACCTCGTCGAGGATGCCGGGTCCGGCAGCGATCGCGGAGAGCGGAACCCCGCAGGCGATCGACTTGCCGAGCGTGATCAGGTCCGGTCGCACCCCGACCCGCCCCGCCCCTCCGTGCACGTACTTCGCCCCGGTCTTGATCTCGTCGAGGATCAGCAGCGCCCCGAGCGCGTCGCAGAGTTCCCGCAAGCCGGGGAAGAACCCCTCGTCCGGAAGAATGAACCCCATGTTCATCGGGATCGGCTCCGCGATGATCGCCGCCAGGTCGTCCTTGTGCTCCCGCGCGATCCGGCGCGTGGCCTCCAGGTCGTTGAAGGGGGCGACGAGGGTCCGCTCGCTCACTTCGCTCAGGATCCCGGGGGACGCCGGTGCCGAGGCCGGATGCTCCTTCGGCCCCGCCACCTCGGCCCGGGGCTTGACCCCGACCAGCAGCGTGTCGTGCGAGCCGTGGTAGCAGCCTTCGAACTTGAGAATGTACCGCTTCTTGGTGTAGGCCCGCGCGAACCGGGTCGCGTGGTGCGTCGCTTCGAGGCCGGTCGTGCTGAAGCGGACCTTCTCCATGCCGTAGCGCCGGCACACCCGTTCGGCGACCTCGGGGGTTCGTTCCCATTCGTAGCCGTACACGCTCCCACGCTCGAGCTGTCGGGAGAGCGCCTCCACGAGTTTCGGATGGGCATGGCCGCTCTGGAGCGACCCGAAGGCCATGTTGAAGTCGAGGTACTCGTTCCCGTCAGCGTCCCAGAGGCTCACCCCTTTGGCGCGCTGGACGTAGAACGGGTACGGCTCCAGGAAGCGGTAGTTGGAGTGGACCCCGAGCGGGCTCCACCGGCGGCCCATCTCCCACAGCTCCTGGGAGCGCGGGGTCCGGACCGCGTACTCCGCGAAAGCTTCCTTGAACCGTGGATCCATGTCCTTGTCCTCCCCCGGCAAGGCCCTCCGGCCCCGCCGACGGGGCTCTGAGGGGGAAGGGTTACAAAAGTCCCCCCGGGGAATGGGAGATTCGTCAATTGTCGGACCCCTCCCCGCGAGCGTCATTACCCGGAGCGGTTCGGGGGACGGGAGTCCGTGGGCGGGGTCATCGATCTCGAGAACTTCGTAGCGGGAGAGTGGGTCCGCCCCCTCGGACCTGGGCGTCTCGACGTCCCCGACCCCTCCGACGGCCATCTGCTGGCCCGGGTGCCTCGCACCGAAGCGGCGGAGGTCGATGTTGCCGTACGAGCCGCTCGGAAGGCGTTCCCCACGTGGCGGGACGTCCCCGTCGCCGAACGCGCCCGCCGGATCCTGGCCCTGCGGACGCTGTTGGAGGAGCAGGCGGAGGAGCTCGCGACGAGCATCTCCCGCGAGAACGGAAAGACGCTGGACGAGGCCCGAGGCTCGGTTCGGAGAGGCATGGAGGCCACCGAGTTCGCCGCCTCCGCCCCCACGACCCTCCAGGGGGCGTTCCTCGAGGACGTCTCCCGAGGGGTGGACACGACCCTGATCCGTCAGCCCCTCGGGGTGGTCGTCGGGATCACCCCGTTCAACTTTCCGCTCATGATCCCGCTCTGGATGGGGCCGCTCGCCCTCGTCTGCGGCAACTCGTTCATCCTGAAGCCCTCCGAGCGGGTCCCGCTCTCCGCGACGTTGCTCACCCGGCTCATCGCAAGGGCGGGCTTCCCGCCCGGGACCTTCACCCTACTCCACGGGGATGCCACCACGGTCGACGCGCTCCTCAGCCACCCGGAGGTGGATGCCGTCTCCTTCGTCGGCTCCGCGCCCACCGCCCGGCACGTCTACACGACGGCCGCTTCCCACGGTAAGCGAGTCCAGGCGCTCGCCGGGGCGAAGAACCACCTGCTCGTGATGTCCGATGCCGACCTCGACCGCACGGTGCCTGCGGTCATCTCGAGCGCCTTCGGCCAGGCGGGAGAGCGGTGCCTCGCCGGTAGCGTCGTCGTCGCGGTCGGACCCGGGGCGGATCGGCTCGTTGACCGCCTGGCGGAGGCTGTGCGGAAGCTCCCGGTCGGACCGAGCGGCGACCCGGCGACCGTGGTGGGACCGGTGATCCGCGCCGAGCACCGGGACCGGGTGCTCCAATGGATTAGGGACGGCGAGGCGGGCGGAGCCGTGGTCGTGGCCCGCGGGTCGATCCCGACCGGCTCCGACGGCTTCTACGTCGCCCCCGTCCTCTTCGACCGAGTACGACCGGAGATGTCGATCGCCCAGGAGGAGGTCTTCGGCCCGGTGCTCGCCGTGGTCCGCGTGGGCACGCTGACTGAGGGGATCGAGCTCGCGAACCGCTCCCGGTTCGGCAACGCGGCGGCGATCTTCACGCGGGATGGCGGCGCCGCGCGCGCCTTCGTCCACGGGATCGAAGCCGGCATGGTCGGGGTCAACGTGGGAGTGCCGGCGCCGGCGGCTTACTTCCCGTTCGTCGGCTGGAAGGGCTCGTTCTACGGGGACCTGCACGCGAGCGGGCGGGACGCGGTGGACTTCTACACGCGGAAGAAGGTCGTCACGAGCCGCTGGTTCTAACCTCGGTCAGGGCGGGGTTCCGCCGCGGACCTCGGCGTCGGCCACGGCGAGCGCCCGGTCGAGGACGTCCAGTCCATGGTCGAGCTCCTCCCGCGTCACGATCAGGGGCGGGGCGATCACGAGGTGCGAGACCCACGCGACGCAGAACACTCCCTCCTTCATCATCGCCGCGGCCACCTGTTCGGCGACCAGGGGGCGCCCGGCGAGCTTGTCCTCCTCGGTGTTGAAGGGGAGACGGGTCGCACGGTCCCGGACGAGCTCGACGGCCGCGAAGAGGCCGAGCCCGCGGACCTCGCCGACCGACGGATGTCGCGCTTCGATCTCCCGAAGGCGGCGGAGCAGGTACTCGCCGTCCCGGCGGGACTTCGCGAGGAGGTCGAGGCGACGGTACTCTCCGATCGCCGCCACGGCGGGGGCGAGCGTGAGCGGGTGGGCCTCGTAGGTGTGCCCGTGGGGGAAGTAGCGGTCCCGGAAGACGTCGTGGAGGGAGGAGGTCGTGGCGGTCAGCCCGAGAGGGATGTGCGCGCCCGTGATCCCCTTCGCGGTCGTGAGGAGGTCCGGCTCGACCTTCCAGTGGTCGACCGCGAACCACTCGCCGACCCGGCCCCAGCCGGTCATCACCTCGTCGGCGATGAGGAGGACGCTGTGCCGGCGGGTGATCTCGCGGATCCGCGGGAGATACTCCGGCACCGGTACGATCACTCCGTTCGTGCCGACCACCGGCTCGAGGATCATCGCCGCGACGTTGCCCTCCCGTTCGAGTTGCCGGTCGACGTAGTCGGCGCAGGCGACCCCGCAGGAGGGGTACGTGAGCCCGAACGGACAGCGGTAGCAGTAACAGTCGGGCGCAAAGACGGTCCCAGGAACCGTCTGGAGGCCTTCGACCGGACGTCGTCGAGGGTCGCCGGTCACGGAGATCGACGCGGCGGTGGCACCGTGGTAGGATCGGTAGCGGGAAAGGACCTTGGTCCGTCCCGTCGCGACGCGGGCGATCTTGAGCGCGGCCTCGTTGGCTTCGGTCCCCGAGGTGCTGAAGAAGAACCGGTTCAGGCCGTGCGGTAGGACCTGGAGAAGGGCCGAGCTCAGGTGGGCGCGGGCCTCGGTGGCGAATCCTGGCGCCGCGTAGGAGAGCACGCGCGCCTGGGCTGCGATCGCTTCGACGACCGCCGCGTTCGCATGGCCGAGGTTGGTGGCCATCAGCTGGGAGGAGAAGTCGAGGTAGGCGCGGCCCTTGTCGTCCCAGAACGTTGAGTCTTTGGCCCGGGTCACCACCAGCGGGTTCCATCCGCCTTGGCGCCGCCAGGTAACGTAGTTCGTTTCCCGCACGACCTGGCGAATGGCATCCCCGTCCACCGAGGGGGCCTTGGGGTCAGGGTCGGTCATGTCCGGTCCGAGAGCGTCGCCCTTTAAGACGGTCGTCCGCCGGCCTCGTCGATGCGAACAGGCGGCCGGCGTTGCCGCCGAGGATGGCCGCTCGGTCCTCCTCGGAGATCTCGAGGCCTTGGACGAGCGCGACGGACGTGGCCAGGGACTCGAGGGGCCAGTCCGACCCGTACAGGATGCGGGCCGCGGAACCGATGGTGTCGACGGCGGCCTGCAGTACCGCCCGGGCGCGGGCGACCCCCCGCTCGAAGTAAGGGGTCGTGGGATGGGCCAGGAGGCCGGAGGTGTCCGCGTAGACGTTCTCGTTCTTGTAGACCAGCTCCGCGGCTTCCTCCACCCAGGGGTTCCCAAAGTGGCAGAGGACGAATCGGACGTCACGGTGACGCACCGCGACCTCGTCGACCTCAATCGGTCGCGCGAACTTGAGGAGGCCGTTCGGCGCGAGGGTGTCGCCCTGGTGGATCATCACCGGGAGGCGATGCCGTGCGGCGTACTGGTACACGGGTTCGAGGGCGGGGTCGTGCGGGTAGAAGGGATGGTACCCCGGGAAGAGCTTGATCGCGGCGAGGTCCGGAACTGCCTCCCAACCCGCCACCACGGCCTCCACGGACTCGCGCCCGGGATTGGGAAAAGCGGTGGCGACCGGCCGCAGACGACCTCCACTGGCGTGCGCGTGCTCCACCGATTCCCGGAGCGACTCGGCGGGGGTGGGGCCCTCGTAGACGGGGAGGAGGAGGCCGGAGGTGATGCCCGCCGCATCCATCTCCGCCAGGAGCCCGCGGACGGTGTAGTCGAGGTCCGCACGGTAGCCGGTCCGGGGCAGGTCCGGCCACCAGCGCGAGAGGTGCAGGTGGACGTCGACGGTCGGGGGGGCCTCGGGCATCTCCTCTACGCGGGAGAGAGCCGAGGGGGGTCCATAACCCGTCCGGTGGTCGTCCTAGCTCTGATATGGGCCTGTTCCCGTAACCCGGGGGGGTTGGATGAGCGACACTTCGGAGTCCGGCAGCTACCTCGACGCGCCCAAA
The DNA here is from genome assembly GCA_963715645.1 of uncultured Thermoplasmata archaeon. Lineage (GTDB taxonomy): Archaea > Thermoplasmatota > Thermoplasmata > Lutacidiplasmatales > UBA184 > Lutacidiplasma. Next base: position 105,746 of record OY970259.1, read on the forward strand.
ATTGTCCACCCGCCGCCCGGCCCGCGTTCCCGGGAGCTGCTGGCCGAGCAGGCAAAATGGGAGACCGACGCGGTCTCCTACTCGCACTACTTCCCCATGGCGATCCGGTCAGCGCGCGGCGCGACGGTCGAGGACGTCGACGGCAATCGGTACATCGACTGGGTGGCGGGCATCTCGGTGCTCAACCTGGGCCATCAGCACCCGAGGCTCGTGGCCGCGCTCGCGGGGCAGAGCCGGGAGCTCTGGCACTCCCTGGAACTCCCCACGGAGGCCCGGATTCGATTCCTCAAGGAACTGGAGGACGCGCTCCCCGGTAGCCTCCGGAACCACGCGAGGATCTTCTTCACCGTGACCGGCGGGGATGCGGTCGAGACCGCCGTCCAGCTCGCGGACTTTGCCAAGGGCCGCCACGGCACGATCGCGTTCTCCGGCGCCTACCACGGCGTCCACGGGGGGGCCGTCCACCTGACCAGCGGGAGCCGCTACCACACGACGACGCCCTTCGCCGGGAGCCACGTCGTTCGGGTGCCCTACCCGGACCCGTACCGCCCGGTCCTGGGGGCGGACGCCGGAGCGGCGGGAACGATCGCCTATCTCGAGCACCTCGTGAACGACCCGGCCTCGGGCGCGGACAAGGTCTCGGCGGTCCTGGTCGAGCCAATCCTTGGCGAGGGCGGCTACGTCGTGCCGCCGGACGATTTCCTGCCCTCGTTGCGCGAGTTCTGCAACCGCCACGACCTTCTCCTGATCGCCGACGAGATCCAGACCGGGCTCGGACGGACCGGCCGGATGTGGGCCGTCGAGCATGCCGGGGTCACGCCGGACATCCTGTGCATCGCGAAAACGATCGGGGGCGGCATCCCCCTCTCGGTCGTGGCGTACCGCAAGGACCTGGTCCCCGAGCTCCCGCGCGGGTTCCACATCGGGACCTACCGGGGGAATCCGCTCGCGCTCGCGGTCGGGACCGAAGTGCTCCGGGTCCTTCGAGAGGGCGACCTCCTCCACCACACTGCCCATCGAGGCGCCGCGCTGGTGGAGCGGTTCCGGGCCATGGGAGAGCGCCATCCTTCGATCGGGAACGTTCGTGGCAAGGGGTTCATGATCGGGGTGGAGTTCGTCCAGAACCGGGCGACCCGCCTCCCGTGGGGGGACCGGGCGAAGGCGATGCGCTCGGCCCTGTTCGCGCGCGGGGTGCTCATGCACACCGCCGGCGCGTGGGACCAGGTGCTCCGGTTCATGGCCCCGCTGGTTATCGAGAACGAGCTCCTGGAGCGGGGCCTCGCCGCCTTCGAGGATTCGCTCGACTCCCTGGACGGTACGGGGGAGAATCCCCCCATCCGCTCCGTCCCCCACGCGCCAACCGCCACGGGGTGGCGGCCCATCGGGGACCCCGGACTCGGTCATCCCGGCCCGCCCGCAACGCCGGGCCCCTACCCGATCACGGGAACCGACGAAGAGACGCGGTAACCGGCCCCTAGGGGTTCGCGTAGTTCACCGAGATCAGCTTGACCTCGGTCATCTCTTCCATCGCGTACCGGAGCCCTTCGCGACCGAGTCCGCTCTCCTTGATCCCGCCGAACGGGAGGGCATCCCACCGCAGGTTCGTCGGGTCGTTGAGGTGCACGCCGCCGGCTCGGATCCGCTTCGCAAGCGAGAAGCCCTTGGCGATGTCGCGCGTGTACACCGCGGCCTGAAGGCCATACGGAGTGCTGTTGGCGATCCGGACGGCGTCCTCGAGCGACGAGAAGCGGAGGATGGGGGCGACCGGCCCGAACGGCTCCTCGCGGACCACGCGCGCGTCCTCGGGCACCGCGTCCAGGACGGTCGGAAGGTAGAAGTTCCCCTCCTTCCGGTCCTCCGGTCGCCGGCCGCCCGGCGAGCACCTTGGCCGACCTGTCACGGGCCTCCCGGACGAGCGCTTCGACCCGCTCGAGCGCGGCCACGTCGACCAGGGGACCGACCTCGGTCGCCTCCTCCCACGCGGGGCCGACCCGGAGGGTCCGGGCCCGTTCGGCGAGGTCCGTCGCGAACCGGTCCGCGATCCCCTCTGCGACGAGGAACCGCTTCGAGGCGGTGCAAACCTGGCCGGAGTAGCTGAAGATCCCGCGAGCGGCCGCCTCCACCGTCGAGGCGAGGGGAGCGTCGTCCAGCACCACGAACGGGTCGAGGCCCCCCATCTCGAGGATCACGCGTTTGGCGTGTCGGCCGGCCCGTTCCGCGATCCCCTTCCCGACCTCGGTCGAGCCGGTGAAGGTGATCGAGCCGGGTGCGAGGATGCTCGACCAGGGCGCCTCCCACGCTCCCCCCGGGGCCGGTCACGACGTTGAGAACCCCCCCCGGCAGCCCGGCGGCCGCGAGATGCTCGGCGAGCCGGAACGCCGTGAACGGCGCCGCGCTCGTCGGCTTCACGACGACGGGGTTGCCGGCCGCGAGCGCGGGCGCGACCTTGTGGGAGAGCAGGTTCAACGGGAAGTTGAACGGGCCGATCGCGACCACGACCCCAATCGGGTCGCGGACCGAGAAGAGGAACCGGTGCTCGTTCCCCGCGGGTCGCTCGTAGGCGTCCGCGGGGAAGCTCTCGCCGCCCAGATGCCGGACCTCCTCGGCGGCCAGACGGTACACCCCGACCGCGCGGTCGACCTCGACCCGGGCGTCGACGATCGGTTTCCCGACCTCGTGCGCGATCAGGTTGGCCAACGTCTCCCGGTCGGCCGCGAGCCGGTCCGCGGTCGCCCGGAGGATCCGGGCGCGCTCGTGACCCGGGGTCGAGCCCCAGCTCTCCTCGCGCTCGGCGGCCGGCGTCGACCGCGGCGTTCGCCTCCTCCGTAGAGGCCACGGGAGCCTCTCCGATCGGGCGACCGGTCGACGGGTCGACCACCGGGACGTAGCGGCCGCTCGCCGGGGCTTGGCGGGTGCCCCCAATCCAGAGCGCGCCGCGGCCGGAGTCTCGGGATCCCAGCGGTCACGTGGCGACTACCCCGGGTCCCCGTAGACGGTGTAGTGCCAGCCCTTGCGGGCCTGGCCGGTCAGGTCGACGTAGATGTTCTTTACGACCGTGTAGTCGTTCAGGGAGTCCGTCCCGAGGTCCTTCCCGAACCCGGACTGCTTGACGCCGCCGTGCGGGGTCTCGGAGCCGAGCGGGAGGTGGTCGTTGACCCAGACGTCACCGAAACGGAGGGCGTGTGCCGCTTTGATCGCCGTCCGCAGGTCGTTGGTCCAGACGCTCCCCGCGAGCCCGTACTCGACCCCGTTCGCCACCTCGATCGCCTCATCGAACGTCGAGAACTCGAGGACGTCCAGGACCGGGCCGAAGACCTCCTTCTGGGCGATCGTCATGTCCGGCGCGACCTGGTCGAAGACCGTTGGGGCGACGAAGGACCCTTGCGGAAACTCCTTCGGGGGCTCGGAGGTCCCCGCCACGAGCTTCGCGCCCTCCTCCCGGCCCTTCTCGATGAACCCGAGCACGTGCTGCTGATGGGTGCGGTGGACGAGCGGGCCAAGGTCGGTCGACCGGGAGAGAGGGTCCCCGACCCGGACGATCCGGACCCGCTCCAACAGATGCGTCAGGAAGCGAGCGCGGACGTTCCGGTGGACGATGAGCCGGGTCGCGGCCGTGCAATCTTGCCCGCCGTTCACGAACCCGGCGACCATCGCACCCTCGACGGAGGCCGCAAGGTCCGCGTCCTCGAACACGATGAACGGGGCCTTTCCTCCCAGCTCGAGCTGGACCCGCTTCACGGTTCCGCTGGCCGCCTCCATGATCTTCGGCCGGTGGCAGTGTCCCCGGTGAGGGAGACCAGGTCGACCTTTGGGTTCCGGGAGAGCTCGTCCCCGACCTCTCCCCCGGTCCGGTGATGACGTTGAGCGCGCCCGGCGGCAGGCCGGCCTCCGCGAACACCCGTCCCAGCTCCAGGCTCGTGAGCGGGGTCCAACTGGCCGGCTTGAGGATGACCGTGTTCCCGGTGATCAGCGCGGGGCCGATCTTCCAGACGGCCATCATCACCGGGTAGTTCCACGGGGTGATCGACGCCACGACCCCGACGGGTTCCCGACGGAATATGGTGGTCCCGTCCCCCGTGAACTCGCCCGGGCTCTTCGCGTCCATCGTGCGCCCGGCGCCGGCGTAGAAGATGAGGTTGTCAATGGAGAAGGGCAGGTCCGCGTCCGCCGCCTGCTTGATCGTCTTGCCCTGGTTGCGACTCTCGAGCGCGGCCAGCGTCGGGAGCCTCTGCTGCAGGAGCTGGGCCGCCTTGAGGAACACCTCGCCCCGGACCCGGGGGGGCGACTTCGGCCAGGGACCCCGGTCGAACGCCTGACGCGCCGCATCGATCGCCCGACGAGCATCTTCGCGGGCGCCCCGCGGCACGGAGTCGATGGTCGCGCCGTCGAACGGGCTGGTCACTGGGGTCGTCGCCTCGCTGTTCGCCGCCACCCATTCGCCCGCAATCAGCATCTTTTGGACCATGGACGCCCCCCGTAGGGGCAAAACCCGGACCGGCTCAATAGCGTGCCGCAGGGGACCCGCCGCGTCCCGCGACGTTGTATCATGGTATACCTTATCAGGGAGGAGTCGGTCCTACGCCTCGCCCTTTCGGGGGGGCGGTTCGATGCGACCTCAGACCAGAAACATCGTGGTGATCGTCATCGCGGTTGTGATCGTCGTGGCCGGGATCGGGGCGTACTTCGTCCTCCGGCACTCCACGACCTCGAACTGCGGACCCAACCAGACCGCCTACATCTGCATCGACCAAGCGGAGATCCCCGATTCGTTGGACCCCGCCTTCACGTTCACCACTCCAGGATGGGCGGCGGTCCAGCAGGCCTACCAGGGCTTGGTGAATTACAACGGCTCGAGCGTCGTCAACTTCTCCGGGGTACTCGCCTCCAGCTGGACGCAGTCGTACGACCCTAGCACCAACGCCTCGACCTTCACGTTCGAGCTACGACCGGGGGTCGTCTTCTCTAACGGCGACCCGTACAACGCCTACGTCCAGTGGTACAGCCTCTACCGGACCCTCGTGATGAGCCAGGGACCTCAGTTCATCCTGGAACAGAACTTCTTCTCGACGAACTTCAACGCCTCGGGCCCGCTCAGCTACTACTCCCCGAAGGCCGACTCGGTCGCCGCGAACACCACCCTGACCAACGACCTCAATTCCTGGAACTTCGACACCCCCACCCTGGCCGAGATCCAGCAGATGGAGATGCCGAACCAGTCGTTCCAGGTCGTCAACAACGAGTCGATCGCGCTCAACCTGGGGTATGGCTACCTCGCCACCAACTACACCTACTTCCTCGCCTCCCTCGCCGCCCCCGATTCGTATGCGGTCGACCCGACGTGGGTCGACCAGCACGGCGGCGTACAGGTCGGAGCGGTCAACGATTACCTCGCAACCAATGCGATGGGCACCGGACCGTACGTGATCCAGGGGTACAACGGGATCGGAGGGGGTGGCTACACACTCCAACCGAACTCCAAGTACTGGGGCGCTGCGGCGTACAAGGCCGCGCCGTGGAACATCAACCTCGCAGCGGGGAACACCTCGGTCGAGGTGATCTTCCAGGACACGATCGACATCACCACCAACGACCTCATCACCGGGCAAGTCCAGGGTGCTTCGTTCGCCTACGTCGGCCCCTCCACCATCCAGCAGCTGGAGGGCCACTCGAACCTCGTCGTGCAGGCGTTGCCCACCATCTATGGCGCGACCAGTGGCTCTTGGTGGATCTACCTCAACGCGAGCGTCGCCCCCTTCGACAACCTGTCGGTCCGCGAGGCGATCACGCACGCGATCAACTACAATCAGATCATCCAGGAGGCGTTCGGCGGCTACGCAACCCAGTGGGTCGGCCCCGTACCTCCGGCCTACCCGTACAACAACAACCTCACGGCCAAGGAGCCGTACTATCAGTACAACCTTCCGCTCGCCCAGAAAGAGATCGCGGATTCCCCGTGCGCGGCTTCCGCGTGCAAGAGCAACGCGATCAACTACATGTACCTCAATGCCGGAGCAGATTGGGTCGACACCTCGTTGCTGCTTGAATCGGACCTGGCGGCGATCAACATCACGATCACCCCGGTCGGGGTCAGCCTGGCCCAGTTGATCTCGGAACAGGGCCGCGACTCGAGCGGGGCGTGCGTTTCCTCGACGAACGCGAACGGCGGTCCGTTCTTCATGGGCCAGGAGTTCTACACGTCGGACTACATCTCGCCGGACGACTGGACGCAGAATGACTTCGTCAGTTCGGGGAGCGCGAACGCGTGCATGGCCGGCTACAACAGCGTGGCTTCGCCGAACTGGAACTGGTCGATCTACAACCTGACGTATCTCGCCGCCAGCGATTCCAACGCGGCCGACCTCACCAACTACTACACGAACATGACCCAGCTGCTCTACAACAACTACACCGACATCTGGCTCGTCGTACCGACCGCCTTCGCGGTGTATCCTCGAGCCTGCGCGGCTTCGTCCAGAACCCCATGGCGAGCGCCGAGCCGTTCGCGATCGGGTTCAACACCCAGTGGTTGAGCTAGCGGCCCGCCGAGGGCAGGGACCCTAGGTCACCCCGACACGGCCGGCGGGACCGCCTCCGGGCCCGTGGCGAGGAGCGTCTCGGGTGCGATGTCCCGGACCTCCTCGGCGCGGTGGCAGGCCACGAGACGGTCCCCCAGCCCCGGGACGGTCGCGAGCGGCGGGTACTCCACGCGGCACCGGTCGATGACGAAGGGGCACCGGGGGGCGAACCGGCATCCCGGCGGCGGGTCGACCAGGGAGGGGATGTCGCCCCCGATCCGGTACCGGGTGCGCCGCCGTCTTGGGTCGGGCATCGGCACCGCCGCAAGGAGCGCCTTGGTGTACGGATGGACCGGCCGCTCGAGGACCTCCCGGACCATCCCGTGCTCCACGATCCGCCCGAGGTACATCACCGCTACCCGGTCCGCGACGTACCGGACGGCGGCCACGTTGTGCGTGATGAGCAGGTAGGCGATCCTCCGCTCCCGCTGCAGGTCCACGAGCCGGTTCAGGATCTGGGCCTGAACGGCGACGTCGAGCGCGCTGGTGGGCTCGTCGAGCACGATCAGGCGGGGGCTTACCGAGAGGGCGCGAGCGAGGGAGAGACGCTGCCGGCCCCCGCCGGAGAACTCGTGGGGGTACTGCTCCAGGCAGTCGGGAGGTAGTCCGACGCTGGGGAGGAGCGCTCGGACGCGTTCGCGGACCTCCGACCGCCCCAGGCCCTCCTGCGCCCGGAGCGGCTCCCCCACGATCTGCCAGACCCTGAGCCGGGGGTCGAGGGAGCCGACCGGGTCCTGGAACACGATCTGTACGTTGCGGCGCCAGGTCCGCAGCTCCGTCCCCTTCAGCTCGGTGATATCCTGGCCGGCGAAACGGATGACGCCGCCTGTCGGCGCGAGGAGCCGCGCGATCAACCAGCCGAGCGTGGTCTTCCCGGAGCCGGACTCGCCGATGAGACCGACGGTCTCCCCTTCGTTGACCGTGAGCGTGACCCCGTCCACCGCGTGAACCGAGCGGGCTTCGCTTCGGGCCAGGGTCTCGGTGAGGCTGCGGGTGATCGGGAAGAACTTCTCGAATCCCCCCGGTCTCGAGGAGCGGGGTCGGAGCGCTCATGGGAGGCCGGGGACCTCCGCGGCGAAGTAGCAGGCGCTCCGGTGGATCCCGTCCGCCTCCGCGGGCGCGTTCGGGTCGACCGGCGCGAGCGGCGGGGCCGTTCCCCGGCAGACCTCCTGGGCGAGGACGCATCGGGGGTGGAACCGGCATCCGGGAGGCGGGCGCGAGAGGTTCGGGACCCCGCCCGCGATCGAGCTCAACGGACCCTCGGCCTTGTACCGGGACGGGGCCGCCTTGAGCAGCGCCTTCGTGTAGGGGTGGTGCGGAGAGCGGAACACGTCCGCCACCGGACCGTACTCGACGATCCGCCCGGCGTACATGACCCCTACCTCATCGGCGGTCTCCGCGATCACTCCCAAGTCGTGGCTGATGAACAGGATCGCGGTGCCGACCTCGTCGATCAGCTCCTTCATGAGGGTCAGGACCTGCGCTTGGATCGTCACGTCCAGCGCGCTGGTCGGCTCGTCGGCGATCAAGAGCGACGGGCGTTGACTGAGGGCCATTGCGATCATGATCCGCTGCCGCATCCCCCCCGAGAGCTCGTGCGGGTAGAGGTTGAGGATCGTTTCCGGGTCGTTGATCCGGACCAGGCGCAGGTAGTCCAGCACCTCATTGCGGTAATCGGAACGTGACTGCAGGCGCTCGCGGACCGCCTCGCCCGCCGCGCCGTCGGGGACGAGCGGCCGGGAGAGGGAGCCCGCGACCGTGGCCCTGATCGCGGGCTTCGAATAATCGAACGGCTCGCTCCCGCCCTGGAACGACCGCACCCAGCCCATCTCGCGGAAGTGCCGGATCTGGATCGATTCGGAGATCTGGTCGAAGACCCGGAACGCCGGGTTGAGCGAGTTGAGCGGCTCCTGAAAGATCATCCCGATGCCGGTGCCTCGCACCATCGGCAGCTTCCGTTTCGGAACCCGGACGAGGTCGGTGCCCCGGAAGACGATCGAGCCCGAGCCGATCGTCGCGGGGGGCTCGGGGAGGAGACGGGGGATGGCTTGGGCCAGCGTGCTCTTCCCGCATCCGGTCTCGCCGACAATCCCGATCACCTGCCCGGGACGGATCCGCAGCGAAACGTCGGAGACGGCCTGGAAGACCCCGGCCCCGACCGTGTAGGTGATCGAGAGGTGCTGGATCTCGAGGACGGGCTCGGTCACGAGACCCCCCGAGCGTCGACGGCCCCGACGGGGGCGGCCGGTACGGGCTCCGGCGACGCCGCGGAAGCCCCTGCCGAGCGTACTCTCGGCCGGGGGGTCGTGGGTACCGGTGCTCCGTACGAACGCGCGGCGAGTGCGCGGGTCGAGGATGTCTCGCAGGCCGTCGCCGAGCAGGCTGAATGCGAGGACGGTCACGAAGATCGCCGCGCCGGGGCCGAGCACCAGCCACGGGTAGATGTTCGCCGAGCCGCCGGACTGGTAGAAGGCGAGCATGGCCCCCCACTCCGGCTGGGGTCCGGGGTAGCGGCTCGCGATGCCGATGAACCCGATCGTCGAGTAGGTGACGAGGACCGTGCCGATGTCGAGCGTGAAGTAGACGACGATCGGCTCGAGGATGTTCCGCAGTACGTGGCGGAGGAGGATGCGGTTCTCCCGGACCCCTGCGGCCCGCGCCGCGGCCACGTAGGGCAGGTGCTTGACCGCGAGGACCTCGCCTCGTACGAGGCGGACGTAGAACGGCCACCAGGTGATGGTGATGGCGAGCGCGGTCGGCCCGACCCCGAGCCCGAGGATGCGAGTGAGCGCCAGCGCGAGGATCAAGCTGGGGAAGGAGAGGAAGACGTCGGTGACGCGCATGATCGTCACGGAGGTTGCCCCGGAAATGGTACCCGGGGTGTCGTAGAATCCCGCGATGAGGCCGAGCGCCCCTCCGATCAGGAGCGCGCTACCGGCGATCGCGACGCCGATCCCGAGGTCGAGCGGGAGAGCATACATCACGTTCGAGTAGATGTCGTAGCCGAGGTTGTCGGTCCCGAGCGGATGGTGCCAGGACGGGGCCGCATTGCGCGCCACGGTCTGCTGCTGAGGTCCGAAGGGGATCAGGACGTGGGGCGCGACCAGGACCACCAACGCGGTGACGCAGATCAGCGCGACCAGCAGGAAGCCGAACAAGGAGAGGGGGTTGGCCCGAAGCACTCGCCAGAAGACGAGGAGGCGTCCATCGGGACGAGGCGCCGCCGGCCGACCGGACGCCGTCACGCGCCGCTACCTCCAGTCGACCCTCGGGTCGAGGATCCCGTAGAGAATGTCCGCGACGAGGTTCGCCACCACGACCGCGATCGCGAAGATGATCACGACGGCCACCGCGCCGTCGAAGTTCGGCGTCGAGCTGCCGCCCCCGACCGCGGTGTAGGCGTACTGGCCGATCCCCGGCCAGTCAAACACCTCCTCGATGACCACCGTACCGGCCAGCAGGCCACCGGCGGTGAGACCCAGCACCGTGGTCGTGCTGATGAGGGCGTTCCGCAGGGCGTGCTTGTACAGGACCCAAAAGTCGCTCAGTCCCTTCATCCGGGCCGAGCGGACGTAGTCGAGCGGGAGCACTTCGAGCATGGAGGAGCGGGTCATCCGGGTCGCGATGCCCATATTGATGAACGCGAGGACCGCGGCGGGCATGATCAGGTGCTGCATCGCGTCGACGGTGTACGGGAGGTTCCCCGCGAGGATCGCATCGAGGACCGACATGTGGGTGTACTGCGTGAAGGGGGGACGACCGTCGAGTACTCGCCCCGGGTCGGTAGGCCGAGGTACGGACCGAGGAACACCGCGGCCAAGACGGCGCCGAGGTAGGTCGGGGTCGCCCATCCGCTCAGATAGAAGATCCGGACCAGGTGGTCCCCCCACCGCCCGCTGTAGCGAGCGGCGATGACCCCCATCGGGATCCCGATGACCACCATGAGGAACAGCGCCGCCAGGACGAGCTCGACGGTCGCCGGGAGGGCCGCCGCGATCGTGGGGTAGACCTGGACGCCCTGGATCGATTGGCCCCAGTTCCCCTGGAGGAGCGTCGTGACGTACTGGACGAACTGCGTGGTGATCGGCTGCCCGTACTTCGCGTTGCAGTTCGCGATCGTGGAGGCGCCGGCCTTGGGATACCACTCGTTGCAGATGCCGGTCAGCTTGAGGTGCGTGACGAAGAACGTGAGAACGATGACCCCGATGAGGACGGGAATGAGTTGGAGCAGGCGCTTTAGGACGAAGATGAAGAGATCGCTCGCACTTCGGCCCACTCCCACCCCCCTAGGTGGCACGCGCCGGAGCGGCCGCCATCCCTCCCGCGAGCCTGTCCGGGGTATTAACCCAGCGACTGAGCCCGGTCCTGCCTACGGAAGGTAGTCGCGCGGCAGGGTCTTCAGCTCCGTGAACGTCTCGTGGATGACCGAGATGAATTTCTCGATGTCCTTGTCCGTGTGGGCGCTCGAGAAGGTGATCCGCTCGTAGTTGTCCGGGTGGATGTAGATCCCCTTGTCCAGCAACAGCTGGTGGTGGCGGAGATAGAGGTTCCAATCGATCTGGAGCGATTCCCGGTAGTTCTGGATCTTCTTGCGTCGGGTGAAGAAGAACTGCAGCATTCCGTTGACCGACTGAACGAGGACGTTGACCTTCGTATCCCGTGCCGCTTCCTCGATCCCCTTCTCGAGCCGTTGGGTCATCCGGTCGAAGCGGGCGTAGAGGTCCTCGCCCCCTCGGTGGAGCATCTTGAGGTTCGCGAGCGCGCCCGCGAGGGAGAGGTTGTTGGCGAAGTAGGTGCCGCCGAAGGAGATCCGCCCCGGGGCGATCAGTTCCATGTACTCGTTCTTCCCCGATACGGCGGAGATCGTCACCCCGCCCCCCAGCGCTTTCGCCCAGCAGGAGATGTCCGGCTCGAACCCCGTAGAGGGCCTGGGCACCGCCCGGCGCGACGCGAAAGCCGGTGAAGACCTCGTCAAAGATGACGAGCAGCTCGTTCTGGTGCGCGATCTCCACGAGCCGCTTCAGGTAGTCGGGGAGGGGGGGATCACCCCGGAGTTCGCCATGATCGGTTCGAGGATCACGGCCGCGAGCCGGTCCCGGTAGCGGCGGACCATGCGCTCGAACGAGGTGAGCGAGTTGTACTGAGCGACCATCACGTAGTCGGTGACCCCGGGAGGGATCCCGGCCGAGTTCGGGAGGGGGCGGGGGTACTGGTCGAGCCCGGCGACGATCGGTGGGGCCTCGGCGCTGATCAGTGCGTAGTCGTGCTGACCGTGGTAGTGGCCCTCGAACTTCAGGATCGCGTCCTTCCCCGTGACCGCGCGCGCGATGCGGATGGCGTTCATCGTCGCGTCGGAGCCGTTCGAGCAGAACGCCACCCGCTCGGCGGTCGGGACCATCTTCTGGAAGAGGATGGCGAGGTCGATCTCGAGCGATGTCGGGGCGGCGAAGTGGAGCCCGAGCTCGGCCCGCTCCTGGATCGCCTTGACCTGCTCGCGCGGCGCGTGTCCGTTGATGAGGCAGCCGTAGGCGAGGTTGAAGTCGAGGTATTCGTTCCCGTCCTCGTCCCAGATCCGAGGGCCCTTGCCCGCGGCGATGAACGGCGGACACGGGTCATACGAGCGCGACCCGGATGAGCGAGCTCGAGGAGTTCGGGATGTGCTTCTTTCCTTCCTCGAAGAGGCGGGCGCTCTTCTTCAGTTTCGGGACGAGGCGCGCGATCGAGATCGGCAGCGGCTGGACCTCCGAGTCCGGGGCCTCTGGCGCGACGGGAGCCGCTTCCTTCGGTTCGCGGTTCTCCTTCGACTCCTTTTCCTTGGGCTCGGCTTTCTCCCTCGGCTCCGCCTTCTCCTTCGCGGGGGCCGCCGGCCCGCCCTCGGGAGCAGGAGCGGTAGGATGGGTGCTGACCTCGCCCCCGCTCGCGCGAGCCGGGGTTAGGCGCTCGCCCCGGGAGGTACGGTCCGGGCCGTCCTCGGGCTCGCTCGAGCCAGTGAGGGGGGCGGGTTCCATGTCCGCCATAGGTACCACATCGAGGTGCGAACTTGCGACCCGGTGGTGGCTATATATAGATGGCTGGGGAGCTGAACAGGATTTAGGTTTCTCAATCCGAAGCGAACGGTGCTACAGAGCGAGCATTAGGTGGTCGAAATACTGCAATTATGTGGTGGTGTTCTGCTCCAAACGACCGAAAGCGCTCAAAAAAACCTATCCAAGCCTCCTGCTAGTCGGTCAGAGCCGGCGACAGGGGAGCCTCGGGCGGTACGATCGCTGTTTCGATGCCCCGCTGCTTCAGCGCGGCTCGGAAAGGCCCCGCCGGGATGCACCGCTCGGGAGGTACGACCCCCTTCACGCTCACCCGGCCCGTCGCGATGAGCTCAGCCCCGATGGCGCCGGCCACACCGACCGCGTATTCGGTAACCGTCAGGTTCCAGTCCGGGCGGGGAGGGAATCGGGCGAATGCGTGGCGGACGATGGGACGCCCTCCCTGGGTCCCGCGAACCTCGATGTCGCAGACCTCCCAGTCATGGATCGTAACCCCCTCGGGGGCGCCGAGGAGCTTCTCGCGCTTCAGGAGGGAGAGCGTAAAGTCGCGGGGCACCACGGGCTGCCCCTTCACGTCGACCGGACGGTCCGATGCGAGACCGAGCAGCGCCATCGTCCGGAGGAGCTCGATCCCCGGGCCGCCCTCCTTCCACTCGCAGCGTTGGATCCCCTTCGACCGGAGGCTGTCGGGGAGCGTCGCGGGCTCGGAGTGCAGGGTCCGATAGACCCGGGTACGGCCGACGGGGGACGGAAAGTCGTACTCCTCCGCCCCGCTCATCGCGGGGTGGTCGTGGTAGGCTCCATTCTCGAAGACGACCGCGGGCAGGACCATCTCGTCGAGGAAGGTGCTCGGCGACCAGGTAAAGACGATCTCGGGCCCTTGGACGGTCAGATCGCGCCAGCCATCGCGGATGACCAGCGAGTCGACCCGGTCGAGGTCCTGCGTCGCCTCCATCGCGAGGATGTTCGACACCCCGGGCACCTGTCCCAGCCCGGGGATCGCGAGCTGGCCGGCGGACCGGGACCTCTCATCCAAGGCGAGCTGGCGCCGGGTCATGTGGAACAGTCCACCGAAGTCCAGGTACGGGACCCGGGCCTCGAACGCCGCCTCCATGACGGCGAGATTGAAGGTGTACTGCACCGCGTTCACGCAGACGGCGGCCCCTTTCAGGAGGTCGACGAGCGCGGGCCGGTCGCGCACATCGAGGGTCGCGGAACGCGCTCTGGGTCCGGCCGCCTTCGCGGCCTGGCTCGCCAGCGTCGGGTCGAGGTCCGCGGCGACCACCTCGTCGAACACGCCCGAACTGGCGAGGTCCCGCACGGAACATCGCCCGGTCAGGCCTCCACCGCCCAGCACTACGACCCGCATCGTCCGTCTCCGCGGTCGGGAGCCGGCGGGGCTATAGGAGGGTTAGGGGCGGGAACGGGCGCCCTTCCGGCGGTCGGGCCGGGGGCTTGGCACCGGAGGCTCCGGCGCCGGGAGGTCCGGCGACGGGGCCGCCGGCGCCGGAGCCGCCGGGGTCCCTCCCTCTGCGTTCTTCGTGCGGTTCCATAGGTCTCGGAACGTCTCGAAGTGCCGCAGGAAGGCGTCGTTCCGACGCAGGTCCTCGAGCTCGCCGAGCGCGATCTCGAGGAGCGCTTTGGAGGTCTTGTCGCCGGCCTCGGCACGGATCAGGTAGACGCAGAGCACCTGGTAGTGCGGGAGGACGTAGGCGTCCGGGCGGGGGGTGCTCATGTCCCCCTTCCGGGGACGGTATATCCGCTCGACCGGAACCGCCGCGGCAACCGCCTTCCGATGCGAGAACCCGAAGTATCTGCCGGGGCCCAGGATGCGGGTCACCTCTCGGACGTTGCCGTTCAGGTTGTTGGAGAGGCGGTCGCACTCGTGCCAGCACCAGAGACCGAACCCGTAGTCCCCCTCTTGGTAGGCCTCCCAGGCGGAGCCGTAGAGCCGGCGCTCCTTCTCCTCCATCGAAGCGTCGACGGGCAGGGCGGCTCGCCAGTCCGAGACCAGTAGGTCCACCCGCATCGACGGGGAGAACTCCTTCTGCTGGGGTACCTCCGAGGGTCCGGGCACGACCCGTCCATCGCTCGACGGGCTTAGATGGTTGTGGGGTCCCGAGGCACGGCGCGGTCGAACACGCAGGCTCCGGCAAGCCAGGTCTCCCGAACAGCTGCCGCCCCTCGGCCGATAGCCGCCGCGAGGCTCTGGGCCTCCAGAATCACGAGGTCGGCCCGCGCGCCGGGCGCGAGCGAGCCGAGCTCGGGGTCCCCGAGCGCGCGACCGGCGTTCGCGGTGAAGAGGTCGAGCGCCTGGAACGGGGAGAGGGCCTCTTCCGCGATGGGATTCGCGGACCCCCCGCCCGGGGAGGTTCGGGATACGGCCGCAGCCATCCCTCGCCAGGGATCGGGGGGGTCGTACGGGGCGTCGGTCGAGCCGACGAGATGGTGACCCCGGTCGGTCAGCGTGCGAAAGGGGTAGGCCCAACGGACCCGGGACGGTCCCAGCCGCTGGGCGAGCCACTCGTCACTCCAGACGAACCCGGGCTGGACCACCAGGATGGGGCGGACCCGGTCCAGGAGGGGAAAGATGGAGGGCGGAACGAGCGAGGCATGTTCGATCCGTGGGAACCTCGGAGCGTGGGCACCGAGCCGGTCGAGCGCCCGGAGCGTTTCGGTCAGACCGCGGTCCCCAATCGCGTGCACGGCCGCTTGGTGGCCCTCGTGGGCGCATCGCTCGAAGAGGTCGACGAGCTCGGGCTCCCGCGTCACCGGGATCCCCGAGTCGGTCGGAAGGTCGGTGTACGGTTCCTCGAGCCAGGCCGTTCGAGGACCGAACGCCCCGTCCACGAACGCCTTGACCCCGACCAGGGAGACGTAATCGTCGGGTCCGGGAGGCCCCCAGTCGGACGGGGCGAACTCCCGCCACCGGCCCGCCCGGGCGTAGCAGCGCACCCGAACCGACGGGGGTTCGGCTTCGAATTGGGCCCGTATCGCGCGTAGCTCCTCGGGGACCGTGCTCATCGACGCGACCGTCGTAACGCCCAGGGAGTTCGCGATCCGAACGGTCCTACCGATAGCGGCGGGTTCGGGAGGGTGGGCGCCCCCCGTGAGCTGCCGGACCGGGGTCAGCGCCGTCTCGTAGACCATCCCGTTGAGGGAGCCGTCCGATGCTCGTCCGAGGCGGCCTCCCGGTGGGTCCGCTGCCCGTTCGAGATACCCGGTGGCCTCGAGCGCCGCCCGGTTCAACACGGCCCCGTGGCCGCTCACGTGGTAGAGGACCGCCGGCCAATCCGACACGGCGCGCTCCAGGTCCCCAGCGGTGGGTTCCCGCCGTTCGGCGAACTGTTCCACCGACCAGCCGTCCCCGGTCACCGGGCCGTGCGGATGACCCGCAGCCCATGTCCCGAGCCGATCGACCAGCTCTCGGATCGAGCGGACGTCGCGCAGCGACAGACCCTCCCGGGCCCGCGTGAGCTCCGCGAGGTGCAGATGGGCGTCAATCAAGCCGGGGATGACCAGGCGGCCCTGGAGGTGGATGACCTCGACGCCCGTTGGGCTCGCTCGGAGGGCCTCCGCCGCGCTCCCGGCGACGACGACCCGGCCGCCCTCGAGGACCAGGGAGTCGACCGTCCGTGAGCCGGTGAGGATCCGACCCCCGGAGAAGCGGCAGCTCTCGGTCATCGGTCCGACGGGAGTGGTACCGCCGGCGGCAGAAAGCGGGCGCGGACGGCGGTCCCGAGCGGCCTAGACGTCGAGGTACCGGTAGAACTCGTACGGGTGGGGCCGCAGGTTCAGCTCGAGCTGCTCCTCCCGCTTGAGCTCGATGTACGTGTCGAGGAGCGAATCGGCGAACGCAGGCTTCAGGAAGGCCCGGTCCGATTCGAGGCAGTCGAGGGCCTCGCCCAGCGACCCCGGAAGCTCCCGGATCCCGCGTTGCTTGCGCTGGGCGACCGTGAGCTTGTAGATGTTCTCGTCGACCGGCGGAGGCGGTTCGATCTTGCGCTTGATGCCGTCGAGGCCCGCGAGGGCGAGAGCGGCTTCGGTCAGGTAGATGTTCGCGGCCGAATCGGGGGTGCGGTACTCGAGCCGCTTTGCGGCGGGTCGTCCCTTGTGGTAGAACGGGACCCGAACGCTCGCGGAGCGGTTCGCCTTGCTCCAGGCGATGAAGACCGGGGCTTCGTAGCCCGGCACGAGGCGCCGGTAGGAGTTCGTGATCGGGTTCGTGATGGCGCACAGGGAGCGCGAGTGCGCGAGCAGGCCTCCGACATAGTACCGACAGACCTGGCTGACCTCGGCATACGGGTCGCTCTCGTCGTAGAAGGCGTTCTTTCCCTTCGACCAGATCGATTGGTTGGTGTGCATGCCGATCGCGTTGTCGCCGTAGATGGGTTTCGGCATGAGGCAGCCGACCTTCCCGTGGCGGTGGGCCACGTTCTTGATCACGTAGCGGATGTCCTGGATGTGGTCGGCCGTCGGGACGAGCTCGTCGAAGTGGAGGTTCAACTCGGCCTGCGCGCTGGTCGCCACCTCGTGGTGGTGGGCGTCCATGGTGATGTGGAAGTCGTCGGTGAGAATGTTCGCCATCTCGGCGCGCAGCCCGAGGGTCGAGTCGGTGGGAGGGCTCCGGTGGTACCCTTCCTTGAAGCGGACCGTCGAGCTGACCGGGCCGGTCTGCCACGGAGCCTCGGATTGGTGGAGCAGGTAGCCGGCGCCGGCCCACGGGTCTCGAACCCCCTGGGCGGAGGGGATCAGCTCGATCGAATCGAAGATGAAGAACTCGATCTCGGGGCCCCAGTAGGAGGTGTCATAGCCGGCGCTGGCGAGGACCTCCTCGGTCTTCCGAGCCACGGCCCGGGGGTCGTGGTCGTAGGGTTGGTACGAGGCGCCCAGCCGGACGTCGCAGATGAATCGGACCGTCCCACCGGCCTCGGGGTTCCACGGGATCGAGGCGAGGGTGCTCGGGTCCGGCACGAGCAACATGTCGGACTCGAAGATCTCCCGGAACCCGCGCACGGAGGAACCGTCGAGCTTCGGGACGCCCGAGGCGAACGACTCCGCGTCGAGCGTCTCGAGGGGCACGTCGACCTGATTGAACCCCCCGAAGACATCCGTGTAGAACAGCTGCACCCATCGGACCTTCTCGGTCTTCAGCTTCGCGAGGGCCGCCTCTCCGTCGTTCTCCTTCGTCCGCTTCTTCACCGGTGACATGGGTCCTCGCGTCAACCACCGGGTCCGGGTACATCAACATTCACCCGGTGAATCCGCGCGATTGTCCAATTAACGACTCAATATCGTTATCTTCTATGGAATTAGACGCCTCTCATGGGTCGTTCGTCCACTCTCGACGAGCTCGACCGAGCGCTCCTCACCGAGCTGAACATCGATGCCCGCCGTAGCCACCGAGAGCTGGCCCACCGATTGAAGGTCTCGCCGACGACCGTGAGCGCCCGGATCGGCCGGCTGGAGGCCCAAGGCGTCATCCGAGGCTACGTCCCGCTCCTGGACGAGGAGCTGCTCGGCTGGGACCTCTGGGCGGTGATCGGGATCTGGATCTCGAAAGGGCGGCTTCGGGAGGTCGAGGAGCGGCTGGCGCGAGACCCCCATGCCTACGCCATCTACGACGTGACGGGCGACACCGACGCGCTCCTGATCGGCCGCTTTCGGGATCGGCGCGACCTCGACCGATTCGTGAAGCATGTCCTCCAGGACCCCTACGTAGAACGTTCGAACACCCAGGTCGTCCTGAACCGGGTCAAGGAAGACCGGCGGGTGCCGGTCCCCCTCCACCCGACCGAGCCGGGGCGGCGCGCCGGAGCCGTCGAGAGGTCGACGGGCCCTCCGAGCTCACGGGATCCCCCCGGTCGTCAGGAGACAATACGGGGCGGCGGGGGAAGGGGCTTCAGCTCGCCCCGAAGCAGCCCGAACAGGACCATGTCCATGCATCGACCCCGAACGCAGACCGCCTCACGTTCGCGTCCCTCCTCCACGAACCCGAGCTTCCGAAGTACCCGCTAGTGAGCTCAGGTTCTGGTCCAGGGCCTGGGAGGCGACCCGGCGCATCCGCAGCGGTCCGAACGCGGCCCGGCAGAGGAACCAGGACGCCTCGGTGGCGAATCCCTGGCCCCAGGTACCTCGGGTCGATCCAGTAGGAGAGACTTTCGACCTTTCGCCACGTCCAGTCCAATCCCCGGAGCCCGACCCGTCCGATGCACCCGCCGTCCCCGCGGAGGATGACGGAGAGGGAGAGGTGTTCCCCCTGGTGGTACTCCCGGAGCGTTCGTGTGACCATCCGCAGTGGGTTCTCCATCTCGGCCCGGGGGTGCAAAGGGGCCCCATGGGCCCGGGCGGTCCTGGGGTCCCGGAAGCTCCGCTTGAGGTCGGGGACGTCGCGTCGTGATGGGAGGCGAAGGAGGAGTCGCGGCGTCTCGAGAGGAAGGGCCAGTCGCGCGAGGTCGCCGACCCCCTTCACCATGGGCGGCAGAGGTTCCGCGCTCGACATACGGCTAACGGGTCCACGACGTCGGACCAAGGCGAGAGGCGCTTCGGAAGGCTCCTGAATCGCCGGGCCCGAGGGAACCTGGATGACCCGGCGAGCCGGCGGGTCCTTCGAGCCCCTCCCCCAACAATCGGAGACGGACGAACTCCCCGTCGCGACGGCCGTCGGGCGGCTGTGCTCCAGGAGGAGTTCCTCGGCGAGCTCGAGGACTCCCTTCCCGAGCATGGCGGAACCGCCTCCGGCAGGGAACTCTGGTTCCCTCCCACGACCTCCCGATCCGGGTGGAGAGAGCGCGATCGGGGTAACGGCTATGAGCGCGGCCGCTCCATCGCTCCTTCCGAGGAGTCCATGGACTGGGGGCTTGCGAACCGGATGCACCGGATGTTCACTCCTGCGACCCGCAACACGGTGATGCTGGCGGTCGACCACGGCTATTTCATGGGACCGACCCACCGTCTGGAGGACGCGGGGGCCACGATCGCGCCACTCCTACCGTACGCGGACGCCATCGCGTTGACCCGCGGCATCCTCCGACGTACGGTCCCTCCCACCTCCCAGACCCCGATCGTGCTCCGCGTATCGGGCGGGGTCACGGTCCTGCAGGACGACCTCTCCCACGAAGCGGTCACGACCTCGATGGTCGAGGCGACGCGCCTGAACGTCTGCGCGGTCGCGCTCAGCGTGTTCGTCGGTGCCCCGCACGAACACGATTCGCTCGTGCACCTCGGCGAACTCGTGAACCAGGGTGAACAGGCCGGCATGCCCGTGATGGCGATCACCGCCGTCGGCAAGGAGCTCGAGAAACGGGACGCCCGGTATCTCGCGCTAGCCTGCCGGGTCTCCGCCGAGCTGGGGGCGCACATCGTCAAGACGTACTACTGCGACGGATTCTCGAAGGTGGTCGAGGGTTGCCCGGTTCCTATCGTGGTGGCGGGGGGCCCGAAGCTCGATAGCGACCGTGCCGCGCTGGAGCTCGCTCGTCACGCGATCGACCAGGGCGCGCACGGGATCGATATGGGCCGCAACATCTGGCAGTCCGAGCATCCGGTCCCGATGCTCAAGGCTCTTCGGGCGATCGTGCACGAGAAGGCAACGGTCGGCGAGGCGATGGACGTCCTTGCCGCCGAGAAGGGGCGGGGTGCGGGCTCGCGTTCCGCGCGTCGTCCCCAATCATCTTAAGCCGGACCTCGCTCGGCCCGCTCGCGCGGGGATTGCCAAGCTTGGCCAAAGGCGCCAGATTCAGGGTCTGGTCCCGTAGGGGTTCGTGGGTTCAAATCCCTCTCCCCGCATCGAACTGATAGAAGGCGCTCTCGACAAAGCCGGTGGGGCTCGAGTCCCTGATCTGCGCAAGCCCGGGTCGAAACCGAGGGGCGGGCTCGGTCGGGTGCGCCACAACGGGTAACTGCCCCCGGTCCCGTGCCGTCGACCCCTCCATGCGGACAACGTCAACCCCCTCGAAGACCGCACCGTCGTGGTGCATGCGCTTCCCGTGGCTGCCTTGCGACCCCCCGCGACGGGAGCGCCCGGGACGGGAGCGACGATGAGGGTGAGACCGGACGGGTCCCCGCCGGGACCGCTACCGCACCTGGTAGCGCTCGCGGTCGACCTCGACGGGACCCTGCTGCCCCCGGGGGGGACGTCCCTCGGCCCAGCTTCGAAGCTGCTGGCGGCCGTGCAGCGAATGGGGTTGAAAGCGATCCTCATCTCGGGGCGGGATACCCATGGCTGGCTGCGCTCGCGAGGAACCTCGGGTCCCTCGATGCATTGGTGGCAGAGAACGGAGCGGTGGTCGAGGTTCCGGTCGGGGGTCACCTCAAGGTCGTGGGACGAGCAACCGCTGCCCGGGTGCGCCGACGCCTCGCGGAGGCACCGTGGGCGAACGCCGAATACGGTGACGTGGTGGTATCCATACCGCGACCGATGGGACGTCGGGTCGGCCGACTCGTTCGTGGCCTCGGGGTCCACCTTGTCCCGAACGGCGACCGTGTCATGGTCCTGCCCGCGGGCGTGTCGAAGGCGACGGGAATGAAGCTCGCGCTTCGCGCGCTGGACCTTGACTCCCGCTCCTTCGCAGCGATCGGCGATGGGGAGAATGACCTTCCGCTCCTCCGCGCCGCCCAGCTCTCCGGGGCCGTGAGCAACGCCCATCCCCGAGTGGTCGCGACCGTGGACTACGTATGTCGGACCCCCTTCGGAGACGGGGTGGAGGAATTCGTCCGAGGACCGCTCGCCCACTACCCGGCTCTCGGCCCTTCTTCCCGGAGACGTGGGTCCGGGTCCTCCCGGCGGGGGCCCTTTCGAGGACCATCTCGGGAACTCGCGGCGAGAAGACTCGGGAGTCCCCGCGCCGGCCGTTCGGACCGGGTCGACGCGACGCACTAGGAGAGGTTGATTAGCACCGCGGCGCCTAGCTGCACCTCCCGGCGAGGAGCCCGGAGCCGGAGCTCCCCGACGGCGAAGGGCCTCGGCCCAGGACCACGGAACACCTACGACGAAATCACGCACGAACGGGAGGGAACTTGGAGAAAGTCAACGTCTGCATCAACAGCCAGACGCCCCTCCTTCAGTTCCTTTCCCCACCCGACGGTTCGGCCGTGCCCACGTGGGGCACCACCGTCAACCTGGACGACCTCCACGAGGGGGTGGACTACCGGTTCTCCCCTGGAGGGGTGACCCGGATGGTCTATCCGCTGGTTCGGAGACTTCTCGCCCAGGGAATCCTCGATCAGACCCATTGGGTCTCGCTGAACCCGGTAGGTCCACGGACGGTCAGGGCGGACGGACTAACCCTGCACAACGTCGCGCTCGGGCCTCAGCGGATGGGCGGGTACGGGAAGACGAAGGAAGCGATCTGGTCGACCGTTCATGGCCTCGGCGTTCGCGAGTCGGTGGACGACCTCTTCTGGAGCGAGGAGTTCGTTGAGTACGCCTTCTACAACCGAACCACCTCTGAGCGGATCCGCAGGCTGGATGCCCAGGCCGACTTCGACCTGTTCTACATCCACGACTTCCAACAGATGCCGGTCGGGCAGATGCTCGACTCGCTGAAACCGAAGATTTTTCGCTGGCACATCCCGTTCGATGCGGCGCGGATTCCCGATAATTGGAGGGCGCGGTTCGTGGAGTACCTCGACAGCTACGACGTGGTCGTGGTGAGCTGCGAACGGTACCGCGCGGGCCTCAAGAGGCTCGGCTATCGAGGGAAGTCGCTCCGCCTGTACCCGTACCTCGACCCTCGAGAGTACCGCCGACCCGCGAAGCGGGAGGTGGCGACGACCTGCGCCCGCTGGGGAGTGCGCCCGAACGAGCGTCGTCGTGCTGGTGGTCGCCCGGATGGACCCGGCGAAAGCGCACGACCGGGCAATCCAGGCGGTCGCTCGCCTCGCTCCGAGGTACCCGCGCCTGCGTCTCGTGCTCATCGGGAACGGGAGCTTCTCCGGCGCCACGGGCGGCCTCGGGCTCTCCAAGGCCGCCCAGTGGCGGGCCCACCTCGAGGCGGAGGCCGTGCGACTCGGGGTCCGGGAGCGCGTGATCTTCCCGGCCACGTTCCTCAGGATGCCCTGGACTGTTTCTACGAGCGCTCGCTCTTCACCCTGCTGCCGTCGGTCAACGAGGGATTCGGCCTCGTGGTCGTCGAGAGCTGGCTCCACCGTCGGCCCGCCCTCGTCACCGAACGCGCGGGGATCGCCGAACTCATCGAGGACGGGAGAAACGCTATCCTCTTCGACCCGGACGACATCCCGACCCTGGCCCGGAAGATGCGCAGGCTACTCGACGACCGCGGCGAGCTGGCGGGGCGGCTCGCGCGCAATGCGACCGTCACCGCCCGCGAATGCTCGATCGACCTCGCGGCCCGAGCGGAGGCGAAGTTGATGGCGGAGGTCCTCGAGGCGTAGCATGTTCGGGTTACCGGATTGGACGACCCCGTATCTCTTCGCCGCGATCATCCTTGCCCTGACCTGGCTGGTCGCATGGGTCGCGAGCCTCGCGCTTCGCGGACTGATGAGTCAGAGCCCCCCGCAAGTGGCGGCAGGGGCCCGGCGCCTGGGCGTGATCGTGGTCTGGCTCGTGGGGATCCTCCTTGCCGTCCAGGAGGTCGGGGTCAGCATCGAGATCCTCCTCCTCGTAGTGGGTCTCTTTGCGATCACCGCCATGATCGCTCTGCGGATCCCGCTCGAGAACGTCGGCGCCAAGTACTTCTCGGACGTCTACAGCCCGTTCAAGGTGGGCGACTCGATCGAGGTGGGGGGGTACTCCGGCAAGGTCATCGAGATCAATGCGATGACCACCATCCTCCTCTCCGAGGACGACCGGCTGGTGGCCCTTCCGAACTCCCTGCTGCTCAAGGAGACCCTCATCAACGCCTCGCCGCACGCCTGGAAGGAGCTCACGATCCCGATCTCCCTACCGGCGAACGTCGACATCGCTCCGCTGGAGAGCGAGATTCTGAAGAGCCTGGCCAAGCTGCGGGCTCGCCTGGACAAACGCTTTCCACCGGTCCTCGCGACGAAGGCGCGGACCGCGGAGTCGACCGACCTCGTCCTGACGGTGATGATCCGCCGGCCTGAGGAGCGGGACGCGCTGCTCCTCGAGGTGAACAAGCGGGTCCACGACGCGAATCCAGGGGACCCGAGTTCGAGGGAGCGCGACGCCGACCGTTCCCCCAGAGGGTGCCGCGAAACACTGAGCGCACCGTTCGCTTTCAGAATCGGGCGTGACGACGCGACCGGGGCCGCTTCGGGGGTTGGACGGACCTCACGGTAGGGCCCGCGCCGGAAGGGAAGTGGTCCGCGACCGCCCCTTCGGGAGCCCCTAGGGTCGTGGGCGCGGGGCCAGTTCAACGGGGGTGAATGATCCCGCCGGGGTGGCCCCACCGAGAGAAGACTCGGAGGGGGCTTCGGCCTCCGGGGCGGCGTGCGGAACGGGGTCGACGACGCAGGCGGTTCAGCCGGTCGCGCGGTCCGGGCAGGAGCCGGCAGGAGGGACGTTCGACAATCGTGGGAGTTTCGTGGGGTCATTTCGTTCCCCGCTTCGGCAATCGCCGGGGGCTCGTCCTATCGTTGGACAAACCTTCATCCCCCCTCCCGCGGAACGAGAATCGGTGATGCCGAAAGGGACGAACCATGGCAGAAATGTGTTCAAGCTGCGGATGCTACTTCGCCTCTCCCGCCGAGCTCCTCACGCACGCGCGAAAGTCGCACGCACCGGGCGACACGACATCGAGCCTGGCCATGAATCCCGCGAGCCGAACGCCCGGGGTGACCTGCGCGATGTGCGGGCGTACGTTCGCAACCCCGGAGCGTCTTGCGGCGCATGCCTTGCACCCGCATCCCACTCCTCGGCCGTTCGGGCGGCCCACGAGGTCGTAATGTACGGTCTCTCGTCCGTCGTCAGCGTGCGATGCCGCCGGGAGGCGTGAGCCCCGGCTCGCGAGTCGGGAAGAGCGGAGAGACCGAGGGAACGACCTATGGTGGATCTCTGCCCAATATGTCGGAGGTCGTTCGACTCCACGTCGGCGGTCCTGTCGCACATGGCCAAACTACATCCGACCCAGAGCTCGGAGGCGGGTCGAGGCGATTCGTTGGTGTCGGGGCCTGTCGGCCTCGCGTGCCCCGATTGTGGCCAGAGGTTTTCGGCCGAGGTGGAACTCGCGCTCCACAACGCCCGGCTTCACCCGGCCCTGCGGCGATTGTGACGTGGGAGCCGATACCCCCGGCGGTCCCCTCACAGCCCTGCGCCGGCCCCTCGGAAGGGTGTCCGCGGCCCCGGCGAGGTCGCAACGAGCGCGGGCTCCCTCGCTCCGTTCGTTGTCCGCTCAGCCCTGCTCCGCGCGAATCCGCGCGGGCGGTTAGACCCTCCATCGAGAGCCAGCAGGAGACCCCCCGGGTCTTGGCCTCCATCGGCAACGTATTTGGCACCGTCTTCGCTGGGGGGCCGTGACCCTGCAACGCGGCGCTCCCGTGGCGGGATGAGGTGACCCGCCGATTCATCGGATGACCCCTCACCCCAACTCCGACCGGTCCCCGTTAGGTGTCCGCGAGGCGCAAGCTCCGCCAATCCGCGTCACGGGGCCCCCTTCACCCCATGACGATGAAGTGCTGACGCCCGCGGCGCTCGAGTTCGTCGGGGAACTTCACGTTCGGTTCGAGTCCCGCCGGCAAGAGCTTCTGCGACAGCGCGGCACCTTTCGCGCGATCCTCGAGGCGGGAGGTCTCCCCGACTTTCCCCGCGAGACGCAGCCCATCCGGACATCGGCCTGGAGGGTCGCCGCAGCGCCGGCCGACCTCGCCGACCGCCGCGTGGAGATCACCGGACCCACCGACCGGAAGATGGTCATCAATGCCCTCAACTCGGGCGCTCGGGTCTACATGGCCGACTTCGAAGATGCGCACGCCCCGACCTGGACCGGAACCGTGGTCGGTCAGGTCAACCTCCAGGACGCCGTCCGCCGGCGGATCACGTACACCTCACCGGACGGGCACGAGTATCGGCTTCGGGAACCGGTGTCGACCCTGATGGTCCGCCCACGAGGCTGGCATTTGGAGGAGCGCCACGTCACGGTCAGGGGCCGACCGGTCTCGGCGAGCCTCTTCGACTTTGCTCTGTTCTTCTTCCACAACGCGGTCGAGCTGGTGCGGCGGGGAACGGCCCCGTACTTCTACCTGCCCAAGTTGGAGCACTATCTCGAGGCCCGGCTCTGGAACGACGTGTTCGTCGCCGCCCAGGAGAGGATCGGGATCCCGCGGGGAACGATCCGCGCGACCGTGCTCATCGAGACCCTCCCCGCCGCGTTCCAGATGGAGGAGATCCTCTACGAACTGCGGGAGCATTCCGCGGGGCTGAACTGCGGGCGCTGGGATTACCTGTTCAGCTTCATCAAGCAGTTTCGGAACGACCGGCGCGTCCGTTTTCCCGACCGGGACCGTCTGGCGATGAGCACGCCCTTCCTCACCGCGTACTCGCACCTGCTCATCCAGACCTGCCACCGTCGGGGGGCGCACGCGATGGGGGGGATGGCGGCCCAGATCCCCATCAAGGACGACCCGTCCGAGAACGCAGCGGCCATCGCCAAGGTGGTCGCCGACAAGGAGCGCGAGGTCCGCGCCGGTCACGACGGGACCTGGGTCGCGCACCCCGGCCTCGTTCCCGTGGCGATGGAGGTCTTCGACCGGGAGATGCCGAAGCCCAACCAGATCGAGGCTCCGCTGTCGAGCGAACTCATCGGGCCCCGCGACCTCCTGACCGTACCTCCCGGCCCCATCACGGCAGGCGGGGTCCACCGGAACATCCGCGTGGCCTTCCTCTACCTGGAGTCATGGCTCCAGGGGATCGGGTGCGTTCCGATCGACCACCTCATGGAGGACGCCGCCACGGCCGAGATCGCCCGCTCCGAGCTGTGGCATTGGGTCCACCATTCGGCCGCCCTCGACGATGGTCGGACGGTCGATGCCACCCTCTTCCGCGAGCTCCTCTCCTCCGAGATGCGGCTCCTGCGGGACCGTCGGGGACCTCGGGACCCGAGCCCGTCGAATCGACCGTGCGGCTCGGATCCTCGAGGAGGTCGTGCTGGGGCCGCAGTTCGAGGAGTTTATCACGAGGCGCGCGTACACTGAGTTGGGAGACGTTCCCGTCGGGAGCGGGGGATGACGAGCGCGGCGAGTTGGGAGCCCAAGGACCCAGAGCGGTGGAAGGGGATCGAACGTCCCTACCGTCCCGACGATGTCGAACGGCTCCGCGGCTCCGTTCGGGTGGCCAACACCCTCGCGGACCTCGGAGCCCGACGCTTGTGGCGCCTGCTCCAGAGCGAGCCGTTCGTGGCGTCCCTCGGCGCGATGACCGGCACCCAGGCGGTCCAGATGGTCGCGGGCGGGCTCCCGGCGATCTACGCGAGCGGCTGGCAAGTGGCGGCCGACGCGAACACCGCCTCCGAGACCTACCCGGACCAGAGCCTGTATCCCGCCGACAGCATGCCCACCCTCGTCCGCCGCATCAACAACGCGTTCCGCCGAGAGGACGAAAAGCAGCACGCGGCGGGGCGGGGCGAGGTCCATTGGTACACGCCGATCCTCGCCGACGCCGAGGCGGGTTTCGGCGGGACCCTCAACGTCTTCGAACTCACGCGCTCGCTGATCGAGCGCCGGCGCGGCGGGGCTGCATCTCGAGGACCAGCTCGCTTCGGTCAAGAAGTGCGGCCACATGGGCGGAAAGGTCCTCGTCCCCGCCCGCGAGTTCAACCAAAAGCTGTGGGCGGCGCGTCTGGCCGCCGATATCCTCGACGTCCCGACCGTCCTGCTCGCCCGGACCGACGCGCTCAGCGCGAAGCTGCTCACGAGCGATATCGACCCCCGGGACGCCCCGTTCCTCACGGGCAAGCGGACCCCCGAGGGGTTCTTCGAGATCACCGGCGGGCTCGATATGGCGATCGCGCGGGGACTGGCCTACGCCCCGTACGCCGACCTCCTCTGGTTCGAGACGGCCGGACCCGACCTGGAGGAGGCGGAACGGTTCGCCCGCGAGGTCCACCGCGACTTCCCCGGAAAGTTCCTCGCCTACAACTGTTCGCCGTCCTTCAACTGGCGTAAGAAGCTGAAGCCGGAAGTGATCGCCGACTTCCAGACCACCATCGCCGAGATGGGCTACCGTTTCCAGTTCGTGACGCTCGCCGGTTTCCACGCGGTGAATCTTTCGATGTTCAAGCTGGCGCGAGGGTACGCTCGGACGGGCATGGCGGCCTACACCGACCTGCAGGAGGAGGAGTTCCGGGCCGAGGAGGAAGGATACTCCGCGGTCAAGCACCAGTCGTTCGTCGGGGCCGGCTATTTCGACGACGTGTCGCAGGTGCTCTCGGGAGGACTGACGACCACCCTCGCCATGGAAGGCTCCACCGAGAAGGAGCAGTTCGTCGACCGCGCCGGCTCGAAGAGCCGTGGGGCCGGGCCGACTCCCTCTCGTTCCGCCGCATCCTCCAAGTCCGCCTAGGGGCTGGTCCGCTGCGCGACGGCCCCTCCCTTCCGAGGAGGGCCAGGCGCTCGGTCGCCCCGGCCCGCGCGCAGGTACTTCCGGATGCGGGCGAGGTTCTCGCCGGGCGGGCGGACTCCATCGACCGTAAGGATCGGTTCGTTCCAGGGCTCATACTCCCGCCGAACGACCTCCTCCCAGGTGGGCGAGGGCAACGGCGGCGTCGGGGGGAGGCGAGACTCCACCCGACGACGGTGCGCGGAGGGGTCGGAACAAACGACCTCGATGACGAATCGGCGCGCCGCGCACTCCTCCGCAAGCTCCCGCCACATTCGGCGGGCCGGCTCGACCCCGTTGACGGCATCGATGACCGCATCCCGAGGGAGGCGCAGGTGCTCCCGGGCGATGTCCCGCGCCGCAAGGTACACCGCGAGGCCGGTCTCGAACGAGCGAGTTAGCCCGGCTTCCACCAGCGCGGCCTCGATGGTGTCGACCCGAAGCCAGACGGCGTCGAGCCCCGCCACCAGGTGACGCGCGAGCGTCGATTTTCCCGTTCCCGGGAGGCCGGCCATCACGATGAGCCGGGGCCGCCCGCGCCGGCGAGCGGCTCGACCGGGGCCGGGCATTCCCGGGCCAGCTCGCAGGTCCTACTTGAGAGCGGGGGTGGGATGGGCGGTCCGAGCCGGACCGACGACGGGGGATCAACCTCGCCGGCTCGGGTCCCCCGCTTCGTGCACCCCTCCGAGCCCCCTTTCGGGATGGCCTTGGGTCTGCCCGAAGTCCGGACGACCCTTCCGTGTGAACCCGGGTTGAGGGAGGGCTTTCAAGCCCGCAGACCCACGCCACCTCGTGCGCGGTAAGGCCTCTCCTCGCCCCTCTCCGCCGGCCCGGGGTCCCCTCTCGGACCGACAACTCGTGCGGGAGCTCGAACGATTGCGGCGCCGCATGGTGGGGTTCGCATCCACGGCCGACCTCTCGCGGTTCGGAGCCGGTCGCGAAAGCGCCCGGAACCTCCTCCATTACCTCGCGCTCCGCCGGCTCGACCTCCGCGGTCTCCAGCGGCGCTTGGCGGACCTGGGCCTCTCCTCGCTCGGGCGGGCGGAGGCGCACGCGTTGTACAACCTCGACGCCGTCCTCGCACGCCTGAGTAGGAAGCGAGCGAGCGGAGCCTCGAGGGCCCCCGCCGCCCGGGAGCTGACCCCCCAGGAAGGGCGTCGCCTCATCGACCGGCGCACGCGCCGCTTGCTGGGTCGTTCGCCCCGCGATCGGCGGACCCGCATCATGGTCACCCTGCCGACGGAGGCGGCGACCGACTACCCCCTGGTCCGTGACCTGGTGGCGGCCGGGATGGACGCGGCAAGGATCAACTGTGCCCACGACGACGAGACCCAGTGGACTCGGATGATCGCCCACGTCCGGCGAGCCGAACGCGCCCTCGGGCACTCCTGCCGCGTCGAGATGGACCTCGCAGGTCCGAAGCTCCGGACGGGACCCCTCCCCGCGGGACCGGCGGTGGTGAAGCTGCGCCCGCAGCGCGACGAATTCGGGCGGGTGGTCGCCCCCGGACGGGTGTGGTTGACCCCTGCCGAACGACCGACCCTCGCCCCGACCGGCGTCGACCCCGAGCTGAAGGTGGAGGGAGCCTGGCTGGCCCGCGTCGAAGTTCCCGGAGTCCTCTACCTGACTGATGCCCGGGGGGCCTCCCGCCAGCTCCGGTTGGTCCGCCGCCGTCGAGGCGGCTGCGAGGGCGAGGTCCGCAAGACGACCTACGTCAGCGAGACGACGGTGCTATGGGGGCGGGATCGACGGGGAAAGCGCACCTCGACCACCGCCGGGCCTCTGCCACGTAGCGAGGTCTCGATCCGCCTGAGAGTGGGCGATCACCTCCGCGTCACGGCGAGTCCTGAAGTGCGGCGCTCCCCCGTTCCCGGCGGGGACCTGCTCCGGAAGGCTCCCGAGGTCTCGTGCACCCTTCCGGCCGCCCTCTCGGGGGTCCGGGTCGGGCACCGGATCTGGTTCGATGACGGCAAGATCGGGGGCGTCGTCGACCGCGCAGGGCCGGGCGGCCTCAGGATACGGGTCACGCACGCCGCGGACCGGGGGGCCCGGCTTCGGTCCGACCGGGGCATCAACCTGCCGGATTCGTTGCTGCCCGGTTTCCCCCTTGACCGAGGAGGACCGACGGCACCTTCCCTTCGTGGCCGCGCACGCGGACCTCGTCGGCCTCTCGTTCGTCCACGCGGCGAGCGACGTCGCGGAGCTCCGTCGGGCGTTGTCCGACCTGGAGAAGCCGCAACTGGGCGTGGTTCTCAAGATCGAGACCGGGGCGGGGTTCGCGGAGCTCCCCGCGATCCTCCTCGAGGCGCTACGGGGACCGCCGGCCGGCGTGATGATCGCACGGGGTGACCTCGCCGTCGAGGTCGGCTACGAGCGGCTCGCGGAGGTGCAGGAGGAGATCCTCTGGCTCTGCGAAGCCGCCCACGTCCCGGTCGTCTGGGCGACGGAGGTGCTCGCGGGGCTCGCGAAGTCCGGCATGCCGACGCGCGCGGAGGTCACGGATGCCGCCATGGGGGAGCGGGCGGAGTGCGTGATGTTGAACAAGGGCCCCCACGTGGTCGAGGCGGTCCGGGCGCTGGACGGTATCCTTCGGCGGATGGAGGCGCACCAGGACAAGAAGAGCGCTCGCCTCCGCCACCTCGCAGTGGCGGACCGGTTTCTGCGCTAGCCGACGGACCCGGGGGGCCCCCGGCTCATGACGGCGCTAGGAATGGGCGTCGCCTCGGACCAGCTGGCGGGGAGCGCCCGGCGCCCCCCCGAACTAGGGCGCGCTCTCGAGGTGGGACCAGGCCGTCGAGAACCCGTAGGCAATCGCCGCGATCCCCGCCAGTACCGACCACGAGGAGGAACATCCCGAGCAGCACGGTCCACAACCAGGGGTAGGTCGGCTGGGGGTCCGACGGCAGCGGGGCGGTGGTCGGGGTTTTCGGACCGGTGACGAACCAGTCGATAAAGAGGGTCACCGGGTAGGAGAGGATCGCGACCGCACCGAACCCGAGGTAGAGCAGGAGGGTCTCTAACGGGTCCTTGGTCAGGCCCAGAATGTAGGCCCGCGCTCCGTAGTAGATGATCCCGGAGCCCACCACGACGCCCAGCATGCCGACGAAATGCGTGGGATAGTTGAGCCGAACGGTCGCGCCGAAGGCGACCAGGAGGAGCGAGAGCAGGATCAACGGGTCGAAGAAATAGAGGTCGTAGGTCCCCGGGAGCGGCCAGGTGAACTCCCCCCACAAGGCGATGACGCCGATGAGGGCACCGAGGAGGGCGAGCAGGGTCGCACCCTCCCGAAGATGGCTTACCGCCCGATCCGGGTCCTTCCTTCGAGTCTCCAGCCAAACGAAGAAGCCCGTGTAGAAGACGGTCGCCGTGACGAGCACGAGTAGGTCGAGGATCAGGGTCAGGTCGTCGACGAACGCCATGCTTACGTACTGCTCTGGGACGCTCGAACTCCTCGAGGGCCCAACGGGGGACCCCGCCCCTATTCATAGACCCTTCGGACCACCCGCTGCCCCGCTACGTCCGGACCCTCCCCTCGGTATCCCGGGTCGGGAGGCCTCCCGAGGCCGGCGGATTCCTAAATAGGGCGGTGGGGTCGGCCGTCGTGCATGGCGTCCCGACGGAGTCCGCGAGCGCGTCGCCGCTCCCCGGTTCCGTCCCCCGCTCCGACCTTGGCGGAGCCGGCCGCGACCCCGCCGGTCACCCGGGCCCGGCTCCTCGAGCCGCCGCATTCCCACATCGTGTGCCGGAGCTGCGGGCGGAATCTCACGGCTCGAGCTCCAGGACGCCGAGCGCCAGCTCCTCATCGCGCTCGCGGCCCAACGCCCTGCCCGGCTGGAGCGTTGACGGGATCTCCTTCTCACTGACCGGGGCCTGCGGGCGGTGCCGCGAGGGAACCCGGGCGTAGACCCGGGTCGCGGAGGGCGCCGGGCCGACGTGAGCGGATTCTTCCTCTCCCCCGCGTCGCCTGGGGGACCGGCGCGGTCGAGCAGCTCAGCGGTCTCGGGATCCGTCGCGCCGTGATCCTGGTCGACCCCGCCGTGGCCCGCCGCGATGGGAGCCGACGCCTCGTCGAGGAACTGCAGAAATGCGATGCGACCGTCGAGGTCGAGGTCGCCAGCGAGCGCGCTCCGTACCTCGACGAAGTAGACCGGCTGTTCGAACGTCTGCGGCCCCACCCTCCCGACGCCCTCGTCGCCCTCGGGGGAGGACGGACCATCGATGCGGCGAAGGCCGTCCGCTTCCGTCTGGCCCGGCCGGACCTTTCCCTCGCAGCGCTACCCCCGAATCCTCGACGTGCCGACGTCCGGCCTCCTCCTCGTGGCCGCACCCACGACGAGCGGAAGCGGGAGCGACGCCAGCTGGACCGCCGACCTCCGCACGCCGGAAGGCTCCCCGCTCGAGATCGCCCACCGCTCGTTCGTCCCGGACTGGGCGCTCCTCGACCCGACGCTCGCCGCGTCCCTAGCTCCGGTCGAGGTGATGGACGGGGCGCTCGAGACGCTCGCCCTCGCCACCGAAGCCTACCTCTCTGCCTGGGCCAACCCGCTCGCCGATGCGCTCGCGACGGACGCCGCGACGACCGTAATCCACCGGTTGCCGCATGCCGTGCGCTGGAGCGATGACCCCGAGGCGAGGGGCGCGCTTCACTACGCGGCCTCCGCGGCCGGACTGGCGGCCTCGAACGCGCAACGAGGCCTCGCCCATGCGCTCGCTCGGGCCCTTGAGGTCCCCTCGGGCCTCTCCTACGGCCGCCTGTTGGGCCTCCTCCTACCGGCGGTGCTCGACTTCGCCCACCCGTCGGCCCGGGAACGCCTCGAGCTGCTCGCCGATCGCGCCCGCTCGCGGGACGAGCGCGGGGACGCGAGCCTGGCCCAGCGACTCCGTCGGCTGTACCCGCAGCTCCCGTTCCCCTCCTCGATCCGCGCGGCGGGAGGGAGGGTCGACCGCATCGAGGCCGACCGCGCTACGATCGTGGCGCAGGCACTCCGCTCCCCGGGGGCGCTCGCCAATCCGCGCGTACCGACCGCGGCGGACGCCGACGCGCTTCTCGCGAGCGCGCTCGGTTGACCGGCGTCCGTTCGGACGTTCCTTCGGCCCTACGCGGCCGGGACCTTCTCGGAGGCGACGGTCTCGCTCGGGCGACCCGCCACCTCGACCGCCCGGTCGATCGCGATCTCGGCGAGGTCGCTCGCGTAGAAGGCGATCCGTTCGAGGCTTTCGAGAACGTAGGCCAAGCCTACGGCGAGGCGGCCCTGCTTGGTCGCGATCTCGTGGAGGAGCTTCTCGCGGTGCCGGGTGAGGGCGTGGGCCGCATCGATGACCGCGTTCGCCTTGGGGATGTCGCCGCGGTCCAGGCTGTCGAGGGCGTCCGCGACCGCGGTGGCCGCGCTCGCGCTCATCCGGTCGAGCTCGCCGCCGAGACGCTCGGGCGTCCGGTCCTTGCCGAGGATGGCGACCGTCTCCGCGATCCGGACCGCGTGGTCGGCGATCCGCTCGAGGACGCGGGAGGCGAGCAGGTACGTCGAGCACTCGGGGAGCGTGAGCTCGATGCTGGCGAGGATCCGCGCGTCGCGCAGCGCGGTCGTGACCTGCTTCTCGAGGAACCAGTGGAGGCGGTCGACCTCCCAGTCACGGTCGATGACGTCCTTGGCGATCGACGGGTCGCGACCGCGGAACGCCGTCATCGCGTCGCTCTGCATCGAGCGCACCATCTGGTGCATGCGCCGGATGACGGAGGGGATCGGCAGCGGGTTCGGTCCGACGACATCCTGGAGGATCACGGACTCAGCCGTTTCCTCGAGGATCTCGGGACCGATCATCCGTTGGGCGAAGCTCCGCACGACGTCCCGGG
The DNA here is from genome assembly GCA_963715645.1 of uncultured Thermoplasmata archaeon. Taxonomy (GTDB): domain Archaea; phylum Thermoplasmatota; class Thermoplasmata; order Lutacidiplasmatales; family UBA184; genus Lutacidiplasma. Next base: position 139,727 of record OY970259.1, read on the forward strand.
TGCGCGGGCTCATCCGCCCGTGGGTGCGGATGTCGAGGAGGGGGTAGCCGGCGATGTACTCGGCGACCAATCGACGGAACAGGTGGTCCGCGTCGTCGTCGTTCGTGACCTCCACCAGTCGGCGCTCTCCTTCGCCGCCCGTCGCTCGCTTCGGGGAAGACCGTCAGGGAGCCGTCGGCACGCGGGGTGAAGAACAGCACGTCCCCCGCACCCAGTCCGCGCGCGAGCACCCAGTTCTTCGGGAGCGAGACGATGAAGGTCGAGCCGCCGGTCTTCTGGATCCGACGCCCGTGAAATCCTCCGCTCGCGCGCATCGGCGGGGGCGACCTCCGGCCATCTATATAGCGCTCCCTACGACCGCCCCGGCTACGGAGCCGGCACGTGGCTCCGGAGCCGCTCGGGCGCCCCCGCGAGACCCGTAGTGTAAATACCTCGGGCGGGGGTGACGACCGATCCCGGGATGGTCGAGCCCCACGGCCCGCGGTTCTTTTTCGAGGGACGCCCTCGAACCGCGGGACCGGGGGAGAGCCTTCTGGACGTGCTCGTTCGCGGGGGACTGCCGAACCTCCAGCGTTCGCCCCATTACCACCGACCGCGGGCTCCCTTCTGCGGGATCGGGCAGTGCACGGGCTGCCTCGTTCGCGTCAACGGCCGACCGAACGTCCGGGCGTGCCGGTACGAGCCGGGGGAGGGAAACCGCGTCGAGACCGAGAACGGCTGGCCCTCGCGGCGGTTCGATGTCCTCGCTGCGTTCGACCTCCTCTTCCCCTCCGGACTCGACACCCTCCACGGGTTCCGGCGACCCGCCTGGGCGACCCGGTTCTACCACGTCGTCGTGCGTCGTCTCACCGGCTTCGGGGCGCCCCCCTCCCCCGAGAGCGCGGCGGCCCTCACGACCCCCCCCGAGGTCCGCACGGTCGACGTCGTCCTCGTCGGCGCCGGCCGGGCGGGCCGGGCCTGTGCCAGCCGGCTCGTCGAAGCGGGGCTCCATCCCCTCGTGGTCGACCGCTCGCGCTCGACCGAGCCGATCCCGGGAACGGAACTCCTAACGCGAACGACCGTCAGCTTCCTGCCTCCCCCCCACGGCACCACTCCGACTCCGTTCGAGCTCCTGGCCTACACGGAGCCGGCCCGGGGGTGGCTCATCCGTGCGCGCCGCGTCGTGGTCGCGGTCGGGAGCTACGACGCCGCCCTGCTGTTCGGCTCGAACGACCGCCCCGGGGTCATGACCGCCGACGGGGCCCTGGCGATGACCCCCTCGGGGGGCAGCCCGCCGTTCCGGGCCGCGGTCGTCTTCGGGGCGGGGGACCGCGCCACCCAACTCATCCGGCGGATGGGGGAGCATGTCGAGGCGCTGGTCGCCCCCAGCTCCGTCCCTCCCGACCTCGTCCGCGTTTGCTCCGACGCCGGAGTGTCGATCTACCCCCGCTCGCTCCTCGTGGAGGCCCACGGCCGCTCGCGGGTGCGGTCGGTGGAGCTGGTGGCCCGTGGCTCCGGCTCGACCTCGCGCGTCGTGTGCGATGCGGTCGTGCTGGCCCATCGGCGGCTCCCGAACGTTCCGGTCCTCTTCCAGGTCGGCGCCCGCATGCAGTGGCGCGGCGGCCCGGGGGCCTACTACCCCGAGGTCGACGCGCAAGGTCGGACCTCGGTACCGGACGTGTGGGCGGTCGGTTCGGTCACCGGAGCCCGGGGCAACTCCTCGCCGCTCGATGGAGAACGGGCCGCCCGCGCGCTCCTCGGAGACCCCGACGCCGGGGCCGCGGGCGACCGCCCTCCCGCCGACGTACCGGGCGAGCTCGAGGGATACTACCGGGAACTCCTCGGGCGCCCCCGGAAGGGACGCTGGGTCGCCTGCCCCTGCGAGGACATCCTCCTGGAGGAGCTCGAGGCAGTGACCCGGGGCGGCTACCGTGGGATCGAGGTCGCCAAGCGGTACTCGGGCCTGGGCACCGGACTCTGTCAGGGGCGGTACTGCCTTCCCGACGCCCTCCTGGTCCTCGCGCTTCGCGAAGGGCGCTCTCCCGCCGAGGTCGGCTACATCACCCAGCGCCCACCGGTCCTCCCCACCCCCCTCGCAGCCCTCGCTACGCTCGACCCCGCCGTCACCGAGGGGGAGCAGGCATGACGGCGCCGCAGCGGGCGGGCTACGCGGTCGCGATCGTCGGCGCGGGCATCGTCGGCCTCTTCACGGCCTACCACTTGGCCCGCGCGGGCGCCGGAGCGATCCTGGTCGTGGACCGGGGCTTCCTCTCCGCCGGAGCCAGCGGCCGCAACGGCGGTGGCGTCCGCCAGCAGTGGGATACCCGGGCGACGGTCCGTCTGGCCCGGGAGTCGGTCGCCGCGTATCGGCGGTTCGGCCGGGAGTTCGGCTACAACATCTGGTTCCGCCAATCCGGCTACCTCTTCCTGGCCGAGACCCCCACCGAGCTGGCCCGCCTGCGGACGGTCTCGGACGTGGTCCGCTCCGAGGGGCTCGATGCCCGGATCCTGGACGCGGAGGGAGTGGCCCGGCTCGTCGACGGCATCGCGCCGGGCGCGGCGGTCGGGGGCGCCTACCTCGGCAGCGACGGGACGCTGTACCCGTTCCCCGCGATCTGGGGAGTCTACGAGGCGGCGCGCGCGCGGGGGGTAGAGGTCCTCCTCGGGGTCGACGCGCACGGGAGTCACCGTGAAGGACGGGCGGGTGTCGGGGCTCGTCACCTCCGGCGGCACCGTCGCCGCCCCCCAGGTGGTGGACGCGGCCGGTGGCTGGTCCGGGGAGTTCGCGCGACGCGCCGGCCTCGAGGTACCGAACGTGGCGACGCGCCACGAGATCCTCGCGATCGAGCCGATGCGACCGTTCCTCGACCCGATGGTCGTGCGCGCTTCCGACGGGCTCTACTTCAGCCAGACGATGCGCGGGGAGATCGTCGGCGGGCTCTCGATGCACCACCCGTCGGGGACCGCCGCCGGGATGTCGACCTCGCCCGGATTCCTCCCACGCATGGCGCGCACCCTCACGACCCTCATCCCGCGCCTCGGGGCGATGAACGTGCTTCGGGCCTGGTCGGGCTTCTACGACGACACGCCCGACGGGCAGCCCGTGATCGGCGAGGACCCGCGACTGCCGGGGTTCATCCATGCGAACGGCTTCGGTGGCCACGGGTTCATGCTCGCCCCCGCGGCGAGCCGTCGGGTCGCCGACGTCGTCCTCCACGCGTCCACGGACCTGGACCCTCAGTTGTTCGGTCCGGCGCGGTTCCTCGGACGACCTGGGTCGGCCCCGGTCGAACGCCTCCAGCTCGGATAGGCGACCGACCACGGCCGCCACCCTCATCCCCGCCGTCGGATAGCGCGGATGTGATCGGCCGGTTCCCCTGGGAGCCGTTCCCGCCAGGAGGAACCCGAGCCGAAGGGGCCGGACCCGGTCCCGCGGGGGGCGTACCAGGCGGCGGTCACGGCGGCGGACGCCTACCGCTCCGTCCGCGCCGCGCTGCGCCGCGAGGAAGGCGTGCTCCGCATCGGCAACCGGTTCGTATCCGACCGACGCTACCGTCAGGTCGCGTTCGTCGCGCTCGGCAATGCCGCGAACTCGATGGCGCTCGGAGCCCTTCATGCCATCGGGAACCGCTTGACGCAAGGGTACCTCGCGGGACCGGAGGAGGTCCCGGACGAGATCCCCTTCCGGGGCGTGCGGGTTCCTCCGGGCCTTCCCGGCCTCACGGAGGCCGAGGGGATGGTACGGGCCATCACCGAGATCGCCGAGGGACTCGGGCCGGAGGACCTGCTGCTCCTCTTGGTCTCCCCGGGCGCCCTGCGTGCGCTCACGGTGCCGCCGGCTGGCATCTCGCCGGAGGAGTTCGCTGGGCTGCTCGAGGATGCCCGGTCCGCCGGCGCGACCGGCCGGGAGGTGGGACTGCTCGCTCGCGTGCTCGGAGTGGGGGGGGTGGGCGGACGGATCGCCGCCGTCTGCGGCCGGTCCGACACCGCCACGTTCGTGGTCGAGCGTGGCGACGGGCCGCGCTCCGTGGGCGGAGGGCCGGTCGACCCGGTCGCGCCCGCGGAGCGCGAGGAGGCCCGGAGCGTGCTGGAGCGTATCGGGCGGACGGGGAGTCTGCCGGCCGCGGTCGTGGCGCGGCTCGCTCCCGGCGCCCCAGCCGTCACGGTCCCTCCGAGCGTCACTCGCCCGGTGGTCGTCGCGGCCCCCTCCGACGCCTTGCGGGCCGCCGCCGATTCCGTGTTCGACCGAGGGTGGACGAGCCGGCTCGGTTTCCTTCAGCTGCGGGAGCCTCCGGAGCCGGCGGCCGAGCGGTTCATGGCCAAGGTGGAAGAACTGGTCGCCGCCGAGAACCTGACCGACTCGAGCCGCACGAAAGGCGTCGCGGTCCTCGCGATGGCGACCCTTGGGCTCCCCGAAGGGATGGACGAAGGGCCGGCCCTCGCCGCGTTCCTGACGCGCGCGCGCGACCTGGTCCGACGGCGGGAGATGAGCGTCACGCTCGCCCGGACGGTCGGGGCCCTGGGCTCCCCCTCGTTCCCGCCGGCAGCGATCTTCGGCCCGCCCACGGACCTCCGCACGCCGGTTCCCACCGACCGGGCCCGGGGAATCCCGATGCGCACCGGCATCACGGACGTGGGGCTGCTGGTCCTCGCGCTCTGCGGGCTGCCCGGGCCCGTAGGGGCTGCCCCGGGACCCGCCGGACCGACGATCCGTTGAGCCCTAGCTTCGCCGGGCCGGCCCGGCGCTACGGAGTCTGCGTCGACACGGGACTCTCGGAGCTCGCCGACTCGAAGTGTCGCTTGAGGGCCATGTACTCCGAGAAGGAGATCTGGCGACGTGCCCGGACCGCGCCAGCCTGCCTCAGGCTCTCGATCCGGTAGGTACGCAGCAGCTCGGGAACCGGGCGGGCGGCCTCCCCGGCCCGGTCGGCGAAGATCGGTGCCGCGGCGATCGGCTGGTCCTCATAGGCGGGGCGAGGCGAAGGCTCGGGTCGCGTGGTCGCGGCGCTCGTCACCAGATACTCCACCAACCGAGCGTGCTCGGTCGGGAGATCTCTCCCTCGTCGCGCAGCAGGTCGACCAGCTCGCGCTGGCGGGGACGGTAGGCGTTGACGAGCTCGGCGAGTTCACGCTCGGCACGCGCAACTCCGGCCGCCGCCAAGGGCGGGCCGACCAGCGCGTCGAGGTCCGCACGGAGCTGGTCGAGGGCCTCCGAGAGTTCCTGCGGCGTCGGGCCCGCCTCCCCCGGCGTTTCGAATCGGGCCGAGAGGCGTACGCTCCCGGCACCGGGTCCGGCGGCGAACGGACGCTCGACCGTCAGCTCGACCTCTCGGCGCCGCAGAGCCATGGCTTCGGAGGGGCTGGCGCGGAGAAAACGTACGCCCGGACGGGCGGGCGACCGAAGGCTGCGCCCAACCCCGGAGAGAGTTACCCAATGCCACTTACTTTCATACAGTAACTATAAATCCCCTCGCGTTCCTATTGCTTCGAGGTCGCCCCAATGGACATGACTCGTCCCCGAGACTCCGGCCCCCTTGCCGGTACGGCATCCGATGACTGCGACAGCTCCGCGCACCGCGGGCTCTGCCCTGTCCTCGCCGCCATCGGAGTGATCGGCACCGAGTGGCGCCTTGCGATCGTACACCGTCTCCTCGACGGACCCCAGCGGTTCAGCGAGATCTTGAAGTCGACCTCCCACCTCAACGCGAAGACCCTCAGTGCGACCCTCAAGTTCCTCGAGGGCCAGGGCGTCGTCCAGCGCACGGTCGTGAGCACGCGCCCGTTCCAGGTCGTCTACTCCCTGACCGAGATGGGGCTCGGGCTCGCGCCCGCCGCGCGCGAGCTGCGCGCCTGGGGCGAGCGGTGGGTCCTTTCCCGCCACCAGGCGACCGCCCGGGCCACCACGGCGACGCGACGCCCTCCCACAATCCAGGGAGAGCTCCCTCGGGTGGTCCTCGCGGAGTCGGGCGCCCCGCGCACCCGGTAACCGTATCCCCTCCCCGCAGCTTGGAACGCCGTCCCGAGAGGGCGTTCCCTCCCCTCCCCGCTGGCGACCTAAATACCCGGGAATGGGGTAATGGGGGTGCAGCCACCCCGGGAGGAGCCCCTCCACATCGCCCCAAGGGGACCGTGCACCGTGTCCCAGGCGTGCGAGGGACTCCCCCACAACCCAGCTCCAGGATCCTGAGCTGCGGGTTCACCGTTCATCCTTCACCCCGACCGTCGGGCGGTTGGTCACCGTGGCGATGGGCCGTGCGATTACCCCATGGGTCCCGCATCGTCCCCTCCGTCCTCGCTCCTCTCGGATCGACCGACCCGCCTGCGAGCTTTGACGTCGCACGAAGCGTCCGACCCCCGACCCCCGGCGCGAGACGCTCGGGCGAGTTTCCGGCCGATCGTCGCCGGAACGCGTTTCGAGCCGTCGCTCCGCCTCACCGTCTGATCGGGCACGTCGCCCCGAGCGAGTAAGGGCTCCTCGGCGCCGCCCCCGCGAGCGAACGCTCCGCCGGACCGGCGAAGCGGCGGCCCGCGCGGGGTGGACCCGTCCCGACCGGCCGTCTTCCCGGCGCATCGCCGGATCTCCGCCTCTTCGAGCCCCACGGCGGTCCGGCCGAGGGGGCGGGCCATCGAAGAGCGGTGACGGGACCTCGGCGTCCCGCGGCCTCCGACTACCGCCCTCCGTCCGTAGGCCCGGCGGAGGGAGGGGGGATTCGTGGAAGATTGGACGCAATGCGTTCGCTCTCGGAACCCGTTCTGCCCGAACCCGTTCGTCGCCGAATGCCCCGACGGACCCGACTCGTGGGAGCGGTGCGTCTCCCCCTCGCCGGCCCGTACCTTCCCCGGGCCCGTCTCTTCCAGCTACCGGACGGTCGCCTGCTCTGGCAGCTTCGACTGTGGGAGGTGGACCGCGCTGTCGTGCACCTGGTGTCTACCGAGGTGCTCCGCACCTTTGCGCGGGTCAATCGCCTCCCGACCCTGGAGGCGGAGGTCGCCGCGCTGGTCCAGCAGGCCCTCGAGGCGACGCGTGACTCGTCGTGACGTCGCCTCGGTCCAGGTGGAGGGGTCGTACTCCGGCCGTCCGGTGGTACCGCACGCTCGCGCACGCACTGGCCGGCGGCCGGCCCCCGGCGGGCGCGGTCTTCGAGGCCAGCTCCCGGGCCTCCGGGCCGCTCGTGACCGTCCGGCCCGAGAGCCTTCTGCTCTCGCTTCGGACCTCGCCCGCCGCGGACTCGGTGCGGCTCACGTCGCTCTCGGTCCCCCCCTCCCTGGAGCCGGCCCGCCAGGGGCCGGAACGGATCGGAGTGATCCGACCCCGTCCGGCCGCCGGCACGACCCCGCGAGGGGAGGGTTGGGCCCCGCCCGAGCTCCCTTCCCTCGAACCGTTGGCGGCCCAAGGCGCCTGGTTCGGCGTCCAGACGTTCTGGCTGCACCGGGGGGAGGGCCCCGTGGAGGTCGCGACCCGCTTCCGGGTGGTGGCCGACGACCGGTGCACTCGGGACCGGGCGGCCGATGCCGCGGCGTCCCGACTGCTCGCCGACTGGGTCCGGGCGACGCGAGACGCCGGCCGAGGTGGTCTGGCTTCGAGCCGGGAGCGTCCGGGATTGGCGGAGAGGCGGGGTCCGCTCGTTCCCTCCGGTGGCGTGGTCCCCGTATGCGGAGGGGTGCCACCGGACCGCCGAGCTCGGTCTCGGGGACTTCCACCTGCGAACGACGCCCTCTGGCGCCCACACGGTGGTCTTCGGTGCGTCGGGGGCCGGGAAGACCACGTTCCTCGCGGCCCGCGCGGCCCAGGCGATCCGGGAAGGGCAGGGCGTGGTCGTGCTCGACCTGCACGGAGACCTCGCCCCCCAGGTCCTAGGCCGTCTCGGGGAGACCGAGCGCCGACGGGTCGTCGCGGTCGACGCGAGCGCGCGACCAATCCCTGGGGTGGCGGGATTGGTCGCGGGAGGGGCCTCGGTGGACCGAGCGGCGGCGCACTTCGTGGCGGCCATCAAACGCCTGAGCCCGGATGGGAGCGAGCTCGCGTGGGGTTTCCGACTGGAACGGATCTTCGACACCTTCGCCCGGCTCGTCCTGGAGAGCGGGGGCTCCCTCCTCGACCTCTACGCGCTCCTCACCGACCCCGACCGCCGGGACTCTGCCCGTCTGGCCACGCGGAGGCCGAGCACGGCCCGGTTCCTCGATGAGCTCGGGCCAATCCTTCGGAGGGACCCCGAGTTCCTCTGGTCGGCGGCGACGCGACTTTCGAAGGTCGTGCTCGTGCCGTCCCTGGTCGAGCTCCTCGCCCCGACGGACGGGGGGGTCGACGCCGAAGCGCTGGTAGAGGGGGGACGCGCCCTCCTGATCCGCCTCCCGCTGGCGACCCTCGGCCCGGAGAGCTCCACCTTCGCCGGGACGCTCGTGCTCGGTCGACTCTACTTGGGGCTCGCGGCCCGCTCGGAGCGGCGCGGTCTCCGACGCCCCGTGCTCGTCGTCCTGGACGAGGTCCAGAGCCTCTCTCCCCGGATGGTGGCCGAGCTCCTGGCCGAAGGCCGGAAGTTCGGGGTGGAGGCCCTCGTGGCGACCCAGTATCCCGACCGACTGGCCCCCGAGGTGCGAGGGGCGGCCGCCGGCGCCGCGGGTACGTTCGTCACGTTCCGGATCCCTCCCGCCTCCGCCGCGAGCGTGGGACCGTGGGTCGGCCTCACGCCCGCCTCCGCCGTCGCCCTGCTCCCCGGCCTCCCGGTGGGGTCGGGGGTCACGCTGGACCCCGAAGGAACCGGATTGGCACCGGTCGCGTCCGTGGAGCGGCGGAGCGGGGAACCGGGGCCGGAGTGGGAGGTCGCGCTGGCGGCGACGCGAACCGAGTTCGGGCTGACGGGCGAGGAGGAGAACCTCGTCGCCGATGAACCTCCCACGGAGCGGGTCCTCCTCTCCGTGCTGGCCGCTACGGAATCCGGCCAGCATCTCTCCCCCGAGGAGGTGGTCGCGGCCGCCTGCCGCCTCCCGGGCGATCCGGTCCCGGCGGAGCTGCTCGAGCTCGCCTGGACCACGCTCGCGCGCGGCTCGGAACTCGAGGTCGCGGCGACCGGGGTTCGCCTGACCGCCGCGGGTGAGCGTCGACTCGGACTGGGCCGAAGCACCGGCGCGACGCGCGAGACGGCCGAGCACCGAGGGCTGCTCCTGCGGGCGTTCCGCGTCTTCGCGCGCCGCGGCTACCTCCTCGAGAATCCTCCGTCAGGGGCGGTTTGACACGACGCTTCCCGACGCGATCTTTCGACAGCTCCGACGCGCCCCGGGGGCGGAGAGTCCGGCCGAGCTCGCGGTACAGATCGACCGGGCCCGGCCCAGCTGGGCGTGGCGATTCTTCTCCGGACGGGACGTGCACGTCGAGGCCGAGGTCTCGGGGGCCCTGCGAGCGGACCGGATCCGCCACGGCTGCGCGAAGGCCGCCGGCCGTGGTGCGTTCGTGTTGTTCGTGGTCGCGGACGCACCGAGGGCCCGCCGGGTGCGCCTCACGCTCCGCGCGATGGGCCTGGGAGTCGACCGGGCGCAGGTCTGGACCCTCGGCTGGCGACCCGAGCCCCCGAACGCGTAAACCGAGCCCCGCCATCCCTCCGGGCGTGCGCGCGTTCCTGGCGGTCCCGGTCCCGGGGGCCCGGGAGTCGACTTCCGTTGGGCCGGCGCTCGACCATCTCACCCTCCATTTCCTGGGCGAGATCCCGGAGGAGCTCCTTCCCCGTCTGGGTCAGGAACTGGCGCCCGCGGTCAGGGCCCGACCGGGGTTCGACATCGTGATCGAGGGCGTCGGGGCGTTCCCGTCCGCCCAGCGCCCTCGGGTCGTCTGGCGCGGGGTCGGCCGAGGTCGGGAGGAGCTCACGCAGCTGGCGCGTGACGTGCGAGCCGCCGCGCTTGCGGCCGGAGCTCCGGGGGATGCTACCCCGTTCTCTCCCCACCTCACGTTGTTCCGCGTGCGCTCCGCGCAGGACCGGGCGCGGGCCCGGGACCTCCTCGAGGGCGCAACGCCCATCCCCCCACCGACCCGGATCTCGGTCACGGCCGTCGTCCTCGTGGAGAGCCGGCTCCTCCCGACGGGCGCCGAACATCGGGTGGTCGCCCGGTTCCCGCTCGGGAACCGGTCCGATTAGCCGGCACCCTCGCTCCGGTCGGCGACGAGCCGCCGCCAGAGGTAGAGCGTCGCGTAACTCCCCCATCCCGGGTACCATCGCTCCGCCCACGCCCTCGCCTCCGACTCCCGTGCCGTACGCGGCAGGACGCCGTACTCGGCCAGGGCGACCCGGATCCCGAGGTCGCCGGCGACGAACACATCCGTCCGTCCGGTGCCTCGCAAGAGAGCGTTCTCGGCGGTCCAGGGCCCGACCCCATACAGTTCGACGAGGCGCGCCACCGCGTCCGTGACCGGAGCGTGGGCCAACGTGGGGTCGCCGAGGACTCGGCGCGTCGACCCGGTCGTCAGTCCGAGCAGCGCTCGCGACTTCGCGCCGCTGAGGCCGGTCGCTCGAAGGCCGTCCTCCCCGAGCTTTCGGAGCGAGGTCGGGGAGGGGACGCAGGGCACTTCGACCCCGTCCGCAACGAGCACCGAGCCTGTCGTCTCGAAGAGCCGTCGCTGCATCGAGAGGGCAGCGCGGACCGAGAGCTGCTGCCCGATCACCGCGTGCAGGAGGGATTCGTACAGGTTCGCGTCCCGAGGCAATCGGAGCCCCCGGAACCGTCGGTCGGTCCCGGCGAGGCAGGGCTCCCGCCGGACGAGCCGGTAGAACTCCTCGATCGGATGGTCCAGCGAGAAGAGGGCCCGCGCCGCGGCCCGAGCGGTCGGGGGGTCAGCGCCCCAGGCCTCCACGGTCCACCGGCTCCCCCTCGGCTCCACCGCCAGGACCCACGGCCGCTCGGCAGCGCCCCAGGCGCGCATCAGCCGCCTCCCGTCGCGAGCGAAGACCAGGGACCGGGAGGAATACTCGAGCTGCTGCCGGGCCGCGGGCAGGGAGGCGAGGCGGGGGGGCTCGACCGTGGTCCGCGTCGAAGCGGGCATGTCCGTCCTACCCACCCCACCGTAAGAACGGTGCGGGGGTCACCGTTCAGGGACACGGCCCCCCGCGATACGATTAAACCTGAGCAGGTCTCTCGGAGACTTCCTCTCGCCCCTCGGGCGACCGGACGGAGCCGGGATGTCCGTCCCACGGTGGTTGCGAACGTCGTGCCTGGGCTCGGTCGCGGTCGCCGCGCTGTTCCTGATCCCCCTCTCGCTCCTCGGTCCGGCAGGGGCGCAGGGAACCGGAGGCGTGGCCCCCGGCGACGACCCGTGCCCGGGGGCGCCCATCTTGAACACCTACCTGGGCTCCCTATCGTCGGAGGGAGGATCGCTCCCCGCAGGAGACCTGAGCGGGGTGGCCATCCAGTTCTCGTTCTCCTACCAGACCACGTTCGTCAACCAATCGACGGGAGCGGTCGTTGCCGTCTCCTGCACCGCCGTTCTGAACAGCGTCCTTACCGACACCAACGGCTCGTTCCCCTTGGAGCTCCGCCTGCCGTCTCCCGGGTGCGACCTCCGAACCGGGATCTGTGAGACCATGTCCGGGCCGTTCGGTCCGTTCTCGGTCGCCCCGGCGCTGGAACCCCCCGCCGGGTACGAGACCAAGACGACCGTGCACGGGAGCTCGGTCGCGATGGTCTTCGTCGCGGAGCTCGCTTCGGTCGCGCTCGCGCCGAGCGGGCCGGTCGTTGGCTATAGCCCGTCCGCGGTGGAGACGGTCGTCGCCTGGCCGCTCGCCGGGGATGGGTCCCCGACTCCGGGGACCCCGGGATACACCTGGAGCCTGACCGGGAGCGGCTGGCGGTTCGTCGGGACCCCGGACGGCCCCGAAGCCAGCCTCACGGCGGCGAATGACGCGGGGCTCGGCACGATCTCGGTAGTGGCTCACCTGACGGTGGGAACCACGACCTTCTTCGCCGGGCCGACCAACCTCTCGCTCGAGGCGGTCCCGACGGCGGTCGTCGCCGCGAGCGAGAGCCGTACGGAGGTCGACGTGGGGGGAGCGGTCGCCCTCACCCTCACCGCCTCCGGGGCCCCCGGCTACGATTACACCGGCGTAGTTCTCCCGGGCCTGGGGCTCTCGTCCCGCCCGCTCGCCTGCTCCCCCGTGTCGAGCGACGCGACGACGGAGGTGCTCCGTTGCTCGGCAAACCTGACCTACCCGGACCCGGGCGTCGGAACCCCCGAGGTGGTGGTCTCGAACCGGTACTCCAGTGCGAGCGAGCTCCTCGCTCCGGTGACGGTCAACCCCGCCCCCGCCCTGGAGGTGACGCCGGGCTCTCCGCTCGCCTACGCGGGGGAACCGGTGAGCCTCCGCGTGACCGCGCTCCCCGGGACGGGAACCGGACCGTATCGCCAAGCGTGTCTGGACCCTGGGGATGGCCCGACCCTGTGCCAGGGGACCGCGGGACCGAGCTGGACGTTCGAGCCGGTCTACGCCAGCTCCGGCACCTACCTCGGGACCGCCTCGACGTGGGATGCGAGCGGGGCGAACGGGTCGCTCCCCGTCACCGTGACAATCGCCCCTCCGCTCGACCTCGGCTCGGTCTCGGCCGGAGCGCCGGCCGTCTCGGCCGGGGAAGCGACCAACGTCTCCGCGAACCTCTCCGGAGGGTTCCTCCCGGCACGGGTCCTGGTGGAATGTTTCCGGCGCCCCCGGTTCGATCGGGACGGGGGCGGCCCTGAACGACGGGTCGCTCGGCGCGGAGTGGGTCCCCGCCAGCCCGGGCTCGGTGTCTCTCTCGCTGACGGTCGTCGACTCGCTGGGCACGGCGGTCGAGCGCTCGATCGTCGTGGAGGTCGGGGCCGACCTCGCCACTTCCGTCGCGGCGGTCGACCTGCCGCCCGCCGACCCGGTGATGGCGGGGACTCCCGTCGGGATCGCGTGGCAGGCCTTCGACAACGCCGGGGCGCCGGCCGTAGCCTTCTCCGCCGTCGCCGAGCTCTGGCTGACCGGTCCGGACGGGGCCGCGCCGTCGCTTGCCTGGGTGAACGTTTCGGGGATCGGCCCGCTCCCGGCGGTGTCGCCGGGGGTCTTCGGGGTCCCGCAGGGGGCGTGGACCCTCGGGCGCCTCAATCTCTCGGTCACGGCCGGCGTGTCGGGGACGTGGACCTTCCAGCTCACGAGCCTCGGGGGCCTCTCCCCGCCCGCCCCGCTCGTGGTGTACGTGGGGGCCGACCTCGCTCACCTTCACCTGTACCGACCCCGAGGGTACTGCTCGCCGGCAGCCGCACGAATCGCACTTTCTGGCACCTCGAGGACCGGTTCGGCAATCCGGCGCCAGGGACGTCGGTGGAGGTCGACGTCTCGAGCGTGAACTTCTCCGAGGATAGTCTCGCCCCGGTGCTCACGGGCCCCGGGGGGACCTCGGGGGTGTGGGTCAACTACAGCGCCCCCAGCTCGGCCGCCGGTTCCGTGGAGGTGTGGACCCCGCTCAGCGGGATCCTGCTCGGTCCTCTCCCGATTCCCGCGGCTCCGTCCCCCGGCGGGGAGAACCCGCTCGACCCGCTCCTGGTAGGACTTCCGGTCGCGGCCGCGGCCCTCGGGGCGGTCGGCTGGACCGTCCGTCGACGGCGGCCCGCGACCCCGGCGCCCCGCGAGCCGCTCACGGAGGCCGAGCTCCGCCAGTTCGTCGAGGGGCGAGACCGAGTGATCGCCGCGGTGGGCGAGGCGGGCGTGGCCGACCTCGCCCGGATCGAGGCGGCCTGGAGCGGCTCGACCCTCCCCGCGCAGCTCTCCGACTGGGTCGCGTCGTTGGTCGCCGACGGAACCCTCGGCGCGCGCACCGGCCCGGACGGGGTCGCGCGGTTCTGCCTGACGGGCCCGGCCTTGGGCGCGGCGCACATCATCCTGGACGACGCCGCGCTCGCGCGGGCGACCCGGGCCCGGGATGCGTTGGTCGAGGAAGCGGACCGGGAGCCGGGGCTGTCGGGCGAGCTCCCCTAGGACGGGTCGCGACCGACCAGGTCGTAGTACCGGTAGGCCGCCTCGCCGGCGGCAAAGCGGTACTTCAGCGTGGTGAACTCGCGCTTCAGCTCGGCGGCCTCCCGGCCGACGGCCGCGGGGTCCTTGCCGCGGTGGAGCAGGTCGTCGAGGAGCTCGGCGATCCGCCCCATCTCCCGCTCGCCCATCCCGACGCGCGTCACCTCGGGCGTCCCGAGCCGGATCCCCTCCCGGGCGCTTCGGGCTCCGGTCGCCGGGCAGGAGGTTCTTGTTCGTGATGACCCCGACGTCGGCGAGGCGACTAGCGACCGCTTCTCCTCCGCCCTCCTTCTCGACGCGGACCGCGATCGTGTGGGAGCGGGTGAAGCCGAGGTTCGGGGCGAGCACGTCGAACCCCTTGTCGTGGAGCGCCTGGGCGAGCGCGCGGGCGTTCGCGACCGTCTGCCCGGGCATACGCCCGACCGAACTCCAGATGCTCGGCGAGACTGACCGCGAGGGCCGCCATCGCGTGCAGGTGGTGGTTGCTCGTGACCCCGGGGAACGCGCCGCTCTCCAGCTTCTTCGCGAGGTCCGCGTCCTCGGTCTGGGCCAGGAGGATCCCGTGCTGGGGGCCGGGGAGGGTCTTGTGCGTCGAGGCGGAGAGGACCGTGCAGCCCTCGCGGAGCGGGTCCTGGAACTCGCCGCCGGCGATGAGCCCGAGGACGTGAGCGCCGTCGTACCATCCCCGGGCACCGACCTCCTCGAGCGTAGCGCGGAGCTCGTCGATCGGCATCGGGAAGAGGAACAGCGAGAGGCCGAAGAGGCACGTCTTCGGGCGGACCGCGCGCAAGATCTCGCGCGTGCGGGGGACGTCGATCGTCATCCGCTCCGGGTCCCACGCGTAGTAGACCGGCTTCACCCCCCGGAGACCGAACGCGCCGAACCCCGCGCTCGAGATGTGCGCTCCATCGGCGAGCCGGCTCGTGCCGACCAGGTCGCCCGGCTCGGTGAGCGCCTTCAGGACGGCCAGGTTCGCGACCGTGCCCGAGGTCGGTCGAACGTCGGCGAAGGAGCAGTGGAAGAGGCGGCGGGCGAGAGCGAGGCACGTTCGTTCGATCTCATCGACGTCCTCGTTCCCCTCGTAGTACCGCTCTCCCGGGAGCCCTTCGGCGTACCGAGAATGGAGGTCGCTGATCAGGAACTCCTTCGCGTAGGGCGAGAGCAAGTTCTCGCTCGCGATGAGCGGGATCGCCTGCTCGAATCGCGTGGAGTGGTGGCGGACGACCGCCCGGAGACGGGTGACCGTCGCCGCCATCTCCCCCGGGGCCGGAGGGGAGACCCCCACCCCTCCATTTCCAGTGGAACTCTCTCGGGGACCGTGCATCGCGGCGCCTGGCAGGGCCAGCGAAGGCCCGCGCTCCCGCCACCCCGTCGAACCCATATAGGGAGCGTGCCGCTCGACGCGCCGTGCCGACCGCCCACTCCACGGGAACCCCGTGGCCCGTCCGTCGTCGCTTCTACGTGCCCTACCACGACCTGGACGTACCTGAACCACCTCAACCACGCGGCGTACTTTCCCTACATGGAAACCCTGCGCTGCGACTACTACCTGCCCCTCCTCGGGACCCGGGACCCGACCCGGATCGACATCATCATCGCCGAGGCGACCTGTCGCTACCTCGCCCCGGTCGAGTACGGCACCGACCTGGTCGGAGAGATCGCCCCCGCTCGCCCGGCCGGGCGCACCAGCTTCACCCTACTCTACCGCTTCACGGTCCCCGAGACCTCCACCGTGACCGCGCGGGGCCGGACCGTGGTCGTCACCTTCGACTACGCTCGGGGAACGAAGAAGGAGCTCCCGGCGCCCGTTCGAGCGGCGGTGGAGCGAGATGGGGTCGACCCCGCGAGCGAAGGGTGGTAGCCGCGCGTTCCAGTGGAAACGGGGGGGTGGGGGTCTAGTACCCCGGGTGGGGGGTGTGTCCGCGGTGGATTGGAGGCGGCCAGGGGACCGGCTCGACGAACCCCGGGTCATCCGGCACGGTCTCGACGCGATACATGACGCCCATGCCCCGCAGCGCCTCGTGCACCACCTGCAGATGCTCCCGGAACTCCTCCACAGTCTTCCACTCGAAGGTCAGGTCGTGCGGGCCGATGATGAACGACAGACCCGCGACCTTCCGAAGCCGTTCGGAGACCTCGAGCGGGGAGATGCCCTCGGGGGTGAAGTAGAGGTCGACGTAGCTGTGCATGAATGGAAAGCAAGCAGAAACGCATCCCCCCGGTACTTAAACTGCTCGGCATCACGGGGTCCCTCCGGGGCGCCCCTGCGCCCGCCCTACCGGGGTTCGAAACGCTCGCGCGTGCCTCTCGCCCCGGCCGCCCGCCAGGACGGCGCGCGCGCCCGGTGCTAGGCCAGCAGGATTGCCGCCCGAGCGGACCTCGCGGAGACCCCACCTACCCCTCGGTCCCGTGGACCCGCCAGCGTCTACGAGTCACGGTAAGGCTGCTCCCGTCAGGACCTGACCCGGTTCCCGTGATGGATAGCCGCTAGAGCGCTCCTCCGAGTGCCCATCGCGGCGCCCGCGGCCCGGCGGAACAGGACGTCTACGAGGCATGTGGGACGCGAAACCCGCTCGAACGTCGCTCCTGCCTGTCACCCCCGCTAAGGACGGTTTCGGTGTGTAAGGGGACGCCCAACCCCCCGGTCCAGCCTAGCGACGATGGGAGGCCGGGGCTCCTACATAGCCGTTGGCGGCCCGTCCCCGGGGCCCGGACCGAGCGATCCGCGGCATCGTCCCCGGGCTCCCCGAGGCAACGAGTCGGTCGCGGGAGTCTCGGACCCCGGGGCCCCGTCCTCGGTCCGGAGGGCTCAGCGGATGTGGTCGAGGCTGAAGGAACCGAGGTTGAGCGAGCGCTTGGTGAAGGTGTAGCCGATCCAGGCGCGCGACTGGGCCTCGCCGACCCCGCGCACCGAGAGGAACGTCTTCAGTTGCTCCACCTTGAGGTTGATCGACCCGTCGACCATGTGCTCGAGCGTTTCGAGGTCGGCCTCGGTGTGCATGCCGGTCTCGAGGACGTAGTAGGCTGCCGCTCCGTCGATCTTCCGGCGGCCGACGAACGGTTGGAGGAACCGGAACGTGGCCGAGGTGTCGAGGTAGGCCGTGACGGTCGAGACCGTCTCGAAGATGAGCCGATAGGCCGGATACCGCGCCTTGAGCTCCTCCGAGAACCCGTTCACGGTGGAGGCGAGCTGGTCGAGGACCGCCTTGTCGGTCGAGGAGAGCAACCGCACCCCGGGGCCGGACTGGGTCGAGCCGACGCTCCGGGAGTACATGTCCACGTAGCGGATCATGCCGTTCTTCTCGGCCTCCGGGTAGCCGGGGAAGAGTCCGGTAAGGTCCTCCCTCACCTGGCCCCACGTCTTGTCCGTGACGACCCAGATCGACGGGATCCCGAGCTTGAGCCCCTCCGCCGAGAAGATCCGCGCCAGCACATCCTTGCCCGTGTGGGCCGGCCCGTTGACGAGGATCTGGGCGCCGACGGGGAACCCGCCATAGACCAGGTCGTCGAGGCGGCGAACGCCGCTCTTGACCTTGACCTCCTGGACGTCGGCGACGGCCTCCCGGTGCATCTGGTCGGCCTCGACCTCGGCCGCCTTGCCGGCGAGCTTCTCGAGCTCGCCCATCCGTTCGTGCAGGGCGGACTCGCGTGCGTGGAGCTCCTGTTCCTTCTGGGTCAGCTGGTGGCGCAGGTCCTCGAGCCGTCGGCCCTCGTCGGAGGCGCCGACGCTGCCGGTCGCGGCGACCTCGCGTCGGATCTCCTCGAGCCGTCGGGCCTCCAGGTCGAGCGCCTGCTTGCGGGTCGCGAGCCGCTCCTCGTAGACGCCCAGCTCGCGCTCCTTGAACTCGAGCGGGGAGCGGCGGCGCTCCATCTCGTCCGACTGGATCCGGATCTCCTCGAAACGGGTGCGGAGCGCGTTCTCGCGCGCGACGAGGTCTCGTTCGCGGGAGTCGGCCTCCTCGAGGCGCTTGCTGACCTCCTCCGAGAGCGCGGTCGGGCCGCCCGAGAGCATCTCGACCCGCTCGCGGCCGCGTTCGGTCTCCGAACGCAGGTTCCGCACCTCTCCCTCGAGCTGGACCATGCGGCGCCGCAGCTCGGTCTCCCGTTCGATGTACTCGTGCTCCCGGTTGGAGAATTCCTCCCGGAGCCGCGCGTCGACCTCGCGGGCGACCTTCTCCGCCGCGTCGGCCGCTGCGCGGGGCGAGGCGCCGGCCCCCGGCGGCTCCGGGCCGGAGACCGGCGACCCCCGGATTCCGTCGGGACCTTGGAGCGCGAGGAGCCGGAGCTTCATTTCCGCGAGCTCGTCCTCCTTCGCGCGGACCGCCGACTCTCGCTCCTTGGCCTCGTGCGATCGGACGTACTTGATGACGGCGATCGAGCCCCGCTTGACGTGCTCGATCTCGTCCTCGAGCTGTTTTCGCCGGCCCCGCTCGTCGAACAGTTGCCGGTGCAGGTCCTGCGACTCTTGGATCAGCGTCGACGGGTCGAACTGGTCGGACTTCACCCGGTCCAGGAGCCCGGTGAGCCACCGAACGACGGTTTCCTCCCGTTCCAGGACCGGCGATCATGGTGGGGTCGATCGGTCGGGCCGCTGTGGAGGCGGCTTCGGGCGGGGCGGTACGGCTCGGGGGGGCGGCCGAGGCGACCGTCGCGAGCGGCCGGGCCTCCTCCGAGGAGCGGATCCAATCCTCCATGGCCCGGTCGTCCCCGCCGACCCACTTGCGGAGGACATCGGTCGATCCCTTGGGAGCGACCGAGACTCGATGCTTGCGACTCCGTTCCGGGCGGCGCATCGTCCCGACCCACTTCTCGACGATCTGTTCCGAGTCCGGGGGGAGGAGGACGGAGGAACGGCCTTGAGTCGCGCCACGTCCGCGGCAGATACCCCGGCCTCGCGCAACGCGGCGTCCGAGAGCTGTACCGACCGCCTCGGGCGTCGTGTGCCCGGCGCGGAGGAGCGCCTCGGCGACCCCCGGGGGGACCCCCAACGCGGTGGCCAACCCGACCGCGGCCGCGGAGGGGGCCGGCAGGCTCACCGTGGTCGCGCTGTCCGCCGTACCCTCCATAGCCGCTCGGGAGTGCAACTAGCGCGCTGGGGGGCTTAATATGTCCCCCCGAGGGAAGTACGTCCCAGCGCCGCTCTCGACATTCGATAAATACCGAGCCGTCTCCTCCCCGCCCGTGGACCTCGAGGAGCGTGTCGACCGGGTCACCCGCCATGCCGTCGAAGTGCTCACCCCGGAGGATCTCCGGTCCCTCCTCGCGAGCCACGACCACCCGCGGGCCTACATCGGGTTCGAGCCGTCGGGCTCCCTCACGGTCGCCCATCTGATCACCGCACGCAAGATCCTCGACCTCGCGGAGGCGGGGTTCGACGTCACGGTGTTCCTCGCGGACTGGCACGCCTGGATCAACGACAAGCTCGGCGGCGACCTCGAACGGATCCGGGCGAGTGGGCGGTACATGGAGGCCGGCTTCGCGGCCCTCGGCGCCGACCCGGCCCGCGTCCGCTACCGGTGGTCGCACGAGCTCACCGGCTCTGCGGATTACTGGGCCCGGGTCGTGCGCGTCGCGAAGGTCACGAGCCTCGCCCGGACCAAGCGGGCGATGTCGATCCTCGGCCGGTCGGAAGAGGAAGGGAGCCTCGACACCTCCAAGCTGTTCTACCCGGCGATGCAGGCCGCCGATATCTTCGAACTACCGGTCGACCTCGCCTACGCGGGGATGGACCAGCGGCGGGCGCACGTGCTCGCCCGCGAGGTCGCTCACCATTACGGCTGGCCGGTCCCCACGGCACTCCACACGCCCCTGCTCTCCTCGCTGAAGGGAGGCGGCCGCATGGACCCCGCCGAAGGGGCCCTCCAGCGGAAGATGTCGAAATCCGACCCCGAGACCGGGATTCCCATCCCCGCCGACCGAGCGACGATCGCGGCGCGCATCGCCGGGGCCTTCTGTCCGGCGAAGACGGTGGAGGGCAACGCGATCGTCGAGATCGTCCGGTACATTGTCTTCCCGTGGGAAGGGCGGCTCGAGGTCGTGCGGGCCCCGAAGCACGGCGGGCCCGTCGCGTTCGAGACCGAGCCCTCGTTCCTGGAGGCGTGGACGACCGGCGGGCTGCATCCCCAGGACCTCAAGAGCGCGGTCGTCGAGGCGCTCGACCGCCGGCTGGCCCCGACGCGAGCGTACTTTGCCGCCCACCCGGCGGTGGCACCCGCGAGCTTCACCGCCTCTTCGACCCCGACCGGCTAAAGCGGCGGGCCGCGAGCGCGGAGGCTACGGGCACCGCGGGCACGCTTAAATATCGAAGGCTCTACCCAGTGCCCCACCCGTGAGCCGAGGACCCCCCGACTCGGGGGTTCCGCTGACGCGAGGAACCATGGCGCGACCGATTTACGTGCGATTTGAGACGCCGAGCGACGTCGCCGACAAAGCCCTGCAGCTCGTCCAGGTGGCGAGCGAGACGGGCAAGGTGCGCGTCGGGACCAACGAGGTCACCAAGTCGAGCGAGCGCTCCGAGGCGAAGCTCGTCGTGATGGCCGAGGACGTCGACCCGGTCGAGATCCTCGTCCACATCCCGATGCTCTGCGAGGAGAAGCGGATCCCCTACCTCTACGTTCCCAAGAAGCAGCGTCTCGGCCAGTCCGCCGGACTTTCGAAGTCTGCGGCGAGCGTCGCGATCGTCGAGCCCGGCGAGGCGAAGGGGCTGCTGGACGAGCTCGTCAGCCAGTTCCCGAACCTGAAGAAGTAGGGGACCGGGACGGGAGGAACCGACCGTGGCGGAGGACAAGGGGTCGCCGGCCGAAGTGGTCGAGCTCGTCGGCCGCACCGGCATGGCCGGGGAAGCGACCCAGGTCAAGGTCCGGGTCCTGGCCGGTCGCGACCGCGGAAAGATCATCACCCGCAACGTCGCCGGGCCGATCCGGCTCGGGGACGTGCTCATCCTTCGAGAGACCGCGCGGGAAGCCCGCAAACTCTCCGTTCGGTAGGGGCGTACCATGGTCGTGAAACGCCAGTGCTCCTTCTGCGCCGCCGAGATCGAACCCGGGACCGGGTCGATGTACGTCAAGCGCGACGGGACCGTCTACCACTTCGATACGTCCTCCTGCCGCAAGCAGCAGCTCAACCTCGGGCGTGTCGGTCATCGGCTCAAATGGACCCGAGCCCATTCGCTGAAGCGCGCGGCCGACCGGTCGAGCGAAGCCTCCCGCACCGCGGCGCGAGCCGCCGCGGCCCTGCCCGCGAAACCTGCCGCGAAGGTGCGGGTCCCGAAGCCCCCCCCGGCTCCGACCGGAGGCGAGACTCCCGCGACCCCCGCCGGCCCGGCGCCCGCCGCCGCGGTATCGGCCGTCTCGTCTCCACCGGCGAAGAAGCCCGCACCGCGCACCTCCCCGAAGGAGGGGGCGCCGGCCGACGCCGCGGCCGAGACCCCTCAGAAGCCGAAGCCGAGAACCCGTGCGAAGAAGTCCGCGGAGTCCCCGCCGGCAAAGCCGTAGGCCGGCTTCCCCTCACCTCTCGCCTCGAAGCGAATCGGTAAGTCCTTCCGGGCGCCCTCGCCGCCCGACATGGGCCGAACCCCGGTTCGGGGCACCTCTCCCTCCGACCTGGCGGACTACGCCTACTGCCCGCGGTCGCACTGGTATCGCACCCATCCGCCACCGGGAGGCCCGAGCGTCGAGGGGGTTCGTCGGGCGGAGGCCGGGGTGCGGTACCACGCCCGAACCCTCCACGCGACCCGGATCCGGGCGGAGCGGGGGGTGTCGGTACTGGGTTCTCGTCGCGATGGGGTCGCTGGTCGCCCTCGGAGGGATCCTGTGGCTGGTCTTCTGACCCTCCTCGCGCTGGGGGCGGTGCTCGTCGGGGTCCTGACGGTCCTCGTCGGCCTCCGGGCGCTGGGGATCCGACAGCGAGAGGGTCGGTACGGGACCTTGCTCGCGGCCGACGAGCTCCCCGACCGCGGTCCGCGGCTTCGCTCCCAGCGCTATGCGATCGCGGGCCGGCCGGACGAGCTTCGCCGCCTGGCGAGCGGGCAGGTCGTGCCGGTGGAAGTCAAGAGTCGCGATGCTCCCTCTCGCGGTCCGCTCCCGTCGCACCGGGTCCAGGTGTGGGCCTACTGTCTCCTGGTCGAGGAGACCACGGGGGTTGCGCCCCCGTTCGGAGTCCTCCGATACGGCGACGGGGGAGAGTTCCGGGTGCCGTGGGACCGGAGCGCCCGGGAGCAGCTCCTCGCCCTGCGGGCCGAGGTCGACCGGCCCTACGACGGCCGGGCGAGCCCCTCTCCTGCGAAGTGCGCGGGTTGTCGGTGGAGGGACGTCTGCGACGCACGGGCCGACTAGGGACGTGGGGACCGGCGGTGGGAGCGCCGGGTGTAGTACACGTCGGTCTCGTAGGGTACGTCGAGCACGCGGCGTCCTCGCGTCCTCGGGTCGGCCGCCAGGATCTCCCGGACCCTCGCCACGACCTGCCGGCGGACCTGGGGCGGTCGCGCTTGGATGACGCTCGCGGAGAGGAGCCGGTTGCGGATCTCGGAGGGAGTGGTGCGCTGGACGCCCGGGAACCTGCGCTTCCTCGGTCGGAGGAACGGCGAGGTCGGTCGCCGCAGGGGTTCCCAGAGGTCCCCGTCGCGGTACGACCGTCGCAGACCGTACCGGTCGAGGAGGTCGTTGAGCTCGCGGGTCCAGGGGAGCCGTCGGTCGCGGTTGTTCCACACGAGCCCGAGCCCGCCCCCCGGGCGAAGTACCCGGGCAATCTCGCGGACGGCCACCCGGCCCCGGAACCAATGGAAGGCTTGGGCCGCGAATACCGCGTCGGCGACCCCGTCGGGGAGCGGGATCTCCTCGGCGCGGCCGGGGAGGACGAGGACGTCCGGGAGCTGTCGGTGGAACACCCGGCGCATGCCTTCGAGGGGTTCGACCGCGACGATCGCGGCCCCGGTGGCCTGCAAGGCCCGCGTGAACTTCCCGGTGCCGCTCCCGAGCTCGACGACCGTCGAGCCCGGCCCGAGCCCGAACTCCCGGGCCAGGAACCGGATCGCCTCGGGCGGGTACCCCGGGCGTCCCCGCTCGTAGGCCGCGGCGGACCGGTCGAACGTCCGGGACGAGCCGGGCGATCTCGGCCCGGCGGCGGGAGGGGGGCGACACCTCTCGACCGACCGCGACGCAGGATAAAGCGGGCCGCCGAGGGCGGCCGCCCAGTTGCCGGGAAAGCTTTACTCCCCCCGCGCCTCGGCGAACCCGATGGCGGAGGGGAACGTCGAGCGCACGCTCGTGATCGTGAAGCCGGACGGCGTTCGCCGGGGGCTCGTCGGTGCGCTGCTCGGTCGGCTCGAGGCGAAGGGACTCAAGAATCGTGGCGGCCAAGATGCTCCGGGTAGCGCCGGAGCTCGCGCAGCGTCACTACGTCGAGCACGAAGGCAAGGTGTTCTACCCCGCCCTGATCCAACACATCACGTCCGGGCCGGTCGTCGCGCTGGCGCTCGAGGGCCGGTCGGCGACCTCGGTCGTTCGCCTCCTCGTGGGCGCCACGAACCCGCAGACGGCCGCCCCGGGGACGATCCGAGGCGACTGGGCCCTCGGCATGACGCCCAACCTCATCCACGCCTCCGACTCCCCCGAGTCCGCCGCGCGGGAGCTCGCCCTCTACTTCACGCCCGAAGAGTACCAGGCGTATTCCCGGGTCGGTGAGGAGTACTTCTAGGCAGATGGTCGCGCGGGTCGCCACGGCGGCGCGCGCGCTCGCCGCCGGCAGGTTGGTGGTCTACCCGACGGACACGCTCCTCGGGCTCGGGGCGCGGGCGACGGACCGGCGCGCGGTCGCCCGACTCGAGGCCCTGAAGGAGCGTCCGGCGGGGCAACCTCTCTCGGTCGCGCTGAGCTCCACCGAGGAGGTCGAGGAGTGGGCGGACCTGACGCCCGCGGCCCGGCGTTGGGCGCGACGCCACCTCCCCGGACCTGTACACCGTGCTGGTCCGCCCATCTCCCTGGGCGACGCACCGCCTTCCTCCCTCGGTGGTGCCGCCGGGGGGCGCCCTCGCGGCCCGGGTCCCGGACCACCCCGTCGCCCGCGAACTGGCCCGTCGGGTCGGCCCCATCGTGGCCACGAGCGCGAACCGTCACGGAGCGCTTCCGTGCCGTACGGTCGATGCGGCCCGTCGGGCCTTCCGAAGCCAGGTCGCGGTCTACGTCCCCGCTCATCCCGCCCCCTCCGGCCGCCCCTCGACCCTCGTGGACCTCCGGGACGACCCGCCCCGTCCCCTGCGACGGTGACCATGCCCCGTTCTCCCGACGAGCTCGACCGGTGGCGCGAGGCGGGTCGCATCGCCTCCCGGGCCCGCGAGCTCGGGCTCCGGCTCGTCGTGCCGGGCGCGAGGCGCAGGGACGTTGCCGAGGCGATCGAGGCCGAGATCCGGGACGGAGGTGCCCAACCCGCGTTCCCCGCGAACCTCTCCCGAAACGTGGAGGCCGCCCATTTCACGCCGGACCCGGACGACCCCGTCGAATTCGTCGCGGGCGACCTGGTCAAGGTGGATGTCGGGGCCCACCTCGACGGGGCCATCGCCGACACCGCGGACACGGTCGAGGTCGGCGGGACCCACCGGCACGAGAACCTGATCCGCGCGGCTCGGGAGGCGCTCCGGGAGGGCATCGCCCAAGTGCGGCCCGGGGGGAGGGTGGACGACATCAGCCGGGCGATCGCCCGGGCGATCCGGGCCCGGGGATTGAAGCCGGTGGAGGACCTGACGGGCCACTCGATCGAGCGGTACCTGCTGCATGCCGGCAAGTCGATCCCGAATGTTCCCGGCCGCAGCGACGATGCCCTCGTGGAGGGCGAAGTGGTCGCGATCGAGCCGTTCGCCACGAACGGCGTCGGTCATATCGAGAACGGCCCCTTCGGCAACATCCAGCGGTTCCGCTCCGACCCCGGTAGCGCGGACCCGATACTCGCGGGTCTCTTCGCCCGGTTCCGGACCCTGCCGTTCACCGTCCGGTGGGTCGCCACCCCGCCGGAACGCGAGGCGTTGCGGCGCGCACGGCGGTGGCTCCAGACCTACCCGGTCTTCCTGGAGCAGGGCCACGGGCTCGTGGCGCAGGCCGAGCACACGGTGCTCGTGGGCCCGAGCGGGCCCGAGGTCCTCTCCGCCCGACTTCCGGGGTGAGCCCGCCCGGTCATTGTGCCAGGTTGGCGGCCACAATCCGGTCGAAGTCCGCGGGCTTGGGCGGCCACCCCTCGGACATGTACCGGAGGAACTCCTGCCGGGAACCCTGGGCCAGCGCCTCGTTCGTAGCGCGTTCGAACCCGAGCGTGGAGACGTACCGGTCGGGCAGTGCATGGCGTCCGCCGTAGTGGGCGGGGTAGACCTCGGTCTCGGGGGGCAGTCGCAGGATCTTCTCCATCAGGCTCTCGTACAGCTGGTCCGCCGAACCCCCGCCGAGGTCCGTCCGACCGCACGAGCCGAGGAGGAGGGTGTCCCCGGTGAGCACCTTGTCTCGGACGCGCAGCGTGAGATGGTCGAGGGTGTGGCCGGGCGTCTCGAGGACCGTCAGCTCCTCGCTCCCGAAGCGGACCCCCTCGCCCTCGGACAAGGGACGGTGGGGGTAGGCCGCGGGGGAAAAGTGGCTCGTGAAGATCGGAGCGCCGGTCCCGGCGTGGAGCGGGGCGTGGCCGGCGAGATGGTCGGCGTGGGTATGCGTCTCCACGATCGCGACGAGCTTCCAATCCCCCTCCCGCAGCAGCGCCCGGTACGGGTCGGGGTCGATCCCCGGATCGATGATGACCGCGGCGCGGGCCTCGGTGTCACCGAGGAAGTAGCTGAGGCAGCCCGTGTCGGGGCGGGGGAGCTGCCGGAGTCGAAGGCCGGGGGTCGGCGCATCCGGCAGGTAGCGCGCCAACCCCGGGTCGACGAGCCGGGCGTACTCGTCCAGACCCCCCTCTAGGGCCGCGACGCGGGGGTATCCGCGGGAGAGAAGGAAACCGGCGGCCTCCCGGGCGCGGAATCCGAGGTGGTCGTACGTCACGATCGCTCGATCGCGGGGGAGGCCCCCGAGAGCGCTCTCGAGCCGTTCCAGCGGGATCCCCCGGTCGCCCGCGAGCTGTACGATCCGCCGTTCCCGGTCCGGCCGAACGTCGACCAGGAGGGGTGGGTCGTCGGCGGCGAGCAGTCGAGCGAGCTCGGTCGGAGCGACGAGCGGAACCGCTCCGGTGCGCGGCGGTCGCAGGTACGGGTGGGGCAAGCTCTCGGGCTCGTTCGTCATGGCGTGCGCGGTCGTAGGCCGCGCGGTCTACTTATCACGTCAACCCGCCCCCGAGCGCCCTTGGCCAAGGTACCGTCAATTGCCGAACCCTGCGCTCGTCTCCGCGAAAGTGTTAATAAAGGCCCCCTCGGTGAATCCCCGCGATGGCCGAGAGCGCCCCGGCACCCGTGGAGGCGGCTCGCGACGCCCGTCGGGTCCGGCGGACGAGCCGCGGCGCGGCGCGGGGGAGCGGACAGACCGAGGAGCTGGGCCGGCGGGCCGTGGAGCTCTCCCGGTTCTACGCCGGCAAGGTCGAGACCGTGCCGAAGGTGCCGGTGACGGTCCCTGCGGGACTTCGCCCTATGGTACACGCCGGGCGTGGCGGAGGTTTCCCGGACCATCCAGGCGAACCCCGACGAGTCGTTCGAACTGACGGGACGCTGGAACACGATCGCGATCGTGACGGATGGCTCGCGGGTCTTGGGGCTCGGCGATATCGGCCCCGAGGCCGCGCTACCGGTCATGGAAGGCAAGGCTCTCCTGTTCAAGTGGCTCGGGGGGGTCGACGCGGTCCCGCTCCCGATCCGGACCCGATCCCCGGACGAGTTGATCGCGACCGTCGAGCGGATCGCCCCCGCGTTCGGCGGGGTCAACCTCGAGGACATCGCCTCCCCGAAATGCTTCGGGATCTTGGAAGAGCTGCAGCATCGCCTCCCGATCCCGGTCTGGCACGACGACCAGCTCGGCACCGCCGCCGCGACGATCGCGGGCCTCCTGAACGCCTTCACCCTGACCCATCGGAGCGTCCGGGAGACGCGGACCGTCCTCCTGGGAGCCGGCGCCGCGAACATCGCGACCGCGCGCCTCCTGCTCGCGCTGGGGCACGACCCGCACCGGCTCACCCTCGTCGACCAGCGGGGGGTCCTCCATGCCGACCGTCCGGACATGGACGAGCTCGAGCTCCATAACCCCTGGAAGTTCCGGCTGGCTCTCACGACGAACGGCGGCGGCCGGTCCGGCGACCTCCTGGCCGCGCTGGACGGGGCGGATGTACTCCTGGCAGCCTCCACGCCGAACCCGAACACCATCCGCGCCGAGCACGTCCGCCGGATGGCCCGGGACCCGATCGTCTTCGCGCTCGCCAACCCGGTCCCGGAGATCTGGCCTGACGTGGCCCGGGCCGCCGGGGCAGCCATCGTCGCGACCGGCCGGTCGGACTTCCCGAACCAGGTCAATAACTCCCTCATCTTCCCGGCGGTCTTCCGCGGCATCCTGGATGCCCGGGCGCGCTCGATCCCGGACGAGGTCGTTCTCGCGGCGGCCCGGGAACTGGCCCGCCACGCGGCCGACCGCGGGCTCTCCCCGACGCACCTGCTCCCGACGATGGAGGAGACCGAGGTCTTCCCGTACGTGGCCGCGGCGGCGGCCGATGCCGCGGTGGCGAAGGGACTCGCCCGGCACAAGCTGAGCCACGACGAGTACCTGGAGCGTGCCCGGGTCCGGATGGGACGCGCGGCCCGTCTCGTCCGAGCGCTGCTCCGCTCGCGGCTGACCCCGGCGATGCCCCGCGCCGGAACGGTGGTGCGCGGGGGGAGCGAATGACGCCCGCCGGCGACGCCTCGGCCGGGGCCGGCACCCCGAGCGATGGCCCCCCCATACCGATCCACCTCCGTCCGGCCAAGTCCGCGGACATTCCGGTGCTGGTGCCGCTCCTCCTTCGGTTGAAGCGCCTCAACGAGGAGTTCGACCCCCTGCTCCGCGTCCGGGACGATGCGGAGAACCAGGCCCGCGAGGTCCTGAAGGCGAGCATCGCCGACCCGAAGGCCCTCGTGCTCGCGGCCGAAGGGGTCGGTTCGGACCGGGACAAGGTCGTCGGCTTCGTCCAGGCGGTCATCCGCGAGCGCCCGTTCTACGTGCCGCCGGTCGAGGGGGTCATCCTCGACATCTACCTGCTCCCCATGTACCGCCGCCGCGGCGTCGGGGAGTTCCTCCTCAAGGAGACCTCCGCCGCACTGAAGGCGAAGGGGGCCGGTGTCGTCATCGCGGAGTTCCCGGCGCAGAACGAGATCGCGAGTCGCTTCTACGCCAAACGGGGATTCCGGCCGATCACGGCCCGCCACGCCCGTTCGTTGTGAGCGGGCCGGCCCCGCAACCTTAAGCCGTCCCGCCTTCGTCGGCCGCCGATGGCCCAATCCCCCGCGCCCGGGGCCGCTCCGGGCCCGAAGTACCTTCGACGTGGCAAGGTGAAGGAGGTCTACGAGGTCTCTCCGACCGAGCTCGAGTTCCGCTTCACGGACGACATCTCGGTCTTCGACAAGCACATCCCGAGCTCGATCCCCCACAAGGGGGAGACGCTCAACCGGACCGCCGCCTTCTGGTTCGCGACCTGCTCGGGGCTCGGCGTCCCGCACCACTTTCTCCGGCTCTCCGGTCCCACCTCCATGCGGGTCCAGCGGGTCCGGGTCATCCCGAACCCTCGCTCCCTCGGCCCGCACCCGAAGAACTACCTCGTACCCCTCGAGGTGATCGTGCGGTACTACCTCGCCGGCTCGATGTGGGACCGGGTCCGGTCGGGCACGGTCTCCGCGGCCGACCTCGGATTCCCGGCCGGACGGAAGCTCGAGTACGGACTCCCGCTCCCCGAGCCCCACTTCGAGGTCACGACCAAGCTCGAGCCGGTGGACCGGTTGCTGACGACGGCGGAAGCGCTCGAGCTCGCGGCGCTCGAGCGCTCGGACCTCGACCGGATCCGCGAGACCGCGCTCAAGGTCGACGCCGCGATCCAGGCCGAGATCGGTCCCCGCGGCTTGATCCACGTCGACGGCAAGAAGGAGTTCGGGGTCGACGCGGAGGGAACCCTGCGGATTGTCGACACCTTCGGTACGGCGGACGAGGACCGGTTCTGGGACAAGGCCGCCTACGAGCGGGGACGTCACGTCGATTTCTCGAAGGAGTTCGTCCGTCAGCACTACCGGTCGACCGGCTACTACGCCCAGCTCCAGGAGGCCCGGACGGCGCACGCGGAGGAACCCCCGATCCCCGCCCTTCCTCCCCTCCTCGTGGACGAAGTGAGCCGGCTGTACACGACCGTCTACCAGCGCCTCACGGGTCAGCCGTTCGTGCCGACGGGCCCTCCCGGATAGGGAGCATCCTTCACCGTTCCGCGACCCCTCCCCCACGCTTATCCCCCCCGGGCCGGTCGACCTCCTCGTGCCGCCGAAGACCCCTGCCCGACCGGGCAACGCCGACGCCCCTTCCGAGCCGAAACCCGAGCCGAAACCCGCGCTTTCCCTCGAGGACCTCCCCGGGATCGGGAGCACGATCGCCGACAAGCTCCGCGAGGCCGGCTACACGGACCTCATGGAGCTCGCGGTCGCCTCCCCGGGGGACGTCGCCGAGGCCGCCGAGATCGGGACCGCGACCGCCCAGAAGATCATCGCGGAGGCACGACGGAAGGCCGACGTGGGAGGCTTCGAGAGCGGGACCTCGCTCCTCGAGCGGCGGAAGAAGCTCGGCCGCATCACGACCGGCGCGAAATCGCTCGACGAGCTGCTCGGCGGCGGGGTCGAGACCCAGGCGATCACCGAGTTCTCGGGCGAGTTCGGCAGCGGCAAGACCCAGCTGGGGCACCAGATCGCGGTCAACGTCCAGCTTCCCCCGCGCAGGGCGGCCTGCTCGGCGAGGTCGTCTACATCGACACGGAGAGCACGTTCCGCCCCGAGCGGATCGTCGACATGGCGAAGGGAGTCGGGCTCGACCCGAATGAGGCGCTCGCCCACATCCATGTCGCGCGCGCGTTCAACTCGAACCACCAGATGCTCCTCGTCCAAAAGGCCCAGGAGCTCGCCCGCGACAAGCCGATCCGGCTCCTCGTCGTCGACTCGCTCACCGCCCACTTCCGGGCCGAGTACCTCGGCCGCGCGGAGCTCGCCCCCCGCCAGCAGCTCCTCAACAAGCACCTTCACGAGCTCCTGCGGTTCGGGGACACCTACAATGCCTCGATCGTCGTGACGAACCAGGTCTCTGCGCGCCCCGACATCCTGTTCGGTGACCCGACCCGTCCGATCGGCGGGAACATCGTCGCGCACGCGGCCACGTACCGGGTCTATCTGCGGAAATCGAAGCCGCCGCGGCGGATCGCGCGCCTGATCGACTCGCCGAACCTCCCGGAAGGCGAGGCCGTCTTCTCCCTCACGACCGAGGGGATCCGCGAGTAGGTCGGCGGGGCGGGCCGACGCGCCGCAACGAGGTCGCCTTCACGTACAGCCAGACGTGCGCCCCCGGGCGGAGCCGGAGCTGGCGGACCGGCTCCTCCGTGACCGCGATGCGGAGCCGGTAGGCGCCCACGCGGACGACGAGGGTCGTCCCCCGGGGGGAGCGGCCACGCTGGACCGAGTCGACGACGGCGGGGAGGACGTTCCGGGCACTCGAGGCGAATCTCTGGCGGGCGACCAGGACCGACTCGGGGTCGAGCAGCACGGAGACGGACGCTCCTTCGTCGGCCACGAACGCCACCCGGAGCGACAGGCCCGGCCCCACGGCCACCGCGGGGGCGGGGCGGCCGCGGTACACTCCGTGGAGGAGGTTCGGCCGCGAGAGCGGAGCCCAGGGTCGGGACTCGAGCAGCTCGACCGAGTCGAACCCCTGGCGGACGATCCGGTCCCCAAGCGAGGTCAGGCTCGTCCCCCCATGGCCACGGCCGCCTCGTTCGCTTTGGACCACGGGTCCGCCGAAGGCTCGCTCGAGGCGGGCGAGCCGGTACGTCGCACGGTCCCGGGTGATCCCCACCCGTCGGCTCGCGTCGACCACGGAGCGCTCTCGCTCCAGAGCCCGCAGGAGCGCCACGTCCGTGGCGGTGACCGCGCTCGGTCGGGCGGTCATCGCCCCACCGACCCCGCCGGCCGGTCTCCGCCCAACGAATGCACTTCCTCCGGCGCGATGCCGAACCGGACCCGCTGGCCGAGGACGGGGAACGGTGGCGTCACGGGAGGAGGTACCCGAAGCGTCACCAAGAGCCCTGCGCTCGTCACCTCCACCGTGAGGCCGTGCGGGCTCGGGCGCGCACTGCGGACGACCCCTTCCCAGGGTCGCTCCGGGGCCCCGGACCCGGCGAGGGAGGGAGTCGAGACGGCGACCCCACCCGGCCCGGCTCGCTCCAGGAGCCACGCACCGAGCGGGGTCGACCGTGCGCTCTCCAGGGCGGTCCGGTCGTAGACGTTCTCGAACCCGACGAACCGGGCAACGAACGGGTCGGTCGGGGCTTGCAGGAGGGTCGCGGCGTCGCACGGAGCGAGCCCCCGGCCGCTTTGGAGCACGACGAAGGAGTCGGCGAGCGAGAAGGCGAGCGCCGGGTCGTGGGTGACGACGACGACGGGTACCCCTTCGGACTCCCGAAGGTCGTGCAGGACCTCCCCCAGCTCGTGCCGGGCCAGCACGTCGAGCGCCTGCCACGGTTCGTCCCAGAGGACCAGCTCCGGCTCGGCCCCGAGGGCCCGGGCAAGGGCCACCCGCTGGGCCTCGCCGCCGCTCAACCGCGCCGGATACCGATCGGCGAGGTGGGACAGACGGAACCGGTGGAGCAGGTCGCGGGTCCGGCCCTCGGCATCCGCACGCTCACGCAGCTCCATGGGGTAGCGGACGTTGCGCGCCACGGTCCGATGGGGAAACAGTCCCAGGCCCTGGGGCACGTAGCCGAGACCTCGTTCCTCGGGGAGCCAGTCGGAGATGTCCTCGCCGTCGCGGAGCACCCGGCCGCTCCGGACGGGAAGGAACCCGGCCAGGGTCCGGAGGAGGGTGGTCTTCCCGGCCCCGGAGGCTCCCAGGACCGCGACCGCGCCGCCGGGAGCGACCTCGAGATCGACCGGTCCCAGGTGGAAGTGGCCGAGCTCGGTCGTGAGGTCCTCGACGCGCCAGTGGCTCATGGCGAGAGCTCCCCGCGGCGCCACGGAAGCCAGCCGGAGCGCTCGCCGAGCCGAACGACGAGGAAGAGCGCGAAGGCGACCAGGAGGAACAACGAGCTCACCGCGGCCGCATCGGCGAGGTCGCCGATCTGGAACAGGTTGTAGATGTACACCGAGATCGTCGAGGCTCACCGGACCGTTGTACGGTCCGGCGGGGTAGACGGCATAGGCGAGGATGAGGAGGCCCCCGATCTCGCTCACCGCCCGGGCCCACGTCAGGAGAAGACCGGCGACGATCCCGCGGAGGGCCAGCGGGAACGTGACGGTGAGGAACACGGTCGCGCTCCCGGCCCCGAGGGAGCGGGCCGCCTCGAGGACCCGGCCGTCGACGGCCCGGAAGGAGAGCTCGCTCGCGAGGACCGTGTAGGGCGCGCTCACGAAGACCATCACGAGTACGACGCCCCAGATCGTGTAGTAGACCGGGAAACCGATCGCCTCCGTGAACCGGTAGAGCGGGGTGCCGGGGATGACCAGCAGGAAGAGGCCCAACCCGACCAGGAGGTGTGGGACCACGACCGGGAGGGCGACCAGCGACTCCACGACCGTTCTCCCGGGGAACGAACGCCGGGCGAGAAGGTACCCCATGGGGATCGCGAACACGACCGCGGCGAGCACCGCGATCCCCGACGCGAAGAACGTGAGCCAGAGGGCGGCCCGGACGGCGGAATCCCCGGCGTTCGCGGCGAGGTCGGAGAGGGGCGCGTAAGTGAACAGGGCGCCGATCGGCAGGAGGAATAGCAGCAGGAGCGAGCCCGAGAGCACGAGCTGGAGCGTGAGCCAGAGCGGGCCTGTTCGCCAGGCCCGGCGGTGCGGGGGCGGGGACGAGGGGTCGGCCTCCCCGTTCACGGGAGGAACGCCTGCGCCCACGAGGGCAGGGGTGTCGCGTCCGGCGCCACGACCGACGGGAGGGCGCTCGGGCGGTCCGCCCAGCCCGGGAAGACCGGGGTGAATGCGCCGCCGGCCGAGAGGATCGCGCTCCCCTGCGGGGAGAGCAGCAGGTGGACGAACGCCGCCCCCAGCGCCGGGTTCGGGGCGTTCGACGGCACCGTGACCGCGAACAGGATCGGAGCGGGGACCACGGTCTCGAACGTTCCCGGCGACCCGCGCACGATCGTCGTCGACAATTTGGCGTAGTCCGCCAGAGCCGTGGAGTTGTTCGCCGCCAGCCCTACGACCGGATTGAACGAGACGTAGGTGAGGTGGTTCACCACCGCGTAGGCGCGGTAGGTGATGAACGCGGACACGACGCCGGTCGTGAGGAGCGACGCCGCCCGCGACTCCCCCTCGAGGATCGTCCGCGCCGAATTCGGGACGGCCGGCGAGCCGGCCGGCCCACCGTAGAGCTGGTTGTAGAACGTTTCCGAGCTCCCGTTGTAGAGCAGTCCCTCTAGCTCGAGCGAGAAGATCTCGTTGTAGCCGTTCGGGTCCGTCGAGGCATTCCAGACCGCCATCGGCTTGTTGCCGGGCGTCGTCACGTCCTGGAGGAGCTTCTCGGCCCAGTTCGACGCGTTGATCCCGTCGAACGCGGGTAGCGAGGGATTGTAGACGAGGACCTCCGGCGTCGCGCCGAAGACGACCTCGTAGCCCGCGTACTTCGGCTCCAGCAGGTCGGGGATGAGACGGAAGTCGGCTACGGCCGCGACATCGGCCCTCACGCCCAGCGCGCCGATAGCGTTCGTGATCTCGAGCGACCCTTCGTAGTCCTGCACGGTGCCGGAGATCCCGGGGGTCTCGTTCTCCAGCTCGCTCGCGACCTCGGGGAACACGGTATCGAGCGTTCCCGCTCCCCAGACCCCCAGGGTGGAGTTCGTGACCGCCCCGGGGGAATTGGCGGGAGAGACCTTGTACTCGTACCCCGCGACGAACCCGAGGCCGCCGGCCCCGGCCGCCACGAGGATGACCACGACCGCGATCGCCTCCTTGGTCACCATCGATGTGTGGGAATGCCACATCGGTTAAAGGTTTGCGGATTTCCGGGTACGGGCCCTAGAGGTCACCGCGCCGATCCACGGGGGCGTAGCGGCGGTACACCCGTCCCACGAGCGCCTCGAACGGGACCGCGCCGAAATGGCGGCTGTCCCGCGCCTCGCCCGCCGCGTCCCCCCGCAGGTAGACCGTCCGCGCAGGGAGGGGGGCCATCTCCCCCGAATTCCGGGGCGGGAGCGCGTCGGTGGGCGAGGGCCCTGCGAGGTCGGGGACCCACGGAGTGACGGTCTCCGATGAGCGGCCGGGCCCAACTCCCACCACCCGCTTGACGAGCCAGCGCGACGGGTCCGCGGGATCGAGAAGAACGACCACCTCTCCGACCTCCGGGGGGCGGCGACGGTAGGCCGCGAGGTCGACGAGGAGGCGATTGCCCGGAAGCAAGGTGGGGACCATGCTCCGATCGCGGACCTCCACGCGCCGGCTCCGCCACCGGAGCCACCAGGGGGGAGATGGGGGCGCGTGGGACGGGCGCGGGCCCGGCGGCGCTCCCGGCATCCTTATCCGACCGTCCGGGCTCGCGGCGACATGCGCGCCTCCAGCTGGTCAACCGGATTCGGCAACCGTCTCTTGGACGCCGTCCTCCCTCCCCGTGCGGTCTACGCCCACTGCGATATTCCCTGCGGTATTTACGACCCCCACGAGGCCCAGATCGCCGCGCTCACGGTGATCCGGATGGACCAGCTCATCGCGGAGCTCATCCCGCCCCCGGCCGGACGCGAAGCCCGAGGACCGTACCGCGTTCGTCTCCAAGCTCGCGCGGTACACCGCGGTCAAGGAAGCGCACTCGGAGCGGGTGAAGAGCGAGGTCCGGGTCATCTGGGGGGACTTCTTCACCCCAGACCACGCGGCGAAGTTCCCGCAGGTGCACGACCTCGTCTGGAAGATCCTGAAGCAGGCGTCGAAGACCCGTCAGGGGACCCAACTCGCCGACGCGCAGGAGCTGCTCAAGCTGGTGCAGGAGTTCGCGGAGCTGTTCTGGCAGGCGAAGGGTGCCAAGACCCGCCGCGTCCCCTCGATGCAGAAACCGGGCGGCGAACTCGTGCTGCCGGCGTAGGTCCGCTCTGGTGCTCGTCCGGACCGAACCTCCCCCTCGAGCATCTCTGCCATGACCGAGACCCTTCCCCTCGACGGTCGGTCGCTCACCCTCGAGCAGTTCCTCGCGGTCGCGC
Source organism: uncultured Thermoplasmata archaeon (assembly GCA_963715645.1). Classification (GTDB taxonomy): domain Archaea; phylum Thermoplasmatota; class Thermoplasmata; order Lutacidiplasmatales; family UBA184; genus Lutacidiplasma. The sequence continues at coordinate 175,060 of OY970259.1, forward strand.
GGGGTGGGTGCGGCGTCTCCCTCGATGCGACGGCGCGCGCCGCGGTCGCGGCCAGCCGACGGGTCGTCGAGCGCGTGGTGGCGGCCAACCGTCCGGTGTACGGGGTCACGACCGGTTTCGGAGGGCTTTCCCATGAAACGATCCCCGCCGACCGCCGTCGGGAGCTCCAGGTCTCGCTGATCCGGAGCCACGCCAGCGGCACGGGCCCCGCGCTTCCCCGCGACGTGGTGCGCGGGCTCATCCTCCTCCGGGCAAACTCGCTCGCCCGCGGCCATTCGGGGGTCCGGCCCGAGGTCATCGACCGACTCCTCGACCTCCTGAACCGGGGCCTCGTGCCCTGGGTCCCCGAACAGGGGTCCGTCGGGGCCTCGGGGGATCTCGCGCCGCTCGCGCATCTCGCACTCTCCCTCGTGGGCGAGGGGGCGTTCGTCCCCCGAACGGGACTCGTCCCGGAGCCGCCCGCGACGTGCTCGCCCGCGAAGGGATCGCACCCCTCTCCCTGGTGGAGAAGGAGGGAGTGGCGCTCCTCAACGGTACGGCCCTGATGGCCTCCTACCTCGCTCTCGCGGTCGACGACCTCCGGAGTCTCCTGGACGGAGCGCTCGTGGCGGCTGCGCTCTCCTTCGACGCGCTGGAGGGAAACGCGGAGTCGCTCGACGACCGGCTCGGAGAAGATCCGGAACTCGCCCGAACAGCGCCGGATCGCCTCCGCGCTCCGGGCCTTGCTCGTCGGGAGCAGCCTGGTCGTTCCACGGACGACGTGGACGGGTCAGGACCCGTACACCCTTCGTTGCCTTCCGCAGGTGCTCGGGTCGGTGCATCTGGCGCTCGCGTTCGCCGACGACATCGCACGCCGTGAGCTGAACGCCGTGACCGACAACCCGGTGATCTTCGAGGGTGACGAGTTCCTGAGCGGAGGGAACTTCCACGGCCAGCCCCTCGCCCTCGCGCTCGACACCCTTGCCCTCCCGACGCAGTACATCGCGGCCTTCTCCGAGCGGCGGACCGCCCGCCTCCTGCATCCGGCGCTGAACCGAGGACTTCCCCCGTTCCTCAGCCCCGAGCCGGGAGTCAGTTCCGGGTTCATGGTCCCCCAGTACCTCGCGGCGGCCCTCGTGAACGAGAACCAGACGCTCGTCCACCCCGCCAGCGCGGCCAGCCTGCCCACCTCCGCCGACCAGGAGGATTTCGTCAGCATGGGTCCGTGGGCCGGCGTCAAGTTGCGTCGGATGCTTGAGAACGCTCGCAGGGTCGTCGCCGTCGAGTGGATCGTCGCGGGCCAAGCCCTGGAGCTCCGGCGGCCCAAGGCCGGCGGAAAGGGGAGCGAGGCTGCCCTACGCGCCCTCCGCACCCGGGTCGCTCCGTGGGCTCGCGACCGCAGTCCGGCCGAAGACATCGCCCGCGTCGCGGAGGCGCTCGCGTCGGGAGCGATCCTCCGCGAGGTCCGGGGCGAGGTCGCTTTCTGATCAGCGCGCCGGGCCGCGGGGGCGCTGACCCCGGGGGGACCGCGGGGGTCCCGGGGGTCGGGAAACGCACTTGTTGCCCGCACGACGGGCATCCGTAGACACTGATCCCCCGATGGCGGAGCGGCGTACGGCACTTCGGGCAGGGGATCGGTTGGTTCGTGACCCAGGCCGCGAACATCTCTTGCGACTTCCGGTCGCTCAGGCTGGACGGGTCCGAGAGCTGCGTCGTCCCGGTCATGGGCGACATGGGCGGAGCCGCAGACGCGGGCGGGTCGGCGATGCCCCCACTGCGCGCGCTCGAGAGTCGTCCGCACTGGGGACACACGACCAGGCCGTTGGACCCCGTCGAGAGGAGGGTGACCTGACAATGTGGGCAGCGTATCTTGAGCCCCGACGGCGTGTACGAAGGAGCGGGAGCGAGCGGCGCACGGGGGACCGGCGGTGCGGCGGCCGGGGGCGGCGGCGTAGGCGGGGGGCGTCGGCGCGGACCGGGGGTGTCGCCGCCGTCCAGCGCACCGTCCGGCGGGCCGGGTCGTAGGCGAGGGGGGTGTTCGGGCGAGCGAGCTCGTGCGCCAGGAGCTTCTCCGTCTTGCGCTCCCGCCAGGAGAGCGCCGCTGAGAGGCCGGGGACACTGGTCTTCCCGAGCGCGCGGACCGTGGAACGAAGATGCTCTAGGTCGGACGCCGAAGGACCAAAGAGAGGAGCCATCGGCTCGCCTCCCTTGCGCCGCTAAAAGAACCTGTCGCTGGAAAGGAATCGGGAAGGCACCGGCGGGGGCTCCTCCGGGTCTCTTGGACGGTGCCACCCGGAGGCGCCCCTGCCGATGCCCGAGGCCAGTATCCGTATCGCGTGGCCAGACTATATAGTTGACTGGGGGGGTCGGGGATGGTCCCTGGGCCCTTCGTCGAGCCCGGAGCGGTCGACCCATACGGGCTTAAGCCTGGGCCGGCTCGCGCACTCGGCGGGACCGGGCCCGCCACGCCATGCCCAACAACGAGCACCGTTCGCCGCGAAGTGAAGCGCCGGCCGGCCCCTCGGGGTCGGCCGCTCCACCGCCGACCGTAGATGCCATCATTGTGGGCGGGAACGATGAGACCCGTCTGCTGCTGCGGGGACTGCTCCGGCTTCACCACCACCGGGTGCTGGGGGAGGTACGCACGGCCGACCTCCTCGAGCCTTCCGACGCCGTGGTGGAGGCTCGCGTCCTGATCCTGGTGGCGGACGGGAACACCGAGGAGTGGCCGCACGAGCTCGCGACGGCGCGGGAGCGGCAGCCGGGGGTGCGAACCTTGCTGGTCGTACCCGAGTCGAGCACGGACCTGGAGGCCCGCGCCCGGTCCGCCGGGGTCCGCGGGATCCTCCATCGCCCCTTCGCGATCCGGGACCTGATCTCGACCGTCGAGGCCGTGGGTCGCGGGGAAGAGCGGTTCGGGCCGACCCTCCCTCAACGGTAAGCCTCCCGGCCCCCTGACCCCGGCGTGCGGTGGGCCGGAGCGAGGAACTCACTCGACCGGTGCGTCCGGGGGACCGTCTCGGTCGACGCGAGCACGTTGACCGGGGCCGGGCACGACGGTTCGCACCTCTCGGGGCGTCCGCTCGCGGTCGTCGCGCCGGTCGACGTCACGGACGTCGTTTCGCTGATCCGGTGGGCGCGCCGCCACCAAGTCCCTCTCGTACCCCGGGGCGGCGGAACGTCGCTCGACGGGGAATCGGTCCCGGACGACGGCTCCGTGGTCGTGGACCTGGGGGGCTGGGATTCCGTACACGAGGTCTCGGAGGAGGGTCGGTGGGCCCGGGTCGGCCCCGGGGTCGTCAACGCCCGGCTGCAGGACGCCGTCCGCCCCCACGGCCTCTTCTATCCCCCGAACCCGGGGTCGTGGCAGAGCGCGACGATCGGCGGGAACCTAGGAACGAACGCGTCCGGCCCGCGGTCGTTCCGCTACGGCCCGACGCGTCGGTGGGTCTGCGAAGCCGAGGTCGTCCTCGGGACCGGGGAACGGGTCCGGCTCGGGGAGCCGGGTGGCGAAGCGCTCGGTCGGGCCGGACCTGTTGCAGATGTTCATCGGGAGCGAGGGGACGCTCGGGATCGCGACCGAGATCACGGTACGGCTCGCGCCCCTACCGGCGGTGCGCCGAGGCCTCATCGTCCCGCTTCCCTCCCGGGTGCGCCTGGGCCGGCTGGCCGTGCGCTTGACCCAGGCCGCGGGGACGGGTCTCTCTGCGGTCGAGTACCTGGACCGATACTCGGCGCGAAGCCTCGCAGCCGCGCGGGCCGCACCGTGGGCGGGAAGCACCTCGCTGTTGCTGCTGGAGGTCGAGGCGAGCGGGGAGAGGGAGGCCGATGCACGTACCCGACGGGTCCGGGCGACCCTCGCCGGAGTCGGGGTACGGGGCCCCGTTCAGGTCTTCCCCGACGCCGACCGGCTCTGGGACCTCCGCGGCGAGAGCGGAGTCGTGATGGACGAGCAGCTGGGGTCCCGCCTCCGGGAGGACATCGCGGTGCCACCCGCCCGGGTCGACGAACTTCTCCGGGAGGTGCGTCGCATCGCGCGGAGGGAAGGGGTCCAGGTGTACACCTTCGCTCATCTGGGCGAGGGGAGCCTCCACCCGAACGTCGTGGTCGATCCGGCCTCGCCCGCCGCGGACCGGATCCGGGCCGCGCTTTACACGGGGGCCCTGCGTCTCGGCGGGACGATCAGCGCCGAGCACGGGATCGGGAGGCTGAAGCGAGACTTCCTCGAGCAGGAGGTGGGGTCCGTCGGCGTACGCTTGCTCCGTGCCGTCCGCGTCGGCGTGCGACCCGGACGGGATCCTGAATCCGGGGAAGCTGTACCCTCCGTCCGCATCCGGTCGACGATCTTCTCGGTCGCTCTCGCGACCGGGAGCCGGGCGAACGCCTCACGAGTGACCCAACGACAATCGGCGCCCGGCATTCGGCGGCGGGCCGAGGGAAGGGTCCCCCGAAAGACGTGCAGCTCGACCGAGAAGTGGCTGTAGGCGTGGCGGACGACGCCGACCGGGGTGAGCGGGGGAGCCCGCACCCCCGTCTCCTCCCAGAGCTCGCGGGCACCGGCCTCCGCGGGAGATTCCCCCCGCTCGATCTTCCCGCCCGGGAATTCCCACATGCCTCCGAGGAGCCCGGACTCCGGGCGCCGTTGGACCAGCCAGCGACCCTTCTTCTCCAGGACCACGACCGCGGCTCGCACGTGAGGCCTCGGGCGAATCGGCGAGCGGGTGGGCACGACGGCGGGGTTGGAGAGCTCCTGAGCGGCGCGGCAGCCAAACCGAACCGGACACTCCGGGCATGCGGGGACGGCGGGGCGACAGATCGTTTCCCCGAGCTCCATCAACCCCTCGTTGAACTCCCCGGCCGAATCGCGGGGCAGTACCCCTTCCAGGACCTTGGCCAGCCGTCGACGCACCCGGGTCGAGGCGATGTCCCCCTCCTCCCGGGTCCACCGGGCCGCCACCCGTAGGCCGTTCGTCTCCAGGGCGACCACCGGGACCCCGTTCAGGAGGCTCGCCAGCGCTCGTGCCGTGTACGGGCCCACGCCCGGGAGCCCCTCCCACTCTGCGACCGTCGCTGGGAAGACACCGGCGCGTTCTCGGACGACGTGTCGAGCGGCCGCGAGGAGGTGGCGAGCGCGGGCGTAGTATCCGGCTCCTTGCCACGCCTTCAGGACGTCGGTGTCCGAGGCTCGGGCGAGAGCCTCGACGGTAGGGAATCGGGCGACGAACCGTTCGAAGTAGGGGGTCGCTTGCGCCACCCGGGTCTGCTGGAGGAGGACCTCGGCCACCCAGACGCGGTAGGGGTCCCGGTCCGCCCGCCATGGGAGCGGGCGTCGGTGGGTGCGGAACCAGGCGAGGAGCGCCGGCGCGACCGCGGGGGGGACGGGACGCGCCGGAAAGGACTCGCGAGCGGGAGCCACGGACCGCCGCGAGAGGAACCGAGGGGTTAAAACGGGGGTAGAAATCGAACCGGTCGGGGCCGAGTTGCTCGAGCTGACGGGACCGGTGCAGGTCAGCGATCAGACGTTCGAGGTTGAGGTGATCCGCTCTCCCCTCCCGGTCGTGGTCGACTTCTACGCGGACTGGTCCGTTCCGTGCCGGCTGACGCAGCCGCTCTTCGTGGACCTGTCGAACCGTCTCGCGGGCCGGGTCAAGTTCGCGACGGCGAACATCGACGATTCGGCGCGCGTCACCCGCTCCTACGGCATCCACGCCGTCCCGACGTACCTGTTCCTCGACTCGGGCCAGGAGAAGGGCCGTGAGGTCGGTCCGCTCGGGGCGGTCGAGTTCCGCAGCGTCCTCCGGCGGTACTTCGCGAGGCGGGCCCCGGTCAGTGGCGGAACACCCGCCACCCCGTGAAGTACATCGCGACCCCCGCCTTCTCGGCGGCCGCGATCACCTCGGGGTCCCGCAGGCTTCCGCCGGGCTGGAGGATGGCGATGACGCCGGCGCGGGCGGCCGCCTCGACCCCGTCCGCGAACGGGAAGAAAGCGTCGGAGGCGAGCACCGCGCCCTTCGCCCGTGCGCCGGCGACCTCGCAGGCGAGCTCGACGGCCTTTACGCGCGTCGGCTGGCCCGAGCCGATCCCCACCGTCTGCGGGCCTGACGCGAGCACGATCGCGTTCGACTTCGCGTGGCGGACCACCCGCCATGCGAAATCGAGCGAAGAGAGCTCCTCGGGGGAGGCGCGCGCCGAGGTGACCGGCCGGAAATCCCCGAGGATGAGCTGACGCCGGTCCGCCTCCTGGATGAGGATCCGTCCGAACGCGCTCTTCGCCTCCCAACGTGGCACCTCCGGCGGGGGCGGGGCGGCTCGGTACGACCTTGAGCTTCGCGCGGTGCTCGAGGGCCGCCCGGGCCCCCGGGTCGAACTCGGGAGCTCCCAGCAGGTCGACGAACACTCCGTGCAGGGCCGCCGGATCCTCGGCCCCGAGGGGGCGGTTCACCGCGACCGCACAACCGAATCGGGCGACGGGGTCCGTCGCGATCGCGCGCCCGATCGCCTCTGCGAGCGTCCTGCCCTCAGCGACCCCGCAGGGGGTCGCATGCTTGACGACCGCGGCGGCCGGCAGCTGGAACTCGGCGACGATCGCGAGCGCGGTGTCCAGGTCGAGGAGGTTGGTGTACGACAGGGAGCCGCCCTTGAGCACCTCGAACGCCCGCGGCGCGAACCCGGAACGGGAGCCGTGCGGGGGTGCGTAGACCGCTGCTTTCTGGTGGGGGTTCTCGCCGTACCGCAGCCGCAGCGCCTCGCGCCGGAGCACGACCGTCTCCGGGAACATGTCGGCGCCGGACGGGGACGGGAAAAGGCCTTCCGCGATCGCCGCGTCGTAGGCAGCGACCCGCTCGAACGCACGCTGCGCCAGTCGGGCCCGGGTCGCCGCGCTCACCGACCCCGCGTGGTCCCGCATCTCCGCCAGGAGGTCTCCGTAGTCCGCGGGGCTCGTCAGGACCGCGACGGCCGCGTGGTTCTTCGCCGCGGCCCGGGCGAGCGTGACCCCGCCGATGTCGACGAACTCCTCCCGGTCGGTGGCATCGGGGTGCTCGGCCAGGTGCCGTTCGAACGGATAGAAGTTGACGACCACGAGCTCGAACGAGCGGAGGCCCCGCTCGGCGAGCTCCGCCCGGCCCGCCTCGGTCCGGGGCGCGAGGATACCTCCGAGGATACCGGGGTGCAGGGTCTTCACTCGGCCCCCGAACCAGGAGCCGATCCCGGTGAGCTCCTCGGCCGAGCGGGCCTCGACTCCGGCCCGGGTCAGGGCCGTGCGAGTCCCGCCGGTCGCCCAGAGCTCCGTCCCGAGGGCGGCGAGTCCCCGGCCGAACTCCTCGAGCCCGGATTTATCGTCCACCGAGAGCAGGGCGCGCTCGACGTGGACGACCGGCCCCGCTTCGGATGTCACCGACCGTACCCCCAAGCGGGAGGGTGGGCGAGAGATAAGTTTCGCGGCGACACGGCATCCGAGAGAGCGCGGGCGCCGCTCGACAAGACTAAATATCGAGACCAGGGGTAAATTGTACCCTCGCCGCGAGGTGCACTTGACCCGTCGGACGTCCCACCGGAACTGGCGGCGGCGGGGCCGCCGGGCCCAGGTCGCTGCCGTCGCTACCCTGCTGGGTCTCCTCCTCGTCGTCACCTTCATCGCGAACTACCTCTCGACGCAGCTGCCGAACCAGATGCTCTCGAACGACCTCAACCACGAGATCGCCGTCGAGAACCAGCTCGGCCGCCTCTCCGAGCTCCTCGAAGCGGCCTCCAACGCGAACAACGTGGGTGCGCAGCTCACCCAGCCACTCTCGCTGGGGAGCGACGGGGTGCCTCCGTTCGCGCCCCCCGACACCTCGTACCTGAGCGGTCCGGTGAACGGGAGCTGGGCCCAGATCAACTACACGACCACCGGGGCGAGCGGGAACACGGTGGTCGCGACCCCCATCCCGCTCGGGGCGGGGGTCGTCGTGCACCTGCGCAACAGTTACGCCCCCGGCGCCGAGGTCGCCCTCGTCCAGGGGTCGGTCGTCTACGCCGACCTCGGAGGCACGCCGATCTTTGCGGACCCCCCGTCGATCTCCGCGACCGTCTCCTCGGGGGCGGTGACCGCGCTGAGCGTTTGGCTGCCGGAGTTCACCGGTCCGGTCCCAGGGATCGCCGGGGCGATGACCGCGAACCTGGTCTCGCGTCTGATCTCGACGAACGTCGTCCTCGTCTCCAGCGGCACCCACCTTACGATCGCTTCGGGATCGTCGGTCGTTCTCACTATCACGTCCCAGTATGCGGCCGCCTGGAACGCCGCCTTCGCGAACGAGCACTGGCCGGGCGTGACGACCGCCTGCTCCGGGTTCGCCGGAGCCTCCACCGCGGCTGCCTGCTCGTCTACGTACTCGGCCACGTCGGCCCTGGGCAAGGTCGTCCTCACGATCCCGGGAACGAACCTCGCGCGGCTCTCCGTGACCGTCGCGCTGTTCTCGATCGCCGCCCAGTAGGGGCCCCGGTCAGCCGACCCGGTTCCGGGTCGAGAGCCAGCGTTTCGCCCCGACCAGCGTCCCCCAGGCCCGGACGCTCGAGAGCCGGACTCCGTCGGGGAGGGAGGCGTTCCACGCGGTCCGCGCCGCCGCGACGCTCCGGTGCCCGACCTCCACGATCGCCCATCGGCCGTCCGACCGGATGAGACGGAACGGGACCACGCCGAGCCGGGGGTCGAATCGGCCGCGTAGCAACGCTTCCCACCCGCGAGGGGAAAGGGACGGAAGGTGTTCCCCCGCCACCTCGAGTCCGAGGTAGCGGGGACGCGGGGCGTCCGAGCGTCTACCGGACGAGGTCGATGACTTCCTCGGACTCACCGGCGGCGTAGCCTCCCTTCTGACCGAGGAGGCTGGTGGCGCGTACGCCCGTGATGATGAGGAGCACCTTGATGGTGTTCTCCATCTCGGGGGAGTTCTCGACGGAGCAGCCCCAGATGATGCGGGCGCGCTTCGAGATCTTGCCGCCGACGAGCGCCGCGGCCTTCTCGGCCTCGCTCACGGTCATCGTCGGGCCACCGATCACGCGGACGAGCGCACCGGTCGCGTCCTTGAGCTCCACGGAGCCGAGCAGCGGGGAAGTGAGCGCCTCGGTGACCGCTTCGGTCACCCGGTCGGTCGCGCTCTCGCTCTCGCCGAGCCCGATGAGGGCGACCCCGCCGTCCTTCATGACGGTCAGGATGTCGGCGTAGTCGAGGTTGACGAGTCCCGGCCGCGTCACGATCTCGGTGATCCCCTTGATCGCGGTCATGAGGCAGGCGTCCGCGAGCTTGAACGCCGCATCGAGCGGCATCCGGGGCACGAGTTCGAGCAGCTTATCGTTCTGGATCACGATCGTCGTGTCGCAGACCCGGCGCAGGCGCTCGAGACCGTCCCGGGCCTGCTCCATGCGCGCCGCTCCCTCGCCGGAGAACGGCAGGGTGACGACGCCCATCGTGAGGGCGCCGGCCTCCTTCGCGAGTCGGGCGACCAGGTGCGCGGAGCCGGTACCGGTTCCGCCTCCCATGCCCGCCGTGATGAACACGATGTGGGCGCCGTTGAGGAAAGCGCGGAGCTCTTCCTCGTTCTCCCGTGCGGCTTCCTCGCCGATCTCGGGGCGGGCGCCGGCGCCGAGGCCTTTCGTGGCCCGGCGGCCGATGAGGATCTTGCGCGGGGCGTGGATCGTTAGGAGGTGCTTCGCATCGGTGTTGATGGCGCACATCTCGGCACCCTGGATGCCGTCCTCGACGCAGCGGTTGATCGTGTTGGACCCACCACCGCCGCACCCGACGATCCGGATGTTGACCTTCAGGGTCTCCGCCAACTTCGCCAGTTCGGCGTCGTCGACGCTCCCGTAGGGGGTCGGTGCGGGCTTCTTTTCCTCGACCAGGGCTTGGTTCTCCTGGTGCCGTGCGATTGCTTCCTGGATGATGGACTTCATCTGTGGTACCCCATCCTGTTTGTCAGACGAGCGTCATACGCTCTGGGGAAGGACTCGGGGGGTTGATAGATAAACGTTTGCGTTCAGAGGATGGTATCGTAGAATCACCGACTTGTCGTTTTTCAGCAGCGGACGGATCGGTCTCTCGTTTTATTCATTGGGCCGGCCAAATCCGGTCGTCCGGCTCTCGGGCCATGTCAGGAACGCGGTCCCATCCCCCTCCCGGGGGATCGCCGACAGGGTGTTGGAGCGGGAGCGAACGGGCCTCCGGTGGGATCCCCTCCCACCAGCGGTTCGGTCTCCGACGGCCCGATGATTTGCGCGACCGGGCCTATTGAGAGGCCACCGGGCGCGTCGACCAGGTGCGCGTGCCTATTGAAATAGGGGAAGTCGATACAAGTCTAACCATAGCGAGAAGCATGACTGCGCGCATCGAGCGCGCGGTCCGGGTCGTTCCGGGTGCGATTGCGGGCCGGGCAAGACCCTGTCGCCGGAAATGGGCGGATCACCGATGGCCAACTTGAGCCCGAAGTGCTGCAGCTGAGGCGAGGCATCGGCGCGTCTCGGTTAGAGCCCAGGACCCCCTCTGAGATGCTCAGATCGATCGACTTGGAAACGCTCAACCCACGCCTTGAGGCGAACCTTCGGCGTGCGGTCGAGGCTACCCGACAGGCGGCGGCCCGAAACCACTTATCGGCGGCGCTAGGCAGCACGTCCCAGGGGCTCCCTTCGTGGTGCATTGCCATTGATCAGCCAGCTCGGACGTCACAGAGGATCGTTCGAGATTCTTCTCCTCCTTTACGAGGAAGACTTGGGGGGAGAGCGAAGCTCGGCGAGCCCGTCTCAGATGCGGCGACGGCTCCCGATTGGTCAACAGGCAATCGATGGCGCGCTCGGATGTCTTGCCGATTCAGGCCTAGTAGTCATCGACCCACAGGCGGCGTTCCCGTTCGCGAAACAATACCGACTGACTGACCGCGGAAGAACAGCAGTCGAGAGACCCCTTCACTCTTGGCCGCGGGCCTTTCTCGAGTGAGGCAGACGTCCATAACAATTTCTGCAGAGGCGGATGCGAGGTCCATTCGACATAGAACACAGCGGGCGACAAAGGGTCGCCCGTTAACGGGACACCCGTTAACGGGAAACAGAGGATAGCCACGTCTACCCGCTCGTCCGTATCATTCTCCGAGGCGCAGGGCATGAGGAGCGGAAGCGAGTCATCAGAGCCATTGAGTTGGCCTCGGGAAGTATCTCCATGAGCCGGAGAACGCGGTCGGTAGCCAGAGGACTTCGAAACGTCGCCGTGATTGGGGTGGCGCTCGTCATTCTGCTCGGGGTCGGGGCCCTGGGCGGAGCCAGCGCCGCGCACAGTTCGTGCGGTACGTACTGTTGGAGTGTGTATGCTCCATACATCTCCGCGGGCACGCCTTACACTGCGGTTGGGGGTGGGAGTTACTCGATCAACGAACAGGCAGATAACGGAAACGGAGTGATGACCACTACGCAACAATCCTCGGCGTCGTACGCCGAGCAGGAAACACTAGTCGCGGAACCTTGGATTCAGGGAGATCAGATAAACTTCCACACGCTGGTTGGGGTTACGTACACGTTCACGACTGTGGTGTTCGCCGGGTTTAGTGTAGGCGGATGGTGCGTTTACGGCGAGTGGGTAGGAGAGGTGAAGATCACGGTCGTTGCGGGCCTTGTTGGAACGACGCACTCAGTGTCGACCGTGGTCCTCGACTATCCTGGTTTTGACGCATGCACCCTCCCATTCTCTCCTCACGGATCCGGAAACGCTTCGACTTCCGAGAGCCCAGATGGAAACGGGCAGGGAGGCGCGCTGGTGACTCAAACTCTGGCGATCCCGAATCTTCCGGCGGGTTACTACACTCCATACGTCCAGATATTTGCAATGACGTACGCGGAGGGCATCGGAGTGGCTGGTGCAACAAGCTCCCTCAACATGCAAACCGGGGGCTTTTATGCCCAGTGGACAAACCTAAACATCAACTGGGGTCCCGGTGAAGGGTGACGGATCAGCGACCGGAGGCTATGGTCGACGCGTTTCAAGCGATTCGGAGCCACAGCTTCATGAGGTGGTAGTCACTTGCTGAACGCGTCGAAAGCGGGCGGGTCGAAATGGCAAGGACCCGCCCATCCCCCGCGTTCCTAGTCAAACGTACGCTCCTCCGAAAGGGGGAGGAGTTTCGACAATTGAACCGAGACGACGGATCAACCTTGTGCGGGGATGCGGAAGCCTTATACCGGCGGGAGCTGGTCACTTTTCGAGCTGCGGAATCTCGATAGGAATGGCGGCTACCCCAAGTGCCACTCCGATGTATCAGCCGCCCCTTCCACCCGAGAAGTCAAGGAGGGGGCTGGCGGTGGTCATCGTCGTGGTAATCGTCGTAATCATCCTGATGGCGGTTGCACTGGCTGTCTTACTGGCGCCTCCGAAATTTGGAGTTGACGTCAACGGCGTTAACTGGAGCGGAAGCAACTCTTGCGCCGGCCTCTCAGGTCAGTCAACCCCTGGCTTCGTCGGACCCGATGGAGGGACGCTCTCCTACTCGCTCACGGTGAGTAACCCGAGTCCGAATCCGAGTTGCACGATCCACTCCATCTCGGCGACAACCTCCGGCTTTTCGGTGAGCGGAGGTAACCTGCCTCTGACAATCTCCGACGGAGGTTCGACCAACTTGGCCTTCACGATCAACTTGCCAGGCTCGGACTACAGCGGGGTGCTCGAACTCGTGGTCTCCTAGACTCAGAGGGACGCGAGGCGGAGTGACTTCTCATCCCGGGGCCTCCAGCTCGGTTGCGTCGTTCCCGATATCGGTGGGTGGAAGAGGTTGATTAGACAGAGCCTCCATTGGAGTGACGATGCGGAGAAGCTCACAGTTCCTGGTCGGAGGCTTTGTTATGATTGCCGTTGGCCTCGCATTCTACGTCGCCCTTGTTCTACTTCAAACGGCAAGTAACCAGGTCACCTTCCCCTTGGGCCCCTTCTCGTTCTTCGTTTTGGTAGGGGTGTTTTTTTTCGTCCACGCATGGAGTATGAGGAAGAGAGAGCAGATGCTGAGCTCGGGGGCTTCACTCCCCCTCCCATAAGATAAGTGCCGGAATCCGAGCGGAAGGCCTCCCGATTCTCTCGAAGCCAACGGTGCGACGCACGGGAACGCGGGTCTGAAGGGTGGTCGGAGGCCGCCGGCCTCCAGTCCCGCACGTGACGCCGGAGGCATCCACCTCGGAGCTAGGGTGAACGCGTGGTTCTTTCTCCGACTATTAATATCACGCATCGGGAAGGAGGTTGTGTAAGAATCGGCCAACTGTTCCTAATTCGACCGACCACCGACCGGACTGTGCCTGAATCGGCAATCCGAGGAGCGATCCGATGACCCGGGCTTCTCGGTTGGGCCTGCGACACCAGGAACCCAGGGATGAGGGAAGGTGCCCAGGTGAACTCCATTTGACGGAGGTTCATTACAGTCCGAGTTCCCTGCCAACATGAATCACGGAGACCCATGTGCGACGAGCACGTGGCCCAGGTCGTGCCGGGTGCGACTTTGGACCGGCCGAGCACCTGAGGTGAGATTTGGCGTGACGTTGCATCTTTTCGGCGCGCAGCGTTTTAGAGGAGAGTAAACAAATGAAGCGGATGCCTTCGAGAGGGTGGTCAATGGGCCGAGTTTGCCGACCGGTTGTCGCCTGGATCGGCGTGGGCCTCATACTGGTACTGTTGTATGCATCTATCGGGGGGGGCTTGGCGGCCTTGTACGGCCCCGGGATTGTTCCATGCCCGCCCGGGGGAATCCCGGTTTCGGCTTCCGTGACCGTGGGCGCGACAAGCGACACCTATCATGTCACCATCACAGACCCTGGGAATGTTTGGATTTATTGGGGCAATACGACCTCGTACGTGTACACTGACATCAACGGTGCTTACGAGTCAACCTCCTTCAATCATTATGTGGACTTTCTGCAAGCAAGCACCACCTATCACTACGAGGTTTACGAGATCGTCCAAGGTCCGGGATACCACTGCGCTGGGGCAGCACAGGGCACCTTCAAGACATCGACCGATTCCACGACGTACTTCTCTGGGATTGTCTACGATTCCGCTGGGGCTACCGCCCCTTCTAACATCTACATTCTCGCCGCATGCGCTGCGCCTCCGCCCTCAGGATACTCATACTCGGATGTTTACACCGCAACGGCAAGTGGAGGTACCTTCTCCTTTGGGGCATCGCCGACATATGTCGAGGATGGCTTGATCCACCAGGCATGCGGAAGTGGCGGCTACGCAGTTGTGGTAGAGAACTTTCCAGTCTATTACATCGACAACAATCTTCACGCGGTATGGTCCGGCCAGTGGGGTGGGTTCTGGAACGAGACCCTAAAGGTCTTCTCGCCGGAGACAGTTGATCCTGTTCTGTCGTCAGATTTTACAGCTCCGTCTACGAGTCCAACAGTTCAGGTGGCTGAGTTCACGGATACCGGGCTTGTCTCTCTCAGTGTCTGTTCCAGTAGTTCCTCCACTGAGCAGTTCGAGTCATCTTCTACGACGACCGGGTCGCTGTTCGGAGTTTCGTACTCGTTCGAGAGTACCTCCCTCTACTTAGAGCAACTTGGTACCGGCAGTTGCACGTGGAACCAGGGTGAGCCGGGGTTCGAAATCTGGGGGGAGAGCACCATTTCTGGAATGATCCAGTTCAATGGGACAACAACTCGGCAGCCTTGGGTGGCTTGGGAGCAGTACTTTGGGGGTCTTTTCAAGAATGGCAATGAGGGGTATGGAAATGCAACCGGCGCGCCGCTTCAGTCCTGGATCAGCGAACCCACTCAAAATAGCCAAGCTTGTTACATCGGTGGAGTCCACTGGTTGAACTGGCCCGTCATTGCGGATACCGGCGCCACCCAGCTGCAAGTCTACTTGGCGGGGACCACCTCGACCATTTCCTCTCTGCACTGGGGAGCTACCGGGACCTTGGAACTGGACATCGGCGGCTCAATCTCAGTTCAGGGCACAGCCTCTTATTCCTTCTCCCAGGGATCATCCCTGAGCGCCAGCAACAGCAACTCGTTCTTCGTCGGAATAAACATTCCTGACTTATCTCACACCGAAGATTACACCATCGCTTGCACAGGTGGCAGTCAGGGCGGTACGGGGGTTGTCGTAGACGTATGGGCGAGCTAGTCTCGGGCCGGTCGGAGGTTTACCCGTAACTCGAACCGAACGGTTCGCCGCGGGTATATCGAGCAATGGACCAGTCCGCCGACTCGAAGCCCACCGCCCGGAGGACGAGAGGAGCACGAGGAAGGCTTGCATGGGTGCTTGCGGTGGCCGCGGTGGGGGTCGTGGTGGTGTTCGTTCTGCTCACGCTCAACCCAGAAGTCCTGTTTCCTCAGAGCCGCGTCGAGTGCAGCCTCGGAACAGTGGAAGGGAATGTCTCGGCATGGAAACCCACTACTATCGCTGCCGCGCCGTATCTGGGAACCGTCGAGGGCAAGCTCATCCAGAACGCTTTGGAAACTTATGGTCGGTCCGCCATTCTGTTACCGATTGATGATCATGATGGAAACGCAACCGCCTACTTCGCCAATCCATACAACTGGACGGTCGTCGCCGCTTCGAACATCACGGTAGCAGGAGCTGGCTCCCCTTCGCCCTGCCTCGGACCCCTCGAAGCGTTGCTCACGTCGAACCCGTCGGTCCCCGGTGGAGCTTCGAAGCAGCCACTGGCGACGGGGCAGGTCTCCGACACAGAACTCCCCGGGAGTTTCAATGCGACCTACATGTGTGCGGTCATTGACCACCTGCCGTCGAACTGTGCCGGCACCACGTTTTGGAACGTCAACTATTCCGGAGCCCAGGGGGTAGTCACGACATGCGGCAACGCACAAAATCAGTCCTTGGAGACTTACGGTCCCGCCCTCCCGGCTACCGTCGACTTTGCTGTCTCGGGACGTAACGTCACCGTCCCCGTGGCCCCCGGCCAAGAGTACCTGGTTTCCGGCTCAGAGGGCAGTTTCGTCCCTCTGTCCACTCAGGTCTGGTTGAATTACACCTTCCCCGCAAACACCGGGACATGGAGCTACGCCCGCATGCCAGGCTACCCTCCGGATCAGGGAGGCTTGGTTTTCGCCTATTCGTCATGTTCCGGATAGTTCGCCTTCGACCGCACCGCCTTACATGGACCTTCAGAGTGCTCACAAAGGGGCTGGCTGCGTGAGGGGGGCGGGCCCGGGAGTACATTGGACCGAGAGCGCCGTCGATCAAGACCAACAACCGGGCCATCGAGACCCCGAACCGGTCGATTGTCAGCTCCGAGGCCCGCTACCACTCCGAGACCGCTCAATGGTACGGACGATTCCAATTGGGATACCCGACGGCACAGGTCTCGGCCTCTCTATCTGAGAGGGGGCCTAGTGGCGTTTCTAGCGCGGTAGCGTAGGTTCTGCCGGACCGCAAAGACTAGTGCCGGGGAGTGGTACCTCCCCGAGCATGGTGCTACGCGTCCGAGAGATCTCCAACGAGGAAGGCAACAGACTTCGTACTGCGGTCCGTCATTCAAAAGATCTCATCGAGATGAAGCGGGCCCAGGTCATCCTGGCCTCGGCTCAGCGCTTCACCGTCCAACGGATCGCCATGTTCTCGGGGATGAGCGACGGGTACATTCGCATCCTCATTCACGCGTTCGACGAGGAGGGGCTGGCGATGCTCAAGCCCCGATGGAACCCGGGTCACCGGCACAAGTTCTCGAAGGAGACCCGAGCTCGGCTGGTGGCCCTGGCCACCAGCCGCCCTCGGGACTTGGGTCTCCCATTCGGCCAGTGGAGCCTGCGTCGGTTGAGGGACGCGGCGGTGGCGAGGGGCATCGTGGAGTCGATCTCCCTCGAATGGTACCGGGTGATCTGTGACGAGGCCGACATCACGCACCAGTCGATCCGAACCTGGAAGGAGAGCAAGGACCCGAAGTTCGAGGAGAAGCGGCGGCGGATCGATCGCCTCACCGTGAAGCGGCACAACCCTCGTTCAGAGGACGGTGTCGTGTAATCCCGCGATGTCGCCGAATCGATCGGGCTGTCGTTTCATCCCTCGCTCAGGGTTAGGCGCTGGGTCTGGTGGCCTACTAGCTTAGCCGATCATAGCGAGGCCTACCGTCGTGCTTCGTCCCCGTCGCTGAACCTGACATGGGCTCCGCTGCGGAGCCGGACCCGGGTTTCTCCTCAACCAAGATCCTCCGGTATCCTTACCTGGGATGGTCCGTAGAAGGCCCCGACGAGTCTACCATGTTCTAGTGGAGGATGTAGGAACCGTGATCGACCCCGCAGGTCCTCCGCTCTATGAGCGCGGGGCCGGAACGAAGCTCATCCAACCATGGGGTTACGATCTCTCGAAACCGTGCCGGGGGTGCCGCCGCCGAGAACCTGGCAATCGTCTCAGGGACGGCCGTCCAACCCTCGGTAGCCCGGTGCAAGAGACCCGTCCCTGCCCCCAAATCGATGGAGGGTCATAGGTCTTAGCGCCGTAAGGCCATAGCAATCATTGCATGTCGTCGCAACTAGAGAAGGCAACGGCCTTCCGTGCGCTGCATCACGGAGCGCGGATCCTTGTCCTTCCGAATGCGTGGGATATCCCCAGCGCGCGGGTGTTCGAAGATGCAGGGTTTCCTGCGGTCGCCACATCCAGCGCCGGGCTCATGGTGTCCCAAGGGTACCAGGACGGGGAGCGGATGCCCCGTCGCGAGCTCTTGGCGATTGTCGCGCGAATCGCCGAGCGGGTCGCCATCCCGCTGAGTGCCGATGTGGTCGCCGGGTACGGCCGGTCGGCTCGCGAAGTGGCGGCCACCATCCAGCAGGTGGTGGACGCGGGGGCGGTGGGAGTCAACATCGAAGACCGCGTTCCCTCGGGGGAGGGCCTCTTTCGGCTCGACACCCAGCTCCGGCGGCTCGAATCGGTTCGGCGTGCGGCGACGGCAAGCGGCATCCCGCTCGTCATCAACGCGCGGACCGACGCGTTCCGCGAGGCCCCCGGAGATGAAGACAGCCGGTTCCGGGAGGCGATCCGACGCGCCACCGCTTACCGGGACGCGGGGGCCGATTGCGTATATCCAATGGGACTGACCGACGCGCTGTCGATCGCCACCTTCGTCGACGCGCTCCGCTGTCCGGTAAACGTGATGGTGCGAAAGGGGCTACCGCCTCTCGCCGATCTTGAGAAGCTGGGCGTTAAGAGGGTGAGTTTTGGGCCCTCGGCCTCGTACGCAGCCGTCGGGTTGCTGAAGCGGGTCAGCCGGGACATCCTCGACCGAGGATCGTTCGAACTGCTCCTGGATGGGACGGTGGGTTTCGACGAGCTCAACGCGCTGGCGGTCGCGCGGGCGAGTTCTCTCCGCTGACGCCCCGCGCAAGGTCGTAGGGTCTTCGGATGAAACGGCGAGGCCACAGGTTCGCTGGGGGGAGTCGTTGAGAATGCCCCGGGGGCGGCTAACACTGGAAAGAACCGCCCTCCTCGCGTCTCCACGAGCGCGGTCGGATTGAGCGGCCCCGGATCGCGGGGACCCTGTCCGTCCAGTGGGACCGAAATTTACGTGACCGCGATCAACTCGGGCGATGACCGACTGCGAGGACGCACTGACGCCCCCCAACCAGAGCATCTCCCGCTTATACCTCGACCTTCTCCTCCGTGACGAATGGCAACGCGCGTCGCAGACGTGCTGGTCGACACCCTGGTGAACGCCGGTGTGCAGCGGGTCTACGGCGTCGCGGGCGATTCCCTCAACGGGATCACCGACTCGATTCGACCTCGGAAGGACATAGATTGGGTCCATGTCCGGCACGAGGAGGCCGCCGCCTTCGCCGCGGGCGCGGAGGCGCAGCTCACCGGCCGACTTGCGGTCTGCGCAGGAAGTTGCGGACCCGGGAACCTCCACTTGATCAACGGATTGTTCGACGCCCACCGTAGCCGTGCACCGGTCCTGGCCATCGCCGCGCAGATCCCGAGCCCCGAGATCGGCGGCGGATATTTTCAGGAGACTCATCCCGACCAGCTCTTCCGGGAGTGCAGCCACTTTGCCGAGCTCATCTCCCAGCCCGAGCAAATGCCTCGCATCCTCGAAATCGCGATGCGAACGGCCGTCGCGCGAGAGGGAGTCGCCGTAGTGGCGATCCCGGGCGATGTAGCGCTCCGGGCTGCGACGAGCACCCCCTCGGGCCTCACGCTCTCCGACCCGAGACCTCGGATCCGCCCGACCGATGGGGAAGTGGCCAAGATTGCGGACCTCCTCTCGCGGGCCAACAAGGTGACCCTCCTCGCCGGGGCGGGCTGCGCGGACGCGCATGATGCGGTCGTAGCCCTCGCGCAGAAACTGAAGGCCCCAATAGTCCACTCGCTCCGGGGCAAGCAGTTCGTCGAGTACGCGAACCCATGCGACGTCGGCATGACCGGGCTGCTCGGCTTTGCCTCGGGATACCACGCGCTCCAGGCCGCTGACCTCGTTCTGATGCTCGGGACCGACTTTCCCTACCGACAATTCTACCCACCGAAAGCGACGGTGATCCAGGTCGACGTACGAGGCGAACAGATCGGTCGTCGCACGCCGGTGACCCTCGGAGTGGTCGGGGACGTGGGCGCGACGGTCGAGGCTCTGCTGCCCCTTTTGACCGGGACGCGAGACGACCGCCACCTCGTGTCCGCACTCGCCGATTACACAAAGTCACGGGAGGGCCTAGATTCGCTCGCTACGGAGGGAACGGCCGGGTCGAAGGTCCATCCGCAATTCGTCGCACGGGTCCTCAACGAGTTGGCGACCGAGGACGCGATCTTCACGTGTGATGTCGGTACGCCCACCGTCTGGGCCGCGCGCTACCTCTCGATGAACGGGAAACGGCGCCTGCTGGGGTCGTTCAACCACGCCTCGATGGCGAACGCCCTCCCCCAAGCGATTGGAGCGCAGCTCGCGTTCCCGGGCCGACAGGTGATCTCACTGTCGGGGGACGGGGGACTCGCGATGCTCCTCGGAGAGCTACTCACCTTGCGCCAGCTCGCCCTTCCCGTAAAGGTAGTGGTTTTCAAGAACGACTCGCTCGCATTCGTGACCCTCGAGATGGTTTCCGCAGGGTTCCTCGACTTCGGGACCGACCTCACGAACCCCGATTTTGCCGCTCTCGCTGAATCCGCGGGCCTCCTAGGGCTCTCGGTGACCTCTCCTGATCAGGTTCGCCCGGCGCTCACCCAAGCCCTCCACCACCCGGGGCCTGCCCTTGTCGAGGTCGCCGTCTCTCGACAGGAGGTCGTTCTTCCCCCGAGCATCGACCTCGACCTGGTCCGGAAATTCGGCCTGTTTGTAGTGAAGGCGGTCCTGAGCGGACGGGGCGACGAGGTCATTGACCTCGCGAAGACCAGTTTCTGGCGGTAGCCGGACTTCGCCTCCGCTCGGGGGTCGAAGCCGGGCGTCCGGACTCGAGAGGGTCCCTGCTCTAAACGCATTAAGTGCGCTTCAGGAGGTGCTTAACCTTCCCCGGCCAATCGTTGACTCATGAAGGCGCCCATCGCTACAAGAAAGTGTGGACGCTGTGGTAAGGAATCCGATCGCGGACGCTACCTCTGCGATCCCTCCTTCGACGTGGCTTCCTCCGCCGTCGGTGGCATGGCGTACGGACTCGACTTCGAGCTCCGATCAAAAGGAGTGGAGGTCGTCGGACTCTCTCCCGGCTGAGACTCGCACCGAGCATAGGGACCGCCTTCCGCAGAAAGTCCTCGATAGGCTCCCCTCTCCGGAGTACGTCGGTCGAGCCATCGTCCCCTTGGCGCTGGATCCTCACGTCCGGGAGAAGTCCGGCAAAGACCTCCAGGTAGGGTCTCAAGCCAAGGAGTATGGCTTCAGGAACATCGATGGTCGACTGATTGACTACCACGAAGAGATTCGCCGCCATCCAATCCCCGAATGGCCCCCCGGCTCGATTTCCGGCTGCCGCCTGCCCGCAAACAAACCCAATCGCGGGTCGCACTCGCGCAAGCTCTCACTATTCGCGCTGTTGACCCTCGAGAGGGGCGTGCGGCCGGTGACTTGACCGCAACCGATGCTGGGTCGATGAGGAGGCTGCGAGGAACATCCCGCTAGGAGGCCGGGGTCGACGGTAACTCCCCGCGCCCCGGCCGCGTCGCTCATACGACCGACTCGTGGCTCTTGACCTCGCCTCGGAGGATCAGGTTCGCCTCCTCCTGCGGTGAGAGCGGAGCGAGCTCGGCCCCGCGGCTTACCCTGCGGTCGATCCGTTGGATGCGTTCGTACAGCCATTCGAACTGGCCGAAGATCAGCGGGTCCCGCCAGGAGGTGCGCCATTGGCCGATGAAATCGACCGGCTGGCGCAGGCGAGTGTAGTAGGCGCTCACGTATCCGCCGAACCCGGACCAGACCATGCGCTCCTCGAGCACCCCTTCGTGCGTCAGCGACCCAAGCATCTCGAACAATCGGGGCACCTCGAGGTGGGGGTACTCGCCGACCGGGTCGAGGAGCCAGGTGGCGAATTGAGCCCGGGCGCGTCGCATCTCCCTCGAATCGAACCGGTCCCGCATCTCGAGGATGGCGTTCGCGGAGTTCAGGTGCCGGGCCGAGCGGGTCTGCCACCACATCAAGACCAGGGTGCCCACGACGAGTGCCCAGGTCCCGATGAGGCCCCAAAGGGCAAGGTTCGACCAGTCGACCGAGATCCCCATCCCACCTGCCTCGAGCCCGCGAGTTGGGGCGAGGCAAGCGGTCGCCCCTTAAGGCGGCCACGCTGCCGCGCCGACCCGCCCCAGGAGTGTCGAGAAGGGGGAGGTCGCGCCGGGGCCGGGCGAACTGCCCAGCAGGGTCGGTGACCGAGCGAGGGTCCCGAATC
Source organism: uncultured Thermoplasmata archaeon (assembly GCA_963715645.1). Lineage (GTDB taxonomy): Archaea > Thermoplasmatota > Thermoplasmata > Lutacidiplasmatales > UBA184 > Lutacidiplasma. Next base: position 196,858 of record OY970259.1, read on the forward strand.
GGCCGGGGTGGTCCGTGGATTTATCCTACAGGGTACTCTGCGACTCCCGTGGAGTCCTACTTCGCGGCGATCGAGTCGGAGGTCGACCGTGCCTACGTGGTCGCCAAGCGGGCGCGGAGGGAGGGGTTCGACCCGGAGACGCGTCCCGAGATCCCGCGGGCGCAGGACATGGCGATGCGGGTCGAGAAGCTGCTCGCCCACCTCGGTGTCGAAGGGATCTCTACCGAGATACGAGCGCTCGCCGAGAAGGTGCCGCGGGAGGAGGTTGCGGTCGCGATCACCCGGCGGTTGGCGATGGACACCTCCCGGGGAGGGACCGTCGCAGCCCGTGTCGACACCGCGCTCCGGGTCGGCCTCGCGATCCTGACGGAGGGGATCCTCGTCGCCCCGCTCGAGGGGCTCGCGGAGGTTCACCTCCCTGAGGGTCCCGATGGCCCCTATATCGAACTGTACTACGCGGGTCCCATCCGGGCCGCCGGAGGCACGGCCCAGGCGCTCAGCGTCCTTCTCGCCGACATCGTGCGGCGCGACCTCGGCCTTGCGGCGTTCCACCCGGATCGGCAGGAGGTAGAACGGTACCAGGAGGAGATTCCGCTGTACAGGTACCACCAACACCTCCAGTACGTACCGACCGCCGACGAGATCGCGCGGGTGGTGAGCAACGTCCCGGTCGCGATATCGGGGGAGGCGACCGAGGGGGACGCGGAGGTCAGCGCCTTCCGAAATCTCCCCCGCGTCCCGACGAACGGGATCCGGGGCGGAGCCTGCCTGGTCATCGCCGAAGGTCTCTGCCAGAAGGCCGCGAAGATCCAGAAGATCGTGGACAAGCTCGGCCTCGAGGGCTGGGAGTTCCTCTCGGAGCTGGGCCACCATACCGCCGACGAAGAGGAGAATCGTACCCCGAAGTATCTGCAGGACTCGGTCGGCGGGCGGCCCGTATTGGCCCACCCCGGCCACCCGGGCGGGTTCCGCCTCGTCTACGGACGCTCGCGCACGACCGGGCTCGCCGCGTGCGCCGTGAACCCCGCCACGATGGTCATCCTGCAGCACTTCGTCGCCATTGGGACGCAGGTCAAGCTCGAGTATCCCGGCAAGGCGGCCGCGATGGCGGCCTGCGACACGATCGAGGGGCCGATCGTCGAGCTCGCCGACGGGACCGTGACGGCGGTCCACGAGGCCGGGCGTGCCGCCGAGCTGCTCCCGTACGTTCGTCACATCGTCGACCTCGGGGAGATCCTGGTCAGCTACGGGGAGTTCCTCGAGAACAACCACGCGCTCGTTCCCGGTGCCTACTCGATCGACTGGCACATCGCCGAGCTCGCCGCGGCGGGCGTCGACGTGGCGGCAGCCGCGCCGCGGACGTACGCCGAGGCGGTCGCGACCTCCCTCCGGTTCCGGGTCCCGCTCCACCCCCGGTGGCTGCTGTTCTGGCACGACCTCGCCCCGGCGGAGATCCGGGCCCTCTCCGAACGGGTCGAAGCGACCGGCCGATGGGTCGACGGGGCCCTCGAGTTCCCGACAGACCCCGCGTGGCACGAGCGTCCTCGATCCGGCTCGGTTTCCTAATGGGGCCGGCTCCCGGCGAGCGCTGGCGAGGGGAACCCGACGCGAGCGCTGCGCTCTTCGGGGGACTCGGGCTCGAGCCCTCGGAGGGTCCGCTCCTCCGACGCGCCTCTCTCGACCCCGTCGGGGCGGACCCACTCGCGTACGTGAGCCGGCTCGCCGGCGTCGCCGTGCGCGCGCGCGGACCCTCCCGGGTGGGTGGGCGCGTCGGACGACCGGAGAAGGCGTACCAGCGAGCGATGGAGCCGAACGTCCACGCCCTCTTCCCGGTCGGCCCCGCCGGAGGGCCGACCCGCTCGGTGCCGGAGGCGGCACGGCGAAGCCTCCGGGAGACCGTCCGGGTCGACCTTGGCGTCCGAGTCTGCCCGAGGTGCCAGCGTTCGAGCGTCTGGACCCGCTGCGCCTGTGGCACCCACACCGACCCCGACGGGCGAACGACCTCGGAAGCGCTACCGGTCGCGCGGATCTGGAGCGAGGCGCTCTCCCGCCTCCGCCTGACCCACGCCCCCGTGGTCAAGGGAGTGAAAGGGCTCACTTCTCCCGGGAAGGTTCCGGAGCCGATCGAGAAGGGGATCCTCCGAGCCTCGCACCAGATCTCCGTCTACCAGGACGGGACCGCCCGGTTCGACCTGACCGACCTTCCGCTGACGCATTTCCGTCCGAACGAGGTCGGCACGCCCATCGAACGCCTGCGTCGGCTCGGCTACACCCACGACTGGACCGGCGCCGAGCTGGTCGACGGAGAGCAGTTGCGTGGAGCTCCGGCCCCAGGACATCCTGCTGGCTCGCACCGTGCGGAGAGTACCTGACCCGATTGGCCCAGTTCGTGGACGACGAACTGGTGCGCTTCTACGCTCTCGAGCCGTTCTACCAGGCCCAGCAGCCCGAGGACCTCGTCGGAGCGATCGTCGTGGCGCTCGCGCCCCACACGTCCGGCGGGGTCGCGGGCCGGATCGTCGGTTTCACCGACGCGGAGGCGTGCTTCGCCCACCCCGTCTTCCACGCGGCCAAGCGACGGAACTGCGACGGAGATGAGGACTCGGTCACGCTGCTGCTCGATGCGTTGCTGAACTTCTCCCGGTCGTACCTTCCGTCCAGCCGGGGGGCCCTCATGGACAAGCCGCTCGTGTTGACGACCCGCCTCGAGGCGACGGAGGTCGACAAGGAGGCGCACAACGTCGATGTCGGCTTCCGCTACCCGCTCGCGTTCTACCAAGCGGCCGCCGAGCGGAAGTCTCCGAAGGAGGTGGAGGCCCTCATCGACACGGTCGGCCACCGGCTCGGGACCGACCGTTCGCTCACCGGCTACGGGTTCACGCACGACACGACCCGGATCGCCGCGGGACCGGTCCGGTCGGCCTATCGGGACGGGCGCTCGATGAGTGACATGGTCGAGCGCTCGGTGGTGCTCACGACCCAGATCCGGGCGGTCGACGTCGCCGAGGCGGTCACCCTCGTCCTCAACGCGCACTTCCTGCCGGACCTGATGGGGAACCTGAAGAGCTACGCGACGCAGAAGTTCCGCTGCAAGGTCTGCGGGACCTCCTACCGACGGCCGCCGCTCTCGGGCCGCTGCGGGACGCTCCGGCCCGGAAGCGGTCGGTGCGACGGGGAGCTCCTCGCCACCGTCTACGAGGGGTCGGTGCGCAAGTACCTCCCGCTCTCGCAGCGGCTCGGCGCGATGGAGGGGATCACGCCGTACGTCCGACAGCGCATCCAACTCCTGGCGGACTCCTTGGCGACCTTGTTCCCCGGGGCCGGCCGCAGACGACGCTCGACCAGTTCCGTGCACCCCCCGCTGCAGCCCCGTGACGCCTCGTCCGAGGGACCTCGCCGGAGCGCGCATCGGACCCGCGCGGACGCCCGAGGAGGTCGAGCACGTCCGAGCGCTGTTCTTGGAGTACGCGGCCGGCCTGGGGATCGACCTCGGCTTCGAAGGGTTCGAGGAGGAGGTGCGCTCGTTGCCCGGCCCGTACGCAGCTCCCGAGGGGGTCCTGCTGCTGGTCCGCCGGGCCTCCGAGCCCGTCGGATGCGCGGGGGTCCGACCGTTCGGTCCGGGCCGCTGCGAGCTGAAACGGCTCTACCTGCGACCCACGATACGGGGCCACGGGCTCGGGCGGCGGCTCGTGCGCCGCGCCCTCGAGTTCGCCGAGGGGGCGGGCTACGTTACGATGTGGTTGGACACCCTCCCGTCGATGGTGGAGGCGCTCGCCCTGTACCAGTCGATGGGGTTCGTCGAGGTCCCCCAGTACCGGCCCAACCCAATCCCCGGCACCCGCTACTTCCGACGAGCGCTCGGGGGAGGGCGCGGAACGCCCAAATAGCCGCCCCCCCGTAGACGGGCCGCGGGCTTGTGGGGTAGTCTGGACTATCCTGTCGGCCTTCGAAGCCGACGACCTGGGTTCGAAATCGCGGGGCACGCTCCGCGACGAAACTCCCAGCAAGCCCGTGTCCGGTCGACCGCTAGCGGAAGTACGCCGCCGAGGCCGACGGGTCGGCGCGCTTCTCCTCTTCCGGCTTCGCCGCCTCGAGGATATCGATCGCAAGGACCGCAGGGACCGGGACGAGCCGGACCCGTCCCTTCTCCTCGCCCGCTCCTCCGTCGAGCTCGATGGCGAGCGCGTTGTCGCCCCCGATGGAGACCAGGCCGCGGAATACGCCGACGGAGTCGATCGCGGTCTCGTCCGGTCCCGCCGAACGCACCCGGACGCGCGAGCCCGGGCGTCAGCGCGATCAGGGGCTTCTTCGCGGAGGCCGGGGCGGCCGTCATCGGCTCCGTCCTTTCTCGCGGGCGACCGTCGCCTTCGTCGCGGGCATCTCGCTCAGATGTTTCTCGACCAGCCCCTGCAAGTGATTCACCGTCTCCCGGTACCTGCGCAGAGCGTTCTGGGCGTTCGCTTCCGTGAAGTCCCACGCGCGGGCGAGGTTGCCGTACCGCATTCGGTACCCCTTCCGCCCCTTTCCATCGGCGACCCCTCCGACCTCTTCGAGGAGGTCGAGCGCCTTTAGCTTGTTGATGTGCCGATAGACCGTCGGTTTCGACGTCTTCAGGACCGCGGTGAGTTCGTCGATGTACCAGGCTCGCGCCGGGTCCCGCAGCAGGCATTCCCGTACGAACCGGTAGGCGAGGCTCGAGGCCACCGGTCCTTCCGACCCTCGCCCCTCTTCGCCTTCGGGCAGGTAGCCGACCAACCGGAGGAATTCTCGCAGGACCTCGTCGAGGTCGGAGATCGGGGTCAATGGGGTGCTGTAACGCAACGAAAGTTCGAACGGCATGCCGAGTGGGTGCCCCAGCCAATCCCGGGATAATAAAGCCGGGGACGTCGCCGAGCCCTGTCGCGGGAAGAAACGCTATGCGCGGTCCCCGACGTTCGGGCCCGATGGCTCCCTTCGAGCTCGTCGTCCCGGCCAGCGTCGAAGAGGCCATGGCGGCCCTCCGGACCGCTTCGCCGGGAGAGGCGAGCGTGCTCGCGGGGGGCACCGACCTGTTGAACGACCTGGACGACGGTCGGGAGAACCCGCGGAGGGTGGTCTCCCTGCGACGCCTACCGTGGAGGACCCTCGATTGGACCGGCTCGCAGCTGACCGTCGGCAGCACCCTTCCGTTGCGCGCGCTCGAGCAGGACCCCGAGCTCCCCCGACGCTTTCCCGGACTCGTCCAGGCCATCCGGGCCGTCGGGAGCGTCGCGCTCCGCCATCGCGCCACCTTGGGGGGAACGTGGTTCGCTCGGCGCCCGCTTCCGACCTCGTCCCGGTCCTCCTCGCTTTGGACGCCGAAGTGGACCTCGTGGGGCCCCGCGGGGACCGTAGGCTCCCCGTGGACCGGTTCGTCCGATCCTCCCGCAAGGTCGACCTCGGCCCCGGGGAGCTGGTCCGGTCCATTCGGTTCCCCGAGGGGCGGCCGTCGGCGTACCTCTGGCAACGGGTCCGGCCCGCGAACGACATCTCCCAGGTGGCGGTCGCGCTGGCGTTCTCGCCCGGGGAACGGACGTGGCGGGTCGCCGTCGGTGGGGTCTTCCCTCGCCCCGTCCGGCTCCCCGAGCCCGCCCGGGTCCTCGGGGTTGGCGCGCCGTCTGCCGGCGCCGTCGCGCACGCAGCTCGCCTTGTGGGCGAGCAGTCACCATTCGTGACCGACCGACGGGCCTCGGAGGAGTATCGCCGTCGAGTCGTCAGTGCCCTCTTCGTTCGGGGTGTCGCCTCCGTCGTCCAGGGCCGGGGTTCCCCCGATGACCCCGCGCCCGACCCGTCTTACGGTCAACGGCCGCGCCTTCGAACTCGTCGCCGTCCCCGACGACGAACGGCTGCTCGACACGCTCCGCTGGCGACTCGGGATGAAAGGAACCAAGGAGGGGTGCCGGAGCGGGGGCTGCGGGTCGTGCACGGTGCTGGTGGACGGCGAGAGCACCCTCTCCTGTCTGAGCCTCACCAAGGAGGTCGAAGGTCGGTCGGTCACGACCATCGAGGCCGGTCCGGGACGAGCCGGTCGTCGCCCGGGTCCGCGCGGCGTTCGTCGCGGCGGGAGCGCTGCAGTGCGGGTACTGCACGCCGGGGTTCGTGATGTCGCTGGCCGGGATGATCCGAGAACGCGGGACGGCCGCGTCGCGGGAGGAGCTGCTCGAGGCCCTCGGGGGCAACCTCTGTCGGTGCACCGGGTACGCCTCGATCGTCTGCGCCGTGGACCGGCTCCGGGAGGAGCCGCCGTGACGGCCCCCGCCCGTCCGATCCGACCCGACGGCGAGGTGAAGCTTCATGGCGCCGCCGTCTACGGGGTCGACCTCGACGTTCCGGGGATGCTCTGGGGCGCGCTGGTCCCGGCGCCGGTGGCCCACGGCACCATCCGTTCGCTCGACCTCTCCGAGGCTCGCGCCATGCGCGGAGTGATCGCGGTCGGACCCGACGACCTCGACCGCCTCCTCCCTCCCGGCGTCCGCGACGAGGAACGCCCCCTGTTCCCGCGCGAGGAGGTCCTCTATCATCACCAGCCGGTCGCCGCGGTCGCCGCCCCGACCGCCGCCGAGGCCATCCGTGCGGCGGCGCGGGTCCACATCCTCATCGACCCGCTTCCCGTGATCTCCGACCTGGAATCGATCTTCCCTGACTGGCCCGGGTCGGAGGGCGCCCGCTCTCCGCACGTCGCGGCCCACGTCCACGCGCGCCACGGCGACGTCGACGCCGAGTTCCGCCGCGCGGATCGGGTCGTACGGGAGGTCTACCGTACCGCGAGCGTCCATCAGGTCGCCCTGGAGCCCCACGCGTGCCTGGCTGAGGTTACGGAGGGTCGCTGGTTCGTCCGCACGTCGACGCAGAGCCCGTTCGGGGCCCGGGAGGACATCGCCTCCCTGCTCGGACTCCCCGAGAGCTCGGTCGTGGTCGAGGGGACGTGGGTCGGTGGCGGCTTCGGGGGCAAGGGCTCGTCGCTGCTCGAGCCGTACGCGCTCTTGCTGTCGCGCGCGAGTGGACGACCGGTCCGCCTCGCGCTAGGATACCCCGACGAGTTCCGGCTCGGTCGCACCACGCTCCCGTCGGTGGTCCGCATGGAGACCGCCGTCAAGGACGGCCAGATCCGCGCCCGACGCGCACGCCTGCTCCTCGACGTAGGAACCTCGCTCCCCGGGCGGGACTTCGCGACCGGCTACTCGATCGGCTTCCTACTCGGCCCGTACTCCACACCGACCTTCGAGGTCGAGGGGTACGCGGTACGGACGAACAAGCCCCCGTTCGGACCTCACCGGGCCCCGCTCGCCCCTCAGTGCACGTTCGTCCTCGAGTCGCATCTCGACCACGTGGCGCGAGAGTGCGGGGAGGACCCGGAGGAGTTCCGGGCGCGCCATCTTTGGAGGGAAGGGGACGTGACGCCCCTCGGCCAACCGGTCGGGCCGTTCGGTCTGGGCCGCGCGTTCGATCGTGCGCGAGAGACCGCGAAACGGTGGCGCCGGGAAGCGCCTCCCGGTCACGGGGTAGGGGTCGCGGCTGGCTTCTGGTCGACCAGCACCGGCGCGGGCGGCGAGGTCCGTCTGCGTCTCGCCGGCTCGGAGGTGGTCGTGGAAGAGGGAGAGCGGGAGATCGGCAGCGGGAGCGTCATCAGCGGGCTTCCCGCCGTGGCTTCCCGTTCGCTCGGGATCCCGCGGGAGCGGGTTCGAGTCGAGTACTTCGACACGTCCCAGGCCCCGTTCGATTCAGGCGTTTACGGGAGCCGGTACGGTCGGAGCGCATGGGCCGAGCGATCGACGATGCGGCGGTCGAACTGCGGAAGGTCTTGGGGGATCGCCTCGGCGGGCGCGGGCCGGCGACCTTCCGCGAGGAGGGGAGTCGGTGGATCGCCGGGGTCGGGGACCGCGAGGCGCCGGTCGCGGACCTGCTGACCCCGGAGGAGCGGGGTGCGGGAGGGCTCGTCACGAGCGGGCGGCACTTCGGTCGGTCCGGGACCATCGACGAAGGACGGGTCGTCGACGGGACGTTCTACGCCTACACCGACTTCACGGGGGCCGCCCACGTCGCGCAGGTCTCGGTGGACCGGGAGACCGGCACGGTCCGGGTCGAACGGTACGCGGCCTTCCACGATGTCGGCGTGGTCGTCGACCTTCCCTCCGCCCTCGCCCAGGTCGAGGGCGGGGTGGCCATGGGCCTCGGGACCGCGCTCACCGAGGAAGCGATCTGGTCGGAGGACGGCCGTCTCGAGAACCCGGGGCTGCTCGACTACCGGATCCCCACGCTCGGGGAGGTCCCGCCGATCGAGGTCGAGTTCCTCGAAGGGTTTCTCGGCGCCGGCCCGTTCGGGGCGAAGGGACTCGGCGAGCCTCCGATCATCCCGGTTCCCGCCGCGGTGGCCATCGCGGTGCGCGAGGCGTGCGGGGCGCACGTCGACCGAACTGCCGCTCTCCGCCGAGCGCGTGGCGCGAGCGCTTAAGCTCCTCTGACGGTGCCCCCCGGACCATGCCGCTCTCCCGGGCGGAGATTCGGGCCGTTGTCGAGCGGTACCCGACGGCCACCGGTCGTGGCGACCGTCGGCTCGCATTCGGCCCTCGACATCGCGGACGGAGCGGTGACCGAAGGGTTCGCGAGCGCTCGTGCTCGCGCAGGCCGGGCGGGAGGCGACGTACGCGCAGGTACTTCCGCACGCTGCGCGGCACCCGACGGGCAGCCGGTGGCGCGGGTGCGTCGACGAGGTCTGGACGTATCCCGGTTCGCGGGGCTCGCCGCGCCCGACTGCCCAGGAGACGCCTCCGCGAGCCGGGGCGCCCTCCTCGTCCCGAACCGCGCGTTGAGCTCGTACGTTCCGCTCGACGTGATCGAGGACGAGCTTCGGGTCCCGATCGTCGGGAGCCGGCACGCTGCTCCGCATCGAGGAGCGGACCGAGCGGGAGAACTACTACACGCTCCTCGGGGCCGCGCGCATCCCCTACCCCCGGGAGATCCCGAGCCCCGACGGCGATCGACCGCCTCGCGATGGTGAAGCTTCCGCACGCGACGCCGGCGGCTGGAGCGCGGGTTCTTCACGGCGGCCTCCCCCGAGGAGTACCGCACGAAGGTCGAGCGCCTCGTCGCCCGCGGGACCATCGCCCCCTGCCGACCTCGCGGCGGCCCGGATCGAGGAGTACGTCCTCGGCCCGGTGTTCAACTTCAACTTCTTCTTCTCCCCGCTGGTCCCGCGCTCCGAGGGGCTCGAGCTCCTCGGGGTGGACGAGCGGCGCGAGAGCAACCTCGACGGGCTCGTCCGATTGCCGGCGGCCCAGCAGCTCGAGCTCTCCGAGTCGGACCGGATCCCCGACTACACGGTGGTCGGGCACGGGACGCTCACGGTCCGCGAGTCGATCCTCGAGGAGGCGTTCCAGCTCGGCGAGCGGTTCGTCGACGCGAGCGGCGGCGGCCCCGCCGGGCATCCTCGGGCCATTCTGCCTGCAGACGCTGCATCGACCGGGAGGGGCACCTCACCGTGTTCGACGTCGCCGCGCGGATCGGTGGCGGCACCAACGTTCATCTCGGGCTCGGGCACCCGTACGGCAACGCGCTCTGGCGAACGCCGATGAGCAGCGGCCGCCGGGTCGCCCTCGAGCTCCGGCGGGCCATCGAGGAAGGGCGGCTCTCCGAGGTCGTCACATGACCGAGCCCACGGCGCCCACGCCCCATCCGGCGGGGAAGCTCCGGACGTCCCCCCTCGCCAGCTTCCACCAGCGCCACGGCGGCCACCTGGTCCCGTTCGCGGGCTGGGAGATGCCCCTCTACTTCACGAGCATCCTCGCGGAGCACCGTGCGGTCCGGGAGGGGGTCGGGGTGTTCGACGTCTCCCACATGGGGATCATCACGCTGGGCGGAGCTTCCGCCGCCGAGCTCCTCTCCCGCCGGACGACCGCGAACATCGTCACGATGCCGCCCGGGCAGGTCGAGGTACACCTTCTTCCTCGAGGCGGGTGGCGCCATCGTCGACGACCTGCTCATCTCCCGGCTCGACGCCGGCACGGACCTCGTCCGGGAGTTCCTCGCGGTCCCCAACGCGTCGCACGCCGACGAGATCGATGAGATCCTGCGCCAGCATCGCGCGCCCGACACGACGATCGGCCGGTGGAACGGGAAGGTCGCGATCCTGGCGGTCCAGGGCCCGCGGGCGCGCCCGCTGCTGGAGCGCATGTTCGGCTGGGAGCTCGGCGGGCTCGGCTTCTACCGGACCGCCGCCTTCCCCGAGCCGCCGGGCACGGGCGACCCGAAGGGTCGCCTCGGCGTCTCGCTCCCCAAGGACCTTCTGCACGAGATCCTCGTGAGCCGGACGGGCTATACCGGCGAGCGGGGGTACGAGCTGTTCGTACGGGCCGAGGCTGCGGAGGCGGTCGCCGAACGCTTGGTCGCCGCGGGCGCGCTCCCGTGCGGGCTCGGTGCGCGCGACACCCTCCGGCTCGAACAGGGGTATCTCCTCTCCGGTCAAGATTTCCACCGGGACCGGACCCCCCTGGAGGCGGGCCAGGAACGGTTCGTCGACTTTGGGCACGGGTTCGTCGGCAAGTCCGCGCTCGAGAAGCAGCGGGACGAGGGCCCGAAGGTGCGCCTGGTCGGCCTCGTCGTGCGCGAGCCCGGCGCGATCCCCCGGCATGGGACCCCGGTGCGTGCGGGGGACGCCGTGGTCGGCGAGGTGACCAGCGGCGGGCTCTCCCCCACGCTCCAGCACGGGATCGCGCTCACCTACCTGCCGCCCGCGCTCGCGGTTCCCGGGACGGAGGTGCTGCTTTCCCTGCGGGGCCGAGAAGGTACCGGCCCGGGTCGTCGGGCTCCCGTTCCGGACGCCGCCCTCCCCCGGCGGGACCTAGGACGTCGGCACGGGGTCCGCGTCGTGCCCGACCCGTCTCCTCTCGCACCCCAACGTAAATAGTCGAACTCGCCCATCCGAGCGTTCGAAGATGTCGGCCGATGCCGGGGGCGGCCGCGGGTTCGTCGGCCGCGTCGAGACCGTCCAGACGCTCCGCCGGCGGTTCGAGGACGCTCAGGCGGGGCACGGGGGCGTCACGCTCATTGTCGGCGAGACCGGGGTCGGCAAGTCCGAACTGGTCGAGGAGCTGGTCCGGACCATCCGCCAGCGGGACGTGCAGGTCCTGGAGGGCCGAGCCCCTCCGCTCGACGCCCCGCCCCCGTTCGCCCTGATCCGCTCCGCCATCGAGAGCGCACGGGAGCTCGCCCAGCCTCCCTCCCCGGAGGGGTTCGGGTTGGGGTTCGCGCCCGAAGGGATCCTGATCGGGTTCGCCCCCCGGCTCGACGACGCGCTCCTTTCCTCGCCCGTCCAGGTCGAGGAACGCCTCCTGGATGCGCTGCAGAGCGCCGACCACCGGGTAGAGGGGGGACACCTCACGCTCCTGGACGGGATCGCGGCACAGTTCCTCCAATTCACCCGGAGGGGTCCGACCGTACTGGTCCTGGAGGACATCCATCGGGCCGACGAGTCGTCGCTGAACGCGCTCGAGTTCCTCGCCCGGCAATTTCAGGAGCGGCCGCTCTGGATCATCGCAACCACCCGGACCCCGATGACGCTGACCGAGGCTCGTCGCGTCCGGATCGACGCCCTTGCGGAGGCGACCCGCGCCGAGCGGGTCGAGCTCCGTCCCCTGAGCTCGTCGGAGGTCGCCGAGTACCTTCATCGCTCCAACCCGGACCGCGCCTTCTCTCCCGAGGAGGTCACTCGGTGGCATTCGGAGAGCGGCGGCAACCCGCTCCTCCTCGAACAGCTCGACCGTCGGCTCGCCTCGGGCGGCCCGGCGAGCCCGCATCTCCGGCGCGAGCGGGACGCCCCGGTCGTGCTCCCCCCGCTGGACGAGGCGGAAGAGCGGGTCCTCGCGATGGCGGCCGTGGCCGGCCCCGAGTTCCCGTTCCTGCTGATCCTCCGGTCGACCGGCGAGGAGGAGGAGCGCCTTGCCGAGATCGTCGACCGGCTGGTCGGTACCGGCGTGCTGCTCGAGCGCCGGGGCGAGACGCTGGCCTTCGCGGACGACCGCGTGCGGGCCCATGTCTACGAGGGCCTCACCGAGAGCCGACGCCGCCTGCTCCACCAGCGCATGGGGGAAGCGCTCGAGGCGACCGGGAACGCCGACCTTCCGACGGTGTATGCCCTCGCCCGGCACTACCATCTCGGGAAGGTCGACGACAAGTCGATCAATTACAATCGGATCGCGGCCGAGATCGCGCTCCGCGCCCACGCTCCCGAGGTCGCCATCGAGCATCTCACACGGGCGCTCGAGAGTCACCGGCGGCTCGCGCCCGAGGACTGGGAGGGGGAGACGGAGTTGGTCGTCGAGCTCGCCCAGCAGGTCGACCTCGTCGGTCGGCTCAAGGATGCGGAGGGGATGCTGCGGGCCCACCTCGCCCGACGAGGGTTGCGGCAGCGGCTCTCCCCCGCGGTGCTCGCCCTCACCGAGCTGTACCTCGCTCGACTCCTCACGGACCAGGGAGAGTGGCACGGGGCGGAACGGACGATCCAGGGGATCCTCGCCTCGGCCCGTCCGGGCGAGCTCGAGGGACACCCGACGGTGCTCATCGCGCTCCACCGGCTCCAGGGCGAGGTGTTCTACTACGCCGGCCGGTACGCGGACGCGCTCGCCGAACATTCGGAGGAGCTCCGCCTGGCCGACGCCACCGGCAACGAGCTGGCGCGTGCCCTCGGCGAGGTGCGCCGCGCGAACGTGCTCGCCATGATGGGGCGGGGCGACAGCGCCGCCCAGGACGTTCGGCATGCGGCCGAGACCCTCGAGCGCCTCGGGGACCTGAGCGAGGCCGCTCATGCCCGCCTCTTCCTCGGGGTCATCATCGCCGGGATCCCGGGAGAACCCCCCCAGCATGCCCAGGCGATCGCCGAGCTCACCGAAGCGATCCGGCTCGCCGAGAAGGCGCACGACCTCCGCCGGGTCGGGTGGGCGCTCTTCAACACGGCCGACATCCTCCGCGAGCTGGGCCGCCACGACGAGGCCGTCGAGCGGAACGCGCGCGCCCGCGAGATCCTCGAGCGGGTCGGCGACCGGTTCGGCCTCGTCAACTCGATGATCGTCGCGGGGAAGCTGCTGATCGACACGGGCGAGTACCGAGCGTGCGGAAGTGGAGCTGCTCGACGCCTACCGGCTCGCCCGGGAGCTGAAGGCCGAGGCCGATGAGGTCGACGTCGTGCTCCGGCTCGCCCAGCTCTCCTACGCCCGCGGCGACCGGGCGAGCGCCGGGCGTCGCGTCGTCGAGCTCGACCGCCGTCGCCTCCCCGAGCTCCGCCCGGACCTCGCGGTCGAGTTCGAGCGCCTGAAGAGCGCGCTCGGGGCGAAGGAGCCCACCGATGGTCGGAGCCCCTAGCCCGCGGGTGCCGGCCCGCTCGTCGGTTCGAGCCCTGGCCCGGCGGGCCCTCGCGGAGGACCGGGCGCATCGGGACCGGACCAGCCGAAGCGTGCTCGGCCCCGAGGTCCGGGCGCGTGCGAAGATCGTGGCCCAGGCCTCGGGGACCCTCTCGGGGAGCTCCGCAGCCGGCGCCGTGGCCGCGCTCGCCGGGGTCCGTGCGGTCTCCTCCGTGCGGGACGGGGCCTCGGTGCGCCCCGGCACCGTGGTCTTCCGTCTGGAGGGGAGCGCTCGCCAGATCCTCGCGGCCGAACGGACGATGCTCAACCTCCTGATGCACGCGAGCGGCGTGGCGACCGCGACCGCGCGCGCCGTCCGGGGGGCCCGGGGGAGCCACCCCCGCCTCGAGGTATGGGCGACCCGGAAGACCCTCCCCGGTCTGCGCGACCTCGAGAAGGCCGCGGTCGTCCACGGGGGCGGCCGACCTCACCGACGCGACCTCGCGGAAGGGATCCTGATCAAGTCGACCCACCTCGCCTTCGTGCCGCTCGAGAGCGCGGTCGCCCGGGCGCGCCAACGGGCGCGGCCCGACGAGCAGGTCCAGGTCGAGGTCCGGAGCGTCGCCGAGGCGCTGCGGGCTGCGCGGGCGGGAGCGGGAGCTCTGCTCATCGACAACGCCCCGCCGGCCCGCGCGCGACGGATCGTCCGGGCCCTCGCGACGGCGGGCCTGCGGCGGGGACGGTGGATCGAGCTCTCCGGGGGGATCACTCCCGAACGGGTCGCTCGGTACCGGAGCGTGGGCGCCGACGCCGTGAGCCTGGGCGCCCTCACCCACTCCGCGCGGGCCCTTCCGTTCCACCTCGAGGTCGAGCCGGCCGCTTAAGTGACCACGTCCCCTAGCACCGTGGGAGGCGGGCGATGACGCTCGAGTCCGAGATTCGCGAGCTGAAGGAGGAGCGGAACGCCGTTCTGCTCGCCCACAACTACCAACGCCCGGAGGTCCAGGACATCGCGGACTTCGTGGGGGACTCGCTGTACCTTTCCCGGAAGGCGCGAGAGACGGACCGGGAGGTCATCGTGTTCGCCGGGGTCCGTTTCATGGCGGAGACCGCGAAGATCCTGAACCCGACGCGCACCGTCCTCCTCCCGGACCTGAAGGCCGGATGCGGCCTCGCGGACGCGATCACCGCCGACCAGCTGCGCGCCTGGAAGGCCGAGCATCCCGGCGCGGTCGTGGTCGCCTACATCAACACCTCCGCCGACGTGAAGGCCGAGTCCGAGTACTGCTGCACGAGCTCGAACGCGATCCAGGTCGTGAACGGGATCCCCGCGGACCGGGAGATCCTCTTCCTGCCCGACATGTTCCTCGGCGACTACGTCCGGCGGCGGACCGGACGCAAGATGCATCTGTGGGTCGGGGACTGTCCGGTCCACGCGCGGATGCGGCCCGAGGACCTCGACCGGGCCCGGGCGCTCCATCCGGGAGCCCCCGTCGTCGCTCACCCCGAGTGCGGGTGCTCGACGCAGGCGCTCGGCTCGGTCGACCGGATCCTTTCGACCGACGGGATGATCCGGTTCGCCGAGGAGACGCACGCACCCGAGGTGCTCGTCGCGACCGAGGTCGGCATCCTGCACCGGATGCGCCGCCTGAACCCAACCACGCGGTTCACGCCGCTGGACGAGCGGACGATCTGTCCGTACATGAAGGAGACCGACCTTACGGACGTGCGGGACGCCCTCCTGCACCGGCAGTACGTGATCGATGTCCCTCCGGCGACCGCCGCGCGGGCCCGGCAGGCCCTCGAGCGGATGGTCGCCGCGTAAGGCGAGCCCGGACCCGCTAGAGGTGCGGGAGGAGGGGGGCCCACCGGGCGAGATACATCGCGTACGCGGCCCAGAAGAGGGCTACGGCGCCCAGCAGGAGGACCCCGATGGCGCTCCAGGAGGGCTTGGTCGTGAGGTAGTAGTGCGCGCTGAGGGGGTTGAGGCGGGTCGAGAGGAACGAGGCGCCGGCCCAGAGCAGCCCGAACCCGAACAGCGCGGGAAGGAGCACCGTGTACCGGCCCAGGTAGAGACCGACCCCCACCAGCACGATCGCCACGGGGATCGCCGCGTTCGACCGCGGGGGGGCGGGGGCCGGGCTCGCGGGGGTCGGGTGGCGGGGGCGTCCCGCGTTCACGCCCCCACCTCCGGGAAGTGCGTACATGAATCTCCCGGTCGAGTGGAAGCCCCCGGGGGCCGAGACATAGGGTTAAAGAGCCGGGACAGAATCCGAACCTCCGTGCTAGAGGCTCGCCGACGCACCGACCTCCCCGGTCGGCCCCAACCGCCGCCGGTCGCGACTCGGGGGGGCTCGCTCCGATTTCCGGAGCCCCCCGCCCTCCGGGGCGCCGCCCTTGGCTCCGCCCGACTCTGCACGAACTGTGCGACCCCCGTCTCCTTCCCCAAGTCCCCCCCACTCTGCTGGGGGTGCGGGCGGACGCTCTGCGTGGACTGCTACTGGCGCCACGGCCTCACGCCCTCCGCGCACACCTGTGCCGCCTGCCTCGCCCGCGGGGTCACGGGAGCGACCGCCCGCTCGGGAGCCCGCTCCACCAACGGGAAGTCGACCCTCAACCGTTCGCCGGCTTCGGTCTGAGCCGCGCCGCGACGCCCGCGTTAGCCACGTCGACCACCGTTGCCCCCGCACGTCGCGCGAAGGCGAGGGCCACCGGAAGTGTCGGGTCGTCCGGGGACCCGAGGAGGCCGGTCGGGATCGCCAGCCGGACCCGCTGCTCCCGTGCGTACCGCGCCCAGGCCGGGTCGAGCCGTTCCGGCCCGGGCCCGACCTCGACCGCCGCGTCGACCGCGGCCGCATAGGCGATCCACCCGCGCACGGTCGACACCGCGTCCGGCCCCGTCGCGCCCAGATGGACGACCAGGGCCGGGGGGCGAGGGTCCTCGGAGAGGGGGGGCGCCGTACGCTGACGGGAGGACGGTCGTCGCAGGATCAGGTCGACCCCCGACGGGGAGTTTCCCTCCTCCGGTGCCAGCCCGTCCAGCTCGGCGACCCGGAAGACGCGGAACCGGGGAGTCGAGGCCTTCAGCGCCCGACGGAGCACCCCTTCGGGAAGGCGGAACTCCTTCCCCTCGGGGGTTACGCCCTCTCCCACGACCCCGACGTAGGCATATCCCCGCCGACGGGCTTCGACCAGGAGACGGTCGACCCCCGCTCCGTCATCGTCCGTGGGGAGGTGGAGGTGGAGGTCGCCCCGTAGGTCCCCCTCCTCCACCAGGGCAGGGAGCGGTCCCTTTTGGGCGGCCTCCACCTCCCCCCGTCCCTCCCGGAGCTCGGGGGGGACCCAGGCGAGCCCGAGGACCCGGTAGACCTCTTCTTCGGTCGCCCCCGCGACCCGTTCCTCACCCCGGAACACCCCGTACTCATTGACCCGAAGCCCGGCATCCTTCGCGAGGGTCCGAACGGCCACGTTATGGTCCTTCGACCCGGTAAAGTACCTGAAGTGCGGCCCCGAACGAGGCGGGCTCCACCACCCGGACGTCGACCTGCAGCCCGTTCGTCAGGATGGCGGTCTCCTTCGTCCCGCCCCGGAGGCGGACCTCCCGGATATCCGGGAGAGCGGAGAAGACATCGAACGCCCGGACCGGGTCGTGGGAGGTCATCAGGATGTCCAGGTCCCCGACCGTCTCGCGGCCCCGGCGGAAGCTCCCCGCGACCTCGACCCGGTCGGCGCCGGCCGCCTCCCGGAGGCCCCGGACGATCCGCATCGCGACCGGGTAGGCGGCCTCGATCGGCAGCCGCGAGGTGGCGGGGGTCCCTCGGACCGCCTCGACCCCGGCGCGAACCTGGGCGATCTTCTTCGGACCGAACCCTTTCACCCCGGCGAGGCGCCCCGCGTCGATCGCCGCGAGGAGCTCGGCCGGTCCTTCGACCCCGAGCTCCGTCCAGAACCGCCGGGCCGTCTTCGGACCGAGACCGGGGATGCGGAGAAGGTCCGCCACTCCCGCGGGGACGTCGCGTCGCAGCCGCTCGAGGTAGTCGATGCGACCGGTCGCGAGGTACTCCCGGATCTTCTCCTCGATCGCGTCGCCGACGCCGGGGACCGACCGGAGCTCCCCACGCGCCGCGATGGTGGCGAGGTCCTCCGTCAAGGCGTCGATCGAGCGGGCCGCCCGACGGTACGCCTCCGGTTTGAAGCGTTCGCCGAGCACGTCGAGCAGGTCGGCGATCGTCCGAAATGTCTCGGCCGCCTCCGCATTGGAAGGCATCGTGGCCCCAGCGAGCGCGGTGGGATTAGTCAGGCGGGTACGACTACACGACCCGGCCCGCCCCACAATCGAGCCACGCCCGGCGGGAGACCGGGTGGAATCCGAGGCGGTCGTAGACCGCCCGGGCCTCGCGCCGGTCCTCCCGCACGAACAACGCGCAGGGGGCCCCGGCGCGCTCGGCCTCCCGCAGGACGGCCCGGGTGACCGCTCCGCCCCAGCCGCGGTTGCGGTACCCCGGACGGACGAAGACCCCGCTCACGAACCAGACGGACGGCCGTCGCACCGACGCGCGGGCTACCCCAACGAGCAGGTTGCCCTCGAAGCCCCCGAAGACGACCTCCGGCCCCGGGTCGAGGCCGGCGTATCCCTCGGCCATCGGGTCGGCGGAGTCCCGCGCCAGGGCTTCCAGGTCGCCGACGTGCTCCCGGGTCAGTCGGTGGACCTGCGGGTCGAGGGCGGTCGGCGTGGGGTGCGCCCCGAGCGGCGCGGCTTCGACCAGGACGGTGTAGTCCACGCACGGCCCCCGGGCCTGGTGGACGAGGGGACGGACCTCCTCGGGTCCGATGACGATGAGCGGGCGGGGCGGGAGCGCACCGGCGAGTTCGGGGAACGCGGGCGCCACCCAGTGTACCGCGGGGGGACCGTGAACGGAGCGCCAGATCAGCAGGTAGCCCAGCGTCTTCCCGTCGCGCACGGCCGAGACGAACCGAACCTGGTCGGGGAGTCGGTCGAGATCCCAGAGCGCGTAGGCGTGCGCGACGGGGTCGATGGCTGCGGCGGATTCGAGCCAGGTACGGTCGATCGTGGGGCGAAGCTCGAGCGGCCCCGGCGGCATGCGGCCCACAGGTCGTTCGCCTAGTTATCGCCCTCGGGACGACCACACCAACGGTAAATCCGACCCCGAGGTCGCGCGCCCTGCGATGCGCGAAGAGCCATGGTTCGCCGCCACGATGACGGTCCGAAATAACGCGGACACGCTCCGGGCGGCGCTCGCCTCCCTCGAACCGCAGCTCGAGGCGGGCGGGGAGCTGACCGTGGTCGACGCGGCCTCGACCGATGGCACTCGGGAGATCCTCGAGCGCGCGGCGGCCGGCAACCCCCGGGTCCGGGTCCGCTCGCTCCCGTGCAACCGGGGTACGGGCCGCAACCTGGCGGTGGAGATGAGCCGGGCGCCGGTCGTCCTCACCACGATCGACGCCGACAACCGGTACGCGGACGGGGTCCTGGTGCAGGTGGCGCGGACGCTCCGCGATTCTTCCGCGCACGACATGGTGATGGCGGTGGGGCTCCAGGACCGGGACCCCTCCTCCAGCCGCTTTTACGCCTGGAAGCACGAAGCGCTGCTCGCCGCCGGCGGCTTTCCCGACCGTCAGTACATGGAGGAGGACGACCTCCTCCTGCGAGCCATGCGGTACCCGCTCCGGCTCGGTCGCTGCGCCCTTCCGCACGTCGCCTCCGACTTGAAGGAACGCCCCGCCCACCACTCGCCGAACGTCGCGGTCTGGAAGCGGCACCATCTCACCGTTCGGGCCGCCCGCAAGTTCCAGTGGTTCGGGTTCCGCTTCCCCGAGTTCGCCCGCTTTCTCTGGATGACGCGCCGCAGCCCCGTGCGCTTCGCAGCGGGGTTCACGTTGTCGGCCTACGGGTACGTACGGGGCGCCCTCTCGAGCGACCCCGCTTCCTTCATCCGGCCGACCGACTTCGATTACGGAGTGCTCCCCGAGGGTCCCTTCGTTCCCCCCGGCCCCCGAGGGGCGCCGGGCAACGGTAAATCCGCTCGGCCGGTCGCACGCTCCCGTGCCCCTCCATCGCCCGACCCCGAACCTACCTCAGCATCTCGAGGCCCTCTACCGGGCGTTCCCGTTCGAACGTTCGCTCGCAGAGGACCCGATCGCCGCGGTTCGTCCGCTCGCGCGCGACCCCCGGTCGGCCGAGGTGGCGGCGCTCTTCGCCGCCGTCCTCGCGATCGGCAACACCACCGCGATCCGGGGGGCGGTGGGGCACCTCGCCGCGGTCGCCGACGGGGACCTCGGTGGCTTCGTGACCCGCATGCCTCCGGCCGAGCGGAGCCGGAGGCTCGCCTCCTTTCGGCACCGATGGATCCGGGGGGACCAGGTCGACTACCTCGCCCAGGTCCTGGCGCAGTACCTACGCGACCCATACTTCCCTCGAGGAGGCGTTCCTGGACGGATACGTCGGGGGCGGCTTCGCCGGGGGGATCGACTCCCTCGCGCGGACGCTACGCGGGGGTCCGCGGTACGGGCCGCTCGAGGCCGCGCCTGCGGGCTATCCGGCGCTGTTCCCGAGCCCGCTCGAGATGCCCCGGAGCCCCTGCAAACGACTGACCCTGTTCCTGCGGTGGATGGTGCGGGAGCGGTACCCCGACCTCGGCCTCTGGCACCGGGTGCCGACCGGGGAGCTCCGGGTCCCGCTCGACCTGCACGTGCACTGGATCGCCTACCACATTGGGCTGACCTCGCGCAAGACCCGCTCGTGGGCGGCGGTCGAGGAGGTGACCGAGGCACTCCGGCGGATCGACCCGCTGGACCCGATCCGGTACGACTTCGTCCTCTGCCATACTGGGATCTCCGGTGACTGCCCGAAAGAGCGCGACCTGTCCGTGTGCGGCCCCTGCACGCTTCGGCCGGATTGCCTGATGTGGCGGGGTCGGAAGGGAGCCGCGTGACCGACCCTCCGAGAGCCCTGGGGATCCCAGCGGGTCTTCTCGAGCGGTTCCGGTCGGCCGAATCCCGCATCGAATGGAGGCCCCCGACCAGCCCGACCGAGTCGGGGAGCGGTCCGAGGGTCCGCGTCGCGCACCTCTTTCAGGAGGAAGCCCGCGTGGCCCGCTCGGAGACTCCCACCGGGCTCGAACTCCGGGTGGACGCCGGTCCGGTGGGGGCGCTCGTCCTCCTGCTCGAGATGGACCGCCGCGGGCTTCCTTCCGGGCTCGGGGCTGCGGACGGGAGCCGGGACCCGGCGTTCCCGTCCGGTGCGCTCGTCGCGGTCTGGGGGTCGGGAACCGTACCCGCCGACTCCCGCCCGCGACTCTCCGACCTGGTCGACCTCGCGAGGTACGCGCTCCCCTAGGAGTGAATCGTTATATGTTCTAATTATTCGGGCCTCTGATATTTAGGGCACCTCATGAATGCGATCACTGCGGCGAGTCGGCTGGACGACCCGAGGGAGGTCGACGACCTGGTCGTGTCGGTCCACGAGACGATGCGCGCGGTCCTGCACCGCCTCCAGCCGGCGCTCGACGCCGAGGGGGTCTCGATGGGACAGTTCTGGGCGTTGCATCTCGTCTCGAGCCTGCGCTCCGCCTCCATGAACACGGTCGCGCGGCATCTTTCGCTCTCAGCCCCGACGGTCTGCGCGAGCATCGACCAGCTGGAGGCGTCGGGGCTCGTCACGCGACGCCGCTCGAGCCGGGACCGTCGTGCGGTCGAGCTCGACCTCACCGCCCGTGGCCGTCGGGTCGAGGCCCGGATCTGGGGCCAGATCGGACGGCTGATGTCCCAGGCGGCCGAGGACCTCCCGGCGGACGATGTGGCGGCCGCCCTGCGCGTCTTCCGAGAGCTGCATCATCGCTTGGGCCCGATGGCTCCCGGGGTTCGCGCGTGAGCGGGGCCCCGAACGGCCAGCTCACCCGCACGGCGGCGGGGACCCCCTATAACCCGGTCGCCGCGCGCGCCGTGCTCATCGTGCTCGCGCTGATGGCGTTCATGGTCACCTACGTGGAGACGATGGTCCTTCCCGCGTTCGAGTCGTTCGTCCGCTTCTTCGACAACGCACCGACCTCGACCGTCGTCTGGATCGTCTCGGCCTACCTGCTCGTGGGAACGGTCGCCACCCCCATCTTCGGCAAGCTCGGCGACAAGTACGGCAAGAAGCGGATGCTCGTCTTCGTGATGGTGCTCTACGCCATCGCGGTCAGCCTCGCCGGATTCTCCCCCAACCTCGGCGCCGCGTTCGGCGCCTCCCGGCCGAACCAGATCTATGTCCTGATCGCGATCCGGGCGTTCCAGGGCCTCGGGATGGGGATGTTCCCGCTCGCGTTCGCGATGATCCCCGAGGTGTTCCCCGCATCCCGCGTCGGGCAGGCCCAGGGGGTCGTCTCGGGGATGTTCGCGGCCGGGGCCTCCCTCGGCCTGGTCGGCGGTGGGTACATCGCCTACCAGTACGGCTGGCCCCTCACCTACCACACGGTCATCCCGGTCGCCGTCATCCTCGCCGTCCTCGCCTACTTCATCCTCCACGAGTCGCCGCACCTCTCCCCCCAACCGATCGATCTCCCCGGCATCGGCAGCCTGGGCTTTGCCCTCGCGATGCTGATGTTCGGGATCACGGAAGGGACCTACTGGGGCTGGACGAGCTTCTCGGCGGTCTCGCTGGGCGGGGTCCCGTGGGGGGTTCCCGAGTTCTTCCTCCTGGCGCTCGCCGCGACCGTGTTCTTCCTGCTCTGGGAGCCCCGGGCGAAGAATCCCGTCGTCTCGTTCACCGCCCTCAAGCAACGGAACATCTGGGTCTCGAACGTCAACGGCGTCATCGTCGGGATGGGGATGTTCCTGGTCTTCGTCGGGATGGTCCTCCTCGTGGAGGACCCCTTCCCGCCGGGGTTCGGCCTCACCGAGTTCCAGATGGGCCTGGTCGCGGTCCCCTCGTCGCTCAGCATGCTCGCGTTCGCCCCGCTCTGGGGGCGGTGGGTGGCGACCCGGGGCCCGAAGCCGGTGATGCTCCTGGGGTTCGGCGTCATGGGCCTGGGAGCGCTCGGCCTCGTGCTCTTCCACGCCCAGGTCTGGGAGCTCATCGTGTTCACCATCCCGACGCTCGTCGGCAACGTCGCGGTGCTGATCGCGATGTCGAACATCATCGTCCTCTCCGTCTCGCCGAAGGAGCTCGGGATCCAGACCGGGATGAACCAAACGTTCCGGAACCTGGGGAGCGCGGTGGGGCCGGTGATCGCGGCGACCGTGACGCTGAGCTTCACCGCTCGGGTCCTCGTCTCGCCGCCGGCGGCCCCCCCGACCTACGCCAACGTCCCCTCGATCGAGGGGTTCCAGATCGTCTTTGGCCTCATCCTAGTGACGGCCCTCTTGGGTCTTCTCCTCTCGTTCCCCCTGCGGAACTATCGCTTCCACGCGGACGGGACCCGGATGGGGGAGGCCGGCCACACGCCGAGCCCTACGGGGCCGGTGGAGGACCTGCGACCCGCGGGCGCGCCGCCGTCGCCCACCCTCGAGGTCGCCGGTCGATAGGTCGGCGGGGGCGGCCTACGAGCAGCCGCTCGTGGCGCCGCAGACCGTGCACGCGTAGCACGTGCCCGAACGGACCATGATGCCGCCGCAGACGTGGCACGACGGGGAGTCCTCGCTGACGCCGCCGCTCGGGCCTCCGCCGGGAGAGAAGGCGTCCAGCGGCCGGGTCTCGAACTTGACGGTCTGGCTCGTCGGGCTCGGCTTGGCCGACCCGGCGGGGGCGGCGCCGTGCCCGTTGCCGTTCTCCGCCGCGGGTCCCTCGAGGCCGATCGCGCGACGGTCGTCCTCGGTGAGGAACTCGTTCGCGAGCCATCGGGCGACGTAGTCGGGGATCGACTTGGCGAAGCGGATCTTCGGGTTGTTCGTCGCGCCCGCGGGTTCGAACCGCAGGTGGGCGAGCTTTCGGACCAGGTCCCGGAGCGGCACTCCGTGCTGGAGCGCCATCGACATGGAGATCCCGAGCGAGTCCATCAGGCCGTTGACCGTGGACCCTTCCTTCGTGACGCGGAAGAAGATCTCGCCGGGCCGTCCGTCCGGGTAGAGGCCGACCGTAACGTAGCCGTCGTGCCCTCCGACCTGGAAGTGGTGCGTGACCGCTTTCCGCTGGTCCGGCAGGCGCTCGCGGGCGGGGGCGCGGGTGTCGGGGAGCGCGCCCTTGCCCTGCCCGGTCTCGAACGGCTGGGAGGCCTTGCAGCCGTCCCGGTAGAGCGCGACCGACTTGATCCCGAGCCGCCATGCCTCGAGGTAGATCTTCTCGATGTCCTCGACCGTGGCGTCGCTGGGCAGGTTGATCGTCTTCGACGCCCCGCCCGAGAGGAACGGCTGGACCGCGCCGAGCATTTTCAGGTGGCCCATCGGGGGGATCGTTCGGGAGCTCCCGAGGGGCGCGAGCGCGCAATCGAACACGGGAAGGTCCTCTGCTTCGAGGCCCGGGGCTCCCTCGATCGTGCCCATCCGCTCGATGTGGGCGGTGACCGCGCGGATCTCCTCCGGCGTGTAACCGAGCGCCGCCAAGCCGTCCGGGACGGTCCGGTTGACCATCCGCATGACGCCGCCCCCGACCAGGTTCTTGGTCTTGATGAGGGAGAGCTCCGGCTCGAGGCCCAGCGTGTCGCATCCCATCAGGAGTCCGATCGTCCCGGTCGGTGCGATGACCGAGATCTGGGCGTTCCGGTAGCCCCACAGTTCGCCGGCCTTCACCGTGTCGTGCCAGCGGTCGACCGCGGCCATGACGAACGGCGCGAGGTGGGGGTCGGCGAGGGAGACTTGCTCCGACGCCCGCGCGTGCTTCGACATCACGCGGAGCATGGGGGCCCGGTTCTTCTCGAACCCGGGGAACGCTCCGACCCGTTTCGCGATCTCGCTCGACATGTGGTACCCCTCGGCGGACAGGAACGCCGAGACCACGGCGGCTAAGGTCCGGCCCGAGTCCGAGTCGTAGGCGAGACCGAAGTGCATGAGCAGCGCGCCGAGGTTCGCGTAGCCGAGGCCGAGCGGCCGGTAGTCGTGGGAGTTCTGGGCGATCGGGGCGGTCGGGTAGCTGGACGCATCCACGATGATCTCCATGGCGAGGACCATCGTCCGGACCGCCTGGCGGAACAGCTCGACGTCGAACTCGCCCTTCGAGTCCAGGAACTTCATCAGGTTGATCGACGAGAGGTTGCACGCGGTGTCGTCGAGGAACAGGTACTCGCTGCACGGGTTCGAGGCGTTGATCCGGCCCGAGTTCGGGCACGTGTGCCAGTCGTTCGTGTGGTCGTCGAACTGGACGCCGGGGTCGCCGCAGCGCCACGCGGCATAGGCGAGCTTCCGCCAGAGGTCGCGGGCGTGCATCGTCGCCGCCACCGCCTGGTCGGTGCGGTTGGTCGTCTTCCACTCGCCGTCCCGGGTGACCGCCTCCATGAAGGAGTCGGGGATGCGAACGGAGTGGTTCGCGTTCTGGTAGGCGATCGAGGCGTAGGCGGAGTCGGGGTCGGTCCCGTCGAAGTTCGCGGAGTACCCCTGGCGGATCAGCGCGAGCGCCTTCTCCTCCTCGCGGACCTTGCACTCGATGAAGTCGACGATGTCGGGATGGTCCATGTTGAGGATGACCATCTTCGCGGCCCGCCGGGTCGTGCCCCCGGACTTGATGACCCCGGCCAGCGCGTCGAACGCGCGCATGAACGAGACCGGCCCCGAGGCGATCCCGCCGCCGGAAAGGCGCTCGTGGCTGCCGCGGAGCGCGGAGAGGTTCGAGCCGGTGCCGCTGCCGCCCTTGAACAGGCGGCCCTCGCTCGTCGCGAGCGCGAGGATCGAGTCCATGTCGTCCGTCACCGATTGGATGAAGCAGGCGGAGCACTGCGGCGGGTCGCGAACTCCGACGTTGAACCAGACGGGGCTGTTGAACGCCGCCATCTGGTGGACCATGAGGTAGGAGAGGCTCTCCTCGAAGGTCGTCGCCTCCTCGGAGGTGTCGAGGTACCCGAGGTCGAGGCCGGACTGCGCGATCCAGTGGCAGACCCGGCGGATCATCCCGTCGACCGAGTTCTCTCGCCGTCCGGAGATGATGCGGAAGTACTTCGACGCGGCGATGTTGATGCTCGTCTCGGACCAGGAGACCGGGGCGTGGATCCCCTTCTGTTCGAAGATGACCTTGCCGTCGGCGTTCTTGATCATCGAGTCGTGGGTGCGCCACGCTACGGTGTCGAACGCCGTCTTTCCGCGTGGGACCAGTCGGGGGATGGGGATCGGGTCGCGTCCGATCCGGTTGGCCGGTCGAGGGACCGGTGCGTCGGCAGAGGACGGGGTGCGCTTTCTAGAGACGGCCATTGAGGACCACTGTTCCTGGAGGGGCGAGCGGGTGTCGGGAAGGGAACGAGCGCCGTCCGATACTATTTCCCTCCTCGTCGGTGGATGGAACGCCCTTGGAGGAGGGCCGTTCCTCGCCGCCGGACGAGGGGGAAACAGGCGGATGGTGCCGCTCGGGACACCTATCGAAAACCTCCGGGTGGCGCCAAGCGTGAGGGGGTATAAGTCACATGGGTCGGAATTCCCGAAAACGAGGCCGACTTCGTCGCTCGAAGCGTCGCAGCCGTTCCTGAGCTAGAGGCGTAGCGCACTCCTCTGGCACGGACGGCTCTAAGTATCGTGGCCGACCCTCGGAGAGGGTCGATGGCCGCCGGACGAGCCCCCACCCCGTTTCCCCGGGCCGTGACGTTCTTTCGCCGGCACCCGGTGTTCCTCCTGCTCCTCCTCACGCCCGGGATCCCCGAGTACCTGTCGGGGTCGTCGGCCGTCTGGCGGCTCGTCACCTCGCCGGGAGGCTTCGTGGTGACCGTCCTGTTCCTCGGGTTGAACCTGGGACTCTACGGCCCGGGGGTGCTGCTCGTCCGGGAAGCCCATGTCCGCTGGAAGAAGGGGTGGTCGACCCTCCTCCTCCTCGGGGGCGCCTACGGTCTCCTGGAAGAGGGGACGGCGCTCAACACGCTTTTCGACCCGAAGGCGCGGGTCGTGGGCGGACTCGGGTACTACGGCCATGCCTACGGGGTCAGTTGGGTGTGGCTCATCGGTGTCCTAGGGGTCCACATCGTCCTCAGCATCGGCGTCCCCATCCTCCTCCTGGGTCTCGCGCTCCCGGAGACCCGTGGGCGCTCGCTGGTCGAGGGCCGCTGGCTCGCGGTCGTGGTGGCGGTCTTCGCCCTCGACCTCGCCTTCCTGAACTACCTCTCCAACTATGCAGCCGGTCATCCCGAGCAGGTCGGGGCGCTCTTCGTCGCGGGCCTCCTCTGGGTCGTCGCATGGAGGTTTCCCGCAGCGAGCCTCGACCCGCCGTCGCCGACCCCGCGGCAACGGCCGGTGGCGTTCCTTCTCTACGGGCTTGCCTACTTCCCGATCCTTCTGATCGTCCCCGGTCTCGGGGCAGAGCTCCACGGGCCGGCCGTGGTCACGGGGGCCGTCGACCTTCTCTTGGCCGCCGCGCTGTTCCTCGCCGTACGTCACGACATCGGCCGCGTGGGGAACGACGCGCATCTGACACTGCTGGCGTTGGGGGCCGTGATCCCAATCCTTGTGACCGGACTCGTCAGCCAGCTGTTCCTCCCCCTCGTCCTCGGACTCGACCTCCTCGCGGCGCTCTTCTTCTACTCGCTCTGGGTCCGCTACCGTCCACCGGTAGGACCGGCGGTGCCGCTCGGAGCGCTCAGCGGGTAGGCGTCGCCACCGGCGGGGGAAGGAGCCGCATCGTGCACGGCATCAGCGAGCCGCACTCGCCGCAGTAGAGCCCTTCCTCGGCCACCCAGAGGAAGGCGCCACACCTCTCGCACTTGCGGGGGTCGTCCGGATCGTTCCGACAGCCCATCGTGCGCCGCCTCCCGGCGCGACGATGCTCCGGTATATGGACCGGCGCTCCCAGCGGTTCGGGAAACGAAGGGAGCCGAAAAGAATGAGGGAAGGACCCTCCCCGACGGAGAGGGTCCAGGAAAGGGTGGGCGCGTCTAGGCGTTCTTCATCTTGGCGCGGGAGATGAAGCCCTTCTTGTCGAGGAAGTACATGTACCCGTCCTGCCGAGTGATCTTCTCGGTGCCGACACGGGACTTCTTCCCGGACTTGTTGAGCTTCGTAGGGGTCTTCCAGAGGTACCCGTCCTTGCCGAGGTAGTACAGGTATCCTTTCTCTCGCTTGACTTGCTCTTTGCCGACTTTCTCCGCCATGTGGGGGACCTCTACCGGCGGTAGGCAGACGACCCCTATTTAGAATTACTGACGGAATCCCCTCGAAGAAACGGCGTTTCCCTGACGGAAAACCGCGCTCGGACGTACGTCGAATCGGTACCCGAGATGTTCCGTCGAAGGAACGGGGAAGAGCGCCATGTCCGCCGGCCGGCCCGCCTCGACCGTCCCGGCATCGGAGAGACCGATGGCGTGGGCGGCGTTGACGGTGGCGGCGGTCAACGCCTCGGCCGGCGAGAGCCGGCCGCCGTGGACCGCGAGGGCGATCACCAGCGGCAGCGACTCGTTCCAGGTGTTCGGCGAACAGTCCGAGCCCAGCGCGACCGG
Source organism: uncultured Thermoplasmata archaeon (assembly GCA_963715645.1). Classification (GTDB taxonomy): domain Archaea; phylum Thermoplasmatota; class Thermoplasmata; order Lutacidiplasmatales; family UBA184; genus Lutacidiplasma. The sequence goes on from OY970259.1 coordinate 224,765, forward strand.
AACCCCTGCGTCGACGAGCTCTCGCGCCGGGCTGCGTCGCGAGCGCGACGCAGCGAACGCGGTGACGGGCAGCAGGACCGCGGTCACCCCGGCACGCGCGAGGGCCGCGTAGTCCCCGGGCAACGACCGGAGGAGGTGATCGGCCGACCGCGCTCCGACCCGTGCCGCCAGTCGAGCCCCCCCGACCGGACGAACTCGTCGGCGTGGACCTTGACGTCGAATCCCAAGGCCAGGGCAGCGCGGAGGAGGCGCTCGGAGCTTCGAACGGAGAAGTAGCCGGGTTCGCAGAACACGTCCACGAACCTAGCGAGGCGCTCCTGGGCAACGACCGGAAGGGCGTCGCGGATGAGGCGGTCCACGTAGGCGTCCGCGTTCCCTCGAGCCTCCGGGGGGAGCGCGTGAGCGCCGAGGAAGGTCGGGACGAGTCGCAGTCCCGTACGCCGCCGGAGCTCGGGCACCCGACGCAGCAGTTCGAGCTCGCCGTGGGAGGAGAGCGCGTATCCGCTCTTCACCTCGACCGCCGTCGTGCCACCGGCGGCCATCCCGAGGAGACGGCCGGTCGTTTGGGCAAGCAGGGTCCCCGGCGAGGCGCGTCGCGTGGCGCGCACGGTGGAGAGGATCCCGCCACCCCGGCGCGCGATCTCGGGGTAGCTCATGCCCTCGGCCTTCAGGGGGAGCTCGAACGCGCGGTCCCCCGCGAAGAGGACGTGGGAGTGGGCGTCGACCAATCCGGGGACGAGCGTGCCTCCTCGCCCAGTCGACCTCCCGGCCTCCATGGCGGAGCCGCACCTCCCGTCGGAGCGAGCGTTCCGGACCGACCCAGACGAACTTCCCGCCGGCCACGGCGACGGCCGCGTTGGCGATCCGGGTGAGCTCCGACGCGGCCGCTCCCACCCGGGGGACCGGGCCCGTCGACAGCGTGGCGACCTCCGAGAGGTCCCGAAGGACGAGGTCGGCGCGGATCATGTCTGCAGGACCTGATAGTCGAGAAGGTCCCGCGCGGCGTGCGAGCCGGGGAAGACGACCCGAGCCTCATCCTCCAACGGCTCGAGCTCCTTGTAGCGTGACGAGAAGTGGGTCAGGTAGAGGAGGCCGACCTCGGCGGAGCGGGCGAGCTCGGCGGCCTGTCGGGCCGACGAGTGTCCCCACTGGTTCGCCTCCTCCTCAATCGCCTGGGCGGCGGTCGCCTCATGGATCAAGAGCGTGGCCCGGCTCGCAAGCCGGCGGATGTCGTCGCTCGGACCCGTATCCCCGGAGTACACGACGGAGCGGCCGGGCCGAGGGGGTCCCATGACGTCCTCGGGATGGACCACGTGCTCGCTGACCCGCACCGACTCCCCGGCTTCGAGACGCGCAAAATCGCGACCGTGAATGCCCAGGGAGCGCGCGAGCGCACCGTCGAACCGTCCCCGCTTCGGCCCCTCCTCGATGCGGTAGGCGATCGTCGGCACCGGGTGCACGGCCCGGGCCGTGCGCACCGTGTAACCGTCCAGCTCGACGGATTCGCCCGGCTGGAGGGGATGGATCGCGACCGGGAACCGCTGGGTGTAGTACCCCATCGCGAGGGCCCGGGAGACCATCTCCTGCGCATCCGGAGGCCCGTAGATGTCGAGGGGCTCGGATCGGTTGTTGAGTCCCATGCTCTGGATGAGGCCGGGAAGGCCGAGGAAGTGGTCGCCGTGGAAGTGGGAGATGAAGACTCGGCGGACGCGCATGAACGAGGCGCTCGACTGGAAGAACTGGCGCTGGGTGCCCTCGCCGCAGTCGAGCAGCACTAGCTCCCGTTCGGTGTCCAGGGCGATCGCGCTCGCGGAGCGCTCCTTGGTGGGCCAGGAGCCGGCCGTGCCGAGAAACGTCACCCGCATTCCCCCGCGCTAGCGGACCCCGGGTAAAAGCACGATGGGGCCGCCCCTGTCTTGGGTGGGGTAAAGAGGAAAAGGGGCGGGGGTGTCGTCGGAGCGAATGGTTGACTGGGACCGCGTAGAGCAGCTCCGCAAGGCGAGTTGGGCCTGGGACGAGATCGCCGAGGACCCGAAGGTCGGATTTCAGGCTGCCAAGGGTTCGGGCGACCCCGGCCGCGCCCTCCAGGTCCTCTACCGTCGGCGTCAGGGGCGCAGCGACCGCAAGGAGGTCGCGACCCCGAAACCCAGCAAGCGGCTGGCCGACGAGATGGACCGGAAGTGGACGCTGGCCCGGATCGGCTACCTGCTCACCCCCCTCCTCGGGGTCTGGGCGCTGGTCGCGTACCTCGTGCCATCGCCGGTGGGCCTCATCCTGCCCGGCGATCCCGTACGTCGCCCTCTTCCTGGCGATCGCGGCGGTGGTGCTGATCTACGGGCTTTTGCGCAGCGCCCGACGCTGGAACAAGGTGTTCCGGAGCACGCTCATCGGGGGCCTCGTCCTCGGGCTCGTGTTCACCGGGGTCGTCGCTCTCGCCGGCTCGCTGATCTTTGGCTGCCCGTTCCTGCCGCCCGCGGCCGCGCTCGGGGGTCTACCCGGTCCGGGTGGGCCCACGCGGGCGTATCGGCGTGGCAGGAGAACGGGAAACCCATCCTCTACTTCTACGGGGCGACCTGGTGCCCGTACTGTTCGGCGAGCAGCTGGGCCATCTACAAGGCGATGAGCGAGTTCGGCACCGTCAGCGGGAATAGTACCGGCTATTCGAGTCCCGTGGACACCAACCCCGGCACCCCCGAGATGGTCCTGGCAAATGCCCAGCTCACGAGCAACAACGTCTCGTTCGTCGTGACCGAGGACACCTCGGGCGTGGACGATACGTTCCCCGCGACGTCCAACTGCTACGAGTCGGCCTACGTCGCCGCCTACTCGGGGAACAGCATTCCCTTTGTGGCGGTGAACGGACAGTACATTCATGGCGGGACCACGCTGATCGACGCGGCGAACCTCCGGGCGTGGAGCGACTCGAGCACCGGGGGCGCGGGAGCGGGCCAGGTGGCGAACCAGGTACGCTCCGAGAGCGGGGCCGCCTGGGGCTACATCAGCCCGCAGACCTACTGGATCATGGCCTACCTCGTCCGAGCCACCGGCGCCCCCCTCGGGTATTTCGCCGCCCAGTACCACTGGTCGAGCACCACCACCTCGGGGGTCCGGGCCGACCTCGGCCAGTTCTGACCTGATGCGCGCGCGAACGTGCCGTAGCCTGCTCGCTCTCGGAGGAGGGCTCGGCCTCATCGTGTCGATCTTCTCCGCGCTCGAGTTCTACTACGCGTCCCTCAACTCGGTCTGCACGGTGAACGCGTTCGTGTCGTGTGCGTTGATCGCCCACAGCGGGCTGACGACGACCCTCGGCATCCAGGACTATCTCTGGGGGATCGGCGGGTTCGTGGCGATCCTGGTCCTCGCGACGCTCTCGGAACGGCGCCGCCAGGACGACCGGATCACCTACCTGCTGTTCGCGCTCACGAGCGCCGGGATTGCCCTTTCGGCCTACTTCCTCTACGTCGAGCTGGTCGAGATCCGGGGATCTGCCCGGTCTGTGTGGCCGCCTACCTCTTCGGGATCGTCGCGTGGGTCGGCGCGTTCGGCCTCGCTCGACGGGCCTACCGACGCGGGCGCCCGGCCCCGGAAACCCCCGCCGCCGACGCGTAGCCGGCCCCGCTCCGGCACCCCCGGTTCTCTATCGGCCGGCGGGGCCAAAAAACGGTCAAGGCTCGGGTTATATACCCGACCTATCTCGGCCCGCCCGAGTCGTCCCTATGGTCGATGCATACGCCACTCTCGCAGCCGGTATCGCGATCGCCGGAGGGTTGATCGGGACGGGGATGGCCCAGTCCGGCATCGGCGCCGCCGGGATGGGGATCTACGCCGAGAAGCCGCAACTGTTCGGCAAGGTCCTCTTCTTCTTCGTGATCCCCGAGACGCTCTGGATCATCGGATTCGTGCTGGGGTACATCTTGCTCACGGGAATCCTCTAGCGAGGCTCCCCGATGACCCTCGAGCGGCTGGTCGCCGAGATCCGCGCCCGTGGGGAGCGCGAGCTCACCGAGGAGTCCGAGAAGTTCGAGGCCGAGAAGGGTCGTCTCCTCGCCGACCGGGAGCAGCGGGTGGCCACCATCCAGAACGACTTTCGTACCCGTTCCGAGGCGGAAGCGCGCCGCGAGAGGGCGCAGCGGGTCGCCGGGGCGCGAATGCAGGCACGCAAGCTCGAGTACCGAGGCCCAGGAGCGGGCGATGAGCGCTTCGCTCGAGACCGTACGCGCGCTGCTGCGCAAGTTCACCCAAGGAGAGGAGTATCCCGAGGTGCTCCGCCGAATGTACGCCCTCGCCCTCGACGAGCTGGGGAAGGACGTGCGCGTCTCCGGGCGCGCCGAGGACGCCGCCGTGCTGAGGTCGATCGCGGGCCGCTCGTTCGACCCCACCCCGGCGTCGATCCCGGGCGGGCTGATCGCCGAGACCCCCGACGGCGCCCGGCGACTCACCCTGAGCTTCGACGAGCTGCTCCGACTTCGAGAGGATCGCGTGCGATCCCTGCTCGCCTAGGGCCGGATCGGGTATGGCCGGCTCTCCGTACGCGAGCGCCCTCGGCCGGTTCAAGGCGCTCCAGCCGACGCTCCTCCCCGCCGCGGCCTACCCCCCGCTCGTCCGCGCGAAGGACCTCTCCGAGATCTTGAAGCTCCTCGAGCCCACCCCGTACGGTCCTGAGATCGCCCAGGCCGGCGCGACCTACCGGGGCGCGGCCGCCGTCGAGGTCGCCGTCAACCGCCTCTTCGTGCACCGGCAGCATCTTCTCCTGGAATCGGCCTCGTTCGCGGGGAAGCCGCTCATCGAAGCCTACCTGCGTCGCTGGGACATCGAGAACATCGGCCTCATCCTCTCGGCCAAGGCCGAGGGCCGTTCCGTCTCGGAAACGGAGACGTTCCTCATCTCGAGCCGGGAGATCCCGGCGGGACTGTTCGCGGGAGCGATGGGGCTCGATGACTTCCGGGCCCTCCTCGCGCTCCCCAACGCGGAGGCGGTCGCGACCCAGCTCGTCCGCTTCGGCTACGGCGGCGTCCTCCTGCCCCTGCTCGACGGGTTCTCGAAGAGCCACGACGTCTTCCCCCTCCTCGCCGCCCTCCAGCGGGAGTACTACCACCGCATCCTGGAGGCGGCCAAGTTCTTCCAAGGGGACGAGTGGGTGATCCGAGAGTTCCTCCGCTCGGAGATCGACCTCAAGAACGTCCTGCTTCTCCTGAAGGGCAAGGCGGCCCAGCTCCCGATCGAGGTCGTGCTCGAGCGGTTCCTGGACGGGGGCGACCTGGGCCGGGAGCGGGTCACGGACCTCTACAACGTGCGGGACGTCCCGGAGCTCGTGGCCCAGCTCGAGGAACGGTATCCCGCGCTGCGGGACGGGCTCGAACGGTACGCGACCGAGAAGAGCCTGGTGCCGTTCGAGATCGCCCTGACCCGGGAGCGGACGGTCCGCGAGTTGAAGCGGCTGCGCAGCTTCCCGCTGTCGGTCTCCATCCTGTTCACCTTCCTGACCCTGGCCGAGATCGAGCGGGCGGACCTTCGGAAGATCATCTACGGGAGGCTCTACGGGATCGCGCCGGACGAGCTCGAGCGCTCCCTCGTCCTCCCGCAATCGTAAGGGCGGTCCTCCGACCTCCCCCCGTCGGGTCAGGTACCGTCCATCCCTTCGAGGAAGGGTCCCGGGGCGTCGGCGGGCGCGGCCCGGGTATGCGTTCGGGTCGACCCGAACGGCAGGAACGGCCGGCCGTTCCCCTCGTAGAACTTCGAGAAGTGCTCCACGAAGATCAGCCGCGCCCCCTGGATCCCGGGCTCGAAGACCCCGAGGACGAGGTTGAACATCTGGCCGACCAGCAGGATGACGACGGCGATCGCGACGTAGACGGCGTGGAGCGCGACGCCGGAGGACGCCCCCACGAACATCCCGTAGGTGACCGAGTTGATGACGAGGGCGAGGATGGCGCTCGCGAGCAGGATCCCGACCAGCCGGAGGTAGGAGAGGATGTGGCTCACGATCTCGGTGAGGGCCATCAGCCCCTGGGCCCCCTCGCCGACGAGGATGAGGGCGAGGCCCCCGAAGAGGCCGGCGAGCGCGAGGTCCGAGAGGGGGTGGGCGACGCCGAACGACTTGTAGATCACGAGGAGCCCGAAGCCGGCGACCCCCCACGCGAACACCATCCCGCCGAGCTTGGCGACCAGCTCCCGCGGGTGGTGGTGATAGTAGGCCTTCAGTGCCCCGAGCCCGAAGCCGAGCGTCACCATCCCGAGCCCGATGAAGCCGGCGAGAAGGAGGAGCTTGGAGGCCTGATGCAGGGGGTCGAAGACCCCGGTGTAGAACGGCAGATGGGCGCCGAAGTACGAGTTGAAGCCGATGCCGAGGGCGATCGCGAGCAGACATCCGGGGAGCAGCGTCCGGGCGAGGAGTTGCATCCCCTTCGGACCCATGATCATCGTCACGAACCCGCGCAGCCCCTTCGGCACGTGCTGGCCGCCGGGGAAGCCGACGATCATCCAGAGGCAGATCCCGAGGATGACGGCCCCGTACCCCGCATCGCCGAGCATGAGACCGAAGAAGAGCGGGAAGGCGAGCGCGAAGATCCACGTCGGGTCGAACTCGGTCGACTGGGGCAGGGAATAGAACTTGATGAAGAACTCGAACCACTTCACCCCCGGAGGGTTGTCCATCAACGTGGGAGCCTCCTCGGTGGTCGGGAGGCGGGAGAGGTCGACCCGGTCCCCGACGCGCTGCCGCAGGGCGGCCTCGAGCGCGGCATACTTCCGGTCGGGGACCCAGCCCTCGAGGGCGAACGAGTAGCGTCCGGCTCCCATCCGCGTCCACGCCTCGAACTTCCGATTCTCGATTGTGAACGCCTCCTCGAGGGAGGCGACCCGGGCATACCACTCCTGAGCGATCGTGACGAGGCGGGTTCGGATCTGGGCAAGGCGAGCCTCGGCCGCGTCGCGGTGCGCTTTGAGCTCGGGGAGTTCCGACTCGATGGACCCGTCGAGGGCCGGGATACCGGCCAGATGGACGCCGGCCTGCTGCGCGATGCGACCGACCGCATCGGCCTCTTCTTGCGGCACGGCGAGGAGGAACCGGACGGACCCCTTGTCCCGGGAGCCCGGCACGAAGGCGGCCTCGCCGAGGGCGTTCACTTCGCCCTGGAGCCGCAGGAGGGCGTCGGGGGAGGATTCGCCGAAGAAGGCCAGGAGCCGGGCCGACCGGAGCAGTCGGAGCGGGCCTGCGTAGTACCGGTGGCGTTCGAGCAGCTCGACGGTGGTGCCCAGCTCGCGGGCTTCCGTGATGAGGGCATCCTCCTCTCGCTTGAGCTCCAGGACCTCGGCGTCGACCGGCACGGCCGCGGCCGCCCGGAGGACCGCGTCGAGCGAGAGGAACGCGGACGGCGGTCCGTCCGGCGCCTGCGGGAGCGCCGCCTTGAGCGTGCGGAATCGGAGGAGCCCGTCCGAGACCTGCCGCTGGAGCTCGCCGCCGTGCTCCGGCTCCAGGAGCTCGAGCGCCTCCTTACGGAGCGGCTCGATCTGGATGACCCCGAGGTCATGGAGGAGGGCGACGACGGCCTCCCGGTCGCTCTTGAGACCGAGGAGTCCGACCTTGACCATCGGGACGGGCCGCAGGAAACCCATGGCTCACGCCCCCGGCCGCTTTCCCGAGGAACGGAACTCGGCGAGGACCGCCGAAAGGATCGGCTCCTTCTGGGAGGCGATCTCGGGCGCGGTCTTCCCGCGGATCCCGGCCGCCTGCTCGCCGCCTTTCGCCAGGATCTCCTTCGCCTCGAGATCCCCATCTCGTTGGGCGGAGGCCACCAGGGCCTCGCGCGCCCGCTCGGCGTCGCCGCGGGCCTGGAGCACGACGCGCTCCGTCTCCCGGGCGAGCTCCTCCAGCGCGCTCTTGATGGTCGCCCGGAGCTGGGCGACCTTCGTCTCGAGCTCCGCCTCGGTGCTGGCGACGTGCTTGATCGGCTCCAGGGAATCGCCCGGTGGGGTCGCGGTTTCGCTCGACATGGGTCAGATCGCGTGGGTGACGTAGAGAAGGTAGAGGAGGGCGGCGACGGCGCCGAGGCGCACGGCCCACAGGAGCCGGAACCCGCGCAGGTAGCGGAGAACGCGGTCGGGGTGGTTCGCGAGCGCGGCCGACCGGAGGGAGGGCCGCGACCCCGTAGGCCCCCGAGAGGTCGGTCTTAGGCACCGGCGGCCTCCGTTTGCTCCATCTTACGCTTGACGGTCTTCAGCATGCTGAAGGAGTCCCGCTCGAGCTCGTCGAACCGGAACTTGATCGTGCGCACGGTCGCCTGGAGCCGCGGGATCAGCACGTTCTCGATCGCGCTTGCCCGCCGCTTGGTCTTCTCGATCTCCTTGAGGAGGCGTCGCAGCGCGTTCTCCTTCTCGGCGATGTCAAGGATGACACGGTAGATCCCCTGGAAATGGCCGATGGACTCCCCGATGGAGGTCGGGAGGTCGAGGAGGGCGCTCGGGGGAACCGGAGCGTAGTTGCCGGTGTCGACCCGCGGGGTGCGGACCCCCATGACGTTCTTGGTCGCCACGGTCACCCGGGCGAGCTCGGGCAGGAGCATCGAGACGTTCTCGAGCCGGGTCGGGCCTTCCAGCATCTCGGCCTGCCGGATCGAGGCGTAGCCCCGAGCGATCTTCTGTTGAAGGTCTCCGCGAAGCTCGAGCGCCTGGCGGCTCAGTTGAAAGAACTCCGCGATCAGGGCGGAGCGCTTGAGCTTCATCAGGTTGAGCCCCTTCCGCGCGAGGACGATCCGGCGGCGGGTACGGAGGAGCTCGAGCCGGGTCGGACGGACCTCCTCCCCTACCATCGGTTCCTCCCGGTGCCGTCCGTCCGCGTCAGGCAGCCCGGTTCTTGGGCCGGTAGGTACTGTTGGATGTACTCGGGCTTGATCCGCTTGAGCTCCGACTGGGGGAGCTCGGAGAGGATGTCCCAGGCGAGCGAGAGGCTCTCGTCGATTCGAACGGTCCTCGTCGGGTCGCTGGTTGACGAACTCGTTCTCGAATCGCTCTGCGATGCGCAGATAGATCCGGTCCGTCGCGGTGAGCGCCTCCTCCCCGACGATCGCCGAGAGCGCGCGCTGGTCCTTGCCCGTCGCGTACGACGCGTAGAGCTGGTCGGCGACCCCCCGGTGGTCCTCCCGGGTCCGTCCCTTCCCGATGCCCTGGTTCATGAGGCGCGAGAGCGAGGTGAGCACGTCGATCGGAGGATAGACGCCCCGGCGCTGCAGCTCCCGGCTCGCGACGATCTGCCCCTCGGTGATGTACCCCGTGAGGTCGGGGATCGGGTGCGTGATGTCGTCCGCCGGCATCGTGAGGATGGGGAGCTGGGTGATCGACCCCTTGCGGCCGTGGATCTTCCCCGCCCGCTCGTACAGCGTGGCGAGGTCGGTGTACATGTATCCCGGGTAGCCGCGACGCCCGGGCACCTCCTCCCGCGCGGCCGCGACCTCCCGGAGGGCCTCGCAGTAGTTCGTCATGTCGGTGAGCACGACCAGGATGTGCATGTCCTTCTCGTAGGCGAGGTACTCCGCGGTCGTGAGCGCCATCCGCGGCGTGATGATCCGCTCGGCCGACGGGTCCGAGGAGAGGTTCATGAACACGACCGTTCGCTCGAGCGCCCCGGTCGACTCGAACTCTTTGAGGAAGAAGTTCGCCTCCTCGCTCGTGATCCCCATCGCGGCGAAGATGACGGCAAAGCTCTCCGAGGAATTGCGGAGCTTGGCCTGCCGGACGATCTGCGCGGCGAGTTGGTTGTGCGGAAGCCCCGCGCCGGAGAAGATCGGAAGCTTCTGGCCTCGCACTAGGGTGTTCATGACGTCGATGTTCGACAGCCCCGTCTGGATGAACTCGCTCGGCTCCTCGCGCGAGTAGGGATTCATGGCGTTCCCGACGATCTCGAGCTTCTGGTCCGAGACGATCTTCGGGCCTCCGTCGCGGGGCTCGCCAAGGCCGTTGAAGACCCGGCCCAGCATCTGGTCCGAGACGGGAAGCTTCGCGACCTCCCCGAGGAACTTCACGCTGGTCTCGTTGACGTTCATGCCCATCGTGGGGCCGAAGACCTGGACGATGGCGAGGCCCTTGCGCGAGTCGAGCACCTGGCCCTGTCGGCGGTCGCCGTTCGGCAGAAGGATCTCGACCATCTCCCCGTAGGCGGCCTTCTCCACCTCCCGGATGAAGAGGAGCGGTCCCGTCACCCGGTCGATGGTCCGATAGTCGACCGGTACGGCCCCTACGACGGCGTCCTTTGCCGGGCGTTTGGCGGTCGCCATCAGGCCGTCCCTCCCAGTTCCATTACTGCCTGCCCCATCTCGAGCTCGAGCCGGTCGAAGGTGGCCACGTGGTCGGCCTCGGGGATGGATTTCATCCGGGCGAGCCGTTCGCGCACCGCCAGCCGTTGCACCTGCTGGACGGTCGCCCCGCGGGCAACGGCCTCCTGCTCCTTCTCTCCGAACGTCAGGATCATCCGGAGCATCCGGTACTGCTTGCTGATCGACGTGTAGGTGTCGACCTCATCGTAGGCGCTCTGCTGGAGGTAGTCCTCCCGGAGCATCCGCGAGACGTCGAGCACGGCCTTCTCCCGCTCGGGGAGCGCGTCGACCCCGACCAGCTGCACGATCTCCTGCAGCTCCGCCTCCTGCTGGAGCGTCTGCACGGCCTTCTGCCGCAGCGCGATCCAGTCCGCAGCGATGTGGGTGCGGTACCACGGGTCGAGGTCCGCCGCGTAGAGCGAGTAACTGTTGAGCCAGTTGATGGAGGGGAAGTGGCGGCGCGAGGCCAGGGAGGCGTCGAGCGCCCAGAAGACGCGGGTGACGCGGAGCGTGTTCTGACTGACCGGCTCGGAAAAATCCCCTCCCGGGGGGCTCACCGCGCCGACGACCGTGACGGAACCCGGCCGGTGCTCCGGCGAGAGCGTGAGGACCCGGCCCGAGCGTTCGTAGAACTCGGCGACGCGCCGACCCAGGTAGGCCGGATACCCCTCCTCGCCGGGCATCTCCTCGAGGCGGCCCGAGATCTCTCGCATCGCTTCGGCCCAGCGGCTGGTCGAGTCGGCCATCAGCGCGACGTCGTACCCCATGTCCCGGTAGTACTCGGCGATCGTGATCCCGGTGTAGACGCTCGCTTCCCGAGCGGCGACCGGGCATGTTCGACGTATTGGCGATCAGGATCGTGCGCTCCATCAGCGGGCGCTTCGACTTCGGGTCTTGGAGGTTCGGGAAGGTCGCGAGCACCTCCGTCATCTCGTTGCCGCGCTCGCCGCATCCGACGTAGACGACCACGTCGGAATCTGCCCACTTGGCGAGCTGCTGCTGAATCACGGTGTTGTGGAGTAGGAGACCGCCGAACCCCCCGACAAAGTTGCTACCGTAATCGGGAACGCAGACATCGTACACCTCGAACGGGCCGTCCTTCTCCTCGATGACCTCCGTCACCTCGTCGCAGTAGACATGGTCCAGGAGGCGGCTGAGGCGCGTTGCCGCGGCGTAACCGATGTCGGAGGACGAACGGTCCTGGGGCGTGGCGAGGAAGGCGCGGAACGTTGACGCGCTCATGCGTTCGCCATTCCCGACGTAGTTATGGATCTCGATGCCCTTCTCGAGCAAGCTCGAATACCGGTAGTGGCCGCGGTAGAGCGCCTCGATGGCGGGGGGGTCGAGGGGGACGACGTCCGTTGCAGTGTAGGTCGACTTTTGAGCCTCCACGTAGCGCCGGATGTCGTCGACCCGAGGTGAGTCCGAATTGAGCGCGCCGACGAGTCGGGAAAAGTTGGCCACCCCCCGGATGAAGATTCGGTAGGACCTCTCCCCGTTGACCAGGCGGCTCGCCATCGTCGAAACGATCCCAAAGCGCGTCAGAGCATACGCCAGGTCGACCTGCAGGCGGTGGCTGTGAGTAGAGAGCTCTACCTCGCTTCCCGAGAACCCCCCGTCGCCGAGGTAGTAGCCCCGGAGGAAGGCGGCGAGCACCGGGTCGGAGGAGGCGAGCACGGTCGCTGGAATCCGCTTCTCTGCGGAGGTACGGCCGGTCGCGAGCTGGTCGAGCAGCGCCACGAGGAGTCGGCTGTGAAAGAGGACATTGGGAGTCTTGCCGGCCTGGCGTTCGACGCTCCCCGCCAGTCCGAACAGCTCCGAACCCAGGCTCCGGAAGAGAGTGAGGAGCGTGTCCTCCGAGTTCGTGAAGACGACCGTGCTCCCGCCTCGAATGTATCCCTCGGCGACGAAGAGCCCTAGGAATTCTGCCAGCGGTGCCGACATCACCTCCGGGACGCGAATCGCCTTCCCGCGCCGCTGAAGGCGAGGTAGCTCGACGCGGAGCTCGCGATCGGTCCGGACAGGGGGGAGCTGGCGAACCGAGGCGATGTAGTCACCGAGCCGGAGGTCCTGGGCCGCCGTCTCCCGAAGGACGCCGTCTGCGCCGATGGTGAAGAGACGGTGGACGGGAGTCACGCGGACGCTTCGCCCGCTTCGGGTCTTCACCCGCACCAACGTGTCGCTCTTGCCCCTGTAGAGGGTCCGGGTTCGGCTCTTCACGAGTCGGTCGCCGACGAGGGAGGTTAGTTCGATTGGGCTGTGCAGGTGGAGCCACTCGTCGTTCCCCTCGACCCTACACTCGGCGTCCTGACTGGCGGAGGTGTAGAGTTCCTCGATCGAAGTCGTCGCGCCACCCCCGAGCAGGACGGGCGTGTCGCCCGCCACGCACTTCCCGGACCCGAAGGGCCCCGGGATGGCCGCCGTGCCGCCCTTCGCGATCGGGAAGAACGTATCGATGACCCGCTGTCCGGTGATGAGCGGAATGGCGGGGGCGAGCTTCTGCGCGACCGGCCTCGGGATCCGCACGACCCATTTGTGTGAGAGTCCGAGCGGTTGGGAGCCGGCGGCCGTGCGGAGCGACCCGATCGGGTCCCGGATCGTGTAGGCGCCGCTCTCCAGCGCGGTGACCGTCCCGCGGACTCCCGGCGGGACCATGATCTTGTGGAGGATGAGGGGCGTCTCTTGGACGGTCCCGAGGATGGCCCCTGAGGTGACCTCGTCCCCGACCTTGGCGATCGCTGTGAATTCCCAGACCTTCTTCTCGTCGAGGGGGGCCGCGACGAACCCCCGCGCGATGAAGTCGCCCAGGTTCTGCTTCAGCACGTCGAGCGGTCGTTGGACCCCGTCGTAGATGCTCTTCAGCAGGCCCGGGCCGAGCTCGACCGAGAGCGCCTGACCGGTGTTCTCGACCTTGTCGCCCGGACGGAGGCCGGTCGTGTCCTCGTAGACCTGCACCGTGCAGGTCTCTCCGACGAGGCGGATGATCTCCCCGACGAGCCCGAGGTCGCCCACCCGGACGACGTCGTACATCTTCGCGCCCTCGAGGCCCTCGGCGACCACGACCGGTCCGGATACTCGTGCGACGACTCCCATCGGATCCTCCCCCTCAGTGCGGAACGCTGAGCGAGACACCCAGGATGCGCTTCGCGAGCGCCGAGATGCTCTCTACCTCGTATTCGCCCGTCGGTGCGGGAACGAACACCACGAGGGGATGGAGCGAGTTCTCCGCGTGGAGTCGTTGGGATTCCGTCAGGGTCCCCCGCACGGACTGGCTCGCGATGACGAGCGAGGTCAGGGGGTCGGCCACGACGCGCTGGAACTCGGCCTGCGCCGTGGGAGGGGTGACCTCCACGACGTCGCTGAGGCCGATCAGCCGAAACCCGATCGCGAGCTCACGCTCCCCTAGCACGACCGTACGGCGTGGCTCGTCGACCTTCTCGGTCACGGCGTCCTCGGCGGGGTTCCAACCTATTTAAGGCCTGCTCCGGGCGCCTCCTCCCGATCGTGCTCAGGCGAGAAATCCGGTGCGTTCGGGCGCCGGGCATCCGTCCGCATGACCGGTCCGCGAAGTGCGGGGATCTGCGTCCCGCCACCCGCTACTTGAACACCGACCGGTGGACGTGGTTCTCCTCGTCCGTGATGAGAATGCATTCGCCCTCGCACTCGAACAGGCAGGCTTCGCAGACGATGCACTCGGGACCGTTGATGGCGAGCGACCTTTCGCCGCGGAACTGGAACTTCGCGGCGACCGCGGGGTCGTCAACCACGTCCGGGACCTCGCCCCGGGGGCGCAGGTCGAAAACGTTGACGGGACAGACGTCCTTGCAGTGGGAGCAGCCCGTGCACTTTGCGATGTCGATGTCGACCTGGACCATCGGGCTCTCTCCCCTCCCGGCACGACGGGCTATTACGGTTACGTTTTGGAGGGGCGCGAGGCCGGAGGAACCCCGCGGCAACCCTTAAGAACGGGGCCCGGTCTCAGCCCGACCCCTCGATGCGGCCCCTCGACGTCCTGCAGCAGAGCCTCCACAAGCGCGTCCTGGTGGAGATGAAGGGCGGACGCTCGTACCGGGGCGTGCTCGACGCGTTCGACCAGCACCTGAACCTGGTCCTTTCCGCGGCGGAGGAGGTCGTGAAGGACCAGGTGACGCCCCACAGCGGCCTCACCCTCGTGCGCGGCGACTCGATCATCTACATCTCACCCTAAGGAGCGAGGACCATGGGAAAGGGCACACCCTCTCGTCGCGGCGGCAAGATCGTTCACGTCATCTGCCGTCGCTGCGGACGCCACTCCTTCCACCGCCAAAAGGCCGTCTGCGCCTCGTGCGGGTTCGGCGATACGGCCCGACGCCGCAGCTACAACTGGGCGAAGCTCAAGTAGCTCGCGAACGCGGGCGTGAGACCCACGGGTCGCCGACGATGCTGAATCGCAGCGGTCGGGCTACGGCTCGGGAGATCCCGACGCGGGGGCCGCGGTCGACCCTCGTCGACCGGAGCGTCGGCCCGGCTCGACCCACGGGAGATCCTTCCCCGCGGTCCCACCCGGCAGCCGTCATCGGCGATCGTGAGGCCGAGGACCCGGCAGAGCCGGCCCGGTCCCGAGGGGTTGGCCTCGACGGGGAGCAGCGGACGGCCTGCCCGAAGCAGTACCGCCTCCCCGGGGCGAGTGACCAAGTTGGCGCAGACGACCTGGTGGATCCGGTAGATGTACAACGTGCCGGGGGGGCCGAACATCGAACGGTTTCGCCGGGTCGGCCCGCGGTAGGCGTGGCTCGCCGGGTCGTTCGCGACGTAGGCTTCCACCTCGACCAAGCGGACCGAACGGACCCCGTCGCGGGCGCGGACCGTGACGACCGCCCCGAGGAGGTCGCGCGCGACGCGGGTCGTGGGGCGGTCGAAGAACCCCCGTCCGAGGGGACGCCCGCTAGAGGATTTCGCCACGGTCTACGAGCGGCACCCCATCCACCGCGAGCGTCGCCTCCCCGATCGTCAACCAGGAAAGGAACCGACACCGGTTCGTTCCCCCGTAGACCGTGTTTCCCCCGATGGCGAGCGTGACGGTCCCCGCCTCTGCGTCCTCGGCCCGGGGCACGCCCGGGGCGAGCGCCGGGTTCAGCCCCACGGCCATCAGGCCGACCACCTCGCGCCCCTTCGGCGCCTGCCCGAACTCCGCGTCGAACGATCCCCCGCCTCCGAGGTACCAGTAGTTCTCGAGCCGTCCGCGCTCGATGTCCCACTGCCCGCCTTCCACCCGCCCTCCCGAAAGGAAGCTCGGCCGGTTCGCGATCGCGGTTCCCCGGGTCGCCGTCTCGTCAAGGGCGACGGCGACGAGGCCCGCGGGCTGGGTCGCGATCGGCGAACGGGAGGGCCGGTCGGCCGGGCGGACGGTGCCGTCGTCGGTCCACGGGGCCCGACGACGCAGGCGCATCCGGACGTCGGTGCCGTTCGCGGCCGTCAAGCGGAGTTCGCGTCCTCGAGCCAGCGCACGAGCGACCCGGAGCCCGTTCGCGCGGACCCGTTTCAGGTCCGCCTCGGCAATGCCCTTCAGGAGTTGGTTCCGCCAGAGGGGACCGGGGACCTCCCAGTGCTCTCCCTGCGCGTCCGAGGCGTAGCCGAGCAGACACCGGATCCCCCGGACGCCCGCGGTCCGGCAGACGCGCAACCACTCCTCGTCCGCCTCCCGGAACGGCGCCAACTGGGTCGAAGGTAACCGGTGGAACCGCGGACGGTCGGCAGGCCCGCCGAAGTAGACCAGCGCGTCCGCGCGGCGGACGGCCGCCCTCAGGCCCTCGGGGAGCCCGGACCAGGCCCGCGTCGTCGGCGCGAGCTCGACGCTCCGCCAGAACGCGGCCTCGTCTTCCAGAAAGAGGGAGGCGTGACCCCCGCGGCGTCGCGCCTCGGTGACGCACGCAGTCGCCCATGGGAGGGTATGGTTCCACGAGGCGACCACGAGTTCCTCGCCCCGGCGGAACCGCAGGGCGTCCTCGATCACAGACGCGGGCGATGGTCGCAGGGCTGGCGGCCTCCCGCGGCATCTGCAGGTACATGGTCGTCCCCGATTAAGGGTTCGAGCCTGCGCGGACGCGTCGAACGATCCCCCGGGCGTCGGTGGGGTCTCGAGCGAGCGCTCGTGCGACCTCCTCGATGAGCCGACCCGCGTCGTCGAACGGGGGCCGGAACCCGGGCTCTGGAGCGCCGGTTGGGAACCTCGACCAGCCTCCTTCCCCCCGCGCGGCCCGCTGGACCACGGCGCGGACCCTTCGGCCGCGGGCGAAGTCGGCCAAGTCTCTCCGGAGGTCCGGGGCGAGCCGCGCGCGCTCGGCCGCCAGCCAGGCCACGATCTTCTCGGGCCGGTGGCGCCGCGTCCCCGGGCCCCGGCCGAGCACCCCGTTGAAGTAGAGGAAGGGACCCCCGACCTCCAACGCTTCGAGGAGCGTCCGGCTCCCGGTCACCACCCGCAGGGTCGCCTCCTGGAACCGGGCCCTCCACTCGCGGGCGGGGAGCGGGCGGCTCCGTACCTCGACGAACCTTCCTGCGAGAGCGACCTTCCAGGGACGGGGGGTCCGGACCAGGAGCCGGATCGCCGGGTCGACCGTCGTGAGGCCGCCGACGACCTCGGGCGCGAGCCGTTCGGCGCTCGCGGGACTCGCATACCAGATCCACTCGGGATGGCGCGCCCGTCGCCGCGCTGCGGGGGTCGGCCGGAAGCGGTGGGGCCATAGGGGGCCTGTCTGCACCGCCGCCGGGAATTCGGCCGCGAAGACCGGGTCCGGCCGGAAGGTCGCGAACAGGTGGAGGACGTTCGAACGGTCGAAGGCGCGGAAGCGCTCGAACGCCTCTCGGAACCGGTCGGGATCCCCGGCCGCTTGAGACCGGCGGAGTCGGGCGGGCAGCTCTTGGGCCGGGATGCCGCCCTCCCGCAGCCGCTCCCGGTTCTCTCGCCCCACCGAGAGGGTCCGGGCAAACTCCTCCAGGCTCACGTGCACGGTCGAGGCGCTCCCGTAGGCCTGCTCGATGTCGTCCGCTTCCTCGGCCCACACGCCGGGGCGACCCATCGCACCGGCGCGGCCGGGGGCGGCGCTGACACCCCACGCAGGGACGACCGTGAGGGCCGCGGGGGCACGCGGGTCGAGTCGGTCCACGCGTTCGAGAGGCGACGGCCAGTCCCAGGGTCCCTCCACCTCCGGGGGAAGTCGGCGGCCGGCTCGCCGGTAAAGTCGTGCGACCCAACCCGCCCCCGCGAGGCGTCGACCGGCCGCCAGGGTCTCCTCGATGTCCCCGAGGCCCCCGCCGACGACCGCCGGGAAGAGGTAGACGTCGAGCCGGCGGGGGCCGCCCGGCCGGCTAGGCGACGGGGCGGTAGAGCGTCCAGGTCGAGAGCGCATCGCGGAAACCCTCCCGCTCGAGGCACGCACGGGCCGAAGCGTTGTACCGGGGGACCATCGTGATCGTCCGAGCGGCGTGTCGCGCCCCGCACCAGGCGAGCGCGGTTCGGACGAGCTCGGCCAGGAGCGTGGGGTCGGCGTTCTCGGCCACAATCGGGTCGCTGAGATGAGCGGCCTCCTGTCCCGGGGCCCAGGTTGCGACGACCAGCGCCTCGGGCCCCGCCCCCCGGTCGGCGACCCAAGCGCCCGTCTCGCTCTCGAGGATCCGGCGGGTCGAGCGGGCCCCCGCGAGGAGATGGGCCGGGACCGGCACGACCTCCTGGACCTCGGGCGGGGTCTGTCGACGGGCGATCGCCACGAGCGCGGGGTCGTCCCGACGGTGGAAGGGGCGGACCCCCGGCGCGAGCGTCGTCCGCTCGGGCCCCGCGTCCTCCGGGTGCTCGCGGGTCATCAACGCGACCTCCCGGAGCGGTCGGTACGCGAGCCGTTGCTCGTACAGGGTGCGGGCCGGAGTGTTGTTGGCGAGGACGTCCAGGACCACGTAGCGGCGGTGCATCCGTTCCGCGATCTCGACGGCCCGTTCGAGGAGCGCCCGGGCGTACCCGCGGCGGCGGGCCGCCGGGTCGACGACCACCATGCTGAGGTAGAGCGAGCGGGCGGGGAAGGTGACGAGGGTCGTGCCAACCAGGTGCCCGTCCTCCTCGAAGATCAACATCCGGAAGGCCGGTCTCCCGACCCATCGGAGGAGGGCGAAGAGGATCCGGGCATCCCACCGGGAGACCCGACGGACCACCCGGAAGAACGCCTCGGGGCGCGTTCCGAGAAGCGCCTCCTCCTCGGGAAACTGCGTCGTGAGCAGCCGCACCATGGCGGAGGCGTCGCCCGGTTGGAAATCCCGGATCACGCCCCGTCCTCTTCCTCGAACGACATCGCGATCGCCCCCTCGAACAGGGTCCGCAGGGTCGGGGCGGGCTGGTCGGGGGCCAGCTCCGGGAGCGGTAGGCGGGCGCATCGGTCGAGCTCCTCGTCCGTGAGCTGCGAGCGCGCGGCGATGAGCGCGCCCTGCACGAAGGGGTCGTCGAGGCCATGGGGGAGCCGTCCGAGCGCCTGGACGACCGCGTCGAACAGACGGGTCTCGGCGTCGGAGTGGAGGGCGTTCGGCTCGGGCTCCGAAGGGTTCGGCGGCTCAAGGGAGGCCGGGCCCGTGCGGAGGAGGTGCACCAGCTCCTCGCGGGCCCCGTCATCCCCGAGGCGGCCCGCAGCCCAGACCGCCGCGAGTCGCACCTCTGGCGCCCGGTCCAAGAGCTCCTCCCGGATCCGCGGGGCGGCGGCGGTGAGGCCGAGGTTCCCGAGGGCATACGTGGCGCCTCGACGCGGCCAGGGATGGGAGTCATGGAGCCGTTCGAGGAGCACCCCCAGGTCCTCGGGAGCGCCGACCCGGCCGAGCGCGATCGTCGCCGCCCCCCGGACCTGCCAGGCGGGGTCGGCCAGCGCCCGGAGGATCACCGGTCGTGCCTCGGGACCTCCCAGCTCGCCCAGCGCATGCACCGCGCAGACACGGAGCCAGTGCTGGGGGCTCTCCACCGCCGCGATCACGGCCGGCACCGCGGCCGAGTCCCCGATCCGTCCCAGCGCGACGAGGACCGAGGGTTTCTCCCACGTCTCGGGGGCGTCGAGGATCTCGAGCAAGCGAGCGACGGCCGCGCGGTCCCGGTACCGGCCCGCGACGACGGCAGCGGCGGCGCGGACCCGGCGCGCGGGGTCGTCGAGCATGCGTCGCACGACCGGCATCGCGTCGGGGGCCCGCCCGCGAGCCAGGCCCAGGACGGCCTCCCGTCGGACCCGGTCCGAGGGGTCGGTCAGGATCTCCTCGAGGGCGGCCCGGGCCTCGGGCGTCCCGATCCGGCCGAGGGCACGGGCGACCGCGGGGCGGACCTCGGCGGCCGGGTCCCGAACGTGGGCGGCGAGCGCCGGGACCGAGGCCGGGGCCGCGAAGTGCGAGAGGGCGTCCGCGGCCTTCGCGCGGACTCGGGCCTCGACATCGGAGAGGGCGCGCTCGAGCGCTGCCCGGCTCTCGGGGCGACCCGCGCTCCCGAGCGCTTCGGCGACGCTCGCACGGACTGCCGGGTCCGGGTCGTCGAGCGCGGTCGCGAGCGTCGTCGCGGCCCGAGGGTCGCCCAAGATGCCGAGCGCGATCGCCGCGGTCTGACGTATCCCGGGGACGGGGTCGCTCAGCGCAACGAGCAGGGGAGTGAGGTCCTCCACGCGGCCGTGGAGCGCGGTCTCGCGGAGGGCGGCGGCCCGGCGGGACGGAGGCGGCAGCTCCGGCCCCGGCTCCGACGACGGCGGCCCTCCGGCTTCCGGGAGCGGGCCGGACGACGTGTGCGTGGGGCCACGCCGGGTCCACCCTGCGTGCGGCTAAAACGTCCCCCCGGCCCCCGCTCCCGCCTCGAGGAACCCCTGGGCGGTCCCTTCGGGGGAACGGTACCGCGTGCGCTCCGGTCGGGCGTCCGCCCCCCACCGCTCCAAGAGGGCGTCCCGCTCGACGCCGAACGGGGCGAGGAGCGTCTCCGCCTCGCGCGCGAGGAGCTCGAGGTAGGCGCCCGGGTCGTACCCGTTCACCCCCCTCCAGGAGCTCTTCCGGCCGGACCCGGTCCCGGTACGACCGGCTCGCCCGGTCGAGGATGACGAACCGCACCATCTGGCCCGGCAACCGGTCCGCGTCGGCCTTCCCGAGCTGGCGCAGCGCCGCGACCGAGTCCGTGAAGGTGACGAACGCCTCCCCCGCCTTTCCGAGACGGTGCGAGACCACCAGCTCCTCCACGGGCCAAGCCCCGCTCGCCACCTGCTCCGCGAACCGGTCGGCCCGCCGGAGCGCCCGCGGCAGGAGGGCCCGGAACTCGTCGGGGGACCGGGCGGCCCGGAACAGGTCGAGCAGCTCTCTCTCGAACCGGCGGACGAGCGTCGTCGTGTCGTGCCGGCGGCCGCCGATCCCTCGGAGCTTGAACTCCCCGTGCTCGTAGAGGCCGTAGTAGCGGTTCGGTACCCCGAGCCCGTGCGTGACGGCCGGGAGGAAGACGATCCAGCGGTACCGCCCCTCGTAGCCGAGCGGCAGGTCGGTCCGCTCGCTCATCTGTCGGGCGAACGCCTCCGCGTCGGGCGGCTGGTCCGGGTCGACCGGCGCGAGCCAGAGCGAGTCGACGATCCCGTGGACGATGCGGTACCCTGCCGCCTCGGACGCCGGGACGAGACCGGCGAGCAGTTCGCGGGCGTAGGCGTTGATCGCCTCGTGGCACTCGATCCGTCCGAAGCGGGCGTTCCGGTACCCCTGGTAGCCGAACGCGGTCACGAGGATCCACTTCAGCATCTTGACGCGTCCGATGAGGCGCGCCCGTTCCTCGGCCGGGAGCGTCGGGTCCTTCGCGGCCGCCTTGTAGGCGAGACGCCGGGTGAGGAGCGGCTCGAGCGTGCGGGGGATGAGGCCGACCTCCCGCGTGCACGAGCGGTAGCCGAGCCCCGGCGCGCGGATCGGGCTGTTCGGGCAGCACCGGCACTCGAGCGTCTCCGCCGAGAGGTTCTTCCGGACCATGATGTGGGGGAAGAGGCTGGCGAAGTCGAACTCGTCCACCGGTCCGAAGACCCCGACCGGCGGGACGAAGATCACGCCCCCTCGGTCCGCGGCGACCAGGCGGTCCGCCCGTCGGAACGACTCGGGCCGGTTCTTCTTCCACGGGACGTGGACCCCACGGCGAAGCGCCTCCGCCATTTCCATCGCCGTGAAACAGGTCCCCGGAGACTGCCGGACGACCGTGGAGAGCGAGAGCCGCGAGAGCCGGGCCGCGTCGACGAGCCCCGCGAGGTCCGCGTCGCCGAAGAGGAACGAATTCTCCCGGTCGAGATGGAACCGTCCGGGAAGAGGGTAGGTCGCCGAGCGGTAGAGGACCTGTCCGTACGTCTCGAACGAGCGGGCGGCCCGGGCGGGCCGGAACCCGGCCGGTTCCCGGCCGAGGAGGAACTCCTCCGGCCCGAGCCCGACGGCCGCGGCCCGGCGGTAGAGCCACGGCAGGTCGAGCGCATCCCCCCCGTCGGTGAGGAGGACGTCCGGGTCCGCCCGAGCGAGCTCGCCGACGAGCGCGCGGAGCAGGTCCTCCTCGGGCCCGTCCAGCGTCGCGTCGCCGAGGCGGACCGAGGCGATCCGTCCCTCCGCCGGTGGCAGGTGGCCGCGATGCGGTCCCTCGAGGGTGACCCCGAGCCGGGCGACGCGCAGCGGCGGGAACTCGTAGTGGACGGTCTCCGCCGGCTCGGTGGCCCCGATCGCCGCGCCACGACCGACGACGGGGGCGAACGGATAGAGCCCGTGCGCAAGGTGGTAGAGCTGCGGGGGGGAGAGGTCGACGTCGAAGAGCTGGTACCGGACGAACCCGCCCATCTCGTCGACCGACCGGGCGAGGGAGCGGCGGGCGGAGTTGCGGGTCGGGACGACCTCGAGGACCGTCCGTGGCCGACGGTCGAAGATCGACGGACGGAGGACGACCTTCCGCACCCGGTCGACGCTCGGACGGCCGCGCAGGCGCGGGAGGAGCTCGTCCAGGTCGCTCCGAGCGCCGACGATGAAGAACGGTGGACGGAACTCGACCGCGGTGCGGTGGACCCGGCCGCTCCCGCGGTCCTTCACCCAGAGAACGACCGAGCGGCCGTCCCCGCTCTCCGTGATGTCGAGGAGCCAAGCCTCCGGCGTGGGCGAGCCCCCCACGGTCGTCAACGGCGGGGAGGCCGCGTCAACTCGTCCGGAGGCACGCGTCGGGCGAGGTCGAGGAGGACGGAGAGGAGGATCGACTCGAGAAGGTCCGGGCTTCCGACGTACGTCGCCTGGGCGACGTAGCGGCGGGCGCCGAGCCGGAGCGTCTCGAACGCCGCCCGTTCCTCGGGGGTCGTGAGGAGGCGCCCGAACTCGTCCCAGCGCTTCAGCCGTTCCTCGAGGGCCTGGCGGTAGGTTGGGACGGTGCGCCCCACGCGATCACCTCCCCGGTGGCCCCGCCGCCGAACTCCTCGATGCCGCGCTGTCCCGGGGACCGCTCCACGAGCGCGAGACGGGCGTCGTCCCGGAGGGCCCGGAGCCGGAGCACGCCCGGTCCGCGGGTGAAGGTGACGAGGTCGCACCAGGGCGGCCCTGCGTCGCCGAGACCCGGGAAGCTCGCCGGTCCGGCCGGGTCGAGCGTAAGGAGCAACGGGACCCGGAGCGATTCCGCGAGCGAACGCAACGTTCCGGCGACGTGATGGAGGAGGGCCGCGCGCTCCTCCTCCGGGATCTCGTCGATCGAGAAGGCGGCCGGCAGGTCGTGGCCGATGAGGAGCGTGGGGGGGTGGCGTCGTGCTTCGGCCGACCAGGCGTCGACGAGCGCCACCATCTGGTAGCCCGTGAACGAGCGGGCGAGCCGGATCCGCCGGAGCACCTCGACCGCGTCGATCCCGAGGCCGCGCCCGACCTCTCCGAGCCGGTACGGGTTGAACCGATTCGCTCCCTCGAGGAGGGAGATGCGGCCGCCCCCGAGCGCGTTCCCGGCGTAGAGGAGCTCGAGGACCGGGTCGACCGCCGCCCGCCCTCCCGTCCAGAGGGTGACCTGGCCCGGCGCGAACCGGCGCGCGAGCCAGGGGAAGAGCGCCGGCGAGGAGGGAAAGCCCGCGGAAGCCCGGCTCCGGCGCGCGCGCGGGGCGAGCCGGAACCGCGGGGGGAGGCGGAGCGGCCGGACCGGTGGCTCCTCGGACGGAAGGGTCGGGGTCGGGAAGACCTCCTCCCCGAGGAGGTCCTCGGGGGATGCGAAGACATCGAACATCGAACGACCCGGGCCGTTCGACGGCCGGGCCGCTCTAAAGCGACCGCTCGGGGGACGTTGAAACGGGCCGGGAACGGAGCGTTTCCGCCCGGGTCAGTCGAGGCGCACGCGACCGGGCGGAGGTGCGAGACCGAGCGCCTCGGAGAGGGAGCGGCAGTTCGTGGCGGCGTCCCCGCGGAAGTGGTTGTTGAAGAACCCGTAGATCACCGCCACCTGCTGGGCGAGGGTGCGGACCCGAGGCACCCACGCCGCAAGCTCGGTGGACGAGTAGGTGTAATGGTACCACAACGGGGAGCCGTGCCCGTGCCACCGGACGTAGGCGAACGGCGCCGTCACCTCGAGCTGAACGGGGAGGTGCGGTCCGTCGACCACGACGTAGGCGAGACCGAACTCCCGGAGCAGGTCGAACGACTCCGGCGCGAGCCAGGAACGCTCGCGGAACTCGACCGCGACCGGCAGGTCGCGCGGCAGCGTCGAGTAGAACGCACGGACCGTCGCCGGCTCGAACGGAAGCGACGGGGGCAGCTGGAGGAGCGCCGCCACGAACTTCCCGGCCCGGCGGATCGGTGCCAGCACCGCGAGGAACCGGTTCAGCTCTTCGTCGGTCCCGACCAATCGGAGGTCGTGGGTGATGGTCTGGGGGAACTTCGCGGCGAACCGAAACCCTCCCGGGGTCCGTTGGACCCACGACGCCGGCGACGGACGGCGGAGGGAGCCGGTAGAACGTGGAGTTCACCTCGACGACCGGGAAAAGACCCGCGTAGTAGTGGAGCTTGTCCGAGATCCCTCGCTTGGGGTAGACCCGTCCGCCCCACTCGGGGTAGTCCCAGCCACTCGTGCCGAGGAGGATGTCGCCCACGGGTCCTTCCGGGGAGGAAGGCCCACGACCGGTTAACTCCTCGCCGGTGACGTCACGGAACACCGCCTTCGCTCGCGAGGCGGTCGAGGATCGGGTCGAGGGGAGGGCGGGCCGGGCGGCGCGCGAGGAGCCCCCCGACCGCGCGTCGGACCCGTCCGACGACGAGGGAGGGAGGGCCGCGCCCCGAGACGAACCGGAACCGAGCACCGAAGGACGGCGCGACCGCCGAGCGGTAGAGCTCGAGCTCGACCCGACCTACCGCCTGGTGGCGGGGCTGCAGCGAGGCCGGATGCCTGTGGGGATCGTGGGCGGCGCGGCGTCGCCGCTCAGCCAGGGGCGTGCGCAGGTAGACGTATGCATCCGGCAGCCCCCATCGCTCCTGCGCGGCCAGATGCCGGGCGTCGTCCACGAGGCGGACGAGGAGGGAGTGGGGCGCCGCTCCCTGGGCCACCAGCGCCCGTGTGTAGGTGAGGGGACCGAGGAAACCGGTGTCGGCCAGCACGAGAACGCCCGCCTCGGTGAGCTCCCGCGCTTCGCGATAGCGTCGGGCCTCCTCGTAGAGCAGCCGTCGCTCCTGGCGGAGCAGTTCTCCCGGGGTTCGCCAGGTCAGGGACGGACGGGGTCGCAGCCGTTCGTACGCCTCGGCCAGGGGCGCGGCGGCCAGCCGAGGGGCCACCTCCCGAACCGCACGGGACTTCCCGGCGGCGGAGGGGCCTTCGATGGCGACGACCCGTCCCCGCATCCCGCGCGCGAACGCCTTCGGGCACAAAGGCAGCCGGAGGGTCCCGGGCGGGCGGCTTTTATCGCGCCGCTCGCTCGGCACCGGCGTGGCTACCACCGCTCCGACCGGGGGAGCCTCGCATCGTCACGCCGCCCGCGTGCTCGAGGTCGATACGCTCGCGGAGGTCGCGCGCGAGCTCGAACGAACCCAGAGCGAACCGGAGGGCGTCGCGCTCATGGCTCCGAAAGGGCGGGTCTACGCCGTTCGGTTGAACGAGGTACCGCTGAAGGCGGCTCCGCTGCTGAAGCAGGAACTGCTCGCGGTCGGAGGGGACTCCGCGCACGCACGGGGGGTCGCCGACCACTCCGCCGCGACGACCTCCGCCGTCCTGCTGGCCACCTGGGGGCAGTACCGGTACATGCTCCCCAAGCTCGCCCGCCAGCCGTTCCGCCTCGCCGCGATCGGGGAGGAGGTCGAGCGCGCCCTCCGCGCGTACGTTCGCCACGGAGCGCGGGAGCTCCGGGGGGCGCATCGCCGGATGACGCTCGGCGACCGTCCCCGGGTGGTGGGCGTGGTGAACGTGACCCCGGACTCGTTCTCGGACGGAGGCCGGTACCTCGACCCCCAGGAGGCCATCGCCCATGCCGAACGGCTCGTCGGAGAAGGCGCCGACCTCATCGACGTCGGCGGGGAGTCGACGCGGCCCGGGGCGACCCCCGTCTCGCCCGAGGCGGAATGGCGTCGGGTCGAGCCGGTGCTGCGGGGACTCGCGGGCCGTCTCTCCGTGCCGGTCTCGATCGATACTCGCCATGCGGCCGTCGCGGCGTCGGCCGTCGACGCGGGGGCCGACCTCGTGAACGACATCGAGGGATTGCGCTCGGAGGAGATGCGACGCGTCGTGGCGCGCACGGGAGCGGCTGCGGTCGTCATGCACATGCGCGGCACCCCCTCGACCATGCAGGACGACCTCCGCTACGAGGACGTCCGGGACGAGGTGTTCCGATGGCTCGCCGAACGCACGGACGCGGCCGTCGCGGAGGGGATCGGCGCCGAACGGCTGGTCGTCGACCCCGGGGTCGGCTTCGGGAAATCCGCCGAGCAGAACTTCGACCTCCTCGCGCACGCCGGAGAGTTCCGCAGCCTCGGCTACCCGGTCCTGGTCGGCGCCTCCCGCAAGGCGTTCCTGGGCGTGGCGCTCGGGTCGAAGGACCCCAGCCAGCGTCTCGAGGCCGGGCTCGCCGCCGCCGTGATCGCGGCGGAACGCGGGGTCGAGCTGATCCGGACCCACGAGGTCGGGCCCACCGTGCGCGCGCTCGCCGTCGTCTTCGCGGTGCGCCGCTCGGGCGGTTCGGCGCCGGAGCCCGCGCCGGGCGCGTGACCCGTCAGGGGGGCGGAGTTCCGTCCTCGGCGACGTCGACCTCGAGGACCAGGGCCCCCAGGTACTGGCACGCGAGGCAGTGGTAGACGGCGCCGGTGATCGACCCGGCCTCCTGCACGATCCGGCTCGACCCGCACTGCGGACAGACGAGAACGCGTCTACCCTTCCTCGGGCGGCGGCGCATCGTCCTCCTCCGGGGGCGTGCCCGGGGCATCGTCCCGAGCCTCGTCCGGGGGCGGTGGGGTCGCGGGTCCCTCCGCGTCCGGCGTCGCGGGCCCGGGAGCGGCGTCGCTCCCCTCGTCCGGGCCTGGCAGGAGCGCGGCGTCGCGGACCTCATCACTCTCGTCGAGGCGGATGACGCGGACCCCCAGGGTGTTGCGCGACTGCATCCGGATCCCTCTCACCGACATCCGGATCGTCACACCGGCCTTGGTGGTGACGAGGAGCTCGGAGGAGTCGGTGGTGGGGAGGACGGCCACGACCGAGCCGTTGCGGCCGCCGGTCTTGATCGTCCGGACGCCGCGCGCCCCGCGCGCG
The DNA here is from genome assembly GCA_963715645.1 of uncultured Thermoplasmata archaeon. Lineage (GTDB taxonomy): Archaea > Thermoplasmatota > Thermoplasmata > Lutacidiplasmatales > UBA184 > Lutacidiplasma. Next base: position 251,786 of record OY970259.1, read on the forward strand.
GTCTTCCGGTAGTCCGCGACGGGGGACTGTTTGCCGAACCCGGTGGACGTCAGCGAGAGGAGGCTCGGGAACCTCGCGCTCACCGGGCTCATCGCGACGACGTGGTCGTCCTTCTCCTCGGAGAGGCGGACCCCGATGACGCCGAAGGTCGCGCGTCCGGTCGGGCGGACCTCGCTGAGCGAGAAGCGAACGAGTTGACCCGAGGCGGTCGCGAGGAGGATCTCGGTCTCTTCTCCGCTCACCGTGGCGACGTCGACGAGCTCGTCCCCCTCCTCCACGAGGATCGCCTGGATCCCGTTGGTGCGGATGTTCTGGAACTGCGAGAGCAGCGTCCGCTTCACCACCCCGCGTCGGGTGGCGAAGAAGAGGCCGCCGTCCGACCCCAGGTCGTGCACCGGTAGCAGCGTCTGGACCCGCTCGCCCTCCTTCAACTTCGGGAGGAGGTTGATCAGCGCCTTCCCCTTCGACTGACGGCTCCCCTCGGGGAGCTCGTAGGCCTTGAGCCGGTAGACGCGGCCCAGGTTCGTGAAGAACAGGACGTCGTCGTGGGTCCGGGTGACGAAGGAGTGGATCACGAAATCCTCCTCCTTCGTCTCGATCTGGCCCAGGCCCCGGCCGCCGCGTCGTTGCCGACGGGTACTGGTCGAGCGGGAGGCGCTTGACGTAGCCGGCGCGGGTGACGAGCACGACCACGTCCATCTCCGGGACCAAGTCCGCGAGCGTGCGGGCGGTGAACCCCGGGACGATGCGGGTCCGACGGGCGTCGCCGAAGCGGGCCTTGAGGTCGTTGAGCTCCGCCACGATGAGCGCGTCGAGCCGCTTCGGGTCGGCCAGGACCTCCTTCAGCTGCCGCGCGAGCGCCTCCTTCTCGGCCCTCTCGGTCTCGACCGCCTCGCGCTCGAGCGCGGTGAGACGGACGAGGCGCATGTCGAGGATCGCCTTCGCCTGCTCGGTCGAGAGCAGGAACTTCCCCATCAGGCTCGTTTCCGCGGCGGCCGCGTCCTTCGACCGTCGGATGATCTTGATCACCTCGTCGATATGGTCGATGGCGGTGAGGAATCCCTCGAGGAGGTGGAGCCGCTCCGCGGTCTTGCGGAGGTCGAAGGCGGTGCGACGCGTCAGGGTCGAGCGACGGTGCTGGAGGTGGGTCTCGAGGAGCTCTTTCAGGGAGAGGACGCGCGGCCTCCCTTCGAGGATGCAGAGGTTGATCACGCCGAAGCTCGTCTCGAGCGGCGTGTGCTCGTAGAGGTGGTTCAGGACGATCTCGGCCGCTGCGTCCCGGCGGAGCTCGAGGACCACGCTCGTTCCGTGCCGGTCCGACTCGTCCCGGAGGTCCGTGATCCCGTCGATCCGCTTGGTCTTGACGAGGTCGGCGATCAGCTCGAGCAGCTGGGCCTTGTTGACCTCGTAGGGGGTCTCCGTGATGACGATCTCGTCCCGGCCATCCCGCTCCCGAATCTCCGCCGCCCCCCGGAGGTGCAGGGTCCCGCGTCCCGTGAGGTAGGCCTCGCGAACCCCTTCGGCGGAGAGGTAACCGCCGGTCGGAAAGTCGGGGCCGGGGATGACCCCGAGGAGCTCCTCCGCGCTCGCGCCGGGGCGCGCGAGCAGGAGGAGGAGGCCGTCGACGACCTCGCCGAGGTTGTGGGGGGGCATGTTGGTCGCCATGCCGACCGCGATCCCGGCGGAGCCGTTGACCAGCAGGTTCGGGACCTTCGAGGGAAGGACGAGCGGCTGCTTCAGCGAACCGTCGAAGTTGTCCGTCCAGTCGACGGTCTCCTTCTCGATATCGGCAAGGATCTCCTCCGCGAGCAGCGAGAGGCGGGCCTCCGTGTACCGCATCGCCGCCGGCGAGTCCCCGTCGATCGACCCGAAGTTCCCCTGGCTGTCGATCAGCGGATAGCGGAGGCTGAAGGGCTGCGCCATTCGGACGAGCGCGTCGTAGACGGCCATGTCCCCGTGCGGATGGTACTTCCCGAGAACGTCCCCGACGGTGCGCGCGCTCTTGCGGTACGGGTGGTCGTGGGTCGCCCCGGATTCCCACATCGACCAGAGGATGCGGCGCTGGACCGGCTTCATGCCGTCTCGCCCGTCGGGCAAGGCCCGCCCGACGATCACGCTCATCGCGTAGTCGATGTACGACGTGTGCATCTCCCGCTCGAGCGCGTGGTCGTGGACCTTGTCCACGGGGGCCACGGTCGGGGGGGGCGGGGTCTCCGTCAAGGCGCTCCTCCCAGCTTCAGCTGCACCGCCACCTCGCGGTCGGCAACCTCCAGGAACTTATCCCAAGTGCCAGGAGGGATCGTCGCTCCGCTGGCGACCGGGTGGCCACCCCCCTCGCCTCCGACGGCCTCCGCGGCCGAGCGCAGGGCGGAGGCGAGGTCCAGCCCCTGGCGGACGAGCCGGAGCGTTCCTCGGCCGCTCACCTTCCCCGGTCCGGTCTTCCCTTCCGAGACGACGAGGACCGGGACGGTCGGGCGGGAGGAGGTAGTTCATCGCCATGCCCGCCTGCGTTCCCGCCAGGGTCGTCTCCGTGCTCTCGAACCATCGAAGGCCGGTCGCCGTGTGGACGCCGTGCCGTTCGATGCGGAGGAGGCCCTCGAGGATCCCCTCGCGCCACCGCGTCTCCGCGAGGTGAGCCCGGTCGAACGCCTGCCGGTCCCCGAGCGCCATCGCCACGCCCACGCCCGGGGTGCCGGCGCGGCCCGTGGCGCCCTGCAGGTTGGAGAGTTCCTCCGCGTCCATCCCGTGGGACGGCAGGAACCAGCGCGTCTGATCGAGGAGGGCGACGAACTCGGGGAGGACTCCGCCCGTCTCCAGGCGGGCGCGCAGCGCGCGAACGAGGCGGTCCGTCTCCTCGGGCGTGAGCGAGGCGGGCGGCGTTCCGGGGTCGATGGAGAGCCCGTGGAGGAAGGCCTCGGCCTTCGCGCGGTCCCCCGAGAGCCCCCGCACGAACGGGTCGATGGCCGTCGCGAGGGCGGCTCCGACCGTGGGGCCTAGGAGCGCGGTCCCCGGGCGCCGGATCACGACCGAGCGCCGGACGGCTTCGTCGACGAGGAGCGCGTTCAGGCCGCGGAAGCCCCCGACATGCATCCGGTCGCCGATGGCGCCCGAGAGGCCCCAGGGGGCGCTGTCCCAGTTGACCGGGTCGAGGAAGATCGTGAACAGCCAGGTGAGCATCGAGGCGCAGAGCTCGGTCATCCCGTTGACCCCCCAATCGAGCGGGTTGACGAACGCGACGTGCTCGGGGAGTTCGGCCGGGTCCGGGACCCCCGGATACTGGTGGTGGTCGAGGACGACCACGGGGTAGGGGTGGCGGGGGTACTCGTCGAGCCAGCTCGCCCCCGTATCGGCGATCAGGGCCGGTCCCTTGGTCGCGGCGAGCAAGGCCCTCATCCGTTCGCGTGTGACCCCCTGGAGCGGGGTCGCCTGGAACGGATAGCCGAGGCGGCCGAGCGCTCGCACGGCCGAGGAGGCGCTGGCGATCCCGTCCGCGTCGTAATGATAGATCACCCGCCAGCGGCGGGGGTGGGCCAGGACGAGCGCGCGGGCACGCTCGAATTCGCGTCGGTAGCGGGGGTCCGAGACGAAAGTATCCGGCCCCGAGGGCATCACTCCACCTGGAGAGCCGCTCCCGCCGCCGAGTAGCGCCAGGTCTCGGGGATCCGATGGCGTTGGCGGTAGTAACGGGCCAGGCGGCGGATGCGGGACTCCATCAGGTTGAGCCCCCGGCGGTTCGCGAGGTCCTTTGGGTGGGCCTCGAGATGCTGCTGGAGGTGGACGACCCGCTTCAGGAGCGCCTGCAGGTCATCGGGGATCTCGGGGGTGACGCCGTGCGCTGCGAGAAGGGCGGTGAGGCGCTTACCGGTCACCGCACGGGAGGAGGGGATCCCGTGCTGGTCCCGGAGCTGGAGCCCCACCTGGGCGGCCGGGACGCCGCCTCGGGCGAGCTGCACGGCCTGCTCCACGACCTCCTCGGAGCTGGTGGTGACCCACTCGGGTTTCGAGAGGGGGTAAGGGCGGTGCGAACCGGCCCGTCCCTTCCGTCCGGAGTGGATGCGCGACATGGCCCGGCGCCGACACGCGTGGCTTACTTAAGGTCGTGGGGAGCGGGGCAATCGGGGCCCGTTTTAGCTCACGGAATCCGGTCGGTCTGCTCGAGGGCGTTGACGAGGAATGCCTTCCCTTCCGTGGTGATGCTGTACCGGGCCCGCCGGGGTCCGGCGGGGCCCGCCTCGGTGAGGTGCGCATCCACCAGGCCGTTCCGGACCAGGAGCCCGAGCGCGAGCGGGACCTTTACCTGGTCCCGGTCCACGGCCCAGAAGCGGGAGAGCAGGCGCTCGACCTCCTTCAGCTCGAGGGACTGGTCGCGGGTGCGGCCCTCGTTGATCGACTCCACCCGATTGAGCTGCTGGAGGATCGCGACGAGGGTCGCCCGGATCGGGTCCGGGTCGCTCTCGCTCGGGCTCACGCTGGTGATTACGACGGGTTCCTCTACATAAAGACCGACGGCCCGCCGGTCCGGACAACTTCAGTCGACGCGCCCGGTCTTGTCCAGTTGACCGACCAGGTACTCCTTGCCCGCGGCCGTAATGGTGTACCGACGGCCCATGATCCGCCCCCGGTCCCAGGCGTACTGCGGGTCAGTCGACCGGGTCGGCCATTCGGTTCGCGACGAGCGTTTCGATCGCCTGCTGGAGCTCGGCCTCAGTGAGCATCGGACTCGGTCCCTTGCGCAGCAGGAAGAGGATCTCGGGGGGCTCGAGCCCCTCCCCCTCCGCCTCTTCGACCTCGGCACGGTTCAGTTGCTTCAGCGTCTCGAGCAGCGTGCGGTGGAGCGCGACCGCGCTCTCCTCGGCAGTCGTCGTCGACCACAGAGCTCCCAGGGCGTGCCCCCACTTAGCCCCGATATCCCCAGGGAGAGAGACGGGCGGCGCGGCGCGGGCTTAATAGGCGGGGCGCGCAGATACCTTTCCCCCATGACCTGCACCTGCCGGAACCCGGCCCGATGCCCGGTCTGCAACCAACCGGTACGGGTCCCGCTCACGAACCTCGAGAATTCCTCGGGAGGCGCGCTCTTGGTGGAACGGTTCGCCCGCCGCGACTCCTCCTCCAGCCGCGAGGGGCTCCGCCGGCTCATCCAGGGGTACACGTCGTGCCCCGCGTGCGGGCACACGATCTACCACGACCACTCGCGCTTGTGCGTCGCCGAGGCGCTGAGCGCGGCCGGCGTGCCGATGGCCGAGCGCGAGCAGATCCTCTCGAAGATCACGTTCCCCGAAGGGTGACGACCGCCCCGTGACCCCCGACGAGTTCGTGGTCACGCCCTACGAGGTCAAGGGGCGCATCGACTACGACCGCCTCCGTACGATGTTCGGGACCCAGGAGCTCACGAACGAGCTCCTCGCTCGCCTGCATACGCTCACGGGCGGGGAGCTCTCGCCCCTCCTCACGCGGGGGGTCTACTTTTCCCACCGGGACCTCGGGTGGGTCCTCGACCAGTTCGCGAAGAACTCCCCGTTCTTCCTCTACTCCGGCCGCGGACCGTCGGGACCTCTCCACACGTCCCATCTGGTCCCCTTCGAGCTCTGCCCGGTGGCTCCAGCAGCGGCTCGGGGTACGGATGTTCATCCAGATCACGGACGACGAGAAGTTCTGGGCCCGCGCCGGTCTCACGCGGGAGCAGACCGCCTACTGGGGGCTCGAGAACCTCTACGACATCCTCGCCCTCGGCTTCGACCCCAAGCGCACGCACGTCTTCTTCGACTCCCGCTCAATCGGGGCCCTCTATCCCCTCGCGATCCGGGTCGCCCGGAAGGTCCCGTACTCGACCGTGAAGGCGGTCTTCGGGTTCAAGCCGAGCACGAACATCGGTCTCGTCTTCTACACCGCCCTCCAGTCGGTCCCCTGTTTCTGGCCGTCCTGGGCCGAGGGTCGGTCGGTCCCCTGCCTCATACCCTGCGGGATCGACCAGGACCCCCACTTCCGGGTCACGCGGGACCTCGCGGAGAGCCTCGGCTTCCCCAAGCCGGCCCTGCTCCACAGCCAGATGATCCCGGGCCTCCTCGGTGACGCGGTGATGTCCACCACGGGGGACCGCGAGGAGAACGCCCTGTTCCTGAACGACCCCCCGAAGACGGTCGAGAAGAAGGTACGGCAGGCGTTCACGGGCGGCCGCGCGACGGTCGAGGAGCAGCGACGGCTCGGCGCGACCCCCGAGATCTGCTCGGTATGGGCTCTGTGGCGGACCCGGTTCGCGAAGTCGGAGACGGAGTTCCAGGAGGTGACCCGGGACTGCCGCTCCGGGGCCCTGCTCTGCGGCGACTGCAAATCGAAGGTCCTCGAGCGGATCCACCCCTTCTACCAGGAGCACGCGCTCGCCCGGGAGAAGGTCAAGGACTGGGCGGAGTCGACGATCATCACGACCGCCCCGAAACCGCTCTAGCCTAGCCGATCTCGGGCCGGTCGGGAAGCGGGGGGAGCGGCGGGAGCGGCCCCCGGGGTCGCGGCCGGAGGTTGGAAGGCGCGGGCGCGACCTCGCTGTCGTTCGTGGGTCCCCCCTCGACCGCGGTCACGAGTCGCAGCATCGGGTGGAAGAGGGAGGCCTGCGCCCGGACCGGGTCGAGGGTGTATGCCCGCTCGTAAGCGGCGACCGCCGCCTCCTCATCTCCCAGGCTGAGGAGCGAGAGGGCAAGGTCAATCCAGCTCTTGGCCTCCCGGACCCCCTCGCGAGCTCCGCCCTCCTCGACGTGGTCGTCGACGGAAGGGTGGCGAGGAGGCGGCTCCGGGCCGTCCGACGGGAGGGAACGGGAGAGGACGAGGGCGCGCTCGAAGGCGACGGAGGCGCTCGCCTCGTCACCGGATTCGGCGAACGCGACGCCGAGCCGATGCCAGGCGACCATGTCGCCAGGGGTGAGCGCGACGGCCCGCTGGTAGGCGCTCGCCGCCTGACCCCATTCCTCGCGAAGGGAGCGGGCTACGCCGAGATGGAACCATGCCTCGCCGTTGGCGGGAGAGAGTTGGATCGCGCGAGCGAGGGCGCTCTCGGCCTCGGGGGCCCGCCCGAGGTGGGCGAGGCCGAGTCCGTAATAGGACCAAGCCCCGGCGTCCGTCGGCTCCTCCCGAAGCACGTCCCGGAAGGCGCGGACGGCGCTCTCGTACTCCCCCCGTAGGAGATAGTGGACCCCAAGGTCGAATCGCTGGCTCACACCCGGTCGGCCGAGGGACGTCCCGCCGGCGGAAAAGCCTGTTGCCGAGGGGTGGGTCGGCGTTCGCCCTCCCGTCGCGAGCCCGACGTGGGCCCCCCGGGCCAGCCCGCCGGCCTTATATGGTCGACCCAACGTCAGGGAGCCGAGGAATCCGCGAGCCCCCCGAATCGAGCGTCCCGCCCGTCCTACTTTTGCGACGAGTGTCCGCACGACTTGAGTGTAGCTCAACGGTTCCCGAGCAACGCGAAACGCGAAGCGAAGAACGAAGGCGAGACCCATGGTGGACAAACCCCTGACCAAAGTGCGAGACCTGACGCCGAACTCGAAGCAAGTCAACGTCCTGGCCAAAGTGACCAGCGTCGGAGAGCCCAAGGAAGTGATGGGCAAGTTCGGCGACCCGAGGAAGGTATGCGAAGCGGTGGTCGGCGACGACACCGCGACCATCACCCTCTCCCTCTGGAACGAGCAGATCGGGACGATCGCCAAGGACGAGGTCATCCTCGTCGACAACGGCTACGTCTCGCTGGTACGGGGCCACATGCGCCTCAACGTGGGACGGTACGGCAACCTCTCCAAGTCGACGGAAGCGATCCCTGAGGTCAACACGACCCTCGACATGAGCCAGCAGGAGTTCGAGAGCGAGCGGCGCTCCTTCGGGGGCGGCGGTGGCTACCGGGACCGTGGCGGAGGCGGCGGCGGAGGCGGCTACGGTGGCGGCGGTGGTCGCTACGGTGGCGGCAGCGGTGGCGGTGGCGGCGGTGGGGGAGGCCGGGAACGGTCCGACTCCTACAAGCGCTACTGAAACCGGACCGGTCATTCGGAGCCGAGCCGAACCCTTTCCCCCCGCCGAGGAGGCGGGGGGCCCCCTGCGGTCATGATTAAGTAGGGCGGCCCACTTTCGCCGCAACGTCCATGTCCGAGGATTCGCGCGAGCTCGTTCTCTACGTCCAGTCGAAGAAGGCCGTCTCGACGTTCTACCGTCCCCCGTCTCCCTCCGGCACGCTGGTCCCCCCCACGTCGGGGAACGCCGGAGACGCCGCCACAGCCGCCTCCGGCTCCACCGTCTTCTTCCTGTCCGACGACCAGGCTCGCTGCGTCGCCCTGGTCGAGGAGACCGCCGCCCGTCGCGGGTACCGGGTCCGGATCGTCGACGTCGAAAAGGCCGGTCGGCTCGAGCGCCTCGTCGCCGAACACCTTCGTGGGGTCCAGAACTTCCCCGTGCTGATCTCCCCGAAGGGCCCGCGGGTCGAGGGCGTCATCCAGTTCACCGACGAGTGCCTCGCCGCGCTGATGCCGACCGAGCTGAAGAGCGTCCGCGCGATCACCTACCTCAAGGTTCGCGGGGGCGACCTCGACCGCATCCGAACGCTGCTGGAGTCCCTCCCCGAGGTCAAGGAACTCCACTTCCTGACCGGGGACTGGGACATCCTGGTCGTCCTCGAGTTCCCGCCGTCGGACTCCAACAAGCGGCGGGTGCTCGATTTCGTCACCGACCGGATCCGGGGGATCCCCGAGGTCCTCGATACCTCCACGGTCGTCCCCGAGTACTCGGTTACGAAGTTCCCCCTCTAGGGAGCCCCCGACGGGACGGCGCCCGGCCTAGTGCCGCGCGCGCCGTCGTTTGCGACCCGGCGTGACGGGGATCTCGCGGGGGCTCCGCGCCGGGCTGCCATCGACGCCCGGCTCCTCGCTCCCGTAAAGGGCATCGACGGTGAGTGGGTGCTCCTCGAGCCAGGCGACCCCCTCGACGTAGGCGGCGAACGCCTCAAGGCTCGTGAAGAGCGGGGTCCCGAGCTCGACCGCCCGGCGCCGAAGGATGTACTCGTCCTCCAACATCCGCTCGAACTTCTCCTGCGTGAGCGAGAGCGGCACGTTGAGGAGCAGGTCGATCTTCCCCCGGTCGAGCTCGTGGAGGACGTTCGGCTCCCGGTCGGGTTCCGAGACCTTGTGCAGGATCCGGACCCCACGGACCCCGCGCGAACGAAGGAAGGCACCGGTGTCCTCCGTCGCGGCGATCCGCAATCCCAAGACCTTCAGGCGACGGGCGACGGGAAGGAGCTCCTCCTTCAGGCGGGGCCCGCCGACCGATAGGAAGGCGGTCCCTCGCCGGGGTACGAGGCGGACCCCGGTCGCGACGAGGGCCTTGACGAGCGCGTCGGAGAACGTCGGGCCGAAGCAGGCGACCTCCCCGGTCGACTGCATCTCGACGCCGAGGAGCGGGTCGGAGCCCGTGAGCTGGAGGAAGGAGAACTGCGGGACCTTGACGCCGAACCGACCGGGGGGGAGCGGCGCCACTCCCTCTCGGCTGATGGGCCGGCCCAGCATCGCGCGGGCCGCCTCCCGCAGGAGCGGCCAGCCGGTCGCCTTGGCGAGGAAGGGAAGGGAGCGGCTCGCCCGAAGGTTCAGCTCGATGATCTGGTAGGCCCGGTCCTTGACAAGGAACTGGACGTTGAAGGGACCGCGGATGGAGAGGGTGCGGGCGAGCTGCCCCGCCGCGTCGATCAGGGCCTGCTGCACCTCGGGCGGAGTGTGGCGGGGCGGCAGGCAGAAGATCGCATCCCCGGAGTGGACGCCGGCCCGTTCGACGTGCTCGAGGACCCCGGCGACCAGGACGCGGCTCCCGTCCGAGATCGCGTCCAGCTCGACCTCGTCCGCCCCCTCGACGAACTTCGTGATGACGACCGGGTGCTCGGGCGAAATGCGCGCGGCTTCGGAGAGGAAGCGGCTCAGGTCATGGCGGCCCCAGATCACCCGCATCGCCTGGCCGCTCAGGACGTACAAAGGCCGGACGAGGATCGGGTAGCCGACCTCGTCCGCGAAGGCGCTCGCCTCGTCCATCGTGGTGAACGCGCGCCAGGCCGGCTGCGGGATGTTCAGGCGTTCGAGCAGGCGGGCGAATTGGGCGCGGTCCTCGGCGGTATCGATCGACTCCGGCGCCGTGCCGAGGATGGGGACCCCGCACATGTGGAGCAGCGGGGTGAGGTTCTGGGCCAGCTGGCTGCCGACGCAGGTCACCACGCCCCGGAAGCGCTCGAAGTCGGTGATGTCCCGGAGCCGCTCGAGGGTGATCTCCTCGAAGTAGAGGCGGTCGGAACGGTCGTAGTCGGTCGACACCGTCTCCGGGTTCGAGTTGAGGAGCGCCACGCCCGGGACGCCCTCCGCCCGCAGCCCCTCGACGAGGTTCATGGTCGACCAGTCGAACTCCACGCTCGAGCCGATGCGGTACGGGCCGGCCCCGACGACGAGGACCGAACCGTCCGGCATCGGCGGGACGTCGTCCGCGTCGGCCCGGTAGGTGAGGTACAGGTAGTTGGTCCGCGCGGGCCACTCGCCCGCCAGCGTGTCGATCATGCGGACCCGGGGGCGGATGGCGGCCTCGAGGCGACGGCGACGGACCTCCTCCTCATCCAGCCGGGCGGCGCGACCAATCGCGCGATCGGAGAGGCCGAGCTCCTTCGCCCGGCGCAAGAGGTCGAGGGGAAGGTTCCCGCCCGACAGGTCGTGGAGGGACCGGTGCATGCCCTCGATCTCGGCGAGGCAATCCACGAACCACCGGTCCACCCAGGAGGTACGGCTGATCGTCTCCGGGTCGACTCCGGCCCGCAACCCCTCGAGGATCCGGAGCAGGATGTCCGGGGTCGGGGTCGCGAGGTCCGCGAGGATCGCCCCGACCGGGCGCACTTCGGTCGGCGGGACGAGGTCGGCGCGGGGGTCGCTCATCCGGACGGCTTTCGAGAGCGCTTCCGGGAACGAGGCTCCGATCCCCATCACTTCGCCGACCGACTTCATCGACGGGCCCAGACGCCGGTCGGCCCGTTCGAACTTGTCGAGGTCCCATCGGGGAAGCTTGACGACGACGTAGTCGAGCGCCGGCTCGAAGCAGGCGGTCGTCACGCCGGTGATACGGTTCTTCAGTTCGGGCAGGGTGTATCCCAGCGCCAGCTTCGCGGCGACATAGGCGAGCGGGTAGCCGGTCGCCTTGCTCGCGAGCGCGCTCGACCGGGAGAGCCGGGCGTTGACCTCGATCGCGTAGTATTCCTCGCTCACCGGGTCGAGGCAGAACTGGATGTTGCACTCGCCGACAATCCCGCAGGCTTCGACCGCGCGCAGCGCGGCCTGCCGGAGCATCTGGTACTCGTGATCGGTGAGCGTCTGGCTCGGGGCGATGACAATGTTGTCACCGGTGTGCACGCGCATGGAGAGGACGTTCTCCATGTTGCAGACGGTGAGCGCGTTCCCCTTCGCGTCCCGGACGACCTGGTACTCGAGCTGCTTGAACGCCCCAACGTACCGTTCGAGGAGCACCTGGCCCACCGGGCTCGCGCGCAGGCCCCGACCGACCACCTCCTCGAGCTCGCCCTCCGTCCGTGCGACGCCTCCCCCCTTCCCTCCGAGGGTGTAGGCGACGCGGACCATCACGGGAAAGCCGAGCTCGCGCGCCGCCTCCCGCGCCTCCTCGTACGAGTACACCGCGCGGCTCGGCAGGGTCGGCACCCGCGCTTTGCCCATGATGCGTACGAACTTGGCCCGGTCCTCGGTGGCCCGGATCCCCGCGAGCGGGGTGCCCAGTACCCGGGTCCCCGTGGCCCGGAGGATCCCCTGCTCCGCGAGCTGAACTCCGCAGTTGAGTGCGGTCTGGCCCCCGAAGGAGAGCAGGATCCCTTCCGGCCGCTCCTCGCGAAGGATCGGGGCGACGAAGTCCGGGACGAGGGGTTGGAAGTAGACGCGGCCGAGCTTGGGTCGGTCGGTCTGGAGCGTGGCGATGTTCGGGTTCACCACGATGGTGTAGATGCCCTCCTCCTCGAGGGCCTTCAGGCACTGGCTGCCGGAGTAGTCGAACTCGCCCGCCTCGCCAATCTTGAGGGCGCCGCTCCCGAGCAGCAGGACCTTGCGGGGGAGGGTGAGGGTCATGCGTGTCGCCTCACTTTCGCGACGAACTGGTCGAACACGAACCCCGCTTCTTGGGGCCCCGGGTGGCCCTCGGGGTGTCCCTGGAGGGCGAGGGTACGTCCCCGTCGGTCCCGCAGGCCCTCGAGGGTCCCGTCGTCGGGGTTCGTGGCCCACGGCACGAGGGCGGAGTAGTCGAGCGAGTGCGGGTCGACGGCGTACCCATGGTTCTCGCTGACAATCAGCGCGCGACCGTCCGAGAAGCAGACCGTCTTGTTCTGCCCCCGGTGTCCGTACTTGAGCTTGAACGTCGTTCCCCCGTGGGCGAGGGCGAGCAGCTGGTGACCGAGGCAAATCCCGAGCGTGGGCCGACCTCGGTTCGCGGGTCGTCCAATCTCTTGGATGGTGGAGCGGAGCTGGGCCGGGTCGCCGGGTCCGTTCCCGACCAGCAGTCCGGCGACGCGGCGTCCCTCCCAGCGGGTGGGGACCTCGTGGTCGTACGGGAGTCGCGGTACCGAAACTCCGCGGTCGAGGAGCGCGCGGAGGATGCTCATCTTGATCCCGCAATCGAGGACCGCGACGAGGGGACCCCCGTCCCGGGTGATCACGGTCGCCTTCTTCGGGGTGACCTCGTCCATGAACCGTTCCTCGCCGTAGGCCGGGGCCTGCCCGGATCGCAGCGCGGAGCTCGTCGTCCCCGGGCCGGTCGTCCCGAGGTCGGACGTCGATCACCCCGCGGACGACCCCTTCGGCCCGCAGATGCTCCGTCAGGCGTCGGGTGTCGAATCCCCCGGATCCCGGGGACGCCCTCCTGTTCCAGCCAGTGCTCGAGGGAGCGGGAGCTGGTCACATGGTTCGGTCGGGTCGTCCCTCGGACCAGCACGCCTCGGACCTGGACCTCCTCGCTCTCGAGCTGCGGGAGCCCGTAGCGGTCTCGCGCCCCGGCCGGGGGAACCCCGTAGTTCCCGATGAGGGGGTAGGTGAAGGTGAGGACTGTCCCCGGAACGAGGGGTCGGTCAGCGATTCGGGGTAGCCGACCATGCCGGTCGTGAAGACGACCTCGCCGACCCGTCGCCCCGCGGCTCCGAACCCGATGCCGTCGAAGCGGAGCCCGCTCTCGAGAAAGAGGGTGCCCCCGAGCCGGTCCTGCTCGGCCTGGGCCACCACGGGTGTCTGGAACCCGAGGAGAAGGAGGAGGCGTCGGGGGCTTAAGATTTCCCGGGCGCCGCGGTCGCGTACCGCGCCGTCGAGGCGGGCCGGGGCACCCACTCTCCCGAGGGAGGGTCGTGCCGAGAGGAAGTCAGTAGCCTACCGTGAAACGATGGCGATGGTGGCGAGGCCGCTCCACCTCGTCCAGGACCGCAACCGCCAGGTCGCGAACCGAGATGTGGGAATCGCGGTTCGCGCCGTAGACGGGCGCATCCTTGCCCGTTCGGTACATCGCGGTCCTCGGTCCCTCCTCCACCCGAATGGCGGGCGAGAGGAGGGCCCAGTCGAGCTCGCGCTCCTGCTGCAGGAGACGCAGGGTCTCCCGGGCGGCGAGCGCGACGGCCTTGAACTTGGCGGGGAAGCCGGGGGTGTCCACGAGCTGAACGCCGGGGGCGACCTCGAGGCTCCCGGCTCCCCCCACCCAGAGGAGTCGCTCGACCCCTGCCTCTCGAGTCCCTCCGAGGACCGCCCGCGCCCCTCGAAGGTACCTCGTCGTAGAGGTTCGGGTTCTTCCAGTCCGCGTCGAGGGCGCCGATGACGACCTCATGTCCCCGGAAGAGGGTGGCGAGCGCTCTCGCCTGATAGACGTCCCCCCCCACCGGCAGGAGGCCGGGTCTCGGAACGATCCGGCCCGGATCCGTCGTGATGAGCGTGACCTCGTGGGCCCGGGTCAGGGCCTCCTCGACCACGTGCGAACCGACGAACCCCGTTCCTCCGACGACGGCGAGCTTCATGGTCCCCCGCGGACAAGCAGACTCGAATCGACCGGCAGGGCGTGACCGATTATACCAGGCTCGACGCGAACGGCACGCGGGGCGGGGTCCGGGGAGGGTGCGACCGGAGGAAGTCCTCGGGCCCCCAGAGTAGGTCGAGGTACGGGAGAGCGGCACGAAGCGCGCCGACCCGCGGCTCGAACCCGGCCCGTCGGGCGTAGGGGTTCACCCAGACGATCGCATGAGCCCGGCGCTCGAGCTGGGCGAGGGCCTCTCCCGTCCGCTCGGGCTCGCCCAGGTCCCATCCGTCGCTCAGGAGGACGACGGTCGAGCGGTCCCGCACCACCCCCCGGGAGTGCTCCGCGAGTTCCGCCAAGGATTGGCCGATGCGGGTCCCTCCGTCGGCACGGTCGATGAGCGCCCCTACGTGCGCTGCCCCCCGACGGTAGCTGTGGCGGCGAAGCTCGCTCGTGATCTCGGTGACGTTCGGTCCTGAACGCGAAGACCCGAGCCCCTCTCGAGACGGCGGCAAGAGCGTGGGCGAGCGCGAAGCATTGGCTCTCGTGCTCCCGCATCGACCCGCTCACGTCCCACATCACGACGAACTCGCCGCGGCGCAGACGGGGGCGCTGCCGGCGCAGCTCTACCCATTCCCCTCCGTGCCGGAGGCCGCCCCGCAGGGTATCTCGCATATCGACCCAGCCTCGACGCGCGCGTCCGTGGCGTCGACCGGGCAGGGTCGCGACAATGCTTCGGAGGCGGCGGGCGCCCATCCGAACGCTCCGCAGTTCCCGCTCCGGACGGTGTCGGAGCCTGTGCTCGGAGCTCGGGGCGGTGGCACTCCACGTCCCGAAGGGAACTGCGATGATGGGATCCTCCGGGGCTGGAGGTACCCGGGCGTCGGGGACGGGACGATGGGAGCGCCCCCGCGGCGGACGAACCACGGTGGTTCCCGCCCCCGTCCATGGGATCCCGCTGCCTCGGCCCGCCAACGCCCAGAACTCCTCGAACGCCTCCGCCACCGTCGCGAGCTCCTCGGGGGATTTGGCCAGTGTCGCGAGGCACGCGGCCCGGAACGTCGGGCGATCGAGGAGGTCGATGACGTGCACGGCCTCTCCCAGGGTGACCTCAGACCCGATCCCGACCGGGACCCCCCGCGCCCGCACGAGAGCGCAGAACGCCCCCAGTCGACCGAGAAGGGTCGGGCGCGGCTCGGCCGGACCCTCCTCCGTCATCCCGCGTTCTCGACCGAGGGGGACCGACGCTCGCGCAGCAGCGCGAGGTCGTCCGCGTCCTTGATGAGGAAACCGAGCGTCTGCTCGGTGGTCCCGGGGTCGAGCGACCCCCGCCCCAACGCCAAGAGCGCCGCCGCCCAGTCCAGTGTCTCGGCCACGCCCGGCCGCTTGGCCAGCTCGGGGGACCGACGCAACTCCTGGACGAAGTCGACGATCTCGTGGGCGAATCGTTCTTCCAGCACGGGGAGGCGTCGGCGCAGGATCGCGACCTCCTTCTCCGCGTCCGGATAGTCGACGTAGGCGTACAGGCAACGACGTTTGAGCGCGTCGCTGAGGTTCCGCGTCCGGTTCGAGGTGATCACGACGAGCGGGACCTGCTTCGCCCGGATCGTCCCGAGCTCGGGGATGGTGACCTGGAAGTCGGAGAGCACCTCCAGCAGAAGGCCCTCGAACTCCTCGTCCGCGCGGTCGACCTCGTCGATCAAGAGGATCGGAGGGTGGGCTCCCTCCCCACCGAGCGCCCGGAGGAGCGGGCCCCGGAGCAGGAACCGCTCGCTGAAGACCTGTCGCTCGAGCGTTTCCGAAGCGCCGTCGCGCTCGTGCATCCGGATCGTCAGCAGCTGCCGTGGGTAGTCCCAATCATAGAGCGCGGACCGGGCATCCAGCCCCTCGAAGCATTGCAGCCGGATCAGCTCGCCCCCGGTCGAGGCGGCGAGCACCTTGGCGATCTCGGTCTTCCCGCAGCCCGGCTCTCCCTCTACGAGCAGGGGCTTGCCGAGGCGGGCGCTCAGGAACACCGCCGTCGCGAGGGCCGGCTCCGCGATGTAGGCCTGGGCGGCGAGCAACTCTCGGACGTGTTCCGGGTCCCTCCAGGGTTCGCTGTCGGTCATCGAATCGACTCGTGGCGCTTCCCGGACTCCCGCAGCGGGACGGGCCCGAAGTACCTTGCCCCGCTCGAGGGCGGGCCCCGTGACCCGGGGCGGCGGTCGCCGTCGTCAAGACTATAGCTCCCGTCGGCTCAGGAGGGTCCCATGCTGGTGGACTCGGTCGGACGGGAAGTCACCGACATCCGGATCAGCGTCACCAAACGGTGCAACTTCGGTTGCGTGTACTGCCACGACGAGGGTCTCGGCCCCGTGGCCCGACCCCGCACCCCCCACGGGGAGGAGATGACGCCACTCGAGGTGGAGCGCATCGTCCGGGTGGCGCGGGAGTTCGATATCCACGCGGTCAAGTTCACGGGCGGCGAGCCGCTGGTCCGCCCGGACCTGGAGGAGATCATTTCCCGCACGGTCGTTCATATCGACGAGGTTTCCCTCACCACGAACGGCTCGATGCTGGCGGCTCGGGCCGAAAGTCTTCGCAACGCCGGGCTGAAGCGCATCAACGTCTCGGTCGATTCCCTGGACCCCGCCGCGTTCCGAGAAATCCGCGGAGGGTCGCTCGCCCCCGTCCTTCGGGGGGTCGAGGCGGCCCTCCGGGTCGGCCTCAAACCGGTCAAGCTGAACATGGTCGTGTTCCGCCCTACGCTCCCCCACATCCCCGAGCTGATCCGATTCGCCAGCCGCACGGAGGGGCTCCGCCTCCAGCTCATCCAGTTCATGCCCGAGCTCGTCGGTCCCAAGGACTGGTCGGTGGACATCGACTCGGTGAAGGCCTGGCTCGAGAGCCGCGCCGACCACGTCCTCGTCCGCGAGATGCACCACCGCCGGATCTACCTGTTCAACGGGGCCGAGGTCGAGGTCGTCGACCCCGTGTACAACCCCGAATTCTGCATGCACTGCCACCGGATCCGGGTGACCCACAAGGGCGAGCTGAAGGGCTGCCTGAACCGCAACGACGACCTGCTCCCCACCCGGGGGCTTGACGACGCGGCCCTGCGCGAGGCGTTCCGTTCGGTCGTCGCGGCCGGATCCCGTACTACGGGGGATATGTCCGGGATTACCCGGCTCGGCAGCCGGCCGCGGCCCACCTGATCCAGCTGATGCCCGAGGACCCGGTCCGTCCCGGTTAGCCCGGGCCCGGCGGCCCCGGGGGTCGGCGAAGGTCCTTGCCGTACTTGGTCGCCAGGACCTCGGCGAGGATCGCGACGGCCAACTCTTCGGGGGTCTTGGCCCCGATGTCGATCCCGATCGGGGCATGCAAGGAGTTCCGGAACCCCTCGGGAACGCCCCGCCGGGCCAGCTCCTCGAGGTCCTGCCGGAGCCGATGGCGGCTCGCCAGGAGACCCACGAACTTCACGGGGGCCTTTGCCAACGCCTCGAGGACCGCCACGTCGCGCTCACCTTTGGTGAGGACGACCACGTAGTCGTGGGGGTTCAATCCGAGCGCACCGGGGTCAACGTGCCCTTCCCGCAGCAGCACGTCCGGGGCCTCCGCGAGCGACGGGTTCGGGTCGATGACCACGACCTCGAACCCGAGCAGCCTGCCGAGGTGGACCAAGGCGCCTTCGAGGTCGTCCTTGCCCCCCTGGCCGACCAGGATGAGGCGCTGGGTCGGGAGCATCGGCTCGACGTACACCTCGAGCACTCCTCCGCAGTTGGTCTGGACCCAGAGCTCGTTCGGGTCGTTCTCGCGGACCGTTCCGGCGACCGACCCCTCGGTGTCTACGAGGTGAATCCTGAGCACGCGCGGTTCCCCGGTCTTCAACGCGGCCAAGGCCACCTCGACGATCGGTCCCTCCGGGCAACCGCCCCCCAGCGTGCCGGCGGCGACCTCGCCACCCTGGGTGATGAGGATCTTGAAGCCGGACTTGGCGAGGGTCGAGCCCTCGGTGCGGGTGACGGTCGCGACCGCGAACGGCTCGCGACGAGCGACGAGCTCGCTGAGATGCCGCGAATAGTGGCCGGCCTGCATTCCCCGGCGAAAGCTCCCGTCCCCTAACTAGCCTTGCCGGGACACCGGGGCGCGCCGGGGCTCCATCTGTGCTCGGTCAAAGGTCCGCATCCTTGCAGAACATTCATAGGGGATGAATTGGTGGGCATGCTACACCCGCTCAAGGGGGTCCACGATGTATCCACCGAGCTTCGAGTACCTACGCACCGACGACCGTGGAGGAAGCGATCGGGCTCCTCGAACAACACCAGGGGGAGGCGAAGATCCTGGCCGGCGGCCAGAGCCTGGTCGCGATGATGAAACTGCGGCTGGTCGAGCCCGCCGCCCTGATCGACATCAACCGGATCCCCAACCTCAGCTACATTCGGGAGGACGACAAGTTCCTCCGCGTCGGCGCGACCGCCCGGACGAACGACCTCGCCAACTCTCCCCTCATCCGGGCCCGGTATCCGATCCTGGCCGACGCGGGGGCGGAGATCGCCGACCCGATCGTACGGAATCGCGGAACGGTGGGCGGAAACCTCTCCCACGGAGACCCGGGGAACGACCTCCCCGCCTGTATGCTCGCCCTCGGCGCCGAGTTTGAAGTACGCGGTCCCAAGGGGGCCCGCACGGTAGCGGCGCGAAAGTTCTACCAGGACACGTTCGTCACCCTGCTCAGCCCCACCGACCTGCTCACGGAGGTCCGGATCCCCAAGCCCGGAGCCGGTACGGGGAATGCCTACTCCAAGATGGAGCGCAAGGTCGGGGACTTTGCGACGGCGGCGGTCGCGGCTCAGGTCGTGGTGGGCCCGGGGGAGCGATCGCACAGGCCGGGATCGGCCTCACCAACGTCGGCCCCACGGCGATCTACGCAGCCGCTGCCTCGGACTTCCTGCAGGGGAAGACCGGGACCGATGCCGACCTCGTGAGGGCCGCAGAGCTCGCCCGTGACGCCGCGCAGCCCACGGTCGACAACCGCGGGTCGGTCGATTTCAAGAAGGACATGGTCCGGGTTTGGACCCGACGGACCCTACGGCGCGCGCTCGACCGGGCGAAGGGAGGCAAGTGAACATGGCGATCGATGCGGTGGTCGCGAAGTCGACGATGCCGGCGAACAGCTCGAAGACAATCCACGTCACCGTGAACGGCATCCCCCGAGCCTCGACGGTCGAGGCCCGCACCCTCCTCGTGAGCTACCTCCGGGAGCACCTCGAGCTGACGGGCACCCACATCGGGTGCGACACGAGGCACTGCGGCGCGTGCACGGTCCTCGTCGATGGCAAGGCCGTGAAGTCGTGCACGATGCTGGCGGTCCAGGCCGACGGCTGCGAGGTCACGACGGTCGAGGGCCTCGAGATGGCGGGAAACTCCACCCCGTCCAGGAGGGGTTCACGGAGGAGCACGGCCTGCAGTGCGGCTTCTGCACCCCGGGCATGATGATGACCTCCGTAGCTTTGTTGGCCCAGAACCCGAACCCGACCGAGGACGAGATCCGGCGGGGGATCTCCGGCAACCTCTGCCGGTGCACCGGCTACGTGAACATCGTCAAGGCGATCCAGTACGCCGCGAAGGAGATGGCGACCGCCCCGAAGGGAGGTCCCTAGTCGATGGCGACACCCGAGCTCGGCGGAATGGGCCACTCGGTCAAGCGCAAGGAGGACCCGCGCTTCATCCGCGGGCAAGGGCAACTACATCGACGACGTCAAGCTGCCCGGGCATGCTCTGCCTGGACATCGTCCGCAGCCCGTACGCCCACGCGAAGATCATCGCGATCGACGCATCGAGAAGACGCTCGAAGATCCCGGGCGTGCTCGCGGTCATCACCGGCAAGGACCTCGAGGCGGCGAAGCTCGCCTGGATGCCGACGCTGATGTCGGACACGCAGATGGTGCTGCCGGTCGACACGGTCATGTACCAGGCGCAGGAGGTGGCCGCGGTCATCGCCACCGACCGCTACGCCGCCGCCGACGGCGTCGCGGCGGTCGAGGTCGACTACGAGCCGCTGCCGGTCGTCGTCGACCCGTTCAAGGCCCTCGAGCCCGGACGCTCCGTGCTCCGCACGGACAAGGGCAAGAAGGACAACCACATCTGGCACTGGGAGGTCGGCGACAGGGCCGCGACGGACGCGGCCCTCAAGGCCGCCGAGGTCGGTCGTCCGAGGAGGACATCTACATCCCGCGGATCCACGTCGCCTCGATCGAGACCTGCGGCTGCGTCGCCGACTGGTCGACCCGATCGCCGGCAAGCTGACCGTCTGACATGACGACCCAGGCGCCGCACGCCATCCGCACGGTCTTCGCGCTCGTGCAGGCGCGTCGGCCTGCCGAAGCAGAAGATCCGGATCATCTCGCCCGACATCGGCGGCGGCTTCGGCGGCAAGGTGCCGGTCTACCCGGGCTACGTCATCGCGGTCGCGGCGTCGCTCACTGACCGGCAAGCCGGTCAAGTGGATCGAGGACCGCATCGGAGAACCTGCAGGCCGACTCGTTCGCCCGCGACTACCACATCGACGCCGAGCTCGGCGCGACGAAGGACGGCAAGATCACGGCGCTTCGCGTCAAGACGATCGCCGACCACGGCTACACCGACGCGGCGGCCGAATCCGTCGAAGTTCCCGGCCGGCCTGTTCAACATCATCACCGGCTCGTACGACTTCAAGACGGCGTTCGTCGAGGTCGACGGCGGTCTACACCAACAAGCCGCCCGGGCGGGATCGCCTACCGCTGCTCGTTCCGGGTGACCGAGGCGGTCGCACGCGATCGAGCGCATGGTGGACATCCTGGCGCACGAGCTCGGCATGGACCCGGCCGAGCTCCGGATGAAGAACTTCATCCAGCCCGAGCAGTTCCCGTACAAGTCGCCGCCGGCTGGGAGTACGACAGCGGCAACTACGCCGGCGCGCTCCAGCAAGGCGATGGACATCATCGGCTACGCCGACCTGCGCAAGGAGCAGGCCGAGAAGCGCGCCGCGCGGCGAGCTGATGGGCATCGGCATCAGCTCAGCTTCACCGAGATCGTCGGCGCCGGGCCGTCGCAAGCACGTTCGACATCCTGGGCATCAAGATGTTCGACTCGGCCGAGATCCGGATCCATCCCACCGGCAAGGTGCTCGCCCGCTTCGGCGACCAAATCCCAGGGCCAGGGCCACGAGACGACGTACGCCCAGATCATCGCCGAGGAGCTCGGCATTCCCGGTCGCCGACATCACAGGTCGAGGAGGGCGACACCGACACCGCGCCCTACGGCCTGGGCACCTACGCCAGCCGCTCGACGCCCGACGGCCGGCGCGGCGGCCGCGATGGCCGCCCGCAAGATCCGGGACAAGGCGCGCAAGATCGCCGCCCACCTGCTCGAGGTCCAGCCAGGACGACCTCGAGTGGGAGGACGGCAAGTTCTCGGTCAAGGGCGTCGCCCGAGAAGTCGAAGACGATCCAGGAGATCGCCTTCGCGGCCTACACCAACCATCCGCAGGGCATGGAGGCCGGCCTCGAGGCGGTCGACTACTACGACCCGCCCAACCTGACCTTCCCGTTCGGCGAGCTACATCTGCGTCGTCGACATCGACAAGGGCACCGGGCCAGGTGAAGGTCCGGCGCTTCGTCGCGGTCGACGACTGCGGCAACATCATCAACCCGATGATCGTCGACGGCCAGATCCACGGCGGCCTGACGATGGGCTTCGCCCCCGCGCTGCTCGAGGAGATCACCTACGACGAGCGGGCAACAACCTGGGCGGCACGCTTCATGGACTACCTGGTGCCGACGGCCGTCGAGACGCCCGAGATGGGAGACCGCGAAGACCATCACCCCGTCGCCCCACCACCCGCTCGGGGCCAAGGGGGTCGGCGAGTCGGCGACCGTCGGGGCGCCGCCGGCCATCGCCAACGCCGTCGTCGACGCCCTCTCGCACCTCGGCGTGCGCAACATCGACATCCCGATCACGCCGTAGAAGGTCTGGCAGGCGATCCATTCGAAGGACCCCCACTAGGCGAGCTCGCGGACCCTATGCACCTCGAGGGGGAGTTCCGCGTCGGCACCCCGGTCGCCCGGGTCTGGGCCCTGTTCCGCGACCCGGTCGCGTTCACGGATTGCCTGGACGACCCGCACACGGTCCACGCGGTCGACGCCACCCACTTTGAGGGACAGGTCACGACCGGCGTGGCGTTCATCCGCGGTACGTTCCGGCTCCGGGGAAGCTACGTCGCAGAGACCCCCCCGCAGTCGCTTCGGGTCCAGCTTTCCGGCTCGGGGATGGGCAGCGGCATGGACGGGGAGGTGGCCGTGAACTTCTCGGAGCAGCCCTCCCCGACCTCCGTCCGGTGGGCGGCCGAGGTGCGCATGTCCGGAACCATCGCTACGCTCGGCGAGCGACTCGTGCGCGGGACGGTCGACAAGAAGGTCGCCGGGCTCTTCGAGAACGCCCGAAAGAGGCTCGCCAGCGCCTGACGGAGGACGGGGCTAGGCGCTGGCCGCGAGGTACCGGGCGGGAGAGCGCAGGAACTTCCGGCGGCAGCCGTCGGCGCAGAAGTAGTACGTCGTCCCGGCGTGGACCGCACGGAGCGGGCTGGTCCGGTCGACCTCCATGTGACAGACCGGGTCGGTCGCGGGCGCCTCCTGCGCGGAGGGTGCGGCGGCCGAGCCGGACCCCGGAGGTGCGGGGCGGGCCGTGCGGCGCTCTCGGACGATCTCCGCCACCACGCTGAGGGCGATCTCCTCCGGGCTCTCCGCCGCGATCTCCACTCCGACCGGGTTCCGGATCCGCGCGATCGCCTCGGGCGGGACCCCCGCCTCCCGGAGGTTCGCGAGGACGGAGGCGGCGCGTCGGCGACTGGCGACCAGGCCGAGGAACGCGAGGGGGCGGTCGGCGAGGGCCTCCAAGGCCATCTCGTCGTACTTTCCCATGCTGGCGACGACCGTGTACGTGGTCGGCGTCACGTGCTTCGGCAGGTCGCTGAACTCGGAGACCAGGACGTCCACGTGCGGGAGTTCCTCGGCCCTCGTGCCGGGAGCGACCAGCACGACGCGCAGGTCCAGCAGCGGCCCGAGCGCCGCCAGGCTCGTCGCGACGGGAGAGTCTCCCACGATCAGCAGGTTCGGCTTCGGTCCCTTCGGTTCGATGTAGATCTCCACGGTTCCTCCGCTCGCGCACACCATCGCCCGTTCGACGACTCCTTCGCTCGGTCCCTCGCCGATCGCATCGGGGGTTACCCGCAGTAGCCGGGGCGTGCCCTCTCGCAATGCCGCGAGCGCCTCGGCGACCAGCAGGTCCGCGGTGCAGCTCCCTCCGACCCACCCGACGTGGCTGCCGTCCGGCCGGATCACCGCCTTGTACCCCGGCCGCCCTGACGTGGGGCGGACCACGCGGACCACCGTCGCGAGCGCGAACGGAAGGCCCTGGCGGCGGAGTTCCTCGGCGGCGGCCTCCACGTCCGGGGGGCGCCAGAGCCGTCGTGGCTCCGGTCGCTCGGAGGGGGTCGCGTGAAGGGCCAGCCGGGGCGCCGCGGCGCGAAGGAGGGTCGTGCGGAGCGGTTCCTTCCGGAGTGCCGCCTCCGAGAACGCGGTCAGGTCGGCCTCCGTGTCGATGTCCACCAGGATGGCCGGGTCGTCGACGTCCACCTCGCGGATCTCCTCCAGGTGATTCGGGAACATCGCCCGGCACCCGACATCCCCCCGATCCGCGCGGCTTCCTCCGTGAGGGTGGCATCGAAGAGCACCGGGTTCCCCCGGATGCCGTGGAACGTCGGGATGAAGATTCGGCCGTCCCCGTTGGCCGCTCGCCGGGCCAGCGTGGCGTAGGTCGACGGGTCGAGGAACGGCTGGTCGGCCAGGACGATCATGACCCGTCGCGTGCCGGGGCGGAGGTTGCGCAGCCCCGTCTGCAGGGAGCGGCTCATTCCAGCACGATAGTCGGAGGCGAGCACGACTGTCTCGTCCTGGAAGCGCACGGCCTTCCGTACCCGCTCGGCCTCGTGGCCGAGCACGACCACCACCGACCGGATGCCCCCGGACCTCAGGTTCTCGAGGACGCGTTCCAGGAGCGGGCGGCCTTGGAACTCGACCGCGCCCTTGGGCCGGCCCATCCGGGAGGACGTTCCGGCGGCCAGCACTACGGCCACCGTACCGTCCCCAGCACGGTCGCCTCGGGGAGCCGCCCCCTTCCGTGGGGCCATCGGAGGGACACCCGAACCGCCCCTGTAAGCGTTACGCCGGGGGGGGCGGGTCCACCGCTGCCGTTCCTGCGCGAACCGCGGGCGGGATGCTCCCGGCGGGATTCGAACCCGCGTTACGGCGTCGAAGGCGCCGAATCCTTGACCGGACTAGACTACGGGAGCGTCCGCCCCCGTATTCGCGGCCGCGTAAGATGATTGGGGGGTCCCGGGGGGACCCAGAGTTACGGCGAGGGACCGCCGCCCCCCGGAGGGGTCTCCAGAACGTACGGCTGGAACGGATGGCGGGGGAGGTACTCGGACCGTCGCTGGCCCGTGAGGGCGTAGACCGTCTTCTCTCCGACCTTGCACGCGTTGTCTGCGATCCGCTCGAAGTGCCGGGCCACGAGCAGGTCGTTGGCGAGGCGCTGGGCCGACCCCGGATTCTTCGTGAGCGCATCGAGGATCAGCCGGTTGGCCTCTCGATGCATCCGGTCGATGTCGTCGTCGAGCTGGAAGAGCTGTCGCGCGAGGTCCACGGCGTCGTGGTCGAGCGCGTCGATCGCCTGGCGGACCATCGCCTCGACCGTGACGTCCATCCGTTCCAAGAGGCTCTTCAACTCGGGCGGCTCCTGGTTCGGTCCCGAGGTCGTGATCCGGGCCATATCGAAGCCGAGCCGCCCTACCCGGTCGAGGTGGGTCGTGATCTTGAGCAGGGCCGCGGCGGTCCGGAGGTCGATCGCCGTCGGTTGACGGAGCACCAGGAAGGCGACCGTGGCGTGCTCCATCTCCTCGTCCATCTGGTCGAGAGGAGCATCGCGGTCGAGGACCGCCTGCGCCTCTGAGAGGTCGCCCGCGTTGAAGGCCCGCCAGCCGTCATGGACCATCGTGATGGCCCAGGTCCCCATCCTCACCGCGTGGTCCTTGAGGTTCCGTATCTCGATGTCATGGCCGCGACGCGCGCTCGTGTCGATCGACGGATCTTCGTTCATCCAAATCTCCCGGTGATGTAGGCCTCGGTCAGACGCTCTTTCGGGCGCTCGAACAGCGCTTCGGTAGGTCCGAACTCGACCAGCTTCCCCAGGTAAAGGAACGCCGTGTAGTCGGCCACGCGGGCGGCCTGCTGCATATTGTGCGTGACGATGACGACCGTGTAGTCCTTCTTGAGCTGGCCGATGAGGTCCTCGATCTTTGCGGTAGCGCTCGGGTCGAGCGCCGAGCACGGTTCGTCCATCAGGAGCACCTCGGGCTCCCCCGCCAGGGAACGAGCAATGCACAGGCGTTGCTGCTGGCCCCCCGAGAGCGAGGTGGCGGGGGCATCGAGCCGGTCCTTCACCTCGTCCCAGAGAGCTGCGTGCGTCAACGACCGGGAGACGACGCGGTCGACCTCCTCCCGCGACGGTCGGCCGTTGAATCGCAACGGGGCGGAGACGTTGTCGAAGATGGACATCGTGGCGAACGGGTTCGGCTTCTGGAATACCATGCCGACCCGGCGTCGGACCAGCGTCGCGTCGAGCTGGTACAGGTCCTCTCCGTCGAGGAGCACCTTGCCCTCCACCCGTGCCTGGGGCGCCGTCTCATGCATCCGATTCATGCATCGGATGAGCGTAGACTTTCCGCAGCCGGACGGACCGATGATCGCCGTCACCATGCGGGCCGGGATCTCCAGGTCGACCCCC
Source organism: uncultured Thermoplasmata archaeon (assembly GCA_963715645.1). Classification (GTDB taxonomy): domain Archaea; phylum Thermoplasmatota; class Thermoplasmata; order Lutacidiplasmatales; family UBA184; genus Lutacidiplasma. The sequence goes on from OY970259.1 coordinate 277,676, forward strand.
TCCACCGCACGAACGTTCCCGTAGTAGGCGCTGAGGTGGTCGACCGTCAGCTTGACCGGTTCCGAGAGCGCCACGATCAGCCCCCTCGGCTCCGTCGCACCATGCGGTTCAGGACGAAGCGGGAGGTGAGGCTCATGGCCAGGATCATCAGGATCAGCAGCAGCGCAGCCCCCCAAGCTAGTGTGATCCAGTTCTGGTACGGGCTCGTGGCCCCGAGGAAGATCCAGAGCGGCAACGCGCACCCCTCCTGGTCGAGGCCTTGGAGGGGATGAGCGCATCCATCGCCGAGCGTGAACAGGAGCGGCGCCGCCTCGCCCGCCGCGCGGGCCACGCTGAGCAGGGCCCCTGTTACCACCCCGGGGAGCGCGGTGACGAGGACGATCCGAGTCGCGATCTTCCATCGAGCAATGCCCAACGCTAGCGCCGCTTCCCGTACCGAGTTCGGGACCGTCCGCAACGCCTCTTCGCTGGTCCGCACCACGATCGGGATCATCAACGCGCTGAGCGCCAGCGAGCCGGAAAGGGTACTGAACGCGAGGGCCCGGTCGGTACTGAAGGAAGAGGGAATAGACGAACACGCCGGCCAGGATCGACGGGACGCCGGAGAGGACGTCGGCGGTCATGCTGATGACCCTCGCGATCCTCCGCTCCCGTCCATACTCGACCGTGAAGATCGCGGCCGAGATGCCGACCGGAAGGGCCACGAGCGACGCGAGCCCGATCAGGACCAGCGTACCCTCGAACGGAGGGTTCACCCCTCCCAGCGCGCACGTGACCCCAGAGACCGGGGTGCAGGGCTGGGGGGGCACCTGGGTGAAGAACGTGCCGGAGAAGGCGGGGCCACCCAGGACGACCGCCTCGTAGATGACGGCGACGAGGGGGACGAGGATCACGACGATGGCCAGCCCGCTCAGGATCGTCATGCTGTGGCTGAAAAGCCGGCGGCGGCCGTGATGGTCGAACTTCATTCCAGACCCACGCCCCGTCCGCGCTGGAAACGCGAGAGGGCCACGCGCGCCCCCACGTTGATGAAGAGAGTGATCAGCAGCAGGATCAGTCCCGCCTCGATCAGGGCCGATAGCTCCAGCGGCCCGCTGGCCTCGGCGAACTGGTTGGCCAACAGGCTGGCGATCGTCTGGCCCTGGGACAACAGGGAGGTCGGGACGGCGTTCCGGTTCCCGATGACCAGGGTCACCGCCATCGTCTCTCCCAGCGCACGTCCCAGCCCCAGGATTACCGCGGCGAAGATCCCGCCCCGGGCATAGGGAAGGACCGCGCGTCGCGACACCTCCCAATCGGTCGCACCGAGGCTGAGCGCCGCCTCCTTCTGGCTGATGGGCACCGCGGCGATCGAGTCCCGGCTGATGGCCGTGATGGTCGGGATGATCATCACGGCGAGAATCACGCTGGCGGTCAGCAGGTCGAGGCCCGTCGGGCTGCCGTCGAACCAGCCTGTCCACCCGAGCCAGTTCTGAAGGGCCGGCTCCACCTCGTAGCGCATGATCGGGACGAGGACGATGAGTCCCCAAAACCCGTAGACGATGGACGGAATGGCCGCCAGCAGCTCGATGAGCTGTCCGACCGGTCCCCGGAGCCGGACGGGAGCCTGCTGCGTCAGGAAGAGTGCCGCCCCGAGGGACAGCGGAATCGCGATGAGCAAGGCAATGGCGCTGGTGAGCAAGGTCCCGTCGGCGAACGGGACGACCCCGTAGATATTTCCCGGGATCTTGGGATTCTGCGAGGCCGGGATCCAGACATCGATGGTGAGGAAGCGGAACCCGAACAGGTCGATCGTGGCCCGGGCGTCGAGGTACAGTACCGATGACGAACGCGGCGAGCAGCGCGATGACCAAGCCCGCCCCCACCCCGGTCAAGACGACGAACAGCCGATCGCCCCACTTCGGGGCCCGCTTGGAGCGCCGGGAAGAAATGGCGGGGAAAGGGTTGGTCGCGCTCATTCGGAGGATTCCTCGTCGACCGTGGGGTTCACTCGGTCACGGGACCCGCTAGGGGATCGCCGCTCCGTTGTACTTGATCGTACCGATGGTGGTTTGGTCCGCGCTCACAACAGACGGCGAGAGGGGAATGTAGTACAGCGCGGCGGAGTAGCTCTGTCCTGCCGTGACCATCCAGTGAAGGAAATCCACCAGGGCTTCGGCCTTGGTCAACGTGTAGGACGAACCGTAGGCAACGCCCACGTCCGTGTACACGAAGACGTACGTGAAGGTGGCCAGGGGGTAGTCGTGAGCTCCTGGCGCGTTCAGCACGGATACGTTGTACCAGTCGCCGGTCCCGCTCGGCAGCGTCGGGTTGGCGTCCTTGATGGCCGAGGCGATGTTGGTGATGTTCGCCAGGATGTAGTTACCGGACGGGTTCTCGACCGCCCCAAAGGCGACCCCGTTCGTCAGCGCGTAGTTGATGTCCACGTATCCGATCGCGTCCGACGTGCTCTTCACGGTTCCGGTGACCCCCGAGTTGCCCTTGGACCCGACCCCAACCGGCCAGTTGACCGAGGTCGCAAAGCCGACGGTGTTCTTCCAGGTTGTGTTCTCCTGGGAGAGATAGCTGGTCCAGACGAAGGTCGTACCACTGCCATCGGACCGGTGCACGACGATGATGCACGCGTTCGGGAGGGTCACTCCCGGGTTCACGGCCTGCAGCGCCGAGTTGTTCCAGTTGGTGATGTCCCCAAGGTAGATGCTCGCGAGGATCGCGCCCGTGAACTTGAGGGTCGCGCTCACGGGCAGGTTGTAGACCGGAACGGCCGCACCGGCCGATTCGGGGATGGTCACGACCCCCGGAGAGGGGATCGCGGCGCGCTGCGTGGGGTTGAGGGGTGCGTCGGATGCACCAAAGTCCACCGTCTTCTGGGTGATGTCCTGAATGCCCGCACCGCTGCCGACGCTGGCGTAGTTGACCGAGTTGTTCGTGTAGTCCAGCGACCAGGCGTACATCAGGGGGGCTACCAGGGTCGAGCCCGCGCCGTTCAAGGTCTGCCCTGCGGCCGGTGCGACGGTGGGTGTCGAACTCGCGACGCTCGTCGGGACGAAGGCCGGGGCCGCGCCGGGAGCGGCGCAAGCTGACTTGGCCGTCGAGGAGGCCTTGAACCAGCCTGCGGCATAACCCCCCGCCAGAACCACCACGATGACCACGATCACCGCGATGGCCACGTAGAGGCCGGTACGCCCGGAGCTCTTGCGCCGAACGACGGGCTCGGTCGGCGTGCTCGGTACTGCTTTGACTTCCGCTGCTCATTTCTTTCCTTCTCCTGTTTCCTCTTCCGCTGGTCTCACTGCTGCCCCCGAGCGGCCAGCGCTCCCAAGCGCTCCCGAACGATGGCAACAGGATAGTGAGCGGAGGGCGGTGGGACGACCGTCAGCAGGAGAGCTCGGCCCCGCGCGAGGTCCCGCGAACGATGGCCCGATGGGCCGCCCCGTCCACGCAGGGGGTCCGTCCCGGGCGGGACACCGCCTCGGCCTAGGGCTCGTTCCACGAATCGCACCGACCGGTTCGACTCGTTCAGCGGTTATATAGAAAATGTCGATAGAATATAGAGACGTACAATGCCATAGGTATCCGACATAGTCGCCGACCCAAACCCGCACGAACCTGACAGGCGTCCCGGCCCGGAGCCGGGGGCGGTGCGGGCCGCCCGGTGGTGGGGCGTTCGGTCGACCACTCTGAGGCGAATGCGCTAAGGTCCGGGCGGCCTCCGGGCCGCCACGGCGCGATGGCGGGTCCGCTTCGGCTACGATGGGGTCGGCTTCCAGGGCTGGGCCCGCCAGCCGCGTCAGCGCACCGTCGAGGGGGAGATCCTCCGAGGGCTCTCGGCCGCGGGGGTCCTGTCCCGTTCGACGAGCCACGTCGAGGTCGCGAGCCGGACGGACCGGGGCGTAAGCGCCCGAGCGAACGCGATGGCCCTCACGACCCGCCTGGAGGCACGCCCCCTCCTGAGGGTTCTCAACGGGCTCACCTCCGACGTCTACTTCACCGCAGCTGCCCCGATGCCCGAGACCGCTCGCATCCGTCAGACCCTGGGACGGACCTATCGGTACTTCGAGGACCCTATCGACCGGGACCTCTCCGCCTACCGGGAAGCCGCTGCGTTGTTCCATGGCCGGGTCGACGTGCGGTCGCTCGGGCGGGGTCTCCCGAGCATCACGCCGCTCTGGCGCAACATTGAACGCATGTCGGTCCGGGAGGCGAATGGCGGATGGGAGGTCGATGTCGAAGCGCCCTCCTTCGTCTGGGGGATGGTCCGCAAGATGGTCGGCGCCTGCCGGCAGGTGGCGGAGGGGACCCTGCCCTTGCCCCGCCTGCAGCGCGCCTTGGACGGAAGGGAGCGGCTCACCCTGCCGATCGCCGAACCGGAGGCGCTGGTCCTCTGGGAGGTCCGCTATGCCGAACCCTGGGTGGAGTGGTGGGCCGGCCCGAACCGGCACCAATCCGTCGCGCTCGCCGCGACGCGCAGTTCCGCTCGCGCCCGGGCGGCCGTGCGGGCCTCCCTCAACGAGGGGATCGCTCCGCCGGGCCGAACGGCCTAACCGACGCGTTCCCAGCGCTCGAGCTTCTGGACCGTCGCGAGCGTGGAGCCGCGCTGGATCTCCTCCCGCACACGGTTCTCATGCTCCAGCACGTCCAGGGAACGGTTGGCGATCTCCTGCGCCCGCTCGCGAGGGACGACGACCAGGCCGCTCAGGTCTCCGATGACCCAGTCTCCCGGCCGGACCCTCTGGCCCCCGACGGTCACCTCGACCCCGATCTCGCCATGTCCCTTGGGTTCGCCCGCGTTCGAACTGACCGATCGGCTGAATGCCGGGAACCCGATCTCCAGGATCGCGTCAAGGTCCCGGATCGCCCCGTCGATGACCACGGCCGCGACCTTCCGGCCGTGGGCGGACCAGCTCGCAAGCTCGCCCCATACCGCGGTGCTCCCTCCGCCGGCGTCGACGACGATGACGTCCCCCGGACCCGCCCGGTCGATCGCCTCGACCGGCTTCGCCCAATCCCCGTCCCGCGTCACGACCGTGACCGCGGGGCCTGCCGATCCGGACATTGGGACGGACGAGGTGCGGCACCAGCCCGTGGAGGGCGCCCTGGCGTTGCATCGCGTCGGTGACGTTCGGGCTGGAGACCTTGAGGAAGGCGGCGCGGAGGTCCTCTCCCGCGTACCTGCGGAACAGCTCGGTCGCGACCTCCTTCTGGGTCGCGATCGCCTCCCGGATCCGTCGTGTAGCGTCGGCGATGTTCGGGCTTTTGGTGATCGCCCCGCCGACAATCAGAATCTGTGCACCGGCCCGCGCGGCGGCCGCGACCGACTCGCTGTTGAGACCCCCGGCGACGGCCACCGGGACCGGCGAGGCCTTGGCGAGCTCCCCGAGGACCGCGAAGGGGGTCTTGCCGGCCATCTGCATGTCGATCCCGACGTGCCAGCAGACGGCGGCCGCGCCGAGCTCGGCGGAGCGTTTCGCCCGAGCGACCGGGTCCGCCACCCCGAGCAGGTCGACCATGACCTCGGCCCCGTACAGCTCCCCTCCCCGCACGGCATCGGCGATGGTGTCATCGTCGGCGGCCCCGAGGACGGTCACGACATCGGCCCCGGCCTTCGCCGCGATCTCCACCTCGAAAGCTCCCGTGTCCATGATCTTCATGTCGGCGACGATCCGACAGCTCGGGAACGCCTTCTTGAGCTCCCGGACAGCGTCCAGGCCCTCGCTTTTGATGAGGGGAGTCCCCGCCTCGACCCAGTCCGCCCCTCCCTCGACCGCCTCGCGGGCGGCCTGCAGCGCCCGCGACAGGTTCTCGAAGTCGAGGGCGACCTGGAGGACGGGTCGGTCGAGGCGCATCGGCGTTGCGAGAGGGGGCGGCTATTAACCGTCTCCCGACTCCCCAGGCCGGTGGCGGCGCGACGGACGGGGCAGGTCCGGGTCATCTCCGGGGATGCCCGCCGCGTTCCCTCGCTAAACGATGGGTCGGTCGCCCTCGTCGTCACCTCTCCACCGTACCCGATGATCCCCCAGTGGGACCGGCTTTTCCGTGCCCAGGGTGCCTCGGACTACCCGGCGATGCTCCGGCTGCTCGAGGACGCTTGGGCGGAGTGTCACCGAGTGCTGGTCCCGGGTGGGATCCTTGTGGTCGTGATCGGGGATGCGCTGCGGTCGGACTGGGGGCGGTTCCGTCTCTGGCCGAACCACGCGGAGACGCTGAGCGCGGCCGCCCGCGTCGGGTTCGACCCGCTGCCCTATGTGCTCTGGAAGAAGCCGACCAACAAACCGAACGCGTTCCTCGGTTCCGGGTTCCTTCCGCCCAACGCCTACGTCACGATCGATTGCGAGTTCATCCTGCCGTTCCGCAAGGGGGGGCTCCGCCGGTTCGCCCCGCACGACCGACGGCGCTACGAGAGCCGATTCTCCCGGGCGGAACGCGACCGGTGGTTCAGCCAGCTCTGGACCGACGTCCGGGGGGTGCGCCAGCACCGGCCGGGCGGCCGGAGCGGCGCCTTCCCCGCGGAGATCCCCGAACGTCTCGTCCGAATGTTCTCCGTGGTCGGGGACACTGTGCTCGACCCGTTCGCCGGCACCGGAACGACCCTGTGGGCCGCGGCCGACGCCGGTCGGGACGCCATCGGGGTGGAGTGGGATCCCGGCGTGTACCGCGCGCTGGTCCAGGAGGTGGCCCGGCGGGGGCTCGGTTGAGCCCCAGCTAGGGCGATGGGAACTCGGGTGGGGAGATGGGAGCTAGCGTTACCCGGGGGGGCGGAGGGGCCCGACGTCCCATCTCCTCCTCGAGCGCGGCGCGCAGGTACCTGGAGCGACGTGTCGCTGAGCCGGTCCAGGTGGAGGAGCAGATAGTGGAGATAGAGGCGCTCGGGGCGACGGCTCGGTCCGGGGCTCCGCGAGCCTTCGGGCGTGCGGTGCCGCTCGAGGGTCTCGGGGTCGTGCTCGTGCTCGGCGCCATGGTACGCGCGACCCGCTGCCCCGACGAAGGGGGGATACACGTGGGCCACCGGGTCGTACTCGGGCGCCCCCCCGGACGGGGTTCGGGACGGGAGCGGCGTCGGGGCAAGCCGACCCTTGAGGTACGGGTGGGGGGGTCGGTCCGGGTCCTGGAGCTCCTCAATCGGACGACCCGCCACGTCCTCGACGATCGTGCGGAGGTTCCAGCTCGCTCGACGGCGGGGAGGACCATCGGCCGTCGCGGGCTCCGCCACGAGACTCCCCGGGGACGCCGTCCTCATAAACCATCCTCTCGACCTGCAGCGCGGGCCCCCGGGGAGGCAGCCCCAAGCGCCCCGGTCAGCAGCTCGTACCTCCGGGGTGGAGGCGACGATAGCGAGGGGAAGGTGGAGGTCGCCGACCCGCCACAGCGATTCGGAGTACCCCGCCGTCCGAGGGAGTCGTGCCTTCGGCAGCCACTCGGCCTCGGCTCCGGTCAGGCCGAAGAAGCCCCGGGCGCCGGCGGAGACCTCGGGCAGACGAAGGAAGGCGGTCGCGTAGAGGTTGCGGAGCGTGGAACGGCCGCTCGGGAGGGCGAGAAAATCCTCCGGGCTCTGGCTGAGGAGGAGGAGGCCCGCCTGGAAGTGCCGGACGTGCCGAACTACCCGGTCCAGGAAGTCCGCCGTCGGCGGGTGGCGGACGAGCAGGTGCGCCTCATCCACCACGACGAGCTTGGGGCCCGGTCGGTCGCGCATCCTGCCGTACGCCCAGTCGAGGACGTACGCCAGGTGGAACGCGCGCTGATCATCGGGGACCCCCGAGAGGTCGATCGCGACCGGGGAGGCGTCCAATCGGAACGTGGTCGGACCGTTCACCCCGCGCAGCGACCCTGTCCGAAATACTTCGAGCAAGGTCCGGAGGCGGCCCTCGGTCGGGGCCGCCTGCTCGACCTGCCGGACGAGGTCCTCCATGGTCGGAACCTCCGGGCCCCGGCCGTAGAGGCCCATTACGGCGGCGTCGAGGACCGCCCCCTCGGGGTCGGTCAGGCTCGGGAACAGCGCGCGGAGCATCGTCGCCACGCGGGCTGCCTTCTCCCGTCGGTCGCCCCCGGTGGTAGCGGGGTCGAGGGGGTTCAGCCGCCCGGCGCGTCCGTCCGCGAGGCGGACCACGCTCCCGCCCAGGGTTCGCACGAGCCCGGAGTACTCCCCCAGGGGGTCGAGGAAGACGACGTCCGCGTCGGGGCGCATCCACCGGGTCCGGAGGACGAAGAGCCCCGCGGCGAACGACTTGCCGGAGCCCGTGGTCCCGAAGATCCCCCACGAGTGGCTCGGATGCGCCCAACGGTCGAGAAAGACGGGGCTCGCGTCCGCGAGCGCGAGACCGACCAAGACCCCTCCCGGCTCGGCGAGCGTCTCGTCCCCGAACGGGAAGAAGGCGGCGACCGCGTCGGAGGGCAACGTGTGCCAGTAGCCGGGCGGGCGGGACTCGACCCCCGCCAGGTCCGGCGGCCGCAGCGCAAGCTCCACGCCGTAGCGGGGGACGCGGGTCCGGAACCGGAGGGCCGAGAGCCGTTCGGCCAGGCGGGATTGCAGCGCTTCCGCTCGGACCCGTGAGGAGCCGACGGCGACGAAGCAGATGCCGACCCGCCAGAGCTCCTGAGTGCCGCGAGCGAGGGCCTGCCCGAGCTCGCCCGAGGATTCCCGCTCCGCTTCCAGGCGCGAGGTCCCTCCCACGGAGCCCGGCGTCGCAAGTTCGGCTTCGGCGACCGCACGGGCCCCTTCGAGGATCTCCAGGGCTCGCTCCGGAGGGATCCGGTGCAGCTCGAGGTTCAGCTCGACCGACTCGGTGGTCGTGAGGACGCGTCCGAGGAATCCGAAGGGGACGTCGGCTGGGAGCTCTCGGATCAGTAGGGGAGCCCGAAACCTTCGTCCGGTCCGGAAGACGGTCGGACCCTCCACGTCACCGGCATCGAACGGCGGCGTCATGGGACGCCCCGGCGACTTGTCATCCACAGCGGCACCAGGGCCGCCGCCAAGGCGAGCGCCCGGAAGCGCGTCAGGGAGGCAGGAGGTGCGAGGAAAAGGAGCGCGCCCATTGCCAGAGCGCCGAGCGCGAACCATGCGGCCGGGTCGAGGGGGATCTTCAATCGAACGTCCGACCCTAGCCGGGCCGCGACCCATCCGGCGAACGCCAGCGCGCCCAGCGCCCCTGTGAGCGAGGCGAGGTAGGGTCCAACCAGCGAGAGCCCGCCGCTGACCAGGGCGGCGCCGACCGAGACCCCGACCACCTCGAAATCGAGCGCCGGACCGGGAGCCCAACGACCGCTCAATCGTCCCCCCTCGGGCGGGACCAGCCGAACCGGTGGCCGGCCTCCGAGAGCGCCCGGGTCTCGAGCCGGGTCGGGCGAAGGCCTACGGCCGCGAGCCGGCTCGCGAGGGCCCGCGTTCCCTGGTCCAGCCGGGCCAGCGCGTCCGGGCCCACGTCGGGGGTCGAGAGCGCGAGGTGGACCCTTCGGACGAGACGTCGGCGGCAGAGCACGGAGACGAGCTCCTGGTAGCCCTCCCGCGCCGGGAGCTCAGGCCCCGTCGACGAGGACCTCCCCGGGACCAGCGGGTCCGCCGAGAGCGGGACGGTCCCGGCGTGGAGGAGAAGTACCCCATCCGAGGCGCGCAGGAGCTCTCCGTAGGCTCGAAAGAGCCGTTCGAGCTCGGCGGGCGGCCGATAGGCGAGCGGGGTCCCACCGGTCCGCAGGACCGTCACGTAGCGCCCCGGCCCCAGCCGAAGGTAACCGCCGCGGGCCGGCGGAGAGGAGGGCAGGCTCACCGGTCCCCCGCCGGTGAATCGACGGACCCGCCAGGTCGCCCAATGGGCGACCCGCTCGTCGAGCGCCTCGCCCTCGGGCCGCCAGGCCGAGACGAGGAATCCGACCGCGACCACCGGCAGCCACGCGTACGGGGTGACGAACGGGGCGAGGAGCGCCCCGGCCGCGGCGTAACAGGCGAACTTGACCGCGTCACGGGCGCTCGCGAACGGTCCGAGCCGAAGCCGGCGGTCGACGGGTTGCGGGAGCGCGACGACGGGCGGGCCGGGCTCGGGTTCGGCCATTTCATCGAGAGCCTCGCCCGCGGATCGGAGGCCAAGAGCGGCCCTCCGACGCGCCTCCCGTCGGCAGATGTCGGAGCAGGTGGAGGGCGGTATGCCCCAGCAGCTCGGCCGCGGCGAGCGGCGCCGCGGCGGGCAGCGAGGCCGACCCAGCGACCCCGGCAGCCCCCGCCACGGCCCGACCGGCCGACCCCGAGGAAGCGGCCGCCCGGGCGCCGGGCCCTACCACCGAGGCTGCGCTGGAGGATCCGGCGCTGAACCCCCGCTGACTGCCGACGTTGACGGCCCCTCCGCTCCCGGGAAGGCCGAATGCCACCAGGTGGGTGCCCGCGAGCGAGAGCAGGTAGGGGGAGGCCAACGCGACCCCGAGGTAACCGACGAGCAGCACAGGGCTGGGGGAGCCGACCGCGAGCTCGAGCGGGACGACGATCACGCAAGGAAGGAACGCCACCTCGAAGAACAGCAGCCACGCCCGTCGGGCCAGCGCCGCCACCGGACGGAGCGGCCAAAGGAGGGTGAAGAGCGGCAGGAGGACGATCAGCACCGCGAGGAGCGCATCGCGGATCCCGAGCGCGAGAAGAAGTCCGAAGACGATCAGGAACTCGACAAAGGCGAGGACGAAGGAGAGGGCGCCGTTGTCCCAGGAGAACTGGAACTGTCCGAACCCCGCGAGGTTCACCCAGTGGGTCCATGCACCTCCATCCCAGCCCGCGAGAACGGGGTAGAGAGCCGCTGCGAACCCGAGGACCCCGCCGACGATCGGGAGGGTGAAGTTGGCCACGATCACACTGGCGACCAGCCGTGGCAGGAGGCCGTCGAGCCGGTAGGCCCATCGTCCGACCATCGACCGGACCAGGAGGAGGACCGCGACCCCGAGCGCGACGAGCGCGACCGCCGGGTCGACGACGTTGGCGAGCGCGTACCCCGAGAACTGCACCGCGCCCGAGAGGAAGCTCCCAGGGGCCCCGGCCCCGACGAGGGGCGGGTAGAGGGCCCCTGGCTGCATCATCGGAACGAACAGGTTGTCGTAGGTCGGCCCGATGACAGCTGTGACGATCGCCGTAAAGGCGGCGAACAGACCGAAGAGGATCGTTTGGAGAAGAGAGGGCCAGTCGAGACCGGGGACCAGCATCGGACCCCTAGGCGCCCGTGAGGACCCAGTGAGCGAGCCCCCAGATGAGGCCCGTGATGGCGGCGGTGAACAGCAGCGTCCCGACCAGGGCGTCCCGGGCCCGGTCCTTGGCCTGCACCTTCTTGGTGACATCGTTGGAGAACCAGCTCAGTGCGACCCGAGCCCAGACGAGGGCGAGGATGCCTCCTCCGGAGAGCGCGAGGAGGTCGACCATCCGGTTGACCGACGCCGTGAAGTTCCCCACGGCGGAGCTGTTGGTCGGGTCCGTCGAGGAGGTGGAAGCCGACCCGGCATGGACCCGAGGGGATGGGCCGGAACCCAGCCCGGGCACCGCCACAGCCCCCAGGAGGACTACCAGGATCAACGTGAACGCCAGGCCCCGTCGCCCTTCCCGACCTACGCGGGCGGAGGGTCCGACCAAGCGAGCACCTCCTCCCCATCGGGGGAAACCTCGGATCGTACCTTGCCCGTGGCGATCAGGCGAACGAGCGTGGAGCGCACGGTTTCGAGCGGGACGCCCGCCTCTTCTGCAAGAAGTTCGACCGTGACCCGCTCGGCCCCATCCGCGGGAGCGAGGATTCTGTTCGAGCACCTTCTCCGGCTCCGGAGAGGGGGAGGGCTGGGCCGGGTGCCGACGATGCCGAAGGTAGAGGACGGCGCCAGCCCCAACAAACAGCACGCTGAGGACTCCGACCGCCACGACCAGGGGTGAGGGCCCGGGCGGGGAAGCGGAGAGCCCGGGAGACGAATGGGTGATTACGAAGGTGCTTCCCGCGACCTTGCCTCCGAGACGGTCGACCGCTACGACGAGGACGGAGCTCGCTCCCGCCCGCTCGACCGGGACCGTCGCCTCGAACACCCCATCCGAAGGATCCGTCGCGTTCCAGACGGCTCCGCTCGACGCATTGATCCACACCGAGAAGGGAGGGGCGCCGCCCGAAAGGTTGAGGTTCACTACGACCCCGGGTCCGTCGCTCGCATTGACGGCCGAGACGCTGAGCGCCCCCGTGAGCGGCGGCAGGAGCTCGACGGGCACGGTTTCGTTGGCGAGCGCGCCGACCGCATCCACCACCGTGAGTTCGACCGTGCCTGCACCCTCGGCAGGAAACGTGCCAGACCAGTGCAGCCCGGCCGCGGCCGGTAGCCAGCCCGGACGGTGAGTCTCCCGGCCCGAAGGTGGGCTCGGAATCGAGCACCCAGGCCATCGGCCCGATGCCCCCCGCGACCGAGGCGGAGAGCTCGACCTGGGCGGCCGAGGGCAGGTTGGAGGAAGCGGCGGTCGCCTCGAGGCTGAGCGCCGGGCCGACGAAAAGGCTCGAGTCGGCGACCGAGGCCGTCGCACCATCGGCGTCAGAGACGGTCAGGGAGAGCCGGACCAGTCCGGTCGCGTTCGGCTGAACCGGGAGGAGCAACGTTCCGTCTTCGGATAGGACGTCCGGGCCGGGTCCGGACTGACCCCCGAACACCCAGTTCAGCGCAAAGGGAGGAGCTCCTCCACTAAGGCCCACCTCGAAGAAGGCGACCGTACCGACCTCACCCTCGAGGGTCGGCGGGGTAACGGCGACCGACAGTGCCGGTGCTACCGGCTCCTCGAGGGTCTGGGTCAGTGCCGGCCCCACGCTCCCGTCCGTGGACAGGAGAGCGACGGGGAGGAGGCCGGCGGAGCCGGGGTCGCAGACGAATCTCCGGGGGAGACTCTGGAGTGGCGAGCGAGCTTTCGCCGCATGCGGACAGGCGCGAGAATGCGTTGGGTGGCATGCCGGTGACCACTCCCGTGAAGCGCACGGTGATCCCGACCTCCGCCAAGGCCGTCGACGCGGTCACCGAGATGGACGCGTTCCCGCCGACCTCGACGGGTTGGGGAACGACGGCGGAGGTCTCGCGCCCGGAGGAGTCCACGACCGTAACTCGGGGCAGAAAGGTTCCCGGACGGAACACGTGGGACCAGTCGAAGGGGCCGGGGGTCGTCAAGTTACGCATCCCCGCCGTGCCGTCTCCCCACCGGACGGTCACCTGGTAGGGGGGAATGCCTCCGACAATTCGCCCGGAGAGGTTGGTCGCGAGACCCCCACCCGACGCTATCGGGCCGATCGTAAGGTTCTCGACTTCCAGCGCGGCGACTTCGAGGACCGAGGCAAAAGCCGAGGAGAGAAGACCGTCCGTTGCATCGCCGCATCGAAGCTCGGCAGCCGACCACACCCCCACCTCGGCGCTCCCGCTCCGGGCCGTCGTGCCCGTGAAATTGACGCTGGAGGAGTTCTCGCCGGAGATCAGCCCCCCCACGGGCCCGGGCCGAACGAACCAGTGGAACCACGAGGGGGAGACCGTGCACCCGGGGTCGCCCGAGGTCCACCGCGCGTCGAGCGGGGTGGAATTGCCGGCCTCCGCCCACGTAGAGGTCGGATCCACCGTGAGGTTGGGGATCGCCGGTGCAGAGTGCGTCTCCGCTGGTCCGAGGTCCGCGTTGGACGACGAGGAAAGGGAGGCGGTCCCGGGACCGGTGGGTCCGCTCAGGAGGGCGAGGGCGAGCGCCAGGACGCCGAGGGGGACGGTCCCGGTGCCCGTCGCCCCCCATCCGAACCCCGCCACAGGACCACCGAGGGTTCGGAACGAGCCGGAGTATTTCGGAGGTTATCGGACCCGGAGGGTGGAAGCTGGGTCGGGGCGCGACCCCGGCGGTCACAGGGCGAGGGTTACCAGAGCCACGTGGTCGCGGGCGAACGGAGCGAGGCTCACTTCGGCGCGCGTTTCGAGGCCGGCGCGGGCGAGTTCGGCCCGGGTCTCGCGGACGATCGAGGCCGCCGGGCGTCGCTGAGTGACCGAGCGGACCTTCAACATGAGGAGCCCCCGGCCCCCCGGGCGAGGACCGCTCGGGCATTCTCCACGAAGATGGCCGCCTGGTTTCTCTGGGCGACGTCCTGGTAGAGGAAATCCACTTCCCCCACGTCCGCACGATACCGCTCGGGCAACTGGGCGTCCCCGAGGATCGGGAGGACGTTGCGACGTCGTTGCGCGAGGGCGAGCAAAGGGGCGAACGAGGTGGGGCTCTTCTCGATCACGTAGATGGGGGCCGGGTCCAGCAGGTCGGAAAGGTGGCTCACGGTCGTCCCATGGGCCCCTCCCAGGTAGAGGGTCTTCCGCGGTCCGTGCCAGAGGTCGGCGGGGCCACCTTTGACGAGGAGCGCGGCGAGCTTGGAACGGAACGGATCCCAGTGGCGGTACTCGACGCCCTCCACCGTCCGCAGGGTCTCGCCGTAGACCCGGTCGCCGGGGGGTCCTCGATTCGGCGTGTAAAGGTCTCGTCCGTCGCGAAGGACCCCCGGCCACGCGGTGGGTTCCACGGGAGTCCCTACCCGACCCCGACGACGATCTCGACCTCGACCGGGGCGTTCAGTGGGAGGGCCGGCACCCCTACCGCGGCGCGGGCCGGCCGCCCCGCCTCGCCGAACACTTCGACCAAGAGGTCGGTTGCCCCATCGGCGACCTCGTGCTGTCGGACGAACCCCGGTGACGAGGCCACGAAAACCCCGACTCGCACGATCCGGGTGACCCGGTCGAGCGAGCCGAGCGCGGCGGCGAGGGCGCTGAGTCCCTGCAGCGTCGCCCTCCGGGCGAGATCGCGTGCCTCGCTCGCGGGAACGTCCCGGTCGACGAGGCCGGGCAGCCTAGCCCCCGCGGGATCGGTGACGATCTGGCCGGAGACGAAGGCGAGTCCTGCGTGGACCACGACGGGAGCGTACGTGCCTTTGGGGGTGGGAGGAGCGGGTAGGGAAACTCCCAGCTCGCGAAGGCGAGACGTCGGGGAGGGTGCCATGGTCGCCTCCAGCCGACCGGACAGAAAACGGGTGCGCCTCCCGTGGGTCGGCAGGGCTAAGAACGGGCCGCGGGTTCCACGGAAAGATGTCCTTCTTCCGACGTCTGCGCCGGGACAAGGAAGAGCCCTCGGCCGAAACACCCCCGAAGACATCGCCCGGCGATCCTGGAGATTGCCCCGTCGGACGAGAACACGACCGGCTCAACGGCCCGGGGCCGGAAGAGCCCGACGTCACCCCCCTCGTCGAAACCTCGGCGTTGGCTTCGGGGCCGACCCCGGTACCCGAGCTTACCCCCTCGGCACCGAATCCGCCCCCGGCCGCTGGAGTTCCGCCTCCTCTGCCCGGCCCGGATCCGGCGTCGCCCCGGTCGCCCTCCGCGCCGGCCATCCCGTTCGCGCTCTGCTTCGTCTGCGGAACCCCGCTCGAAGGGAAGTACTGCCCGACCTGCCGGATGACCTGGGTCGAGTGAGCGGGCGACGGGCCGGCCGGCCCGTACTGTTTTGACCCTGCTTCGTTGCGGAATCCCTACCATGGTCACTTCTCCCTCCGTCTCGGAGCTCGACGCCCTCGAACGCGACATCGTCGACCATCTGTTCACCCTTCAACCGGGCTACGCGGTCGGGCTGGGCCTGCATCAGTACGACGGACAGGTGCCCGACCTCTCGGCCGAGGGTACCGCACGCTGGTCCCGCCAGGCCGGCGCCCTCCTCGGCCGTCTCACGACGGCCGATGACTCGGGGGTTCCCGACGCACGTCGCGTGGACCGGTTCCTGCTGCGTCTCCTGCTGGAGAGTCCGCTCTTCGACCTCCGGGAGTCGTTCCAGCTCGACCGGAACCCGATGTCGTACGTCGGCGCGGTCTCCCTGACTTCGTATCTCATTCGGGAGTACGCGCCGGCCGCCGACAGGGCTCGGGCGATCGTCCGAGTCCTCGAAGGTCTCCCCCGTCTCTTCGACGACGGTCGCCGCCGGCTGGTCGGGCCGATGCCACGGCCTTTCGTGGAGCTCGCGCTGGCGATGGGCGCCGGATTGCCGACCCACCTCGACGAGGTCGAAGCGTTCGCGGCGGCGGCCGGCCTGGCGGCCGCGTTCGGCGAGGCACGGGCGGGAGCTCAGGGGGCGATCGATCGATTCTTGACCTGGTTGAAGGAGGAGGAATTGCCCCGGTCGGTGGCCGAGTTCGCGCTCGGCGCCCCTCGGTATCAGCGCCTGCTGTTCGTGCGGGAGGGGCTCGAGACCCCGTTCGAAGCGATCCGGAAGGCAGGCTCCGCCGACCTCACCCGCAACCAAGCTCGCCTCGCGGAGATCGCCGCCGGGCAGGGGGTTTCGACCGAGGCGCTGCTCCACCGCATGGACGAGGACCACCCGAGCGCCGCCGACGTTGTCCCTACCGCCTCACGATTCGTTGCAGAGGCCCGGGAGTTCGTCCGCACAAAGCATCTGGTCACGATCCCCGAACCCGTGATGGTCCGCGTCGAGGAGACGCCGCTCTGGGGCCGTGCCCTCTCCACGGCGAGCATGGACTCCCCCGGACCGTTCGACCTCACCCCCGAGGGGGTGTACTACGTCACCCCCGTCGACTCGGCGTGGACCCCAGCCCAGCAGGAGGAGTGGCTCCGGTCGTTGAACCGGACGATGCTCCGGAACATCACCGTCCACGAGGTCTTCCCAGGCCACTACCTTCAGTTCCTGCACCTCCGCACCGCGGGGGGAAGCCTCGCGCGTCGCGTCTACCGCTCCTCCTCCTTCATCGAGGGGTGGGCGCACTACGCCGAGCAGCTGGTGATCGAGGCAGGTCTCGGTTCCCCCCACCACGACGCGGAGGTTGGGCAGATCCAGGACGCGCTCCTGCGGAATTGCCGCCTGCTTTCGTCGATCGGCCTCCACACCGAGGGTTGGACGGTCGAGCGCTCGACGGAGCTCTTCATGCGCGAGGCCCACCTCGAACGGCTCCCCGCCCAGCGCGAGGCGATCCGCGGGACCTTCGACCCCGAGTACTTCTGTTACACCCTCGGCAAGCTCGCCATCTTGAGCGCCCGGTCGAAACTGCTCGCCACCTCTTTCGGCGGTGACCTGATGCGGTTCCACGATACCTTGCTCGGGTTAGGCTGCCCGCCGGTCGGACTCCTCGAGAGCTTGCTCCCACCGGCGCGGGCCGGATAGTTCCTCCGCCGTCGCTCCCGGTCCGACCACCGAACGGTTCTTCTGCGGGTCGACCTCTCCCGCCTCCCAAGATGCCTCGGGCGTCCCCCAAGCCTCCCTTCAGCGTCCGGGCGGGGGGGGTGGTGCCGCTGCCGCGCGGGGAGGCGTTCTCGCTCGTGGTCGAGGAGCTGCGCGAGGCTCTCGGCCGAGGCGGGGTCGAGTTCGTCCCTGGGCCGAAGGGTTCGGTCAGCGAGGGAGGCACGCGGGTCGGACGTGTCGAGGCCTGGGTACCGCCGGATCGGGTTCGTCTCGCGTGGCACCCAGCGCCCTGGAAACCGGAGGAGGTCACGGAGGTCGAGCTGCGGTTCGAGACCGAGCGTGGCGGCACCCGGGTCAGCCTCGAGCAACGCGGAGGTGCGGCCGTGTTCGCCGACGGGGCCGAGGCGACCGAGTGGGTCGCCGGAGCGGTGCTCGGCCCGTTCCTCCGCAACCTTGCACCGGCGGCGTTGGGCGACTGGGTCACTGACAGGAGCGCCCGACGGCCGTCGGGGAGGGCGGCCCGGACGGTCTATTCCAATCCCCAGTACCACCGACCGAACTTCGCCCTCCTGTTGGAGGTCCTCGACCTGGGGCCGCGAGACCGCCTCCTCGAGGTCGGGTGCGGTGGAGGCGCGTTCCTCCAGGAAGCCCTTCGCACCGGGTGCCGTGCCACCGCCGTCGACCACAGCCCGGAGATGGTCCGCCTGGCCCGCGAGAACAACCGCGCCGCGGTCGCGGATGGGCGGCTCGAGGTGGTCGAATCGGAGGCGAGCCGCCTCCCGGTTCCCGACGGCGCCTTCACCAGCGCGGTCTCGACCGGGGTGCTCGGCTTCCTGCCCCAACCCTTAGAGACCTTCCGCGAGGTCCACCGCGCCCTGGTCATGGGCGGGCGATTCGCCCTGTTCACCGGGACGCGCGAGCTGGTGGGTACGCCGGCCTGCCCCGAACCGATCGCCTCGCGGGTCCGTTTCTACGAGGACGCCGAGCTGGAGGAGCTCGCCCGGAGGGCGGGGTTCCGGGATGCCGCCGTGCAACGCCCGGACCTCAGCCGGTACGCCATCGCCGCCGGCCTCCCTGACCAGGTAGTAGCCTACTTCCGGGGTGGCGAACGCGACGGCCAGCTCCTCGTCGGACACAAGGCGCGCCTCTAACCCCCCGCCCTCCGGGCCGGGCGGAGCGCGTCTCCGCCGAGCCGGTCGGTCTACCGGCCCCCGCGTTGCGGCACGGCGAGCCAGGGCCAAAGTCCCGGCCGTCCCCGGTTCCGGGTCGGGCGGCTCGTCACGTGATCGTTACGTTCGGCTTTCGAAGGATCTCAGCGACCTCAGGTCGGAGGATCTCGGGCGGAAGGGGAGCGCCCGAGGCAAGGGCCTCCCGGATGCGGCTCTGGCTCGTCTCGGCTCGGTCGGAGACCGGATGCACGCACGTCTTCCCGCTGGCCATCCAGCCGCACCGTCGGCAGAAGAACGACTCGTCGTACCGGACCGGCAGGACACCAATGTCGAACGCGTCGAAGAATCCGGTGGCACGCGTAGGGCTCGTAGTACTTCCCGACCCCAGCCTGGTCCCGGCCCACGATGTACACGCCGCAGCCGTAGTTCCGTCGGACGATCGCCAGGAAGAGCGCCGCCTTGGGACCGCCGTAGCGCATCGTGATCGTCAGCGGAGCCATCATGACCCGGTCGGCCGGGTAATAGTGGCGGACGAGGGCGTCGTACACGTCCAGGATCACCTCGGGGCGGTAGTCTCCCTTCTTGAGCCGACCGACGACCGGGTGGATAAGCAGGCCGTCCACGTCCTCGCGCTCGAGCGTGAGTCGTTGGATGTACTCGTGCGCCGTGTGGGGGGGGTTTCGGCACTGGTAGGCCGCGACCCGCCCCCAGCCCCGCCGGGCGAACTCCGCCCGGGTCTCTTGCGGAGTGGGCTCGGGCCTCTCCCAGGGAGAGAGGAGGCGGTGCACCAGGTCGACCCGACCCGCCCAGGCGGTGTCGCCCCCGGCCAGGAGGTCCGCGACGTTCGGGTGCTTCGGGTCGTCGGTGCCGTACGTCGCGAGCGCGAGCGCCTTTCGGTCGAGGGGGAAGCTCTCCTCGACGTGGAGGACCGCGATGAGCCGGCGCTGCCCATCGAGAAGACCCACCTCGTCCCCGGGGCGAACGGATGCGACGCCCTGTGCGTCGGTCGGGACCGGGAAGTGGATCGGGATCGACCACGGGAGCCCGTTCAGGAGGCGACCGGTGGTCGTGACCGAACGCACCGTCTCCGAATCCATGAACCCCTCCAGAGGGCTGTAGGCGCCGATGGCGATCTTCTCCGCATCGTACAGCTGATCAATCGACGGGGTGATGGTGACGAGGTCGCGGAGCTCCGCGTCCCGATTCGAACGGGCCGCCTCCGAGAGCTCGCGGGCGACCAGGCGCCCCCCATACGGTTCGACCATCTCGCTCGAGCGCCCCCGCAAGAGGGGGCGGAGAACCGCAACGACTTAAGAGCCCTCGGCCCCGGATCTCGCGGGCCTGGAACCGGAAGGAGCCGGCAGAATCCCGGCGCACCGGGTCTCCCGGTCGAGGCAACGGCCGGCACGGCCCCCCGTGGGCAGCGGCGCGCGCCCTCCGAGGTCCGTACCCAGAAAATCTAAGCCGAAGGAGGGACGTCCCCGCGCGGGTGTCGCCATGGTTCAAAAAGTGAGCGAGGTCGTGGGAACGTCGACCGAGGGATTCGCGAAGGCCGCGGAGAGCGCGGTGAAGACCGCCGCAAAGTCGGTGCGCAATCTGCGGTGGTTCCGCGTGACCGAGCTCGAGGGAAGCATCAAGGACCAGAAGGTCGTGGAATACCACGCCACCGTCAAGATCTATTTCGACCTCGAAAGCTAGGGAGCCCCTCCGGCCACGACCGGGACTAGGACTTGCCGCGGAATGCTCTCCCCCAGTCGGGGCGAGTGCCGTTGCGGTCGGTGAATCCATACTCCTTGGCGAGCGTCCACGATCCGAAGACCTTGCCGGACCTCGCGTGCAGCCGGGGATCGTGGGCGAGCGCGACGACCGCGCGGCCGAGGAAGTACGGGGTCTCGGACGCGGCGAATCGCCGCACCTTCGGTACGGCATCCCGCCAGTTCTCCTCCGTCACGCCGAACTGGTCGAGCATGAACTCCGAACGCAGGAACCCCGGCGTGACCGCAACCGCACTCAGGTGCGGGAGCTTGGCTTCGACGAACTCCTCGTGGTAGGCGAGGGCGAGACGGATGACGGTCGACTTCACGAGGTCGTAAAAGAAGCTTCCTCGGTATTGGAGGTGGTCCCCGTCGGTGACCTCGACGACGAGCCCCCGTTTGCGTTTCACCATCAAGGGCACGGCGTACCGGCTCGTCAGGATGTGCGAGAACACCGCGCGCTCGAGCATCGTGCGTCCGAGCTGGTAGGACATCGTCCAAGGAGGCTGGCCCCACTCGGTGAGCTCCTCGCCGCCCCAGATGTCGTTGACGAGGATGTCGAGCCGGCCGTGCTCCCGCCTCGCCAGGGTTCCGACGAGCTTGCGCACGTCGGCCTCGACGGTGTGGTCGACACGGAGGGCATGGGCGCGCCCTCCGTAGGACTGGATCATCTCGGCCGTCTCCTCGATCGTCTCCGGTCTTCCGGGAGTGGCCGGATGCCCCCGCACGCTCCTTCCCGTGGCGTAGACGGTCGCGCCGGCCAGGCCCAGGCTCACCGCGATTGCACGCCCGGCGCCGCGAGTCGCCCCGGCGACCAGGGCCACCTGGCCGCGCAACGGCTTGCGGACCGCCGGGGCCCACCCCTCGTTGGGGGGTTGGGAGATCCTTCCGGGGGCCCCAGATGACCCTCGAGCGCTCATTCGACGAGCTTCCCTCCTTCCACGAGCGCCTTCCCATCCACCCTCAGGTCCGCGCCCCGGATTACCAGCCAAGCCCACCAGTTGGCGTGGTTGGTCCCGCCGGCCGTGTCGTTGCGGCCTATCTGCAGCGTGAGCGCCCCCGTCTCCTGGTCGAGGAGGAGGGGAGCCATCGAGATCCGGTCGTTGAGCCCGACCGACAGCACCCCGACCCGGTCCTTTCCGGGTCCCCCACGCTCGTAGCTCTGGGAGAACAGCTCCTGGCCGCGGTCGTAGGTGAACCGGCTGAGGCGTCCGTTCGTGAACGTCCAGCGTCCGCCCTCGACCTCACCGACCGAGTCGCACACGCCCACCGAGTTCCGGACGTTCGACCGGAGGATCCCGTCCGCAATCCGTTCGTCCAACGCCACGGACACCACGCCCGCCGGGAGCTGGACGAGGCTCCAATCGCCTTTCGGGCTGGCCGGGGGGACCCGCCCATCCGAGACCTGAGGTCGCCGGCGGCGAAGCCCGAGCCGAAGCCGGGTTCCGTTCGGGTGGGTGATCTCGAGGCTACGCCCGGTGCGGAGAAGCCGTTCGATCCGTCGGGACCGCCGGTGCAGCAGTTCGGGGTCGACGGTGGTTCCGGCCACCAGCTCGGCCTTCCAGCTCGCCAGGTCGACCCCATACATCCTAGCCGAGGCGGGGGAGGCGCGACCCAACGCGATCTGCACCGCGCGAGTGCGCGCCTTCGCGGCGGCGCCGTAGAGCGCGTCGCGGTACTCGCTCAGGCGGAACATGGTCGCAGGGGGAAGTGCGTGGAACCGTTCCCGGTCGCTCGGTCCGAAGAAGGTCACCAGAGCATCGGACTTCGCGATCGCTCCGCGCAGATGCTCGCCGACCCGGGCGAGGTTCGAAGGACGGCTCTCGGCGACCGCGGCCCAGTACGTCGGTTCGTCCTGGTAGAGAAGGAGCGGCCGGGCCCCGAGCCGGAGCGCCTCGAGGACGAAGGCGTTCGCGTACTCGAGCGTCTCCGACCAGCTCTCCACCGTGACGTGCTCGCCGGGACGAAGACGGAGGCATTTTCGGAGGACGACCCGAGCCATCTCGCGGGCGCGTAGGTCGGGGGATGCCGGCGTCTGCATGGGAGTTCGGAGCGTGGAGGGCCTCTTGAATCCAAGGTGACCTGTAACGCTGAGGTCGTAGCGTAAGCGAGACCCGGCGTCGCTCCCGGCGATTTCCCGGGAGGACGCCACCCATTGGAACGGCCCGCTCGAGTCCGAGTATGAGGCCAGGAACAGTCCAATCGCTCGGGTGGTCTCGCCGCGTCCCCGGCGCCGACCCTCCGGCGGCGGAATGCGACCGCTCCGGTCGAGGTCCCGCAGGACGTGGGCCCTCCACGACTCGACGCTCTCCACCCGCTCCAAGCGGACGTTCGGGCGACGAACCTGCCAGGCACGAAGCTCCGTCGCGGGTTCCAGGGCCGGTAGGGTCGCGACGATGCGGACCGGGCGGTTTCGTCCGGTGGCCCGTTCGAGCTCCCCAACGAATCTCAGGAACTCTCGGAGGCGCTGGTCGTGCGACCGAGGAGGGGCGAGGGTCGGCCCGGCAGCCGGGCAAGAGCTGGCGGGGGTCCGGCGACCATCCCTCCGGGGAGGGGGCAAACGGACCGCGGGGCCCACCGGGTGCGGCATCCGACCCCCCGGCCGAGCCCGGCCCGAGCGCGAGCGCGACCGCGAAATCCGGGGCCGGAGGTACACCCCAACGACGTCGCGGGGTTCCAGCGGAAGGACCGGGTCCGGGCGCCAGGGAGATGCCTCGATCCCGGCGGGACGCACGCCGAACTCGGTCCAGAGTCGGCGAACGGTCGTGTGACTGACCCCGAATCGACGGGCCAGGGTCCGGGTACTAACCCGCCCCGGCCCGAAGTGGCTCGCATGGACGGTCGCCCGCAGGATCTCTTGGATGCGCGGTGTCGGTATCCCGCCCGGCCGCGGCGTCCGCACCGTTGCGCGGTCGATTCCCCGAAGACGGGCGATGAGGAAGCGGCGCCGCCAGCGGGCCGCGGTCAACCGGGAGATCCCCAGGTGGTGGCCGATCGCTACGTCCTGCTGCCCATTCGCCGCTTCGAGCACGACCCGGGACCGGAGCACCCGCCGGTCCCGGCCCGGGTTCCCCCGAGACCACCGGAGCAGGTGAACCCGTTCCTCGGGGCTGAGCACGACCCGCGGCGCGACCCGCATACGACGGGAGGGGCCCGGGAAGGCTTAGCTCCATTGCGGTCGGCGCCCCGAAATAAGTAATCCCATACGTGTTCCATCGACCCCCGGGTTGATAATCCGTGGCTCGCCTCGCCGGAGCATGCCCGCTATCCGACGCACCGCCCGAGCCGCCTCAACAACGAAGCCGGTCCCGAGCCCGCAGGAGGTCGCCCCCGGGGTCTTTCTGGGGGGTTGGAAAGACGCCCTCCGATTCACGGGGAAGAGGTTCTGCGTCCTCGACGAGGCCCCCGAAGACATGCCGCCGGCGACCCACGTCCCGATCTACGACGAAGCGAAGGACGCACCGATCGTCCCGAACCTGGACCGGTTGGCGGCGGAGATGGCGGCGGCGCGGCGCGGGAACGAGCCGGTCCTCGTATTCTGCGGTCATGGGGTTCGCCGCTCTCCGCTCGCCGCGGCGTGGTACATCCACCGGAGCGAGAAGCTCCCCCTGGAGAGGGCGTACGAGCGGATCCGCGCGCTCCGGCCGAAGGTCGAGACCGCACAGGACTGGATCGGGAACTGCGAGAAGCTCGAGTCGTAGCCCGACCCACCCCTCCCTCCGATGCAAGCCGAGGACGACCCCGACGCGACGTGGGTCTCGGAGCTTGCGGGGGTCTCGGACGGCCGATCGCATCGGGCCCTGCGAGAAGCCGAGGAGGAGCGAGCGCTCTTCCAACACCTGGCGCGAATGCACCGCCTCGGAGGGCGCCGCTCGTACATCGAGATCGACGCGCCGCTCGAGCTCTATGCCCTGGTGCGCCTCCTACGACCGACCCACGTGATCGAGGTCGGGGTCTCCTCGGGAGTGTCCTCGGCGTACGTCCTCCAGGCGCTGGACCGGAACGGCAAGGGCACCCTCCACTCGGTCGACCTGCCCATGGCCGGGTCCCGGTCGCCTACCGGCTCTCGCCAGCCGTCCTGGAGCATTCCCCCGGGCCGGTCCTCGGGCTGGGCGGTCCCCTTCCCGCTTCGAAAGCGATGGGACCTGCGTCTCGGCGACAAGAAGGAAGTGCTCCCCCTGGTCGCGGAAGTGACGCCGTCGGTCGGGCTCTTCCTCTACGACGTACCCCACACCGAGGGGCAAGCAGCCCTCGATTTCGCCGGGATCGACCGTCGTTTCCGGTCGGGCGGGGTTGCGATCGCCGACCACGGGCCCGGAGGTGGCATGTGCGCCCCGCTTCGACGCTGGGCGTCGTCGCGGTCCTCGCGTCCGGTGCGTCGGGCCGGTCTGGGCCTCTTCGGGTTCCGAAGCGCCGTCTAGCGGCCCGGACTGCGGTCCCCTATCGCGAGTCCATCGTCTCGAAGGGATCTCGCCCCGTTGAGCAGAAATCGAAGGTCCGAGGCGAGGGAAATGAACCGGAAGCCGAGCTCCACCGCCACGCGCTTCTCTACGGGGTCGATCACCAGGGTCCCGGGAATCTTACCGTGCCGTTCGCAGGCCCCCACGACCGCACGCATGGCATCCCGTACTTTCGGGTTCTTCCGGTCGTCCAGGAGCCCCAAGCTCAGGGTCAGGTCCTGAGGTCCTACGAAGAGGATGTCCACCCCGTTCACGCCCGCGATCGCCTCGAGATTGTCCAACGCTTCCCGGGTCTCGACCTGGACGCCGACCAGGGTCTCGGCGTTGGCGCTCCTCAGGTAGGAAGCGAGCTCCAGCCCGTAGCGTGAGGCGGCCGCGGAGGCGGCTCCCCGCACTCCGTCGGGAGGATACTTCGCGAAGGCGACGGCCGCCTTCGCTTGGGCCTCGGTGCTCACGAGCGGCACGAGGATCCCGTGCGACCCAGCATCCAACGCCTGCTTGACGAGATACTGGTCCACGTTCCCCACGCGGACGAGAGGGGTGGGGCCGCCCTCGCCCAACAGCGATACCATCGCGGCCAGGGTCTCTGGATTCACGGGAGCGTGTTCGGTGTCGATCATGAACCATTCGAAACCCAATCCCTTGAGGGCGTCGAGAGCGACGAGGGACGAGGAAGATATCCACGTCCCAAAGCAGGGGTCCCGGGAGGAGCCCAAGCGAGCTTTGAGGGAGTTCTTCATGGGAGTTCCTCCCGAGGGAGTCCCGCGAGCGATAAGCTTTTCAGACCCAGGCCGAGCGTGGTTCGAAAGATATGCCCAGGAACGACCGGTACGATGTCGTGATCGTGGGCGCGGGGGCGATGGGCCTCGCGTCGGCGTATCATCTGATAAGGAGCCGCCCGGAACTGTCGATCCTCGTGGTAGAGGCGCGGTCACGCCCGGGCGAAGGGTCGATGGGAGCGAGCAGCGCCATGGTGCGCGACGTGTTCAGCTCGTGGGATAACCATCTGCTCTCCAAGAGCTCGATATCGTTCTACCGGCGGCTCATGGAAGAACACGAGGAGCTCCGCACTCCGTCCCCATTATTGGACCTCTACGGCTACCTGTGGTTGCTGCCAGAGAGCCACTTGGAGGAGTACTCCTCCCTGGTCTCTCGCAGCGAAGGGTCGATCGCCGCCCAGCGGCTCAGCCTGGACCAGCTGAGGTCGTGCCCGGGTCTCGACGTAGCTCCAGCGCGGTGGTACGAAGGCGACGAGGCCGATCCGCCCGAACCGATCTCCGGGGGGTTGTTCGGTCGGGACTGCGGCGCCGTCGCCCCGGAGATGCTCGCCAACTTCTACTACGAGCAGGCCAAGGGTGACGGTGTCGAGTTCCTCTTTGACACCTGTGTTCAGCGGCTCTCGTTCGAAGGAAGGGAGGAGATCCTGCTACATGAGCCCTCGAAGATGCCGTTCGCCTTCCAAGAACGCATGAAGGGACGCCTCCGCATTTCGCGCCTCAGTTTCGGGGACGGACGATCCGTAGCGGCGGACCAGGTCGTGGTCGCTGCGGGAGCGTGGGCCGAGAAGCTTCTGCATCCGCTGGGGGTCGCCACCGCCTGCAGTCCGCGATCCCAGGTCCTCTTCTCGGTCTCGGGTCCGAGGGTGGAGGAGCTCCTGGGTTGGGAGCCTCCGGTCGACCCAATCGACACTGACGGGGGTAGGGCGCGGTTCCCCTTCCTCATCCTGCCCACCGGGGCGACCCTCAAACCCATCTTCCGGCAGCGACAGATGTGGGTCGGTGGTCTCGATAACGTCGCGCACTCCATCGGGGTTCGCGAGGATCCCGGACGGGATGGCCGGCTCGACTTCAACATGGGGGCGATGGGCGACCGAGAAGCCTTCGCCACCGACGTCCTTCCTTCGGTCACCCCCTACCTGCCCAAGTTCGAGACCTCGGGGGTTCGCTTGGAGAACTCGTGGGGCGGTTACTACCACTTCAGTCCGGATGGGCTACCGGTTCTGGAGGAGTCGTACGGGGTGGTCTTCGTCGGGGGGGATTCCGGAAGCGGGATCATGAAGGCAGATTCCATGGGTCGGTTGGTGGCGGCCAAGTGCGAGGGAAAGCCCGAAGGCCACCTCTTTACCGGGGACGCCTACCGATTGGATCGCCTATCGCTCAATCACCGAGTGGTTCAAGAAGAGAAGCTCATCCTCTGAGGGGAGAGCCCTCCGACCTCCGTCTCGGTAGCAAGCCCAGGGAAGTTTAGTCCGAAGGGCACCGGCGACCCGGCGGCGGAGCTCGGGCTAGCCGCCCGGGGAGACGCACCGGACGCTCACGGCAACCGAGCGATGGCGCTAGAGACCGAAGAATCGCTCAGCGCCGAAGAGGATCGTATGGAAGGTAAGGCCCGCATGATACAGGACGAACGCACCGACGAGAATTACGCCGGCCCCAAGTACGAGGTCAAGTATCACACCACCGCGGTGGTTGGTTCGAAGT
Organism: uncultured Thermoplasmata archaeon; assembly: GCA_963715645.1. Classification (GTDB taxonomy): domain Archaea; phylum Thermoplasmatota; class Thermoplasmata; order Lutacidiplasmatales; family UBA184; genus Lutacidiplasma. The sequence continues at coordinate 304,703 of OY970259.1, forward strand.
CCACGACCCAGCGACACTGGCTCTTCCTGTCCGTTCCCCTATCTCGTGGGGTCGATATGTACCTAGCACCCGTCGGTTATACTCCGAGGTATAGTCGTCCCAGAGGCCCGAGGGCACGAACGCGACCCTGCGCCTGCTGCTTGCACCGGGAGGATCGCACCCATGTGGCGGGAGGGTCGCAGTTCGCTCGAGGCGCGACCCGGATCGTGCCCGATAGGCCCAGGGGTTGCCCACCGGTACCATCGAGCCGGGTTCACCGCTAGGCGGGAGGCACTCCCTCGGCAGCGCATCCCCGGGAGCGTCGATACTCCCAGAAGCGGTCGTAGAACAGTCGGAGGAGTCGGTTCACGGGACGTGACCTCTCGGCGACCCACCGAGCACGCCTCCCCCCCACGAGCCCCACCCAGGCCGGCATCGCATCCGGGCCCGTCCACGTCCTGCCCGGTTCCACGATGTGAAAGTACCCGTAGCGGGTCTCAGGCGGCATGGAGAGGAGGGCTCGATCGGCTTCTGGGCCATCGAGTGGGTAGACTCCGAGCTCGGAGCGAGAGAGCCCCTCCGTGACGTGGGCAAAGAACGTGCACGGTCCGCAGCCGGCATCGAAGAACATCGAGCGGCTGGGCGAGGTCGCCACAAATCCGCCACCCGCTGCGGGGAGAAATCCTTTCAGGGGAGCTCCGGAACCGGGCTCCCGGTCCAGCGCCAGCGGCCCCGCCCCTCCTCCAAGTACGTCCTTGGGGGTCTCTGGGTCAGGCGGGGTGTAGGTGTTGCGCCGAGCCCAGAAGCGGCTCCATCACCGATTTGTCGGGTCCTCCTGTCTGAACCAACTTCGGCTGTCGTCGGTCCTTCGGCCGGATAGGCAGGCAATCACGCAGCCAACGAGACCGACATCCCGAGATGGGGTCTCGCGTCGCTGGAGGCTCCGCTCCCTCGACACTGGGGTGCCGTCGGCGGAGAGCAGCTCGTCTTCGTCGTTGACGTCGTCGTGGGGGGAGTGTGAGCGACGCCGATCGCGTTCAGCACCACATAATTGACGGCTCCCACGATCCCGACCACTGCGACCAGGACCGCCACCGCCCTGACCGATGCCCTTCCTCTCCGATCGGCTGTCCTACGGGTTGTTGCCAGGCGCCCTTCCTTGCGTTCGTTCATGCTTCTTGAACCCCCTTGGGGAACACTGTCTATAAGTCCCGGAAGTGTTGAAATAGGGTAGGAAAAACCCTCTCGAAGGACGTATACAGTCTAGGGAAACGGTTCCGTGGGAGGCCTCGAGCCCGAAGGTCCGGCCAACGCAGTCCGCCTCCAGCGAGCCCCTCAGTCGTCGGTGGGTCGGACCCAGGCCAGGGAGGATCGGAGCGTTCGCCCGAAGCCGTCTCGGTCGCACCCGCCCCCGCGAGAGGGGTTGCCCTCCGTGGTCGATGTGAGCGAGGATCCGGGGGCCTATCGCCCCACCCTCAGCCGGAGGGATGGTTCTGCCAGACCATCATCACGTTCCCCTCGGGGTCCTTGAAGAACGCGGAGGCCCCGAACGGCTCGTAGGCAATCGGTCCGTCCAATTTGGTTTCCGGGCCTAGGCGCTCGGCGCGCCGGAACTTGACGCCCTTGCGCTTGAGTCCGTTCACGAACGCCTTGATGTCCTTCACGACGAACGTGGAGTAGGCCAGGGTTCGTTTCTCTCGCTTCTCTGGAGTGATCAGCCAGATCTCACTGTCCCCGACCTTCACCGAAGCCCAGAAGTCCTTCATTTCCCCCTCCATTCTCGAGATCAGTTTGCCGCCCACCGTCTTAGTGTAGAACCTGATCGCGCGGTTCATGTTCCGAATCGGGAGCAATGTCGCCATACGCACTCCAGCCACCATGGTTTCCCTTTCCTTCGTTCCCCTGTCGGCGACAGGGGTCACGATTGTCGGCTAACCTGACCTAGACTATCTAGGTTCGCAGCGCCAGATCTCCTCCATCGCCCCAGCATCTCGAAGGGGCATGGTAGAGCGGGACGGGGACGTCCCGTTCGACGGTTCCCTTCGCGGCCGACCGCCCCTGCCCCACCCTGGCCCTCCGAGGGCCTCCTCCGCGGAATGTCGCGGTCGCTTGCGACAGTCCGAAGGCACGCAGGTAGCGGGCTACGTCGGCGAGGGAACTGACGGAGGTGGGGAGGACGGCGCCGTCCCGCTCATTCTCAGGCCGATCATCCAGGCGGTGCCCGTGGAGAAAGCGACCAGGAAGGCGATCCCCATCGTGACTGTCGCGATGGGAGGGTTGGGGATTGAGTTGACGAAGACCATGCCCGCGACCGCCGCGACGATGACCGCCGCGAGCGCCACGACCGCCGGAGCGATGTTCCTGACCTGCCGGGAGAAGACCGCGACCAGCACCAGGATGATGGACAGGACCCCCAGCGCGTACCCGTTGAGCCAGTGGACGTCATAGATGGGAAAGTCGGTGTTCATCGTTAAGCCGTTGGCTGGGGCGTAGGCGCTGGTTCCGAGGCCCGCGATGTACTGGATGACCAGGTCGATGCCCACGATCGGGACGAGGATATTCAGCGCCTTCGTCGGCCAAGACCTGCTCGGGGGCGACACGGAAGACCAGGGGCATCTTCCGCATCAAATACCTGCGGTTCGAACCTCATCTCGCTGCGAACGATTCGACCTCGGCGGAGAAGATGGCAAACGCCCTCTCACCAGACCCGATGTTCCGGAGGAGTCTCTCCCCATTTCCGCTCCCCTTAGCAGAGTGCGTGGCGCGCTTCCCCCCAGCTCTACGGAACGGGATCGCGCGTTCCGAGGGCCGTATCGGCAATGGGTGGGCCCCCGACCCGCGACGCCACGGGCGGGCGGTCCGCCCCATGGATCCGCTCCGCCCGGTCGCGAAGGAGCTTATCCGCCCGAGCGCCTCCAATTTCTCTCATGCCCGGTCCGTGCCGTCCTCTTCGACTTCGGCGGGACGCTCGTGCAATCCCTCCCGGTTCCGTTCGATGCGTTCGCTCCCGTCTTCGAGAATCTGGGCCTCGAGATCTCCGTAGACCGCTGGATCGAGGCCGACCGACGGGTCTGGCCGCGTGTCTCCTCCTCGCAGTACACTTCGCTCGGTAAGACTCCCTCGTTCTGGGATCGGGTCCACGCCGAGACCTTGAAGGAGCTCGGGGTACCCGATGAGCGGGGGGAGGTCGTCCGCGCCCTCCGTGACGCCGCCACCTCGCCCGAGTGGCACCGTCCGTTCCCCGAGACGGAGGGAGTCCTCGACCACCTTCGAACGGAGGGGATCCCGCTCCACGTGGTCTCGAACAACACCGACTATCTGATCGAGTCTCTTTCCCGCCTCGGCTGGAACGACCTGTTCCAGAGTGTCACATTCTCCCAGGAGGTCGGAGCCGAGAAACCCAATCGGAGGGTCTTCGAATGGGCGCTTCGACGGGCGAAATGCAGGTCGCGCGAAGCGCTCTTCGTGGGAGACTCGTGGGAGGCGGATTACCTCGGAGCTGTCGACGCTGGCCTCGTGGGGGTATGGCTGAACCGCAGGGAAATCGTACCGCCGGAGCCGTGCAGCTGGATCAGCCAGCTCGGCGGGGTCCTCGGCCTGGTGTCGGACGGACCGTAGGGCCCGAGCTGGAGCTGCCGAGTGCGATGCTCGGCGCAGCCACTCCCTCCCGGCGGCATCCTCGGTACCCCGTGAACCTCTGTCCGCGGGGAAGCCGGCCAAGCCACGCTGGCGGACCTCGAAGCACGGAGGTTCGTAGCCTCCGCGCGTGAGGTTCACTTGGGGGCTTTGCTCGCTTGGGCGATGGCTTCCTGAGCCACCTTCGGCGTTTCCGCCATGGGATGGACGGGGGTCATCTCGGTGTAGTTCCCGAACCACCGGGACCAGAGGATCATGAACTCCGCCTGCTTGGCGGGGGTCTCGAAGTCCACCACGAGGATGACCTCCCGCTTCTCGTAGTTGGAGTAGGCGCACTCGGGATTGAAGCGGGTCATGATGTGACCCACAACCTTTCCCGGTCCTCCCGATGCATCCAGCCGGTTGCCGACGTCCGCGGGAACGATTCCTCGAACGAGATACCGCATGTCCAGCCGCACGGCTTGGGCTCGATAAGGGTTTCTCAAACGAGAGGGAGGGCCGCGTACTCCCTCAGGAGCCGGAGAGGGTCCCAGAACGTGGATGGGTAGGATAGGCCCAGTCTCGCGGGAACAGAGGGCCACCGGGTCCGACGGGACCATGGGCCGAGTCGGGGTTCTCCTTCCCCCATGAGCCGGGTAGCATGTCACCGAAGGCTTCGGAGCTGTCCGGGTTTCGTCACGTCGCCAGGGGTCGCAGCGTGAGTCCAAGCTGGATTGATGGGCGCGAGTTCTCGTGGTTGGCCCAAGCCTCCACAATCTTCCGGTCTAGGCGCCTCAACCGCTGGACCGGCTGCTCGATGAAGGGAGGGATGGCCGAACCATCAATGTCGTGGAAACAGCGAGCGGCAGTCCCAGGGTGGTGGTGGCAGCGCTCCATCCACCGACCGGTTCGGGCACTGCCAGGACAATCCGCGTCGCACCGAGGGAGCGATGCCAGTCGATGGCGGGCGCGACGATCGAAGCGAGTTTGCCCTCCGGCAACGAAGGGTCCGTGCCGATAGGTAGGACGAACCCGGTCCGAGTGGGCGGGCTATAGTGACCGCGTACGATTGCTTGAACCCGGTCGTCCGAGGCCAGTTTCCAGGTCTTGGGACGGGACCGTGACGGACGGGCGAACATCTCCACGTGGGTCAGGGTTCGACCGTTGGGCGGGAGCGGTTCGCGGATGCCCGCCGGCGTGTTCTGGTTGACCCAGGCTACCGTCTCCTTGCCCGCGCTCCGCAACTCGAGTGCGACAGGTCCCGAGAGAGGGGCAGGAGGGGGAGTCGGTCCGACAAACCACCCACAACGGGCCGCCTCGGTGTACCCGAGACGTCGGTAGACCCGCAGGGCGGTCTCGTTCGCCGACTCGACGTCCAGGGCCAACCACGGTTTCCGGCGGGCTCGAGCGGCGGAATGGGCAAGCTCCATCAAACGGGAGGCGATGCCTCGGCCCCGAGCCGGGGCGTCGGTCGAGACGCCACCGATGTACCCTGCCCTCGCGCGGAAGGAGACGATCGCCGTGCCAACGACCTGACCGCGGTCGACCGCTACCAAGAATCGAACTGGGGCGACCCGGAGCATCTGCAAGAGGCGGAGCATCGTCCAGATCCCGCGTCCGCGAAGGGAGTGGAGCTGGGCCGTAGAGCTGACGTCCAGTCCGGTGGCCTCCTCGAGACGGCCATAGGCTTGCACCACAACCTTCTCGAAGGAGGGGAGATCCGCTCGGCGGAGTTCGCGAAATTCGATGGCCGGATCCGGTCCTCCCAACACGCCCCCTCGACCTACTTTCCACCTCACGCGGAACGACAGATTACCTCATCGTCCGGGCGCCTCCGCCCACCGATGAACCCGCTCCCGGAGCAGTGGGCCGGCACGATGGAAGCGCTTGCGTCTCGCCAGCCGCCAGGAGGGTCTCACGCTTCCTGGCATGTCCACTTTCGATGGCATGCAGGCCCCAGCCTCATCCGGACGGGGCCGCGTACGGCGTGCCCGTTTCGCGGGAGTTCATTCCGTGGTGGTCGCGCCGGCGAACAATCCCCCGGGTCGCGGGCTTAATCTAACGGAAGGGTCTCTCGAGGCGTGGCCACGACCCGACGGCTCGCCGCCATCATGTTCACCGACACGGTGGGCTACACGGCATCGACCCAGATGGACGAGGCGCGCACGCTCGAGCTCCTCCGCAATCAGGGGTCGCTCGTCCGCCCGATCTTAGCGAGCCACCATGGCCGAGAGGTCAAGTCTACCGGGGACGGCTTCCTCGTGGAGTTCGAGAGCGCGCTCGAGGCGACCCGTTGCGCCATCGAAATCCAGAAGCGTCTCCACGAGCACAACCTTGCGGCCGCGGAAGGATCAGGGATCCAGATACGGATCGGCATCCACCTGGGAGACGTCGTCCACGCCGCGGGCGACGTGCTGGGCGACTCGGTGAACATCGCCTCCCGCATCGAGCCGTTGGCCGAGCCGGGGGGAGTGTGCGTCTCCGAGCCGGTGTTCGGGCAGGTCAGGAACAAGATCCCGGATCAATTCGCGAAGTTGGAGCCCGTTTCGCTGAAGGGGGTTCGGTTTCCGATCGACGTGTACCGAGTGGTGCTTCCTTGGAGCTCTCCCGACCTCTCGGCAACCATCACGGACCTAGAATCCAAGCGGCTCGCCGTCCTTCCGTTCGCAAACATCAGCCCGGACCCGAATGATGCCTACTTCAGCGACGGCCTGACCGAGGAGATGATCTCCGTCCTCTCGCAACTGGCCGAGCTGCGGGTGATCGCCCGAACCTCCGTGAACCCATACAAGACTGCCCCGAAGCCGATCCCCCAGGTGGGCCTCGACCTCGGCGTGACGTGGGTGCTGGAGGGGAGCGTTCGAAAGGCGGGCACCCGGCTCCGAATCAGCGTCCAACTGATCGACGTGCGAAGTCAGGAGCATGTCTGGGCCCGAACGTACGACCGCGAGCTGAACGATGTCTTTGCGCTCCAGTCGGAGATGGCCCGGGAGGTTGCGGAGGCGCTGAAGATCACCTTGCTCGATCGGGAGAAGTCCCGACTTGACCGCCGAGCTCCCCCGCAGCCCCAGTCGTACCTGGAATATCTCCAGGGACGCACGAGCCTTCACGGGGTCACGGAAGCAGGATTGCGCGAGGCCAAGCAGCACTTCGAGCGCGCCGTCTCCCTCGACGACCATAATGCCGCAGCCCACGCCGGACTGGCCGATATCCATCGGATCCTGGGCAGCATGTACCACCACCTCCCGAAGCCTGCGTGGGAGGCGGCCGGCCGCCGGCACGCGGCCCGAGCGATCGAACTTGACCCCGACCTCGCGGAGGCCCACACCTCGCTCGCGTTGGGTCACTACGATACCTTCGAGCTGGGGGACGCCGAGAAGGAGTTCCGGTGGGCCATCGCTCTCAACCCAAGCTTCGCCTGGGCCCATCAATGGTACGCGGACCTGCTGGCGGACCTCGGGCGCCCGGAGGAGGCCCTGCGAGAGTTCGCTATTGCGGAGCAGCTCGACCCACTCTCCGCGCTCATCCTCGGCGAAGAGGTCCAACTCCTCACCGTCCTTCGGCGTCTCGATGTCGCGGAAGCTCAGCTCGAGAAGCTGGGTCGAGTCGAGGGTTTCGGCATCCTCTACCACGATCGCCGCGCGTTCCTCTATCTCGCCCGGGGCGACCTTGAGCTGTACCGGCAGGAGGTCCATGGGCTGAAGGACTTGCTTCCCGGTCGACCCGAGGTCGGCACAGCCGACGCACGACGTACTTCGCGTGCGTGGGTCAGGGCGAACGGGCGCGGGAGGCTCTCCGGCCGATTGAGCAACTCCCGGAGCCGATCCGGCCGGTCTCCCAGAATCGCATGGGTCTACGCTCTCCTCGGGGACCTCGACACCTGCTTCCATTGGCTCAACGTTGCCGTCGAGACTCAGAGACTGTCGCCCAGGATGTGGAGATTCGACCCTACCGTGGCGCGCGTCAGGGAAGACCCGAGGTTTGGGGCCCTTCTGGGGAGAATGAACCTTGCATGACGGGAGGTGCACCCGCGGGGGCCTTCGATCCAACAGGTTCCCCGAGCGGCCCCTCTCCCCTCGGCACCCCCTGACGCGCCGTTGCGGTCGAGTGCAAGGGTTACCCGGGCCCCAGGGTGCCAGGGCCCACGTCTTCGGCCGGCGGGTCAGAGAGCAAGGCCGTCGCTGAGCTCCGTTGCCCCCGGTCGCGAGTCGGAGGCAGCCTTCCTTCGTGGGGGTGCTTTGGGCAACCGTCCTCGGAGGAAGAGTACGAAGACGAACGCCGCGGCGAGCAACACGAACATCACCATGAACGTTTGGTCGTACGCGCTGATGAGTGAGCTTGGGAACGAGCTGAGGTAGTTCGAACATAACGGCAGCGGGGGAGGCACCGAGGAGCATGCGGCGCTGGGCGAGGGATTCGAGCGACGTGAATCGGGTCTGCTCGAACGAAGCCAGCACCGACAAGCCGACCGCCCCGCCGAGCGACTGGAGGAATTGGATCAACCCTCCCGCCTCGCCGACGTCGGCCTGCAGCACTTGGTTCTGAGCGGCGAGTAAGTAGACCGGGAAGGTCAGCCCGATCCCGAATCCGAGCGGAATCAGGGGTAGGACGATGCCGCCCACCGGGAGTACGCCGAACCGGAAGGTCCACAGAGGGGTAGAGGCCGAAATTTGGGTCAGGCCTGCCATCCCCACCATCCCGACGATCAGGCCGATGACCGCGACGGTCCGGTAGGAGAGTCGCGTCAGGAGCTGACCCCCTAGTGCGGCTCCGACGACCAGGGGCATGATCAGAAAGTAGAGGATATCCCGAACCGTGTCCGAGGTGCTCGTGGTGCCGGGCGCGAGCGCAAACCCGACCACGAAGACGAGGAACGTCGCGACCGGGAAGAACACATCCCGATGAAGAAGGTCGCGCCGCCCCCAGCTGCCATGACCCGGTGGGTGAAGAGCCGGATCGGAACCAGAGGGTTTTCCGCCCGGAGTTCCCAAAGGACGAAGACGACGATCAGGAGCGCACCGACCCCCAGCAGACCGATCACCCTCGGGTCGGTCCAGGCCCATCCGCTATCGGCAATCTGGTAGAGAGGGAACATCACGGCCGCCACCCACCCGGCCAAGAGTGCCGTACCGCCGAGGTCGAACTTCCGGGCGCGCTCAGGGCGAAGCGGTCCCAGCGTAAGAGCGATCAGGGCGAATCCCGCGAGACCAATGGGGATGTTGACGTAGAACACCCACCGCCAGGTAGTGTAGGTTACGATGGCGCTCCCGAGGAGGGGTCCGGCGACTACCGCGATTCCGAAGACCCCCGAGAGGCCGCCAATCACCCTCGCGCGGGTGGCTGGCGGAAACACCACCGCCACGATAGCAATGCCGACGGGGAAGAAGCCCCCACTCCCAAACCCCTGAACCGCGCGGAAGAGAATGAGCTCGGGGAGATTCTGGCTCAACCCGGAAAGGATCGAGCCTGCGATGAAGACGGTGAGGCCGCCGAGAAACACATTTCGTCGGCTCCAGATGTCCGACAGCTTCGCGAACAGCGGAATGGCGGTGGTGGAGGCGATGACGTAGGCGCTGATCACGAACACCCCGCTGGTGCCCGGCTGCCCAAAATCGTCCAGGATGTTCGGCAGTGCGGTGAGCGCGACGAACTGATCCAGTGCGCCCATCAGGAGGGCAAGGAGGATCCCGACCGTGATCAGGAACTCGAACTCGCTCGTCGGGGCAGGAGTCGACCCGTTCGTCGAAGGCTCCGAAGCACCGTTGGTGGAAGTCGTGAGGTCGGTCAATGGTCCTGGAACTTCGCCCCCATCCGACTCATTCGATTGAGGTTCCCGAACCGTCGACCGCCCGGCTCCTCACTACGAGTATTTTGCGCGCCACAGGGTGATTGGTCTAAAGATCTTCACGAGGTCGCGCCCCATCTGGGTCAGCCGATACTCCACCCTGCGCGGGAGGACACGGATGACGTCGCGTCGGACCAGCCCGAGATCCTGCAACTGCCGCAGACGGGTCGTCAGCGTGGCGGTGTTTGCCCCGATCCTCGCCCGGAGCTCATTGAACCGCCGGGGACTCTTCTCGGAGAGCGCCCAGAGCAGGTGGAGCGAGTGCTTCTGGCCCAGCAGGCGAAACGTCCCCTCGAAATCGCAATGGGGAATCTTGGGTTGGAGCCGGGATCCCGACATTCGACCAGCTCTAACCCGGCCAGCTCAAAAAGGTTACTGCACTTTACTGTTCAAAGTTTAAGTAGGTACGAAATATTCTGTGCTGCGGCGATGCCCATGAAGTCCTGGCAGGTAATCCATGAAGCCAAGTCCCTAAAGCCGGGGGAAATGACCCACGGCAAGGCGAACGGAGAGGAAGTTCTGGTGCTGAACGAAGGTGGCGAGCTCCGGGCGTACGTCAATCGGTGCGGTCACATGAACGCTCCCCTGGACCTGGGGACGTTCAAGAGCGGGGTGCTGAAGTGCCCGCAGCACAGCGCGGTCTTCGACGCGCGCACCGGTGAGGTCCGCGGCCAGCCGGTGTTGTCGATGCCCGGGATGGACAAACTCCCGCCGGAGTTCTTGGAGGCGGTGGCGCGCATGGGTCCGATCTTTGCGCGGACAGAATGTCGACCCCTCACGCCGCTCCCCTTAGAGAGCTCCAACGGCAAGGTTCGCGTCTTCGTCTAGTTAGCGGGGAGGGAGAATAGATCTCCCCGGTTCGGAGGCCCGGGTTCGCTCGCTTCCGATAGGCGGCACGTAGCGTCACGGCGGAGGCTCCTGAAGACCGAGCTGCCCGTCTTGTGACCGAGGCTGACGACGCGGCCAAATTGTGTCTCCCGGGCCACCAATCTGGCGAATCCCGGGTCGGTCTCCGGGGACTCGGAAAGGGTGGCTGATGGCGAAACCATCTCAGTCCTCACGAACCGGACCGCGATGAGGTGCAGGACGGATCGCAGCTCCGGATGGCACCCCCGACGAGAATGAAGCGCTCCGATGGGGTGGAATCGGCCGTCGCTTCGCGCGGGTCGAAGTTCTACCCGGCGGGCGGAGGGACCCTATGTCCGTCGACGGTGATGACCCGCTCGGCCGGTCGCCGCCACGTCACGGCCAGAATGCCACCGACCAAGGTGAGCACGAAGCCGAGGATGAACCCGCCCAACGCAACCGGGATGCTCGACTAGGGCCAGAACGATCGCGATGAGGCCCCAGACGGCGTGCCCCGAAGGGAGCGCAATCATCAGCACGCCCATGACGAGAGTAAGGAGCCCGACCAAGAGCCCGAGCAGGAAGATCCCGCTAACAAGGCCAAAGACCGCGAAAAAGGCACCGATCAGGGCGAAGATCAGCCCTCCGGCGAGGATGAAGAGCCCTCCGATGAACGTGAGCACCGCAGCGCCCACGGGTCGCGACATAAGGAGCTGACAGGCCTGGACCAACAAAAAGACGATTCCTGAGTCATCACCGACCGTCTCTGGCGGCTTGGCCTGGGGGATTCGCCGGTCGGGATCATCGAACGGGTTCCCACCTCACAACGAGGCGGGGAAGCCCGAGTGCGCCGAGTCACTCACGATGGCAGAGAGAGCGTCTCCGTGGTGAGGTTTTGGCGTAGCCACTAGTTCCAGGCTCTCGCCGGTACCCTCCACCGGTTCCGTGTGGTGACCGTGCCGCTCAGCGCGTCGACGTGCGCCAGCACTCCCGCCGCACGGCCCCAGAAGCTAAACTCGAGGGAATACCAGAATATGTCGAAGCCGCCGGGTAAGGCGCGGATCTCGGCAAAGTGGTGGGTCTCTCCCAGCGTCCAGCTCGAAGACAGGGCGACGGGGTAGCTTCGCGCTAGGGCCGCGGACCCATCCGGTACGGGTAGCGAACTGGCGGATGGGATCGGGATGTCCAACGACCTCGGAGGCGCCTCGAAACCTAGGAGCAAATGGTAGCGGACAGTTCGCAACCGGACGTGGTCGAGGGTTCGTTCCTCTCCGAAGAAAGCGAAGACCAAGGGGTTCCCCTGAGGGATCACCGCGGAGTATCCCTCACGCCGCTGGATCGCGCCGGCTCGCCAGCGGCCCAGGATCCGCACGGCAAAGTAGAACAACGCCGCCACGAGGAGGGCCCAGGTGGTGTCGGTCCAGAATTCAACCGGGACGCGCCCGCGCTCGTAGATGAGCGTCGCATACGCGATCACGGTGAACGCCATCGATCCGATGTTCATGATCCGGTCCACGTCGAAGTGGTACTCCCGCGACGAAAAGGGCGCAAGAATCGGTACCGACCAATGGTCGAGGGAGTCCAGGAACACGTGCGAGAGGCCGCCGACCTCAAGCGCGACGAAGAACGCGACGATCGACCCCCGCCCGAATTCGGGGCCGAGGCCCCAGGCCATCAGGGGCGGCACCAGGAAGCACCCGACCACGGCAAGGACCGTGACTCCCAGGATCGAGTGAGAAACCCCGCGATGACGAAGGAGGGGAAACCGACGGGAGAGCGGATACAACGTAATGTCCATATCCGGGAGGGCACCGGCGATCGCCGCCGCCACGACATACTGCAGGCCTGTCGGGCCCCAGATGCCGAATCCGAGGAGGTATCCCAGGAGGAGATGGCTGAACGGGTCCATCGGCTTGACCGATAGTGGCCAACCAGCGGTTAACCTTCGCACTTCGCAGGGTCAGCCCGTTGACCCGGGGCTGCCTTGTCCCGATCAACCAATGTCCAGATCCTCTTCGACACCGGGGGGACTCGCTCCTCGGATGGGCACCGCCTTCGCGGATCCGACCAACTACACCGACTCATTCCCAGGCAACGGAGGCGCTGGGACCATCGACGTACTATCCGCCCCACTCGGTCCCGAGGAGGGCGGACCCTCCCCTACCTAGGGGGCTGCTCGTGAGGTCAACCCCAGGATGAGGTTCGATGGCTCCCCGGAAGTGGCAACGCTCGACTCGCGGCCAGATTGACCTCTGCAGGACCCAATGTCGAACGCACCGTGCAGGAGACTCTGCCCTGGTCACAAGATTTCGAGCAGAACGGCGACGACAGCAACGACTCCGACGGCAAGGAGAGCTAACCCAGGTACGAGGAAGACATACTCAACGACGGCCGAGGCGCAAGGAGACGCGGAACCGCTCCCGCACGACAATTCCGAGCCGGCCGTCGCCCCGTTGACGAGAGCGTAGACCGTCAGAAGGACCCCCGAGACGACCAGCGAGCAGACCCCCAGGACCAGGATGGGCCATCGGATATCCCGCTCGGGCGGTGGTTCGATGGGGTCGACCTGGAAGCGAAGGGCGGTGTAGCGGCCAACAATCCGGTCCGGCCTCACGGCCGGGATGCGGCTGCCGCACCTCTCGCAGAAGGTGCTCCCCCCTGGAATGGGAGTGCCGCAGGCTGGGCAGATGCGGGTCGCCACCGACGGAACAGGGCTGGTTCATCCTAATCTATGCATGGTTTGGGAACGCTCGAATCCGGCGCAGCCGCCTCCGAAAGAGCGAGTGCCGCCGGGCCGACTCCTCACCTGCGTACGAGACTCAGAATCCTGTCAGGCGGACCCCTGCGTCGTCGACGGTAGGGTGAACGCTTAGCCCGCGTCAGCGCCATGGCATCCGTGCCATTCTCGAGTTCCGGTTCCGCGCCAAAGCGAGAGTTTCAGGGCTGGTTCCTTGCGGGCGATCTACCTGGCCCTCGCCACCTCGTTCCAGATCCTTTCGAGGTTACCCCGATGAGCCTCCCCCCACGAATCTCCCAGGGCTCGCGCACGGGAGGACGGAAGGAAATCCTCGAGTGGCATCGCAAGGAACGTCTTTCGTGCCACGCCAGAAGCGTGCAAGCTCCTGGCAATCCTCCTGACCTTTTCCAGGTACCGGATGTCCATTTTCAACCTGTCGCTCGAGCACGGGGGACCGTGCCCCTGCAGTATCATTCGAGGTCGGAGGTGCTGGATCAGCCGCAGCGAGCGGATCGAGTCCAGGCTGTTGCCGAACAGCACGAAGGGGAGCTCCATCACCGCATCTCCCGCGACGAAGATTCGACGCTCCGGCAGGAACACGCCGACGGAGTCCGGAGTGTGCCCAGGCAGATGGATCAGCTGGACCACTTCCCCGTCAAGGTCGAGTGAGGCCCGCCGGGCGAAAAGTCGATCCGGAAGCTTGAGCCGAAGGCCCCCAGCTCGTGGGTCGCGAGGCCGGCCGACCCACTGCGGCCAGTAGCGCTTCAGGTATCTCGGCCCGAGCCGCTGGCCCCAGATCGGGCAGTCGAACAAGGAGTTTCCCACGGTGTGATCGGTGTGCCAATGGGTGTTGACGAGGGCTACCAGCTCGAGACCCCGGTTCCGGATTGACCTGAATAGCCGACGTGCTTCCTTGGGCATGTAGAGCGTGTCGACGAGGATCGCGTGCTTGCCCGAGCTCAGGACCACGGCATTCACACCGGAGCCCCAACCGTGGAATCCGGCCACCTGCCAGACACCCGGGGCAACCTCCCGCTCTGAGTACGGCTCCTTAGGCATCGTCGCGCCCGGGGGGCCTGCGACCGCGAAGGACGAAAGTCCGGGCCACCATAGAACCCCCAACGTCTCTAGAGATAAGAAACCCACAGCTCTGGGTGCTGAACCGCGGCATGATCTGCGCCGCCCCCCTCCTCGGCCGGCACGGCTCGCGGGGGCGCAATCAGTTACAACCACCCTCGGCACATCCCCCGAGTTAGGAAGACCTCGAGGAGGTCGCGCTGGCGCAGATCTAAGCGCCTAGGTACAAGCTTCATTGCGCCCAGACCCGGGCGATTCGGCGTAAACGCGGGACCCCACACCGGTCAAGAGCCTCTACACCGGCCTCGTGAAGCTGCGGGGGTGGGTCAATGATTCGAGTCCTGTCTAACGACCGGGGGAGCCCAACGGTGGGGAGATTGGCGTGACGTCGCCCACCGTTTGGGGACCCCGAGATTGGCGGTCGTGGGCGGCCCGAGAAAGGCCCCTCATGACAAGGATTAACCAGCGACAGGACTAACCCTCAGAGTCTCCCGAGTGGCGTGGAGAGGAGCAGCAGGATGGCGACGTCAGAGCGGAAGGGTTTTGGATCGCCGGATGAGGTTCGCACGTTCGAAAAGGGAAGGGTCGAGCTCGTAAAGATCGGGGGCGGGGTCGTCGGGCGGTTGACGCTCGAGCCGGGCTGGCGTTGGTCGACACACGTTAAGCCTGTCGCAAAGACGGAGTGGTGCGAAGCTCCGCATTTCCAGTATCAGGTATCGGGTCGGCTTCACGTCAAGATGCGCGATGGCTCGGAGTTCGAGGTCGGCCCTGGCGAGGTCGTAGCGTTGCCATCGGGACACGATGCGTGGGTAGTTGGAAAGGAACCCGTCGTGCTGGTTGATTGGGCCGGGGCGAGTAACTACGCGAAGGGGTAGTACGCTGAACCAGCCGGCACGAGCCGCATGCTCGACCGGGCGAAGGCCACCCCCCCATCAGCCTTGCCCGTTGGTACTGCCCGGCTGGTTGGAAGGCGCTGCACGCCTGCCTTCAGGAGGGCGAGAACGGGCCGATTCTTCATCTCCGAGGCCATGACCGCCGAGGAGGTCCGACTCGCGCTGATTCGGGTGAAGCAGGACCTCGGCCGATTCGGCGTGCTGCCGGTAACCGACCCAACAGCTCCTTCACTCGTCTCAATCGTGGCGGGAGTCCCCGTTACCGGGTCGTGGTGGGGCCATCCGGCGGGTCAGTTGATCTACCAAGTGGGCGAGTCTCTTGACACCGATTCCGGAGTGCTGACCGTAAGACTCTGGCGGGGAAAGCTTACGCTTGTCCACAGGCGCCTGTGGCCGGCACTCGTCAGAATCGGCGGAGCTCGAAGCGAATGGCAGATGGACGGGCTGAGCGCGGTTGCGCAGCAACTATTGACCCGTATCGAGCGCGAAAAGACGCTCCGGAGCGACCGGCTCCCACCCGATTTCCTGGCGGGATCACAAAGTTTCCGACCTGCGCTTCGAGACCTTGAGCAGCGGTTGCTGGTCCTCACACGGTCCCTGCACACGAGCACCGGATCTCATGCCCTGGAAGCCGAGAGTTGGGCAGCGTGGAGTGCCACCTCCCGAACGCCTCGCTTTCCCGGCTCGGTCGTGTCAGCCCAGCTCGCGATCGAGCGCGCCGCGGCCCGCCTATCCTCTAAAACCGAACCTCGCCGTTGGTTTCCTTGGGGTCGATTCCCGGCAAAGACCAGGATCTCCCGACGGAGGCAGTAGTGTGGGTGCCTCTCTCGATTGCACCCACTCTCGCTGAAAGTGGTGTTGGGCACAGTTGGCCCTGGTGGAAACTTCGATGCCCCGCGCCGTCAGGTCGATGACATCTTTAGCACGAATCCAACCTGTGTCGCCGCACCTAGATCGTCGCGATTCGCCCAGTGCTCCGTTAGCTGCCCGTGGATGACCTTGAACAGGTGGAGGTGTTGCACCTGGTAGGACCGTCCGGTGGGACTCACATTCGAGAAAATCCCGCTGTTGACGGGTATCTTCGGCGAAGAGGCGTGGACACCGGAGCAGGTGGTCCGTACCGCGACCCAGTCCCCCTCTGCGACCATCTCGTGCAGAGTGTGGCGTTCTTGGAGGGATCGAAGACTTTCGTAAACCTTCGAAAGGCCAGCACGGTCCACCTTCCTCCCATGGTTGAACCCCTCGGGCGCCCACAACGCGGTCGCGCCATCGATGTTTCCTGCGTTAAGGCATTCAAACTGACGTCTGACGACTTCCTTGTTCTCTTCGGTACCCATAACGTTACCGAAGTTCGATGTTTCGAAGAACTTTGGGAATCGCGCAACCAACCATCCTAGGCGGGGATTGAGGCGCATGGCACACAGGCGCCCGATAGGTGGCCGATGAAGGACCCTGCGCCCTGGCCCGGCTTAATAGGACGAACGATGAGTAAGCCGTGAACCGATATGGCACGGAGTCACACCGGGATCTCCGGCGCACCTTCCCATGAGGCGGCTCTGGGAGGTGCGCGAGTCTTCCGGATATTGTCCCGCGAAGCGGTTGAGATCCGCTCCTCTCTCACGGGGGACGTGGGCCTCCTCTACTCAGGGGAGGGAATCGAGGCGGTGTGGGTTTCGAAGGGCGCGGAAAGGATCGACCGACGCTGGTTTCGTTACCCACGCACCGACCTGATCGTGGTGATTCAAGGACGGCTCAGGGTGGAATTCCAGGGAACCGAACCTAAACCCCGAACCCTCGGTCCGGGCGATCTCCTCGGTACTGCATCCCCGCACGCCCTGTCGCGCCTACCGTTGGCCTCGGAGCGCCGGGAAGCCTACCATCTTCCTGGCGGTCTACCGTGTTCTCAAGCCGGCAAAGCAGAGAGGCAATCGGAGCGGACCTGCAGTTCAGTAGATCTGGGTGCGCTGCGAGTCGCAACTGCTCGCTCGGCTCGGATTCGACCCGGTTCATCCCCGCAGGGTTCCTCGGTTCGGGTAGACGCGCTCTCGTCGGCCCTCCATACGGGCTCAGGTGCACGGAAACGAGCGTCACTGCAGGGATCGGGCAAGGTAGGGGAACCCCGGGACCAGCAGATTCGAGGAATAAATAGGAGTGAACGCTCGACGGGTCATGGCAGATACGGCCCCGTCAGAATCGCAAGTGTCGAAGGTCGCCGAGTCCGTACTCAAGAGGAACCTCCAGGTTCAACCGGGAGAGCGGGTCACCATCGAAGCCTGGCCGCACACGCTCCCTTGGGCGGTAGCCCTGGCCCGGGAGGCCCGACGGCTGAAGGCCCTACCGATGGTACTCTACGAGGACGAGTCCGGGTACTGGGACGCCATCGAGAGCGGCGAGGCAAAGATTCTGGGTACGCCTGCCGGACACGAGTGGGCCGCTCTATCCAAGACAGACGTCTACATCCACATGTGGGGGCCGGGAGACCGTCTCCGGATGAATGCCCTCCCGGCCTCGCAGCAGACCGCGATCTTCCGGTTCAACGACCACTGGTACGAGGCGGCCCGAAAGGCAGGGCTGCGCGGAGCACGCCTCGAGCTCGGGCGGCCCTACCCTACCCTAGCCAACGTCTATGGGGTCGACCAAGCGACGTGGTCCAACCAGGTCGCCGCCGCGACGCTGGTCGACCCGAATCGTCTTGCTAGGAGTGCGGTTCCGATCGTGAAGGCGCTGCAATCAGGCCGACGGTTGAGGATCTCGCACTCGAATGGAACCGACCTCACTCTGGGGCTCGCGAAGCGTCCAGCCCGCTCCTACGTCGGCCGCCCGGTTGTGGGCGACTCGAAACGCCGGTTCGACATGCTCGCCAACCTCCCGTCCGGGGCCATCCGGGTCGCGTTGGACGAGTCGGTCGCCGAAGGAACAATCGTGGGTAACCGGACCTGCTACTACGACGACGGCAAAGCGACGGGACCCACGTTCCACTTCTCCGGGGGGCGACTGGTCGAGCATGAGTTCGACGGCGGGTCGGAACGCTTCGAGGGTCCTTACCGAAAGGGGGGCCAGGGCCGTGACCGACCGGGCTTCTTCTCGATCGGACTGAACCCGGAACTTCACGACACGCCTCAGTTGGAGGACATCGAGATGGGGGCGATCATGGTCTCGGTGGGCGGAAACCGGAATCTCGGCGGGAAGAACAAGTCGCCATTCTTTGGATGGGCGATTACCGCGGGCGCGACCGTGGAGGTAGACGGACGCACGTTACCTATCGGCCGGTGATGGCTTCCTGAGTGCCCGTGTTATTGCGTGGCTCAAGTCGCGCGCGTTCCCTCGGGGAAGAGTGTCTCCCGGCGCGTTTCAGGGCAATTTCTCGAGGGGCAACCCCGAAGGGGGAGGGTCAGGAAGGGGGAGAGACCCGTAGTACGCTCGTGAAGCTGGGCGCCGCTCGACGGATGGGGGAGGGGGCCCACGGGCAGCGAAGGGCCGTCCCGCGGAGCGGCGTTATCGAAAAGAGGAGGAAGCCCGTCCGGAGGCCGTGCCCCGGAGCGACGTGATAGCTCGCCTTTTGGAGTCGCGCGAGCCGTCGATTCGCTGGAAGGCGCGCGTCCACGTCCTTGGGGAAGATCCTGACTCAGGGTCCATCCACAGGCTGCAGGAGGAGGTCCGCCGGAGCGGCCGGACCCGGGTGCTGCTGAAGGAGCGTGCCCGCCCCGGACCTCGGAAGGTCCCTCTCGGGGTCTACTGGAAGTGGACGGGGATTCACTGGGCTCTCGCTCACCTCGCCGACCTCGGCTATCCTGCGGGCGACGCGTCCCTCCGGCCCCGAATCGACCGAGCCCTCAACGTATGGCTCGGGCCCAACTACTTCCGGGAGTACGACGCCGGGGTCCAGAAGCGGCCGACGGGGACTTCCTGGGGAGTGCCGTGCCTAGAGGGCCGGTACCGGCGTTGCGCCTCGCAGCAAGGGAACGCCCTGTTGTACACTACCAGGCTGGGCTTCTCCCCCGAGGCGTGCGGACGGCTCGCCGAACGGCTGATCCACTGGCAATGGCCCGACGGCGGATGGAACTGCGACCCGAATCCCACGGCGGACACGTCCTCGTTCGGCGAGACGCTGATCCCCATGATAGGCCTCTACGCATACGGGACAGCGCGCAAGAACGCTAACGCCGTCGAAGCTGCGCGCCGCGCCAGCGAGGTATCCTGCGCCGACGATTGTACCGCCGGGTCGCGAACGGCAAGGTGATCCACTGGGAGTTTGCTCGCCTCCATTACCCGCTCTACTGGCACTACGACTTCCTGGGCGGGCTCAAGGCGATGGCCGCGATGGGACAGGTTCGCGACCCCAGATGCACCGACGCGCTCGACCTGCTCGAATCGAAGGAGCTTCCCGGGGGTGGATGGCGGGCGGAGGGCCGGTACTACGACCTTCCCGGCGAGCGCCCTCGACGAGGAACCGACTCGGTCCTCTGGGGCGGGACCGGGCACGGGATGAACGACTGGGTGACGGTGGACGCGCTCGCGGTGCTCCGGTCCGCCGGCAGGGTACGCGCCCGACGCCTGAGGCTCCGCTCGTGGGCGAGGGGCGAGTTGGGAGAACGCGCGCGACTGTAGACACCAAGCGTCTTTGCACCCGCCCCTTATCCTGACGTGCCCCGAGAATCGGCAATCTCGGATTCCCCGGAGGTCCCCGAAGTCTCAGGTGCAGGTCGAGCACTCGTCTCCGCCGCGAGCTTGGTGGGTTTTC
Source organism: uncultured Thermoplasmata archaeon (assembly GCA_963715645.1). Lineage (GTDB taxonomy): Archaea > Thermoplasmatota > Thermoplasmata > Lutacidiplasmatales > UBA184 > Lutacidiplasma. The sequence goes on from OY970259.1 coordinate 324,436, forward strand.
AAGACTATTTGTAGTTCCAGCCACTCTCGGTGCCGCGTCCGCCTAAGGGAGCTCGACGAAGGTTGCGCATGCCCACAGGAATCAATCGTCGATGGCTTCTCGCGAAGCGCCCCGAGGGGAAGGTAGGCGAGGCCAACTTCCGCTGGGCCGAGGAGTCCATTCCGTCACCTGCAGAGGGTCAGGCGCTGGTTCGCAATCTCTGGATCTCTCTCCACCCCACGGCCATACTCGCCATGAACTCCTCTGAGTCGGAGGACGGGGTCCCGCTCGGCGGAGTGATGAAGGGCAACCTCGCTTCCCAGGTTCTCGAGTCAAGGCTTCCCGGTTTCGAGCCGGGTGACCTGGTGGAATGCTTCGCTGGGTGGGAGGATTACTCCGCCATCGACGGCCGGGGATTCCTCCCTACCAGGAAGTTTTCCCCGGAAATCCCGCCCAACCTCGCTCTGGGAACTCTTGGGGTCACCGGCATGGCCGCCTACTTCGGAGTGCTCGATGTCGGTCGACCCCGTGCCGGCGAGACCTTTGTGGTGTCGGCAGCCGCGGGGGGCGTCGGCTCGGTCGCGGCTCAAATCGCGAAGATCCAGGGTCTTCGGGTCATTGGGATCGCCCGGCGGGAAGGAGAAGTGCGATTGGCTGTTGCGCGAGGCCGGGCTAGATGGGGTGATCGACCATCGCGAGGAGGATGTCGGCAAGCGGCTCGACGAGCTATGCCCCCAGGGAATCGACATCTTCTTCGATAACGTCGGGGGCGCGATTCTTGACGAGGCCTTGATTCGGTTGCGCCAGAACGGCCGAGTAGTGGTCTGCGGAGGTACCTCCCGGTACGGGCCGGCAGCGAGCCCACCCGGCCCGCAGAATTACCTTGCCCTCTGCATGATCAACGGAAGAATGGAGGGTCTTCTCGCGAAGGACTACCTCCCGAGGTTTCCGGAAGCGGTCGCGGCCATGAGGAAGTGGCTTCGATCCGGGGAATTGAAGTCGAAGGAGGACATCGTCGTCGGACTCGAGCACGCTCCCGCAGCCTTTGCCCGGCTCTTCGAGAGTGCCAATGTCGGGAAGCAGTTACTGAAAATCGCCGACCCACCCCTGCCCCTCCGAGCCAAGGGTTGAATTGACTCCCCGCCTCAGATAGGTGCAAGAGACCCGTAACTCGCCCTCAGAAGCGGTGCGGGGTCGATCGCGCCGAGGGCTGCGTTAGGGGCTCGCTATGCGACCGGGTGGGCCCAATCGCCCCGGGGTCACTCCCACGTTCCGAAGAAGGCGCAGGTACTCGGCCTTTCTGATCCACGTCACGTGGAGGTACTGTCGGAGGTAGCTGTCAGGCACGCCTAACCTACGGGCCTCGGCAACGGAGAATGCGTAGGCCTCGATCTCAGTGGGCCGATCTGCGTACGGGATGCTTCGGTGGGGCCAGATATCTCGTCCCTGCTTCCGCTGGAGGATATGCAGGAACTCGTGGATGACATCCAGATAGACGTCCATGCGGGGACTGTTGGCGAGATGGGCTCGGGAGACAACGATCACATCTCTCGGAGTTTCCACCATCCGAAACCCAACGGCGAGGATTTCGGGAGGGGTCTTAGGTGGGGCCACGTACATCCAGCCCGGGCCATCGGAGATATGGGCCCAAGTCCTCTCAGCGATCTCCAGGATCCTGCGGTCGTCTCCCGGATACTTTCGGAACGGAACCGTCCTCTCGAGTCCGACAAAGACCTTCAGCAGCGGGAACCGGCCTGGAGGAGTACGCCTAGCAGGACGAAACAGCCTGGGGACCGGATACACTTCTCGGGCCCCACCTGCCGGAACCTCCGGCAGGACAACGCGGGGCCCTCTCGTCCGCGCCATGCTCAGGGGGTTCGCGGATAGTTATAGCGATTTGTGCGGGGTTCTGGTGGCGAACTAATCAATAAACTCGGAGCCTACAACCGCGCTCGACCATGGGTGCAAGCGCATACACCCACCACCCCTTGTTGAATGCCGATTGCGACCGCGACACTAACGGACCGGGGCAATCTTCCTCCGACCGTGCCCTATCGTACCGTCTGGTAGTGGAGGAGCAATTCCCCGTCCTCCAGGACCTTCGACGAGAGGAGCTTGAGGGTGAGCTGTTCCTTCATTGAACCCCAGTATCGGGGGCCCTGGCCCCAGACCACCGGCTGCACGACGAGCCAGTAGTCGTCGGCCAACCGACGCCGCATGAACTCCTGGATGAGGCGCGGGCCCCCCTCCGCGATGATGTTCCCGCCCTTCTCGCGCTTCAATTTCGCCACGATCTTGGAGAGGTCGCCCTTAATGATCCGGGAATTCTCCCACCCGGGCGACTTCAGACGGTGCGACAGGCAGACCTTGTCGACGCCATCGAGCCACCGCGAGTAATCCCAGGCGAACTGGGGGTCGCTCTTCTCCCGAGCCTTCTCGCTCCAGACTCTTCGGTGGCCGACGAAGGACCGCCGGCCCATGATGACCGTGGTCACATCATCAAACCGGTTCAGCCACATCTCTCGCCACATATCGTTGGGCTCCTTCTGCGGCCGGTCGGAGCCGGGGTACTTCGGGAACCCGCCCCGGCCGTCCAGGGTCATGTAGAGACTTGCGGTGATCTTTCGCGTCATTGAGCCGCCCTTGTGCCTCGGCATCGACCGACTCCGTAAGTACCCTTCTCGATGAGTGTGTCGACGTTCTCCCACCTGACGCTGGCCGCCCGATCCGTCCCGGGCCCCCCCATCTTGTCCCGGTCCTCCGGTCGCTGGAACTTCCACCGGATGGTCACACGGGTGAAGTCGTCCACCCGTTCGAAGTCATCTGTCTCCACCGCTGAAGCCCCAGGGAACCATGGGTGAGAGGGGGACAACACAGGTTCCTCAGCATAGTGGGACGCCCCGAGGTGGACGGGTCGCGAGCACAGAGGGCGATGAGCAACTGCAGACAGTATGTGCTTGGCGTCCTCCCCCACCAAGGGGGTTGGGAGAGCGATTGCACACAGCTCGGCGTAGGGGGCGGGGCACTGACTGTCGGTGGCGGCTCACCGTAGTTCCCGCCATCCCAAGGCAAGGACGGCGATTCCGACGCCCCACAACGCGAGTGCGATTGCACCCACGTAGTACAACTTGACCGTGACCAGGATCAAGGTCGGTTCAAGGAGCAGGAGGACCAAACTCGAGGCGAAGAAACCGTCCGCTCGGCGCTGGTACGCCGCCGCGCGCTTCGGGGTAGTGCGGAACGCCTCCATCACGAACCAATAGTTCAGCGAGGATAGCGAGATCAGGGAGAGACTGACAACGATGATCAGAAGCGTGGCTTGGAACAGCACGTTGTTGATCTGTCCGGCATTCGCGCGATCGTAGAGAAAGATGAGAACAAAGGTCAGGACTGCGATACAGGTAGCTCCCAGTCCGGCCGTGAGCGATCGGTTCTCGTTGGCGTCGTTGTACATGGCCTGGTTCGACGGATGGACGCTTCCGTCCGTATTCGAACCGGCCCCGACCACCGATTCGTCCGTGGCCATGAGCTCCCTATTGGGCGTGCCCTAATCAAACTGAGGAACCGCCCGAGCGTAGTTCGGGCTCCGCTTCGCTCGAGAGGGTTTGGTTGCAAGCGCGATGCCACGCCTTCCTTCTCAGGGAGATCCGACGCCGAATGAGTCTCAACGCTGTCGTATCGTGATCCGGCCCTCCTCGCCCGCCCTCGGCATTCTCTCATAGGTCGTCGGCATGGCCGTACGTGGGAATCGGCGCCCCCGAATCCGGCCGTGCGACCAGAAACACGATACGCGAAGAGCGGAGAGGTTAGCATTGCCTACCAGGTCACGGGCAGTGGTCCGTTCGACATGGTATGGGCTCCCGGAACCGTCTCCCATCTGGACCTTGACTGGGAATGGCCGGCCAGGGCGCGGGTCGTAGAGCGATTCAGTTCGTTTTGCCGCCTCATTCGATTCGACAAGCGCGGGACCGGGCTTTCGGACCGTCCCACGAACGCCGCAACCCTCGAAGAGCGTATGGATGACATCCGAGCCGTCATGGACGGAGCCGGGAGCGAGAGGGCCGCCATTTTTGGACTCTCGGAGGGAGGATCGATGGCCTGCGTCTTCGCCGCAACCTACCCTGAACGTACTCGGGCGTTGCTTCTGTGGGGGGTGCAAGCGCGCTGGACCAAAACTCCCGATTATCCGTGGGGGCTCAGCCGTGAGGATCAGCAGCGGATGGTCAAGCAGTTGGCCGAGGAGGGCTTGACACGGTCCTACATCACCGGTCCCGGGGCGGGAGCGGGGAAGGGCGCGGATCCCGCCTACGTCGACTGGTTCGTTCGGTATGGCCGGGCCGGCGCGAGTCCCGCGGCGATGGCCGCGTTAGAAACTGTGAACGCCGAAATCGACACAAGGGATGTCCTGCCCACAATCCGAGTTCCCACCTTAGTAATGAATCGGACCGGAGACCCCGTTGCGAACGTATACGCGGCCCGCGACGTGGCGTCCAGAATCCCGGGGCAAAATTTCTCGAATGGCCGGGGGAGACTCACTCGATCTACGACGTGGTGGACCAGGTTGTCGCGTCGTGCCAGGAATTCCTCACCGGGTCACGCTCCGAAGCCTCGTCGGACCGAGTGCTCGCGACGATCTTGTTTGTCGACATCGTCGAATCAACCCGGAAGGCGGCAGGAATGGGTGACACCAAGTGGCGCGACCTGCTCCTCCAGATCAATGAGGTGGGCCGTCGGTCCGTTGCCAGCTACCGAGGACGCGAAGTCAAGAACACCGGAGACGGCTTCCTCGCTATCTTCGACGGGCCGACGAGAGCGATTCAGTGCGCGCGATCGGTACGGGACTCCCTCGCGGAGCTCGGACTCCAGAGCCGGGCCGGTCTGCGTACCGGAGAGTGTGAACTCATCGAGAACGACATTGGTGGAATCGCGGTCCACCTCGCGGCGCGAATATCTGGTGCAGCTGCCCCCGGGGAGATCCTGGTCTCCAGCACGGTTCGGGACCTCGTGGCCGGTTCCCCTCTCCAATTCGAGGACCGCGGGCTCTCCTCGCTAAAGGGGTTCACCGATGAGCGTCGCTTGCTACGCCGTCGCCTAATCTTTCGAAACGGGAGCCGAGCCCCATGGGTACAAGGTTCGGCTTCCACCTGAGGCACTCCTCGCCCTGGGAGGTGCGATTCCGGTTGCACCCAGTCGATCGGGCGCGCGCTGTAGCATCCATGCACCGGTGAGCGCGAGAGGCCCGAGCAATCGGTGCGAATGGGTCTCAAGCCCTCTTCTCGGGGGAGGTGAGGGCCTTCTCCGCGTTGACCCAGACAATCTCTGGGCGGAATCCCAGCTTCTCGTTGATGGCCCAGATCGGCTTGTTGCTCGAGTCATTGCCGGTGATCAGGGACTGATAGCCGTGGGCCCGAGCGTCCTCGACCGCCCAACGCTTGAGCTCCGAAGCGATACCACGACCCCGGAACTGCGGAAGGGTCCCCGTGAAACCGACCCCAATGCTGTCGGGCGAGCCTAGTTCCCGCTCGAGAGTGCTCCACGCCACATACTCGTCTCCGTGGATGGCGATGAACGTCACCTCCGGGATCGCCTTGGGGCCGTCCACGTCGACGGCGATAAACTCTTTGAAGGTCACTGGGGTGTAATCACCCAACCGAGGAACATCTTTGGAAGTGATCCGGCCCAGCCGGTAGAGTCGCTTCCGAACTTCGGGGCGTTTTGCCCCCTCTTCAGCTAGTGTGGTGATTCGAATGCCCTGCTCGCTCAGCTCCCTCGAGCGGTCAGGGAACTTCGACAGGTCGAGGTCGACCAGGTTCAGACGTGACAGCCAGACCTTTCGCACGGGGGTAAATCCCCGACGCTGCAGGAACCGTTCGGTAGGCGGGTCTCCTTCCCGTGCGGAGGCCCAGAGACAGACCGCCCTCCGTTCCACCGCCTCCCGCTCGAGGAGAGCGTACACCTCGGATCCTATTCCGCGAGCCTGGTGGACCGGGAGGACATCCACTTGAATCCAGAACTTGTCAGGGTGGTAATTGAAGACGGTGTGGGTCAAGGAGCCCCACGCTACCACCTCTCGGGACGAGGTCTCTTCGACCGCGAGCTTCCGGTTCAACCGGCCCGGTTCGGTGGCCAACACCTCGTCCCAATGACGGATTTCCGCTGCCGATTGAGGAAGGCGGGGTTCGAGCGCGGTACCTGATCCTGGCTGCCGCCTCGAAATCCGCGTCAACGAACGGCCGGACGGCGTACTTCGTGCGATCCATCAATAGCCCGAACGAACCACATGGACTCGCGCCTAATATCATGCCAACACGCGGGTGTAACCGTGTTTGCCCCTCGCGCGTAAGCCGTGGGTGCATGCAGCCTCGCACCTCCGGAACCCAACGCGGCAGTAGGTGCGAGCTCCATTGCACAGGCACCTTTTGGCGGGACCGCAATGGACGGTGCAACGACCGTCGGACCCCCTCGAAGGGTTGAAGGTCGGCACACCAATCCGGCAAGGAGCGCGAGTCAGATGAAGATTCCAAAGGCGGACGTGCGTGTGACTCGGATCTTTGAGGAGCTAACACCTACGACGAGAGGAGTTACCTCGAAGAAGATGTTCGGTCAGCCTGCCGCATTCGTAAATGGCAACTTGTTCATGGGCGTGTTTGGTGAGAACTTGTTTGTCCGACTCTCAGTGTCCGATCGAACGGTGGCGAGGACGAGTGCCGGGTTCGCCCCTTTCGAACCGATGCCGGGCCGGGCAATGAAGGGGTACTGGGTCATTCCTCGGTCGGTGGTGGAGAACCGAGTCGAGGCGCGCCAATGGGTGGCCCGCTCGTTGACCTACGCGTTAACACTCGCCGCGAAGAGACCGAAAAGAACGTCGTAGTGACCCTGCGACAAGGCGCGACCCGAGACACCGCCCGCACAACGTCGATAAGTCGAGTTAAGGAACGTAGGCCGGGGCCGGGGGCGAAATCGCTCTCGATCCGACGTGGCTGCGGAAGGTGCGAGTCCGTGCAACGGCAGTGAAAACAGTCAACGCAGTGCGGTTGCAGCCGCCCTCAGGAGCGGTGTGAGGTCGGGCGCATCCGCCCGCTGCCGGCGGTGAGAAGAAGCTGAATCTCTCCCAGAGAGGCATTGCCGAACGCGGTCCGCTCTCACGGGAGGTCAGAGCCCAGTCTTTCGCTCCAGCTCTTCGGGGTATCGAGCCCCTTGCACCGTGATCTGTGAGGCGGCAAGATCGATCTCACGTAAATCGCCGGAGGTAAGCTCGACCTGGGTCGCTCCGATGTTCTCATCCAGGCGGTTCAACTTGGTGGTGCCCGGGATCGGAACAATCCACGGTTTCTGGGCAATCAACCAAGCAAGCGCTACCTGAGCTGCTGTCGCCCGCTTTCGCTGTGCAATCTCGCTGAGTAGGTCAACCACGGCACGATTAGCCTTCCGGGCTTCCGGAGTGAAGCGAGGAACGATGTTGCGGAAATCGGAAGCGTCGAACTTCGTGGTCTCGTCAATCTTTCCTGTGAGAAACCCCCGACCCAGAGGGCTAAAGGGAACGAAGCCGATTCCAAGTTTCTCTAGCGTCGGCAGCAAATCCTGCTCGGGCCGTCTCCACCACAGCGAGTATTCGCTTTGGACTGCCGTGACCCGCTGAATTGCATGTGCGCGACGGATGGTTCCAACTCCGGCTTCGGAGAGACCGAAGTGCCTGACCTTGCCCTCCTGAATCAGCTCTTTGACCGCTTGCGCCACGTCTTCGATTGGCACATTTGGGTCGACACGGTGCTGATAGGTACAGGTCGATCGCATCGACCTTGAGTCGCTTGAGTGACGCTTCGGCCACTTCCTTGATGTGCTCCGGCCGACTGTCGAGGCCAATTTGCTCTCCATTGGGACCAAATCTGAAACCGAACTTGGTGGCAATCACGACTCGATCGCGGAAGGGAGCAAGAGCTTCGCCCACAAGCTCCTCATTCGTGAACGGCCCGTACGCCTCAGTTGTATCGAATAGGGTGACGCCGCGTTCTACGGCCGCCCGAATCAAGGAGATCATCGCCGGCTTGTCGTGCGGCGGGCCGTAGGAGAAGCTCATCCCCATACAACCCAGCCCGAGGGCAGAAACTCTCAGGCCGGTCCTTCCAAGCTCGCGTTGCTGCATCGTTTCCTCTCGCGGAGCCTCTGCTGGGGGATGGGAGAGGCATGCCCCATGGTTCTAAGGCTCCACGGGTGGCAAGGTTCGGCGCCGGTTTCGAGAGGGTCAAAGATTCGGACAAAGACTGCGGCGGGGCCATTTCGATCGAGATAGCATTGCATCCTTCGTATGGATCGAACGGGTTCGCAGCGCGTAGCTCTCGGCGCAGGCGCGAATGCACCTACCCCTCGAGGGAGAGGCGCAAGATTAGATGTCTAACTCGAGCCGGAGAAGAGCAGCTCCCCTGGCCACGGTCAGCGGGATGTAACTCGGAGGAGAAGCTCTCCCAACGCACGGGAGAACTGCTTGGGGGACTCCAGGGAAGGCAGATGTCCGGCACCTGGGATTCCCTGACCGGATGCGTCCGGGATTCGGGCAACCATGGCTTGGGTCTCAGCGGGGGCAATCAGCTGATCTTCCTCTCCCCAAATCACCAGGGAGGGCACGCGGATTGTGGCCAGGACGGGTGTAAGGTCAGGGCGACCGGCCATCGCCCTTAGCGTGTTGCGAATTGTCGGGGATCGGGCGCTCTGGACCATGGTTCGCGCTACCTCGACGACCGGCCCCCCCGCTTCCCAGGTGGTTGGGGCGACCAAGCCGCGCGTCATCGCCTCGATGTCGAGGGTCTGACTGGGATCCTCTAAGCGTCGCACGGTCGCGAGTCGCTTCTCTCGGGCCTCCGGACTGTCCGCACCGGAGCGCGTGTTGGCCAACACCAAGCCTCGGAACTGGTCCGGATGGTCGTGGTACAACTGGAGGGAAAGATAGCCACCAAAGGAGTGCCCCACGAGCACAACCGGTCCCCGAACCGGACTGCGAGGGACCGGTGTACCTCTCGGAAAACCCCGCCAGGGTCTCAGGTACCGGCCAATCTTCCGCCAGACCGTACCCCGGGAGGTCGAGCAGCACGGCCTGGATCCCATCCGGGAGAAACTCGAGCAGAGGCAACCACATCGTGTGGTTGAGAGGGTACCCATGGAGGAATACCAGGGGCAACCCACCCCCTCGCTCGACTGCGGGCCAGTTGACCCGAGGAGCAACTACCGGCGTGGTCCCCGGTTCGGGGGTCGATGTCGGCACTTCCGTCGCCCGGGGCCCTCCCCGAGCGCCCCACGGCGACTAACCGAATTAAGCTGGGCGGTTCTCCTTGCGCTACACCACCCGACCGGGCGTCGCGGGTGTGTTGTCGGTTCCACCAACTCTCGCAGAGTCGACGGAACCGGCGCAGCGAGTGGGTCCCGCCGCTAAGCTCCTTCCTCGACCCGCTTCAGGACTCGGAGCGCCTTCAGAGTGATCCACTTGCTGGGCTTACCCGGCTCCTCGATCACGAGCGGCTTGATCTTCTCCTTGTCCGGATGGATAGTCGTCTTAGGCCCGATGTCGGGATGGAGACGGTCCATAAGCCAGGTCCCGTTAGGTTGGCGTTTGTCCTTGAGAATCTTCAGGGCTGGACGGAGCCTTCGGTCGCCAGCAAAGCCGAGTTGGGTGAGCACGTCTAGCCCGACTAGAATGTCGTAGTAGTAGTGGTTCGGATAGTGAAACCGAAGCCAAGGCGCGTACGGTCGGCCCTCCTCGAAGAGTTTACGCTGGAGATAGAACTCCGCACCCCTCGAGATCGCCTCCTCCAATTGGTGGGTCCGTTTCGCCCTCGGAAGCGCCGCGAAGGCGGCGAGGGGCTCCCAAACGTCCAGGGTGCCGGGCGTGCCCTGGGAACAGTTCCATCCACCGTCCTTCCGTTGGTCCTGGATCAACCAGTCGTAGAGCATCCGGACTCGGGGGTCGTCGGCGTACCCGAACCGGGTTAACATTCGAGCGGTGTTCGCCGAGATGCACATTTCCTCGTGAAAGAAGTTGAAGGGAGAACTGAGACGGAGCTTGTACTCGAATAGGAGGTCTGCGATCTTCTTGATCCGAGGGTTCGTCGAATCGAGCCCAAAGTCCGAGAGGACCAAGGCCCTCCAGTTCGTTGCCCCGAAGACGGGAAAGTAGAGGAAGTCGACCCACTCCTTGACATTCCTGGGCTCGCGCGCCTCCCAGAATCCCTTCGGTCCCTGGCGGCGCAGTTGATCGTAGGCCCACCCCACGCTGGCGATCCTGGAACGGGCCGCTCGGACGTCGGTGTCGGATTCCTTTCGACCGAGGAGATCGACCAAAGCACCGTAGCGGACCGCGGGCTGACCTTCCTCAAGCAGCCATTCGACGACCCTTGCGCTTTCGGCATCACCCCTCGAATCGAGACTCTCGTTCATGGCTCTGCAACCTCCGCTCGACACTCACGCTCTTGGTATTTGAGCAGCGCAAGAGGTTGTGGAACGGGTCTTTCGCCGACCCCCGCAGGGATTCCCTCGAGAGGGACGAACCCCCACTCCCTATGCTCAGTCGACCAGGGAGGAGCCGACGACAGCTAGCGGCACCGTGAATTCGTCGCCCGAGGGAGCAAGCCCGATCGCGCCTAAGCCGAGTAGGATGTACCTGGCCCTTCTCTCCTTCACCGGCCCCGGACTCCGAGGGAAGTGAGAGACCCTCGATGCTCAGGCTGGATGTCGCCGACGGAGCGAGGGACTAGGTTGGATCCGCAGAGCGCTTCCCTCGATTCGGTAAAACTCTCCGGGACACGACCCACCGACGCATCGCGATCTTGCGCGTCTTTCGGAATCCCGACTTCTCAAACATACCCAGGGTTCCGCTGCATAGGAAGGAAGCGGAGACCTTCTCATCGGTGTAGTCCTCAGGATAAGCCTCGACCGTCCCGCCGCCACGCGCAGCGATGTATCGAAGCGCTTCGTGAAGGGCGAGCGTAGCAATGCCCTCTCCCCGGCGTTCCCGATCGATGAAGAAGCAGGTGATGCGCCAGTCGGGAAGCTTTCGCAGCCCCTCCTCGTAAGCCTTCTTACTCCGGATGTTGGGGAGTTCCGCGGTGGGGCCGAACTGGCACCACCCGACCGCGTTCGAGCCGTCGAAGACCAGCGCGGCGTGCGCTCGGCCCTCTTTCACCCGCGCCTCCTTCATCGCTCGGTACACGTCCGCGCCCCGCTTACCTTCCCCTGGCTCGAGGTGAAACGCGATGCACCAGCATCCACCGAAGATCCCGTTGTGCCTCTCCACAAGGCGGGCAAACGCCGGCCAGGTGTCCGGAGCGAGCGGTTTCGAAGTGAGCGACACGGTCGGTGCTTACGTATCCTGCTATGGAGGGCGCGAGAAAAAATCTTCGGTCGGTCGACGGCCCCCGTGTGTACCATGCCAAGGGCACGCACGCAATCAATCGAACAGCGTGGCGTCCGGGCAAGCGAGGTGTAGAAGGCTCCTGTATGGATAAGTAATCCTTGGAGGGTTGCGGGTGAGTATGGCCGCTTCCCATATCCCGACTGACACCAATCTCTTTGCGCTGCCTGCGGGCTTGCCGGAGCCGAAGGACGATGGGGCAGCTCGCCACCTAATAGGGAGCACTGTTCCTCGGGTCTTGCTCCCTTCCACACGCGGCCGGAGCGTGGACGTCTCCGAGGTCGCGACATTGCGTTCCTCAGGCTCAGCCGGTTCGGGGAGTTCCGCCGGAACAATCCAGTACTCTCGCCGTGCGTCCTCTCCCGGCGCCTGCGACAGATGGAGGCGGATGGCCTCGTGGCGCGGGTCGAATCGGGTCGAGACGTTCGCTACCGGCTGACGCGTCGGGGGGAGGATGCAGGATTGATCCTACTCGCATTCCTCCAGTACGGTCTCAAGCATCACGTAGGACCCCAGACTCCGCCGCGATAGGTGCGATTCCAGCTGCAGACACGATAGTTGCAAACCTCATCGTACCCTATACTCTGCAGGCTCTCCACTCCCGGCTGGGGAACCCTCAAGCGAGCGACTGTTGGGAATCCTAGTGGACCGGGTCCTCGGGGAGGGTGACCTAGGCGACCCAAGCGTGACCTTCGACTTCGACCTTGTGAAGGTTACCTCGATGGGCTTGGCGGTTCCTCCGCCTAGGGGGATGCCATTTGGGTGCCACCGGGACCCGAAGTGAATCAATGTCAGTAGGACGGGGAGCACATCCGCCCCCTTCGTTGTAATCTGCCATCGCGGTCGGCCCAGCTCACTCTCTGTCTGGGTAAGGAAGCCGTCCGCCTCCAACTCTCGGAGCCGCATCGCAAGAATTCGCTTGCTCATCCCTGGGGAGGATCGCAGGAGCTCGTTGAACCTTCGCGCGCGGCCGAAGGCGATGTTCATCAGCACCAGGAGCGCCCACTTTCGGCCCAGCACGCCGAGGCTAAGACTGAACGGGGTACGCGTTGAAGTTCAGACGGACGAGTATCTTCCCCCGTCCGCGGATCTTTGCCGTCAAGTGCGACCTACTTTCATTCACCTGCCGATACAAATAGCCCGGCGAGGATGCGTCTCCTGCAGGCCGGTGAACGACAATGGTCTATCTGAAGGATGAGGGGAGTGTCTTCGACGCACCGATCGACTTCGTTTGGAAGTACATCTTTGGGGGCGAGGAGCATGACTCAGCACACAAGACGACTCGAAGTCCCAAGTTCGGCAAGGTCTCGGATATCACCATCCTCTATGGTTCCGAACGCTATCTGAGGGGGAAGTGGGCACCAGACCAGCTCCGAATCTCCATGTTCCCCCCAGTCTCGGTCGTTACCGAGTGGCTCGAAGGCGCCTTGGCCGGTTCGAAGCTGGTGTACCTGTACTCCCCCCAGGGCGAGAAGACCCGCATCGATGTCTACGGCGAGTTTACTTCGAAGACGTTGCCCCCACAGGAGGTCGAAGCGGCCGCCCGCGAGTTCCTAGAGACTGAGTTTGCCGCGGACGCGCCAGCCATCCGAGACGCGTACCAGAAGCAGAAGACGTCTGCCGGCAAGCCGCCCCACGCGTAGACCGCTGGCCGCCTGCCTCTCTCGTTGTGAGCCCGCGGGGTGCGAGGTCCTTGCCGCACGAGTCACTACTTACCCTAGTAGGTGCGGTTCCAGATGGACCAGGTAGGCTGAATCCGTTGTCCCCCCCGAGCACGAGCCCGGTCTTGATGGAGTGGGTTGTCCGTTCCTCTTGGGAGGGTGCTTGCGGTCGTGAGTTCCAAGCTCTAATCACCTTGTGTGAAGGCTGCAGCACAGACTGGCGGAAGCGTGTAAGAGTGCCTGCACCCCTGCCTCTCCGAAACTCAGTAGAGTCATCCTGGTTGCAAAATGAATTGCAGCCCCAAATACAGGGTCGATCCCCAAATGTGCCCAATCTTCGATGCGTGGGAAGCGGGCCACCTCACTCCCGCCCGACTGGCAGCAGGTGTCTCAATCCGAGGGCTGTTGATCTTGGGCTGATCCCACCCTCGTTCATTCGAGATCGAGTTCGGCCTCGCGACGCAGCAGGGCGGCAGACTCTTCTCGGTTCAACTCCTCAATGTTGGCCCCTTGCCCGATCTTCTTCCGGTCAATCCGCTGGACTACGCCGAAGACCCACTCGAACTCGTGCATTACCAAGGGATCCTTGAGAGCGTCGCGGGCTCGTCCAATCACGTCTACGGGAGATCGAAGCGCGGCGTAGTAACCGCTAATCCAAGTTCCGAAGGCCTCCCACACGAGTTGGCGGCTCAATACGCGAGAATGCGTGAGCGAACCTACCAGCTCGAAGAAAGCCGCCACCTCGAGGTTCGTGATATCTTCGTGTTTGCCCTCAAGAAGGCGTCTCGCCAACAACTTGCGGCGGCGTCGGTATGGCGGGGAGTCGAACCGCTCACGAAGGCTCAGCACCGCGTTTGCACTGTTTAGATGTTGAGTGACTCGAGTTTGCCACCAGAGCAAAGCTACCGTGCCGATGGCCACCGCCCAGGCGGCTCCGGCGGTGATGGTTGTGATGTCGATTCCCATCGGGCTGTTGACTATTCGCAGCTCTCGTCGGCTATAACGCGTCGGACCCAAGGGCAGATCCACCCAGGGCGTGAAGCCGGTGAGCTATCAGGCGCGAATTCTCGCCAAGTCAGATTCCAGCATCACCGGGGGTCGGAAGTGAACCCCCGGCCTGAGAGTGGTTGCAAAGAGCCTTGCACCCACTCAAAGTTCCGAGGAGTCTACCCGCTATCCCGGCCGACCCGATTTACGGGGGTGGCACCACCAGCGCTGTTCAGCGCGGTAGCGACGAAAGAACCACAGCAAGAAGGGACGAGGGCTCGACGCGATGCTCGCTCGCTCGAGAGCACGATAGTATCCGGTCCGCCTGCCGTATCTGATATTGATCATCGGGTACTTGTCTCGATAGAGGATCAAGTTCATCGCCAGACGTCCGACCCGTCCGTTTCCGTCGCCGAACGGGTGTATGTTCTCGAATTGAAAGTGGAACATTGCGGTTCGTTCGACGGGGTTGAGGGTCTTCCCGTGCTGCTGGAACCAGCGAAGAGTCTCGACAAGCATGGGTCGAACCTCGAGGGCGGAAGGAGGAACATGTTGACTTCCCCCGATGCGCGCGTCGAAATCGCGGACTTTTCCCGAGATGTCGGGCTTCGTTTCACCGAACATCGCTTTGTGTCAGCTAAGCAAGTGGGGCAAATCGATCGGCTCGGGGTTCCGTAGTAGGCGCCGCAAGAGGGTGGCGTGTGCCACAGTTTCCCGGATGTCCCGCATCGGCTTTGAGTCGGGACTGATACCGTTTGTCAGCAGGTCTGAAGTTTCCTGGAACGTGAGAGTGGATCCCTCAATTCGGTTGGTATCATACGTGAACTCTACGATGAGGTCCTCCCGTTCCCTGTCGGCGATGGTCTTGGGTAGAGTGCGTTGTCGCTCTTGGTAGGCCGTGGAGATTTCGCTGAATGAACGGAACCAAGTTGCCTCCCAAACCTCCCGCTCCAAGGTTGCTCGTTGCGTTTGGAGGTCCTCCGGCGGCTTAGTCCCCAGCTACCTCTCCTTTCGCCCAACCTCGCCGGCCCACCGGAAGGTCTGGACAAGGTAGTGGTACCGTTTCTCGCCGCGGGCGACGGTTCGGACTACACCCATTCGTGCCTCTACAAATCGATGCTCCTAGAACTGTTTATCAATAATGTAGAGGCACGTTACCCCGGTGCAGGCAGCTGGGTGGAAGACTGATTTCACCTACTTGGGAAGAGATGTCGAGATACGGCCTAATCTTACCCTCCTTGGAGATTCAACTCCAGATGTCCCTCACCGGAACTCTTCACAGGAGCCCTGTAGGTCGGTAAGTTATGGCAAGGACCCCGTTCTGATTCCTGATCAGGTCGACGAACTTCATTTTCTGCGATGTGAATTCGCCGTCGAAGAGGCGTGTACCTTTACCCGCGACAATGGGGAATAGCATGAGGTGGAGTCTGTCGAGAAGATTGTTCTGGATCAGGAAGCGAACGAGAGAAGGGCTCCCATGTACCCCGATGGTTTTCCCACGCTGTGACTTGAGTTTGAGAATGGACTTTCGAAGGTCACCCGAAACCACGGTCGCATTGCCGGTAGTACCCCAGGGGACTTCCTTCAACGAACTGGTCACAACATACTTTCGCACCGAGTTGATGTGATCGGCGAACGGCTGGATCTTCGAGGACGGCCAAAACTGCGCCCACGCGTCGTACGTCTTGCGGCCCAAGAGCATTGCGTCTTCCTGTGTGAGCTGCTGGGACATGTCCTTCGCAACCTTACCATTGGACATCCGAACAACGGCGGCGTATACGGCCTCAAATGACACGACTCCATCAAGAGTAATGATCATGTGCGCAGCGACTTCTCTCATCTGCTGGACTCCTCTATCGCTCGAGCCTCCAACTTCATGCAGTCCTTGGTCATGCATTCCTCTGATCGACCGTCTCGGGCTCGGCCTGAGAGGAACTTCATGCTAAAGGGGCTTCGGGCCGTCGCATCGCGGTAGTGAGAACAGGTCAGCGGTCACGTTCCCCAACAAAGTGTGTTGGACCTTGCAACCACGGCGGCGACTCCTGTCTTTGGGAGGATCGCCACCTTCGCGGTCACTCGGAGGTGGCGTTCTGAGCCACCGCGGCACGGACTAGGGACTTGATTCCCGTGGCGTTGAGCTTGTCTCCCTCGCGGATGTCGATGGCTCGCATGTGGTTGGCATCGAGGCAGGCGTTGAAGAGCCCTTTCGCGTCGTTAAGGGAGGCGCCCTCGGGAAACGTGAGGCGGACGCGGTTCTTAAGGATCCCGACAACGCAAACAATCCCGTCGTGATACCACACCGGGACTCCATCGGGATTGGACGGCTTCCTCCACTTCTGCTGCTCGATAGCGGCTGGGTCCGCCTCGGTGATTAGACGACGGAGTTGAGACACCAGCTCGTCCTCCCAATCGGAGGATTGCTCGGGCTCCCTGTCCGTTTCTTTCGGACGTGGTTTGGAGGTCTTTGCGCCGCGCTTCGGCATTAGGCAGTCCTAACTGCGGCGGGACTTATCCTTTCGAGGTCCGCCCCCGTCAACCTGCCGAACTTGAATGTGTGTTGACCCTTGCACCTTCGATTGGTGGCTGTGTGATGCCTTGGCAATCCGTTTGCCCATGCCTCCACATGTTGCGAAAATGGGCTATTCTTGTTCAAAACGCAGAGGCACTCTCTTCAGTCGCCCCAAGGGTGGTTGCAAGACCACTTGCAGCCACTCCACGGGCGGGTTGGAGACGAACGGCGACATCTTGCAAACCTACCTCGCCCGCTCTTGTTTCGACTTGGCGAACTTTGCTCCTCTCACATTTCGATTGACGGTCCTCCGAACTTCTCGGAGGCGCTTTTCGACTCTTTCGTACCTTGCCTCACTTTCCAAGTAGTCCCAGTCTAGGTGACCCAACCTCGCTAGCGCGACCGCTTGGCGGAAGAGGTCCTCAGATTCCTCCCGTTGCGCTCGACTCAACCGTCGGATGATTAGTGGTTCAGGAGCGCTGAGAAGTACCCGGCCCAAAGGGCGTCTCCACCTTTCGAGGTGGAAGCCCCGAGCGGTCGGCTGACCCTACGAGGTCCACCAACCCGACGTAATTATCGGTCCAGTACTTCCGATGGCTTCGCCCATCCACCTGCCGGAATCCCCACTTTGTCAGTACCGAGCTCGATGGGGGTGCGATCGCCAACCAGGTCGATATCCTGAGAAACGTAGATCGATGAGGAGAGGTAAATCTCGATGGCCGAACCTCCAACTACCTCCACCGGTTTGCCCGTCTCCTTTCGAATGAGAGCGCCGAACCAGGCCGCTCGCTCTTCGGCCGAACCGGCTCTTCGGATCTCCCGAGCGAACTCAGCGCGGTCCATGTCCCTTCCTTGCCCTCATCTCCAGGCGAGTTAGGAGCTCATCTTTCTCAATCCGCCGTTCCGCTTCCTCCCTTTCAAGTCCTTCCCGGAGGAACTGACGAAGCAGGTCGTTTGTCATGATCCACCCTTCGCCCGTATGCCGAACAATCTCCGGTTGCAAAGACTTGAGGCTGGTCAGCACTTGGATTGGCTGGGCTCCGATCACCTTGGCCACTCGGTAAGCCGTGAGGGGCTTGGAGGTCGAAGCCAAGGTCTCCAGAGCCGCCGCTCGTACCCGACTTCCAAAGAGGCGCTGGGTCCGCATGTCTAACTGGTGGACGACATGATATTATAAGTATTCTATACTATCCTGGGGCGGGCGGACTCCCGGGTTGTTCCGCCCCCTGCCGTCCGGAATGAGCCCTGGGGTGGGGACAGCCGCTCGAGTGTAATGGTACGTGCACTCTGCGGTCCCACTCGACCTACTTCGGGTTTGGGTGCAGTATCATCAGGGTGGAGGTCGCGTGGGCGTACAAGCCCTGTTTAGAGTCCAGAAGTCGTGCGTCCGCCGTGGCCACCCGAGAGCCGGCGTGAATGACGTGGCCCTCGGCGCGAAGCGTGCCGGCCTTGGCCGTAACGGGCTTGAGGAAATTCACCTTGAGCTCGAGCGTCGTGTAACCGGTCCCCGCCGACAGGGTGGTGTGGAACGAACAGCCCATCGCGGTGTCCAGGAGCACCGTGACGATCCCGCCATGGACGTTTCCCAGCGGGCTGTACATGAACTCGGCGGGATCGAATTCGAACGCAACCGTGGAGGGTTCGACCGACACGATCCGGATTCCGAGTAGTTGCATGAAGGGTGGTGGCGGCAGGTCACCGGTGAGGAATGCTCGCATGAACTCAATCCCGTTCAACTTCCGAATTGGTTCTGCGAACTGCGCGGGGTCCTGCCAGAGGACTGTCCGACTGCGCGGCGATGCATCATCGGCCATGTTTTCGGTATGACGATTTGACCCACTCAATCTGGGCCCGGACGGCGTGATCAGCCTACCGCCTTCTTCACAAGCGCAGCGATCCGTGCCTCTTCCGCGGGATTCAGCTCTGTCATTGCGAATGAAATCGGCCACACCCTGCCCTCATCCAGCTTCGCACCGTCGCCGAAACTGAGCGACGCGTACCGTGCTTTGAACTTAGCAGCGGGCGTGAACCAACAGAGCACGTCGTCATCCTTGGAGTAGGCTGGCATGCCGTACCAGGTCCGCGGTGCTAGGGTCGGTGCGATGGCTTTCACGAGGGCGTGAATGCGCTCGGCGATTGCGCGATCAGAACCCTCCATTTGCGCGATCTTCGCGAGCACCTCTTCTTCTCCGGTTAGCTTGCTCTTGCCCGACCGGACGATCCGCTCCCGCACGGCCTCTTTCATCGCGGCTCGTTCTTCTTCCGAGAATAGGCTCGCGGACTTCCGACTGCGCGCCGGAGTGCCTTTCTTCTCCGCCATGGGACGCCGCACTTTCTCCAGTCGCTTAAGGTACGAGTCTTGTGCGTGGCCCTCCCCCCAGCCGGCCACCCCAAGACTACGCCGGAAGGGCCGTTGGGTGCAACGGCCCTTGCACCTATCGAGAGCGCTTCGACACGATCTCAACCAGGTTTCCATCGGGGTCGCGCAGCAGGGCGTTCCGGTTGCTGTTCCCGGTGTCGTGGGGAGGCTGGAGAACGGGGACTCCCGCCGACTTCAGTCTATCGAAGGCTCGGTCGACGTCCCCCGTCCATACGACTATGACCATCGCCGGGCTTCCTGGCGTCGCAGCGACTCCGTGGACCCTCTTCGCCGCCTCAACGGTGCCGAGTCCGACGCCGAACCCGTTCAGGGTCAATTCAACGTGCTCGGGAGTTCCCTGCTTCGGCGTCCGGAAGGTCTCCTTGAAGCCGAGGAGATCGCGGTAGAACCGGTACTCCGGCTTCGATGTCGTGGGTGTAAAGGTTGACGAATGCGCTTGCGAACACTCCCGCTCCTACTCAGCGATGTACGTAAACCTATCGAGGCTCGCCGATTGGACAATCCGAAGAATGCGCCCTTCAGTGCATTCGTGATTCCGGCTTTGGTCGGGCTATCTTGTACTCGAAGTAGAGAGCCCCGGAAACAGGGTGAGGCCAGTAGGCGGATATGGGTTTGAACCCCATCTCCTGATAGAACTCGATCGCGGCGGCCATGGTTGGCAGCGTATCGACCCGCACTCTCTGGTATCCGAACTCGCTCGCTCGATTCGAGGAGCGCGCGGGTCAGGCGGGGCCCGAACCCTGGCCCTCGATGGTCGGCCCGCACGTAAACTCGCTTGATCTCCCCGACCCTCGGTTCGAGCTCTCGCAAAGCGCCACATGCCGCCAGCCCGTCGGGGGCGAAGGCGAGAATGATCTCACCATGGGGCGGGCCGTAGACTCCGGGCAGCCCTGCGATCTCCTCGTCGATGCGTCGAAGTCCAACAGGCACGACCGAATCGCTTGAGCCGCGAGTGTCGACGTGGTCAGCGAGCCACTTCCGATAGTCCTGGAGGAGTCGACGAACGAGGTCAAGGTCTTGCGGCCAGTTCACCTTTCGAAGCTTGGTGGTAGAGTAGTCTTCCAGGTCCTTTGGCTCCGATGACCTCATCCTTCGCCCCATCCCGGGAATCCTAGAAGCCACTTACCTCGATCGAATCCATGTGCGCCCGGTTATCCTTTTCGCCAAGGGTCGGCGCAACCAACTCGCCAAACGCGAGAAGGGAGGCGCGCAAGGAGGTGCAAGACTACTTGCACTCACTCCCTGTCGCGGAGGCTAGGGCAGAGGGTGGCCGCGCCCGATCCGGGACAAGCGTTGACCGACCCGAGGTTGCGCCGGGCGAGTGTGAACGGTACCGACCTGGCCTACGATGTGACCGGTCAGGGCCCGGCGGTAGTCCTGCTCCATGGCTTCTCGCTCGACCTTCGGATGTGGGATGAGCAGGTTCTGCCGCTGAGTCGAAGGTTTCGGGTCCTACGGTACCATTGACGGGGCTTCGGCCGTTCGGCGCTGCCCGAGCCCGGCGTCCCATTCTCAACGAGCGAGGACCTGCGTAGCCTCCTCGCCTATCTCGAGATCCCCAAGGTCCACCTGGTCGGCCTCTCGGCGGGAGGCGGCCTGGCGGTCAATTTCGCCCTGGAACATCCGGGCCTCGTCGACCGAATCGTTCTCGTGGACGCCGCCCTGGATGGGTTCGAGTGGAGCCGGGATTGGACCGAGAGCTGGAACCGGATCGAAGAAGCGGCTCAGCGGGAGGGAGTCGGGGCCGCGCGACATTTGTGGCTCTCGCACCCCCTCTTCGCCCCTGCCCGGGAACAACCGGAGGTGGCGAAACGACTCGCCGAGATCGTCCGAGATTACTCGGGCTGGCATTGGCTCCACGATACTGTGGCCCAAGGGATGGACCCCCCAGCTGCGAAGCGCCTCGAATCGGTCATGCATCCCACCCTTGGTACTGACCGGCGAAAGGGACATCCCGGATTTTCGAGCGATCGCCCGACTCCTGGCGGACAAGATCCCCGGAGCTCGCGCAGAGGTCATCCCGCGGGCCGGCCACATGTTGAACATGGAATCTCCAAGCCAGTTCGACCAGAGCGTTCTTCGTTTCCTGGAGAAGGCGGGGTCATACCCGTCCTCGCGACCTCTCGGGTGAACTGTAAAAAGGGGCTCGATTCGAGCCACGGTAGGGCGAAGTGCTTAGGACCATCCCCCGGACCGGTGGTGGTGCCAGATGCCCCCCTCCGCAGAAGATACGTCGAATTCCGACCCCGACCGTCGACGTGCTCACACTGAGGTGACGATCGCAGATGCGATCGGGATGATCGGAGTGCAGCCGTCGCGCCGACAGCCGTTTCCGGCCCTGCTTCATCTCACCGCTGACGACGCCGACGTGGCGTGTCGGAGGGCCTTCCACGCAGGCGCCACGACCGTGCGCGGACCCGGGGATGGACTCCGACGAGGAGGCGTCCGCGACCGGTGGGGGAATGAGCGGTGGTTCTCGTCGCCCGTGAGACCTGCCGGAGAGTTCCCGGGCTGAACGCACCCACTCGCGGCTTCGTCGATGATCCATCGCCCAATAGCTTCTGCCGGCCCATGCCCGTCAAACTATATTGAAACCGATCGATTGGGGGCTGGGGGAAGAGAAGGGTGGTGGATAGGGTCTACAAGGCAGACATACCCGCACTGAGAAAGGCTCTCGAGCAGCTAAGGGCGGAGTTTTCCGGTACTCAACTCCCGCACCGATTGGACCAGGGTCAGAGTCGAACCGTTGTTGCGGCATGTGAAGGAGTTGGAAGAGCAATTGAAGTCACAGGGGTCCTCTCGATTGACCAAGGGAGTGAAGTTGTTCCATTCCGATTTGGTCTATCTTCGAGAGAACGTTAATGGACTGAAAGAGGTCCTCCAGTCCGAGAAGAGATCTCTGCGTCGGAGGATCGAGGGGCCAGGAAAGCGCGGAACTTAAGACGCGCGAGGACTGGACCGCACATGGTTCGCCTAGTCCCGATGGAATCGGCCGATTTCGAACCGTATCTTGATCAGTTGACCCGTAACTATGCGGAAGGCCACATCCGCACTGGGAGGTGGGCGGCTGACGAGGGATTGGCCAAGGCCCGGGGTGAAGTCAATGGGATGCTTTCGGCAGGGCTGACCACCCCGAATCACTTCTTCTACACAATTCTGGGAGGCCCGAACGAGGAGAAGGTCGGAGTGATCTGGCTGGCGAGCGAGCCTCGCGGCGGTTTCGTCTACGACCTTCGAATCTTTGATTCGTTTCGTCGGCAAGGATTCGCCGAGAATGCCATGCGAGTTCTCGAGCAAGTAGCGAAGGAGAAGGGAATCCAGAAGATCTCCCTTCATGTCTTCGGCGACAATTTGGGGGCGAGGAAGCTGTACGTCAAACTCGGATACGCTGAGACGAACGTGGTAATGGCCAAGGTTCTGGTACCCTGACTCGCGCAGCGTGCTCGCCACCCTGTCCGCCTACCGTGACCGCCCCCCGATAGACTGCCCGTAAACGGCCCGGGAGACAATTCTCCCCGAGAGGACGCGCGCGACTATAGACAACAACGATGGTTGCACTCCCCAAGGGTCGACGGGTGCCGTAATGCGAGTCAACCAGGTTCGGGCTTCCGTGGCGAGGACCAGTGTTCCCCGACTCTTCCGAGTACTTATCCCGGCTAGGGACCTGGGTCGGTCTCGACGTTTCTACGAGTCCCTTCTCGCAACGCGCGGCCGTCTGGTGGGAGGGGGGCGAATCTACTTCGACTGTGGGCCGGTCATCCTAGGTATCCTTGACCGCACTTCCGTGGGCGCCCATGAAACAGCTCCTCCAACGGAAGCCCTCTACTTCGGTACCTACGACTTGGAGGGAGTGTTCCGCCGTGCTCGCAGGTTGCGGTGCTTGACAGCGGGTCTCCTGCACGATGATCCATCCAGCCCCCTCGGCGAAATAGTTGTTCGGCCCTGGGGCGAGCGATCTTTCTACGCCGACGACCCGTCGGGCAATTCGCTGTGCTTCGTCGACGCGAACACCCTGTTCACCGGGACCCCGCGTCAGGTGGCCGAGTTGAGACACGGGCGTGGAGCTCGACGCGGCAGTTCGGAACCCCGAACTCACGAACGTGCGTGAAACCGCGGTCCCACGACCCCTGGTCGGGCGCATCGACGTGGGAGAGCGAACTCACCCGGGGCGCATAGATCCCGTCACCGACCCGTTTGCTCCCTTCTCGGCCCGGGACCCGACCGCCGGGGATTGCTGGATCGGGGCGGTGTGCCAGCCACTTCGTTGACGAACTTGGCGTCCTCGCCGCGACACGCGGGCGAACGGTGCGGGATCCGGGGGCCGATCGAGTGAACTCAGCGGTTACTTCGGATTCTTCGCGAACTCGCGAATACCGGCAGAATCCTCACTGAACGCCATCTCCCACGCGCCGCGGACCATCGGTTCGAGCTGGGCTGCCGGCATTGCCGACGCCTGCATGTCCGCATAGATTGACACCTCGGTCTTTGTCCCGTGAGGGGTGTACACGGTGAACATCTTCGAGCCGGTCATCGGGCCCTCGAGCGCCTCGGCCACCATCCCGAGCGGTGGGAAGACCGTGATCCGATTCGCGACCTTGACCCAGGTGCCGTTCATGTTCTGCTCCCACGATACGACGAAGGAGGTATCGGTGAGAGGCTTCATCCCCCGGTTCCGGGTATTCTTGTGGGCGGTGCCGTGGGCCTCCGGGCTCTGGAGATACTTCCAGAGGACCTCCAACGGCGCGTCGAACTTGCTCCCTTCCTGGTCGTTGATGCGGGCCATGGGTAACCCATCCCATCGCAGTACTTGAATGCGGGCGATTCCCCGGTGCACTTGACCCAAGCAAATGGGTGACAGGTCGGTCTCACATGCGACCTCAGCGAGGGATCCCTCGATGGTTGCAACCGTCATATCGCCCAGGATGGATGAGGATCAGGGGCTGGAGCCTTGTCCACACTCGGCCGGCTACGAAGCGTGATCGCGGAGGTGCCGCGGGGCAAGGTGGTCACCTACGGCCAAGTGGCTGAAGCGGCTGGGTTTCCGGGTGCCGCGCGTTTGACCGTAAGAGCGCTGTACGGGGAGGTTGGGCTACCCTGGCACCGGGTAGTGGCGGCTGGCGGTCGGATCGCGTTGACCGGTGCAGACGGGCAGGAACAACGCCTACGGCTGAGCATGGAGGGCGTGACCTTCCGAGGCGGTCGGGTCCGAATGGAGGCCCATGGCTGGGCCCCAAGAGCCCGTGGGTGCCTCGCGATTCATGAGCACCACCACGCCCCCGTGAGGCGACGCCCATCTGCTGCAACGGAGGTTGCGGCGATTGCGCCATGCGGCACGCCCCGTCCCATCAGGCCGTCGCAGCCAATCGCTATGTCGCAAGGGACCCGCGGGATTCCCGGCGCGCGGCCCCTCAGGCCAGGTCGACCTTGAGAGGAATCCGACGAGCGGCGAGCCGAAGCAACACGACCCCCGGAATGGCCGGCAGGACCAGCAGTACCCATTCCCAGAGGGGATTCGGTACCGCAGAAAGGACCGCCCCCCCGAAGAAGATCGCCGCGAGGGCGGCGGCACCCAGGAAGGTGTTGAAGGCTCCGTTGTAGGCGCCGATCTCTCCAGCAGGGGCCAGGTTCGAGGGGAGGGTGGAGGTGGGAATGGACCCGAGGTTTTCCCCGAATGTGAGGATCAACACCGAGAGGAAGAAGATCCCGGTCGGGAACAGGAGCCAGAGCGCCGAGAATCCCAGTAGGAGGAACGCGACCACGTAGAGGAGTCCCCCGGCGATGGCAATGGTCGTGTGCCGAAGGCCGAGAACATGCTCCGTCGTGAACGACTGACCTACCACGACGATCACCCCGTTCAGCGCCAGCCCGATCCCGAGGATCGAGTAGGAGATCCCGAGCTTGTTGTGGACGAAGAGGGCGTAGGTCACATTCCACTGTCCCGCGGTCACCCACACAAGGGCGAACGCGCTGGCGACCAGGAGAGCGACCCGGTCTCGGGCGAGCATCGAGAAGCTGGCTCGCAGGGTCCGGCCAGTCGGCTCAGGGTGGGCGACTGAAAGAGGGCGCGGGACGCGCTCCCGCAATCGCAGGTCGTAGGGAGAGGGATGGAGGAGCGCGAGCACGAAGACCATCGCGCCGGCAATGATGAGGGAGGCAGCCGTCACGGCACCCGTGAAACCGATGAACGCGACGAGGGTCCCCCCGAGCGCAACCCCGGCGGCGTACCCCGCATTGAAACTGATCCGATACCACGTGAATCCGCGGGTTCGTTCGGACCCTTTCGCCCAGTCCGCGATGTACGCCGAGTAAGCAGGTCCTGTGGCCGAGAGGATGCAGCCCGCAACGATAGCGACGAGGATGGCGAGCACCAGCGATCGAATGTCAAACGCGTAGGCGAGGGCGGCGGTGAAAATCGCCTCGGTTGCGAGCCCGAGTAGGATCAGTCGGCGCCGTCCGACCCGGTCCGTCCAGAGCCCCCCCAACAATCCGAAGGGGAGCTGAACCAATCCTACGCCGACGAAGATGACCCCGATCTCGAGGTACCCCACATGCAGGATCGCGTAGAGGAACAGGGCGAGGAACGGGTTGTAGAGCGCGGCCCCGAAGGTTCGGATGGCCATCCCCACAGCAAGCAGCCGCAGGTCTCGTT
Organism: uncultured Thermoplasmata archaeon; assembly: GCA_963715645.1. Taxonomy (GTDB): domain Archaea; phylum Thermoplasmatota; class Thermoplasmata; order Lutacidiplasmatales; family UBA184; genus Lutacidiplasma. Next base: position 349,999 of record OY970259.1, read on the forward strand.
CCACGAGGGGAAGGAACGCGCCAGCGACTAAGTGACTAGCGCACGACCGGTATGCCCCGGTCGTTCCCTTGAGGGCGCAACTGAGGCGGTACCGCCAGAGTTTCGCCACCCGAGCCGGGGTTCGTCGGGCGTAGGCAGTTACTAGGGCGGTATCGCCCACGCTGCGTTTTGGAACAGCCCACGGCGCCAGGGCGCGTCATGCCCCTGGTGAACGGGCAACCATAATTCGGGGAGGGGTCTTAGAGGGGCCATGTCGACTCGGAGCTTCCCGTTCGTTTGGGTTGACGTCTTCGCGAAGACCCCCCTGGAAGGGAATCAACTAGCGGTCTTTCCCGACGCACGCGGTCTTACTGATGAGGAGATGCAGTCGATCGCCCGGGAAACGCACCTCTCTGAGACGACGTTCGTCTTCCCTGAGGACGAGAAGGCCGACCTCGAGCGCGGTTTCAAGACACGGATTTTCGCGGTCGCCGGCGAGATGCCCTTCGCCGGCCATCCCACCTTGGGGACGGCCAGCGTCCTCTGCGGCGCGAGAGGACTGACCAAGGTCGCGCTGGCGCTGAAGGTCGGAAGGATCCCGGTCACGTACTCGACCTTGGACGGCGTCCCCTTTGGCGAGATGGTCCAGAACGATCCCGTGATCGGTGAGACGCACGACCCCAAAACCGTCGCAAAGGCCCTGAAGGTATCTCGGAGCGACCTCGACACGACCCATCCGATCCAGACGATTTCGACCGGCGTTCCGTTCGCTATCGTTCCGTTCAAGTCCCTCGAGACGCTATCGCAGATCCGCCCCGATGTCTCCGCCATGGACGAGTACCTCACGGGAAAGGAGGCGAAGTTCTTGTACCTGGTCTCACCGGAGACCATCGACCCGTCCGCGGCCCTCCATGCTCGGATGATCTTCTCCGGAGGCGAGGACCCCGCAACTGGGTCGGCGGCCGGCCCGGCCGTCGCATGGATGGTCGTGCACGGGTTGGCGAAACCGCGCCAACGGGTACTCATCGAACAGGGGCTCGAGATGCGACGCCCGAGTCACCTCTATGCCAGTGCCGATCTCCGTGGAGGCAGACCCGCTGACGTCCGGGTGGGTGGACACTGCGTGCAGGTCATCCGCGGAGAGTTGGTTCTCTAACCCCTTGGATCTCATCCCCCGACTGCCGCGACGGAGCCGACGTCCGACCGACGCAGGGCTGGTTCCGCCAATCCGGCGAGACGGGATCGGGCGATACGCAGGTGGGTGGAACAGCCGTTGCGAATCCGGCTCGGAGCGAGTCCCACGCGGGGGCCCCTTTCCTCTGCACGGAAACCTATTTCGAGTGAGTCTCGCTGTCGGCCCACATGGCGGGGTCTCTAATGACTGGAAACGTCGGCGGTCGCCCGAACGAGCTCATGCTCTATCGATGCCTTGTTTGTGGGTTTCAGAGCCTCAAGACCACGGACATCACGGAACACCTGATGAGCCACGCCGAAGTGGCGAAGTACAACTTCTCCACGGTCATCAAGGATTAGGAGGCGAGCGTAGCCCCGGACCGCATTTCTTCCTGGCTAGGGGCAATGTTGGCCAGGGCGGTTGCCGCGGCCCCCGGCCCATCAACTGGCCTCGTTGGAGGCCCTCGACCGATCAGCTCGGGACCCCTGGTCGGGAGATTTCCGCCAGAATCGGATCCAGCTTGTCGTTACTGAGCAACAGGTCCCATGGCTCGAGGGTGTGGGTGCGGAGTATCCCTGACCGGATCCAGGGATCCTCACGGATCCAGCTCTGGACCGCGGCTTCGGTCTCGAAGCTGAGAATGAGCAGCGCACGGTGAGGGTGTCCATCTCCGATCGGCCCACCGAGGAGGATCTTGCCCGCATACATGGCCGCGTTGACGTAGGCGGCGTGCTCGGCCCATTGGTCCTGCTCCCGCATGGGGCGCCTATCGACCCAGGAGGGCCCCTGCTCATTGATCAGGACGAAGTGCGCCACGCTGGACCCCTCGTCATCGGGACTTCTTGCGCTTTCTCGCCTCGGCCGCACGCTGCGCCAGGTACCGTCGGGTATCGCTCTCGTCCCGCTTCAGGAGCCGTTCCAGCTCTTCGACCGGGCGTGCGTGTCGGTCTACTCGGAGGTTCGTCCAGTAGTCGGACCAGCTTCGCTGGAACCAAGGCTCCCGATGAACTACGACCAGAGCGGCCGATTCGATCCCTCTCTTGTCCCCACCCTCCTTCGCGCCCGCCTTCAGGGCGCGGAGCATCCGCGACCCAAGCGTCCCTCGAGCGGATTCAAAGGCTTTGGACATCGCCGGCACGACGGACGACGAGGCCAACATGTTTCCTTGGCAGGCGTAGCCGTCTCCGGTCTGGTGAAGCGCGTGTTCGATGCACTTCGAACCCGTCCACGCCGCGGTCCGGCCCCGCCAATCGATGACCCCCAGCTGGCGGTGTTCCCGCTGGTGATCGGCCCGGGTCAATCGTCGGACCACTTCGTCGGCCGCGAATCCCTTTCGCAGCAGGTCAAGGCCCCGAGGACCGTAGTAGAAGTTCGACGTCGCTTGGGTTGCGATGGCCCCCGCGTGCCACTCCGCCCAGGGGACGGTGGCCCCCACACTTGCGGGTTTGGTGGATACGGCCACTCCCCAGAATCTCCGGTCTTCATCGCACGCGACGATGGAGAAGGTTCCATGCTCCCACTTGCCGTACATGCGACCTCCCTCAGGAGGTGTGCCCCTCTTATGAAGGAGCGTTGCGGGCCGGCCTATCGTTCGGGTGGGTGTGGGCGATGACCCTTGCCGCGTCCCTCCGCGGTTCCCCGGGTCATCCCGGTGCAGTCGCAGGACCCAAAATGAGCTGGTACACGAACATCCGGTCTGCGGGGGTTTCGGTGACCGCTCCGGTAGATCGGTACAACGCTACTGCCGGCTCGTTGGCTGGATCCGTGAAGACGAAGACCTCCTCAAGGCCTCGCTCCCGACAATCGCGGAGCAACTCCCGGACGAGCGCTCTTCCGATGCCGCGGCGACGGTAGCCCGGGTCCACTGCAATCTCGTACAGGAACATCTGCTTGCGCGTCGATTTCAGTTGCCCAAGCTCCGTCCCCCGAAGGAAACCGACGGCTCGCTCCCGTTCGTACGCGAGAAGGAACACGTTTCGGCCGTCGGCGAGGTACGAGCGCACGGCAGCCGGATCCGGAGGCTGGTCCAGGAGAGGCGCCGCTCGAGAAACCTGCCACTCTTCTCCCGGCCCGAGGCGACGAATCTCCATTTGGGGACCTACCGGGCATCGATACTTGGGCTCTGGGGGCAGGGCTCCCCGAGTGACCGTTCGGGATCAGATGGAAGTAGCCCCGCGCGCGCCACGACGATCCGAGGGGTCGTACGAATCTCAAAGGGTCGGCACACCCTGGGGAACCAGACGCCGGGGATGGCCCGGGTGATGGCGCGCCGGGCTTCCCTAGGCCCGCGAGAGGCGTTCTGGCCGTTCGATGGTCACTCCCCGGGGTGCAAGGCCGAATGCACCCGCAGGTAGCGGAATCGGCCGCCGTGCCAGCGTCTCCTAGTCCGCAGAGTTACTAGAATGGCCGGTGCCCCAGTAGGCGATCCGCGCTTCGACCTGCCGCAGTGAGATTCGAGCTCCCACGCCTGTGGGCGTTTCACGGCCTCCCCGGGCCCCTTTACCAGCCGGACCCGTCCCCTCCCTGAGGACCCATGAGCGGAGAGGTCGCCCACTTTGAGATACCCGCAGACAACACGGAACGAGCGCGTAAGTTCTACTCGACGACCTTTGGCTGGACGTTCATCCAGCCCGAAGGAATGGACTACCTGATGGTGCGGACCGGGCCCGTCGACGAGCAGGGGATGCCCAAAGAACCGGGCTATGTCGGTGGCGGGATCGGAAAGCGCGCCGGGCACCTCGTCCACACGGTCGTGACCATCCTGGTGGATGAGATCACCGACGCGGAGAAGAAGATCGAGAAGAACGGGGGGACGATCCTCCAGCGGAAGCAGCCGATCGGTGACGGGTCCATGGGATGGACCGGCTACTTCAAGGACAGCGAAGGGAACGTTGTCGGCCTCTACCAATCGCCGAGGCACTGAGGGCTGATACAAGCGCCAGGTCGGCGCTGGACCCGACCTGCGCCGGCCTCGTCCGCGCGCGGACCGAGAGCGCACCTCGAGCCTCGCACGTCGTCCCCTCGCGCAACCGAGCCTAAGGGTCGTGACCGGGTGAATTCTAGGACCGAAGGTAGAGTACTCGCCCCGCGCGGATGGTTGCACGGACGCGCGCGAACGCGAGGATGTCGTCCATCGGATCCCCATCCAATAGTACCAGGTCGGCCCGAGTGCCTACGGTGACCGACCCGACCTCGTTCCCCACCCCGAATCTACCCGCCGGAGCCGACGTCAGCATTCTCAGGATTCCCCGAGCCTCCAGGCCGGAGCGGACCAACGCTCGAAACTCGTCCTCCGTCGAATAGTCTCGCATATAGCCCACATCGGTGCCGAAGAGCAACTGGCCCCCCATGCCGCGGAATAGGCGGACCACCTCGTAGATCGGGTCGAGGTAAGCGGGATCCGTCGACGCCGTATCGGCGAACATCTTGAGGGTCGGGATCATCGCCATCTTGTGACCGACCATCTGCTGGACCACGGACCTATCGATTCCCGCGGTGGTGTCTGGCGGGTGAGCGAGAACGTCGACGCCGGCTGCGATCGCGACCCGAGTGCCCTCTAGGTTCGAGGGGTGGCTATAGACGAGACGGCCGTGAGCATGCGCGACGCCCGAGGCGGCCGCGGCGATCGCTTCGGGCATCGCATTTACCTTTCCGCGAGCCACGTACGACCCGGTGAAGAGCTTGATCAGGTCGGCCCCTCCGGCGAGGCTTTTCTCAGCGATCCTCGTCGCGGCCGCCGGCGTTGAAGGCTGGGGCACGAAACTGCGAAGCCAGAACGGTATGTCGTCTCGAAGATAGTAGGGAAGCCCTCTAGGGGGAAAGACGCCGGGGCCCGAAGTGTAGACCGAGGGACCGAGCAACTCCCCAGATTCGATCCTCCGGCGGAGGGCGAGGGTGTCCCGGGGATAGGAGCCCGTGTCGACGACGGTCGTGAACCCTCGGCTGGTGAACATCGCACGGAGCTGTTCGTTGAGCTCGGCCGGGCGCTTCCGCCCTGCCGCCCTCCATTTCGGTTCCGTGAGGTGCACGTGCGCGTTCCAGAAGCCGGGCGTCAGGACGCACCCTTCCGCCGAAATTTCCCGGGCACCGGAGGGAGTGGGCAACCCCAACCCTACTGCCGCGATCCGACCGTCCCGGATGACGACCGAGGCCCGCTCCATGGCGGCCGCCTCGGGAGATGGGTAGATCCTGGCATTCCGAATGAGCAGCGGGGGCCGCTCAGATGGCGCGAACGGGTCGGCCATGGTGATTCAAGAGCCTCGTGCGTCCATATCCCTTCACATCACCGAGCGTCCGACGTCGCGCTAGCGGGAAGGCCGTTACGTCCGACCGTTCCCCCCTCGGCCCTACGGGCCGAACCAGAGGGTCCCTCGTGCCTCCCCGGGGCATCCGGCAATGCCTGAAAGGGTCCGATGCGAACGTCGCCCTGGGTGGTAACCACCACAGGCTAGACGTGGTTGGTTGTCGCGAGCTTGTGGGGAGCCATCTTTCCCCCGAGCGGGGGCGTGGGCCGCGCCGCGACCCGACTCCCATGCTACCTCAATCGAGAGCGGCCCGTGGTGTGTCGGGGGTGGAGGCCCCGACGGTCTACGTCTTTCGTGGGGTAGCGAAGATGGGTCTCGACGACGTGCGACAGGAGCTCGACCGACCTCCGCAGGGGGTCCGATATCTTCGGGATGACCTCGGGGGTAACGCGGTCAAGGTGCCTGGGCCAGGCACCTAGGCACGGCGGACCCCTATACGGATACCAAGTCGGCGGTCTCCCGATATGCCCGCGGGTCCGTGCGCTCTAACGGGCCACGGCCGAGTATGTTCTCCCACTACCGGGGGAATGACCGTTCTCGTGAGGAGTGCTCCCGCTGACGCTTCTGATGAGGGGGACTTAATCTAACGAAGGCCGTTCTCAGGCCGTGGCCACTGCCCGCCGACTCGCCGCCATCATGTTCACCGACATGGTGGGATTCACGAGGCTGGGTCAGCGAGACGAGGAGGAGGCCTTGGGGTTACGCAAGGAGCACCAGTCCCTGCTGCGACCGCTCTTCGCGGCCCACGGAGGACGCGAGGTCAAGACTTTGGGCGACGGTTTCCTGGTCGAGTTCCCCAGTGCCGTGGAGTCGGTGCGGTGCGCGGTGGAAATCCAAGAAGCCGTGGGCCGGCGGAATTCGCTACCTTCCTCGAAGGAGCGAATGGTGCTTCGGGTGGGGATCCATGTGGGAGATATCGTCGACGAGGCGGGTGACATCGTGGGGGACGCGGTGAACGTGGCCTCTCGGATCGAACCCCTGACCGAGCCGGGCGGAATCTGCGTCTCGGGACCCGTGTTCGATCAGGTCCGGAACAAGCTAAGGTTGCCGATTCGAGAAGATCGGCCCCCGAAACCTCAAGAACGTCGAGTTTCCGGTCGACATCTACCGGGTCATGCTCTCGGGGAATGCAGCCCGTCTTCCCTCTCCCGTCATCGAGGCCGACTCAAGACTCCGCATGGCGGTCCTGCCGTTCGCCAACCACAGCCTTGACGCAAGTGACGAGTACTTCGCGGACGGGCTGACCGACGAACTCATCTCGCGATCCTCCCAGATCCCGAGCCTCCGCGTCATCGCAAGGACATCGGTCCGACAGTACAAGGATTCGGCCAAGCCGATCCGCGACGTCGGACAAGAACTGGGGGTAGGGCTGGTGCTCGAGGGGAGCGTTCGGAAGGCCGGAAATCGCGTTCGGATCACGGTGCAGTTGGTCGATGCTCGTTCGGAAGAGCACCTTTGGTCGTCTCGATACGATCGCCCGTTCGACGACATCTTCGCGATCCAGGACGACATTGCGGGGCAGGTTTCGGCCTCCATCTCCCGGCACGTTTCCGACGGCCGCCGCGAGGTCCAGGTCTCGTTCGGACAGGGTTCGCCGGACACCCAGGACATGGAAGCTTACACGAGCTTCCTTCACGGCCGGAAGCTGTTGGTCGAAAGGGGGTCGGAGTAGACCATCCGCGAGGCCCTCGCCTTCTTCGAGTCTGCGGTCCGCCGCGATCCCGGGTTCGTCCGGGCGAGGGTGGGGATCGCAGAGTGTTCGCTGTACCTCGGAGGCGAAGGCGCGACCTCGTTCCTCGAATCGACCCAGCGGGCCCGGAGCGAGCTGTCCGCCGCCCTCCAGCAGAACGAAGCGATCGCCGAAGCCCATTCTGCCCTGGCAGGACTCTTGCTCAGCGACGACGACCCCCGCGGCGCCGACCAAGAGGCCCGCCGGGCGATGGAACTCAATCCCAGTCTTTCCGACCCCTACCGATGGCTGGCGCAAATCGCGGCCGGGAAGGGTCGTATGGACGAGACCGTCCGGTTGCTCGAGACCGCCCACCAACTCGATCCGGTCGACGTCAACGTCATCGCGTTCCTGGGGCGAGCGTACGTGTACTCGGGACGAGAGGCCGACGCCCTCACCCACTGGGAACGAACGGAGTCCCTCATTCCCTTCCGCACGAACGCTCACCGCACGGAGTACTACCTGGGCTTAGGAGACCTTGCCCGAGCGCAGGAGACCCTCCGGGAGATGGAGCGACTTCGGCCGGAGAGCGTGTGGACGGAAATGTTCCGAGGGTTCCTTGCGGCCCGACGAGGAGACACGGAAGGCGCACGCCGAGCCATCGACCGGTTAGAGAGACGCGAGCGGAGCGGCGAGCTTACCGGGTTCTTCGCCGGTTTCGTCCACTTCGCCCTAGGTGAAACGGACGCCTTTATCGCGAGCATGGAGCAGGCATTCCAACTGCACTCGCTTCCGCTGATGGAGCTCCTTTACTCGCGTCTCTTCGAGCCGGCTCGCCGCGACCCCCGGATCATCGACCTGCTGCGGAGGCAGGCCGAGTTCGGAGCCGTGGAACAATAAGGCCCACCGAGCGGCGGAGACCGAGCGCTGGAGCGGGTCCTGCGGGTCGGCCAGCGGCTCCACTCGGCGTCCCTCCCCGACAAGAAATCGGGGGAAGAGGTCGGAGGGAAGACGCCCTGGGGGTGCGATCCGAGCGAGTGCGTCGTCGCGACCGAGGGCCGTCCCTTCCGACGCGTAGAATCGGGAGGCACGGCAGTTTCGCCCGAGCAGGACTTATGCCACGTCGAGGGATGGACGCTCCGATGACGAAGGCCCAGGTCGAGTTCGTGTACAGCGGCCTCCGAGTCCGCAACCTGTCGAAGTCCCTTCGGTTCTACCGGAAGCTTGGGTTCCGGGTGCACCAGCGCGGCACGATGGGACACGGTGGTCAGTGGGTCCACCTCATCTTCCCAGGGGCGGTGCAGCGCGTGGAACTCAATTTCTACCCGCGGTCGAACCCCTTCTTCGAGCCCTTGCGGAAAGGAACGGAATTCGACCATTTCGGGTTCCGCGTGTCCGATGTCGAGGCGTGGGAACGAGAACTGCGACGCCGAAAGCTCCCGATCGTCGCCCGAATACGGGAGAAGCACGAGAACCTGGTCTACACCCGCGATCCCGACGGCAACTGGCTCGAGTTCTTCGGTCCAGTCCCGGGGTGAACCCGCGGAGAGCCCTCCCCCAACCCCTGCCCGAATCGAAGGGGGTACCTCCGGCGGGGAAAGGTCGACCCCGGGGTTGGCAGACCCTCGTTGAGCGCGGTCCCTGCATCTAGGAGGAAGCGCTCGCAGGAGGAGACCGAATCCGTCCAGGACTCCAGAGGGTGATCGCGCAGGCCCTTGCGGAAACGCTGAGACCGTCAACCTAAGGGAGGGAACCGCCTCCCCGGGTCGAAGATGGCCCTGCGGTATCCTGCCATGGCCCCGACCCGGCGCGTGAGCGCAGATCGAGAGCTCGAGGGGATGTGCCCGGAGTCCCACTCCGATGGCTGGAACGTGGTACCCCTCGAGCTCCCTGCCCAGCCCCAGCTCGGACGGCGGAAGGCGCCTCGGGCGGCGAGACCCCTGCCGGCACGCTCTGGAGTGGACGCATGAACCAACGCCGCAGGGATCTTCTCTCGCTTGGGGTGGTGGCGGCCTTGGTCGTCTCCATCATCATCCCAATCGGGTTGGAGCCACGCTCGTCCGCCCCTAGCGCTCCCTCCCCGCAGACTCCGGTGCACCACGTCGTGGAGATCATGATGGAGAATCACGCCTTCGACAACTTCTTTGGGACGTATCCCGGCGTGATCGGGTTGCCGGCGAACGTGAGCCTTCCTAACGGTAGTGGAGGGTTCGTGAGCCCCTACTGGATCCCCGGGTACTCCACTCCGGACCTCCCTCACGATAGAGCCAGCGAGATCGCCGACCTCGACCAGGGCAAGATGGATGGGTTCGTGGAGGAGATGGCGAAGACCAACGCCTCGGCGGCGGACACCCCCATGGGATACTACAATGCGACGCAGATCGGGGGGTATTGGGCGCTGGCGAGGGAGTTCCTACTCTGCGATAGGTATTTCCAGCCCGTGCTCGGGCCGACGCTCCCGAATCGACTCTATGCGATCGCGGGCAACTCATCGGGGATCACGTCGGACGTCTGGCCGTCCACTCCGGTCGATCTCCGCACCATCTTCGACCAACTTTCGTCGGTCGGTATCACCTGGAAGTACTGCTACGAGCCCGGGCCGGGCCTTCCTGTGCCACTCCACCTCGCGCCGCTCGGGGATACCCCGGCGGAGGTGGAGAACGTGGTTCCCCTCTCCGGTCTTCTCTCCGACATCAGCGCGGCCTCCCTACCGGCCGTCACCTTCGTCGACCCCTCCGAGTCGAGCACGTTCAGCGAGCATCCCCCAGAGAACGTCACCGTCGGCGAGGAGTGGTCGCTGTCGATCATTCACGCGGTCGAGGTAAGCCCGCTCTGGAGTTCGACCGCGATCTTCCTCACGTGGGACGAGGGCGGCGGGTTCTACGACAGTGTGGTTCCCCCCATCATGGACGGGCTCGGAGATGGTTTCCGCATCCCCATGATCGCAGTATCGCCGTTCACCGAGGGCGGTGGGGTCAACTCCACAACTTTCGACCACACCTCCATCCTCAAATTCATCGACCAGAACTGGGGGCTGCCCTACCTCGACTCGCGGGTCGCCGAGACCGACAGCGTGGGCCTCCTGCTCCACTTCGGCCCCCCGGCCGTCCCCGGGCGACTTGCGGCGACCCTTGCCGGGTCTCTCCCTGGGCTCCCGACTGCGCCCATGGCGCTCGTGCGTGCAGGAGTCGATGTCGCGACCGCAGGGCCGGTCCGCCGGGCGCGGCGGGAACCGGCCCGCCGGGCGCAGTCGTCGTGAGCCATGCGACCCCCGACGCGGGAGAATCGTTACGCCGCCTCCGACTAGCCCCGGAGCGCCCGGACAACGCGCCGGGCTCGTGCCGCTCGGGCTCTCAAAACTATATTTCCCCAGGGACGTGTAGGAATCTCATGCCCCCCAGGTGGATCTCCGAACGTCGGACCCTCAAGGTCCTCGTCGAGCCCGAGGGGGCGATCCTGTCCGTCACGATGAAGACCCATTCCTACCTGTTCATCGTCTCCCGCAGATTCGTCGGGCTGAGGAAGATCCTGACCCGGGACCGGATCGTGGCTCGGGCGGGCTACAGCACCCCTCGGGTGGTGTCGTTGATCGAAGAGGTCTACCCGAACGGCCTGTAGCGCCGATTCTGTGGTGGACCCGCTGCGATGCTAGGATCCGCCTGCTCGGTCCATCCCCGGAGGTAGCATGCCGTCGGATGCGCGGCCCCTCCCCACCGTCGAACTCCGCACCGGGTCCGAGAAGCCCGCCCGTCTTCTCTACGTCGAGGAGGGAACTCGGCTCATCGTGATCCCGACCGGCGATGCCGGCTGGTTTCACCGCGCGGCCCACCTTGGGTCGGCGCACGTGCGACGCGAGAACGAGGCGGAGTCGGTATGGGCGACGGAGGTCGTCTTCGCCATCGAGGACCTCGAGCGGATCCGCGGGTTGTATCGCGCCAAGTACGGAGAGGAGCTGTGGCGCAGCTACTTCGAGCGGGCGAGCAGAGCGCTGGCACTCGACCGCCACCGGCCTCCTCGGATGCTCACTCCCGACGAGATCTTGCGAGGGGAGTTCGACTCGGTGGCCTCGGGGTATGACGAATCCATCTCGGCCCACCCCATCGACCGCTACCTCAAAGAGCGCGTCGCCCAGCGGTTCTCGCGGTCGTTGGCGATGCTCGACCCCCTCCTCGAGGTCGGACCGGGTACCGGGTACCACACCCTCCGCCTCCTGGCGGCCGGACATCGCGTCATGGCTGTCGATGTCTCGGACGTGATGCTGCGAGAGCTTCGTCGCCGCGCGGCCGAGGCCGGGGTGGCGGAGCGTTTGGAGACGAGAACGGGTCGTCTGAGGGATATCGCCCCGCTCTTGGCCGATTTGCCAGATGGAGCGTTTCGCGGAGCATGTTCCGCCTTCGGAGCTTTCAATCTGGAGTCGGAGCTGCGGGAAGCGAGTGCCGCCCTGGCCCGGCTCGTCCTGCCGGGCGGTCGTCTCATCTTTACGGCGCTCAACCGTCCCGGGCTCGCCCCGATGGTGTGGGAGTTCGCCGCCGGGCGTCCACGGGCCGCCCTGCGCCGGACCGGCGCCGTGATCCCCGCCGGCGGGGTCCGTTATCCGCTGGAGCTGTACGTCCCGTCCCTCGCGGGGTGGGACCGGTTGCTTCGCAACGGCTTCCGTCGTCAGGGGGTCGCCGCGGTCTCGGTCGTGGCTCCGCCGTTCGACTCCGACCGTCTCCTGGCGATCTTGGGGACGGCGGGACGCCGCCGGGCTCAGGCACTGGACCGTCGCCTGGCAACGCGCCCGGGATCCTGGGTCGCGGCCGAGTGGCTCATCCTGTCGGTACGAGCGGATGCCCGAGGCGCCCGGCCCGAAGGCGCCGACCTGAGACCTCTCCTCCGAGGCCCGTCGTGGTCGCGGGGCCGATCGCCCGACACCGGCCCGCGCTGCCATGCGCTATTTGTGGGACCAACGTTCGGGAGATGGGGCCAGATTTGTGGCGGGGTCCGAACGGTCGCGCCCACGGTACCGGCTACCTGCCCAGGCGGCGATGATCCTCCTCGCCGGGCTGCTCATTCGCGAGGCCTTTTCCTTCTGGACGGGCCACCCGTTCGACTTCGAAGTGTGGGTCCGAACCGGGTACGAGGCCGCCCACGGAACCGACCCGTACGCCTCGTTCTGGCCGGCGGTGCCCGGGGCCAGCTTCGCCTACCTCGGCGTGCAGCTCACCCCCGCTGCGTACCTGCCCTTCTGGTCCGGTCTCTTGGGCGAGCTATACCGACTGTGGCTGGTGGTGGGCGGAGGGAACCGGTTCGTCCTCTACTTCCTCCTGAAGCAGCCGGGGATTCTCGCCGACGTCGGGAGCGCCTACCTCCTCTATCGCCTCGTGGAGCGTTGGACCGGTCGGGACGCGGCGGCCCTTGCGGCGCTCTCGTTCTGGTCGTTCTTCCCCTACGCGATCACGATCACGGCCATCTGGGGCCAGTTCGACTCCATTGTCGTGCTTGTCCTGCTCGGCCTCCTGTTCGCGCGGAACGCCCTCGAACGCAACCTCCTCTACGGGGCGGGGATCTTCGTGAAGTGGCTGACCGCGATCTTTCTGCCGCTCGAGGTGTTCCGGGAGCGCGGCTGGAGGCGTCTCGGCTTCGCGGTGGCGCTCGGGCTTCCCGCCGTGCTAACGCTGGCGGTGTTCGTCGCCGAGGGTTGGTCGTTCGCGGGTCTCACCGCAAGCGGTGCATCCCAGACCCACGGAGGGGGCATCGGGATGAACTATGCCTACCTGCTCGGTCTCCCCGCGGTCTCGCAGCTCCTCGCGGGGGTCCCGGGCTTCTACGTGTGGGCGGGCTACGCCTGGGTCCCTGGGGTGGTCGTAGCCGGATGGGTGGGGGCTAGGTGGGTCCGCTCCTCCTCTCCCCGAGCGGAACTCCGGGCGTTGCTCCTGGTGGTCACGGTGTTCCTGCTGTTACGCTGGGGGCTCTACGAGCAGTACCTCCTCTACCTGTTCGCGCTCCTGCTCCTGGATGTGGTCGCCTTCCATCCCGGTCGTCGGCCGCTCCTCCTGTTCACCTACACCCTTTGCGGGGTCTGGCTGCTGATCAACAACGACCTCGGGTTGAGGTTCCTCAGCCCGCTCAGCACCGGTATCCAGCCCTACACCGCGAGCCTGGACGCGAACGACACCTGGGGAGCCTTTCGGATGTGCGCGCTGATCGTGCTCTCGGTCGTCATCACCGTGACCCTCGTGCAGATGCTCCGCGCCGTCCTCCGCGATGAAGAACGCCCTGCGCCGTGGCTCCTTCGCGCCCCCTCGTGGCTGTCCGCCGCCCTCCGACATCGGGTCGCCGAATGACCCCTACCCAACCCTCCGGCGTGCTCGCGGGGTTGCGCATCCTCCAGCTCACCCAGCGCTATCCGCCGGCGATCGGCGGCGTGGAGCGCCACGTCGAACGGCTTGCCCTCGAGCTCTCGCGCGCGGGGGCCCGGGTGGAGGTGGCGACCACCGACCTCGTTCGGGACCGCCCGTTCGCCCGACAAGTGTACGGGTCGGGGGATCCGACCGTACCTGTACGCCGCCACCGGGCCGCCCGTTGGATTGGAGCGCCCCACGGGCTCGGCATCGCGGCTCCCGGAGTGCTGACCGACGCCCTGCGGGCACCGGTGTCCGTGTTGCACGCCCATGCCTTCGGTTACTTCCCGACGTGGGCGGGCCGGCTCGCCCACGACCTGAGAGGAATCCCTCTCGTGATCACTCCTCACTCGTACGAAGGCAACGGGAGCCCGGCGTCTGAGCTCTATGCGTCCGCAGTGGCTGCCGCCACGCTCCGGAGGGCCGACCGCACGGTGGCGCTCACCCGACTCGAGGCCAACCGGCTGGTCCTCCTTGGGGTCGACGCCGACCGGATTCGCGTAATCCCGAACGGGGTGGACCTCGAGGAGTTTGCACACCCTCCGCCGCCGGGTCGAGACCGAAAGGCACCGGTCGTCCTGTATGTGGGGCGGATCTACCCGGAACAGAAGGGACTCGAGACGCTGGTCAAGGCATTCGCGTTCCTCGCCCGGTCAACGCCGGCTCAGCTGCGGCTGGTTGGCGAGGATTGGGGGGGCCTGGACCGCCTCCGTCGCCTCGCCCAGGACCGCGGGATCTCCGATCGGGTCCACGCCACCGGTCTCATCCCTCGGAGCGCGGTTCTGGCCGAATTTGCGGCGGCCGATGTTTTCGTCTTGCCCTCGAACTTCGACGCATTCCCCTTCGTCCTCCTCGAGGCGATGGCAGCGAGCCTCCCAGTCGTCGCGACCCGGGTCGGCGGGGTCCCCGAGATCGTTGTCGAGGGTCGCACCGCGCGCTTGGTTCCCCCAGGGGACCCGGCGCCACTCGCGGACGAGCTGCTGGGATTCCTCACCGACCCCGCCCTCGCCGCTCAGTACGGGGCTGAGGGTCGGCGGCACGTCGAAGCCTATTCCTGGTCCCGGGTGGTTCCCCAGTACCTCGAATTGTATTCCGAGCTCGCCCGCACCGTTCCCTCCTAGTTCGACGATATGGTGAGGAAGAGGTCGCCTTGATGATGGCCCCCATGGGAGGCGGTCCCGGGTTCGTGGTGGATGGCAAACTAACGCGACACTCTGCTTGAGCGACGGGCCGAGGACCGTGAGGACCCGTAGCGGTCTCCCATTAGTTTCGATGGGGAAACATGAACGTTGACGGGCAGCCCACCTGCCGTGGAAGGGAGTTGACATACCTCGGTGATGACGATCCCGTTCCACCAGGATATCGCGACGTCGGATGCCGCGCTTTCGCGGGTGACTCGTCGCGCGGGTGCGATCACGGTGTTCCGACTTTGTTCCACGGCGACCTCCCGTTGCGTACCCGGCTCACGCCGGTGCTGCCCGCTCCTTCCGGTACGTGATCCGCGGGCGAAGCTCGACCATCCAGGGGCCACCCCACATCCTCACGATGCGTGGGAGCGCTTCCGGGACCGCCGCGACAGCAGGACGACCCCGACGGCCACGCCAAGGAAGAGGGCGGACGCGGCGAGGATGACCGCTGGCGGCCCTGCCTCTCCCATCGGGGACCCAACCTCATCGAGCACCCACGTGTCATTCGAGAGGCCGGCGTCTCCGAGGCCGCCGACGATAAGGAGAAGGCCGTCACGCGAGTCGAAACCTCCTCCTCCCGCATACCGTCCGGGCGGAGCCGCCTCGGTTACCACATGGGACCAGGCGCTGTTTCCGGGAGCGAAGCTCCACGTATCATCCAGGATCGTGCGGTTTCCGTACCCGCTGAAAAGCAACACGCTCTTGGTCGTCGGGTCGAAGCCTTCCACCGCGTAGTCGCGCGCCTCGGGGCTGATGGCCGTGCTGACCCGGGTCCACCGGCCCGCCAAGAGACCGAACACCCAGGTGTCGCTTAAGTGGTGGAACGTGAGGTTCGGGCCGCTGTAGTCGTTACCCCCGAAGAGAACGAACTGGTTGTTCGACGAATCGAAGACCATCCGACCGTCCGACCGGGCCCCCGGTGTCGACCCCGCAAGCGATAGGGGGCTCCATGTGTCCGTCGAGGGCTGAAACCTCCATGCGTCACCGAGGTAGATCGACCCCGAAAAGCCACCGAAAAGGAAGAGGACATGGTCCGTCGTGTCGTAGGCCGCGGCAGCATCCGACCGGGGCGACGGGGCCGTGGACGAGGTGAGGTCGGTCCAGCGGTCCTCAACCAGCGAGAACCCCCAGGTGTCGTTGACCCGGTGGTCGGTTCCGTCGGAATACTGGGTCCAACCCCCAAAGAGGAGGAACTCGTCCTGGTCGGGGCTGTAGGCGAATGTCGCATCGGCCCGGGAGAGAGGGCTGACTGGTGGATGGAGCTGGGTCCAGGTGAAGTTCACTGGGTCATATTCCCAGGTCTGGTTCAACGTGGTCCCGTTCCAGCCCCCGAAGAAGACGAAACGATTGGCTGAAGAATCGTACGCCAGCATTGTGCCAGCGCCCGACGGCGGAGCGATCGCGCCCGTTCGGTCAGTCCATGCCCACGTCGTGGGGTACGACGTTTCCCCTCTCGTGAGGCCCGCGATGGGGATCACGAGGAGTACCGACGAGTACGACTGGGGCGACGCGCCTCAATGTAGTGTATCGAGTGGAGCCTATGCACGACCGGCGCCCGTAGGGGGTGGTCGTTAGAGTCCTCTCGCGACGGGGGGACCTTTCGACCGAGCGGAGTGCAGTTCTGCTGTTCGCGGCGGCCGATTCGGGCCAGCCAGGTAGGCTCGAGCGCCGTGCCTCGAGATCGTCAAGGCTATCGTTTCGGTCGTAGGCCGCCTCCCCCATCGACAGGTCAGGAGCCATCGTCAGCCCCGGATGGAAGTCGCGTGGACCACGGCTGGCCACCGGAGTGCGGTCGCTCACCCGCCCACTCTATGGGCGTGGAAGAGGGTGTGGTCGCCAAGGTAGCGCCAGGGGAACGAACCGGCGAGGTGTTCATCGAGCTCTTGAAGGCTCCGTCGAAGTCCTTCCCACGAGGGACGGTAGAACGACGAGGGCGGCACGAAGGCCGGAACGGCCCGCATGTGAGCGAGGTCGAAGAGACCCTCGAGAGATCGTCGCACCTCAGCGGGAGCATAGGCGCGGTACGGCACGCGGACGTCGCGAACCAAGCTCCATCGAGGCTCGCGGAAGCGGTCAAACACCGCACCCGGCCGACCTCGCGCGAGTGCTACCGCGGGTTCACTTACGCAGAGCTTGTTCGGCAGGGTGAACACGAAGTGGGCCCCCGGCCGAAGCAGCCCGTGGATAGCCTGACCGACCTCTCGCAACGATGTTTCGTACGCCAAGCTGAAATTTGCGTACGCACCATCAAACGGGGCCCAGGGCTGAGCCTCGAGCTGCCGAGTGAGGTCAACAAGCCGGCCGCGTAGGGACACCACCGCATCGGCGACCCCATGGGTCCTCGTCCGCTCCCGGGTGAGTTCGACCATCTGGTCGGAGATGTCGACGGCCACCACCCGGCACCCACGTTCGGCGAGGTACACCGCGTCGGCTCCGGCGCCGCAGCCAATCTCGAGCAGGGCCGAGCCGGGCGGGAACGAGGTCACAAGTTCTCGACGGCTTACCGTCCGCATCCACGCGTTGATCGGGTTCTCGTTGGCCCTTCGTTCGATCGAGTCGGCGGCGCGGTTGAATGCGGCCCGCGGGGCTTCTCCGTCGTATCCCATGTGCCTCTCTTCCCAGCCGGTCCGGACTCAGCCTCGAACCAATCTCCTTCCTCGGGGCCGGCTCCATCGGGAGCCCTGCGTCCGCGAGGGGTGCGTGGTTCCGCTGGAAGACTCCGCTCCTTGCGAGGGCAGGTAGACCTTCCGTAGTGTCTCGAATCGCTGGGAGGTGTAAGCGAGCCCTCCCTGGGTCGTGTGGGTCGCGAAAAGTGCGTCGAGCCGGCCCTGACGTCGGAGCCGGTGGTTCCGTCGAAGGCCGACGAGTTGGAGGTAGAACGCAAGCCAGGGAAACAGGGATGCATTCAGGAGGCGAAGGGCGGGAGGGGCGAAGGACGCGGTCGAAGGACGCTCGGAGCGCGACCGGTCCTGGTAGACACGAGGGATCTCCTCGCCGATCCACGGGGCCGAACCCAGCAGCCCACGGTAATACTCCTCGCCCCAGAATCATCTGGGTCGAGAGCGCCTCGCGCGCGAAGAGGAACCCCTGGTTCTCGGTGAACTCGCGCGACGCGTGCGAGTCGTCCAGGATGTAGTTGAAACAGAGGTCCGGACGTACCGGCGTGCCCCGGTGCGTCCTCTTCCATCGGAGGGCAACGTACGTGTACGCAAGGAATAACCACAGCACCCCGGTACGGGTGACCACGAAGAAATCGATGTCGTCCCCTTCCTCAGGCTCTCCGTAGGCCGTCGACCCGGTGATCCCCGCGCAGCGGATCCAGGGCAGCATCTGGCGCAGGTCCTCCTCCACCACGAGTCGGGCGACCTCTCGATAGTGGCTTCCCCGCTGCTGGCGACGTGCGAGGTCCCGAGGGGAGGCGTCTCGGGTGATCCGGCGACCTTCGTCGAATCCGGCCCAGCCCCGGTCGCTCCCTCAACCATCGCTCGAGCTCGAGGGGGCTCGCGGGGGCATCTCGGGGCAGGAGGCCGACCAGGCCCTCCAGGGGGACTCCGGTGCCGAACCGGTCTCCGACCTCTACGAGCGAGGCGACGCGACGGTCGAGCGAGGTGGGAGGTATCGCTGCCTGGGCGGGTGCGTGGGGGGCCAGGCTCGGGGCCAATCCCATCGCTTCGTGAGGGGTTTCGACTTCGATTCGCCGCCAGCGGACGTGGTCCTTCGCCGGAGGGAGGCGGTCCCAGATCGCCAATCCCTTAGCCGCGATCTCGGTAAGGGCCAGCCCGCCGAACCGTAGGAAGCCGTTCCTCTGGGCCCTGATCGAACGGCGGACGACTCCGAACGCCGGCCCAGGACGCCGGAGAGCGTAGCCCGCCAACGTGGTCGGCGCGGCCCCGAGCACGGCGGTGATCTGCTCGTTTCCGACGTTGATCCGTCGTCGTTGGCTGAGATGGTCTCGGAGGCGGCGAGGGGTCTCAATCGTCACCCAAGCCTCTGGAGCGTAGAGCCGATGGCCGCCGTGCTGGGAGAGCCATACGCCGAAGTAGGATCCGTCGTTGATGATCCCGTCCGGGAGCGGGGGGAAACTTGGCAAGCTCAGGAGGATGAGCTCGTCCGAAAGCTGAGCTCCTCCCCCGAGCTGTTGGAGCTCGAGGTGAAACTCGTGGTGGAGCGACCACATGAGACGCAGCTCCTCGGACCACCGAGCTCCCGAGTCCGAGCGGACCACCGGGCGCGCCATGACAGCAAACGGAGGCGTATGCCCGAGACCGACCCGCAAGAGGGACGCCACGGCGCCGGGCTCGGCCCTCGCGTCCGCATTCAACAGCACGAGCGCGGTCCCGTGAGCCCGCTGGAGGACCTCCCGCAGCGCATGAGCCTTCCCCATCCGTTGGGGCTCGACTAGGACGCGTATCCGGGAGTCCTCCTTCGCCAGCCGCTCCGCTATCCCGGTCGTGCGGTCGGTGCACCCACTCGCGACGATCCAAAGCGTGTGCCACACGGTGTCCGGAGGCAGCTCCTGGTCGAGCAGAGAGCGGACCGCCCGCTCGAGGTTGCGCTCCTCGTTGTGGGCCACGATCCCCGCCGAAAGGATCGTCGGGGAGGGAGACGCCCGGGAACCCTCGAAGCAGGGGTCGCCGACGTCGGCAGGGGGTGGGGCCGCCACGCCCGAAGTTTCTGCGTAGATGGTCCCTCCCTCTCCGCACCTATGGAGCCATCAGGTCGGGAACGACGACGGGGCTCCCGGCTGCACGGCGTACGGCACGTAGACATTGGAGTTCAGCAACGAGGCCGGCCCGGCGGGCCCGAACGTCCCGGGTGCCGGAACGTAGGCCTGGGCGCATGGGGAGAGATGATCGCTGCTCATGAACGCCTTCCACAAGGGGTTGCCGACCGCCGAATTGTAGTGTTGAGCTGCGCTGGAACAGGTGTCGGCTGCGGCGTAAACGTGGGCCCACGTGGTGAGGCAGTTGCCCGTGGCGGAAGTCAGGTTGGATGGGGCGGTCGCGACGCACGCCCCCGTGGTCCGATCCGGTAGGATGTTGGGGTCGAAGACGAAGACGAATATCGTGCCCCAGGATACTAGGGGGTAGGTGGTGTAGTTCTCGAGCATGTCGTGGGCCGGGAACGGCATCACGCCCACGGGAAGCCCCTGCGCCCCGTGTCCGAGTCCCGAATCCGCCTCCGCCTGGGCGACCAGAGGGGAGAAGAGATACTGAGGGTGGTCGGGGCAGGCAGTCGGCGTCCCGCCGGCTCCGCAGTCCGTCTCGATCGTCGACCCATTGGTCGTCGCGAAACCTCGAGGTGTGGCGTTCAACGCGGTCAGTCCGAAGTCCGACAGCCCCGCGAACGCCGGAACGAGGTACCATTGAGGCAGCTGGCCCACGACCGCGGTTTGGCTCGCGTTCCCCGCTTCGCACGACGTGACTGCGGCCGCCCCCGTGGAATTTGGGTCCTTTGGGAACATCGTCGTGACCGAGGGGGTGCAGAGATAGGTGTTCGATCCGTTGTAGACGAATGTCACCACCTGGCCGTTCGCAAATGCCCCAGCCGTGTTCGAGGGGGAGGTCGGGGAGGGTGAACGGAAGTACGCGTAGTACACTCCGACGCTCCCCGCGACGACCACCACGAGAACAACCGCGACGACAACCCAGACCATGCTGCTGCCCCCCACCCCAGCCGGTCGCCGAGGCAGGGGGGTTGCTGGGACGACGGCCGGGTCGGTGGGGGGAGTGGATGGAGCTCCCATCATGACGCTCCGGTCGGCAAGACGCCACCCGCACTCGCCGTCATGCTTCACCTTCGTCCGCGTAGACGAGGTCCGACGGTCGAGCCCGCATTCGACGCGCGCCACTCGCAACCAGGATCGTGATGAGGGCCGCAATCCCACCCACCGCTAGCAGGTCGAGGATGGGGATCCCCGCGACCGACGCCGGGAAGAGCACGCGGACGCTCGCCGAGTAGCTCAGAGCCGAGAAACCCCCCGCGGTCGCGCCAAATGTCACGGAGACGGTCGCAAGCGAGGAGTTGCCCGAGGCCGACGGAGTTGCCGCGACGTTCACCGGGGAGGCCGAACCGGGGTTCGCGACCGCGGACGTCGACCCCGACATCTGTTCGAAGGTCACGCCCCCGGGAGTGGAAACCGCAGAGAGGAGGGTGCCGGGCGAGCTTCCGAGGAGGAGGTGTTCCTCGCCAGCATACGATGGCCAAGAGGTTAGGGTCAGCGCGAGGTGGTCGCTGGTCGCCTGCCACGGCCAACCCGAGATGAGGAGGTTGACCGCGACCGTGTCGGTCGATCCTGACGGGAGTCCGGCGTACATGGGCAAGCCGAAGTCAACCCGAACACCCACGGAGCCCAGGACCGTGTAGGGGGTCGACGCCTTCGTGACGGCAGCTTGGGCCGCGTAGTCTAGGTCGTAGTCGGAGTCCGTCGAAAGGTTCGTCGTCGTCCACCCGGCCGAAGATAGGTTCGACGTGCTTACCAGGGCGCCGGACGCGCCGGCCTCTGAAATCGACCCTACGGTCGAGGATACGCCGGTCCCCGCACGCGCCAGCGCAGAGACCGCGACCGTGGGGGAGGACGGAGCGAACTCACAGAGGACGAGACCGTTCGACCAGGATAGCGGAGGGTCGCTCCAGCCTGCCGCGGAGGGCGCGGCTGAGGCGAGCGGTACCAAGAGAAGAAGGAGGGTGCCCGCGAGGACCAGCGTGGGCCAGCCGCGCCGTCCGGGAGGCAAGCAGGCGGGGGGCCTGGACCGAGGACTCGACGGCTAGGGTCATCGACCGCCCGATGGGTCGGAGGGGGTCACCCCCTTTTTGGTCCAAGAGCGAAATCGTTTGGTCCAAAGGCGAGAGCTCATGGTCGGAACAGCTCGGACCAGGTCTCGAGCAGGCGCTCGACCCACTGGTCGGCGAGCCCCTCCCGATAGGTGACGAGCAAACGAATCACCCGTTCCCGGTCGATGACTTCGAACGTCCGCCACCGAGCCCGCCGTCCCATCCGGAGCATCCCCGTCTCGATCAACCGTCGCAGATGAACCGAGAGCCGCCCCTCGCTGAGTCCGGTGCGCTCCGACAGTTCCGGAACGGTCGCCTCTCCCGCCTCGAGCAACGCGACCAGCAGGCGGCGCGCCGAGGCCGAACGGGTAAGTCCTAGGAGGCGCCGGTCGGCCAGAGGGACCTCCGCGACGAAGTAGTGGTCCTGGTACCCGCTGGGTTCCCGGTGGATCTAGTCCGGCGTCCACGAGGCGGTCGAGGTGGTGACGTCGTCTCGCCCCACCCGGTGTCGATCGCTCGCTGGACCTCACGTGCGCCGCTCCCCGGGGCCCGGCGCACCGCCTCGTAGATCCGGCGCCGCGTGGCGAGGGTGAGCGGGTCCTCCTCCATTGCTCAGACATGTCGCGGCCACAGGGTGGTGGCGAGCAAGAGGAGGGTCACGAGAAGCGCTAGGACCAGGATGGGCAAGGTCGGGATGGCCCACGACGGAGGTCCCAGCGGCAGCTCGCCCCACGTCCACAGCGCGCCGAGGAGCGCGAGTACACCGTTGGCGGAGGCGAGGCCCAGGAACCGGCCGTCCCGGGATCGAAGGTAGGCTCCCGTGGGGACCGCGGCGTTCACGCAGGAGACCCCCGCCATCAACACTGCCACGAACAGTTCGGGGAGTCCCACGAGCGCGGAGAGCCCGGTTGGAGGTTTAAGGAATTGGTCCAAAGGCGGAAGTGTCGCCGGACCGGGGAAGGATTTCCGGCTATCCGACCACCTCCCGCCACGAGATGCTGACCATTCCCGACGGCCCTCTGACGCCCTCGGCCCAGGCGCAACCGGGTGCGGGTACATCCACCCAGCAACGCCCTTCCGAGAGGCCGGGTGGTAGGGTTCGGTCGGACGGGAATTTAATCTAAGGGAAGCCCTCTTCAAGTCGTGGCCTCGGTTCGGCGGCTCGCCGCCATCATGTTTACCGACATGGTAGGCTCCACGGCCCTGGCTCAAACCAACGAAGCGGAGGCTCTCCGACTGCGAGATGAGCAGGAGGGGCTGCTTCGGCCCCTATTCGGTGCTTATCAAGGACGCGAGATAAAGTCGATGGGCGACGGGTTCCTGGTCGAATTCGACAGCGCGCTCCGGGCCGTGCAATGCGCCGTCGACATCCATCAACATCTGCACGAGCGCAATACGCGGGCGGGCGTCACGCCCATCCAACTTCGCATCGGGATTCACCTCGGGGACGTAGAGGCGCGCGGGGCCGATATCTTCGGCGACGCGGTGAACATCGCCTCCCGCATCGAACCTCTTGCATCCCCCGGGGGACTCTGCATCTCGGGTCAGGTCTTCGACCAGGTCCGCAATAAGGTCCCGAATCCGTTCGAGAAGCTCGAGCCGAAGGTCCTCAAGAACGTCCGGATCCCGGTGGAGATCTACCCGGGTCCAGCTACCCTGGGACGTCCCGGCGCCGCTCTCCCCAACCGCCTCTCGACTGCACCTCGCGGTCCTTCCCCTGGCCAACATCAGTCCCGACCCCAAGGACGAGTACTTCGCAGATGGTCTCACGGAGGAGCTGATCAGCACCCTCTCCCGGATCAGAGACCTCCGAGTCATCGCGCGTACCTCCGTGGGCCAGTACAAGTCGACGACCAAGACCCTAGCTCAGATCGGTGTCGAGCTCGGGGTCGGCTCCGTGCTCGAGGGGAGCGTCCGGAAGGCCGGCAACCGACTGCGAATCACGTTGCAGCTCATCGACGCGGCGACTCAGGCCCACGTCTGGGCCAATGCCTACGACCGCGAGCTCAACGATGTGTTTGCCATCCAAACGGAGATAGCGGAGAGGACCGCAAGCTCTCTCCAGCTCCAACTCCTCCACCCGGAACGCGGCTCCGTACGGCGCGAGCCCACGACCAATTTCGCCGCCTACGCCCTCTACCTGAAAGGAATCCATGCCGCTCGCGGTTCGTTCGAAGGTCTTGCCGCGTCGGTCCGGTTCTTGGAGGAGGCGCTCCGGATCGACCCCGGGTTTCCCCAGCCCTACGCCCTGCTCGCGCACGTTCTGATCAGCCTCGCCGGGGACGCTGTCGCGGTCGGCGAGGTATCCTCCCGGGTTCGCGAGCTGACCACCAGAGCGCTCGAGCTCGACCCGGATTCGTCCGACGCGCATACTGCCCGTGGCAACCTGGCCCTACAGTTCGACCATGAATGGGGGCTCGCCGAGAGCGAGTTTCGGCAGGCGATCTCCCTCAATCCTAGCAACGCCTACGCTCACCACTGGTACGCGTACCTCCTGAGAACGATCGGGAGGTACGACGACGCGATGAGGGAGTATCGGCTCGCCACCGAGTTGGACCCTCTCTGGCCCTCTCCCCAGGTGGGTCTGTGGTTGGTCCAGTGCCTCGCGGGCGAGTTTGCCTCCGCGGTCGCGTCGGCCGAGACCATGCGGGACAAGAAGCCCGAGAGCCCCCAGAGTCACATCGTGCTCGGCCTCGTTTATGCGGAGTCGGGCCGGATGGCCGACGTGTTGCGGGAAGCAGAGCTCTCGGTCGGTCCGGTCAACAAGTGGGGCGAGTGGACGCGGGCCATCCTTTGGGCCCACGCGGGCCGACCCCAGGAGGCTCGGCAAGTGCTAGGTAAGCTCGAGGAGACCTCGCGGAGCGAGTACGTCAGCCCCGCCTGGATCGCGGAAGTCTACGCCGCGTTGGGCGAGCGGGAAAGAGCGTTCGAATGGTTGGAACGCAACGACGGGGAAGGGGTCCGCTCTCTCTGGTTCCGTTATCAGGAGCGTGCCTTCGATTCCGTTCGGGATGACCCTAGGTTCCGTTCCATGCTGGCCAAGCAGAACCTACCTCCCGACGTAAAGTGGTCCCGTGCTCCTACGGCTCGACACTGACCGGCTCGAAGGAGACCGAGGTCGTCAGAACTGCGGGTGGTGAGATACCG
Organism: uncultured Thermoplasmata archaeon; assembly: GCA_963715645.1. Classification (GTDB taxonomy): domain Archaea; phylum Thermoplasmatota; class Thermoplasmata; order Lutacidiplasmatales; family UBA184; genus Lutacidiplasma. The sequence goes on from OY970259.1 coordinate 374,616, forward strand.
GTCCGTCGGCGTAGACCCTCGAGTGAACCCGTGCTTTTCGAGGGCTCGGTCCCACAATCCATGGGGTCCGGGGAGCGCTGGTCGCGCAAGCCCTTCAACGAGAGGTCGGTCGGGGGGAGGCTTGCAGGCTCCGCCGAGAGCTCTTGGCTCTTCCTGGGGCCTATCCTGGTACGGTCGCCCGCGCACCCCGCTCCATTCCAGTGTCTGGGGGGCACCGGGTCAGTCGAATCAGGAGCGAGCCTCAAGACTAGGTCTATATTCCAGGACCCGGTTCGGCCCTCGTGGCAATCTTTCGGGCCAAGGTGAGCGCGGGGACCCTCCAGCGGTTGGAGAAGGTCCCGATCTTTTCCAGCTTGACCGACCGCCAGTTGCGCCTGCTCGCCCGAGACGCGATGGAACGGACCTACGCGGCGGAGGCGAACGTGGTGAAGCAGGGGGACAAGGGGGTAGGGTTCTACCTGATGCTAGAAGGTCGGTGCGAGGTCCGACGCAAGGGTCGTCGGCTGGCCACCCTTGGACCGGGCCAGTTCTTCGGCGAGATGGCCCTGTTCGACAATCAGCCTCGCTCGGCCGATGTCATCGCGACCGAACCCACTCGATGCCTGGTGTTGTCGAAGTGGGAGTTCTGGGGCGTCGCAATGGGCGAGCCGCGTATGCTTCGGGGAATGTTGGAGGAGACCGCCCGCCGCCTCGGTGAGACCAACCGATCCCTCTCCGAGTGAACGTCCCTCGCCAGCGGCCCCACGCGGACCCTCCCCGGGGGCAGCGCTTCGAGGGAGAGGGGGCAATTCCACTTCCGCCAGAATTCCTGAGGAAAACGGCAGCGGGCGCGCACGGGGTCGTCTTTCCGCACGAACCGTATCGGCACCGTTGACTCCCCCGGCGCTCCTCCTTGGGTCGAGGAATCCCGATGGACAAGCAGGCGGCATGCATGGGTCCGGAAGCCCTACTCCTGAGCGCACGGCTCGCGGAACAGCGCTCCCTCCGGGTCTACGGAGACCTTGAGATGCCGGCGGAGAGCTCCATGTACGTGGAGCTATGCGTCCGAGCTCAGCTGAAGGGCGCGGTCGTTGCCGATGCCCCCGCGGGTCATTCGGGTGCCTGGGCGAGGCTCCGCGCCCTCCTTCGGCGCGCCGCGAAAGGAAATGGGCCGGGGGATGCCCGCGACCCTCGGGGCCCGGATCCATGGCTCCCGGTGGTGGCAGCCCCCGAGCGTGGGGAGCCGGCCTCCTCAATCTCGGCGGCACCGATCCGGGCGCCCCAGGCGGTCGGTCGGCTATCGGCGGGTGGCGGGACTAACCTTCCCCTCGCGCTTCAGCCGTTCCTGCAGGCAGACCCCTAGCTCGCGGAGTGGCTCTGGGGCGCCGCGCTGGACCAACCCGCCCTGCGGTGATTGCCGTCGGGAATCGGACATCCGTTTTCCTCAGACCATCCGCCCGACGATGCCCCCCATCCGCAGGCTTTTCCCAACGAACTCCGTGCGGACGACGGGAGCGACGTGGACGCGGTCGACTTTGCGATCTATCGCTATCTCTCACCCGACGGCCTGGTTCGGTTCTGGGCCTCTCGACGCATGGTGGACCCCCGAGTTTCGGCTCGGGAGGTCGCGGAGAAAGTTGGCCTGAGCGAGGCGGGCGTTCGCGCACGACTTAGGGGGCTCAAGGAACGAGGCCTCTTGCGAGGGGCTGAGGTCAGCCTGAACCCCTCGCTCTTCGGGGTCACGGTCGTCATGTCGGAAATTCCGGTCCGGAGCCCGCAGGAATCCGACCGGATGTTCCGGGACCTCTCCATGGTGGATGGTGTGGTGTTCGCGCGCGACATTCTCGATGAGGAGGATCGGAAGGTGTGCGTCTACTACATCTCCGACAGCCCGAGCGCCACCGCCCGACGCACGTCGCTTCTCCAGAAACTCTCCCCCCACGGTGTGCTCCGGGGCCCGACCCCGTACTGGATCCCGGCATGCACTCGGGCCCTCACGGCCCTGGACTGGAGACTGCTCGCGGTGTTTCGCCAGCATCCCGACGAGACGCTGGCCCGCCTCGCGACGGAGTCCCGGGTCAGTCTCAAGACGACCGCGCGGAGATTCGACCTTCTGCTCGATTCCAGGGCTTGCTGGTGGAGCCATAGCAGCGAGTCGGAGGAGTGGCCGATGGCCATGCTCAGGCTTTCGGTGCGGCCAACTGCGGATCTCCCGGGTATCTCCGCCCAGATCGCGCATCAGAGCGAGAGCTGGATGCCGGTGGCCGCGGACGGGCTCGGAGTCGACCCCGGTGGCCCGGACCGACCGCTCGCGGGCCTGGTACCGGTGGGCCGGCCCGCCGCTCTCGAACGGGTGGTGCGCCGCGCGCTCGAGGTCGAGGGGGTCACCAACGTCCGCCGCACCTTCGGGTTGGGCTCGGCCACCTACTCCCAGTGGACCGACGAACAGCTCGCATCGAAGGTGGGAAACCGTCCCTGAGGGACCGGGTGAGCGGGGCACTCGAAGGTGAGTCCGCACCTTCCGAAGGGCGCTCGCTTCGATCTGTCATTCGAAGGGCCGTTCGATGGCCCCCAGCTCCAAGGGTCGGTCCGCGGAGCGGACTAGACCAACCTTCGCGCGGATAGCCGGATCGAGCTTCACCCTCACCCCCAGTTCGACCTGCACGGCGGCAGGAAGGCGACGATCCTCGCCGACGGGTCGGGGGCTTTCCACGCGAACGGACCCCCTCCTATTCGGGAGAACGTAACGTTGGGGCCTCCTCTCCCGCCCGTGCTTGGGGGAATTCGACTCAGGTGTGGATGGCTGGTGCCGCCAACCGGGCGACGGGAGAGATCAGGGCCAGGCAAACAGGGGCTAGAGCTGCCCGGTGGGCGGGACGATGGTTGCCGGTCCATCTCCGCCAACTTGCCCACTTCCTGTAATCGGTGGTTTCGGCTCTGAAAGACGCTGCCGTCGGGAGCCTTGGCGCCGTGAAAGGCGGTTTGCCCTCCCGAAGCTCGACCCTCCGATGGGAGGCTTGCCGCCGCTTCGCTCGGCGGAGCAACCTAGATATTCGCGAAGGGGTAGCCCCCCTAGCCTCCAACGTGGGGCGAGGGGAACTTCACCTGACCGCCAGCGAGGACCTGTTCACGCCCATCCACAAGGCGATTCGCTCGATGATCTACCATCTGGGCGGCCGCCTCCAGGCCGTAGACTTTGCGGACAAGCCCGCGTCCGCCGCCGTCCTCTCCGACCTCCAGCACGAGTTTTCGAACGCCGTCTCGAGCACGTGCGTCCTTTGTCTCCTGCACGCACACGCCGGCTCCGAGGAGTCCGACGTCTTTCCTTCGATGGAATCGATCGATCCAAACTTGATCCGGGCGCTCCTCGGGGACCATCAGGAGATTCGTCGGCGACTGGTTACTCTCACGGCAATGGCCGAAGAGCTGGAAGGCACCGAAGCTCCGGCGCGACGCATAGAATGGGGGGCGCGTATCAACCGCGAGGCGAATGAGTTCTTCGCTTTCTACCTCGCGCACATGAACAAGGAGGAGGTCACAATCGTCCCCGCGATGAAGGAACACTTCACGAACGAACAGCTGCGGGCGATGCAGGGTGCCATCATGGGTGCCATGCCGCCGGACCGGCTCGCGAGCTACTTGCGATGGATGCTCCCGTCGCTGACTGTGGACGAGCTCACCGGAATGCTGTCCGGCGTGAAGAATGGAGCCCCCCCGCAGTTCTTGCAGTTTGTGAACGGGATCGGGATGGCGAACGTGGACCCGGCCCGCTGGGCCGCGATGCGGGAACGGGTCGGATTCTAGCGCGCCACGTCGATCCGGATGAGCCGTGGAGGGCTTGGGCCGCATCCCGACCTCGCGCGATGATTGGTCCGGATCGCCTCTGAGTACGGGAATCCTCCCCTACACCTCCGAGGGGCGCGCCCCGCCGAGGAGCGGCACACTGACCCATGGCCGGGACGTGGTTCCACCCCTCCTAGGAGACCCGAGGATCGAGGGTCCGAGCTGGGAGCTAGGGGCTTCTTCAAATCCCCGACATGCCGCCGGGGCGACGTCCCGCCCAGGGGGGTCAGAGACGGGGTTCTTCGAGAAGCTCGAGCTTGTGCTTCTTGAAAATGGCGAGAAGCCCGGCGATCATCTCGGGCGCAGCAGGTCCCTGGATCGGAGCAGGATCGGAGGTAGGGGTGGTCGGCCTCCCGGCCTCCTTGAAGAGCCCCTCGTGGAGGTCCGCGGGGTGGAAGAGCAACGGTCCTCGTCCCCGGGTAGACCCCCCACTCACGATGGCATGCGGGGCGTTCGGCCCCACGTGGTGAATGTCGCCGGGTCGTAGTCGCTGCGTGACCTTCTTCCCGTCGGCACGCCCGTGGACTTCGAACTCACCCTCCAGGACGATGAACGTCTCCTCGGCAGGGTGCGCGTGGAGCCAGCTAGGCCCGGCTCCTGGGAGAGCGTACTGGTCGGCGATTGATTATTCCCCACCGGGGTCTTTTCCGGTCAGTCGGAAGGTGAAGGTCATTCCCATGAGGTCGAGAGACTCTCCCGTCCGCAGCGGCGAGGTCTTGCAGCCTTCGAAGGTCGTCAGGGTCCGATCCTCGCGGCCCCTCCAGGAGATTCTGCCGATGAACCCGCCGGGCCCTACGGACCGATCGCAGGTCTGGCGAGACTTCGTGGGATCCGCTCGGAGCCGGACGGGGGAACGCGCCGCTCGAACTCCCTTACACGAAAGGCGCTGAACGGCCCCGGTTCTCGGCGGTTCACGGGCGAAGGGTGTCGGCGCGATATTCCGGAACCCCACCCATCCCCACCTGACGCCCCGGCGACAATCAGTCTCATTCCGGGGCCCCAATCTCAGGGAGCCCGTTTCGCCCGGGAATCGACGCTACCTTTCAGGTCGTTGCGCGGAGGTAGTACTTCGTAATGGGGGGCCCTCGAGGTCGGTCGTGACCCGTCGCGCCAGCTGACGAAACCGGGTCCAGGGGCTGGGCCGTCCGGGATACCGCTCCCGAAGGTGAGTGTCCAGGGGCTCGAACGCATTCCAGTCAGCGACGAGAGGTCCTGAACGAAGTCCCTGACCAGCTCGTAGGCCAGCGTCCGCGAGGAGACCATCTGTCCGATCAGCTCGGTACCTGGTACGCGAAGGAGCGGCTCTCGAAATCCTCGAGGCTGTCGTCGAACGACTTCCAACCGGAGGTGGACGCGACCTCGACGGAACGACGCATCTTCCATCGCCGCGTGGCAAAATCGGTCGAAGTGAGTTGCTCCATCATCGAGAAAGCTAGATTCCTCCTCGCATCCAGCCGGGACGCTCGCACGTTGTACGCTAAGAGGATCACCGAAACAACAAGTGCGGACGACGCCGCGATGCTTACCCACGTCTGAATGTCCGAGATAGTCACACAGTCGCAAGCTCGCCGCGGTATGAAGAAGTATCGTTGTCGCTCTCCCGAGAACCCGGCGGAATCTGCCCCCGTACCGGCTGGAAGGGATGCCCCTCCGGAGATGGACCGGGCCCTTTCCAGTCCCCGACAGATGACCAGTCGACCGATACCCTGCTTTGGCGAGATGCCCGTAAGGGGTGTCGGAGAGGGGAACTGCTGAATTCTTCAACTCCCCCAGATGGGGACGGTCCAGCAGGGTCGCTTCTCGGTGAGGAACCCGCGGAAGCCTTCAGAGGGGGTGCTCGAACCCCTCGAAAGTTCGAATGCCGTGCCAAAAGAGCGGGTACGGTCCCGTAGGTCGACCACCCTCTCCGGGCCGGGCCCGCTACCACCTCCGGTCGCTCCTCCCACAGAGTACGGTAGGGCGGGCGGAGGTACGGACGGAGAAACGGTCAGGCGAGGAGCGGTTCGGGTCCCTCTGTCGGGGGTTCGAGGATGTCACCGATGAGGCCAAAGAGGCGGTCACATTCGAGGCATCCAAAGCACACCTCTCCGACGAAGGCGGGGTTCGGGACCGCTTCGGAACGAAAGGTGCGGCTGGTGTGGGGTGAGTGACTGCAGATGGAGCAAGGCGGGGTCTGCAGTGGCGTTAGGGGGAGCGGAGAAAGCGACATCAAATCGTACGCAGTCAACTGTACTAAGAAATCTCCGTCAAACAGGACCTGACGAGTCGCTGCCTCGGGATGCACGGCCCAGCGGAGCTCCCGTCGGACCCTTCCCCGTGGGGCACGTGCCAACTCGCAGTCAGGGCGAGAGGATCAGTTCGTATAACTGTTGGGGCACCCGTGCGATACTCTCCAGTTAGCCCGGGGATGCGCAGGGGTGGACCCCGGCACACCGAGCCATCGGAAGTGAGCGCCGGACAGTCCGGAGCGATTCTTAGCGGAGGGCCAGCGCTCTAGAGACATCAGGGCGGGCGCTGTTACGAAGGTGGATAGGGTCGGGCTACCGCTTCCGGGGCCGTCGTGCTCGGCCCCGGGAGGCCCCCCGGAGGTGAGCGTGCGGCTTCGGGGCCAACGACCTTTCCCACGGGAAGGGTGGCTCCTTCCCCGCGGACCGCCGCTCAGCAGCGAAGACCGCCGGGCGCTTTTCGAGGAACGCCAGCATCCCTTCCCGTTGCCCGGGAGTCTCGAACAGGAGCCCCCACATCGTTCGTTCGTAGTCGAGCCCTGCGGTGCGGTCCGTGTCCACCGTCCGATTGATGAGGTACTTCGCCGCCGCGAGCGCCTCCGCCGGCTTCCCCGCGAGACTGGTTCCGAGGGCAATCGCGGTCGGGAGAAGGTCGGCCGCTGGGACGACTCGATCGAGGAAGCCGTCCTTCAGCGCCTGGGCGGCCCCGACCTGCTCCCCCGTCATGATCCAACGTCGGGCCCGGACGGGGCCGATCCTGCGCGGCAACCGGGTCGACCCGCCCCACCCAGGGACTTCTCCGATGTTGATCTCAGGTTGTCCGAAGGAAGCATCCTCGCTCGCGATGATGAAATCGCAGGCCTGCACCATTTCGCATCCACCGCCGACACAGAACCCGCGAACGGCCGCGATCACGGGAAACGGCGCGCTCTCGAGGAGATTGTAGAGTGCCTGGCCCTTTGCCGAGTGGCGCGTAGCCTCGGCGCGCGACATCGCGACCATTTCGCGTACGCTCGCTCCCCCGGAGAACGCTCGGTCGCCCGAGCCGGTGATCACGAGGCCGCGGACCCGGGGGTCCTGCGTAAGTTCGACGACGCGCCGTTCCAGCTCGTCGAGGAGCGGGGTAGTGAGGACGTTCACTGGAGGATTGTTCAGGGTGAGGATGGCGACGGATCCCTGCCAGTCGAGGAGAGTCAACGGGGCGGAGGCGTCTGGGCCCACGGGCGAACCTGTCCGGGGATCCCCGGGTCGGCTCCTCCCTGCGGTCGCCATGTCTCCTCTCACGGCCGAGCGGGTCGGGGCGACCGCGTTCGGGCTGTACCTCGCGGCCGACGAGGACGCGACGCCCGACGGGTCTCCCTGGGGGCATCGTGGGCCGTCACCCAATCAGCGAAATGGGGCCACAGTTCCTCGTGGGCTCGGCGGCTCGTTGAGAGGCCAATATGACCGGAAGGGTGCTCGAATCTCCGGACGTCCTTAGTCCCCAGGTGAGGAAGGACGCGCTCAGTAGATTCGGGCGGAACCAGGTTGTCCTTTAGTCCCACGATCGTGGCGACCGGCATGGTGATTCGGCGGAGGTCGATTACCTGGTCGTCCCCATCGAGAGTCCACTCTCCCTTGACGAGCAGGTTTCGCTGATACCCCTTGTCGATGAACTCGGCATAGGTCGGACCGGCCATCGGGATGCCGTCCATATTCCAGAGCTCCATCCGCAGGAAGTTCTCGACGAACGGCCGGTCTTCGAGCCGATCGAGGAGGGTCTGAAACTTTAGGTAGTTCGTCCGAAGCGGGTCAAGGAGAGAGAACGCCGAGTTGAAGAATTCGGGCGGGATCAGCCCGTAGGTTCGGGCAATCTTCCACGCGTCGAACCCCGGGGCCTGTGCCCAGACATTCAGGAAGCTCGACTGGGTGTCGAAGTCGAGCGGCGCGGCCATCAGCGAGAGCGTCTGCACGTTCTCGGGATGGCGGGCCGCGTACATCGTCGAGAACGCTCCACCCATGCAGTACCCTAGGATGTGGATCTTGTCCACGCGGGCCTCCCGCTGCGTCGCCCGGACCGCGGCGTCGACGTATCCGTTGACGTAGTCGTGGATTCTCAGGTCCTGGTCGAGCACGTTCGGGGTCCCCCAATCGATCAGGTAAACATCGAGCCCTTTGGCGAGAAGATCCTCGACGACCGAGAGGCCGGGCTGGAGGTCCATGATGTACGACCTGTTGACGAGGGCGTAGACGCACAGGATGGGCGGCCGGTGGTCCGCGGACACATTCGGTGGCTTGCGATAGTGGAGGACCTGCATTCGGCCCTTCCGGTAGAGAACATCACTCGGGGTTTGCCCGACCTTCACGGTGGGAGGGAAGAGGGCAACCTCCCAGGCCCGTCGCATCTTGACGGCGAAGTCGACGAACCCCCGGAATCCGTCTGAGGGCGGGAGGACTCCCGTCAGCGGATGGGGAGGGCAACGCGTTGACTGCGACCATGCGCCCGCCCGGAGGACCTCCGGCACCTTAAAGCCCCGCCGCAAACGCGGGGCGTCCTAGGGCCGTTTCTCGCGGAGGCGGGAAACCTGCTCTGAGAGCTCTCGGACCGATTGATTGAGCTCGCTGATCTCGCGCCGCGTGGGAAGGCCGGTGACCCGCCGGAAGAACTCGTCGGAGTCCTTCAGGTTCTTTTGCAAATCGAGTGAGCTGTCGAGCGACTTTCCGAACGCGCTCACGAACGCGGGGCTGGTGAAGTAGATCCGAGTGAGCTTCTGGAAGTTCTCGGTGAACTGCTTCGTCACCTCGTCCTGCGTCCGCACGAACTCGTCGAACCCCTTCTCCGGCTGCATCGCCTCGGCGAGCCGCCGTGTCAGGTCGATCGTGAGCCCCGACCAGAGCTTCTGGGCGAGAGCCATAACCTCCCGGTTCCGTTCGGCGAGAGTAGCGTCGGCCGGAAGGAACGGTCTCACCCATAATTCGAGGAGTTCCCGCTGCGGGGCGAGGCTCTTCTCAAACACCGCGCGGACCTGGTCTCCGACCTCCGCGGACTGCCGGTTCCACTCATCGAAACGAGCTTGGACCGCCGGCGCCCCCGTTGGGGCGAGTTTCGGGCGCATGGCTTCCGAGAGCGTCGAAGCCCAAGCGTCGTAGCTCTTTCGTTGCTCTTCGCCAAAGCGGCGCAAGAAGCCGGTGACCGTCTCTCCGGTCTCCCGAGCGTACCGGCTCCACAGGTCGAGTCCCTCTTCGATGGGGGTGCTGGTCGCTCCGAACGAACGAGCCCGGTCGGTAGGGTCGTCGCGCTCCGGACGCTCGGTCCTCGGAGGGGTGCGCGTGTGTCTCTGCCGCTTCGGCATCGCTTCTCCTACGGGCGGGAACTCCTCAGACGTTCGGCCGGCCTAGGTCGCGTGCTCCGGTCGCTTGTCGGCAACTCCGCTGGCGTAGCCCAGCATCTCCGTCCACTTCGGGATCGACCCGAAGAGAGGGAAGTCCTTCTGCATTCGGGCGAAGAACGCAAGCTGGGCCTCTCCCATCTCCGACAGCCGTTGGGTGGTGGCGAACGTCTGCTCCAGCATTTCCTTGCGGACGTTCTGAACCCACCCGAGGTACGTTTCGAACTCCTTGAGATAGAGCTCTGTCGCTTGGTTCACCGCCTTCGTGACCTGGTCCCAACCCTCGTTCGTCTGCTTTGGCTCTCCTTTGTTCTCTTTCATACCTTTCCTTCCGGTTCACCTTACATGAATCCATTACTGGCCTCAGCCCTCTTCCGGAGGGCTCGGGAGCGTCGGTGGCTTGCGGCCGACCCGGGGGCCCTCCGGGGGGAGCGCGAGGACGCGGCGAGGGGGGCCGGGGGGTTCTCCAGGTGCGACTTCACCCAACGGTCCACCTCGGCCGCGATGTCGGGTGCCGAGATTCCGAACGCGTTTCGCACGAAAGACCGAGTCGCCTCCCAGGGCGTAGCGTAGATCTTCTGGAGGATCTCATACCGCTCGTAGGCCTGGCGCATTTGTTCCTCCACGGCCTGGGTAACCGAGTCCGGCGCTGCCCAGCCGGTGGGGGAATCTGTGTGGGTAGCTCCGGGCAGGATGACGAGTACTTCCCGTCCAGCGAACTCCGTAAGTCCGCTTACCTGGCCGTTGGGCGATACCCTACGACTGCCAATGATCTTGCCGTCCGACCCAAGCTCGATCCTCATGGTTCCCTGTAACTGATACAGGATAGCACAACATATATTTAAACAAATCCTAGACGGCAACCCTGACGTGTTCGAATGGTGTGACGCTGAGGAGGGAAATCGGAGGCGTCTTCGAATTTCCCGAGGGTTCAAACCCTACGAGAGGACGGCGAAAACATCGCCGAAGCGCGGTCCGAGATCGGCGACAGGTGTCGGAGGGGGAAACCGCCGAATCGTTCAAATCCCCTCGGATTGGTCGCCTCGGAACCTATTCCGTCTCAAGCCCCGGGGGCGCTCGTGGCCGACCGTCAACCCCAGTCGCCCCCCAGGGCCGTGGCTTAATCCAACGAGTGCCATGCTTCGGACGTGGCGACCACCCGACGCCTCGCCGCTATCATGTTCACCGACATGGTGGGGTTTACAGCGCTGGGCCAGCGGGACGAATCGCTCTCTCTGGAGTTGCTCGAAGAACATCGGGCGATGCTCCGACCGATCTTTCAGCGGCACGGAGGCCACGAAGTCAAGACCATCGGAGACGGCTTCCTGGTAGAGTTCACGAATGCACTCGAGGCCGTGCGGTGTGGCTACGACATTCAGCGGACAAGCCACGAAGCGAACGACTCTCGGCCGTCGGAGCGACAAGTACGCCTCCGCGTCGGCGTCCACCTGGGAGACGTAGTGGAAACCGGCAGCGACATCTCGGGAGACGCGGTGAACGTTGCCTCGCGGATCGAGCCCCTCGCGGAAGCCGGAGGCGTTTGTATCACTCGCCAAGTCTACGACCAGGTCCAGAACAAGCTCGAGCTTCCCCTTACGAGCCTGGGGCCGAAACCGCTCAAGAACGTGACAACTCCTGTAGAAGTGTTCAAAGTTGTGATGCCCTGGGCAGAAGGGGCCGGCACCGAGCGGTCCCCCATCGTTGGCAACCGGATCGCGATACTTCCCCTCGCCAACTTCAGCGCAGCTCCCGGGGACGAATATTTCGCTGACGGCATGACGGATGAGATTACTTCGACGGTGTCGGGGATCAGCGGCCTCAGCGTGATCTCGCGGACGTCCGCGATGAGGTACAAACAGTCTTCGAAGAGCATGACCGAGATCGGACGCGAGCTAAGGGCGGGAAAGCTCCTCGAAGGTAGTGTTCGAAAGTCGGGCAATCGGGTCCGGATTACCGTCCAGCTGATCGACGCCGAAAGCGATGCTCATCTGTGGTCACAGAGCTACGATGGGAGCATGGACGACGTCTTCGAGACCCAGTCCGACATCGCGCGTAAGATCGCGGAGGCGCTGAAACTGCCCTCCCCTCGCCCCGGAGGCCGGGCCGAGAGTCCCGAGGTCCTCGCACTCTGCCTTCAGGCTCGCACGTTATGGAACAGGTTTACCCCGGAAGCGAACGAGCAGGCGACCATCCTATACGAGGACGCGCTCAAGATTGATTCGGAATCCGCCCGGGCGATCGCCGAGCTTGCGGATTGTTACGCTTCTGCGGCGAATATCGGGTGGATGGACAAGAAAGAAGGTTACGAGAAGTCCAGGTCGTTGGCACGGCGTGCTCTCGAACTGGATAATTCGCTGCCCGAGGCCCATTTCGCGCTAGCCCACATGCTGATGGATGACGACTACCCCGCGGCCGAGATCGAACTCAAGAAAGTGCTCTCGCTGAACCCGAGTCACACCGACGCCCATGAGTGGTACGGGAGTGTTTTGCGGGGCCTCGGCCGCCTGGAGGAGTCCCTGGAGGAAGCCAGGAAAGCCTACGAGCTGGACCCGCTTCCGCCGGCGCGAGCGTTCTTCCTAGCCACAGAGTACTTCTTTGCTGGACGCAACGACGAAGCGCTCGCCATCTGCCAGAAGATCATTCAAACCGAGCCCGGGTACGCCCCGGCCTACTACGGCCGAGCCATCCTGAACGCCATCCGGGGATTGAGAGAGGAGGCCTACCGGGACCTGCGAAGCTACCGAAGGCTTACCAACGAGATCCAGGACAAGAGCATCCAAGCCCGGATCGAAGCCCACCTGGGTAACAAGGAAGAAGCATCGCGACTGATCGAGGAGACGTTAGCTCTCGTCGCCGCGAGCACCTCTCCGAAGGCGCGGAGCGATAGTGACCAGCTATCGTACGCCTATGCCCTGATCCACGACCGAGAGCGATTCTTTCCGTTCGCGGAATACTTGATCGATCACAAGCTCATGAGCCCCGGCGAACTTCGGGACCCTTGGTACCAAAACATGGCGGGGGATCCTCGGTTTCCGGAGCTTCGCAAGAAGCTTCGGAACCTGTATGGTATCTCCGACTGACCTCTCGGTCGGTCTTCCGGAACCAGATTGGCACGCGCCAAGTGGGTTCGAATTCGACGCGGGGACAGAATCCAGGATACTCTGCACCGAGAATGCGGAGCACTTAGGAGCCAGCAACGTTCTGAGAGGCAGAGCAGCCATGCCGGCATACTTGGTCGCGGACGTGGAGTGGCAGGACGACGAGCAATTAGCAAAGTACGGCGAGGGCCACTCCGAGCTCCTCGCGAAGTACGGGGGCCGGATCTTGATCGGGTCCAAGGACGTCGAAGTCGTCGAGGGAAAGTGGAAGCCTCGCCTGCTGGTGATCTTCGAGTTCCCGAGTCGGGAGGCGTTCCATTCTTGGTACGACTCGGCCGAGTATGCTCCCCAGCTCGCACGACGTAAGACACATGCGGATTCGAATGTGGTGGTGGTCGACTAATGGAACCGACCTAACGGCGAAGATTGGCCAAGGGTGTCGGAGGGGGGATTTGAACCCCCGACCCCAGGATCTCTCCCGGGACGCCATCAGCGTCCCGCTATGAGTCCCGTGCTCTACCGGGCTGAGCCACTCCGACAGGGATCGGAGCCGCCACGGTCGCTCCTACGCGACCGGGCCCTCGTCGCCGCCCGCCGTGACGGCGACCGGCGTCGGGCCGGACGGCCCCTCGGGGGCGGGGGTCTCCGTCGGCGGCGAGCTGGTGGGGATCTCGTCCGCGATCGCGCCGAGCACCTCGGAGCGCCGGATCTCGATCTTCTTGAGCGGGTAGAGGGTCCGCACCCCGTGGGCGAGGATCTTCGAAAGCTCCCCCTGCAGCATCTCGCGGACGAACTCGGGGGCGGTCCGCTGGGCGGCCTCCTCCCGGAGGATGCTGACCATCTTGTGCCGGAGTTCGGCGCGCAGCCGGGTCTGAAGACGCTGCTCGCCGACGGCCACCGGCTTCAACACGATCTCGATCCCGTCCTTGGTCGTGACGTGGAGCGAGGTATCGATCTTCGAGCGCTTGCGTCGTGCGAGGCGCCGGACGTAGTCGGAAGTGAGGTCATGGCCGATGAACCGGGTCTCGGCGACGCCGTCGCCCCCGACCCGCTCCACGCGGAAGCGCATCTTGATGTGCGCCTTCCCGGCATCCTGCCCTCCGGAGAGCTCGGGAAGGGTCATCTCGAGCGTGCGGCCGATCAGCTGCTCGGGTTCGGTCGCGACCGTCTCTCCGAGGTCGGCATGCTGGAACAGCCCCGGCGCTCGGACCTTGTACCAGTGCTTCGCACGCCACTTGTCCTTGACGGTCCGGGCGACCGTGGTCTTCTTCCCGGACGTCTCCTTCTCGGCCATGGGTCGCGGGGCCGCCGAGCGGGGTACCCTACTTAACCGTGTCGAGGGCGGCGGCGGCAGAATCCCTGACGGCGGCCCCCAGCGTCCCGCCCCCCTCGGCAAAGTACATAACCCGAGCCCAACTGCGCGCGCCGTGGCGGCGGCGAAGGAACCCACCAAAGGGACGCGTTCGACCGCGGCCGAGCTCCGCACCGTGCATCGGACCGCCGAAGCCCCTGGGGAGCGGTTCCGCTCGGAAGTGCTCCGGCGTCTCGACGCCGCCCGGACCCGCGGTTTCTCGCGGGACGAGGCGATCCGTTCGCTCTTCCCTCATACCGTACTGCCGGCCCAGACCTATGAGGACGTAGTTGCCGCGATCGTATCGGGAGCGCACGTTCTCTTCTTTGGCCCGTCGGGGGCGGGCAAGACCAGCCTAGCGAAGGACCTCTGGGGGCTCTTCCCGAAGGGTGCTTGGGTCGTCGACGGCTGCCCGGTGCTCGACGACCCCCTCTCGATCGTAGACCCGGGGTCGGCCGACCGGTTCCCTCCCTGCCCCATCTGTACCCGTCGGTTCTCCCCAGACGGGGACCCGGTCCGGTTCGAACCCGCGGCCGTCGATCCGACGAAGGTCCCGGCCCAGGTACGTCCAGCTCCACGAGGGGTTCGGGTTCGCCCGGCTCCAGGGGAGCTCGGAGGTCTTCCCGGATCACCTGACCGGCAACATCAACCTACGGAAGCTCGAGGAGATCGGGGACCCGATGAGCCCCCTGGTCCTCGAGCCGGGCAAGCTCCTCCAGGCCAACCGGGGGTTCTTGCTCGTCGACGAGATCGGCAAGCTGCCCCTCGGAACCCAGAACGTGCTCCTTCAGGCGTTGCAGGAAGGGGTCGTCACGCCGTCGAAGTCCCGAGAGAGCTTCCCCGGCTCTTTCGTCGCGGTCGGCACCTCGAACCTCTCCGACCTCGACAACATCAACGACCCGCTCTCGGACCGCCTGACCAGCCTCTACGTGGGCTACAACGAGCACCATGCGGACAACCGCCGGATCGTCGCTCTCGCCCGCGTCGAGGAAGGCGCGGGCTGGGTCCCGGAGGTCCTCACGGACGCGGGTGTGCGGGTCATCGAGGCCTGGCGCCTGCGCACCAGCGATGACAACCCGGATGTCGGGGAGGTCGGTTCTAACCGTACTCTGCTCGACGTCGCCGCGCGAACCCACGCGATCGCGACCCTCTCGGAGCGTACCATCCCGACCTCCGGGGACCTCAAGGCCGGACTCCTGCATGCGATGCGGGGGCGGCTGCGAGCCCGCAGCGGGGAGTCGTTCCGTCAGAACGAGAAGCGGGTCGGGGAGTTCATCGACCAGTACCTGGCCCCTTCGCTCAAGCGGAGTGCCGGCGTCTATTGGTGCCGGTATTATCGAGATACGTTGAAGGAGAGCGCGACCGAGGCCGAAGCGCTGGTGGGCGAGGGACGCCGGCTCAAGAACGATGCGTCCCTGGTGGGGCAGGCCACCGCGGACATCACCCTCTTCCCACGGTTCCGGGCGTTTGCCCGATTCGTCGGGGAGCGCGAGCGACCCGGTGACCGCCTCTCCCCGTTCGAAGCCGCCCTCGGGGTCTTCCGTCTCCTCGAGGAGCATTCGCTCTTCTCGTGCCGAGACGAGGACGACGACGACGCCCCCGTCTAGCGAGGCCCTGCGCCTCCCCGACTGCTCGGCCTACGGTGACGACGTCGGGTCGGAGGACCTCGTTGACGCCCTCGACTCCGCTGCGCTCGTCCGAACGCTCGCGGAGGAGGGCGTCGAGGGGGCCCGCCGGCTCCTCCGGGCCAAGGCCGCAGAGGACGCCGAGCTTCGCTCCCGACTCGACCGCCTTCGCGCTCAGCTGCGTCGCCAGGCTCAACGTCGGGTCGGTCGCATCACGGCCAACTACGACC
This sequence comes from uncultured Thermoplasmata archaeon, assembly GCA_963715645.1. Classification (GTDB taxonomy): domain Archaea; phylum Thermoplasmatota; class Thermoplasmata; order Lutacidiplasmatales; family UBA184; genus Lutacidiplasma. Next base: position 390,335 of record OY970259.1, read on the forward strand.
GACAGGTCGAGGCGCTGGAGGAGGTCCGCCTCCGGTCCGACGCGCAGGTGAGGGAACGGATCGCCGCGCTCGAGGCGCGCCTCACCGCGGCACGCCGGCTCGACTGGTCCCAGCTCCCCCCCTCCGACCTCCTCGGCGACCTCTCGGCAGCGCTGCTCCTGCCCGATGCCTCGTGGAACCGTCCCCCGGCCCGACCGGGCTTCGGGGCCCGGATCCGTGCCTTCTTCGCCCGGATCGCGGCGTGGTTCCGCTCCCTCTTCTCCCGGCGTGGGGTGCCCACCCGCACGCCCGCGGAGAAAGGTCGGTCGGTCGCCTTCGCGTACGCAAGTCCGGACGGGCGGGGCCTCGGTGCCTCGGAGCTAGGAGAGGCCCTGGCCCGCCTCTCGCCCCCCCAGCGCGAGGAGCTCTCCGGGAACGTGGCGAACGCGCTCAAGGCGAAGGAACGCACCCTGGAGCGGGAGGCCGAGGAGAAGCGGAAGACCGTCGAGGCGCAACGCCGTCAGCTCGAGGAGGAGCGCGCGGAGGCGGCCCGCCGGGCGGCGGCCGAGACCGAGACCCGGGTGCGTGAGGGCGAGGCCCGTCGGCTCGAGCGGGAGCTCAAGGAACGGGGGTTCGTCGCCGAGCGGGGGCCCAGCCTCGTCGTGACCTTCGGCCTCGTCCAACGGTTCGCTCGCCTCCTCCTCGAAGAGGAGACCCGCCGCCTCCCTACCGAGGTGCGGCTCTCCCTCAAGGGGGAGGGGGCCACAGGGGTGTACGAGAAGGCGCGGTTGCGGCGGGCCGAAGAGGTCGCGCACCTGGACGTCCCCGGTTCCTTGCTGGCGGCCCGAATGGCCGGCCAACGACACATCGAGGAGTCGACGAGCTACGTCTACCGTGAGGTGACGAGCGAACGGGTTCACGTGGTGCTGGCATTCGACCGCTCGGGCAGCATGGCCGAGGCGGGCAAGCTCGACGCCGCGAAGAAGGCGCTCCTGGCCCTCTACGTGGCGATCCATCGCCGGTACCCCGACGCCACGATCGACCTCCTCGCCTTCGACAATGAGGTCGAGGTCCTCGACCTGGTGACGCTCTGGGAGTGCGCGGCCGGCTCGTTCACGAACACCGCCGAGGCGCTGCGCGCGGCCCACCTGCTCCTCCGTGCCTCCCGCGCGAACCGGCGGGAGCTGTACCTCATCACGGACGGGCTTCCGGAGGCGTACACGGGCGAGGACGGGCGGGTCCGCTCGGGCCAGCTCGACCGAGCGATGGAACAGGCGCTCGTCCGCGCGACCGAGATGGCGACCGTTCGACCACTCCGCAGCACGATGATCCTGCTCAAATCGCCGAACCCCGAGTACGAGCCTGCGGCCCGCCTCATCGCTCGGACGATGGGCGGGGAGCTCGTGGTGACGGACCCCGGCCGACTCGGCGTGGAGCTCCTGGTCCGTTGGGCCCATGGAGTGGAGACCGAACGCCGCCTGATGCCTCCAGCCCCGGCCGCCGCCCCTCCCGCGCCCAGCGCGCCCGCGGGAAGGGGACGTCGACGGAGGGCCGACCGTCGGATGGGCGGCTGACCCCCGTTACCTCTCCCGCCGAAACTTTATCTGACGACCACGTCGTTCCACGTCCGGTGGGAACCATGGGCGACAGTTCAGACCAGGCCCGGTTCCGCGAGCACCTGGCCCAGATGCGCCAGGCGGCCCGTGGTCTCGGCGGGGATTTCTACTCCGAGTTCAGCGACCTCGACACGAAGATCGAGCGGTTCGGCCACTCGACCGCGAGGGACGCCCGGGAGCTGGGTCAGGAGATCCAGGAACAGCTCTCGCACCTCGGCAAGTCGATCGACGAGGAGATGCGACGTCTCCCCGGACGGATCGCCGACGGCGCCTCCCGCGCGGGCGGAGCGACCCGGGACGCGTTCGTGGCCGTGGGCCACCGCACGAAGGAGGGGACGAAGAACGCCCTCGCCTCCGCCGCGGGCGTGAACCGCAAACCAATCAGGTCCTGGAGCCCCCCGTCCGACTCCGAGAGCTCGGACGAGCGACCGCCCTCCTAGGCGGCCGACCGGCGCTCCCTGGCGGGGGAGGTGGCGACCCATCGGCGCCGGCTTCCCCCTGGAGCCGTTCTACGGCCGTGGTGAGGTACCTCCCGGTCGACGTCGAACCCCGTGAACGGGATCCCCAGGCGAGCGGCGGCGACCGCCGAGGCCCCGATCCCGACGAACGGGTCGACCGCGCAGCGGATCCGACCGACCCCATGGAGCCGGAAGCACCACTCGGGAAGCTCGGGTGGGAAGGAGGCGGGATGGGGGCGGTCGCGCCGGGCGTACCGGATGGTCGGGTAGGGGAGGAACCACGTGTTGCCCCGGCAACGAAGGTCGGTGCCTGCACCCCGCCACCGCCGCACGTTCGACTTGTCCTGGTACGGCACGCCGACCGCAAGTCGGTCGAGGCGAACGTCCCCTCGTCGGGTGAACTGGAAGACGTCACTCGAGCGCGCCGTGAAGGTACCTCTCGGAGACGAGGGGCTTGTAGTGCCCGAGAGCGAGGTCCCGGTCGAGTCCCGCGGCCCGACCGGCAGCCCGTCGGTCGATCGCGATCGACTTCACCCAGTGGATGACGTTCTGGAGGACGAAGGTCCTCCCCACCTCCCGGGCGACGTCGTAAGGGAGCCACGGGTCCGAGGGGGACCCCCCGACGTTGAGGAAGAACGAGCCCCGGTCCGAGAGCACCTTCGCGACCGCTTCTCCGAGCCTCCGGACCCATCCGAGGTATTCCTCCCGGGGCCGGTCGTCCGAATAGCTCCCGTACGCCACCCGGCGATTGTACGGGGGGCTCGTGACGGCCACATCGACGGAGCCCGGCCGCAGGCGATGGGGGAGCCCGGCGAGCGCATCCTCGCACCAGAGCTCGACCGGGCTCGAGCGCGGACCCGCCCGCAGACGGGCGAAGGGGCGGGCCGATACCATCGGCCTCCCCGAGGCGGGGGGGGCGGATAGGCCTACCGGGCGGAGGCGGGGGGAGCGGGCGGGGCGGTGAGCTTCAGCTTCGCCATCTCCTCGCGCGCCTCCTGAAGCGCCCGCTCGGGCTCCTTGTAGTAGAAGGCGACGAGCTGACCGACGTCCCGGTGCGTGAACGGATGCTGGCGGGTCGCCTGGGCCTCGCGCGCCTGGAGGTACTCGAGCACCTCGACGCGCCGCCGGACCTCCCGCTCCATCTCCTTCATCGAGAGGTTCTTCTGGAGCGCCACCCGCTCGTAGACGTACGAGTGGCCCGAATAGAGGAACGTGTCGTCCGCCGGGTTCCACGAGTAGACCGAGTTGGTGATGAGCTCGTTCGTTTCGGGGTCGAGCCCGACGATCTCGGTGAGCGACTGGACGCGCCGCGTCATCTTCGAACCGACCTTCACCTGGCGCTGGAGGAGGACGAGGTTGAGCGCGCTCACGAGCGACCGCGGCAGGGTGATCGGCGGGTTCTCCATCCGGTGGACCATCGCGCTGACGCTCTCGGCGTGGAAGGTCGTGTAGCAGGTCTTCCCGGTCGCCATCGCCTGGAAGACGATGAACGCCTCCGCGCCTCGCACCTCTCCGACCATCAGGTACTGCGGGCGCTGGCGTAGGGCGGCGGCGAGCAGGTCGAACATATCGATCTCGCCGGGGGCCTTCCCGCTCACCAGGTTCTTCGCCCCGAAGCCGGCGCGGGTCAACGAGGGGACCCAGTTCTCGTGGGGGAGGTTCAGCTCGCGAGTGTCCTCGATCGAGACGATCTTCATCTGGGGCGGGATGAACAGCAGCGTGGCGTTGAGGGTCGTTGTCTTCCCGCTTGCCGTGCCGCCACAGACCATCATCGACTGCCCGCTCTCGATGGCGATCCACAGGTAGGCCATCATCTCCGGGCTCATCGTGCGGAACTTGAGGAGGTCGACCGGGGTGAACGGGTTGTCCCGGAACCGCCGGATCGTGAACGAGCTCCCCCGTTTCGTCACGTGGACGCCCAGGGTGGCCTGAAGGCGGGACCCGTCCGGGACGGTCGCGTCCAGGATGGGGCTGGCGACCGAGATGTGCTTGCCCGAGCGCTGGGCGAGCCAGATGACGAAGTCGTCGACCAACTTCGAGTTCGCGAACTTGAGGTTCGAACGGATCGAGCCGAACTTCCGGTGGTAGATGTAGAGCGGGATGCCGACCCCGTCGCACGAGATGTCCTCGACCTCGCTGTCGGTCATCGGCACGTCGACGATCCCGTAGCCGATGAAGTCCCGTTCGAGGTAGTAGAGCATCCGGCCCTTGGTCGTCGGTCCCGGGGAGATGTCCCACTCCTGGAGCTTACGGTCGACCATCAGACGGAGCTCGGTCCGTTTCGTCTGGGGGTCGACCTCGGGGAGCGGCTCGAACTCGTCGATCAGGACGGCGTGCATCCGCTCGGTCAGTTCCTTCTCGAGGGGAGAGAGCGGGGGCTCGATGACCTCGTAGAGGTACTCGTTGCGGGTGTTGTGGTAGGAGACCCGCACGTAGGAGAACCCAGGTCGGATGGGCGCGAGGTCGATCTCCTTCTGCGCCGGGTCGGAGAGCGGCGGCACCGGCGTGACCTCTCCCTCGGCCCCTTGGCCCGAGACGCCGAGCCGCGCGAGCTTCACCCCGTGGGGCTCGGCCGAGCCCTTCCGAAGGGCGGCGCCGACGCGCAGGAACGGGGAGAACGACCGCGACCGGCGCCGCCGCGGCGCCGGCCCTTCGGCGGCGGTCGGTTCGAGCGCTTCTCCGGCCATGATCAGGCCCCCGGTACGGCGAGGATGGGGACGAAGAACCGCATCGTGAGGTATCCCATGACCAGCATGATCGTCGCGTGCTGCAGTCCGAAGGCGATCTTCCCCTTCTGGAGGACCCCGGCCATGATGCCGTCTCCGACCGCGTGCGCGATGACGGCGACGAAGAAGGCGAGGAACAGCTGCGGCACGAGGGTGAACGCGAGCGAAACTCCGCCCGAGCTTCCCAACGATGAGTTCGCGACGCCCGAGCCCGCGGTGATCATGTCGGGAAGGAAGATCGCCGCCATGATGTAGATCGTGACGAGGAAGACCCCGAACGAGATGTAGATCACCGTGAGGTAGGTGAGCATCTGGATCTCGCGTCCTTTCACCGAGAGCTGGGCCTCCCGGGTGTCGTGCGCGACCATCGTCAGCACGTCGGCGACGTTGCCTCCCGCCTCGTTGGCCCGGGTGACGATCGACACGACCCGCTGCACCAGGGGCGTCGGGACGCGCTCCTCGAAGAGGCGTAGCGCGGTGGCGACCGGGACGCCCCATTCGAGCTGGCTGGCCATCTTCTTGATCTCGTCCGTCAGGAGGCCGTAGCGGCCCTTGCTGGCCACGATGATCGCGTCTGGGAGGGTCATGCCGAACCGCCCGGCCTCCGCAACGTCCCGCAGGAAGTCGGGGAGGCGGTCCTCGATCTTCTCGATCCGGGTGAGCTGGCTGCTCTTCACGAACCCGTAGGGGGCCATGATCGCGATCAGGCCGAAGACGATCCAGTCGAGCGCCGCGTCGAAGCCGGTCGTCACGCCCGAGCGGAAGACGAAGGTGACGTCGCCCACCCACGTGAGCCCCGCGACGACCCAGAGGGCGACGCCGATGACCGCCCCGACGATCAGTACCCACTGGTCGCTCGTGAGGGCGCCCCCGGACTCAGCGGCCGTCGGGGCGGCGAGGGCCTTGACCTTCCGGACCGATGCGGGCGCGTTTGCCGTAGCCATCCTACACCATGTCCGCCGTCAGTGTATACATGAAGAAGATGAACCCGAACTGGGCGATGGGGATGAGGAGGCCGACGATCGCCCAGAGGATGTCGATCATGAACGTCCCGCCACCCCCGATCACGGCGAAGATCGCGATGATGATGACCAGGAAGAGCGGGAACGCGACCACGACGGTGACGAACGTCTCGGCCATCAGGCCGAGCGTCTCGACGCGCGAGAGCATCTCGAGCTTGTTCTCCTGCTCGTACTGCTCGGACTTCAGCAGGAAGTAAGGCTTCAGCTGGCCGCCACTCGTCGCGGTGGTGACGACCCCCTGCAGGAAGTCCTGGAACCTCTTGGAGGGGCTGCGCTGGGCGGCGTTGCGGATCGCGGTCAGGATGTCGACCCCGAGGAGCTCGGTGTCGCGGGTGATCCAGGCGGCCTCCTCGGCCACCTCGCCATAGATCTTCTGGCGGGCGAGCTCCTTGAAGATCTGGTCGACGTTCACGTCGGCGGAGGCCATCGCGCTGACGAAGCTCATCGCCGGGCTGATCTTCCGGTCGATCTTGCGGCCCCGCGCCTTCGCGGTCGACCCCGGGCTGCCCGGCATCCCGAAGAAGGTGCCGAGGGCACCGAGCACGGGGAGCGCCACCGCGAGACCGACCCCGGCGAACAGCGGGAAGCCCATGACGTCGACGACGAAGAAGGCGGCCGCGATCCCCGCGACGACCATGGCGACGGCGACGACCACGGTCGTCCCGTAGACCATCGCCAGGTACTCGTCCGCCCGGAGCCGGATGTGGGCTTTCAGAAGGTTCTCTTCGAGGGTCGGGTCCGGCGGTCGAACGAGGACCCGTTGGCGGAAGGTCCGCCAGCTCCAGCGCTGGAACGCCGTGAGGGTCGAGTGGGTCGGCTGCGCCCCGCGTTTCAGACGGACGGGGCGGGCCCCGGTGGGGGCCCCAGCGGGAGCTCCAGGCCGCGGACGATGGCCGAGGGTCGCGGTCGGGGTCGCCGGCATTTCCTAGGACCCCTTCGGGAACGGCGTTCCCGCCTGGACTCGGGCCATGACCTCGCTCGGGTCCTTGTAGTACTGGGCCACGATGCGCCAGAGCTGGCGATAATCGGTGATCTTGAACTTCACGAGGTAGCGGATGACGTCGACCCGACGCTGGAACTCCGCGTCCATCTCGTCCGTCGTGAAGTTCCGTACCTCGGTGATCTTGTCGAACAGGAACGAGTGGCCCTTGAAGGTGAACGTGTCACCGGCCGGGTCCCACTCGTAGACGGTGTTCGTGATCAGCTCGTTGGTCTCGGGTTCGAATCCCACGATCTCGAGGACCTGCTTCAGGCGTCGGACCACGCCCTTCTCGGTCCGAGCCTGGATCTGGATAATGACGTTGTTGAGCGCGGACAGGAGGATGCGCGGCGTGTTGATGGGGGGGTTCTCGAGGCGGTTGACCATCGACTTCACGCTATCCGCGTGCATGGTCGAGTAGGTCGTGTGGCCCGTCGCCATCGCCTGGAACATCGTGTAGGTCTCCTTCCCGCGGACCTCGCCGACGATGATGTAGTTGGGACGCTGCCGGAGGGCGGCCCGCACGAGGTCGAACATGTCGACCTCCCCGGCCGTCTTTCCGTCCGACCCGCAATCGCCGGTGCCCGACCGCGTCGCACCGGGGATCCAGTTCTCGTGGGGGAGGTTCACCTCCCGCGTATCCTCGATCGAGACGATCTTGGAGGTCGGGGGAATGAAGAGCGCGATGGCGTTGAGGGTGCTCGTCTTTCCGGCGGCCGGGCCACCGCAGATGATCACCGACTCCCCTTGCTCGGCCGCGAGCCAGAAGTAGGCGACCATCTCCTCGTTCGCGCTGCCCATCATGACGAGGTCGACCGGGGTGAAAGGTCGCTCCTTGAACCGGCGGATCGTGAAGCTGGCCCCCCGGGTCGTGATCTCGCGGGCGTACGTCGCCTGGATCCGGTGCCCTTCGGGCGTGGTCCCGTCCAGGATCGGGGAGGAGACGCTGACGGCCTTGCTGCAGCGCTGTCCCAGCATGACGATGAACGAGTTGAGGGAGTCCTCGTCCGAGAAGATGACGTTCGTCTTCATCGACTCGTACTTCCCGTGGAAGATGAACAGCGGGACATCGACCCCGTCGCACGAGATGTCCTCGACCTCCGGGTCCAGGATCAGGGAGTCGACGGGCCCATAGCCGACAAAGTCCCGGAGGAGATAGTAGACGATCCGCTCCGTCGAAAGGGGCGAGAGCGGGACGTCGCGGCTGCGGAAGTACTCCTCGGCCTCGCCACGAAGGTAGGCCCGCTTGTCGGCGGTCGAGAGATTGGCGGTCTCGCTCCCGAGGATCTGGTTCATGGTCGCCTTCAGGTGGGCGACCAGGCCCTTCTCGTGCGCCGAGAGCTGAGGCTCGAGGATCTCGTAGAGGTACTCCTTGGTCCGGTCGTTGTACGAGACCCGCGAGTACCAGTACGGAGGGTTGACCGCTTGCACTTCGAGCTCGCGCATGCTAGGCTCGGCAAGCGGTGGCAGGGCCGTGATGAACGTCCCCGGGACGTCCGTCGTGGGGAGGGCCGACTGGCCGCTGGTGTCGAGCGGGTTCGTATCCACCGGCGGGGTCCGCGGGATCTTGACTCGGAACGAGGCTCCTCCGGAGGCGGTCATGAGCTCACGACCCCGCGACGCCGGTGCTGACCTGCACTCCGGCGTAGTAGTACTGCACGTAGTTGACGTTCGACACCGTGAGGGTGATCACGGTCGTGGGACCGCCCGCGTTCGAGCACGTGCTGGGGGTCGGAACGCCCGCCGGTAGGTACGTCAGGCTCCAATCGGTGCTGGCGAGACCGCTGGTCGCCATCGTCTGTTGCAGGAACGCCGACCACGCGCACGGATACTGCGTCCCGATCTCGAAGGTGAAAGTGAACGGGTAGGGGGTGTTGTTCGACGAGAGGGGGTTGATCGCCCCGCTCGAGGTGACCATCTGGCTGTACCGGAAGTGGCTGTAGAGGTCCTGGCTGCCCAGGCCGACGATCGAGGAGGTGTTGCCGTAGAGCTGGAGCAGGCTGGTGGAGACCGTGGTGTTCCCCGCGGCGGTGTGGGTGATGTTGAGCGGGGGGTTGACGTCCATGACCTGATAGCCCCCTGGCTGGGAGACGATGACGGCGTCATCCTCGTAGAAGTATGTCTCGGGAGTGTAGTACCGGTTCGGGAGGACCATCTGGAGGACGCCCGTCCCGATCCGCTGGCTGAAGGGGCCGGAGCCGCCGGGGCCCTGCGAGAGGGAGATGTTCACGAACAGGCACGAGGTTGGGGTCGCCGGCTGGCCCGGGGTGCCGCTCGCGGGCGGGATGATGAACCCGTTGGCGCAGCCAGACGGAAGGAATTCTAGGATCCCTTCGGTGGGCTGGGCGAGGAGCGGGACGTTCCCCGAACTGAGCGTGAAAGGAATCCCGGTGGTCTGCGGTCCGTCGAGCTGGTACTGGCTGTCGACGGTCGACTTGAAGTTGGCGAAGGCGAGGTCCGCCTGCGAGGAGAACGACGATTCGTTCTCGGTCATCCAGAGCGGGAGGTACTGGGTGACGAAGACCCCGAACAGGGTGAAGAAGACGAGAAGGGCGAGGAGCGTCCCGATCACGGCAACCACACCCCGACGGTTGTGGAGCCGGCGTCGGGCCCGACGATACCGACGGCGCGCGTTGTGACTCGGCGCTTCCCCCATCCGACAGACCAGCCGCACCCCCTCGCGGAGGCTACGGTAGCGAGAAATAGGCCCGATTCGGGTATAAAAACCCTCACTGACGCAGGAGCGGCCGGCCCCCTGCGGGTCGAACCTTTAGGCCGGGCGGCCTATCGCGACCCCGATGGCCCTCCGCGAGATCTCGCTGACGCTCCCGAACCGGCCCGGCGCGCTCGCGGGGGTGGCCCGGGTCCTCGCCAGGGAACGGATCAACCTGGCCGCCATCAGTGTCGACTCGGCCGCCGGCAGGGGCCGGGTCCGGCTGGTCGTTAGCGACCCGGACCGGGCGCTGGTCCTCCTCTCGACCGGGGGCTACGACGCAGAGGCCCGGGAGATGATGGCGGTACGGCTGGAGGACCGCGCGGGGAGCTTCCTCCGGGTCCTCGAGGCCTTGGCCCGGGCGAAGGTGAACATCCAGAGCGTCGCCATCCTGGTCGCCCGGGACGGCAACCACCCCCTGGTGGCGTTCTCCGCGACCGACCTGCCGCGCGCCCGCAAGGTCCTCCGCCAGTCTGGCTTCTCGAGCACCGCCGCCGAGCGTCTGGTCTCGAACGCGGACCTCTTGGCGAGCGCGCCCTCCATCCCGGGCGAATCCGTCGGCCTCCTGTTGTAGAGGCCCCCGCCGGCCGCACAAAGCGTAAGAGCGGAGCCCCCTCCCGTCCGTTCGCGCGGTTGTGGTCTAGTGGTTAGGACGGTAGCTTCCCAAGCTACCTACTCGGGTTCAAATCCCGACAACCGCATCCGTACGACCCCAGAGGCCGGCCGTTAGGGGAGCGGCGGCGGGGACGAAACCGGGTTGGCGTACCGGTAGGCGGTGGGGAGCAGGTCCGGGTCAACCTTGCCCGTCGTGGCGTATCGGTAGAGCGCGGCCCGCACGACTCCTTCCGCGGCGGTGCCCACCAGCGCCACGATGAGGGCGATGGCCACGGCCGAGACGACGAGGATGAGGCCGACGAGGGCAGAGCCCCCGAACCACACCAGGAGGCCGATCACCCCGACGACCACGGCCGCAACGATCCCTGCGCCGACGATCAGCCCGACCACCAAGTTCGTGATGAGGCTCCTTCCGAACGTCGAGATGAACAGGTGGGCCGAGCGGGTCATCGACTTCCAGGCGCCGTCGCTCTCATAGAGCAGCACGGGGACCATGAAGTACGTCGTGACCGACCAGGTCGCCCCCGCCGCGACCCCGACGACGATCCCGGCGATGCCCCCGATCCGGCGTGCGACGAGCTGGATGACCAGGCCGATGGTCGCGGAGATCAGGGCCCAGGCGGTAGGTCGGCCGATCCGGCTCCGGGCGATGCGCCATCCGTCCGCCGCCGTAGGTTGCTGGCCGCTCAGCTTCAGGGTGGCCGCCCCCACGAGCCCGGCCGTGGCATACACCGAGATCCAAGAGACGGCGAGGTACATGCCCAGGAACAGGAGAACGCCGAGCGCCTGCTCGGTGGTCGACGTGCCGCCGACCGCCGATGTGAGACCCAGGATCCAGAGCGCCCCGAGGAGGAACAGGACGAGCACTCCCAGGATCGCGAGGGCCGCGACCAGGGGAAAGGCGAGGAGCGCCCGGTCCTCGGCGATCAGACGGAACGATGTCTTCGTCAGCTTCCAAGAATCGGAAAAGGTGCCGGGCATCCGAGGGTCTCCGTGGTCGGAGGCGTCGAATCCGGCTCATTACATGAGCGCTCCGGGCACGCGCTCGAGGACCCTTCCGGAACCGAGGGGGGAAGCCTCAGGTCCCGGCTGCCTGACTCGAACAGGCGACCTGAGGATTTCCACGGGGGCCGCCGGCGTCCGGCAGTCTCGACTACAGTCCCCCGCTCTACCACTGAGCTAAGCCGGGACGACTCGAGGAGCGGGCGTTCACCTATAAACTTGACGTCGTGGGGGAGGAAGGGCGCGGTCGGATGCGGGTCCTCGAACACCGACGTCACAGCCAGCGGGATCCGTCCGGGGTCCACTTGAGCCCCGAGGGCGTCGCGCTCGCCCACCGGGTGGGCCAGAACCTAGGGAGGTTCGACCGGGTGCTCACCTCGCCGAAGCTCCGGGCGGTGGAGACGGCAGAGGCACTGGGATTCCCGGTCCGTGAGGTCTTGCCGGCTCTCGGCGACATGCCGGATGCAACGGCGACTGCGGGAGAGGAGGGCGACCTGCGGACCTTCGAGGACTATGTGCGGGCGGTGGCAGAAAGCCCGGCCGGGCATGCTTACGCGACGCGGCAGCTGTCGGTCTGGGGCGACGCGCTCTCCACCGTCCCCGAGGGCGGACGGGTTCTGATGATCTCCCACGCCGGCGTTATTGAGTTTGGGGCCGCTGCCGCGGTCCCGGACGCGGCCCGGGGGTGGGGCGGCCCGCTCGGGTACCTGGAGGGTGTGCGACTCGGTTGGAAGGACGGTCGTTGGATGCGCGCGGATGTCCTTCGGGTGTGAGCGGGGCGCCGTTCACGCGATCGCGTGACGGACCCTTTCCCGTACCTCGTCGGGCGTCCCGCGCCCGTCAACGGGTCGGAGCAGTCCTCGGGCACGGTAGAGCTTCAAGAGCGGCTCGGTCTGTTCCGCATATACGTCGAGTCGGGTCTGTACGGCCTCGGGTCGATCGTCGGGTCGCTGGACCAGCTCCGTCCCGTCCCGGTCGCAGTGTCCCGGCGCTCGCGGCGGTCTTGTCGTGAGGTTGTAGACGCTCTGGCAGCTGGGGCATACCCGACGTCCCACCAATCGGGCCACGAGGGTCTCGGTCGGCAGGTGGAATGAGACCACGACGTCGACCGGAGTGATCTGGTCCAGCGCCAGTGCCTGGGCCGCGTTCCGTGGGAACCCGTCGAGGATGAACCCGGGGCCGGCGTCGGGCCGGGCAAGGCGTTCCCCGAGGATCTCGAATCACGAGGTCATCCGGAACGAGGCGGCCCGCGCTCATGTGACCCTCCGCCTCGCGTCCGAGGGGGCTCTTCGCGGCGACCGCCGCCCGGAGCAGGTCTCCGGTCGAAAGATGAGGGATCTCGAGCTCCCGCGCGAGCTCGGAGGCTTGGGTCCCCTTGCCGACGCCCGGCGGGCCTACGAACACCAGCCGATGCATGTGGAACGGCACGCCTTACCCCATAAGGGATTGTTGGCGGGGCTCAACCGACCTGGGTTCCGTGAAACGGACGACCCTGCATCGCAAAGGCGAGCGCGTTCAGGTCCCGGCCTTGCACGATGGCGAGCGGGATCTTCGCCCGGGCCAGCGAATCCGCTCCCAGCCGGTCGAACAGGAAGTTCTCACCTGCCTCTCCCGTCGCGGCACCGTGAACGTGCTGACGGAAATCCGCCCAGGAGATCCTTCCGATCCGGCGCGCCTCCGGGTGGGTCCGGGGGTCCCGGTCGTACATCCCGTCTACGTTGGTCGCGTTCACCATCCGCGACGCCCGCAGCCGGACGGCGAGGAGGGCTCCGACGGCGTCGGTGGTGTGGCCGGGCTCGGTCCCTCCCAGCACCACCGGTGAGGCCCGCCCGAGCTCCTGGACGGCCTCTCGGAGGGTGGTCGGTGGGTGAGCGGGGGTCGGGGTCCCAATGCGGGCCGCGAGGATTCGGGCGTGGAGCCGCGTGACGTCGATGCCGATCTCGTCCAGCTCCACCTCGGTCAGGTCAAGCTGGCGACCGAGACGGATGTACTCTCGGGCGGTACGTCCCCCTCCGGTGGTCACGGCGAGCGGGAACTGGCGGCCCAGCCGACGCAGGAGGGTCGCCAACCGGTCGAGATAGGCGACGTCGTCCTCCCCCGTCAGGAGGACCGACCCGCCGACCGAGACGACGACCGGCCGTGCTCCGGAGGACGCGCGGGTCGGCATCGCGTCGGAGGAGGAGAGCGCCGACTTAGAGGTGTCGGACCCTCGGGCGCCGGGTTGAATACCCAGCGCACCTCCCCGGGTCCGTGACGGACCCCCTCGAGCGGGCGAAGGCCGCGGCGGCCGAGCACGCTGTCCGGGGCCTACGGCCGGGCCTGCGGCTCGCCCTGGGAACCGGCTCCACCGCCGCCTATGCCGTGCGGGCGATCGTCGCTCGGTTCCCTGGAGAGCGGTTCGACTGCGTCGCCAGTTCGCGGGCGACGGAGGAGCTAGCGCATGGGCTCGGCCTCGCGGTCCGGCCGCTCCGCGGCGACGATCGGTTCGACCTCCTCCTCGACGGGGCGGACGAGGTGGCGGACTCCCTCGCCCTCACCAAGGGGGGCGGGGGGGCGCTCTTGCGCGAGAAGCTCTTGGCCCACCTCTCCGCCCAGCGGGTCATCTTGGTCGACCCGTCCAAGCTCGTCCGCCGCCTCGGGGAACGCGCGCCGATCCCGGTGGAGGTAGTGTCCTTCGCCCGCCCGGTGCTCGAGCGCGAGTTCGTACGCCAGGGCTACGCCGTTCGGCTTCGTGACGGACGCGGGGGGCGCCCCGTACCGGACCGACAACGGCAACGAGATCCTGGACCTCACCCCTCCGAGCCCCCTCGCCGACCCTGCGGCGGCCGACCGGGTGTTGCGAGCCCCCACGGGGGTCGTCGAGACCGGTATCTTCGTCGGGCTCGCGGACCGGGTGGTCGTAGGGTACCCCGACGGGCGGGTCGAGGAACGGACCCCGCTCCCGCCCCGCTAAGTCTGAGCCGCCCGGAAAGCGCCGGCGTTATCTGTCCCCAGGAGTCCGGGCGCTCGGCCCGCCGAACCGGGGCCGAGGGAACATGCAAGGCAAGCACATTCGCACCCGCATCGAGGATCACGTCGGGTACATCGAGATCGGGAAGCCCAAGGCGAACACCTACGACCTCGAGATGATGCGCGAGCTCGCCGCCGCGATCGACGAGCTCCGATTCGACGAGGAGGCGAAGGTGATCGTCCTGGCGAGCACGGTCGCCGGGTTCTTCAGCGCCGGCGCCGATATCGAGATGCTCAAGGCGAGCCAGCCGGACTTCAAGGCGATGTTCTGCCTACACTGCCAGGAAACGCTCGACAAGCTCGCGAAGACCCCCAAGGTGGTCATCGCGGCGCTCAGCGGGCACACGGTCGGGGGCGGTCTCGAGATCGCGCTCGCCTGTGACCTTCGGATGATGGCGGAGGACGCCGGGAAGATCGGACTGCCCGAGGTCACCCTCGGCGTGCTTCCCGGAACAGGGGGGACCCAGCGCCTTCCCCGCCTCATCGGGGCGTCGCGCGCCCTCGACATGATGATCACGGGCAAGCTCCTGACCCCTTCCGAGGCGCTCGCCATCGGCCTGGTGAACTACGTCTACCCGAAGGCGACGTTCGCCCGCGACGTGCATGCCTATGCGAGCGGCCTCGCCCGCGGACCCATCCGAGCCGTGAGCCTGATCAAACGCTCCGTCGCCGAGGGCGTCGAGGAGCCCCTCACCAGCGGTCTCGCGCTCGAGCGGGAACTCCAGAACCGGCTCTTCATCACCGAGGACGCGAAGGAGGGCCTCGCTGCGTTCGTCGAGAAGCGTAAGCCCAGCTTTAAGGGCCGATGACGAATGGTACCCGGGACGTGGTTGCGGTGTCCCCGGGCGTTCCGAAGACCGGCGCGGGTGCCAAGTCCCTCAAGGATGGCGGTACCGTCCAGCCGGTCCGCGAGATCCTCTGGGGGGCCCAGGCGGGCGCCCACAAGTACGAGACCGCCGAGGAGCTCCCCGACGATATGCGCAAGCTCGTCGTGAAGCTCATGGTCGTCCAAGCCGACACCGAGTTCGCCTCCATCCAGCAGCACCGCCCTTGGCTCGACCGGGCCCCGACGCTCGAGGACCGGTGGATCGAGTGCCCGGATCGTCGCGGACGAGTCACGGCACGGCCTGCAGGCGTGCCGGATCCTCCGCGACTTCGGGGAGGAGGGCCAGCGCTACATCGACGAGCTCCTCGCCAAGCGCGAGGGCCAGCACAAGCTCGAGGCATTCAACATGCCGTTCCTTAAGTGGGGGGACGTCGGGGCGTTCACCTGCTTTGTCGACCGGGTCGGGGTCTACCAACTGCGGGCCTTCCAGGAGTGCTCCTACGGGCCGTTGGCCCGCGCGATGCCGCTCATGCTCTCCGAGGAGCAGCTGCACCTCAACTTCGGCGCGAGCGTGCTCCGCCGGATGGTCCAGGACGGGCCCAAGTACTCGGGCTCGAAGGAAGAGGCGCAGTCCGCCGTCAACAAGTGGTACCCGCGCGCGCTCGACATGTTCGGTCATTCGAACTCGGAGACGAGCCAACCGGGCGATCGAGTACGGGCTGAAACGCTGGACCAACGAAGAAGCCCGCGCCCGATACATCCACGAAGCGACCGGTCTCACCCACGCGATCGGGTTGGAGCTTCCGCCTCCAGAATTCGACCGCCACGTGCTCTAGGGTCCTCCTCGAACCCCGGGATCCTTCCGGGCCGGGCCCTGTGCGGGCCCGTTCTTCCAGTTCCCACGGGAGTCTCCGGATCTCAGGAGGCCTGAGCGCCAGGTCCATGCCCCCGCCCCGACCGGGAGGGAGCCCGCTCCAAGGCGCGGGCGGCCGGGCCGGGGCGCAGGAGGGTCGTCGACTCGACTGCCGGGGACCCCCGAGAGCCGCGCCCGGAGTCGACCCACCTCGCGCCGCAGGGTGAAGACGTGTAGGTGAGCGCCTGCGTCGTGCGTGTAGCCGGCCCGCGTTCGCCCTCGGTCCCGGTTGAACGATCGGACCTCGGTGAGGATCGCTCGGGACGTCACCGTGAGGTAATCGAGGCTCGGGCGGGTCGTCTCGCACACCGCCCGGAAGCTGTCGCACTCTTCCATGACGAGCGGGAAGAGCCGGTCCGGGTCCCGACGGGCGATCGCGCTGCGGATGCCGGCAAGGCGACGCGGCACCTCTCCTAGCCGGTCGCGAGTACTCCGGACTGGTCGCCACCGTCCATTGCATGGCGTCCTGAGAGCGGACCTCCTTGACCGGCGCTCCCCGCACGAGGACGACCAGGTCCACCAGCTCCGGCCAGTGGTCCGGGCCGAAGAGCGGTCGGGCGTAGCAGTCGGCTCCGTCCGCTCGCTTGCCCGCCTGCCACTCGACGAACCCTCCGAAGATGGAGCGCGACGCGCTCCCCGACCCGAACCGGGCGAGCTGGGAGAGGGCCCGCGGAGAGAGCCGCAGTCCGGCGGCGCGGCTCGCGGCGCCGGCGAGGGCCGCGAATCCGCTCGCGCTCGAGGCCATCCCGCTTGCCGTCGGGAAGTTGTTGTCGCTCACGACCTCGGCGGCGTCCGACTCCCCTGACATCTCGCGGACCCGGTCCAGGAATCGGACCACTCCCTCCCGAGGTCCCCCGGTCGCCTCGATCCCGTTCAGCACGACCCGGTCCGCGTCGAGGGTAGGGTCGAAGCGGACCGTAGTCCGGGAGCGAAGCCGGTCGAGGGTAACCGACAGGGAGGAGTTGTACGGGAGCGCTCGGGCGCGGTCGCGGACTCCCCAATACTTCACCAGGGCGATGTTCGGGCGGGCCTCGAACGAGGCCCACCGACTGGCCCGGCCCCCGGGGGCTCCCACACCCGTACCCGACCGCGCACAGTACTTATCCGCGACGACCTCTCGGGAGGGTCGTGGCGCGCCAGCCCGCACCGTCGGAGCCGCGGCCGGTCGGGCCCCCGTCCAACCTTCGACTGGCCGCTCGGCTCGGAGGCTTCCACCACGAGGTCGGCTTCCGGATCGACCCCGAGACGAGCCGTCGGGGGCTCGTCACCGTCACCGGTAGGGTGGAACGCCGCCACCTCAACATCAACGGCGTGGTGCACGGAGGGGTCTACGCCACGATCCTCGACACGGCGATGGGCGCCTCGGTCGTCTCCTTGCTGGCGGAGGGGGAAACGACCGCCACGACCTCGCTCTACGTCGAGTTCCTGCGGGCGGCCCGGGAGGGGGCCCTACTGTCCGCCCAGGGCGAGGTGCTGCGACGGGGTCGTCACATCGCGTTCGCCGAGGGGAACCTCTACGACGCCGACGGGCGCCGTCTCAGCCAGGCGCGCGGCACGTGGTACATCTGGTCGGCGGACGAGGCGTCGCCCCCCGGCGCACCCCCGTGGGGGTCGGTCCGGCCGCCGCCCTCCTCGGTGAGGCGCGACCCCGCCGGAAGCCGGCGGTCCTGGGTTCAGCCAGGTTGGAACGACCCCGAGCGGCCGCGAAGGCGTTCGGCCACTTCGAGACGCTCGAGTCCCTTCGCGAGCCCCCGACTCCCTTCGGGGAACGGGTGCTCCCGATAGAAGGCGTTCACCTCATCGGCCCGTCCCAGTCCCACCGAGACAGCGGTCCGCTCGAGCAGGAGCGAGAGGTGCATCGACCCGCGGAACCGCTCGGCCAGCTGGTCGAGGTGGCGGGTCATCCACGGCCAGACCACCTCCCCTCCTCGGGGGTTGAGCGTCGCTTGCGTTACCACGAGCGCGGCGTGCCCGCTCGCGATCTCCCCGGAGAGGGTCATGTCGAGGGTGGCCCCGAGCTGGTCCGGCTCGGTCGTCCAGGCCAGCGCCCGGCCGAGCTGCAGGATCTCGGCCTCCGTGGTCGCACGGTGGAGCGCCCTCCGCAACTCGATCCGAGCCGGCTCGTCCTTCCGTGCGAGCCCACGCGACCGCGACCGCAGCCCGGAGGTCAGGGTCCAGGCGGCTCCGCTCCGGGAACAACTCGGCGAGGTCACGGGCGAATCCCTCGTCCGCCCGCACCCGATCAGCCGGTGAGTCGCTCCCGGAGGATCCCGATCGCCGCGGGCTCGTCGGGGCGCCGTTGGAGCCCGATGGCATCGAGCCGGTCGGCGTAGTAGCGTCGGCCCTCGTCCTGGACCTCGCCCACGGACGGGAGGATCCGGCCCAGGGCCGAGAGGTCCCCCGCGAGGGTGTTCACCACCAGAAGGTCGTTCGTGGCGCCCACCCCGCGGACGAACCGGACGTACGTGGGCCAGTCGGCTTCGCCCGAGAGGAGGAACGCCCCGAGGTTCTCCAGCACGCTCCAGCGGTCCGTCGCGTTGCGGGAGGGGAGGGCCTCAAGGAGGCAGTCGAGCAATCCCCGGTCGGTACCTGGACGCGGTAAAAGCCGACCGCTCCCGGGTTGAGGTGGATGACCGCGTCGGCCGGGACGGAGACCTGAGCCTCGGGGTCCGAGAAGGCCAACCGACGGCGCTCGCCGTCGATGTCCATCACCAGGGGGATCGGCCACGGAGGCTCGTCGCTGCGGGAAGGGAGAAATGTGAAGCGACGTTGGGAAAGGTGCAGCGTCCCGCCATCGCGCCGGGCGGTGATGACCGGGTGGCCGGGTCGGTCGATCCACGGGGTCGCCATCGCGGCGACCGGTTCGTGCCCGGCTCGCTCGAGCGCCTCCCAGAGGTCCTCGGTGCGGGCGTTGGCATACCGGAACCGTTCGAGGTAATCGACGACGCCGGCCCGGAACCGGTCCGGTCCGAGGTACGCCTCGAGCATCCCAAGGATCGACGAGCCCTTCCCGTAGCTGATTCTCGTCGAATATCTGGCTGATCTCTTCCGGTCGTCCGACCTGCGCCCGGACCGGGTGGGTCGAGTACAGCGAGTCCCCGTCCAACGCCGCCGCCGTGCCTGCCGGGCGGAGGTAGAAGTCGGTGCGGGCATCCAGGGTGGGCTCCAGGCGCTCGGTCAGGCGGGTCTCCATGAGGGACGCGAAGCTCTCGTTCAGCCAAACGTCGTCCCAGGAGGCCATCGTCACGAGGTTGCCGAACCACTGGTGCGCGAGCTCATGGGCTACGGTCTCGAAGACGTCGCGACGGGTGAAGGAGTCGGCGCCGGGGTCGACGAGCAGGCGCATGTCGCGGAAGCTGATGGCTCCCCAGTTCTCCATCGCCCCAAACGCAAGGTCGGCCACCGCCACCAGGTCGAGCTTCGGGAGAGGGTAGGGGATCCGGAAGTACTCCTCGTACGCCTCCAGGATCCGGCGACCGGCATGGGCCGCGTATTCTCCGGCCGAGCCCCGCCCGGGGGGCCCGAGGACCCGGACCAGGACGCGGCCCCCCAGGGCCTCCGCCCGGTCGAACCGACCGATAGCGAGGTAGAACAGGTAACACGACATCGGTGGGGTGGGAACGAAGGACCATTCTCGTACCCCTTCGAGGGTCCGCACGCTCTCGGGGGAGGTATTCGAGACGACCTCGAGGTCAGCCCGGGTTCGGACCGTTAACCGGAGCCGGGACTTGCGGTCGGGCTGGTCCAGGCACGGGAAGATGCGTCGTGCCCCGACCGGCGCGCATTGGCTGGTCAGCACGGAGCTGTCCGCGTGACGACATCGGTAGAGCCCGATCAGGGCCCCTTCCTTCACCGCCCCCGAGAAAACGACGACCACCGGGGGGCCGCCCCCTTCCACGGCGCCCAGCCGCAGGCAACCATCGGAACGGCGGTACTCGAAAGGCAGGGGCTGCGTCCCCTTCCGCACCCCCTCGATCTCCAGCCCATCGGCGTCCAGGTCGAGAGCCTGGCGTTGGGCGGGCAGGTCGAACTCGACCCGGCCCCGCCAGCGTCCGGTGTCGAAGTCGACCTCCAGGGAGAGCCGGTATTCGGCGATCTCGGGGCCGTGATAGGGAGCTCAACCGATCGCCCCGTTGCCTCCCGGGGGCCAAGAGGGCCCTCGTGATGAAGGTATACGGAGGGGGTCGGCGGGTGGCGAGCTCGAGCCGGGGAGTCCAACGTTAAATACGGACTCTATGTCGGCACGTTGGCTGACGGCCAAAGCGGTGGGGAAACACCGGTCCCATTCCGAACCCGGCAGTTAAGCCCACTGGCGTTCCGCACGGTACTGAAGTGCGCGAGCCTACGGGAAACGCGGAAAGCTGTCAGCCTCCCTGGGCCGGGCAACCCCCCTGGTCCGATAGGTTAATCGCGGCCCAAGGGTGGCCCGGACCGTGCTCCTCGGCGCCCACATCGGCACCTCCGCGGGTCTCGTAGAAGCGGTCCGCCAGGGACGTGCGATCGGATGCGAGGCGATCCAGATCTTCTCGAAGAGTCCGCAGATGTGGGCCGGGCCCCCGCTCCAACCGGAGGCCGCGGCGGCGTTCTCCCAGGCCGTGCGAGCCGACGGTCGGCTCGCGACGGCGGTGCACCACGGCTACCTCATCAACCTCGGTTCCCCCAAGGCGTTCATGCTGCGTCGCTCTCGCACCGCGTTCCGGGACGAGATCGGGCGTGCGGAGCTCCTCGGCGTGGACGGGTTGATCTTCCATCCCGGCGCGCACTTAGGCTCGGGCCCGGAGGCCGGGCTGCGCACGATCGCGGAGAGCCTCCGGGGTGCGCTCGATGCGTTCCCGGAAGGGAAGGTCCGGCTTCTGCTCGAGAACGCGGCGGGCCAGGGAACCGCCCTGTGCTCGACGCTCGACGAGCTCCAGGCGGTCCTCGTCGCGGTAGCTCGTCCTGACCGCATCGGAGTCACCCTCGACACCTGTCACCTCTTCGCCGCAGGGTTCGACCTTCGGAGCGAGGAGGCGTACGGGGTCCTCTGCGACCGGATCGACGCCACGATCGGCCGCTCGACGGTCCGAGCCTTCCACCTCAACGACGCGAAGGCGGAGCTCGGGTCTCACCTCGATCGGCACGAGAACATCGGGAAGGGCCAGATCGGCTTGCCGGCCTTCGGCCCCCTCGTCCGGGACGTGCGTTGGAGGGAGGCCCCCGGCTACCTCGAGACCCCGCTCGATGAGCGGGGGTACGCGTGCTACGCCGAAGACCTCGCGGCGCTGCGTACGCTGCTGGCGAGCCCCTCGGAGGAGGCCCGGCCGAGGCCCGGGGGAGCCCCCCGGGCGCGGGACTCACGGACTCCCGGCGCGTTGCCCCGCCACCGGCCCCCTGCGCCGAGCGCCCCTCCCTCGGCGGCGGTCCGAACCCTCAAATAGACTGGTCCTGCTCGGCGCGCTGCGCATGGCGAACGACGTGTCGGAGGAGACCATCCGCTCGCTCGAGACCACGGCCCGCGAGATCCGACGGGACATCGTCCGGATGACCCACGCGGCCGGGAGCGGGCACCCGGGCGGGAGCCTGTCGGTCTGTGACCTCGTCACCGCGCTCGTCTTCCACGAGCTGCGGATCGACCCGACCCGCCCGGAGTGGCCCGAGCGGGACCGCCTGGTCCTCTCGAAGGGACACGCCGCGCCGGCGCTCTACTCGGCCCTCGCGCACCGGGGGTTCTTCCCTCGGGACGAGCTGATGACGCTCCGACAGCTCGGCAGCCGTCTACAGGGCCACGTCGACCGGAACAAGCTCCCGTTCGTCGAGGCTTCGACGGGCTGCCTTGGCCAGGGGATTGGGATCGCGGTCGGCATGGCACTCGCCGCACGCCTCGGGCCTCACCCCTTTCGGACCTACGCGATCATCGGGGACGGGGAATGCCAGGCCGGTCCGACCTGGGAAGCGCTGATGGCCGGCGGTCACTACAAGCTCTCGAACCTTGTC
This sequence comes from uncultured Thermoplasmata archaeon, assembly GCA_963715645.1. GTDB lineage: Archaea > Thermoplasmatota > Thermoplasmata > Lutacidiplasmatales > UBA184 > Lutacidiplasma. The sequence continues at coordinate 412,166 of OY970259.1, forward strand.
GTGATCCTCGACCGTAACCTCTACGAGACCGACGGTCCGACGGAGTCGATCATGGGCATCGAGCCGATCGCCGACAAGTTCCGGGCGTTCCGGTACCATACGGTCGAGATCGACGGTCACGACTACCGGCAGATCCTGAAGGCCTTCGAGGAGGCACGCCGCACCCCCGACGGACCGACCGCGATCGTCGCGCACACCGTGAAAGGGAAGGGGGTCTCCTTCATGGAGGGGACCCACACGTACCACGGGAAGCCGCCCAGCGCCGCCGAGCTCGAACGGGCGCTGGCCGAGCTGGGCGCCCCGCCGGAGGCACCCCGATGACGCCGCTCGGGAAGGCGGAGAGCCTACGGGACGCCTACGGCAAGACGCTCTTAGAGCTCGGGGCGAAGGACCCGACCCTCGTCGTCCTGGACGCCGACCTCTCCGGGTCCACCCGGACGATGCTGTTCGGCCAGAAGTACCCGGACCGGTTCTTCAACGTCGGCGTCATGGAGCCGACGATGATGTCCATCGCCTCCGGCCTCGCCCTCTCCGGGCGGGTCGCCTTCGCGAGCACCTTCGCGGTGTTCGCCGCGGGGCAGGCCTACAACTTCGTCCGCCAGTCGATCTGCTACAACCATGCGAACGTGAAGATCGTCGCGACCCACGGAGGTCTCCTGGTCGGCGGGGACGGCGGGACCCATCAGATGCTCGAGGACATCGGGCTGATGCGGGGCCTCCCCGGGATGACCGTCATCGTCCCGGCGGATGCGCCGACCACCCGAGCCGCCACGCTCGCGGTCTACGAGCGCGAGGGCCCCGCCTACGTACGCCTCACGCGAGAGAACCTGCCGGTCGTCACCGACGGCACCTTCCAGGTCGGCCGGGCCGCGGAGCTCCGCTCGGGCACCGACCTCACGATCGTGGCGGTCGGGGCCCTCGTCGCCCGTGCGCTCGCCGTCGCCGAGGAGCTCGCCGAGATCGGAGTGTCGACCCGCGTGCTCGACTTCGCCTCGGTCAAGCCGTTCGACGAGCCGGCGCTCTTGCGCGCCGCCCGGGACACGGGGGCTATCCTGGTGCTCGAGGAGCATTCCGTGCTCACCGGGGTAGGCGCGCTGGTCGCGTCGACCACGTCCGAGAACTATCCGGTACCCGGTCCGCCGAGTCGGGGTCCCCGATGTCTTCGGCGAGTCCGGCGACCCCTGGGCCCTCCTCGACCGATACGGCCTTTCCCTCGAACGGATCCGGGACGAGGCCTGGGAGCTCCTCCGGGCCCGGGGCAAGGTTCAGTAGGGGGAACCCCCTCGGGAGGTCCGAACGATGCAGCTCTTTCTCGATACGGCGAGCGTGGCCGAGATCCGAACGATGTGGGAGACGGGGATCCTCGACGGGGTCACGACCAACCCGACCCTGGTCGCCAAGGAGGGTCGTAAGTTCGAGGAGCTGCTCCGGGAGATCTGCGCGCTCGGCGTCCCGTCGGTGTCGGCCGAGGTCGTCGCCACCGACACCGAGGGGATGCTCCGAGAAGGCCGGCACCTTCGGGGGATCCACCCGTCCATCTACGTCAAGATCCCCATGACGGCCCCCGGCCTCAAGGCGACGAAGACGCTCGCCCAGGAAGGGACCCGCGTCAACATGACCCTCGTCTTCAGCGCCAACCAGGCGCTCCTGGCCGCCAAGGTCGGTGCGACGTACGTGAGCCCGTTCATCGGGCGCCTCGATGACCAGGGGCAGAACGGGATGGACCTCATCCGCGACATTCTCGAGATTTACCGACGCTACTCGTTCCCGACGAAGGTCCTGGTCGCCAGCATCCGGCATCCGGTCCACGTCGTCGAGGCGGCGCGGCTCGGCGCCGACATCGCGACGATGCCCTACGGGGTCATGGAGAAGCTCGTGCAGCACCCCCTGACGGACCTCGGCCTCGCCCGGTTCCTGAAGGACTGGGAAAAGGTCCCGAAGGGCTGAGGTCGCACCCCGGACGCGGATCGATGGTGGAGCCACCCCTCTCGGAGAAGTATCTGCGCCTGACGCGAGAAGCGCTCGCCAGGGTCCGCCCGGCACCTCCGAAGCGTTCGTTCCTCGCGGGGGCGAGCGAGGATTTCCTCTCCATGGCCCGGGCGTACCTCGCCGACGCGGAACACTTCGCCGCGGGCGGGGACCTCGACCGGGCGCTCGCGGCGGCAAGCTACGCGCACGGCTGGCTGGACGCGGGCGTGCGGCTCGGCCTCTTGGACGGAGGGGACGATGACCAACGGTTCACCCTCTACCGGTAAGCACGGCGACTCTCCGGGGGTCCCGGAGGCGGTGCTCGTCTCGATCGAAGCGCACCTGCGGGCACGCGAGGTCCGGAGGGAGGAGATCTACCAGCGGGCTCGACGCCTCCGACGGCTCGCCCAGAGCACGATGATGCACTTGCACTCCGGCGACCCGACCGCCTCGGACCTGGTCGAGATCCGCCGCAGCATGGCCGAGCTCTCGGAGTGGCTGCACGGGGAGGGGCGGGGGGATGAGTCGATGGCGTCCGACGCCCTCCAGGAGGCGGTCGAAGCGGTCCTGCTCGGGGCCACCGTCACCGGCGAGCCGTTTCCCGGCCCGGCGGAGCTGGGGGTCGAACCCGAACCCTACCTTCTCGGTCTGGGCGACGTCGTCGGCGAGGTTCGGCGACGGGTGCTCGACCGTCTCGGACGGGACGACCTCCCCGGTGCGGAATCCGAGATGGCGCTCATGGAGCGATTGACGCGAGCCCTCCTCCACTTCGACACGACCCGCGCGATCGTCCCGCTCAAGCCCAAGCAGGATACCGCTCGCGCCCTACTCGAGCGAACCCGAGGAGAGCTCGTGATGGCCCGGTTGCTCGTGCGGGAGCGGCGGACCGCGCCCGAAGGGCCGAGGTCGAACGAATGAGCAACGGAGCACGACGAACGATCGGGGTCGTGGGGGGCTCCGGTTTCTCGGGGATATTCGAAGGCGGTCCCCGAACGTCGCACCGGGTCGCGACCGCCTGGGGGGCTCCCTCGGGCGCGATCGAGGAGGGCGAGGTCGGCGGGATGCGCGTGCTCTTCCTCGCTCGCCACGGTCCGGGTCACACTATCCCGCCCCACCGGGTCAACTACCGGGCGAACGTCGACGCGCTGCGCTCGCTGGGGGCCGAGGCGATCGTGACGGTCAGCTCGGTCGGCTCCTTGAAGGAGAACCTCCCCCCCGGGACGTTCGTCCTGCCCAGCCAGTTCCTCGATTTCACGAAGGGGCGTCCGACGACGTTCTACGACGGCGGCCGGGTCTACCACGTATCGCTCGCCGACCCGTTCTGCCCCGACCTGCGGCGGCACGCCGTCGAGGCCGGCGAAGGGGCTCGGCACTCCGTTCGTCGAGGACACGACCTACGTCTGTGTGGAGGGGCCCCGGTTCAGCACGCGCGCCGAGTCCGCGCTCTTCCGTCAGTGGGCCGACGTCATCGGGATGACCCTCGTGCCGGAGGTGACGCTCGCCAGGGAGCGAGCGCTCTGCTACGCCTGCCTTGCGATGGTCACCGACTTCGATGTGTGGGCCGAGCGTCCCGTGGAAGCCAAGGAGATCGTCGAGACGATGCACCGGAACGCCGACCGGATGGCTCGGCTGTTGACCCGGCTCCTCCCCACGCTGGGAGGGGTCCCGACCTGCACCTGCGCGCGGGCCCTCGACGAGGCAGGGCTCTAGGTGCGAGCACCGCGGCGCACGGTGATCGGGATCCGGCCCGCGGCGAACTCGAGCTCGGCGATCTCGACCGGCTCGACCAGGGCCGGGGGAATATCGATCAGGATGGGGGCGCCGAGCGAGACTTGGAGGGCCCGTGCGCCGAGGATGCGGGCCCGTTCGAAGCGGGTATATCGGTCCGCGACGAGCGCCGGAGGAGTGCGGTTCGACACCGGGGATTCCCGCGGCGCCGCCGGGAGAGCGGCGGCCGTCAAGGGCCCGCCCACCCGAGGCAGCCTATTTACGCTTTGCTCGGGCCGCGGCTTTGTCCGAATAGGTGTTCTCGGACAGCGGTTTTCGGACAGGGCGGTGGGTTTACGGACAGGCTCGATGCAGTCGGCTTTTCCCGAATACTAGTTTCTGTGCGCGGGGTTCTGTGCGGGCCCCGACTCGGCGGATAACCCAATAGCTCGAAGGTAATGAACCGGTTGTGGCAGGAGACCCCGCGGCCGTCTCTCCGAGTCAGCCAAGCCCGGGAACACCTCCAGTGCCAGAACCTCCGGCTATTGCACCTAAACCCACTCGAAAGGAATATTTGCTCCGTCCCGGCTCAATCGGACGGTCGACCGACGTTTGGTTCGTAGTCCCCCCGATTGCATGGTGGATAGCCATCATTCTGATCCTGAGCCTTTGGCGTGAGCTCACTCCGGCAACCTTCGGCTCAAACCCCGTTCTGGCCGCTCTGAGCTTGGGCTCGGTTGCCCTCATGCTGTGGTCCTACCTGGTCCTGCGAACCCAGCGTGAGACCGATTCCCTTGAAGAAAGAGGTCGGTCAATCAATCACACACTAAGACATGAGTACCTGGCGCGCCCGCACAATCGCGTGGGGGCTGTTCGCTATCGGCACTACGAGTGCCGGGCTCCTCGTGTTCATTTGGGCAGGTCTTTCGTCCTCCGTTCCCCCCTCCGACCTGCCTTTCGTAGAGCTCGCGGTTCTTGTGATGACAATCGTGCTCCTAGCTATTTTTGCACGATATAACTCGATGACATTTCGCACGGATGGGGATCGGCTTATCCAACATCTGGAGGAGACCTCACGAATAGAAACTGCCTCTCGGTTGGCAGAGACCTCGCGGCTAATCGACGCGTTCGGTGCCCAAACTGACCGACTTGTAGCCAAGATTGAGACCCAGAGCCTCTCAATGTCCCAAGGACTATCGGAACTCGCGGTCCGGCTGCAAAATATCGCGGACGCGATTCAAACCCAGTCGAGGATTGCGGTTGAAGCTAGGGAAGCATCCCAACAGGCGGCTGCTCTGCAAAGGCAAGCCATCGTGGACTCCGCCAACAGGGAAGCGGCGAGAATAGCGGCCGAGCGGCAGGCTGCTCAGGACAGAATCGAGCGGATTCGCCCTGACATTCGCATTCAGATGAGGGGCCAAGGCACACTCTTTCACCACTTGTATGTGGATGTTTTCAACTCCGGGATGGATGGAGTAGGACTCCGCGTGAATGCCCTTACTCCGAGAGGCACGGGAGGAGAGTTTGTGGAACCAGGCATCCGATCAAACACGCCGAGAACGTTTGATTTGGGCGATGTAGGTGGCTTTCAGGACGTCGAGAGATTTGCCGTCACAATCCTGATTGCCGACGTTGATGGTAATCCGTACCAGTGCTCACAGCAGATTGACTATCACCGAGAGACAGGTATCTTCGGCCGGACGACCGAGATGCAGTTCAACCCGACAGGGTGGGTTCGGCCAGGAGTCCGCGCATTGCGGTCCCTCCCGCCGTCCTGAAATTTATGAGAACGCGCGAGTCATCCCGCGCACGGAATTCCCGTAGGCCGCGTCCCTCAGCCCGAGGCTGACCACCCCTGAGGTCCGACGCGGCCCGCCTACAGTCTTCTCATGCCCCACCTCCTTGTTTGGGTCCCTATGTTGGAGCGTGACTGCTCGCGATCAGTTCGCTCCAGTCGTCATCATCAGTTATCTCCTCCTTCCCAGGAGTTGGGCCGGAGCGTGAATGCCGGACCGGTCGGTGGCTCCGTCGAGTCTGGTAGTGGAGAGCTCGCACCGTCCTGCTTCGTCTCTGGATCGCCAGGGAGCTGGATTCCCCGTTCAAACGACTCGTGAATCAGGACCGTGATGTTGTAGGCCAGGACCTTGCAGAGCAGTTCGTTCGCTTGGGCAGTCGGATCCTTCGAGCTGAGCGTTTCGCCCAGTTTCTTTTTCATCGCGGCAAACGTCGCCTCGACGTTCTCGCGCTTGTGGTAGTGATCGAGGAACAGGCTTGGTTCCGATTGGAACCGGTGCCACATTTGCTTCCACCAGGGGGAGTGATTCCGCCGGTGTTTGGCTCGCCCCCGGCTATTCTCTTTGAACATGATATAGGGAGTGCCGCCAGCCTCCCCTACCACGTTGAAGTTCTCTCCTGAGAGGTAGCCCTTGTCCGCGTAGACTTCCTTGAGAACGAAACCCGCATCAACAACCCCATTGACCAGTCCGGGGAACTGGGGGCTATCGGCAGAGTGGCCATCGGTCACCACGACACGCGGGATGATGTGTGTCTGAGTTCCAATGATGATGTGGAGCTTCTTCCAGACGTTGTGGGAGGGGGCACCATACTTCTCCCTGCAGTAGTCCCCAAACGAGGTTGTCCGGAACCCCGAGGAATCAACCGCGAAGGTTGTCTCGATGGAGGCGAGCGCCAATGCCGACTTTGCGATGATGTCCGATAGGATTGGGGTGAGGTCTGATCGAGCGAGCAAGGCTGAGAGCGCATTGCGACCTGGAGTGCAGCCAATCAATCCGTCGGACTTGGTCCGTTCAAATGTCCCCTCAGCGACCCGGAGAGGATTGCCCAGGTAGATTCGTTCCACCGCGCAGTAAACGAGGTCCTTGAACGGGAGGCGCGGCCGGCCCGTCCCTTTCGGAGGAGAAGGATCCTCAAGGTCCGAAACCAGATCGCCCAGGACTCGGCCGAATTGGATGGGTTGAGCCTTCTGGGCCTCGTTGTACGCATGCCAATCCTGACGATAGGTCAGTCGAGGGCGCTTCGACTCCCCCTCGAAAGCTGCTTGCACAGTGATGCCCTTGAGCTTGAGCTGGACGGCCAGGACGTGCTTGCAAGGGAGGTTGTGGGATGTGAAGTCCGGGCACAGGCACTTCCAGCGACCAGCCTCTGACGAAACCAGATAGACCCCATCTCCGCTCTGGGCCTTGACGGAGTAGATAGACTCCGTGACCTTCTCGATCTGACCGGGTGAACGAGCGATTACCTCGGCTCGCTCGACCCTGTCGTGGAGCCCGGCCATCTTCTCTCTCCTCCTGCGGGGCTATGCCCACATAACCACATATGTGGGGAGTATATGAATGTGTGGATATGTGGGTTCACACATAGACCTATATCTTACCTCGGTAGTCGTCCGTGGGAACATGGGGCGAATCGACGCAGGTACCTGCCCGACAAGCTCGAACAGCGCTTCCGGATGGAGGTCGCCAAGCGCTATGGCGTGAAGAAGGGAAACATGCTGAAAGCCATCTCGGAGGCCATTGAGGCCTGGGTCTCCACTGATGAATCTCGCAAGTTGGCCAGGACTCTTGCCAAGCCCATTCGGGATCCGAGCGCTTCGGTAAGTGTGAAGCAACATGCAGTCACGGCGCTCGCGTCGACCGGCGTAGCGGGCCGAGAGTTGCTGGCCGATATCGGAGCGGATCCGAAGATTCCCGATTCCGTTCGAGAACAGGCGTTCAAGGCTATCAGTGCCCAATCGGATCGTTAATCGATTGTGAGCAACCGGGTGGCTACCTCGGGATTGAGAGACCGAACTTCCTCCGTGCCCTGTGTAGACGCTGGTAGACCATACCGTAAGCCCGGCGAGTTCCGCCATAGCATCGGAGCTCAAGTCCAGCGAGGTACGACTTGCAGAACTCATTGACGGTGATTATAGGGTTCCTCAGCACTATCTGATCAACGCGTTCGGGAGGGAACATCTCCAGCGCCCGTTTCACAGCTAGTGAGACCGCAAGATCCCGATTGCTGATTCTAAGATCCTTGTTCGTCATCGGCCCCCTGTAACGGCGTCCCAAGCGAAAGGTAGCTACGGGATTCCCCTTCGCTGCCAGTAGCAAGGTGAGCTATCGCTCAGGTGGTGGAAGAGCTGGGTCCAAAAGGCCGGCCTTCGCAAACGCGTCCTTACGCTTCAGGCAGGCATCACATGCTCCGCAGGGGTTCGGGCCTGCAATCCAACAACTCCATGTGGCTGCAAAGAGCGAATCGCGTCTCTTCCCTACGGCCCATGTGATAGCTTGGGACTTAGTAAGGTCCCAGAGCGGCGCCACGACAGCAATTCTCTCCAGGTCGTGGTTTGCCTCGACTGCTTCCCGCAATGTCTCATTGAAAGTATTGACGAACCCCCTGCCCGCATCTGCGGCGGTATCGTCCGCTGTGAAACCCACGACAACAATCACCTCGCATCCCTGGTAAGTGGTCGCTGCGGCCGCCGATGCCACAGCAAGCAGAACCAGATTCCGCGCGACTGGGAAAGGTTGCTTGTCATCTGCTCCGCTACGTGCGTTTCTCCACTCAAATCCGACTGTGTACGCATGTCTTTGATCCGACGGCACTCGGAGAATCTCGCAGACCTTGTTGAACGCAGTTCGTTCTGCCTCTAGAGCGTGCTGGCCCCAAGAGATGAATACCGGTTCAATCCGGCTGATCATAGCTTCTTCGGCCGCCTTGGCAGTAGCAATCGCCGAATCGAGTCCGCCCGAAAGCAGTGGGAATAGGACACCTTTTCTCGCCAAGAACAGGACCTCCCGGCTTACTCCGATAAAGTTCAGTTGGGCAGAGACTTAACGCCGATGCTCTATTATGTTGCATCGCGATAGCCTCGACATGTCGAGGCTTTGCCTCTCCGCAGGACAAGCGAGGGCTCTTTTCACGCCTCACGAGGGACGAGTTTTCGATGTGCTTGAATTCCTCGCCGCGAATCCGCGGAAGGGATTCACTGCGAACCAAGTCAGGAGTGCGGTGGGATATCGGCAGACCTCAGATCATTTGCGTGTGATTCTAGAGCGGATGTCCAACGCAGGCGTCCTACAGCGGTCGACTGAGAGGCCAAGACATTACTCTCTTCCGGGAACTGTTCTCGCCATCGATCTTCGGCAGGCGCGTGCCCCGTGAATCGCGTCAGCCCTGGTACGGCATTCCTGGGTTACTCTTTCGGTCGCGGAAACCCGAAGCCTTGGAAATCATTCCGCGTCCCGCATCTGATGGTGAACGCGTACGACTTTTCCCGAAGATTCAGCATATCCTCAACCTCTCCGAAGACTGCCAAGGAGTTCCTGGGCTACGATGGATACGTTCTGTGTGATTCGGGAGGTTACCAGGTACTCCAGGGATCGACAAACGTGAACCTGGAATCGATTATTGAGACCCAGAAGGTCCTTGCTCCCGATCTGTCGGCCATGCTCGATAACGCTGGGGACTACCGTGCCCACTTCAGGGGCCTAAGATACTACCTCAAAGAATTCGGGACCGACTTTCTTCCCGTAATTCCCCTCGATGCGTCCGACCGACAGGTGCGTAAGTTTGCTGCAATATGTCAAGACTACGACATCGACGCGGTAGGGATTGGAAACTTCGTCCCTCTCGTTCGGGCACCAGCGCACTACACGAAGCTCGTAGGCGGCTTCCAACGAATAAGCGAGCTACGACGAATGTTGCCAATGAAGCACATTCATCTGTTCGGTGTTGGAGGGATGGGGACTGGGTTGATGGCCCTACTCTTTGTTGATTCAATCGATACGACTTCGTGGGTCCACGATGCGCGATTCTGGAAGCTGCGCTTACCTGGAGGAGGCGTATTCAGAACCAGAAGCACAACATCCTCGCGGCGTCAACTACCCGAAGGATACCACTGCCGCTGCCCAGTATGTCGAGACGAGGGTCCACAGGCAGTGGAGGCTGATGGCGGAGACGGATTTCGATCCCGGGCTACCCACAACGCCTGGGTGATGCTCCGAGAGTACGCACTCGCGGCGGTTGCCCGAAGGGAGAACCGGCTCAGACCTTTCGTTGAACGACGAATCCGGAAGCACGGACCCCACAACCACCTCTACAGAAGTGTGGAGCGGTTTGTAAGAAATGAGGTTCAATAACTGCTCCGAGATTGAACCCGCCGCAGCGCAACTCCCCGCCCGCGGTCCTCACCTGACCGGGGGGCTTGCGCTTGTTGATCATCCGGCGGTCTTGGCATTCTCTCGCTGGGTAGCTGAGAATTACATCCCGCCGGAGGGAGCCGACTGCGCGTTGTTCTTGCCGTGCTCCGCGCAAAAACCGTATTCGGCATCCCGAACACACAGGGCAGTTGCGCGGGAGATTGAGCGCCTGCCTCAGAAACGAGCGCGTCAGGTCCATATCCTCACCCTGAGTGAGCCCCTCGGAATCGTTCCCCACGAAATGGAGAACTTGTATCCTGCCGACAGCTACGACTTGACCCTGAGCTCATGGCTCACTCCAAGCGATTTCTCTAACAGGGCACTATTGTCGCGAAGGGAGGACAAGAGCCGCCCTGCGCGAGTTAGAGTCCCTCTCACCAGCGAAGACCGAGCGGCGATGAATCTCATTGCGGAACGAGTGGGACGTTTCCTCGTCAAGACGAATGCCCACTATCAAACGCGAATTGGTTATGTCCGTGGAACCCAGAAGTGGCTGCTCAAGCGCGGGGCTCGTCTTGCCGGTGTTGGCCTCCAATTCCCGCTCGATGATCCCGAGTTCGGTCCGACGAGAGTCAGCATGGGAGTCGCGAACTGGGCTCTGAATGGTCTGAGGGCACCCGAAAGCCTGAAGCAACTGGTCAAGGTCATCCTCGCAACTCAGGGGGACGCGACGACATGTGCGTTGGATGTGCCCGCCACCTCCTCGCGTCTCTCCCCGGCCCTTCTCAGCCGTGCGCGGTAGCTCAACCCTGCCCAACCCCCGGCTGCGGGGAGAGCTCTTGCGGGGCTATCGGTGCCTCATGTACAAGTCTCCTGCCGTAATACTCCGGAGCGCGACCTCGCTCTCGGAAACCGAAACCGATGCTAGAACGTTTTCCAGTCGGTGTACGGAGCTACAGAGACTCAAGACCTCTGTGGGCCTCCACTCTCCTTGCGATCGTTGCGTGAACACTGGCGAGTTCAAGTCCACGGACTCGACTACGCTCTGCCCGAACTGCGGATTCTTTGCCGAACCCTCAGGAACGATTGGGTTCTGTTCTAAGTACCCGTCCTCCGAGAAGTGTGTCCTGGAGTCGCATCATCGTCCGTTCCTCCAGCACTCGATGCGACTCGTCGCGCCACTAGTATCTGGAGAACTGGACGTAGCCAAACTAGATCTCAATGTCTCGATTGTCCTCGCGAGCCTAGGGATCATTGAGGGACAAATGGTAGCCACAACGGCGAGCGATGCCGCTCGCGAGCTTCTCTCCGAGCTCGCTGAACAAGAATCGTTCGCAGCATTGTGGGGCGGCGGCCTCGAATTCATTTACCGAGGTGGGCACTGGAGGTCAGCCAGGTTGGTGCGAGGGCCCCTCCCAGAGCCCGGCCGGAAACGAGTGTTCGTAGACGCCAACGGACTGCGTGAATGTCTCTCGTACGCGGCGTTTGACGAAGTTCAAGCAATCGCCTCGAATCGGGAGCTTGAATTCCGTGAAGCGGTCGCCCGGCTTGGTCGGCCGTCGAGAGCCCGCGCCGTGGTGATTGCGGCGCTGCGCCAGGAGGTTACGTGCATGTCCAACCACCTCCTGGAATCTGAGCTCTTGCAGGGTCTCTTCACTCAAAACCCGAGGGGTATTCCGACGGAGCAGCACGACGCTCGCTGGGCAGATTTCGTTCGAACCTTGGCCGTTTACGACTTGGACACAGTGGCATTCGGAGTGGCTGCCATATTGGTCAGGCTCTACTCCGACCTGATGCCTGGAGATCGCGAAGCCGACGTGAAGGATGCCTACCACTTCGTCTGTGCCGTGCAGCACGAGGCTCGAGCCATGGTGAGTGACGACGGGTTCATGTTGACACTCCCCAAGTTTGTCAAGAGGGTCGCGGAGGTAGGCCTTGTCAGCATGTCGGAACGAGCCGCGCAGATGTACCTCGGCCATGTACCCCCGATTATCATACCTCTTTGGTGAGACGACCATCCGGACCGGATTCGAAGCGCTTCTCTCATCGCCGCTACCCGTTGTCCATGCATCCGGGGAGGTCGATGAACCCTTTATGCGAGTTGTACTCGGGATGGAGTTTGCGGACCAATGACTACTACGAGCGGGTCAGCCATTTTGACGTTCGTCAGGAGCCATCCGAACAAGTCGTGGGAGTTCATCGCTGATCAGGTCGGCCTGGATTACCGCACGGCCCGGATGCTGATCGAGGAGCTCTACCGTCGAGGATACCTATCCGGTGAGCGTGAAAACATCCACGTTACCGGGGACGCCATACCTGATGGATTCCAAGTCGATCTCGGTGCCGTGACCCGATCCCCGGGCTCACCGGTCGTAGTCGACGAACTTGAACGGACGATGGAGGAGTTCCGACGAAACATTGCCCGTTTGGACGAGAAGATTCGCGCTCTTGCGAATCGCCCAATCCGCGACCTCATTGCGGAATATCGTGAGAAGCTAGGGGGGTGGATTACGATGCACCAGGGACGGAGCACGGCCATGAACGACACCGTGCGCACCCTGGAGGAAGATGTCGATTTCATGACTGAGGGGAAAGGTTTGGTCAGGATTCAAGACGGGATTCCTCCGGTTCCCGCCGACAATCTGCTCGAACTGAGGTCGATGTACGTCGCCGCACACGCAAACGAGATCCCAGTCACACTCAACACCCCATTGATCCCCGTCCCGTTCACGCTGAGTATGGTCCAGAGGGCAGCGGTGTTCCAAGCCTCAGGCGCCGTCCCTACACGCATTCTGAAAGACCCAGATGTGCCGGCGGCTATCCAGCAGAAACACCTTCGGGCGATTGAGGAGTTACCCGCCTTCCTCGGGCTGTCCGACAAGATTCGGGTTCGCTATTCGGAAAGCAAGACCGACTTGTACCAGTATTGTGGCGGTCTCATGCAGGAATACGCCCCGAAAGTGATGCTGATGGGAGAGAGCATTCTTCCCCCTGACATGTACTACACGGACATGCGCTTGGAGCATCGGCGCCGAGTTCATCTCCACTGCATGAAGGAGGCGGTCTCCCTCGCCGATAGCTCCAAGATATTCGACTGCCCTCTCGCTCAATCGACGCGGACGACCTCTCAACGCCACCGTAAGACGAGTGTATGGACCAGGTTGGTAATGGGGCTCACGCTCGACGACCCGACGATGTACATCCGGCTGACGATGAGAAACTATGACGAATTGATATTCGCTCGTTTGAGTGGCGATCGCGCAATTTCGCCACTCCTCACACTTGACGCGTACCACGCGTACCTCGGGAAGATTGAAAGAAAAGACGCCGAGGTCTACTTCGAGGATCCCGTAACAAAGGGGAATAGTTTCAACGCGTATGAGCGTCTCTTGCGCAGGCTTCAGACAACCGTGATGTTTGTCAACTACAAAGGGCGCGGCCTTCGCCTTCGCTTTTTCAGTTCCCCTCTCAGCTCGACCGAGGAGCAAGACTGGGCCAGCCGCCTTGCCCAAGTGGCCTATCGAAACGCCCTGGAAACGAGTGAGGCGGGACTGGCCTACGTTAGCGGAGTCGAATCCGCTGTCGAGTCCGCCAAAGCCCAGTTCGCTGAGATGGCAAATGCGGTTGTTGCAAGGTTAACAGCGGGGGTGGCCGTCACCAAATGAGGATTGGTGTCGTCGTCTCTGATCGAACGTCCCCAAACCAGTCGGGATTCAGCTTCATCGCGTCGCAGGACGTGTTTGCAGGTCAGTTCATCGAGGCTCGGACCGTGGATGGTCTGTTCCTGGGGTTGGTGACCTCGGTCAGGATTTCCAACCCTGACTATGAGGCGTGGGAGACCATCCACCATGTGATCACCAAGAAGCCAGAAGTGGATTTTGACATGCGAAATCTCGAGGTCTATGGCCAAGGGATGCGAATCGGGGAAGTGAATGTTCTCGGCACTTTCAATCTCGAGTCCGGAAAGTTGGACTTCACCGGTCGGGCAGTTCCGCCGGGATCAGAAGTCCACACCGCTGAACCCTCTCGCTTGGCCCGCATGCTGAGCGAGGACCCCGAGGGGCTTCACGTCGGCACGGTTATTGGAAACGAGGAGATCAAGGTCTCGATTCCGGTCAAGTCGCTCTACCACCATCTGGCGGTGGTGGGTTCCACAGGTAGCGGCAAGAGCTACCTTGGGGGAGTGATTTGCGAGGAACTCGCCAAGAGGGGCCTATCTGTTTTGGTAATCGACCCGCACGGAGAATACGCTGGCCTCGGGGTCCCAAGTGTTGACACGAGCCCAATGAGTAAAGACCCAAACGACCCGCCTCTCAAAGTTACGGAGTTCACGCCAGCCAAGGCATTCATCGAGGGCACAGAAGAATTGTCACTTCGGCTGTCCCAACTATCCGTGGATGACTTGCTTCACACGATGGACCTTCCAGGCGAACGGCAGAGGATTCTGCTGTTGTCATCCTTCGAGAAGTTTGTTGAGGGGGTAGAAGCTGGACAGGTTTCCGACGACCTTGCTGGACTGGTATCAATTGTCCGACAAGTGGGGGAACGCGGATTCGGGGAGACTGTCGCCTCCACTATCATCCGGCTGAGCAAACTGAACGAACTCGGTGTTTTGGGAACTGGCTTCAGCGCCCAGCGTCTTGTCGGGAAGGGAACTGTCACAGTCGTCAACGTTTCGGGATTGGACCAGGCGTCTGAGGACATCATGGTGGGCGCGCTCCTCCGGGTTCTTTTTCGCGAGAGACGCAAAGAGACAGTCCCGCCGTTCATTCTCATTGTGGAGGAAATTCACCGGTACGCGCCCAGCACGAGTACACCAACGAAGACCGCACTGGCCTCCGTCGTTAAAGAAGGCAGGAAGTTTGGGATTGGAGTTGTTGCTCTCTCACAGCGACCGAGCGACATCGATACGGCCATACTGACGCAGTGCAACACCATCTCAATCCTCCGCCTCTTCGACAAGGCGGACATCGAGCGCGTCAGGAGCCGCCTTGGGTCACTTGGTGAGTTGGAAGCGAGCGTCCAGTTCTTCCCAGCAGGGCGGGCTGTTCTTTCCGGGTTGGCCACACGGTTTCCGCTAGTTCTACAGGTCCGGAAGCGAGAAACCGGAGCCGACTGGATCCGTACTAGGAAGATCGTGGACCGTGGTGTCGAAAAGATGAATCTCTGGGAACAAGTATCCATCGAGCCGAGAACGCGAAGCGTTCGCGCGACACGGCTAATGTCACCTCCGGCGAGTGGCGAAGATTAGTAACACCTGACCGAAGTTGTTCGCAGGCAGAGTTCTGCACAATGTCGCGCGTTGAGCCCGGAACTTTGACAGAGTCGGGTCACGGCGACCGAAAGGCGTTCAAGCAGACCTAAGATAGAAGGGGCGGGATCTGGGGACGGCGTCCGGATGAAGGGGTCATTCTGGCATAAACAGGCTCAGCTCGTGAAGCCCCCCGTACATACGCCCTGCCCGCCAGAGGTTGACGACAAGGTCCTGGATCTCCTCATAACCCAGTTGGGGAGGCGACTCGATGCAGAGTGGGAATCACTCGACCGCCTTCAGGGGCGGCTGAGCGCTTTGCTGAGTATTCTCGCAGCGGTCCCGGCTGGACTGGCCCTTGGAACATCGCTCGCCGGCGTCAAGCTCCAGCCCTTGCTTGAAGCCATATCGATCGGCCTGATGTTCCTGGCCGCTCTGATTGCCGTGGTATATCTCTTCGCCAGGCCCTACGACTACCCGCCCGGTGCGAAGTCAATCTATCTAGCATCGGGATGGCCGCTTAAGGACATAAAGTGGGGTCTGGTCGGAAGTTTCGTGGATGCCTCCGGGAAGAACATGGATCGGCTGAAAAGCATCGGTCTAGTGGTCAACATCGCGCTAGGAACATTCTTGGTTGGTGCGGTAATGTTCGCTCTTAGCAGGTTGTTCTCGTAGGAGTTGGAATGGCCGAGCAGGCGCACCGGGATGACAAACACAAAGAGGCCGATCCCACCAAGGAGCCTGCCAAGCCACCTTGGACCCCTCCGGTAGACCCACCCCACCCGTTTGAGGGCCCGATTATCGGTGTCCTCGTGAACCTTACAGACCAAATGGCGAATCTCCCTAGAGGGGCAAGACCGAGCACAATTCGCGTCTCCATTCCTCAACTTTCTATTCCGGAATTGGATCGCATCTCTAAGGGCGTAGAATCGAAGCGGAGAGTCCGCGTCATGCACGATGCGACCGCCAGCGAGATCGTCCTGCAGTTCAACCGGGATCCCTCCCCCTCTGAACGTGGGGCGAGAAGAACCTGACTACTGCCATGGCGACGCGTTAGCCCGGTTGCGATACTCCGTTGAAAAACAGCCGGGACCCGACCTGGCGAAGGCTTCTGTGCAGGAGAGTTAGTTTCTGTGCGGGCACTCGCTTCTGGGTAAAACCGGTCTTTGGGCAAAGCCGGATTGCGGAAAGGTGTCGCTCAATCTACGAGCTGTCGTTTGACCAATCGCGTCGGCTCCACCCTGCCGCTTTATCCTGACTTACGAGAGAAACGCCACCTCCCTTAGGAGTCATTCTCTTCCGAAGGATTCGGGTCCTCGGGCGTCGGACTGCCGGCCCTAGGCGGTTCGACAGTGATCGGAGTCTGTCGACCCTTCCGGCGTTTGGGCGCAGCCGGGGCACGTCGGAACGTCACGTTTCCGGCCCGAGGATACTCGATTCCCTTCCCCTCGTCCAAGAGTTCCCGGACTGTCAGAAGTTGTACCTTGGGGTAACTTGGCCTACCGGCTCCGATTGGATCCTCCGCTTGGAAGACACCGGCCGAGGCCGCTTCCTTCCGCATAGGCTCCGTCGGCTCTTCTAACGTTAGCAGGACCCCGAATCTCAGCTCCCTCACGGTCCATGTCGCCCTTCAATGTCGCCACGTCGTCACGGTGAACGTGGCCGGATTTGACCTGAATGAGGACCGTACGTATGGCCCCCCCGGGGGACTCCTGGAAATTGAGGATGCCATCCACCCCTTGGTCGGCTCCCTTCTTCTTGACCGTCTCTTTCGGGCGTGCATCGAGCCGGTCAAGCGCCCACCACTGGAATTGGTAGCGATCCCTTCTGGCAAGCTCCTCGGCATCGGCGACCTTGCCAGGTTGACCGACTACTGTCCATTCCGAGGAGATAGCGGGCCCAAACGCATCCTTAAGGCGACGCTCGACCAAGCCAATCGCCAGATACGTGATGTCGATGCCTATCCATCGGCGCTGTAGTTTTTGTGCGGACGCGATGGTCGTACCACAACCGCAGAACGGGTCCAGAACCGTGTCCCCGGGGTTGGTGCTGGTCGAGATGATGCGCTCTAGGAGTGACTCGGGCTTTTGGGTCGGGTAGCCGAGTCTCTCCGCAGCTTGAGAGGAGATTGGGCCCAAGTCGGTCCACAGGTCTTGAAGAGGAACGCCCGGCATCTCGTCCAAATACCGTTTGTAGGCGGGTACAGCCCCGGGCGAGGTCTGCACTACCCGCCCCTCTCGTATCAACTGCTCCATCTTCTCCTTAGAATACCGCCAGAATCGTGTGACTCCCATGACCTCGTACGACGGGTTCCCCTTGGCCGCTCCTCCGGGTCCGGTAAGGTTGTCGAGTCGGTAGAGGCGCCCCGATCCCGGTTCGAACGTGCCGGTAGAAGTCCTCTACGTAACTAGAGTCATAGGGAGTGTGGGTTGTATTCCAAGTCCAATTGTCCGTTCGCGTGTAGAACAAGATGATGTCGTGGATTCTCCCATGCTGGCGTCGGCCCTGCCGGGTATCGCTGTGGGCGCTGCTGCGTTTCCATGCAATCTCAGTGCGAAAATTCGCCGGTCCGAACACACCGTCCATCAGGAGTTTCAGGTAGTGGCTCGCCGTCGGATCGCAGTGAAGGTAGATGGATCCCCTCCGGCTTGAGCACCCGATGCAGCTCCACGAGTCGAGGAGCCATCATCGAGAGGTACGCCAGCATGTCGGTGGAACCAAGAAGTGTCTGAAACGCTTTCATGGTCGATGCGACACGCGGTCCGCCATGCTGTACGGCCTCGCCCAAGGCCGTCGCCGCAGCGAGGTCCCAATGCCATGTGTCGGTGAATGCCTGAATCTGAGCTGCTGATTGGGTTCCGTCCTTTTCGGCAAAGAGAACGTTGTAGTCTTGATTCGAGTTGAACGGCGGGTCGAGGTAGATCAAGTCCACAGAAGCGTCGGGGAAGTACTCCCGATTGCGGAGGATTTCGAGATTATCGCCGAAGTAGAGCACATTACGCTCGCCCATCTACGGCCCCCGATGGTCCGGTGACCCCACTACTGGGATTAGTCTCTTGCTAGCTTCACTGGTCCGACCCGCCGGAACCCCCCAGTCAGGGACTCACGTCCCCGCTTCTGAGGCATGGTTTTCGGACAAGACCGGGAGTTTACGGACAGCGGCCCGAGTTTTCGGACAGCGGGGCCTTTTCGGACAAAGCCTCGGGCCGCGGCCCTCCCTCGGAGGCCCGGCCCCCACCGGAACTCCCGCCCGTGCCCGGAGTACGCTCCCGGGGACCGCCGGCGGCCGACCCGGCCTCGAGATCATTCGGCCAAGGGTTAAGGTGGCCCGGGCCGATTCATCGGTTGTGGCGCTACGACCGGTCTCTGCGCCGAAGACGGTGGACGAATACCTCGCGCGTGTGCCCCCGCGATACCGGACGGCCCTGCAGCGGCTGCGCAGGACCCTCCGGTCCGTCGCTCCCGAGGCGGAGGAGGGAATCAGCTACGGGATGCCGACGTTCCGGCATCACGGAACTCGTCTCTACTTTGCCGCCTTCAAGGACCACTGCAGCCTTTTCGGCCCGAGCGCTTGGGTCCGCCGCGAGCTTTCGCACGAGCTGGAGCCGTTCGAGACAGGCAAGGGAACGCTACGCTTCACCCCCGAACGACCCCTACCCGCGGAGCTGGTCCGCCGTGTCGTGAGAGCGTGCCTCGAGGAGGACGCCCGCCGGGGGACCACCCGCCAGCAATGGGCCGGCCGCCCTCGCTCGTCACGGCTCGGGCCCTCCATCGAAAGGTAACGGGGAATCCGATCCCTGTTCGACGACCTGGTCCTCGCCGAACTCGCACTGGGACCCTGGTCGTGGCGCTCCCGAGAGGTGGTCTCGGAAGAGGCGGCCCGAGGACTCGGCCGGGAGGGACCCTCCGGCCCGGGGGAGGTCGACATCCTCCCTCCCGAACGGCGGTATCGCGCATCTCATGACCCTCTGGTGCGGGTCTCTTGCGACGAAACCTCAGGCCTCACCCGGGTCGGGCGGTGGGGCCAACCGGATCCCGGCCTGCCGTCTCGATGACTGCGGCTCTCCCGGGTTGCCCAGCGACGTGGCGCTCCTGCCTGGCGTTCTGAGGAGTCAGGGTCGAAGCGAGAACCTCCAGCGTGGGTTCCTGGCGGGGCGCGGATCCTCCAGAGCTCCGGGCGACGGGGCGGAGCGGCCATGGGAAGTGCGAATCCGTGTTCGGGTGCTCTCGGTGGCCGGCGCGTGCGTGGCGAGACGGGCCAGGTGCAGCCCCATCCCGTCCGCGCCCGAGCAAGACGCTCTTAACCGAATGCCATCTCGTGTCCCCAACACCCCGTAGGGGAGGGCGTCCACGCCAGATTCTGCAAGCGCTCCGATGAACAACTCGGGGCCCGGGGGCCCAAGGAAGGCAGTCGCCGGTCCGGTCGTCTCCGTGATCCTTGCCACGATCAACGAGCGCGCCAGCCTCCCCGAGCTGGCCCTGCGAATCCGTGCCCAGCGCCTCCCGCCGTTCGAAGTGGTGGTCGTCGATGATGGGAGCACCGATGGGAGTCGGGAGGTACCTCACAGCGCTCGCGGCCTCCGACCCGCGCTTCCGTCCAATCTTTCACGACGGGAAGCAGACCACCTTACGTGCCCAGTGCCAGGGGATCGAGGCGGCTTCGGGGGAGTTCATTGTCATCATGGATGCCGACCTCCAGCACCCTCCCGAAACCCTCCCTGCCCTGCTGGACCCGCTCCTCGGTGGGGGTACTCTCGTGGTCGCCAGCCGATACGTCTCCCCCGGGTCTCCAGGCCCGCGAACGGCGACCCGGGCCCTGATCTCTCGAATAGCCGAGACCACGGCACGGCTCGCCCTCCCCGAGGCCCGCCGAGTGAGCGACCCAATCTCGGGGTTCTTCGCGTTTCGACGGGCCATACTTCTGCCGTTGGACCCCGGGTTTCGCGGTTACAAGCTGCTGCTCTTTCTCCTCGTCATGAACAACGGCCGGCCGGTTCGCGAGGTCGGTTTCCGCTTCGGTCCTCGGGTCGGGGGTGAGAGCAAGCTCACCCAGGGCGTCGGGTTCGTCCGGATCTTCCTCCGGGAGCTCCGGCTCGCGCGACGTTACCGACGGAGCCTCCCTCGCCCGCCCCCTGCGGGTCGAGACCCGGGGGGCGCACCGCGGTGACGGCCCCTCACAGGATTCGCTCTGCGGTCTCCCCTTCGGGTCGCGGAAGTGCTATACGGGCCGAGGGACCGGGACCCTTGGGCCGACCCAGGGGGCTGCCATGCGACTTCTCATCACGGGAGCATCCGGGTTCATCGGACGGCATCTCTGTCGGTTCGCGCTGGAACAGGGGAACGAGATCGTCGGGACCTATCTGTCCCGGGACGAGCTCGCCCTAACCTCCCCGCTGGGCAACGCGATCCGGTGGGAACAGCTCGACCTCCAGGACGCTTCCCGCGTGGGCCATATTGTCGAAGAGGTGCGGCCGGACGGCGTGTTCCACCTGGCCGGACAGGCCTATGCCGCGCGAGCCTGGGAGGACCCGGTCGATACGTTCCGAACGAACGTCGAAGGAACCGTACGCCTGTAACGAGGCCCTGCGTCGCCATCCCCCTCCCCAGGGAACGTTCGTGGCCTCGTCCGCGTCAGCCTACGGTGCCGTGGCGCATCTTCCAACGCACGGAGGAAACCCCCCTAAACCCAATCAACCCGTACGGGGTGTCGAAGGCGTGTCAGGACATGCTCTCCTACCAGTACTCCTTGAACTACGGACTGCGGATTGTTCGGGGACGCCTCTTCATCACGACCGGACCCGGTAAGACGGGCGACGCGCTGAACGACTTTGCCCAACGCATCGTGGCGTTGGAGGCGAAGGGACAGCCCGGTCAGCTTCGGGTGGGGAACCTCGGCACCCGTCGCGATATCTCGGACGTTCGGGACGTTACCCGGGCGATCTGGAGGGTGTTCGAATCCGGTCGGCCCGACGAACCGGTGAACATCGGGTCTGGGGTCAGCGTGTCTATCGAGGGGATCGCCCAGTCGTTGGTGCGCTCGGCCCGCGTTCCCCTCACCCTAGCTCCCGACCCCTCGCTGTTCCGCGCCACCGACGAGCCCGAGAATCCGAGCCGACATCGTGCGGCTCCGCGCGCTCGGCTTCACTCCGGAGTTCCCTCTGGAACGCACCGTTTCGGATGCATTGAAGCATTGGCGAAGCGCCGCCAACCTACCCCCGTAGGTCCGGGGTCTTCCGGTCCTGGGACCGGGGGCAGGCGATCTCCGTCCTCCAGGTCCGCGGGGGAGGCCGTTCCTTCTCGTGCGGTGGGCGAGAGGATCGCGGTGCCCTCCCGACGGACCTGCCTCAGCCCCGAGCCGGGTACCTCACCCCGTCGAACCCGAGATTAGCCCGTCGGTCGTACGCATCCGCCCTTCGTGTCGCCACAGGTCGATCAGGAGTCCGAGGAGAAGCACGGTCAGGGCCACGTCGAGCACCTCGCTCGGCCAGTAGACTCCGCGGAGGAGGGCCCAGTCGCTGAAGGCAACGTTGTAGTTCATCGCACCCACGATACCGATCCCCCACAGCCACCACCGGGCGCGGGCGCTGATCAGGGCCACGGGCAGGAGGGAGACGAGCACATTGAACGAGAGGAACTGAGTCAGGATCGCGACCCCCGTAAGGGTGAGCGCGGCCGCACGCAGGGGGGGTCGGACCCGAAAGAATGCGACGGCCAGGACGACGAGGGTGAGGGTGGCCTGGAGCGCGGGCACGAGGGAACCGGACGGGAGCAGATTTTGGTGCTGGAGCACGCCGTACAAGTTCAAGCTGAACGAGCGACGGTTAATCTGCGCAAAGAAGACCACGTCGACGAACTGGGACCGCCATACGGCGTACGTGGCGGCCGTGACGGTCCCGAAGACCCCGAGGGCCGTCAGCGCGACCAGGTACCGTCGTCGGGCCGACCCGAAGGAGGCGACCACAGGAAAGATGGCGGGGAACCGCCCCGTGGCGAGGAAACCTCCCACCGCGGCCGCCAGGGGTTCGCTGCGCGTCGCGAGAAACAGGCTGGCGAGAACGGTGGCCGGCACCAAGGCGTTGCTCGCTCCGTCGATCTGGGTGACGATGAGCGGCAGGTAGAGCGGAGAGGCCGCAACGAAGAGCGTGACGTAGCGCCGGTCCGGCCCCGCGACGACCCAGGTCAGCGGAACGAGCGACACCCCGACGATGCCCCAGACGAAGGCGACCCCCGGGATCCCGCCGGGGCTCCCGGCGGCCGAGACCAAGATCGCGAATATCCCGTACGGCTCGGGAATGGTCGTCCCGCAGTCGGGTACGGTGAACGGGTTCTGGCCGGCCAGGAGCGCCCGGCCCGAATCCAGGTAACCGATGATGTCGCTCTCCTGCATCCCCCCCGGACACGCGTAAGCCCCCGTCGTCACGTCAAAGGTGGCGACCACTCCGTACACGACGGCGGCCACCAGGGCGATGTGCCACCACGTTAGCCACTCCAGGTTCCCGCGGCCCGTGACTCGATGGAGCGCGCGGAAGAATCCGTCGTGGAGGGACCTCCCGCGCGGGGTCCGGCCGATGAGGAGCAACAGTCCGCCGAGCCCGAAGAGCGTCGTGACGACTACCGACAGCCCTTCGAACGCGTAGCTCATTGAGCGCGGGGGATCTCCCCCGACGGAGGACCGAGCGGGGCCTCGATATTTTAGGGCTCTCTCCGGCCGGATGCGTCGATACGGCGGGGGGCAACCACCGCGTCGCCCAAGCCCCCGGGTTTCCGTGACCGCCCGAGCGCCCCCGGCCCCCCGTCCTTCCTCAGGGCGCCCGCCCGTGCCGAGGCCGACACCTTCATGAGATGCCGGGGGGAGGACCCTCGGTCGTCGAAACCATCCCGGTCGCACGAATCGAAGAGGGCACCATGGAACAACGCGGGCGGATCGTAGCGGAGAATCTGGTGAAGGTCTACAACGGAAAGGTTCGCGCGGTGGACGGCGTGAGCTTCGACGTGAATCCGGGAGAGGTCTTTGGCTTCCTCGGACCCAACGGGGCCGGGAAGACAACGACGGTCTCGATGCTCTCGGCCGGCCTCCGTCCGACCGGGGGTCGGGCAGTGATCGACGGTCTGGAGGTCGGCAAGGACCCGGAGGAGGTCAAACGCCGCATCGGGGTGATCTTCCAGGAGTCGACGGCCGACGGAGACCTGACCGGTCTCGAGAACCTCGAGGTCGCGGCCGGCTGCTACGGGATCACCGCCTCGGAAGGCAAGAGTCGTGCCCGAGCGCTCATCGAACAGATGCAGCTCGGGGAGGCGGCGGACCGGTATGCGAAGACCTACTCCGGCGGGATGCGACGCCGGCTCGAACTCGCGGTGGGCTTGGTCCACCGCCCGCGGGTGCTCTTCCTCGACGAGCCCACCCTCGGCCTCGACCCACAGGGACGCGCCGGGTTCTGGGGCTTCATCCAGAAGCTTCGAGCGGACATCGGGATGACGGTCTTCGTGACCACCCACTACCTGGACGAGGCCGACGAGATGTGCGACCGGATCGCGATCATCGACCACGGGAAGATCGTCGCCACCGGCACGCCGAATCAGCTTAAGGATGGTCTCGGGGGCGACGTGGTCACCTTGAAGACCCACTCGGGGGCGCCCGAGATCACGCTCGCGCTCCAGAGCCTCCCCGGCGTGCGGGGGATCCAGCACACGGACGGGTCGTACCGAGTCAAATGCCAGAGCGGGGAGACGTTCGTCCCCTTGGCGGTCGAGGCCGCCACCCGGGTCGGCGTCGGGGTCACGGGAGTGACGGTCAAGCGGCCCAGCCTCGATGAGGTCTTCCTCGATTTCACGGGACGGGAGTTCCGGGAGGAAGAAGGCCCGAACGCGACCGACCGGGCGGTCATGATGCAGCGGGTACGCGGGACGCTCCAGGGGAGGCGCTGATGCTGCGCGAACTGGCCGCGCTGACCCGGCGGGAGTACCTGAAGCTCGTTCGGAACCCCGCCGCGATCTTCACGTCCCTTCTGCTGCCGCTCCTCTACCTGCTCCTGTTCGGCCAGGGGTTCCACATCAGCCTCACCTCGTTCGCCCCCCCGGGTTCGCCACCCCCGAGCGCGGCGGCGATCGCGGCGTTCAACCTTGCCTACTTCCGCGGGGCTCCGGATTACTATTCGTACTTCGCTGCCGGAATGGTAGGGTTCGTCGCGGTGACGGCCACTCTTTTCATCGGCGCGAATGTCATTTTCGACAAGCTGTTCGGGATCTTCAAGCGGACGCGCGGGACCCCCGCTCCCTCCGCCGCGGTGTTCGGTTCCCGTCTCATCGCCGGCGCCACCCAACCCATCGCCTACGCGTTCTTCGTACTCGGGCTGGCCCTGCTCTTCGCCCACGTCCCCGGGCTGAGCGGCCTGACGGTGACCGCCTCGATCTCGGTCGTCAGCGTCCTGGAGGTCGTCGTCGCGATCGTCCTCCTCTCGCTGATGTTCGCCACGCTGTTCCTTACCTTCGGGATCCTGCTCGACGTTCCCCAGACCTACTTCGCGGCCGTGAACCTGCTCAACCTGCCCGTCCTGCTCACCTCGGATGCGCTCTACCCGTGGGGGAGCATGCCGACCTGGCTTCGGAACGTCTCTCAGGTACAATCCGGTCTCCCTGGCGGTGAACGTGATCCGCGAGGTGCTTTTCGGGTCGTCGGCGTACCCGTACGACCCTGCCGTCTACCTGCTCGGCCTTCTGGCCTGGACGGTCGTCCTCGTCAGCGTCGCGATCCTGTTCGTCCGTCGGGCGCTCCGGCCCCTGGAGTGAGCCGAGGGCGTCTACTCGCCGGTGATGTCGGTCAGGAATTCCCGGACGGCGCCGAGGAACTGCTTCGGCTGTTCGAGGACCGCCATGTGGCTTGAGCGGGGGAGCACGCGCAAGTGGGCGGGCTCGATCCGCTGGTCCATCTCGACCGACGCGTTCAGGAAGAAGTCGTACCTCCCCACAAGGACGAGCGTGGGGATCTCGATATTCCGATAGTACTTTCGGCCGTCCCAGCGTTTGAGGGTCCCGTCGACGGCGAACTCATCCCCGGAGCGGGTCATCATCGCTCGATACACCGTGGGAGAGGAGCGCGTGGCCTTCCAGTCCGGCGGGATGTGGTCGAGGAACCGGGTCTGGAAGGGCCGGAAGATCGTCTCGGCGAGCTTCTGGTACTCCGGAGAGTCGAACTCCCGCGCTCGGGTGAGCTCGCGTACCCGCGCCCGCACCCTCGGGGCCGCGGACGCGAGGACGGCGCGGTTCGCCTGAAGCAGCTCCTCCGCGCTCCCCGCCGTCGCGCACATCAGGAGCGACGTCAGGTGACCGGGGTAGCGATGGGCGTACTCGAGGGCGACGAGCCCACCGGCCGAGTATCCCAAGAGGTGGAGCTCCGTGATCTTGAGGGCCTTGCGGATCGCTTCGACGTCCTCGGCCATCTGGGCGACGGTATAGGCCGACGGCTTCCGCGGGGCCCAGCTGTGTCCCACCCCCCGCGGGTTGAACAGGATCACCCGGAGCTGGGCGTTGGCGAGCTTCAGCAGACCACGGAGGTAGTGGTACGTGAGCCCGGGACCCCCCGGGTGGACCAGGAGGGTGGCCGGACCCTTGCCCTGGGAGATGTACTCGAAGGAGCGATTTCCCGGAACCTTCACTCGACGCAGGCGTCCCATCGCAGGACGTAGTACGTTCGGGAGAAAAGGAATGCTCCTCGCCCGGGGACGGTCGGCTTCGCCCGGGTCCACCATCGTGCGGAGGCCGGTGGCCTCCCCGCGGTGGGCGAGAGCGTGGGCGAGGGAACAACTCTCGCCTTCTCCCCGAGCTTGGAGGAGCGTCGCGGGCCAACACCTCCCCGCATCGGCCGACGGGAGGGCGCTCAGATGCGGGCACCGGGATTTGAACCCGAGTTATAGACTTGGCAAGCCTATGTGATAACCAGACTACACTATGCCCGCGCTCTCTGGTCCCCCGTCGGGGGCGCGTGCGCCACTGGTTCCCCCAATATAAGGGTGGTCGAATCCGGTGCGTCCGGCTTCTCCGGACGGTCCTCGAAACCCCGGCTCACCGCAGTCGCGAGCCGTCACCTGCCTGGGGCCGTACACCCCAGGACCTGCCGGTGCATGGCGGGGGCGTTATTACCGAGGTCGGCCCGTCATGGGCCCGCGGGGTCGAGCGATGACCGAGGACTGCTGGACCGAGGGAGACCCGGTGACCCTGCTGCGTCCCGACCGCCCGGCCTTGGTGACGCGGCTGGTGCGGGGGTCCCAACGCCTCGGTGATGCGGGCGTGATCGACCTCACCGCCCAGATCGGACGGTCCGTCGGAGGTGAGGTCCACTGGTTGGGCCAAGCGTACCGGGTCGTACGTCCATCGCTCTCGGACCTGCTCTCTACCGTACGGCGGGGAGCCCAGATCATTACCGCCAAGGATGCGGCGCAGCTCGTGCAGCTCGCGAGCGTTCGGCCCGGCGGGCGCGTGGCGGAGGCCGGCTCCGGCAGCGGCGCGCTCACCGTGGTTCTGGCGTATGCGGTCGGACCGAGCGGCCGGGTCGTCTCGTACGACCGGCGCCGCGATTTCCTCGACAACGCTCGGGCGAACGTCGCCCGTGCCCACCTCGACGAGCGGGTCGAGTTTCGCGAGCGCGACGTTGTCGGGCAGGGATTCGGCACGACGGGCCTCGAGAGTCTCATCCTCGACCTCCCCGAACCCTGGGAGGCGCTGGGTGCGGCTCGGGCCGCATTGGCCAGCGGTGGCTACGTGGCGACCTACACCCCCACCTACAATCAGCTCGAGCGTACGGTGAGGGCCATGCGCGAGGAGGGGTTCGTGGAGGTACGGGCCCTCGAAATCATCGAGCGGGGGTTGCACGTCGGTGAAGGCGGCACCCGGCCGGAGTTCGAGATGCTCGGTCACACCGGCTTCCTCGCCGTCGGTCGCAAGCTGGAGTGAACGTGGTCGTCGCGTCGCTCTCCCTTGGTGCGGTCGTGGGCGTGCTGCTCTCCGCGGGCTTCGTCTGGGTCGAGGTGGGCCGGTACGCGACCCCCCAGGTCCCCGAGACGCTCTTCGACGAACGGCGGGAGATCTTCGCCTACACCGCCGGCTTGTTCGTCGGGGTTCCGTTCGCGGTCGTCTACGTGCTCTACCAGTTCTCGATGGGCAACGGCGCCCTGCCGGGAGCTCTCCTCTTCCTCCTCCTTCTCGTCGGTGGGACGGAGCTGGCCCAGAAGCTTCTCTTACGCAGCCACTACTGGGGACGCGATGAGAGCGGCCCGTTCTATGCCCTCGGGTTCCGGGCGGCGATCGGCGGGATCCTCGGCCTCGCGGTCGTCTCGCAGTACCTGAGCGCGCCGAACCTCACCCTCGAGGGGGTGGCCCGGGTCTCCCTCGTCTCGGTCGCTCTCGTAGCCCTCGAGGTGACCGGCGCGCTCCTGTCGCTCCCTCCAAAACGCGGGAGCCCCCGGACCCGGGGCGGGGCCCTCTCGGGCGCCCTCTTCGCCGCGCTTGGGTTCTTCCTCCTCGGGATCGGACCGCTCGGCGGGGAATCGTCCGCCTTCGTCGGGGCCGGGCTAGTCGTGCTCGTCTCCGTCTTCCTCTACCGGAACCTACGGGCGATGCTCTCGACCATCCCGGCTCCGAGCGCCGGACCTCCCGCCCCGACCTCCCCCCGGTCGACCTCCTACGGTCGGACTCGGGGCGACCGACCCTAAGGGGGCCCGGAAGCCCGCTAGGGGTACGGCACTGCGAACGACGAGTAGAGCATGAGCAGGAACAGCAGGAGGAGGGCCAGCGCGAGCATGATGAACTCGCCCCGGCGGCGAGCGAGGTACACCCGCGTCTCCTCGGGGGTCGAGGGGAAGCTGGGCGCGGGGCGGAACTGGAGGTGGAGGCCCGCGCCCACCGCGAGTCCGAAGAGTCCGATCGTCCAGAGGAGGCGGGCGGTGTCGATGCCGTACAAGACCCCCTGCAGGGTCGACTGAGAGCAGGTCGTAGCCGCGACGCAGTTGACCGGGATATAGCCGAACGCCACCATGACGACGGTCCCCAGGAAGACGAGCAGCAGCCCGAGGCCCTGGAAGAGCAGCGCCAAGAACCGCCAGGGAAGCCTCAAGGCCAACGCTTCGGGCGCGTATCGCTCCGAGAACGGCGTGGTGGGGAGGGCCGCCGCGGGCGGCGTCGTGGCCGGCCAGCCCGCGCCGGCCGGCGGCGGGGGAGGCGGAGGAATTCCTGGAGAGCTCGGCGTCGACACGGGCCTGGAGCGCCACAGCGCATAGGCTCTTAAGCGGAACCGCCTCCCGCCCCCCGCATGGCATCGAAGGGGGCCACCGTACCCCTCGGGAACCGGTTCCGGCGGGGGATGCGTACCCACCGGGCCGTGCTTTCCGTGCTCGTGTTCGCGGCCGGCCTCTTCCTCAGTGTGCTCGCTCTCGGGGCGTTCACGCCGCTCATGAACCTGCCCTTCTTCGTCGCGGTCAACGCCGTCACGGCCGCTCCGAACTCACCGAACTACAACCTGGTCTTCGTGCTGGTCGGCCCGATCGTGGCGATCTTCGGGGCCTACCTTGTGGGCGCCTACTACTACGCCCGACGGAAGTTCGAGCACCTGATGGTCACGAAGAGCAAGGCCGAGTTCCTGCGGAACATTCCCGAGCTCGAGGAGATCCTCTGGGACCTTACTCCCAACGACGAGGCGCGATACCAGCGGAAGGTAGCGGACCTTCGGGTCCGCAGGTAGTCCCCGCCCGGGATTCGGCCGAGTTAAGTACCGTCGGCCGGTCCATCGGCCGTGGCGGCCCCGGCAGTGCGCGGGCGGGTCGAAGGGTTTCGATTCCGCCGTCTCGAGAAGCCCGAAGAGTTCCGTCAGGTCGACGAGGTCCACCGCGCGGTGTGGGGCGAGGACTCCGAAGAGGGCGTCCCGGTCTCCCTGCTCCGCACGGTCCAGGACAACGGCGGTGTCGTCCTCGGTGCCTTCGCGGACATCCATCTCGCCGGGTTCACGGTGGCCTCCTTGGGGTGGGACGGCTCGGCCCTGTACCTGGTCGACCACGTGCTCGCCGTGCGACCCGAGTATCAGAACCACCACCTCGGTTTCGAACTCATGAAGGCACTTCGGACCGAGGTGGTCCAGCTCGGCCTGGGCGAGGTGCGATTCGTTTACGACCCCATCCAGAGCCGGAACGCCTGGCTCTTTGTCCGGCGACTGGGGGGGATGCCGGACCGGTATCTCCACCATTACTTCGGTCAGCTGCCCGACGCGATCAACCGGGGGCTCGAGACCGACCGCATCCGTCTCACCTGGCCGTTATCGACCCCGCGGACGGAGGCCCGTATCGCGGGTACCCTTCCCTCCCGAGAAGAGGACCTGGCTCGGTGGAAGGCCGCCTCCGCGATCGTGTCCACGGAGCTGGGAGAGAGCGGGCTCCGGCTACCGGTCGAGGTCGCTGAGCCCACCGGCCCCGAAGCGCACCTCGAGATCCCGTTCGACCTCGACCTGGTCCGTCAGCACGAGCCGGACGCCCTGCGGCGGTGGCGCCACGCGGCGCGGGATGCGTTCCGCGCCGCCTCCGACCTCGGGTACAGGGTCGACGATTTCGCGGTCGTCACCGACCAGCACGAACGGAGGAGTTTCTACTTCGTCACGCACCGTGAGCCCAGCGGGGTTACGGAGGCCGGCGCCTCCCCACCAAGGGGTTAATCGCACCCGAGCCGTCGGGACGGGCACCGTGTCGCCAGACCGATCGGATCCCCGCCCCTCGCCCCTCATCCTCGTGGTGTTGCTGAGCGCCCTCGGAGTGGGTGCCGCCGCCAGCATCGTCGTCGCGGCCCGGGCCGCGGCCCCCTTCGTGCCGACCACCACGCCCGAGGTCTTCGTCTCGGAGGGGGTCGTCCTGCTGTTCCTCGCGATCCTCTTCGGGGGACTGATCGTGGCACTGTTGCACCAGCGTTCCGGCGGACCCTCTGCCATTCCGGGGCGGGTCCTCGCGGTCCCGCTGATGAGCGTCCTCGGGCTGATCGTCTTCGTCCTGCTCTACCGGTACATCCAGAACACGGTGCTCGGCTCAGGGGCCTCGGGGAACGGGACCGTGCCCGGCAACCATTCCGCCCCTCCGCCCCCCCCTCCGCCCGGCCCGCAACTAGGCGGAGCCGGAGGTTCCTTCCAGTTCCTCCACCTGCCGCCGTGGACGTTCTTCGCGATCATCGTGATCGCCTGCGTCGTGGTCGTGGCGGTCGTCATGCCCCGGCTCCGGACGTTCCTCCTCGCACGGGGCGATGGCCGCGAAAGGGCCACCGCCGAAGAGAGCGTCCGACAGGCGCTCGGGCGCGCGGCCGTACGTCTGGCCGCCGGGCAGGACGCACGGGGGGTGATCCTCGAACTCTATGCGAGACTCCTCGCCCGCGTCGAGCCGCTGACGGGGAACGTTGACCCCTCCACGCCCGAGGAGATCCGGAACCAGCACCTCCTCCGGCTCGGCATCCGGCCCGGGGCCGCCTCCGAACTCACGCGGCTCTTCGAGGAGGCACGCTACTCGAGCCACCCGCTAGGGCCGGGGGCCGCCGAACGGGCCTCCCGCGCGATCACCACGGCGGAGGCCGACCTGGCGCGTACGCCCCCCGCATCATGAACGCCCCGTCGGATTGGCCGCTGATCCTCCTGGCGGGCGGCGCCACTGCGTTGGCGATCGACGCGGGCACGGACCTCGCCGTGGCGGTCCCCGCCGGGCTCATCGCCGTCGGGGTCGCGGGCCTGTTGCTGGTCACCTCCCTCGGCGAGGTCGCGTGGCGGGGCCCCCCGCCCCGGACGCTCGAGCCGCCGACCGCCACCTCCTCCCTCCGGGCCGCCTTTCGCTCGGGACGCGCCGGCCGGATCTCCGTCGTCGTGGAACTCGACCGACTGGAGCGGCGCGGGCCGCATCCCGACCTCCCCAGCCGGACCGAAGCGGAGGAGACGAAGCTACGGAGCATGTCGCTCCCGGCGTTCCGCGCCTACCTCAGCGCGAGGCTCGACCAGAATCGAGGCGAGAGACCCTTGAGCGAGCCCGAGGACCCGTCGTTCCGCTGGCGTCCCCTCTCCTACCTGCTCCTCGGCTTCGCGGTCGTGCTCTTCGCCGCGGGGGTCGCGGGACGGAACCCAGTACCCGATCCTCGTGGCGTTCCCCCTCCTCCTCGCTCCGATCGTGGCCCCGCTGGTCGGTCCCCGCCGGAGCCCCCGGGTCCAGGTGACCGGCCAGGTCGACGGCGCCGCCGGGCGGATCGATGTGAGCCTCCGCCTGACGCCGGAGCCGCCCGTATACCCCGGCGACCTCCGCGTGGTCGTGCCGCCCCCCCGGGAGGTCGACGAGCGAGGCCCCCCCCAGGTCTGCCAGGAAGGCGGTAGCCTGCGCCTCCAGCTCGCCTGGTCGGTCCCGCACCCTACGGTCGCCAGCATCCCGGTACCGCTCGTCCGTTGGGAGGACGCCCTCGGCCTCGTAGAGCGCCCCGCAGAGGCCTCGGGCGAACCCCTGTCG
Organism: uncultured Thermoplasmata archaeon; assembly: GCA_963715645.1. Taxonomy (GTDB): domain Archaea; phylum Thermoplasmatota; class Thermoplasmata; order Lutacidiplasmatales; family UBA184; genus Lutacidiplasma. The sequence goes on from OY970259.1 coordinate 443,734, forward strand.
ATCGAGCGGTACCCTCCCGAACTCCATCGTGCGGGGGTCGTCCGGCTCGAGCACACGATCGCCCTGCCGGGGGAGACTCGGTCCCGGGCGATCGGGTCCACCGGTGAGTTCTTCGGGATCCGGGAGGCGGCCCTGCACGACCCCCCACGCCTCATCAACTGGCTGGCGTCCGCTCGGGCCGGTCGTCGGCTGGCGAACGAGTACGCACTCGACCGGACCGGCGACGTCCTCCTGCTCCTGGACGCTCGACCGACCTCGCTCGGCCCGTCGATCGATGCCCGCCTGCTCGGGATCTCCCGGGCGGCGGCCTACGGGCTCGCGGATGCGTTCCTCCGGGAGAAGACCCGGGTCGCTCTCGGGGTCTACGGCGAGTTCCTGACCATCCTCGCGCCGGCTACCGGACGCACCCACCGCCTTCGGATCCACGAGATGCTGTTCCGGACCTCGCTCTCCGCTGTCAGTGGCCCGGCGGAGAGGTGCGCCGTGACGCTGCGGCGCTACCACGCTCGCGGCATGACGACGATCGGTACTCTCCTCGCTCGCGGACGACGAGTCGATGCTCCTCGTCCCCCACCTTCGACGGCGCGGCTTTCGCCCGGTCGGTACTGAGTCCGTCGTACCTGCCCCTGGCGGCGATCACGTCCGACCTAAGACCGGAGGACGAGGCGGTCGTGGGGCGGGTCGGGCGACTGCTCCGACGCGAGCAGATCGCCCGCACCTGGCGCGACGCCCCCGCGATCGACTGGGTGGACTTCTGGTCGCTCGGCGGGTTCGTCGACTTCCTGAACCGTCCGACCCTCCGGGAGCGAGGGACATGAGCGAGTCGGCCCCGGCGCGAACCCCGGTCGCGCGGGTGGTGGGAGGGCCCCTGCTCCTCCTGGCCGTGGTGCTGGCGGGCTTCGCCACCCTGGGCTCGTGGCCCCTGGTCGACTCCCTGACGGTAGCGCTCACGACCGCCGGATTCGGAGCCGCCCTTCGGCTCGCCCCTCCCCGATGGCTGCATTCGGCGGCCCCAATCCCTCCGCTGGTCGGCCTCACGGTCCTGGCGGTCACCGCGACCCCGACCGGCATCACGGCGCTGTACGGCGGCGTAGCCTCGCTCGCCCTCCTCCTCTGGCTCGCGGACGACCCCGACCGCCTCCCGGGAGGCGCGGGCCGGGCGCTGGGTCGACTCTGGGTTCCCACCGTAGGCCTCGCCATCGCGTGGGCGAGTTCCTTCCTGCTCCCCGGCAACGTCGCCCCCCTTGGGGTAGGGGTCGCGCTGCTCGTGGGGGTGGTCGTCCTCGCGGCGCTCCTCCTGCGGAGCCCCGGTGCGTTCGACCGCGACGCAGCGGCAAGCTCATAGCGCTCCTGGCTTCTGGGATCCTGGCGCGGCGAGAGCCGCACCCGGGTACCGTCGAAGGGTCCCTCTCGACTCAACGCGGACGGGTCGTCCGCAGAGAATGACGTGAGGACAACCCCGGTGTCCGACAACCCCGGCCGGGGTCAGACCGCGGAGACGGCGTGCGCCTAGCCATGAGGCGGATCGTTACGGCCGGGGAACAGGCTCCCTCACCCCTTATACCACGGTCGCTGTCGAGGTCGCGCACGGGGGAGAGGTGAAGGCGGCCGAGGCGGCGGTGCTCGCGCAGCAGATCCGGAGCGCCGTCGGCACGACGGTGGTCGGGCGCGAGGTCGCGGTCGAGCAGGTCCTGGTCGGCCTCCTCTCGGACGGGCACATCCTGCTCGAGGACCTTCCGGGCCTCGGAAAGACCCTGATGGCGAAGTCGTTCGCGCAGGCCCTAGGCCTCGAGTTCCAACGCGTTCAGTTCACCGCGGACCTGCTCCCGCACGACATCACGGGGGGGGAGATCGTCGACCCGACGACGAACCGCTTTACCTTCCGCCCCGGCCCGATCTTCACGAACGTCCTCCTCGCCGACGAGATCAATCGGGCCCCCCCGAAGGTGCAGTCGTCGCTCCTCGAGGCGATGCAGGAGTACCAGGTCACGAGCGAGCGCACGACGTACCCGCTCCCGCGCCCCTTCATGGTGCTGGCCACCGAGAACCCGAATCGAGCTCGAGGGAACGTATCCGCTCCCCGGAAGCCCAGGTCGACCGGTTCCTGCTCCGGTTGCAGGTCGGGTATCCGACGATCGAGGAGGAGCGGAAGATCCTGGAACGTCGTCGCGCGCGGAAGACCGAGACGATGTCCGCCCCCCCGGTCATGGACCGCGCCTCCTTCCAGGCCCTCCAGGCCGCCGTGGAGGACGTGGAGCTCGAGCCCTCTCTCGCCGAGTACCTGCTGGCGATCGTGCGGGGGACGCGAGAGGACCCGCGGGCGGAGGTCGGCGCCTCGCCGCGCGGCTCGCTCGCCCTGCAGAAGGTCAGCCGTGCCCGGGCCCTCCTCCTCGGCCGGGACTTCGTCGTGCCGGACGATGTAAAGGTGCTCGCGGGGCCAGCCCTTGCCCACCGGGTGGTCGTGAAGCCCGAACCGTGGATCCGCGGCGTTCGCGGCGCCGACATCGTCCGGGGGATGGTCGAACGAACCCCCGTCCCCAAGGTCCGCTGACCGGCCGAGCAAACCGTTTTCCCTCCCCCCGGGGTCCGTCGCGCGATGCCGGAGCTTCCCCTCGTGGTCGTCGCCGACCCGATCGACGCCGACGCGGTCGCCGAGCTGCGGACCGGGCCGTGCACGGTGGTCGACGCGAGCGCGGACCCGGCCCAGCTGGGGGGTCACCTCGGGGGCGCCTGGGGGCTGGTCGTACGGAGCCGGACGAAGGTCACGCGGGAGCTTCTGACAGCCGCCCCGCGACTCCGCCTGGTGGCCCGAGCCGGGGTCGGGGTCGACAACGTCGACCTGGCCGCGGCGGCCGAGCGGCACGTTACGGTCGTCAACGCGCCCTCCGCCGCGACGGCGAGCGTCGCGGAGCTCTCGGTCGCCCTCTACCTCCTCCTCGAGCGGGGCCTCCTCCCCAAGATCCTCTCGACGCGAGCGGGGAAATGGGAGCGTGGGACCTCGGGCCATGAGCTCGCGGGCCGCACCGTCGGGTTCATCGGGTACGGGCGGATCGCCCGCGAGGTCGCCCGGCGTCTCGGGCCCCTCGGGGTCGCGACCGTCGCCTTCGACCCGTTCGTCGCTTCGTCCGGGGACGCGACCCAGATGGTCCCCCTCCCCGAGCTCCTCCGCACGTCGGACATCGTGAGCGTCCACGCGGCCCTCACCCCGCAGAACCGCCACCTCCTGGACGCCCGGGCCTTCGCTCAGATGAAACCCGGGGCCTTCCTCGTGAACGTCGCACGCGGTGCCCTCGTCGACGAGGCGGCCCTGCTCGCCGCCCTCAACTCCGGCCACGTCGGAGGGGCGGCGCTCGACGTCCTGGAGGTGGAGCCCCCGACGCACCGCGCCCTGCTCGAGCATCCGCAGGTGATCGTGACCCCGCACCTGGGCGCCTCGACGGCCGAGGCCCAGCGCCGAGCCGGCCGCGACGTCGTCGACGAAGTGCTCCGGGCCCTCCGGGGAGAACCCCTCAAGGCAGCAGTCGCCCTCCCGGGGGCGCCCGCATGACGTTCGACCCCGAGACCGCGACCTTCCTGATCGCCGGGCCCGTGCGCATCCACCCGCGCGTCCTCCGCGCGATGTCGATACCGTCCCTCAACCATCGGGGGGACTATTTCCACGGGATCGTCCAGGAGATCCGGGAGCTCCTGCCCGGTCCTGTTCGGGACCCCGGGCCATCAGGTGGTCCTGAGCGGGAGCGGGACCGCGGGTCTGGAGGCGATGTACTCGAGCCTCCTACCCAAGGATGGACGCATCCTGGTCCTCTCGAACGGCAACTTCGGGGAGCGCAGCGACCAGATCGTCCGTCGATACTCCACCCGTGTCACGACCGTCAAGGCCCCGTGGGGCCAACCGGTCCGCCCGGACGCCGTGCGGACCGAGCTCGACCACGGGGACGTGAGCGCCGTCTGTCTCGTGCACAACGAGACGAGCGTCGGTCTCGCGAACGACCTGGGAGCGATCTCGAAGGAGGTCCGGCGGGCGGGCTCTCCCCTCCTCCTCGTCGATGGGATCAGCGCCGTCGCCGGCATCCCGATCAGCGTGACCGAGTGGGGGATCGACGCCCTGGTCGCCGGCCCGCAGAAGGGGCTCGCCGCCCCGGCCGGGCTCGCGCTCGTGCACCTCTCGGACCGAGCGGTCGAGGCGCTACACCCGGGGTCGTTCTACCTGGACCTCAAGTCGCACCTGACCCCGCTCGAGAAGAACGACACTCCGTGGACTCCGGCGGTCCCGCTCTTCCTCGCGCTCCGCGAGGCGCTCCTGCTCCTCAAGGAGGAGACCCTCGCGGGCCGGCTCGCGAAGACCCGGCGCCTTGCGGAGGCCACGCGCGCGGCGGTCGACGCGCTCGGCCTCGAACTGTTCCCCGAGCGGGAGTACGCCTCCGACACGGTGACGGCGATCAAGAATCCGGCCGGGATGGGCGACCCGGAGCTCCGCAAGGTGCTCGAACGGCAGTACAACATTCTCCTCCAGGGAGGTCAGGCCGCCCTCGCGGGGAAGATCTTCCGCATCGGCCACATGGGGATCGCGGACTGGCCCGACCTGCTGGTCACGTTCGCGGCCCTCGAGCGGATCCTCGGAAAGGCCGGGCGCCTGCCGACCCCCGGAGCGGCGCTGCGGGCGGTCGTCGACCGAATGCCGTAGGCGACCGCTCGTCGGCTAGATGTCGACGATCACCCGGGCGCGTCCGCGGACCGGGTCGAAGAGCAGGTGATGCAGGGTCGCGGCCTTCACCTCGATGCGCGCCGGGTGGCGGGCCGGGTCGAACGGTTCCCCCCACAGGCTGGCCACGAGGGCCGTCGGCGGGCGGCCGAGGGGACGGACCTCGATCTGGCGGGCCACGAACCCGTCGGTCTCGTGCAGGACCAATCAGCTCCGAGAGGAAGGCGACGACGAGCTCGGAGGGGTCGATCCCCGAGGCGCTGACGGCTCGCTCGGCGCGGGGACGGACCTTGCGCAGGTCGGTGATGAGGGCGAAGAGCCCGAGCCCGAGCGCCTCGAACAGGGCGGCCGGCGTAGGACCGCTGGCCCAGATGCCCACGTCCGCGGTCGTCGGGAAACTTCCCCAGCGACGCGACGGTGCTCGGCGGCGACCTCTCGCGGACGTGCGAGGTCGAACGGTCGTAGGAGCTTAAGGGGTGCCCGCATCTCGGGCCCCCACCATGCGTGCGTCCCTCGTTATCCCGACCTTGAACGAGGCCGGGTCGATCGGCCATGTCGTGCGCACGTTCCGGGGCGCGGCCGAGGAGGGGAACCGTACCCTCTTCGCGGCGGAACCGATCGACTGGGAGGTCCTCGTGGTCGACGGAGCGTCCGCGGACGGGACCGCCGCGGTCGCCCAGAAGGAGGGCGCTCGCGTGATCACGGAGGGCCGGAAGGGGTACGGCCGCGCTTACAGGACCGGCTTCGAGGCCGCGAGGGGGGCGGTCATCGCGACGGCCGACGGGGACGCCACCTACCCCGTCGAAGAGATCCCGAGGCTCGTCCGGCGCCTCCTCGACGAGGGGGTCGACTTCCTAACCGGCAACCGGCTGGCCTACCTCGACCGCCGCGCGATGACGATGGAGCACCGGATCGGGAACCGGGTGCTCAACGGCTTCCTCGGGGTCGCCTACCACTCCTACTTCCGAGGGGTTTCCGGCGGCACTCTGGTCGACAGCCAGAGCGGCTTCTGGGTGTTCCGCCGCTCGGTCCTCGACCGGGTTTCGCTCACCCAGGACGGCATGGCGTTCAGCGAGGAGTTGAAGATCGAGGCCCTCCTTCGGGGACTTAAGGTTCGTCGAGGTCCCGATCCGCTACGGCGAGCGGTGGGGGTCGCCAAAGCTCTCGAGCTGGCGCGACGGCCTCGGGAACCTCCTCTTCCTGTTCCGGAAGCGGATGGACGTGGCACGGGAGCTGAAGAGCGGGATCCCCCCGCCGTTCCGCACGGAGCCGAGCTCGGCGGCCCCACCGCCGTGAACGCCCCTACTGGGTCTTGCCGGAGCGCTCGCGCGACTTGACGCGCAGTCCCTGGTACCCGCATCGGCGGCACTGGGTCGCCTTCGGGGGGTTCCGGGCCGAGCAGTTCATGCAGATCTTCTTGTTGAGCAGGCGCTCGACCGCCTCGGGGAACGGCATAGGAGGGGCCGTGACCCGCCCTCGCCTATAAAACGGGGACCGGGGGACGTCGCCGACGGGGCTTTCTGCGCGGGGCGTCTTTCAAGCCCGTGGTTTCGGATTCGGTCTGGGGCCGGGCGGTCCCGTGGGCGCGCGAGACCCTGGAAAGCGGCCTTGCGCCCGGAGGAACTCGCGCGGCCCGCGCGGACACCCCCCTCCCTCCCGAGTTCGAGGACAAGCGGGGCGCGTTCGTGACCCTGAAGCGGCACCCCTCCGGCGACCTCCGGGGATGCGTCGGGTACCCGATGCCCGTCCTTCCCCTGCGCCTCGCGGTGGCCCGCGCCGCGATGGCCGCCGCGACCGACGACCCGCGCTTCCGGCCCGTGCTCCCCGAGGAGCTCTCGCGGCTCACCGTCGAGGTGTCGGTCCTCACGGTCCCCGAGCCGGTCGAAGGGGTCCGCCCGGTGGAGCGCCTCGCGGCGGTCCTGGTCGGACGGGATGGCCTCCTCGTCGAGGGGTTCGGCGCGAGCGGGCTGTTGCTGCCGCAGGTCGGCCCCGAGCAGGGGTGGACCGCGGAGGAGCTCCTCGAGGGGACGTGCGAGAAGGCCGGCCTCCCGGCCGCGGCCTGGCGCGACCCGCGGGTCCGCGTGCTTCGCTTCGAGGCCGATGTCTTCGCCGAGACGATCCCCCGCGGCGATGTAATCCGCGTCCCGACGCACGTCTAGGCGAGCGTGCGTTGTACCGTGGCGGTGAGCACCGCCCCCTCGAGGTCCCACCGACGGCGCTCCGGACCGGCCGGCAGCTCCCCGTCGACCACGTCGAACTGGTCCGCCCACAGGTCGTGGGTGAGCCGGTCGGCCCAACGGCGGACCGCCTCGGCCAGTTCCCCCGAGGCCCCGACCGTCACCCGGATACGGTCCGTCGGTCGCAGTCCGAGCTCCTTGCGGGTCTGCTGCAAACGCCGGCCGACCTCCCGGGCCAGCCCCTCCTCGCGGAGCTCGGGGGTCGGGTGACGCGGGAGGGCCGCCACCGGCCGGCCGTCCTCCTCCCGAACGACCCACTCCGGTTCGGGGAAGAGGGCGCGCTCCGAGGCCGGCACCCGTCGGACCCGACGCACGTTGAGCTCCTCGGCGAGCAGGGTCGTCCCGTCGGTTCCCAGCGGCCCGAGGAGCGGGCTCGGCTCGCCGAACAGGACGAATCTCCGCGAGCGGGATCCGCGCCTTCACCTCGGCCCGATGCCGCAGCTCGCGACCGACCTCGACCAGCTCCCGGAGCTGGGCCATCCCCGCCTCGAGCTCCGGGTCGCGCGACGCGAGCCGGTCGGGCCAGCGGGCGAGGTGGACGGAATCCTCGGCGTCCTCAAACTCGTGCTCACCGACCTCGTGGTGGACCCACTCGGCCGTGAAGGGGATCAGGGGCGCGGTGATACGGGCGACGCCGAGCAGGACGTAGGAGAGGGTGTCGTGGGCGGCGCGCCGGTCCGCCGGAGAGGTGTCACCCCAGAATCTCGGGCGCGAGCGGCGGACGTACCAGGTAGAGAGGTCGTCGACGAGCTCCCGCACGGCAAGGGCTGCCGGACGGGGGTCCCCCTCGTCCAGGGCGGTGGAGACCGCCTGGCGGGTCGCCTCGAGCCGCGTCAGGGCCCAGCGGTCGAGGAGCGAGGTGACCGTCGGCTCGGCGACCGCCGGGTCGAGCCCGTCGGGCCGGGCGTTCTCGAGATGGAACGCCACGAGGTTCGTGAGCGTGCCGAGGGTCCGGGCCGCCGCCTTGTGGATCGTCGTCTCGCCGACCCGCATCGGCTCGGTGAAATCGATCGAGAGGAAGGTCCACCGGATCGGGTCGGCTCCCACCCGCTCGAGGAGCTGGAGGGGATCGAGCACGTTGCCTTTCGACTTCGACATCTTGCGGCCCGAGTCGTCGAGCACCATGCCGGTCGTGAGGCTCGTCCGGTACGCCGGTCGGGAGAAGAGGGCGGTCGAGAGGACGAGCAGGGAGTAGAACCAACCTCGCGTCTGGTCGAGACCCTCCGAGACGTAGTCGAGCGGAGCGTCGGGGGAGAAGGGACCGGGCTCGAACGGGTAGTGGAACTGAGCGAACGGGGCCGACCCGCTGTCGTACCACGCGTCGATGGTGTACGGCTCGCGTCGGCTGGGGGCGGCGCACTTCGGGCACGGGAAGACGATCCGGTCGACGTGCACCCGGTGCGGGTCGAATCCGGCGGGGAGAGGCGCGCCGGTCAGACGGACCAGCTCGGTGAAGCTGCCGACGCAGGTCGGATGACCCGCCGGGCACAGCCAGATCGGCAGCGGCGTCCCCCAGTACCGGTTCCTCGACAAGGCCCAGTCCTTCGCCTCGGTCAGGAAGTTGCCGAACCGCCCCTCCCGCAGGTGGGCGGGGATCCACCGCACGCCGGCGTTGTTCCGCTGGAGGGCCTGCGTGAAGCGGGAGGTACGGACGAACCAGGAGTCGATGGCCCGGTAGAGGAGCGGGGTGTCGCACCGCCAGCAGAACGGGTAGGTATGCCGGATCGTCTCGGAACGGAAGAGCAGGCCCCGCTCGGCGAGGTCCTCGACGAGGAGGGGGTCCGCCGCCTTGAACGTCTTCCCCCGCACGCGAGGGACGGCCTCTCCGAACACCCCCCGGTTGTCGAGCGGGTCGAACACCCCGACCTGCTCGCGAGCGCCCACCCGCTGGTCGTCGGGACCGAAGCTGGGGGCGACGTGGACGAACCCCGTACCGTCCTCGGCCGTCACGAAGTCGTCGAGCACGATGCGATACCTTCCCGGCCCGCCGCCGGCCGAGTCGAAGGGGGGTGAGTAACGGCGGCCCGAGAGGGCCGAGCCGGGAAATCGCTCCACGACCTCCGGACGGTCGGGGAAGTGCCGGGCCACCGCCACCGAGGCCAGCACGACCTCGTGCTCCGGGTCGAGGCGGACCACCGAGTATTCGAGGTCGGCCCGCGCTGCGATCAGCAGGTTCGCCGGAAGGGTCCACGGGGTGGTCGTCCAGACGAGCAGGTCGCGGTGCGGAAGGTCCGGCTCCGTCAACGGGAAGCGTACGGTGACCGAGGGGTCCGTGACCTCCCGGTACCCCTGGGCGACCTCGTGGGACGAGAGGGGGGTCTCGCAGCGAGGGCAGGTACCGGGAGGACGTAGTGGCCCTTCTCGAGCAGCCCCTGGTCGAAGAGCTGCCTCAGCGACCACCAGACGCTCTCGATGTAGGGAGCGTCCATGGTCCGGTACGCGTGCTCGTAGTCGAGCCAGTAGCCGAGGCGCCGGCTCATCTCGCGCCAAACCTCGGAGACGGCGAGCGCGGAGGTCCGGCATTCGTCGCAGAACCTCTCGACGCCGTAGGCCTCGATCTCCTTCTTCGATTTGAGGCCGTGGCTTTTTTCAACTTCCACCTCGACCGGAAGGCCGTGGCAGTCCCAGCCGGCCATCGAGCTCACGACCCGTTCTCCCCGCATTCGATGGTAGCGGAGCTGGAGGTCCTTGAACGTACGCGCCACGAGATGGCCCAGGTGCGGGGGGCCGTTGGCCGTCGGGGGCCCTTCGGTGAACCGGAAGAGGGGCCCCTCGGCGGGTGGTGTCAGCGAGCGAAGGATGACGCCGGTCGTCTCCCAGTAGGCGCTGACGCGCTCCTGGATCGTCCGGGACGAGGGGGCCCCGGAGTCCGGCTCCTCGGGCGGCATGGGCGGCTCGGACGGTCCTCCGGGTGATAAAGGGCGCCGGAGCGCCTCAGCGGGTCAGTCCGTGCGGGGGCGGGCTCCGCGACTCCGGACCGAGACGCGCAGAAGAGTGGCGGCGGACGATCTTCCCCTCGAACTCCGTCACGTGCGCGTTCCGGCCGAGGGCGATCTCGGGGGCCCGGACGAACCGTACGTCGACCGCCTCGAGCTCGACCGAGCCCGCCTCGACCCGGACGATCACGACCGGGCGGTCCCGGCCGAGCACGACCTCGAGGGGATTGGGCGGTCGCGCGGCCAGCCGAACGGTCGCGGCGCGTACGCTCCCGATATGGCTCTTCTCTCGGAACCGGAGGTCCACGCGGGTCGCGGCAATCTCGCCCGCGACCTCGACGCTGCCGTCCGCGACGAACGACTCGGCACGGACGGAGGGTGCGACGAGCGACCCCCGGACCGTCAGGCCACGGTCGACCTTGAGGTCGCCAAGAAGATGGGCGGTGCCGCGGACGGCTGCGTTGCCCGCATGCACGGGCCCTCGGGTGCGGAGGCTTCCGTTCGACACCAGGCTCCCGCTGACGTCCACGGCCGCTCCGACCTCGAGGGTCCCCTCCGAGCGTAGCGCGTCGGCCGTGAGGGACCCGCCGATGGCCGTCGGGCCGGAGAGGGTCGCCTCCCCGACGTCGACCTCGTCCAGGACCTTGACCGCTCCGTCGGTGGACCAGCGAAGGGCGTGCACGCTCTCCCGACGCACGACCCCTCGGTCCCGGATCTCCCCGGTCCGAGGGAGCTTCGGGGCCGCCGGCGGCGCCGCCGTCGGAGGCTTGGGGGGTGCCGCGGGCGGTGCGGCGGGCGTAGGGGTGACCGCCGGCGCGGCCGGGGTCGGAGGAGGAGGGGGTATCGTCATGGCTTGCTCACGGGGCCCGGGGAATCGGGGGGAGTCTTAGCCGTTGATGGTCCACCCGGATGCATCGGTTCTCGAGGACCGTGACCCCAGCCGCGCGCGCTTTCGCGGCCGCCTCGGGGTGCTCGACGCCCAGCTGCATCCAGATCACCGGGACTCCCCGCGCCAACGCTTCGTCGACCACGGGCGGGACCTGCTCCGAGCGACGGAAGATGTCGACGAGGTCGACCTTGGTGTCGGGCGGGATCGCCGAAAGGGAAGGGTAGGAGCGTTCTCCGAGGACCTCGGGGACGCTCGGGTTCACCGGGATGATGCGGTACCCCTGGCCCTGCAGGTATCGCGCCACGGTGTGCGAATCTCGGTCGGGCTTGTCGGAGAGGCCGACGACCGCGATCGTCCGTGCGGAGGCGAGGATGTTCCGGAGCTGTTCGTCGGGGAGGGTCATGGGCCGAGGCACTCCCGTCCGTTACATGATGATAACCCCCTCGCGGGCGCCAAGGTATATGGAGAGAGAATCCGGTCGCGGAGCGATGTACCTCGACTACGTCGGCATCCGTGTCACCAAGCTCGCTCCCGCGCTGCGCTTCTTCACGAAGGGGCTCGGCCTGGTCGAGACCCGTCGCGGCACGATGGGTCATGGAGGGGTCTGGGTACTGCTGCACGACCCGCTCTCCCACCAGCATCTCGAGCTGAACTGGTATCCGAAGGGGTCCCGCTACTACACCGAGTTCGTCCCGGGCGAGGGGATCGACCACCTCGGGTTCCGCGTCAACGACCTGAAGGTCGTGGGGAAGAAGCTCCGAGCGGCCGGCGGCAAGCGGGTCGAGCAGATCAAGTGGCGTGGCCAGGTCGTCCTCGAATACTACGAAGGGCCGGACGGGTTCTGGGTGGAGCTCATCCTCTCTCCATCGGACTGAGGGCGCCCCTCCGGGACCGGGTCGGCCCAGGTCGGCCCAGGGAGCCCTAGATGGGGCGCAGCGGGGGCTCGGAGCGACGGGACCAGAGAACGAGGGCGACCACCGCCCCGACGAAGATGACCAGGTACCGCAGGGAGATCCCGGCCCCCTCGTTGATCAGCGTGAGGAAGGCGGACGCGTCGAAGACGCCGTGGAGGAGCGCGACCACGACAAGGTTCCCGCCCGAGGCCCGGAAGGTCGCCGCGAACGCGAACCCGGTGAAGAAGAGTGTAGGGAAGATCAGCGGGGCGACGATCCCGTAGGTGGTGCCGTAGTAGAGGTGCACGCCCGCGAACAGGAGGCTCGTCCAGGTCGCGGGGACGAGCCACGAGCCCGGGCGCGCGGTCCAGAATCCGAAGATCCAGCCGCGGAAGATCGTCTCCTCGATGGCGCCGATGGCGAACGAGAGGGCGACGAAGAACCACGGGTCGCCCATTGCCTGGGTCAGGGCCGGATTCTTCCGGGAGAGGAGGCTCAGCGCCGCGGGGTCGACGGCGAGGTAGATCGCGGTGAGGACGATGACCACGACGAGGCTGAGGACCATCAGCGAGCCGAACCACGCGAGCCCCTGCACGGTGGCCTGGCCCATCCGGTCCCCCCAATGCCGGAGCGGGCCTGTACCGACCAGGCCCAGGAACGAGAGAACCGGGATCCCGTAGACCACCAGCAGGTCCCCGAGGAGGGAACCGTAGACCGGCCGCAGCTCCGGGAGGAGCTCGGGGAGGAAGTACCTGGCTCGCGACCGCGACGACCGTGAGGACGACGGCGAGCGCGTACCGTGCCACGGACGGGCCGCTCGGCGGGGGGGAGGGACCGTTTGCATCACGGGCGTTCGGGCTCTCCTAGACGGATGGGCCGGCCTGCTCGGCGACCTGCAGGCAAGCGATCAGGTCCTCGAGGGTGGCCCGGGCGCTGCGCGCGGACAGGGCCTGCGTGCGGATCACGAGGGTGGGCCCCTCCACGACGAGGGTGACGAACCCCGGGGTATCGACGGCGAGCGCGCGCCGGAGCCGTTCGGCCGCCTCGGGCGACGCGCAGGTCTTCCGGGCGACGACCGTTACTTCGACCCCTTCGCCTTCTTCGGAGCGCTCGGGGATGTGCCTCCCCCCTGCTTCGCTTGGGCGCCCGGTCCGCGGCTGAGCGCGTCCGAGACGATCGGCGCGGTCCCGGTCCGGCGCATGACCTCCGCGTCCGCCCCCTCCTTGAGGTAGGTCCGGACGGAGGGCCAGATCGTGTCGTCGTTCCGTTGCTTGCTCTCGAAGTTGTGCTCGCTCAGGAACCGCGTGTAGGCCGCCCGTCCGGCGACATCCCACTTCCCGTTCAGCCGACCGTTGTAGTATCCGAGGATGGCGAGGTCGTGCTGGACCCCCAGCGCCACCTCGCCCGTGATCTGCAGAAGGCTGCCTGGGTCCTCGCGGCTCAGCATCGTCAGGTCGTAGACCCGGAAGATCCGACGGAGCTCCTCGATGGGGGAGAGGTGGTCGTCGACCCGCAGGTCGACCCACCGGTCGTCTCCCCCCTGGTAGCCGCCCCCCGCCCGGGTGATCAGCAGGGCCGCCGACTGCTGGCCCCGTCGGTCGCCCCCCTCGCGCTGGCCGGCCGTCAGCGCGGCGAGCAGCCGGTCGGCGATGTCCCCCGGGGTCGACTCGTAGGCGCGCGCCATCCCGCGGACGACCGCCGGCCCGAACAGGATGTTCCCCTGGCAGGCAAAGCCGTCGCCGACCTCGTGACCCGCCCACGGCATGCACTTCGAGCCCGTGAACGCCGCCGCTTCGCCGCGGGCGTCGACCACGCCCAGCTGGCGGTCGTCCCGCCCCGGGTCGGCTTCCACGAGCCGGCGCACGACCTCGCGCGCGCCCACTCCCTCCTTCAAGAGACGAAGTCCCTCCGGACCCCACGCGAGGTTGGAGGCCGCCTGGGTGGCCACCGCCCCCACACCGGCCCGGGACCAGGGTACGACCGCTCCGACCGCCGGGAACTTGGAATGGACGGCGACGCCCCAGCTCTGACTGGCCGCGTCGTAGGCGACGATCGAGAAGGTTCCGAACCGGAGGGACATGTCCGCCGTCAGGGAGGGTCCCTGCCTAAAGATGTCGGCGTCCGGTCGGGGGCCCTGGGGGTCGGTTGGAGCTCCCCGAGGAGGCGTTCGACGCGCTCCGTAGCCTCCCCGCGCCGGCCGGCTGCGTCACGCTCGCTCGGCCGCATGGAGCGCCTCAATCTCGGACTGAACGTCCCGTCCCTCGGAGCGGAGGAGTCCGATCAGCCGGGCCGCGAGCCGGATCCGGTTCCCCGTCCGGTCCTCGTCGGGGTCCGGAGCGGCATCGGGGGTCTCGCCCGGCGTGTAATCGAGCAACCCCCGAGGCCATTGGGTGACCTCTCCTTCGCCACGTCGCGTGCGTCGCGCTCGCTCGGCGGGGACCATGGTTCCCCCGGGCGGCTACGCCTTTTCCGCCCCGACCGGGGGCGGCGGGGTGGTCGGCGGCCGGCTCGCCACGCTCGTCGGTCGCGGAAGCCGGGCACGCAGCCCCGCCCAGACCGGGTCGATGCGCTCGTAGAAAGCCGGCACGAGCCCCTCGGCCGCCAGGACCTGGGCGGCTTCCTCCACGCGGGCATTCCAATCCCCGACCTCGATGCCGTGCGCCGCGGCCCACGCGACCGATCCCCGGGCGAGCAGCACCTGGTCGTCGGCCTGGCGGCGCGCTCGCAGCGCGTCGCGTTCTGCGGCCGAGAGCGCGTTCTCCGGATTCCAGCTCGGAGGCTGGGGCGCGGGGATCGCCACCCTCAGCAGTCGGAACGGAGCCGGTAGGCTCGGCCACCGGGGTTCGTGAAAGCGGATCGAGAGGAGGTCGAGCGCCTGGAGCGCCGCCGGGTAATCTCCCGCATCGTAGGCGGCCTCCGCCCGGTCGGTACGGGTACGGTCAGGTCGGTGCTCGGGGCTCCCTTCCAGATGTCGAGGAGGAGGGTGAGGCGCGAGGGGACCAGCCGGCGGAGCGCCTTCTTCTCGGGAGGCTCCGACAGGGCCGGGGTCACCGGGGCCGCGGGGGCATTCTCCGGAGGACGGTTCGGGGCGCCCGGCATGGTCCGACCTCGAGGCGTCTACAGGAACGCCTCGAACTCCTTCGTGACTTCGGGATACTTGTCGCGAACGGCTTTGAGGATGTTGTGGACGTTCAGCTTCTGAAGCTTCACGCCCTTGAGCGCGTCGACGACCTTGTCGAACGTCTCGTCGGTGAGCGACGTCAGCTTCTCCTTCGCGAGCCAGTTGCGGTAGAGCTTCTCCTCGAGACGAGCCCGCCAGCCCTTGTCGTACTTCATGAGGGCCTCCTTCGAGGCGTCGCCGCTCTGGGCCGCCTCGGCCGCGACCGTGCCGCAGATTTTGCCGGCGATGCACCCGTTCGCGATCCCGCCACCGGTGAGCGGGTCGATCATCCGCGCCGCATCCCCCACCACCATGAACCCGTCGGCGACCGTCTGCTTCAGCGGAGGCGAGATCGAGACCCCGCCGCCGACCATGTCGATCTTCTTGCCCTTCGCGTAGGCGGGGTGCTTCGCGATCCACCGGTCGAGGTAGTCGCGGGGCTCGGCCATCGACTGGATCTGGCTCACCTGCACCCCGATGCCGACGTTCGCGAGCCCCTCGGCCTTCGGGAAGATCCAGACGTACCCTCCGGGGGCGACCTTGCCGAGGTAGAAGTCGCAGAACCGTACGTCGCAGTCGACGTTCGTCATCCGGTACTGGAGGCAGGAATCCATGTCCTTGAGCGCGATGTTGGTAGAGACTCCGGCCCAGCGCCCCACCTGGCTCTCGAAGCCGTCCGCCGCTACCGTGACCTTCGCGCGGACGTCGAACGTCGTGCCGAACTGCTTGACCTTCGCTCCGACCACGCGACCGTTCTCCTTCAGGATCCCCGTCGCCGCGGTCTTCAAGCGGACCTCGACCCCCGCGTTCGCCGCATCGATCGCGAGCTGCTTGTCGAACTCGTCCCGCTCGACCACGTAGCCGACCTCGTTGCCGGCGTCCTTTTCGTTGATCTCGAAGACCGTCTCGTTGGGGGAGTAGATCCGGGCGCCTTCGACCTCGAGGTTGACCCATCGACCGGGTTTGATCCCGACGTCCGCGAGCCAGTCCTTGCTCATCCCCTCGCCGCAGCGGACCGGGCTCCCGATCTCCTGGCGCTTCTCGATCATGAGCACGGAGGCGCCGTGCTTGGCGGCCCACTTGGCTGTCATGCTCCCCGCGGGTCCGGCGCCGATGACCAGGACATCCGTCTTCAGGTCCGATGCCATCTTCTTCCTCGGTGGTGGGACCGGCCTAGCCGATCTCGATCGCTCCGACGGGGCAAGCTCGGACGCAGATCTCGCAGCGCGTGCAGACCTTCTCGTCGAACGTGATGCGGGTCTCGTCCAGGTAGATGCAGTTCAACGGACAGATCCCGACGCAGGCGCCGCAGTAGATGCACAGCTGGCCGGAGGACTCGATATGGAGGCTCTTCTTGCTCGGCAAGTGCCGTCCTCGGGTCGCACCGTGCCGGCCGCTATTAAAGGATATCCCGGAGATGACCGGCTCACCGACCCGGGGTCGGTGCGGCCTCCGTCGTAGGGGTCGGCGCCTCGTGCTCCGCGAGCCAGCGTTCCGCGTCGATCGCGGCCATGCATCCGGCCCCGGCCGCCGTGACGGCCTGTCGGTACCGGTGGTCTTCCACGTCCCCGGCCGCGAAGACCCCCTCCACGCTCGTGTGCGTGCGGTGGCGGACCTCGAGGTATCCTTGGGAGTTCAGGTCGAGCTGGCCTTTGAACACCTCGGTGGCCGGGTCGTGGCCGATCGCGACGAAGAGCCCTCCGACGGCGAGCTCGCTCGTTCGGCCGGTGGGGAGGTGCTTCAAGCGTACCCCCTCGACCTTCTCGGCCCCGAGGACCTCCTCGACGACCGAATCGAGGGCGAAGGAGATCTTCGGATGCTGGCGAGCCCGCGCCTGCATGATCGGACCTGGCCCGCAGCGTCCCTCGACGATGCACGAGGGTGATGTGGGTCGCGAAGTTGGTGAGGAAGAGCGCCTCCTCCATCGCGGTGTCGCCGCCGCCCACGACGACGAGCTCCTTACCCTTGAAGAAGAATCCGTCGCAGGTGGCGCAGGCGGAGACCCCCTTTCCCTTGAGACGTTCCTCGGAAGGGAGGCCGAGCCAGCGGGCGTTCGCCCCGGTCGCGACGATGACCGCGTCCGCATGGAAGCTGCCGCGGGTGCCGGTCTGCAGTAGGAACGGTCGGCGGCGGAAGTCGACCCGGGTCACGTTGTCATCCACCACCTCGGTCCCGAAGCGGACCGCCTGACGGCGCATCAGGTCCACCAGCTCCGGACCCTGCACCCCCTCCGGGAATCCGGGGTAGTTCTCCACGTCGGTCGTGATCAAGAGCTGACCGCCCGCGGGGACGCCGCTGATGAGGAGCGGGTGAAGCTCACCCCGTGCCGCGTACAGCGCCGCGGTGAGGCCGGCGGGGCCGCTGCCGACGATCGCAAGGCGGACGTGGCGGGGGGCCTCGGGCATTGCCCGAGAACGTCGGTGGGGGGTTAAAGCGCCAACTCCCCTCGTGGCGTCCGGGCCACCGCCCGCCCGTATCCTCCTTCCCCGTTGGGTCCGGGCGAGCCAACCCTCCCTTCGGCCTGCGGAGGTCCACCCCCCGGGCGATAGGTGCCCCGAGAGGGCTGCCTGGCCCTCGTGGACCGATCGTCGGCGCGTGCCCGCCGCCGACCCTCACGACTCCGACGCGGGTCCACTGCGGGGGCGCCCGAACGGGCGCCCGGCGAAGCTGCGCCGAGATCCCACTCCGGCACGAGGCGGGGACGAACTCCTACCGCGAGCCGGACGGCAGACGAACCCCATCCTTGCCGGTCGGCTCCGCGTAGCCGGAGTGGAAGAAGAGCAGCGGCGTACCGGGCCGGCCGAGCTCCTGGCGGACGACCTCCCCGAGGATCAGGATGTGGTCGTAGCGGGGCGTCCAGGCGGCGACGCGGCACTCGGCGGCCCCGAGCGTGCCCTCCAGAAGGGCCGCGCCGGTCGATCCTCGGTGGACGGGGAGGTCCCGGAACTTCTCTGCCGGGAGGGTCGCCTTCGCGAACCGCTCGCTCACGCTCCGTTGGTCCGCCGTGAGGAAGTTCACCGCGAACGCCCCGCTCCGTTGGATGACGGGCAGCGTGTCCGCGTCCTGGGTGAGGCTGATGAGGATCGAGGGGGGCGCGAGCGACACCGAGAGGAGCGCGTTGACCGTGAGGCCCGCGTCGACCGCGCCCTCGTGGGCGGTCACGACCGCGACGCCGGTCGCCCAGCGGGCCATCAGTCCGCGGAACGCGGCCGGGTCGGGGGCCGAGGGGATCCGGCGCTCACGCGTCCCGCCAGGTGAAGAACCGGATCGCGAGGAGGAAGAATACGAGCGCGATCGCAATGACGATCACGAGGTCCATGAGGGCCCGGCCGTCGTTCGAGAACAGCATCACCTGGTTCATCCCGTCGATCACGTAGTAGAGCGGCAGGACGTGGGCGATCGGCTGGAGCCAGGCCGGGAACAGGGAGACCGGGAAGAACGTCCCGGAGAGGAACATCATCGGGAAGGTGATGATGTTGCCCATCAGGGCGGCGCTCTCGGGCGTCCGGGCGACGGTCCCGGCGAGCATGCCGAGCGAGACGAAGAGGAACGGCCCGGCGAAGAGGAAGGGCAGCAGCCCCGCGTTGACCTCCACGTGCGCGCTGAAAAGAGCGACCCCCGCGCCGATCATGATCCCCGCGGAGACGAACGTCAGGAGGACGTACCAGAGGATCCGAGAGGTGAGCCACTCGGCCTTGGTGAGCGGCGTGAGGGAGAGCTCCCGGAAGATCCCCTCCTTCCGGTAGGAGGAGGCGATGTCGACCATCGAGAACATCGGGCTCGTGAGGATCGAGAAGCCGATGAGGCCGGGGATGAGGTAGTCGATCTACTTGTAGAGCTGGCTGCCGACGTTCCCGGATGTGATCCCGAGCACGGGAGAGCAGGTGCTGCAGGCCGCGTGGAGGTTGAAGTAGGTGACCACGCCCTGGACGGCGCTGAACGCGATGCCGGCCCCCGACGCATCCTGGGGATTGGTGTACACGGGACGTTCACCGCCGTGTCGTTCGTGTAGTTGGCTCCGAACCCGGCGGGAATGATGAGGCCGCTCGTGTAGCCATTGTTCCCGAGCGCGGCCCCGAAGTCCTGGCCGCTGAGGTTCACCAGCGTGACCTGGACCAGGGTCGTGTTGTTCAGGGCGGCCAGGAACGCCTGGCTCGGCGGGGAGTTGTGGTCGAGGTTTTCGACGGCCAGCGGGGTGGAGATGGTGCCGTTCCCCCCGAGGATCGCGCCGAAGAGCGCGATCAGGATGATCGGGAAGATCAGGGAGAAGAACAGTGCGACCGGGTTCCGAAGGTACGAACGCACCACGACCTTGAAGTCGCCGACAAGGCGACGACCGTTCATGGACGGGTCTCCGACTTGAGCGTCCCGTCGTCCATCTGGCCGACCAGCCGCACGAAGACGTCCTCGAGCGTGTCCTGGGTCGGTCGTGAAGCCCTCCCACGGGATCCCACTCGCCGCCACCGCGTTGAGGACGCGGAGAGCCTCTCCCTTCGACCCGAGGGAGACCTCCACCCGTCCGTCGTGGGCCTCGGCCGAGGCCCCCCCATGGGACCGGAGGTAGTCCGCGAGCGCCGGGCGGCCCCTCGATCACGAGGCGCTCCGGACGTCCCCGGCTCCGGATGATATCGCCCGGGGTTCCTGCGGCGATGATCTGGCCGTGGTGTATGATGGCGACCTGGTCGGCGAGGAGTTCGGCCTCCTCGAGGTAGTGCGTCGTCAGGAAGACCGTTCGCCCCTCCTTGCGGAGGGTGCGGATCACCTCCCAGATCGCCCGGCGGGCGTGCGGGTCGAGCCCGGTGGTCGGCTCATCGAGGAAGCAGATCTGCGGGTCGTTGGTGAGGGCGAGGGCCAGCCCCATCTTTTGCTTCTGGCCCCCGGAGAGCGTGTCGTAGCGGCTGTCGGACTTGTCCTCGAGCGCGACCTGGTGGAGCAGCTCCATCGGGTCCGGGTGGGTCCCGAAGAGCGCTGCGTAGTACTCGATCCCTTCGCGCGGGGTGAGCTTCTCGAAGAAGCGGAAGTCCTGCGGGATGACCCCGATCTTCCGATGGAGTTGGTATCCCTCCTTCCAGGGGTCGAGGTCCAGGACCCGCACGTCCCCTTCGGTCCGGCGGCGCAAGCCCTCCAGGATCTCGGTGGTCGTGGTCTTACCGGCCCCATTCGGTCCCAGGAACGCGAAGACCTTGCCCGCGGGGACCGAGAAATCGATGTGGTCCACCGCCATCAGCGAGTCGTACTGCTTGACAAGCCCGTGAACCTCGATGGCCTGGCTCATCCCATCCTCCCTGCGGCCCACGGATATCAGGTTTCCACCTGCGTCGTAGCCTTCTCGGGCCGGTCCGAAGGGGCGCTCGATTTGCGCGGGAGGCTAGCGAGCCGGCGGCTCCGCCGGTAGGGGGAGCTCCCCCGAGCCGTCGGCCTCCACCCGGGTCGAACCGTCGGTCCCGATCACGCTCAGCCGGCCGGGTCCGGTCCATCGGACGCCCAGTCGTCCGGGAGTCCACTCGAGGGCGACGTGTCCGCGGCCGACCCGGAGGCGGTCGATGCGCGCCTGGGTCCAGGTGGCAGGGAACCGGGGACGCACCTCGATGCTCCCGTGAAGGGCGTCCAGGGAGATCCCCCAGAGTCGCTCGAACAGGACGCGAAGGAAGGGCGCCACGCTGAACCCGAGGAGGTAGCACGAGTCGAACGGCTCCGGTCGGTCGCCGCGGTAGCATTCGTTCGCGAATCCCTCCTCCGCCTCGTAACGCTCTGCGATGGTTCGCAAGTACCCGAGACCCAGGTCGACCTCCCCGACCGAGAACGCGGCGTCGGCCGCCCACGCCGTGGCGATCGTCCACACCTGGCCCCCGTGGTAGGCTCGCGGGTCGTACGAGGGGTCCTCGCTCGACAACGTCCGCACTCCCCAGGAGGTGGTCAGGTCCGTGCGGGCCGCCCGTCGCACCACCCGCACTCCGACCGCGGGTTCGAGGAGGCCCGCGCTGACCACACGGAGTGCGTTCGGTCGCACCTGGTCGACCGGGACATTCCCGCGGATTCGAGTCGTACAGGTACTCCCCGTCGGGCCGAAAGGTACCTCTCGGGGATCGCTCGAGCGAGGGAGGCCGCCTCCTGACGACACTGGGAGGCCCGCTCCACGTCGTCGACCTCCGTGAGAAGGCGGTCCGTGGCGACCAGCGTCCTCCGCCACAGGACCTGCATGTCCACGGCATGGTCCCGCCGGTCGGCCGAGTCCCAGATGGTAGTGTCGGGGGAATCGATCCCATAGCGAACCCGGGAGAGCGCCGCCGTAGCCATCTCGATGGCCTCGGCCTCCCCTCCGTGCGTCAGGAATCCCGTGTCCGGGTCGACGCGGGAACGACCCCACTCCACGATCCGGTGGAGCGCGTCCCCCCACTCCCCGAGCGAGCCCGTGTCGCCTGCATGGCGATGGAACTGCTCGACCACTGGGGCGAAACGAAGGGTCGTGTCCGAAGTTCCGTAGAGGAAGATCGGTCCCGGGCCGACCTGCATCGGGAGTTCGCCCGGCTCCCCGCCCAGGAATTGGACAGCCCGATGGCTTTGGAACCGGAACACGGAACTGAGGGAGCGCTCCACCCACTCGGCGTCGCCCAGCCACAGGACGGCCGGTAGCATGACGGCCAGGTCGCGGCACCAAATCGCAGAGTACCAGGGGTATCCTGCGACCAGCCCGACCAGTCCGTCTCCCGGCTCGGAGTACAGCCGGCGGAGCGCCGCGCGGGCCGACCCGTAGGCCCGCGCCAGCTCGGGGGCATCCGGGAACTCGAGCTCGGGGGTCTGGGCGAGCCAGTCGCGGTCGGCGGTGGCTCGGGAGGCGGCGACCGCATCCGGGTCGGCGGGTTGCCGACCGACCCGCCGCTCGACCTCCTCAAGGTCGCGTCCGATACCCCCCGCGACCTGCCATCGGAGCTCCACGCTCCCGCCGGGGGCGACTTCGAG
Source organism: uncultured Thermoplasmata archaeon (assembly GCA_963715645.1). Classification (GTDB taxonomy): domain Archaea; phylum Thermoplasmatota; class Thermoplasmata; order Lutacidiplasmatales; family UBA184; genus Lutacidiplasma. The sequence continues at coordinate 465,511 of OY970259.1, forward strand.
CTCATGGTCGAAGGCGATCTCCCGCACCGGGCCGTGGTGCTCGGAGGCCGATAGGGGAGCTTCGTTGAGCCAGATGCGGGCGGGGGCAGGGTCGGCCAGCGCCCGGAGGGCAAAGCCATGCTGGCGGACGAAGACTCCGGACCCTTGGCCCTCGACGCGGAAGGTCAGCGGGCGAACCCCCTCGACCAGGACGGGAAGCAGGAAGGGCGAGAGTCGGCTCACCACGGTGAACCGAACGGGGTCCGACCTCGCGGAGGTGAACCGGAGCCGACGCACGGCCCCCGGAGGTTCCTCCACCGCGGCGACGTCCTGGAGGATCTCGAGACCCTCCCAGCGATGGCGACTTCGCCAGCCGCCGGCGACCGGCTCCTCGCCGACCTGGGTGGAGGGGAGGTCGGCTGCGGTTCCGTCACGGACCAGCTCCACCCGCCAGGGCCCCGTGAGCCGGACGAGCTGCCCATACACTCCGCCCCAGTCGTAAAGCGTTCCTCGGGTCTCCCGGAGAGAGGTCAGGTCACCTCGTCCGTCGAGGAGTACCGCGGACGCTAGGCTCGTGAGGAGAACCGGCCGACCGGGCTGGGGGTCGAGCGCCGGCTCCGGGGTCAAGGCTTCTCCGGGGACGACCGGGGCGTGTCCGTGAATTCGAGCCAGACCAGCGGTGGGATGGCCACCGATTGAAACTCAAGACGAACGGTCCATGGGCCCCCACCACCCTCGGGCGGCCCGTCGACCTCGAACTCCACGGGATCTCCCGGACGGAGATGGATCGGGTCGGCCGACGTGAGGGTCGTAGCCTCCCTCCAGGGTGCGTTCGGAGGGGACCGCACCCGGACCCCCTGCGCGGATGGGGGCCGCCGACCCAGCCCTACGCGAACGGCGGAGAACGCCCCGGTACGGAGCGGGGGATTGGCCAGCGTGAATGCGATACCGGTCGGCGTCCGAACGAAGGACGCCGGTTGATAGACCGACTCTTCGACCGTGAGGGCGACCCAGGCCATCGCCTCGATCGGGTGAACCCCGAACTGTCCTTCCACCGCCAGGCCCTGGCGGAGGAGGCGGATCAACGCCTCCACGCGGTGGCGAGGCATAGGGGGCGGAGAGGAACCGGGGGTTTATCGGATTCGGAGGAGACAGTTTCGGGGAATCAGCCGCGGGGCTCCGAGGGCCGTACCCCGTCCGGGGCCGGTCCCCGGGGGCCCCGGGGGGGACGAGCCGGTGCGCCAGGGCCATCGACCGCAAGGTCGGACCTCGCACGTGCCAGGAATGCGTTCGGCCACGACCCGAAGGTCGTCTTCGGCACCTCGCACCCGGCCACCGGTCGGGGCACGTTCCAACCCCGCTCCCCGACCAATCCGGTCGTCTCGTCCACGAGGAACGTAGGTCGGGAAGACTACTTAATTATAGTAACGCTAACTCCGTTAAATCGGATAACTCTACGATGGGACACCCTCGGTCCTCCCGAAGAGGGCAAGGGCCAGTCTCCCCTGGTCGGTGAGGATCACCCGGGACCGGGGACCCGGAGACTCGGTCCGCACGAAGCCCCACCTGCGCTCGAGCGGTTCGAGCCGTCGCCGGAGGCGACCGTGCTGGGCCTGGGCCGACGCGCTCTTCCCTCGGTCCGGGCCGGGGCGGTCGAGCCCAAGCTCCCGGATCAAGTCCCGCTTACGGAGGGTACCTCCCCGTCGGCCGAGGGCGTCGAGCACCTCGACCAGCTCGGGGTTGGGGGAGCGCAGCTCGTAGACACCGACCGGATCGACCCGCTCGACCACGTCGGTGACCGCACCGACCCGTGGGGTTCGGCTCGAGTACCACGCTCTCGAGACTTGCGCGTAGTAGGGCGACCCGTTCCACAACATGCAGGCGAGGGTACCGGCGATCGCCGTGATCTTCGTCCCGGTGGAGACGTTCACCCGGATCGGAAGGACCTCCCGGGCGCTCCGGTCGGTCCGATGCTCTGCCTCGAAAATCGTACGGAGTGAGGAGAGGGCGTGAAAGACGTCCCAGAGGTCGGTGCGCACCAGCCGGACCTCCACCGGCCATCGGGCCCGGCCGAGGCGCCGCACGACCTCCTCCACGAACGGCGCCGCCACGTCCCGCTCGGCCCGCGTGAGCAGGTAGACCCGGTCGGCCCGCTCGCTCTCGAGAGGGGCCGTGACCCGTTCGACCTCGAACCCCACGGGAGCGATGTGGACGCGCGCGTGAGGGGCGCCGACGGGCGGCCCGGGCAATCGGGAGGTTGTCGGGCGACGCAGGGTCACGACCCGGCGAGTACGCCCGGCGGGATGAGCTTCGCGGCTGCCGGCACCGTCAGTGAGAATGGTCGCGTGCGGGGTGCGGGTGACGGTGCCCGGTACGGCCGCCCGCGACGCCCGGGCTCGTGACCAGGGACTCGCCCTCGAGCACCCCTCGCACCCCGCCCAGGTCCCGGGCGGCAGCCTGCACCTCGCTCCGACGCCCCAGCAGCACGACGACCTCCGCGCAGGCATCGCCCTCGAGGTGGACGTGGGTGGTGGAGCGCACGTGCTCGCCCCATCGGTGCTCGGCCGCGGTGAGGCGCTGCATCACGTTGGGGGCATCATGGCGGTACAGCAGCGCGACCACCCCGAGCGCGTCGGCGTCCGGGTCGGAGAGCGTGCGGTCCGCGAGCTCCTTGCGGATCAGCGCCCGAACGGCGTCCGAGCGGCTGGGACTGTTCCGCTCCTTGACCCAGTGGTCGAGGAGCGTCAGGAGCTCGGGCTCGAGGGAGACACCGAGGCGAACGACCTTGGACGTCATGGACCGGTCGCCGGACCGCGGCCCCCCCCGGCGGAAGGCGGTGGAGGTGGTAGGAAGCCGATGTGCTCGTAACCCTTCCAACGGTAGACCGCGAGGGCGACCGCCCAGCTTCCCAGGAAGAGGCCGACCACCGCAAAGCCGAGGAACTCGAAGTTGAGGCTCTGGAGCGCGCCCCAGAACGGCCCTCCCCATCCCAGCTCACTGGAGACCACCTGGAGCAGCTCCACCCCGCCGATGACGAAGGCGACGAGTACCGAGATCACGGTCAGCGTGAGGTTGTAGAAGACCTTCCGTATCGGGTGACTGAACGCCCAGCCGTAGGCGTAGCGCATCGAGATGCCATCGGTCGTATCCGAGAGCACCATCCCGCACGTGAACAGGGCCGGAAGGAAGAGCACGGCCCAGAGAGGGATCCCGCTTCCGGCGGCGGTCACCGCGATCCCGATCAGCAGGACCTCGGTCGTGGTGTCGAATCCCAGGCCAAAGAGGACCCCCACGGGATAGATCTGCCAGGGCTGCGTGATCACCTTGAACAATCGGCCAAAGTACCGGTACATGAACCCGCGTTTGTTCATCTGCTCGTCCAAGGCACCTTGGTCGAGCCGGCCGTCCCGCAGTCCTGTGAAGATCCGATAGACCTCGACCACGATGAGGACGTTCACCAGACCGATGATGAACAGGAAGCTCCCCGAGATCACCGTGCCGAGCACACCGCCCACGGCCTGGAAGGTGGCCCAGGTCCGGCTGACGAAATCGAGCGCCACCACGAGGACCACGATCATCCCGCCGACGATCGTCGAGTGTCCGAGCGAGAACCATGTCCCCACGGTCAGGGGGCGTTGCCCGTCGTTCAGGAGCTTCCGGGTGGTGTTGTCGATCGCGGCGATGTGGTCCACGTCGAAGCCGTGGCGGAGCCCGAGTACATAGGCGGTGATGGCGAGGCCGGTGAAGATCAGCACCCCCTTCGAGATCTGCCCCGAATAGTGGGCCGGGAGGAACCGGTAGGCCCCGTAGAACGAGAGGATCGTGGCAGCGAGGATCGCAGCGTAGAGGAGTCCGATCTTCGCCTTCTCCCCCGCGGTCAGCCGGAGGTCGCCCGGTTCCGGAGCCGCCCCCGATGGCCCGGGGCCGAGGCTCGACACGAGCCCGGGATTCCCGCGCCGAACTTAAGGGTTATGTCGTTTTTCAAAATCGTCACACGGCGTGCGCCGGGCGTCCACACTTCATTCGAGCGCTTTGGAGAGGACGGCCAGGGCGGGGTTGAGGTCCTCGCGGGCGAGGAGGAAGATCGTGTCGGTGTAGCAGCTCAGAGCCTCGACGATGTTGATCCCCTTCGCGGAGAGGACGCCGGTGAGGAGGGTGAGGAGTCCGGGAGTCTCTTCGATGCTCTCCGGGCTCGCCACGGCGACCTCGACCAGGTCCTTCCGGACCCGGATGACCTGGTCCTCCCTCAGCTGCTTGACCACCCGAGGGACGGAGTCTACGTCCACGATGATGACGGTCCCGCTGGAGACCTGGATCAGACGGCAGAGCGAGTTCTCGTCCAGCAGCTCCTCGACGACATCGCCAAGCCGCTGCAGCACCTCGACGCCTTGGCTGGCCGTGATGGTGGCGACCTTGGTCCGGGTCTCGATCCGGCTCTTGCGCATCACCCGCCGGACTCCCGCGGCGCGGGCGGATTCCCCCCGCCCACGGGGGTACCGCCGACAGGCAGCGATCACCGCCTCCGTGGACGGGATCCCGAGGTCCGCGGAGACGCGACGGGCCACGGCGGAGTAATTCGCGATCCCCAGACGGATGGAGTCCGCGAGCGCCGGCTGGATGTCCAGGTAGTCCCGAACCCGCTGGGCGACGGAGACCTCAGGTTCGGGCATAGGTGTCGTATCTCGGACAATGGTGCCCGATAATGTCGGGTGACGGTCACATGGTATAAATCCCTAGGGAAGGGTCCCTCGCGTACCAGGAACCCGGATGTCTCCCCCGAAGGTCGTACTCGCGTACTCGGGGGGCTCGACACGTCCGTCGCGATTCCTTGGCTCAAGGAGCATAAGGGGCTGGACGTCGTGGCGGTCACGGTCGACGTCGGCCAGCCGGTCGACCTCGAGCGGGTCAGTGCCAAGGCCCGCGCCTCCGGGGCGGTCAGCGCCCACGTGGCGGACGCTCGCCGCGAGTTCGCCGAAGAGTTCGTCGCGCCCGCGCTCAAGGCCAACGCCCTCTACGAGGGGGTCTATCCGCTGAGCACCGCGCTCGCGCGACCGCTCATCGGCCGTCACATGGTCGAGGTGGCCCGCCGGGAGGGGGCCCGGGCGGTCGCCCATGGTTGCACCGGTAAGGGAAACGACCAGGTGCGATTCGACCTCTCCACCACCAGCCTGGCGCCGGAGCTCGAGGTCATCGCCCCGGCCCGAGAGTGGGGGATGACCCGGGAGGAGGAGATCCACTATGCCCAGGAGCACCACATCCCGGTCGAGGCGACCACGGCGTCCCCCTACAGCACGGACGAGAACCTCTGGGGTCGCTCGGTAGAATGCGGGGCCCTGGAAGACCCCGACGTCGAGCCGCCCGAGGCGGCGTACGGCTGGACCTGCTCACCGTTCGAGGCCCCCGACGCCCCAACGTACGTGAAGTTCGCCTTCGAGAAGGGACGAGCGGTCGCGATAGACGGGGAGACCCTCCCCTTCCACGAGCTCATCGGCCGACTCAACCGGGTCGCCGGAGCGAACGGCGTGGGGCGGATCGACCACGTCGAATCCCGGGTCGTGGGGATCAAGTCGCGGGAGGTCTACGAGTGCCCGGCGGCCGTAGTCTTGATCCGGGCCCACCAGGCCCTCGAGGGACTCGTCCTGCCCCGTGACGTCCTCGATTTCAAGCGCACCGTCGAGCAGCGGTACTCGCAGTCTGATCTACGACGGGCTCTGGTTCACGCCCCTGCGCACCTCCCTGCAGGCCTTCGTGGACGCGACCCAGGACCGGGTGAGCGGCGAGGTGTCGATGAAGCTCTTCAAGGGGTCCGCCACCATCGCCGGGCGGCGCTCCCCCCACTCGCTCTACCAGCCCTCCCTCGCGACGTACTCGACCGGCGACCGCTTCCGCCAGGAGATGTCGGAGGGGTTCATCTACGTCTGGGGACTCCCGGCGCGGACCTGGGCGGCCCAATCCCCTCCGGGCGGTCTCCGCCGCCCCCCGGACCGCGAAGTACCGGCCATGAGCCGGTTCCAGGAGCGACGTCGATGACGGGTTCGGGGCACCCACCGGCGTACGTCCAGACCCCCGTCGCCCCTTTCCTCAACTCGTTGGTCGTGGACCGACCTCTCATTCGATACGACCTGGCGGGAAGTGTCGCGCACGCCGAGATGCTGGGCCGGGCCGGACTCGTTACCGGTGAGGAGGTCCGCCAGTTGATCCGCGGGCTTCGGCAGGTCGCGCGTGAGGCCGCCAACGGCACGTTCCCCTGGCGACAGGAGCTCGAGGATGTCCATACCAACGTCGAGGTCCGGCTGACCGAGATCGTCGGTCCCGTCGGCGGGAAGCTCCACACCGCACGCAGCCGGAACGACCAGGTCGCCCTCGACGAGCGACTCTACCTGCGCGCCGCGGTCAGCGAGGTCGCCCATCGCCTCGTCCGGCTGCAGGAGACCCTGCTCCGGCGGGCGGCCGAACTCCGGGAGTTGCCGATGCCGGGGTACACCCATCTCCAGCGGGCACAACCGGTGACCGCGGGCCACCTCCTTCTGGCGCACTACTGGCGATTCGACCGCGACCTCGACCGCCTATTCTCCACCACGACCCGGGCGAACGTTTCTCCCCTCGGGGCCGGCGCCCTCGCCGGTTCCACGCTAGGGATTGACCCGGATTCGGTCGCGCGTCGCCTGGCCTTCGACCGGGCGTTCGAGAACTCGCTCGATGCGGTCAGCGACCGCGACTTCCTCGCCGATCTCCTGTTCGACCTGGCGTTGCTCGCAGTGCACGCGAGCAACCTCGCCGAGGAGGTGGTCCTCTTCGCGTCGAAGGAGTTCGGCTTCCTCGAACGCACCCCCGCGCTCGGCTCCGGCTCGAGCCTGATGCCGCAGAAGCGAAACCCGGATGCGGCAGAGCTGATCCGCGGCAAGACCGGGCGGACGGTCGGAGACCTCGTCGCGCTGCTCACCACCCTCAAGGGGCTCCCGCTCGCCTACGACCGCGACCTCCAGGAGGACAAGGCTCCGGTCCTGGATGCCGTGGCGACCCTCACGGGAGTGCTCGACGCGCTCGTCGAGGTCGTCGCGGGCCTCGTCTTCGTCCCCGCCCGCCTGCACCAGGCGGCTTCGGACCCCGAGATCCTCGCGACCGACCTCGCCGAGGAGCTGGTCCGGCACGGCGTCCCCTTCCGACAAGCGCATGAGGCGGTCGGGGCGCATCTTCGGGCCCACGGCGGCCAGTTCTCCCCCGCGGAGCTCGCCGAGCTCCCGGGCGGCGACGCGGAGACGGCGCGGACCCTCGACCCTGCGACCGCGGTCTCCCGCCGCAGCTCCCCCGGTGGGCCGGCCCCTGCCTCCGTCGCGCACCAGCTGGAAAACGCACGTTCCCGGCTGGTCGCTCGAACGGTCTCCCTCTCCTCGCTCGACCAGAAGGTCGGGCTCGTCGAGGAACTGCTGAACGAGGAAGGAACATGACCCAGTGTCCAGAGTGCGAAGCGGTGGTCGAGAGTCACGACAAGATCCTGGGGGAGGTATTCCCCTGCGCGGACTGCGGAACGGAGCTCGAGGTCTTCGGGACCGAACCGTTCGCCGTCCAGCCGGCGCCCAAAGAGGCCGAGGATTGGGGTGAGTGACGGGTTCACCCTCGGGGTCTTCTACACGATCATCCGGCCCGAGGAGAAGGCGCTCCTCGCGGCCGCGGAGGTCCGGGGGATCGCCGTGGAGCGGATCGATGACGGCGAGACCACGTTCGGGCTCTCGCCGCCTCCCCACCTCCCGTCGGTCGTCCTGAACCGCTCCGTCAGCCACACCCGGTCGCTGTACGCCACCCGGTGCTACGCCCACTACGGAGTACCGACGGTCAACTCGCCCGACGTCGTGGAGCTGGCAGGCGACAAGATCCTCACCTCGCTGCGGCTCCAGGAGCGAGGGATCCCGACTCCCCGGACCGTGATCGCGCTCTCCCCCGAGGCCGCGATGAAGGCGATCGAGGAGGTCGGCTACCCGGCGGTGCTGAAGCCCGCCGTAGGGTCGTGGGGACGATTGATGGCCAAGGTCGACGACGCGGAGGAGGCCGAGCAGATCCTCGAGCACAAGGCGGCGCTGACGTCGCCGCTGCACTCGGTCATTTACGTGCAGGAGTACATCCCCAAGCCGGACCGGGACCTGCGGGTCTTCGTCGTCGGCAACGAGGTCGTCGCCGCGATGTACCGCCACTCCCCTCACTGGCGGACCAATGCGGCCCGGGGGGCCACCACCGCCCCGGCCCCGCTCAGCGCGGAGCTCGCCGAGCTCTCGCTCCGTGCCGCAGCGGCCGTCGGCGGTGGCGTCCTCGCCGTCGATCTCATGGAATCGCCGGCGGGGCTCACGGTCCACGAGGTCAATCCGACCCCGGAGTTCAAGGCGCTCGCGGCCGCGACCGGCGTTGATGTGGCGGGACGGGTCGTGGAATACGCCGTCGGGGTCGGCCGGCGATGAAGGCAGCGATCGTCGGGGGCTCCGGGTACGTCGGAGGCGAACTCCTCCGTCTCCTGCTGCGCCATCCCGAGGTCGAGGTCACCCAGGTCACCTCCGATTCGATGGCCGGGAAGGCGGTCAGCCGCGCCCACCCGAACCTCCGTCGGGCTACCTCGCTCCTCTTCACGCCGCACGGGGCCCTCGGCCGCGCCGACGTTACGTTCCTCGCGACGCCCCATGGGGAGTCCATGGAGCGGGTCCCGGAGGTCCTCGCGTCCGGGGGCCTGCTGTTCGACCTCGCCGCCGACTACCGGCTCAAGGATGCGGCCCAGTACCCGCGGTACTACGGCCGTCCCCATCCCCACCCTGAACTCCTCGCTCAGAGCGTCTACGGTCTCCCCGAGGTCCACCGCGAGGCCCTGCGGTCGGCACCCGTCGTCGCTGTGCCGGGGTGCATCGCCACCGCGTCGATCCTCGCCGTCCGTCCTCTGGTCATCGCGGGGCTCGTGGGCCCGCAGCCGATCGTGGTCGACGCCAAAAGCGGGTCGTCGGCCAGCGGACGCGACGCCGGGCCGACCGGGCTCCACGCCGAGCGTTCGGGCGTCATGCGGGCGTACGCGCCCACCGGCCACCGGCACACGGCCGAGATTGAGCAAGAGACCGGCCTCTCGGTGGCCCTCTCCTGCCATGCGGTCGAGGCGGTCCGGGGGATCCTCGCGACGGTGCATGTGTTCACCCCGCGCCCGGTCGACGAGAAGGAGCTCTGGCGGGCGTACCGGGCCGCCTATGCCGGCGAACCGTTCGTACGCATCGTCCACGAGTCGGAGGGCGGGTTTCGGGAACCCGAGCCGAAGATCCTCCAGGGAACGAACTTCTGCGACGTCGGGTTCGCCGTCGATCCCCACACGAACCGGCTCGTCGCGCTCGCGGCGCTCGACAACCTGATGAAGGGTGCCGCCGGCGCCGCCGTCCAGTGCTTCAACGTCCGGGCCGGATTCCCCGAGACCACGGGGCTCGAGTTCCTCGGGCTTCACCCGGTGTGACCGCATGACGCTCGTGGTGAAGGTCGGCGGAGCCGTCGGGAACGCCCTCGAACCGACCCTCGATGACCTCGCCTCCCGGGCGGACTACGTCCTGGTCCACGGGGGCTCGGCCGAGGTCGACCGTCTCGGGAGCGCCTTGGGCCTTCCCTCCGAGTTCTACACCTCGCCGAGCGGGGTGGTCTCGCGCAAGAGCGACCCGGCCCACCTGGAGGTCGTGGTACTCGCCTTGGCCGGCAAGGTGCAGACCGCCGTCGTGGCAGCGCTCGCGGCGCGAGGGGTGCGTGCGGTCGGTCTATCCGGGGTCGACGGGGGGATGCTGCGCGCGCGTCGGAAGCAGGGGGCGCGCGCGGTCGTCGGCGGGCGGGTCCTCCGGGTCATGGACGATTGGTCCGGTACGATCGACTCCGCGGACCCCGCGGTCCTTCGAGCGCTCCTCGGCGCCGGTTTCGTGCCGGTGGTCGGTCCTCCCGCGGTCACCGAGAAAGGCGAGGTCGTCAATGTCGATGCTGACCGGGCGGCCGCGGCGGTCGCCGTGGCCCTCGGGGCCCCCGACCTGCTGCTGCTCACCAACGTCCCCGGATTGCTCCGGGACCCGTCCGACCCGACGACCCTGGTCCGAGAGGTCGCTCGCCAGTCCGTGGAAGAGGTGCTTCCGCTCGCGGCCGGTCGGATGCGCAAGAAGGTGTTGGCCGCCCAGGACGCCCTGCGCGGTGGGGTGGGTAGGGTGGTGATCGCGTCGTCCGCGGGTCGGGCCCCGGTCACGCGGGCGCTGGCCGGCGAAGGGACGGTCTTCCGATGACCCTCGGATCCGGTCGACCCGCCTCGCGCTCGTTCGTGGTCCCCGCGAAGCCTCCGCTTACGATCGTCCGGGGTGCGGGGGCGGCGCTCTGGGACGAGGCGGGACGTAGGTACGTCGACCTCGGTGCCTCGCACGGCGTCGGCAACCTCGGCGTCTCGCACCCCGAGGTGGTCCGGGCGGTCCAGCGACAGGCCGCCGAGCTCCTCTTTCTGGGCACAGGGTACGACGTTCCGGCCCGCACGGAGTTCCTCGAGCGACTGACGTCCCTCCTCCCCCCGTCGCTCGACCGGGTGTTCCTCTCGAACTCCGGCACGGAGGCGGTGGAGGCGGCGATCAAGTTCGCGCGCGCCGCCACGGGGCGGACCAAGGTCGTGGCGGCCATGCGCGGGTTCCACGGACGCACGATGGGCGCCCTGAGCGCCACCTGGCGCAAGGAGTTCCGCGAGGGCTTTGAACCGCTCGTGCCCGGGTTCGTCCACGTCCCGTACAACGACGTCGAGGCGCTGACCGCCGCGGTCGACCCGACGACCGCCCTCGTGCTGCTCGAACCCGTCCAGGGGGAAGGGGGGGTCCATCCGGCCACGCCCGAGTTCCTGACGGCGGCGCGTCAACGCACCGTGGAAACCGGTAGCCTGCTCGCGTTCGACGAGGTGCAGACCGGCCTCGGACGCACCGGCCGCATGTTCGCCTTCGAGCGCTGGGGGGTCGTACCCGACCTGCTCACCCTGGCCAAGTCGCTCGCCGGCGGGGTACCCATCGGGGCGACGGTCACGACCGAGGCGGTGCAGGCAGAGTTCCACGGGAGCCATCACTCGACGTTCGGAGGCTCGCCGCTCGCGTGCGCGGCGGGGGTCGCAGCGCTCGAGGTGACCGTCCGCGAGCGGCTCGCCGAGCGGGCCGAGCGGCTCGGGAGAGAGGCACGCGAGCGCCTTTCCCGCCTGCCCCCCGAGAAGGTGCGGGAGGTGCGAGGGCTCGGTCTCCTGATCGGAGTCGAGATGCGGGAACGGGTGGCGCCGTACCTGGCCCGGCTCGAGGAACGTGGATTCCTCGCCATCGCGGCCGGACCCACCGTGCTGCGATTGATCCCCCCTCTCGTGATCGACGAGGACGAGCTCCGGGCCGGCCTCGAGGCGATTGAGGAGGTCATCGGGCATGGATGAGGGGGACGTCCTGCTCCGGTTGCTTCGGCCATACAGCCCGACGGGCCGGGAGGCGGGGGCCGTGCGCGAGTTCGTCCGCCTCGCGCGCGAGCTCGGCTACTCTGCCCGCATCGACGCCGCCGGTAACGGCCTCGCCCGGGTGGGGACGGGTCGCCCTCGGGTCCTGTTCCTCGGGCACATCGACACGGTCCCGGGACGACGACCGGTGCGCCGCTCCCGCGGGCGGGTCTTTGGACGAGGGGCCGTGGACGCGAAGGGGCCGCTAGTCGCGGCGCTCCTCGCCGGGTCGGGGTTCGCGGGTCCGGGGACGCTCGAAGTCATCGCCGCGGTGGGGGAGGAGACCGACAGTCGGGGCGCCCGCCACCTCCTTGCGCGATGCGGAGTGGACGCCGTGATCGCGGGCGAGCCGAGCCGGTGGGACGGGGTCACCGTCGGCTACAAGGGAGACCTTCGGGTCGACGTGTCCTTCCGGGGTCGCCGCACCCACTACTCGAGTCCGCAGCCGACGACGACGGACCTCGCCCTCGGCTGGGCAGGCGCCGTGCGGGCCTGGGTCGCGAGCCACCGAACCGATTCCCCGTTCCGGTCCCTCTCGATGAAAGTCCTCCGGTCCGAGTCGCTCGGGGACGGCGATGCGGAGTCGGTCCGGCTCACGGTCGACCTCCGATTGCCTCCCGGCGCGACCACGACGTCCGCACTCAAAGAGCTCCCCCGCGAGCCCGGGCGGCCCCGGGTGACCGTCACGATCCGGATCGAGCCTATCGAGGCGACGCGCGAGAGCCCCGTGGTCCGGGCCCTCGAGGCCGGGGTCCGGGCGGCGGGGGGACGGCCGACCCTCTGGCGGAAAGGAGGGACCTCCGACTGGAACCTCGTGGGGCCGGCCTGGGGAGTCCCCGGCGCGGCCTACGGTCCGGGCGACCCTCACTTGGACCACACCGCGAGCGAATCGGTCTCCGAAAGGGACCTGCGTCGCTCGGTCATCGGTACCTGCGCACCGCTCTCACCCAGCTCGCGAGGACGCTCGATTCCCCGCGGGACCAAGCCCCCCGCCGACCCGGAGTTCGGGTCGGATGAGGAACGGCCGCCGTACGGCGGACAAGAGCCGTGCCCGGCCAGGAGGGCGCCCCGTCACTCCTCTACGATCGGACGTTTGTCGTGGATGAACTCCCCGCGGTCGAGCTCCCGGATCGCGGTCTGCAGCTCGGCGCGGGTGTTCATGACGATCGGCCCGTACCAGGCCACCGGCTCGATGGAGCGGCCGGCCCGTGACGAGAAGGAAGCGGAACCCGTGTTCCCCTGCGTGGGCGAGGACACGCTCCCCGTCCCCGAAGAGCGCCGTCTCGCCCGCGGGAACCAAGGCGCCGTCGCGACCGGCGAACGTTCCCTGGCCGTCGATGGCGTGGACGAACGCCGTATATCCCGGTGGGGTCGGGTGGTCGAACGTCTCGCCCGCCGGGACCCGCACATCCAGGTACGTGGGGTCGACGGGGATCCCCTCGACCGGTCCCTCGACCGTCCCGTACTTCCCCGCGACCACCGTGACCCGGGTGCCCGCGTCGAGGGTCACGGAGGGAAACTCCGCGGCCGAAAGGCCACGATAGGCGGGGGCGGACATCTTGTCACGGGCGGGTCGATTGACCCAGAGCTGGAAACCGGTGAGCATCCCCTCGGTGCGCTGCGGCATCTCCTGGTGGATGATCCCGCTGCCGGAGTTCATCCACTGCACATCTCCCAGCCCGATGACCCCCTCATTGCCGAGGGTGTCGCCGTGGGCGACCTGTCCGTCCAGGACGTACGTGACGGTCTCGATCCCCCGGTGTGGGTGCCACGGGAACCCTGCGACGTAGTCCGCCGGATCACTTGAGCCGAACCGGTCGAGCAGCAGGAACGGGTCGAAGAGGGGGACCTCAGCGTTCGAGAACGAGCGCCGGAGGCGGACCCCGGCCCCTCGATCGTAGGGACCCCGGGAAAGCGACGCTGAATGGAACGGATCGGGTCGGTCATGGGAGCTCGCTGCGCCGATCATCCAGGCGGCCGGCCCCTTAAGGGACCCGGGAGGCGAGGGTGCCCCGCTGGCCCGAAGGTAACCGCGGGGATGGCATCCCGGGCCGGACTAATACGGGGGTCGTCCCTGCTTCGCCGATGGCGTCCGAGCGGTGCTCGAAGTGCGGTGCGTTCGGCCCTGCGGGAACCGCCTATTGCGCATTCTGCGGGACGCCGTTCCGAGGCCAAGGCGCCGGGGCTCCGCTGGCCGCGGGCGCGCCTCCCACGACCTTCGGACCCCCGTCCCCTGGGCCTAGCGGGCGGTACCCAGCCCTGGGAACGACGGGCGCTCCCTCGGTCCCCTCTCCCGAGGCCCGCTCGGCGGAACGGAGGGCGCTGACCTACGTGATCTGGGGAGCCATCCTCATCCTTGTGGCCGGCGCATTCTCCGTCGGCGCAGACCTCACGACCACCGTGTCCGGCGGTGCGTTGCATCTGGGGACGCCCTTCCTTCTCGCCTCGCTCGGAGCGGGGGCGTGCGAGTTCCTCGTGGTCGTCCTCTTCTACCTGGCGTTCCGAAGTCTGGCCGCCCGCGACCCAGCGTTCTCGACGCCCTCCCGGCTGGCTCTCCTTCTCTCGGTAGCCATCGCCCTGCTGCTCGCGGCACTCTACCCGCTCGTCACCATGCTCAACCAGTTGGAGACCTGCATCACGAGCGCCGGGCAGCAACCAGACAGCCCAGGTGGCCTGCATCTCGGGCGGGTCGTTCGCGGCGATCCTGGCTCTCGTAGTGGTCGCCGGCATCCTCGCCCTCGTCGGGTACATCGGCCTCTTGATTGGGGTCTGGCGTCTCGGCGGCCGGTACCACAATAGCTACTTCAAAGTGGGAGCGGTCCTGCTCATCATCCCCTTCCTGAACCTCGTCGGAGGGGGCCTGATCCTCCTAGCGGCTCGGGCCGCCCGGGACCCCCCGAGAGCGCCGCCCCCTTTCTGAGGCGGGCCCCGCTCGAGGCGGAGCCCTCCCGAGGGCACGCCCGCTCCCGCATGGCCGGCGGATTCCGCGGCGGCCCGCGGGCGAGAGCCGTTCCCCAGCCTCGGCCCAACGAGGGGTCCACCGTCAGTGGTTGGACCGGCCGCGGGGGCGCCCGCCAGTTCCGGGGACGACGCCCGGGAAATGCGAGGTTCCCGGCGTCCCCCGCGGACGGGAGGAACGTCGCGTCGGTCAGCAGGCGAACGCTGGCCTCTCCCCGGGTCGTGAGGCGGTACGATTCGCGCTCGTGGAGGACGAGTCCGGTCTCCACCAGCCTGCGCATGTGGAATGCCATCTTGGGGGAGTCGTCGAGGCCGGCCGCCTTCATCGTCTCGCCGAAGCTCGCGGGGCCCTCGGCGAGTCGTTGGAGGACCTTGCGCCGGATGGGGTTGGCGAGGGCCTCGAGGGTCGCGTGGGTCTCTTCGGCCGCCACCGCGCCGCCGAGAGCGGCCGCGGCGGTCCGGGTCAACCGCCGGGGGTTGAACCCCACGCGTAACGGGCCATGGCCGACGAGGTCGGTGCGCAGGCGGTCGAGCACCGCGACGATGTCCTCCAGCCGGTGGTGCTCGAGCATCCGCTCGACGTCCGAGAGGACGACCGCGGCGTTCGGGTACTGCTCGAGAAAGGTTTCGGTGGTGGAGAGGACCCCGGCGGGATTGTTCGGGTCGAGCGGGGCGACGTGCAGGTGGGGAGCCTCCGGGGGCAGGTGCTCGCCGAGAAAGAGGACCTCGAACTTGCCGGAGGCGGCCAGGGCGCGAGCCTCTCGTACCGGGTCGCGGTGCGTCTCCTGCGGGGATTCGAACGCGTGCTCCTGGGCCGCGAGTCGGAGCGTCTCGCGCACCTGGTCGATGTGGAACGGTTTCCGGACGTAGTCGAAGGCCCCGAGCTTCATCGCGTCGAGCGCCGTCTCCACGCTCGCATACCCCGTCACGACGACCACGAGGGTTCGCGGCCAGCGCTCCCGGATCTCCCGCAGGAGGTCCAGGCCGCCTTGCCGCGGCATCTTGAGGTCGGTCAGGACGACGTCCACTTCGTCGTGCTCGAGCGATTCCAGGGCCCGTTGCACCGACGGGGCCGACGTCGCCGCGTGGTCGTCTTCCCGGAGCAGATCGGTGAGTTCCTCCCGGAACACGGGGTCGTCATCGACCACGAGGATTCGCACGGAGGGGGTAGTTGCCGGGGTGGGGTTAGCGTTTTCGCGGAGTCCGGGGGCTCGCGAGGGCCCCTCCCGGGGAATGGAGACGGGCAGCGGCGCCGTGGCGCCTCGGGGGCCTGCTCGGCGCCCCCCCCGAGCCACCGGCGCGGGTCCTGGATGCAGCGACCGCGGTGTCGGCGACGAGCTCGTACCCCGAGATCAAGGAGGGCTGCTGCGCGGAGGGACGGCATGGGAGGCAGGACCCGAGGGTCGCGCCGCCGCCCTCGGGGGTCCTCGGCCGACCCTGGGGATGGGGAGAGAGATCAGGAAACCGGCACCGGCTCCGGGGACGTTGCGAGCGGTGATCGTGCCGTGGTGGGACTGGACGACCCCGTGACAGATCGCGAGCCCGAGGCCGGTTCCTTGGCCCTCGGGCTTGGTGGTGAAGAACGGCTCGAACACGTGCGGCAACGCCTCGGGGGAGATCCCGGGTCCGCTGTCGACGACCTCGATCTCCGCCCGCGAGTCATGGCGGCGGAGGGAGATCCGGATCGACCCCTTCCCTTCCATCGCGTCGTAGGCGTTGTTGAGGATGTTCGTGACGACCTGCATCAGCTGGCCTCGGTCGCCCGCGACCTCGAGAGGCGCGTGCGGATAGACCTCCTCGATCTCCACGTCCGCCGATTGCTTTCCCTTCAGGAAGGCCACCGAGTCTCGCGCGACGCCGACGAGGTCCACCGAGGCGACGTGCGGTTCTTCCCGCCGAGCGAAATCCAGCAGGCTCCGCACGATCCGGGCGGCCACCTCGACCTGCTCGGTCATCGTGTCCAGCCGGGAGAGCATCCACGGGTCCGGGCGTCGTCGGCGCAGACTTTCCGCCACCAGCATCACGTTCGCGAGCGGTGTGTTGATCTCGTGCGCCACGCCGGCCGCGAGTTGTCCGACGGAGGCAAGCTTGTCGGCATGGGCCGCGCGGAGCTCCCAGCTCCGCTGTTCCGACAGGTCGACCGCGACCCCGAGGTAGTGGGTCACCGCCCCGGCCGGCGTGCGGATGGCCGTGAGGGTGAGGAGCACCGGTCGCTCGCGTCCCTTGCGGTCGCGGTTGAGGACCTCCCCCGACCAGTAGCCACGGTTCGGGTCGGTGAGGTCGGCCCACATCCGCTTGTACAGTTCGGGAGGTGTGTGCTTGCTCCGGACGAGGTTGGGTTTCCTTCCGATGCACTCCTCCCGCGAGTAGCCATAGACCTTCTCGTACGCAGGGTTCACATCGACCATGATGCCATTCGCGTCGGTGAGCTGCATCGGGTTCGTGGACGTGCGGAACGACTCGTAGAAGAGGCTGGCCCGCTGGTGCTCTTCCACCCGGTCCGTCACGTCGCGGAGGATCAGGAGGGAACGCCGGCGAGAGCGCGCGCGGTGCGGCAGGGGTCGGACCTCGACGTCCAGGTAGGCTCCCCGCGGACGGTGGAGATATCGCGCGCGAACGGAACGCAGGGTGGCCGAAGCATGGTTCCGAAGGGCGACGTCGACCGCGCTCTGGATGCCCGCCGCCCCCGTCCCGTCATCCGCAAGGATCCGGTGGAAGTCCAGCGTGGTCGTGTCCCGAGATTGGCCGGTCATCCGGAAGTAGGTGGAATTCGCCCACGATATCGCCCCCGGGGCGACGATCACCGCGATCCCGATGGGGAGATTCTCTAGCACGGCCACGGACTCGTCCGTGCCGTGCGGTTCCGGTCGCATGCTCGGCCTCGCGCCGAACGCACTCGTCGCCATCTCTTCTCCCTGTCGGTGATTCGGGGGGCCGGACCGGCGTCCCCACCCCCGCGCCCAGGACGGTGGACCCGGGGGATATGGGCCGGTCTTCGGTCAACTAAATCTGACGAGGCGGCTATAGCCGACGGCCCCGGTCGACTTCTTGCATGGAAGCCAACGGGGTGCTCGTGGTCGGCGAGACTCCCAGCCTCGGCCGGTCAATCGCCGACCTCTTGGAGTCGGAGGACGTTCCGACCCGGTACGTCCACGACCTGGCAGCGGAAGAGCCGCTCGCCGAACTCGGGAGTCGGGTACCTCGGTCGTCATCGTGGCCTGTAGCGGTTATTTTTGCGCGGCCGCCCGTCGCTGGTTACGCGGCGAAATGCCCGGAGTGAAGCTCGTGGTCGTCGGCTCCCGGGACCCAATCGTGAGCACAACGCCGGGGGTCCACCAGATCGAGCTTCCGTTCCAGGCGAACGGGTTCATGGAGACCGTTCGCGGGCTGCTCGCGACGGCTCCCACCGACCCGATGGTCTTGCGAGTGCGCTCGTGATCCCGCGGGCGCCCCACGGGCGAGGTCTCGGTGGGAACTCTCGCGTCACCGCTCACCCCCCCGCCGTGGGCTGGGTCCCGACGGGCCCCGCGTCGAACGACCGTGTGATCGGGTTCACCGGTGAATGCCCCTTTGGATTAACTGACCTCCGCTGCTGGGCCAAGCCCCCGGGGACGGTGGGCTGAGGGAGGGTCCATGATGCTGATGGTGAGCGTGCAAAACCTGCCCGAGGCGAAGGAGTCCGTCGCCGGCGGCGCCGACATCGTCGACGTGAAGAACCTGCGGGAGATGGTCATCGGGTCGAACTTCCCTCCCGTGATTCGGGAGGTTCGCCAGGCCTTCCCCAAGGGGATCCACGTGAGCGTTACGTTCGGGCGTCGTGCCGAACCAAGCCGGCACCGTCTCGCTGGCGGTCTACGGGGCCGGGGCTCTCGGTGCGACCTCCGTCAAGGTCGGGTTCGTCCAGAGCGACTACCCCACGGCGCTTCGCATCCTTCGCGAGAGCCGCCGAGCTCTCGAGGGGTTCGATACGAAGCTGATCGCCGCGACGTTCGCCGACAGCCATCTCTACGACGGGATCGACCCCAAGCTGGTCGTGAAACTGGCAAAGGAGAGCCAGAGCGATGGGATGCTCATCGACACGCTGGTCAAGGATGGGAGGAACCTGTTTGACTTCCTCGACGAGACGACCTTGAAGGACCTGGTGACCGAAGGCAAGGAGCTTGGGATGAGCACCGCGCTCTCCGGGGCGCTCCAAATCGAGAACCTGCAACCAGCTCGTGCGGATCAACCCGGACATCGTAGGAGTGCGGGGAGCGGTCTGCACGCGGGGCGACCGCGAGAAGGCGGGGCGGTCGACTCCGCGGCCGTCGCCCGACTGAAGGACGAGCTCCGACAGCGCCTGACGGGGACGATCGACGTCTTACCGGGCGTCCGAGCCGATGATGACCACCCTGCCCGCCTAGGTCGGGAGCATGCTGCGAGAAACCCTCGTCGTCGACGGCACCGCGAAGACGTGCAAGGGGGTCATCGCGGGACTCGAGCGGGGAATGAGCGACCTGGCCACGAGCGACGTGGTGCTGGCCATCGTGGATGACATCCCCACCCGCCTGGATGTGTACGCCTGGGCCCAGCGGAAGAGCCATCGCATCGTGGAGGAACGGCGACACGGTTCGGGTTACGTCCTGCACATCGCGAAGGGGGGCTCCCACCGAGACCCCCGACGTGAGGGGACGCGGGGGGACCCGGTGCGCTCCGAGGCGGGCAGCATAGAGGCCATCGCCCCCGGGGTTGTGAGCATGAAGTATTCCCGGTCGGAAGCGAAGGCGTGGGCCCGGGAGCACATGGTGGGGCAGTGGACCACGATGGTCACTCCGTTCACCGCCGTCGACGAGGTTGACGAGGCGGGGCTGGCCGCTAACGTGGAACATGTCCTCGAGCTCGGGACCCGGGGCCTCGGCTTCTCCTGGAACATGGGGGAGTTCTGGAGCCTGACGCAAGAGGAGCGTCTTCGTCTCATGGCACTCGTCCCTCGGCTGGTGCGCGGTCGGGCGCGCATCGCCTTCCAAGTGACCGACACCTGCCTCAAGGACGTCATCACCATGGCGCGCCGGGCCGAGGAGCTCGAGTACGACCTCGTGATCCTCGCCGCGCCGTACATCGTGACCAAGACCGAGGAGCAAGTCCTCGATTTCGTCGCTCGGGTGGCCGAAAAGGTGGACATCGGGGTCGCCTTCTACAACTCCCCCCAATTCGGTCTAGTCCTCAGCGCCAAAGCTCTCTCGAAGATGGCCGACCTCCCGACGCTCGTCGCGATCAAAGAGGCCAGCTTCAACCTCCAGCTCTCGATCGACACGCACCTCGCGGCCGGCACGAAGGCGGTGGTGAGCGCTCCGGACGAGGAGATCTTCTTCCTCGGCGAGCCCTACGGCATCCATCAGCAGGTCATGTTCGCCAACACGAGCGATTGGCGCTTCGACACGAAGTCCTCCCACAATTACGTCAGATTCATCGACCTAGCGACACGGGGCGACCTGGAGAAGGCCCGGGCCCTCTACCCCCAGATATGGCCTATCAAGGAGGTCTCGCGACGTTGGTGGGCCCGGGTGGCCGGGCGCACAGGGGGCGCCCTGCCCGTCCAGATGGTCAAGCAGTGGGGGGAGTTCATGGGCATGGCGGGGGGCCACGTGAGGCCGCCCTTGATGCCATTGACCCCGGTGGAGAAGGACGAGTTGCGCGCCGACCTCGCGAGCCTCGGGCTCCTGAGAGCGGCGACGTGACCACGCCTCCGCTATGGGATTGAGGGCGCACGGGACCGAGCGCGCTCGTCGCCAGACGGGCCTCGTCGCAGCCCAGTCGGGTCCTTTCATCGGCGTTCCTCTTTCGCAAGACGAGGCTCCCGGCGAGATGTGAACTATATAGTTGGTTCAAACCCGTGGAAAATGATGGCCGCGCACGAAACCGACCCCGCTCCAGTGCGTGGTGAATGGTTCGTAGTTGCAGCCCGAAGTCGAGGGGCTGTGGAATGATAGCATCGGTCCGATCCATTGGCCCCGTAGCAACCCAACTCAAGCGTCCGATCGCGTCCCCTCGGACCTCTCCTGACCGTTCGTGGACCGCCAGCAACGGTACGCGGATCGATTCGAGCCCGGTCGATCATCCGCTCTCGGGCCGGGCGGAGCCGCTCGCTCAGCACCGGTGGGCGTCGGCATTGTCGGTCGAGTGCCGGAAGATCGGACCAGGGGTTTCAGGGCTTCCTCCGGCGAGATACCCATGGCCAGGGCGAACGCGCCGAGGAGGCCGAACTGGAACGCCCAACGAAACGAAAGCTCGCCGATCCCCAACGCTGGCGGGGAAACCGCGCCCCAACCTATCGGGAACTGCCAGAAACCTAGGAGCTCGTTTCCGAGGGCGGCGGCGCCTGCCCCGATCAACGGAGTCGGTATCCATGTCAGGAGGGCAAGCCCCGAAATCACGAGGGTGACCCGGATCGCGAGCATCGAACGTCCCCTCGAGAGCCTCGACCAAAATGCACGGGTTCCCGCCGGAAATAACGCGACGAGAACCGCGAGGATTCCCGGCACCTGGTGCTGGAGAATCCAGCCCAACCAGGTGGCCGCGCTGGCCCTCGCCGGAGAGATCGTGAACCAGTCGACGAACATGGAGAGCGACCAGGTGAGGCCGGCCGCGACGAGCGCTAACCTCAGGGCACCACTCCCGACCGCTCGCCAACCGAACGCAGGGGACGCCGGAGCTCGGTCCCGGGGAGCGGACCATTCCCCCGACGAGCTGCCGTGGAGGAACCCGTAGACCCTCACGAGCTGTTCCTGAGCTATCAGTGCCACGTAGACTACGACCACCTGGAAGACCCCCAGGTACCAGGCGTTGGCGAGCGCTAGGGCGGGGGTAGTACCGCTCGACTGGGCGGCGAGGCTGACCCCGGCCGTGGCCGCCGCGGTCGTCGAGCAACATGCGCCGATGGTGACCAACGCAATCATCACGGGGGTGAGCCCCATCGCAGAACCGACCCCGGTAGGTCCAAGGGCCCCCTCGTTGCGGTCCCGCATCAGGCGGGTCCCCAGGAGCACGGCGAGCGACATTCCGAGACCGACGCCGGCGGCGCTCAGGGTCATCAGGATCCCGGAGACGATGGGCAGAGCGACCTGAAAGTAGGGACCTCCAAAGAGGATCACGGGGTAGGTCCAAGCCGGGCCGGGACCTGTGGGATACACGTAGAGCGACCAGCCCGCGCGGAGCGGGGCCGAGGGGATGTACAACATCCCACTCACCAGCATGGACGCGAGCGCGTAGATCAACCCGAACCCCCCGACGAGAACGCGATAGCGCAGCGAGGAGACCATCGTTCGCGTCCCCCGCAGCGTGAGGAGCGACCAGACGTGGGCGGGGCTGTGAGGGTCGGGCATTCGACCATCAAGCGAGTCGATTCCCGCTTTATCCACCCGCAGTAAGGACACCGGCTCCGCCCGGGAGCTGCTGTCGCACGGTTCTCGACTCCCCCGCTACGGCGAATCGGGGGCTGGGGAACCCCATTCGGGGAGCCGTTCGCAACTACACGATGCATATGAATTTCGCGCGAGTCTGAGCCGTGATGGCAGCAGGCGACGATAGGCCTCCGGACGAGGCTCGAGACACGAATACGGAGATGAGGGGGGATCGCACATCGCGCTCCGCCGCGACGGGCGCCCCGCGAAGAAGCTACCTTCCCTATCTCGTACTCGTCGTGGTCACGTTCTTTCTCACGTGGTTTGTCTTCGCCACCATCACGGGTCTCCCCGTGGGCCTAGGTCCATCGCCGACCTCGTCGTCGTCCTCGGGAACACCGGCGACCGGCGTTATCCTGACGATCAACAATCCGTTCGACACCGCCAATAACTCCAGCACCGACCAGTACGCTCCGGCCAACTTCAGCGTGCCCGCGCACACGCTCCTGGAATTCACCCTCATCAATTACGATACCGGCCAGAACCCGGTCCCCCCCACCGAGGCGAACGTCAGCGGGACCGTCGGGAACTGCATGTACCTGAACTCGACCCCGGCGTCCCTCGGACCCTGTGCGCATTCGATCCCCGCCGGGTTCGTCGTGCACACGTTCTCCTTCGAAAGCGGGGCGTATGCGGGATTCAATGTGCCGATGCCCTCCGCCGTCGACTCCCCGGAGGGGGGCATCGGGGCCAGCGTGACGTTCTTCGCTTACTTCAACGAAACCGGCACGTTCACGTGGAACTGCCTCGCCCCGTGCGATCCGTACTCCATGGTCACGACCGGGTTCATGACGGGGACCATGATCGTCACCGCGCCGTAGACCATGAGGACCACTCGCGAGCAACGGGGCCGGAGGCGAGCGGCCCGAGGGATCCGAGGGCTCACGCTCCTCGTGGGCGTGTTCGCGCTCCTCGGGGTCGTGGCCAGCGTCCCTTCCGGGTTCGCGATGACCACGTCGACCCCAACGGTCCACGCCAGTCACGGGTCGCCCCAGAACGGCTCGGGCGGGGGCGACCCTCCGGAGTCCTCCACCTCCGGAGGCCTCTGTGCGTCCGGGGGACCGGTCATCCTGGGGGTCAACTGGAACTGTGTGGCGGTCCTGAATCTGACCGAGCTCATCCTGATCCTCGTCAGCATTGGTATTGTGGCCTACGTGTTCAAGGACGCGGACCGTGCAGAATTGCCGGGCGATTCCGCCCAAGTCCCGATCACGGCCACGGAATTGGAGGAGTACCCGAAGGGCAAGAGAACTCGGGATCCCGTATGACCCTCCGCAGCCGGAGGACGCAAAGGGGGAGCGTTGACCGGACTGGGAGAAGCCCTCTCGGGAAGCCCGAATTGCGCGACGTGCCCGGCGGCCTCCCCCGCGTTCTACCGGCTCACCGGCGGCGTTCCGACCCGGTTCCCACCCGGGGTGGTCCGTCGGGTGGACCCAACTCCACCGCCCACTTCGGACGAGGTCGACGAAGCCAAGCGGAGCACACTCAAGCTCGCGTTGATTGGGGGCGTGCTCGCGGTCGGCGGGGCCGGCGTCGCGAGTTTCCTGAGGTTCGCGGTCCCCCCACAGGCCGGGGCCGCCACGTATCCGAAGGTCCAGCTGTTCTACAGCGATGGGTCGCCGGTGCTCGCGTCAAGCTACCGTTACAGCTCGTCGTCCACGGCCCTGATCGTGTTCAACTATCCGTTGGACAACGAGCCCAACCTCTTGCTGAACCTTCCCTCTCCGAACATTGTCGGGGTCGGGCCCAATAAGTCCATCATCGCCTTCTCCGCGGTCTGCCAACATCTCGGTTGCGCCCCGCCGTTCATCTCCTACTACCCCCCCGGGGCGTGCGGGAGCTTCAACCACGGGGCGGCGTTCATCCACTGCGTCTGCCACGGCTCCTCCTACGATCCGGCCGTTCCGGCGTCGGGCGGCGGAGCGACGATCAT
Organism: uncultured Thermoplasmata archaeon; assembly: GCA_963715645.1. Classification (GTDB taxonomy): domain Archaea; phylum Thermoplasmatota; class Thermoplasmata; order Lutacidiplasmatales; family UBA184; genus Lutacidiplasma. Next base: position 489,308 of record OY970259.1, read on the forward strand.
CACCGGTCCGGCCCAGTCCCCCCTCCCGCAGACCCTCCTCGAATGGGACCCGACCACCGACGAACTGTTCGCCGTCGGCTCGGCCGGTCCCGCCGTGAAGGGTCACTCGAACACCCTCGTGGGAGGCAACGTCGTCCCGGCGACGATCATGACGGAAGCCCCTCAGACACCGACCCAGCAATGTCCGGTGTGACATGGGGGTCTCTACCGGGGCGAACGACCGCCGTCCGATGGACCGGGCGCCGCCGAAAAGGGGCGTCTTTCCGTCGCTCTACAACCGGTCGCTGGATTCCCTCTGGAACTTCATCGAGAGCCGGACCCACATCTCGAAGTGGCCGTACCGGCCCCAGCCCGAGTTCAGCTTCAACCCCTCCTACTGGACCGGCGCGTTTGTAGCCGTCGCGTTCATCCTCCAGGTCCTCACCGGACTTCTGCTGCTCTTCTACTACGACCCGTCGGTGGTCTCGGCCACCACCGGCGGGCCGCCCCAAGCATGGGCCTCCACGCAGTACATCATTCAGACCGCTCCGTTCGGGTGGCTCCTCCTGAGCAGCCACCTCTACGGCGCGTACGCGTGCATCATGCTCGCGTTCGTCCACTTCTTCCGAGGTTTTTACACGGGGGTCTACAAGCGCCCGCGCGAGGTGTCGTGGATGCTCGGAGCGCTCCTTCTGGTGGGCATGCTGGGGATGGGATTCACCGGTTACCTGCTTCCCTACACCGCGCTCTCGGTAGGAGCGACCGACGTGGGCCTCGCGCTCACGAGCTCCGTTCCGGTCCTGGGTCCGATTCTCTCCCCCCTCCTCGAGGGGAACGGAACGTTCCAAGGCCTCCTCTCCCGGATGTTCGCTCTCCACGTCGTGCTGATTCCCGTGATCCTCGTCGCCCTCCTGTACGCTCACGTTACGTTGTTCGAGTCCCACGGGATCGCTCCCCGGGCCAGCAGCGACCCCCGGGCGAAGCGAGTACTGACCGCGGCGGACGACAAGAAGCTCGGGAGCTGGTTTCCGAGGGTCTTCCTCTACATGCTCAAATGGGGCTTTGTCTACGTCGGCCTCCTGTTGCTCATCGCCTCTACGTTCCTAGTCGCTCTGCCGGCGGCCTTCGGCTCCCAGAATCAGGGGGGAGCCTCCCCGGAACCGGACTGGTATTTCCTGTGGCTCTACAAGGTCGCGGACTTCCAGTACGTCACTCCGACCGTCGCCGTCGTTCTGGTCAGCCTCCTGGCCGCGTTCATCCTATTCTTCCCATGGATCGAGGCCATCGTGGGCCGGCTCGTTCGCCCACTGACGAACCCCCGGACGCATCCCCGCGACCGGCCGGTCGTTCTCTTCACGGCCACCTTTCTTCTGACGTTCTTCACCCTGATGACCGTCTGGGGGGGAGTGATGCCGGGGACCACGATCCCCCTGCAGATGTACGTGGCCTACCTCGGCAGCCTCGCGCTCTTGGAGGCCCTCATCATCGCCTTCTTCTATCTCCGATACCGGCGGACGTACCGCGCGCGCCTGTGGGCGAGGACGAATTCCTCGCCGGTGGCGACTCCCGCGCTCGGGGCGAACCGCCCCGCCAAACCTCAGCGCACCCCCTCGGCCTCGAACCGATCGCGGCGATTCTGGGACGGGTCGACCTCCATGGTCGTCATGACCCTGGCCGGTCTCCTGGTGCCCCTGGCGTACATTCTGGACCAGCGGTCGTACGTGGGCGCCGGGAACGAACAGGCGTTCGGTCTCGCCACGGCGGTCATGGCGCTGGCGCTTGCCGGAATGGTCCATCTCGTCGAGCGGGCGCTTTTCCAGCACCGGTCGGCCCCCTCCCCGTGACGTTCCACCCTGGCCAGGCGCGATAGCACTGGGAAAGGGAAGGTGGCGCATCCGGAGCGAGGGCGAGATTCCTCAGGTGACCACGAGCGGACCGTACATGCCAGCCGCCATGAAGCCGCCCATGCAGTTGCACATGCAACCCCAGGTCGACACCTCGGCCTGGTTCATCGAGAGCTCGAAGCTCACTACGGACGGTACCGAAGGGCTGTGCGCGGGCGGAATGGGGACGGAGACGTTGTAGATGTTATCGAGAACGGTGAAGGTGTGACTGACACCGTTGCTCGGGAGCGAGCTTAACGTGGAGGGGCCGGCTCCGGCGTTGACCTGCTCGGTTCCCCCGACGGTTCCGATGACCTGGTCGTCCCAGGATTGGTAGAGCGAGCCGACGGAGGGATCGTAGTTCGTGATCTTCACGATCACGAGCGTGTGCGACGCGACCGCGACGACCGAATTGACGTAGACGTAGTCCCCGATAGATTGGTTGTAGGCGATCGTGAGATTGAGGTACGTCGTCGGTTCCGAGGTGGAGGCAGCGGGCGACTGGGAGGTCAGCGCGGGGCTGCCGAAGGCGAGGTACACAAGTGCCCCCCCGGCCACGACCACGACCGCTACCGCGAAAACGACCAAGCTGAGCTGTCTCGTGGGGTCCATGGAGCACCCCTCTGAAGTAAGGTAATGGGCCTCGAGGATGAAGCTCCCAAGCTCCGGCAAGTAAGGAGAGTAAGGAGGCGGAGGGGTCAGTAGAGACCTCTCGCGCCGGGGCCTAGAAAGACCGTGAATGGCGCGCAGATGTCCGAACGCGAGCGAACCGGACATCCTCCGGAAGAGATCGTAGAAGCCACCGTCTCGGCCATAGACGTGCCGTCTATCGAAGAGTCAAGACCTGTGCGCCGCTCGCACCGAGTGCCCCTTTCGGGCCCGGAGAGTAGTATCACATCCATTTTCTAAGGCAGATACCAGATGCCATGGCCCGGTCGCGGAAAGCGTTGGGTGCCGCCTCTTGCCCCCTCATGTGCTTCCCCCACTTTCTGAACTGAAAGCAGGGACTGGACCCGAGGTCGCGGCGGGCCCGAGGGGATTCGAACCCCTGACCTTGCGGTTAAGAGCCGCCTGCTCTACCGACTGAGCTACGGGCCCATCGACGGCTCGGGCGGACCTGCCCCCGAGAGATAAAGGCTGGGGGCCGTCCTCATCGGCGCAGCCGTTCGAGCGCGGCGCCGACCATCAATGGGAGGAGGAGCGTGACGTCCCCCTCGACGGTCACGTGGCGCGCGTTCGCTTTCACCTTCCCCCAGGAGATGGCCTCGCGCGTGCGGGCCCCCGAGAGGCTCCCGTCCCACTCGACGGCGGTCGTGATGTACAGCGCCGCGTCGAGCCCATCGCGGAACTGGTTCCACCAGATGGTGTGGTGCTTCGAGATCCCTCCTCCGAGCATGACCGCGCCGCTCCGCCGGGCCTCGAAGACGAGGTCCGAGAGCCGTTGCTCGTCGGCGAGCAGGTCGAACGAGAGGCCCTTGTGGTCCTGCCCGTAGAGCCACACCTGGGACCCGACGGCGCCGTCCGTGATCCCGGGGACGAAGACCGGGACCTTCCGGTCGAACGCGGCCCGCAGGATGCTGGTGGAACCGGCTTTCGCGGGGATCGCGGCCCCGATCGCGGCCGAGAGGTCGACCGTGGAGAGGGCCCGGGCGCCCTCGTTCCACAGCCGATCCAGGATCGGGCGCATCTTCTGCTCCACGATCGTTCCGTAGTTGGCCTCCGGGATGACGAGGTTCCCCAGGCGGTAGAGATGACGCCGGTGCAGCGCCGCGTCGTTCAGGTCCCACGCGCCGTGGTAGTACGGTCGGAACGACCGCGCGAGGTCGTGGTCGAGGGTGCCACAGGTGGTGATGATCGCGTCGACGTATCCCGCACGCACGAGCGTGGCGAGGACCCCTCGCGTCCCGGTCGCGACGATGTCGGCCGGGAAGGAGAGGAAGGTCGTCATCTCCCGGTCGGCGAGGATCCGGGCGAGTAGGTCGACCCCGTCCGCGACCCCTTTCGCGCTGAACCCGCCGCCCGCCTCGAGCCGGCGCATCAGCGTGTCGAGCGAGGGGGAGTCGTCGACCCGGATGTCCTCCACCCGTCGCGGCATCGACCGAGGTAGGCTCCGGGGCCTAAATCCCTCCCGTAAGTCCCAGCGTGAGGGAGTGGAAGAGCAACAGGTAGAGGACCGCGTAGCCGAGCAGGGCGCCTCCGTTGAGCAGGGGAAGCCCGGCCTGAGGGTTCCCTCGGAGGACCAGGCGCATCAGGACCCCGTAGCCGAGGAGGCTACCGGCCAGGGCCCCCAGAGCGACCCACAGGTTCGCCCCCACCCCGAACACGAGCGGATGATTGGGCAGCCAGACGAACGCCGAAGCGACGAGGGTTCCGGGGATGACCACATCCCCGAGACCCATGAACAGCGCGGCGCGCTCCTCGACCGGTTGGGCTCGCTGGACCTTCAGCGCCGGGGCCTGGGTGTAGTCGTACCCGGCGGAGTCCGGCATGACCAGCAGGATCGGGAGCTTCATGTCCGTCACGGCGTCGGCGAGCGAGACCATGTGCTTCGTCCAGTAGACCGCGATCGCGTCGTAGACGAGGAGGGCGAGCAGGAGGATGAACGCGGGCAGGATCGCGAAGGAGATCCCAAGGATCGCGATCAGGGCGCCAGCCGCCAGGAAACCGACCAGGTCGACCACCCACCACTGCGGCTCGGTGAGAAGCGCCAGGTAGAGGCTGGCGCTGACCGCACCGGCGAGCACGAGCGCGGGGGCGACGACCTCCTCGGCGGCGTAGGGGAAGGGCAGGTAGCCCGGGAACGGAAGGAGGGAGAACGTCGCGTAGAGGGTCACGTAGAGCGCGCCGGCGATGCCCACCAGGATGAGCTGACGGAGCGCGGTGAGGCCGCCCTTCTTCCGCGCGATGAAGAGGATGGCGAGGGGCGCCGCGACGATCAGGGCAATGATCGCGAGGGGGGCGGTGACGCTCGAGGGGTTCGACGTCGACTGCAGGCCGACCGTGCGGAACGGGTCGGCTAGGACCAGTCCCACGACCTGCGCGCCGATGTAGAGCGCGAGCAGGCCCAGCCAGCGAACGCTGCGCATCGCTCGCTACGGCTGCACGATCGCGTAGGCGTTGTTCCCGAGGACCTTCGTGACCTTCGCGTTCACGGTGGTCCCGCGCTGCGTCGCCCCCGTGACGAAGATCACGAATCCCTCTTTCTTCGCGACGCCGTCCCCGCGCCGCCCGACATCCTCGATCGTGAGCCGGTAGACCTCGCCGACCTCGACCGGGGCCTTGGGCTTCTCGGGGGTCACGACGCGACGCATCGTCACCGGGCGCTGGGCGCCGCAGGCCTCGCAGATGAGCAGGGTCAGGCGCCCGTCCTTCGAGAGGTGGGTGTCGGGGCGCTTGCACTCGGAACAGATCACGTACTTCGCGGTGTATTCCCTCAATCGCGAGGCGATCTGCTCCTTGGTGATGCGGGACTTGAGCACACCTCGGGGCAGGTCGAGGACGCCCGGGCAGCCCAGCTCGCGCGCCAGGTAACCAATCACGTGCGCGGGTTCGCGGCGGAGGACGGTCGCGATCTCCTGGAAATTGCGGATGACCGTGTTCTTCCCGTCGGTCATCACGTCCGGTTCGGGCACGACGAAGCGTTCGCCGCCCGTACCGGACCGGCGGCAGCTTCGCACGGGCGCGCTCGAGGAGTACCTGGTAGGCTTCCATCGGGAACGTTCCTAGACCGGGGCCGCGACCATAAGGCTTCGCCGCCCCCGGGCGAGCTCCCCCTACCGGAAATCGTCGAGGAGCGCGAGGGCCTGGCCGAGGTCCTTGTCCGTGATGACCCGGCTCGCCGCGGCCCTCACGGCGTCGTCCGCCGGGAGGAAGGCGACCCCGACCTTGCTCCGTCGGAACATGCCGATGTCGATCTCGGAGTTGCCGATCGAGGCGGTCTCGCTCGGCGAGATGCCCAGCTGATGCTGGAGACCCTCGAGCACCTTCTCCTTGCCGTAGATCGGGACCCGGACAATCCCCTCCCCCGTGAGTCGTCCCTCGGCGGTCACCCGGAAGCCGTTCGCCAGGACGATGTCGATGCCGAGCTCGCGTCCGACCCGGTGGGCGAGGAGGTCGATCCCCCCGCTCAGGATGGCGGTGCGGGCCCCGGCAGCGTGCAGTCCGTCCACCAGCCGCTGGGCCCCGGGCATCACCGGCACGGTCGCGAGGATCGCCTCGAGCTCCTCGACCGAGAGGTCGGGGGAATGCCGCCTCCAAATGCGGATGTCGGTCCGGATGAACTCGTGGTCGTCGATCCGCCCCGCAAGGAAGTCGCGGAGCCCGTCGGCGTTGTGGTCCTGGAAATGGTGATGGATCGCCGCCCAGGAGCTCTCGACGTCGACCAGCGTTCCGTCCATGTCGATTGGGACGAGCTTAAGCACGGTCGCCCCGCGCGATCGCATCCGCGCGGGCCAGCACCCGGGCGGGCGGGCGCACGGCCCACGCCGCGAGGTTCTCGTCGACCTGCTCCGGCCGGCTGGCCCCGACGACCGGGGCGGCCCCGCGTTCGGCGAGCCAATGGAGCGCGAGCGAGGCGAGGGGGACGTGCACCTCCTCGGCGAGCTCGTGGAGCGCCCGGCCCCGGGCCAGGATCTCGGGGAGGCGGTCGGGTTCGAACATCCGATGGGCGTAGCGCCGGACCTCGAGCGGGATTCGCTTCCCGTCCAGGTAGCGACCGGCGAGCACGCCGCGCGCGAGCGGGGAGTAGGCCTCGACCAGGATCTGGTGCTTTCGGCAGTACTCCTGGACCGGCTCCGCTTCGTCGCGGTCGAAGAGGTTGTAGCGCACCTGGTTCACCGCGATCCGGGCGCTGGAGAGGTGTTTCGCGGCCGCCTCGAGCTCCTCGACCCCGAAGTTCGATACGCCGATGGCGCCGACCCGGCCCTCCTTCCAGAGCGCCTCGAGGACCGGCATCGTCTCGGAGAGGGGTACGTGCGGGTCCGGCGCGTGAACGAGGTACTCGTCGACCGAGGGGCGAGCGAGCCGCTCCAAGCTGTTGATCAGACTCGCACGGACCTGGGTGGGCCGCAGGTGCTCCCACGAGACCTTGGTGGCGATGAACGCCTCCGGCGCCCCCCCAGCGGCGCGGGTGAGCACGTCGCCGAGGACGCGTTCGGAACGACCATTCCCGTACACTTCCGCCGTGTCGAACCAGCGCACCCCGCGCTCGTAGGCCCGTCCGATCGTCGCCTTGGTCCGGGCCTCGTCCTCCGGTCGCCAGCGGCCCAGTCCCCAAAGACCGAGGCCCAACGCCGGATGGGCTTTCGTTCCCTGAACGAGGGGGATCGACCCGATCGGCGGGCTCGCCGGGGCCTTGGGGGCTCGGGGGGGCCTTCGGCCGGCGGGTTTCCGGGGGCTGCGGGGCGTCATGGGAGTGTCGGGCTGGAGGCGCCGGCGTTCATGTGGTCGTCGATGCGTCGGATCCGTTCGGTCAGCTCCCGGGCCTTCTCCTCCGCCTCACGCACGACCTCGGCCGGCGCGCGGTCCCGGAACCCCGCATCCTCGAGTCGCCCTCGGGTCTTTTCGAGTAGTGCCACGAGCTTCTCCCGTTCCCGTTCGAGGGCTTCGGACTCCCCGGGGCCTGTCTCGGGCCGCTCGACGTAGCACTCCCCGAACGGGGCAACGCGGCTGCCCGCGTGGTCTGGCGGCGGGGCGTTGGCGGCGAGAAGCTGCAAGGGTTGGACCCGGGCCAGTCGTTCGACGGTGCCCTGTTGCTGCCGGAAGACGGTCTCGGCCTCCGAGCTCCCGGGTCGGATCCAGGCCGGGGGAAGGGTGCCGGCCGGCACGTGCTCGTCAGCGCGGAGGTTGCGCAGCAGACGGACCGCCTCGAGCACGACCTCCATCTCGAGCTCGGCGGTTGCGTCGGAGGGGGCCTCGTTCGGCTCCGGCCATCGCGCCGTCGTCAGCAGCTCCCCGTCGTGCGGGAGGGCGTGCCAGAGTTCCTCGGTGATGTGCGGGACGAGGGGATGGAGCAGGCGGAGCGTCCGTTCGACCACGTAGAGCAGCGTCTCCCGCGTCTCGCGCGCCGTCGGCTCCCCCCGGCGTCCCGAGAGGCCCTCCTTCGCGATCTCGACGTACCGGTCCGCGAGGTCGTGCCAGACAAAGTTGTGCAACAGCGTCGCGGCCCGGGAGGGCGCGAATTCGCGGACCGCGCGGTCCACGTCCTCCGCCGTGTGCCGGTATCGGGAGAGGATCCACCGGTTCTCGAGAGCCGCGGTGGAGGAAAGCGCCGGGGCGGTCCGGGGGGGCGCCGATCCTTCGGCAATGTGCGGCAGGGTGAAGCGGACGAGATTCCAGACCTTCGTCAGGAAGTTCCCCCCCCCGTCCAGGGAGGCGCGGCCGAACGGCCCGTCCTCCTCCGCAGGGTTCGGGAAAAGGAGCCCGAACCGAAGAGCGTCGACCCCTCGCTCCCGCATCACCTCGATCGGTTCCGGCGAGTTCCCGAGATGCTTCGACATCCGGCGACCGGTCTCGTCCCGGAGCATGCCCGTGAAGTAGACGTCCGCGAAAGGAGCCCGGCCGGTGAAGTGCTCGCCCGCCATCATCATCCGGGCGACCCAGAAGAACATGATGTCGCGGCCGGTGACGAGGACGCTCGTCGGGTAGTAGTGGTCGAGGTCGCCGGTTCGGTCCGGCCAGCCGAGCGAGGCGAACGGCCAGAGCCAGGAGGTGAACCAGGTGTCGAGCACATCCGGGTCGGGGGTCAGGTTGCCCTTCCCGCAGTGCTCGCAGCTCACGGGCGGCTCGGCGGTCACCGTGTTCTGGTCGCAGGCGCGGCAGTGGTAGACAGGGATGGGATGGCCCCAGAGCACCTGTCGCGAGATGCACCAGTCCTGGATCCCCTCCATCCACCGGAAGAAGGTGGTCGTCCAGCGGTCGGGATGGATCCGGACCCGGCCGGTCCGCACCGATTCCACGGCCACGGCGGCGAGGGGGGCCATCCGGACGAACCATTGGGTGGAGAGCCGGGGTTCGATGACCGCGTCGGAGCGCTCGGACCGGGCGACCGAGTGGCGGTACGGTGTCTCCCGAGCAACGTACCCCTCCCCGCGCAACCATTCCAGGGTCTGTTTTCGGCCTTCCTCCCGGTCCAGCCCCCGGAGCCGTTCGGGAACCCATTCGCCGACCAGTCGCGCGTGGTCGTCGAGGATATCGGGGGGCATCGGGAGGTCGGGGTGTCGGCGGAAGACCTCGTAGTCGACCAGGTCGTGGCGGGGTGTCACCTTGAGCGCGCCGGAGCCGAAGGTCGGGTCGATGGCCGGGTCGGTGATCACCGGCACGGCCCGGTCGGTGAGGGGAACGACCACGGACCGCCCGACGGCTGCGGCGTGTCGCGAGTCCTCCGGGTGGACCGCCACGGCGACATCGCCGAAGATGGTCTCGGGGCGGACCGTAGCTACCTCGAGGCCGCCGGGCGCCCCGTCCGCCCATCGGTAGGTTAGCGTGACGAGGGTGCCGGTCTGCTCGGAGTGCACGACCTCGAGGTCGGAGATGGCCGTGCGAAGGCGCGGGTCCCAGTTGACCATCCTCTCCGCCCGATAGATCAGGTTCTCCCGATAGAGCTGGACGAAGACCTGCCGGGTGGCGCGGATGCTTCCCGGGTCCATGGTGTACCGGGTACCGGGACCAGTCGAGGGAGAAGCCCCCTGCCTCGAGTTGGGCGCGGATGGTCGCCTCGTGCTCCCGTCGCCACCTCTCGACGGCCGCCAGCGCCTCCTCGCGCGGCAACGTCTCGAACCGGACCCCCTCCTTCGCCAGAGCGCGCCGAACCGCGACCTGTGTCGAGAGTCCTGCGTGGTCGGCGGCCGGAAGCCACAGCGTCGGCTCCCCCCGCATCCGGTGATACCGGCTGAGGAGGTCCATGACCGTGTCCCCGAGCATGTGGCCGAGGGTGAGGATGCCCGTGACGTTCGGGGGCGGCAGGATGAGGGAGAAGCGGGTCGGGCCCTCGGGCCGGTCGGGCGCATGGAACGCCCGAACTTTCGCCCAGGCCTCCTGCCATCGTGCCTCGAATCTCGCGGGGCTCGAACCGGGAGGGGAGGGTCGCTGGGCTCAGGAGCCACCCCTCCCGAGGAGCACGGGGACCGCGAGACCCAGCTCGGCGGTCGCCACGAGCCCCATCGCCCCGAGGGCGAGGGTCGACGAACTCCCTCCCGCGAGCGAGAAGGCGACCAGGGGCAACACCGCGACGACGAGCCCGGGCAGCGAGATCAGGATCGCAGTCCAGGTCCCGGCATACAGGTTGACAACCGGCAGACCCTTGCGGCAGGCGCGACGGAGGACGAGGCCGAGCTCGATGAGGGAGGCTGCCGTCACGGCCGGGAGCTCCGCGAGGACGAACGCCAGGAATACGAGGGGGGCATGGAGCCGCAGGTCGACGAGCCCGAGCACCACCCCGGCGGAGACGAGATAGAATCGCGACCACGAGCGCGACCTTTCCAAGCACGAGGGACCGGTCCGGGAGCGGGAGGGTCCGGCCGTACGAGTAGGCGAGCACTTCGATGGCGAAGAATGCAGGGCCAAAGAAGGTTGCGAGGAGAGCCGAGCTCGTCACGGCGCCAAGCGCCAGCGCATCGGCCCCGCCCGTCGAGGAGCCGGGGGCGTAGGAGAGTAACCCCAGGGCGAACGCGTCCAGGATCGGGAGCAGGATCAGGAACGCGTAGCCGGGACTTCGGCTCGCGATCCGTAGGTCCTTCACGAGGACGGACCGGACCGGTCCCGTCACCTCCAGGCCGAATCGGGCGCTGGGAGAGCCGTCGGCGACACCGTGGAGCGGCTCTCCGACCCGGCGGACCGCGCCCCCCAGCCACGCCAGGCAGGCGGCGGCCAGCCCGAGATAGCCGAGCGTCGCGCCCGCGAGGATCGCGAGCCCACCCGAGCCGAGCGGAAGAGCTCCCGTCCCCATGGCCGCCACCGGCGGGAGGGCGGCGAGCGCGAACGGGAACGCGAGCAGGAGCAGGTCGAACGGGCCCGAGGGGCCGGTCGCCGTCAGGTGGGAGAGGGCGGTGAAGAACGCCGGTGCGAGAGTGACGAACCCGAACATCCCGAACGCGGGGATGACCCAGAGGACGAGGTAGGTCCAACGGAGGACGGTGCTGCCCCCGCCGCCTCGAGAACTCTGGACACGCCGAACGAAGAACCGCGCGGTGATGAGGGAGAGGACCAGAGCGAACGCCACCGACGACACGACGCCCGGGATGATCGCGAGACCAGCCGGCGCACCGAGGGCGAAGGAGACGAGGAGCGGGGTGAGGAGAAGGACCGTCAGGACCGGGACGTCGAACAGCCGAACGTAGACCAGGGCCGCGACCCGGCGAAGGGTCCGCTCGTCGACCGGTAGCGCCTCGAGCACCGGGAGGACCGAGGACGACAGCAACGTCGGCAGGATCTGGAGCCCCGTCCACCACAGGAAGGCGACATCGAGCCCGAGCAGCGCGGTGAGGACGCCCAGGTCGAAGACCGGCGGCGGGAGGTAGTAGGGGAAGGCGCGCGCGGTGACGAGTGCCGAGTACCGGAGCAGGAACGCCGCGCCGAGCGTGAGGAAGCCCAGCAGGCCCGCGACCATCGCCTTGCTCTGCCAGACGCGCCGGCGGGCCTTCGGGACCAGGTCTCCGCTCGCCCCGGTAGGGAGGATGTTGCCTTGGCGGAACGCGTAGATCGCTTGGAGCGACAGCTCGGTGAACGCGGGGCCGCTCAGGCGGAGGGCGTCCCTCCAGCCCATTCAGGTCCTCTCGAGGGAGGCGACCGCGGCCCGAACTTCCCCCTCTTCCTCCGTCAGCCCGAGGAAGATCTCCTCGAGAGTCGCGTCCCCTCGCGCGACCCGCTCCCGGAGCTCCGCGAGGGTCCCCTCCCCGCGTAGGACCCCATGGTCCAGGATGCCGACCCGGGTGCAGAGTTGCTCCGCGACCTCCATCGTGTGCGTCGAGAAGAGGACGCCGCGTCCCCCCTCCGCCACGTAGCGGGTCAAGAGGTCCTTCATCAGCCGGACGGCCCGCGGGTCGAGATGGTTCAGGGGTTCGTCCAGCACGAGGAGAGGGGGCTGGTGGAGGAGGGCCGCGACGAGGAGCACTTTCTGCCGGGTCCCGTTGGAGAGGGTGGCGATCGGCTGGTCGTACTCCTCCTGCAGCCGGAAGGCGGCGACCAACGCCTGCCCCCGCTCGCGGGCGGGGTCCCCGGGCAGGCGGCGCACGCTCGCGACGAACTCGAGGAACTCCCGCGGGGTCAACGACTCATAGAGCAGGGAGGTCTCGGGAACGTAGCCGATCCGCTCTTTCGCCCGGAGGCCCACCGTGACGGGGTCGAACCCGAAGACGTAGACCCGCCCGGAGGCGGGGCGCACGAGGCCGACCACCGCCTTGATGGTGCTCGACTTGCCGGCCCCGTTCGAGCCGAGGAGGCCGTAGATCTCTCCGGGCCGAACCTCGAGCGAGAGCTCACGGACCGCCGGTCGTTCTCCGTAGGCCACGGTGAGCCCCTCGGCACGAAGCGGGACTGGGCGGGGGACCGAAAGGCCGGCCATGGAGATACTATCCCACGGGCCGGACGATAAGGACGGCGTCCCGCCCTACGGGGAGCGAGGACGGACGAGCGGGAACAGGATGACGTCCTTGATCGAGGAGGCCCCGGTGAGGGCCATCACCATCCGGTCGATCCCGATGCCGATCCCGGTCGCAGGCGGCATGCCGTAGCGCAGGGCCTGGACGAAGTCCTCGTCGTAAGCGAACCGGTCCTCGGCGCGTGCGCTCACCTGCTCGTTGAAGCGACGGAACTGTTCGTCGGGGTCATTGAGCTCCGTGTAGGCGTTGCCCAGCTCCATGCCCCGGTAGTAGAACTCGAACCGTTCGACGTAGCCGGCGCGGGCCCGGTGCCGCTTGGCGAGGGGGGTCGTCACCGCGGGGTAGTCCATGACGAACGTGGGTTGGCTTAGGTGCGGCTCGACATAGTGCTCGAACAGTTTGTCGAGGAAGACCCCGGGAGGGGAATCGTCGGGGACCGTAGAGCCGGCCGCCCGGGCGTGGTCCCGGAGCTCCTCGGGGCGCCGCTCGATCAGGCGGGAGATCCCGCTCCGGCGCTCGAGCTCTTCCACGAAGTCGACGGTCTGAAAGCCCCCGGCGAAGGCTCGAGCCGCCTCCTGGGCCGCCGGAACGTCCGGCAACAACACCCCCACTCGCGAAGCCAGCCGGGCGTAGAGGCGCTCGACGAGTCCCTTCATGTCCTGGTAATCGGCGTACGCCCAGTACGCCTCGAGCATCGTGAACTCGGGAGAGTGCGTGAGGTCGAGGTCCTCGTTGCGGAAGCACTTGCCCAGCTCGTAGACCCGCTCCAGTCCCCCGACCAGGAGGCGCTTGAGGGCAAGCTCGAGGGCGATCCGGAGCCGGATCTCTTGGCCGAGGTAGTTCGAGCGGGTCGCGAACGGCTGGGCCGCGCCCCCGCCCGCCAGGGGAACGAGGACCGGGGTCTCGACCTCGAGGAAGCCGGCCTCGTCCAGGAAGCTGCGGGTCTCCCGGACGAGGATCGAGCGGGCCCGGAAGCGGGCCCGGGTCTCGGGAGACGACAGCAGATCCAGGTAGCGACGACGGAGACGTTCCTCGACGTCCTGGAGGCCGTGGAACTTCTCCGGAGGTGGAGAGATCGCCTTGGCGAGCAGCTCGACCCGAGCGGCCATGAGGGAGGGCTCTCCTCGTCGCGAGAGCGCCGGCCGTCCCTCCGCACCGATCAGGTCGCCGGAGTCGAGGTCCCCGAGCCAGGCGTGGTAGGGTCCTTCGCCGAGAACGTCGGCGCGCAGGATCAGCTGGAGGGACCCCGCGAGGTCGTCGATGTCCGCGAAGGCGGTACCGCCATGGACCCGAAGGGCATGGAGGCGGCCGGCGACCCGCACCGGGTCTCCTTCGGCTTCCTGGCCGGAGGCGAGCGAGAGGCACTGGTTCCGTACGAGCTCGGTCGGCACCCGGCCCGGGAACCCCCAGGGGTAGGGTTCGCGTCCCTCCTCCCGCCACCGGGCGACCTTCGCCCGACGCTCGTGCTCGAGGGGGGTCTCGTCCATGTTCCGGCCCGTTCCGAGAGACGAGGGCTAGGAGATGGTTCTTGCGAGGCCCGCTCTAGGCGCTGACCCCTTCGAGGGAGAGGCGTTCTACCCCGCCGGGGCGGAAGAGGGCGAGATGCTCCGGCACGGCAGGGCCGTCAGCGGCCGGGCGGGCCGGCTCGTGCAGGACCAGGAACGTGCCCAGGAAGAATTCGGAGGTGGCGTCGCCACCGCCAATCCCGTAGCTCACGTAGTCCGCAAAGTACACGTGGACCTGTCCGGAGTGGCGGCGCCGGAGGGTCTCGAGGAACTTGGCGAGGTCGTCGGGCCCCTTGCGCGCCAGCTCATCCACGAGGTCGCGCAGGATGGGCCGCTGGCTGAGCCCCGCAAGGCCATCGTAGGCGAGGTAGATGGCCGGGCGAGGCTCCAGGGCCACCACATCGAGGCGAAGTACGCCTTCGACCTGTTTGGTACGCATGCCGAGCGGCCTACCCGCCCTTCGTTAAGAAACCTTCGGGCCGCGGGTCCGTGATGGGTTCGGGCCGAACCCTCGGCATTCCCTGGTGGGGGTCTCATCCCGCTAGAAGGACTGGTGGCCCTCGGTCTTCCGAGCGAGGTCGACCGTCATCCCTGGCACGACCGAGGCCACGGGTCCGGCGAACCCCCCGCGGGCCGCGTGCTCCAACTCGTCCCGGTCGGTGCCCGGCCATACGTGGGCCAGGAGGAGCCGACGGGCGTGGGCCCGGCGGGCGACCTCGCCGGCCTGGAGCGCGCTGGAGAGGGAGTGGGCCGAATCCTCCGGGACCTCATCGGTGTAGGTCGCCTCGGCGAGGAAGAGGTCGGCTCCCTCGGCGAGGGGAACGAGGTTGGGGCTCGGGCCGGAGTCTCCGGTGTAGGCCAGCACCTCGCCCCCGGCGTTCACTCGCACGCCGACGTTCGGAACGAAATGGGGGAGGGACAGGGTGGAGATGCGGAACGGCCCGACCGTCAACTGGCTCCCTGCGTCGAACTCGTGCCGAAGGATCGCCCGGTCGAGCATGCCGAGCCGGTCGAGCCCCAACACCGGGCCCAGGGCCCCCGGCAGGGCATACACGGGGAGAGGCGGGCACGGAACGTCTCGCAGGGTACGGGCCCGGAGCAGCGGGTTCAGGTCGGCACAGTGGTCCGGGTGGCCGTGACTGACAATGACCGCGTCCACCTGGTCCGCCCGGACCCGCTTTAGAAGCTGGGGGAAGGTCGCGTAACCTGGGTCGACCAGCAGTCGGAAGTCGGCGTGCTCGATCAGATAGCCGCCGCAAGCGCCGCCCGGGCTCGGAAACCCCCCATCACCCCCGAGGACGGTCAGCTTCGTCGAGGTACCTCCGCGGGGTCGGGAGGAGCCTCGGCGGTAATTGAACCTGCGTGGTCCCGAGCTCGATGGGTCCGGGGGGAGGCCGCGCCGGTGCTCCCACGGGAGGCCGGCGCAAGAAGAGGTTGGTCCGGGGGACCTAGTGGTCGTGGCCGCCGCCAGCGCCGCCGGCGGGCGGGCTGGACTTCTTCGACGCGATGATGTCGTCGATCCGAAGCACCATCGAAGCGACCTCGGTCGCCGAGGTGAGCGCCTGGCGCTTGACCCGCGCCGGCTCCACCACGCGGAGCTTCCACATGTCCGCGGCCTTCCCGTCCGCGAGGTTCACGCCGACATTCTTGTTGGCGTTGGGGCCCTCGTGGGCGCTGCGGAGCTGGATCAGGGTGTCGATCGAGTCGTAGCCGCCGTTCTCGGCGAGGGCCCACGGGATGCACTCGAGCGCCTGGGCGAACGCCTCGACCGCGAGCTGTTCGCGCCCGCCGACCGAGCCGGCCCACTTCCGGAGCTTGACCGCGAGGTCGATCTCCGTGGCGCCGCCGCCGGGGCAAACGACCCCGTCCTCGAGCACGCTCGAAATGACCTTGAGGGCGTCATGCAGCGATCGCTCGACCTCTTGCGTGACGTGCTCGGTGCCCCCCCGGATGAGGATCGACACGGAGCGCGGGTTGGCGCAGCCCGTGACGAACGTCATGTGGTCGTCGCCGATCTTGTGCTCGTCGACCTTCGCCGCCGAGCCGAGGTCGGAGGCGGTGAGCTCCTTCACGCCCGTGACAATCTTTCCGCCCGTGGCGCGCGCGAGCTTCTGCAGGTCGGACTCCTTGACCTGCTTGACCGCGTAGATCTTCTCCTTCGCCAGGAAGTGGAGGACGACGTCGTCAATGCCCTTCTGGCAGACCACGACGTTCGCGCCGGCCGCCTTGATCTCCTCGACCATGTGACGGAAGTTCTTCTCTTCCTCGTCGAGGAAGCTCTGAATCTGGGCCGGGTTCTTGATGTTGATCTTGCTCTCGATCTCGGTCTTCTTGACCTCCAAGGACGAAGCGAGCAGGGCGATCTTCGCGTTCAACACCTGCGTCGGCATCCGGGGGTGTCCCCGCTCCTTGTCAAGGAGGATCCCGTCGAGCAGTTCCGTGTCCCCGATGGTGCCGCCGGCCCGCTTCTCGACCTTGATCTGGTCGACGTCCGCGACGACCTTGTCGCCCCGGTGCTCGGCGATCTTCCGAACCGCGTTCACGGCGATCTTCGCGAGCTTGTCCCGAGAGCCAAAGACCCCTTTCGAGCCCATCGCCGTCGTGGCGCAGTCGAGCAAGATCGCTTCGTCGTCGACCTTCACGGTCGTGCCGATCTCGGTCTCGAGGAGGCGCTTGGCCTCCTGGAGGGCCAGCTGGAATCCGCGCGTGATGACCGTGGGGTGAACGTGCTGTTCGAGCAGGTACTCCGAGCGTTTCAGCAGCTCCCCGGCGATGACGACCGCCGTGGTCGTGCCGTCGCCGCACTGCTGGTCCTGCGTCTTGGCGACCTCGACGATCATCTTGGCCGCCGGGTGCTCGACGTCGACTTCCTTGAGGATCGTGACGCCGTCGTTCGTGATGGTGATGTCGCCCATCGAGTCGACCAGCATCTTGTCCATCCCGCGGGGGCCGAGCGTGGTGCGGACCGCGTCCGCCACCGCCCGCGCCGCGGCGATGTTGTTCGCCGTTGCTCCCTTGCCGCGCTCGCGCTCGGTGCCTTCCCTCAGGACGAGGATTGGGGTACCCTGCATCAGTAGCTCACCAGCCGGGGGAGGCTTGCGCTTCTATATGAAACTAACTCAAATGCGAGGCGCGAGAGACAAGGGACGGGCGGCTCCGGGGTCGTTCGCGGGGTCTCGGTGAAGACCGGAGTCCCGACTCCGGAACCCTTAACCGCCCCAGCCGCGCTTGGTAGACTCCCGGAGGAGAACCCGGGAGCCGGATGCGTCCCCAAGTCGTCGTAGGCGCCACGATTGGTACTCAACGCCACCCTGTTCGTGCTCAACCTGATCGTGGCCGAGATATCGGGGTCCCGGGCCGTCCTCTCCCAGGCCATCTTCACCGTCACCGACCTCGTAGGAAGTGCGTTCCTGCTCTGGGGCCTGTACCTCTCCCGGCGACCGGCGGACTACGACCACCCCTTCGGCCACGGGCGAGAGCGGTTCTTCTGGGCGTTCGTCTCGATCGTGGTCTCGTTCACCGTCGCGGGCCTCTTCGCCCTGGTGGTCGGGTTCGATCAGCTGACGAACCCGGGCGCGATCACCCACCTAGGGTACGCCCTGGTCGTGGTGGGGGCGACGCTGGGAACGAGCGTGGTGGGGATCGCCGTCACGCTCCGCGAGCTTCGGACCTCGCGGGAGACGCTCGGCCAGCTTCTCGCCTCAGCCAACCAGGGGCTGAAGTCGATCTTCTACCAGGACCTCATCGCGATCGTGGGGGCGGTCGCCGCGCTCGTGGGGCTCCTGGCGGTCTACCGGACCGGCCGCGATTCGCTGGACGGGCTCACGGCGATCATCGAAGGGATGATCCTGTTCCTGGCGGGGATCGTGCTCGCCGTGGAAAGCCGAGAGTACCTGGTCGGTCGTGCCCTCGACCCACGGACGACCCGGGGGGTGCTGGCGCTGGTGGAACGGGATTCCCGGGTCGCCCGCGTCCGCGATGCGCAGTCGATGCTCATCGGGCCCGAGGATGCCTTGCTTGCGCTGCGAGTCAACTTCCGGGACGACCTGACCACCGACCAGCTCGAGAAAGCGATCGATGACGCCGCGGCCGCCGTGAAGCTCGCCTATCCTATCATCCACCACGTGGTCATCGAGCCGGAGTCGTAGGCGCCGGCGCGTCGGTCGGCCGGGTCTCCCGGACGCGGGCGAGGGTGAGCAGTGCGAGCGCCGCCGCGATCGAACCAAAGAACGCGTAGAGCCCGTCGTTCTGGAAGTTGGAGTAGAGGGTGGTGGACCCGAAGATCCCGAGGACCATGCCGAGCGAGATGGTGAGGGAGTAGATCGCCATCGTCGTCGCGCGGTTCATCTCGCGCGAAAGGTCGGCGAGGGCCGCGAGCGCGGCGGGGCCGTAGGCGAGCGCGACCGCGGCGCTGACCCCGAGGGCCCCCAGGATGGGGAGCTTCGGGCCGAACGCAACGAGCAGGCAGGCGCATCCCATGGCCGCGACGAACCCCGTCGCTCCCACCGTCATGAGCCGGGTCCGGCCGAACCGGTCGGCCAAGCCGCCGTAGTAGGGTTGGGTGACCACGAGGAGGAGCCCGCCGCCGACGATGACCCCGGCCAGCAAGGTCGTGGAGATTCCCGCCCCGCTCGCGGCCGGTCCGATGAAGACCAGCGCGGTGCCGATCAGGACGTAGATGACCAGCCAGGGGACGGTGACCAGCAGCACGCTCTTGCGGACGACGTTGGCGAGGATCGCGGCCACCGAGTATTGACGGGTGCCCGAGCGCCGCGCGGTCCCCCGGATCAGCAGCAGGGTGGTACCGAGCCCCAGCGCGAGAGCGGCGGCGCCCGCCAGGAACACTAGGTTGAGATGGGAATTGGAGAGCACCCCGAGGAGGCCAAGTCCGATCCCGATCCCTGCGGTCCATCCGAACAGGTTGACCGCGTCGAACCGACCCATCTCGTAGCCCCGATGGCTCTCCTCGGCTCGGTCCCCGATGACCGCGAGGCTCGCGGCGAGGATGGCCCCGCTGCCGACCCCGAAGAGGAAGTTGATCGCACCCAGGGCGTAGACGTCCCGCGTCAGCGCGACCGTCGCGAACAGGACGGCGGCCCCGGCCATGCCGGCATAGAGCACCGGCCAGCGACCGTACCGGTCCGCGAGCAGCCCGGAGAACATGACGGTCGAGAACTCGCCGAGGGGGGCCATGGCGCTGACCACGCCCGCCACGCCCACGTCCGTGCCGGTGAGCCCGCTCGAGTGGTGGGTGATGTAGCTCGCGAAGACGACGATCGTGAGCCCGAAAGCGAACCTCACGAAGAACGTCGCCACCAGGACCGCGCGAAGGAGCCGTCGCTGCTCGTCGGACGACGCGTGGGCGGCCACCGAGCGTCGGGCTCCCCCACTAGGCAGTGGGCTTCGCGCGCTCGATGAGTTCGATCCAGACCTCGTTAGGGTCGAGGATGAAGGCGATCCGCGAGGTCCCTCCCGAGAGCCGGTACGGCTCCTTCGCCACGGTCACGCCCTTGGTACGGACGTGCAGGAGGAACCGGTCGAGGTCCTCCACCTCGAAGGCGAGGTGGTCGAGCTGCTCTCCGGCCTCGAAGCTCTCCTTCCCGTCCCAGTGGGTCAGCTCGACGCGCGCTCCGCTCTGGGGGTCGTGCACGAAGGCGATCTCGGCCTTGTTCTCGGGGATCGTCCTCCGGCGTTCGAACTGGAGGCCGAGGACCTCGGTGTAGAACTTCAGGCTCTCTTCCATGTGACGGACGGTGATCGAGGTGTGAAGGAACTTCATGGCCGTGCGGGCGACATCGTCCTTCGCGCTTCTAATCTTTCGGCTCCGTTCACGGGTGCCCGTAGACGACCCGAAGGGGGGCGGACCCCGGCTGCCAATCCCGTTCGACCCGGACGAACCCTACCCGTTCGAACTGGAAGACCTCCCCGGGCTGCGCCCCCGCGAGGGCGGCTTCGCCGAGCCCGGTGGTGTGGTCCCCCTCGAGGCCGAGCACGTCGACGGGTACCGGGCCGGGCTCTCCTACCCATTGAAGCCGGGGGATCCGCTTGTTCGCGCGGCTCGTGAAGCGGGCCCGCACGGTCTCTCCCGGAGCCGGCAGCGTCCCAGGGAGCTCGATGTTGGCGAGGTCCTTCAGTCGGACCTCACTTCCCTCCCGGCCGACAAGGTCGTGCCGGGCGAGATGGAACACGGGTCCTGCGGGGGCCCGACGTAGGCCGAGTTCCGGTCGGTCCGGGTGATTCGGGAGCTCGACCGACCGGAGCTCCTCGGGCCAGGCGTCGACCTGGACGCGGGTCGGTTCCGCGACATAGGCTCGGCGCGCCGTCGTCGCGTCGATCCGCTTGCGGTTCTCGGAGTAGAGGGTCTCGGCCGGAACCTCGATGTCGGAGAGGGACATCCCGAAGGAGAGGATGAACGCTCGGAGCGCCTCGTTCGTGATCCCCGCGTCGGTCGAGCGACCGCAGCGACCAGGTTCGGGGGTCCGCCCAACCGTCGAAGAGCCCGGACTTGATCTCCCGGTAGGCCTTGCTCTTCGCGACTTTGGCTTCCCGCACGCGGAGGATCCCCCAGTGGAGGAAGGGGGGACCCGAGATCCCGAGCAGGTCCCAAATGTACCGTTGCATACGGTCCTCCATCACCAAGTCCTTGCCGCGGAGCACGTGAGTGATCCCGAGCTCGATGTCGTCGACCGCCCAGGAGAACTCGAGCGTGGGCCAGACCCGATACCGGGTCCCCACGCGCGGATGGTCGAGGTGGCTGATGCGGAAGAGGACGCGGTCGCGGAAGGCGGGGTCGGGGTCCTGGAGGTCGGTCTTCAGCCGAAGGACGGCCCCTCCCGGACCGTAGGCGTTCTCGAGCATCCGCTCCCACTCATCGAGAGCCTCTCCCGGGGTTTGGGAGCGCTCGGGGCACGCGACGCCGAGGGCGCGATGGTCGCGCAAGAGCTCCGCGGGGCACCGGCAGACGTACGCCGCGCCCTTTTCGATCACGCGACGGGCCCAGGGGTAGAAGCTCGGGATCCGGTCGGACTTGTAGTAGACCGCATCCGGATGGACGCCGGCTGCCTCGCAGTCACCGCGGATCAGGTCGTAGAATTCGGCCTCGACCCGTTTTTCCTCCGACCCGATGGTGTCGTCGAACACGAGGAGGATCCTTCCCCCGTACCTCTCCCGATACAGCTCGTTCAGGAAGAGCATCCGAGCGTGACCCACGTGCAGCACTCCGCTCGGAAACGGAGCGAGGCGGAGCACGACCTTCCCCGGGACCGCCCCCGGGAGGTCCGGGAACTCGGCTGCGGGGGAGGAGGTCGACCGCGCCCGGGCGGCCTCGGGGCCTCCCAGTTCCGCCAGACGGTCCTCGAGCTCCCTCGGCGGGATCGAACGGGCGTCGGCCACCAGTCGGGACACGAGGTCGCGGACCTCCGGTGCATGGGGGCGCAGCAGGGGGTCGGTCGCGAGCAGGCGTGCGACGATCGGGTCGACGCGGGCTGCCCCCGCGTGCTCGAGCGCGTTCTCGAGCACCAGCCGTCGGCTCCGGACCTCGACCTCCGGAGTGAGCGGCACACAGCGTCCGAGCGAGAGTGGGATTAAAGGGGTTCCGGGGCCGCCGAGCCCGACCCTTGTTGGCGCGGGCCGCCGCCCCGTGCCTGGTCGACCGCCTCCGTGAGGGTCAGCTCGCCGCGGAGGACCCGATGGGCGGAGGACCGAGAGATCGTCAGCTGGCCGTCGCTCCGCTCCCGGCTCAGTCGTTGCAGGTTGGCGACCTCACCGGGGGTGAACGTCGTCGGGATCCGTTCCCGGATCAGGACGCCAGGGCTATGGGCGATGGTGCGGGCCGCCGCCGGGTCCCGCGGTCGCCGATGGCCCCGGGGGGTCGTCCCACGTTCGTTGACGAGCTCGACCCAGCGCTGGTGGCCCAGAAGCGCGTTGACGATCCGGTTGCGGGAGGGGGGGTCGCCGGCTCCCACGCGGAACCGAACCGGCCGCGACGGGAAACGGTGTCTCAGGTGACTGGCGAGGGACCCCGCGGATTCGGGGGATTCGAGCGACCCCGTCCCCAGGCACCGCGTCCCGGCGAGGATGGCATACCCGGGGCGCGGACCCGGGTCGATCCCCACGATCAACTCCTCCTGGGAGTCCCCGGAGTCGAAGGCCTGCTCGACCGCCGCCGATAGCGCGTGTCGGTCCCCGCCGGGGGCGACGGGGAGAACCCGGCGATGGGAGATCGAAGCCGCCTCCTCCGCCGAGGTAAGGACGGCGACCACACTGTCCGGGATTCGCTGCCCGGGAAGCAGGCTCACCGACGGCCAACGTTGCTCTCGGAGAAAACCCGCAAGCTCTCCGTAGAGGGCGGGGTCCCGAGTGACCAGAGCAACCGACCGGTGTCTCACCGACTCCCTGACGGTCAAATATCGCATATACCTTCCTCCCGACATGGCCGTGTGCGTCCACTGCGGCGCCAGCGCGCGGGACGGCGCTCTCTTTTGCGCCAAGTGCGGCTTCACCCTCCCTCAGGCCGCGGGGCCCCGGGGCGGAGGGGTTCCCCTCGGGACCTCCCCCCCAGCCGGCAATTGGGCGGCTCCTCCTCCGCCTGCCCCAGCTGCCTCGGGAGGAGCCCCTGCGGCTCCCCCGCTGGGTACTTCCCAGCCCCCTCCCTCCCCACCGCCGGCCTGGGTCCCACCCCCGGCCGCCCCGACCCCTCCCCCGCCCCACGGGAAGTATTGCCTCCGATGCGGCACGCTCATCGCCCGGGCCGCCGTCTACTGCCCCGTATGCCAGCAACCGCAGGGTCCCTGAGACGGGGCGGTCGGCGGGGCCGTCGCACCTCCACGATGGTGCGCGTCGCCCAGGAACGAATCACCAACCTGTTCGCCCTGGCGGAGCGCGAATCGACCGCAGGGAGCGGCGCGCTCGCCGACCGGTATGTCCGACTGGCCCGGAAGATCGGGACCCGATACAATGTCCGGCTCCTCCCCGAGTACCGAGAGGTGTTCTGCCGTGGCTGCTCGTCCTATTGGGTCGAAGGCCGCACGGTCCGAACCCGGTTGCGCGCGGGGCGGCGCGTGCGGACCTGCCTTCGCTGCGGTCGCGCGCGACGAACGGTGACCAAAGCTCGGACCCGGACCGGCACTCTCCCCGATGCGCCTCGGGTCGAGGCGCCCCAGGAGGACCAGACGTTCGTGGGTCCCGTCGAGGAGGCGACCGAGGAATCCGAGGACGACGAGGGTTCGGAAGAAGCATAAACATGCCTCGCTCCTCCGACGCATAAGCCGGGGTGGCCGAGTGGCCAAAGGCGGCAGACTCAAGATCTGCTCTCGCAGGAGTTCCCAGGTTCAAATCCTGGCCCCGGCATAAGAAATTCCTTTCATCGTCCCTCTTCGGCTCCACCCGTGCGAAGGGGAGCGTTACCGAAAGGGGGTCGAGCCTTCCTCGAGATCGGGTCATCGGCCGCGCGTGTCTCGTAATTTGTGGCTGCGATCGAGAGACAGTTCCACATTTCCTGGTATGCGGGGGAGGACGGGGGGTTTCTCCTCGTTAGGGTCATGTACGGGTAGGCTCGTCCGCGCGCCTGTGTCCGGCAACAAGGTCCTGGATTGGTTACTCGAACCCGAGCAGCCGTCGGTCCGATACCTCGCGTTGACCCAACTCCTCGGGAAGAAGGAGAACAACGCGGAGGTTCGCAAGGTCAAGGGACAGATCCCAACTAGGGGATGGGTGGCGGATACACTTGCCCGCCGAAACGAAGCCGGATGGTGGGAGCGGGACAAAGGCTGGATGGAGCCCCGGTTCACCGCGACCCACTGGACCATGGTCGCGTTGGCCGATCTGGGGGCGACGCGCGCCATCCCGGAGGTGGCAGCGTCGGCGGAGTATTGGATGGCCAAGTCGCCGCTCGAGGGCGGGGGGGTTGGAGGGTTCGGGAAGGGGAAGGGGCACCACTGCTACACGGCCAACATGGCGCGCGGCCTCCTTCGCCTGGGCTACGAGGAGGACCCTCGAGTCCGCAAGACCCTCGAATGGCTGGTCCAGACCGCCCATCCGCAGGGGGGCTGGTCCTGCCGTTACGTCAAGAACGGGCCGGCCACGAGCCGTTCGCTTGACGCGTGGGAGGGATTGGGCGCCTTCGCCGCGTACCCTCGTTCCAAGTGGAGTCCGGAGATGAAGGCAGTCGTGGAGCGGACTGCCGAGTACTACCTCGAGCACGGGCTCCACAAGCAGGGCGACCGGTACGAGCCATGGTACCGCTTCCACTGGCCCGTGCACTACTACTACGACCTGTTGGTCGGACTGGATTGCCTGACCGCGCTCGGCTACGGCAAAGACCCGCGACTGGGATACGCAGTCGACCTCCTGCGCAGGAAGCGGCGGCCCGATGGAAAGTGGGACCTCGACGCCGTCCAACCGGATCCCTACCAGGAGTTCGTCGACTGGTTTGCGAAGCACCCCGGGAACTGCCCGGTGCCTCTGACGTTCGAGGCCGAAGGAAAACCAAGCAAGATGATCACGCTCCGCGCGCTGACGGTGCTATCGCGCGTACCGTAGGTGCCGGCCGCTTCCTGTTCATCGCGGCCGCGTTATCGGCAGCGCGCGTCCCGCATCAAACCCCCGGTATGGAATCCGAGATTCGTTCAATGCCTGGCCCCGGCATAAGAGATTCCTAGCATTGTCCCGCTTCGGCTCGATCTTTGCAAAGGGGCGGTTAACTAGAGTGGGATACCTTTGCCATAGAACCTGCCGAGGATAAACCTTCATGACTCCACGAGAGTCGGGCTGTTTACCGTTAGCGTGGGACCGAAACCGATGTCGGCGACTAAGGCGCTAGAGGCGTTCGAGCTCGACTCGGAACGCTGGAAGGACTTCGAAGTTCTGTTTCGCAAGTATCACGGGGTGCAGGCCGGTTGCTGGTGCATGTTCTACCACCGCGAAGGTCCAACGGGCCCCCTCGACAGCACGGTGCGCCAAGAGGCAAATCGCCGAGACCATCGATCGCTGCTCCTTGCGGGCCACGCTCACGGTATTCTTGTCTACCGGGAAAATCAGCCCGTGGGCTGGTGTCAGTTCGGCCGGCGCGAAGACCTTCCGAGGATCGAGCACGGGCGGAAGTACGTGGCCATGGCCGGGATTCTGGGCATGCCTGCGGCCTGGCGCATCACGTGCTTCTTCGTGGATCGACCCGCTCGTCGATCAGGGATCGCCCGGTTCGCCCTCCACGCCGCCTTGGATGCGATTCGACGGCACGGAGGTGGCATCGTCGAGGCGTACCCTGCAACACACCGGAAGGCGGTGGCCACTTGGTTCGGCGCGGCCAGTATGTTCGAGCAGGAGGGATTCACGGTTGTCCGGCCATTCGGCCAGAGCAATGTCCTCGTCCGCAGGGAGATTCGTTAACCCGCTCTTTTCCAAGGGGGAGGTACTCGGGTCGACCGTTCGCACCGTTTTCTCGCGAGGGGGCGGTGTAACTGGGGATCCCTCGATCACGAGTGTAGCTCACCTCACAGCACCGGTATGGAATGGGAAGAGCCGTTCAAAGCCTGGCCCCAGCAGAAGAACCTGTTCGACCCGCGCGTCCGATTCCACGCCCGGTCGAACTGCGGAGGCCACTCCGCGTCTCGCACACTGCGGGTGGACGAGGCACTAGAGGATCTTTCCGGCACGGACGACGGGAGTCCCGTCAATCGCGATCTCGGAGCCGGCGAGCGAAATCCAAGTAAAGAAACTCGATCTGTTGGTGCCCCCGAGATACTGGTTCCCCCCGATTTGCAGGGACACGCCACCCCCCTCGACGGTTTCCAAGTTGGGGACATCCTTAACGGCCGGGTTCAGCCCGAGTTTGAGAACGCTGGTACGGTCCTTGCCCGCCGTGCCGTTCTTGTACTGACGGGCAAACTCTTCCTCTCCCTCCTCGAAGGAATACGAGGCAAGCTTGCCGTCAGCGAATTCGAAGGTTCCCCCGGCGTGCCAGTTCCACCAGATATTGGTCCGGCGGCTAGCGTGGAAGGTCCCCTCCGCGGTTTTGGAGTCGAGTGCCACGTCGACGGTTCCGGCGGGGATTTGTTGCAGCATGCCGGATGGAGAATCTCCCTTGCCATACGGGCGGGGTCTGCCGTCGGACAACCGTGGAGCGGCCCCGGCCAGGGCGACTTCCAGGTCGGTTCCATTCGAGTGGGTGATCCGCACATTCTTTCCGCGTGCGAGCGCCTTGCCGAGCCGAGCCCCGCTCTTGGCCAGCTCCTCCGGGTCGATGAGAGATGCCCGCAGCATGCTCTCTTCCCACTGTGCGAGGTCCACGCCCCACTCCTTAGCTCGTCCCTCTGTCACGAACGCAGTGGTCATCCGCACTCCCCGGAGTCGCGCCTTCCTGGCGACCTCGTACCAGGGCCAGTTCGACGCGAACGCTGCGTTGCCGGGCTTCTCGGGAAGCTTCTCGATGCGGTCGGTGTCGCCCGGACCCCAGAAATTCACGTACACATCCGTGGCTTTCAAGGCCGCCCACTCCGAGGCGATCGACTTGCCGAGGAGTTTGCTCTGCTTCCGGTCGATCGCGCGCCACCACGCGTCCTCGTCGTTGTAAAAGAGGAGGACTTTGGCGCCCACACGGCGGACCTCATCGACCATCGCCGAGGCCATGGGCATCGTGTGGTTCCATGACTCGATGATCGCGTTCTCTCCCGCTCGGACCTTAAGGTACTTGGTCACGATGTTGCGGGCCGCTTCGCGCTGCAGCTTCGAGGGGGTTTCCGCCTTTAACGACATATCCATTGTCCCGCCACAGGAGACGTGAAGAGACGATCCCCAATTTGAACAGGTAGGCGGGTGAAAGAATACCTATCCTGGATCCGAAAGGGGCTAATCCCCACGCGAGGAGACGAAAACTGAGCGTCTTGCACGCTCCTCGCGGCCGGTCCTCGTCGCGCCCGCGGCTTGCGGTCACGTCATCGGCCGCCCGCGTCCTTCACGAGCCTGGGCGGCCCGGGTCGATGCTCGATTCGCTCGGGCCAACGCGCTTGGAGCAAGCCGAGAGGCAAAGTTCCGGGGTAGATTCCGGTCGATACGAGCGGTGTTCCGTCAGGAGAGCCCAATCTGTTTCATTAGGCCCACGAGGTCGTAAAAGAGTCTCTCCTCCGTGATTTCTCCTCGGTCGTTCCACGTCGCGATGGTGCAGAATTCCACCTGGAAGCCCTTTCCGGTGGGCGGGATGACCTTGCCTTCCCCCATCTTCATCGGTCCCTTCATCGTCCCGGAGAAATCCGCTACCGAGCAGGTATTGTGGCCGGCCGCGAAGAAGAGCTTGTACGGGCGGTTAATCAGATGGTTGTCGGGGAAGGTCTTGAAGAACTCCACGGCTTCCACGTCGTGGTTGTGCCGTCCCCTCGTGGGTTCTGGTTGGCCGGGCCAGTAGACCGCGACGCCCTCCGTGTGTCGCTTTTTGAAAGTCTCCCAGAGTGGGCTGGCAGGTCCGGCGTTCCAAGCGTCGTCCAACGTCTGCATCAGCTCCGCCAGCTCCTCGGGCTTCATTCCGACATCACGGGCCTCCCGGCCCTTCAATCTGTCAGCGTTTCCCGGTATTAACAACCCATGTTCTCCGCGTGGGTCGGGAGCGGTTTCGTCGTGGGCGTGAACACGAACATGGATTCTCGGCCCCCGGGTCGCGGTCTCCCGTCGCCCCCGCGCTTACTGCGGCCCATCATCGACCACGCGCTCCTGGCGGAGGGTTATCCCAATTGGAATAGAATCGGAAGAATCGTTCCAGACCTGGCCCCGGCATCGGAACCCTCCCGACGCCCGCCCCCGATTCCCTCCATTCTCCGACTGCGGGGGCCGTTCCGCCCTCGGAAAGGAGTACCGGAGTAGTCAAGACCATCGAAGCGGCGACCGGCGTGGGTGCTGTAGCGCCGATGGCCGTCTTCGGGACTTAGCCGACCCTTCCCGTGCGCCAACCCGGTTCCAGGACCAGAACCGGCCCCGGAACCGGGTTGGCGTGGCCAAATGACCGACCAAGTCTTGGACATGGAGGCTCTCCCCGTCCCCGCTAAGGGGCCGCCGAGAGAGGGGACTCAGCCTTGATGGACCTCGTGGATCTCGTCGGCGACGAGGCCGTGGGCCTCTTTGTGAACTCGAGCCGCAGCCTCGGCGGTCGGCGCCTCGACTAGGCAGAAGATGGTCTCGCTCTTCTCATCGACCCAGTAGCTGCGATAGTTTACGCCGTGCTTGCCTTGCACCTTGAGGTCCTTGGCATGGGCTTCTCCGACGGCCGCGGCGGTAACGCCCTTCACGTTTCGGTGGGTGTCCATGTACAGGGGCATAACCCACGCCAACCGCCTTCAATTCAAAAACGTTCGCATAGGGGGGTGAGGTGGCGACCGTGATGGCGAGGCACAGGTCACCTGCACTCGGTCTCTCTTCGGGGGTTCGAATCCCTCGTTCGAAAGAGGGTAGGTTGAGGATATACCGGGGTCAGCCATCGGGGGTCGATGACCTCGGACCTTGACCTCATTCGGAGCATCTACGCCTACAACTCGCGAACGAGAGCGAAGTACCTGACCGCGATCTGGAAGCTCCCGCCCCGCGCTCGGTTTCAGGACCGCGGGGCCTCCTACCCCTCAATCGTGGACATCTTCATGCACGTGCTAGATGCCTATCGCCTGTGGTTCGACGAGGTCTACGCTCGCGGAGCCACGCCCGATTGGTACCCGCTCGGACGTCGGGTACACGCTCGCCGAGGCCCGGCGGGAGATGCGGGGCGTCGACCGTCGCGTCCTCCGTGTGCTCGGTTCGCTTCAACCTGGCGACCTCGACCGACGCTTCGCCCTTCCGAAAAGGTGGCGCACTCGGAACCGCATCGTGCTTCGAGAGCTTCTGGTGCACATGATGGAGGAAGAGCTTCAGCACCGTGGCGAGATGAATGCCCTACTGTGGCAAGCAGGGCGCAATCCGCCGGTTACCGGATTCGATGACTAGCGGCGTCGCAGCAGGGATCTCACGACGAGTGGCTCCCCGGACCTCATGAGCGATGGACTCACGGCCTTGGTGAACGGCTACGAGCGGGCGAACCAGTTCCGCCTGCTGGCGGAGCAGATCGAGCGCACCGGCCTCGTGGGCCCGCGCGGACGAGGTGCATAGCTTACCGTGTCAGTGAAGAGGATGGCGGCAATGCGGCGCGTGGGGGCCACGATCTTGGCGGATGTCCTGCCAGGCTAGGCCAGAGCCCCCTTCCAATTCGGCTCTTGGTTTCGCCCGAAAGGGGCTCGTTTCCCAGGGAGAGGATTTCGGGCGGCCCGCTCGCCCCAACTTCTGGCGACGGGCCATCACGGGGTCAAGGTCCCTGGGTCAGGTTACGCCTCCCACGACGGGCGCTACGACAGTAGGCTCCCAAGAGACGGTCGAGCGACGGTGCGAGAACGGCACCTACCGGATGGGCCGCTAGACGAACACGATTTCGAAGGCTTCCTGACCGCTGGGGTATCCTTGGTCCGGACCAGTTTCCGGTCGAGGCGGATTCCCGCGGTCTCGAGCGTGGCCGTATCATGTTCGAGAGCACTTCCCAGGTAGACGTTGAGTATCGTCTGGTGGGCCGACGCGCCCTCGACCATCCGGGTCGCCCCCACAATCGGACTCCCGACGATTGTCAGGAGCTCTCCCACGCGGGCGAGCTCGCACGGACCCGCGTCGATCCCAATGGATAGCCCAGTGCCTGCCGGGAAGTTTCGGGAGTTTCGGCGCAGACGTGCAAGAAGGGCGTCGGCCGCTGAGAGCACGGCACGACAGAAGTCCGGGATCATGCCGAGGTCCGCGGGACAATCCCGCGGGGGGATCCAGAAGGCGATGAAACCGTCTCCGGTGAACTTGTCGAACCAGCCCCCCGAGGCGTTCGCCAGAGCCCGGACCGACTCAGTAAACCCCACGATGAATCGAGCGAAAATGGCCGGCTGCACCGCCTCCTTTAGAACGAGGGCGGACATCCGGAGGTCGCCGACGACGACAATCGCGTCTACGCCGGTCGAATCCTTGAGAGAAGAGCTCCTCGATGGCCACCGCCGAGAGTTGCTCGCGGGCCGTCGCAGGCCCTTGGCGGAGGAGGATCGCGTCGATTTCGGGGGCTCCGCTCTTGCCTGGACCCCAGGGGAATTCGACCATGAGCCGTGCGCCCGAACAGTGCCCTACATGGGAACGATGGCATGAACTTCAGCTTGCGCCATCCCGGACGTTTCGAGCACCTTACGGGCCTACCACCGTACGGGGGCGCCGTCGGAAATGAGGTAGTCCGTGGAGGGGGGCCTCGGAGCCGAACGAGCGAATCGGTGCATCACTAGGGGATCGGATGCCGAGTCCCCTCCCAAAGCGTTGGTACCGCCCCCGGCCTAGATCGGAACCCTCGAACCTCCCCCGACGACCGCCGCGAAGCATGGGTCGCCTGCGAGCGAGGCTGGGAACCATGAGTATCCAAGCGTAGTACCGGCCTCAGCGGCCCACCAGACTCGAGGAAACCCAGCCGACGACCGCGCCCGTGGGTCGGAGTCTGGGGCCTGCTCGCACTTCCCCACAAAGTCTCAGCCCGCCCGGAATAGGGCAGCGGAATGCACTGAATCTCCGGGCATCCGGCCCGTCGCTCTACCTGGGGGGTAGGGTGCAGGAAAGTTGCACCCCACCCCGGGGTCGGCCAATCTACTCTCTCAGGTCGGCACCCCCATCGGCTGCTGGGTTCCCGCCATGCCCTGTGGCAGGATGGGTCGGCGCTCCGCAGGCGTGGGAAGTTTGTACCCGCGAAGGAGCGAGGCAAAGCGAGGCTCGTTGCGCAGCTCTGCGTACTGCGGGTACTGGTTACTCCAACCAGAGGCACTTGTCGCCTTCTCGGAAGTCGCGCTCGAGGAGGTCCAGCGCCTTCTCCTTCTCGCCGAGGGCCGCGTACAGGTCCGCGATGTACGTCCGCGAGACGTGGGTCGTCTTGGCGCGTTCCTCCAACTCCTTGGCCAGCAATCCCGCCTCGTTCGCCTTCCCAAGCAGGGCGAACAGGATCGCGCGGCCGACCCGGAAACTCAGGTCGGGAGGTTCCGCCAACAGTTCGGCCTGCTTCAGCGCGTCGGCGGTCCGGCCTTCCGCCACATAGCAGTGCGCGACCATCAGGCGGTTCGCGAACGACGTGGGGTCTCGGGCAACCAGCTCTTCGGCCAACGTAGTCGCGGAATAGACGTCGCCCGAGAGGAGCTCAGCCACCGTCAGCCAGGTCCAGCCCCAGTTCAAGCCCGGGTTCAGCCGGATGGTTTCGCGGATCTCGCTCTTGGCCTCATCGAACCGCTGGAGTAACAGGAGTAGAATCGCGTACCATCCGTGGGCCTCGGGGTTGCCCGGGTTTAGCGAGATGGCCTTCTGGAGCTCGCTCTCGGCCTTCTTCCAGTCGAGGTCGCACTGCAGGGCAAAGTCACCCCGCGCCAGGTGCGCGTCCGAAGAGTTCGGGTCCAGCTCGAGGGCCCGGGTCATCAGCTCCTTCGCCTTCGGATAGACTTCCTTCAACGGCAGCGAAGTCCCTCCCATCATCACGTAGACGTTCGCGCAGGCCGAGTACGGCCACGAAAAGGCGGGATCCTTCTTCATGGCCATTTCGAAGTCGCGGATCGCCTGCTCCTGTGCTTCGCGCGTCCCTTTCCACGCGGCGTAAAGCCCCTTCAAATACAGGTCGTACGCCTCGATGTTCGTCGTCGGCTTCCTCTCCAATGGCTGCATATCCCCCCCATTGCCCCTGCGTTGTGACGGCATGGCAAGACTGAGCCGTTTCGTCAAATCGATTTGACGGGGCCGGGATGACAGCCCGAACCAAGAATTCACGTCGGGCCTTGGGCACCGGGCGCTCCGTCACGTTCCTGCCTGCTTATTTCACCCGGAGCTTTCCCATCCCGCGCAATGGGCCGGACTAGCCGCCCCGCCGCGACATTCTAGCAAGGAGGCCGAGCGGTATGAGCGCCAGCATCGAAGTCTCGAAGCTGGTGAAGGACTACGGGTCGCTTCGGGCGGTGGACGGGATCGACTGCGAAGTCCGGGCAGGGGAGGTGTTCTCGTTCCTCGGCCCCAACGGAGCCGGCAAGACCACCACGGTCGAAATCCTCGAGGGCCTGCGTCCCCGCTCGAGCGGGGAGGTCCGCGTGCTCGGCCTAGACCCCTGGACCCAGATCGACAAGCTGCGGACCCGGATCGGAGTGATCCCCCAGGATTTCCATTTCTTCCCCAAGCTCACCCCTCGCGAGGCGGTCCGGCTCTACGCGAGCCTCTTCGCGGTGACCACCGACGTCGACGAACTGCTCGCTCGCGTCGAGCTTTCGGACAAGGCCGACGACCACTACGACACGCTCTCGGGCGGGCAACACCAGAAGCTCGGAGTCGCGCTCGCGCTGGTCAACAACCCCGAGCTTTGTTTCCTGGACGAGCCCACGACCGGACTCGATCCCAGGGCTCGCCGGTCGATCTGGGGGGTGATCCGACGCCTGCGCGGGGAGGGGCGGACCGTCTTTCTCACCACTCATTACCTCGACGAGGCCCAGCAGCTCTCGGACCGGATCGCAATCATCAACAAGGGCCGCATCATAGCGACCGGGTCTCCCAACGAGATCATCGCTCGCTACGGCCGGCCCGAGCGCCTGCGGATCGTCGGCGAGCCCGCTCTCGGGGACCGGCTGACCGCCCTGGGCCTGCGGGTGACTCGGGCCGATGACGGGGTCGAGGTCGAGCTCGGGTCGAAAGCGGACGCGTTACGTATCCTCGAGACCGTGGCGGCGAGCGGCTTGCGGTGGGACAGCTTCTCTACTTGGACGGACACCCTCGAGGACGTGTTCATCCAGATGGTCGGCCGACTCGAAGACGGGTCGCTGCCATCGACAGCTTCGTCGGGGGAGCGACCATGAACTTCCGGCGGGTCGCGGCCTACTTTCCCGCATTCGCCAAGGGGTACATCCGGAACCCGCTCGGCCTGTTCTTTGCGCTGATCTTCCCGGTGATCCTGATCCTGATCTTCGGGGCGGTATTCTCGAATTCGGGGAGCAGCCAAGTTCCTCTGACGGTCCAGAACCTCGACAACAACACTCCGGCGAGCGTTGCCTTCCTCCAGGCCCTCAACGAGACCGGCGCGGTCTCGGTCACCGTGGTCTCCCCCAACGTCGGCAACCTCTCGACCTACCTCGCCCACAATGACCTGAGCGCCGGTCTCGTCATCCCCGCAGGATTTGCCACCGACCTGGCCGACCGCACTCCCGTCGTCCTCCTCGTATTCACGAACCCTTCCTCGGGTTCCGAGGCGGGGATCGTCCAGGGCGCCGTGCAAGGGGTCGCGAACGGGGAGAACCTGCGACTCGCCGGCGGGACGGCCGTGGTCAACCCCGTGAACCTGAACGTCGGGAGCCAGATCTACACGTACATCGATTACCTGGTACCCGGGCTCGTCGGCTTCTCGGTGCTCGTCAGCCCGATGTTCTCGATGGTCAACATGAGCTCGACCTGGAAGCGGGACAAGCTCTTTCGCCAGCTCTCTCTGACCCCGCTCACCCGCTCAGAGTGGCTCACCGCGGCCTTTCTGTGGTACGTGCTCCTCGCGGTCCTCTCCACCATCCTCATGCTCGGCATCGGCCGGCTCCTGTTCGGGGCGCACGTGACCCTCACCCCTCTGACGATCCCCTTCCTGGTCGTGGGTCCCCTCCTCTTTGTCTCGATCGGTCTCCTCGCGGGTTCGGTGTCGAGCACCCCCGAGAGCGCGGGGGTCCTGGGCAACATCATCACCTTCCCGATGATGTTCCTCTCGGGAACGTTCTTCCCGGTCTCGCTGTTCCCTCCGTGGCTCGTGATGGTGGCCCACGTTCTTCCGCTCTACTACGTGATCGACGGCCTCGGCAATGCGATGGTGTTCAACAATGCGTCGGCCGTCTACACTGACCTGCTGGTCGTCCTGGTTCTGGCCGTCGCTTTCGCGGTGGTGGCGACCCGGGTGTTTAGCTGGCGAGAGGACTGAAACCCTCCGACCCAACGAACTCGGCCCCGCGGGGCCACCCCCGTCGACATGACGCCGAGAGTGCGAGTCGCACCCTGAACTGGCCAGGGGTTCGTGACGTGACGAGGTGGCTGGGGTCGCGTGCCCCGAATCGATCCCCCCTCCACTTCAGCGCATCGGTAGCTCGTGAGCGCCGGCTGAGGGCGTGGTCAGTCGACCTTGAAGGACGCGAGGTCGACCTTCGGGGGAGGGTAGTGGAGGTCCATGGCCCGAAGCGTCTCGACCAGGATGCTGGAGACAGCGAGGTTCCGGAACCATTTGTGGTTGGACGGGACCAGATACCAGGGCGCCCACGAGGTCGTGGTCTTGCGGAGCATCTCCTCGTACGCATCCATGTAGGCGGGCCAGTGGGCTCGTTCCCGGGAATCCAACGGGCTCAGTTTCCATTGCTTGGACGGGTCCTTGAGGCGTTCCTCGAGACGCTGGGCCTGCTCCTCCCGACCGATGTGCAGAAAGAACTTCATCACGGTCACGCCCTCGTCCACCAGCTCCCGTTCGAAATCGTTGATCGCGCGGAACCGTTTCGACCAGACCTTCCGGGCCACCAGATGATGTACCCTTGCCACGAGGACATCCTCGGTACTGGCTCCGGTTGAAGATCACGACCTCTCCTTTGGCCGGAGTGTGCCGTTCCACTCGCCAGAGGAAGTCGTGGGTCAGCTCCTCCGGGGTCGGTACCTTGAACGAGGAGACTCGGACGCCCTGGGGGTTGACTCCCTCGAAAACGTGCCGGATCGTGCCGTCCTTGCCGCTCGTGTCCATCCCCTGGAGCACCACCAGAAGGCCCCGGCGACCGTCCGCGTAGAACAGCTCCTGGAGTCGGTCGAGCTCCGACCGGAGTGCGGGAAGCGCCGCCTCGGCCCGGCGTTTGCCTCCGGGCCAGCACGAGGTGTCCGCCGGGTCGACCCGGGAGAGGTCCACCTTCGCGCCCGGGCCGAGCTCGAGCCGGTCGAACGCGTGGGTCATTTCCCGTCCTTCCCCCCGCCACCCGGCCGCGACATCGACGCGCCCACCGTCCGCTCGTGAGCCTCCTTGGTCGACTGCTGGAGGATCTCCGGTAGCCTTCCCTGGGCCGCTACGATCGCAGGCTGGTCACCGCCCGGCCCCCTCAGGATGTAGGCGATGCCCACCGCTAGGAGTGCGCCGAGGACGGGACCCGCCACGTAGATCCAAGTGTGTCCGAGGTTCCCCAGCACCAGAGCTGGACCGAGAGAGCGCGCCGGGTTCATCGACGCTCCGCTGATTGGGGCGGCCCAGAGCCCGGCCAGGACAATGTATCCTCCCACGGCGATCGCCGCGAGAGCTCCGACGCTCTGGGCCCGGGAGGCTGTTCCGAGGATCGTGCTGACGAGCCCGACCGTGACGACTACCTCGATGACCAGCGCCTGCAGGTCCGTGATGCCGGCTCCCGGGCTGGTCGCCCCCAGGGCGCCGACTTTCCCGAAGAGCGTCGCGAGCAGGAGGGAGGCGAGCAATGCGCCGGCCAGCTGGGCGACGATGTAGCCAGGGACGCGCCGCCAGGGAAAGTCCCCTCGAGCCGCGAAGGCGATGCTGACCGCCGGGTTGAGGTGAGCGCCCGAGGTAGCGCCCATGAAGAGGATGATGACCATCACCATGAGGCCCGGCGCCGCGACCTGGGCGGCAAGGCTCTCGTGTCCGCCAGTGACCGCATTGACGACCGGACCCCCGGTCGCCGCCAGGACGAGCAAGAAGGTTCCGAACGCCTCCGCGAACAGTCGGCGACCCTCCAGGGACGGGTCGCGGAACTCACGTTGGACCGATTCGAGGGAGCGCGCCCCCACGAGCGCTCCCGCGAGATCGGTTCCGGGGATCCCTCGACCTACGGTCACGATGCCTCTCTGCCCCCCGTCGGGTCGCTCTGCCTACGGGAGGCCTTCCACCTCGAGACAGGTCTCGTACATGATGATGACCAAGGGCGAGGGGGCGATAGGGTTCGCCCGAGCGGTAAATCGCCACCGTGGAGAACACGACCCCGGCGACCGACCCGAGGCTGACGGGACGGCGGTCGCGTAGCGCAGGCCGGACAATCTCTCTGGGAGCGCTTGACGGTCTCGACTACCCGCACTGGCTGGGCAACTTTCTTGCGCGGTGTCCCAGGTCCGATTCGGACCGCGTCGGACCGTAGGGCTCTTCCCCTCAGCCCACCTCTGCGTTCGGGTTCGCCCGTGGCGGAGATGAACTTCATCTCTCGGTTCTTCGTGAACCGCTCCGCGGCGCGACGGAGCGAGGGGAGATACCGATGGATCCGTGAGAACGCGACGATCCCCAGCCAAGCCGAGTGCCTGGAGATCGGGTGCGGTAATGGAGAGCTGGCCGCACGCTTCGTGGATGGCCTGCAGCCTGCCAAGTACGTCGCCACGGACATCGACCCCCGCCAGGTCGAGGAGGCAGCCCGCACGCTCCGCAGGAGGTACCCGGGCGGGAGCCCCCCTGCCCTGGAGCTGCGTGCGGCCGACATGCTGCACCTGGCGTTCCCGGACGCCTCCTTTGACGTCGTCCTGGCCTTCGTGGCCATTCACCACGCAAGCCCAACCCACCACGATTTCAGCAAGGTGCCGCAAGCCCTTGCAGAGATCGATCGGGTCCTTCGACCTAACGGGATCCTCCTCTACTCGGAGATCCTCCACAAACAGGCGATCCAGCAATGGCTGACCGAGCATAGGTACGCTCTGTCCGGGGTCCGACGACGGTGGAGACTCGAGTCCACGGTGGCCCGAAAGCCCGCGGGCCCCCCTTGAATCTGCCCGGTCCCGAGGGTAGGGGCCAGGATCCTAGAGCCATCGACGGGCCTCCCGGGCTGGGGCCGGACGTTCGCCACCTACCGGAGCGAGTCCCGCTCGGGATTGGAGCTGGGAGAGGCCAAGCTCGTGACCGGGTTTCCGCGCATCGCGTCATTATACGCGGAGGACGGTGACAGGAGGCATGCACGTCCTTGCCGGGTCTCCCCCAACGCTCCCGAGACCCCAGCGCTGGGTGCTTCCGCTGTTGGAGAGTCGACATGAATCCCCCACCGCGATGACCTTCCGCTTCTCGACCCAGGGAACGGGGTTCCACTATCTTTCGAACCAAGCGATTCGTCTCGCTCTCCCGGGCGTCGACGACCCTTGGGGGGCCGTGCGTTCCTTCTCCATGTCCTCCAGCCCGTCCGAGCCGGGCCAGATCGCCGTGACGTGCAAGATCTCGGACACCCCGTTCAAGCAGGCGCTGGCTCGACTCCGGCCGGGCGATACGGCCGAGGTCTACGGCCCCCTCGGCACCTTCCTCTTCGACGGCACGCGCCCCAGCGTCTTCATCGCAGGCGGGATCGGGATCACCCCCTTCCGGGGGATGCTCCGCTACGCCGCGGACTCCGGACATACCGCCGAGAAGCGGCTGCTGTACTCCGCACGTGTGCCGGAAGAGTTGGTGTTCCGCGACGAGCTCGAAGCACTCGCCCGCGCTTCCCCGCACCTGAAGGTTCATTACACGGTAACGCGCCCCGCCGACTCGAAGACGAAATGGGAAGGTCGCGTAGGACGCATTGACGCCGCCTGGATCCGGGAGATCTCCGAGCCGTTGGAACGCCCCAAGTTCTACGTAGCGGGCCTCCCCGAAATGGTCGAAGAGATCGTCAGCGTCCTTGGTGGACCGCTCCAGGTTCCCGAGGAGGATCTCGACTACGAGATGTTCCGAGGGTACTGAGGGCTCGTTGCCGCAAAACTCGCGTCGTCCGTCGTAGCTCACGGGCCGGGGCGGCTCTCCTCGGGAGAGGGTCCGATGGGTTCGAGGTGGATCCGCGCCCTACGCGACTCCCCCCAACCGGCGCCGCGACTCCCCGGGACACGACGCTCGCACCTGCGCTCCCGTCCCGCCGGTCCAACCTCGCAGCAGGGTGTCCGAGAAACCTGAGGACAGCGCCGTCCTCAGGCCGCCGTATCCCGGATCGGCTCCGCAACGGGCTACAGGTAGGTCCGCTCGGTCAGGCAGTAGTCCCGGGAATACTGCGGGATCCACGTCATCGGGTTTCCGCACCTCGGGCAGTAGCCGGTGGTCGACTGCCCCGGAGGGGGCGAGCCCCCGCCCGAGGAGGTCGCGCCGGGTGGGGAGGGCGGAGCTGCGTCTCCAAGGGTCAGGGTCGTGGGCGGGCGGGAAGATGCCGCCCACATTTCGTCTCGGGTGTAGGGCTGGCTCCGCGAGGTGATCAGCTGAACGAGGGCGAGCGCCAGAAGGACGGCCGCGGCGATGGAGAGGTACCATCCCACGCCCGCTCCCCACGCGTACGTGGCTCCGCCGCCCGAGATCGAACCCCAGAACGAGTTGCACGGGTTCGAGCCCGTGCCGCACCCCGAACCACCGGTACCTCCGAATCCCGAACCATCGGCGTTGAATGCGGCCGGCTGGGCCAGGGCAACCATGCCGGGCAGCAACGCCGCACCGACCAAGGAAATGAGGGTGAGGAGCAGTGTCATGCTAAGGTACTTCCGCGACCGGAAGGTTCCGGACGCCCCCAGGTATCCGAGGACCATCGCAGCCAGTCCCGCAAGAATGGCCAGGAGACCCACCCCGAGGACGGCTTCGTAAAGTTCACCGACGTGCAGGAGACCCGTGGACGAGTACGCGTAGGTCCCTGCGGCTGCCCCGGTCCCGAACGTGCCGGTGACAAAGTAGGAGGACCCGGGCACGAAGCCGATGGTCCCCGAGGTGCCACCGCCGCTCAGGGACGCCCCCCACCAGGGGACGGTCAGAGAGACAGCCAGGACGATTATGGAGAGCAGAAGCAGCGCGGATGCGGATAGCCGGGTTCCCTTGGCCGAGCGTCCCAGGCGCAATAGACCCGCACCGGCTGGGGGCGCAGGGGGTGGTGCCGGCGGCGGCGGCTGCGCGGTGGGGGGAGTAGCATCGAATCCCATACGACCCTCGGGGAGCCAGACGTTGAGGCGCAGTCGGCCCTGATTAACTTGCCGATGCAGATGAGTGCAATCCTCGCGCCGGCAGGAGGCGAGATCGCACCTGCCAGGAATAGTGGAACGCTTTACCCAATTCAATCCCTCTCACGCCGACCCACCTGGCCAGGTCGGCTCGGCGCCGAATGACCGGTCGCTCGGCCTACGGTAGTCGGTTCGGCCGACTCGTGAGGAAGGGGCCTCCTGCGGCGCAGACGAGAGTTCCCCCAACAACACGCGTCGACCTCCTTACACCAACAATCGTTCCGCCCACCGGAAATTGCCCCGCGGACCCCCACGCTCGCCTCGCCCGCGGATCGCCATGGACGCTGCGGAACCGGTCCGCGGGACCCCGCCTCAGGCCGGGTTTCGGTCGGGTGGCTTGGACCGCTCCCCAAGACGAGCCAGCGCCGCGGCTCGGAGCCGCAGGTAGGCCTCCGAGTAGGCGACGGCAAAGAGGAGGTAGCTGACGAAGAGCGGGGCGATCACGAAGGCGAGGGGCGCGAACGAAACGACCAGCCCGAAAGGGTTCGTGAAGAACTCGTGAAGCAGCGACGTGAACTCATCGCCCACGACCAGGCCGGTCAGACCGGCGACCCCGAGCGACCAACCGAACGCGCTCCATGCCACGACCTTGCCGACCTTTCCCACGAGCCGGTCGACCAGCACGGCGAGGCTCAGGAAGAAGTTCCCGAACGCGAGGGCCACGAGCCCGCCGACGACCCAAGCGATCACCGGGGAAGGGCCCGGCCCGCTCGGGTTGCCCTGCCAGGTGCCGACCACCGCGATCGCACCCACCGCGCCGGCAAAGATCGCGATCGCGGCCCAGAGCAGTCGGTGGCCCCGGTAGACATTCCGCCGGTGAAGCTCGGTCCACTCGTGGCGACCCCGGTACATGAAGTAGAACCCGAGCCCAGTCGCTACGAGGCCGACGTAGTAGAACCCGATCCATCCTGGCTGGCTGAGTCCGTAGCTTACGAATTGGTAGACCTCCACGCCCGCCTCGACCACGAACCCGACGACGAAGGTCGCAAGCGCCAGTCGAATGGTACGTGTCATGGACTAACCGAGGTTCGAGACCGGCCCATCTCGTGACGGTACGGAGGTCGCTCCTGAGGTCGCCGCGACAAATAAGGAGAGGCGGGCGCCAGATGGGTGGGAAAAGCCCGGCGCTTCATCGTCCTTGTGGTCCCCGTGGCGAGACCGGGGGCGGGGCCCCCCCGCCGGTCTCGGGTCCCCCACGCAGCCGGCTCGCTCTGGGGCGGCGATCCGAAGGCCGCATGGGAAGGACAAGATGAGGCAGGGAGCGATCGCTCTGCTCGCGAGCCGTCACCGGCCACCGAACGAGGCGGGTCGGTGGAGAAGGCCCCGGCGCGGGCCGAAAGGGACGCGTGCGCAGGCTCCCCTTCTTGATATCCCGATGCCGCTTGGACCGGTGAAGTCGATGGGGCAGCTCTCGGACGCCCTTCAGGTAGCGGGCCGACAGCTCGAGAGCCGCGTGCGGACGCACCGTGACACGATGATGAAGGACGGGCTCGGTTCGGCCCTCCCCCAATCCTGGCGGTTCGAAACGGAGTCCGAAACGGCGGTCCTCCGCCTGGACCGGGACGGTCGGGTCTCCGTGGGCGCTGACACAATCGAGCCTCCGAGCGTTATCGTAAAATGGACCCAGGGCAGGTTGGTGGATGCACTGCTCTCGGGCCGGAGCAACGAGGAGCCCCGAACGTCACCCCCGACAATCCGTTTCACCTCCGACGCGGGGCGAAAGGCGTTCAGCCTGCTCGGGACCAGCCTCGGCCTGTAACCCGCGGGGGCGCGGGCTCCTCCCCTTCGCGAAGAGGTCACCGCGCTTTGGCCGTCTTCCTTCCCTGGGGCGGGCCCTCCGACGGTCGTCTCGCCCTCCTCCGTCGGGGGGCGGCCAGTTTCAAAGTACCTGTCCGCGCTCGGGATCAGGCCCGGCAGGCTGCCCGGCCGAGAGGGGCCGCAGGCGGCCAGCCAGACACCGTCTGGATCCTTCAGGTAGAGCAGCTCGGCCGGTCCATCCACGAAACCCACGACGGGTTTCGCACCTGCTTTGACCATGGCACGGAGCCACGCCCGGGGATTGGTCACGAAGAACCCGAAATGGTCGAACTCCTCACCGGGGCCGTACCGGAGTGTAGAACGGCGTGCCCTTGGGGTAATAGTTGAGTTCCAGGCGGTGCCCGGAGCGCGGGAACACGAGGTGGACCCACCGGCCACCGTGGGAGAACCCGCCTCGCTTGATGACGCGAAACCCTACCCGCCGGTAGAACTTGACCGACCGCTGGAGGTTCCGGACCCGGATGCCGGAGTAGACGAATCGGACCTGGTCTGCCATGGCGCTGACGGAGGGTCCACTCCGCTTAACCGTTGGTGCCCCCCGCTTTTCGGGAAGCGCCGGACGACTCATCTCACCCCGGGCGACGCAGTAAAGACCCTCTGCGAGGACGCTCCCCTCGATGACCCGCCGGGGTTGGGATGCTCTCGCACGCTGGCGCGATTCTCGAATGGGGGAGAAGGGCGACCTCTGGCACCGCGGCCTCATCGACCCGACCTTCCTGCGGGTGGTCGGGCCGGTCCGAGGCCTTAGGGTCGTGGACCTCGGGTGCGGCAACGGATACCTGACCCGACGATGGGCGCGCGCCGGGGCCGGCTCCGCGGTCGGGGT
The DNA here is from genome assembly GCA_963715645.1 of uncultured Thermoplasmata archaeon. Classification (GTDB taxonomy): domain Archaea; phylum Thermoplasmatota; class Thermoplasmata; order Lutacidiplasmatales; family UBA184; genus Lutacidiplasma. The sequence continues at coordinate 530,925 of OY970259.1, forward strand.
CGACGCGTCGCGAGCGAGCCTCGCGCTCGCCCGAGCACGAGAGAGGGCGTGGCCGAGCGGCGCTCGATTCCTCTGTCGAGATACCTCCGACCTCGCAGGGATCGCCGACGGCAGCATCGACCTCGTCGCGGCCAACATGGCGCTGATGGACATCCGGGATGCGGCCGGAGCGGTCCGCGAGGTCTCGCGCGTGCTGGCTCCGACGGGACGCCTCGTGTTCTCGAATCTCCCATCCTTGCTTCGAACTCGACGACCGGTCGATGTGGGTCGTCGAACGCCAGCAGTACCGAGGAACGGGTGTGGCGAAAGGTCTCGAACTACCGGGACGAGCGCGCGGTCGAGGTACCCTGGAAGGTCAGCGATTCGGAAACGGCCTTTACCCTCTCGTACCACCGGACGTTGGCGACGTACGTCCGATATCTGCGGGCGGCGGGACTGGCGGTCGTGCGGATGGAGGAGCCCCTCCCGCTTCCGGAGGTGGTGCGCCTGAGTCCCCAGGGCCGGTTCCTCCTGGGGATCCCTCTCCACCTGGTGGTCGAGGCAATCCCCCTTCGCGCCCCGGGACGCCCTGCAGCTCCCCGTCCGCCGCTCAGAGCACCGGGGTCGCGAAGCTCGGTACGTAGGTCTCCGGGAGCCGGCCGACAATCGGGATCGCGTGGCCGCAGGCCCGGCACCGGTTCCGCTCGTCGAGCTCCCACGACTGGATCGTGAACCCATAGCGCCGGACGACCACCGCGTGGCACCCGGGGCAGTAGGTGTGCTCCAACGGGTGACCCCAGACGTTACCGAGGTACACGTAGTCGAGTCCCTCGGCCTTCACCACAGCGTGGAGCTTCTCCAACGTCGCCACCGGGGTCTCCGGTAGGTCCATCATGTGGTAGTCCGGGTGGAACCTGAGTAGATGGAAGGGGGTCTCCGGACCCAGCTCGTCGCGTACCCAGCCCGCCAGCCGGCGGGTCGCCTCGACCGACTCTCCGACCTGCGGGACGATCAGGTCCGTCACCTCGACATGGACGCCCCGCCGGTGGAGGTCGACCATCGTGGAGCGGATCGGCTCGGGCCCCTTCGCGGAGACGTACTTCCGGAGGAACCCCTCCTCGCCGCTCCCCTTGAAGTCCACGCTCACGGCGTCGAGATGCGGACCCAGGAGCTTCGTCGCCTCGGGAGTCATGTACCCGTTCGTCACAAAGTTCGCGAAGAGCCCCGCGGCACGCGCCTCCTTCATGACGTCGAGCGCGTACTCGATGAAGATCGTAGGTTCGTTGTAGGTGAACGTTACCCCGGAGCATCCGTACCGCTGGGCCGCTTGGACCGCTTGGCGAGGCGAGAGCGGGCGCCCTACGACCTCCTTCTCCTGGGAGATCTCGGCGTTCTGACAGTACAGGCATCGCCAATTGCAGCCGACCGTGCCGATGGAGAAGACCCGCGTGCCCGGATGAAAGTGGGAGAGGGGCTTCTTCTCCACCGGGTCGACCTGCGTCGCCGCGGCCTTACCGTAGGAGAGGAGCACGAGCTGTCCGTCCTCGTTCTTTCGGACAAAGCAGAACCCGTGCGAACCGGCGGGGATCACGCAGGACCCGAGCGCAGGCCGTGCAGCGGACCTTCCCTCCGCTTAGGGGTTCGAACAGGATCGCGGGGTGCGCCATCGGTCTCCGACCAGGGCCGATCGTTCTAGGGCGCGGCCCGCGATAACGCCTCCCTCCTCGGCGGTGGCCTGGCCCGAAGGTTCATCTTCTTGCCCAGGGTCCACCCGCCGTGAGCGACCCGTCGGACGCCCGAGCTAGGTCGGCCGAGGCTGACCGCGTCGAGGCGGCCGTTTCGGCCCGGATCGCCCCGACCCCCGAGATGATCGAACGGGTCGCCCGTGTCCGTGCGGCCCTGGTCGCCCGCGTCCGGGTCGTGGCCTCCGAACGAGGGAGCCCGCTCGTTCGCGCGCTGGTCGCGGGGAGCGCGGCCCGGGGTACGTTCCTCTCGGACCGCCTCGACATCGACCTCTTCCTCCTGTTTCCCCCGGACCTCCCCCGCGACCGGCTCCGGGAGGAAGGGCTCGCGCTCGGGAACGCCGTGCTTTCGGACCCGGAGACCCGGTACGCCGAGCACCCGTACCTGCGGGGGCGCTTCGAGGGGTTCGCGGTCGATGCCGTCCCCGGCTATGCCGTCACCCACCCGTCGCGCCCCCTCTCGCCGGTCGACCGGACGCCGTTCCACCAGGAGTACCTTGCCACGCGGGAAACCCCCGAGATCGTGTCGCAGGTGCGCCTGGCGAAGCAGTTCCTCCGCGCCCTCGGGGTCTACGGGTCCGAGGCGCGGACCGAGGGATTCTCCGGGTACCTGGTCGAGCTCATTGTCCTGCGGTTCGGCTCCTTGCGGGGGCTGCTGGCGGCCGCCCGGAGTTGGCGGATCCCTGTCCGGATCGCGGAACCCGGCCGGGACCCGCCGCGCCTCCCCCCCGAGGTCGCCCTCATCCTCGCGGACCCGGTCGACCCGAACCGGAACGTGGCGAGCGCCCTCTCCCGACGGAACCTGGCGACCGTGATCCTCGCCGCAGCCGAGTACCTCGACCACCCGTCGGAGACGTGGTTCCAGCCGGTCGACCGCCCCTCGCTCACCCGGACGGACGCTCTCGAGCGCCTGCGTGTTCGCGGGACCCACGTGGCGGTCGTCTCCCTGCCCCGCCCCGACCTCGTGGACGACACCCTCTACCCCCAGGTCCGCAAGGCAGAACGAGCGGTCGCGGACGAGGTGGCCCGTTCCGACTTCACCGTCCTCGGCTCGTCGTGTGCGGTGGACCCCGACCGGGTGCTCGTGCTCGTGGAGGCAGCGCACGCCCACCGGCCGGCCGTCCGTCTCCAGGACGGCCCCCCGGCAGGCCTCGACCGAGTGGGTCACTACCTCGCGAAGTGGACCGCGCCCGACGCGCCGGTGCTCCAGGGTCCGTACGTGCGTTCGGACGGGAGCCTCGCGGTCGACACCCTTCGAAGCGACCGGGAGCTGGAGGCGGTGATCCGAGCCGCCTTGCCCCGTCTCTCGCTCGGCCGGGACCTGACCCCTCCACCCTCCGCGCCGGCCCAGGTCCACGCCCTCGGGTCCGTCTCGGAGTCCCCGGGGCTCTCGCGGGCCCTCGACGAGCTACTCGGCAGACACCTTCCGTGGTTGCAGCGGAGGGGGAAGGTCGCCTAGGCGCCGTTCAGCAGGTTGACGAGGACGAACCAGAGCGCGAGCCAGCCGAAGAACTCGAGCATGAAGAGCCCCGCCCAGTCCCCCTTCGTGTAGGCGTGGGAGTACGCCCGCAGCCGCTGGACCCCGAAGAGGCCCAGGATGATCCCCGCAAGACCGATCGGGAACGGGATGTACCAGGGGAGTCCCGCCAACGTGAGCCCGCTCGAGACGACGCCGACCCCGAGGGCGACCAGTCCGGCGAGGAGCGTGGCGGATGCGAGCTCGAACTCCTTCCACACGAACGCGCCCTCGTCGAACTCGGGGAACTCGAACGCCGGCTCCGCGGCCTCCTCCAACCTCTTCCGGGCCTTCTTCGCCAACCGCTACCCCCCCCGGGTCGCGGCGGCGCGGTCGAACAGTTCTTCGGCGTGGTACGAGCTGCGGACCAAAGGACCCGATTCGACCCCAGCGAACCCCGCAGATAGGGCCCGTTCCTTCCAGCGTTCGAACTCCGCCGGCGGCACGTACCGCACCACCGGCCAGTGCGCGGGGCTCGGGCGGAGATACTGCCCGAACGTCACCAGGTCGACTCCGGCCCCCCGGAGGTCGGCCATGGCGGTCTCCACCTCCGTGGGCGATTCCCCGAGCCCGAGCATGATCGAGCTCTTGAGCACGAGGCGGGCCGCCCCGGTCTCGCGCGCCCGCCGCAGTACTTCGAGAGACCGGTCGTACCCGGCCCGTCGGTCCCGGACGGCCGGGGAGAGCGAGCGCACCGTCTCGAGGTTATGAGCGAAGACGTCCGGAGGTTCGGCCAGCACGGTCGCGAGGGCCTCCGAGTTCCCCCCCAGGTCTCCCGCCAGGAGCTCGACCTTGGTCTTCGGCGAGGCCCGACGGACCGAGCGGACCGTCTCCGAGAGGAGGTCCGCTCCTCCGTCCGGGAGGTCGTCCCGGCAGACCTGGGTCAGCACGACGTACCGCAGCCCCCACTCCGCGACCGCGCGCGCGACCCGCTCCGGCTCGGTCCGGTCCACAGCCCCGCGCGGCCAGTGGGTCGTGACGGCACAAAAGGCGCATCGCCGGGTACATTCGGTTCCAAGAAGCATCAGCGTTGCCGTGCCCGCCGACCAGCATTCGGGGAGGTTGGGGCACCGCGCCTCCCGGCACACGGTGTCCAGCCGGAGCCCCTCCAAGAGGTCGCGCACCCCTGCGTACCTCGGCCCAACGGGCGGGCGAGTGCGGATCCAGTCGGGTAAGGGCCGAGACCCCGGTCGAGGGTCGGCCAGGGCTTCGGACGCCGCCACGGGCGCGCGACCCGTGCCCGCGCTTTAGCCTTTCCGAGCGCTGGCCCGTCCGATCCGTTCCTCGACGAGGGTCGAGAGGTAGCTCGCGGGCAGGTCGTCCATCGCCACCCGGCTCGACTCCCCGGAGCCGGCGGACTCGAGCGTGATGAGGTCGTCCCGCTCCAGCTCCTTCAGCGTGCGCCAGAACGTCGTACGGCTCATCGGAGGCCCCCCGAGTTCCTCGAGGAGGGCGGTGTGGGCGGAGCGCAGCTTCTGGCTCGGCACGGCGCTCCCCTTGCCTTTGAGGGATCGGGAGAGCGCCAGGAGCACGCCGAGCTCGTTCGTGGAAAGCGCCTCGAGCTGGGACTCGGAGAGCGTCGGGACGAGGGACCCCTTGGCTCGCCGCACGTGCTCCGGAAGGAGGACGTCGGAGCCCGCATCCTCCGCCGCGTGGGCGGCGCCGGCGAGGAGCTCGAGGCCGAACCGCGCGTCGCCGTTGGGAGCGACGATACGGGCGACCTGGTCGAGGGTCTCCCGGTCCACACTGCCCCGTCGGAGCGCGAGCTCGGCCCGCGCGGACAGGATCTCCACGAGGTCCTCCCGGGAGTACGGAGCGAGGGCGAGGCGGTGGGTGACGCCGAAGCTGGAACGGCTCGCCGCATCGAGGTAGGGGAGGAGGTCCTCGGCGGCCACGAGGAGGAGCGAGATCGACCCGAGCTCGACCTCCCGGGAGCGGGAGAGCAGGTAGACCAGCTTGGTCTCCTGCTTGACGAGGGCGGCGGCCTCGTCCAGGATGACGACGAGATGCTGGGGATGGCGTCGCAGTCCCTGCTCGAAGACGTCGATCATCTCCGAGAGGCTGTACCCGCGGTCCGGGAGCGAGACGTCGACGCTACGGAGCAGGTCGAGCATCACGGTACGGTCGCTCGCCCGTCGCCAGCAGTTGATGTAGGCCTGCCGAACCGGGAGCTCCTCGCCTCGCCCGCTCCGCTCCAGGTCGCTCGCGAGCCGACGTACGAGCGCCGTCTTGCCGCTCCCGACCCCTCCGGTGACCATCAGGTGGTACGGGAGGCCCTTGGAGAGCGCCTCCCGGAGTCGCTTCGAGGCGATCCCGAGCTCCGTCTCCCGCCGGACGAGCCGCGCCGGCAGGTAGGCGGGGTCGAGCGTCTCCTCTCGGAGCAGGATGCGGGCAGGGCTCGGCACGGGCGGTCCCAACGGGGGCGGGTGATATCAGGTTCGCTCTTCGACGCGCCGTCGAGGACGCTTCGCCGAGGCGGCGCTTCGGGCGGGGACGAGGTCGGCCCATACCGCCTCCACGAGCTCGTGCGTCGGGCGACGCGCATCGAGGGTCAGCCAACGATCGCGCCGGGCCAAGGTACGGTAGCGTCGCGCCACCCGCTCGAGCGTTCGGCGACGCTCCAGAGGGCCTCGCCCGTCCCCCCGCCGGCCCAGTCGCCGGAGCGCTTCGCCGGGGGTGAGGTCGAGCAGGACCACTCGGTCGGGGGTCCGGGTCGCTCGGTGAGAGAGCTCCTCGATCCGCCGGACCGCCGCCCTTCCCAGCGCGCTCCCCTGGTAGGCCAAGGTAGAGTAGAAGGAGCGGTCGGTGATCACCAGGGAGTACCGGGCGAGGTCCCGCTCTAGCGCGGGCCGGGCGAGGAACCGGTCCACGGTGAAGTAGACCGCCCCGGTCCAAGGGTCCCTGAGGCTCGCCTCCTGCGCCAGACGCCCGAGGGTCGGGTCGGCCGGCTCGCGGCGGGCGACCGCAGGGACTCGGTGACGGGCCGCGGCCCGCACGAGGGCGGCCGCAAGGGTCGACTTCCCGGCCCCGTCGATCCCTTCCAGGGCGACCAGTCGGCCCCGGGATCGGCGCGTCACGCTCCCCTCCCGACCGGCGGTTCGGGGCGCCAGCCGTACACCTTCTCCACGGATTCGACGAACGGGACCCGAAGACGTTCGACTCCCTCCGCGGAGGCATCGGCGAGCGCCCGGGCCCTCCGGGGGACGGTCGCGAGGTCGAGGACCGCGCCGGGACGCTGGGGGTCGTCCAGGAAGTCGGTCTCCATGAACCAGGGACCCGGGTCCCCTGCCACTTCCCGGACCAGCTCTCGCCGGGCGAGATACGAGGCCGGGATACCGGCCCTCTCCTCCGTCGAAATCCGGTTCCGAGCGTAATGCTTCACGATCCGGTGGGCGGGAACCCCGGCTCGCTCTCCTCGAAGGGCCAGCCCTCGGTAGCCCTCTGGCGAGAGGTCGGCGCTGTGGACCACGACCGGGCAATCGACGTCTCGCGCTACCGAGAGGGCGTGGTCGAAGGCCGCGCCGGCCGCCTCGAGGAGTTCGGCCGAGGTTTCGAAGTGGGGAAAGCCGACCTCCCCGAGGGCGACTGCGCGATGATCCCGCACCCACGTGCCGGCGAGGTCGAGCGCCCGCCGGTGCACCTCCAGGGCCGGGGCGAGGCCGAGGAGCGGGGTCGCCGCCACGAGGTCGACCGGGTAGGGAGCGACCACGACGTACACCTCGACCCCCACCTCCGTTCGTAGCTTGCGGGCCAGCTCCTCGGTCGTCTCGAATTGGGACCGGTAATCTTCGACCGACCGCGGCACCTGGCCCGAGTAGTTCTGCGTCGCGAGGAAGAGATGCGTGCCTCCCGCCGCCGCGAACCGCCGTGCCGCCCCGACGCCCTCCCCATGAGGACTGAGGTGGCAGTGGTGGTCGACGACGGGCAGGTCGTCTGGGAGCGGCACGCGGGCCGTCCGCCCGGGGCCTACCGGAGCAGCCCGGCGCCCTGGAGTTCCTTCGTGATCTTCTTGACCGCGACCTCGACGTCCGAAGGCTTGCGCGCTCCGGTACAGACGAGCTTTCCGCTCCCGAAGAGGAGCACTACGACGCGGGGCTCCTCGATCCGGCAGACCAGGCCCGGGAACTGTTCGGGTTCGTACTCGACCCGGTCGAGGCCGAGCGTGACGGCGATCGCGTTCAAGTTGATCTCGCTCTCGAGGTCCGAGCTCGCGACGATGTTCTGCACCTCGATCTTCGGGTGCATGTTGATCTTCTGGCCCCCTTTCTTGATCTGGGCCGCCACGGAATGGATCGACTCCTCGACCTCGTGCATGCTCTTCGCGCCAGTGCACACGACCTTGCCCGAGCGGAACAGCAAGATGGCGGTCTTCGGGACCTTGAGGCGGTAGATCAGTCCGGGGAACTGTTCGGGTTCGTACTCCGCCCCGTCGAGCCCGAGAGCGATCGACTGCAGGTCGAGTTCGTCCCCGAGAGAGGTGGATGCCACGACGTTCTCAATACGAATCTTCACCAACGAAACCCCTCGGCGGGTGAGTATTTAAACGACTATATAAACACAGGCGGTCGTCGATACGCCGAAGCCGTCAGAGTGGAGGTGCGGGACGGCCCGGGAAGGCGGGACCGAGACCGGCGTCCTCGAGAGGCATTCCGAAGAACTGTCGCAGGAGCCGGCGGGTGAATCCCCACACCACATGTCCGTCAAAGACGCTCGCCGGTACCGGGACCAGGCCCCGGGAGGTCTCGCGGTCGACCGACACGGTTCGCTCGAGGGTGCGTCGCGGGATCCAGAAGACGTGGGCTACCTCCTCCCTATCCCGGGGGAATGGCGACCGCGACGGGGGGCCCAGGGCCGTGGCGAATACGGCCACCCGGATCCCGAAACGGATCGCGTGCTCGGTACCTACGTAACGGAGTCCGCCGCGCAGGTCGCGCTCTCCGAGCCCCACCTCCTCCTCAAGCTCCCGCAGCGCCGTCACCGCCAGATTACTGTCGGAGTCGGCCACATGTCCGCCCGGCAGCGCGACCTGCCCCGAGGCGGGGTCCGCCGGCCGCTCGGTACGTTCGATCAGCAGGACCTCGACGCCCTCACGACCGTCCCGTAGCACGAGCGTAACAGCCGCCCCCGCCATCGAAACCGGGGGTCGTTCCTCCGCATACCGCTCGAGCCAATCGTCAGCCGACTGCGGCGCCGGGGCAGCGGCCGCGTTCACGTCTGCCAGTCGAAGGTAACCTTGTCCCGGATCGCGGACTGGTCGTCGGGGTTCTCCTTGCGCGGGGCGGTACCCCGTTCCAGCTGGGCTACCCGGCTGCGGAGGTCACGGAGTTGGCGTTCGAGCTCGGCCACTCGCGCCGCGAGGTCGGAGGCCCTGGAGGCGCTCACGTTCTCCGCAACTCCGAGAAGGCAGATAAACGTCGTGCCGTGGCCTCAGGCCGAGGCCGGGGCAGGCGCGGACTCCGCCCGCCGGAAATGCTCGGCGAGCGCCTCCGCGAGCTCGGTGGGCCGCTCGATCGGGATCAGATGGCCGGTCTCGGCGAAGATCCGGATCAACGACCCGGGGATCGACTGGCGGAGGATCCGTCCGTGCGAGGCATCCATCACCTGGTCGTCCATCGCCTGCACGATGAGGGTCGGTCTGCGGATGGCGGTGATCGCGTTTCGCTCGTCGAACGTGCGGAGCGACCGCCCCCAGGCCACCGCGCCGGCGTAGTTCCGAGTGCGCACCTCCTCGTGGACCAGGTCGACGACGTCCAGATGCGCCTCCACCCAGTCTGGGTAGTAGAGGTCCTTGAGGAGCCGAAGCGCGAACGCATCCGGACCTGCCTCGGTCGAGGTCGACCACCAGCGTTCCATGACCGAACGGGTGTGGGGGTCCAGGTAGGCGGCTCCGCTGACCACGGCGAGACTTCGGGTGCGGTCGGGATGGTCGAGCGTCAGCCGCAAGGCGAGGAACCCGCCGGCGCTGAGCCCGACCCAGTGCACCGACGTGATCGACTTCTCGTCCAGGAGGCGCAGGACGTCCTGGGCCATTTCCGTCAGGGTGAACTGGGAGCCTGGGGGCGCGGGGGTCTGACCGTGGCCCCGAAGGTCCGGGACGATGACCCGGAACTCGCGAGCGAGCGAGGTCGCGACGGCATTCCAAAGGATCCGGTCCCCGCCAACCCCGTGGAGCAGGACGACCGGCGGGCCTTGGCCGTCGTCTCGGTGGGAGAGCTGAACGGGGGGCTGGGCGTCGCTGCCATCGGTCCGTTCGACTCCTCCCTCCTCTTTAGGTCGGCGGAGGCGACGCCCGGACGGCGGTGCGCCGGGGGCCGGGGGGCCTCCCGTTACGGGGCCGGCGAAGGGTACCCCCTAAATACGGGGCCCCGGCTCTCACCCGACGATGGCGCGGGGTGTGATGCTCATGAGCGGCGGGATCGACTCGCCCGTGGCGATGCACTACCTGCTTCGCCAGGGCCACGAGTTGCTGGCCGTCCACATGGACAACCGCCCTTTCACGGACGACTCTCCGCTCTCGAAGGTGATCGACCACCTCACGGTCCTGAGGGAACGCTACCAACAGCCGATCCCCCTCTACGTGGTCCCCCACGGAACGACTCAGGTCACCCTCATGCGGGATACCGACCGCCACGTCGGCTGCGTGCTGTGCCGCCGGTTCATGTGGCGCTCGGCGGAGCGGATCGCCGAACGAGAGGGTGCGAGCTTCCTCGTCACCGGGGAGGCCCTCGGGCAGGTCGCTTCCCAGACCCTCTCGAACATGCGCAGTGCCACGGCCTCGGTCCACCTGCCGATCGTGCGCCCGTCTGATCGGGCTCGACAAGCAGGAGATCGAGGCGGTCGCAAAGTCGATCGGGACGTACAGATCTCCACCCGACCGGGGGTCTGTTGCCAGGCGGTACCCGACAAGCCCGCGACGCGGTCGAACCTGGTCCAGATCCTCCGCGAGGAGGAGCGCATCGACGTGGAACAGATCATCGACGACTGCGTTCGAAAAGCTGTCATCCTCTGAGAGGGTCGTCGGTCGGTCCTTGCCTAGGCGCTCATGTACCGAACTCTTCGGCTCTGCTCGAGCGGCGGGGGATTCGAGGCGATCCCGGACCCGCCCCACTCCCTCGACCTCGGGCAGATCCGGGCCAGTCTCGAAGCGGCGGGGGTCCCGGTGGTCGACGCGCGGGTCATGCTGATCGCGCAGCTGGAGGCCGAAGTGACGATCAGCCGCTCGGGACGACTGCTCTTCAAGACCGCCGACTCTGCCACGGCCGACCGCGCCTTCGCCCGCCTCCGACCCCTGATCGAGGGGCGATCGTTCGAGCGCTGAGCGGGTCCGGGGGGCCTCTAGGTTAATTCCGCTCTCGGCCTGTATTCGGATCGGGGGTTGCGATGCGCGAAGCGTGGGTCATCGGGGCGGCGTCGAACCGTTTCGGCAAGATGGCCGAGAGCGGCCGCGAGGCAGCCACTCGCGTCTCCCTCGGTGCCATCGAGAAAGCCGGTCTTGAGCCGAAGGATATCGGCTACACCTTCGTCGCGAACTGCTTCGGGATCGCGGAGCACCAGGCCCATGTCGGACCCCTGATCAACGGGGGGCTGGGCATCCCCGAGGTCCCGTCCTGCACGATCGAGTCGGCCTGCTCCTCCTCGAGCGCGGCCCTGCACGAGGCATTCGTCCAGGTCGCGGGAGGATTCATCGACGCGGCGCTCGTGGTTGGCACGGAGAAGCTCTCCCACCTCGATACGCTCGCCGCGACCAGCTACTTCGCGATCGCCGCGGACTACCCGTTCGAGACCAAGAACGGGGCCACCTTCCCCGGGCTGTACGCGACGCTCGCCAGCGCCTACCAAGCCGCATTCCCGAACCCCCCCGAGATGCTCGGGGCGATCGCCATCAAGAACCACGCGAACGCCGCCCATAACCCCCACGCCCACTTCCAGCAAGGAGATCTCGATGGACACCTACCTCTCCTCTCCGATCATCGCATCGCCGCTCCGGCTCTACGACTGCTGCCCGTTCTCGGACGGGGCAGCGGCGGTCGTGGTCGCTGCGAAGGAGTTCGTGAAGAGGCCGGTCACCGAGCCTCTCGTCATCCGCGCCTCCGCCCGAGCTGGCTCGATCACCGAGATGCAGGACCGACCCGACCTGCTCGGGCTCCCCGCGACGAGGATCGCCGCGGCGAAGGCGTTTCGCCAGGCCCACCTCGAACCGAAGGACATCGACTTCCTCGAGGTCCACGACTGCTTCACGATCGCCGAGATCTTGGCGATCGAGGACCTGGGATTCTTCCCGAAGGGTACCGGCATCCGAGCGGCCCATGAAGGCATCACCTCTCGGGACGGGCGGCTCCCGGTGAATACCTCGGGGGGGCTGAAAGCGAAGGGTCATCCGGTGAGCGCGACCGGTGTCTCCCAGGTCGTCGAGGTCTTCGAACAGTTCAACGGGCTCGCCAAGGGGCGCGAGGTGCCCAGGACGGGGACCGCCCTTACCCACAACGTCGGGGCGACCGGCGGATCCTGTTCCGTCCACATCTTCTCGCGGAGGTAGAGGGCGAGCCTATGGTCGAGGAGCTCCCCCGCGCGACGCACACGATCGCCGACTTCGTGCACGGCTACGAAGAAGGGCAGGCGCTCCGAGGCTTCCACTGCCCGAACTGCGACCTGGTGAGTGCCACCTGGGGACTGGCCTGCCCACGCTGCGGGAGCCGCAACCGCGAGGAACGCGAGTTGGGCCGCTCCGGTCGCGTGGTGGCGTTCACCCTGCTGACGGTCCCCGGCGACGAGTTCCTGAATGAGGCGCCGTACGCCTACATCGTCGTAGAGCTCGACGGAGGGGGTCGCATCACCGGCTGGATGCCGAGCGTGAAATCCGTCGATGGCATCGCGCTCGGGGACCGGGTCAGTTTCGTCCCGAGCTACAAACCGGGCGTGCAGTTCGCCAAGGACTCCGGCGCGCCGAAGCCGGGGTGACCGGCGGATGATGGATGTCCCCCCGACCTACCCCGACCGGCCCTGGCTGAAAAAGTACCCTCCCTCGGTCCCGCCGCACCTCGAGATCCCGAATGTGCTCCTCCCGGAACTCGTCGAGGCGAGCGTCCGTAGGTGGGGCGACCGGAACGCGCTCGTCTACTACGGGGCGAAGTGGTCCTACCGACGGTTCTGGCAGGCGAGCGAACGACTGGCCGCCGCGCTCGCGAAGGAAGGGGTCGGCCCGGGGGACCGGGTCGCGATCTACCTGCCGAACTGCCCCTTGTACCCCATCGCCCTCTTCGCCGTGCTCCGGCTCGGGGCTACCGTGGTCCAGGTGAGCCCGCTCTACATCGGCCAGGATCTGACGCGGCTGCTCCGCGACTCGGAGCCGAAGGCCCTGGTAACGCTCGAGATCCTTTACCCGAACGTCGCGCGGGTGAGGGAGGAGGTACGCCCTACCGGTGGTCTTCGTCGCCCGGCTCCGAGAGTTCTACCCGTTCCCGAAGAGCCTCTTTGTCAACACGGTGCTCCGGCGGTCGCACCAACCGACCGATTTCCCGGCCGACCCCTGGGTCCGCGCCTGGCACGACGCGCTCCGGACCCCGGGCACCGTCCCGGACTGGCATGGGGACCCGGCCACGACGGTCGCGGTCCTCCAGTACACCGGGGGTACGACAGGGAAACCGAAGGGGGCCATGCTCACGCACCGCAACCTGGTGGCCAACGTCGTCCAGGACAACAGCTGGAACACGACCCGGAAATCGGGCGAGGACGTCATCATGGCCGCGATCCCGTTCTTTCACATTTATGGCCTCACGGTCGCGATGTTGATGGGTCTCGCCGACGGAGCGACGGTCGTGATCCAGACCCGACCGGAGATCCGAGAGTTGCTCAAGCTGATCTCCAAGTACCGGCCGACCGAGTTCCCCGGGGTGCCCGCACTGTACCATGCGTTCATCCAGCAGCCGGACCTGGCCCGGTACCGAATCCGCTCGATCCGCTACTGCCTCTCGGGGTCCGCCCCGCTCCCGCTCGAGGTTGCAAGGCGGTTCGAGGCCCTTACCGGCGCCAACCTGGTCGAGGGGTACGGCCTCAGCGAGACGTCGCCAGTGACGCACGTCAACCCCGTCGAAGGCGAGCGGCGCGCCGGGTCGATCGGCATCCCCCTTCCCGACACGGACCAGCGGGTCGTGGACCTCGAGACGGGCCGCCGCGTCCTGGGAACGGGGGAGGTCGGGGAGCTCTCGGTCCGGGGACCCCAGGTGATGCTCGGCTACTACCACCAGCCCGAGGAGACGGCGCTCGTCCTCGAGGACGGTTGGTTCCGAACCGGCGACATCGCGCGGATCGACGCGGACGGGTACGCCTACATCGTCGACCGGAAGAAGGACATGATCAACGTCAGCGGGATGAAGGTCTACCCGCGCGAGGTGGAGGAAGTGCTGTTCCAGCACCCCAGCGTGGCGGACGCCGCCGTCATCGGGGTGCCGGACGCCGAGCACGGGGAGGTCGTGAAGGCCTTCGTCGTCCGGAAGCCCGGGACGACGGTCACCGCGGCGGAGCTCATGGCGTTCGTCCGCGGAGCGAATCGCCCACTTCAAGGCGCCTCGTTCGGTCGACTTCCGGGATTCCCTCCCCCGGACCGGCGTTCAGAAGGTGCTGCGTCGCGTCCTTCGCGGACGAGGCCCTGGCCGCGGCGGTGCCGCCGGCCCGCAGCTACAGCCCCCGCGCGATAAGGTCCCGGGAGATCACGAGCCGCTGGATCTCGTTCGTCCCCTCGAAGATCTCGCTGATCCGAGCGTCCCGGTAGGCCCGCTCGATCGGAGTTCCGCGAATGTAGCCGAGCCCGCCGTGGATCTGCAGCGCCTCGTCGATGACCTCGCTGGCCCACTCGGAGGCGAGGCATTTCACGATCGCCGCCTCGCGGGTCTTCTCCGCTCGTTCGAGCCGGGTCCACGCCTTCGGGTCGGTCCCCATGCGGTCCTGGTGGGCGGCGGCGTGATAGACCAGGTAGCGGAGCGCCTGGGCCTGCATCGCCATGTCCGCGAGCTTGAACTGGATCGCCTGGTACTCGCTGATAGGCAGTCCGAACTGCGTCCGGTTCTTGGAGAATTCGAGGGCCGCCGTCGTCGCCGCCTTCGATCCCCCGAGCGACGCCGCGCCGAGCGAGACCCGGCCGACGTCGAGCGCGGTCATCGCCACGTGGAATCCCTTGCCGACCTCTCCGAGCACGTGCTCGGGTCCGAGCTCTACGTGGTCGAGGATCAGCTCCGCGGTCGAGGTGCCATGCAGGCCCATCTTCTTCTCGCACCGCCCCACCGTGTAACCCGGCCGGTCGCTGTCGACGAGGAACGCTGTGACCCCTCCGTTCGGGCCGAGCTTGACGTCGTTGCCCGCCATCACGACGACGGTCGTCGGCCTCGCGGCCGTTCGAGACGTAGATCTTGTTTCCGGTGAGCACCCACCCATCGCCTTGCCGCTCGGCGACGGTGTGGACCGCGCCCGAGTCGCTCCCCGAGCCGGGCTCGGTGAGGCTGAACGCCAGCAGCTTCTCGCCTTTCGCCGCCGGGACGAGCCAGCGTCGCTTCTGCTCCTCTGTCCCGTAGTAGAGCAGCGGGCTGGTCCCGAGAGACGTGTGGGCTCCGACGATGACCCCGTGGGACGCGTCGATCTTCCCGAGCTCCTCGAGGAAGAGGCAGTAGCCGACCTTACCGAGCCCGAGCCCGCCCCACTCTTCGGGGATCGGGACCCCGAAGTAACCCTCCTCCTGCATCCGCCGGACCGAAGCGGCGGGGAAGACCTCCTTCTCGTCCATCTCCGCCACGACCGGGGCGACCTCCTTCTGGAGGAACGCGCGGGCCGCGTCGCGGAACGCCTCCTGGTCCGGAGTGAAGGAGAACTCGATCGCCATGGCTCAGTTCCCCTGGAACTTGGGGGGTCGGCGTTCGACGAAGGCCAGGATCCCCTCGGGGAGGTCGTTGGAGGGGAGGACGTCGGAAGCGAACAGCTCGGTCTCGCGCTCGATGCCCTTCGTCAGCGGCATCGCGAGCCCCTCCGTGATGGCTCTCTTCGCGGCCTGGACCGCCTTCGGGGCCTTCTGGGCGATCGTGTGGGCCAGGTCCCGCGCCGCCCGCAACTCCTGTCCGGCGGGCACCGTCTTGTTCACGAGGCCGATCTTGAGCGCCTCGGCGGCCGAGATGATCGCCCCCGTGAAGATCAGTTCCTTCGCCTTGGGGATCCCCACGATCCGGGGCAAGCGCTGGGTTCCGCCGTAGGCCGGCATCAGCCCATAGTTGACCTCCGGGGCCCCGAGCTTCGCCGATTCCCCAGCGACCCTCAGGTCGGTCGCGAGCGCTAGTTCCAGCCCTCCGCCGAGCGCGAGGCCATTGATGGCCGCGACCACCGGCGGCCGGAGTCCCGCGATACGGGCGAAGAGAGCGTGGCCCTTCCGGACGACCTCGGGGGCGGTGGTCAGGTCCATCGTGGCCATCTCCTTGAGGTCCGCGCCGGCGCTGAAGTATTGCCCGTCGCCCGTGAGGATGACCGCCCGCACGCGGGCGTCCGATTCGATGGCCGCGACGGCCGTGTCCAGGTCCCGCAGGAGTGCGGTACTGAGCGCGTTCACGGGTGGGTTCTTCAGGACCAAGATCTCGACTCCGTCCTCCTCGCCCTTCCGGCCGACCAGCGACCCCTGCGACACGGGACCCTCACCGGCCCGAGAAGGGGCACCCAACCTCTTAACCCAGCGGGAAAAGGAAGGCTCCGTTTCGAGGCGCGGTCGAGGAGGCGGCGGGCCGCGAAACCTATCTACCCAACGCCGGTCGCGACGCGTGGTCCGTCGCGAATTGCTCTCCCTCTCCCTCTACTCCCTGCTCGCGAGCAACCGCGGGGGGTTGTTCATCGTCTTCTTCCCGCTCTATCTGGTCGAGGTCAAAGGGTCCACCCTCGCCGCCGCTTTGGTGGTGCTCAGCATCGCCTACGTTCCGGCGAGCCTCTTGGGCCCGCTGGTGGGTCGCCTTTCGGACCGCCTGGGCCGTCGACGCGCCTTCCTCCTGGCCGGCGAGGCGATGGCGTTCCCGCTGTTCCTCGCCATCACCTTCGCGCCGGGATGGGTGTTGGCGAGCGCCCTTTTCGTCGGCGCCGAGCTCGCGCTCGCGATCGGAGGACCCGCGTACACGGCCTATGTCGCCGACGTGACCGACGAGGGCGAGCGGGGGGAGGCGTACGGTCTCTTGAACGCGACGTCCAGCGCCGGTGCGGTGGTCGGGTTCGTGCTGGCCGGGGTCGTCACCTTCGAGTTCGGGTTGGCTGCGCTCTTCCCGCTCGTCGTGGCGGTCATGGTCGGGACGATCTCCGTCGTCTTCTTCCTCGTGCCCGACACCCGAGTGGCTCCCAGCCCCCAGCGACGCCCCCTGCGAGAGATGGGGCCGGTCGCGACGTTCTCGGTGGCCGTCTCGGTCCGCGCGATCGGGAGCGGGGCGGTCGCGACGTTCTACGGGTACCTCGCGGCGAGCCTCGGGGCGAACGACTGCGGAGGTAAGCCTCGTCGCGATCGCCGGATTGCTGACCGCCGCCCTCGTCTCGGTCCCTCTCGGCCGGCTGATCGACCGTCGGGGGAAATCCAAGGGATCTGGTACGGGACCCTCCTGACCCTCGGTTCGTACGGGGTCTTCGCCTTTGCGACCGAATGGGTCGAGACGATCCCGGGGCAGGCCGTACGGAACGGCGGGCTGTCGCTGGTCGGACCCGGGATGCAAGCGTGGGTCGCTCGGGCAGCCCCCGCGGGGCATCGTGCGGAATACCTCGGGGTCTTCTCGCTCATCAACTCCACGATGTGGAGCGTGGGGCCGCTCGTGGGAGCGGTGGCGATCCTGTTCGGGGGGTACGACGGGCTGTTCGCGATGGCCGTGGGGACGACGGTGCTCTCCCTCGTCCTCATGGAGTTCAAGTACGGCGAGATGGGGATCCGGAGCCGCCTCGCTCGCCGGCGGGAACTCGGGGTAGGGCCGACGGGTCCGCCTCTCCCTCCGGGGTGATATAGGCGACCGGCGTCGCGCGGATGTGCGGCGGCCCACCACCTTCGCCGATGCCTCCGCGAGCCTGGAGGACTCGAAGTTCGTCATCGTCGGGGTCCCCTTCGACCGGACCACGTCGTTCCGGCCGGGGGCCCGTTTCGGGCCGGACTCGATCCGACAGCACTCCTGGAGCTTCGAGTCGTACGACCTCGAGACCGGCCTGAACCTCGGGGACCTCGGGGTCCACGACCTCGGGAACACGGAGGAGTTCGGCAGCGCCTCGCAGATGGCCGACTCTCTTCGGGAGGAGATCCGCCCGCTCTACGCGGCGGGCAAAGTACCGATCCTGCTCGGGGGAGACCATGCCTGCGCCCCGCCCTCGGTCGAGGCGTACCCGGCGTCGGCGCCCAGCCTCGGCGTCCTCTACGTCGATGCCCACCTGGACTTCCGCTCCAGCTACCTCGGCGACCCCCGAAGCCACGCGTGCTCGTCCCGAAGGATGCTCGATAAGGTCGGCGCGCACAACATCGTCGTCCTCGGCGTTCGCTCCGTCTCCCAAGAGGAGATGGAAGACAACCAGATCGATCGGGATGTCGTTCGTCACGGCCCACGAGATCGCCCGGGAGGGGATCGAGTCGGCGGTCCAGCGCGCGCTGAACATGCTGAAGACCGACCGGATCTACCTCTCGCTCGACATCGACGCGATCGACCCCGCCTACGCCGGGGGGACCGGGACCCCGGAACCGTTCGGTCTCACACCCCGCGACGTGAAGCATATCATCGACCAGGCGGCGCCGAGACTGGCGGGCCTCGACATCATGGAGGTGAGTCCCCTCTACGATTCGGGGAACACCAGTGCGCTCGCGGCCCGGCTGACGCGCGAGGCGATCTTCCGCCGGGCCGCTGCGGTCGAGCGTCCATGAAGGGAGACGTCGTCCCCGACGCGGCCGAAGGCCCCTCCGCGCACCGGGGAGCCGAGGCCAAGCTGCGGAGGGTCGACTGGTGGGGGTTCCCGGCGCTGGTCAAAGAGCGGGACTCCAAGAGCTACCGCCCGAAGGCGCTGGACGAGCGGCTGCGCCGGGAGCGCACCCGGACCGAGACGCGCCTCTTGGTCGAGGCGCGCCGCCTCGGCGTGCGCACGCCGATCGTCTACGACGTGGACCTCGTCCACCACCGGTTGACCCTCGAGGAGATCCCTGGGCCGACGCTCAAGCAGCTTCTCGAGGACCCAGCGGTGTCGCCCGGGTCCCTCGACACGGCCGCCCGCTCCTTTGGCCTCGCCCTCGGCCGGTTGCACGCTGGTGGCATCTCGCACGGGGACCTGACCAGCTCGAACGTCCTGTTCCCGGACGGCCCGACCGGAGCCCCCGCCTTCCTCGACCTCTCGATGGGGAGCCGGAGCCCCGGTGTCGAGGAACTCGGGATCGACCTCCACCTCGTCGAGGAGGACCTGAAGGCGCTCCATCCCCGCGCCGAAGCCCTCCTCCGCGTCTTCCTCGAGGGGTACGATTCGGGGAACCCCGGCGGAGCGAAGGAGGTCCGCCAGCGGGCGAAGGCGATCCGGGGTCGGATCCGGTACGCGTGAACCGTCACTCGGCGTGGCGGACCCGGGTCAGGCCTGCGACGAGGGTCGCCGGCAGCTCGTCGATCACGTCGGAGGCGACGAGCCCCGGACCCCGCGGGCCCGCCGCGCGCACTCCCGCCTCGCCGACCCAGTACGTGGCGAGGCGGCCGGCGTGGACCCCCGAGAGGCCGTGGGCGAGCAGGGTGACCAGCACCCCGCCCAGGACATCCCCCACACCCCCGACGGTCTGGTAGGGGGAGTGGTGGTGGTTCTCCACCACCAGCGCACCATCGGAGATGAGGTCAGGATGCCCCTTCGCGACCAGGGTAAGACCGAGGCGCTTTGCCTCGGCGACCACCTGCCCCCGTCGCTCCGCGAGAGAGGCGCCGGAAGTGCTGCCGAAGTCCCGGATGAGCTCGCCAGAGTTCGGGGTCGCGACGACGGGAACCGCGAAGGGATCCCGGGGAAGGGCAGAGGGAAGCGGGCGGAGCGCGTCGGCGTCCACCACCAGAGGGATCTGGCCGGCAAGGGCGCGTTCCAGCTGGCCGAGCGCCTCGGTCGTGGCGGGGTCCGATCCGGCGCCCATGCCGAGTACCGACGGCCTGGGGCGGGGTCGCATCGAGGAACCGCAGGAGCGGCGCCACGTCGTTCGGGGTGAACCGGTCGCGGCCGAACGGGTGGACTACAAGGTTAGGGTTGAAGGACTGGATGAGTTCGGCCGCGCCCCCCGGGGCCAGGACGGTCGCTCGCTCGGCTCCGGACCGGAGCGCGGCCAGGGCAGCGAGCGCCGGCGCGCCAGCATACGGACCCCCTCCGATGACCGTGACGCGGGCCCGGCGACCCGTTTCCGCCAGCTGCGCCGCCGGGTAGAACAGGAACTCTCCCGGCCCGGTTTCGCTCCACGCAGAGGGCGGGATCCCGATGTCCCGTACCAGGAGTTCGCCCACCGTCGTCGGGTCCATCTCCGCTTTCGGGGCGGTGAGGGTGACGGTCCACGCCGGCCGAAGACCCGCGGGGTCGCGGGTGCCCGTCGGCAGGTCGATGGAGAGGGTCGGCACTTGGCTGGCCGTGATCGCGGCCGCCGTCTCCAGGTAGGGGGGGCGGAGCGAGCCGGATTGACCGGTCCCTAGAAGGGCGTCGATGACGAGGGGGAAGCGAGCGAGCTCCTCCGCACGGGGAATGCTCACATGCACCGGGAGTCGTCGCTCGATCCGTTCAAAGCAGCGGCGCGCCGGATGCGACCGGATCTCGGGTCGGAGACCGAACGATCCAGAATTCCGGTTCGTAGCCCCAGTCGAGCAGATGATGAGCCGCGCACGCTCCGTCCCCGCCCTTGTTGCCGGTGCCGGCCACGATCGCCACCCGGGCCGGAGCGGAGGGGAGGTGACGCATCGCCTCCTCCGCGATCGCGCGGCCTGCGCGCTCCATCAGGGCATCGACCGAGACCCCCAGCGCCCCGGCGTTGGCCTCCACGACCTCCATCTCCGCGAAGGTCAGCGGGCGGCCGAGTTCGGCCCACATCGGATGCCTCAGGTAGTCGTGGTCGTGCTCGGGGGCGGCTCCGAGCGCGTCTCGCTCGATCCGAAGAGGTTCACGGACGGGGGAAGAAGGTTCCGACGGGCCAGGTACTGCGCTTGAGTTCGGCTGTACCGGAAGAGGATGTCTGCCTTCCCTTCCTGGAAGCCCCAGGGCCGGAGGATCAATAGGTCCCCCTCCCGGATCCACATCTTCTTCTTCATCTTGCCCGTGATCCGCCCCATCCGCGAGACCGAGTCCTCGCACATCACGCGGATCCGTGCAGCTCCCAGCAGTTGGTTAGCGATGCCGAAGACCTCGCCCCGACTCCGCCGGGGAAGCGGAAGGCGACCGACCTCTTCTCCGCCTTCGACGACCTCGACGGTCGGTACCCGCTCCTCCCCGGCGGGGGCGGGCGGTGCGCCCTCCTCGGCAGAGGTGGTCGGAGCCAACGTCACGAATTGTAGAGAGGGGGCCGGTATATCACTTGGGCCCACGGCGAGGGAACACGCGCAGGGGATTCTCCTCGAGGATTCTGGCGTTGGGCGTCGACGGGGAGCGGCAGGGCACGGAACGCATCGAAGTTCGTGCGGATATCTCTGACCCCAGGACCCGGCCAGTCGGTGCCGAAGAGAGTCTTGTGGGCGAGTCGCGCGAGGGTAGGGAAGTACTCGAGCAGACGAGCCGGAGGGGTCCCGGAGAGCTCGAGCCAGACGTTCGGGAACCGACGGGCGAGGAAGACCGCGGTCTCCATCCAGATCGGACGGCCCCCGTGGGCCAGGACGATGGTGAGGTCCGGAAAGTCGACCGCGACGTCCTCGATCAACATCGGGTCGGCGAACCGGTTGCGGGCGCGGGGGAACACGGACGTCCCCGTGTGAAAGATCACTGGCAGACGGTGGCGGGAGCACGCCTCGGTACAGTTCGCGGAGCCGCGGGAAACTTCCGTCGACATAGCCGTTCGGGCCGGAACAGCTGGTGAGGCGGGTGGAGCTTGATCGCCCGGATCCCGCGGCGTTCTGCCAGGCGCGCCACCTCCTCTGCCGGGTGCGGGTGGTCGGGCCGGATACCTCCCACCGCGATCAGCCGGTCGGGGTCCGCCTCGCAGTACCTGCTCACGAATTCGTTGGCTTTCTCGGTGTAGCCGATGACCTCGGGCGCGACGTAGTTGATCAGGAGCGCACGCTCGACCTGGGCGGCGTCGAGATACTCCAAGAACGCCCTCGGCTCTCGGAGATAACGCCCATGGGTCTCGTCGGTGTAGGTAAGGATCCGGACGGCGTCCGGGTGCATCTCCCACACTGGGTTAATATGGACGTGGCAGTCCGTGACGCCCATCGCGCGGACTCACCCGAGGCCCCGATATAAGGCGAGGCCGGGGCGGGTGCATAGGTGGGCTTATGTGCGGTTCCCCACCTCATCCCCCCGATGGCCGCCCCGACCCCCGTACGTTCGATGCCCAAGCTCCTGAAGGCGACGTACCTTGCGGACCAGGAGTACCTCCTCGACGAAACCCGGGCCACCAAGTTGTTCTACTTCCCGGGCCCGGTGCTCCTTACCCTGAATCTTCGGCGTGCTCGCGCTCCTCACGCGGGGCTCGTCGATCGGCTTCAACTCCTACCAATGGCCGGGGATACTCGGCCAGGTCCCCTCGGGTATCCAACCCTGGCTGGGGGACCTGTTCGGCGTCCTCTTCCTGCTCGGTCTCCTCTGGATCGTCATCCGCTACCTCCGTTGGCGCTCGACCGTCTACGCGGTCACTTCCCGACGGGTCATCGTCCAGCGTGGGATCCTCGCCCGGGACTTCGACGAGATCCCAGTGACGCAGGTGCGTGGGGTCGATGTCCACATGTCCTTCGGCCAGCGCCTCCTCGGTTATGGCACAGTCCGGGTGAGCTCCGAAGGGGGCACCAGTCTCGGCAACGAGGACTGGCTGGGGATCCCGAAGCCGTTCAAGTTCCAGAAGGTCATCGAGAACGCGAGCCAGACGATCACGAACCCGCCCCACTCAGCCTAGGCCCCCGACGTTCCGCGGGCGTACAGGGTCCGTAGGGCACCCGTGGCCGGTCCAGATCCCAGGGAGCGCACCGCTTAATCCTCTGCTCGGCCTCTCGGACGCCCGCTATGGGGGATGACTTCGACGCCATCGTCGTCGGCGCCGGGATGGCCGGCGGCTCCGCGGCGATCCGATTGGCTCAGGGCGGAGCGAACGTTCTCCTGCTTGAACGAGGCGCCGAGGCCGGAGCCAAGAACCTCTCCGGTGGGGTGCTCTGGGGCCACGACCTCGACCGAATCCTCCCGAACTGGGCCGACCGAGATGCCGCTCGAACGGCACCTCGTCCGCAAGCGGTTCGGATTCCTCACCCCAGACAGTGCGATCTCCTTCGATTTTGATGACGGGGCGTGGCGAACGCCCCCTACGGTGCTCACACCGTCCTGCGGGCGCGCACCGACGCGTGGTTGACGAAGAAGGCGGAGGAGGCCGGCGCCACGGTGGTGACGTCCGTCCCGGTCGACCAACTGAACTGGGAGGGAACCCGGGTCCACGGAGTCGATCCAGGGGGGCGAGACGATGACGGCCCCGGTGACCATCCTCGCCGACGGGACCAACTCCCGGCTCGCCTTGGGGACGCCGATCCGTCCGATGCCGCGGCTCAGCGGAGAGTCGACCGAGCTCGGGATCAAGGAGGTATACCGACTCGACCCGCAGCGGATCGAGGAGCGATTCTCCCTCGGCCCCGGCGAAGGGCACGCGGAGGAATGGGTCGCCGGACTGTTCCCGCCGGGGGTGATGGGCGGCGGATTCCTCTACACGAACCGGGACACGCTCTCCGTCGGGTTGATCCTCAACATCCAGTCCCTCTTCGGGCGGGGCGTCTACGCCCACGACCTCATCGAGCAGTTCCGGCATGCACCCGACGATCGCCTCGCGGATCAAGGACGCCGAGCTGGTCGAGTACGGCGCGAAGCTGGTCGACCTCCGGCTGGGCGAGCCGTCCGGCCGCGTTCTACGGGGACGGCTGGATGGTCGCTGGCGACGCCGCTGGCTTCGTCTTCTCGAACGGGATCGTGATCCAGGGCATGAACTACGCGATCCGGAGCGGGCTCGAGGCGGCGGAGACCGCCCTCGCGTCCCGAAGCAGCGGGGAACGCCTCGGCCGCGCGTCTAGCCGACTACGAGCGACGCCTGGAGCAGAGCGGGATCCTGCACGACTTCCGCGACTTCGAGTCGATGGACCGGGTGAAGTGGAACCCGCGCATCTACACCGTCTACCCGAAGTTCGCAACGGAGCTCTTCCGGGCGATGATGAACGAACGTGGGGCGCCGAAGGAGCATGTGCGCCGTCTGGCCCGACGAGCCCAGGCGGCGGCGGGCCTCTCGAGCGTGAACCTCGCGAGGGATGGATTCGACCTGCTGCGTGGGCTCTGATGCCCTTCCGTGCTTCGGCCCGCCACCGGGCCCTCCGTCGGCGGCTCCGCCTCCGGCCGAGCGTCACCGCAGGACCTGGACACCCTGGTCGCCCACCGGCTCGCTATGTGGCGGGACATCGGGAGCCGAACGGAGCGATCGATCCGAGCCCACGGGCCCGACTATCGGGCCTGGGCACGACCACGACTTGCCTCCGGGGAGCTCGAAGCGGTCGTCGCCGAGATCGACGGTCGGGTCGTCGGCTCGGGCGCCCTCTGGTGGATGCCGGACCAGCCCCGACCGGGCCTCTTCGCCCCCACGACCCCTTACATCATGTCGATGTACACCGACCCCGCCTACCGCGGCATGGGTGTCGCGACCGCGATCCTACGGGCTCTCGTGCGAACCTCCCGTCGGGGCGGCGCGGCGCGAGTGACGCTCCATGCGTCGGCCCAGGGTCGGCCCGTCTACGAGCGGCTCGGCTTCGAACCGACGACGGAGATGCGGAAATGGCTGACTACGCCGGTCGGCCCACGGTCCCGACGGTCGACCGTCAGCTCCCACGCACGCGCCGGATCTCGGCGGTGAGGGCGGGGACGACCTGGAAAAGGTCACCCACAATCCCGTAGTCGGCCACCCGGAATATCGGGGCGGACGAGTCGGAGTTGATCGCTACGATGACGCGGGAGCTGACCATCCCGACGAGATGCTGGATCGCCCCGGAGATGCCGATGGCGAGGTAGAGCTGCGGAGA
Source organism: uncultured Thermoplasmata archaeon (assembly GCA_963715645.1). Classification (GTDB taxonomy): domain Archaea; phylum Thermoplasmatota; class Thermoplasmata; order Lutacidiplasmatales; family UBA184; genus Lutacidiplasma. Next base: position 555,377 of record OY970259.1, read on the forward strand.
GACGGAGCGCCCGGTCTGTCCGACCTGGAACGATCCCGGTCGCCACCCGGCGTCGGTGACCGCCCGCGAAGCGCCCACCGCGGCGTTGAGCGCCGCGGCGAGCTCCTCCACCAAGTGGAAGTTCTCGGCCGAGCGGAGGCCGCGCCCGCCCGACACGACGATAGGGGCATCCGCGAGCGACGGGCCCTGCCTCTGGGAGTCAGCTTCCAGGGCGACCCGTTTCGGGCCCCACAGGGCCGCCGGGATCTCCCCGGGAGCCACGACCTCCACGCGGGGGGAAACGGGTGCCTCCGCCGGCGCCGGGAAGGCATGCGGGCGCAGCGCCAGGGCGAACCGGGGTCCCCCGAGCCGTCGGGTCTCGGTCGCCCGACCGCCGAAGACGGGGCGCCGCACGCGGAGCCCGCCGTCGGCTCGCGTGGCCTCGGTGACCCCCGTCGCGACCGCCGCGTTCCAGCGTACGGCCAGGCGCCCGATGAGGTCCCGACCGAAGGTCGTACCTCCGACCAGCACCGTGTCGGCCCCGGCGGCCTCCGCCGCGGCGGCGACCGCGTAGGCGCTCGCGGCCGGGGGCCCCGACTCGAGGTGGGGGTCTTCCACCACGAGCAGACGAGCGATGCCGAACCGAGCCAGCTCGTCGCCCACCGCACGCGCGTGCGGACCGAGGGCGAGCCCGACCACGCCCCCCGGTCCGGCCCCGAGCGATTGGGCGACCGAGATGGCATCCAAAGTGGCGCCTACCAGACGACCCCCCGAGATCTCGGCGACCGCGAGGACCGTCACGGCAGCACCTTCGCCACCTCGCGCAGGATTCGCACGAGCCGCTGGGCGGCCTCTTCGGGGGTCTTGTATTCGATCAGCTTGGCGCCCGTCCGCGGGAGGGGCAGCTCGAACTTCTCGGGCTCGCTCGCGTGGCCGACCAGGGCGGCGTCCGCGGAGACCCGGGCGATGGGAGCTTTCCGGGACTTGAGGATGTTCGGAAGCTTGGCGGTGCGCGGGTCGTTCCACGCCTGCTGCAACCCGACCACGAGAGGGGCGGGGGCCTCCCAGCGTTCGATGCCGGATTCGGTGGCGCGCTGAAGCCGAAAGTGCTTCGTCGGCGCATCCCAACGGAGGTCCACGACGAAGGTGAGCTCCGGGATTCCCAACAGTTCCCCGAGCGCCCCCGCAAAGAGCCCGGCCTCGTCGTCCCCGGCCTGTTTGCCGCAGAGGACCAAGTCCGCGGGAGCGCCTCGGAGCACGGGGGCGACGGCTCCCGCTGCCCGGATCGGGTCGCTTGCGAGGGCCACCGGGGCTTCGACCCAGGTCGCCCGGTCGCAACCGAGCGCGATCGAGGCCCGGAGCACTTCTTCGGTCCGGGGGCCGGGCCGCAAGCGACCACATGGACCGTGGAGCCCGCCACGGCCTCCTTCAGGAGGAGCGCCTGTTCGACCGCGGACTCGTCGTACCCGGCGAGGACGAACTTGACCCCCTCCGCGTCGAGGGTGCGACCGTCCGGGGCCACCCGGAGGCGGGTCTCCGGTTCGGGGACCGGTTTGACGCAGACGACGATCTCCACGGCGGCTTCTCCGGTCTAGGCGTACGCCCGGAGGAGCTCGCGCGCGATGACCGAACGCTGGATCTCGTTCGCCCCTTCGTAGATCTGGGTCAGCTTCGCGTCGCGCAGGAGCTTCTCGACCGGGTACTCCTTCATGTAGCCGTAGCCACCGAACGTCTGGATCGCCTCGTCCGCCACGTGGAGGGCGGAGTCGGAGGCGAAGCACTTGGCGATCGAGGACTCGAGGGTCCCCTTCGCTCCGTGGTCGATAGTCCACGCCGCGTGCCACGTCAACAATCGCGCGGCGCGGACGGCCTGGGCCATGTTGGCGAGCTTGATCTGGATCGCCTGGTGCTCGGCGATCGGCTTCCCGAAGGATTGACGCTTCAGCGAGTACGCGGCGGCGAGGTCGAGGGCGGCCTGGGCGATCCCGGTCGCGAGGGCCCCGATCGGGGTGCGGGTCTGGTCCAGGGTGCGCATAGCGAGCGAGAATCCGTCCCCCTCGCCCCCGAGCCGGTCCGCCACCGGGACTCGGACGTCCTCAAAACGGACCGTGCTCGTCGACGAAGCGCGGTGACCCATCTTCTCCTCGTCCTTGCCCGGGATCACTCCCGCGGCGGAGCGAGGGACGACGAAGGCCGTGATCCCCCGGTGGCGCAGGCTCGGGTCGACGGTCGCGAAGACCGTGAAGAGGGAGGCGTGCGGGGCGTTCGTGATGAAGCACTTCTCGCCGGAGAGGACGTAGTGGTCGCCCTCCCGAAGCGCCAGGGTCCGGAGCCCCCCGGCATCGCTCCCGCCCGACGGCTCCGTCAGGCAGAAGGACGCGAACTGGTACGTCGCGCAGAACGGGCGGAGAATGCGCTCTCGTTGCTCGGGGCTCCCTCCCAGCAGGATCGGCTCCAGGGCTAGGCAGTTCGCGATGACCGAGGTCGTCATCCCGCCGCACGCGTAGGCGAGCTCCTCGACGATCAGGCACTGGTCGAAGACCCCGAGGCCGCTCCCGCCGTACTCGGCGGGCACGTTCAGGTTCATCAGCCCGAGGTCGAACGCCTTGCGGTAGATCTCCTCGGGGAAGCGCGCGTTCTTGTCGCATTCCGCCGCGTGCGGGGCCATTTCGGTGCGGGCGAACTTTCGGGCCATGTCCCGCAGGCTCTCTTGCTCCGAGGAGAGTGAGAAGTCGGGCATTGGGGAGCGAACCGGCGTGCCACCGGGACCCGCTATATCACGGCTTGGGTCCCGGGGGGCGTGCGGCGGCACGCAGCAGCCTCGTCCCGGCGGCGGAGCTCCCGGGAACTCGCGGTCGGCCGCATCGCGCGCATGGACCGGGACCGCCCTCGGCGGGTGGGCGTGCCCGAGGTCATCCTCGGCGAGGGCAAGACCGCCGACCATCTCCTCGCGATCCTTCACCAGCTTCATCAGGCCGGGATGGGGGCCCTGGTCTCCCGGCCCACGGCGGCCCAGCGCAGGGCGATCGCCCGAGCGGCCCGCGAAGACCTCCCCGCCCGGGAGTTGGCGAACGGTCGGGTCGTCCGCCTGCAAGGACCCCTCGGGGTGTCCTACCGCCCTGGGGTGGTGGCGGTCGTCACCGCGGGGACGAGCGACGTCCCGCTGGCGGAGGAAGCCCGGGCCATCCTGGAGCAGCTCGGGGTTCGTGTAGTGACGGCGAACGACGTGGGCGTGGCCGGTCTGCATCGTCTCCTTCGCGCGCTGCGGACCCTGGAGCGCGCCGGGCCCGAGATCTATCTCGTCTTCGCGGGACGGGAAGGGGCCCTCCCGACCGTGGTCGCCGGTCTCGTCCATGCCCCCGTGGTCGGGATTCCGACCTCGGTCGGCTACGGAAGGGGCGGACGGGGGGAGGCCGCGCTCAACGCAATGCTCCAATCGTGCGCACCGCTCGCGGTGGTGAACATCGACGCCGCCGTCACCGGCCGCGCTCTTCGCTGCCCAACGGTTCGCCCGGCCGGCGGGCCTCCGCCGACCTGCCGGACGCCGGGGCGTCCCGAGATGACCGAGCCGCCGTCCACTGAGGTCTGGCCACCGCTCGCGGTCCGCCAAGCCGGTTTCGACCGGATGTATGCGAGCCAGCCCGAGCGATTCGCCGGCGCCCCCAGCCGGTTCTCGGCCTGGGCGCTCGAGGTGCTTCGAACCCGCGTCCCCGACGGACGGATTCTCGACCTCGGCTGCGGCCTGGGGCGAGATGCCCGCCGGTTCGCCGCGGCAGGCTATTCCGTCCTCGCGACCGATTACTCGCGGACCGCGATCGCCCGTGCGCGGGCCCTCCCAGACGGTCCCCCGTCCCTCCGGTTCGAGCCGATGGACGCCGTGACCGCGCTTCGGTCCGCGGGCGATGCGACGCTCGACGTGGTGTACTCGCACGCGCTCTACATGATGCTCTCTGACGAGGAGCTGGAAACGGTGTTCCGTCAGGCGCTTCGGGTCCTGCGGTCCGGTGGGCTCCACCTGTTCGCGGTCCGTTCCGTGACGGACCCCGCCGCCGGTCAGGGCGAGGAGGTCGCCCCCGATGTCTGGCGCCGCCGGCCCGCCCCGGGCGAGCCAGGCCCCCTGCCGCCGTACCGCTTCTTCCGCCCGGAGAGCCTGGAGCGGTGGACCGGGGTCGGCTTCGAGCGGGTCGCCGCCGAGCTGCTCCCGGACCTGCACTTCTGGTTCGTGGCCGACCGCCGGCCCTGACCGGGAGCAGGTCGGCGGCCCGCCGGAAGGGCTTTTCTGGGGTCCGGTGCCTCGGTCCCGACGTGACACCCCGACCGATGCTCTCCGAGGAGGAGGAGGAGCGGGAGGCGACGACCCGCACGCGCCTCCGAGAGCTCGAGTCCAAGTTCCACTCGCTCGAAGAGCGCCGACGGACCCTGATCGAGGAGATGCGCCGTCTTTCGGCAGAGCAGAAGGCCCTCTACGACCGCCGCCAGCTCCCGCAAGCCGAGGTGGAGCGCCTCTACGCGGAGCACGGGGATCTCGGGCACAAGTTGGTCGCCACCCGGAAGGCCCTGGAGGCGGCCCGGTCGGCACCTGGATGCGGCGGTTGCGGGGTTGCGCGAGCTCCGGGCGGGGTTCCCTCCGGCCGACCGGCTACGTCCGGCCCAGTTGAAGCGGGAGATCGCCGAGCTCGAGCGACGCCAACAGACCACGGCCCTCCCCCTCGACGAGGAGAACGCGCTCATCGGGCGCATGCGGGAGCGGACCCGGGAGCTCAAGGAAGCCGAGGCCCGGGTCGCGGTGGTCGCCGAACACGAACGACTCCGCAAGGAGGCCGAAGGGCGGGTCACGGCGTGTCGCGGCGAGGTCGACCGCCTCGTGCAGGAGCTCAATTCGGCCCGCCAGGAGCGCGACGCCAAGATGGACGCCGTCCGAGCGAGGCTGATCGACGCGGGAAGCGTCATCGCGGAGCTCCGGACGAAGGGGAAGGAACGCGCCGGAGTGATGGAGCAGGTCGACCGAATCAGCGGGGAGATGGCGGCGGTCGACCGGGAGGCCGGCCAGCTCATCGGGGAGTCGCGGGCCCGCCGCGACGAGGCTCGACGAACGTTGCGTACCTACTCGCGGGGGGCCCACCGGACGACCGAGGACATGCTGGCGTCCACGGCCGATGCCCAGTTGGAAGAGCTGCTCAAGCGAGGTAAGATCACCCTCGGAGGCTGACCGCCTCTGGGGCGAGGCAGGCGTCAGCCTGCCACGATCGAGACGAGGGTGATCCGGAAGATCAGGCTCTGGCCGACGACCTCGGAGTTCCAGTTCTGCGTGTAGGTCCCCTGGGCGAGGTTCACCCCGGCGATCAGGAAGTGGCTGGTCGGACTCGTCCCCGCACACGACTTCGCCGTCGAGAACGTCCCGAGGAGGCTACCGTAGTTCCGCGGAGTGATGTCGTTGAGGAGCGTGATGGCCGTGGCGTTGACCGCCGTCACCGTGGCGTTCCAGCCGCCCAGGTGGGCGACATCCCCCACGGTCGCGAGGCTCTCGACGGTGACGAAGGTCGAGTTGACGCTGAAGACCAGGTCGGTCCACCCGTAGCTCGGGTCGGGGAACGTGCTCCCCACCGTGGGGGTGGCTCCCGGGTAATGGGCCGTGAAGTTCGCCGTGGAGACGATCGCCAGCACGGGGGTGGTGAAGGTGAGGGGGGCCGTCGCCTCGCACGTGGGGTTCAGCGGGCCGTAGGCGAGGCTCACGGGGATCGTTACCCAGCGGGTCTGGTTCACGAGCATCCCGACCATGCCCTGCCAGAAACCGGGGACGACCCCGCTGAACGTCTGGTTCCCGACCGTGTACTGACCGCGGTAGGTCCCCAGGTGGACCCCGAGCGGTTTGTAGGCACCGGCCGAGCCCGAGTGTCCGGACGCGAACTCGAGCGACTTCGGGTAGGTGGTGTTGTCGAGGTAGGCGGTGTAGATCGACGTGTCGAAGACCCGCCCGACCTGGGGGCCGCTGCCGAACTCCCCGATGTAGTTCACGGTGACGTTGTCGCCGACCTGGCTCGTTGCGGGCGAGGATGTCGATTTCGGCACCAGGACGTAATGGGCGGCCCAAATCCCCGCCCCGGCCACGACGATCACCAGGGCGACAAGCACGATGACCAGGATCCGCGACGGGCCAGAGGTTGCCATAGTCCTAGTACGTCGAGAGGGAGGTGGGGGTCAGTTCGTCGGAGGTCTCGTCACCGGAATCGGAGAGACAGGTGGTCCTCATTCCCCCGCGCCCCCGAGCCCAATCCTGATATAAATGCTCCCGACCGCCGGCGACGGCAGCCCGGGCATCACGACGGCCGCTGCGAGAGACGGAGCCTGCCGACGATCGGTTCCTCGACGACGCCCTCCTCTTCGAGACGCGTGAGAACCTCCTCCGCGCGGTTCCCTGCTAGCCCCTGAGAGCTGACCCGGGCCAGGAGCTCCCGCCGGTCCGCATAGTTGTCCAGGGAGGCGTCCGCGACCTGGTCGAGCAGGTCGAGAACGAGGGCCTCCTCCGCGCGCTCGGCCGCGGTCGGGGGAGGCCGTGGCGGCGGAGGGACCTCCCGATGGACCCGGACCGTGGCGGCGGGGGGCCCCGGCGCCACGGCCGAGGTGGTCCCGCCGACCCTCCGGACGGCGGCCGCGAGGCCGGCGCGGAAGGCCCGCCGGTCGGCCGAGGGATACCGACGGAGGGACTCACGGCCCGCGCGGACCCAGAGGGCCGGAGCTCCTTCCGAATCGAGGGGCTCCGAGGGGCGAGCGGAGCTCGCCTCGAGCCGGTCGAGGAGGTCGAGCCGGTCGAGGGTTTGACCGACGACCTCGGCCAGGACGGCGCGCTCCTCCGATTCGGAGACCGAGCGGAGCGACTCGGCCCGGATGGAAACGTATCCGGTACCCGTCGCGGCCCCGGTAGAGATGGACCTTGCCGACGACGAGCGCAGGTCGGGCATCGGTGACCGCGCGGAGCTGCGCCATGGCCCGAGGCTGGAAGCTGCCGGCGGTAACGGCCACCGAGCCGGTGGGGTCGCTCAGCCGGGCCCGCCAGAACGGCTGGGTGTCGTCTCGGCCGACCGGCTCCGCCGGGGAGAGCGTGCCGGCGACCAGCACCCGGTTCAGCCGGCTCCCGAACGGGGAGACGAGGTAGGAGGCCGCCCGCTCTCCGGTCCCGCGTTCTTCCTCGGTCGAAGCCTCCAACTCGCGCGCCGTGACCCGCCAGGCGGGCTCCCGAAGGGTCATCGCGTGCCGCCCCCGAACCGCGCGCTCAGCTCCTCGGCGGTCGACTCGAGCTCGACCTCGGCCAGATCGATCTGGTCCGGAGTAATGGTGATGCCGAAGTCGTCCTTCGAACCCGAGCCCCGTACCCGGAGTCGGCGGCCGAGGAGGGCGTCGAGGAGCTCCCCTTCGAACAGGGAAGGGTCCGGCTGCTCTCGGAGGCGTGCCCGGCACGCCTCGAGGGTCGTGCCCCACAGCCGCTCGGTGTCCTCGCGCCCCGCGTTGATGGTCACGGCGCCGGTGCCGTCGTCGAGGACGATCCGGGCCCGAAGGTCCGCCTCCCCCGTCACGGTCCCATGGACCCGGCATACCCCGGCCTGGACCGACCGACGGCACCGGGGACAGCGGAAGACGAGCCCGCTCGGGGGGAGCAGGCCCACCACCCGTCCCTCGACCGAGACCGAGGCACCCCCTCCCTCCTCCTCCACCCGGGCCATGTTCCTCGGAGGGGCGTCGAGCACCTCCCCCGCTTCGGGAAGGTCCGCCCGCTCGAGGCGTCGCACGGTCGCCCGTTCGTCGAGGACCAGCTGGGGGGTCCCCCGGAAGCTCCGCAGGTAGCCTCCCACGACCTCCACGGCCTCGCCAGCGTGGAGCCGAAAGTCGGCCCAGGAGGAGAAGGAGATCGCCCCGGAGCGGTCGGCGAGCAGCCCTTCGAAGACGACGCGTCGCTCCTCGCCGACCGAGACCGCGCGTTCCGCCACCCGAACGACCCGCGCCTCGACCCGGAACCCCTCCTCCGGCGGGTGAAGCGCCTTGAGCTCCTTGCGGGGGAAGTTGGCAGGGTCCATCCGGGGAAGCTCGACCTCGCTCGCCGGCCCGACGCGCGACTTCCAGGTGAACGTCACTTCGGGGCGTCCCCGGTACTCCCCGACCTCGGGGGCGACCGCCCGCAGGACGGTTCCGCGCTCTACCCCTTCGCGGGGCGGGTCCCACCACGTGAAGCGGACCGTTGCGGTCCCATCGCTCAGCAGGCCCGAGAGGAGGGGACGTCGGCTCCCGTCCGACTTCCGCGTGACCTCGCGTCGCTCGCACGTGACCACCCGGGCGACGAACTCGACCGGAGAGTCGGACGGACGCAGGTCGCGCAAGCGGACCTCCCGAGGGGTGTCGGGGGGCGAGCTCGCCGGCATGGGAGGTACCGAGCGTGTCAGCGGGCAGGTCCGATAAAAGCCTCCCGCCCTCCTTGGAGGCTGACGCAAAGCTCCCGCACAATCCTTTTCTCCCGACCCAGCTCACCGGCTCCGGTGCCGCAGCGGTTCATCGACCGGGTGGACCGGATCCTGAAGGCGAGGGACTCCCTCGTCTGTGTGGGCCTCGACCCCGACCCAGCCCTGCTCCCGAAACCGATACGGCGGCTGCGAGCCTCGCGCCGGTTGGACGCCTTCCTCGGTGGGATCGTCGACGCGACCTTCGACCATTCCGCGGCCTACAAGATGCAGCTCGGCAGCTACCTCGCCTACGGGGAGGCCGGCATTCGCGCCCTCGCCCGGCTGCCCGGCAGAGATCGGGAGGACCCGACTCCGGATCCTCGACCTCAAGGCGAACGATATCCCGAACACGATGCGCTTCCTTCGGACAGCCGCGTTCGACGCGTTCGGCTTCGACGCCGTGACCGTAACCCCCTGGCTGGGTTGGGAGACGCTCGGACCCTTCCTCGAAGACCCCACCCGCGGGGTGTTCGTCGTGGCGCACTCCTCGAACCCAGGGTCCGTCGACTTCCAGGAGATCCCCACGCCGCGGGGCCCGCTCTGGCTGGCGGTCGTCGGCGAAGTGCGTCGGCTCTCCCATGCGCACGGGAACGTCGGAGCGGTGGTCGGGGCGACCTTTTCGGATGCGTTCCGCACCGCACGCGCGGCGCTCGGGAACCGGATCCCGATACTCGTTCCGGGGATCGGTGCCCAGGGGGGCTCCCTCGCCACGGCGGTCCGCGAAGGGGTCGACTCCGAAGGTCGGGCGCTGCTCATCAGCGCCTCCCGCTCCATCCTCTACGCCGCCTCCGACGCGAGCTGGAAGCAGGCAGCGGCCGAGGAGGCCGAACGGCTCAAGGTCCAGATCAACCAGCTGCGCGCAGGGCTTCGTAGAGACTGAGGAGTTGGGCGGCGACCGTCGGAAGGCCGTACCGGGCCTCCGCTCGGCGTCGGCCGGCCCCGCCCATCCGCCGCGCCAGGGCAGGGTCGTCGAGGAGCGCGCGGACCTTGGTGGCGACGTCCGCCGCGATCAACGGCTCGACGAGGAACCCCTCCACGCCCGGGGTCGATGATCTCACGGACCCCCGGGAGGTCGGCGACGACCACCGGGAGTCCGATGGCCATCGCCTCGGCCACCGCGAGGCCGAACCCCTCGAGACGGTTCTGGGAAGGAAAGACAAAGACGTCGGCGAGCGCGAGGTAGAAAGGGAGCTCCTCATCGCTCACCGCCGGGCAGAAGCGGACCCGGTCTTCGACATCGAGCCGACGAGCCTGCCCGATGAGGCTCGGAAGTCGAGGCCCCGCCCCGACTACGAGCAGGACGACGTCCTTCGGCAGCTCGGCCAGGGCCTCCAGGATCACGTTGACGCCCTTGTGCGGGACGAGACGACCGGTGAACGCGAGGACTCGCTTTCCCTCGAGATGAAGCTCGCGGCGGACCGGGTCCGCATCGAGCCCGGGGCGGAATCGGTCCAGGTCCACGACCGAGGGGATGACGGCGAGCTGGCGTCCTCGTAACATCGCGGAGGTGACCCCGTAGCTTCGGGTGTGGACGATCACCCGGTCGACGCTTCGGAGCGTCGGCGGAAGGAAGAACCGTTGGTAGGCTCCGGCGATCAGACGCCCCGTCCGCCCGGGGAGGTAGAGGTCGCAGTGGTAGGTGAGGCAGACCGGGGTCTTGCGGTGGGCGAGACCTCGGGTCGCGAAGTAGGAGGTGAGCGGGGGCGGGTAGTGGAGGTGGACCACGTCCGCGTCCAGGCCGCGCAAGAGGCCGGTCATCCCAGGGTCGAACGGAGTGTTGAGCGCGACGAAGAGCGTGCGGGCCCGAAGGATCCGGTATCCCTCGGAGCGCTCTTCCGCCGGGAGGCGGCGTTGGTAACGCGCGGTGACGACCGTCACCTCATGCCCCTCGCGGGCGAACTCGCGCGCGAGGTTGCGTACGTGGGATTCGACCCCTCCGGCGTGCGGCGCGAAGAACGGCGAAACCTGGACGATCCGCACGGGCGACCCACCGAGCCAGGGAGCTATACAGGCAGCGGCTCCCTCGGGGGCGACGGTCCTCAGGCCTCGGTCGGTCCCCGCCGGCGTACGACGGGGGCCTCGGATTCACGGCCCTGCAGGAGGGCCTCCGGGGGAAGGCTGGCTACGTCGATCCCCCGCATCGCTTCCCCGAGGCCGGCCGAGACGCGAGCGAGGACCTCCGGCTCCTCGTAATGGAGCGAGGCCTCGACGATAGCCCGGGCGACCTTCATCGGATGTTCGGACTTGAAGATCGCACTTCCGACGAAGAGGCCATCGACCCCCAGCAGACGGCAGAGCGCGGCGTCGGCGGGGGTGGCGATCCCGCCCGCCGCGAAGTTCACGACCGGCAGGCGTCCCAGCGAGCGAACCTCGCCACAGACGGTCTCCGAGACGCGCTCCTTCCTGGCCCAGGCGGCCACCTCTCGCTTCGGCAGCTTGACGAGTTCGCCAACCTCCCCCGTGATCTGCCGAATGTGGCGGACGGCCTCCACGACGTTCCCGGTGCCCGCCTCGCCCTTGGTCCGGATCATCGCGGCCCCCTCGTCGATGCGGCGGAGGGCCTCGCCCAGGTTCCGGGCTCCGCAGACGAACGGAACGGTGAACTTCTTCTTGTCGACGTGGTGGAACGGGTCCGCGGGGGTGAGCACCTCGGACTCGTCGATCATGTCCACGGCGAGCGACTCCAAGATTCGGGCCTCGGCCGTATGGCCGATCCGGCACTTCGCCATTACCGGGATCGATACCCGTTCTCGGATCTCCCTGATCTTCAGCGGGTCGGCCATCCGAGCTACGCCCCCCTCGGCGCGGATGTCGGAAGGCACCCGCTCGAGCGCCATCACCGCGACGGCGCCGGCCTCCTCGGCGATCGCGGCCTGGTCCGCGTCGGTCACGTCCATGATCACGCCGCCCTGCTGCATGCGGGCAAAGCCGCGCTTCACGAGCTCCGTCCCGAAGCGGAGCTTCTCGATGGGGTCGGACATGGGAGCCGGTTCCTCACCGTGAAAGAAGCGGCCCGAGTATAAGGCCATGGCTCGGAAGGTGGTCCACCCGGTCGGGGAGGGGCCCCCGTCCTCCTCCTCGCCCGAACCCTGATATTCCGACGGGCCTACCCCTCGCGGTGCAGGAGCTCCGTACACGACCCGCGAAAGTGGAGGACCTCGACGCCCTCACGAGCATCTACAACCATTACGTCGCGACGACCCCGGCGACCTTCGAGACCCGCCTGTATAGCCCGACCGAACGGCGGCCCTGGTTCGATGAGCACACCGGGGGGCGTTATCGCCTCTGGGTCGTGGCCCCGGACGCCGGACCTGCGGTGGGGTGGGCCGAGACCAGTCGGTTTCGCCCGCGGCCCGCCTACGACACGACCGTGGAGGTGAGCGTCTACCTCGACCCCGGCTGGGTCGGCCGCGGTCTCGGCTCCCGGCTGTACCGGGCCCTGTTCGACTCGAATCGCCGGCGAGACCCTGCACCGAGCGATGGCGGTGATCGCTCTCCCGAACCCGGGGTCGGTCGCGTTCCATACCCATTGGGGGTTCCGGGAGGTGGGCCGGCTTCCCGAGGTGGGTTGGAAGTTCGAGCGGGTACTGGGACGTGGGAGTCTTCGTGCGTCCCCTCGAGCCGGGGAGCGCGGCCCGGCCCCAAGGCGAAATGTTAATCCCTCGCCCGGTTTCGACGGACCCGCAGGGGGAGCTGGGCACCGGCTGAGAGGACGAGGGAGACCTCGTCGACCCCACGAACCTGCACGGGATAATGCCCGCGAAGGGAACGCAATGCCGCCCATAGAGAGCCTCTCCGCCGGTCCTGCGGAGGGATGAAACGAGCAACGATCGCCCCCACCGCCCTCCGGCGGGTGCGCGGGCCGGGCCGCTCGCGACGTCTCCTCTTCGCCCTCGTCGCCGTGGTGGTGGTCGTCATCGCGGGTCTCGGAGTGTACGCGCTAGTCAACGAGGAGCCGGCGACCCTCGTGGTCTACACCTACGCGAGCCTCCTGGGGGGTTCGGACTGCGGCGCCCCGGCTTGGTCGCAGGTCTTCGGAACTTTCGAGAGCGCGCACAACGTGAAGATCGATGTGGAATGTCCGGCCGGGACGCTCGCGAGCACGCTGCTCGCCCAACAGAATGCCCCCGGCGCCGACCTCGTCATCGGCCTGGACGAGCTCACCGGACCCGAGGCCGACGCTCACCACCTGCTCGTCCCGTACGCTCCTCCGGCCCTGACCAACGTCTCGCCCGCGCTGGTCCAAGAGCTCTCTCCGGACGACGCGGTCGTCCCATACGAGTGGGGATACCTCGGGATCGACTACAATTCCACCTTTGCGAACGGGACCGGAGGAGCTGTGCAGCATGCCTCCTTCCCCGACTTCGTCACCAACTCTTCCTGGGTGCGTCAGCTTCAGATCGAGGACCCTTCCCAGGACATCACGGGGGAGGAGTTCCTGGTCTGGCAGATCGAGTTCTACCAGTACGTCCTGCACCAGGCGTGGCAGGGGTTCTGGTCCTCGGTCCTGCCGAACCTGCCTCCGCCGTCGCCGGACTGGGGCACGGCGTTCGGGAAGTTCACTACCCCGAACGGCCCCGAGATGGTCGTGAGCTACACGACCGATGCGGCCTATGCCGCCGCGAACGGAGCCGGCGGCCAGTACAACTCGACGGTCTCCTGGTGGAATGGGACCGCCTACGGCTGGCGCACCATCTACGGGATCGGGATCGTGAGCGGGAGCCGCCACCTCACGCTCGATGAGGAGTTCGAGAACTGGTTCCTGAGCGGGACGGTCCAACGCCTGATCCCGGAGACGGAGTGGGAGTACCCGGCGAACGGGACCATCGCCTGGCCCGCGGTCTTCTCCGCCGCGGTGAACCCCACGACCATCGTACCCCTCAACAACGATACGACGCCCAGCGCCGTGGCGGCGAGCCTGCCGGGCTGGGTCACGAACTGGCTCGAGCTTGCGACCGGGGCCGGATGAAGCGCTCCGCCGGCGAGTGGGCCCTCGTCGGTCCGATCCTCGCGTTCGTGCTCCTCTTTGCCCTCCTCCCCGTCGCGTTCCTGTTCGGCACCTCCCTCTCCAGCTCCGGAGGGTGGGATGCCCTCGGTGCGGTCCTCGCGAACCCGCTGAACCGGCAGGCGATCGGGAACTCCCTGCTCCAGGGCGGGATCTCCGCCGGGTTCGCGGTGGGCCTCGGGTACCCGGCGGGCGTTTTCGTCGGGCGGTACCTGTGGCCCGGGCGGTCGGTCGTTCGCTCGGTCCTTCTGGTCCCGTTCCTGCTGCCCAGCTTGGTGATCGTGCTGGGGGTCGAGGACCTGTTCGGCTCTGCGGGACTCCTCAGCGGACCGGTCCGCGGCCTCTCGTTCCTGGGGACCGGAGTCCCCGGGATCGTCGTGGTGAACCTGGTGTTCAACCTGCCCCTGGTCGTGCTCCTCACCGCCACCGGCTGCGAGGTCGCTTCGCGGGACCTGGAGGAGACGGTCGCCACGTTGGGAGGCTCACCCGCCCGGGCGTACCGTGACACCTGGGGCCGCCCGACGTGGGTCGGGGCGGCGGCCGGCGGTTTCCTCACCTTCCTCTTCTCGGCGCTCTCCTTCGCCCCGCCGCTCTTGCTCTGTGGGGCCCGATGCTATACCGTCGAGGCGAGGATCTGGTCCCTGGACACCATCCTGCTCGACCCCGGCGGAGCCGGCGTCCTGGCCCTCGCGATGGTGCTCTTCTTCCTGGTTCCCACCCTGGCGTACCTGCTCCTCGCACGGGGGCTTCGCCCGTCCGGCGGTCGACGCGAGGGAGGGGCGCGGCCGCTCCCGAAGCGGAGCCTCGGGGTTGGCCTGCTCGCCGCGGAGACGGTCGTGGTCCTGGGCGGGGTCGCGCTGGTCCTCGGCGCGGTGCTGTACCGGACCCTCGAGCCGTACGGTACCGCCGGCGCGGGGGCGGCCTGGGGTTCGCTCTTCGCCCCGGGCACCGCGGCGCGTCTGGGGATTGGGATCACCGGAGCGCTCACGAATACGTTCGTCTTCGCCGTCGCCGCCGCGGGAATCGCCGTCCTGCTCACCGTGCCCGCCGCTTTCTCGGCGCTCCGGGGGGCGGCGGCCGGAACCGGGCTTGGCCTGCTCCTGTTCGCTCCGCTGCTCGTCTCCCCCATCGTGCTGGCGTTCTCGCTCGCGACGTTCTGGCGTCCGCTCCTCGGAGGCGAGGGAGCCGTGTGGGCCCTCGTCATCGTGAGCCAGGCGATGCTCGCCCTGCCGTTCGCCCTGCAGACACTGACGATCCCCCTCTCCGGGCTCTCCCCGTCGGCTCGCGAGGCCGCGCAAACCCTCGGGGCTCGGCGGTTCTCCGCGTTCCTCGACGCCGACCTCCCCCGGGTCCGCGACGGGTTGCTCACCGCGGGACTACTCGCCTTCGCGCTCGGGCTCGGCGAGTTCACCGCGACGTTCTTCCTCGTCACCCCGCGCTACACGACCCTGCCGGTGGCCTTGTACGGTCTCGCGAACACGCGTCAGCTTCCGGTCGCCGATGCGGCCGCGGGGCTCCTGCTGCTGATCAGCCTCGCGGTGTTCCTGGCGCTGTCGTTCGGAGGTCGCCGTGTCGAGCTCTGAGCCGATCCTCTCCGTCGAGGGGCTCTCGGCGGCCTGGGAGGGCCAACCGGTCCTCCGCTCGGTCTCCTTCGTCGTACGGAGCGGGGACCTCGTAGTGCTCTTGGGCCCGAACGGAAGTGGAAAGACGACGCTCCTCCGATGTCTCGCCGGCTTCGAGCCGATCACCACCGGCCGGGTACGGGTCCTCGGGAAGGACCTGGACGGCGTCCCGCCGCACCAGCGAGGGATCGCCCTCATGTTCCAAGAGCCAGCCTTGTTCCCGCATCGGACGGTCTTCGAGAACATCGCCTACGCTCCCCTCCTCCAGCGTCGCCCGCGGCCGGAGGTCGACGAGGAGGTGGGGCGGCTCGTCGAGCTCCTCCACCTCGGGGGGTTCGAGGACCGCGCTCCGGCGACGCTCTCGGGCGGAGAGCGGCAGAAGGTCGCCCTCGCCCGGACGCTCGCGGCCCGCCCCCGCGTCGTGCTCTTGGACGAACCGTTCGCGTCGATCGACGTGGAAGGGAAGGCCGAGCTCCGGGCCGAGTTCCGCCACGCGCTCCGCTCCTCGCACACGAGCGCGGTCCACGTCACGCACGACCGGGAGGAGGGGTTCTTCCTCGGGGACCGGGTGGGGCTCCTGTTCGACGGAACCCTCGAGTCCTGGGGGCCTCCCGCCGACGTGTTCCCCTCCCCCCAGAGCGCCCGGGCGGCCCGCTTCCTCGGCTACAACGTGCTCCCCGGGCCGGAAGGCCCCGTGGCGGTACCTCCTTCCGAGCTGGTCCCCGACGGTTCCCCGACCGCGGTGCCCTCCTGGACGGTGGTTGCCGCGGGCACCGTCGGACGCGAAGCGCTCGTTGTGCTGCGGGGTCCGGCCGATGAGCGCATCGAATGGCGAGTTCCGGAGCCCTTCGAGCTTCCTCCCACGGGGTCCAGGGTCGCTCTCACCTGGAGCCGGTCTCGACCGCTCCCTCCGTAGTGAGGAGGCCCCAAATGGCCAAGTGGTCGACGGGACTGCCCCGCGGCATGAGCGCCCCCGACCCGCTCCGCGTCGCCGTCTCCGTCCCCTTGGGAACGACCTCCGCCCGCATCTACCGGGTCGAACGCCTCGCGGGAGTCGACCCGGTACGATGGGCACGCCGACCCCGGACGGTCCGGGTCATTCTCGAGAACGTCGTCCGCCATTTCGACCCCGCACGCGCCGACCTCGCTCCGATCGTCGCGCTCGCCAACGGGGAAAAGGTAGCCGACACGGCGGAGTTCCAATACTTCCCCGAACGGATCCTGCTTCAGGATTTCACCGGCGTGCCGGTGATCGTGGACCTGGCGACCCTGCGCAGCGCTGCGGTCGCCCGCGGTCTCCCGCCCGAGCAGGTCAACCCCCTCGTCCCGGTGCATCTCATCGTCGACCACTCGGTCCAGGTCGACAGCTACGGGTCCCCGCGGTCCCTCCTGATCAACCTCGACAAGGAGTACGAGCGGAACCACGAACGATATCGCTTCCTTCAGTGGGCCAAGACGGCCTACTCGAACTACCACATCGTCCCACCCGGCAACGGGATCTGCCACCAGGTGAACCTCGAGTACCTCTCGCAGGTGGTCGTCCTTCGCGGCGCCGACGGTGAGGCCGTCGCGTTCCCGGACACGTTGCTCGGCACGGATTCCCACACGACGATGGTCAACGGGCTCTCGGTGCTCGGGTGGGGGGTCGGCGGGATCGAGGCGGAGGCCGTAATGCTGGGAGAACCCTACACGCTGCCCCGACCGGTCGTCGTCGGCGTCGAGCTGACCGGGACGCTGGCGCCCGGCGCGACCGCGACCGACCTCGTCCTCACCGTGACCCGCCGGCTCCGCGAGACCGGGGTCGTGGACCAATTCGTGGAATTCTTCGGGCCCGGGCGTCGACCAACTCTCCGTCCCGGACCGGGCGACGATCTCCAACATGTGTCCGGAGTACGGCGCGACCGCCGCCCTGTTCCCGATCGACGCGGCGACGATCGCCTACCTCCGCGCCAGCGGACGAGAGCCGGCCCAAGTCGCGCGGGTCGAAGCGTACGCCCGGGCGACCGGCCTTTGGGGTTCCCCCGCCCCGGGCTCGATCGACTACGACCGGTTGGTCCGTCTCGATATCGGCAGCGTGGTCCCCACGATAGCCGGACCCCGTAACCCGGAGGAGGGCGTCGCGCTCTCGTCGGCCGCGACGTCGTTCGCGACCGCGCTCGCGAGCTACCGCAAGGGCCACCCTCCGGCCGGCACGCCCGTCCCTCGACGGGTTCCCCCCGTGGACGACGGTTCCGTGGTGATCGCGGCCATCACCAGCTGCACCAACACCTCGAACCCGACGGTGATGGTGGGCGCCGGCCTCATCGCACGGAATGCGCTCGCAGCGGGTCTCCGCGTCCCCGCGCACGTGAAGACGTCGCTCGCGCCCGGCTCGAAGGTCGTGACCGCCTACCTCGACCGGGCGGGTCTCTTGAAACCGCTCGCCGACCTCGGTTTCGCCCTGGTCGGGTTCGGATGCACGACCTGCATCGGAAACTCGGGACCGCTCCCCGCTCCGGTATCGCAGCAGGTCCAGGAACGCGACCTCTACGTCGCGGCGGTCCTCAGCGGGAACCGCAACTTCGAGGCCCGCATCCAGAACGAGGTGCGGGCGAACTACCTGGCCTCACCGATGCTCGTGGTAGCCTACGCACTGGCCGGACGGATGAACGTGAACCTCACCGAAGAGCCGCTCGGCCACCGACCGGACGGAACCCCCGTCTACCTCCGGGACCTCTGGCCCTCCGCGGACGAGGTCCGGACGATCGTGGAGGCGAGCCTCGCCCCGTCGATGTTCCGGGAGAAGTATGCCGCGATCGAGGTCGGAGACGCCCACTGGGAGTCGCTCCATCCCCCTACCGGACCCAGCTACGCGTGGTCCCCCGACTCGACGTACCTCGCCGAGGCCCCCTATCTCGAGCTTCCCCCTCCCTGGCTCCCCCAGAACGGGGAGATCGTCCGGGCGGCTCGGGCGCTCCTGGTCCTAGGCGACCGCGTGACGACCGACCACATCTCACCCGCGGGGGAGATCCCCGAGGGAACTCCCGCGGGGCAGTTCCTCGAGTCTCGCGGCGTCCCCCGCGCCGAGTTCAACACCTACGGAGCGCGTCGAGGTCACCACGAGGTGCTCCGACGCGGGACCTTCGCGAACGTTCGGTTGAAGAACGACCTCGTGAGGCCGAAGGAAGGTGGCTACACCCTCCATCTTCCCGACGGAGAGGTGATGACGGTGTTCGACGCGGCCGAGCGGTACCGAAAGGAGAAGACCCCGTTGCTCGTCTTCGCGGGGAAGAGCTACGGGCAGGGGAGCTCGCGGGACTGGGCGGCGAAGGGACCCCGGCTCCTCGGGGTCGGGGCCGTGATCGCGGAGAGCTTCGAGCGGATCCACCGGACGAACCTCATCGAGATGGGGGTCCTTCCGCTCTCGTACCCGCCGGGCGACAGCTGGGCGAAGCTCGGGCTGACCGGCCGGGAGACCTTCGACCTCCGGCTGCCCCGGGCCAGGAGCTCGGGCCCGGCGCCTCCGTCGAGCTCCGTGCGACGGACGCAGAGGGACGAACGCTTACGACCCTCCTCGACGTGCGGTTGCACAACGCGACCGAGCTCGACTACTATCGAGCCGGGGGCGTACTGCCGTACGTCATGGAGCACCGGTTCGGCGCCTCGGCGGGGGCCGGTCCGACCGGTGGGGAAGCGAGACTCTCTGCGGACCAGCGGGCCAGGGCCTCGACCCGTCGGTAGGTCACCGTCCTCCCCCCAATCTCCGCGCGGGCGGCGTCGACCGCCCGCCGGAGTTCCTCGGGCGGGACGTTCATCGTGTGACGGCTCGCCCCGCGAGCGAGGATCTCCAACCGCTTCGCCACTGGTTCCGTGACGGTCTGGTCGCTCACGACGGTCAACCGGTCGGGGGGAGCCGGGCGAGGATCGCCCGTTCCTTCACCGGAGGACCCCCTTGTCCGACCAGGGGTACCGGGTACCCTCGTTCGGCGAGGATCCGATAGACCGTCCGACGCGCAGCCTCCCGTTCGGGGAAGGACGGCTCGGCATCGCCACTGCCGGGGTGGACCAGCGCGAAGGCTCCCCGGCGTCCCACCCGGGTCGCCTCCTGGAGCGCGGTGGCGGGGTCGTCGAGGAGGTGGAGTACGTGCACGAAGAG
Source organism: uncultured Thermoplasmata archaeon (assembly GCA_963715645.1). Classification (GTDB taxonomy): domain Archaea; phylum Thermoplasmatota; class Thermoplasmata; order Lutacidiplasmatales; family UBA184; genus Lutacidiplasma. Next base: position 574,607 of record OY970259.1, read on the forward strand.
CGCGGCGTCGACCCCGTTCGAGGCGAACGGCAAACGGTACGCGCTGCCCCGGACCAGCCGGCCGAGGCCCTTGCTCCGGGCCCGCGCGAGCATGCCCGTCGACGCGTCGACCCCGGTGACGACGAACCCCAGCGCCGACAAGGGAGCCGCCACCCGGCCGGTTCCCACGCCGACGTCGAGGACGGTTGCGACCTGGTGCTCCCGAAGCAGGCGTCCCACCTCCGCGAGCGTTCCCGAGTCGATCGGGTCGCGAGTGGCGTCATAGGCAGAGGCGATGGAATCGAACGCCTTGGGGACCTCGGCGAGCGGCACGGGACGGCCGTCCCCAGGCGGAGACGGTATTTCTCGCCGGCTGGGGATCTGCGCTAGGTTCGGGGCCCCGGCTTGCGGAGGGTGAGGACGGACTCCCGCAGGAGGAACCCACGCCGTTGTCCCGAGCGTCGGGTTCGGGCCACTTCGAGGGACTCGACCTCGAACCCCATCCGCGCTGCGAGCCGGGCAAAGATGAGGTCGCCGGGCACGTAGGCGCCGGCCATGAGGGAATCCCCGTTGACGACCACGAACCGCGCCCCCGCGCGGAGCCCCCGGTAGACGGTCGCGATCACGGGGACGAGGTCGTCGAAGTACTTCGCGACGACCGCCGCCATGTCGGCCCTCCGGTAGGAGCCCTTGGTGCGAATGTTGCGCCCGATCGCCCGGGTCACCGAGGCGACCCATCGGTCCGAACGCACCGCGAGCGAGGGCCGGTGCCCGGCGGCGACCGAGCGCGGGATGTTGTCGCACGCGACCATCGCGCCGCGGAGCCGAGCGAGCTCGTCGTAGGACCGGACGAAATCCATCCACGCGAGGTCGATCTTGTAGTTCATTACGTAGTCCATCCCGTTGACGTACGGCGGGCTCGTCACGGCCAGGTCGACCGAGTTCTCGGCGAGCGGGAAGTGGGCCGAGTTCCCGAGGTGGATCTCGAGGCGCGGGCCCCAAGTCTCGCGGTGCGCTTGGAGAAACTCGAGGTCTTCCCGTACCATCTGTCCTCGCTCCCGGAAAAGTTGGAACGGGGTCGCACCCGTCAGGTCGGTCTTGGTCGTGTACCCCAGACATGGGGCGCGTTTCAAATGGCTCGAGTCGATCAAAATGCTCGCGAAGACCAGCCGGAGGAGCGTGCGAACGGGTCCCTCCGGGGTCGCCCAGACGTTCTGTTTCAGGCGGAGGAGCGAGCGAATGACCGCCGGGTCGAACTGTCGGTCGGTCTCTTTCAGAAAGGGCTTGGGGAGCCTCGAACGTCCGCGTCGGTCCAACGCTCGCTCCACCTGGGCCCAGAACTCCGAAGGGTCGACGTCCCACTCGCCTTTCGCTTGGGCGACGAACGCCGCGATCGGCATCAGGTCGACTCCGACCCCGCGGGCGCCGAGGGCGCGGGCGGTGGTCGGAACCGTTCCGCTGCCGCAGAACGGGTCGAAGACGACCTTCCCAGGGCCCACTCCGTATCTCCGGCACACGCTTTCGACGAACCCCGCGGAGAATCCCTGGACGTACGGCCACCACCGGTGGACCGGACGCTTCTCGTTCGGGCTGAACTGGATCTCGGTCGGTCCGCGCCCGAGGTGCAGGGCGAACTCCCGCTCGAACGCCGAGCTAAACCATGCGGGACCCCGGAAGGAGGGGAGGGGAGGGCGGTCCGACGAGAAACGGCTCAGGGCCCAGAGGCCCCGGCCATGCCGTGCGATCGACCGGTCCGCGACCAAGCGCTCGAGCCGGTGGTCGACCTCGTCGGGGAGGAGGTTCGTGGTCGCAGCGAGCTGCTTCGCGGTGATCCCGGTAAGTCCGGCACGAGCGATAGCTTCCGTGACGCGGTCCGTCTCGAGGTCGACCGCCCGCGTCGGACCGCCCATCCCGCTCCGCGTAGCGCCGAGTGACTATTAACCCCGCATCTGCGGGCGCCGGCTTCCCGTGGGGGTGGGTGCCTGGCGCCCAGGGCAATCGCCCTTACTGGTTCGGCCCGGTTCGAGGCGGCCGGGCGACCCCCCGGGGGCAAGGTAGCTCGAGGGATGGAACGCTTCCCCTGGCGAGCACTACCACCGGGCCCAGCGCCCGGCCTCTCGGAATCCGAACGTGACCCAGAGAACGGCCATGAGGGCGAAGAGGACCAGGATGGAGACGATCACGACGATGATGCTCTGGAAGAGGCTGAACCCATGGGCCCAGAAGCCGACGTAGAGCAGGGTGAAGCTCAGCCAGGCCACCGGGGCGATGATCGAGGCGACGATGCGTCGGCGGAGCGAGCGGGTGGTATCCGAGATCATCGCGGGGATCCCGACGCTGTCAGGGCGGGCGTGGTCTTCCATGAGAAACCGAAGGGCATGGGGTACTGAAAGCGCCGACTCACCGGTGGTGTTCACGGGGGGTCGTCGACCCCGCGGTTCATCCGGTGGCGGAGGCGAAGATTGGGGAGGTCGCGGTCACCGTGTCAGCGAGGACCGCCCAGAAGACCAGAGCGACGGTCACCTGGTGGGCCTCGAGGTGGTTGGCCGGGTCCGTGGAGATCGAGAGCGAAATGTTGATCGACCCGGAGAGCGTCCCGGGGGCACCGTAGCATCCCCACGGGTCCGGGCAGGCGGGCGAACTGCCCCCCACCGTGGCCTCCACCGCGGTAGGTGCTGACGCCGACCAGTTCCCCTGGATCACCACCGAGACGTAGTCTGACGGGGACGACCCCGTGAGGTTGAGCGCATAGAGCGAGATGGTCTCGGAGATGTCGAAGGTGAATTTCGTCCCCGTGGGCACGTGAGACCCGAGGTAGGAGGCCCGACCCGAGGGGCCCCCCGAGAGGGGATGACCCGCGGTCATGACCAGCAGTACCACGACCGCGACCGCCGCGACGATCCAACCCGCGTAGAAGACCCGGCGAACCCAGACCGGATCTGGTGGAGTCGTCGCTGCCATCTCTTCCCTGTACGGGTCGAGGGTCCCTCGAACCGACCTCCCGACGAACCCCACGGGTCATCTTAGGCGTTCCGAGGCGGAGGGGAGCGCTCCACCCAGCCAGGGTCATCTGGCCGCGTCGGCCTGCTCCCGGAGCACCTGTGAGCCACGTACTCTCCGCCGAGCTGGTCGACCTCGAAGGGGGGGACCGCGAACGCGCCGTCCCGGTCATCATCGAGTCGTTCGAGGGCGTGTACCGCTGGCACGCCAAGCGAACGCTCCGGGAGGCCGGGGACGTGCGAGGGGTCGTCCTCTCGGGAGAGGTCGTCGCCTCTCGATGCTCGAGCGTCTCGTGCCGGAGGTCGGCTACGTCTACTACCTCGCCGTATCCGTCCGCCACCGCCGGGAGGGACTCGGACGGCTCCTCCTCGACGATGCCCTCGCCCGGTTCCAACGGGCGGGCGCGGAGGTCGTCTATGCCGCTGCGGAAGGAGAGAACACCGCCTCGCTCGAGCTCTTTCGGTCCCGGGGGTTTCGACTCGTGGAGCGCAAAGAGCTCGGGTTCCGCGAGGGAGGGTTGGGGGCGTGGGGGCTTCGAAGCCGGATGCGGGTCGTCTGGGGTGAGGTCCTCCTTGGGAAGAGGATCGCCTCGCCACCGGTGCCGGTACCTTCCCGTACGTAGGGTCGCCCGACGCCTCGGTCCCGCGGTCGAGCGCCTCCGTTGGCGGCGAACTCGGGGCCGTCTCGGGCAATATCACGGGGGAGACGTCCGGTGGCTCCGTCTGCCCTCGGGGTGCCCCCGCGTCACCGCGCTCAGGCCCAGAACCCGCCGGTGCGATGCCGAACGAGGGGGTTGGGAATCGATGGCAGAGGGGCAGTCGTACCTGGGTCTTCGGTGATCGAGGAGGTGACCGTGCAACCTCCCTCGGTCCACTCCAGCCGGGTCGGGAAGCCGCTCCCCCGAAAGACCTCGATCATCTCCGGGTTCTCGGGCAGTACCTGCGCTTCGAGCTGACGGATCCCGAAGACCCGGGCCGCCCGGGCGAGATGATGCAGCAGCAGCGTCGCCACCCCGCGGTGGCGATACCCGTCGCCGACCAGGAAGGCGACCTCCGCCGAATGGGAGTTGGGCGAGAGCCGCACGTACTCTCCGTGACCGACGACATGGAGATCCGGCCCGTCTTGGCGGAAAACGAGGAGGGAGAGACGGTCCCCGACCGCTCCCTCGGTCAGGGCCTCCCCCGGTACCGACTCCGGGCGAGCGACCCGGAAGAACCGCAGCCGGAGCGCGTCGCGGGACAGGCCGTCCGCGAACACGTCCAGCAGCTCCCGGTCTCGGGGCTGGGCTGCCCGGACGAGGACCGCAGTGCCGTCGCGCAGCCGAGCGGGGCCCTCCACTCCGGTCGGGAGGAGATGGACGATGGTGCGCGGGGTCGTCGTCATGGCTTCTCTCCCAGGATACCCCCCGCACCTCCTTGGGTTCCCCGTCAATTTCCCTTGACGGCCGGGAGTCCGAAGGGGCCGCTCCGGCCCCTCCGTCAACGTGCGGACGGAGGATGGGGTGGGTAGGCGGACGGGCCGGAGGGCGGAGGCGAGAGCGGCGAGAGATACGGCGAGGGCTCCGGCGCCGACGGAACGTACCCGAGGGAGGGACCCCCGGGGGACGTGCCGGAACGCCCCATCGCCTCGCGTCGGGCCATGATCCCGATCATGGCGGCGCCCGTCACGCCTCCCCCGACCCCGGCTACGATGACCCCAACGCCCAGCACATACTCCGCGATCACCGAAGTGTTCGCAGCGTTCTCCTCGATTGTCGTGCAGTTGCTCGGGAGCGGCCCGTAGAAACAGGAGGACTCCGACTGCTCGGCCTCGCCCAGCAGAATGAAGGCGCTGCCGACCAGCACCAGGCCCGCGACGAGCAACCCCACGCCGACCAGACCTACCCCCTGCCGAACGGGGTGAGGCGGCGGAGAACCGTTCTCGCCGGGAGCGACCATGGTCAGAGTGTACCCGGTGGGGTGAGTGGCGGCGGCGAGCTTGGGACGGGATACCTCGCGGGCGGAATCGGGGGCCAACGGCTCATGAGCCCGAGGGCGGCGACAAGCAGACATCCTCCGCCGGCCCCGCCGACGATCATCCCGACCCCGAGATAGAGGACCTCCTGGACGGAGGCGTTCAGCGAGGCCTGGGCCGCCGAGTTGCAGCCGCCTGCCGGGGGATGTAGCTCACAGTTGGTCGCCGCCCCGGAGGCCGAAGCTACGACGAGGAAGCCGATCCCCTCCGAGGCAAGCCCCGGCGATGATGAGCACCGCTCCGATGACCCCGAGAATCTGGAGTCGGGAGGCCATGGGTCCCCCAGGGCCTGCACCTAGAAGACCTTCGTCGACCGAGGTCGATCCTGAGGCCGGGGATCTGGCCCGACCCCCACGGCGGCCGGGGTCGACTGTCGCGGCGTTACGGGACGACGTTGATCTTGCCGGAGCGTCCCATCGAGACCTGGAGCTTGCCCCGGAAGTCCTTGACCCAGCCGTCGGTGATCTGGACCTTCTGACCGACCTGGTACTTGGCGATGTCGTCCCCCCAGAGGGTGAGCGTGGTGGTGCCGGTCTCGTCCTGCAGGGTCGCATCGGCGACCTTGGAGGTTCCCCGAGAGGTGGTCACTTCCCGCGGTTCGGAGACCGCGGTGATCGTTGCGGTGAAGGTCGCATTCGCGTTCGCACGGAGGGTCGCAATGCCGGGCATGACGGGCGGAGGCAGCCACGGGGGGTTAAGCCCCTTTTGCCTCCCGCCTGGGGGGGCCAGGGCAGGCCCGGGTCGCCCCGAGCTCGATGATTCCAGCCCCAACTCGCTCTCGAGCCCTGCGGTCCCCGGGGGTGGAACGTGGGGTTGAAAGGGCCCCACGAGTACAGGCTCCCGGAGCTCCCGTGAGGATCCGCCCGACCGACCATTCTTCCCGCCCGCATTGTCGCCCAGGCTCTCGGGCGGGCCGGGTCGACCCATGAGCCGGGTCCTGGTCGCCCTCGGCGGGAACGCCATTCAGCGCGCGACCGACCGGGGGACATGGGCCGAGGCGGTCCGGCAGATGCGTCGCACCGCTCCCGCGCTCGTCGAGGTCATCCGCCAAGGGCACGAGCTCATCGTCACTCACGGGAACGGGCCCCAAGTGGGCAACCTGCTCCGGGAGGCGGAGCTCGGCGCGGCCGAGATCCCGCCGGCGCCGATGCACGTTCTGGGCGCCGAGTCAGAGGGGCAGATCGGGTACCTCATTACCCAGGAGCTCGGGGCGGAACTGCATCGGCAGCACGTACCCCGAGTGGTGGCGACGATCATCAGCCGAACCGAGGTGTCCCGCCGGGACCCTGCATTCCACCACCCGACAAAGCCCGTGGGCCGCTTCTACACGGCCGCCGAGGCGCGCCGACTCCGCCGGAGAGGGTGGGTGATGCGGAGCGACCCTACGAGAGGGGGTTGGCGTCGCCTCGTCCCCTCCCCGCAACCGCTTCGATGGTTGGAAGGGCCAGCCATCCGAAGGATGTTCGACGCGGGGCTCGGTGCGCACTTTGTTCCCGTGGTAACTGGGGGCGGAGGCATCCCGGTCGTTCGGGGGCCCCATGGAGGCTACCGTGGGGTCGATGCGGTGATCGACAAGGACCGGACCGCGGCCTTAGTGGCCCGGCAGCTCGGGGCGGACACCCTCGCGATCGTGACGGACGTCCCCGCAGCGGCCATCGGCTACCGGACCGCCCACCCGAGCGTGGCTGGGCGATGTGACCCCTCGGCAACTCGCGGGCTATCTCGGCGACGGCGAGTTCGGCGAGGGGAGCATGGCGCCCAAGGTAGAGGCCGGACTCTCGTTCCTCCGACGCGGTGGGCAACGATTCATCATCACGAACATCCCCTCGCTCTCCTCGGCCCTCGCAGGTCGGGCTGGGACGCGGGTGCGTCGGCCGGCTCGATAGGGGCGGGCGCGTCGAGGTGCTCGAAGCTACCGGCGGCGCGGCCACAACTTGCGAGCCGCGATCATGTGCATGATCTCGGAAGGTCCGTGGGCGATCGCCCCGCTCCGCACGTCACGCCACCGCTGCTCGTGCGGCAGATCGCCCGAGTACCCTCGACCCCCGTAGAACTGGATCGCATGGTCGATCGCCCGCAGCGACACCTCCGTCGCCATCCACTTCGCGAGGGCCGACTCCGCGTCGACATCCTCCCCGTGCTGCAGCCTCTCCAGGGTCCGCTCGACGTACAACCAGGCCGCATCCAGCCGGGCCCCATCCTCGACCAGGGGGAACGCCACCCCTTCGTGGCCCGAGAGGGTTCGCCCGAATGCCGTACGACGACCGGCGTACTCGACCACCTCTTCCCAAGAGGCCCGCCCGACGCCGAGGTAGACCGCGGCCAGGAGCGCCCGCTCGCGGGTCAGCTCAGGGCGGACGTACTCGAACCCGCGCCCCTCCTCCCCGAGCCGGTGGTCGACCGGGTACCTGTCACCGCGTGGTAGGTGACCGTGCCCCGGCGCTGCCAGCGCTCCCCGAGGTCTGTCGCGGTTCGGACGCGCTCGACCCCCGGAAGGTCCTGGGGCACGAGGAAGGCGGTGATCCCCCCCGCCGCCACCCCTCCCACCCGGCCGTAGACGATCGCTGCGTCGGCGTCGCCGGCGAACGCGACCTCCGATTTCGTTCCTTCCAAGAGGTACAGCGTCGCCCTCCCGGCGTGCCTCGAGCCCCAGGCTCTGGACATCGGAACCGGCCCCGGGCTCGGTGATCTGATTGCCGACCAGGCGCAGGCCGGCGGCCAGCGGGAGGACCCACCCCTCCCGTAATGCGGGTGACCCATGCTCGGCGAGCACGGAGGAGAACTCGGGCTGCAGCGCGAGCTTCGCGAACACCGTCCCCGCCCGATACGCCGAGCCGGTGCAGCGGCGCTCCGGCCCGCGGGAGGGGAAGGCCACGCCCTCCGTAGATCGTCGGCGAGGTGAGTCCGAGCCACCCTGCTTCTCCGAGCGCCCGAAACTCCGGCCGCGGGAACTGGGGGTCCCGGTCGAGCTCTCGTCCGCGCTCGGCTAGCCGATGATCCCGGATGAACCCGTCAAGCTCGGCCGCGAGCGGGTCGGGCGGTAGAGGTTCGCGCTGCGGCATCTACATCTCCTCCGGGAGGCGCACGGGCGACGGACCGGGCGGAGCGCCGGTCGGGGGATGCTCCCCCACGACCCCCGCGCGTCGCAGACGCTCGACCTTCTCCGGGGGATACCCGAGCAGGCCGGTGAGGACGGCCTCGTTGTCCTGCCCGAGCCACGGCGCTCCCCGCCAGACGCCCCCCGGGGTCTCGGAGAACCGGGGAGCGACCCCGGCGCCTTTCACCCGGCCGGCGACGGGGTCGTTCCACTCCAGGAACATCCCGCGGGCCTCGGTAGTGCGGGTCGCGCGCGATGTCGGCGATGTCGAACACGCGGGAGATGGCCAGGTCGTGCTCCCGGCCGAGCCGTTCGAGCTCCTCGCGGGTCCGGGTCCGGCAGAACTCCGCGATCGCTCGGTCGACCGGCTCACGGTGGGCGAGCCGGTAATCCCGGTCAGTCGAACCGGGGTCGTCGAAACCCGACCAGCTGCTTGAAGCCGGTCCCACGCTGTCGGGGGTCGGGGCGGCGACCACGACCCATCCGTCGGACGCCCGATGGACATCGTACGGGTGCAGCCGGGAGTGGGCGCTTCCGTGGCGACCCCGGACGACCCCTCGCATGAAGTAGTCGAGGGCGAGGTTCTCGAGCAGAATGAAGAAGACCTCGGTACTGCGCGACGTCCACCGACTGACCGCGGCCGGTCCGCTGCGCGTGAGAAGTATCCCATCAGGCCCCCCATCGCCGCCGCCAGGCCCGTAACGGTGTCGTTGAGCGCGGTGCCGCTCCGCATCGGCGGGGCCGGGTCCGGTTCTCCCTGCAGCGAGAGGAACCCGCTGAACGCCTGGGCCGTGAGGTCGTACGACGGCGCGCGGAACCCGGCGGGGTCGCCCGGTCTGCCCGTAGCCCGAGACGTGGACGATCGTGACTCGCGGGTTCGCCTCCCAGACCTCCGCATCGGAGAGGCCGAGCCGGTCGTAGGTCCCCGGCCGGGAGGACTCGATCCAGATGTCCGACTCCCGGACCAGGTCGAGGAAGACCTGGCGTCCTTCCGCGGTCCGCACGTCGAGGCCCACCGACAGCTTGTTCCGGGCGTACTGGACCCACGACTCGGAGACGGGGTCCTCCGGGCGCGTGCCCGGGGCCAGCGGACGCAGGGTCGGGTGGCGTCCGCGTAGGGCGGCTCGAACGGAGGGCCCTCCACGTGGACCACCCGGGCCCCGAACTCTCCGAGGTAAGTGGCCGCCCAGGGTCCGGCGACAAACCGCGCCGACTCGAGGACGCGGAGCCCCGCGAGGGGACCGAACCGGAGGGACCAGGCGGTCGCCCCGGAACGGAGAGGACACGGGCCCGGAGCCCGCCCCGTGTCAATAACTCGGGGGGTTCCGTACGGAACCTCGCGGACCAAATACGCACGCCCCGCTCGAACGGGCCGATGTCCGAGTCACCTTGGGTCCGGTTCGAAGGGGAGGAGTTCCGCAACGAACTCACGAAGTTCAAGTTGGCCAACCATCCCTTCGCAACCCACCCGTTCTTCGCGCACGTGGAGAAGGGGGAGGCACCGAGGGGGTTGGTCCAGGCGTGGGTCAAGCAGTTCTACCCGTGGCTCGCCACGGTCCCCATCGCGATGGCCGAGCGGTTTGCGAACTGCTCGTGGGAGCCGGCGAACGACCGATATCGTCGGATGATCCTCGACCAGTTGGTGGAGGAGGCCGGGCGACCCGAAGGGGAAGGAACCGGGGCATCCCGAACTGTGGCTGCGGTTCTGCGAGGGGATCGGGGTCCCCCGCGCGGAGGTCCTGTCCACGCCTCTCTCCCGGGGACGATGGTGGCGATCGACGACTTCCTCTACACGAACCGGGTCAACCCGTTCTACGTCTCCGCCGCGGGCTCGTCCGAGCCACCGAACGTCGACCTCTGTGCGCGCCTCCTACCTGCGTTCCAGAAGCATTACGAGGTGGACGACGCCCACCTCCAGTACTACAAGCTCCACGTCACCGCAGATGTCGAGCACAGCGAGTGGATCGGGCAGATCGTCGCCGGGTTCGCCTCGACCCCCGAGATCCGGCGTCAGATGTGGGACCAGATGCTGCGCGGGTTCAGCATCCACGCCCTCCTCGTGGACGGCGTGCTCGCGCACTGGAACGGGAACGCCCCGCACAAGTCTAAATAGGACCGGGAGGTTCGAAACGCCGATGTCGGACGCAGCCCTCGGAGCACCGGCCCTGCCCGGTACGCCGCACGGCCGTCCGCACCTGGCTCTGGTGAACGGGAGGCGCCGGGAGGGCGCCCACCCGACGTGCCCTGCACGGTTCCGGGCCGGCTCTCTCCGGCGTCTCCCTATGCGTCCAACAAGGAGGGGAAAACCGACGTACGGAAAAACGATCCGACTACGACGACTGTTCCCGGACCCGGGCCGCCGGCTGTTCTCGGTGCCGCTCGACCACGCGGTCACCATGGGGCCGATCGACGGGCTCGAGCAGCTGGCCCCGCTCGCCGAAGAGCTCCAGGACGCCGGCGCGGACCTGCTGATCGTCACGAAGGGAGCGGTCCGCGAAGTGGCGCCCGTTCCTGCGCCGACGACCCTGCTGGGCATCCACGTCTCCGCCTCGACGAGCCTCGGCCCCGGGGCCGAACCGGAAGGTCTTGGTCGGCGACGCGCCGCGGAGGCGGTCGGCCTGGGCGCCGACCTCCTCTCCGTCCAGGTGAACTTCGGCGTGCCCGAGGAGCCGGAGATGCTGACGGACCTCGGGGTCGCGGCCGACCAGTGCCGCCAGCTCGGCCTCCCGCTCCTCTGCATGGCCTACGTCAAGAAGGAGTCCGGGGGAACCGCGGACGAGCTCCGGCACGCCGCGCGCGCCGCCGCCGACCTCGGGGCGGACATCGTGAAGACGAGCTACCCGGGGTCGCTCGAGGAGTTCACCCGTCTCTGCCGGACCACGCCGGTGCCGGTGCTCATCGGAGGAGGCGTCCGCGTCGAGCCGGAGTCCGAGTTCCTCCGTCTCGTCGAGGAGAGCGGTCAAGGCCGGGGGAGCCGGAATATGCATCGGTCGGAACCTCTTCCAGCGCCGTCCCGTCGGGTCGCTCGCCCGGCACATCGCGGCCCGACTGCACGGAGCCCCCTAGGGTAAGGGCCGACGGCGATGTCTCGAGAACGCGTCGCGGTCCGGCCCCGTTCCGACGACCCGGGCCAACGTGCGGCGATCCTCGAGCGCGCCCGCCGACGCGGCTTCCGGCGCTTCGTCCTGCCTGCGGCTCCCCCCCCGGTGCCGGGGCCGGGCGAGACGATCTTGCTCGAGCACGACGGGAGGCTCGGACCTGCGGGCGGGGGTCCGGAGCTGGCGATCGTTCGCGTCGACTCCGAGGAGGCTCTCGCGAGGGAGATCCAACGAGTCCCGACGGCCGGGACCCTCGTGGTCGAATGGACCGCCGACCGGGTGATCCCGCTCGAGAACGCGATCGCGGCTCGGGGCCACCGCTTCTCCCTCTGGGTCGTCGCCCGATCCCCCAGCGAGGTGCCCGGCGCTCTGGGGGCGCTCGAGCACGGGGCGGACCTGGTCATCGTCGACCTACAGCGCCCGGAGGAGGTCGACGCGCTCGAATCGATGGTCGAAGGCCCTCTGACGTCCCACCTGGCCTGGGCTGAGGTGCCGATCGTGAGCGTCGGGCCGGCGGGTCTTGGTGACAGGGTCATCGTCGACACCACGTCGCTCCTGCGACCGGAGGAAGGGTTCCTGGTCGGGAGCGCGGCCGCCTTCCTGTTCCACGTGACGAGCGAGGCGAGCGGGTCGAAGTTCAGTCGCCCTCGCCCGTTCCGAGTGAACGCCGGGGCGGCGCATTCCTACGTCCTCCTCGCGGACGGCACCACCCGCTACTTGGCGGAGCTCGTCGCGGGGGACGCCGTCCTGGCTACCCGGCCGGGCCGGGGAGCGCGGTCGGTCCGGGTCGGTCGCATCAAGATCGAGCGGCGCCCCCTCGTCCTCATCACCGCCAACGATTCCGAGGTCCTTCGAACCGTCTTCCTTCAGGAGGCCGAGTCGGTGCGGCTCTCCACCGAGAACGGTCCCCGCCCCACGACCGACCTCGCGGCCGGCCCGAAGGTCCACGGGGTCCGGTTCGCCGCCCGCTCGCCACCTGGGGCACGCGGTCGAGGAGACGATCGAGGAACGATGAGCCCGGAGTCTCCTGCGCTCGTAGCGACGCTACCGGCTCGGTCGGCCTCGGAAGCTCGCGCCGAGCTCGCCCAGGCGCGAGAGGCCGGCGCAGACTTCGCGGAGGTCCGTCTCGACCGGTGGTCGGCCGAGGAGCGCGCTCTGGTCCATCTCCTGTTCCCGTCCCCTCTCCCGCTCGTCGCGACCCTCCGCTCGCGGGCCGAAGGTGGCGAGGGACCCGACGATCCGGAGGAACGAGCGGCCATCCTGACGTCCCTCGCGGGATACCCGTTCGCGTTCCTCGACGTCGAGACGGCGCGCGATTTTTCCGACCGCCCGGGCTCGGCGCTTCGTTCGCTCCCCGCCCGCCCCCGAGAGATCCGGTCCACCCACTTTCCCGCGGGCACACCCCCCGCGGTCGTGCTCCGCGAGCTTGAGGAACCGGTGGCGTTCGACGGGATCCGAAAGTTGGTGCTCCCTCTCTCCACGGGAGTGGCGCTGACCGAGCTCCTGCCCGGCTTGACCTCGGTGCCCCTCGCACCCGACCGGCTCGTTCTCACGACCGGAGGCTCGGGACCGCTGCTGCGTGCCTTGGGCAAGAGAGTGGGACTCCCGCTGGTTTTCGCTACCCTACCCCGACGGGCCGGCCCTCCGAGCTCCGGCGCGGTCGAGGAGGCCCAACTGCCGGTGGACGAGCTCCGCCGGTTCTTCGCAGCGCCGGGCGAGCCTCCTCTCTTCGCCGTCGTGGGACACCCGGTCCGTCATTCGCTGAGCCCCTGGATCCACGCGAGCTGGATCGAGCGCACCGGGCGGTCGGGGTTGTACCTCCCCTTGGACGTGGTGACCGAGGAGGAGTTCCGAGCGGCGTTGGTTCGCCTCGGCCCGGCCGGTTTCCGTGGGGTGAACGTCACCCACCCCTGGAAGGCCGGCGCGCTCGCCCTGGCAGGTCGGGCCTCCGCCACGGCCCGGGAGTGCGGCGCGGCCAACTGCCTCACGCTGAGCGCGGAGGAGATCGTCGCCGACAACACCGACGTGGCGGCCGTCCGACGACGGCTCGAGGAAATCCGCTCCGAGGGGAAGTGGTCCGGCGACCAACTGACCGTGCTCGGGGGAGGCGGCGCGGCCCGGGCGACCCTCGCGGCAGCCCGGATGTTACGGGCACGCGCCACGGTCGTCACGCGTCGTCGTCGGGTCACCGAGGAGGTCGCCGGATCGTTCGGTGCCGACGTGGGGGACCCGAAACACCCGGTACCGGCCCCCCTCGTCGTTCAAGCGACTAGCGCCGGCCACGACGTCCATCTCCCGCTCGAACTCCCGCTGCCGCAGCTGATCGGCCCGGGGGCCTACGTCCTCGACTGGGTCTACGGGGGCACCGACGTCTCGGTCGCGCGGGCGGCACGGCGGGCCGGGGGAGGTACCGAGGGAGGAGAGCGACTCCTGGTCTACCAGGCGGCCGCCAGCTTCGAGGTCTGGTGGGGCGCGGCGCCGCCGCCGGAGGCCGTCGCCGCCGTGCTCCGGGAGGTCGGATGCGCGGCCTAGGTCGCTCCTCCGCGGCCATCTCGGTCGTCAACGCGCTGCCGACCGGGATCGGGTGCGCCGTCGGGGTCCGTCTCTACGCGGCCGCCTCGCTCGAGTTGGAGGCCTCGGCGACCACCAGTCTGGTCATCGAACCCACGGAGTCGGAGACTCCGCTCGTGGTGGCCTCGCTGGAGCGGGCGCTCGCCGGCGCCGCACCGGGACAGACCTTCTCGGCCCGGCTTCGCATCGACTCCGAGATCCCGGTGGCGAAGGGTCTGAAGAGTTCGAGCGCTGTCTCCACGGCAACGATTCTGTTCGGCGTACCGGGCGCTGGGAGTCGGGGTGGGGGACCCCGAGGTTGCGGCGCTCGCCGCAGCGGTCGGCCGCGACGTGGGGCTGAGCGCGACGGGGGCGTTCGACGACGCGATCGCCGGCCTCCTCACGGGGTTCGTCGTGACCGACAATCGTGCGGACCGCCTGCTCCTCCGCGCTCCCGCGGACCCGGAGTGGATGGCGGTCGTCCACGTTCCCTCGGGCGCCCATCCGCCGTCGCCCGGCCTCCTGGAGCGATTCCGACCGTGGGCCCGCGAGGGGTCTGCCGCCGCCGATGCCGCGCTCCGCGGAGATTGGGCCGACGCGATGCAGCGGAATACGGGGTTGGTCGAGCGGGTCATGGGGTACCAGTACGGGGAGCTCCGCCACCGGTTGGCCGGGGCGGGCGCTGTCGCCTGCGGGGTGAGCGGGATGGGCCCCTCCCTCGTTGCCCTCACGCCTCGCTCCCGGACCTCGGCGGTCCTCGGCGCAATGCCGCCCGAGCGGTTCGCCGTCCCGCTATCCTCGGAGGGTCCCGCATGACCCGCGTTCGGGTGCGCCCGGGGAGGGTCCGTGGACGGGTCCGGGCGCCTCCGTCGAAGAGCTACACTCACCGCGCGCTGGTGGTCGGCCACCTCTCCGGCCAGCGGTTCCGGGTCGAACACCCGCTCGACGCCGACGACACGCGCCGGACGGCGCAGGCGATTGCTCGGCTCGGCACCCCGGTGTCGCGGGCGGCCGACCGGTGGACGGTCGACGCGCGAACCTCCCGACCTCCTCGCTTCGTGTCGATCGATTGTGGGGAGTCCGGGACCACGCTTCGATTTGCGGCCGCGCTGGCGGCTCGGGGACCGGGAACCGTACGATTCACGGGTCGGTCCCGTTTGGGAGAGCGGCCGATGCAGGCGCTCCTCCGCGGGCTCCGGTCGCTGGGGGCCTCGACGCGGGGCACCGGCCGCGGGTTCCCGTTGGAGGTCCGCGGGCCCATCCACGGCGGCCGAGTTCGCCTGGACGCCTCCGTCAGCTCCCAGTTCACTTCCTCCCTGCTGCTGACCTTGCCCACCCTCCCCGACTACTCCCGCATCGACCTCGTCGGGCCGGTGGTGTCGGCCCCCTACATCGACGCCACCCTCGCGGTGCTTCGGGACCAGGGCGTCCGGGTCCTGCGGCGCGGACGCTCGTTCACCATCCCCGGAGGACAGCGTTTCCGGGGCCGGAGTTTCCGGGTACCGGGCGACGCCTCGAGCGCCGCCTACCTGTGGGCCGCGGGCGCGGTGGCCGGCGGTCCCGTGCGGGTCCATGGGGTCGGGCCCGAGTGGCCCCAGGCCGACCGGGCCGTGCTGGACCTCCTCGCGTCGGCGGGAGCGCAGGTGAGCGGCGAGGCCAGCGCTGTGACGGTCCGTGCCGGCCGTTGTCGGCCGTTCGTGGTCGACCTGACGGACGCGCCCGACCTCTACCCCCTCGCCGGTGTGCTGGCGGCGGTCACCCCCGGACGAAGCCGGCTCCGCGGCGCCCCGCACGTGGTCCACAAGGAATCGGACCGTCGGGCGGAGACCGTCCGGCTCGCGCGTGCGTTCGGCGCCCGGGTGGAGACGGACGCCATGGGACTCTCGATCGAGGGGACGTCCACCCCCTCCCGAGTCACCCTCCCCGACCTCGCAGACCATCGCCTGCTCATGAGTGCGGCCGTCGGCGCCCTGGCAGCGGACGGACCGAGCCAGCTCGGGCCGGCGGAGGCCGTCGGGAAATCGTTCCCCGGTTTCTGGGACGCCCTGCGAGAGCTGGGCGCGGAGGTGGACGACGGATGATGCGGTTCGGGGAGCGATTGCGGATGACGATCTTCGGGACCAGCCACGGACCGGAGGTCGGGGTCGAGGTCGAGGGCCTGCCGGCGGGAACGCCCATCGACCTGGAGTCCATCCAGCGACAGCTCGACCGTCGCCGACCGGTGGGCCGGCGTCTGGCGACCAAGCGGCAGGAGGAGGATCGCCTGATCGTCGACCGTGGGTGGGTCGACGGGCATGCGGACGGAACGGTGTTCCGGGCCCACGTGGCCAACCAGGACGTCCGACGCGAATCGTACGACCGGATGAAGAGCGTGCCGCGGCCAGGCCATGCAGATTTCCCGGCTCGGGTCCGGTACGGGGCGGATGCCGACCTCTCGGGCGGCGGCATCTTCTCGGGCCGCATGACGGTCGGGCTGGTGGTCGCCGGGACCGTCGCCGCGGGTCTCCTCGCTCCCCTCGGGGTCGAGGTGGTCGCGTTCACCCGGTCGATCGGGAACGTGGAGGCGGAGGTACGGGACGACCTCGACCTCGCGACCCTGCGGGTCTCTCGCATCCCAGAACGAGGTCGAGACCCCGGACCGCTTCGACGGCCCAGCGAATGGAGGCGGCGATCCTCGAGGCACGACGCGAGGGCGACAGCCTGGGCGGGGTGGTGGAGGTCCGGGCCGTCGGCCTCCCCGTCGGGATCGGCGAGCCGTTCTTCGACCCCGTCGAGAGCGTCCTCGCTCACGCCCTCTTCGCCATCCCGGCGGTGAAGGCGGTCGAATTCGGGGCGGGTTTCGGGGCAGCCCGAATGCGAGGAAGCCAGCACAACGACCCGTTCCTCTGGGACGGGAGCCGGGTACGGACGAGCACGAACCACGCCGGAGGGGTCCTCGGAGGGCTCACCACCGGCATGCCCGTGGTGGCGCGGGTCGCGATCAAACCGACCGCTTCGATTGCACGTCCTCAGCGCTCGGTCGACCTGGTCACGCACGCCGAGACCGCGCTCACGATCACGGGGCGTCACGACCCCTGCATCGTGCCGCGCGCGGTCGGCGTCGTCGAGCACGTCACCGCCTTCGTGCTCGCCGACCTCGCCTTCCGCGGAGGGTTCCTCCCGTGACGGGCGACCGGATCCCGATCGCGATCCTGGGCGCGAGCGGCTACATCGGCCAGCACTTCGCCCGCCTCCTCGCCGACCACCCCGAGTTCGACCCGCCGCTGCTGGTCGGGACCGGGCGCTCCCACGGCCAACGCCTCGGCGAGGTGTGGGTGCTGGCGGAACCTCCTCCCCCTCAGCTCGAATCCGAACGGCTCGTGGCGACCACGCCCGCCCGGCTTGCCCGGGCCGGGATTCGGGTCGCGTTCTCGGCGCTCCCGTCCGGCACCGCCGGCCCGCTGGAGAGCGACCTCGTGCGACGGGGGGTCTCCGTGTTCTCCAACGCCTCCGACCATCGCCTCGACCCCCGGGTCCCGCTCCTGGTCCCTGAGGTCAACCCCGACCACCTCGCCCTGGCGGCGCCGGCGCGGCCGGGTCGGGGGCTCCTCGTGACCAACCCGAACTGCTCGACGACCGGGCTGGTGCTCGCTCTCGCACCGTTGGTGGACCTCCTCCGACCCCGGGCGGTGCATGTGACGACGTTCCAGTCTCTCTCGGGGGCGGGCTACCCCGGCGTGCCCTCCCTCGCGATCGCCGACAACGTCGTACCCTTCATACCGGCCGAGGAGGAGAAGATGGTACGTGAGTCGGCCCGGTTGCTCGGCCACCGTCGGGGCAGGACCGTGACCCCGGCGCCCTTCTCGGTGCTCGCCTCCTGTGCCCGGGTCGCCACCCGCGAGGGGCACCTCGAGTCCGTCACGGTCGAGGCGACCGAGCGAGCGACGCTGGGCGAAGATCGAGGAGGCCTGGACGCGGTTCGACCCGCTCGCCGGCCTCGGCCTCCCGACGGCCCCGCACCCTCCGGTCGAGCTCCACCGCGGCCTCGACCGGCCCCAACCGCTGCGGGACCGATGGGCCGGGCAGCCCCTCCCGCGCGCGGGGCATGGCGGCGGTGGTGGGCCGCGTCCGTTGGGAGTATCCGTACCTCCGGTTCTTCGTCCTCTCTCACAATGCGGTCCGCGGCGGAGCCGGCGGGTCGGTCCTGAATGCCGAGTACGCCCTGGCGCGGGGAGCGCTCCCCACGGGGAGGCCGTGAGCGTCGTGGCCCGCCGACGTCCGATCGTGCTCAAGTTCGGTGGCGCGTCCCTCGGGAACCCCGGCCGGGTCGTCGCGGATGTACGCGCCGCGCTCGCGGAGGGTCGCCCCCTGGTCGTCGTGGCCTCCGCCCGTGAGGGGGTGACGGACCGACTCTCGCTCGGGACCCGAAGGCCGCGTTCCGCCCCGCTCCACCGGAAGATCGTCGACGAGCTCCGCGTGCTCCACCCTGGCCTTTCCGCGACCGGGCGACGTCACCTTGCCCGCCTCGCTCGCCTGTTCGCCCAGGCAGAGGCCCGGCGGCCGCTCGCCGCTCCGCTCGTGGACCGGATCCTGAGCCAGGGCGAGCGGGTCGCGGTCGACTGGTTGGCGCAGTTCCTCCGACTGGGAGGGACTCCCGGCAGTCGGCGTGGAGGCCGACCGGCTCGGACTGATCACCGACAACGCCTACGGCGCCTCGTGCATCCTCCTCGACCGGTCCGGGCCCGCCGTCCGGCGGGGTCTCGGGCGGATCCTCGCCCGGGGGGAGATCCCGGTCGTCACCGGGTACTTCGGTCGTAGCCTCGAAGGCGAAGTGGCGACGCTCGGCCGCGGCGGGTCGGACTACGCCGCCGCGGGGCTCGGCGCCCTCCTGCACGCCGAACGGGTCGAGCTCGTCAAGCGGCACGTCGCGGTGCTCTCCGCTGACCCCCGTCAGGTCCCGGGGGCCCGCCCCCTCCCGACCCTCTCCTACGAGGAAGCGGAGGAGCTCGCGCAGTTCGGCGCTCGGGTGCTGCACCCGCTGACGATCGAGCCGGCCCGCACGCACCACGTCGTGCTGCGCGTCCGCTCGCTCGAGGGGCCGCGCGTCGTGACGACGATCGGGCCCGCGCGCTCGGGACGACGCAACCGCGCCCTCACCCTGCTCGGACCGGTCCGGCTCGTGCGTCTGCGCATCCCAGGCGGCCGTCAGCGGCCGGGGATCGTGGCCGAGGTCTCTCAACGTCTCGCGAGCGCGCACGTGAACCTCGTCCAGCTGTACACGTCTTCGGCGCTCCTCTGCCTCGTCTTGGAGCCGCCCGAGGTCCTCGCCGCGCTCCGGGCCCTCGCCCCGCTTACCCGCGAGGCGGCCGCAATGGTCGAGGGGCCGTTCCGGGTCGCGCTCGTCACGGTCATCGGGGACGGCGTGATGGAGGACATCGACCGGGTGCCTCCCCGGGCGGTCGCGCTCGCGGAGGGATTCAGCGCCACCCCGCGGGCGCTTTCCCTCGCGGTCCCGGAGGATTCCGGCTCGGGAGGTCCTTCGTTCGCTCCATCGGGCGCTCGTACGAGGAGTCCCCGCCGTGACCGACCCATGGTCGCAGTTCGTAGCGCGGGCCTCCCGCTCGGAGAGCGCCGGCTACTTCGAACGCGCGGCGGGGCACCGCCGGCCCGCGGGGCCTAGCGCTCTGGTTCGACCGCGCCGAGCTCCTGCCCCCGATCCGGTCGTCGGAGGCCCTCCGCCAAGTCCGGCAGCGAGTGGCCCGCCATCTTGGGGCGGAGCGCCGTCGCGCGGCGCTCGGCTACCTGGGGTTCGACGCCGTGGGACTATTCGAACCGGCGCTCGACCGAGCCCCGTCGGGCGACCCGTTCCCGGTCGGGGAGTTCCTGCTGGCGTCCGAGGTGAACGAGCTCGAGCTGGGGCCCCGTCGTTCCCTGGGCGCCGCGCGGCCGGAGCCTCCGGTGGGGCGTCCGCGTTCCGACTCGATGTCGCCCGCGCGCTTCCGACGCAGCGTCGAGCACCTCCGGCACGCGATCCGGCAGGGCGAGGCGTTCCAGGTCGTGCTCGCCCACCGACGGGGCTGGCGGCGCCCGAACGACCTCTTGGAGCGGGCCGGCCGCTTGCGGTCCCGGGAGCGATACGCCTACTTCTACTACTTGCGGTGTGGCGACCGGGAGGTCGTCGGGGCCTCCCCCGAATCGGTGGTCGAGGTCGAACGGGCCACGGCCCGCGTAAACCCGATCGCAGGAACGCTCCCGTACCGCCCCCCCGGCCGCCGCGTTCCGCTCCTCGACGACCCGAAGGAGCTCTCGGAGCATCGAATGCTCGTCGACCTCGCCCGGAACGACCTCGGCCGTGTCGCCGTGCCGGGCTCGGTCCGGGTCCTGTGGCATGAGCGACGGAGGCGCTACGCCCGACTGGAGCATCTCGTGAGCCGAGTGCAAGCCCGGCTCCGCCCCGGCATCGGCCCTTGGGAGGTTCTCGCCGCCGGATTCCCGGCCGGGACGGTCACCGGCGCCCCCAAGATCCGGGCGACCGAGCTGCTGCGGCAGGAGGAGAAGACCTGGCGCGGTCCCTACGGAGGAACGGTGGGCCTACTCCGACCGGGTGACCGGGCGGAATGGGCGCTCACGATACGGTCCGCGTTCGCCGTGGGGAACCGTCTGTTCACGGCCGCCGGGGCGGGCATCGTGCACGCCTCCGACCCGGAGCGAGAGTACGACGAGACCCTCGCGAAGCTCGCGGCGATCGAGTCGGCCCTCGTGGGGGATCGACCTTGAAGGTCCTCCTCATCGACCACGAGGACTCCTTCGTCTACAACATCGCCCAAGCCCTCGGCGGCGGAGGGAGCTACCGTGGTCTGTCTGCGGGGGAGCCGACCGATCGCGGAGGCGCTCCGCGTCGACCCCGACGCGGTGGTACTGTCTCCGGGACCCGGCCACCCGAGCGATGTTCGGGTCACCGACCTTTCCCGGGCGCTCCTCGAGCGTTGGCAGGCCGAACGCCCGTTCCTCGGTGTCTGCCTCGGACACCAGCTGATCGGCGAGTTCTACGGGGGACGGGTCGGGCTGGCTCCCGCGCCCGTCCACGGGGACACATCGCGGGTCGAGCACGACGGGCGCGGCATCTTCCGAGGCATCCGCTCCCCCCTCGTTGGCGCCCGGTATCACTCCCTGATCGTGGAGTCTCATGGCTTCCCGGAGGTGCTCGAGGTATCGGCCCATGACGACCTCGGCCTCGTCATGGCGATGCGGCACCGCACCTACCCGATCGAATCCGTCCAGTTCCATCCGGAGTCGTACCTGACCCCGACCGGACCGTGCCTCCTCAAGAACTTCCTCGCCGGGGTCCGGCGATGATCGCCGACCCCCTCGAGCGCCTCCGGGACCCGCACGTTCTCTCCCCCGCCGACGCCCGCGCGCTCTTCGAGGTCCTGCTCGCCCCCGGAACGTCCGAGCCGGATCGAGTGGCGTTGCTCCGGGCGGTGAGCTCCCGCCGAGAAAGCGGGGCCGAGCTGGCCCGGCTCGCGACCGAGCTGCGGAGACGAGCACGGCCGTTCCCGGTCCCTCCGAGGGACGGGGCGATCGACCTCTGCGGCTCGGGGGGGGCCCGGCGTCCCTCGTTCAACGTCTCTACCGTGAGCGCCTTCGTCGTGGCCGCCGCCGGGGTGCCGGTCGTCAAGCACGGGAACCGGAGCGCCCGCGGGCCTTGCGGCTCGAGCGACCTGCTCCTGGCGCTCGGACTGCCCGTCGACCGGTCGGTCGCGTTCGCCCAAGCGAGCTACCGGGCAGTACCACCTCGCGTTCCTGCACGCTCCGCTCTTCCATCCCGCGACCCGGCTCGTCGCGCTCGGCGCGCCGCGCGCTCGGGGTCCCGACCGTGTTCAATCGACTGGGTCCCCTCTCGAATCCCGCGAGGATCCGGGTGCAGCTGGTCGGGGTTCCGACGCTCTCGGCGACCCGCCCGGTGGTGGACGCCCTGCGACGCCTCGGCGTGCGCCGAGGGCTGGCGATCTCGAGCCGCGACGGGTGTGACGAGTTCTCTCCTCAGCAGCCGACCGACGGAATCCGATGGACCGGCTCGGGCCTTCGTCGGATCACGGTCTGGCCCGAGAAGTACCTCGAGCCGGACGAGCGGTCGGGGGAGTGGGGCGCGCTCCCCCCGGTCGAGGCCGCCGAAGAGACCGAACGCCTCCTCGCGGGGGGAGGCGGGGCCCGCCGCGGGTCGGTGCTCCTGACCAGCGGGGCTGCCCTCTGGGTGGCGAGGCGGACCCGGTCGCTCGCCCGTGGGGTCGTCCGGGCCCGGGAGGCGCTGGACGCCGGAGCCGCCGAGGAGCTGCTCACGGACCTTCGAGGATTGGCCGTCCGATTCCCGGTCGGGGAGGAGCGCTGACCGTGGGGTTCCTCGAAGGGATCGTCCGGAGGACCCAGGCCGCCATCGCCGAACCGTCGTACCTGGCCGGCCTCCCCGCGGAGGGGCCCAGAACGCGGCCCAGCCTCCGAGCCGCCCTGGAACGGGACCGGTCGGTGGGCGGGCTCATCGCCGAGTTCAAACGTCGGTCCCCCGGGGCCGCGGACCCGGAGCTCCCGCGGCGAACGACCGCCGAGTTCCTTGCCGTCCTCGAGCCGACCCCCCTCTCCGGGTACTCCTGTCTCGCGGCGGGGCCCGAGTTCGACGGTCGCCCGCTCGACGTCTGGGAGCTCGCGAGCCACACCTCGCGGCCGGTTCTGTTCAAGGATTTTGTCGTCGACCCCGTTCAGTTGGACGCGGCCGCGCGTTCCGGAGCGAGCGCGGTCCTCCTCATCGCCCGCCTCGAGACGCTCGACCTTCTCGAGGTTCCGCTCTCCGAGCTGGCTCGGGCGGCGCATGCGCGGGGCCTCGAGGTCCTGCTCGAGTGGCACGAGCGCACAGAATTAAGACGCACCGAGGGCGTGGCGGCCGACATGTACGGGGTGAACGTCCGCGACCTCGACACGCTCCAGGTCCGACGCAACGTGGCCGCGGAGACCCTCCGGGCGGCCGAGGGCCGCACTCCGCTCCTCGGCCTCAGCGGCGTGGACGGCCCCGAGCGGGCCCGAGAGTTCTGGGAGCTCGGAGCGGACGGCATCCTGGTCGGTAGCGCGCTCGCGCGAGCCCCCGACCCCGCCCGATTCCTCGAGGGCCTGCCGACGCGCGCGCGCCTGGGGTGCGGCGTGAGGACCTTCGTCAAGTTCTGCGGGCTCACGGAGCCGGCCACCCTCTCCGAGGTCCCCGAGGGGGGTGCCGCCGGCTTCGTGATCGACGTCGTCGGGTCGCCGCGCTCCGTCTCAGTCGAGCGCGCGACCGAGCTCGTGGGCCAGGTTCCCCCCGAGGCGGAGGCCTGGGCCGTCGTCGTCGCCCCGAGCGCGGAGCTCGTCCGGCGTCTCTTCGACGAGGTCGGGATCGACCGGGTCCAGGTGTACGGACCCGTCCCCGAGGGCCTCGATTACCTGACGATGCATCACCTCGTCCCGTCGCTGGCGGTCGGGGTCCCGGGTGCCGGGGGACCGGACCCCGGGGTGCCGCCAGCCGAGAGCTTCCCTCGGATCCATTTGGATGCCGCGGGCCAACCGCTCCCGGGGGGAGCGGGGCACGACCCGATTGGGAGGTCTGCGCGCGCATCGTCGATGCGAACCCCGGTCGAAAGTTCGTGCTGGGCGGCGGCCTCACCGCCGAGAATGTCGCGGAGGCGCTCGCGACGGTCCGTCCCTGGGGGCTGGACGTCTCCTCGGGCATCGAGAAGTCCCCCGGAGTGAAGGACGTGGAGAAGATGCGGGCGTTCCGGAGCGCGGTCGCGGGGTACGAGTCGGCCCATGCCTAGGCGGTTCGGGGCCTACGGGGGCGCGTACGTTCCCGAGACGCTCGTCCCGGCGCTCGAAGAGCTCGAGCGGACCTGGAAGGAGGCCCGCCGCGACCCGGCCTTCCGCCGAGAGCTCCGCCGTCTCTCCGAGACGTTGGGGGGCCGCCCGACGCCTCTCTACTTCGCGCGGAACCTCACGCGTCGAGCCGGTGGGGCCGAGCTTTGGTTGAAACGCGAGGACCTGGTCCATGGCGGGGCTCACAAGTTCAACAACGCCCTCGGCCAGGGTCTCCTCGCCCAGCGGATGGGCAAGCCCCGGCTGATCGCGGAGACGGGAGCGGGCCAGCATGGCGTCGCCACCGCGATGATCGGAGCGGCGCTGGGCCTTCGGACCGAGGTGTACATGGGGGTCGTCGACATGCGTCGGCAGCGGCCCAACGTGGAACGGATGCGCCTCTTGGGCGCGGAAGTCCATCCGGTCACGACCGGAAGCCAGACCTTGAAGGACGCGATCAACGCGGCGCTCCGGGACTGGATCGCCAACGTGCGGACGACGCACTACCTTCTCGGCTCGGCGGTCGGACCCCATCCGTTCCCGTCGATCGTCGCCGACTTCCAGAGCGTGATCGGGCGGGAGATCCGCCACCAATCCCTCCGTGCCTTCGGCCGCCTGCCCGACCTGGTGATCGCCTGCGTGGGAGGCGGGTCGAACGCGATCGGGACGTTCCACCCGCTCCTGCGCACCCGGGTCGAGCTCCTCGGGGTCGAAGCCGGGGGCCGGTCGGCCCGCTCGGGCGGCGCCGCATCGCTCACGCGCGGCCGTCCTGGGATCCTGCACGGGACCCTCTCCTACGTCCTGCAGAACGCCGACGGTCAGGTGGCCGAGACCGAGAGCGTTTCGGCCGGGCTCGACTACGCCGGTGTGGGTCCGGAGCACGCGTGGCTACGCGACTCCGGACGCGCCCGGTACGTTGCGGTCCGGGACCGCGACGCCCTCGCGGCGTTCCGATGGCTCGCACGGGACGAGGGGATCCTGCCCGCCCTCGAACCGTCGCATGCCGTGTTCGCGGCGGTCCAGGAGTCCCGGAAGCGCCCGGCCAGCCAGCACCTCGTCGTCACCCTCTCCGGGCGAGGCGACAAGGACCTCGAGGTGGTGGCACGTGCGTCTCGATAAGGCTCTCGCCCGCAGACGCGGGGCGGCTCCGTTCCTCGTCCCGTACCTGATGGTGGACCGGCGCCGGAGCCGTCGATTGGCCGCCACCGTCATGGCCCTCCGGGCCGGGGGCGCGACGGCCCTCGAGCTCGGCTTCCCGTTCTCGGACCCCATCGCCGACGGGCCGGTCCTCGAGGCCGCGAGCGGTCGATCGCTCCGTGCCGGGACCCGCTGGGAGGACCTCGTGCGGGCGCTCCGGATCGCATCTCCGATCCTTCCGACGGCCGTGATGACGTACGCCAACCCGGTCTGGCGACGCGGCCTCGAGCGCTCCCTGCTCGCGCTCCGGGCCGCCGGGGCGTCGGGATTGATCGTGCCCGACCTCTCCTGGGAGGAGTCCGCCCCGTGGCGCCGGGCCGCTCGACGAGCTGGCGTCGACCTCGTGCTCATGGCGGCCCCGGGGATCTCGCCGGAGCGGGTCGGTCGCATCGCCCGGCACGCCCGGGGCTTCCTCTACCTCGTCTCCCGCTACGGTACGACGGGAAGTGGGGCTGCGCAGACCGCCCGCGAGCTGCGTCCCCTCGTCCGCGCCGCCCACCGGGCCGCGCCCGGACTCGCGGTCCTGGTCGGCTTTGGCGTGCGCGACCGGCGCACCCGCGACGCTGCGCTCGCGAGCGGCGCGGACGGCGTCATCGTCGGGACAGCGCTCGAGGAACGGCTGGCCGCCGGCGCCTCCCCGGCCGCGCTCACGCGCTGGCTCTCCGCCCTGGCTCCCTAGGGACGGATCCGCTCGAGGGAGAGGAACCGGACCGACCCCGCGGGGGCGACCCCCGCGAGCAGGAACTCCTTGCGGACCCCCTGGGCCACGCGGACGCCGCCGGCGATGGTCGGCCACCGCGACCGATGGGCCTCCGGCACGGCCTGGACGAGGTACCGGGCGTGCGCGTGCTCCGGGTTCCGGGGGTAGGCGCGGAAATGCGCCCCGTACTTGAACCCCGTCTTCACGACGAGCTGGCGGGAACGCAGGTCCCGGTAGGCAGCGAGCCGCTCGGCGAAGCCGGGGTCGAGTCGGTGGCCCCGCGACTCGAGCCGGTCGAACGGCACGGCCCGCCCGCTCTGGGCCTCCTTCAGGGTGAGCTGGCCCGTGGAGACGAGGTAGGCGGCCTCGAGCAGCGAAAGCTCGAGGCGGTCCCCGACCCGGCTCCCGTAGGCGAGGGCGCGACCGAGCTCCTCGACGGCGCCCGGGTCGTGCACCGTCACGCGGTCCACGGAGAGCCACCCCTCCGTCGGCGTCGCCAGGGGACGCGGCGGTAAGGCGCCGGTGGGGGACGGGCGTCGGACCCGGTAGTACGTGAGGTCCGACTCCTCGTCGACGAGCGCGAGCAACAGTTGCTTCTTGGCGGACTGGGCTCTCGCCGCGAGGTCGAACAGGCGAGCGAGGTCGAACGGCTCCCGTTCGCTGAGCGCCTCGACCCAGAACCGGGAGGGGGTCTTGTGCAGGATGCCGCCCCGGGGGAGGACCGTGAAATCCACCGGCGGCGCGCTCGCCCGCACGACGTAGCCCCGCTGCCGCAGGTCCCGGTAGACGAGATACCGAACCGCGAAGCCGAGGTCGGAGCGGACCGCCCTCCGGAAGAGCGCGGGCCACGCGACCGGTCGCGCCTTGCCCGTCCGCGACGTCCGCGCGTCCCATCTCGGCGAGGTAGACCGCCTCGTACCGGTCGAGGAGCAGTCCGCCTCCGCTCTGGGGAGTGCCGAAGAAACCCTTCCCGTAGATCCCGCTCGCTTCCGTCGGGTCGTCGAACCGGTACGGTGGCGTCGGGAAGGACTCGCCCGCTCACGCGCGGGCCCCGCGAAGGTCGCGGAGCGTGGCGAGCGCCTCGAGCCGGACCCCCACCGAGGCGAGCCTCTCGGACGCGCCCGCTTCCCGGTCGATGACCACGAGCGCCCGGTCGACCAGCCCCCCCGCCGCCCGGATGATCTCGACGGAGCGCAGCGAGCTGCCCCCGGTCGTCGAGACGTCCTCGATGAGGAGCACCCGGCTGGCGACCGGGATCTCGCCTTCGAAGGCCTGCCGGGTCCCGTGCTCCTTCGCCGCCTTGCGGAGCACCACGTACGGGAGGCCGGTGCGGAGGGCGGTCGCGACGACGAGCGGGAACCGCGCCGAGCTCCATCCCCGCGAGCCGGTCGACGTCGGCCGACCCGCGCGGCGAGGGCCTCGCCCAGCAGCTCGAGACGCCGCGGGTCGGTCCACGCCCGCTTGACGTCCACGTAGACGTCGCTCTTCTCCCCCGAGGCGAGCGTGAAATCCCCGAATCGGACCGCCCCGACCTCCAACAGCATCCGCACCAGCGCCTCTCGCTCTGGGGGCCGGCCAGGGTCCGTCACCAAGGCACCTTCTTCAAGCCCACCTTGTACCCGACCCAGTTGAAGGCGGCGTGCAGCCCGAGCGTGTAGACCAGGAGCCATAAGACCGCTTCCCAGCTCCCGAACACCCCGAAGAAGAGGGCGGGATAGACCGCCAGCCCGAGCGCGATCGGGACCAGCACGAACGGGAGCTGGTCGAGGAGGAGCGTGCGCGCCCCGCTCTCGCGTCCCAGGCGGCGTTTGACGAACGAGCCGAGCGCGTCACCGCTCATCGCTCCGAACGTGAGGATCAGCGGCGAGGGGGAGCGCGGCGAGGACGCTGGGCGCGAGCGTCGGGAACGAGCTGGAGGTTCGGCGGTGCGATGAGGATGAGCCACGCCTCGAGCAGGACGAACGGGGATGGCGAGGAAGCCCGCGACCAGGAACCCCGACCAGGTCTTGGAGGGTCCGAGGATCCGGCGACCGTCGCGGGGCCAGGACCGACCGAAGTCCATCGGCGGACCCCGGCCTCGAGGGAGGGTCGCGAGGGCGTTCGCGACATAGGTGGGAAGGAGCAGCCAGAGGACCGGAGACGGCACTCGCGAGGATCGGAGCGAGCACGCGCGGGCCCTCGCTACGGCTCGCGGACGAACCGTTCGATGGCGGTCGCGACTCCGGCGAGGAGCCGGGGGTCCACGCTCTCCTCTGCGTCGTGGATGTCGCGATTCCGGGTCCATGCTCCCGAAGACGATCGCGGGCAGCGAGCGTCCCCCGCGGGCTGGCGAGTCCGCGGATGGCGCTCGCGTCGGTCCCGCCGTACTCTCCCAGCATTCCGGGCGAGCCGACGGTCTCGGCGAGGATCCGCTGGAGCCTCAGCGCCGACGGCCTCGTTCGGCGGGAGCGCGTAGCCCGAGCGGCAACGGCCCGGGGGGGCCTCGATGCGGGCGTGAGGAGCGCGGGCCGCGGCCCCGGCGCGGACGTAGCTTAGCGCGGCGTGCAGCCCCTCGTCGAGCTCCATCTCGGGGGGGAGCCGGAGGTCGACGGTGAAGGTGGTGAGCGCGGCGGCCGGGTCGACCCACTCCCGGTCGAGTGCCGCGCGGAGCAGGGCGAGGGAGGCCGGCACGGGGTTGTGGCCGCGGTGCGGGTAGCCTCCGTGAGCTGGCTCCCCCACCACCTGGAGGACGAGGGCGCCCGGCGGGGCCGCAAGTGCGGTGACCCCTCCGGTCTCCGAGCCGGAACGGAGGGGCCAGGAGAGGGCGGAGGCGCGACGGCAGCACGGCAAGCTCGCCCGGCGGACCCTCGAACAGCAGGGTCACCGCGCGGGCGATCTGGTTCGCCGCGTCGCTCTCCGCGTGGACCCCGACGAGCCGGAGGCCGGCAGACGCGCCCGCCGGCGCGGCCCGGTCGAACTTGGTCACGCTCGCGCGCCCGGTGATCACCGGCTCCGGCGCGTGCCGGTCGGGCCAGTCGGGGGAGGGGAGGGCCGACCGCCAGGTCCGCGCCACCTCGTGGAGGCCGACCAGGACGTCGCCGTAGGCGGTCGCTTCTCGGAGAGGTACGGGGCGGTCGAAGGAGGCTTCGAGGAAGGCGACCCCGCTCGAGCCGACGATCGTCTCGGGTCCGGCGTCGGGGATGAGGACCACGTCCCCGACGAGGAACCGGTCCGGGCTCTTGGGGGGCAGGGCGGCGTCGTGGTGCTTGATCGCCTCGATGCCTCCCTCCCCTCCCGTCTCCTCGTCGCAGCAGACGAACAGGCGAACGTTCCGGGGAGGCGGCGAGCCCTCGGCGAGCCGGGCGAGCGCCATCATCGAGCCGACGACCCCGCTGCCGAGGTCGTCGTTCGACCCGCGGGCGTAGAGGCGCCCGTCGGCCCGAGCGGTCAACGTGTGCGGTGGGCTCTTCCAGCGGCTGAGCTGTTCGGCGGGAACGGGGACGACGTCGTAGTGGGCGAGGATGAGGACGGTCTCGGGCGCCCCGACCTCGAGGTCGGCGATGACATTCGGGCCGGGCGAGGCCATGCCACTCCCCGGGCACATCCCCCGCGGTGACCGGGTCGTAGATGCGGGTCGATAGCCCGCGTGCCCGAGCAGCGCGCACGATCACGTCCGCGGTGCGCAGGTAGTTCGGCTTCTCCCACCGATCGTGGCCCGGGTCCTCCAAGTTCGTCGGGGCGGCGGCGACCAGCTGGGTCAGCAGACGGAGCCCCTCCTCGCCCAACAGGCGGGTGGCCTCGGTGGGCGGCGGCGGGGCGGTCATCCCTTTTCCGAGCCTCCTAGCGGAAGGCGAACACCACCACGAGCGAGCCGGTGAGGAGGAGGAGGAACGTGGCGACAACCATGTTCTGGAACATCGTCAGGGTGTCCCCGAGCGAGGTCAAAAGCCGTGCGGTGAAGCCCGGGCCTAGGGTGCGCACGCCCGGAACCTCGTGCGAGCCGAACCGCACGTCGACCGGACCGAGGTCCGCGAGCGCGGTGCGGACCGACTCCACCGCGCCCCGGATGAGGGCCTCCGTCGGCATCCGCTCGCCGACCGGGTTGATTCCCCCGTCGACCTCGTGGACGACGTGATTGTCGGTCGTCATGACCTCGGCCGTGTCGACGAGCTTCTCGAGCGCGCGCACGATCGGGTCCCGGCGACCGAGGAGCAGGTTGTTGCCGTCGATGAGCACGTAGGCCGTGGTCGCGCCCGCGGCGCGCACGACGAGGGCGCGGATCCCCTGGGGGC
Source organism: uncultured Thermoplasmata archaeon (assembly GCA_963715645.1). GTDB lineage: Archaea > Thermoplasmatota > Thermoplasmata > Lutacidiplasmatales > UBA184 > Lutacidiplasma. The sequence continues at coordinate 604,361 of OY970259.1, forward strand.
CGATCCCGTCGCGCCCGATGTCGTAGCCGTCCCGCACTCCGACCCCCGCCTCGACCGGGCCGTCGCGCCCCGCGGCGACCGCCGCCCGCACCGCGGCCTTCGCGTCCCGGATCAGTCGCTCGGCCGTCGGGGTGCCGTAGGTGATGTCTCCACGTCCCTCGACATAGGAGTTGTGCGCATCGATCAGCGCGACCCGGGGCCCTCCTTCGCTCGCGACCTCCCGGGTGATCCGGTCGGCGACGCTGAACGCGATGTCGTCGGTCGGCTCCGGTGCTTGGGTTACGAGGACCAGCGCGACGTCCCCGAGAAGCTGGGCCCGGGCGAGGCTCGCCGGGTCCGGGCGTACCAAGGGGCTCACCCGGAGCGGCATCCCTCCCGGGAGGGAGGCCAGCAGGTCGCGGCCCGTGGCCCCCAGCCGGTCGACCTCCTCCCGCGAGGGGAGGTCGAGGTCGTGGTCGCACGGAGTGTGGGGAGTGAGGACCGTGCCGGCGGCCGCTCCCAGCTCGTCCGCGAGCTTCCGGGGAAGGTCGCTGGCTCCCAGGGCGGCGAACGGACCCGGATGGACCGTCGGCAGGGCGACCGTCGCGTGGGCGTGGCCGTCGCGGAAGAACGCCAGCAGGCTGATCCGCAGGTTCGCGGGCTGGGAGAACCGGGCGAAGAACGCCTCCAGCGTGTGAGTCGCCGAGTTGTCCCGAGCGGCCACGTGGTCGAGCAGGGGGCGGATGAGGCTCACCCCCGAGCTCTGGAACTCGCGCCGCAGCGGACGGTCCGACGCTCGGAGAAGGGCGACCGCGCAGCCGAAGGCGATCAGGCTGCAGAGCAGGACGACGACCACGACTCCGAGGGTCAGTGGGATGATCAGGAAGAGGGCGACCGCGTACAGGACCGGCTGGATCAGCGAGGCGGGCAGGCTCCTCAGATGGCTCGGGCGGGAGACCCCAAAGAGGGTGAGGTGACGGAACCACACCATCGGCCCGACGAGGAACGCTGCCAGCAGGGCCACCCCGGGCGTCGGGCCCGGTTCGAGGATGAGGGCGAGCCGCCAGAGGGCGGCGATCGGCACGAGGATGAGGAGGACGGTCAGCGACAGGAAGGCCCCCCGATGGAACTCGAACCGCCCGCCAAAGGCCGCCGCGACCGCTCCGGTCGTACCGCCCGCGACGATCGCCGGGAGCGCGAACGCCAGCAACCACGCCTGAAGGAACCGGTTCTCCTGGAGCCCGAAGACCAGGGCCGCGAGCGCCGCGCTGAGGAGGAGGACCAGGGCGAAGCTGGCCGGGGTCGGCGGAGCCCGGAACAGGTACCGGGGTCGGTGCGGTTCGTTCGGTACCGGGGGACCGGTGAGCTCGGGACTATCGGGCACGGCGGTGGCGCACCTCCTCCAGGATCCCCCGGAAGGCCGGCCCCATCCCCGCTTCCTCGGTGATCGTCCCGGTCACCAGGGCGTTCGCCCCGGCGTCGAGGAGGGCCGCGGCGTCGGAGGGCGTGCGGATCCCGCCTCCGACGATCAGGGGCACCGACACCACATCGCGAACCGCTCCCACCAGCGCGACGGGGACCGGCGCGGGGGCCCCCGAGCCGGCCTCGAGATAGATGAACCGCATTCCGAGGTACTCCGCGGCGAGGGCGAACCCGACCGCTCCCTCGGTGTCATCCCGGGCGATCGCGTCGACCTCTCCCACCTCTCCGACGCGCATGCCGGGAGCGACGACCAGGTACCCGAGGGGGATCGGCTCGAGCCCCAGACGGCGCACGACCGGAGCCGCGAGCGCGTGGGCGCGGACGACGAGGTCGAGACGACGCGAGTTGAGCAGACTCATGAACAGGACAGCGTCCGCCTCCCTTGCGAGCGAGCCTGGGCCCTCCGGAAAGATCACGACCGGCACCCCGACCGCCCCCTTCACCGCGGTCGCCGCCGCCCCCATCACTTCCGGAGTGATCCCGGTCGACCCCCCGAGCAGGATCAGGTGGCTCCCGGCCTCGACCGCGCTCGAGGCGGTCCGCGCGGCGGCCGCCCCGGGGGACTTGTCCGGGTCGATGAGCGTGAGGTGCACCGCACCGCGGGAGACCTGCTCGAGCAGATACCGTTCGACCCGACCAGGACGGGGGGAGCCGGTCACCGGAATGCCACCGCCAGGAAGGCGATCAGGGCTACGGTCATCGCGACCTTGCTCACGGTCTGCTCCCGGTGAAGGCGTTCGGGAAGGTAAGCGACGGAGAGGAGGAACACCCCATCCGCCGCGAGGACCAGGGCGAGGTACATAATCCCGACCACCGAGCCTACGGAGACGAACCAGAGCAGGGGAACGATGCTGAGGGCGATCGCGACCGCGACTACCCCGCGGGCCAGGCCCGCGCTGAACGGGAGTCCCCGCGTCATCGGCAGGGTCCGTCGACCCACGTCGCCCGTCACGTCCTCCATGTCCTTGATGACCTCGCGGCTTAGGGTGGCGAAGAACGCCATGAGCGCGAACGGGACCAGGATGATGGCGGCCCCCGCGGCCGCGGCGCCGTACAGGAAGACCATCCCCGTTAACAAGCCCACCACCACGTTGCCGACGAACCCCCGAGCCTTCAGGCGGAACTCGTAGCCGAGGAGCGCCCCGACCGCCACGGCCAGGATGGCCCCGACGAGCGGCTCGAGCAGGTACTACGGGGACGACGACAGCCGCCCCGGCGACGAAGAGGCCGGTAGCGAGCGCGCGCGCGCTCCCGACAGAGAGCTCTCCCGTGACGAGCGGACGGTCCGGATGGTTCTTGCGGTCCCCCTCGAGGTCGAGGACGTCGTTGAGGACGTTGCCCCCCGCCGTGACGAGGGAGGCGGAGGCGGCCGCCAGGAGGACCGCCAGCCAGAATGCGAAGGGATCGACGATGCCCGGTTCCTCGGGCCACGAGTCCCCCCACGACCGTGCCCGCGAACGAGACCCCGAGGTTGCCCACTCGGACGAGTCGGAGCAACGGATGCACGGCGAGCGATGGCCGAGCCGCTCGCTTAACGATTTGGCTGTATCCCCGAGGACCGCCCGGAACGGTCCGCGGTCCCCGTCCGGCCCGCGGTCGAGCGAGCCGGGGGTCGGTGGCCCCTGGACCGGGAACCTTGGGGCTGTGAGGTAACCCCGCCGAGGCGCGTTATATGCGCGGCCGCCTCGAGGCGCCACGATGGTCGCCAGGGCCGTACCGCGCCCCCGGGTTCACTCCTTCCGGCTGCCCAACGGGCTCCGCGTCCTGCTGGCTCCGCTCGACGGAAGCCCCACCGCGAGCGTCTGGGTCTGGTACCGGGTCGGGTCGAAGAACGAGCATCCCGGGATCACCGGCGCCTCGCACTGGGTCGAGCACATGCTCTTCGAGGGGTCGCCGCGGTACCCCAAGGGCGCGATCGACCTCGCGGTCATCCGCGTCGGCGGCGAGCTGAACGCCTTTACCGACTCCGACTTCACGGCCTACTTCACCACCGTGCCCCGCGAGCACCTCTCCGTTCCGCTCGACATCGAGGCGGACCGGATGACCCGCGCGCTGATCACCGACCGGGAGGTCGAGCGGGAGAGGACGATCATCCACTCGGAGCGGGAGGGGGCCGAGAACTGGCCCGAGTTCCGGGTCGAGGAGGAGGCCTACGCTCTTGCCTTCCGGGTCCACCCGTACCGATGGGACGCGCTCGGCCAGCGCGAGGACATCGTCCGGTTGACCCCGGAAGAACTGCGGGAGTACTACCAGAGGTACTACGGACCTCGGAACGCCACCCTGGTGGTCGCGGGAGGGTTCGATGTGCGGAAGGTCGCCGCGGAGGTCCGGCGCAAGTTCTCCCGGCTTCCGGCAAGCGGAGAGGAGGTCACGGTCCGCGAGGTGGAGCCGGCCCCTCAGGGGGAACGACGCGCGGAGCTTCAAGGTCCGGGCACGACCCCCTACCTCCAGGTCGGTTGGCGGGCCCCCGCCCTCGACGATGCCGCGACGCCGGCCACCATGATCCTCGACACGATTCTCGGGGGCGAGAACCGCCTCTTCGGCGCCGGTGCGGGCTGGGGGCGGGCGGCCGAGCACCCCAGCGCCCGGCTTTATCGGGCGCTCGTCGACACGGGTCTCGCGGTACGGGCGACGAGCGAGTGGCGGCCCCGGGTCTATCCGGACCTGTTCACGGTGCACGTCCAGGCAGCCCGTGGCGTGACCCTCGAGCAGCTCGAGTCGGCGGTCGAACGGGTGACCGAACGGCTCGCTCGCACCGGCCCGACCGCTCGGGAACTGGACGACGCCCGCGTCCGGATCGAGCGGGGCGCTGTGATGGCGTACGAAGGGGCCTCCCGAACCGGGTTCCGCCTCGGCTACTTCGCGATCCTCCGCTCCGCCGAGTTCGAGGACGAGCTGTTCCATCAGCTTCGGAAGGTCACGCGGGCCCAGGTCCGCGAGCGTGCCCGTGAGCTGTTCCGACCGGAGGCACGGGTGGTCGTCCGATACACCCCGACCGGAGGAGATTCCGATGAGTGAACGCACCGATCCCCTGCGGGTGGAGTACGCGGAGGGCCCCTCGGGTCTCCGGGTGGTACGCCAGGCACCGCCGGCGGGTTCCGCCAGCTTCTCGGCGACGTTCGTGGCCCCCGCCGGGTGGGCGCACGACCCCGCAGGCGCGGAAGGCACGGCACGCATCTCCAACCACCTCGTGACCAGCGGCGTCGGCCGTCGCAACCGGTTGGAGCTCGCCCGCTTCCTGGACCGCGCGGGCGCGACCCTGACCCCCCAGGTCGACCCCGAGTCGGCGGAGGTCACCGTCTGGGGCCCGGCGAGCGACTGGGAGGCGCTGCTCGGGATCCTGGCGGACACCGTCCTGCGGCCGAGGTTCGAGGAGGCCGACCTGCGCCGAGTGCGTCGTCAGCTTCTCGAGCGGCAGATGCGCGAGCTCACCCAGCCCGCGAGCCGAGCGGAGCGGGAGATGACGCAGGCGATCTTCCCGACCGGCCACCCGTACCGGGAGACCGGCGTGGGGGACGCGCGCAGCGTACACCGCATCCGGACCGAGCGGGTGCGTCGTTTCCACTCCGAGCACTTCAGCGGTCCCGGGTCGGTCTTCGTGTCCACCGGACCCGCTCCGTTGACCGCGGTCGTCCGCGAGGCGCATCGGCTCTTCGCGGAGCTCCCCTCCACGACCCCTTCCTTGCTCGAGCTTCCCCGCGTGCCGCGCCCGGTCCGCAAGGAGGTCCGCATCAATCTGCCGGGTCGTTCTCAGGTCGAGGTTCGTCTCGCGGGCGCCTCCCTCGCGCGGACCGACCCCCAGTTCGCCGCCGCCTATCTCGCCGACGAGGTCCTCGGGGGGGCCACGATGTTGAGCCGCCTCTTCCGTCGGGTGCGATCGCGCGGCGGCCTCGCCTACCATGCGTCGAGCCGCCTTGAGGCGATGCGCTGGGGCGGGTACTGGTCGGCCCAGGCCGGTACCGGCGCGGAACGCTGGCCGAAGGTCGTCGCCCTGCTCCGGGAGGAGGTGGAGCGGATCTCCGCGGCGAACATTCCGGCGCGGGAGCTGGACGTGGTGCGGGAGAGCCGGATCGGGACGATGCAACTCTCCCTCGAATCCACGTCCGAAGCGCACGAGCTCGCCGTCGACCTCGGCTACTACGGCCTTCCGGCGGACCACTGGAAGGAGTGGCCCGCCCGCCTCCGAGCGCTGAGCCCCCGGGAGGTACGGAGAGCTGCGGAGGCCGCCCTCGACGCGCGGGGCGCCGTCACGGTGCTCGCCGGCCCGATTGGACCGGACTGAGCCCCCCGCCTTCGGGGGCCGGAGCTCGCTTGCGTGCGCACGCATACGTACATATACGTCCTCGATAATGGGACGGGCATGTCCCCGACCGCACGCACCGAGGCACCCGTACACGGCATGCTGAGGAAGAACATCACGATCACGCCCGAGGAGAATCAATTCCTCGACCGTCACCCCGAGATCAACCAGAGCGCCCTGTTCCGCCAGGTCGTCGAGAGCCTGATGCTGGCCGAGCGAAGCCCCGGCTCGGTCGGGACCCAGCCCGTGCGCCTCGGCCGGGGGATCTACCCGGTCGGGCGCGATCATGTACCAGAAGCGCCGCGAATAGGCGCCTCCCTCTCCCCCCGGGGGGGAGCCTCCGAATCGCGTCGTCGCACTCCCAGCCCCTCGAGGCAGGGACGCTGGGCGTCCTCCGCCCGCGCCGCCACGAACCCGTCCGCCTCGCGCGTCGCCTCGTAGGCGCGGCGCGCCGTGGGCCGGTCGATAACGTCGAGCGCGTGGCGCGAGAGGAGGTGGCCGAACGCCCAGCGCCGTCGCTTCGTGAGGTCGCTGAAGTGCGGGGCGTAGTGACCTCCGCCGACCGCGAGCGCCACCCGGTCCGTGGCCGAACGCTCCAGGGTCGGGAGAACCTCGGCGAGCACGGCGACCGCGGCCTCGGGCGGTGCCTCGAGCTCGCCGTAGCCAATCTCCACGAACATCGCGGGCAGGTCGAGCTCCGGGCCGTGGTGCGTCGCCTCGAAGGTCACGGGCAGCTCCGCTTCCGGGCTTCGCTCCTCCAGGCGACGGAGCGCGTCCGCCATGAGTCGAGCGTCGGCGGGGGTGAAAGCGCCCGGTCGACCTCCGACCTCGGCCGTCGGGCCGGGGTTGCCGAGCGGGTGGACGGTCAGGCACGGGACGTTCCGCTCGCTCCGATGGATGGAGGGGAACACGAGGGTGGGCCCGGTTCGTCGAAGGGATTCGGGAAACCACCGATCCAGGTGCTCGTCCGTGATGTGCGGGACGGCCCGCTTGAGCAGGAGGGCCCGGTCCGAGAGTCGTCGCACCGGGGCGCCCTCCACCCGGTCGTCCGTTGCCGGAGGGACCCCCCAGCGTTCGGCGACCCGACGGGCGACCGGGTCGAGCTCCGACACCACAAGCAGATAGGGGGCGACCTCGCTCATGCGCCGGGGCCCCGCGCCGGGCCGCTCTCCCGAAGCATCAGGGGCGGCCGGCTCAGACCACGGGGGTCAGGATCGCGTGGGGCGCGCCCTTCTCCGGGTCCGGGCTGATCGCATAGAGCGTCGTGCGCGGGCGGATTCCGTAGATGCACGGCGCGTTGTCGATGTTGATGACGCGGAAGTAGGTGTCCATCATGTTCAGGATCTCGCTCGACACCAACAGCCCGGGCTTGAGGAGTCCGATCCCGAGGTTCCCGACGTGCTTCGCGCGCGAGACCCCCTGGAAGTAGAGCCGGATCGCGACCTGGTCGCCCATCAGGCTCTCGAACGTGTCGAACGCGGTGTACTCGATGAACGGCTTGCGGTCCGGTCCGCCGACCGCCTTCTCGGCGGTGACCATCGCGCGGAGCGCCTCATCCCGACCGTACCGGGCCATGGGCAGGATGTACGGCTCCTCGGTCTCGTTCGCGGCGTAGTCGGGGATCCGGACCCGCGTGTCGAACACGTTCGCCGGGACGTGGCGGACGAGGGTCTCTCGCAGCTTGTCGGGAGATTCCCCCGCCGCGAGCACCGCGATGATCCCGCGTCCCTGGGAGAGGAAGTTGAGGAACGTCGGGGTGAAGAGCATGTAGTAGTCGTCGATGCCGACGTTGACGTCGACCTCGAAGGCATTGAAGCTCCCCCGTCGGAACCCTCCGCCGAGCAGCGTGTCGAAGTCCGGGATCCCCGTCGAGTAGAACCGCTCCGGGTCCGTGAGCGGCTTCCACGCTCCCGTCGGCGGGAGGCTGTGGGTCCGGTCCATCATGCCCAGCGCTTCGAACCGGCCGCCGTTCAACGTGACCGCGTACCGGGCCCGACCGATGCTCGTCGCCCGGAGCTTTTCGAGGCGCAGGTGGCGGATGCGCCGCTCGTCCAGCTCCTCGCGGTTGATCGAGATGAGGCCGTCCACGAGATACTCGATCCCGCCGGCCTCGGGCTTCTCGAGGATCATCACGACGTCCGTGCTGGACCCCTCGACGAGGTCCTTCTGGAGGGCCATGACGAACTCCTCCATCTCGAGACCATACTTGTGGGTCACTCCTTCGAGCGAATCGATGACCAGGAGCGACTTCTCCGGCAGCGCCCGCTCGATGCGGGCGTAGACGTTCTCCACCTCGGGCATCGGGCTGCGCTGGAGCAGCGCCTGGAGGTGCGTTCGGTCGACGCGCGTCGGCGCTCCCCGCTCCTGCCCAAAGCTCCCGAGGACCTCCTTGCCCGCGCGGATCTTGCGCTGCTCGGACTCGGGGAGCGGCTTCTCGCCACCCTTGGAGCCCGTGTTGATCGTGTCAAGGAACAGCTTCGCCGCGTCCAGGACGCGGGTCCGCATCTCGGTGGCCCGGAGCCAGGGGAACTGCCGGGTAGAGCGCTTCGTCTCCCACCCGGGTCGAGAGGTAGTAGGAACGGCCGGGTTGCCCCACCCGCTCCAGCAGCTCGAGGCCGAAGGTCGTCTTCCCGGTGCCCGCGCCCCCCTTGACGATGAGGGAGCGGCCGCCCTTGCCGCTCAGGAAGCCGATGACCTCCGAGGGCACGCCCCCGACCGTGCTGCCGTCGTCCGCACTCATGATGTACCCTCGAGACACGGTAGTACCGAGGGTGCCGACGCCCGCGAATCCATTCCGTAACCCGACGATAGCATGGGCAGAGACGGAAAGTAAAGCTTTCCGTCCCACGGACGCCAGATAACCCGTCACCCAGAGGGGGTGCTGCGAGCCGCGGCGCGAGCGGCTTCCAGGGCCGCCGCGAGCGGCGCACCCGGCTCCCCGGCGGCGGTCGCGGCCTGGGGATTCCCCCCGCCGCGACCTCCGAAGGCTCCCTTGGCCTCTTCCACGAGGTGGTTCGCTCCGACCAGCGGCGAGCTGGACCCGACGAACAGCACTCCCTTTCCCTCGCGTTCGGCCGTCAGGATCGCGACCTGGCCGGGCTCCCGGGTCAACAGCCTCGAAAGTTCTTGCAGACGGTCTCGGTCCAGGTCGACCCGGGCCGCGACGAACCGGGTGGGGCCGACCGTGAACGTGGCCTCTGGGTCGGCGAGGAGGCGCGCTGCGGTCTGTCCGAGGTCCTCCCGCGTCCGGGTCTTCGCGAGGTGGCGACCCTCTGCGACCTCCTCGAGCAATCGGTCGATCCCCTCGGGAAGCCTCGCGGGCGGGACCCCGAGTCGACGTGCGGCCTCCCTGAGCACCTCCTCATGCTCCTCCCGCACGTCCAGGGCGCGCTCCCCGCTGACGTAGGTCAGACGGACAATTCCGTCCTGGATCCGCTCGACGTCGAGGATGGCAACGGCGCCGACCTCGCTCGTGTGCGTGCAGTGGGTACCGCCGCACGCCTCGACATCGAACCCCGCCACCTCCACCAGGCGGAGCTCCTTGCCCGGAACAGCTCCCCCCTGGTAGAGTCGGAATCCGAATCGACGCTCGGCCTCGGTGCGGGATTCGAAGTAGCTCTTCACCGGCAGGTCCTGCCGGACGACCTCGTTGACGCGGCGCTCGACGCGGTGGAGCTCCTCTCGCGTGAGGGGCTTGTAGTGCGTGATGTCGATCCGAGCCGACTCCGGTCCCTTGTAGGCACCGGCCTGCCAGACGTGAGGGCCGAGGACTTCGCGGAGGGCGCCGTTCAGCAGGTGCGTCGCGGTATGGTGCTGCATCAGCTGCATCCGGCGGCTCCGGTCGATCCGGCCGCGCACCCGTTCCCCTGCGTGCCAGGCCGGGGGCCGGTCGAGGCGGTGCAGCACCCACGGGCCATGCTGGGCGACATCGACAACCTCGTGGTCTCCGAGCGAGCCCCGGTCGGAGACCTGGCCGCCCCCGGTCGGGTAGAAATACGTGCGGTCGAGCACCACGAAGGGACCGTCCACGTGGAGTACGTGGGCTTCGAACGAATCGGTGTACGGGTCGAGGTAGTAGAGGACCTCCGTCGCGGGGGTCCCCTCGGGTGGGCTGGGCAGACCCTCCGACTTCTCCGTATAGTCGGTGGCGCGGGTCTCCGACTCGTGGCGCGCGGCCAGCTGGGCATAGAAGTCCGGCGGAATCGGGGGTGGGTCTCGGAGCTCCTCTACGGCGACCTCGGGAGGAATGCCGAGCGAGTCGTACCATTCGACCAGCTCGGTCGCCGAGACCCGGCCCCCCGCCGACCGAATTCGCTCCTCGCTCCGCCGGATCGTGGTGCGGGCGCGCTCGATCGCCTCGGCATACCGCTCGACCTCGGCCTGCACGACGCGGTGCAGATCGTCGCGGTGCTCGCCGATCTCGGGAAAGTGGTGGGCGAGGTCCCGGCCGGCCCGGTCGAGGACCGCGATGATGTCCGGAGCTTCGGGGGTCTTCTGCAGGATCCGGAGCGACCGTCGGAGGAGGAGTCGGGCGAAGTAGCCCTCCTTGCTGTTCGACGGCACGACCCCGTCCGTCAGCATGAAGTTCAGGGCGCGGGCATGGTCGATCAGGATCGCCGTCTCCTCCGCAGGGAAGGTACGGCGCAGTTCGTCCCAGTAACTTCCGAAGACCGCCTCGTAGTAACCCCGGGTCCCCTGGCTTGCCCAGACGAACCGTTCGAGCCCATAGCCGGTATCCACAACCGTCAGGGGCATCGCCTTGAGCTGCTCCCCGTCGCGGACGTACTCCATGAATACGAGCGTCGCAAGCTCCACACCCACAGCTCCCACGCTGAGCGACGGACCTAGGTTGCCGCCCCCTTCCCAGACCTCCTCCTTGTAGGTGATCGAGGTCGGGTCGGCCCCGAGCTCCTCGGTCAGGAGCTCGTGGCAGAGCTCGGTGCATCGGTCCTTGAAGTACACCTCATGGCCCGGTCGGTTGAACGCGTGGTGGGCCATCATCTCGAATACCGTCCCATGGCGTCCGCTCCGTCCGACCTCCGCAAGGTCGATGAAGCGAAGGCACGGCTGGCTGAGGGTCAGGGGGTTCGCAGGCGGGGGGATTGCGCCGCTGGTCACCCACGGCTGAAAGTTGTAGACCGACGCTTGGGTGAAGAAGACGTCGTTGCGCCACCGGGCCACGGTCGGGTAGCGCCGGATGCGTGTGTGGCCATGTCTCTCGAAGAAGGCGAGGAAGGTCTCCCGCATCTCGTCGGTCGTGTACGGACGGCGGAAGATCGGGTGGCCGATGAACCCGTATTCGCGGCAGGGGGCCTCCTGGCAGCGGTCGTAGGTCCCCAGGCTCCAGAATGCGTGGCCGCAGACGGTGCAGGTCTGGCGATGGAATCCGCGGTCGCGGAAGAAGGGCAGCTGGTACTCGGTCTCGTCCATCAGGCAGCGCGCCGACGCCGCCCGGCCCTTAAACGGTTTGGTTCCCGCTCCGGCGAACCGACGCCTCCCGGCCCGGGTTTATGCCCCGGCGGGCGTCGCATCTCCGTCCCGATGACCGCGATCGCGTCCCGAAGCCCGACCCGGGCCACAGCGCTGCTCATCGCCCTCCGCGTGGGCTACGCCTACAACTGGTTCGCGATCGGGCCGGCCCTTCCTGCGATCGGTTCCTCCTTCGCGGTCGGGCCGGCCGATTGGGGGCTTCTCGTCGCTGCGTTCCTCGCCGGGGCGGGCGTGATGCAGGTCCCCGCCGGCCTGCTTTCCCGCCGTTTCGGGGCTCGCCGGGTGAGCCTCGTCGGCTCGGCATTACTCGCGGTGGGCGCCGGCGCGAGCGCCCTCGCCCCCGGGTTTCCCGAGCTCCTTGCGCTCCGCATCGTGGCCGGTGTCGGCGCGGGGCTGTTCTTCTCGCCGGCGATCGGACTCGTCGCGAGTCTCTACCCGGAGGGCCAGCGAGGGGTACCGGTCGGAACGTTCAGCTCCGCGTTCAACGCGGGGGCGGCGCTGGGTCTCCTAGCGAGCTCGGTCCTCGTCCCGGCGGTCGGCTGGCAGGTCGCCCTCGCCGTGGGCGGGGTGGCATTGGGACTCCTCACGCTCGTCGCGTTCCTCCTCCTACCCTCGACGGCGGGCGCGCCCGAGCGCCCTCCGGGCCCCCGCCGATCTCCGGTGGCGTTCCGACTCCGGGGAGCTTGGGCGATCGGCCTCGCCTTCGTCGGGTTCGAGGGTGCGGCGTTTGCGACAAGTCAGTTCGTCGTGCCGTACGGCGAGACGATCCTCGGGTGGTCGGCCTTGCTCGCGGGCGCGGTCGGGATCACGTTCGTCCTCCCCAGCGTCGTAGGAGGACCGATCGGGGGTTCGATCGCCGAACGGTATCGCAACCACCGGACCCAGTTCCTGGTGGTCACGGTGGCCGCGGCAGCGGCGCTGGCCGCCTTCCCGTACGCCGGCGTACTCGGGGCCATCGCGATTGGCGTCGTGTTTGCCTTCGCGTACGGGTTTGTCTACGCGGTCATGTACGTGCTCCCGCACTACTGGCGGGAGCTCCCCCCGTCCGAGGTCCCGCTGGCGATCGGGTTGCTCAACTCGCTCCAGCTCGCCGGCGGGGCCGGAGTCTCGGCGCTCTTCGGCTGGGTCGTCGCCGTGCGCTCGTACACGACCGGGTGGACGGTCCTCGCCGGCGCTGTCGTGTTGTCCCTGGTCGCCCTCGTCGCCCTTCCCCCGACCGCCGCAGCCGGTCCGCCAGCCGCGGCGGGGCTCGGCCCGCTCGAAGCGCCACCCCCGTAGCACAGAGCTCGGCGATGGGGCACTCCGCGCATCGGGGACCTATCGGCCGGCAGATGTTCTGCCCGTGCTGCACGAGGAGGGGGTTCACCGGGATCCAATACTTCGGGTCGACCCGTTCGGTAAGCCGGCGCTCCGTCTCCTCGGGGGTCCGCGTGCGGACGACCCCGAGCCGGTTCGCGATCCGGTGCACGTGGGTGTCGACCGGGATCGCCGGGATCCCGTAGCCGAACACAAGCACGCAGTTGGCAGTCTTCGGGCCGACGCCGGGCATCGACGTGAGCTCCTCGAAGGTGCGCGGCACTACCCCGTGGAAACGGTCCCGTACCTGCTCCGCCACCCGCCGGAGCACGCGTGCCTTGGTGTGATAGAATCCGGTCCCCCGGATCAGTCGCTCCACCGCCGGGATAGGGGCCCGGGCGAGCGACTCTGGGTCTGGGTAGCGGGCGAACAGTTGGGCGCTCGCGACGTCCGTTGCCTCGTCGCGGGTCCGCTGGGAGAGGATCGTTCCGATCAGGACCTGGAACGGGTTCTCCGCGTGGTCCCGGAGGTACGGGACCCGCCAGTCCCCCGTGTGGTAGAATGCGCTCAGTCGGTCGAGCAGCGTGTCCCAGGGGAAGTCGCGGCCGTTCACGCCGTGCCCCCCGGTCGTAGCTGGGGCGCCTCGACCCCGGGGTCGGAGAGGTCGGGCTCCCCTCCGGCGCCCCCTCGCATCAACTCCCCAACGAGGTAATCGCTGCCCACCACCAGGGTGAACCCGTCGGGGCCGGTCGCGGCCCGCGCCAGGCGCACCCCCTCCTCGGCCGTCCGGGCCTCGACGATGCAGGGGAATCGGCCGACCGCGTGGGCCCGGAGCTCGGCCGCCGGCACGGAGCGGGCCGACCGGACCGGAACGACGACGAGCGTTCGTGCGAGCGGGCTGAGCGCGTCGAGGATCCGGTCGATCTCCTTGCCCCGGAGCGAGCCGAAGACGACCGCGCTCTCCTCGGGGTCCGCGAGGGGCCGGAGCTCGCCGAGGCTCTCCGCCACCGCGCGGGCGCTCTCTGGAGTGTGGGCTACATCGTAGTAGAGGTCGGGCCGTCGCGCGACTCGGTCGAGCCGTCCGGGCCAACGGACCTCCGCGAGGCCCCGTCGCGCTGCGGTGGCGGAGAACGGCCGACCGACCGCCGTGAGGAAGCGGACGGACGCGGCGAGGGCGAGCGTCACGTTCTCCGCCTGGAACGTCCCCCAGAGCGGGAGGCGCAGGTCCTCGACCGTCATCGCGGGGAGCTCCACGTCGAGGCGCTGCCCTCGCTCGGACAGCGAGCGGTGGCCGAACGTGACCTCCCGGCCGAGGTGCCAGAGCGGGACCCCCGCGCGGTCGGCGGCGCTCTCGACGACCGAGGCAGCCCCTGGGGGGAGGCGCCCGACCACCCCGGTCATCCCCGGGTGGAGGATGCCCGACTTCTCTCCCGCGATCGCCTCGACGGTAGCTCCCAGGAGGTCGGTGTGCTCGAGCTCGATCGTGGTGATGACGCCGACCCGGCTGTCGAGAACGTTCGTCGAGTCGAGGCGCCCACCGAGCCCGACCTCGACCACCGCGGCATCGACCTGCCGCTGGGCGAACCAATCGAACGCGAGGACAGTAGTCACCTCGAAGAACGTCGGGGCCCGGTCGATGCGTCCCGCCTCCTGGAGCCGCGTGGCGGTGGCGTCCACTCGAGCTACTCCCTTCACCACCGCGCCGGGGTCGATCGCGATCCGGTCCACCTGGATCCGTTCCCGGTAGCTCGCAAGATGCGGGGAAGTGAACAGGGCGGTCCGCAGCCCGTGACCGCGCAGCACCGCTTCGACGAACGCTGCCGTCGATCCCTTGCCTTTGCTACCGGTCAGATGCACCGAAGGGAAGGCGCGCTCGGGGTGACCGTGCTCCGCCAGGATCGCCCCGACGACCTCCAGGCCCGGGCGGATCCCGAACCGCCGGCGAGCGAACAGCGCATCCAAGGTCGCCCGGTACGCCGGGCCCTCTTTCGCCGGGGTCGCACGGGCCCCGGTTCCCTTCTGCTGCGCCACGCTCTCGGACGACCCGCTCAGTAGGTCGAGCGTTCGCGGTAGGGGCCGTAGACGTCCTGGAAGGCGTGGACGATCTCCCCCAGCGTCGCCCGGGCCCGAAGGGCCTCGAGCACCGCCGGCATCGTGTTCTCGGCCTCGGTCGCGGCGACCTTCCCGAGGTGGGCCAGGGCGGCCTCCCAGCGCGAGCGGGAGCGTCGGGCTCGCAAGGCGGAGAGCCGGCGCGACTGGAGGCGCCGCGCCTCCTCAGAGATCTTGAGTCGGGGGACCTTGACCGGAGTGTCCACGGTGTAGGAGTTGACGCCGACCACGTTCTGGGCGCCAGACTCGACGGCCCGCTGGTACCGGAACGAGGCGTCCTGGATCTCGTGCTGGAAGAACCCGCGTTCGATCCCGGCCACGACCCCACCCATCTGGTCGATCCGCTCGAAGTACCGGCGGGTCTGCTCCTCCATCGTGTCCGTCAGCCATTCGACGAAGTAGCTTCCCGCGAACGGGTCGACCGCGTCGGCGACCCCGGACTCGTAGGCGATGATCTGCTGGGTGCGGAGCGCGATCCGGACCGCATCCTCGCTGGGCAGCTGCAGTGCTTCGTCGTAGGAGTTGGTGTGCAACGACTGGGTGCCGCCCAGGACGCCCGCGAGGGCCTGGATCGTCGTGCGCACGACGTTGAGCTCGGGCTGCTGGGCGGTGCACGAGCAGCCGGCCGTCTGCGTATGGAATCGCATCCAGCGCGAGCGCTCCTTCTTCGCGCCGAACTCCTCCTTCATCACGTCGGCCCAGACCCGGCGGGCCGCGCGGAACTTCGCGATCTCCTCGAAAAAGTCGTTGTGGGAATTGAAGAAGAACGAGAGGCGGGGGGCGAACTCGTCGACGTCCAGTCCCCGATCGATGGCGGCCGCGACGTACGTCCGGCCGTCCGCGAGAGTGAAGGCGAGCTCCTGGACCGCGGTCGAGCCGGCCTCGCGGATGTGGTAACCGGAGATCGACACCGGGTTCCAGCGCGGCGTGTGCCGGGTCGCGTACTCGATCGTGTCCGTCACCAGCCGCAGGGCCGGGCGGGGCGGGTAGAGGAACTCCTTCTGCGCGATGTACTCCTTCAAGATGTCGTTCTGGGTCGTTCCTCCGAGACGGGCGAGGGGGACGTCGCGTCGCCTCCCCGGAAAGGAGGTACATGCCCCAGAGAATGTTCGCCGGGGCATTGATCGTCATGCTCGTCGTCACGTCCGCGAGCGGGATGCCGGCGAGCAGCCGTCGCATGTCGTCGAGCGAGCTCACGTTCACCCCACACTTCCCGACCTCCCCGAGGGATTCCGGGTCGTCGGCGTCGAGCCCGTAGAGCGTGGGGTCGTCGAACGCGACCGACAGGCCGGACTCGCCGTGGCGGAGCAGATAGTGGAACCGTCGGTTCGTGTCCTCCGGCGAGCCGAACCCCGAGAACATCCGCATCGACCAGACGCGGCCCCGATACATCGTCGGGTGGACGCCGCGCGTGAAGGGCGGGGCGCCCGGGTAGCCGATCCTCTCGAAGCCGGAGTGCGGCGACCCCGGAGTGTACAGTCCTTCCACGGGGATCCCTCCCAGCGTGGTGAATGCCTCCTTCCGCTCGGGGTTCTTCGCCCGAGCCGGAGCGAGCACCTCCGCTTCCCAGCGACGCTGCGCCTCGACCACGGGGTCGGGGCTCCGGGCACGCGGGGTGCGGGGAGCCGCCGCGCGGGCGTCCGGACGGCTAGCGGCCATCGTCCCGAACAGAGGCTTGGGGTCGGATAAGCCCAGGGGGTCAGCTCGGGGGCGGGACCCTGTCCGTGGCCGGTCGCCGTCCCCGGGGGGCGGGCATCCGGAGGCCGACGAGGTCGGAGGAGCCCCGTCGGGCCACCTTGGCGTGCAGCTCGCTTGCGAAGCGGTCGAACGAGTCCCCCGTCCACTGGGTATTGTCGGCCAACACCGAGCCCCGGGGGGAGCTTCGGACGGAGGAGCGACAGCTCGAGGTCGAGCCGTTCGGGGGTGTGCAGGTCGTCGTGCAGGAACAGGTCGACGCCCGGGAGCTCACCGAGGAGCGCCGGGAGCACAAGCGCGGCGTCGCCGATGCGGAGGTCCCATCGGGAGGAGCGGAACGGGACGGCCCATCCGCTCGCGAGCCCCGGCGGGATTGAGACGGGAGACTCGTCCTTCGCGAGAACCGGGCCCCTCTGCGGGGTCGGGAGGTCGATGGAGTGGAGCGTCCCCGAGCGGTTCTTCTCGAGAGCTAGGAGGAAGTGCGCGGAAGAGAGTCCGCTGCTCACGCCGGTTTCGATGACGTGTCGGGGCTGGAGCAGTCGGACCAGGGCGTAGAGCTCGAGCGGCGCGGAGAACTGGGCGTAGTTCGCGCGGCCCCCTGCGACGTGCCGGCGATGGATCTCCTCTTCCACGGGCACCAGGCTATCGACCTCGCCCAGCACCTCGAGGATCCGCTCGTTGGAGGCTCCCGAGAGCGCGCGGAGCCAGCGCACGTTGACCGCGGCGCGGGGGTCCCCCAGGGCGCGTCGAGCGCGCGCGGTCGCCGCGCGGACCCGGTGGGCGAGGTCCGAAGGAGTGGTGGATGCCCCGGGAGCGCTCATCGGGTTCCCCTACGCCTCGAGGGCCGGAGCGCGGGGGACAAGATGGGCCTTGCGGACGGTCAGGCGGGCGGTGGCCGGCCGGACGTCCCAGTCGAGCTCATCGAGCACGATCCGCTGCCGGAAGAACGGGGCATCGACGACCAGGGTCTCGTACTCCCCTCCCTCTCCCGCGAGGTGCACGCGGGCCCCGGCGGCGTTCCGCTCCTCGAGCGTACCCAGGAGGCCGAGGTCGAGACGACGGCCGAGGAGGTCGGGGCCGAGCGACTCCGCCGCGAGGTGGACGAGTCGGATGTCGAGGCCGGCCGCGATCTCCTCCCGAACGACTCGACCCGGGTCCTTCCTCCACAGCGGCGTGTAGACCGGGCGCCCGATGTGCTCCGCCACGCGGAGGAGCCGAGACCACTGATACGACGACTCGACCGCTCCCGCGACGACCCAACCCGCTCCTCCCCTGAGGGCCTCTTCGAGCGCGGCCAGCTCCCCGGCCTCACCGGGGGCCCGGACGGGGACGGTGCGGAACGACTTCCCCCACGCCTCCGCCTGCAGGGAGACGAGGTCGAGATTCGGCGTGTGGAACAGCATCGAGTCCGGGTCCTCGGGTCGGAGGACCAGGAGCTCGTCCACCGGTCGCGCTTGGGTATCCGCGAGATAGGCGGCGTAGATGGAGTCCTTCCCGCCGGAAACGAGGGCGGTGATGGTCATCGGTCGTTCAGCCCGGGAGCCCCAAGCCGGTCCGCCATCGCTCGTACAAGGGCGCTAGCGGCACGCTAGCCAGCTCGCGCTCGCCCCATCGAAGCCGAGCGTCACCCTCCGTCACCCTGCCCAGCCGGGCCGGCACGGGAGCCCCCGCAGGGCGCGTTCGAAGCGGGTCCGGTCGGCGCTCCGTACCTCCACCGCGAACCGGGAGGCGCCCTCGGCCGCAAGCGCGGTCCCCGGACCGGCGGCGCCCGACGCGATGAGGTCCACGTCCACCCCAAGCCGGCCGCCGAACGCCATCTCGGCGAGCGTTACGGCAAGGCCCCCGTCCGAGACATCGTGGGCGGCGCGGACCCAGTCCCGCTCGATCGCCGCCACGAGGGCATCGCCCAGTCGCCGAAGTGCCGACGGATCCGTGGCCGGGACCCGGAGGCCATCCTCTCCCTTTCGGCGGGCCCAGAGCGAGCCCCCCATCTCGGGAGCTGTGCGGCCCAGCAGGTAGAGCGCGTCCCCCTCCTCCTTGAGGTCGGAGGTCGCGACGTGGCGGAGGTCACGGACGAGGCCGGTAGCCATCAGGACGGGCGTTGGAGGGATCTCGGCGCCCAGTCCTCCGTTGTAGAAGCTGACGTTCCCGGAGGGGACCGCAAAGCCGAGGGCGGCCGACGCCCGGGCCATCCCCCGGGTGACGGCGGCGAAGTCGCCCAGGACGCGAGGGTCCTCGGGGTTCCCGAAGTTGAGGCAGTTCGTGAACGCGTCGGGCCGGGCCCCTACGGCGTAGAGGTTCCGAGCGGCCTCCTCGACCACGGCCTCGCCACCCCGAGCGGGGTCCTCCCGGCAGGTCCAGGGTTGCGCGGCGGTCGTGACCGCGAGAGCCTTCCAACTCTCCGGCCGGGGCTGGAGGATCGCGGAGTCCCCGTGAGAAGGGGAGGCTATGGAGCCGTGAAGGGGGCGCACGACCGGTACGGCCCTGCACTTCGTGGTCGTAGACGCGGATCACCGGCTCCCGGGAGACCGAGTCCGGGGCCAGCACGAGGTCGGTGAACAGAGCGACGAGCCCATCCGCAGGGATCGGGGGTGCCGCGCGGCGCGCCACCCGGCGCCGCCGGGTAGGTCGGTGGAGGGGCGGCGGGTCGACCCGGAACCCGACGCGCAGGTGGGCGACGGGGCGGCCCCTCCACTCGACCGTCTCGAAGGGCGCAGGGGTCACCTCGCCGACCGCGGTCGCGGGTACGTCGTAGCGACGGAAGATCGTCAGGAGGTCGTCGAGGTCCCGCGGACGGACGTCGAGCACCATCCGTTCCTGCGATTCCGAAACCCAGACCTCCCACGGGCGCAGACCCGGTTCCCGGAGCGGGACCTGGGCCAGGTCGATCCGCAACCCGAACCCTCCCGCGTGGGCCAGTTCGCCGAACGCCGAGGCAACCCCGCCCCCGCCCAGGTCCTTCAGGCCCCGCACCAACCCTCGGTCGAACGCCTCGAGGCAGGCATGGATGAGGGGTTCCTTCATGATCGGGTTCCCGAGTTGGACGGCGCCCCGCGACTCCGATTCGCTGCGGTCGGTGATCTCCTTGGAAGCGAACGCTACCCCGCCGATGCCGTCCCGTCCAGTGAGCCCGCCGACGAGCACGAGCCGGTCCCCGACCGTGTGCGCGCGGTTCGGAAGAAGGCGCGACCGCGGCAGGAAGCCGAGGCAACCGACGTTCACAAGCGGGTTGACGACGTAGGCCTCGTCGAAGTAGATCCCCCCGGTGACCGTGGGGACCCCAACCCGGTTCCCGTAGTCCCGGATCCCGGCGATGACGCCGTTCGCCAGATACCTGGGGCCCTTCACGCCCGTGGGGATCCGGCGCTCGGGAAGGTCGAGCGGCCCGAAGAACAGCGGGTCGGCGAGCGCGACCGGCTTGGCGCCGACGGCCAGGACATCCCGCAGGATCCCCCCGATGCCGGTGGCGGCGCCCCCGTACGGCTCGACCGCCGACGGGTGGTTGTGGGACTCGATCCGGAGGGCGTAGGCGTAGCCATCCCCGAACTCCATCACGCCGGCGTCCCCGGTGCCGAGGACCCGAGGCCGGGGGCGGAGGCCGGCGAAGGCGCGACGCAAGAACGGTCGGGAGCTCTTGTAGCTGCAGTGCTCGCTCCAGCTCTGGGCGAGGCCCGCGAGCTCGACGTCCGTCGGCTCGCGGCCTTCCTTCCGGAAGTACTCCTGGATGCGTCGCAGCTCCGGGCCGTTGAACCCGAGCCCTCGCCCCTCCGAGATCGTAGCGAGGCGGGCGCCCGAGGCGTTGCGGAGAGGGACGACCGTTACCTCGGGCGCCCACTCGGCCATGGGACTAGGCCGGAACGGGACGCACGGTCACGCGGTGGATCACCGGGTTGGCGAGCAGTCGCTCGACGGCTTCCTCCGACAAGCGCTGCGCCTCGTGCGCCGAGACGCCCTCAA
This sequence comes from uncultured Thermoplasmata archaeon, assembly GCA_963715645.1. Taxonomy (GTDB): domain Archaea; phylum Thermoplasmatota; class Thermoplasmata; order Lutacidiplasmatales; family UBA184; genus Lutacidiplasma. Next base: position 624,669 of record OY970259.1, read on the forward strand.
AGGCGAGGTCGTAGACCCGGGCCGTTGTCACCCGGGGGACCGCCGCGAGCCCGAGGAGGGCGAGGGATTTCTCCACGCTCGCCGCTTCGGCATCCATCACTCCGGGTTTGAGCTCGATCCGCACCTCCATTCGCACCGACTTCTTGGGGAGAGAGCTCATCGGTCGTCGCACCCGGCGCGGACAGATAATCCTGAGCCTGACGGAGCGGGGCGCCCGGCTTCGGGGGCGTCGCCTGTGGCCGGAGGGGGGGGCGCACGTCGCCCGCGGGGCGGGCTCAAAACGGTCAGAAAACCTATATAGGGGGCCTTTCTCGGACCGCCGGCGCGGTGGGGGCCGGCCGTCAGTACATGGAGGAGTTCATCTGTAGTGTGGAGTTCCTCCGGGGGCCGGCCGAGTTCTTTGCTCGTGTGTCCAGCGAAGCGGGCGGCGTACGAGACTACCGCGGACCTACGCCGACCGGTGTGATCGATCAAGTGATTAACGACCTCCAAGAGGAGTTCGAGTCCGCCCCCGCGGCGTAACGGGGTCGGGGGCCGGGCATTCGCTTTCCAAGGTAGGTAGAACGCACGCGGGGGATCCATGGAGAAACCATCATCGTCCAAGGCGCCGGTGAGCCGCGCGGTCGAGAGTGCCTTCACGAAGGTCTGGGGGGACGAGCACGTCGTCGCCCTGATCGCGCTCAAGGTCGAGACGAGCGAGGCGGACAACGTAGCGGCCGAGGTCGCGAGGTTCGTCGAGGCGGAGGACGTCTTCCTCGTCACCGGCGACACCGACATCTTCCTCAAGGTCCGTTTCCCCCACTACGAAGAGCTGAAGGAGTTCGTCCTCCACCGGCTCCCGAGCGTCCGCGGGATCCGCGAGACGAAGACCCTGCTCGTCGTCACGGCCTACAAGGAGTCCGGGGAGACGCACTCGACATGACGGCGTCGTCCCCCGCGCTCGGAACGGACGCGAGTCCGCCCGGCGCCGTAGTCGGCCCGGAAACCCCGCTCCGGCGGCTGGTGGACTCCCTCTCTGAGCTCGCTGACGACACCTCGGTCCCGCGAAACATTCGCCGGGGAGCGCAGTCTGCGAAGGACGAGATCGCGAAGGCGCGGGTCGCGCTCGACGTCCGTATCGCGAGCGCCGTCTCGGTGCTGGACGAGCTGGCGAACGACCCAAACCTCCCGACGCACGGCCGGACCGCGATCTGGTCGATCATCTCGGGCCTGGAGAGCCTCCAGTGAGCCCCCCGATGGATAGGCTGAAATACCGCGCCCGGGTCCTCGCTGTTCGGAGCGGTCGCGGGCCCGTAGCTCAGCTAGGCAGGTCGCGCGGTCACCCGAGCGGCCCTACAAAGAGCATCCGGCTTTTAACCGGGTGGTCGGGGGTTCGAATCGAGCCTCCCCGCCGTCCTGGCGGGGGTGCTCCGGACGTCCCCCCGGGCCCGTCCCTCTCCTCGGAGCACTCCATGAGCCCCACCGCATCCCGACGAACGCGCAAGAAGAAGGACGACAAGCCGGCGACCCCCCGTCCGTTCGTCGCCCATCATCTCGCGCCCCAGCATGAGGTGCTGAGCGAGGAAGAGTCCCGGAAGCTGCTCGACCAACTCGAGACCTCCCCCGAACGGATGCCGAAGATCCTAGTCTCCGACCCAGGACTCCAGGCCGACCCCAAGTTCGTCGCCCAGCGTGACGCCGGGGACGTGCTCATCGGACGGCTCGTCCGCATCCGCCGGCCCAGCCAGACGGCCGGCATCGCGGTCGCCTACCGGGTGATCGTGCCCTCCACCGGAGGTTCGTAGTCCATGCGCGAAATCGTTGATGCCTTCTTCCGAGAGCGCTCCATCGTCAACCACCATCTCGCCAGTTTCAACGACTTCCTCCCGACGAAGGACAATCCGAACTCGCGGATGCAACGGATCGTCGACGAGGCCCGCGTCAGCGAGGACTCGACCGAGCGCGGGATCATCCGGCTCGACGTCCAGAAGACCAAGAGCTCGATCTACGTCCGCGTCGGTCGCCGCCGCGACGCGCGCGGGGTCGTCAACCCGTCCGCGGAACCGACCATCTTCATTGGCGCCCCGTTCGTGAAGGAACCCGTCGGCTCGAAACCGACCCTCACCCCGATGGAAGCCCGGCTCCGCAACCTCACCTATCAGGCCCCGATCTACCTCAAGGTCACGGTCGTTGAGAACGGCGTCGAGCGGGCTCCCGAGGACGTCCACATCGGCGACCTCCCCATCATGGTCAAGAGCCGCCCGTGCAACCTCAACCGATACAAGGTCAGCGAGGACGACCAGAATCTGGCTCTCGGACGACGAGTACCGCGCGAAGCTCGTCGAGTACGGCGAAGACCCGCTCGACCCGGGCGGCTACGCGATCATCGGCGGCACGGAGCGGGTCATCATCAGCCTCGAGGACCTCGCGCCCAACCGGATCTTCGCGGAGTACAACGAACGGTACGGCACGCCGATCGAGAGCGCGAAGGTGTTCAGCCAACGCGGCGGCTACCGGTCGCTGACGGTCGTCGAGAAGAAGAAGGACGGCATCCTCCAGGTCTCGGTCCCGACGGCGAGCGGGCAGATCCCGCTCGTGATCCTGATGAAGGCCCTCGGGATGAAGAACGACGAGGAGATCTTCCAGGCGGTCCTCGGCGAGCTGTTCCCGCTGGACGAACCGTTCGTCCAGACGATGAAGCATCTCCTCAACGTCAACGTCGAGGAGTGCGTTTCGAAGAAGCTCTACCCCCCCGAGGGGATCCAGTCGACCGAGGACGCGCTCGTCTTCCTCGAGAAGAAGTTCGCGACGGGCCAGGCGAAGGAGTACCGCCAGCGGAAAGTCGACGGCATCCTCGACCGCTCCCTCCTCCCCCACCTCGGCGACACGAAGGCGGACCGTCTCAAGAAGGCCCTGTACCTCGCGCGGATGGCGCGAACGGTCCTCGAGCTCCACCTCAAGGTCCGGGGGGAGGACGACAAGGACCACTACGCGAACAAGCGCCTCAAGCTCGCGGGGGACCTCATGGAGGACCTCTTCCGGGTCGCCTTCTCGCTCCTCCTCAAGGACCTCAAGTACCAACTCGAGCGCTCGTTCGCGCGCAAGAAGGACCTCCGGATCGCCAGCGCGATCCGGCCGGACCTCTTGACGCAGCGGCTCGTCCACGCGCTCGCCACGGGGAACTGGGTCGGCGGCCGGGCGGGCGTCAGCCAGGTGCTCGACCGGACGAGCCACATGTCGACGATCAGCCACCTTCGCCGGGTGACGAGCCCGCTCACTCGGACGCAGCCGCACTTCGAGGCCCGCGACCTGCACCCGACCCAATGGGGACGCCTCTGCCCCAACGAGACCCCCGAGGGCCAGAACTGCGGCCTCGTCAAGAACTACGCCCTCTGCGTCGACGTCTCCGAAGGCGCCGACGAGGAGGAGGTCACGCTCATCCTCCGCGACCTGAACACCCGCGAGATCGGGCCGGACGTGCTGGAGGAATCCGCCGCGCCCAAGGGCCGGCGCGCGGCACGGGTCTACGTCAACGGGAACCTGGTCGGGCTCCACTCCCAGCCGGTCGACCTCGTCCGCGAGATCCGCGAGCGTCGCCGGACCGGGACCCTCTCCCCGACGCTCGGCGACAAGACCTACGAGATCAACGTCCGCTACGATGACGAGATGAACGAGGTCATCGTCCACTGCGACCAGGGTCGCCTGCGCCGCCCCCTCGTGGTCGTGAAGGGCGGCGTCCCCCGCGCCTCCCGCTCCGACCTCGACGACCTCGCCCGGGGCACGCTGTCGTTCTCCGACCTGATCCGCCAGGGGAAGATCGAATGGGTCGACGCCGAGGAGGAGGAGGATAGCCTCATCGCGGTCGACCCGTACGTCATGCCCGACCGGTGCCCGAAGTGTGGCAAGGCGCTCTCGCGCTCGGACCTCCGCTGGGCGTCGATGGGGGAGAAGTCGGAGGCGGCGGTCGTGGAGTGCGGGATGTGCCACTCGACGTTCCCGACGGCGAGCCTGCTCACCGAGCGCCATACCCACCTCGAGATCGACCCGAACCTGATGCTCGGGGTCTGCACGGGCCTCATCCCCTATCCGGAGCACAACTCCGCCCCGCGGAACACGATGGGCTCGGGGATGGCGAAGCAGGCGCTCGGCGTCGAGTCGGTCAACTACCGCCGACGGCCCGACACGCGGGGCCATCTGCTCCACTACCCGCAGGCGCCGTTGCTTCAGACGCAGACGATGCGCTACGTGCACTTCACGGAGCGACCGGCCGGCCAGAACTTTGTCGTGGCTATCCTCTCCTACGAGGGGTACAACATGCAGGATGCGCTCGTCTTCTCGAAGGGCGCGATCGACCGCGGCCTCGGCCGTTCCTCGTTCTTCCGGTACGTACCGCGGCGAGGAGCGGAAGTATCCGGGCGGTCAGGAGGACCGCTTCGAGATCCCGCGGCCCGACGTCGCGGGCGCGCGGGTGGACACCGCGTACCGAAACCTGGGCGAGGACGGACTGATCTTCCCCGAGCTCGAGGTGACCGAGGGCGACGTGCTCGTCGGCAAGACGAGCCCTCCCAGGTTCCTCGAGGAGAAGACGGACCTCCTGACCCCGCAGAAGCGGCGCGAGACGAGCGTCACGGTCCGGTTCGGAGAATCCGGCTGGGTCGACAACGTGATCCTGACCGAGGGCGAGAACATCTCGAAGCTCGTCAAGGTGAAGGTCCGCAACCAGCGGGTCCCCGAGCTCGGGGACAAGTTCGCGAGTCGCCATGGGCAAAAGGGCGTCATCGGCCTGATCGTCCCGCAGGAGAACCTGCCGTTCACGCGCAGCGGCATCACGCCGGACCTCGTGATCAATCCGCACGCGATCCCCTCGCGGATGACCGTCGCCCACGTCCTCGAGATGCTGGGCGGCAAGGTCGGCGCGCTCGAGGGCCGGACCATCGACGGGACGGCGTTCTCGGGGGCCCGGGAGGAGGCGCTGCGCGACGGGCTCAAGGCGCTCGGCTTCCACCCGAGCGGTCGCGAGACCCTCTACGACGGACTCACCGGCCGACGGTACGAGGCGGAGATCTTCATCGGCGTGATCTACTACCAGAAGCTCCACCACATGGTCGCGGGCAAGATGCACATGCGCTCGCGGGGGCCGGTTCAGATCCTGACGCGACAGCCGACCGAGGGCCGCTCCCGGCAGGGGGGTCTCCGATTCGGTGAGATGGAGCGGGACTGCCTGATCGGCCACGGCGTGGCGATGGTCATCAAGGACCGTCTCCTCGACGAGTCGGACGGCACCGTCCAGTACCGTCTGCGGCAACCCGGAGTGCGGCCACATCGCGATCCCCGACTCGCGGGCAAGCTCCCTGAGGTGCCCGAGCTGCGGGAACACCTCCTCGATCTACCCGGTCGAGATGAGCTACTCGTTCAAGCTCCTCCTCGAGGAGCTGATCAGCCTCGGGGTCGTGATGCGGCTCCAGCTCGAGGAGATGCGGTAGGAGGTTCCAGCATGGCGCAAAGTCTTTCGAAGCGGATCAAGAGCCTGCAGTTCGCCTTCCTCTCCCCGGACGAGATCCGTCGCATGAGCGGCGTGAAGATCATCACGGCCGACACGTACGACGACGACGGCTACCCGATCGAGATGGGCCTCATGGACCTCCACCTCGGGGTCATCGAACCGAACCTTCGCTGCCGAACGTGCGGCGGCCGGGTCAACGAGTGCCCCGGCCACTTCGGGATCATCGAGCTCGCGATGCCCGTAATCCACGTCGGCTACGCGAAGGAGATCAAGCGGCTGCTCCAGTCGACGTGCCGCGCCTGCGGCCGGATCCTGCCCGACGCGCCCAATCCCCGTGCCGAGGTCATCTCCGATTCGGAGGACCCGACCACCCCGGCCCCGCGGACGCGCGAGCCGAAGGACGAGCGCGTCTGTCCCCACTGTCACGAGGTCCAGCAACGGATCATCCTCGACAAGCCGACCACCTTCCGCGAGAACTCCCACAAGATCACTCCCAAGGAGGTCCGTGCGCGCCTCGAACGGATCCCGAACGAGGACGTGAGCGCCCTCGGGTTGAACCCGCGCTTCGGACGGCCGGAGTGGATGGTCCTCACCGTCCTCCCCGTGCCGCCCGTCCAGGTCCGTCCCTCGATCACGCTCGAGAGCGGGGAGCGGAGCGAGGACGACCTCACCCACAAGCTGGTCGACGTGCTGCGGATCAACCAGCGCCTGCGCGAGAACCGCGACATGGGCGCCCCCCAGCTCGTCGTCGAGGACCTCTGGGAACTGCTCCAGTACCACGTCACCACCTACTTCGACAACCAGACGAGCGGGATCCCCCCGCCCGCCACCGCTCCGGACGCCCTCTCAAGACCCTCGCCCAGCGGCTCAAGGGCAAGGACGGCCGGTTCCGGTCGAACCTGTCGGGCAAACGGGTCAACTTCTCGGCGCGCACCGTCATCAGCCCGGACCCGCTCCTCTCGATCAACGAGGTCGGGATCCCGGCCGAGGTCGCCCGCGGCCTCACCGTGCCCCTCCACGTCACCACCCAGAACCAGGAGGTCGCCAAGGAGTTCGTCCGGCGCGGCCCGGCGCCCCCGCCCGACGCGGAGGGCCGGTACCGCTGCGGCGTCAACTACCTGATCCGCGAGGACGGTCAGCGGATCAAGGTCATGGAGAAGAACGCCGAGGCGTGCGCGGAGCTCGTGCTCCCCGGCTCGGTCGTCGAACGCCAGCTCGTCGACGGCGACATCGTCCTGTTCAACCGGCAGCCGAGCCTCCATCGGATGAGCATGATGGCCCACTTCGTGCGGATCCTCCCCCACAAGACGTTCCGGTTCAACCTCTGCGACTGCCCGCCGTACAACGCCGACTTCGACGGCGACGAGATGAACCTCCACGTGCTCCAGAGCCAGGAAGCGCGCGCCGAGGCGAAGGTCCTGATGAAGGTGGAGGAGCACATCCTCTCGCCCCGCTACGGCGGGCCGATCATCGGGATGCTCCACGACCACATCACCGCCGGCTTCCTGCTGACGTACCAGAACCCGAGCTACAGCCGGGCGGAGGTCACCTACCTCCTCTCGAAGCTCAACTACCCCGTACCCCCGCCCGCGGGCAAGGACAAGGACGGCACGCCGTTCTGGACGGGCAAGCAGCTGTTCTCGCTGACCCTCCCGAGCGACCTCACCCTCGAATTCCGCTCGAACATCTGGGCGAAATGCGACTGCGCGCCGCTCTCCTGCAAGCACGACGCCTGGGTCGTGATCGAGAACGGGGTTCTGAAGGCCGGGACGATCGACAAGAAGGCGATCGCCTACGAGAAGGGCGCCGTCCTGGATGCGATCGCCCGGAACAACGGGATGGGACGCGCCCGCCAGTTCCTGGACGAGATGAGCCGACTGTGCATCACCGCGATCAGCCTGAAGGGCCTCTCGACCGGGATCGACGACGAGGACGTCCCCGAGGGGGCCCAGAAGGAGATCCGCGCGGCGCTCGAGGACGCGCGCATCCAGGTCACGGAGCTCGTCGACCAGTACCGCCACGGGAAGCTCGAGCAGATGCCCGGGCGCTCGCTCGAGGAGACCCTGGAGGTGATGGTGCGGCGCGAGCTCGGCCAGGCGCGGGACAAGGCGGGCGACATCGCCGGCCGCCACCTGGGCCTCGAGAACCCGGCGGTCATCCTTGCCAAGTCCGGGGCCCGCGGCTCCATGCTCAACCTGACGCAGATGGCCGGCTCGGTCGGCCAGCAGTCGGTGCGGGGCGAGCGGCTGCTCCGCGGCTACGTCCACCGGACGCTCCCCCACTTCGGCCGGGGCGACCTCGGCGCGGACGCGCGAGGGTTCGTGAGCTCGAGCTACAAGCTCGGCCTCTCGCCGACGGAGTACTTCTTCCACTCGATGGGGGGTCGGGAGTCGCTCGTCGACACGGCGGTCCGGACGAGCCGGTCCGGCTACATGCAGCGCCGGCTCATCAACGCCCTCGAGGACCTGAACGTCGCCGAGGACCGCACGGTGCGGAACACCGCCGGCACGATCATCGAGTTCCAGTACGGCGAAGACGGCATCGACCCGGCCCGCTCGTTCCAGGGCGAGGCCGTGCCGCTCGACGAGGTCGTCTCGCAGGTCCTCGGCCGCCGAGTCCGCGCGACGGACCTCCGGGGCCCGGACGACATTGACGGGGCTCCCCCCGTGCCCGAAGAGGAGCTCGACCTCCAGGCGGAAGCCCAGCAGGAGGAAGAGGGCGAGGAAGAGGAAGGCGAAGAGGTCGGCGAGCCCGGTGAGGGCCCCGAATTCGGAGGCGAATGACGATGGCGGAGGAGAAGAGACCCCCGAAGGACCTGACGCAGCGGATCCACGAGGTCGCCAAAGCGGAAGGCGTCCGGCTGCCCCCGCACCTGGTGGACACGCTGAAGGCGAAGGTCCAGAGCCTTCGGCTCTCCCCGACGGAGACCACCAAGATCCTCCACGAGGTCGCCCGACGTTTCGGGCACGCCGAGGTCGACGCGCACGAGTCCGTCGGGATCATCGCGGCGCAGTCCATCGGCGAGCCCGGGACCCAGATGACCCTGCGGACATTCCACTACGCGGGGGTCGCCGAGATGAACGTCACGCTGGGTCTGCCACGCCTCATCGAGCTCGTCGACGCCCGGCGCGTCCCCTCGACCCCGATGATGACCGTCCACGTCGACCGCAAGCTGAAGAACGACCGGGAGGCGGTCGAACGGATCGCGCTCCTGATCGAGGTGACGACCGTCCCCGACGTCGCCGCGATCGGCACGGTCGTCGAGGACTTGAAGGTCCTCGTGAGCCCCCAAGCCGCCCTGATGAGCGCGCGGGGCGTGAAGCGCTCTGAGCTCGAGGCCTCCCTGTTGGAGCACCTCGACGGCCGGCTCTTCGAGCTGAAGCCCGGCTCCGGGAGCGGCGAGACCCGCTCGTTCGAGATCCACCTCAAGGAGGCGAGCACCAAGGCGACGAAGTCGCGGAAGGAGGAGCTCGTCGAGGAGATGCCGTTCAAGAAGCTCCTGCTCGCGAGCGAGGAGGCGAAGGCCGTCCAGATCAAGGGCGTCCCGGGGATCCGCCGTGCACTCATCCGGCGGGAGAAGGATGAGTATGTGATCTACACCGAGGGCTCCAACCTCGACGGGGTCCTCGAGATCGCGGGCGTGGACGGCGCTCGGACCACCACGAACTCGGTCTTCGAGATCTACCGCGTCTACGGGGTCGAGGCGGCTCGCGCGGCCCTGATCTTCGAGGCGAACCGCACCCTCGCCGAGCAGGGACTCGGGGTCGACATCCGCCACTTGATGCTCGTCGCCGACCTGATGACCAACGAAGGGGACATCCGGGCGATCGGGCGCCACGGGATCTCGGGCAAGAAGTCGAGCGTGCTCGCCCGGGCCGCGTTCGAGATCACCGCCGCGCACCTCCTGCGCGCGGCGATCATTGGCGAGGTCGACGACCTGAAGGGCGTCGCCGAGAACATCATCGTCGGCCAGCCGATCACCCTGGGCACGGGCGCCGTGAACCTGGTCTACCGTCCGCTCGTCAACCTGGCCAAGCCGACCCCGCCGACCCCCCCACCGGCCGAGCCCGTCGCGGCCGAGGAGGGGGCGTAGATGGACCTCGCGCACGCGCTCAAGCTCGCCCTCGACACGGGCAAGGTCAAGCTCGGCGTCGAGGAGACGCGCGCGGCCGCCGAGGCGAAGAAGGCGAAGCTGCTCATCGTCTCCTCGACCTGCCCGGACGAGCGTCTGAAAAGCGACCGGTCCGTCGGCAAGATCCCCATCTTTCACTACCCGGGCACCGCGGTCGAGCTCGGACAGGCGTGCGGGCGTCCGTTCCCCGTGAGCGCGATGGCGATCCTCGAAGCCGGCTCGAGCGCGATCCTCACCCTCGAGACCTGACCCCACGTCGGGAGCGGAACCTCTTCTCTCCATGGCCGAGATCGCGTTCGACAACGAGACGATCGGCTACATCCGCCTCTTCGAGGAGCGCACCGGGGCCCGCGTCCGGGACTGCCTCGAGACGGAGGAGAAGCTCGTCTTCTTGGTCTACCCCGGCGAGGTCCACAAGGCGGTCGGTCCGGGCGGCGTCCTCGTCGACCGCCTGAAAGGGATGCTGAAGAAGGAGATCCAGGTCGTCGAGTACTCGGACGACACGGAGGCGCTCGCCAAGAACATCTTCTACTGGTACCTCTCCGAAGCGCGTCGACTTCGCGCCCAAGGGCAAGGGCCGCCACGCGACCGTCACGGTCGACCCGGCGTGGAAGGCCCGGGCCATCGGGAAGGCCGGGAAGAACCTGAAGGTCGCGCGCGCGATCCTCCTCCGCCACTCCGACGTCGTCAGCGTCAGTGTCGCCTGAGCCCTCGCGGGGCTCGCCCCCCCGGGGCGGTCAAGGCTAAGGCTCCATCCGGTGTCGACGGCGCGTGCCGGCGCGTCACCCTCGGATCCGGGCGGTCCTCTTCGACCTCGGCGGTACGCTCGTCGACGAGTGGGACTTCAACACCCTCGCCGAGCTGGCCCGTCGGCTCTACCTCGACGTCGGCGCGGACGACCTTTCCCACTACTACCTCGAGGTCGAGCGGAGGCACGACGAACACCCGCCCCCCGGGGACCGGGAGCAGCGGCTCGCCGAGCTCTGGCGCGCGGTGCTCTCCGGCGCGTCCGGGCGCGAGCTCGCGCCGGCGGTCGGGGCGAGATTCCGCCACCTTCTCTCCGAGGAGGAGCGACCGGTCCATCTCTATTCCGACGTGCGACGGTGCCTGGAGGCGGTGAGGAACCCGGGCCGCGGGCTGGCCGTCGTCTCGAACTCGACGAGCGAGGCGGGTCTTCGGCGGATCCTCGACCGGGCGGGGATCCTCGGCTACTTCCGGCGCGTCCTCTCCTCCGGCACCGAGGGCGTTTCGAAGCCCGACCCCGAGATCTTCCGACGCGCGGTCGGGCGCCTCGACGTGGCGCCGGAGGAGGCGCTCCACGTCGGCAACCTAGCCTTCACGGACGCCCGGGCGGCCCGGTCGGCGGGGTTGCAGGCTCTCTGGCTGAACCGCTACGGCACCGGGCTCGGCCTCGACCCGCCCGAGATCACGTCGCTCCTCGAGGTCCCGGCCTGGGTCCGCCGATTCGAGCGCGGGTTGGGCTGAGCGCCCCCCGGCCCCCGTCGAAACCCTCATGCGGAGGGACGCCACGGCGGGGGGAGAGGAAACCGATGCCCGACGGCCCCCCCTCCCCGAGCGAGCGAACGTCGCCCCGAGGCCCGGCCGGCGGACCCTCCCCGGCCCCGGAGCCGAGGAACCCGCGCTTCTCGCTCGCCTACCTGGACCGTTCGACCGAACCGTCGACCGATTTCTATCGGTTCGCCACCGGGACCTGGGTCCGGGAGAATCCGGTGCCCTCCGACAAGTCCCGCTGGGGAGCCTTCGACGAGCTGCTGGAGCGGAACTTCCACGCCATCCGGTCGATCCTGGAGGAAGCGGAGGCCGCGCCCGCGACCTCGGTGCACTCTGTGGAGCGGCAGGTGGGGGACTTCTTCGCCTCGGCGATGGACACCGCACGGCTCGAGCAGCTCCACTTCGGACGCATCGCCCACGACCTCGCCCAGATCGACTCCATCTCCTCGGTGGAAGAGCTGTTCCGAGTCCTCGCGGACCTGCACCGCGTCGGGGTCGACGGGGGCTTCGAGAGCTACGTCTATCCCGACAAGAAGGCGAGCGAGGTCTACGCCTTCTACCTCGAGCAGGGGGGCCTCTCCCTACCGGACCGGGACTACTACGTCGACCCTCAGTTCGCGAGCGTCCTCGCGGCGTACCGGGCGCACCTCGAGCGCAGCTTCCGCTCGCTCGGCGAGGCCGCGGAGCGGGCGGCCCGGTCGACCGAAGCCGTCGTCGCGATCGAGACCGAGCTCGCGCGGTCGAGCCGGACCCGGACCGAGCTCCGGGACGAGAACAAGAACTACCACCGGATCCCGGTGGGCGAGTTCGCTCGGGCGCATCCTTCGCTCCCCTGGATGCAGTATCTCACCGACCGGGAGGTCGGGGCCATCCCCCACGTCATCGTCGGTCAGCCGGAGTTCTTCGACGCGCTCGACCGCGCGCTGACCTCCTCTCCCCTCTCCGCGTGGAAGGAGTACCTTTCCTGGCAGCTCCTTCGCACCTGTGCTCCGTACCTGCATGAGGCGGCGGAGGCAGAATCCTTCGACTTCTTCCATCGCACCTTGCTGGGCCAGGAGGAGCCCGAGCCCCGATGGAAGCGGGCGGCCCTAGTGATTGACGTCTCCCTCGGAGAGGCGCTGGGGGCCCTCTACGTCGGCCGCCATTTCCCGCCGGAGGCCCGCGCCCGGATGCGGGAGCTCGTGGACGACCTCCGTTCGGTGTTCCACGACCGGCTCGCGGCCCGGGAATGGATGTCCGAAGCGACCCGCCAACGCGCCCTCGCGAAGTTCGCGCGCTTCACCGCCAAGATCGGACATCCCGACACGTTCCGGGACTACTCCTCGGTCCGGGTCGTACGGGACGACTACCTGGGCAACGTCCGCCGGGCGCGGGCCTTCGAGGTCCACCGCCAGGTGGTCCGTGTGGGCCAGCCCGTCGACCGCACCGAATGGGGAATGACGCCGCCGACCGTGAACGCCTACTTCAGCCCGGTTCGCAACGAGATCGTCTTCCCGGCCGGGATCCTCCAGCCCCCTTTCTTCGACGTGACGATGGACGACGCCGTGAACTACGGAGGGATCGGGGCGGTGATCGGCCACGAGATCACCCACGGCTACGACGACCAGGGGCGGAAGTACGACGCGGACGGGAACCTGAACGACTGGTGGACCGAGTCGGATGCCCGCGAGTTCGACCGGCGCGCGCGCCAGGTCGTCGAAGAGTACAACCGATACGAGCCGCTCCCCGGGCTCTGCGTGAACGGGGAGCTCACTCTTGGCGAGAACCTCGCCGACCTGGGGGGCCTCAGCATCGCCTACGAAGCGCTCCAGCGACGTCTCGCGAAGGAACCGTCGCGACGGAAGAGCGTCGACGGCCTGTCGCCGGAGCAGCGGTTCTTCCTGTCATGGGCGCAGGTATGGCGTCAGACCTGCCGGGAGCCCGAGACCCGCCGCCGGATCGTCACCGACCCTCATTCGCCCGGCCCGTTCCGAGCCCGCGGGGCAGCGGGGAACCTGGACGCGTTCTTCGACGCGTTCACGATCCCGCCGGGAAGCCCGATGTGGCGCCCGAAGGAAGCTCGCGTCGCGATCTGGTAGCCGAGCGAGCGCGCGATTCCCCTCTCCTACTACCGAGCGGGGAGCTACCTCGGTACGTGCGCAGCCGAGGCGCTTAAGTAGGGAGCACTGCTCGGCCCGCGCGCTGCGTTCGGACCCCCCTTGGGGGGTCGGAGCGCGGGACGCCGCCACGGCGAGCCGGGGACCCATGAACCGTGCTCTTCCAAGGTGACGCCACAGATGGCCCGATGGGGCGTGGAGCCCCGAGAAACCCTCCCTGGAGACGGGGAGTGACCTCTCGGGGCCGACGGACGAGATAGACAACTGTACGCGAATCGCTCAATTCAGCGAGAAGAGCATGAACCTGCCAGTCAGTAGATCGGTCACGACAGTATATTCCCGCACACGCAAGGTGTGCACACAAATCCGGTTGATCCTGCCCGGCGGGCACCGCTATTGGAGTTCGCTTAAGCCATGCGAGTCGAGAGGGGTAAGCCCTCGGCGCACTGCTCAGTAACACGCGGACAATCTGCCCTCGAGACGGGGATAACCCCGGGAAACTGGGAATAATACCCGATAGGTCTGGGATGATGGAAGGCTCCCAGGTCGAAATCCTGCGGGGCTCGAGGATGGGTCTGCGGCCTATCAGGTAGTAGGGGGTTTTACGGACCCCCTAGCCGTAGACGGGTACGGGCTTTGGGAGAAGTCGCCCGGAGATGGATTCTGAGACACGAATCCAGGTCCTACGGGACGCAGCAGGCGCGAAACCTCCACAATGTGGGCAACCACGATGGGGGAACTCCAAGTGCCTAGACTTATGTCTAGGCTGTTCTCGAGCCTAAAAAGCTCGAGAAGTAAGGGCCGGGTAAGACGGGTGCCAGCCGCCGCGGTAATACCCGCGGCCCGAGTGGTGCTCATTATTATTGAGCCTAAAGCGTCCGTAGCTGGCCAGGCAAATCTCCGGGTAAATCGGGCGGCCCAACCGTCCGAATTCCGGAGACACTGCTTGGCTTGGGATCGGGAGAGGGTGAAGGTACTCCCGGGGTAGGGGTAAAATCCTGTAATCCTGGGGGGACCACCAGTGGCGAAGGCGTTCACCTAGAACGAATCCGACAGTGAGGGACGAAGCCCTAGGGCGCAAACGGGATTAGATACCCCGGTAGTCTAGGGTGTAAACTCTGCAGACTTGGTGTTGGGGGTCCTGCGTGGGCTCCCAGTGCCGGAGTGAAGATGTTAAGTCTGCCGCTTGGGGAGTACGGTCGCAAGACTGAAACTTAAAGGAATTGGCGGGAGAGCACCGCAACGGGAGGAGCGTGCGGTTCAATTGGATTCAACGCCGGAAAACTCACCGGGGGCGACGGAGGGATGAAAGCCAGGCCGAAGACCTTGCCCGATTCTCCGAGAGGTGGTGCATGGCCATCGTCAGTTCGTACCGTAAGGCGTTCTGTTAAGTCAGATAACGAACGAGACCCTCGCCTTCAGTCGCTATCTCACCAGCGATGGGGAGAGCACACTGAGGGGATCGCTGCCGCTAAGGCAGAGGAAGGAGAGGTCTACGGTAGGTCCGTATGCCCCGAATCTCCCGGGCAACACGCGCGCTACAAAGGTGGGGACAATGGGATCCGACCCCGAAAGGGGAAGGCAATCCTGAAACCCCATCGTAGTCTGGATCGAGGGCTGTAACTCGCCCTCGTGAAAATGGATTCCGTAGTAATCGCGGGTCAACATCCCGCGGTGAATGTGCCCCTGCTCTTTGCACACACCGCCCGTCAAGTCATCCGAGTTGGGTCGGAGTGAGGGTGACTCATTTGGGTCGCTCGAACTTCGGTTCAGCAAGGGGGACTAAGTCGTAACAAGGTATCTGTAGGGGAACCTGCAGATGGATCACCTCCTAAGAACGCCCTTCGGGGCGTTCGGTAACGTGATCCGATCCGCTGACGCGCTACGTCCTATCTCGTCCTCCCATCGGCCATCAACCCTTTTTTGAGTAGTTACAACGCACTTATTAGCCGCGCGCCGGTCCTAACCCCCATGCTGCGCGTGGAGAGCCACCGGCCGCTCCCGGGGAGCTCGTGCCTGCTGCCCGCTCGCTGTCAGAGGGCGAGCCGATCCTGATCTTCGATGCCGCGGACCGGGAGGGGGAGACCGACCTCGTCTTCCTCTCGGAGCGCGCGACCCCCGAGCTGGTCCGCCTCGCCCGCCGAGACGCCGGGCGGCCTCATCTGCACCGCCATCTCGGACCAGCTCCGACGCCGGCTCGACCTGCCGTTCTTCTCGGACCTGCTCGCGCTCGCCGCCCGGGAGTTCCCCGGGGTCGCCGGCCTCGGGGAAGCGCCCCGGTACGACCGACGCAGCGCCTTCGGGATCACGGTCAACCATCGTTCCAACTTCACCGGCGTGCCGGACAACGACCGCGCGACCACGATCCGGGCGTCGGCGAGGTCGCGGCGGCAGCCTCCCAGCTCACGGACGCTGAGCTCCGCGAGCGGTTCCGGACGTCGTTCATCTCGCCGGGCCACGTTCCGCTCCTCTACGCCGCACCCGGGCTCCCCGCCGAGCGAAAGGGCCATACGGAGCTCGCCGTCTCGCTCGCCCGCATGGCGGGGCTCACCGAGTCCGTCACCGTCATGCGAGATGCTGGGCGATTCCGGAGGGGCCCGCGCCCCGGAGGCGGCGCGCCGGTGGGCCGAGGCGCACGGCTGGCCGTTCGTCGAGGGTCGAACGATCGTGGAGGCGTGGCGGACATGGTCGTCCGCGTAATGGCCACGGGGGTCTTCGACCTCCTCCATCCGGGGCACGTCTTCTTCCTGAGCGAGGCACGCAAGCTCGGCGACGAGCTCGTCGTCGTCGTCGCCCGCGACAAGACCGCCCGGCGTCTGAAGCACGAGGTCTTCGTCCCCGAGCACCTGCGACGCGAGATGGTCGAGGCGTTGAAGCCGGTCGACCGGGCCGTGCTCGGCTCCACGACCGACATCTACGAGACGGTCGTCCAGGAACGACCGCAGATCATCGCCCTCGGCTACGACCAGATCTGGAACGAGACCGAGGTCGAGGCGGAGTGCGCCCGGCGCGGCGTTCCCTTGAAGGTCGTCCGGATCAAGGCCTACCCCCACGACGAGCTCGCGACCCGCCGGATCGTCGAGCGCATCCTCGAACGGAGCCCGCCGCCCGGGAGCCGGCCCGTGAGGAGGATCGGCGTCGTCGACACGACGTTCGCCCGCGTCGACATGGCCGAGGCCGCCGTGAAGGCGCTCCGGGGCGCGGGACCGGTTTCCGCATCGTGCGCCGGACGGTTCCCGGGATCAAGGACCTGCCGGTCGCCTGCCGAAAGCTGTTCGCGGAAGAGAAGGTCGACCTCTGCCTCGCCCTCGGGATGCCGGGGAAGGCAGAGTACGACAAGACGTGCGCGCACGAGGCCTCCTTGGGCCTCCTCTACGCAGGCGTGCTGGAGGCGAAGCCGGTCGTGGAGTGCTTCGTCTTCGAGGGCGAGGCCGACGGCCCGCGGGAGCTCGCCACCCTCGCCCGGCGACGGGCCGAGGAGCACGCGGTCAACGCCTACGCTCTCCTGTTCCGCCCCCGCGACCTGGCCCGGCAGGCGGGGGAGGGTCTGCGCCAGGGGTTCCCGGATGCGGGGCCGGCGCGGCCGGGCGCGTGAGGGTCCGATTCGGAGAAGCATCCGATGGCGAAGCAACGAGAGAAAGCGGAACGGGTGCGGGTGGCGATCGTGGCGAGCGAGTTCAACTACGACGTGACGCTGATGATGCTCGAGCGGGCCAAGGAGGAGGTCGAGTTCCTGGGCGCGACGCTCGGGGCCCGTGGTGAAGACCCCCGGCGTCTACGACATGCCGCTCGCGGTGCAGGTGCTCTTCCAGCGCCAGGACGTCGACGGGGTCGTCGCGCTCGGCGCGGTCATCGAGGGCGAGACCGACCACGACGAGGTCGTGATGCAGCAGGCCGCCCGGAAGCTCACCGACCTCTCGGTCGAGCACGGGAAGCCGCTCGGCCTCGGCATCTCGGGCCCCGGCGAGACCCGCCTCCAGGCGCAGGACCGGATCGAGAACGCGGCGAACGCCGTGCGCGCCGTCGTCAAGATGGTCCACCGGCTCCGCGAGCTCCGCGCCGGCGCCTAGGCGCCTCGACGCGCTCAGAAGCCGAATCGGCTGCGGACCTGCTCGAGCGCCGCCCGCCCCTTGGCCGTGTGGGCGACGACGGATACGTCGGAGACCTTGCCGGGGGGTTTCTCGCGCGTCGTGAGGACCTGCTTCAGGCGGTCGTGGCCGGCCCGGACCGTGACGTCGGGCGACGTGACCGCGCCCGGGACCACCGCGACCGCACCGGTGGGGTCGATCCGCACGGTGGTCGTCCCCTCCTCGGTCTCGAACGACCAGTGCTGGGGGAGGTAGGCACGCACGAACGCGCCGAGGAAGCCCTGGAGTCGGGGCTTGAGGTTCGCCTCGATCTCCGGCACGAGCTTCTCGAGGAGGGCCCGGGTGCAGCTCACGCTCGTCCGAAGCCGGGGGGCGTATAGGCCTGGCGCGGCGGTCCGCGCCGGGCTCCCTCGGCAAACCGTTAAGGGCGGCGGGCCGTCCCCGGCCGGGGGAGGCGGGCGGGTGGGCGTTCGAGAGTTCCGGACGGAGCTCCCGTCCACGCAGAGCGAGGCGACCCGTCGTGCCCGCGAGGGCGCTCCCGCGGGGACCCGGGTCGTCGCGGGCCGACAGAGCGCGGGGCGCGGGCGGCTCGACCATCCGTGGGCGTCGCCGACCGGCGGCCTCTATCTCTCCCTCATCCTCCGGTCCCCCGCGGAGGAACCCTCGCTCCTCCCGCTCGCGGTCGGCGCCCGGATCGGAGGGGCGCTGGCGGCCCGGTACGGGGTCCGTCCCGGTACTGAAGTGGCCGAACGACCTGCTCGTCCTCCAGCAAGGCCGCGCGCGCAAGCTCGGGGGCATTCTCGTGGACGAGGTCGACTCCCCGTCGCTCGGCCGGGCGGCCGTCGTGGGGATCGGCCTGAACGTATCGACCCGCCGCTCCGCGTTCCCGCCCGAGGTCCGGGACCGGGTCGTGACCCTGGCGGAGCTCGTCCGTCCTGCCCCCTCGCTCGAGGACGTGGAGGAGCTCGCGACCTCGGCCGCGCTCTCCGCCGCCGAGACGCTCGGCCGAGCCGGGCGGCGCAGAGACCGTGCTGGCGGAGTGCCGCGCTGCGCTCCACGGGCTCGGACGTCGTGCGACGGTCGACGGAACGTTATCGGGCGTGATCACCGCGCTCGGCGAGGAGGGCGAGCTCTGGCTTGCCACCGCCGACGGACCGGTGGCCGTCCGGGCGGGGGACCTGGTGGTAGAGGAAGCATGAGGCCCGCCTTCGACCGCTGGAACGCGCTCAAGAGGACCGCGAAGGAGGGAGGAGGGGCCGACCGTGTCGCGAAGCACCGCGCCGGCGGGAAGCTGACCGCCCGCGACCGCCTGGAGGCGTTCTTCGACCCGGAGTCGTTCGTCGAGGTCGACCCCTTCGTCACGCACCGCGTCGAGAAGTTCGGGCTGGCCGAGCGGCGCATTCCGGGCGACGGGGTCGTCACCGGGTGGGGCGAGGTCGACGGGCGACCGGTCTGCGCCTTCGCCCAGGATGCGACGGTGTTCGGCGGGGCGCTCGGGGAGGCGCACGCGATGAAGATCGTCAAGATCATGGACACTGCTCGAAAGGCCGGGGTCCCGGTCGTCGGGCTGAACGACTCCGGAGGGGCCCGCATCCAGGAGGGGGTGATGAGCCTCGGGGGGTACGGCGAGGTCTTCTTCCGGAACGTCGCCCTCTCGGGAGTCGTCCCGCAGCTCTCCCTGATCCTAGGCCCGTGCGCCGGCGGAGCGGTCTACTCTCCCGCGATCACCGACTTCGTCATCATGGCGCGAGGGACCGCCCACATGTTCATCACCGGCCCCGACGTGATCCGGACCGTCACCGGCGAGGAGGTCACGTTCGACCAGCTCGGGGGGGCGGACACGCACGGGACGGTGAGCGGCGTCTCCCACTTCACGGTCGGCTCGGACGCGGAGGCGCTCGCCCTCGCCCGCCGCCTGCTCTCCTACCTGCCCCTCAACAACCTCGAGGAGGCGCCGGTCGCGGCCGCCGCGGCTCCGCCCGACGCCGCCGCCACCGAGCTCGAGAAGGTCGTTCCCGAGGACTCGAACGCGCCCTACGACGTGCACGCGGTGGTCCAGCGGGTCGTGGACGTCGATTCCTTCCTCGAGGTGCACGCGGGATGGGCCCCGAACATCGTGGTCGGGTTCGCGCGGCTCGACGGTCGCCCCGTGGGCCTCGTGGCGAACAACCCGAGCGTCCTCGCCGGGACGCTCGACATCCCGGCCTCGACGAAGGCGGCGCGGTTCGTCCGGTTCTCCGACGCGTTCAACCTGCCGCTGCTCACGTTCGTGGACGTGCCTGGGTTTCTCCCCGGGACCGCGCAGGAGTACGGAGGGATCATCCGCCACGGGGCGAAGCTGCTCTACGCGTACGCCGAAGCGACCGTGCCGATGCTGACCGTCATCCTCCGCAAGGCCTACGGGGGCGCGTACGACGTGATGTGCTCGAAGCACCTCGGGGGGGACCTGAACCTCGCCTGGCCGACCGCCGAGATCGCGGTCATGGGGGCCGACGGGGCCGTCAACATCCTCTTCCGGCGCGAGATCGACGCGACCCCTCCCGAGGGGCAGGCGGCGATGCGGGCCCGGCTCGCCGGGGAGTACCGCTCCGAGTTCCTCAACCCGTACCTCGCGGCCGAGCGCGGGTACATCGACGACGTCATCGACCCGGCCGAAACGCGGGCGCGCTTGGTCGCAGGGACTGCGCCTGCTCGCCACGAAGCGCGACGACCGGCCCGCCCGCAAGCACGGGAACATCCCGCTCTAGGACGGAGGCGGCGTCCGATGGTCGGCATCACCGAGACGGTCCTCCGGGACGGCCACCAGTCGCTGATCGCGACCCGGATGCGGACGCGGGACATGCTCCCCGCGGCGGAGCGGCTCGACGCGGTCGGCTACCGCTCCCTGGAGGTCTGGGGAGGCGCGACGTTCGACGTCTGCCTCCGATTCCTGCGCGAGGACCCGTGGGAGCGGCTCCGACTCTTGAAGAAGGCGATGCCCCGCACCCCGCTCCAGATGCTGCTGCGGGGGCAGAACCTCGTCGGGTACCGGCACTACCCGGACGACGTGGTCCGGAAGTTCGTCGGGGAGGCGGCCCGCCAGGGGGTCGACATCTTCCGGGTCTTCGACGCGCTGAACGACCCGCGGAACATGCAGGTCGCGCTCGACGCGGTCCGCAAGGCGGGCGCGCGGGCCCAGGCGACCATCTGCTACACCCAGTCCCCGGTCCACACCCTCGCGTCGTTCGTCGCGCTCGGCCACCGGCTCGCAGAAGGCGGCGCCGACGAGCTGTGCGTGAAGGACATGGGCGGGTTCATGCCGCCCGGCGAGGGGGGCGCGCTCGTCCGAGCCCTCGTCCAGGAGGTCGGGCTCCCCGTGGTGGTCCACACACACTCGGCGAGCGGGCTATCGACCCTCACCTGCCTCGCCGTCGCCGAGGCCGGGGCGACCGCGGTGGACGGAGCCCTGAGCCCGTTCGCGGGAGGCGCCTCCCAGCCGCCGACCGAGACGCTCGTCGCGGCGATGCAGGGGAGTGCGCAGGACCCGCACCTCGACCTCCACGCGCTCGCGGACCTCGCGAGCTATTTCGCGACGGTGATGGAGCGCTACCGGCCGCTGCTCAACCTGCGCTCGCTGCAGACCGACCCGGGGATCCTCACCCACCAGATCCCTGGCGGGATGCTCTCGAACCTGCTCTCGCAGCTGGTCGAGCAGGACGCCATGGGCCGGCTCACCGAGGTGCTCGCCGAGGTCCCCCGGGTTCGCGCGGACCTGGGGTACCCGCCCCTCGTGACCCCGACGAGCCAGATCGTGGGCATCCAGGCCGTCTTCAATGTCCTTACGGGGGCGCGGTACCGCACGATCACCGAGGAGGTCCGCGACTACGTGCGGGGCCTCTACGGCACGCCGCCCGCCCCCCTCGACCCGGAGCTGCTTCGCATCGTCACGACGGGCGCGCCGGCGATCACCGGCCGACCGGCCGACCTGTTAGCTCCCGAGCTCGAGAACGCGGTACGGGAGGTCCGGACCCTCGTCCCGGCCGCGGACGATGCCGAGGCGTTGAGCTATGCCCTCTTCCCCGCGGTCTATCGGACCTACCGGTCGAGCCGCGACCGAGGGATCACTGCGGACGTCCTCGCGACCGCCGCGCTCGGGGTCATCGGGGCGATGCGCACCGCACGGCCCCCTCCACCGGCGCGCCCCGTCGCGATGGCAGGCTTGGGAGGCGGCGGGGGCCCGTGGGCCTACGAGGGGCGGACCCATCTTCAGAACCAGCGGAGGTACCTCGATGCGACTGCGCGTCGTGCGAGACGGTAAGAGCGAGGAGCTCGAGGTCGCCCCGGACCTCTCTTCGGTCACGGTCGCGGGCCA
Organism: uncultured Thermoplasmata archaeon; assembly: GCA_963715645.1. Taxonomy (GTDB): domain Archaea; phylum Thermoplasmatota; class Thermoplasmata; order Lutacidiplasmatales; family UBA184; genus Lutacidiplasma. The sequence continues at coordinate 646,330 of OY970259.1, forward strand.
CTCCTTCCCCGTTACGGTCGTGACGAGCTCCGCCCTTCGGGTCGAGCTCGAGGTCGGAGGCGAGCGGGTGGTGGTCGAGAACTGGCCGGAGCATTTCCCGGACCCTCCCGCACCGGTGGACGTGAACGGGGAGCGGGGCTCGGTCACGGTCGAGCGGCTCGGCGGAAGCGGCCCCACCGCGGCGACGGCGCCCCGGTCGCCGCCCCCCGAGACCGCCACGTCGGCGCCGACCGACTCCCTCCCAGGGCCCGGCGGAGGAGTCCCCGTGACGCCCCCCATGCCCGGGCAAGGTGATCGAGGTTCGGGTCAGGGAGGGCGCCCGCGTCCGCATGGGCGACGTGCTCCTGGTGCTCGAGGCGATGAAGATGCGAAACGAGGTGACGAGCCCGGTTGCCGGGGTCGTGCGCAACCTTCGCGTCGCTCCGGGCGCGAACGCTCGGGCCCGCGAGCCCATGCTGTTCATCGCGCCCGAGTAGGCCGGCCCGACTACGTCTCCCGGCTCGGCGCCTCGGGGGCTTGCGAAGCCGCCGAAGGGCCCTCCGGAGGCGCCTCCTGGGCGAGTCGGTCCGCCTCCTCGACGGGGTCCTCGAACGGTTCGTCCGCGGAGGGCTCGGCCCCGGAGGGCGTCATGGTCACGGGGGCGGCGGCGTCGGGAGCGGGGGTCGGCTCGGGCGTGGGGCGGGGCGGGAAGAAGTGCCACGGCTCGAACGGAAGCTTGCGGTACCTGCGTGAGATGGTACACTGCCACCAGGACCGGGATCGCGAAGAAGGCGAACCTCCCCCACCCCCAGGAGCCGAACTCCGAGTCGGAGGCGAGGATCAAGGCAACGAGGGTGAGCGCGGCCAGCACCGCGGCCATGGCGGCGAGCGGGAGGCGTACGATGACGCTCGGAGGGCTCACCCGGAACCTCGCTGCAGCAGGCTGGCGCGGTGACCGCACGCCGGGCAGATGGCGGCTCCTGAGGCCAGGGGGGCGCCGCAGTAGATGCAGAACGGGATCTCCGTCGAAGCGGGGGTCGTGGCCAGCGGGCCGGCGGGGGCGGGGGAGGTGGAGGGAGCGGGCGCCCGGCCCGAGCCGACCTGTCGGTTCCCCCAGGGACCGTAGACGATGATCATGCTGCCGAACATCCAGCCCAGGAGGAGGTAGAACGCCGGCCCGGCGTAGCTGGGGTAAGCGAGCAGCACGCCGATCGCCACCGCGATCGCTCCCAGGTTGACGAATGTGAGCAAGGTGCGGACGAGCATCGGCGCCTCCCTCCTCTAGTACGGAGCCGCGCTACTTGTCGCTTTGTCCCGACGGCCCAGCCGCGGGCGTACAGCGGCCGCTCCCTAACCACACTCTAATACCGTCCCGGACTGGCCGCGCCCCATGGAGAAGGTCCCGGCGCTCGTCCAGCTGGACGAGTTCACCTATCGCATCGACCCGTCGGAGCAACCGGGGATGCGGGTCCCCGGGATCCTGTTCTCGGACGCGGCGCTCCTGTCGGCGGTCGAGGGGGACCCCTCCCTCGCTCAGCTTGCGAACGTCGCGACCCTTCCCGGGATCGAGCGCAACGCCCTCGCCATGCCGGACATCCACTTCGGGTACGGGTTTCCCGTGGGCGGCGTGGCCGCGTTCGACCTCCAGGAGGGGGTCGTCTCGCCGGGCGGGATCGGCTACGACATCAACTGCGGGGTCCGCCTGATCCGGACCTCCCTCACCGTGGAGGAGGTGCGGCCGCGCCTTTCGGAGCTGGTCGAACGGCTCTACCGGGAGGTCCCCTCGGGGGTCGGCTCGCACGGCGGCACCCTGCTCTCCCGTTCCGAGATCGACGAGGTGCTGAGCGGCGGGGCCCGGTGGGCCGTTGGGCACGGGCTCGGCCAGAGCTCCGACCTCGAGTTCCAGGAGGAACAGGGGTGCCTTACGAGCGCGCTCCCCGCCGAGGTCTCGGAGAGCGCGCACAAGCGGGGGCTGAGGCAGCTCGGCACCCTCGGTTCGGGGAACCACTTTCTTGAGGTGCAGGCCGTGGACAAGGTGTTGGACCCTCCGTTTGCCGAGGCGATGGGCCTCGTTCCGGACCGGGTCGTCGTGATGCTCCACACGGGCTCGCGGGGGTTGGGACACCAGATCGCGACCGACTTCATCGCCCGGATGGACCGTCGCCTGCGCCGAGGAGGGGAGGACCCTGGTCGACCGCCAGCTCTCGTGCGCCCCGATCGGCTCGGATGACGGCGCGCGCTACCTGGGCGCGATGGCGGCGGGGGCGAACTTCGCCTGGGCGAACCGCCAGGCGATCACCCATGCGGTCCGTCGCGCCTTCACGAGCGTCTTCGCGCGTTCGGAGGAGGAGCTCGACCTGTCGGTCGTCTACGACATCGCCCACAACATGGCGAAGGTCGAGACCCACCGGGTCGACGGCGGATCGAAACCGCTGCTGGTGCACCGGAAGGGCGCGACCCGCGCCTTCCCCGCCGGCCGCGACGAGGTGCCGGCCGCCTACCGTCGCTTCGGTCAGCCGGTCCTCATTCCCGGTGACATGGGGACGGCCAGCTACGTCCTGGCGGGCCTTCCCACCTCGATGGAGCGTTCCTTTGGTTCGTCCTGCCACGGGGCCGGACGGCGGCTCAGCCGCCACGCCGCCGTGCGCGCCTTCCGGTTCGAGGACGTGACCCGGGACCTCCGGAGCCGGGGGATCGTCGTACGGTCCGCGTCGCGGGAGGGGGTCACCGAGGAGGCGCCCGGGGCCTACAAGGACGTCGAAGAGGTCGTCCGCGTCGCCGAGGGCGCGGGCCTCACCCAGCGGGTGGCGCGGCTGGTTCCCCTGGGCGTCGTCAAGGGGTAGTCGGAGGTCGTTCCCGCGCTCGGCGCGAGGAGACCGCGACCCCGACCGCGACCAGCCCCCCGAAGACGGCAGCGACCCCCAAGAGGACGGCCGTCGGCTCCCCGCCACCGACCGCGGGGGGCGAACTCCCCGACGTGACCACGACCGTCCAGCTCGTGAGAACGGACGTGCCGGCGGAGTCGGTGACCGTGAGGCTGAGGTTGTACCTGACCGGGGGTCGAGTAGGTGGCCGAGGCGACCGCTGCGGAAGCGAACGCCCCGTTGCCGAACGACCAGGCGTAGCCGTACGGAGCCCCGGCCCCACCGGAGGCCGTCGCGTCGACCGTGACCGTCAGCGGGGCGGCTCCCTTCTGGGGTGAGACGGAAGCACGGACCGAGACCGGCGCGCTCGCGTGGACGGCGACCCCGAACGGGAGGCGAGCGCTGTCGTTCCAGGCATCGGTCGCGGTGACGTTCGCGGTGTAGTCCCCCGGCACTCCGTATTCCGCATGTCCCAAGGCTCCGACCGAAGAGTTCCCGTTCCCGAAGGTCCACGCCACTGGGTCCAGCCCGGGGCCGCTCGCGCTCGCGGAACCCGCCCAGACGACGGGGGCGGTCCCGAAGCTCGGCCCCGCGCTCGCGGCCAGGGAGAGCGCGTCCGCACGGGGAACGAACCCGTTCGCCTCAACGGCCAGGAAGGTCGGCTCTCGGATCGAGACGTCTACCTGGCGGTGGGAGAGGGGCCAGGTGACGTTCAGCCAAAAGTCACCGGCCGCCCCGGCCACGGAGGATGGCGCGGTGAACGTCGCGGAGGTACCCGGGGCGAGCGCAGAGCTCCCCGACCCCAACGACCAATTGAAGCGAACGGGGGCGGCGCTCGAATTCGTGGCCGCGGAAAAGCTAACGCTCGTCCCAGCGACGCCGTTGACGGCGGGCTCGATCCCGGCCGTCAGGGCCGGGGTGGGGCTCCCCCCCGCCGGAAGGACGTCGATCAGGAAGCCCTCGCTCGCGTTCCCATGACCCGAGTCTTCCACGTCGCCGGTCGCGAAGTAGGTGCCCGGGGTCCCGTAGGTGTGCGACACCGACCCCCCGGTCGCGGTCGTGCCGTCCCCGAACTGCCAGGCCGTCTGGGCCGCGTTGGCCCCGTGCCCGCCGGTCACCGACGCGGAGAAGTTCACGAGAAGGGGCGCGTCCCCGTATGGGGTCGAGGTCGTGAAGGTCCCGAGGAGCGGCGGGGCGACGGTGACGTTCGTCTCGTTCGCCGCGTGCACGCCCCAAGAATTCACTGCGCTCATCGTCACTGAGTACGTGCCCGGGGCCCGGAAGATGGTGCATCCGCATGCCCCCACGTAAGGGTCCGTGGAGGAGAGGACCTCGGTGGGGGAGCCGGTCCCATTGCCTCCGTAGACGCGGAACAGCGAGGGGTAGTCGGCCGGGGCGTCCCGCACTCCGGGGGTCGCGTCGGCGGCGACCGAGAACGGACCGGTCCGATTCGCGCACACCGGGGCCGAGGCGCCACCGACCTCCACCGGGACCACCGCGCTCGTACCGCCGCCCTCGGGCAGGGACGAGTCGGTGACGATGACGTCCGCGCAGAACCCGCCGGCCACGGGGAAGGCGTGGCTCGTGGAGTTGACCGTCGACCCGTTGAGGAACGTGCCATCCCCGAACGCGAAGAGGTAGGCGTACGGTCCGGTCCCTCCCGAGGCGTTCGCAGTGAAGTTGTCCGTGGCTCCGACCGCCGGCGTGGGGTCCGAAACGGTAAGGTTGACCCGGATAGGGGCGCCTCCCACGACGACGGCGACGGGGGCCGAGCCGCTGACGTTGCCGGAGGAGTCGGCTACGTAGGCGACAGCCGGGTAGACCCCGGCGCGCGAGAACACGTGGGAGGCATTCCCCGTCGGAGCCAGGGCCGACGTCCCGTCCCCGAAGGAGATGCCTTCCACCGGGTAATCGCCCGAGCCGCCCGAGGGAAGGACAAAGAACGACACGGTCAGCGGGAGGGCCCCCCGGAGGGGGGACGCCGCGAGGCCTACCTGCAACGTGGAGAGAGAACGCACCGGTTGGGCCAGGTCAGCGACGAGCGAGGCGACGTTCGGAGTACCGATCCCGGTCACCGGATCCCACCCCGTGGTCGCGCGTGTACGCCCCGTTGTTCCCGGAGGTGATGTCGTGGAAGGCGGTGGCGTAGTTAGGGCTTCGGAGGATCGTGTACAGTTCGGGGTCGAGGAACCCGAGCGCTCCGCCGGCGTACTGGTCCGCGATGGCCGCGACGCCGGCCCACAGCGGCGTGGCCACGCTCGTGCCGATCACCCCCTGGGCTCCGCCGCCCTCGAAGATCTCGACGGGGGTGGCGGCGTCCGCTGCCACGTCCGGGTTCCCCCGCGCGCCGGGCGGGGCGGGCACGCCCGGCCCGCTTTGCCACCAGGGTCGGGGGAAAGGTGCGAACCCGCCTCCGGAGCCGCCGCGGTTCATGCATCCGGGACTCCGGGCGCCGGTCGAGTTTCCGGACCAGGCAACCTCGCCCTCCCAGGTCCCGCCCGTCGAAACCGCGAGGGCCGTGCCCCCTACGCCGGTTACGAACGGGTCGGAGGAAGGATAGTTCGTCGAGACCCCGTTGGTCCCGTCCGCCGAGCCGCAGTCCCCACTGGCCGCGAACACGCTGATCCCTTCGAGCGCGGCGGCCGCGAGCACGGGTCCGAGAACCTCGTACGACCCGTCGGCCGAAGCGTTGCATGCGGCAGAACAGGGGGACGCGTAGGAGTTGTAGACCCCGATGTCCGGTTCCCCCCAGCTCAGCGAGATGACATCCACCCGGTGGGTGGAGACCAGCCAGTCGACCGCCTCGTACAACCCGAGGTTCGAGTTCGGCGCGAACGTCATCGCGATCGACGCGCCGGGCGCCGCGGCATGCGACCATTCGAGGTCGAGGGCCTCTTCCAGTCCCCAGCCGTCGACGTAGCGTTGAGGTCGACCGAGGTCTTCACGGGATAGTCGAAGGTGAGCGAGGGGGCCGGTAGGACGAACGTCGAATCGAACGTCGAGAGGTCGGAGGCGAGTCGCGATTGGGGTTCGATGCCGTCGTAGACGTCCACGACCCCGATGCGCTCCCCGGTCCCGTTGGTGCCGCCCCCGATGAGGCCCGCCGCATCGTAGGCCCCCGAGACCTGGCAGGGGGAGAGCGCGCCGGTGCTGCCCGGCGCAGGAGCTCGCGGGGCCGACGAGTGCGGCGGACGTCGCGACGGGGGCCGGCATCGCGAGGGGGATTGGGAGGGTCACGTTGCCGAGCCCCACGGCACCGGTCCAAGGCAGGCTGCTGGGGAGGCTTGCGGGGGTCGGGTGGCTTACGAACGGACGGCCGGTCGCACTCCGGTACTCCTCGAACGAGGTCCCGAACGCGGCACCGACCCCCGCCGCGGGGCCGGTGACCGAGAGGAGCGACCCTCCGGGCAGCCCCTGGGCGGTCAGTCCGAAACCGGCGAAGTAACGCTCCGCCCCCAGGATCGCGGTGGGCGCGGCTCCGTACTGCCCGGCAACCTGCGACGGGGAGAGGAAGTGATGGTAGAGGCCAGAGCCCAACGTGTATTCGGCGGCGGCTTCCGCCTGCAGGCTGGCGGGGGAGGGTGGGGCGAGGCCGACCAGGACGTTGATGGAGGTCGCGGCAGGAACCGGCCCCACCCAGGTACCCCTGGATCCCGGGACGAACGCGGGGGCTACGACTACCCGGCCGGCAGCGGACGAGGTCGGCGGAGACGGCTGCGGTGCCGCAAGAGGGACGCCGGCCCGGCTCGACGGGGCGTGTAAGGCCGGGGCGCCCGTCACGGACAAGGCGAGGACGGCAAGGAGGGCCACCAGGACCGGCCCGATTGCCGCGTTGGACCGCGTCACCGAGTAAACCAGCCGGTCGCCCACGATAAATTTGCCCCCTTGGGCTGCCGCGCGTCTGAAGAGGGTATAAACACGTCCCGGCGTGAGGCGCCCGGGAATCCGTGAACCCGTACCTCGACTACGAGATCGCGGCCGGGGTAGTGGTCGTGTACGCCCTCGTCGTGGCCCTCCTGTATCGGGCTGGGTACATCGGCCCCGACCGTCCGCTCTCCCTCCTCGGACCCGCTCTGATGATCAAGACCCAGAAGGGCAGGGCTGCGCTGGACCGCTGGGCGCGCTTCCGCCGGTTCTGGACGGCGATCGGTGACCTCGGGGTCGTGCTCTCGGTGATCGCGATGGTCTCGATCGTCGTCCTCCTGCTCTTCGACGCCATCCTGGCGCTGCAGCTCTCTCCGAGCCAGGCTCCCACGGTCCAGGAGGCGGTCGGGCTACCGGGGATCAACCCGTTCATCCCGATCGGCTACGGGATCGTCGCTCTGGTCATCGGGGTCGTCCTCCACGAGCTCAGCCACGGCGTCATCGCACGCTCCCAGGGGATCGGAGTGAAGAGCCTCGGGGTCCTCTGGTGCGTCATCCCGGTCGGGGCGTTCGTCGAGCAGGACGACGCCGACATGATCGCGGCCTCCCGACGCAAGCGCGACCGGGTCGCCGCCGCGGGTATCCTGGCGAACTTCGCGATCGCCGTCGTCTTCTTTGCCGCCCTCTCCCTGATGGTCTCCAGCTCGGTCGTACCGAACGCCAACGGGGTCGGGGTCACCTCCGTTCAGGCCGGTTCACCAGCCGCCAACCTCGGCATCGTGCCCGGGGACATCCTCCTCGAGGTCAACGGGACGGCGCTGACGTCGATCGACCTCTTCGAGTCCACGCTAGCCAAGACCACGGCCGGCGAGAACGTCTCGGTCGCTTACTACGCGCCGTCTCTCGGTCGTACGGTCAGCGTACCCAAGGTGACCCTGGCGCCCAGCCCCACCGTGGTGGGACGCGGGTTCTTGGGAGTGGGGCCGGCGTTCCTGACGCCTCCGGCGCTGAAGCAATCGCTCGTCTGGCCCCTCGGGAGCCCCAGCGGACCTCTCACCGGGGCGGTCGATTGGCTGGTCCTGCCTCTCGCCGGCCTCGAACCCCTGAGCGGGTCCGGCCTCCAGTTCTTCCACCTCACCGGCCCTCTCGCCAGCCTCAGCCCGACCGCATTCTGGGTCCTCGCGAACGTCCTCTACTGGGTCGCGTGGATGAGCCTCCTCCTCGGACTATCGAACGCCCTGCCGCTCGTCCCGCTGGACGGGGGGCTGCTCTTCCGGGACTTCGCCGCCTCGGTGGCCGCGCGCTTCCGGAAGACGTGGTCCGAAAGCCGCCTGGATGAGTTCGGGGGACGGGCCGCGGTGACCTCCTCCGTCGTGATCCTGGGATTACTCGTATGGCAGTTCGTCGTTCCACGGCTCCTCTAGACAGTGCCTCCCTGTTCGGGGAGTACCCGTTCCTGCCCGGGAGCGGAATCGCTGCTCGAGGACCCGAGCTGGACGGTCCGCAGCCTCTTCGTAGATCGACGGTACGACCCCGCGCGGGTGCTGGGGCGCGCGCGCATCCTCGCCGCCGCCGACGACCCCCGTGCCGTGCGCCAAGTGACGGAGTTCGGGGATGCGACCCCCCAGGTCCGGTACCTCTCCTTCCTGTTCGCCCGCGTCTCCCTGGCTTGCGCGCCGTCGTTCGCCGCGCTGCGACGTTGGGCGGTCGCCGAGTCGAAACGGAGCTCGGCCCGGCTCGAGAGCCTCGGGGACCCCGAGCAGGAGGAGGAGATCCTTGCCGTCTCCGCGAGACTCCAGGTAGAGATGTCGCTGGACGCGGACGGGTTCGCGATCCCCCTGGTCGATTACGTCCGCCTGGCCGCCCCGATCCGCGAGGCGGACTTCCGGCTGGTCCGACAGGACGTTCGTCGGGGGCGGGTCGTGGTCCGGCCCTCTCGTGCCGCGCGCCTGCTCGAAGAGGCGATCCGACGGCGGCTCGCGGAGCCGGTCCCGCTGGCCGAGGACGTAGTGCGGTTCGTGCGCGACCAGGAGTCCGAGCTGTTCGACCAGCTCGCGGCGCGGATGCCGCTACCCACCGCGCGGGCAGGTGTCCCGGGCGGCGCGCTGCTCGCCGAACGGTTCCCGCCGTGCATCCGGAAGATGCGCCGGACCCTGCAACAGGGGGAGAACCTCTCCCACGCCGGCCGGTTCGCGCTGGCGGCCTTCCTCCATCGGGCGGGGGCGGACGCCGAGACGATCGTCGACGCCTACCGTGGGGCTCCGGACTTCGACGAGTCGATCACCCGCTACCAGGTGGAGCACATCACCCAGCACGACAGCGGGGCGGGCTATACCCCCCCGGAGTGCGAGACCCTGCGCAGCCACGGGCTCTGCGTTCGCGAGGGGGACCCCTCCGCACCAGACGCGCGGGACCGCCAGCGGGACGCGCTGTGCTTCGAGGACCGGCTGCACCACCCCCTCCAGTACCTACCAGATCCGGGGAGGGACGGTCGTCGAACGGGCGGAGGAGGGCGCCCGAGCCGAGGCGGTCAACCGCCCGGAGGAAGCGCCCGGAACACCCGGACGGCCCGCGCGAGCGCGGTCCATTGGCCCGCGATGACGAAGTAGACGAACGCCACGTCGAGCACCGAAAAGCCGACCCCCGCGACGACGAAGCGGGACCAGGGCTCCGTGGGGGCCCAGGGCCACGGAAGCGACCAGTCGAACTCGAGGAACGCCGCGAGGGCCAGGACGACCAAGCGGTCGGCCCGTGAGAGCAGGCCGGCGTAGAACCGGCCCTGGCCGACGGCCTGCGCCTGGGTGCCCATGTAGCTGGTCAACAGGAGGCTCACGAGCGCGAGCAGGGCCAGCAGGGGGTTCGCGTAGCTGGAGACCGCGATCCCGAGGACGATGAAGACGTCCGCATACCGGTCGAAAACGTGGTCGAGGAAGTCCCCCCGAACGGACGCACGACCGGAGGTCCGGGCCACCTCCCCGTCGAGGACGTCGAAGAGCCCCGAGAAGAAGACCAGGATCGCCACCGGAAGGAACAGCAGCGGGGTCGTCCAGCGGACCAGGGCAGCCAGAAGGCCCGCCGCCGCGGCAAGGCCGAGACCCAGCCAGCTGAGGCGCGCCGGCGGCCATCGGAGGAACGGGCGGGCGAGGCGCGCCACGTACGGCTGGACCTTCGCCCGATATCCCTCGAGGACCATCGCCCTCCTTACGGCGCCGCGTCCAAAAGATAGTCGGTGACCCTCCGGTCGGCGAGCCACCGGAGCCGGCCGTACTCCGACCGCCCGCGACGACGGAGGCGGAGACGGACCTCTCGGGCGACCTGCGTAGGCGACCGGCCGGTGGTATCGACCTCCCAGACGCGCCGACCCGGGCCGACCGCCTCGCGGAGCACGAGGTCGATCGCCTCCGAGACCACGTTGTCGCTCCGGTCGCGCACGGACCCGCGCCGCGCCCTACGGAGCCGCTCGGCCAGGACCACGGGGTTGCACCGAAGGACCACGACATCCCGGATCGGGAGCAGGTGGGCGAGGTGCCCGACGTAGACCTGGTACGGGCAGCCCCGATGGAGCCGGCCGAAGCGGCGCTGAAGTTCGGAGAGGTCCACGAGCACCGACCGCGCTCGCCGTCGACCGAGGCCGGCGCTCACCGCGAGGTCCCCGATCTCGATGACCGAGAACTCGGCCCGGAGGAGGGCTGCCACGGCCGATTTCCCGGTGCCGGGCGAACCGGTCAGTGCTAGGGGTCGAATCGGTGTCCTCCCCCGCGGCGAGGTTCTCCGAGGGCTCTTCACCCCTCCCAATCTCTCCTCCTTCCCGGATGCACGCAGAAAGCGCCCCCTCGGGTACGAACCCGCCGCACCGCACTTAAGAAATAACTGACCCGCGAGAAGCTTAAGTAGCCTAAGTCCTCCGGGACAGCATGCGCAGCGCCACGTGGCGGACGTTGGGAACTATTGGGCTAGGGCTCGTCGCAGTCTTCTTGGTGTTGGGAATGTCCGGGGCGACCCTGCTGCTTGCGGGGCCGGTATCTTCGGCGCACCACGGCGGGACGCCCTTGGCCGCGGGACATGACGCCCGGGCGATCACACCGGACGCCGTGACGCTGGCGACGTGGGTCAATGTGGCGGATGCGACGGGCCCGGCGGCGGTCTCCGTCCTCCCGGCCTATGTCAATTTCACCATCATGTACGGTAACGTGAACATGTCGATGTTCAGCTATAACACGCTGATCTCCTCGACGAACGTGACCGTGAGCCTCCAGATCTACAACGAATCGAGCATGGCGAACTACATGCTCTACTCGGTTCCGATCGTCGCGAACCAGACCGGGTATTCGATCACCCTGGACAGTACCTTCCTGGGTTGCTCCGCGGCGGACTGCACGGCGACCATGCCGGGCGCCTATCAGGTACAGCCTCTGGGTCACCCTCGACGGAACTGGAGCGGGCGGGTCGGCGGCGAGCAACTCGACCACCGATTTCGCCACCACGACCTGGGTTACGGCCCTGCCTACCTGGGTGAACGCGGTCACCGCGACCGGCCCGACCCACTACTCGACCCTGCCGGCGTGGATCAACTTCACCATCGCCTATGGGGGCGTTGGGCCGGCGTTCGCCATCTCGTCCTCGAACACCCAGGTGTGGCTCTCGACGCTAAACGAGGTCACCCACGCGTCCGCCAACTACTCGGTCCCGATCGTCGCGGCTCAGGCGAGCTACTCGCTGACGCTGACCGCGAGCGGTCTGACCGGTTGCGCCCAAGCCAACTGTACGACCACCTTCGGAACGATGAACGACACCTATTCGTTCAACCTGTGGCCCGTGGTCGACGGAACGGCCAACCGGGGAACGACCGCCAATAACGGCACGCTGTTCACGCCGCTGGCCGTGTCGTCGTTCATCCTGGCCGCGCCCACCTTCTCGGTGACCGCTCCGGCCGCAACCGTGACCGCTGGGAACATTACCATCACCGCGAACTACACCGCCCAATATGTGGTCGCCGCGGTGGTCAACGTGTATACCGCTGGCACCCTGGCCGGCGGTGGAGGGGTACTGGTCTTCTCCGGCAGCTTCCTGAAGAACGTGAGTAACCCGAAGGCGATTTCCCAGGTCTGGTTCGAGGGGACCCCGGGCAGCTACAACCTCGACTTCGTCGCGAGACGCTGTCGTACGAGACCGTGACCGTGGCCGGCACCGTGACCGTGGTCTCCGCGACCCCGCCCGGAGGCGGAGTGATCTACCAGAACACCACCGTCTACAACAACGTGACCGGCGGGTCCTCGCCGACCGGCTTCTTCGGGCTGAACCCCGCAGTGAGCGGCACCGTGTTCCTCCTGGTCGGTCTGATCGTAGGTATCCTGGCAGGGCTCGTCGCGGCGCGGATGATCATGAGCTCGGGCCCGGCCAAGCCCGCACAGCCCTGGTCGGACAAGAAGGAAGAGACCTCCAACACCTGCAGCGTCTGCGGTAAGTCCTTTGGCTCCGCGGACGAGCTCGCTGCCCACGCCAAGAGCGAGCACGGGATGCAGTAGGTTCGGGAGTAGTGTCCCAGACCAACCCTTTCCTTCTTCTCTTTTCCCTCAAACGGGCCGGACGCTGGCGGTTGGCGATCGGGGCCATCCGGCAGCAACCTAGGCGAACCGCAGACTCCGGTACGAACGCCGCCAGGCCAGGACCTCGCTCCCGACCTTCTCGTTCCGCAGTCCCGCCCGAACCAAAAGGCCCGCGAGACGAGGCATATCCTCAGGGGTCAGGCCGAGCCGAGTGACCTCCGCGGTGCCGACCCGGCCGACCAGGTCGATTAGCAACCTCTGTCTCTCGAGCCGGCGGGCCAACACCCCGGCTGCGACCGCGTGCCGTTCGCGTAGTCGGGCGCGGTCCAGGTGGATCTGATGGGATTGCGTGAATCCCTGGGCCTCGGCGACCATCGGCAAGCCGAGCTCGTGGAGCGCCCGAGCGAGACGTTGCGCGTTCTGGACCACGGTCCGCGCGTACTCCCGGCCGCAGCGTTCCATCTCGAGCAGCGTCTGCCCGAGCCCCGCGATCCGGTTCCAATGCGCGTTGTCGAACACTCGCCAGACCAAGGCCGGGTCCAGCTGCTCGAAAAGGTCCCCCCGATTGGTGACAAGAAGCCCTCCCTGGGGTCCAGGGAAGGACTTGTGGGTGCTGCCGTACATGATGTCGGCCCCCTCCCGGAGGGGGTCCTGGAACTCCCCGCCCGCGACCAGGCCGAGGACGTGCGAGGCGTCGTAGAACACGAGCGCATCGATGGCGTGGGCGGCCTCCGCGATCTCGCGGAGGGGGTACGGGAACAGGAAGAAGCTCTGGCCGAGCACGACCGCCTGAGGTCGCTCGGCCCGGATCGTCGCGACGGCGGCGCCTGCGTCGACCGAGTGGCCGGGACCATCGGCGGGGAGCGGGCGAACGGTGTAGCCGAGGACCGCCGGGATGTAGCCGGGGGCGTAGCCGTCGTAGCCTCCCTGGTCCGGGGCGATGGCGAGCAACCGCGATTTGGGAGGCAGCAGGGGCACGAGGGCGGAGAGCGCCGCGATGTGGCCCGAGAGGGGGCGGGTGGTGGCGAACTTCGCCCCGAAGAGCCGGGCGGCCGCGGAGTTCGCGAGCGTCTCGATCTGGTCGGTGTACCGAGTGCCCGCGTAACTGTTGTCGATCTTCTCCCCTTCGAACGGCGCCGTGAGGGGGAGGGTGTAGCGGCCGGCGAGGTCGCTCGAGAGATACTTCCGGGCGACGGGCGAGACCGCGTTCTCGCTCGCCAGGAGGTTGAACACCTCGTGGCCCCGCCAGCGGTCGTGCGCCCGGACGAGCGCCGCGAGGCGGCGCTCCTCGTCAGTCGGAGGGGGAGCCGCCATCGATGGGGGCATCCGGTCGGGGTCCCTGGGCCATCTTGCGCCGCTCCACGTTCCCACAACGGGGGCATCCCATCTCGTTGGCTTTCGTGCCCGGGGTGAGGAGGGCGTGGCAGACCTGGCAGCGCGCCGCTACGACCCCGAGGGGGGCGGGGGCCGTGGTGAGCTTGACCGAGGGCTTCGACTGGAGGACCCGAGCGAGAATGACGTCGCCGACCGCGAACTCACCGGCGAAGGATTCCGTGTATCCCTCCCGGGCCTTCGAGATGTGGACCGTGCCCTCCGGCTCCCCGGGGAGCTTCCTGCGGGCGCCAGCGAGCCCGAGAAGGGCGCAGATCAGCATGGCGGTCTTGAGCTCCTCGACGCGGCGCGTAGACGAGGTCGCCCTCGTTGACCTCGGGGATTCCGTTCCGGGCCTCGACGCGGACCGTGCGGTCGCGCGGGTCGACCTTCGGAGTGCCGAGCACGGAGGCGTAGATCCGTCCGCGATTCTCGTAGGTGCCGCGCCCCGGAAGGTACTCCTCCGCCGCACCGATGTAATCGCCGGGGAGGACGAGCGAGGGGAGTTCTGCGTCGGTCATGGTTGTGGTCCGATCCGAATGCTCCAGAGGTCGACGTCCAGCTTGACCCGGCCGCGGGAGTGGTGCGCGAAGGTGCGCGGCAACTCCCAAGCTACGGGTCGCGTGGCGACGATCTGGGCGGAGCGCGCGACCGCTCGGCGTGCTATAAAGGTTCGGGACTCCGAGAGAGCGAACGCGAAGATGCCGCGTCGCGCGGTCGCGAACGCGGCATCCCAGAACGGCCGGTCGGCGCCACGTCGTTGGGCTCCGAAGGGCGGGTTCATCACCACGACGTCCGCCATTCCGCGGTACTCTCGTGCATCGAGCAGACGGAAGTCGACCACGACCCCTGCGGCCCGAGCCGCCGGCTCGGCGACCTTGAGGAGCTCGGCGTCGACCTCAACCGCGACGACGGGTCGGGCGCCGAGAAGGGCGGCGCCGATCGCGAGTCGGCCGGTGCCGGACCCGAGGTCGACCACCGACCGTCCCGCGAGCCCCCCGTCGACCGCCGTAGCTTCGAGCAGGTCGGCAGCCCGTTCGGGTGCGGTCACCACCTGCTCGAGGTCGGCCCGCGGGCGGTCCGGGCCGGGGACCCGAGAGAGGATCCGGATCAGTTCCGACCGCCGCATGTGGTGCGAAGGCGAACCCGGGCACTTACCGTACCGTTCCGCATCGAGGGCGGTGCGGGGAGCCGGATTTGAACCGGCGAACGCCTTTGCGACAGGATCTCTTCGCCGGGGACTCCGGCGTTTAAGTCCTGCGCCGTTTCCAGGCTTGGCTATCCCCGCGACGCCTAGCGGGCGGGGGCGGCGACAGCTTCCTCGGACTTCGCGGCTCGCGCAGGGCCCTTCTTCATGGACACGCGCTTCGGGAAGTACTTGAGGAGGACGACGTCGTTGACCGCCGACACCCACCGGTACGGCACGTTGGTCGGGCGCGAATCCTCCACTAACATGGGGCTGCTTTCATCGACGTACAGGCCATCGACCTTGGCCGCCTCGACGTCGACGACCACGTTGTCCACTTCCCCGAGCAGTCGTCCGTCCGGCGTGTAGATCTGGCGCCCCAAGAGCTCCGTCATCTCGACCAGCATGTGTCTTCCCGGTTGGCTGCGACCGAGTCCGCCCTTCTTATGTCTTTGGGCGGAGGGGCCCCCCCGATCCGGGGCCGTATCACCGAGCTTCGTCAGGACTCTCGCTCGCCGGCGTGGCCCGGCGGACCTGAGAGCGGTACATCTCGAGGAGCTCGTCCGAGGTCGTCGCTTGGGTCGGCCCCTTGTCCTCTCGGACCCGGCCCGTGAAACGCGGGAATCGGAGGGCGAGCCCGGCTCCGGGCCGGATTACGCCCTGGGCGGCGCGATGTACGGGGCTCAAGGTGAGCTCCGCGCCCCGGACCTCGAGCACCACTCGGGGAGTGAACCACCGGTCGGGCGTGACTCCGGTGTCCACCCCCGGCGGCGGCGCGTCGCTCTCGAACGGTCGAAGCCGAGTCGGCATTTCCGCCAGCTGGGCATCGTCGAAGCCGCTCCCGACCTTGCAGAACGACTCGAACCGGTCCCGGCCCGGATTGTAGACCGCGAGGAGGTAGGCCCCGAACCTCCCGGCGCGTCGACCCCGTCCGTGGAACCCGCCGACCACCACTCCGTCGATCGAGTCGCTGAGCCCCGCGGTGTAGTCCCGCTTGTACTTGATCCACCAGAACCCTCGGGCCCCTGCCCGGTAGCCGCTGCCCGGCGGCGAGGGATTTCGCGACGACTCCCTCGGCGCCGGCCGCGAGTGCCACCTCGAAGAACTGGGTCGCCTCTTCGACGGTGTGCACGATTCGTTGGTCCGCGAGCCGGACCCGCTCCGCGGAGCGCAAGTCCGCTTCGAGCAGCCGGCGGCGCTCGGGAAACGGCAGCTCATAGACCGGCGTCCCCCCCGAGAGAAGGATGTCGAACACGAAAAGGCAGACCGGGACCTCCTCCTGGAGCCGGTCAAGGTCGTGCTTCCGCCCCCGCCGGCGGGAGACCTCCTGGAACGGGCGGATCTCGTCGGTGTTCGGGTCGATGGGGACGCATTCTCCCTCCAGGATCGCCGGGAGCCGCGCGACCGCGGCCGGGAGCGCGGACCTCAGGTCGGGGAACTGGCCGCTGATCTCCTCCAGACGGCGGGAGAAGAGGCGGACCGACCCGTCCTTGGCGATATGGGCCTGGACCCGGAGCCCGTCGTACTTGTACTCCAGTGCCATCGATCCACCCATCCGCTCGAGAATGTCGGCGAGGGTCGGCTCCCGTTCGGCAAGCATCGGGCGGATCGGACGGCCGACCTCAAGTTGGATATGGTCGAGACCCGCCACTCCGGCCTGGACGAGAGCCTCGGCGACGAGGCCGAGGTCGCTCGAGAGGTTGAAGGCCGCCTCGATCTTGACGCGAGCTTCCTTGGACCCGTCCGCAAAGGAGTCCGTGAGCGCGTCCAGGAGCGTCATCTCCCGGACGCCGACCCGGAGGGTGCCGAGGACGAAGCGGACCAGGTACTTCGCTTCCAGGGGAGACGCACGGCCCAGCAGCTGGGCCAGGATCTCCACCTTCCTGTCCTGCGAGCCAGGACCACTCGCCGCGGCGATGCGCTCGAGGTCGCGGTAGACCGCCGCGACGGTGAGGGGGTCCTCCGCCTCCAGCCGGCGGAGCCGTCCCACCAGCTCGGCTGCCGTCGTACCGAGGTCGCCGGTCTGCTGCGTCCGGTGGGCGACCACGCCTTCCTCCACGCCGGTCGAGATCGCGACCGCCCGACGGGCGAGCGAGGCCGCGACACCGAGCTCCACGCCTTCGTACTCAGGGCGGAGCGCGCCTTGGGACAGGTAGAGCACGCGCGTTAGCTCCGGCGGCCGAAGCGGGCGGATCAGCTCTGCCAGGAGCGCCCGCATCTCGAGGCGCTTGGACGTCGCCTCGAGTCGTTCGTAGGCGGCCGCGAGTTCAGCGAACCGCACGAGCGGCTCCCTCCTCGACCGAACGCCGGAGTCGCCGAAGGTTGTCGCCGACGTCCCCGCCGACGAAGGTGGAGTTACCGCAGACGAAGAACGTCGCCCCGGCGGCCGCTGCGTCTGCGGCGGTCTCGGTCGTAATCCCCCCGTCGATCGATAGGTCGGCACCGGAGCCGAGCTCGTCGAGATGGTCGCGGGCCGCCCTCAGTTTCGGAAGGGCCTGGGGGAGGAACGTCTGGCCGGAGAATCCGGGGTGTACGCTCATGACCAGTATTTGGTCGAGCTCCGGCACCAGGGGGGCCAGCTCGGAGTATGGGGTCTCGGGGCGGAGGGCAACGCCGACCGCAGCCCCGGTCCCCCGAATGGTCTGGATCGTGGCGCGAGGGTCCGGACCGGCCTCCAGGTGGAAGACGAGCGTATCGCCCCCCGCGGCTCGGAAGGCGGCAGCATAGCGGGCCGGCTCTGAGACCATGAGGTGGATGTCGAGCGGGAGCTTGGTGCGCCGACGGACCGCCTCCACCAAGCCCGGGCCGAATGAAATGTTGGGCACGAAATGCCCGTCCATCACATCCAGATGGAAGGCCCCCGCCCCCCCGGCTTCGGCGGCCCGGATGGCGGCCGCGAGCTCCGAGAAATCGGCGCTCAGGAGGGAGGGGGCCAGACGGCGTTCCGGTCGGCGATTTGGCACGCGCTTCCCATCTCGTAAGACTATAAATACCACTGTTGGGGTGGCGTGCTCGACCTCCGCATGGGGGAATCTAAGCCATGGAAGAAGAACAGAACACGCCGGCCCCGCCACAGCGCTGGGTCGGACGGAGAGGCGCCTCGACGGCAGCGGCGGCCGCGATCCTGGTCGTGGTCATTGTCATCGTCGGAGCGGGCGGATACTTCGGACTAAACGCGGCCACGCCGGCGTCCAAGACCGGGACGAGCCAAACGGTATCGACGCACACCTGCCAACCGGCGAGTTCGCAGGTCTGTAAGAATACGACGTTCAACGCAAACGTCAACGACGTTGTCCTGACCGTGCCTTATCAGGCCGGATTTGGGCAAGTTATCGGTCAGGTCGCGCAGGGAACGAGCGTTCCTGCCTCCCTGTCCGTCTCAGGTCATGAAGCCGTCAATTCCTGGTCGGTCAACTGGGGAGACGGTAACGCCAACACCTCCACCAATCCCCTTCTCTCTCACGTCTACAACGGATTGGGAACGTATGCGATAAGCGGCTCCGCCTTGGTGGGAACCACCACCCACGTCGGCACCCCGTATCTCTTCCCCATCCTCCTCACGCCTTCGATCACGACCGCGACGGCGGGCACGTTCCCGACCCTCACCGCGACCCTGTCGAACGGCACCGGCTCCACCTCGTTCAATGAACCGTGGATCCGGGGAAGCGGAACGTTCTCCGTGAACGTCACCTACACCGGCGAACCCGCCAACACCGCCTGGCTGACGAACGCCCCCACCCTCGCGACCTCGGGCGGCACGCTCACCACGACCTCCGCCACCGGAGACACCGGCGGCGTGGCGGGGACTCTCGGGGTCAACGCCCCCGGCACCTACACCCTCACGATGGTCGGGCCCATCGAGAACGTGCTCAGCCACGTGATCATCTACCAGAACTACACCTGGGGTCTCTACGTATCCGCATCCAACCAACCGGCCGCGTGCACGTCGTGCACCCTCTCGAGCAACAACCTCAACGTCAAGGACCCGCACCCGGGCACCATCGACTCGTACGAGGTCGTCCCCGGCGGGGCGACCAGCATCGACCCCGCGGTCGACTATGAGTCGGTCGGCTACGAGGTCATCGCCAACATCTACCAGACGCTGGTCTACTACAACGGGGCTCGTCGAGCCGTCGTTCCTGCCTGAGCTCGCGACCTGCGTGCCGGGAACCGCGGCGTGCCAGACCCTTTACGGCTCGAGCCTGCTCGGTGAACAACGCGCGCTGGTGCGCCCACCTACTGGACGTTCGTAATCGACAAGAACGCCAACTTCTACGACCCAGCGCACAGCGCCACGTGGGGCGTCTACCCGACGGATGTCATGGCTTCCCTCGCCAGGACGGCGTCCTTCACGGACCTGCCGTTCGTCGGCTCGGCTCCGGGATGGATCCAGACCCAGTCGTTCACCCAGTTCGGGAGCAGGGCGTGGGACAGCGCGACGCACTATCCCTTCAACAACACACCGCAGGGCGTCCTCAGCAGCATGCTGATCAACGACAGCACGTACTGCCCCGCGGCCGCGATGAGCTCGGAGCACGGATGCATCACCTTCAACGCGAGCGGGGAAGGTAGCGACTGGCCGTTCTTCCTGGAACTCGTCTCGGACCCGAACGGAGCCGGCATCACGCCGTGCGGCTGGTTCGGAGCTCAGGGCGCGGGAGTGCCCGGCTTCTCGACCACCGCAGCGCACGGAGATGGACCCTGCCTGCTTCCCGGACGGCGGCACGACCACGAACAACACTGCATGGTCGACCTACCTGTCCACGACAGCCCCGACCGCGTGGGATGCGTTCCAGGCGAATGCGCTGAATTCGCCGAACGTGTTCACCGACGTGCGGTTCAGCGGTGTGGGATCGGGCCCGTACTACCTCGCGAGCCTGACCCAGGGTATCGGCTACGTGCTGCAGACGAACCCTGGCTACGCCCAACCGAACTGCGCCGGCGCCCAATGGTGCCAGCCGGCACCGACGACCTACGCCACGCGTCGTGAACGTCTTCTGGGAGCCGACCGACCAGGTGGGCATCCAGGAGTACATCCAGGGCAAGGCGGACTTCGCGGCTATCCAGAGTCAGGACACCTCGACCCTGCTCAACCTAGAAGCGACTGGTAAGCTCGGGATTCTGAACGCCCCGACGATCAGTATCTTCTTCGACCCCATCAACATGGGAGTGAACACTGGGATCATCAACCAGGTACTACACGGGATCAGTGCACCTCCCCTCGAACGCCTCGGGGTCGAGCAACTTCTTCTCGTACGTCGGGCTGCGGCAGTTCCTGGTGAACGCCTTCCCCTACACCCAGGACCTGCAGCAGGTGTTGAGCATTGACGGCGTCCAGATCGGGATCAACTACGGAGGCGCGATCCCCAAGTTCCTCGGGAACTACTACGCGACCAACGTGACGTGGCCGGCGGGTCAGCCTGACCCCAACCCGGCGGACGTCGGCGGCGCTGCTTGGTGGTGGGCGCAGGCGAACCTCGCCTCGAGCCCCTACTACGACCCGCTGCTGAGCCAGTGTACCGACCTCGAACCCCTGTACCTTCCCGGTCGGCGGTGAGCAGGCCGACACCCCGCAGAACGCCCAGTTCCCCCTCTGGTTGGCCGAGGTCACTGCCCTCACAGGCGGAAGGATCTCGTTCACGGAGGTCGACCTGACGTTCTCGCAGCTGGTGGTCTACTCGCTGAGCTCTCCGGCGTACACCGACCCGCTGACAATCTACGTCCTGGGCTGGCTACCCGACTACCCCGACCCGACGGACTACACCGTGCCCATGTACTACCCCGACTCAACGTACACGGCGGGCAGCGCGGTAGCCGAGGCGCTTGGGAACTACACGTCGTCGGGCTGCGCAGCGGCTGGACAGGCGGACACCTTCGCGGGCCTGCAGGTACTGGGTCGCCCAGCAGGGCGTCCCGACGTACTGCCAGGGATGGGCCTACAATGTGCTCGTCTGGGCGGTCACCGTCGCGGGTGCGATGCCGGTCGGACCGGAGCGTACGCTCTACTACAACATGGCGTCGCACATCGCGAACGACCTCGCGCTGTACCTGTACCAGTTCCAGGAGCAACTGGTCGGAAGCTACGGGCCGTGGATCAGCCCCAACAGCATCAACCTGAACGTTGTGCTGAGCGGTGACCTTCTGTACTACCAGATACAGGGGAACGGCCTGGTGCCATAAGGTAGAACCGATTCCCGAGGGTTCCGGGTGTCCCACCCGGAACCCCACAACCCCTTCCTCCCTTTTCTTTCAAACGTTCAAGCGGGCCGAACAAGCGGGCGCTGAAGTCAGGCCCTTCAGGGCGGGCCGCGAACGAGCTCAGGCTCCACCCCACGGCCGTCTGCTGGGGGCCTCGCGCCCGAGAGGCATTGGCATCTCACTCCCAACCTGGACCCAAGGGTCAGGGTCCGAATCGAGGGAGCCCCGCCTCGCGCGGGACGAAGAGAGCCTGGGATGGCCCGGGGCCTATAGGAACTCCGATGGACTAGGCTGGTCCGACGGGATCAGTTCGCCCTTGCGGGCCAGCTCAGCTTCGGGGGTCCAGCGCCCGAACCGAACGGGGTGGATCCACGGGGACCGTCGCTGCCTCCGGTGGCCCGGGTGGGCTTCCTCCGGCCGGTGCCAGAGGTACCTGCCAGAGTAGATACTCCGCGTACACCGCGGGGATCAGGCTGAGCAGTCCCAGGTACACCGCTTGCCCGGTCCAGAAGTCGACCAGCAACCCGTCCACGATGAGGAACCCCAGGCCCACGTACCACTTCAGGGCTGAGTGGAGACCCCACTCCCGCCAGGAGGGACCGGGCTCCTCGAGCGCAGCCTTCTTCTCGGCGGCGACCTGGTCAACAATGATCCGGAACTGGGGGTCGCTCGCGAGGTCCGAGAACGGGCGGTCCTCGAAGGCGTCGCGTCGACCCGGGTCGGTGGGGGAGGACGACATCTCGTCGCTTCGCGCCTATCCGGCGGCGGAGAGCCCAGAGGAGGCACCGAGGGGTGCGGTTCCCTCCGACAGGGCCGAACCGGTCGTCGGGTCGGACGATCCGATCGGCGGTGGGCTCCGGGGGTCCGGGGAAGAGGTGGCAGGCTACCCAGTGACGCTCCCGTACCTCGATGAGGGGGGGCTCGACGGAGGAGCAGATCGGCATCACCGCGGGGCAGCGCGTATGGAACCGGCACCCCGGTGGCGGAGCCGCCGGGCTCGGCACATCGCCTTTCAGGATGATCCGCTCCCGCTTCAGGGCGGGGTCCGGGATCGGGATCGCGGAGAGGAGGGCTTGGGTGTACGGATGCAGCGGGCGGTTGAACAGCTCGTCCGTGGGGGCCCGCTCCACGACCTTGCCAAGGTACATCACCACGACGCTGTGGCTGATCGCTCGGACGACGGAGAGGTGGTGGGAGATGAACAGGTAGGCGAGCCGCTGCTCCTGCTGGAGCTTCCGAAGGATGTTGAGGATCTGGGCCTGGACCGAGACGTCGAGAGCGCTGGTCGGCTCGTCGAGCACGATCAGCTCGGGTCGCAGGGCGAGCGCCCGGGCAATCCCGATCCGTTGGCGCTGCCCTCCCGAGAACTCGTGGGGGAAGCGCCAGAGGTGCTCCGGGTTGAGACCGACCTCCTGGAGCAGCTCGGCCACGCGCTGGTACCGCTGCGCCCGCGTACCCGATGTGATGGATCTCGAGCGGTTCGGCGACGATGTCGCGGATCAGCATCCGCGGGCTCAGCGAGCTGAACGGGTCCTGGAAGACGATCTGGAGCTTCGCCCGGACCTTGGCCAGGCCCTTCCTGCGCTGGCGGTAGATGGAGTACTCGTCGGCGATCTCGTCGAGCTCGGTCAAGAGCTTGGCGGCCTCGGGAGAGGAAGGCTCGGCTACTCCGTCGTCGGGCAGCGCCATCGGGCCGAGCTCGCGGTAGATCTCCTCGAGTCGGTCGAAAGTCGCCGGGGGAGGCCGGTAGAACGTCTGTCCCGACGTGGGCTCGATGAGGCGGAGCAACAGCCGCCCGACCGTGGTCTTGCCGCAGCCGGACTCGCCGACGAGCCCTACGGTCTCGCCTTCGTGGATGTCGAGGCTGACCCCGTCCACGGCGCGAACGTCGCCGATGCGCGTGGAGAAGACGCCCCCGCGGATCGGGAAGAGCTTACGGACGTTGCGCGCCGAAAGTACCTACCGGAGGTTCCCCTGGCATCATTGCGGGCCCCACTTCCGGAGGTCACTCCACAGCGACTGGTCCCGTGTATAAATAACAGGCGACGGTGTGCGCCGAGCCTTCCGTGGTGGTCGGAGGGTGTCTCCGTCTTACAGATGGGCATCGCATGGGGGCAGCGTGGGTGGAACCGGCAGCCGGAGGGCGGGGTGATGAGGTTCGGGACCGACCCTGGGATCGACGTGAGCTCCTTGTCCGGCTGGTCCAGCCGGGGGATGGAGGCGAGCAGTCCCTGGGTGTAGGGATGCAGCGGGTGGTGGAACAGTTCCTGGACCGACGCGGTCTCCACGATGTGGCCCGCGTACATCGACGCAGACCCGGTCGGCGACCTCGGCGATGACCGCGAGGTCGTGGGTGATGAGCACGATCGCCGTGCCGACCCGGGTCTTCAGTTCCCGCATCAGCTCGAGGATCTGGGCCTGGATCGTGACGTCGAGCGCGGTGGTCGGCTCGTCCGCGAGGAGGATGTCCGGCTCCGAAGAGAGGGCCATCGCGATCATCACCCGCTGCAGCATTCCCCCGGAGAGTTCGTGGGGGAATCCGCGAGCGACCTGGACCGGGTTCCCGATCCCCACCCCCTCCAGGTTCCCCACGGTCCTCCAGTACAGCTCGTTCTGGATCGTCCGTCGAACGTACCGTTTGAGCCCCCAGAGGTTGAGGTAGAACGTGCGCAGGTTCGCGGTGGTCCGCTGCCGACTCAGGGAGGCACGCGCGAGGCGGTGGGGAGTTTCCGTCCGCATCTCGGTGAGGTAGACGTCGTTCGCCTTCCTCCGGAGCTCCGCGATCCGTCGCTCCCGCAGGAGATAGGTCCGTTGCAGCCGAGAGAGCTTGAGCCGGCGGAGGGCGTGAAGGATCTCGGGCTTGCTCTCGGGCGCCGAGGGCCCGGCTTCCCTGAGGATGTAGTATACCTGGATCCCGAAGGTGGGCACCGCGACCGCCGTCCCGACGGCGAGCGCGGCGGCGCGGACCTCCGCGTTGGTACCGTGACGGGTCACCTCCAGCACGTGGTCGATGGCAGCGCTCACCCGCGGGTCGTCAGGACGCGCGGCAAGGAGAGCGTCGACGATCTCCATACCGCGGTGCAGGAGCAGCGACTCCCCGATCTGGTCCGCGATCGAGAAGATCGGGTTCATGGCAGAGGTCGGCTCTTGGAAGATCGTGGAGATCCCGCTGCCTCGGACCGCCGACATCCGGTCCATAGCACCGCGGATCAGACGGAAGCGACGACGGATCTTCACCCGACCGGTGGCCCGGATCGGCTTGAAGGTCGCCTCCCTCTCGAGGTTCCAGAGGAGGTTCGCCCCCCGGTAAAGGATCTTCCCGCTCATTACGCGGCCCGGGGGGTCCGGGATGAGTCGGGTGATGGAGAACGCCGTGACGCTCTTGCCGCAACCGGTCTCGCCGACCAAGCCTAGCGTCTCGCCGCGTCGGACCTTGAACGTGACGCCGTCCAGCGCCTTGACGATCCCGTCGTACGTGAAGAAGTAGGTCTTGAGGTCGCGAACGTCCAGCACCACATCGCGAGTCACCGGAGGGCTCGGGGTCTCGGCTGCGCTCGCTAGGGGCTCTGCGGAATGCAGTGGCCCCGGCGGCATCAGGGCATCGACCTCCGAGTTGATCCGAACCGCAGTCGACATGGCGCTCCTAGCGACGCAGCCTCGGGTCTAGCGCGTCACGCAATCCGTCCGAGATGAAGTTCACGCTGATCGCAAAGAGGAAGAGCATCATCCCGGGGAACAGGATCATCCACCAGGGCACGAACACGGGGATGTTGAGCTCGTAACTCGTGAGCAGGCTGGTCAGCAGCGACTGATTGACGGAAAGGGCGGTGAGAGTGCCCCACTCCGGGAAGTTCACGCTCGGGAAGATCGCCGTGAACCCGAGAAAGATCAGGCCCCCGATCAGGATTGGAACGGCTCCGACGTCCAAGGACATCTGCACGAACACCGGGTAGACCGAGTTCGGGATGATGTGCTTGCGAATGATGCGACCGCCGGTGGCGCCGCTCGCCTTGGCGGCCTCGACGAACTTCTGCTCGCGCGTGACGAGCACCTGACCTCGGTACGATGCGCGCGTACAGCGGCCACCAGACCACGACGAACCCGAGGATCAGGAAGGTGATCCGGGTGGTGAGGGAATCCCCAAAGACCGCAAGTTGGGACACGACCGCGATGACGATGAGGACGAACAAGAGCTGGGGGATCGAGAGCATGATGTCGACGAATCGCATCAACGCCTCATCCACCAGTCCACCGAAGTACCCGGAGATGGCGCCGACGGCGAGTCCGATGGAGGCGCCCAAGCCCACAATGGAGAAGGAGAAGAGGAGCGACCAGTCCGACCCGCGGAGGATCCCCTGGTAGAGGTTGAAGAAATACGACCCGCTGATGACCTGGGTCGCATCGACGAAGGAGCCGAGCGGCAGGGGACCCGCATGGTAAGGGGCGAGCGAAAATGTCGGTGCTATGAACGATGGGTATTGGGCAGGCGTGACGTAGCAACCGGGGCCGGCGCCACGGTCCCTTGGGCGTAGACGCAGACCGAGTTGGCCTGGCCCTGACAGAACGTATTCTCAGAGCCTGGCGTGTAGATGCAGTACGGGGTCATCGAGGTCCACGGGAACGGTTGCGTGGCCGCGTAGAGGGCGACCACCACCAGGAAGAAGACGATCCCGAGGCCGACCATGGCCAAGGTGTTGCGCCGCAGGAAGTACCAGGTCCGTTTCATCTGGGCGATACGGGGGTTCGGCCGACGGCCCCCGCGCCCCGGCGCCGCGCTGGCCCCGCCGGCGCTCTCGGCGCTGATGTCGGAGCTCATCCCGAGCGCCTCACCCGAGCCTCACCCGGGGGTCCAGATAGGCGTAGACCACGTCCACCATGATGTTGGCGATGACGACGATGAGCGTGAACAGGATGGTTGTCCCGAAGATCAATCCGAAATCGTACGGCTGCAGGACCGAGAGCGCGAGCGCCCGGCCGACCCCGTTCAGTCCGAACACCTCCTCGATGATCGGGAACCCCCCGATGAAGAACGCGAACGTGAGGCCAAGGACCGTAATGGTCACGTTGAGCGAATTGCGCCCGGCGTGACGCTTGGTCACCACGTGCTCGGTGACCCCCTTCGCCCGCGCAGTCCGGATGAAGTCGAGGTTCATCACCTCGAGCATGCTGTTGCGCACGAACCGCAGGAGGACGGCGATCGACCCGTAGGCGATGATCATGGCCGGGATGATGATGCGAAGGATGGTGTCCCCCGCCAGCGACCACTGGCCATGGATCGCCGCGTCAATCGTGGGGAATCCGGTCGGGGTGGACTGGACCCCGCTCACCAGCCAAGGAGGATAGTTGTTGTTCGCGGGGGTCAATCCCGCCATGCAACCCGCGGCGGGCCAGGAGCCGTGGAGAGCATTGAACGGCCCGTTGCAGGCGCTTGCGAGATTGAAGTTGTAGACCACGAGGACGGCGCCGATCAGCGCGAGCGAACCTAAGAGGAACGAAGGAATCGCGAACCCCGAGAACGACATCACCCGGGAGGCCTGGTCGATGGGACGATTCCGGTAGACGGCGGACAGTCGGCCTAGCGGAATGGCTACGATGAGGATGATCGCGAGGGACAGTAGGGCGAGCTCAACGGTGTAGGGGAGCATCCAGCCGAGGACCGTGGTCACTGGTTGTCCGGTGATGACGGGTTGCGCGGCCGCCGCCGCCGTAAAATTACCGACGTTCCCCCAATGGAACTGGAGCGTGTTTCCCATGTAGATCGCCCACTGGCTATAGATCGGGACGTTGAGCCCGAGCACCTTGTAACAATGGGCGTAGTACGCCTGGACGGCCGTTTGGCCGCCGTGGTTCGGCGGGGGACCGAACGAGGAGAGACACCGAGACGAGGCGGGGATCCCGCTGACGAGAATGAAGGTGATGGTCATGACTCCCAGGACGACCGGGATCAACAACAGCAGCCGCCGGATGACGTAGACCCACATCTGCATGGTGGACGCTTCCCCCCCCAGGTCTGCTACGGCCTAGCTCGGCTGGAAGAGAGCAACCCCGGTATATATGCTGAATCGGGCCCGGCTAGAGGAAGGAACCATCAAAGAAGTGGGAGGGCGCCCGTGATCGCGTCCAGCAGCGAACCGGGGGCGGGGCCGAGCCCGAGACAGGTCCGAGTGCCGGGCAGGGACCTCTGTGAGCCCTGCGTCCTCGACCCACACGGTCGGGATGCCCTTCGAGCGCGCCCCTCGGTCGAGCTGCTCCATCTCCGAGAGCGTGGGGATGACCAGGGCGATCTTCTTCTGACCCTCCCGCAACCACTCGGTCAGGGCCCCGGGGTGCCTCGCTTGGGCGGCGAGGGTCAGCATGACCGCGGCGTGGGAGGCCTGGACTGCCGCCTTTCCGGCGGTGAGCCGGAGCTCGCCCCGGAGGACCAGTACCACCTTGTAGGCCCCGCTCGCGCCGCCTCTCCTACTCGGCGTACTCTTCCTCCCGCTGCATTCTCAGCCGAGTGGTCTCGGCCTCGATCCGGTCAAGTTCCGAGCGGAGCCGCGTCGCTTCGGGGGAACCGGCGGTCGTCTGACGGAGGCCATGTCGGACCCGTCGTTCTTCCCTTCGAAGTTGGTCCAGTTGTTGGACCACCCGCCACGTGTCGGCGTCCCCGGTCGGTTCCGGAAGCGTGGGGTGCGGGGGGTCCCGCGCGTACGCCCTTCGGAACCATCCGACCCCGAACCCGACGACAGCGATACCGGCAAGGAATGCCTCCAACAAGGGGTCGCTCCAGACCGCTTGGAAACCGCTCGGGCCCGCGGCCAGAAGGCCGTACCCGACGAGGATCGTGAAACCGAGGCTGGTCACGAAGGAAAGCGTGACGATCTCGAGCAGTCGGAGCGTGGCCACCTCCCCCCGGATACGCCACTCCGGGAACGTGGCCTTCGCGACGGTGTACCCGGGGACAAAGAAGAGGAGCAGAGCTCCCGCGACGACCTCGGCTCCGTTCGCGCTCATGCCCGCGACTCCCTACTCCGCCGGAGCCTCGCCCGAACCGAACTGCTTCTCGAGCTGACGCCGGAGGCGACGGTTGGAGACGATGCCGTGCGCCGCCTTGCGGGTCGTCTCGTAGTGCTTCAGGAGGGCGCGGACCTCGCCGGGGCGCTGTCCGCTCCCCTGAGCGATCCGGTGGACTCGGTCCGATTTAATGACCTGAGGGTTGTCGAGCTCCTGCCCCGTCATCGAGTCGAGGATTGGTACGGAACTTCTTGAGGCGGACCTGGGTCGCGTCGAGTTTCGCCGCATCGACCTTGCCCATGCCCGCACCGGGGATCATCGTCATGAGCTTGGCGAAGGGGCCCATCTGACCGAGGGAGTCGAGCTGCGCGCGCATGTCCCGGAGGGTAAACCGCCCGCTCATCAGGTGCTTCGCCGCTTCCTCGGCCGCCTCTTTGTTGGAGAGGTCCTCGAACCGTTCGAGCAGGGTCTGAATGTCCCCCATCCCGAGCAGGCGAGAGACGAATCGGGTCGGCTCGAATCGTTCGAGCTCGTCCAGGTGCTCCCCCGTGCCGAGGAAGACGATCGGCGCCCCGCTTGCCGCCACCGCCGAAAGTGCGCCGCCCCCCTTGGCCGAGCCGTCGATCTTGGTGAGGACGACCCCGGTGAGGCCGACCGCCTTCTGGAACGCTTCCGCGCTCCGTCCGGCGCTTTGACCCATCGCGGCGTCCAGGACCAGTAGCGTCTCGTCCGGCTGAAGGACCTCGCGGACCCGCTTCAACTCCGAGATGAGCTCGGGGTCGATGCCGCTGCGCCCGGCCGTGTCGACGATGACCGCCAGGTGGGGAGGAAAGGCCGCGAGGGCCTCCTGGACCATCACCTCCGCACGGTGCTCCGTCCGGTTCGCGTAGAACTCGCAGCCGACCTTCTTCGCGAGCTGTTCGAGCTGGTCGACCGCGGCGGGCCGGTGGACGTCCGCGGCGACGACTCCTACCCGGATGCCTTTCTTCTGGAAGAAGCGAGCGAGCTTCCCGGCGGTCGTGGTCTTCCCCTGCCCGAAGAGGCCCGCCATGAGGATCTTCTTCGGTCGTAGCTCGAACGGACGGTCCTTCCCGAGGATCCCCCGGATCTCTTCGTAAATGATCCGAATAAGGAAATCCCGCAAGCCGGCCCGCGGGTGGCTTCTCCTCGCGGGCACGGCGGCGGACGCGCTCGGTGAGCTGGAGCGTCAACTGCACGTTAACGTCGGCCTGGAGGAGCGCACGCTGGATGTCGCGAACGACCTCATTGAGGAGCGCCTCGTCGACGACTGAGCCACGGGCGATCTTCTGGAGCACCCCCCGCAGCGATTTTCCGAGCGAATCCAGCACCATGAGCGCCCCGTCCCCACCGGGATCCGGGAACCGAAGAAGGCCTCCTCTATATGTCGAGAACCGTCGGCGACGCCATCGAGCGCGTAAGCCTCTTATCGGGCCGGTGGGCTCGATGAGGTGGACCTATGGCTGACGACGTGGCCGCCGCGCCCAAGCCCGCCCCTCCGAAGCTGAACCCGGTCCGGGTCACGGTTGCCGAGGAGTCGGTGGCCGACCGGACCGCCGACTTCCGGGAGGTGCTGCACGCCTACTCCAAGGAGGAGGCGATCCTCGAGGCGAAACGATGCATCCAGTGCCGGCGACCGTGGTGCGTGGAGGCGTGTCCGATCACCCAGGACGCCCGGGAGTACATTCGACTGGTCGCCGCGGGTGACTTTGACGGCGCGGCGCGGGTCACGCTCCGGGAGAATCCGCTCGCGACGTGTCTCTGCAAGGTCTGTTACCATTACTGCGAGGATGCCTGCGTGGTCAAGAAGAAGGGCGTCCCGATCGCGATCCGACACCTCAAGCGCGCTTCGCTCGAGTACGGCCAGAGCGATCTCGTCTACGTTCCCTCGAAACCGAAGAACCAGCGCGTGGCGGTCGTCGGCGCCGGGCCCGCCGGCATGCAGGCCGCCTGGGAACTGGGGGTCCGGGGGTACTCGATCACGGTCTTCGAACAAGAGCAGCGGTTCGGCGGGCTGATGCAGACCATCCCAGCGTACCGGATGACGGACGCCGACGTGGAGAAGGACCGGGCGAGGTTCCGGAACCTCGATGTGACGTGGGTCTCCGGGACCAAGGTCGGCGTCGACTTCCCGGTGGACCGGCTCCTCAAGGAGGACGGCTACCAGGCGGTGTTCCTCTCGATCGGTACCCCCACCCACCGCACCCTCGGGATCCCCGGCGAGGATCTCGAGGGGACGATCCCGGCCCTCGGCTTCCTGAAAGAGGTCAATCTCGGCCAGCCGGTCCATGTCGGGAAGGAGATCATCGTGGTCGGCGGCGGCGACGTCGCGATGGATTCCGTTCGCTCGGCGCTTCGTAAGTCCGGGGGCGGCCACGTTACGCTGGTGTACCGACGCGGTCGTCAGGAGATGCCCGCCGACCCGGAGGAGGTACACGGGGCGGAGCAGGAGGGGATCCGATTCCTGTTCCAGAAAGCCCCCCTCCGGATCGTGGGGAGTGGCCATGTGGAGGGACTGGTCGTGCAGGCGATCGAGCTCGGTCCGCCCGATGCGGGCGGACGCCGCAGTCCGGTGCCCGTCCCAGGAAGCGAGGAAACATTGCCCGCGGACACCGTGATCGTCGCCGTCGGCCAGAAGGCCGACCTCGAAGGGTTCGACGCCTCCCTGGACCTCAAGCTGACCTCTCAGGGGTGGCCCCAGGGCAAGGGGAAGGGGTTCGAGACCGCCGTCCCCGGGATTTTCGCTGCCGGGGGGCGCTCCGTGGTCTATGCGATGGGGACCGCTACCGAGGTGGCCGATGCGATCGATGCCTACCTCGCCGCGAAGCGCGGGGAGCCGACCGGCCCGCGGCCGGACCCGTTCGGTGGGCCGGGAGCGTTCGCCCGGCCGCCGGGATACACGACCCCGATCCGTGTCTAAGGCCCGGAAACCCGTATCCCGAACCATTTTGACCCCCCCGTCGCCTTGATAGTGCGATGCGAGCCGGTCGTCGACCCCGGGGGCCGCCATTGCTCCCCCTCACGGTCGCAGCTGTGCTGTTCGCGGTCCTGCTCCTCCCCGGGGTCTCCGGTGCGCTTGCTACGGGCGGCCTCCCTCCTCCGAGGAGTGCTCTCGCCGCGACCCTGGGCGGCCCGCTGTCGTTCGCGGGGCGGGCTGGTTACGACCCGCCGCTCGCGGCGGGAGTACGCGATGTCAGCCCGGCGGCGGGATCGATGAGCGTGGTCGTTTCCTTCCAGCCTTCGAACCCCGGCCTGTACGACCCCCCGACTGCCGGCAGCCCCGCCATGACCCCATCCCAGGTCGCGGAGGAGTACCGGCTTGAGCCCGAGCGCGTATGCCAGCGCAGAAGCGTACTTCGAGAGCTGGGGCCTCTCGGTCCAGCACACCTGGCCCGACCGACTCTCACTCACCCTGCAGGGAACGGCTCCTCAGTTCGCAGCGGCGTTCGCCACGTCCCTCGTCTCCGGAGACTATCAAGGGCGGTCCGTCACCTACCCCGTCAGTCCGCCCGCGCTCCCGGCGGCCTTGGAGGCGGAGATTGCGGGCGTCGTCGGCCTCTCGACCGGTTTCACGACCTTCACCCTGCCCTTCGCCCCCGCTTCCACCCTGAGTGCAGCCGGCTCCGCCCCCGGGTCACCCACCGTGATCACGCCCGGGATCGCCCGCCAGATCTACGGGGGGTCGGCCCTGTACAACTACACTGGGTCCTCGAAGTTCGCCGTCGGGGAGACGATCGTCCTGCTCCTGTGGGGCAACGGCTACGCTCCCTCGGACCTCTCGACATTCTATTCGACCTACTACCCCTCCAGCCCGACGTTTCCGAAGGTGACGTACACCCCCGTCCCGATCGATGGTGCACCATGGCCCAGCCCCAACGCTACCAGTGACCCCAGCGTGGCCCCGCAGGAGCTTACCCTGGACCTCGAGTGGTCGGGGTCGCTCGCGCCGGGCGCGAACCTTGATGCCGTCTATGCACCGGACGGGCCGGCGGCCAATCAGTACTCCCCCACCGTGTCCACGATGACCGACGCCCTGAACGAGGCGGTCACCGGCATTTCGGGGGTCGACGTGATCTCGATGTCGTTCGGAACGACGGACGCGGGGGGCGGGCTGGAGGCGGCGTGGACCAACGACCTGGCCGAGGCGATGCAGGAGCACATCACCCTCCTCGCAGCGACGGGCGACACCGGGGGAGATGCGACCGGGCAGTCCGACGTGCTCTGGAGGCCCTGCGCCGGAGTACCCCGCCGTGGACCCGGATGTTCTCGCGGTCGGGGGGACCGACCCCTCGCTCGCTACGAACTTGCTCGGCCAAGTGACCGGCATCGCCAGCGAGTCGGCGTGGTCGAACAGCGGAGGGGGTTACTCCACCCAGTTCGCGGACCCCGCCTGGCAGCTCGTCGGCAGTGCCGCCGCCCCCATCTCGGCCGCCGGCCACCGGGGACGCCCGACGTCTCGGCGGCGTCGAACAACGACTTCGTGTATTACGATGGGGGCCAGCGGGCGGGACGGGGAACGAGCTTTGCCACGCCGCTCTGGGGCGGCCTGGTTGCCGAGATGGACGCCCAACGCGGGTCCCCGCTCGGCTGGATCGACGGGCCGCTCTACTCGGTCGGGGCGGCGGAGCCCCAGGGAGGGATCCCCGATGGCCTCGTGGATATCACCGCCGGGAGCAACTGCCTCGGACCGGCGGGGACGGGTTGGGATGCAGCTACGGGGTGGGGGTCCCCTCGGGGAGTCGCGCTCTACGCCGACCTGACCGCATCGATCGTGGACGTCTCGCTGTCCGCGAGCCCGGTCGCCCGGGCCGGGGTCGAGTGTCAGCCTAACGGTCCACGTCGCGAACGCTACGAGCGGGCAACCTTTGGTCGGGATTCCCGTGCTGGTGACCCTCACCGCCGACACCTCGATCGGGCCCTGTGAAGGCCTGTTCGGCTCGGGCGAACCCTCCACCAACGCATCGGGGGATGTCGTCGTCTCGGTCGCGGTCCCCGCCTGCTACCTCGGGTCGAAGGCGGTCGCGTCGGCCGAGGTCACCTCCAACGGGCTCTACGGTTCCGCCCAGGCGGTCCTCGCGGTGAACCTGCTCGGGTACCTCACTTTCCTCGGGCCTCTCGCTAGCCCCTCCGGGCAACCTGATCTTGTACGCCCTCATCATGGGGACAGCGATAGCCGCGGGCCTGCTGCTGGGCGGCAGCCCCCGGGGTCACCGGGCCCACCCGTCCCCCGCTCCGCCCACCGGGACGACCTTCCGACGCTCCCCGCCTTCGACGGGGGGCTCCCCGGGCGCACCCGGGTCCGGGGGGACCACCTCGCCCCCCGCGCCCTCGCCAACCCCGCCTCCTGTTCCGCCGACCCCTTACGGTCCTGCTCCTTCGGAGCCCGTCGCCGGTCTTCTCCGAGGAAAACACTTAACCCGTATCCCCTCTCGGACCGGCGTGTCGGGCCCGACGGAACCGCCGCCGGAGGGGGCCGAATCCGCCTCGGTCTCCGGTCCGGAGCGCATCGTCCTCGTGGTCTTGCGGTCGGCGGGGTCGGGGCCGGTGGAGGAGGAAGAGGTCGCACGCCAGTCCGGGACTCCCCGCGGACCAGGTCCGGGGAAGCCTCCAGCGCCTCCGCTCGAAGCATCTCGCGGTCGTCGAGGAGGAGCACCTCGCCCGCCTTCGGGTGACGGCGCGCGGGAGGGCCGCGGTAGATTCTGGCTTACCCGAACGGCGCTTCCTCGACGCGCTCGTACGCCGCGCCGGCTCGATGACGTCCGGCCAGGCGAGCGACGAGGGCCTGTCGGAAGAGGAGCAGTCCGCGGCGGTCGGGATCCTCCGCCGGCGCGGGATCCTCGCGGACGGGTTTCCGTTCCGACTTCGCGAACCTCGGGGCGAAAGCCCCACCCTGCTGCCCGAGGAGGTCGTCCTGAAGCAGGTAGCGAACGAGGAGGAGGAGGTGGACGAGGCGATCGTCGCCGCCCTCGAACGGCGGGGTTTGGTCCGCACCGAGCGCCTATCGATCAAGCGGTGGGCGGCGTCCGACGAGGGGCACCGGCTGCCCCTCGGTACGGAGGGAGAGGAACTCCTGGGCTCCGTTACTGTGGCGAACCTCGCCTCGGGCGCCTGGAAAGGTCGGAGCTTCCGGCCGGTACGATGTCCGGAGCACCGTGCCGTTCGTCCGCGCGCCGCACGAGAACCCCTACCTCGCGTGGCTTGAGGAGTTCGCGGATCTGCTCGTAGGACTTGGGTTCGAGGAGACCGAGGGCCCGCTCCTCGAGACGGAGTTTTGGAACAACGACGTCCTGTTCATGCCCCAGGACCACCCGGCCCGTTCGATCCACGATGCCTTCTGGCCGGAGGGTCTGCGGGGCCACCCGCCACCGGAGGACCTCCTCGCCCGAGTGGCGGCGGCCCACGAGGGCCGCCCGTTGCCGGGCGAGAACGTTCCGCTCGGACCCGGATGGGGCGGGCGGTACGACCCGGCCATCGCCGAGCGACCGGTCCTGCGCTCGCAAACCACGGCGGTCAGCGCCCGGTATCTCGCGCGGCGACCGAAGCCCCCCTTCCGTACGTTCTCGATCGACCGGAACTTCCGCGTGGAGCGGGTCGATGCACGTCACCACCTCGAGTTCTGTCAATCCGAGGGGATCATCGGGGAGGAGGGCGTGAACCTCCGGCACCTCGTGGGCGTCTTCCGGGAGCTCACGGAAGGGATCGGGATCCCCGACCTCAAGATCCGCCCGAGCTACTTCCCGTTCACCGAGCCGTCGATCGAAGGGTACGTTCGGCACCCGCGAATGGGCTGGATGGAGGATCCTTCCGGGCGGCCTCCTCCGTCCGGAGGTCCTCCGACCTCTCGGCATCGACGTGGCCGGTCGCGGCCTGGGGGATTGGCGTGACCCGGCTCGCGATGGTCGCCCTCGGCGTGAACGACATCCGGGAGCTGTTTTGCGACGACCTCGACCTGCTCACCCGCGGAGGCACCGTAGATCGCCGGTCGCCATCCTCTCGTCCGAGCGCCTTCACGCCCTCCTATCCATTCCGGTCTCCGACCTCGCGCTGGATGACCTGCTGTTCGCCTCCAAGGCGGAACTCGAGGAACGCACCGGAGACGAGCTCCATCTCGCCGCTACACCGGATCGGCTCGACCTCCTCACGGAAGCCGGGCTGGCCCTCTACCTCGCCGGGGCGACGGAGGCGGCCATGGGCATCGTCCGTCCGGCCGAACACCCGGGGAGCGACTCCCTCTCCATCCATGCGGACCCCTCAGTCGTGCCCCTGCGACCTCACATCGCCGCCCTGATGGTCCGCGCGCCCAAGTCCGAGGGACTCGACGAGGGGACGCTCGCCGAGGCGATCCGGTTCCAGGAGTTGCTGCACTCGACCCTCGGCCGAAACCGCCGCGTCGCGAGCTTGGGCATCTACCCGCTCGAGCGGCTGACCCCTCCCATCCGATACTCCCTAGAGCCGTTGGATCAGGTTCGCTTCGTGCCGCTGGACACCGAGGAGGAGGTCTCCGCCGTTCGGTTCTTTGCGGACCACCCGATGGCGAGCCTGTACGGTTCGTTCGGCCGTTCGGGTGACCGATGCCTTACGCTCACCGACGCCCGGGGCTCGGTGCTCAGCCTGCCTCCCATCCTTAACTCACGGGTCGCCGGAGAGGCGCGCCCCGGGGACCGCGAACTCCTGCTCGAGTCCACCGGCCGCAGCGAACGGGCGGTCCGCGATGCCCTCGGACTCCTCCAGGTCGTATTCGTCGCGCGCGGGTGGGCGGTCACGCCCGTGTCGGTGGTGGGGCCGGACACCGCCCTATCGGACGGACGTGCGCTCTACCTGCCCCGTCCCGTCGACCTTCCCTCCTCGGTCCTCCATGCGATCTCGGGAGAGTCTCTGGCTGCGGGGGTCGTGGAGCATCGGCTCGCTATGGCCCGACTTTCCGGCCGCCCGCACCCGGGGGGCTGGCACGTGGAGGTCCCGCCGTGGCGTCCGGACCTGATGACCGGCGTCGACGTCTCGGAGGACGTCGTTCTTTCGGGTGGCGTGCGACCCGAACAGGGTCTCCTCCTCCCCAGTGCCACGCGCGGGCGACGTCGGCCCGAGGGCCGGTTCCGCCAGCAGGTCCGACGGCTGCTCCTCGGGTTCGGGCTCGCGCAACCGCACACCTCGCTGCTGGTGAGCGAGTCGACGGTCGCTCGCGCGGGACCCAGCTCCGCCGTCCGACTCCACAACCCCGTCTCGGCGGAGTTCGCCTTCCTGCGCGACCGGTTGCTGCTCTCCCACCTGGATGTCCTCGAACGAAACACGCGCCACGCCTACCCCCAGCGGTTCTCTGAGGTGGGACCCGTCATCGCGCGCTCCGACAGGGCGGAGGCGGGTGCCGAGACCCGATACCACGCCGCCGCGACCCTGGCCGGCGAAGGGATGGGATTCGCCGATGCGGCGGCGTTGGTCGACTACGTGCTGCGCACGTGGGACGTGAGCTCGGTACGCGAGCCCGCGGAGCTTCCCGCGACGATCCCCGGTCGAGGAGCCCGCGTGCGCGTCGCCGGCGAGGTCGTCGCCGAGCTCGGGGAGATCCACCCCGGGGTCCTCGCGGCCCTCGGCGTCCCGGTACCCGCGGCCTGGGCGGAGCTCGACCTGACGGCCCTGTGGGCGCTGGTCCGCCCGCGCGAAACCCATTAGTAGGCCCCCCCGGTCGACAGCCGATGGCGCGCTCCCGACCCGCCGCATCGCCGTCCGCGACGGCGCGCGCCCGGTGGGAGGCGGCGGCGAAGAGGGCGATCGGCCCGAAGGTCGAGGGGGGCCCGATTCCCCTGCTCGTCGGACCCCCGGACAGCCCCGAGGGGATGTTCCTGGAAGGGATTGGGTTTCCCGGGCGAGCCCCCCTTCACCCGAGGGATCCAGCCCACGATGTACCGCGGACGGCTCTGGACCTACCGTCAGTACTCGGGCTTCGGCAGTGCCGCCGCCACCAACCAGCGCTTCCGCTTCCTCCTCGACGGGGGCAGACCGGCCTCTCGGTCGCGTTCGACCTCCCGACCCAAAACGGGTTCGATTCCGACCACGCTCGCTCCCGCGGCGAGGTCGGGCGGTGCGGGGTGCCGATCTCCACGCTCGGCGACATGCGCACCCTGTTCGCCGGTCTGCCGCTCGACCGAGCGACGGTCTCGATGACAATCAACGCGACCGCCCCGATTCTCACCGCGCTCCTGGTCGCCGTGGCCGAGGAGAACGGCGTACCGCGGGCCCGGCTCGGAGGCACGGTCCAGAACGACATACTCAAAGAGTACGTCGCTCGGGGGACCTACATCTACCCGCCCGCCGCCTCGCTCCGCCTGACGGTCGACCTCATCGAGTTCGCCACTCGCGAGATGCCCCAGTGGAACTACATCTCGGTGTCCGGCTACCACATGCGGGAGGCGGGGGCAACCGCGGTCCAGGAGGTCGCCTTCACGCTGGCGAACGCGATGGCCTACGTGCAGGCAGTGCGGGAGCGCGGGCTCGACCTCGACGAGTTCCTGCCTCGCCTCTCCTTCTTCTTCTCCTCCGACCGGAACTTTCTCGAGGAGGTCGCCAAGTTCCGCGCCGCCCGTCGCCTGTGGGGGCGGATCGTGCGCGAGACGTTCGGAGCCCACCACTCCCGCTCCCAGCAGCTCCGCTTCCACACGCAGACCGCGGGCTCGAGCCTGACCGCACGGCAACCCGAGCTCAACGTCGTGCGCACCACCTTCGAGGCGCTCGCCGCCGTGCTGGGGGGGACGCAGTCCCTCCACACGAATGCGCTGGACGAGGCGCTGGGCCTCCCGACGGAGTCGTCCGCGCGGCTCGCGCTGCGCACGCAGCAGATCCTGGCCGAGGAGTCGGGGGTCGCGAACACCGTAGACCCCCTCGGCGGGGCCTATGAGATCGAGCACCTGACCGACACGATCGAAGCCGGGGCCCGGGGATACCTCGACCGGATCGATGCGATGGGCGGAGCCGTGGCGGCGGTCGAACGGGGGTTCTTCGCGGCGGAGATCGCCCGCGAAGCCTATCGCGTCGCCCGATCCCGAGAACGGAAGCAGGAGTCGGTCGTCGGAGTCAACGCCTTCACGGACGGCAACCCCGCCTTCTCCCTCTTCCCCGGGACCGCCGGCCGTGGCGTCACCGCCCAACGGATCACTCCCGCCGAGGAGCTCCAACAGGCCCGGCGGGTGCGTGCGTGGAAGAGGACCCGGGACGCCGGAGCGACCCGGGCCGCCCTGGATGCCCTGCGAGCTGGGACAGAGCAGGGAGCGAACACCCTGCCCCTGGTGCTGACCGCGGTGCGGGCGGGTGGGACCCTGGGCGAGGTCGCTGACGTATGGCGGGAGCTCTTCGGCGAGCAGCCCCCGTCACACGCCTTCTAGGAGGAACGAACGATGACGGACCTGGACCACGTGGGGATCGCTGTGCCGAACCTCGCCGAGGCGCTCGAGCGGTGGCGCCCGCTGGTCGGACCTCCCGAGTCGCCGCCCGAGGTCGTGCTGGGGAGTGGCGTGCGGGTCGCCTTCATCGTCGCGGGGGGCACCCACATCGAACTGGTCGAGCCGACCGAACCTTCGTCCCCCGTGGCGCGGTTCCTCGCGGGCCACGTTCCGGGCGTGCATCATCTCGCCTTCCATGTTCCGAGCGTCGACCGCGCCCTCCAGGAGGTCCGGGACCGAGGCGCGAGAACCATCGATCAGGTCGCCCGTCCGGGCGCACGGGGGCGGCGGATCGGCTTCGCGCACCCGGGCGCATTCGGGGGCGTCCTGGTCGAGTTCGTCGAGGGCCCATGAGCCAGATCCGTTCGGTCCAGGTCGACCTGATCTACGACAGCCGCGGGCGTCCCACGATCGAAGCCGAGGTTCGGCTGGAATCCGGGGCGCACGGACGCGCGGGCGCCCCGAGCGGGGCCAGCACCGGCGTGCACGAGGTCCAGGCGTTCCCGAAGGGAGGCGTTCCGGAGGCGCTCGCCACCGTACGTCGGGAGCTGGTGCCCGAAGCTCGTGGGTCTCGACGCGGCCGACCGGGCCGCGCGTCGACCGCACGATCCATGTCGTGGATGGCACCCCGAACTTCTCCCGGGTCGGCGGAAACAGCGCGACGGCGATCTCCGTCGCCAGCGCGATGGCGCTCGGCTCCGAGCGGGGGGAGCCTCTGTGGAAGGTGCTCGCACGACCGGGGGTGGACGGCCAAAGCTTCCCGTCGATCGTCGGGAACTGCCTCAACGGAGGCAAGCATGCCATCGGGGGACCGGACATCCAGGAGTTCATCGCCTTCGCCGAGGACCGAGACCCGGCCCGCAGCATCGAAGCGGCCCTCCGGGTCCACACGCTCCTCGGTGCCGAGCTGCACCGCCGGTACCCCACCGCCGCCCTCGGCCGGGGGGACGAGGGAGGATGGGTCGCATCCGATCGGCAACGTCGAAGCCCTCGAGCTGCTCGCCGAGG
This sequence comes from uncultured Thermoplasmata archaeon, assembly GCA_963715645.1. Classification (GTDB taxonomy): domain Archaea; phylum Thermoplasmatota; class Thermoplasmata; order Lutacidiplasmatales; family UBA184; genus Lutacidiplasma. The sequence goes on from OY970259.1 coordinate 685,790, forward strand.
CATGCGCCCACGCCCGGGACGAGCTCCATGTCGAGGTGCACCCCGGCCTCGACCTCGCGGCGAGCGAGTTCTACGACCACGGCCAGTACCGCTACAAGGACCGAACCCTCGACCCCGCGGGCCAGGTCGCCTTCGTCTCCGAGCTCGTGGACCGGTACGGCCTCCGGTACCTCGAGGACCCGATCGAGCAGGAGTCGTTCGAGGGATTCGCCGACGTCACCCGGGCGGTCGGCGACCGGACCCTCGTCATCGGGGACGACATCTTCGTGACCAAGGCCGAGCGGCTCGCGACCGGGATCGCCCACCGCTCGACGAACGCCGTCCTGATCAAGGTCAACCAGGTCGGGCACTCTCACCGACACCCTGGCGCACCGTGGACCTCGCCCGCCAGCACGGGCTGGCGACCATCACCTCCCACCGCTCGGGGGAGGTCCCCGAGGGGTGGCTCGCCCACGTGGCGGTAGGGACGGGGGCGCGGGGGCTGAAATGCGGGGTACTCGGCGGGGAGCGGGTGGCAAAGCTAAATGAACTCCTACGGCTCGGCCGCGTCCACCGGTCCCTGAATCCATGCCCGACGAGGAAACGATGGCCGAGGAGCAGGCGATGCCCTCCGACGGCCAGGACATCCGCCCGGGCGAACTCCTCGTGCCCGAGGAGACCTACCTCACGTCCGGGGTCCACATCGGGACCCAGCAGAAATCCGCCTCGATGCGCCGGTTCGTCCACAAGGTCCGGTTCGACGGGCTCCACGTCCTCGACGTCCGGGAGACCGACCGCCGGATCCGCTTCGCAGCGAAGTTCCTCTCCCTCTACCCCGCCGACAAGATCCTCGTCGTCAGCCAGCGGCAGTACGGCCAGAAACCCGTTCGGGTCTTCGCGAAGACGACGTGGGCGCGGTCTCGTTCGCCGAGCGGTTCGTTCCCGGTTGCCTCACGAACCCGAGCCTCGTCGAGTACTTCGAGCCGAAGGTCCTGTTCGTGACCGACCCGGCGACCGACCAGCAGGCTCTCAGCGAGGCGGTCTCCATCGGCATCCCGGTGGTCGGGCCTCTGCGACGTCAACAACGAGACGCGGGACGTCGACCTCGTGATCCCGGCGAACAACAAGGGCCGGGTCGCCCTCGCCACGGTCTATTGGCTCCTCGCCCGCGAGGTGCTCCGGGCCCGTGCGAGCGGGACGGAAGTCGAGTATCCCCTCTCCATCGAGGATTTCCAGGCCGCGCTGTAGGCGGTACGGCCCGCTCCGGCCTCCTTTTAACAGCCCCCCGCCTGATGCTTTCGTGGCACGACCGGGTTCGGGCCTAGCTCAACTTCTCGTCGAGCACGGGGTACCCGAGAAGCCGGCCCGGGTCTACCTCGCGGCCTGCCGTGCCGGGCCCCAGACCGCCAGCGAGCTGGCGCGCCTCTCTGCCGTCAACCGGGTGGAAGCCTATCGATTCATCAAGCAACTCACGGATGACGGGCTGCTGCACGCCACCGGCGGTCGACCGCAGCGCTTCGCGGCCCTTCCACCGGCCCAGCTGGTCGACCGCTGGATCCGCCGCGCCGCCGCCCGGGTCCAGCGGTTGGAGGCCGACCGGGAGAAGGTCCTCACCGACTGGGAGGAGAGCCGCACGGAGTTTGACGACCCCGACCCTCGCAAGTTCGCGGTGCTGGAGGGGAGCGCCACGATCCACCGGTTCCTCCGCAAGCGCCTCGGGATGGCGGAGCACCAGGTGCTCGTGAGCGCCGGCGGCCTGACCCTCGGGGGATTCCTCGAGGGGGGCGTCGACCGCGCCCTACGCGAGGCCCAGAAGCGGGGGGTGAAGGTCAAGGTCGTCACCGAGGTCTTCCCCCCGACCCTCGGGGCAGCGAAGCACTTCGCCACCTTCAGCGAGCTCCGGCACGCGAGCGGGCCGGTTGCGAGCCGCTCGGTCGTGATCGACCGGAGCGGAGCCCTCGTCTTCGTCTCCGGGGAGGACGGCTTCGGTCCGACGGGCGAGGAACAGGTCGCCCTCTGGTCCTCAGCGTCGATGTTCATCCAGCTCGCCCGGGACTACCAGCGACGTCTCTGGGTGCCCGCGGAGCGTGCCGAGTCCCGGTTCGTCGAGCTCGAGAACCCACCCACCGCGGTCCTTCCCGTCGTCGCCGGGAAGGAGGGCGTCCCGTTCTTGCGCCTCAAAGAGATCGCGAAGCTGGGGATGCGGGCCTCCGGGGTCAAGGAGTTCCGCCTCCATTTGCCCGAGCTGATCGAAACGATCGCCCGCCAGCTCGGCCGCGAGATCGCCAAGGAGGTCGACGGGACGACCCCCGCCGAGGTCGGTGCTGCCCTAGCCCAGTACTACGAGACGCACACGATGGGCCACCTCACCATCCTCAAGGAGCGCCCCCTCACCCTGCGGGTCAATGGCTGCTTCGCTTGCACCGAAGACTCGCCCGAGATCGGGCGGGTCATGTGCCCCCAGCTGCTCCGCTCCGTCCTCGAGACCCGCCTCGGCCACCGCTGGGAGGTCTCGAAGCCGGACCCCACGAAACACGCCCACCGGGGCTGCACCTTCACCGCCTCCGCCGCCTAGTCGGCGCACCCGCCCCTGGCACCCATCCGGGACCGGAGAGGCAGCCTTCGTTTCGTTTCCGCAGCCCTCGTCCCCCCAGGGATGCACCGAACGGCCCGGTCGGGGGCCGTGTTACACCGGCGCACGATGTACCATGTGTAACCAACAAACGCGACAGAAATTGGAAGAGACTATAAATATGACCGGGCGATTAGCGCCCGTTGAAGCTATGAAGGCATCGACCCCGTCCTCGAGCGTCCTCCGCGCGCGTTCTCTCTCGAGCAAGACCCCCAGCCGGGCGGCCCAAACGCCCATCCCGGGGGTTCCCGCCCCCCCCTCCTCGGATATCTGTCCGAACTGCGGTTCCTCACACCTCATCCGGGACGAGATCCGCGGGGAGATCGTCTGCGCCGACTGCGGCCTGGTGGTCGACCAGAGCGCTCTCGTGAGCGACCGCGGCCAACGTGGCTCGAAGGAGGACACGGGGCGGGAGGCGCGCGGGCTGGGGACCGGTGATTTCCCCTCTGATGCCCGACAAGGGACTCTTCAGCGAGATCGGAGTTCCCACGCGGGACTTCCAGGGTAACTCCCTGTCCCGCAACACCTCGCTCAAGTTCTACCATCTGCGGAAGCTGAACCACCGCCTGCGAGCTGCCCGCACCCACCAGCGCAACCTCGTGGTCGCCCTCGGCGAGTTGAACCGCCTGGCGGGCGTGCTCGGTCTCTCGCGGGAGGTCAAGGAGTCGGCGACCTACATCTACCGGCGAGCCCTCGAGCATAAGGCGACCCGCGGGAAGAAGATCGTCGCGCTGGTCGCCGCTAGCGTCTACGCAGCGTGCCGGCAGTGCCACGTCCCACGAACGATGAAGGAGATCATCGCTCACTCGAAGGCGACGAAGATCGAGGTCGGACGTGCATACACCCTGCTGGCCCGGGAGCTCAAGCTCGGGTTGAAGCCGGTGGAGCCGCGCGACTATCTCGTCCGGTTCACGCAGGACCTGAACCTCTCGAAGGAGGTCCGCCAGAAGGTCCTCTCGCTCCTCGAGCAGGTCGAGCAGGTCTACTCGACGAGCGGCGTGCTCCCGAACGGAATCCTCGCGACGATCATCTACATCGCCTCGAACCTGATGGGCGAGCCGCGCAGCCAGGACCGGATCGCGGCGGTCGCGAACGTGACCCCCGTGACGATCCGCAACCACTACAAGGAGCTCCTCGACCTGCTCGGGCTGCCCAAGAACCTGACCAACCCCCAGGCGCGGGGCACCCTCCCCGGTGAGGCCGGGGCAGGATCCCCGTGAACGCGGCAGCCGCGGGCCACTGACGAGACCCGCGACGCGCCGAGCCCCCGGAGGCGCCGAGGGCGATGGGCCGATCGCCAACCCCTCGTCGGAGGGCGGTCGCCAGGTCGCCAGGTCGCCCGGCGGCCGGGGAAGATGCCCGGAAAGGACATGAACTCCGGGGCCGCTGGGACCCCGTGGCTTCGACCGCACCGCTGAGCTACTCCTCCTACCACACCTACTCGGAGTGCCCGCTCCGATGGAAGTTCCTCTACGTAGACCACCTCCCGGAGACGCCCCACGGGTACTTCACCTTCGGACGGGTCGTCCACTCGGTCCTCGAAGACCTGGTTCGACCCCTGTTGGTGCCCGGGGCCCGTCGGACCGCGGTCGGTGAGGCGCAGCGGACGCTCGACGACTGGCACGCGACGGGTCGGCCGGCGCTCGACCGTTCTTCCGATGACGAGCGAGGAGTTGTTGGCGTCCTACGACCGGGCCTGGCTCTCGGAGGGGTACACCTCCCCTGAGGAGGAGGCCCGCTACCGGGCGCTCGGCCGGGACCTGCTCCTGCGATACTATCAGCGATTCGTCAAGGAGCTGCCGCGGCCGGTCGCGGTCGAAGAGCACCTAGAGGCGCGGTGGGATGGGATCCCGATCCACGGATACATCGACCGGATCGACCGGACCGACGAGGGCGGCCTCGAGATCGTGGATTACAAGACGTCCCGGGAGTTGAGCGGGGATGACGCACGCGCCTCCGAGCAACTGTCGATCTACCAGGTCCTGGTGGAGAGCAACTACACCGAGCCGGTCGAAGGGCTGACGCTCTACCACCTTCGCTCCCTGACCCCGCACCGCGTCCCACCCCGGCCGCGCGAGGCGCTGGCCGTCCTGCACGACCGTCTCGGGAGCGTCGTGGACGGGATCCGGACCGAAGCGTTCGAGCCTACCCCCGGCCGCCACTGCGGTCGGTGCGACTTCCAGTCCCGGTGTCCCGAGTTCCGCGCAGTACCCGGGACCGACGAGGTTCGGCTCACCGAACTCGTCGACCGGTTCGATGCGCTTCGGAAGCAGGAGCAGCAGCTCGAAGAGGAGCTGCGCCGGACCGCAGATGAGCTCCATCGCGCTGCCGAGCAATTCGGTGTGCATCGGATCCCGGGCTCCGCCACCGTAGCGCTTCGCCGACGCGAGGAGACCTGGCAGTACGCCCCGGAGACCCTTCGACCGTTGCTCGAGACCGCGGGACTCGCCGGTCGGGTGGCGAACGGGAGTGCCGACGAGGTCCGCGGCGTACTGCGGGACGTCTCGGTCGACCCGGAGGTCCGGCGTCGCCTCGCAGAGTCCGGGGCGCGACGGGTCAAGTGGTACTGGGAGCTTCAGGACCTATAGCCGCCCGGGGGCCTCGGACCGGGGGGCGTCTCTCCGTGCCCTGTCTGGGATCTAGTTTGCGGCGGGCGGCCCTCGCAAAGGATATGTAAGCCACAAGGCACAGGCCCGTATGGGGAGTTCCCTCGCTTCGCCCGCCCGACTGGCCTCCCTAAGGGGCCGGACTCCGACCATCGCGACCCTCTGCTCGCATTCATCGCTCCAGATCTTCCACGGGGCTCGCCTCGAAGGGTTCCCGACGCTCGGCATCGCCGGCGGTGCGCCGCCCCGGTTCTACGATGCCTTCCCTCTCGCGCGCCCGGACCGGTTCCTCACCGTACCCGACGGTGAAGGATCTCCCCGAGCGTGGCGGGCCGCCTCCGGGACGAAGGGGTGGTTCTCGATCCCGCACGGCTCGTTCGTGGAATACCTGGGGGCGGAGGAGTTCGTCCACCTCGACGTACCGGTCTTCGGGAACCGGGCCGTCCTCGGTTGGGAGTCCGACCGTCGGAAGTACCGGGAGTGGCTCGAATCGGCGGGCTGCCCGATGCCGAAGCGCTACGAGGACGCCTCGGAGGTCGACGGCCCGGTGATCGTGAAGTACTACGGGGCGAAGGGCGGGAAGGGATTCTTCCTCGCCAAGAACCGCGAGGCGCTCGCCGACTTCCGGCCGACCGGGCCCTACGTCATCCAGGAGTACGTCCTCGGGACCCGGTACTACATGCACTTCTTCTACTCGCCGATCTCGGACCGCGGATACCGCGTCGGGCACGGGTTCCCTCGAACTTCTCGGGATGGACCGCCGCGATGAGGCGAACATCGACGAGCTCTACAAGCTCGGGGCGCACGAGGAACTGCTGCGCGCCGGGATCCGCCCGACGTTCGTGGTCACGGGCAACGTCCCGGTCGTGCTGAGGGAGTCGCTCCTGCCGAAGGCGTTCGACCTCGCGGCCCGGATCGTCGAGCGGTCGATCGAGCTCTTCGGCGGGATGGTCGGCCCGTTCTGCGTCGAAGGGATCATGACCGAGGAGCTCGAGTTCAAGGTCTTCGAGATCTCGACGCGGATCGTCGCGGGGACCAACCTCTTCATCTCAGGAAGTCCGTACGCGGATTTCATCGAGCCCGGCCTGTCGACGGGCCGCCGGATCGCCCAGGAGCTCCGCCGGGCGCAAGAGGCCGGGCGCCTCGATGAGGTCCTGAGCTAGGCCGCTACCGACCCGTTAAGAGCGCGGCTCCGCGTGGCGGCCGCCATGCCCGAGCTCGCCCTCTCCGCCGACCACCTCGGGAAGGTGTACCCGCATTCCAAGCGGGTCCACCCCCGCGCTCGCCGACCTCTCACTCCAGGTCCCGAAGGGCCGGGTCTACGGCCTGATCGGACGGAACGGCGCCGGCAAGACGACGTTCGTCCGGATCGCCGCCACGCAGCTCGCCTCGACCTCGGGGTCGGTCGAGGTGCTCGGACTCGATGTGAGGACCCAGGCGGCGAGGATCCGTGCGCCGGATCGCCTGCGTCCCCCAGGAGGCCCGCCCGCTCTACTTCCTCAACACGGAGGAGGTCGATCTACCTTTACCTCAAGATGCGCGGGATCGGACCCCGTCGAGGCCCGGCGGCGCACCCGGGACGCCCTCGAGGAGCTCTCGCTGACCGAGTATCGAAAGAGGCTCGTCGCACGGCTTTCGGGGGGTCTTCGACGGCGCGCCCTCTGCGCGATGGTCCTCGCCTCCGACGCCGAGGTCCTCTTCCTGGACGAGCCTACGACCGGGCTCGACCCGATCGCCCGCCGCGAGGTCTGGCAGGCGGTCCGGCGGACGATCCGGGAGAACCGGACGATCCTCCTGACGACGCACTACCTCGACGAGGCGGAGGCGCTCTCCAGCCGGCTCGCGCTGATCGAGAAGGGATGCCTTCGCTTGGAGGGGACCCCCGAGGACTTGCGGGCCCGGGTGCGCTACCCCTACCGGGTCACGGTCCAGGAGCCCTTCCCTCGCGACGAGCTGGACCCCTACGGGCGGGTCGCCGACATCGAGGGAGGCCACCTCGTGTTCGCGCGGGAGAGCGGCAGCGCGGGAGCTGGCGCGCAAGGCCCTCGAGCGCGGGGTCCGGGTCTCGATGGGGCCGGTCAGCCTCGAGGACATCTTCCTCGAGGTCGTCGGGAGCTCGATCGAGGAGGACGCCCCGCTCGAGTCGAGAGCGCGGACGGCATGACCGAGCGCCACCGACTCCGCTCCCTGGTCACGTTCGTCCAGCTCAACGGCATCATCCCGATCCGCACGCAGCCCGCTCTACCTCCTGAACCTCCTCGCGTCGCCGCTCTCGTTCCTCTTCTTCATCTACATCGTCTCGCACGGGGCGCTGCTCGCAGTACGGTGTGACGGGGGGATGATCCTCACGATGCTCTCCGTAGGCACGGGGCTACAGTCCGACCTCACCCACTACCGGCACGACCTCAAGTTCCAGGACATCGTGGTCGCCTCCCCGGTCGAGGCTCCCGATCTACGTCGCCGGGATGGCCCTGAGCGAGCTCGTGTACTCGCTGCCCGGCGGTCGCCGTGTTCGTCCTGATCTTCGTAGCGGAAGGATGGGCTACGCCGCTCAGCGTCGCCGTTGTCGCGGGGGTGCTCATCCTCGTCTGGGCGTTCGCCTGCGCCCTCGCCTTCACGCTCGCGACGTACTTCCAGGACGTCCGGGAGACGTTCATCTTCAGCCCACTGATCTCTCTCGGACTGACGGTCCTCCCGCCGGTCTACTATCCCCTCACCGAGCTCCCCTCGTGGGCCCAGACGGCGGCGCTCTTCTCCCCCACGACCTACGCGGCGGAGCTGGTCCAGGGGGCGGTCGGCCTGATCCCTCTTCCGTTCGGCCTCCAGGTGCGCGACTGGGCGGTCCTCCTCGCGTTCGTGGTCGGCCTGCTCGTCCTCGCGTCGGTAAAGGCTCGCTGGCAAGAGCCCTGAGCGGCCTCCGGGGACCGCCGACGGCCGACCCACGGTCGTGCGTCGCAAGAGGGCTTATGTACCGGGCATCTGGTGGAGCGGCCCGATGCTTTCTTTTGGGGACAGTCGGAGCTTCGAGACAGGGGACGAACGATTCTCCCACTGCCTCTTCTGCGGCCGCCTGGTCGTTGTCCTCCCCGACGACCGTCGGGAGGGAAGCTGCTTCGACTGCCTCGCGCTTTCCGTGCCGGAACCCGCCCCGTGCCCCGACTGCCGGACCGAGATCCCCGGCGAGGAACGGGCGCTCGGGTGCCGGGAGTGCGGCTGGTATCCGCTGCGCGACTAACGCGGGAGACCTTCGCGCTGTCGTCCGCCGGTCGGGCGGCGACCTGCCACCGACCGGGCGCTAAGCTTATTGGTGGAATCCCGTCCCAAACATCAGGGCGTGCCGAGGTGGCTCAGTCCGGTACGGCGCGAGTCTGGAAAGCTCGTGGCGGAATACGCCTCGGGAGTTCAAAGGCCCGGGACGGTCACCCCGTCCCGGCGGAGACTCTCCCCCTCGGCGCTGCCCTCCCGGTCGGCTCCCGCGACGGGGGAGGCTCCTCCGCGTGAGCGTCCCCGAGAAACGGGCGGTTCCTTCGCTCCTGCAGGTCGACTCCATCCTCGCCCACCTCCAGGGCCGCGCTGCGCTCGCCGAGGTGTGCCGGTTCCTGCGGGCCGAGTTCTCCCACTACCCGTGGATCGGCGTCTACCGGCTCGACGGGGGAGCCCTGGTCCTGGAGGCGTGGGAGGGGGCGGCGCCGACCGAGCATACCCGCATCCCGGTGGAGCGGGGGGTCTGCGGCCAGGCCGTGCGGGAGGGCCGGACGGTCATCGTGGACGACGTATCGGCCTCACCGGAGTATCTCGCCTGCTTTCTCTCGACCCGCTCGGAGATCGTCGTGCCGGTCCGCGCCGGAGGAGCCGTGCTCGGAGAGATCGATATCGACGGAACGACCCTCAAGGCGTTCGACGCGAGCGACCGGTCGTTCCTCGAGCGGGTCGCCGGGAAGATCGCCCCCGCCCTACAGAAGGCCGCGAGCGAGCCGCCCCCGCCCCCCGCCTGAGGTTGCCGCCGATCGTCCGCAAAGCCCCTGCGAGGAGGCGGGACCGGTCGACGGGGGAGAAGCTCCCCGAGCCGGTCGGGACCCGGCTGCGAGTTACGTCCTCGGCGAGGTGGGCCAGCGCTCGGGAGATCTCGTCCACGATCGGCAGGTCCGCCTGCTGGCTCGTGCGGGAGAGTGGGTTCAGGTCGATCGAGATCACGCGCTTGCCCAGGGCCTGGAGGGCCTCGGTCCGGTCGCCGTCCTCGAGCGGGATGAGGCAGACATCGGCCGCGTAGATGCCCCTCCGGTCGACCCGAGCCCGGTCGGAGGGAAGGCCCGGGATCCTCGCGGTCGCCCGGAGGCCGAGCACCCGCTCGACCCCGGCGCGATGCAGGGCCTCTCCCACCTGGCGGACCCGGCTCGGAGAACGATGGAAGAGGTTCACCTCGACACCGAGCCCCGGGCGAGCCCGAGCCAAGCGTGCGATGCCCGCAGCGGCGAGCGCCGCGACGTTGCCGTTCACACTGACGACGGGGTGACGTGCCGCGCGGAGCCATCCGGCAGCGAGCCGTTCTGCGCGGCGCGCGCTGGGTATCGTCCTCTCGCCCAGCAGGTAGTCGAACGCTTCGCCTCGGCCGTGCGCGATGAGCCCTTCGGGCACCACGAGGCCCGTTCGGCCCGCGTCGGCGAGCCCGGCGCGGACCCGCAGACTCGCATACCGAGGGTGTCGAGGGGAGAGGCGCATGACGGTCGGCCTAGGTGTGGGTCGTCTCGTTCGAGGACGTCGTCGGGACGTCTCCGTTCGCCATCCGACTCTCCAGGGCGGCCACCCGCTGCTCGAGCGGCTGCAGACCTTCCTCGAGGGTCTTCGCAAGGGCAAGCTTCAGGCTCTCCTCGAGAGCGACGATGTCGCGACCCAGGTCGATGATCCTCCGCGCGTTCTCGTTCAGCAAGAGACGGTTCTGCGTCGCGACGCGGAAGGTGTCCGAAAGGTCCTTCGTCAGCTGGCTCGAACGCTGCGCGAACGCCTCGACCGAATCCCCGATGGGCTTCCACTTCGTGTCCAGGTTGGCCCCGAGGTCGCTGGCTGATTCGCATGGCGGCCTGGCCGATCCCGGTCAGGATCTCCCGGCCGACCCGCTCGGCGAGCGAACCCTCGATGCCTTCGAGCCGGGTCTTCACCTCGTCGCCAAGGCTCTGACCGACCCCCTCGACCCGCTGCAAGCGGTCGTCCATCGAGGTGAGCCGGGCCGTGAGGTTCGAGTAGACCGTCTGGATCAGCATGTCGAAATGGGAGCTGGTCGACTCTTGCGCCCGAAGGAGCAGGTGGAGGATCCAATGCTCGCGGCCCTTGGTCTCCGCGAGCGGCCCCCGGTCCAGACGGTCGCGAACCTCCCGGTCGTCCAGGATCGACTGGAGGTCCTTGAGTACCTCGAGCCGAAGCGCGGTGGAGCCGCCGCCGGCTGACCGTCGGTGGTCGACCGGCCATAGGTTGGGATTCGCCTCCGACACCTATATACGTTCGGTCCTGGCGCTCGGCGGCCGACTCTCGTCGCGGAAGCTGGGCCCAAGGAGCTCGCGGGCAACGATGAGGCGGCGGATCTCGCTCGTGCCAGCGCCGATCTCGAGCAGCTTCGCGTCCCGGGCCAGTCGCTCGAGCGGGAGGTCCCGCATGTACCCGTAGCCGCCATGGATCTGGATGGCGGCGAGCGCGTGCCGGGTCGACGCCTCGGACGCGAAGGTGAGCGCCGCGGCGCTCGCTCGGGAGCTGCGGAGGTCCCGTCCGACCGCGTCAAGCGCCGCGTAGACGAGCCCCCGAGCCGCCTCGAGGTCGGTGTACATGTCGGCCAGCTTCTGCTGGATCAGCTCGAAGTGGCCGATCTTCTGCCCGAACTGTTCCCGGGTCCGGGCGTACTCCAGCGACCGATCGAGGCACTCGGCGAGTATCCCGAGCGGGATGCCACCGAGTACCGCGCGCTCGATGTTGAGCCCGCTCATCATCACCGCAACCCCACCGTTCTCGGTCCCGACCAGCTGGTCCGCCGGGACGCGGCAATCCTGGAAGGAGAGCTCGCCGGTCGGCGACCCGCGCATCCCCATCTTGTCTAGGCTCTTGGCGACGGAGAAGCCCGGAGCGTCGCGGGCGACTAGGAAAGCGCTGATCCCGCGCCGTCCCCGAGTGGGGGCGGTCTTGGCGTAGACCAACAGCCAGTCCGCGACGGGCCCGTTCGTGATGAATTGCTTCGAGCCGTTGAGCACGTAATGGTCCCCGCTGCGTTCGGCCCGGGTCCGAAGGCTCACCGCGTCCGACCCCGCGTCGGGTTCAGTGAGCGCGAGCGCCCCCACGGCGTCGCCCCGGACAATCGCGGGGAGGGCCGCCCCCCGCTGCGCCTCGCTGCCGTTCCGAGCAAGGTTGTCCGCGAAGAGGTTCGAGTGGGCCCCCACGCTCAGGGCGAGCGCGGGGCTCGCGCGGGCGATCTCCTCCAGGATCAACACCTGGGTCAGGTAGGATTGCCCCAGCCCTCCGTACTCCGTCGGGACGGTGATGCCGAGGAACCCCTGCTCGCCCAGGCGGCGGAAGACGTCGACGGGGAAGTAATCCTCTCGGTCCATCCGGTCGGCGATCGGGGCGACCTCCTTCCGGACAAACCGCCGGGCCGCTTCGCGAAGCTCCCGCTCCTCGTCCGACAGGGAGAGGTCCATCAAGGCGGCGACCCGTGGCGGGGCCTTACCTTTTGCGCGGCCGGGCCGAACTGGAGGGTGGGGTCCGGCGAAGTTGTCCCAGGTGGTGGCGCCACGTCGCGGCCTTCTTCGGCCGGTCGGAGCGGTAGTGGGCGCCTCGGCTCTCCGTCCGCTCGAGCGCGGCACGCGCCACGAACGAAGCGGTTAGGGCCGCGTTCGCGAGCGGGCCGGGAAGCGCGTCGAGGTCGGCCGGTTCCACCGCCCGCGAGATCCGTTCGAACGTGGCGAGGGCGCTCCTGAGCCCGGCGGCCTGCCCGGATGATCCCCACCCCGGTCCAGAGCGTGTCCCGGATCTCGTCGAGCGGGCCCGGCTCCTCGGGCCGACCTGCTCCCGGAGCGAGCCGAACCTCGAGGGTCCGAGTCGGTGGGGGGGGGCCTCCGGGCGATGGGCGAAGGAGCTGCCGGGCCACCCGCTCGCCGAAGACCAGCCCTTCGAGGAGCGAATTGCTCCCGAGCCGATTGGCCCCGTGCACCCCCGTGGAGGCGACCTCCCCGCACGCGTAGAGACCCTCGAGTGTGGTGCGACCCTCGATGTCGGTCGTCACCCCACCTATCATGAAGTGGGCAGCGGGTGCCACGGGGATCCGGTCGCGCGAGAGGTCGAGGCCGTAGGTCGAGAGGAAGGTCGTGATGGAGGGGAACCGGGCGAAGAGCCGGTCGCGGGGCAGCGCGGTCGCGTCGAGGTAGACGCAGCCGTGCCGGGATCGCAGGATCTCCTGGTTGATGGCCCGGGCCACGACGTCGCGGGGAGCGAGCTCGGCATCCGGGTGGTAGCCGGGCATGAACCGCTCGCCCGCCTCGTTGAGCAGTACCGCGCCCTCGCCGCGGAGGGCCTCGGTAATGAGGAACCGAGGGGCGCCGGCGCGCCAGAAGACCGTCGGATGGAACTGGATGAACTCCATGTCCGTGAGCAGGGCGCCCGCCCGAAAGGCGATCGCAACCCCCTCGCCCGTCGCCACCGACGGGTTCGAACTCTGGCGGTACAGACTGCCGGTGCCGCCGGTGGCGAGCACCACAGGGCCCGGGTCCAACTGCTCGACCCGGTCCCCGCCCGCGTCGGAGAGAATGGCAACCGGCCCGTCGCGCGACCCGGGGCGCAGCGCGCGGAGCACCGTACGCTCGCGGGCCTCGATGCCCGCCTCCAGGGCCCGCCGCTTCAACGCCTCCTCGATCGAATGTCCGGTGCTGTCCCCTCCCGCATGGAGGATGCGGGCATGGCGGTGTGCGGCCTCCCGGCCGAGCGCGATTTGGCCGTTGACGGTGTCGAACGGCACGCCATAGCGAACCAGGTCCGCGATCCGAGTGGGCGCCTCAAAGGTCAGGACGCGGGCCGCGGTGAGGTCGACCAGGCCGTCTCCCGCCCGCACGGTATCCTCGAGATGGGCCGCCGGAGAATCGTCGGGCCCGATTGCCGCAGCGATGCCACCCTGCGCGTAGCGCGTGTTCGATTCCTCGAGCCGGCCTTTCGTCACCAGCGTCGGGCGCAAGCCCATCTCGCGACACCGCAGCGCCACGTAGAGCCCGGCGATCCCGCTCCCGATGATCAAGGGCCGGCGACTCGCACCGCTCACATTGCCACGACCGGCCGTCCGAGTATAGCGGCTTCTGGCTCCCTCCCCAGCCTCCTATACCTACGGGGGTATCGTTCACCGTGCGCTTGGGAACCGGAGCCGTTCCGGGAGAGCCGGAGTGGAGGAGCGCGGTCTCCCTGCGCGAGGACGACGAGCTCGCCCGTCTGCTCGCGGCGCGTCTCCGGCCCGCGGGGTCTCCCCGGTCGGTGAGCGTCACCGACCTGTTGGCCCCCCGTCAAGCTTTCTGGCGCGCGGTTGGCCCACCCATCGCTCCCTCCCCCGACCGCGAGCTCCGGTTGGAAGGTGGCCGTCGGCTTCATCGGGCGCTTGGGGTCATCTTGGCTCCCAGCGGGGCGCTCGAGGTGCGAGTCCGCCGGGACGGACTTCACGGGAGGGTCGACGTCCTCGCCGATCGACCGATCGAAGTGAAGACCACTAGCTCCCCACTGCCCGGTGAAGAACTCCGCCAGTCTCGCCCCGACCACGTCGACCAGCTCGGGATGTACTGCGCGCTGCTGGACCAGCCCCGGGGACGCCTCATCTACCTCCGCCTCGGTGGGGAGAGGGTCGAAGAGGTGGCGGCCTACGACCTCGAATTCGACGAGCTGGGACCCATCCGTTCGGAGATGAACCGCCGGGCGGAGGGCCTTCGTCGAGCGCTCGCGACGCGGGCGGCGACCGACCTTCCTCGGTGTGCTTGGTTCGGGCGCGGCTGCGTGTACCAGGTCACCGGGGTTTGCGACTGCGCCGGCACCGAGCCCATCCTCGGACCCCTCGCAACGTACCACGCGGGCGCGCCCGTCCCCCGACCGGAGGTCGCCGACGCGCTGACCGTCGCGATCGCCGGGCTGCCGGCCTCGGGCGGCCCTCCGGTGGTGGAACGGTTCCGGGACCTCATCTATCCTCGGCGGGCGTTCTTCCGTCGGACGCTCCCCCCGCCGATAGCCCCGGCCCCGACGCCGCCGATAAGTGAGCCCTCGGACCTCTACCGCCGTCTCACCGATGCCGTGGAGGGAGGGAGCCTCGGGGAGGTCAACCGTCTCCCCACGCGGTCGGAGGAACCCGACGAGGAGGTGGGAGGGCTGTTCGGAGCGCCGTATCTGGTACGAACCTCGCGAGCCCGTACCCGGGTCCCGCTGACCGAGTGGCTCGCCCGGTCTCCCCAGTACGCCCTGGAGCTCGGATTTCGCTGCGTGGCGACCGGCACCACCGCCGCCCGCCTGATCGTCGGTTACGAGCAGGCAGCGACCGAGTCCGACCGGCTCCAGGTCCTCGAGATGACCTTCACGCCGTCCTCCGTGTTCTCTCGGGTCTGGCGCGCGCGCTCCATGTCACTCGCCGAAGCGCTCGCGAGCGGCGACCCGAGCGGACTGCCCGCCTGCCCCCGGTGGATGTACGACACCTGCGATTATCGAGCGTCCTGCGGATGCGGCTCGCCGGACGGTCGCGTCCAATGGAAGAGGACCGTGGAGGCGGTGCGCCGGAACCCCTCCGACTCGTAGAGACGGAGGGCGGCGTCGTTCGCCTCCGTCACCCACAGGGTCGCGGTCGTGTAGCCGAGTGCGTGGAGCGCCCGTAGGCCCCAGCGCAAGAGGAACCGACCGTAGCCGTGCATCCGCCGCTCGGGGTCGACCACGAGGTCCAGGATGACTCCCTCCCGGGGTGAAGCCTCTGAGACGAGGATTCCGCCCACGAGCCGGGGAGGGTCCGCCTGGTACAGGAGCGTAGACGCCTCCTCGAGGAAGCGGCCGATCCGGCTGTCGAGCAGGCTCTGGACGATCTCCGTGTACTGTTCGACCGTACCCCCCATCACGAGGTCATCGACGGTCCCACGGAATCCCCGCGCGTCCAGGTCACCCAGCGCCTGGACCGTCGCCGCCCGTGGAGGAATGAGCTCCAGGCCGGCCGGAGGCTCGGGGGGCGGCGGGGGTCCGTCCAGCCGTACCGCGCGTTCCATCTGGTACCGCTCCACTGCGATCGCCCCCGGGCGGGCGGCGAGCCCCCGGACGACACGGCGCTCCTCCTCGAGGTCAAAGCCGGAGAACCCCACCGAGACCCAGCGGACCTCGGGGGGAAGGGAGCCAAGGAGCGTTTCGGCCAGGCGGCGGGCGCGTTCGGAGGCGGCGGGACCCATCGCGGAGTGTACGTGGCCCCAGACCTTCGGACCCCGGCGCGAGTAGAACGCGATCCCGCCACCCCCGTCGCTCGGGGGGTAGAACCAGGCGGGCCGGGTGCCCGCGCGAGATTCGGCGGCCGAACTCTCGACCCAGGCCCCCGAGGGAGCTTCCTCCCGCAGCTCGAGCTCCTTACGGATCGCCTGGAACAGCTCGAGGAGCTCGTCGGGGGGCGCCGAGGTCGCGGGGCGCGGAGGATCCACCGGGGCCTCCGGGCTAGTCCATCGGAAGATGACGGCGGAGGATGTCGGCGATGTCGGGAGCGACCGACGCCTTCTCCGCGGCGTTGCCGAGCGTGTCCGTGGAATAGACCTCGTCGGTGACGGCCTTGATCCGCTCGAAGGCGTCGCGGAGGAACAACCCGTGGGTGCAGGCCGCGCTGACCGCGCCCGCCCGGTTCTTGTTCAACAGCTTGGCCGCTTCGACCATCGTGCCGCCGGTCGTGATCACGTCGTCGACGAGGACGAGGTGTTTCCCCTCGATGTTCGCGGGGAGCTCGGAGGGGATCTTCAGCTCGACGTGCTCGCTATCGATGCGCTTCTTGTCGAGGGCGAACCAGGGCTTGTCGAGCAGTTGCGCCATACGTCGCACCCGTTCCACCCCTCCCTTGTCCGGGGAGACCAGGATGTCCACCGGGCGTTCTCGAAGCAGTCGCGCGATCGCTGGGATCCCGCTCGCCTCGTACGCGGGCTTCGTGAACTGGGCCAGGGTCTGCGAGGAATGGAGGTCGACCGTCACGACGGCGTCCGCGTCCAGCTCGACGTGGCGGCAGAGGGTCCGGGCGCTCACCGGCTCGCCCGGAAAGAACCGCCGGTCCTGACGGGCATATCCGAAGTAAGGGACCACGACGTAGACGTGGCGTGCCCCCGCCTCTCGCACCGCGTCCTGGAGCAGGAAGAGCTCGAGAAGGTCGGCATCCGTCCGGGTCGACTGGACCAGCACGACGTCCTCCCCCTCGAGCCGGCCTCCGACGCGGACGTACATCTCGCCGTCCGGGAACCGCTTGGTGAAGGGGATCCCGAACGGAGCGTTGGAGAGTTCTCGGGAAACGCGCTCCGCCAGGGCGGTCGACGCCGTGCCTCCGATCACGTGCATGTCGTCGCCTCGCCGGTGGGACCCCGCCTCCCTCTAAAGGATTTCGCGAGCGGGAACTACGGCTCGTCGTCGTCGTGGGGTGCGGGGTGGTGAGGCTTGGGTTTCGGGGCCCGACGGACCCGGGGATGAGGTCGACCCCGGCGGGCGGCGGGGTGGGGCTTCGGGGGTCGAGGGCGGGAGTGCCGAGGCGGCACCGACTCGTCCTCCTCTTCCGCATCTTCGTCCATCGACGTCCAGGGTCGGAGCGAGCGCAGCAAGCGACGGCCCCGCGATTCCGGGGGCGCAGTCTCCTCTTCCTCTTCTTCCTCCTCCTCCTCTTCCTCCTGCTCCCGGCGTCGAGGGTCCTCGATCCCTTCCGCCCGGAGTGCGTAGTGGATCCCCACCGCCAGCCCCACGAGCCCGACGATCGTGATCCCCAGGAATTGCCAGGACTGGGAGGGGACGAACTGGGTGTTCCCTTCGAGCGCGAGCTTGAACGCACCGAACCAGGGGAGCATCCCGCGCGCGACGCCGACCACCCAGGACGGCTCGACCAGCGTGCTCAGGCCAGCCACCTGATCCGGGTCTCCGAGGCACTGGGAGAAGCAACCGCTGTTGGGCGACTGCGCGTTCAGGAAATTGTTGTCCCCCATCGTAAGGTAACCCGAGTGCTTTCCCAGGACGCCGGGGTTGAGCTGGACCGTTAGGTTGGCGCTCGCCCAGCCGATGCCGAAGAGGTCGAGCGTCCCGGTGAGGCCCGTGGTCCCGCAGTTCCCGACCGTGTTTGGGGTCGCGTAGACGTTGCCGGACACGTTCCCGCACGTGAGCCCCTGGAGCATGGAGATGTTGTAGCCGTTGACGACCGGGTCGTACTCCAGGTAGACGATGGCCCGATGGATGATCGGGGTGCTGCCTCCCCCGTTGGGCCAATACAGCAGAACGTCGCCGGGTTCGCCGTAGGTGGAGTAACCGGTGAGGAGTCCCTGGACGTACGTCTGGATGCTGGAGGTCGGGACCTTCTCCGCGAGCACGAGGTCGCCGGTGTTGATCACGCCGAGCACATCGTTCGGTCCGTGCTGCATGCTCGGTGATTCGATGACGTAGGCGGGGGGCCAGTTCTGTGTGAAGGCGTACAGGCCCACGACCATCAACACGACGATGGCGAGCGCCACGAGGGGACCGAAGTACAGGGAGTCCCGGGCGCGCCAAAAGACCGGGACCCGGCTCTGCCGCCAGCGAGACTGCCGCGCCGCATCCGCATCGTCCTCGTCCTCCTCCTCTTCGGAGGTCGATCCGGTCGCCGACCATCGTCGCACGGGGGACGGACGACCGCGCTGAGGGGCTTTCCTTCGAAGGTACCCGCGACGGGGGGCAGTACGGGTGCGGGAGGGTCCCTCGTCGAGGTCCTCCTCCTCGTCGTCCGGGGTGTCCTCCTCTTCAACCGGCCGATGGCGGGCCATCCCCGCGCGCTCGGGCTGGGTCCGCTTAACCCTTCGGCTCGAACGGCAGGCCCTTCGGTCCGAGAGGATCGGAGAGGGGCGGACATGGAACCGAACCCTTATGGGACAGAGGAAGGAGACCCGGCCGGGCTCGCAGGCTGCACGAACCATGCGGCGGATTGACATCTCGATGCAGCTCAGGACCGGGATGGCGGCGTTCCCGGGGGACCCCGAGTTTCGGTCAGACCCCCACCGATCGCTCGCCCGGGGAGATGCCTACAATGTCTCCACCCTGTCGTTCGGTTCGCACGCCGGTACGCACCTCGACCCCCCGCGGCATTTCTTCGCGAATGGACTCCCCGCGGACCGG
This sequence comes from uncultured Thermoplasmata archaeon, assembly GCA_963715645.1. Taxonomy (GTDB): domain Archaea; phylum Thermoplasmatota; class Thermoplasmata; order Lutacidiplasmatales; family UBA184; genus Lutacidiplasma. The sequence continues at coordinate 704,351 of OY970259.1, forward strand.
CTCGACCTGGAGGACTTCAACGGACCGTGCTGGGTCGTCGCGGTGGATCCGGCCCAGCGGGAGGTCGGGCCGGAGGACGTCGACCGACTCCCTCCGGGGACCCGACGGGTGCTCTTCCGTACCGCGAATTCCGCGAGGTGGGAGCAGAGCAGAGATTTCTTCTCCGATTACGTCGCGCTAGGCCCCCGCGCCGCGGAGGCGCTGGTCGCCCGTCGGCTCCGGCTGGTCGGGATCGACTCCCTCTCCATCGAGAACGACCCGACAGGAGCATTCCCTGTCCATCGGGCACTGCTCGGGAACGGAGTCCTCATCCTCGAAGGTATCGAGCTCGCCCACGCGGCGCCGGGAGCTTACGAGCTCGTGTGCCTGCCGCTTCGTCTCTACGACGCGGACGGCGGCCCGGCCCGCGCCGTGCTCCTCGCGCCGTAGGGACGCCCCGTGTCGTCAGCCGCTCCCGCAGTGGGTCCCTACGACCTCACCCTCGCCACCCCCGGGTTCTATGTGCTGCTCGCCACTCTGGTCCTGTTCGTCGTCATGCTCGTCCTCCTCCGAACCTCCTACCCTCGCCGGAAGCGGGGGTTCGAAGGGTATCTCGACGCGGCCGGGGTGAGCTTGGCCTTCCTGGCTTTCTCGGTCCTGCTCGTGGTGGTGCTTGCCGTGAGGGACCCGCACGGGGACCGTACCGATTACGCACTGTACCAGACCATCCTGACCGGCTATTGGCTCGCGTTCGCGATCCCTGTGGTGACGGTCGCGAGCTCTGTGCAGGCGCGTACCCGAGGGGCCATCCCCTGGCTCGTGCCGGCCATCGGGGTCGTGGTGCTGGTGTTCTTCGTCGTGCTCGGGTACTACTACGCCGCGTGAGCGGCGCGGAGTCTAGTCCCCGTTCGTCGGGCGGGAGGAGGTCCGGAATCCCGTCCGCGATGGGATAGTCGACGTGGCACTGGTGGCAGGTCAGCGTCCCCTGGAGGATCTCCTCGCGCTCGGTTCGGGTAGCGACGAGGGTCAATTCGCCACGGCAGACCGGGCACCGCAGGATCTCGAGCAGGTCGGGCCTCACCGGCTCCCTCCCTCGACCATCCCGTAGCCGATGAGGCGCCAGGCGTTCAGCTTGCGGGAGATGGCCACCCGGCTCCCCGGGAACACTGTGACGGCTCGGTTCAGCGCGAGCTCGATGTCGTTCCCCCTCGCGCTGGTAACCTTGCCCGCGGCGATGGTCGTTCCCACAGTGACGGCAAGCACCTCGCTCGTACGGATCTTCTCGACCTTGATCTCGCGTTGGGCCCCCAGGACCCGGTCGAGGAGGGTCGCTCGGAGGTGGATCTTCTGGCTTACGGGGGGGAGCGTGCCCGCGGTCCCCACGAGTCGACCCGTCAGGCCGTCGCCCTTCGCGAGGGACGGGTCGAGGCCGGTCCCGAGGGCGGCGAGGCCCCCCGGGTGGAGCTCGTCCCATTCCTGCCCCCCAGAGAAGATCGACGTGACGGTGGTCGTGAGGGACTCCGCGTGTCCTGCCCGGGGCCCCCGTGGTGCCCGGTCGGATCTCGATCTCCTCCCCGACCTTCAGGTGGCCCTGGATGAGAGAGCCTCCGAGCACGCCCCCTTGCAGGGCCGCGGGACGGGTGCCGGGACGGTTGATATCGAACGAGCGGGCGACGTACATGAGGGGGGGTTTCTTCGGGTCGCGCTTCGGGGTCGGGATCGTCGCCTCGATCGCCTCGATGAGCGCGTCGACCCCGACACGATGGTTGGCGCTGATGGGGACCACGGGTGCCGAGGCGACGGGGGAGTCCTTCAAGAACTCAGTGATCTGCCGATAGTTGTCTTCGGCCGCCTCGCTCGAGAGCAGGTCGATCTTGTTCTGGACCACGACGACCTTGTGCACGCCGATGATATCGAGCGCGTAGAGGTGTTCCCGGGTCTGGGGCTGGGGCACCGTCTCGTTGGCCGCGATGAGGAGGAGGGCCCCGTCCATGATCGCCGCCCCGCTGAGCATGGTCTCCATGAGCGTCTCATGGCCGGGCGCGTCGACGAAGGAGACAGCGCGGAGGAACTTCGCCTCCCCGCCGCAGTTCGCGCACGTCGGGGTCGACCCCGTAACAGGTCGGAGGCGGACAGTTCGGGCATTGGAAGAAGGCGGCGTCCGCGTAGCCGAGCTTGATCGAGATCCCTCGCTTCAGTTCCTCCGAGTGGCGGTCGGTCCACTCGCCGGTGAGCGCTTGCGTGAGGGTAGTCTTCCCGTGGTCGACGTGCCCTACGAGACCGATGTTGACCTCGGGTTGTCGGGGGACCTTCATGAGGCCGCGAGGAGCTCCGCGAGGGGCTTGGAGCCCTTCTGTTCGACCACGAGGTTGATCTGAACGGTATCCTCGCTGATCGTGTTCCCGCGGAACGTCCGACGCTTGCGCATCCCGGCCCTAGGGGCTTGGAACCCAAAGCCCGTGCCGACGTACAGGCGCGTCTGGCGGGCCCCCGGCAGGTCGGGGCGGAGAGGGAAGCCGCTCTTGTCGGTCCCCCCACTGATACGGAAGGTGTAGCCGGCCGCCCCGATCAGCTCGCCGCCGACGGTCTCTCCGATCCGCTTGCCGAGGAAGCCAGCGGCCTGGGGGTCGGTGACGGTACGTGCCAGCGAAACGGCGAGCTCGGAGATGACGAGCTTGTACTCGACCATTGAACCTCGAGGGGCGGGGCGACCGACAGGCCCTCTAAATAGCTTTCCCGATGGGAGAGGGAGCCGAGAACGGGCCCGTCAGGGTCGGGAGGCCCGTCCCGGTGGGGAGGCTGCAGCTCACGGGTCCTGAGGTCACGTTCTCGACCGTCGTGCCGATCACCGAGGCGTTGAACTCCTCCCCCGAGGAGTTTCCGAGCGGGGTGATCGCGCAGGAAGTGAAAACGACGATCCACGTGGGCTCCAGGAGGATGATGCTCGCGCCCAGGAAGACCTGCGTCGCCCCCGGGTGGTCGGCGAGGAAAGTGCTGCCCCCGGAGGCGTTCACCGCGTCGACGATGGTGGGAGAGTCGGGAGACCCAGCGGGGAAGGCCGCTAGCCCCTTCAGGAGGGTTGAGCACGCTGTCCCCCCCAGCGTGAAGAGGTTCATCGAGGTTCCCCCGTCGACCATGAGTCCGACCGTTCCCCCGGAGGAGTTCACGTAGAGGACGATCCAGAACGCTGACGCGCCCGGCCCGGCCGAGGCGGGAGTGCCCTGGACCACGACGTCCGTCGGCAGGTGGGAGTCCAGCGTGGCGTTGCACCCGCTGATGGAGGGCAGGCTCTGGGTGATGTTCCCCGTGGGAACCGTGATCGACAGCGGGATCCGTAGTGCGATCCCGAGCGCGGCCCCCCACGGTCCGCCGTGGGCCGCGTTCGCGGTCGATTGTCCTTCGTTCACCGCCCCCTGGAACGTCGGCGCGAACGCGGGTTCCGAGGAGCTCTTGGCCAGCGGGATCACTCCGGTCGTCACCAACCCGACGAGCAGGAGGCCGACGGCCACTACCGCCGCGATCACCGGGAGGCGCCAACGACGGCGGCCCCGCTCGGGCGAAGGTGGGCGGCTTACCGTAGATGGGGTTCCCCCGCCCGCCGCTGAAGGAGTCCCCGGCCAAGGATCGGTGGCCATGCAACTGTAAGAAGACCGGCCGCGTAGAAAAGCGAGACCGCACCGCTGCGCTCGCAAACTCGGGCTTATCAAGGGGGCTCCTCGTCGGGAACCATACCTGGAGAACGTCGTGTCGGTCCCGGACGCCACCCTGCTGGACATCAGCGCGGGGCTGCTCCTCCTCGGTCTCGGGGTCGCGGCCGTCCTAGACGTCAGGATCCGGGAGGTCCCGGACCGGCTCTGGATAGCGCTCGGGCTCGCCGGCACCGTGCTGGGCGCCGTGGTGGTCGCCCCGGGAGGATGGGTTCCCCTCCTGCTGTGGCTCCTGGCGGCCGGGTTCGTGCTCGAACACCTCCTCCCCTGGGACGCCCTCCTGGAGGGGAGCAACCGGGCCGATTGGGTCGAACTTGGGGTCTACGTGGTGGTCCTGGCGATCGTCGGGGCAGCCGTGCTTCGGCTCGGTCTCGGACCGGGCCAGGTGCCGGTCGGTGTGGTGGCCGTGGTCGTGAGCGTCCTTTTCGCGCGGGCGCTCTTTGAGGCCGGCGTACTCTTCGGCGGAGCGGACGCAAAGGGCGTCATGGTAGCCGGGTTGATGGTCCCGTTCTTCCCGACGCCCGGTGCTCGCCGTACCCGCGGCGGTCGGACCCGTCACGTCGGTCCTACCGTTCGCGGTGGACCTGCTGGTGGACGCCGCGCTCCTCTCCGTGGCGGCCCCGCTGGCCCTCGCGTTCCTGAACTTGTCCCGTCGCGAGTTCCATTTCCAAGACGGGTTCACGACCTACACCATCCCGGTGCCTGAGCTGCCCAACCGATGGGTGTGGGTTCGGGACCCGAACTTCCCCCTGGACCGCGCGCAGGAGGATGCGATCGAAACCTCGGAGGAGGACCGGAAATGGCGCGAAAAGATCGCGGTCGAGCTCACGAAACGCGGGGTGCCCCGGGTCCGGGTCGGTCCCCAGCTGCCGTTCATCGTCTTCCTGTTCCTCGGGGCCGTCGCCGCCATTGCTCTCGGGAACCTAATCCTGGACCTGTTGGTGGTGCTCTAGGCAGTCGAGTCGTTCGGGGGAAAGCTTTTTTCCGTCAGGCCCGTCGAGAACGGCAGGGCATTCTCATGGCACGGCGCACGAGGGCCACCCCGATCCGAGTCCTGATCGCCAAACCTGGGCTCGACGGCCACGACCGGGGAGCCAAGGTGGTCGCGCGGGCCCTCCGGGACGCCGGCATGGAGGTAATCTACGCCGGACTTCGACAGACCCCGGAGGATGTCGTTCGAGCGGCGTTGGAGGAGGACGTCGACCTGATCGGCCTGTCGATCCTCTCCGGGGCCCACATGGCCCTCTTCCCGCGGATCCTCGCCCTCCTGAAGGAGCAGAAGGCCGACAAGATTCCCATCTTCGCGGGTGGAATCATTCCCGACGAGGATGCCCGCCGGCTCAAGAAGGCCGGTGTCCGGGCGATCTTCGGCCCAGGAACCTCCCTCGAGGAGATCGTCTCCACCGCCCGGCGGCTCGCGCGCGGCGCGGCATGACCGGGACCGCCACAGCCCCGCCGGCGGCCCGGGCGATCCGGAACGGGGACCGACGCGCGCTCGCCCGGATGATCACCGCGGTCGAGAACGGCGACGCAGCGGCCGGTCCGGTGGTCCGGGCACTCTACCCGGGGACCGGTCGCATCCCGCTGGTCGGCCTCACCGGCCCGTTGGGGGTCGGAAAGTCGAGCCTGCTGAGCGCGCTGATCGGTCTGCTCCGTGCTCAGGGTAAGACGGTCGGGGCCATCGCGGTCGACCCATCGAGCCCGTACTCGGGAGGGTCGGTCCTCGGGGACCGAATCCGGCTCGAACGTCGGGCCGACGATGACGGAGTCTTCTTTCGGTCGATGGCGACCCGCGGGGAGGCGGGGGGGGTGGCCGCGTCGACCCGAGAGGTCGCACGACTTCTCGAAGCTGCGGGATTCGACGTCGTCTTCGTGGAGACCGTGGGCTCCGGCCAGGCGGACGTAGCGATCCGGGAGATCGCGACCACGAGCGTGGTCGTGCTCGTTCCCCACCTCGGCGACGAAGTGCAGACCCTGAAGGCCGGCCTGTTCGAGATCGCCGATGTGTTCGACGTGAACAAGGCTGACCTTCCCGGAGCCGAGCTCGCGGCCCGTGACCTGAGCGAGCTCGCGGCGCTGGGTAAGACGCAGGACAACTGGACCTCCCGCGTCGTCCGCACCTCGACGACCATCCCCTCTGGGATTCCGGAGCTCTGGGAGGCGGTCGTCGCCCACGAGCGCTTCTTGGATGAGTCCGGAGCCCGCATCGCCGGCGAACGACGGTCGGCTAGCCGCGGAGATCGCCGGGCGGCTGCGCGACCGGGTGGGTCGAGACGTATCCGACCGCCTCGAGCGGGACGCAGAGCTGCGGCAGCTTCTCGATCACGTTGTCGGGCGGAAGGTCGACCCGTGGAGCGCGGCGGAGCGTCTCTACCGGGAATGGTACAGCGCCCGATAGACAGCATGGCATTCACCGTCGACCTCTGGTACGCCCTGCTCCTGGTGGCGCTCGCGGTCGTGGCGTACTTTGTCTTTGCATCGTTCGTCTTCGGCGCTGGCTACCAGCCCACGCCCCGACACTCGGTCCGGGCGATGCTTCGCCTGGCGGAGGTCGGACCGGGAGACCTGGTGTACGACCTCGGGGCCGGTACCGGCGCAATCGTCTTCCGAGCCGCCCGGATCTACCGGGCACGGGTGGTGGGGGTCGAGGTGGAACCGGTGCGATTTCTGATCCTATGGCTCCGTCGGCGCCTCGGGCCCTTCGGGGACCGGATTCAACTAACGTGGGGCAACCTCTTCCGGCTCGACTTTCGCCCTGCGACCGTCGTCACCGCCTTCCTGTGGCCCGGAGCGATGGCCCGTCTTCGACCCAAACTGGAGGCCGAACTGCGTGCCGGCGCGAGGGTCGTGAGCCACTGTCACAAGATCGGGGGTTGGACGGCTACTGTCTACGATGAGGAGACGGACGTCTATCTGTATCGGTGGCCGGAGGCGCTCGGATCCTCGAGCCCAAGCCCGCCGCCCGGGGGTCCGGGCCCCTCACCGTTCGACAAAGGTTAATGGGGGTCGACGGGTGGAAGCGTCGATGGCGGAGACCGCGCTGGTCGAGGACTACCACTCGGCCACCGTGTCCCGACGCACCTTTCCCGACAGCATCGTGCTGTGGGACGAAACCCTGCGGGACGGCGAGCAGACGCCCGGAGTGCACTTCTCGCCCGAAGAAAAGCTCCAGATCGCCGAGCTACTTTCCGAGATCGGCGTACCGCTGCTCAACGCTGGCATCCCGGTCGTATCGGAGAAGGAGGCGCGCGCCGTCCATCTGTTGGCGCACGCCGGCTCTGAAGGCCAAGGTCCTGGCCGCAGCACGGACCGTACCCACGGACGTCGACGCCGTGATCCGCAGCGGGGCCACCCACATCGCCATCTTCGTGGCTGCGAGCAATGTCCACCTTCGCTACAAGCTCCGGATGACCCAGGAGGAGGTCCTGGCGGCGAGCCGGGCCACGGTGCGCCAGGCGAAAGCCGCGGGGCTGCACGTCGCGTTCGTGACCGAGGACACCGTTCGTGCCCCGTTCGATTTCGTCGGAACGACTGTATCGCGCGGTCCAAGAGGAAGGCGCCGACCGGCTCGTCGTCTCCGACACGGTCGGCATCATGACCCCGCTGACCTTTCGATGGTACCTGAAGGAGTTCCAGCGCCGGGTGAAGGCGAAGGACCTCTCCATCCACTGCCACAACGACTTCGGTCTGGCGACCGCGAATACCCTGACGGCGATGGAGTGCGGGGCCCGGGCCCCTCACGTCTGCGTGAACGGCCTCGGAGAGCGGGCCGGGAACGCCTCGCTCGAGGAGGTCGTGCTCTCCCTCGAGTCGCTCTACGGGGTCCGGACCGGGATCCAGACGGAGCGCCTCTACGAGCTCTCGCGCCTGGTCGAGGAGCTCTCGGGAGTTCCGATCGCCGCCAACAAGGCGCTCGTGGGATACAATGCATTCTCCCACGAGGCGGGGATCCACACCCACGGGATCCTCGCCCACACGTTGACCTACGAGCCCCTCCAGCCGCACGTCGTGGGTCGCAAACGGCAGATGATCCTCGGAAAGCACACGGGCAAGGCGGCCCTGGTCGAGAAGTTGAAGGAGCGTGGGATCACCACCTCGGACCCGCTGCTCCTCGAGCTCCTCGAGCCGGGTGAAGACCGAGACCGAGGGGCGCTCCAAGGAGAAGCTGCGTGCTTTCCTGAGCGCGTATCGCCAGCTCTTCGAGCGACCCGGAATGTCCGACGAGGATTTCTGGGTCATCGTCGACGCCGTCGGGATCAAGGCGGTCCAGGCGTGACGGACTCGAACGGCCACGGACTGACGTTGGCGGAGAAGGTGCTCGGGCGAGCGAGCGGCCTCGAGCGGGTCGTCCCCGGCCAGATTGTGGAGGGAAAGGTCGACCTCGCCATGATGCACGAACAGGGCGCCCAGACCGTGGCCCCGTTCCATCAGATGGGAGCGGAGAAGGTCTGGGACCCCGACCGGGTCGTCATCGCCATCGACCACTGGGTCCCCGCCTCGACGGAGGGGGCGGCCGTCCTCCACCGGATCCTTCGAAAGTTCGCGGCCGAGACCCACCTCCCGCACTTCTACGATGTCGGGAACCACGGGATCTGCCACCAGATCCTGGCCGAGAACGGCTGGGTCGTCCCGGGGGACCTCGCCGTCGGAACGGACTCCCACACCAACATGCTCGGGGCGATGGGCGCGTTCGCCGCCGGCGTAGGACCCACGGAGATGGCCGCGGTCCTCGCGCTCGGCGAGCTGTGGCTGAAGGTTCCTCCTACGGTCCAGGTACGCGTGCACGGGCGGTTCGGCAAGGGCGTGACCGCGAAGGACCTGGTCCTACGCATCCTTGGGGAGATCAAGACGACCGGTGCGACGTACAAGGCGGTCGAGTTCTCCGGGCCTACGATCGAGAGGCTCTCCATGCCCGAACGCTTCACGATCTGCAACATGACGACCGAGATGGGTGCGAAGGCCGGGATGGTCGCGCCCGGACCAGAGGACCTTCGACTATCTCGCGCCGATCGCCAAGCACGCGATGCACCCGCTCGTGCCCGACCCGGACGCCCAGTACGAGCGCGTGATCGACATCGACGTCGACGGGATGCCGCCGATGGTCGCCTGCCCGTACTCGCCCGACAACGTCCGCCCCCTGCCCGACGTGGTCGGGGAGCACGTCAAGGTCGACCAGGTGTTCCTCGGCTCCTGCACCAACGCGCGGATCGAGGACCTTCGCGAGGGGGCCGCGCATGATGAAGGGCCATAAGGTCGCCCCCGGGGTCCGGTTCATCGTCTCGCCCGCCTCGACCAAGATCTACCAACAGTGCCTGGAGGAAGGGATCATCGAGACGTTCACGGAGGCGGGCGCGGTCTTCACGAACTCGAGCTGCTCGGCCTGCTTCGGTGGGAACATGGGGATCCTCGCCCCGGAAGAGGTCTGCGCGTCCTCTTCCAACCGGAACTTCCCCGGTCGGATGGGTGCCAAGGAGGCCCGGATCTACCTGCTGTCTCCCGCTGCGACCGTGGCCGCGGCGATCCGCGGGGAGCTGGCCGACCCCCGGGAGATGATGTAAGGTCCGATGAAAGACGTGATCGAGGGCCGGGTCTGGGTGCTCGGCAATGACGTCGACACGGACGGGATCATCGGGGGGAAGTACCTCACGATCATCGACCCGAACGAGCTGAAGAAGCACGTCTTCGAGATCGCCCTCCCGGAGTTCGCAGCAGGGGCGCGCGCGGGCGACATCATCGTCGCCGGGGAGAACTTCGGATGCGGGTCGAGCCGGGAGCACGCGCCGCAGGCAATGCGGGCCATCGGCGTCGGGGCGGTCGTCGCGGACTCCTTCGCGCGCATCTTCTACCGAAACTCGATCAACCTTGGGCATCCCGACGATCGAGGCCCGGGGGGTCCGCCAGATCTTCGAGCAGGGCGACACCGCGCGGGTCGAGATGCGGGCCGGACGGGTGTCGAACCTTCGCACCGGGGCCTCGGTCGCCTTTCCTGCGCTCCCCCATCATCTCATCGAGCTCCTCGAGGTCGGAGGCCTGGTCGAGAAGGTCCGACTGGAGCTCGACCATCGGAAGACCGTGGCCGGAACCGCCCCATGAAAGAGGCCGGCTACGAGGTCGCGGTCTTCCCCGGGGATGGAACAGGCCCCGAGGTCGTCCGCGAGGGGCTGAAGGTCCTCTCGGCGCTCGCGGAAGGGGGCCCGGCCCCGTGGCGGGCGACGATTTACCCCGGAGGGGGCCAGTACTACCTTCAGACCGGTCGCGAGTGGGAGTCCGAAGGAGAGGCGGCGGCCTACCGGGCGGATGCGATCCTGCTGGGCGCGGTCGGCTGGCCGGGCGCGACGCTCCCGAACGGGGACATCGCGGGCCGGGCCCTCGTGCTCGGCCTTCGGGAGGGCCTGGACCTGTACGCGAACGTTCGGCCCTGTCGCCTCTATCCGGGGGTCACCCATCGGATCAGCGGCCAGTACCGCGAGGTGTGGTCGCCAAAACACGTGGACATGGTGATCGTCCGAGAGAACACGGAGGGTCTGTATACGCCGGCCCGGGGGCGCCTCAAGCGCGCCGGCCGGACCGAGGTCACGGTCGACACCCGCGTGATCACCCGCAAGGGGGCCGAGCGCGTCATCCGGTTCGCCTTTGAGCTCGCCCGCACCCGCCCCCGCGGCGCCCCCGAGGACGGGGTCAAGCGCGTCACGTGCATCGACAAGGCGAACGTTCTCGAGGGATGCCGGTTCTTCCGGGAGGTCTTCGAGGAGGTCGGCAAGGAGTACCCGGAGATCGAGCGGGAGTACGCCTACGTCGACGCTTTCACCCAGTGGCTGATACGCAACCCTGAGCACTACGGCGTCGTCGGTGGCCACGAACATGATGGGAGACATCGTCACCGACCTCGCCTCGGTCCTTCAGGGGGGGATGGGGTTCGCCGCCGGCGGGAACATCGGCGTGGCCCATGGGATGTTCGAGCCGGTCCACGGCTCGGCGCCGAAGTACGCGGGGAAGAACCAGGTGAACCCTTTCGCGACGTTCTTCGCCGTCGAACAGATGCTCCGTTGGCTGGGCTCGACCCAGGCCGACCCCCGTCTCGTGCAGCAGGCCGACCGGCTCGAGCGAGCGCTCGCGGACGTCCTCGCACACGGCGGCTCGGGCACGTACGACCAGGGCGGCACGGCGACCACCTCCGAAACGGGAGACCGGGTGGCCCAAGCGGTGCGCGAGGCACCCCGATGAACGTCCGAAATGTCGCGCTGGTCGGCGGGGTCACGACGAAGTTCGGGGTGCGTCCTGCGACCTGGGCCGAGCTGGCCCAGGAGGTCGGGGCCGCTCTCTTCCGGGCGGTGCCGGAGCTGCGGGCCGAGGAGGTCGACTCGTTGTTCGTTGGCGCCGCCGAGCCCGAGCGCTTCGCCTTCCAGTCCCACGTCGCCCCGCTCGCTGCCGAACAGATGGGGTTGCGGCCCAGTCGCATCGTCCAACGCACCGAGCTCGCCTGCGCCTCGGGGCAGTCCGCCATCCGCTCGGCCTACGCCGCGATCGCCGCAGGCCTCTCCGACGTCGCGGTCGCAGTCGGGGTCGAGAAGATGAACCTCCCCTCGATGGCCGAGGCGAACAGCGCGATGGGATGCGTGATGGACCGCCCGTGGGACGGACCGCACGGGGCCACCGCCCCTCCGTTCTTTGCGATGGTCGCCCAACGGCACCAGCTCGAGTACGGCACGACGGAGGAGCAGATGGCCGCGGTCAGCGAGAAGAACCACCGGTTCGCCAACACCAACCCGAGCGCGCAGTTCTACGAAAAGAAGTTCTCCCGGGAGAAGCTGTTGCACCTGCCCGTGGTGGCCCCTCCGTTGCGACTGGGGGACTGCTCGTCCATGACCGACGGCGCCGCGGCCGTGGTCCTGGTCGCGGAGGAACGTGCGCGCCAGTTCACGGACACGCCCGCCTGGATCCGCGGGACCGGCCAGTACACGAACTTCCACAATCTCGCCCATGCGGGGTCGCTCACCGATTGGGTCGGGCTCCGGCACGCCGCCCGCGAGGCCTTCGGTCGCGCCGGGATCGCGCCCGGACGACATCGACCTCGCCGAGGTGCACGATTGCTTCACCATCTCGGAGATCATCGAATACGAGATGTTCGGCTGGTGCGAGCGTGGCCGGGGGGGCCAGTTCGCCGCGGACGGGCAGGGAGACGTTGGCGGGAAACTGGTGGTGAACCCACGAGGTGGGCTGCTCGGGTGCGGCCATCCTCTCGGTGCGACCGGAGTCGCGCAAGCGGTCGAGGTCGTCCAACAGTTCCAGGCGAAGGTCCCGCCGGCGCGCGCGGTGCCGAACCCCGAATGGGCGCTGGTCCACAACCTATCGGGAAGCGCGAACGTCCATTCCCTCATGATCTATCAGCGGGGAGGGGCCGCGTGAGCGCGGAGAGCCGCCCGCGCCGGACCGGCTCCGCCTCGGCCTCGCCCTCCGCCCCCGCCGAACAGCCACCGGCCCCCGCGACCGCGCCCCCGACGGAGCCACGGCTCCGCGAGAAACGACCGTTCCTTCTCGACTTCTTCCCACTCGAGACGGCCGACCAGACCCGGCTCTCGGGCTTCTTCGACCGTCTCCGCACCGGGCACCTTTCGACGACCCGATGCCCGAAGGATGGCTCCCTGCATTGGCCGCCTCGCACGGCCTGCCCGGGGTGCCACACCGAGCAGCTCGAGTGGGTCGACCTTCCCGAGGGGGGCCGGATCTACGCCTTCAGCGCGGTGCTCGGAGGAGCGCCGCTCGGGATGGAGTCCGAGGTCCCCTTCGCAGTAGGGCTCATCGACCTCGACGGGGCCCCCCTTCGGCTGTTCGGGCGCATCGAGGGCCGACCCTGGAACGAGCTCCGGATCGGCCAGGCGGTCCGGGCGGAGACGTACGACGTGGGGGACGGCCGGTACTTCTACCGGTTTCGGGTCCGGGACTAGCCCTCCGAGGGTGACGGAGGGTCCCGCGTTGCCGGCGGCGATTCAAAAGAGCAGCCTATTTATACACCCCCCAAGTCTCGCGCCCGCCGGTTCGAGGAGAGCCGGGCCACGATGCAGTTGAGCTCGGATTGGTGGCGCCGTAACGGCTGGACGGTCGCCATCCTGCTGTCCGCATTCGGGATCGCGTTCGCGATCCGCACCCTCTGGACCTACCCCATCATCCAGCAGTGGGGAGCGCTCTACACCTACGCGGGCGGTTCGGACTCCTACTACCACTCTCGCGTGATGACCTACATCATCCAGAACCATACGAACCTGATCAAGGACCCGCTGCTCCGGTTCCCCTTCGGAGAGGTCAACCCGCGGGAGCCGCTCTTCGACTGGATGAACGCGGTCCTGGGCATCGTCTTCGCCCCGCTCTTCGGCGGCAACGCCGTCAACGCGGCGGGATGGTTCCTGGACTTTCAGGGCCCGTTCTGGGCGGCGCTGAGCGTCTTTCCGGTCTACCTGATCGGGAAGGAGGTCAGCTCGCGCCGGATGGGCCTCATCGCGGCCATGATCTTTCCCATGATCCCGGCCGGCATCGATTCGTCGATCTTCGGGTATGCGAACTACCTCTCCTTTTACACGTTCATCATCCTCGTCGTGGTCTACTCGTGGATCCGGACGGTCAAGGCGGTCGGCACCCGTCGTTACGTGGTTCGTTACCGCGACCCGAAGCAGGTCATCGCCGGAATCCGGTCCTTCTGGGTCTACGACCGGACGGGGGTGAAGTGGGCGGTCTTCACCGGGGTGGCGCTCGGCGCGCTGGCGCTCGCCTGGCAAGGCTACACGTACGCCGTCGTCGTCATCGCCATCTCGGTCCTCGTGCTCGTGATCGCGGAGCGGATCCGCCGGGTCGATTCCTTCGCGCTCTACCTCTCCGCGTGGATCGTCGGACTGGTTGGCTTCCCGATGGCCATCCCGTACTACGTGGTCCAGCAGCAGTTCAGCGTCTGGTTCGTGCTGCCCCTCCTGCTGTACTTCGGAACGCTCCTCCTCCTGCTTCCCTTCATGCTGATGCGGGACACGCCGTGGGTGATCTCGATCCCCGCCCTCGCCGGATTGGTGGTGGTCGCCGCGGCGGTCCTGGCCGTCGTCAGCCCGTCGAACTTCACCAACATCGTCACCGGGCAGGGGTACTTCGTCAAGAACCTGATCTACTCGACCGTCGCGGAGGCACAGGCCCCGTCGATCGACCAGCTGGTCATCAGCTATGGGGTGATCACGTTCTTCCTCGCCTTCGTCGGGATCGCCCTCTTCGTCTACCAGCTCGGGCGGGGACGCTTCCCGCGCGCCGTCCTCGTCTTCCTCGTGTTCGCCATCCTTTCGGTGGCGCTCCCGATATCCGCCGCCAAGTTCTTCTTGCTCGGCTCCCCCGTGTTCGCACTCCTCCCCGCGGAGGCGCTGCGACGCGCGCTGGACGTCGCAGGCTACCCCGAGCTTCGCCGGACCGTCGCCTCGCTGTCCGACCGTCGCAGCCAGCTCTCCGCGTTCCGCCGGGCGTTCAAGATCCGGCACGTCCTCGTGATGCTCCTCGTCGTCGGGCTGCTGCTCCCGAACCTCTGGATCTCGATCGACGCCGGGATCCCGGGGAATTCGAAGGGGCAGTTCGCCACCCAGGTCAAGGCGTCGCTCCCCTCGTGGCTCCAGCCGAACTCCACCATCGGGTCGGCGGCGTACTTCGGGGCAGCGGGGACCAGCCTCGATACTCCCGACCAGTACCGATAGCGCCGGCTACAACTGGCTGGCTACGCAGGATACCGCCCTCCCCTCCCCGTCACGTCCGGCGTTCGTCAGCTGGTGGGACTACGGGTTCCAGGCGATCGACCAAGGTCAGCATCCGAGCGTCGCCGACAATTTCCAGAACGGGATCGACCCGGCGGGGCAGTTCCTCCTCGCCCAGAACGAGTCGCTCGCGATCGGGGTGCTCACGACCACCCTCCTGCAAGCGGAGGAGACGCACAGCGGGAACCCGTACCTGCCTGCGAGCCTCAACGCGATCCTCGTCTCCGACGGCGTGAACGTGAGCCAGCTGCACCGGCTGCTCGTGAACACGAGCGCGGACGTACCGCTGGTGGTGAGCCACCCCGAACGGTACCTCGCGGTCGACCCCAACACGCTCACCGCGGACAACGCGATGTACCTCGCGGTCTCCTACTTCCTCGCCTCATCGCTCCCGGCGAGCGGGATCGCCCAGGTCTACGACGATGTCCAGTCGTACACGGGCTGGACGATCCGCTACGACATGACCGACAGCCGTCTCGTCCCGTTCTCGGGACAGAGTACGGGTATCTTCTACGCGCCCGCCGACCTCACGGGGCGTGTCATCAGCTCCGCTGGGCTCCCGAGCACCTTCTTCAACGTCACCGTCCTCGGCTCGAACGGCGCCACCTACCCGCTGGGCCAGGTTCCCCCGAGCGTCTCGCCGGTCAACTACTCGATCAACTACTTCTCGCCGTTCTATCAGTCGATGATCTACCGGACCTACTTTGGCTACAACGGGTCGGAGATCGGGCAGGGCAGCGGCATTCCGGGCCTCTCTTCGAACCTGGCGACCTCCCCCATCGAGCCGGGCTGGATGCTCCAGCACTTCGAGGTCGTCTACAAGACCGCGTTCTACTGCCCGACCCGAGCGGATGACCGCGCTAACGCCAACTGCCTCGCCGAGAACCAGCCGACCGCCATCTCGATGGCCAACGCCCACAACGGCTCGGTCGCCAACACGTCGGCCCTTCGATACTTCCAGGGCGGCGAGTCCATGCTCGAGTACTACCCGGGGGAGCCGATGGTCGGCACGGTCCAGCTCTCGGACGGGACCCCGGTCTCGGGCGTCCGCGTCACGGTGACCGACCAGTGGGGGATCCCCCACATGACGACGTTCACCGGGGCAGCCGGCAACTTCTCGGTCGTTCTCCCTCCCGGGAACGACACCGTGAACGTCACGACCGGCACGCTGCAAGGCGTCTCCCAGCAGGGAAACATCCTCATCCGCTCGTTGAAGCTCTTCGTCCCCGACGCGATCGGACTCAACCTCCATCCGCCGACCCTCGTTGAGACGGTCAACGTCGGGGGTGCCCCGGTCGCCGGGACCGTCTACTGGAACCTCGCGAACAACTCGACCTTCCAACCCAAGGTCGACCCGGTCATCCCGGGCGCCAGGGCCATCCTCTGGGGCCCGAACGGGATCGCAAAGGTCACGTTGGTGACCGACCAGGGCGGCACCTTCGACCTTCCGAACCTGCCGCCGGGCGTCTACAACTACAGCATCCTCTACGACGGCCAGAACTTCTCCCAGACCCAAGTGTTCGTCCATCCCAATACCTTCACCAACGCCTCCGCCGGACTCGACGGGGGAACCGTCACCGGGAACATCACGTTCAACGGACTCCCCGTCGCGGGCGCTCGCGCGAGCATCGGCAACGGCACCGGCATCACCCAGACCAACGTCACGAACCACACCGGGCGCTACAGCTTCCGGGGCCTCGCGCCCGGGACCTACACGGTCTCGGTGGTCGGTCCGAACGCCCCCTATGGAGTCGCCGGCAGGTCGGTCACGGTCACCACGCCCGGGCAGACCATCCAGTTGCCGCTGGTTCTCCGGGCGTTGGGCCAGGTCCAGTACGTCGTGGAGGCGAACGGAGGCGGGGTCCCGAACATCCCCGTACGGTTCGTGCCGCTTCCCAATTTCTCGAACTCCTCCGTGAGCCCGATCGAGGCACTCACCACCGCGACCTCGAACGGGACCACGGTCCTCTCCGGCCCGACCGGCTTGGTGACCGCCACCCTCCCCTTCGGGAACTACTCGGTGTACGCCCTCGGCTACGTCGGCGCCTCGCTCGAGGCCGGGATGAGCAGCGCCGCGGTCTTCCCGGGACTCCCGTCCGAGGTGAACGCCCTTGCCCTGCAGCCCGCCGACACCCTTTCTGGGTCGGTCCAGACCCCCACCCTGCCGGCGAACTCCACCCAGGTCGCGGTCCTGGTCTACGGGACCGGGGAATCCGAGGTCACGGTCTGGGCGACCTCGGGCCACAACTACTCGGTCGTCCTCCCGGTGGGCTCCTACACCGTCCTGGCGGTCGAGGGAACGACGCAGCCCCTCTCGACGTCGTACGCGGCCCTCGCATCCACCTCCCTCCGGTACGGAACGACCCTGGACCTCGCCCCGGTCCCGGCCGTCACGAGCCGGTTCACCGTCGGCGCCACCCTCGTCAGCGGGACCTTCTTCCCCGCCGCCGCAGCGACCGTCTCCGTATCGGCCGGCCTCGGTGGCCCCACGGTGACCACCGTCGCGGGGACCGCTGGGAGCGCGGCGTTCGTGCTGCCCGCTACGCTTCCGATCACCGCCGGGTCGGTACTGTGTCGCCGCGGCCTCGGCCGGATTCAGCTCCGTGAACGATTGTTCGTATTCGCCGAGCGGCCTCGCCTCGCTCGAGCGGGTCTCCCTCGCCCTGAACCTGGTGCCGGTCACGCTCCACGTCCTCGGCCTACCGGCCGCCACGCCGGTCACGATCCACCTGAACGCCACGAGCGTCTCGGCGACGACGCAGAACCTTTCCGGAGGGCCCAATTTCTCGTTCTCCACGACGCCGGGGAGCTACAGCCTCTCCGCCGAGGCCGTGATCGGGAACGGCACGGTGGTGTACATCCCGTCGCAGGTCCTGGGGACGACGATCCCCCTCGGCGCGACCGCGACGGCCCTGACGCTGGTCGTGGTTCCGGCCGTCAACTCGACCGGCACCCTCCTCCTGCCGGCGGGAGCGACGAGCTCGAACGCCACCATCACTCTCTCCTCGCCGCTGTTGAACCTGACGGTGACCGGTAGCGAGTTCACCACCACCGGTTTCCGGGCCGCTGCGGGAACCTACTCCGCTCACGCCACCGTGGCCGCGGCGGGGGCAAATTACACGGGCCTTACGAACGTAACCGTCAGCGCGAGCGGGACGATCACTCCGGCCATCTCCATCGAGAACCTGTCGGTGCGTGTCGCGGGGTCGCTCCGGACCGTGAACGGCACGGCCCTTCCGCTCAATGCAACGGTGCAGTTCTTGGGCCCCGGCGGCGCGAGGCTGTTCGCGCGGGCCCAGAACGGGTCGTTCTCGATCCAGCTCCCCGTAGATACCGTGTTCCTGGTGACGGCGAACACGACCGCCCTGGTCCGGGGACCCAACGGCGACTATTACGCGACGTACACCACCTCGCCCGGGACGGGATGCACGACCGGAGGAGGCTCGACCACCTGCGTCGTCCCCCTGGTCCCCCACCCGGACCCTGTCTGGCTTAACGGGACCCTCTCCTCGCCGGGACAGCCCCCGCCGCTAGCGGGAACCGTCCGCATCGTCGGACCGTCCCCCTCCACGAATCTGACGGTCCTCGCCGCGCCGAACGGGAACTTCTCGCTCCGGGTCCTTCCGGGAGTCTACTCCGTCTACGCGACCGCGGGCGGGGGCGCGAACCCTCTCGCGAGCCTCACCCAGGTCGTCGCGCTGCCCGGCGCCGGCGCCTCGTCGATCCTCCTGAGCTCGACCTGGAACGTCCTCCTGAATGTGAACGGGCCCAACGGCACGGCCTCCGGGATCGCGCCCGCGACCGTCGTCCTCCGCGGCGCCACCGGGAGTCAGGTGGTCTACGACAACGTCCCCCTCGGGACCTCGGTCCAGCTCGCTCTCCCGGTCGGGGCGTACCTGGGTCGTCGCCAACTCCTCCGGGAGTCCGGGCGGGATCTCCACGGTCGCCTCGGCCCTCACCTCCTTCTCCGTCGTGACGGGGAACGTCGCGGTCCAGGTCGGCCTCGCCTACCAGTTCAGCCAGAACGTCGGCGCGACCCTGGTAGGGCCTGCCTCTGCGACCGTGATCGGTGGGGGGACCGCCACGTTCCAGTTCTCGATCCACGACGTCGGGAGCCTACCGGTGACCGTGCATCCGGTCGGCTCGCCATCGTTCTGGAAGTTCGCCTTCAGCGTGGGGAACGTCACCCTGACGCCCGGACCCTCCGGGAACACGGTAACGGTCGAGGTCACCATCACGGTCCCCGCCGGCACCGTGGTGGCCCACCCGTCCGTCATCCTCGACCTCGTCACCGCGTCGGGGACGCCGGTCGGGGTGGTCACACCGGCGCCGGTCCTGAACGTCGTAGGCTACTTCGGGCTCACGATGGGCGCCTCCCCCGCGCTGCCCCCCGAGATCTCCGTCGCCGGCGCCCTCGTCCCGTTCTACGTGACGAACGTCGGGAACACGTACGAGTTCGTCCGCCTCAGCATCGTGAACCAACTCCACCTCACAGCCCTCGGTTGGAACTCCGAGATCCTGAGCCTCTCGCTCAAGCGGGTCGCCGCGCCGGTCGGGGCAGCGGCCGGGGCGAACACGAGCTATTACGTCAACCTGACCGCCCTGGGCACGGTCTTCCTTCCCCCCGGTTCCGTCACGGTCACCGGCTCGGTGGTCAACGCGAGCGGAGGGATCCAGGAGACGGTCTCGCTCAACGTTCCGACGGTGAGCGTCCACCCTTCTACGGCGCACGGCACCTCGGCGGTCACGGTCACCGGTCCGAATATCGGACCGGCGCCCTCGTCCCTCCCGACCTGGGTGATCCCCCTCCTCGTCTTCGTGCCGGCGATCGGGCTTGCGATCGGGCTCTCCGCGTGGCGCTGGTGGAGGACCCGAAGGTGGACCCGCCGATGACCGCGCGTGTGCTCCCTCTCCTCCTCGTCCTGACCCTCGTCGCCGCGAGCGCGGTCGGCCTGGCGTCGTCGACCCCTATCGTTCACGCGACCAGCCCGGTCGGCCAGCGGCCCCCTCAAGGGGAACATCACCGGCCCGGCGGTCCTCGCGACAGGCTCGAACCAGCGCTACGTCATCCAGGCGACCGGTGGCCCCGCCGTCGCACCGAACGGCACCATCGTGGGGAACCTCACGTACTACGCCAGCGTCACTGCACCGAACCCCGCCGGCGTTCAGATCACGCCGCAGTCCGCCGCTCTCCTCGCCGGCGTGCCGGGACAGCCGCTCCTCGAGGCGGGGACGATCCCGCAGACCCTCACGATCAGCGTGGAGCTCGTGAGCGTGCTCAACCAGACGAACGCGACCCTGAACTTCACGTACGTCGTCCAGGTCGTGCAACCCTACGTCGTCGCGGCCGACATCGTCAACCCTACCAACGTGAGCGCGGAGCCGTTCCCCGTGGTCATCGAGCTCGACGGAACGCGGGTCGGGAACGTGACCGTTCCCTCGCTCCTCGCGCACGCCGCCTACAACCTCTCGTTCAGTTACGCCACGGTGGGACTCTCCTCCGGCTGGCATACGTTCTCGATCTCGCTCACGCAGGCTCATGGCCTCTTGCGGTTCGCCAACGGGTCGACGTTCTACCAGGAATCGTTCTACATCCCGGGACCCGCGCCGAGCTACACGCTCTGGTACGTCACGGGCGCGGTGGCGTTCATCGGGGTACTCTTTATATTCGGCGCCCGGGTGGGCGCGCGCCGGCGAGGCGCGCCGAAGAAGTAACGCGCTCCGGAGCCGCTCTGTCATGCAATCCAAGCTCGACCTCCGGTGCACCTCCTGCGGCCGGGCCGTCCCGAGCGCCGGGGCCACCCAGTTCCCCTGCCCGTCGTGCGGCGAGGTCGTCATCGGCCGGTGCTCGCGATGCCGCGACCAGTCGGTCGGCTACACGTGTCCGAAGTGCGCGTTCCGAGGACCGTAGGAGACCTCGATGGGCCAGGTCGCCGTGCTGTTCCGCCTAATGCCCCAGGGGGTCGACACCGACTTCCGCGCGGTCGCCGAGGGCGTTCGAGCCTCCCTCCCGGCGGGCGTCACCGTCCGCGGCATGCAGGTCAAGGACATCGCCTTCGGACTGAAGTCCCTCCTCGTCTCCGTCGTCATGTCCGACACCAGCGGCATCCTCGACTCGACCGAGCAGGCGTTCGCTAAGATCCCCCACGTCGAGTCGGTCGAGGTGATGGAAGAGGGGCTCCTCTAGACCCTCCTCCCGTTCGTGGACCTCTTCACCCACGTCCTGCTCGCCTACCTCCTGACCTACGGGATCGTCGGGGCGCAACCTGCCTACCTGGCGGCGGGCGCGCTCGCCGGCGGCCTTCCCGACGCCGACGTCCTCTTCTTCCCGATCGCCCGACGCTTCCCGATCCTCCGCCACCACGGGATCACGCACTCGATCTTCGGCGTGACGGTCGTCGCCGTCGCCGGGGCGGTCGTCGCCCCGATGCTCGCCCCCGGCTCCCCGCTCATCTATTTCGCCGTCATGGAGGCAGGCGGCCTCGCGCACGTCCTCGGGGACGGGTTCACCCACTTCTCGGTCCCGCCGCTCCTTCCCTTCTCGAACGCCCCCCTCGAGATGGACGCCGACCGGGCGATCAACTTCCTCACCCTCGGGGTCTCGGTCGCGTCGTTCTATCTCCTCCTGGGCGTCGAGCGGAACCACGTGCCGTTCGTCTGGTACACCGTCACGGTCTACGGCCTGATGGCGTTCTACGCCGCCTACATCGCGATCCGGCTCGCGGGCCGGTACCTCGATCACCCGCCACCGTGGGGCGCTGGCGCCGAACGCGGTCCCGATCCCGACCGGGCAATCCGTTCACCTGGCTCCTCCTCGCCGAGCAGCGGACCCCGGAGCGGATCCGAACGACCTGGGCGAGGTACCAGCTCGGGCGCGGGCTCGTCGCCGGCCCCTTCACGGTCGAGGCGGGCACGCATCCGACGACCCACGCCGAGACGAGCCCCCACTCCGCCGCCGAGGCGCTCGATTGGTCGTACCCGCTCGCCCGCCGGGCCAGTCGTATGATGGAGGACACCTACCACTTCGGCGAGGCGTTCGAGCGGCCGGGCGGCGACTGGGAGGCGATTCTGGTATTCCCTCGAGTTCACTTCGTTCGGGCGCGCGATGGCCGTTCGGGTCCTCTTCCCCGGGGTCGGGGGCTCGCCGGTCGTCAAGACCGCGTTCTATAAGCCGGTCACGATCGGGGTCTAGCGGCCGGGGGCGGGGAATCCCGAACGCCGGCCGGTGGCCCTGGCCCGGGGACCTACTTGTAGGTGGACTGGTGGACGTTCCCTTCGTCGTCGACGATCGTGATGCATTCCCCTTCGCACTCGAAGAGGCACGCCTCGCACATGATGCAGTCCGGTCCGTGGATGACTGCCGACTTCTCCGCGCGGAACTGGAACTTTGCCGCGACCGCGGGGTCGTCGACCACGTTCGGCCAGTTGTCGCGGGGCTGCATCTCAAACACCGTCACCGGGCAGACATCGCGGCAGTGGGTACATCCGGTGCACTTCTCATGCGCGACCTCGACGCTGACCATCGCTCAACCCGGCTCGCTCACCGACGGTGAATATATTAAGACACGCGGTCAGAGGCGACTCCACGAGGAATCTCGAGGGCCGGCCGGTCCCCCGGACCCGCCGCGAGCCCCCCACGCTAAGGGATGTTCGTGGGGTCCCAGACGGTCACCCGGGGACCCCCCGGAGCCCGTCGAGGCGCTCCATTTCCCGCGGAGTGAGGGAGAAGTCGAACACGCTCGCATTCTCGCGGATCCGGTCCTGACGGACGGAGCGGGGGAGCTCGACCAGACCGTGCTGCAATCCCCAGCGGATGAGCACCTGCGCCGGCGACCGGCCGTGGGCCTGGGCCACCTCCGCGAAGGTGGGGTGGCCGAGCTGCCGGCCGCGGGTGAGCGGTGAGTAGGCCTCGACCCGGATCCGGTGACGCGCGCAGTAGCCGAGAAGCTCTGGGTCGAAGACGAAGGGGTGCATTTCGACCTGGTTGACGGCCGGGACGACGTCCGAATGCTCCCGGAGCTCCTCGAGGTGACGCACCGCATAGTTGCTGACCCCGATCGCCCGGCAGAGACCCTGGGTCTGGATCCGCTCGAGGGCCCGCCACGAGTCCCTCCGCGCCTCGGGGGAAGGCGCCGTCGGCCAGTGAATGAGGTAGAGGTCGACGTAGCCGAGGTTCAGGCGGCCGAGGCTGGCGCGGAACGCCGCCTGGGCCGCCTCGAAACCGTGGTCGGTATGCCACAGCTTGGTGGTGACGAACACCTCGCTGCGCGGGATCCCGCTCGCGCGGACCGCCTCCCCGACGTCCTCCTCGTTGCCGTAGAGCTTGGCCGTGTCGACGAGCCGGTACCCCGCCTCGAGGGCCCAGCGGACGGCTTGTCGGGTTGCGACGCCGGGTTCGACCTGGAAGACGCCGAGGCCCATGCAGGGGATGGGGGTACCCTGGTTCAACCGATAGCTCGCACCGACCGAATTCGGGACGGGTTCGTTCATGCAGGCCCGATGCCCTGCGGGCTTGACGCTCTGGCCGGTCCGGGGGCGGCCGGCCGGAACCTCGAGGGTCGGCCTTGGCTCACCAGACGGGCATCGGTACTGACGAAGCTGTCCCTCGTGCTCGCCGCAGAGCGCGAACGGGCGCCACTCCGCGGCACCGGAGGGGAGGTCCGCCGAGGCGGAGTACAACGCGACGCGGTGCGGGCGTTCGTCGCAGCCCCCGCCCATCGCGGGGTCGAGCTCCCCCACGACGGGGCGGAAGGCGTAGTCGAAGGCGATCCCCATGTCGCACAGGGGGCGCTGGAAGATGTGGCTCATGAGGGAGCGAGGACGCACGGTCCTCTCTAAACGGTTCCGGGGCACCCGCGGCGGGAACCCAAGCGGCTAAGTCGGGGCCCGCGGTCGGCCGAAGCCTCGGAGGAGACGCCGGTAGATGCCCACCGTGGAAGTTCGTGGAGCCCAGCTCCATTACGACCAGTACCGGTACCCGAGGGGACCCGACGGTCCTCATCCACGGCTCCCTCGTGGACTCATCGACGTGGGCGAGGGTCGTTCCGGGCCTGGCCCGGGGACTCACGGTGCTGACCTACGATTCGACGGGGTTTCGGCGGAAGCACTCTCGGACCCCGCCCCACGCCGGTCGCCACCGACGCCGAGGACCTGGCGGCGCTGCTGGAGGCGACAGATTTCTACCCAGCGCATCTGGTGGGTCACTCCTACGGCGCGGTCGTAGCGCTCAGGGTGGCCGCCGAGCGGCCCGAGTTCGTCCGGAGCCTCTCCCTGCACGAGCCTCCCTTCTTCGGGATGCTCGGGGGCCTCGCCGAGACCGCGGGAGCCGCCGAACAGTTCCGCGCCGGCGTCGGCATCGATCCGGGAGCAGGTCCGTCAGGGCGACCGTACCGGGGCGGCGCGGAATGTGGTCGAGGTCTTCTCGACCAGCGCGGGCGCCTGGGACCGTCTTCCCGAGAGCGTCCGGCGCTCGATCGCAGGGTACATGGACCGCTGGGCGGAGGAGTATGGCGACCCGGATGCGTTCCAGCCTCGCCCGGGGTCGCTTCGCGAGACCCTGGTGCCGACGTTGCTGACGACCGGATCCGAGAGCCCTCGTTTCCTCCGGGAGATCGAAGAGGCGCTGGCGCGCGAGCTCGCGAACCCGACCCTCCGGGAGATCCCGAGGGCAAGTCATGCCCCCCATCAGACTTCGCCAGACCTCTACGTCGGGCTCCTCCTCACCTTCCTGCTGGAGCGGAACGTGCCCGTCTCCTGAAGTTGCTGCGCGTCTTCGGCTAGCCGTTTATACCCGGGCCCCGCTCGGTCCTCGGAATGGAGCCGCAGATTCGGGGGGAGCCGGCCCCGCCGTGGGTCTCTCCGATGCCCGGAGTGCGCGTCCGGCCGCTCGTCCAAGGGTCCGGAACGAGCCTGATGCTCTACCAGCTCGAGCCCGGGACGCGTTTCCAACTCCATTCGCACCCCTACCCCGAACTGGGCCTCATCCTGTCGGGCGAGGGGCTCATGATCGTGGGGAAGGACCGCCGCCGGGCCGCCAGCGGAGACTCCTACTACTTCCCCGGTTTGGTGGAGCACGGCTTCATCGTGCCCGGGGACGGGGACCCGGTCGTGCTCCTCGACGTCTCCGCGGTCGCCGGGAGCCAGGTCCCCCCGTCCCTTGAGGAGATGGTCGGGCGGCTGGCGAGCGCCGACCTGGATCCGGCGACGGAGTGGTCGACGCGGGGTGGGCCTCCCCCGCGGCCCGGGGCGGGGGCCGGTCGGGCCCCGGTGGAAGCCCCTCCAGCAGGTCGAGGACGCCCCGCCCGAGCCACTGCCCCCCGTCGACCGCGAGAACCTGCCCCGTGATGTAGGATGCTCGAGGGCTGACCAGGAAGCGGACGGCGTCCGCGATCTCTTCGACGGTGCCGAACCGTCGCATCGGGATCCCGTCCTCGATCCGTCGGACAATCTCCTCCGAGACCCAGAGGTGCTCATCGGTCCCCGCGGTCCGTACAGGCCCAGGGGCGACCGCGTTGACTCGAATCCCATGGCGCGCCCACTCCACGGCGAGCGTTCGGGTAAGGGCCAGCACGCCGGCCTTCGCCGAGGCGGAGTGCGCCGTGCCCGGGCCGGCCATCCACGCGTAGGAGGCGACGAGGTTGACGATGGACGGGGCGGGGGCCTCTCGCAACAGCGGGAAGCTCGCCCGGGAACAGTGGAAGGTCCCATCCAGGACGATCCGGACCACCGCTGCCCACCCGTTCGGAGTGATCTTCTCCGCTGGGGCGATGAAGTTCCCCGCTGCATTGTTGACCAGCGTGTCGAGCCGGCCGTAGTCCGACCGGACCCGCTCCAGCAGTCGATCGACCTGGAGCGGGTCACGGACGTCGGTGGGCACCAGAAGGATACGCGAGCCGGCGCTCGCCAGTTGTCGGGCTCCGTCCGCGAGGTGCTGCGGTGAGCGGCTCGCCAGGACCAGGTCATACCCGTCTTCGGCAAGGCCCCGGGCAATCGCAAGTCCGATTCCCGTGCCTCCGCCCGTGACGAGCGCAACGCGGCGGCCCGTGCGCACCTTCCCCCCTACCTCCGGGCTCACGGCCGACGGAACGGGACGCGGCCTAAAACCTCCGTCGACCGCCCGTCGCGTCGCTAGGAGGCAGCGGCCGCATGGGTGCGGGTCACGTCGGCCGGTCCGAGACCGACGCCCGCGATGCC
The DNA here is from genome assembly GCA_963715645.1 of uncultured Thermoplasmata archaeon. Classification (GTDB taxonomy): domain Archaea; phylum Thermoplasmatota; class Thermoplasmata; order Lutacidiplasmatales; family UBA184; genus Lutacidiplasma. The sequence continues at coordinate 730,002 of OY970259.1, forward strand.
GTCGGTCCGTTGCGTCACCTCGCCGTCCCGGAACACCACGACCGACGGGACGACCTCGATCTCGAACTGCTCCCAGAGCGGGCTTTGCAGGTCCGTGAGGTCGACCTGCGCGACGTGGAACTTCGGGTTCCCCTCCAACGCCGCGAACTTCGGAAGGAAGTCCCGGCAGAACGGACACCAGTCCGCCGAGAAGACCACCGCGTAACGGCCCGGTCGGCGCAGCGTCTGACCCTCGAACGCGCCAGGTCCCAGAATCTCCATGGTCCGCCCTGGGTCGGCATCTCCGTGTGCGTCATCCGCTTGTCGCACCGCGCGCGGCTCCCGGCGGCGCGGTCGGCCCCCGTTCCCGGCGGGTTCATGACCCCCAACCGCCTCCCGACCGGCGATGGCGATCCGAGCCCCCTCCGAGGCGCGCGGCGAACGAGTCTTTCCCGTCCGTCTGGCCGGCCGTCTCGAGCTCCACCCTCTCGACAGCGAACTCTTGCGGGGGAATCCGTGGGGAGACCCGAGCGTCCGGGACCTGACGGTCTACCTGCCACCCTCCGGGAGAACGGAGGGTCTGCCGCTCCTCCTCCTTCTGAGCGGCTACACATCGGCGGGTTGGGCGAACGCCAACCGACCCGCTTTCCTGGCGACGACCCGGGTCCAGCGTCTCGACTCCCTGATTCGGACCGGAGCGGCTCCCGAGGCCGTCCTGGTGGCTCCGGACTGCCTCACGATGCTGGGCGGGAGCCAGTACCTCAACTCGTCGGCGACGGGACCGTATGAGGACTACGTCATGCGCGAGGTCCTACCTTGGGTCGCGGAGCGGTATCATACCGGTCCAATCGGCGTCCTTGGGACCTCGAGCGGGGGGTTCGGGGCCCTGGTGCTGGCGCTGCGGCACCCTGAAGTCTTCCGGGCTGCCGCCTCGAATGCGGGGGACGCCTACTTCGAGTACACCTATATGGCCCAGATGCCGACGGCGTACCGCGCGATCCGAAAGGCGGGGGGACCTGAGGAGCTCCTCCGTCGCGTGCTCTCGGAACCCACGAGCGCCTTTGGTCCGGCGAACCCGGTCATCGAGGCCCTGGAGCTGATGGCGTATGCCTCCTGTTACTCGCCGGTCGACGGAGAACCGGGACGGTTCGAGCTGCCGTTCGACCTCGAAACCGGCCAGCTTCGTCCGGAGGTCTGGTCGCGCTGGCTTGCCTGGGATCCCGTACGAATGGTCGAGACGGAGCGGTACTCCGAGGCGCTCCGGCGGCTCACGTACGTGTATGTCGACGGAGGCACCCGCGACGAGTGGGCGCTCGACCTCGGTGCCCGGATCTTTGCGGCCGCCGCACGGCGCCAGGGGGGTCGGGTCGACCATGAGGAGTTCGACGGGGTCCATGGCGACGGAGTCGCCCGGTACGACGTCATGTTCCCGCGGCTGCTCGCCGCGTTGGGCGGCCACCCCCCGGCAAGCCCACCGGCACCCGTTTAGTACCTCGGGGAACTCGCACCCCCTAAGGTCCTCGTCCCTCCGGGGGAGTAGATGCTCCGCGACGGTCAACTGGTCTGCGATTCATGTGGGAGCGTGATCACGCGCATCACGTCGGCCACAGAGGCCGACTGGCAGAAGATGCACAACCTCTGCTCGGCCTGCTTCGACCGACTCTGGGCGACCTCGATCGCCCGCCCGACCTAGGGCGTGCCCGACGGCTCCGCCGGGGCGTTCGGGCCCTCCAGCGGGATCATTGCCTCGTCCTCGAACCATGCGAGGACGATGAAGAACCAGCTGAGCACGAGCAAGGCGAGCAGGTCGGTCGACGCGACCCCCAGCGGGCTGACTAGGACCGCTCCCCCCTCCAGCTTCCGCGTCTCCCGCGTCGGCTCCAGGTGGACGAGTTCCTGCCCCTCGGAGTTGGTGATCTGCCAGGCCGGGACGAGGAGACCGGCCCGATGGAACCGGTAATGGGCGCCGCGGGTGATCTCGATGCTGTGATAGTTCAAGTGCACCGACACCCGGGCGACCGTCGGGCCGGATTCGGCGGTGTGGAGGGTGATATGGGGATTGAGGAAACCTCCCCTCTCCAGGGTCCAAGTGCCCGAGGCGGTCTCCGCGTGGGCGGGAGCGTGCGAGTGAAGCTGCCATCGGAGGACCACTACGGGTTGGTCCCCTGCCGAGAGAGTGAACTCGGTGGGGGTCTCGGCCGAGCGGATCCAGCGAAGCACCGAGCGGTCCACCGACGAAAGGGGGGCCAGCGTCACGGCAAGGCCCACCGCGCCGCCGCCTCTTAACGGTCGCCCGCTCGGTCACGCCATCGTGGGCGCGGACGAGCGCAGGGAGGTCCGAGGAACAAGCTCCTGCTCGATCCCGTCGAGGTCCCGGAGCGCGTCGTTCGCGGAGAGCGACCCAGTCGACCGGGCGGCCAACGGGGGTTCAGCGTTGTCCACGCCTTCCTCGTCCCATTCGGGTGGCTCGAGGGCCGAGGCACCCATCTCTCCGCTGGGGCGAGCATACGCGGGCGGTTCGTCCCATTCATGGACATAGGGGAGAGGACGGCCGAACTCTGACCGGTCCGGCGCTGAGGGCCGAACGGACTCCGCATCAACTTCGGGGGGGGTCTCTTCTCGCCCGCGCCGGGGCTGCGGCTCGGGCTCTGCCCGCAGACTCGGCTCTTCGACGAGCAGCCAGGAGGCGAGCCCCCCGGTGGCGGCAACGAACCCGAGGGCGAAGAGGAGGACCCAGAGCGCGAACACACCCGGGCCGTAGCGCGGGTCGAAGTGGAGCACCGCCACGCCGATGGCAACGAAGATTGCCGCGCTGATGAACAGCGGAAGGCTTCGGGAGAACGACCCGGAGGGCGGGGGTTCCGAAGGGTGGGCGTCGTCGGGTTCCGCCATGGGGGCCTCGATCGGGCGCTGAATGGGTGGCCCCACCTATTCAGGCTATCGACGGGTCGGGCCAGGCCCTGGCATTCGCGGGAAGCATTGGGGGTAGCGGGGCGAACGGGCCCCCGTCTAGGGGTCATCGCCGGCGGACTGTTCTGACCATTCGGGACCGGTTGCGCGGCGGGGCCTACCCCCTCGCTACGCTTCCCATCTACTGCGGGGCTTTTATAGACGGAGCGAGGTGTATTTATGCGCATAGGACCCCCGGTCCTCCGAGGAAACATGGGCATCAGGCTGCGTCGAAGAAGCGTCTACCTTGCGACGATTGTGGCGATCTTGGCCATGACGGCGGGCTTCGCGATTGCCGCGTTCCCGAATGCGTTCACGCTCTTCGGCGGAACGACTTCCCATCAGAACGAAGGCACCTTCATCTCCGGCGATTCGATCTTTAGCGCGGGGGCCTCGGTGACCCTGACGCAGACGGCTGCGCCATCTACCTGCTATACAGTCAGTTACACCGGCGCTGCGGCCACCGTCTTTCTCGATGGGACCGTGACCTGCGCCACGAGCCTGACTCAGTGGTATGAAGACTTTCACTTCCTTGCTACGGAGGTGTCCGGCGATTCGGACAACTTCCACTGGTACGTTGTCGGCGGTGTAAACGGCGCCGACCAGACCTTCACCGTCGCCGGCGCGGGGGGTTACACGGGATCCGTTACGCTGGATGTCTACATCGAAATGGGCGTCGCGACCGCAAACCCGGGGACCTTGACCTCGATTTCGGCCACAGTCGCGGGAAATTAGTTCGAGTCTAAGCCACTACCCCACTCGGCAACCCTTTCCCACGCCCGGACGGACCCGCGGCGTAGGCTCGTAGGTTCCTGCAAGGTTCCGCTGCGTCCTGACTTGTCGGAAAGGGCTCCTCTAGCGGCCGGCGACCAGGTAAAGCAGGCCACCGATGAGGACGAAGATCGCCCCGAGCAGGCCGATGAGCCCGCTAGCGAAACCCAGCAGGAAGATGCCGAGGAGCGCGACAACCACCATGACCACGCCCGAGGCGAGCGCGCGGTCGTTGTGACGCCCCGACCCGAGAAAAGCGAACAAGATGAGAACGAGACCCAGAACGACGAAGAGGAAGGAGGCGCCGAGCGCTCCCAGTCCGAGATAGGGATGACCGACGGCGAGGAAGAAGGCACCCCTCACAAAGTCGATCAAACCCTCCAGAACGATCAGAGCCCCGCCTAGGGCTCCGAACAACAGGCCGAGCCCCCTTCCGCCGTGCTCGGGCATCGACTTGGCCCCTCGGTCCTGAGCGGCCGACCAACATAGCCTTTCGCGGTTGGCGGGTTCCAGGAGGGGTTAGCACTAAGCGCCCGGGCCGGTGGCGGAGGTGATGACCAGGAAAGTGCGCGGCCGGGCCGAGCGCCAGGAGTTCGACCGGGAGGCGCCCGGCTACGACCGGAATGCTTCCGAGTCGATGCCGGGGTACACCGACCTCCATCGAACCTTGTTGGGCGGCATCCCCTTCCTCCCCACCCGGGCGTTCGAGGTCCTCGAGCTTGGGGCCGGAACCGGCACGTTCACCGCACTACTCCTCTCCCAGTTCCCACACGCTCGGGTCACCGGGATCGACCTCTCACCGCGCATGATCGCGCGGGCCCGAACGAAACTGAAGACGTTCCGGGAACGGGTGGAGCTCGTCGCGGGGGACCTGGGAGAATTCACCGAACGACCGTACGATGCGGTCGTCTCCGCCCTGGCAATCCACCACCTGACCGACCGAGAGAAGCTGCAGCTCTTCCGTCGGGTCTACCGGGTGCTCCGCAAGGGAGGGTACTTTGGGGACGCGGACGACCACCTCCCCGAGGACCCACTGTTCGACCAACGGTATGCTCAGATCGCCTCCTCTCTCCCGGGCCCGGTGCTGTCCGGGGCGCGCTGGACCAACCTCCAGGAGGTCTGGCACGAGCACGAACGGTTCGACCACCCGTGTACCCTGGCCGCTGAGACGACCGCCCTGGAACGGGCCGGCTTCGCCCACGTGGGGGTGCCTTGGCGCTTCTTCGGCCAAGCCGTAGTGTGGGCCTACAAGTAATTCATCCGAGAGCCTTCTGGGCGTCGGTTCGCAGACATGCTCCGGGAGACGACGTTTCTCATCGGGGGGTCCCTCACGGTGGCTCTGGGCTTACTCCTGGCGGGGGGTCTGGCCTGGGCCGGCGCGGGGCTCGATTTCTTCGGCGGTTACATCGCCGCCGGGCTCGCCGTTGCCTTTGGAGCGTTCTTCTTCTGGGTGGGCGGTGCGGAAGGCCGGGAGCGGCGCCGCGCGCTCGCTGAGCTTGAGGGAGGCCCCTCCCGGCCGCCCTGAGGCACACTTCCGGGGACGGGTCGAATCTCCTCGCCACCGTGCCGGGAGGCGACGGAAACCTTTTCTTGAGAGCGCACCGTCCGCCGGTCGTGGCCGGGATGGGGTAGCTTGGCCTATCCTGGGGGACTGTGGATCCCTCGACCCGGGTTCAAAGAGGGGCGGGGTCCACCCCCGACCCTTGAGACTCTCGGTCCCGGCCCTACCGGCGGGCGCCTCGGCGGGTGCGTGACCGGTCGGTCTTCGGAGGCCCCTCGATGAGCTTCGCCAGAGCCTCGGGGAGCTTCGACAGGGTGTAGTCGGCCCAGGCCGCCCCCCACTGAGCGAGGTCCTTCGGGGTGAGCGTCCAGCCGGAGAGACGGGAAGCGCGGCCGACCGGGATGACTCCGGGAACGGACTGGGCCGCCTCCATGTCGAATCGTGAGTCGCCGACCATGAAGAGCGGGCGCTCGGGGAAGCGGCGCCGGTATTCCGTGAGGTGCTCCCGTTTGGTACCCTCCCCGGAACCGAGCACCTCCTCGAACCAGAATCGAAGACCCTCCCGCTCGAGCAGGAGGTCGGCCATCTCTGTCTCGGCACCTGTCGAAACGACCAGGGTCCAACGCTCCTGGGCCAGGCGTTTCAGCAATTTCGGTACCTCGGGGAACGTGTCGGCCTTGGCGTAAGCCTCGGTGACCTTACGTTGATGGAACGTGCGCGCCGTGCTCGCCCGTAGCGCCTCCGGAGCGTCCGGGTAGAGTTGGGCCAGCTGCGCCTCGAACGGCATGCCGGTCGTGGCCAGGTAGTGCACTCGCCCCTCCTCGGCGGGCGTTCCGAACGCCTTCTCGAGGACATCGGCGGCGACCGCGCTGATCAGGCCGATGTCGTCCAACAGGGTCCCGTCCAGGTCGAAGACCACCACCCCTCGCTCGACCCGTTGGGGGGCCACCTCGGGCCGGATGCGTTGTACCGGACGTGAGAGCTCGGCGAACTGGCTCGTCGAGGACGGTACGACGGGGAGCTCGACGTCGCGGGGCGGAGGGGTGGGGGGAGGGTCGGTCCTCGGGGCGCCCCCCACCGTCGCGGGTTGGGTCATCGAACGGCCCAGCCGCGCCGGCTCTTTAGTGCGCCGAACCGGGACGGCGGCCGGCCTAATAGGGGGCATGCGCCGTGGCCCTCCGGGAGTGCGATGCATCCGAGTCGGGCCATCCGGGGTCGAACGACTCACCTCCTGGACGGAAAGCACCTGCTCATCGGGATCTCGGGTTCGATCGCAGCCATCGAGGTGCCGAAGATCATCCGTGAGCTCTTGCGGCATGGGGCCCAGGTGGACGCGGTGATGAGCCCGGAGGCGACCCGCATCATCACCGCCGAGGCCGTACACTTCGCCACCGGACGACCGCCAATCCTGCAGCTGTCTGGGAACGTCGAACACGTCACTCTCCTGGGCCCAGGCGAAGGCAGGGTCGACCTTCTGCTGATCGCGCCGGCAACCGCGAACACGCTCTCGAAGATCGCCCACGGGATCGACGACACTCCCGTCACGTCGTGCGCCTCCGTAGCCCTCGGCGGCAGGGTGCCGATGTTGCTCGCCCCCGCGATGCACGGGCACATGATGCTCAACCCGGCCCTGCAAGAGAACCTGGAGCGGCTTCGGGGATGGGGAGTTGGAATCATCCCCGGCGCCTCCGTCGAAGGAGAGGAGAAGATCGCCTCGCCCGAGGAGATCGCCGCGGCGGTGCTCCACCGGCTCGCCGCCGGGGCATGGAAGGGACGCAAGGTCGTTGTGATCGGGGGCGCCAGCCGAGAGGCCATCGATGCAGTGCGGTCCGTGACGAACGAGAGCTCCGGCGCCTCCGCCATCGCCCTCGCGAACCAGGCCCACTTTCGTGGCGCCGAGGTCGAACTGTGGGCCGGGGCGATGCAGACCGCCCCTCCGCCCTGGATCCCGACGTTCCCGTGGCGGGGCGTGGAGGACCTCCGGGCGTTGGCCCGGCGCCGCCGGAGCGTACTGAGAGACGCCGCAGCCGTGCTCGTGCCCGCGGCGCTCTCGGACTTCACGCTGGAACCCGCCCCCGGAAAGATCCCCTCTCGGGACCACCCCACGCTCACCCTCACACTCCGGCGGGCCCCGAAGGTGCTGCCCGAGCTCCGTCGCCTCGCTCCGTCCCCGACCCGACTCGTCGCCTTCAAGCTCGAGAGCGGGCGCTCGCCCGACGAACTGCAGCGGGAGGGAGAGCGCCTGCGGAGCGAGACCGGGGCCGACTGGGTCGTAGCGAACGACGTGCGCACGATGGGAAGCCCGGTCACCGAGGCCCTCGTGCTCCCGAAGGCGGGGATGCGCCACTGGATTCGGGGGCCCAAGGCCGAGTTCGCGGGGAAGCTTCTCGATGATCTCGGCCGCGAACTGGCGAACCTCGCCGGCCCTCCGTCCCCCGGCAGGGGCGTGCGCCGGGGGCGGCGGCGGCGTGCGCCCCTTCGGCGTTCGGGCCGGTCGTGAGTCCGGTGGGCGGGAAGCTGGGTCAGGTCCTCGGGGAGCCCGCTCCCCCGCTCGCTTCCTCGTCGGCCGTGAGGAGCGCCTGGAGGAGGAGCTCGTGCTTCCGCTCGTCGGCCTCCATGCTCTGCCACAGGATGCGCATGACCCCCCCGAGGGTTGGGCCAGGGTTGCCTTCGCTGCTCGCCTCGGCCTCGCGCTCCCGTCGGACGAGATCCTCGATGTCGGCACGTGTGATCCCGGTCGGGAGGCTCGAGGAGATGCCTCGGTCGAGGTAGGCGGCCAGCGACGCTACAATCTCCGCGTGGCGAAGGCTGTCCGAGGCGATCTGACGGAAGAGCGCGCGGGTCAGCTCGTCCCGGGACTTTTGGGCGAGGCGCATGCACTCCGCCACCGCGTTCTGCTCGCCCGCGATGCGGTGGCGGAGCCATCGGGGGACCTCGCGGCCCATCACCCTCAGGTCGCCGCCGGCGGGGCCCCGCGGGACGGATCGTTGGCGAGAGCGAGGGCGTTCGCTGAGGGCGACCGCCGCCTCGAGGACGACCCGCGGCCCCTCCCGACCCTCCATCAGCTGCTGGGCCGTTCGTCGAGCGACCCGTCGGGCCTCCTCGTTCCCGACGTAGCGCGCCAGCGTGCGCCCGAGCCGCTTACCGGAAAGGTACTGGGAGACGGACGAGGGGACGATGCCGAGGAGACGCGCGGCCTGCCGCTCAGGAAGGCCGAACCCCTCGACCAGCTCCCGAGCGACCAGGGCCTGCATCACCTGGACCCAGACGACCGGGGAGGGGGCTGATTCCGTCATCCCGCCGAGCGCGCGCCTCAGATGGCGTTGACCGCGAAGCCGAGCGCGAATCCGACCATCACGCCGAGGTAGACGATCCGATTGCGCCGGATCGACGCCTCGCGCGACTCGAGCGGCCGGAATGCGACGCGAAGCATCGGGAGGATCACGTAGGCGATCGCTCCGATGGCGAGGGCGTCGAAGACGACCAGGAACAGGTCGCTGCTCCAGTGGTAGCCGATCGCCCCTCCGATCACCGTGGGCAGTCCCCCCACGAGGAAGAGGCCCGTCATCAACGAGAGGCTACGCCGTTCGGGGGAGCCCAAGAAGGGGGATGCGATCGGAAACCCCTCGCTGACATTCTGCAGGAAGAACCCGAGGAAGACTACGGCGAGGATGCCGAGGTTCCCTGCGGTCCAGTTCACTCCGAAGACCAACCCTTCGGTCAGGTTCTGGAGTCCGATCCCGATCGCGATGATGAGCGCGAGCGAGACTGCGGCCTGACCCTCCGTCGCGGGCCGTCCCGTGGTGGCGAGCCTCGAAGGCAGGTTGTCCACGACGTAAAGTCCCAGGAACGCCGCCACGAACCCGACGCCGAAGGCGATCGCGTACGTGGAGTTCGACACATAGCCGGAGGGGTAGATGATCGGGCTTGCGTTCGAGAAGATGTCCGCGAGGAGGAAGACCAAGATGCCGATCGCCGCCGCGTTGAGGCCGACCGCCCAACGGCCCTGCGCCCGCTTGCTGTACACGATAGGCAGGGAAAGAAAGATCGACAGGCCCATGAGGGTCGTCAGGGTCATGAACAGCAGGAAGTCGTTCACGCCGGCCCTATCTCGGATGAGAATCGCCCCTGTATAACCGATTTGTCTGTGACGCTGCTACAACTCTCGTTCACTGTGTGAACACGTGTCCCCTCCGCGGGGCGTGGGCGTCCGGGGGTGGCCCTGGAAGGGGGGGGCGAGTCCGTGGGTGGGCGACCGACGGAGGCCCGCGCACCGTGGCCCTTAAGAGATTGCCGGTCTCCGCCGACCGAGGTTTCCATGGTGAAGCTCGCCGAGTGGCGCGGGAAGGATGTGTTCCGAAGGTACGGGGTGCCTCTCCCGAAGGGACACGTGGCCCGCTCCCCGGAGGAAGCGGAGACCCTCACGCGGGAGGGCACGGTTCCTCTCCCGTGCGTGGTCAAAGCCCAAGTCCTTGCGGGCGGCCGCGGCAAGGGGGGAGCCGTCAAGTTCGCCAACACATCCGCCGAGGCCGGGTCCGCGGCGCGGGCGATCCTGGGCCTCGAGTTCAAGGGGGAGCGGGTCAAGGAGGTCCTCCTCGAGGAGAAGCTCACGCTCTCGAAGGAGCTCTACGTCTCCCTCACGCTGGACCGAGCGCTCCGGCTTCCCGTACCTGATCACCAGCTCCCGAGGCGGGGTCGAGATCGAGTCCGTCGGCGATGCCGAGATCGACCGCCAGCCAATCGATCCATTCCCCGGACTCACCGGCTACCAAAAGCGACGTGCGGCGAAGGTCCTCGGCCTCACCGGGGGACCGGCGAAATCCCTCGACCGCCTGCTCGAGGCGCTCTGGCGGCTCTTCAACGGAGAGGACGCCGAGCTCGTAGAGATCAACCCGCTCGCCGTCGTCGAGGACGGCCTGGTCGCCCTCGACGCGAAGGTCATCATCGAAGACGACGCGGCGTTCCGCCACCCAGAGTTCGCGGAGATCCGGGACGACCGGACCCCCCTCGAGGAGATCGCCCGCGAGAAGGACATTGCGTTCGTCCAACTTGACGGGAACATCGGGGTCATCGCGAACGGAGCAGGTCTCACGATGGCGACGCTCGACGTCCTGCAGGAGTTCGGGGGCCGGCCGGGCATCTTCCTGGACCTCGGCGGGACCGACGACCCGAAGAAGGTCACCGAGGCGTTCCTTCTGATGTCCCAAGCGCGCCCCAAGGCGGTCTTCCTGAACATCTTCGGCGGGGTCACCCGCTGCGATACGGTCGCCAAGGGACTCGTCGAGGCCATGCGTCAGGTGCCCGGCCGGTGACCGGTTCCCCCTGGTCGCACGCATCCGCGGGAACAACGAGGTCGAGGGCGTGGCGATCCTGCGTGCTGCGGGCATCATCTCCATCCCTTCCCTCAAAGAGTCGGCCCAGGCCGTCGTGGACGCGGCCGGAGGTCCGAGATGACGGTGCTGGTCGACCGAAACACGAAGGTCGTCGTCCAGGGAATCACCGGGCACCAGGGCACGGTCCACACCCGCCAGATGAGAGCGTTCGGCACCGCGGTGGTCGGCGGGGTCACACCCGGGAAGGGCGGGACGACCGTCGAGGAGACGCCGGTGTTCGACTCCGTTGCCGAGGCCGTGGAGAAGACCGGCGCGAACGCATCGTGCATCTTCGTGCCAGCACCCTTCGCCAAGGACGCGCTCCTCGAGTCGGTCGACGCGGGGATCCGGCTCGCGGTCATCGTGACCGAGCACATCCCTTTCCACGACATGCTCGTGATGTACCATTATGCCCGGAGCGGGGGACGCGCATTATCGGACCGAACTGCCCAGGGATCGCGTCGCCGAGCGGCGCCAAGGTGGGCATCATCCCCAACGTCGTCTTCCGTCCGGGCAGGGTTGGCGTGATCTCCCGCAGCGGCACCCTCACCTACGAGATCGTGAACGGGATCAAGGAGCACGGCCTCGGTCAATCGACGTGCATCGGGCTGGGCGGCGACCCGGTCGTCGGCACCTCTTTCCTCGACGCCCTGCCGCTCTTCGAGAGCGACCCCGACACGGACGTTCTGGTCCTGGTGGGCGAGATCGGCGGGACGGCGGAGGAGGATGCGGCCGAGTACATCCGTCATCACTTCTCCAAACCGGTCGTCGCCTACATCGCAGGCCGAAGCGCTCCGCCGGGCAAGCGGATGGGGCATGCCCGGCGCGATCATTTCGCGGGGCAAGGGGACGGCCGAGACGAAGCTCGTCGCCCTCCAGAATCGCCGGGGCGCGGGTCGCCCGGCTCCCGTATCGAGATCCCCGGCCTCGTGGCCGAGCTGGTCAAGTCCGGAGCCCGCCGATGAGCCCGGACCCTTCGCACCCGAGCCACGAGCCGCCCGGGGCCGAGCCCTGTATCGTCCCGGGGTGCGGCGCCCCGTCGGTCCGTCACCTGGCGCTCATGGAAGCCCGGAAGGCGTTCGACCGCCTCCCCGACAAGGGACGGCGCGCGCCGCTCTGCCGGGACCACTACCGGGAGTGGAAGAAGAGCACCAAGGAAGCCCGAAAGCTCGACCGCCTCGCGTGGTGAGAAGGTCGTCCGAAGGGGTTCGGTCCTCCCGCGCCCGCGCGAGCGGACTCAGCGCTTCCGCATCTTCTGGGCCCGCATGCGTCGGCGCATCCGTTTCTTGCGCCACTTCCAGCGCATGTGCCCGCGCTTTTTCCAGACCCTCGAAGAGCGTTTCATTCCGAGACGCGCGGGGGGAGGGGAGGCCGTTTATTAGCCTATCCTCGGCCGCAGCGTCTTCCCGGGAGTCGCAAGGGGCCCCGGACGTTATCTAGCGAGCCATGTTCCCACGGCGATGCTGACGGCCGCGGACCTGGAGGTCAACGTCCTCGAGTTCCGGCAGCGCTCCTTCCAATTCGACCGCATCGCGGAATGGGAGGGCGACCCCTACGCCGTCTTCTCCCGGACCGAGACGGAGAGCGAGAGCCAGTTCCGACCCCGACTCGTCCATCTCCACCTCATCCTCCCGCTCGGCTGGGTCGTGCTGGACGAGGCGAACGACGAGCTACGGATCGCGCCGGGGGGAGGGGCTCCCCCTCCCAGGTTGATCGAGACCGTGGTCGAGGTGGGTGCCGAGCCCCCTCAGTTCAAGGAGTCCGGCGTAGAGTGGACCCGCATCGCCCCAACCCGCGACACACGCTTCTACGCGCCCTCGGACCGGGCCGCGCGCCTCCTGAGGCCGGAAAGCCGCGCGGCCCTCGGCTGCTGAGCTGGCGGCCCCCTTACGGATGCGCGAGGGAAGGCCGAAGCCCCCGGAACGCGACCGCGGCGATGACCCCGCCGAGGATGGGCGCGACCCAGAAGAGCCAGTCCTGCTGGATGGCCCACTGCCCGCCCGACCAGTACGCCGCCAGGATCGCCGGGGCGAAGCTTCGCGCCGGGTTGACGGAGGCTCCGTCGACGGGAATGGCCACGAGGTTGGTCATCAGCAAGGTGAGGCCGATACCCACCCCCGCGAGGTTCTTCGCGGAGGCTTCCGCGCGGGTCGCGAACAGGATCACGAAGACCAGGAAGAAGGTGAAGACGACCTCGAGCAGGAAGACCGAACCGAGCGCATAGCTGTAGGGGGACCCATTCCCGGTGTACCCCTGAGAGGCGAACCCATTGGCGTGCGCGAGGAAGGCGAGGTCGAACGGCGTTCCGTTCCCTGCGACCACGCCGAGTACAATCGCCATCGCGAGAACGCCGCCCAGCACCTGGGCGACGACGTACGGGACCACATCGCGCGCGGCGAACCGTCCCGAGATCCAGAAGGCGACCGTCACGGCCGGGTTGAAATGGCCTCCCGAGACGTCCCCGAGGGCGTAGATCATGCCGATGACCCCGGCGGCCAGGGCGAAGGAGATGAGCACCACTCGCGCGGCGAAATCGACCGGTAGGATCGAGGTGAATACCGCCGCCCCACCCACCGAGATGACGAGCCCGAACGTGCCGATGAACTCGGCGAGATACCTCTGGCCGGACGACCACGACATCGGTCCGGGACCGTGGATTCCGGTTGTTAAGTCTTGCGACCCGAGCGAACGGAGGGGCGGGAGCGCCCTCGACGCCTAAAGCCCGTCCCGATCGACGGCGACGGAGAGCCCGTTCCCGCCCCCCATGCACAGCGAGGCCAACCCGAGGGACTTCCGGGCTCGGACGAGCTCGTGCACGAGCGACACCACGATGCGCGCCCCGCTCGCGCCGATCGGATGGCCGAGTGCGATCGCGCCGCCGTGGACGTTGAACTGCTCCTCGGTGAGGTCGAACGTCCGCTGGACCGCGAGCGAGGCCGACGCGTAGGCCTCGTTGTGCTCGACCCGGTCGAACTCCTGGGGCCGGAGCCCGGTGCGTTGGAGCTGGAGCTTCATGGTCGGGATCGGTCCCTCCATGACATCCCGGGGATGGACCCCGCTCTCGGCGATCGAATGCACCCAAGCCAGCGGCGTCACCCCCCGCCGCTTCACCTCGGCCGCGCTCGCCAGCACCAGGGCCGCGCCGCCGTCCGAGAGCTTCGAGGAGTTCCCGGCCGTGAGGACGCCGTCCGGGGCGAACGCGGGCGGCAGTCGAGCGAGCTTTTCGAGAGTCGTGTCCGCGCGCGGGCACTCGTCATGGGTCAGGGCTCCGCGGCCGCCGGTCCACTCCGCGGGAACGTCCACGGTCTCGCTGGCGAAGACCCCGTCCCGGGAGGCCTGGGAGGCGCGAAGGTGGCTCCGGAGACCGAAGGCGTCCACCTCGGGGCGGCTCAGGTGGAACTTCCGAGCGACCCGCTCCCCGGTCGCCCCCATAAGCTCGTGCTCGTCGTAGGCGTCGATGAGCGAATCCCGTTGCATGCCATCGTCCAGTGTGTAGGGTCCGGGGAGATGCTCCCACCGCAGCGCTGCGGGCACCAGGTAGGGGGCCATCGACATCGATTCCATGGCCCCCACGAGGACGCGGTCGTGGAGCGCCGGCCCGGATCATCGCATACCCGAGATGGAGCGCTTTCATGCCCGAACCGCAGACCATGTTCACCGTAGCGGCGCCGACCGTGTCGGGGATCCCGGCGCCTCGGAGGACCTGCCGGGCCGGGTTCTGTCCTGCCCCGGCCTGGATCGCCATGCCGAAGAGGACCTCCTCGACCGAAGCCGGGGCGAACGCCGGCCCGTTCGAGCGCGGCCACGGCGGCGAGGGTCCCAAGCCGCACCGCGGGCACCGAACGCAGGGTGCCGCCGTACTTTCCGATGGGGGTCCGGGCCGCCGAGAGGATCGCGACCGCGTGCTCGGGGGGTGCGGGCATCGGCTGTCCGAACACGGGGCTGCGATTATGAAGCCTCGACCGGGCCGGCTCAGTCCTCTTCGACGCGGGGCGCGAGCAGGTAGCGGCCTTCGCCGCGGCCCGCGCCCATCGAGAACTCGATCTTGAGGGGGTACTCGTTCCCGACGTGGAGGGTCGCCTCTTCGGCCGTGATCGACTTCACCATCGCGGAGAAGAAGTCGAGCGGGTACATGCTCTTCACCGGCTCCTTGACCTCGAGCTTGGTCAGGGCGTCCTTCGGAAGGCGGAGGTCGAGCCGGTCGGTGTCGCCCTCGGAGTGCATCGTGAACGCCTCCGGCGTCGAGGCTCAGGGTGACGTGGTCCGTGAAGCTCTCGCTTCCCCGGATCCCCTGGCGCAGGTCCTCCATCTTGACGGTGACGCTGGCGGGGGGGGTCACGTTCGGGACCTTCGGGTCGGTGATCCCCGCCGGGTCCACGACGGCCATCTGCCGGGTGAGCCGGCCGACGCTCGCGACCAGGCGCTTGCCGTCGAACTGGAGGTCGAGGACGTCCCCGGGTTTCGAGAGCCGGAGCACCTCCTTCAGCTTGTCGATGTCGACGCCGATCTCGGACGTCTCTCCGGTGAACTCCTCGAAGATCGGCTTGTGGAGCTTGAGGACCAGCATCGCGACGTGGGAGGGGTCGACGGCCTTCGCCTCGAGACCGTCCTTCGAGATGGAGAGCTTGACCTCGGTGACGAGGGTGGAGACGACCTCAACGACCTCGCGGAGGTTTTCCATCTTGATACGGAGCTTGAACATCGTAGAGCCTCGGCGCGCGACACATCGGTCCCCTCTAAAAGGGTTGCTTTGGGCACCGACGCGAGATACGGTCCCGCAAGCGGGTTTGGCCGCCGCCGAACTTCTGTCGGTCCGATGACCGAACTCGCCTACCTAGCCGACCTCCCATCGGCCTACGTGCGCATCGTTCCGCGCGCAGGTGGTGGCGCTGCCTCCGGGGGGCGTGGTCCTCGACCGGACCTACTTCTACCCGCGGGGGCGGGGACAACCGCGCGGACCGGGGCTTCTCCGGTACGGCGGCGGCGAGTGGCAGGTGCCCGACGTGGGTAGGTCCGGCGTGACCGTCGTCCACCGAATCCGCCGACGCGGCCCGGGAGCCCCACCGATACGGGTAGGGGGCGAGGTCGAGGGGGCGCTCGACTGGGCGCGACGTTACCGTCACATGCGACTCCACACCGGCCAGCACCTGCTGAGCGCCCGAGTCTTCACCCGCACGGGCCTGCGCACGGTGAAGGCCAATCTGTTGGGCAGCTCGGCCTCGCTCGACCTCGAGGGGGAACTCCCCCCGGCGATCGTGGTGGACCTGGAAGGTGCCCTTCGGGAGGCCATCCGCCAGCCGCACCCGGTCACGATCCGTCACGTCCCGCGGGCCGAGTGGGATGCCCGACCCTCCGCCCCGCGCTCCGGACTCGTTCCCCTCGCTCCGCAGGTCGACCCCGTCCGGATCGTGGAGATCGAGGCCGAGGACGCCTGCCCCTGCGGGGGAACCCATGTGCGTTCCACCTCGGAGGTCGGCGAGGTCCGCCTCGTGCTACCCGCCCTCCCCGGACGGGGCGCGGGTCGCGACTTACCTTCGCGCTGGGGGAGACCGACGCGCCCACTCCTCTCGCGTGATCCCGTAGAGGTGGGCGTCGTGCCAGCGGCCGTGGTGGAAGAACGCGCTGGCGAAGCGTTCCCTCCCGACGGAACCCGAGTCCCTCCGACCAGGCGGGAGGAGGGGACGTTCTCGACGTCGCACGTGGCCCCGATCCGCTCGACGGCGGTCGTTCGGAAGAGGTGGTCGACGAGGAGGCCCACGGCCTCGCGCCCGAACCCGTGCCCTCGCGCGCGGCGGGTCCCCGAGGAGGTACCAGACCTCCATCGACTCGAGCACCGGGATGGGAAAGATAGTGACCGACCACGCCGACCGCCCCGGGTGCGTCCCGGGGCTCGACCGCGAAGCGGGGCGCGAGCGAGGCGGGGTCGGACGGCGCGTCCCCGACCGACTGGACGCATGCTGTCGTACGGTGTCGGTGACGAACCGGTCGAATGGCGCAACGAGCTCGGGGTCGCTGTACCAATCGAAGACCCGACGGAGGTCGGAGGGCTCCAACGGGCGGAGCCGTACCTTGGTCCCCTCGAGGAGGCCCATCGTGGCCTACAGAGGGGTTGCGTGCCGGAGCCGGGGCCCGGTGACTGGCCGACGTCAGCGGACTCCGGCGCGGCGACCGCGACCTCGAGAGCGAGGTCCTGCAGCTCGGCGTGCTGTGCCTCGATGGCGGCGCGGTGGCCCGCCGCGGTCAGCGACAGGACGTGCTTCGGCTCGGAGTACCCCACGACATACTGCGTCCGGCGGTAGATCATGCGCGACATCTCGAGGAGTCGCATGGTGTTCTTCAGCACCGCCGGGTCCTCGGCGGCGAACTTCCGCATGATCCCGAACTCGGTGGTCCACTGGTCCGCCTCGAAGCGGACCTGGTTCCCCCGATGCTCGAGCAAGTGCACGAGGAGGAGACGCTCTATGCGGCCCAACTCCTCCCGCGGCATGGTTCCGTCTCTCCTCCGGGAGCCCTTACGTGATGGTCGTGATTTCGTAGCTTACGTCGAGCCCTTTCAGCCGCTCGTGCATCTTGGTGACGAGTTCGATCACGTCGGCCATCGCCGCCTTGTCCTTCCACCGATAGACGAAGTCGTGCATTCCCATCGACTCCTCGAAACCTAACGCGCGCATGGCCTCGACCACCTTGGTAGGGTCGGCCCCTTCGGAGTGAAAGGTCATCCGTACGTAGGTCCGCATTCAGCCACCGCTGGCGATGTAAAGCAAAGGTCGTTTAGGCGACCCTCGGCTTATATATGCTTCCCTAACTCCGGGCGCGCCCAGATGTCCGCAGGTACCGTTCCCGCCCCGGTTGTCGTCACCGGCGGCGCGGGCGCGATCGGTTCCGCGCTCGTGGGGGCCCTGCTGGCCCGGGGCCACGAGGTCCGCGTCATCGACAATCTCTCGAGCGGTCGCCGCGAGCTGCTGCCCCGGGTGGCGCGCGTCGTCCTCCTCGAGGCTGACCTCCGAGAACCCACACGGTTCGCTGACCGGTTCCGCGGGGCCACGGCCGTCTGGCACCTCGCCGCCAACCCCGACATCCGGCTCGGCACCTCCGACCCGCGGGTCGACCTCGAGAACGGTACCCTCGCGACGTTCAACGTTCTCGAGGCCGCCCGCCGCCACGACGTTCGCTCCATCGTCTACTCTTCCTCGAGCGTGGTCTACGGTTCCGCGAAGGTCCTCCCGACCCCCGAGGCGTACGGTCCGCTGCTGCCCGAGTCCCTCTACGCCGCGGCCAAGCTCGCCGCCGAAGGACTGGTCTCGGCGTACGCGCACTCCTACGGGATCCGGGCCCACGTCTACCGGTTCGCGAACATCATCGGTCCTGGCATGTCCCATGGGATCCTGCCCGACTTCTTCGCGAAGCTTCGCCGGGACCCGAGCCGCCTCGAGGTCCTTGGCGATGGCCACCAGGCGAAGAGCTACCTCAGAACCGAGGATTGTATCGAGGGGATGCTCGCCGGTTTCGACCGGGCGCACGAACCGGTGAACCTGTTCAACCTCGGCACCACCGACCGGATCTCGGTGCGAACGATCGCGGAGAAGGTCGTCGCAGCTAACGGGGGCCGGGCACGGATCGAATACACGGGGGGCCCGCGGGGCTGGGTAGGAGATGTGCCGCAGCAACTCCTTTCGATCGACCGGATGATGCGGCTCGGGTGGAGCCCCCACTACGACAGCGCCGGGGCCATCGACAAGACGATCGCGGAGATCTCGGCGGCATCCCCGCCCGCCCCCTAACCCGCTACGGTCCGGTAGACCGCCACGTGCGCCTCGACAATCCGGGGCCAGGCATAGCGCGCGAGCGCATCGGATCGCGCGGCCATCCCCATCTGGCGACGCGTCGAATCGTCGGCGAGCAGCGCCCCGACGCGGGCGCGCGTCTCCCGAACGAACTGGGTGGGGTCCTGGTCCGGAACGACCCACCCCGTCCGGCCGTTGTCCACGACCCCGTCGAGCGCGGGACCTCCGAGGACGGGAAGACCCGGACGCGAGACCCTGGAGGACGGCACCGGACAGGAGTTCGACACCGCTCGGATGGAGCAGGAGGTCACTTTCTGCGTAGAGGCGACGGAGGTCCGTCTCCCCGACCTCTCCGAGGAGTGCGACCGAGTCGCCGGCGGCCCGTACCTTCGCCGCGTATCCCGGGGAGGGTAGCGGGCCGGCGATGCGGAGCTGGATTCCCGTTCCGCGGAGCGCCTGGGCCGCCCACTCCCAGCGTTTGAACGGTAGAACGACCCCCACCCCGAGAGCCCGTCGCCCGGTGCGGATCCCCCAATCCGGTTGGAACTGCTCCGTGTCCACTCCGACCGGAATGATGGAGATAGGCAGCGGCGAAGGGCTGCGGACCACCGCCCGCATCGTCCGGGCAAGGGGCGCGGTCAGGGCGATCGTCGCTCGCGCTCGTCGTACCGCGCGGCGCTCCAGCCAGTACCCCCATCGGTGGGAGAGCCGGTCGCGGTAGTACCAGTGGCGGGAATGGGAGGTGTACGCGAACGCGAACCTGCCGAACGCGAGCCGGTTTGCGACCACGGGGGTGTGCGCGTGCAGGACGTCGTAGCGCTCCTTCCGTAAGAGTCCGGGCACTTCGAGCGCGAACGGGATCTCGTCCCGGGTACGGCGGCGGCGAACACGGTTGACGACGACGACCTCCTGCCCGGCCCTGACGAGATGGACACGAAGGTCGTCGAGGAATCGCTCGACGCCCCCGTATCCCGTCGGGGGGATGGGCTGGACGCCCCCGCCCAGGAGAATGACCCGCACATCCCCGCACCGACCGCGAGACTAATTAAGCGCCGGGCGCGGTGAGGTGTTCGTACCGGGCCCCGAGGCGGGGTTCCGGGCGAGCGTTCGGAGTCCCATGGGCACGGTCGGCGTGGAGATTGCGGTCAAGGACGATCAGCGGTTGCTCCTCGCCCTCGACTCGCTGGCGAAGCAGACGCGACGGCCGGACCACGTGCTCGTCGCCGCGTCCCCGAAGACCCCCGAGCCGCTCGTCAACGCCGCCACCTCGCGATGGCCGTCGATCCACGTCGAGGTGGTACGCTTCGCGGGAGGGCCGGTCGATGCGCGCACTTCCTCCCTGCCGTACTTGCGCGAGGAGGTAACTGCCTTCCTCGATTCGGATGAGATTGCCCCGCCGACCTGGCTCGCCACGATCGTCGCACCGATCGAAGCCGGGCGCGCTGCCTACGCCGGTGGCCCCACGCGACCCCTCCGAGCGGCGGAGAACCCCATCGAGCGCTACTACGAGCTCCTCGAGGCGTCGATCTACGCCGACCTGGTCCCCGCGAGCGTGACGTACCTTCCCCTCGGGAACTCGGCGTGGCGGACGAGCCTGGTGCGCGAGTTCGGCTTCGACCCCCGGGTGACGGCAGAGGACCACGACCTAGAAACCCGGGTCCGGCGGGCGGGCCACGTCGGGCTCTACCTCGCGGAGGCGTGGGTCTATCACGACAAGAGCAACGAGACGAGCTACGTACGGTGGGCGCGGAAGCGCTACCTCTACCTGTTCCAGATGGCGATGTCGATGCTCAAGAACGGGGAACTGCGCGAACGTCTCGCCGAGCGCCGGAAGCCGGTCCGCCACCCCCTCCGCTACGTAGAGGCGGTGATGAAGCCGTTCGCCCTGGCGCACGCGTGGGTCCGCTGGTCGAGGGTCGGCGACCATCCACCGACTCGACCTCCCGCCTCCTCCTAGCGCTCGACGCCCGACCCCCGGGCGGCCAGAGCCCGCCTCCCCTCTCGCGGGCCGACCGGAGCGGTGTCGGGCTCGAGGAGTTCCCCCTCGGGAAAACCTTAAAGGACCCCCCGGTTCGGCGGGGCCATGCCGTCCGAGGGCGCCAAGCACCACTCCGCGGTCACCCATTCGGGGGACCTTGTCCGACTCGACTACGACCTGTGGGCCGAGGGCGGAGGGCGCACCGAGCTCGTGGACACGACCCACCAGGAGGTCGCCCAAGAAGCCAAGGTCCCCGAGACGACGGGTGCGGTCTGGGGCCCTCGCCCTCACCTCATCGGGGGAGAGTACTTCCCGACCGGCATCGAGAATGCCCTCATCGGGCTGAACGTGGGCGAGGAGCTCGAGAAAGAGTTCACGCCGGCGGATGCGTTCGGCGAGCGCGACCCGAACCTGATCGAGCTCTTTTCCATGCATCAGATTTCTCGCCTGCCCGAAATGCGCCGGGACGACGCCCACCTCGACATCGGGACCGTCCTGACGATCGAGGGTCGCCGGGGCCGCGTCGTGAGCCTCACCCAGGCCCGGGTACGGGTCGACTTCAACCCGCCGTTCGCCGGGCGAAAGGTGCGCGGGAAGTTCAAGGTCACCGAGCAGATCGCCGACCCGTCGGACCAGGTCCGCGCGATCGTCGAGCTGCAATACGGGCGTTCCTCGGAGTTCCAGGTTGAGATCAAGGACCACGTCGTCTCCTTGAAGCTGCCCGAGCGTTCGAAGTTCGATATCAACTGGCTCGCAGCCAAGCCCCGCGTTATCGACCGGATCCGGTCGCAGGTCCACCCCACCTCGGTGAAGGTCATCGAAGAGTACGTCACCCCAGCCGCGGCGAAGGAGGCCGGCGGAGCCGCCGTTGCGGCATCCTCCGCCCCGGTGGTCGAAGGTCCGTCCGACGCGACGGCCCCCGCGGAGCCGAAGCCCCGCGAGGCAAAGCATGCGAAAGCCTCCGCCAAGCACGAGGAGCCCGCCCGGCCCACGGAAGGCACCCCGTAGGCTCGCTTCGGGCCGCCCCTAGCTCGTACGATGGGGGTATGAATCCCCCGCCGGGTGAACCTCCCCGTGCCCACCGACGCCCCCCTCCCACCACTGTCGCTCACTTTCGTCCTCGTCGTCTTCGGCGTAGCGGTCGTCGTCGGATGCCTGATCGCCTATTTCGGAATCACAGGGGCCCTCGGGGGCCCTATTCCGTGAGTGAGCCCTCGGTTCGTGTGCCATCGAAGGAAGCTCGGACGTAAGGGAGCCTATCCAGATGTCATCTGCACCGATAGCGCCGGAGATGGACGGGGGCGCCACCAGCGGCTGGCTCTACTCGATGCTGATCATCGCCGCGGTCCTCGCGGCCGGGGCGGTGCTCTGGTACACCTACCATCCGTAGCGGCACGCGATAAGGGCGGGCCTCCTACCTCCCCCCGGCCCGGGTCGGAGGTTCGCAGCTCTGACGGACGCCGCCAGATCGAGCTTGCTCACCTTCCCGAGGGTACTCGGGCCCGCGCCCGCTACCTTCCCCCGTGGACGGTCGGCAACCTCGAGGTATACATTCTGACCCTCCTCGCTTCAAGTACGGCCTGCCCGTACCTCGGTCCATGGTCCACATCGAAGATCTCGGAAGTGAGTTCGACGCGCCGATCGACGCCGTTTGGAAGTTCGTCCAGTCGAGCGACGACCACGGGCGTTCGCACGCCAACCGCCGCAACATTCGGGGGGAGCCCGATGGGGAGAACGGCATGCGGCTCTCGTGGGAGCAGAACGTTCAAGGGAATTGGGTGAAGGTCTCGAACCGGGTCACGATGTTCCCGCCCGTCGCGATGCTGGTTCACTCGGTGGAAGGTCCCCTCGCGGGGTCGAAGTTCCTGATGTACTACCGGCCCAACGGTCCCAAGACCGGCGTCAACGTGGTCGGAGATTTCCAGTCGGCGATGATCCCTCCGGCCCAGCTCGAGGCGATGGTCCTCGCCTCCTTGGAGGAAGCCTACCATGAGGACAACGCCGCGCTCCGCCACTTCGGGAGTAAGAAGTAGAGCGGCCGTCGCCCAACCCATTCCTGTCCGCCCTGGGAGATCGCTCGAGGAGGTCATATCGATGGTCCGCGTTAGCCTCGAAGCATGACCTCCCGTGCGCAGACCGCAGCTCCGTACCCCTCCCGCCCGGAGGTCCCCCTACGGGCGTGCCCGATCGCGACCACGCTCGGGTCGCTCGGCCGCAAGTGGACCCTCACCATTCTTCGGGACATCGCCTTCTTCCCGCAGGCAGGTTTCAGCCAGATCCGCAAGGGCAATCCCGGTCTTCTCCCGCGGACCCTCTCCGTGCGGCTTCAGGAGCTCGCCAGGGAAGGGTTGGTCCAGAAGGTGGTTCCGCGGGACAGTCCGCGACACCCGTACTACGAGCTCACCCCGAAGGGTCTCGAGGTCTGGCCCATCCTCTCCTCCCTCTTCCAGTTCGGGATCCACAACCATGCCGCGACCGTCTTCGCCGACCGCAAGCCCCGGAACCTCGAGGACGTTTACCCGCACGACGCGGAACTCATGCTGGGCCCCCTCGCTCGGTTCGCCCGTTCGACCGAGCCGGGGAGCGCGAGCAACGCCCCCTCCCAGAGGCCTAACCCGCGGGGGCCTGCGTAGGCGACCGCGGCCCGGTGTCCTCGGCCCTCTCTCGCGGGCTGGCCGCTGACCTCTACCGGAGAGCGGCGCGAAAAGCGGGAGTTCGTCGGAACGGGCCGCTAGGGCCGGGCGGCTGGCCCATGAGGCATCGGGTCGACGGGCGGTGGCGAGATACCGGTCCGCTGCTCCCTCCCTCACGTAGGTTCCCGGCTTGCGTCTTCCAGGAATCTCATCGAGGCGCGGTCCAGGTTCAACGAGGTCGCGTCTAGGATATGATCGAGTTGATCGAGGGAGGTGGCACTGACGATTGGGGCCGTCACGGTGGGTCGGGCCATGAGCCAGGCCAACGCCACGGTCGCGGGGGAAGAGTCGATGCGTCCGGCCACCCCATCTAGCGCCGCGAGGATGCGGAGTCCTCGCTCCGTGAGACGCGCGCCGGCCCGGGCCCCGCGCGGGCTCTTCGCGAGGTCGGCCGGGGAGCGGTACTTCCCGGTAAGGAAGCCCGAGGCGAGGGAGCTGTAGGTGATCACGCCCAGCCCGTTCGCACGACAGACCGGCTCCAGGGACTCCTGGTACTCCCGCCGGTCCATGAGGTTGTATTTGGGTTGGAGAACCTCGTACCGGGGAAGCCCGCGCTCATGGCTCAACTGGAGGGCTTCGGAGAGCCGCGCGGCAGCGTAGTTCGACGCGCCAATCGCCCGGACCTTTCCCTGCTCGAGGAGTGAGCCGAACGCGCCCAGCGTCAGGTCCAGAGGAGTCGCCAGGTCGTCGATATGCGCCTGATAAAGGTCGATATGGTCCGTCCGAAGCCTGCGGAGGGAGTCGTCCACGGCCCGGGTGATGTGCTCCGCCGACAGGCCCTTCCCGCCGGCTCCCAGGTCCATCCCCACCTTGGTCGCGATCAGGACCTCCTCACGACGACCGCTCTCGTGGAGCCAGTTCCCGAGGATCGTCTCGGATTCGCCCCCGTGGTGCCCGGGGGCCCAGACTGAGTAAACGTCGGCGGTGTCGATGAGGTTGAAGCCGGCCGAGACAAACTTCTCCAGGAGCCGGAAACCCATCTTCTCGTCCACCGTCCAGCCGAAGACGTTCCCGCCGAGAGCCACGGGTGCGACCGACAGGCCGGATCTCCCGAGCGGGCGCCGAGGAGGTTTGGGCATCGCGCCCGAAGGGGTCCACGGCACATAACTCGAAGGTCGATGTTCGAGCTTAGGTTCGTGGTGGCTCGCAGGCCGAGCGGGTGCGACCCCTCGGCACGGACCGTCGGTCGAGAAGACTTACGGGCCGCCGAGACCCCGAGATCCCGCGGGGAGGGACACCTCCCCCCGCCCGATCGGGGACGCCCCCGAGTAGGTAGGACCCTCGCCTCTCAAGTCCGTGTCATATAGTCCCCCACCTATCCAACCTAGATGGCCGACGACCTCCGCGCTATCGCCGACCGGCTGACGCTGTACCTTGCCCTGGACGTCCCTCCGGTCCAGGTCTCCTACCTGGAGTCCGTCCCCCAAGGAATCCCGGAGCATCCCGGTGGCGTTCCGTCCGTGTGCACCTTCTTTGCCTTCGGCGCCGAAAAGCCATTCTACGCCGCCCTTCCCCAGCATGAGGATTGCGAGATTGGTGCCTTCGTCCTCGGGATCCCTCCTTCTGGGGAGGTCGGCGCCCGGCTCATGTCGACGATCGGGAATCTGCAACGTGAGGGGTACCTCAACCCGGGGGAGGAGGCCCAGGTACCCCACAACCCCACCCCTCCGAAGTTTGTCGCGTACGGCCCGTTAGGCTCGCTCCCGATGCAGCCGACCGGGGTCCTTCTGTTCGCCAATCCGGTGGCAGCGATGCTCGCCGTCGAGGCCGCCGGCTCGGGAGCGGATGCCAAACCCGTGCCCCTGAACGGTCGACCCATGTGCGCGATCATGCCGATCATGAACCAGGGGGCTCCCGTCGCCGTCTCGCTCGGGTGCGCCGGCTCCCGGATCTACACCGACCTCGGGATCGACAAGATGGTCATCGGAGTCCGCGGCGATCATCTCGCAAGATTCGTCGAGAAGCTCGGCCGGATCGTCCGGGCCAACGCGGTGGTCGTGGCGGAAGACACCGCCCGGAAGCACGCCTCCCCCAACGCCCACCGAGCTCCGGCGGGGTGACCCACCGCCGAATCCTTAAGGGCCGGTCCCGATTTGGGGGTCGTGGACCCTCGCGAGAAAGAGTTGCTCACGGGGATGGGAAACTGCTTTGAGGCGTGCGGGGAGGATTTCGAGCGTACGGTCGAGATGGTCGCGGACTCCCGTCACCGCTCCCCCGAGGAGGTCAAGCAGACGCTCGTCCGCCTGCGGGAGAGTTCGGGCGGGACGCCGACTATCGACAGCTGCGAGCGCGCCTCCCCACTCCTTTCCCTGTAGCGGAAGGCGCTCGGATGACGACCTGCCCTGCCTGCCTCCGGCCCCTTGGGCCGTGGGGACCTACGCGCCCTCGCCACCCATCTCGTGGAGCAGGCGCAGGAGAGCGACCCGGCCCACGTTCGCTGGCTGAACCAGAACCTTACGCGGAAGAGAACGGAGCCCGCAGGAGCTGGTCCCCAGGCTCGGGCCGGTCTACGACATCGGGCCGGGCAGCGTGAAGACATGGATCAAGTCGGGATTCATCGACAAGTTCTTCGGGGCGAAGCCTCACCCGTTCGTGATGGCGCTCCAGCACCCCTGCCGGGCCACGCTGCTCGGGTACGTCGTCGAGCACCAGCACTTCCTCCGTCAGTGGGTTCGCTCCTGTGCGTTCATCATGGCGCGGACCGACCAGCCGAAGGTCATCCTGTACGAGCTGGACAACCTGAACACGGAGTTCGGCGGCTACCGGCCCGGGGCAGTGTCGCTCACTACGAGCTGCTGCTGAGGATGGGGGAGAGCCTTGGCCTCGAGCGCTCGCGGGTCCTCGGGACCCCCCCCCTACCGTCCACGCGGGACGCGGTCGAAGAGTGGAACGAGATCGCGACTCAGCAACAGTGGGTGTCCGCGCTCGCCGCGATGCATAGCCTCGAGCTGATCGCGAACCGGGACCTCGTGAACGAGGGCGCCTCGGTGCGCTATTTCGACCCGCGATACTGGAGGGGACGGAGATCACGGACGCCTCCAAGAACTTCCTGCGGGAAGGGTACGAAGCGGACGTCGGCCACTCCGACCAAGCGCTCGACCTCGTAGAGGAGTTCGGGAACCGCCCGGGACTCGGGAGGAGGTTCAATCGACCTTCCTTCGGTCGATCGACCTGTTCGACGACTACCTGCTCGCGCGCTTGGAGAGGGCCGTCGAATTTGAGGCGTAATTACTCGGGCTGCGCGATCTGCGACTCGACTTGGGGCAACATCTGGGCGGAGGTAGAGGGCGAGCGGATGTTCTTCTGCTGCGAGACCTGCGTCGACCAGTTCCGTCGCCTCGTCGAGCGGGTCAAGCGGGAGACGGGCTGGCCGACGCTCGAGTCGCTGGAGATCGCGGGTGACCGCCGCGGGCGCATCTGTGCTGCGGCCTTCGGACCGAAGACCTTCCGCTTCTTCATCGGCTTCACGCCGCAGGGTGAGATCCGCACTTTCGAAAGATTGGCCGACCCTTGAACCTGGCCACGGTCCTCCGGGAGGGCAGGAGGAGTCCAAGCCTTCCGCTCGACCGAAGGGACCCAGCGGGTCGGCAATGTAGGGGAGCCCGGGGTCAGTCGTCTCCGCCCACATGGATCCCCAACGGAAGCACCCCACCCTGCGGCGGGTGAGGCGCGCCACCGAGGGACCCCGCCCGCCGTGGGTGAAAGAAAGTGAGTCAACCATGCTTGACCTCTCGGGTAAGTAACTCGAGCCGACACGTCGAACCCCGGAGGGGCGATGACGGAACCGGCACCGTACGGTGGGCCCGAAGGTTCGTCCTCTCGCGGTCCCTACCCTGAGGGGCCCACTGCGTCCCCGCCGTACCCGCGCAGGGTCTTGGTCGTCTACGGGACCCGGGAGGTCAACACGGAGCGCGTGGCCGAGGCGCTCGCTCGCGGTCTCCAGCAGGTCGGGGGGATCGAAGTGGACTGCGTCCCAATCGAGGAGTTTCCGGTGAATTGCGCCGGTCTCTACGACCTCATCGCTATCGGTGGGCCCACCGAATGGCACTCGGGGTCGGGACCGGTGCGGAGGTTCCTGGGAGCCCTGGAAGGACGGGACCTTCGCGGGATGCGTGGCTTCGCCTTCGACACGAGGTACCCGGGCCCCCGCTCCGGGGGCGCGGCCAAGGTCATCCAGCGGCGACTCGAGCAACTGGGGTTCGGGATCTTGATGCCCAGTTCGTCGGGTTTCGTGACCCGCGGGCAGGATCCTGGAGGGGAGGGGACGCTGGCCGCCCACGCGGAGGAGCGATTCGAGCTCGTGGGTCAGGAGCTCGGAGCATCCCTCCTCCAGTAGTTCCCCTCCTACGGGGAGCCGCCTCGCAGCACTTACCCGACCCTGCGCCGCCGTCGCGCGGAGCCTTGCTGCGCGCCGCCGGCCGGTGCTTCCGGATGGGTCCCCTTCGGGACGTAGTCGAAGAACCGTTCCGTGGTCCCTCCCGCAGTCCACTCGGCCCGGAGCCGAGTTCGCTTTTCCACCCGGCGGACCTCCGAGAGGAGCCGGCGGTTGAGGTCGCGCGCGTTCGTCCCTTGAAGATCCCCCGTGACCTCGAACCCATCCGGTGTCGCCCGGAGGACCCCGCCGGGCCCCAGGAACCGCGTCAACGTGGGCCGGATTGCCGCGGGATGGTCGCTGCTCACCCGGGCCACTAAGTGGAATCGTCTACCGCCCATGGCCCCGCCTTCCGAGTCGCAGGCGTCGTCGAATATCGCCCTAGCTCCCGTCCCGGTCCGGATCGGCCAGCGACCGATGGCACGGGTCGTGGCTCCGACGGTGGCGCACCGGACCGTCGCTCGCCCGGGGCTGGCCGGCCGCCGTCACGAGGTGAGCGGGTGCCCGGGGTAGCTGGCCGGTGCGTGGGAGGTCGCGAAGGTCGAGGAGATCCCACCCTTCTCGCCCACCACGGTGGACCTCCGTTCTACCTCGGTCACTTGAGGAGGTTCGCTGGCGAGTTCCCGAAGGAACCACTCCATCTTCTCGTGGGCCTGGACGTAGCGAGCGAACATGTCCGCACTCCCGGGGTCCCCGTCATGCTCCGCAGCCCTGAACCCTTCGTGCATCCCGTCGATGACGACATGGTGCGCCGCGAGCAGACGCTCCAACATCTCCCGGGTCGTTCCTGGGAGTCCGCTCTCGTGGGGGATGGTCGCCGCGCGGTGGAGGCTCTCAAGGGCGTAGACGGCAGCCCCACCGAGCATGCGCTGGCGTTCGGCGAACGCGTCGATCATTTCGAAGATGGTGGCGGCGTGCTCGTCGAAGAGAAGATGGAACTCTCGGAACAGGGGTCCGGCAACATTCCAGTGGTAGCCCTTGTACCTGGAAGTACAGCTCCACCGCATTCGCCTGTTCTCTCATCAGGTGGGGGATCACGGGAGATGGTCGCGTTCGCGGCATATGCTCCTCGTGTAACGGAGGCGTGAGCGCCATAAGGACCCCGCGTCAAGAATAGTTGACCCGCTCACGAGCGAGCCACAGGCTGGACCGTTCCCGCTCGGAATCCGGAGGTCGGGGGGGGTAGGGTCGGTTGCGGTTTACCCCCGTTTTAACTAGTACGGAATGGGTCCACAATCCCGAGAACGGAGGAACTCGATGGCGCCGTTAGCCGTACGGGGACCGACCCTCCGCCCCACGATCCTGCCGGTCCCGCCCCGCGTACTTCCGCACCCTCCCGGAAGAGGCTGCTTCGGCCCGGTGGCACGGCCGCTGTCAGGTAGGTGGCCGTGAGGCTCTGGGTCGCCCTCTACCTGATGATCTGGATAGTGTTCCTCGAGTTCCTCCTCGGGATGATCCCCCTCGAACGGACCCTCCTTCTCCCGCTGCATGCCGCCCTCGGGCTGGTCATCGTGGGGGTTGCGTACTCGAACTTCGACGGGCTCCGCAAGCTTCGGGTGCCGGGCCGGTTGAAGCGCATCGCGAAGGCGACCTTCTCGCTGGCGATCCTCATGGTCTTCCTCGGAGTGATCCTCCTCTTCAACGTCGGGGAAGGCTGGGTCCTTCCCGTCGTGAATGTCTCGGTCTATCACGTCGTCCTGTTCTTCCACATCGTGAATGCCCTCGCGATCATCACCCAGGCCGCGGCGGTGGCCCTCGCCTACGACATGTGGGAGGACCATGAGTTCGTGGAGGGGTCGCCGCCTGGCGAGGTCCCCGAGGCGACCGGCCGGCGCCCCGCGGAGCGCTCCCCGGGCCCCTGAGAGCCGGCCACGCGAACTGGCCGAGCCACCGACCTTCGGGTCAGGGCGTGGTCGTGTTCCTGTGAATTCGGCTTCACTCGGGTTTCATGATTGGGTGGGTCCATCGGGCTCCCGTGTCCGCAAGTTACCCGGGCCCCTCTGGTGTCGTCCCCGCGAACCCGGTTCGTTCTCCCTCCGGCGGGTCCGCCGAAACCTTGGTCCTCATCGCGCTGATCCTCCAGGTCATAGGGGCGGCGATTCTCATCGTGGGTCTCGGGGTTCTTTTCGGCTTCTCGGTCCTCCGTCCGTTCCGGTTCGCAGCGCTGGCGGTAACCGTCGCGGTCTCGATCGCGGTCGTCGCCCTCGTCTTCCTGTACTGTGCCTACGAGTTCTCCTATCGACACATCCAGCGGGGGGAGTACTACCAAGCGAAGACGCCGACGCTGGTGATCGGGATCCTTTCACTGTTCGTAGGGGTCATCCCGGGTATCTTCTACTTGGTCGGTTACGTCAAGCTGGACGACGCGATCCGAGAACAGCAGGGATTCGTCGGTGGATACGGGCCCGGCCACCCCACCCTTTCCCCGGGGACGCCGCATACGGCCTGTCTGGGATGCGGGAGGGTGTACCCCGTGGGGCAGTTTCTCTTCTGCCCGGCCTGCGGGAAGAAGCTGGGCGCGTGAGCCCGGCTTCCCGCCACCTCCATCTCGGGAGGGATCGGGCAGCTTGGGGGCGGCTCGTCCCTCCGGGGTCGAGCTCGGCTTCCCGCCGAATCGAGCGGGGGATGGATGGGAGCCCAGCCTCCGTACGGCACCCGGGTGAGCCAGGAGCGGGGTCCGGCCCGCACCGGGGCCCCCGGACCTAACCCCTACCCCACCGCGCCCGGCGGGGGCCCATTTCCCGGAGGAGGGGGGCCCGTCGGTGCGGTCGCGCCCGGCGGGGGTTTCCCCCGGTCGGCGGCGACCACGGTTGGGGTTCGGACTGGGACCCTTTCCCGCGACGTCGCATGAGGAGCAGGGCGATCGCCGCCACGACGATCGCGATCACCACCACGATGAGGACGATCGTCGTGAGCCTGAACGGCGACGAACTCCCGGAACCCCCCGAAGGAGGCGAGAACGTGATCGTGTACGCAGCGGCCCCCGCGTTCACCTGAACGGTGCCGGTCCCGTTGGCGGCTGTATAGCCAGTGACCGGAGTGACCGTGTAGCCTCTCGACCCGTTCGGCTCGGAGAATAGGAGCGAGATCGGAGCGGCGGCATACTTGGTCGTCGACCCCACCGTGACCGACCAGTTCGTACCCGACGGTAAGCCCTTCTCCGTGAACGTCACCGAGTAGGTGAACGGAACGAAGGTAACGGCGACGGTCACGTTCGCCCCATTGACAACGGCGACGCCCGAGGATGAAACCCAGCCCGGCAACGACGTGTTCCAGCTGTAGGTCGCATTCTCCTCGGCCAACGATACGACTCCGCCGGAGGCGGTGTGTGAGGTTCCGTCGACCGTCACCGACCAGGCGGTGGAACCGGGAAGCCCCGTTTCTGTGAACTTGAGCGTGTACTCGGCGGGAATGTAGCCCAGCACCCGGGTATTGCTAGCGTCGACCACCCACAGGTTCCCGTTGGAGTCGGTCAAGGCCAGCGTCGGGTAGGAGAGCCCGGTTCGACTGAGTGCGGGGGCCTTCGTGCTGAAGTTCCCTTGGCCTACCACGAGGATGGGCGTCTGGTTCGTGACGAAGGTCGGCCCTCCGAACTCTAGAACTCGGTTGTCGAAGCTGTCCGCGACCCAGACATTCCCGTGCGCGTCCACCCATGCCCCGTTCGGCTCGGCAAGGCTCTGGGGGAAGGTACTGCCCGACGTCACGAGGTCGGGCTGCCCGAGGGCCACCGACGCCGCCTCCCCCGTCGCAAGGGGGGCCAGGGTACTCCAGCGCCCGATTATTTCCTCGGTCCGCCACCCAGGCGTCCCCCTTGGCATCGAAGGAGATCCCCCCGGGGTCGGAGAGGTTGGTGGCCGAAAGTCCTCCCTGCCAGCCGGTCAAAGTGGACTGGCCTAGCACGAGCGACGGCGTCTCGCCGGAGGTGAAGGGAGTCTCGAACTCGAAGACGCGGGCATTGCCATAATCCGCGACCCAGAGCGCGTGGTTGAAGTAGGCGAGGTCGGCCGGCTCGCTGAGGTTCGCTGCCCCGTGACCGGGGAGCGTCCCCCCGAAGGCCGACTGCCCGATCACCAACGAGGCGGCCATCCCAGTCACGAAGGGAGGCACGAACTCGACGACGCGGTTGTTGTTCCCGTCCGATACCCAGAGGGTGCCGTTCGGCGCGAACGCGAGGCCATCGGGAAAAGAGAGGTTTGTCGCCGCGCTGCCGGCCTGCATGGCGGAGAAGTCCGATTGGCCGAGTACCAGAGAGGCCGACATCCCGTCCATGAACGGCGGAACGAACTCGAGCACGCGATTTGCGTCGCCGTCCGCCACCCATAGGTTACCATGACCGTCGAACGCAGCCGCGTAGTTACCATACCCGTCCAAGGAACTCGCGTTCCCCGCGTTGAAGGGCGGGGACAAGGCGGAAGTGAAGTTGACCTGCCCGACCACGACCGTGGCCGGCATCCCTTGGGAGAACGGGTTCGGCGCAGTGGCGGTGAAGACGACCGTCTCGGTGACCCCGGCGCCGTTGACCTCGAACGTACTGAATGCTGGGTCGGGGCGATACCCGGGCACCGGCGATGCGCTCAGGCTGTGCGTCCCATTGACCAAGGTGAACAGGAACGACCCCGTACCCGACTGGCTCCTCCCGTCGACGAACGCTGTCCATGATGTGCCCGACGGGAGTCCGGTCTCCTGCACCGTGGCAGCATACGTCGCGGGGATGTACTCGACCACGCGGTTGTTCGACAGGTCCGTGACCCACATGGCCCCGTTCGACCCGACTTCCGCTCCAAACGGACGGCTCAGGTTGGTGGCCGAGAGACCCGCCTGGTTCCCCGTGAGGGTGCTTTGGCCGAGCGCGATGATCGGCACCTCGAAGGTCGTGTAGGGCGGTAGGAATCCGACCACGCGGTTGTCCCCTGCATCCGAGACCCAAAGGGTTCCTTGCCCGTCCGTGGAGACGCTCAGCGGCTGGAGCAAGGCCGCTGCGCCTGTAGCCCCGGAGGTCGTGAACGAGGTCTGACCCAGCAAATAGGTCGCGGCCTCCCCGTCGCTGAACGGGGCCGGGTACCCCACGACCCGGCCGCTACTCTGATCCGCAACCCAGACGATAGACCCCGTCGATTCTACGTCGATGGGGTAGGTAAGATTGACCGCGGTGAGGCCCCCAAGGTCTCCTGTGAAGTTGATCTGTCCCAGGACTAGTGAGGCGGACATCCCCGTGGAGAAGGGGGGGTGGAATTCCATGACGCGGTTATGGTCCTGGTCCGCGACCCAGAGGTTTCCGGCGGGATCGAACGATAAGCCGGTCGGCCTGTAGAACCCGCTCGCCGACAGAACGGGTGCCCCGGTCGTGAAGGAAGTCTGTCCTAGAACGAGCGACGCGGCCATACCATTCGAGAACGGGGGGGTGAACTCGAGTACGCGGTTGTTCCCCCAGTCGCTCACCCAGACATCGCCGCGAGAGTCGATCGTCATCGCCGCGGGCGAGCTGAGGTTAACTGCCGTAGTGTTCGCTAGGTCGTCGACGAAATTGGTTTGGCCGAGCACGAGGCTCGCAGCCTCACCGGTCGAGAGAGGAGCCTTGAACTCAAGGGAGCGGTTCCCCGCAAAGTCAGTTACCCAGACGTTGCCCAGCGAATCGGTCGTCGCGTACTCCGGGGCCGCGACAAAACTCGAAGCGTTGGTCGGGGTTCCGGGATAAGTGGCTGTCAGGCTCGGCGCGCCAAGGGCAACTGAGGCCGCCATCCCGGTAGAAAACGGGTAGCCCGTCGAGATTCTCAGGCGTCACATCCGGAGCCAGACCGGCAGTCACGAATGCCGGGACGGGCGCTAAGGAGGGGAAGACAGCCTCCACCGGCGACGCCGACGCGAGGAGCAGGACGATCAGTCCGAGGACGACCGTGACCGTAACCGAGCGCTTCACTACCGGGAGGGGGTCGGCATACGTGTTAAAACTTCCTCCGAATCGGGAGGCGACGCTAATTCGGGCCCCGATCCTGCACGAGGGGGGCACCGTCGGGAGGTCTGGGTTAGCCGTTGTCTCGGCGGGGTGACAGCCCGAGCTGGTAGTCGTCGGGGTCAGCGGGCGCGTCTGGGTGATTTTCGCACCGGGGGTCTCAGGGAACCTAGGCTCATCCGTGATGGCGCCGACGTAACGGCACGCGCCGGGTCAAGGCCCCCGCCCTCGTGCGCAATCATCGAGGCACACACCGCTCCGACATCTCGCCAGCGGAGGGGAAGAGGGTCGTAGCCGGAACCTATTCCGGGCTCGTGGGGCCGGGTCGGACCCCCCCGGGTCGGTGGGCGAGGGCCCCCAGGGGCCGAGCGCGCAAGGGCCGGACGCAAAGTCTTTACTCGGGGAGTTGAGTGCGTCGCCTCGGGACAACCCCAGGGGAACACCGCATGCCGCAGTACATGATTCAGTTCGCGTACACGTCCGAAGCGTTGGGAGCTCTTGTTCGGAAACCCGAGGACCGGACAGCCGCTCTCGAGGCCCTCGTGAAGCCCGTGGGTGGCCGGATCATCGCTCTCTACTACCACTTTGGCGAGTATGACGGAACGGTGATCGCCGAACTACCGGACGATATCACAGCCAATGCTCTCGTGATCTCTGTCGGGGCGAGTGGGGGAATCAGGTCCACCAAGACGACCCGGCTCTTCTCCCCCAAGGAAGTGGTGGAAGCCTTCGGGAAGGCGAGCCGTCTTCCCTATCAGCCTCCGGGGAAGAAGTAAGCCCGCGGAACGGCAGGGCGTCAGCGCTCCGTCGATTCGACCGCGCTGACCGGGCCGAGCTCTTCGGCACCGCTCGATCGGTATCGCATCGGCAAGCGAGGGTGGGGTCGGGTCGTCTTGCGCAATTCGCGCCGCACGAATAGTACCAGCCACTCTACCTCGAACACGCCGGGGAGGAGCAGCTCGAGCGCGAACCAGAACGGGACACGAACGGCAGGAAGGCTTCCGTGCCCGGTCCATGTTGCCTTGGAGATCCGGTGCCGGCCGTCCAGGGCGAGCTGGTGCCACCCCCTCCCTGCCACAATGATCGGAAACGTGAGGTCGGCACGGTCGAGGAACTCCGGGAATAGCCTCAAGGCGACGCGAATGGCGCCGCGCGAAAGGCGCGGTAACTGTTCGAGCGGTGTCACCGTGACCGGAACGGGGCGGGTGCGCAGATAACGCACGGCGAGGAAGAGGCCGGCTCGACGATGCCACGGGACCGTTCTCGAGTCGGTTGCGGGGTTGTTCATGGGCATGCTAGGGAGCCTCAGGTAATCAGAGCTCTTGACCGGATCGAGGTCAGCCGTGGCCGGGGGTCGCGGGGGCTTTCGGCGAGGGTGGGCTCCCCGTGGGCCTGTCGGGCTTCAAGAGCCCCTGCGACATACGGCGCAGACCAGGGTACCTCGATGCCGCACGCGAAGAAGCCAGCGCAAGCTACGGAGAAGAAAGGCGGTCGAAGGAGCTCACTGACGATTCGGGACAACCGCACCGCGCGAGAGTACGAGATTCCGATCGAGCGCGGGGCGATCCGCGCGCTGGACCTCCGGCAGATCAAGGTCTCCGAGACCGACTTTGGCCTCCTGAGCTACGACCCATCCTTCCAGAACACGGCCGCTTGCCGGAGCGCGATCACCTTCATCGATGGCGATGCCGGTATCCTCCGGTACCGGGGCTACCCCATTGAGGAACTCGCGGGGAGGAAGAGCTACCTCGAGGTCGCGTACCTCGTGATCTACGGTCATCTCCCCGGCAGGAGCGAGCTCGCCAACTGGCTCCACAACATCACGTACCACACGATGGTCCATGAGAACGTCAAGAAGTTCATGGACGGATTCCATCATGACGCTCACCCGATGGGAATGGTGGTGAGCACCCTCGCAGCACTCTCCACCTTCTATCCGGAGGCCAAGCAGATCCACGACCCAGCAATCCGTCAACGACAGATCCACCGCTTGGTCGGCAAGATCCCGACGATCGCCGCGTTCGCCTACCGCCACTCGCTTGGGATGGCCTACATCTACCCGGACAACGACCTGTCGTACACCGCCAACTTCCTGGCGATGATGTATCGTCCTTCGTGGACGGCCCGCTACGACTCGGACCCGGTGCTGTCGAAGGCGCTGGACACCATGTTCGTGTTGCACTCCGACCACGAGCAGAACTGCAGCACGAGCACCATGAGGACGGTCGGGAGCTCCCTCGCGGACCCGTATGTCTCCTCGGCGGCCGCTGCCGCAGCGCTGTACGGGCCCCTGCACGGGGGCGCGAACGAGCAGGTCGTCCAGATGCTCCAGGAGATCGGCTCCAAGGAGAACGTTCCCAAGCTGATCCGCCAGGTGAAGTCCGGCAAGCGACGACTGATGGGCTTCGGCCATCGGGTGTACAAGAGCTATGACCCGCGCGCCCGGATCATCAAGGAAGCGGCGGAATCCGTCTTCTCAATCACCGGGCGCAACAAGCTGATCGACGTCGCATTGGCCCTCGAGAAGGTCGCGCTGTCGGACGACTACTTCATCAAGCGCCGACTGTACCCCAACGTCGATTTCTACTCGGGAATGATCTACCAGGCGATGGGGTTCCCGACGGACATCTTCCCGGTCCTCTTCGCGATACCCCGGATGTCGGGGTGGCTCGCCCACTGGCAGGAGATGTTGGTCGACGAGGAGCAGAGGATCAGCCGCCCGCGACAGGTCTATACGGGACCGCGCGAGCGACACGTGGCCGCGGAACCGACGCCCCGTCCTAGGGCGAGGTGCACGTCGGGCGCCGTTCGGCTGCGCCGGTCCTTCCGGTGTCGGGGCTCGAGCCGCGAGTCCCGCGAGCGAGGTTTCTCGGACCCCAGCCAGTGTACTACTCGTGACAGAGGAGCCTGCTAAGGAGGGGTTGGGCAGGCCGTTCCATAGAGGGCGGACAGCGAGCCAAAACCCTACGACTTCCATGAAAAAATAGTTGTCGTCCGGTATCCGGACCGCCGAGATCGGGTAGGTCAAATTCGCTTTACCCGATATCTATCGGCCCCCGGAGCGCTCTCCTGCCGGGGGACCTATGGACGCGACTCCGTCGCCAAAGGTGAGCTTGCGCGAGCGACCCATGGACTGGACCGTCATTGAAGCGGCCGGCGAGAACGTTCTCGACCGATTCCGGGAAGACCTACGGGACATCGGGTTGGACATCGAGCTGTTTGAGAGCCGAATGGGCAACTGGATGCGAACCCCGACCCCGCGGCTGTTCCCCCCGACCCTGAAGGGGGGGAGCATCGCCCCGCTAGACGTCGAGGACAAGGGGACCTGCTTCGAGGTCCGAATGAACCTCCCCGGCATCCCCAAGGAGCTGGTGGGGATCAAATTCTCCGACCAGACCCTCGAGATCGAGGCCGAAACCAAGGCGCTCAAGGAGACCGAGCGGAAGAGTTACGTCATTCAGGAGCGCCTGGCCACCGAGTACCGCCGCCGCGTCAGCTTCCCGACCCCGGTCTCGCCGGAGAAGGCGGAGGCCAAGCTCGACCACGGGGTCCTGGTGATCAACGTCCCGAAGCTAAAGCCCGCGAAGGAGCTCCGCGTACCACTGGGTCTAGACTGAACCCTTTCCGGTGGCCCCGGTCCGCTCGCCGTCCCTTCCACGGACGCCTCAGGGACGAGCTGGAGCCGACCGGGGCCGTGGGCGGCCTCGTGGAGAGGAAGAGCGGGGAGGCGTCATTCCAGTCGGGGTGGGAGGCACTCATTAGGTCGCACGCCGGGCCGCGCGGGGGTGTAATGGGGGGAGACGCGGATCGGGTTTCTACGGAGGCCGCTCTCGACGAGCGCGACGGCGCCCTCGCGAGCAGGGCGTCCACCGCCGGGGGCTGGGGGATTGAGCCCTCGCAGCCGGTCTCGGGCCTCCTCTCGGGCCCAGGTCCCAAAGGGGGACCGGGGGGACAAGGATCATTCGGGAGATACCTGAGTGGGCTGGGCTATTCGTCTGGGCCGAGCCCCGGTGCATCTTGGCGTTGCAGGAGGGCCCGCCCCGACGAACACGATACCCCTGTCCCGACCTTCCGGCTCCACCCGAGCGGTAAACGCCAGTCTCCCTGACCCTAGACGCATCCGCCATCACGATGTCCCGCGCACCAAAGCCCGCGTCGGCGTGCCCTGCCCGCGGCCACCCCGCCCTACCTACGTACCGTAGAGTGTTCCGTGCCGGCGCTTCGAGGCACGAGGTACCACGAACGACTCCGCGATGCCCGGGGAAAGGTCGACCGGAACCGACAGGGGAACGGCGGTCCAATTCGGTGAAAGGGTTGCATGCGGCCCGACCGGCTCCTACTCCAGAGATACGTCGGACCGAAGGTAGGCTCGAGTCGCGAGGAGAAGGAACAGCACCGTCTCGGCGGTCAGGATGAGCATCTCGTAGCCGTTGGTCACCGTGAGGGCTCCTCGATACCCGTTGCGGGCCGTGTCGGCGATGTAGGTGAGCGGGTTGATGGCGAAGAGGAGCTGGAGTGCGTACGGGAGCTTGGAGCTGAACGGATAGAAGACGGTGGAAGCGAAGTTTACGAGGAAGAGGAGGAGCACCTGGATGCTGTTGTAGGCGGTGTTCGATTTCACGAGGGCTGAAATCAACAGCATCAGGGAACCGAAGAAGATCGAGCCGATCGCGATGGCGCCGAAGATGGCGAGTCCTCCGGCCAGGGGGACCGTGGCCGCCCCGAGCAGGGCGACCGCAAGCACCAGCATCACCGCAGCCCCGCCGAGCCCGAAGAGCAGGGAGGTGAGCATGATGCCGAACAGGTACTCGGACCGCGAGAACGGGCCGACCAGGAGTTGGGCCAGCATTCCCCAGCGGCGGTCCGCCCAGAGCATGCTCCCGCCGACCGTGCCCGCCATGACTGCCTGGAACGCCATCATCCCAGGGGCCAGGAAGGAGATGTAGCTCCCGCTCGGGCCGGCTGACGCAGCGAAGGATTGGAACCCGAACCCGAAGAAGACCAGATACATCGCCGGTAGCCCGAGGAGGATGATCAGGCTCGCCGGGTCGGTATTGACCCGGACGTTCCGGTAGATGAGCCGGACGAGGTTAGGCGCCACCATGCGATTCCCGCTCCGGGGCGATCGAGCGCAGGAACACGTCCTCGAGCGTGTTCTGACGGATGGTCAGCCATTCCAGGTGGACGCCGAGGCGCTGGGAGAGCTCCACGATGGTCGCGAGCGAGTCCTTCGGGTCCTCCACGAGGAGGACCGCCGCGTTCCCGTTGGTCTTGATGCTGGCCGTCGCCCCGCTCGCGGCGATGAGCGCGGGGAAGAAGCGTCCCGCGTCCGACGCGCTCACGGTGAGGTCGATCGTCTTCTTGCCGCTGTAAAGCCGCTTCAGATTCTCGACCGTATCCAACGCCAGGATCCGACCCTCCTCGATGACGGCGATCCGGTCGCAGAGGTAGTCTGCCTCCTCGAGGTTGTGGGTCGTGAACACGACCGTGAGACCCCGCCGGACTTCGGTCCGGATCGAATCGAGGAGAACTCGGCGCATCAGCACATCGAGGCCGAGAGTCGGCTCGTCCAGGAACAGGATATCCATGTCGTGCATGAACTCCCGGGCGACCTGGACCCGTCGCTTCTGGCCCCCCGAGATGTCGAAGGAGCGTCGCCGGCGAAACTCGCCCAGCCCGAAACGTTCGATGAGCGCCTCCACGCGTTGCTTTCGCACGACCTTGGGGACCCTCCAAAGGTACCCGTACAGGTCGAGGTTGTTCTCCACGGTGGTGAACTCGAACGATTCGCCCTGCTGTACGACACCGATCCGGTCTCGGATCTTTCGTCCCTCGCGCCGAGGGTCACGCCCGAGGATGCGCAGCTTGCCGGCCGTGGGTTGGATCAACGTGGTCATGGCCTTGATGAGCGTGGATTTCCCAGCCCCGTTCCTCCCCAGCAGCCCGAAGACCTCCCCCCGGGCGACGGTGAAACTCACATCGTCGAGCGCGAAACGACGCCCGTCGTAGGAATGTCGGACCTGCTCGGCCAGGATGATAGGCTCCCCATCCGTGGCTCGGCCCTGGCTCAGCATGGGCCGGAGTTCCTTCGGAAACGAGACGAACGGGGCCGGACCGAGAAGGGCCGTCCCGAGGACCCCGGTGCGTCACTCCGAATGGCCGACATCGTGGCGTCCACCCGTAGGGTGGTTTAAAGGCTGAGCTCACTCGGAGTGAGTCCCTCGGGGGCGAATCGGGTCCGTGGGGCGCAGAGAGGACATCTGGGTCGATCGCGCTTCCCTGGGGACCGGGACGTATGGCGCAGTCCCACGCCAAGGTCGAGTCGTTGCCTCAGGGGGTCCTCCCGACTTGCGCTCGACCGGCTCCGCGGCCGGGCGCAGGTCTTTTCCTCCGCATTCTGGCAAGCCGGTTCGGGAGCGCAAGTCGAAACATGGGCGGTTCGCGATGGTCGCCCTTCGCTCCCTCGCTCCAGCTGACGAGCTCTACCAGGGCTCCGTCGGGATCTCGCAGGAACGTCAGCCGAACCTCGCCGTCCTCGAAATCATGGAGTACGCGTACCCCTAAGTGGCGAAGCTGGAGAAGCAGCCTCGTCACGCTCTGCAGGCTGAATATCCGAGCGCTCTCTGAGTCGGGTCGACGGTGAAAGGGTACATACAGAGGAGACCGGGGGGAAAGATGGAACAGTTCCAACAGCTGGCCGCTGGTCCGGTCCCTCAGCCAAACGAGCGTCGTGCCATCGGCCATTCGTCCCTTCGCCACGGGTCGGAGTCCCAAGGCGCGATAGAACCGGACCCCCCGCGCTAGGCTGCGGACCCGGATGTCCGAGCAAACGAACACGGGGTATCGTTGCCCCATCGCGCGGCCATCGTGTGGCGGGAATAAAGGCAGTCCCCTTTCTCCCCGCCGGGGCCGCCCGGCTCGCCCGTCGAGCTGATCCTATCGGCCGTCCCGGTCCCCGATAGGGCGGGAGGGTGCCGGCTCGCCGTTCGGCCCCGGACAGGGAGGGAGGGTCGACCGGCTCTCGGCTCCGTCGACAACTCCATTACCCCGCGGCACCGCTCACCGTGCGATGTCCTCCCAGTTCTGCATGGAATGCGGCCAGCCGATTCCCGCGGGGGCCCAGTTCTGCATGGGCTGCGGAACCCCGGCTGCGGGGCCACCACCGAGCAGCGCCCCGGGCCAGGTCGCCCCACCACCACCCCCACCACCGCCGCCCCTCTCGTCGGGCCCATCTCTCTCGGAGGTTCTCGGAGTCCAGGGAGGACGGAGTTTTCTCCTGCAGCACCAGCTCATGAGTACGGGTCGAAACTATCGCGTCCTGACCGCGGAGAAACGGCATCTGTT
Organism: uncultured Thermoplasmata archaeon; assembly: GCA_963715645.1. Lineage (GTDB taxonomy): Archaea > Thermoplasmatota > Thermoplasmata > Lutacidiplasmatales > UBA184 > Lutacidiplasma. Next base: position 770,695 of record OY970259.1, read on the forward strand.
CACGGTGAAGGAGAACTTGGGTCAGGAGATGCGGGCGAACTTCATGGGCGGGATGCTCGGACAGCAGGGCTCCGCATTTGGCCTAGGTTCTGCCACGATGGGTCGCAGTACGTTCGTGTGGACCGTCCACGACCCCGCCGGGACCCCCCGAGGCAGGATCACGTTCCAGATTTCCGGATACCATGCTGTCTCTGTTCTGACGGACTCGGCCGGCGTCCCGGTTCTGCAGGTCGACGTGAACCGCGGCCTGGTCGGAGGACTGACCGCCACCGCCGCCCTCCCCGATGGCCGGCCCATGTTCCAGACCCACGGGAACCTCATTCGCCACAACTTCTCGATCCTGGACCCGTCGGGCCGTGAACTCGCGAAGATCCACGAGGCCTGGGCTTCCGTTCGAGACACGTACAGTCTCGACCTCGTGGCGAACGTCGACCCGCTAGGTCCGCTCGATCTTCGCCATCCTCATCGACCGCGAGAAGGAAGCGAAGTGAGCCTCCAGAGATCGACCCGAGGTCCCGCACCCCGGGCGGACGGCGGACCATCCCTTGCTCAGCCCGGGGACCTACCTATCCTCTCGGCGGTGCGATCCGACGGAGCAGCACCATGACGGAGATTCCTCGACCTCAAGTCGGGGCCGAAGGCGCCCCCCTGGCCGGGCGAGGCCGGCGTACGAGCACGCCTCGGTCCCACGATCAATCGCGACACCCCCGCCTGCTGGGGGGTGTGCAGCGCGATGAGACCGTCCGCCCCGCGGTCCACCCACGCAGCGGGGCGGCCCGTTCCCGGTCCTCGACCCTGCAGGGAAGTGCCGCCCCCAAGGACTCCCGCCTGGTTTCCCGCTAGAAGCACCGTTCCCCCGGCTGGGGCCTCGATGGGAGTCGGCGGGCGTCAGGTACCGCCGGCGGGTCTCGGGACGAAGCCGCGTTCGCCCCTAGGTCTTCGAGCGTCCCGAGCCCCTCAGCTCCCTCTCAAGGGCGGGGGCTAGCCGCAACCGCCACTCCTCGGAGTCGCTCCGCCGCCGGGCCGCGGCCTGCCGGGTCATCTCTGCCTGGGTTGGGTTCCGGGAAGAAGTCTCCAGCCGAAGCCCTTCGAACTCCAGGTGGGAGGTCCTCGCGCTGTCGCCGCGAATCCGGTACCAATACTGGGAGTATCGGTAAGGCCCGTCCACATGCGTGTTGGTCCAGGCCATGAGGCGGGGGCTGAGCCGGACCAGCCGACGGATTCGGAGAGCGCGACCCTCGGGATACGTAGTGTCGGTCATGACCAGCGCATCGTCGCAAAGCCAGCGTACCGACCGTGCGGTCCGCTCAGAGAAGAGGGGGCCGTCGTGCGGTCCGAAGTCGGTGCACCACTCGTAGGCAGCTCGCGCGGGCACGCGGAAGGCTTGTCGGAAGTGGTATCTCAAGGGGACGACGACCATCTTCGTACTCTCAGGTTGGATCTGCGGAGGAATGGCGCGGGTTCATAAGTCAATGCCGCCAGGTCGAGCCCCCCGGCAAGTTCTTCGGGGCCGGTCCAATGTGGAGCAGGGTTGACGGGACCTTTATCCTGCGTCTCGGCCCACTCGCCCGCGGTGACGTTTCGGGATGATTGCGGACAAGAAGGCTGACCTAGCGGGCCCGGGCATCGGGAACTACTCTGACCTCGAGAAGGTGCTGCCGAACGACTACCATTCGCTCCTCTCTCCGAAGGAGACCCAGCGCGCGATCTACGCGGTGAAGGGGTACATCGAACGGAACCTGTGCAAAGAGCTGAACCTGATGATGGTCCAGGTACCCCTCATCGTCACCGCCGAGAGTGGGGTCAACGACATGCTCGACCGCGACGGTTCGCGCACCCCGATCCAGTTCCATATCTCGAACGACCGGAACCTGCATCCGCTGGATGCGCAGGTCGTCCAGGCCGCGACGAAGTGGAAGCGCATGGCGCTTCGAGAGTTCGGCATGGAGCCAGGGGAAGGTCTCATCACCGACATGCGCGCCGTCCGGAAGGACTACTTCCTCGACCACGACCACAGTGCTTACGTCGACCAGTGGGACTGGGAGCAGACGATCCGCGAGAGCGACCGCAATCTCGACTACCTCAAATCTACGGTACGCAAGATCTGGAAGACGATCTCGGGCGCGGAGCGGGAGGCCCAGCAGATGTTCCCACAACTCAGGGACCCGCGCTATCCGAACCTTCCCGAGGAGATCCGGTTCATCCACGCCGAGGAGATCCTCGACATGTTCCCGGACCTTCCGCGAAAGCAGCGGGAGACCCTACTGGTGCAGAAGTACCCCGCTGTGTTCATCATCGGGATCGGCTGGCCGCTCAAGGACGGCTTTCCGCACGAGATGCGGGCGGCCGACTACGACGACTGGGTGACCGAGACCCGGTCGGCATCGGGAGCGCCGATGCATGGGTTGAACGGCGACATCCTCGTCTGGAACCCGGTGACCCGGCGACGGCACGAGCTCATGTCCGGTGGGATCCGGGTCGACCCCGCAAGTCTCCGCGCCCAGCTCGAGATGTCCGGCCAGCTCGACCTCCTCAAGTTCCCCTATCACCAAGCGATCCTGAACGGAACCATCCCCCTCAGCATCGGGGGAGGGATCGGACAGTCGCGGACGCAAATGCTGCTCCTGCACAAGGCCCATCTCGGCGAGGTCAGCGTGACCGTCTGGCCCGAGATCCTGAAGGAGATCAGCGCAAAGAAGCACATCCACGTGCTCGAGTAAAGCCTCCGTCCGAGCGAGCGGGGGCCGCCCGAGGGGGTCACCCCTCCGGTGGGGCATCGCCCGATGCGCGGCCGAGTGGTCCCGTGGGTCCACTGTCGGGTTCTCATAGGACGGTCAATCCCAGGGGTCTGGCCCGATCGACCACGGACGTGGCCGACCTTCCCGGGGCCTGGGACGACTCGCAGGAGGTCGGAGTGCACCAGCCGCATGGACCGTTATGTAGGCCCGCCGGCTAGCCTGGCCGAGGTTTCATAATGCCGTCCTCTTCCCGGAAGAGAGCCGCCCGGAGAACCCCGAAGTCCCGGGCCTTGCCCGTCCCGCGCGGGTTCCACACCGTCACCCCCTCCCTGGCTGTCGTGGGCGGCGTGGCGGCCCTCGACTTCTACCAAACGGCGTTTGGGGCCAAGGTGCTCATGCGAGAGACGACGCCCGACGGCAAGCTGGTCCATGGCCGGATTCGGATTCGGGAACTCGCTCGTGCTCCTGTCCGACGTCTTCCAAGGATCGGACCGTGCCGCTCCCTCGACCGTCGGGACGACGACGGTGGGGCTTCACCTCTACTCGACCGACGTGGAATCCCTCTGGAACCGGGCCGTGTCGGCCGGGGCCAAGGTCACGATGCCGCTCGGGGACCAATACTGGGGAGAGCGGTACGGCCAACTGGTCGACCCGTTCGGCCACCATTGGTCGCTGTCGATGCGGGTCCGGATGAGTAAGCCGGCCCGCGACGCGAAGCGCAAGGAAGCGATGAAGTCGTTTTCCCGGGGAGACCACCCGGCGCGGATCTCATCGGACACCGACATCTAGTCGCACCGCGTAGCAAGCCGATCCCGGCCGCGGAGGGGAGTACCAGGGGCCCACGCCCAGGTGTGGGCGGGAATGTTCGCCTCCCCTCGCGTCGACGTCGTTGTCGCACCGCACTACCCCAGCACCATCTCTGGGGCGATCGAGAACGCCTTCGCTTTCGTCACCACGGAGGGGAAGGACGAGGCGGGGGGTTCGTCAGCCATGGCCACGGGGGTGGCATCGGTCCCGAGGATCAGCTGCGGAGGGTCATTTCGTGGCTCAAGGTCGCGACCGTGCGTCCCCAGCCTGGCTTCTCCCTGCCGATGGACGTCGAGAACTGCACGGTCGTCCCACCGAGCCCCGCCAAGGGGCGGCCGGTCAGGTCGATGGTCACCCAGCTCGTGGCATCGGGCCAAGCGCTCCGCACCGTCCGCAACCGCACCGCCGCCGGTGTGCCGGACCGCGTATCCCGGCCCGCCGGGCATGCCACCCGAGGGAACCGAGACGCACCGCGGGGATCCATCGTCTGCCCGGATCGAGCTGTCTGGATACTCCCCCGGTTCCGTGGAACGGGGGCCTTTATGTCTCGCCCGACCCACGGGTAGCCCGTGCCCGACGCGACCACGGAGTTCCTGATCGCGCTGTTCCTGCTCCTGGCGTTGGCGGTCCTGGTCGGCGAGATCTGCACTCGTCTAGGTCAAGCGGCCCTCGTCGGCCAGCTGCTCGTAGGGGTGGTCCTCGGTCCCAGCCTCCTTGGGCCGTACCTGGGGGTCGCCGCGACCGCTTCCTCGTTCGTAGGCCTTCAGACGGTCGCCACGTTCTTCATCCTCCTCATGGCCGGCCTGTCCGTCAGTCCCGAGCAGATCTGGGACACGGGGCTGTCAGCGGCGCTCCTCGGGATCTCCATCTTCTTCATCCCGTTCATCGGCGGGGCGGCCGTCGTCCACGTTCTCTATCCGAGCTGGGGCAACACGAAAGCGCTCTACGTCGCGATCACGATCTCGATCACGGCGCTGCCCGTGCTCGCGATCATGCTGCGGGAGTTCCGGCTCATGAAGACCCGGTTCGGGACCTTCCTGCTGAACGCGGCGGTGGTCAATGAGGTCGCCGCGGTAACGGCGTTCGCGATCCTGCTCAGCGTGACCAGCAGTGGCGCCCCCCCGCTGTCGGCGGTCACCGTCGCGGTGGCAACGGTGGCCCTGTTCCTGACGAGCGTGCTCACCATCCACATGACCCTTCGGACGTTGCGGACGCTGCGGCTGTGGGACCGACTCGTCCGCCGGTTCCGGCAGAGTTGGCGCTCCCGCGAATCGGGGTTCGCCTTACTGATCGTGATGGGCTTGGGCGCGGCCCTCTACTCCCAGTTCCTTGGCCTGACGTTCGTGGTCGGCGCGTTCTACGCAGGCCTTTTGGTCACGCCCGAGAGCGCGGGGGCTCGGGAGCACCGTTCGGTCAGCTTCATGTTCGAGGCGGTCACCTGGGGCTTCTTCATCCCCCTCTTCTTTGCTCTCGTCGGATTCAACACGAACTTCGCGTCCCTCTTCTCGTCTCCGCTGGCCGTCCTGCTGTTCGCGACGGTCTGCCTGTTCGCCCTCCTCGTCAAGGTCGGAATGGGGGCCGGCGTCGCCCGAGGTCTGCGGTGGTCCCGTCAGGAGTCCATGGCCGCCGGATGGTTGCTCACCAGCCGGGGGGCGGTGGAACTCGCGATGGCGACGATCCTCCTCACGGACCATGTCTTCGACTCCACGACGTTCACCATCGTGGCGGGGGTCGGCCTGGTCACGACGGCGCTCTCCCCCCAGGAGCCCGGCCGTTCATCCGGGGTCTCACGCTCGAACGACTGAAAGGTGAGGAGGCGAGCCGGCAACCCCCCGTCGGCTCATCGCTCCCCGCCCCCTCCGCACTCTCGGACGAGGAGCGGCCGATCTTCTGAGGTGCCCCAGGCAGACCCGGTGGCGGCCGAGGAACCCGCCCCGTTCCCCCAGGGATCATGGGTCTCCACTCCTGGGTAAGAAGAAGTTGGGTTCAACCCACGTACTGCCGGATTCGGGAGCCTGGCCCGTGCGGCCTTCAGGAGACCGGGGGAATCCGCACTCCCTCCGGGTTCTCCTCGGTAAGGTGGCTCCGCGAGCAGTGCTCCAGAATCCGGTTGAGGCCGGCGAGCGAGATCCGGTGGCCTCTGCGTTCCAGCTCCGCGAGTATCTTCCTCCGCCGAATGGGCCCACCGCTGCAACGGACCACGTCGAGGACCACTTCCAACGTTCCCGGAGGGATCCCGGCTCGGGAGGGGGCGACGGTCTCTGGCATGGGAGGTCATCCAGAAGACCGGACGGTCTTCAACCTGTTCCCTGAAGCCCGCGCTACCCACTCCGCTCCTGGGCGGAACTCAGGCAGTCGCGGCTGCGGAGAGGGTGCGAGACCCCGGACGACCGCTCCGGGGGGTCAAAGCACCCTCACGGGGGCGGCGAGGGCTGCAGTCGGCGCTTGTCCGCCGCGCAAGCACATTTCCCCCGCCGCAGTTTGGCGCTCCGGCGACACGGTTAAGCCCCCCCGCTCCCGACGGACAGCCCATGGACATCCATACGAGCCTCACCGGCCCGTTTCCCCGGTCCGAGGCGCTGGTCCGATCGACCCGCGATCTCGACCGAGGTCGGACGACCGAGGAGGCGGTGACCCAACTCTACCGGTCCACGGAGGACGAGCTGCTCCATATCGAAGAGCAGCTAGGGCTGGCTCCGCGGACGGGGGGCTATCTTCGGTGGCCTGACCTGTTCCGACCGTTTGCCGCCAGCTGGTCGGGATTCGAGGTCGGCCCGGTCACTCGGTGGTTTGAGACCAACACGTTCTACCGGCAGCCCATCCTGCATGCCCCTCCCGAACGAGCCCCCGGAGCGCTACCGTCGTGGTTCCCGTCGGCCAATCCTAGCCTCCCCGCGGGTGAGGCCAAGGCGATCCTCCCCGGCCCCTACACCTTCGCCGGAATGCTGGACAATCGATTGGGGGAGACCCCGGAGGCGCTCGTCCATCGGCTGGGTCGGCTGTTGGCCGCTGAGGTGAGCGAGTTGCGCGGTATCGGCTACGGCACGTTCCAGTTCCAAGAGCCCTGGCTGGTCGTGTGCCCCCCTTCGGGGCCCGCCGGGGAGTCCACGGTCGCCGCCTACCGCTCGATCGCCGATGCCGTGGGGGACGGAACCTCGCTCGTCTGGACCTACTTCGCTGACGCGGAGCCGGCGCTCTCGCTGCTCGCCCGGCTGCCCGTCTCCGCAGTCGGTGTCGACCTCGCGGAGACCGAGCCGGAATCGCTCTCGCGTCTGCCGAGCGGTCGCGGACTGGGCCTCGGCTGCATCGACCCGCGGACGACCTTGGAAGAAGATCCCGCGGAAGTTGTGGAACGGGCGACCGCCGCCATCGGACGGGCTCGACCGACCGGCCTATGGCTCGGGCCCGGTGGCCCGCTCGACCTGCTCCCCTGGGATGCGGCCGTCCGAAAGCTCTCGGTGCTCCCGACGACCCGGGCCCGCCTTGTGGACCCCGAGAGGCGCCCATGAGCGGGCCTGACCTCTTCCCGACGCGAGGAGATTGGCAGCCTCGCCCGACCGCTGTGGCAGCTCCAGGGGCAGCGGGGGGCTCCGCTGACGCCCGCGGCCCGGGCCGAGTTCGAACGCTGGAACGAACGCCTGCATTTTGCCGACCCGGCCGACCCGAAGGTAGTCGGGTTCCTGACCGGGGACGGCGCGACCACGCCCGCCGCGTGGGTGCGGGATCGGGGAGCGGAGTTCGGGCTTCGTTTCCTCGAGACCGCCGGGCTGACCCGGGTCTACGATGGCGAGTCCCGGCGGGTCGAGATGTACGAGCACGCCGTCCGTCAGATGGGCGGATTCCAACTCCTAGGCCATGTCCGCTCCTTCGACAACAAGTACTACCTCAAGGCCGCGGTCACGGACGAGGTCCGGCTGGAGCGACCGTACGACCTCGAGGAGTTCGCGTTCGTACGGGACCGCGCGCGCGCCATCCCAAAGCTGCCGGTGACCGGACCGTACACCATCGTCGACTGGTCGTTCAACGAATACTACCTCCGGCGTCAATCGGGGTGGATGGGCCGCCAGGCTCGCCAGCGCGCGCGCAGGGAGTTCGTGGTGGATGTCGCCCGGAAAGCGATCCGACCCACCCTGGCCGCGATGATCGACCTCGGGTGCCGCGTCATCCAGATCGACGAGCCGGCGGCAGGTACCCACCCGCAGGAGGCCGACCTGGTAGTGGAAGGTTTCAACGCCGCTACCGAGGGCCTAGATGCGGAGTTCTCGATGCATATCTGCTTCTCCGACTACCGCTCGCTGTTTCCGGCGCTGCTGGAGGCTAAGCGTTGTCACCAGTGGGCCTGGGAGTTCGCGAACCGCGACACCGAAGACCATGATGCCTACGCGATGCTCTCCTTGCTGCGCGAGTACGGGGACTCCCGGCAGGTCGGCCTCGGGGTACTGGACGTGCACCGGGACGTGATCGAGACGCCCGAGGTGGTTCAGGACCGCATCGAACGAGCCGCGCGAGTCTTGGGCGACCCGTCACGGATCTGGGTGAACCCAGATTGCGGGCTTCGTACGCGGAGCCTCGAGGTCGCCTACCAGAAACTCGTGAACATGGTCGAGGGAGCGCGCCGCGCCCGCCTCGCTCGCGCCGGGTCCGGGGCGCACCGTAGCTAGCCCCGAGGCGGCGGGGGCCGTGTCCCCCACGTACAAGGCTAGAGCGGCCGCGAGTCCGACCCGAGGGCGCGCACCGCGGAGGAGGGCGCGCTGAGGTCGATGACTTCCGCGAACGCGGAAAGCATGTCCACCGCCGCCGGTAGATGTCGTTGGTTGATCTGTTCCACGTTCACCCCCACCGGGACCGGCGACTCGGCGGGGAGGTAACCCGCAGTGAGCTCCCCCCAGACACGGAGGGCGTTCTCTACGGAGCGACGTCCGGCCTCCGCCTCCTCTCCGTCGAGGATCGAGCGTTCGACGCGTTCCGGGATGTCGGCGCCGAGCCAGCGGACGAACTCGGAGTCGGTATCCTCGGTCAGGGGGGCGAAGCTAAGCAGAACGGTCGCCGGGGGGCAGTCGGCATCGCGGCAGCGTCGCTCGTACTCCCGGATAAGTCGGAGGATCGCCTCCGAGTCGAAGAGAATCTGGGTCGTGAAGAACGAGGCCCCAGCTCGGGTCTTCGCGAGCATTCGGTGGGCCTCGCCCGTGCGCTGGGGGATCGCGATGTTCCCCAACAACCCACCTGCCGCCGCGAGGAGCGGGGCGGCTCGTCGGTTGGCTTCGATCACCGGAGGCCCCGGGTAAGGGACATACCGGCTCGAGCCCCCCACGAGCACTACGTGTCGGATGGTGCGGTCTAGGGACTCGCGGGTCCACGCGTCGAGAGCCTCCCCCGTCGGGAGGTGGGCGACCACCTTGTTCACGATGACGTCCCGCTGGGTTGCCTCCGAGAGCGCGCGTGCGAACTCGCGGGTGTCCGCCGACCGATAGTAAGGGCGTCCCTCATGGTTCTCGTCGACCAGCTCCGGCACGTTGATCGCATCCAGCCGGCCGATTGGCAGTAGGAGCCCGACGAGTTGCTCCAAGTAGCGAGCGGCACGGGAAGGGCTCGACCGCAACGCCGGGGGCACCGGCTCGAACAAGAGCGGACGCGCCCGCAAGGCATCCCGGAAGGAACGGTGCACCAGCAAGGCCTCGAGTCCCGCCTCGGCGGCGGGCGAGAGACCGAGCGCGGGCACGATATCAGTCTTGAGCCTCGCCCCGGATTACGCGATGCGCAACTGTGCGGCACGACAGGCAGGTCGCCCTCGCGTCCCCCGTGCTCCACCCCGAGGGATCGCCGCTCCCCCGCAGAGAGGTCCCCTGGCCCCCTGAGGTCCCACACGGCCCTCCGGACCGGTGGGCCCCAGAGTCGCCGGCTCCGGTCCACGGGGTTCCGGCATCCTGCGCAGGGTGCCTTCTTCCGGGCTCGTTCGGCTGGAGGAGCCGGGCCGCCGACCGGCTCCTCCGACGCAGACCTCATATTTATCGGGAGAACGTGGTATCGACCCAGTGATGCCGAGCGGCCCCGAGCCGAGCGCTCCCATGGACCCGAAGACCTTCGACCGGGTGATGAACGCCAAGGTCCTGAAGTACGGGTCGCGCGAGGACCGCGAGTGCCCGAAGTGCGGACAGGTCGGGTTTCGTCGGGTCGCCGATTCGGAGATGCTCGCGCTGTTCGCCTGCCGCAATTGCGGGCACCAGGAGGAGGTGTTCCACGAGCCGCAGACCGACCTCCCACCGCCCTTCCGGGAATACCGAGAGGGGAGAGGTTTCGCAGCGTCAGTAGGAGACGGGACGTCGTCCGACCCAGAGGGTCCTGACCCATGAGTGCGCCCTCGCGCCCCAGGTCGGCAGCGTCTCGCAAAGTTCCCCCGTCGCCGCAGCCTCTCGTTCACCGGGGTCGCCACTGGGGTCCCGCGACCCCACTCGACCCGTTGGACGTCGCGATCCTGGGGGCTCTTCAGGCCGACGGCAGGGCGTCGTTGCGACGGGTGGCGCGACTCGTCGGAGCGAGCGTGACGACCGTGAGCGGCCGGGTGAGGGGACTCGAGCGCCTCGGCGTACTGCAAGGGTTCGTGCCCCTCATCAGCGTGCAGCGGCTGGCCGCGATCGGCCGCTCGCCGCATTGCGCCGTGCTCTACATCGTACCCTCGAAGGGAGGGCGTGACGGGGTTGAGGCCGTCGCCCGCCAGGTCGCCCGCGAGCCGAGCGTCTGCTACTTGTTCCAACTCGCGGGATCGAACGAACTGATGGCGCTCGCCTCGTCGAGGTCAGCGAGAGAGACGGAAGCTCTGGTCCATACGGTCTCCAAGATTCCGGGCGTCGCACGAGTACGTCCGATCCCCATTCTGCACGTACACAAGGAACGCCCGGGCCATCCGGTCGGTGCGCCCGGCACCGCCAGAGCCGACGCGGCCGCACTGGCCCTGGGACCGTAGCCCGGCCCCCCTCCGACCAAGCCACAACCTGGAGGCGTGCAAAGCCTTATCACGGCCCCTCTTAATGGACGAATGTCCATCCGAGTGGCCCATGAGTATCGTCGCCCACTTACCGCGACGCGAGCTCACACTCACCGACGAGGAGGCGGGCGCTCCGCCCGAAATGCACCTCACGGGTCGCCGGAAAATGACGGCCGAAGAACGTTCGCTTGCGGAAAAGATCCACGGCGAGTTCCTTGCGGACCGCCGACACCATGAGTTCGTCCTGGGGTGCCTCAACTGCGGGGAGTGCACGACCGGATGCCCGGCCGCCAGATTCTACGACTTCTCCCCGCGGGAGATGCTCCAGATCGCCCAGAATGGCGACTCGACCACCCTGTGGGACGCCATGCAGGAGAAGATCTGGGCCTGCTGTCAGTGTTACACCTGCAATATGCGCTGCCGGTTCGGCAACGATATCGCCGGGATCATCAGCGTCATGCGGGAACTCTCGGTCATCCATGGCCTCGAATCGACCCGTCGGACCCTGGCCCCATTCGGGCGTTCGCTGACCCTCCTCATGACCGTGGGGACGCAGGTCGCCTCCGACATGATCCAGCCGGATTTCTTCCGTGACTGGGGCCCGTTCGCCACCGGATCCGACAAGGTCTGGGAAGTGAGTCCAGAGGTGATGCGAAAGGCGATCCCCTCCGATGTGCTCCAAACCTCCCGCTCCTCGTGGGAGGTCTCGGTTCAGACCTCGCTCGAACTGTTCCGGATCTACGAGGAGACGGGAGTGCTCGACATGTTGCGGGGTCTCGACCCCGACCTTACCGAGATGCTCATCGATATCATCGAGGAGCGCCGGGAGGAGTTCACCGAGGCCCGCGAACGATTCCGGGGTCAGCTCGAAGGGATGCAGGGGCCGGTGTCGACATTCATGGGCTAAGGGAGGGGGAACGGTTGTGCTGAGCGCGAAGGAAATCCGGAAGGTCGTCGAGGAACGGACCCTGCACCAGAAAGGGACGGGGAAGAAGGTCATCGACGTCCGGGAGGAACTGACGCGGCTCGAGGAGAAGGGCGAGCTCATCGTGCACCGAATCCGGCCCGAGAATCGGCCGGTCGATGCGATGACCCTGTTCGGGTGGACCAAACGGATCCCGACCGACCGTCTCTGGCACCACAAGTCGTGCGGGCAGTGTGGGAACATCCCGGGCTACCCCTCCTCCCTCCTCTGGCTGATGAACGAGACCGGTCGGAGCTACCTTAACGAGCCTCACCAAACGTCGTGCACGGCGTGGAACTACCACGGTACCTGCGACGTCCAACCCCGTCGCCCTCGCGGCGGTCGCGGCGAGGAACTTCCACCGCGCCTACGAGACCGACCACTTTCCCCTGATTCACTGCGGAACGAGCTTCGGCGACTACAAGGAGATGCGGAAACTCCTCGTCGAGAATGCCGAAGTGCGGCACAAGGTCCGCGAAGTGCTGCGTAAGATGGACCGTGACCTCGTACTTCCCGAGGAGATCGTCCACTACTCGGAGTGGGTCCACGCGATGACCCCGGAGATCCTCGCCCGACAGGAGCACGACCTGCAGGGAATCGTCGCGACCGTGCACGAGCCATGCCACTACTACAAGATGGTCCCCGAGGACGCCGTCTACGACGACCGCGTCTATGCGGGTCAGCGGCCGGCCGTGCCCTCCGGAATCCTCATGGCGCTCGGCGCCACGGTCGCCGACTACTCGACCTGGTACGACTGCTGCGGGTTCGGATTCCGACACATCCTGAGCGAACGAGAGTTCAGCCGTTCGTTCGCGAACCTCCGCAAGATTCGGCCGATGGTCGAGGAGGCCCACGCCGACGTGGCCATCACGAGCGACACCGGCTGCGTGACCACTCTCGATAAGAGCCAGTGGATCGGCAAGGCCCACGGACTCGCGTACATGCTGCCGGTCCTCTCCGACGTGCAGTTCGCCGCTATGGCGCTTGGGGCCCATCCGTACAAGATCGCGCAGGTTCACTGGCACTCGGCCTCCGCGGAGGCGTTGATGACGAAGATGGGGATCGACTGGAGGACCGCGAAGACCGAGTTCCAGGCGTACCTCAAGTCACTCAAGAGCGGGGCAAGTCCCGAGCTCCTCCATCCCGCCCACGGGGAGATCGAGAAGTTCTTCGCGATCAACAAGGGCCAGGTCCTGCCGGACGAGATCCCGAAGCCGCCTCCGCCCGCTGGATTCGAACCCTCCGGGGCGGGGGGGCGCTCGCCGTGAACCCGGTACTGGTGCTCGGCGGGGGTCCCGCCGGGCTCAGCGCAGCTGCCGAGCTCGCCGCCCTCGGCGCACCGGCGCTGTTGGTCGAGCGAGAGAACTACCTGGGAGGGAACCCAAAGCGGTGGCAGTATTCCCTGCTCGCCCCGGACCTGAAACCCGCCGAAGAGATCCTCGGCGCCCTTCTGGGCAAGGTCGAAGGGAACCCCCGGATCGAGCTGCGTCTCTCGACCGGCGTGACGAAGGCCGAGCCCGCCGAAAAGGGGTACACGGTCACCCTGAAGACGTCGGCCTCGACGGAGTCACGCGCGGTCTCCGCGGTGGTACTCGCCACCGGTTTCGACCACTTCGACTCGCGGAGGAAGTTCGAGTACGGCTACGGACGGTATCCGGACGTCCTCGACTTCAAGGAGCTCGAGGTGATGCTCCACGATGACAAGGTCCTCCGTCCGTCGGACGGCAAGCCACCCCGCCGCATCGCCTGGGTCCTGTGCGTGGGGTCTCGTGACGTCCAGATTGGCAACCCGTGGTGCTGCCGTATGGGCTGCGTGGTGAGCATCAAGCAGGCGGTCGAAGTCCGCCAGAAGCATCCCGAGATTGAGGCCTACATCTACTACATGGACATCCGGACGTACGGCCTCTGGGAGGACCTCTACTGGAAGTCGATGCAGGATTTCGGGGTCAAGTTCATCCGGGGACGCATCGGGTCGGTGACGCTCGCGGAAGGTGGGTCCCGCCTGCTCGCGACCGGAGAGGACACGATCCTAAGCCGGCCCACCGAAGTCCCTTTCGACATGATCGTCCTCGCCAGCGGGATGGAGCCCGGTACAGGAACGAAGGAGGCCGCGGAGCTCTTCTCGGTGCCGGTCGGGCCGGAAGGGTTCCTCACCCCGAGCGTTTCCGACCTGAACCCCGTGGACTCGGGGATCCCCGGACTCTTCTTCGCGGGCGCAGCGACCGGACCGAAGGCGATCCCGGACGCCGTGACAGAGGGGATGGGCGCGGCGCTCCGTGCCTACCAGTATGCTCGGAGCTGACGCGAGAATGAGCCCTCCGGGTCGGGGGGCTGACCCGGAGCGGGTGGCCCGGGCGTTCCGCGACCGCGTCCTCGCCTGCGGGGTCGAGCCGGTGAACCGACTCGAGGCAGCGGTCGAGGCCAAGCTCGCCGAGGTCCGAGCCCTCGAGGAGACCCCCGCTTCCGGCTTCGCCCCGTCGTTCTCTCAGGTCCTCGACGGTGTGGTCGCGACCCGGCCTCATCGCGCCGCGGTCCTTGCGGAAACCCCCCGCGAGCGCGTGCAAAGCATCCTGCGCGACGCCCGGACCGCGAAGGTCGGCGGGGCGGACCTCCCCGAAGTGGCGGACCGGATCACGGGCGCCCCGCTCGAGGTGCGCCTCGACCTCGCGAGCGAGCTCCTCCACGCCGCCGCGCCGGACCGCGTGCCGCTCCTCGCGCGTTGGGTATGGAACCCCGCGCGTCGTACCGGGATCCTCGGCGAGTTCGGAGGTCCGCCGCCCGAGAGTTACGCCAGCACGCAGGCGCGCCTCGGGGAGGTGCGCCTCCAGCTCGACGCCCTCGGTTTCCGTTCGCCCACGTTCGCGGCCGTCGACGTCCTCCTCGGACTCACCTACGCGGGCCGCCTCTCGGAAGCGGTGGACCGAAGCTTCCAGGGCGGAGGGATTGAACGCCTCCTACCGGGTGCGTTCCCGCTCGCGACGATCGTCCTCGGCGTCCGGAGGCGCTTGGTCGATGCCGATCGTTGAGAAGTCACTGGTCGAGGTCCAGCGGACCGAGAAGCTCGAGCTAGAAGGGATTCGACGTTTCGGGCGACTGGAACACGTTCCTTCGTTCTCGGGTCGCCCCCGACCTCGACACGAAGATCGTCGACTGGGTCAAGGCTCAGCCCCAGGGCGAGACGATCTCCCGTTGTTGGCAATGCGGGACCTGCACGGCCGGCTGCTGCATGCACACCGACTTTGGGCTCACCGAGTTCAACCCGCGCTATTTCATCTACCTCGCCCAGATTGGTTACGAGGACGAACTCCGCCGCTACGCGACCGCGATTCTGGAGGTGCGTGTCGTGCAACAAGTGCGTCGAGCGGTGCCCCAAGGGCGTGAAGGTCGAGGAGGTGGTCCACACGATTGGCAGCTACCTTGAGCTCACGGGCGCAGCCCCGGAGAGCCCCGCCGACCGGTTCGACCGCGCGTACACGGAGAACCTTCTCGAACGCGGGGTGCTGGACGAAGCAGCGCTCTTCCGAACCTACGAGCGTCTGGAGGGGCGCAAGACTCCGACCCGGGCAGCTTCTTCGCATGGGGCTCTCGCTCCTGCGGACGGGCCGGTTGCATACCGGACCCTTCGCCCACCGGACTCGGGGATGGCGACGCATGCGCGAGGTCCTGACGTACCACCCTCGCCGACGACGAGCGCCGTAGGCGGGATTCGACGAGACCGGCCGAGCGACTGCGCCGGAAGGGAACCGATGAGCGTCGCGCCCGGGCGCGGACCGGCCGATGCGGTGCCGGTGTACTACCCGGGTTGCTCCCTGGATGGACTCGGGAAGGCCTACGAGGTCACGTGCCAGCAGGTGCTGTCCCGACTCGGCCTCGCGCTCGACCGGATCGTCGACTACAACTGCTGCGGTGCCACCGAAGTGAAGAACCTGAGCGAGGATGTGTCGATCGCGCTCCCCGCCCGGAACCTCGCGCTCGCGCGGTCGATGGGGCGTCACCAGGTCGTAGCCGCGTGCAACGGGTGCGTCTACTCTCTCACCCGGGCGAACGACGCCGTCCTCGACGACGGGACGCGGACGCGGATCAACGCGACCCTGGAGCGCGGGGGCGCCCCCGCTTATGACGGGAGCGCTTCGGTCCAGCATGTGCTCGAGTACATCTACCAGCGGGCGGGCCCCGTCCGCGTTCGGGCCGCGGTCCGCAAGCCGCTCTCGGGTCTCACGGTCGCTCCGTACTACGGATGCCTCTACACACGACCCAAGCGGTACACCGGGGTCGGGAAGACCCCGGGCACCGACGACCCGGAGCACCCTCACTTCCTGGACGAGCTCCTCTTGGCCTGCGGCGCAACCGTCATCCAGGACTTCTCGGCGAAGACGATTCTGCTGCGGAGGCGGCCATGCCTTGAGCGACCTCGAGGTCTCGGTGGCGTTCAGCGCGTCGATCCTCAACGAGGCCGGTCGTGCGGGCGCCGACCTCGTGGTGACGATTCTGTCCCCTCGGCCAGATCAACATCGAGAACCATCTCGACCGGATCCGCGCAGAGTTCGGCGACGAGGTCATCCGACCGGTGGCGTATTTCACCCAGCTGATGAGCCTCGCGTTCGGCTCCAGCCTGCGAGCGGCCCGGCTCGCGGACAACTTCTCCCGACCCGATGTCTTCCTACGCACCCGCGGGTTCGCGTAGGAGGGAGAGCGATGGCGATCCTGAACGGATGCGAGTTCCCCGAGGACCGGGCGTACTACATCGAACGCACGCAGATGACCTGGGTCGTGGTCGAGGGGGACCGGGTCACGGTCGGGCTTACGGACCCGGCGCAGACCCGCGCGGGCAAGATCCTCCATGTCCGCCTGAAGGCGGCCGGCACGGCGCGGGAGCGGGGAAAGCCGATCGCGACCGTCGAAAGCGGGAAGTGGGCCGGACCGGTGATGGCCCCGGTGACCGGCACGGTGCTCGAGGCGAATGCCGAGGTCGAAAAGGACCCGTCGATCCTCAACACCAATCCCTATGGCCGGGGCTGGATCGTGCGGATGTCGGCGACCGTCCCCGCGGAGCTCGGGACCCTGCTCACGGGCACCGGGGCGCTCGCCCGTTTCAAGGAGATCCTCGAGAAGGACAACATCCGGTGCATGCGGTGCCAGACCTGAGGTGGAATCGATGAACGAATCGACCGTAGGGAGCCCCCCGAGCGACCCCGCCGGAAAGAAGATCCTGATGATCATGACGACCGGCCCGGAGGACCCCGACAAGACCTACGCCCCCTTCTACACCGCGGCTCTCATGGCGGCGATGGAGATCGACACGACGATGTACTTCCTGATGCACGCGCCCGAGCTGCTCCGCAAGGGGGCGGCCGAAAAGGTCCCGCTCAAGAAGGGCGGAAACCTTCGAATGTTCGTCGACATGGCGCTCGAGAACGGCGTAAAGTTCGTGGCGTGTGCCGAGAGCTGCCGGGACCTCTGCGAGATCGCCCCCCAAGACCTCATCGAGGGGGTCAAGCTCGTCGGTTCCGCGACGATGGCCGACCTCGCGCTCGACGCGGACTCGGTCATCTCCTTCTGACGGAGAGAGGGCTCGGGAGGGAGTGGGATGGCGACCCCCTGGCGGTGGCTCGACCTGGGAGGGGTCGACGGCGCCACGATGGTCAACGTCTTCGTCGCGCTCGCCGAGCCGGTCGGCGCCGGGCGCTCGCCCCCGACGGTGATCCTGCTGCACCCGGCGGCGCCGTTCGCCAACGTCGGCTTCCACCAGGAGGCCGAACGGGAGGTCGACATCGACTTCTGCCGAGCGAACGGCATCCCGGTGGTTCGGCGCGTCGTCGGGGGTGGGGCGATCCTTGACGGGCCCTGGGAACAGGACTACATGGCCGTCGTGCCGAACGGAGCCCCCGGCACCACGGGAGCGATCGCGGGGTTCTACGGACGCTACCTAGATCCCGTGCGGGCGACCCTCGCCCGCCTCGGGGTGACCGCCGAGCGGTCGGGGGTGAACGACCTCGCTGCGGGGGGCAAGAAGGTGAGCGCCAATGGGGCGATGACGCTCTCGGGGAGCTGGGTCTTCGTCGGGGACATCCTGCTCGACCTCGACGTGGCGGCGATGAGCCGGGTCCTCCGCGTGCCCGATGAGAAGTTCCGAGGCAAGCTCGCGAGCAGCATGGGAGAATGGCTCACGTCCGTTCGGGCGCTGACCGCCCACCTCCCCGAGCGCACGGAGGTCGGGCGCATCCTTCGCGAGGAGTTCGCCCGCTCGTTCGAAGTGGAGCTGCTTTCCGGTCGACTGAGCCGGGAGGAGTCCTCCTCCCTCGAGGAGCTCCGGGACCAACGGACGAGTGACGCGTGGACGTTCCAGAAGGACCGAGCGCACCCCCGCCTCGAGGCCGCCCCTCCCGAGGGACGCGCCGTCAAGATCTCCAACGAAGCCGTGCTCGCCCGCGTCGACCGAAAGGGCGGCAAGCTCCTTCGGGTGACGCTCCTCCACGGCCGAGGTCGGGTCGGTGAGGTACAGTTCTCGGGCGACTTCTTCACCCAACCGTTCGACGGACATCTGGCCGAGCTGGAGGCCTCGCTCGCCGGTGTCCTGCTCTCCCCGGGGGAACTCGCGAGCGCGGTCGCCAGGTGGTTCCAGCGCACGGGGGTCCAGCTCCTCGGAGCGACGCCGGACGACCTCGTGCAGGCGATCCTCGCCGCCGCCGCGCTTGCTCCGGCCTCGAGCTAGTCGAAGCGGGGCGCGCGATGGACGGCCCGCTCTAGGTCGTCCCGCTCGGGGGAGCCCGGGGAGACGGGGTCGAGCCGTTCGTCCGCCCCTGGCCGGATGCGATAGGCTTCCCGGACCTCGGCGCCATCGACGACGGCCGCCCAGAGCCGGTCTCCGTCGCCGGCCTCGAGGACCAACAGGCCGTGGGGGCCTGCGACGCGGATACGCCGGAGCGGTGCGCCGGTCGGTCTGGGGAGCGGAGGTAGTTCCCGCCACCCCGGGTCCCGGTGGCGGGGGAGGGTCTCCGTTCGGAACCGCGACTCCTCCGCCGGGTCCACGCGGCCGGGGCGCGCCTCGAACAGCCCCTCGGCCCGGAACGCCGCGACGATCCCCTCCCGGAGCGCCCGCGAGGACGGGAACCTACCGGTCTCTGCCTCCCACGAGGTCACCCAACGCTCGACCTCGTGGCGGAGGAGCGGGCGGACCGCCGGGTGGGGCAGCCGCAGCAGGTCCGCCATCGCGCGAGGGTCGGTACGGCCGAGGAAGCCTCCGACGACGAGGTGAGCTCCGTCCCAGTCGCCGCCCGCATTGCCCGAGAGCTTTCGGTCCCCGACCACGAGGTCGCTCGGGGGGCGAAGCCGGGCCATGAGGCCGAGCTCCCGGGCGGCCCGGACCGGGGCCGCGAGGAACCTCGCAAGGTCGGCGGGTCCACCGGGGCCGCCGTCCTCGTCCCGGTAGACGAGCTGGTAGAACCATTGGTCCGGGTCGAGGTAGGTAGTGCCTCCCCCTTCGACCCGGCGGAGAACAGGAAGCCGGTGCCGGTCGCAGAACTCCGGGTCAATCTCCTCGGCGAAGGATTGGTGGAAGCCCAGCGACACATACGGCGCGCTCGGCTGAGCGAGGAGGAGCGTGTTGGGAACCTCGTTCTCGGCGACCGACCGGGCGACCGCCTCTGCGAACGCCTGGGCGCGCTCGGGAGGGCACCTTCCCAGGTCGAGGAGACGCCAGACGGGCAGACGGTCGAACGTTGGGGGGCTCGAGGTGGGAGTCGGACGTCTCACTGAGGGTCCCCCGGAGCCTCACGGGCGAGCGCCTCGAGCTGAGTCGCGTCCTCGGGTCGCATCCGGTAGAGCCATCCCGCCCCGTAGGGCTCGCGGTTGATCGCGCCCGGGTCGGCGGCCAGGGTCTCGTTGGTCTCCACGACCGTGCCCGCGACGGGCAACGTGAGATGCCCGACCCATTTGTCGGACTCGAGCGTCACGGCCGACTCGTCCCTCCGGTAGCGCCGTCCGACCTCAGGTCCCCGGTAATGGGCGATCGTCCCGGCCCGGCGCTGTGCCGCGCGCGTGAGGCCGATGACGTACGTGCCTCCGAGGCCCCGCCGGAACCACAGGTCGGGCCCGACCGCGCACACCTCCGCACGGCTCGCGGGCTCGCCGGGGGACGCCGGGGTCATCGTCGCCTATCGCGGGGAGGAACCCTCGGCCGAGCGGCGACCGAGCTGCTTCATGAGGACCAGGAGTACGCGGAGTCCCCGCTGCGTCTCAGGGTCGCGGAGGGCCCGGCCGAGCGCAAATATTCCCGAGACCTCGGGAACGTCGCGGAGCGCTTTCTCGCGGGCGACGGGGTCGCCGATCAGGACGGAGGAGTCGGAGAGCATCGCGAGCGTGGGGCCGGCCCGCACCGCGGCGTGGATGAGCGGCTCGATCTCTTCCTTGGGCGGGAGCGATTCGACGAACTGGACCCAGCCGATGGCGGAGGCGCCGGCGTGGGCGACCATGTGGTCGGTCGTCGCCTGGGCGACGCCGACGACGCCCTCGGCCAGGGTGACCAGGGTCTCGAGCGCGCCGGTCTCATTCCACTCGGCGAGTCGGTCGATCACGAAGAGCAGGGCATCGCGTCGCTTCTCGTCCTGGGCTACCCAGTCCAGCAGCGAGAGCGCTCCGACCAAGGTCGAGCCGGCCGAGCCGAGCATGCGGTCGGTGACGGCGTCGCTGATGCCGACGACCCCTTCGGCGAGCGCGAACATTCGGTCGAGGGTTCCGTCGGACTGCCATCGGGCGAGTCGTTCGCCGAGGATCTGCATCGCCACGGCGGGGTCCGGCTTCGCCGGGGGAGCGGGCGCCGGGGAGGCGACTGGGCGACGGGGGTGGAAGGCATTGCGATCGACCCCTCAGAAGAGGGCGCGGGCGGTAAGGTCCCAGTACGTCCGGTTGTAGATCACCTTGTTCCAGTAGTGGGCAAAGGACGGCGTAGGGGGATGCGGGGGGTGCAGGTAGTCGAACTTGATGTAGGTGGCCTGGGCCAAGCCGGTCATGATCCAGCAGTAGACGCGTCCCTCGTAGCGGGCCGTGGCCGCCTCGCCCCGTACCATGGAGGCGACGTTCTGGGTCACGACCTCGGCTTCGTAGTCGGCCGTCGAGCCAGCTTTCGAGATCGGGATGTTGGTGGCGTCGCCGAGAACGAAGATGTTCTCCTTGCCCTCCGCCTTCAAGCTGTACCGGTCGGTGGGGACCCAGTTACCCTTGTCCCCCAGGCCCGATGCCCCGAGGAAGTCCGCCCCCCGGTGCGGGGGGATCGCGACCAGAATGTCGTAGGGGAGGGTCTCGCCCTCGACCCCCTTGACGGTCTTCGCCGCGGGGTCGATCTCTGTCGACGTTGAACGGGATGTGCACGGCCACGCCGCGTTCGCCCATGAGCCGCTGCATCGGCTGCGCTACGGTGTCGATTCCGAAGACCTTCGGGATCGGGTAGGTGTAGTGGATCTCGCACTTGTCCCGGATCCGCGAGTACCGGAGGTAGTCGTCCAGCATGAACGTCACCTCGAGCGGAGCCACGGGACATTTGTAGGGCATGCCGGCGACCGAGACGACGATCCGACCTCCTTCGAAGGCGTGAAGCGCCGAGCGCAGTTTCTGGGCGTTCGCGAGGTCGTAGAAGCTGTGGGCCCCTTCGACGAAGCCGGGCGTCAGCTCCGGGTGGAGCACCGAGCCGCTCGCCAGGACCAAGATGTCATAGGGGATCCCCTTCCCGCCCTTCAGCAGAACCTTGTTGGCCGCCGCATCGATCTTCTCGACCTCAGCCTTTACGAGCTGGACCGAACGATGGAGGAGCTGCCGTTCGTCCCGGCGGGTCTCCTCGGGACGCATCTTGTCGAATACGACCATGAGGTAGCCCGGCTGGTAGGCGTGCACGCCCTCACGGTCGATCAGCTGTATCTGGACCTGACCGCTCGCCACTTCGCTTTCTAGCGATCTGCGAATTCGGTTCGCCACCGTCGTCCCGCCAATCCCGCCGCCTACGATCACTACTTGCTTCACCATGGTTTGCTCCGGTTCACTCGTGCGTCTTCCGTATCACGTACCGGTCGTAGCCCGACTCCTCTTTCATCTCGAGGAGTTGGTGCCCGGCCTTGTCCAGCCACAGGGGAACGTCCCGACGCGAGCCTTCGTCGCTCGACAGGAGGTCGAACTCCGTGCCCACGGGCTCGTCCTTGATTACCCGGACCAGTTCCATCAGGGGTCCCGGGCACCAGCTTCCCCGGGCGTCCACCACCATGCGCGGAGACGGGCCCGGGACCGTTCCCCCAGTGGCCGGCGCCTCGGGTCCGCTCATACGAAGTAGGTCACGCTCGCCAAGCGTGTCCGGTCGATGAAGCTAGCGACCCCTGTCACGCTCTCCACGAGAGGGTCGAGGTCGGTCTTCTTGAGCCCCAGGACATCCATCGATTGGGAGCAGGCGTAGACATGGACTTCGCCAAGGGACTTCGCCATCTCCAGGATCGCTCGCCAGGAAGGAGCGTTCTTCGCGCGCAGCGCCGCTTCGAGCCGTTGCCCCTCCTCGCCGTGACCCGGACTCACGGCCGCCGCGGCGGGGGGGGTCGACGTTCGAAACGCGAGGAGGCCCCAGTAGCTCGCGAAGATGTCGACCCGCAGGCCCATCGCGACGGCGCCACTCACGAGGGTGGCCAGCGGCAGAAGCTTGTCTACCGCACTCTCCGTGAGCACGACGGCCATCTGCTCCGCTCGGGGGACCGCCGCGCCCTCCACCGCGGTCCCCCTTGCCCACCCTCTAGATGAAGAGGGTGAGGGCGTCCGGCCGAGACGCCAGCTCGAGGTAGGTGCTCGCTCCGATGATGTCGTCGACCTCGTTGACGAGGTTCGCCTTCGTCAGGCCGAACATGTCCATGGTCGGCGAGCAGGCGTGGATGTGGACGCCGGCCTGCTTGGCCTGCGCCATGAACTGTTCGACCGTCGGGAACTTGGCCGCGATCGCCTTCTGCATCTCGGGCGGGAATACGTCCATGGACTTCTTCCGGCCCTCTGAGGTCAGCAGCTGCATCCCCCAGAAGGTGAAGTACATGTGGGCGTCCATCCCGAGCGCACGGGCCGTGGTCGCCAGGATGAGGGACGGATATGCCATGTCCGCTCCTCCCTTCGACACTACGAGGATGAGGGATTTCTTCCCCTCGCGCTTGGCCTGTTCGACCGTGTCGGTCACTTTCGTCGCCGCTGCTCCGGCTGTCATGTTTCGTTCGTTCTCCTCCGTTCTTTCTACTTGTGTTCCAGCACGAAACGGTACGTCCCAGCCGCCTCGCTGTTCTCCCGCAAGGGGTGGCCAGTGCGCCGGGAGAACGCTACGAAATCCGAGGGCGCAGCCGGGTCGTCCGCGAGGACTTCGAGGTGGTCGCCCGACTTCAAGGTCTCCATCATCGCGCTCGCCTTGAGGATCGGCATGGGGCAGAACAGACCTCGCGCGTCGAGCAGAGCCTTCTGGGCAGGAGCGGACACTCTGACAACCCCTCGCACGCGCATGCCCGTGTCGCTATTTTGACTTTACGATTGTCCAATGAGTCCGGGCTCGCTCACCTGCCGCCGCTCGGGCCCGGTCCCGGTCGCACCACGAAGTCCCGCCGTTCGACGATCGCCGCCTTGGGCACCGTGAGGATATTGCGGTAGGCGGGAAACAGGTCGGCTCCGTAGCGACGGGCGAGCAGGTCGTTCTCGTCCGCGAACGCGACCTCACCGAGGGCCAGAAACTCATCGTCCTCCCGCAGGAGGACGCCGCCCGCGTGGAAGATCGGGCCTCCCATGAGCCCCGGTCGGTCGGGAAACTCGAGCGGCTTCGGGTCCCGGTACTTGAGGTAGACCACCCGCACCTCTCCCAGCGCCGCGCTTCCCTTTCCGGTCGGGGGACCCTCCCCGGCCATCGGGAGGGGAACGAAGGGGACGGGGGGCGACTCGTCGTCGGTCACGGGAGCGAGATCACCTTCTCGGCGGCCATGAGCTCCTCGGCGAGCTCCTCGGCGGACAGGACGCGGATGGGTCGATTCTCCGGCAGACGTACTCCCCGCCCGCGGCTGTCGTCCTCGAGGATCCAGCAGGGTCCGGTCACTTCTTCGGGGCGTTGAGGCTCCTCCAC
Source organism: uncultured Thermoplasmata archaeon (assembly GCA_963715645.1). GTDB lineage: Archaea > Thermoplasmatota > Thermoplasmata > Lutacidiplasmatales > UBA184 > Lutacidiplasma. Next base: position 794,298 of record OY970259.1, read on the forward strand.
CTCATGGGTCGCGGTCCCGAGCAGGACCGTGACGAGCTCGATCCGGGCGCGGGCGAGTCGCGACCCCAGCGTCCGCAAGACGCCCGTTTCCTCAGGGGTGAGGTCGCTGGAGCGCACGACGAGCCACCGCCGGCCGACCGGGGGAGCTTCGCTCAAAACGGCACCACCCGGGTCGCTTGCAGGACCCAATCCGCGACCGCCGGTCGTCTACGGGTTCGACGGGGACCCCCGGTACCAGCGAGGCGAGGTCCATCCCACGTCGGGTCCAGGGAGGGCCGGTGGACGAGCGCCGGGCACTCGTCCGTCACGACTCCTGAGAGCATCTTCTCGATCGGCGGACCGAGGCGGTACGGTTCCTGGCGCTGGACGAGGGCCCGGACCCCGTCCGCGATGAAGAGGAGTCGGACGGGCACCCCCAGGGCGGTGGCCATAGCAGCCGTGCGCACGGCTTCGGAGAGGTGGACCGTGGAATGGGGAGGGTGACGGAGCCACAGAAGGACCAGACCGGGTACGTCGTTCACGTCTCCCCCGTCAGGGCGAGGAATCGGTCCGAACTCCCGAGAAGGTCGACCAGGTCCTCGAGCGTCCCGTTTCGCGCGTTGGGAACGAGAGCCTCATCGTTGAGCCCGCGGAACCGGGCGCATGTGCTGCAGTTGATGAGTTCGACGGAGGAGGGCAGCCTAGCGAAGCGGTGAACGACGCTCTCTTCGGGAGCCGAGAGGAGGGCGCGGCTGGAGCAGTACACCGCGTCGGCAAGGAGGAAGACGGTGACCCGGTGTCCCCGGTGGGCCGCGGCCCCAGCTACTCCCACCGCGGTCTCCGCCGAACGGTGCTGAACCGGCGACGCAAAGAGGAGGATCCCGAGCCGTCCCATCAGGCCCCCGACCCGGGCGGAGCCACCCGCCAGCCCGCACGCGTGCATACGTAGGTGCGGCCCCCGACGCGGACGAGTCCACCTAGGTCCACGGTGCTGTCATAGAACAGTCGGTTGAGGATCGCCACGTCCGCGGGGACGTCGGCCGGTGGTGCCGACTCCAGCCCCTCCGCCTCGAACGGGTCCCCGACCCGACGCAGGACCCTGATGGCGGGAGGCCCCGTACCAGGCGAGTCCGTCACGGGGCTCGACCCCCCGAGGACAAGGGCGGGGCCCGCGTCGGGGCCTGGTCGCGTGCCTTCCGGAGGCGGTCGAGGAGCAGGCGGACGCGCCCCGCCACCAGATGCGTCTCGGGGGAGCGCAGCTCCTCGATCCGGCCCGCGTCCGCGAGGGCTGGGAGCCCCGGAAATATCGGGAGGCTCCCGAGGTACGGGATTCCCATCCGAGTCGCGAACTCGGGGCCACGGGAAGGACCGAAAAGCTCGACCCGTTCGCCGTGCGGACACGTGAAGTAGGCCATATTCTCGATCAACCCGAGGATCGGGGCGGAGAACGTCTTCGCCATCGCCGAGGCCTTGGCCACCACCTCGGCCGCGAGCTCGGTCGGAGCCGTTACCAGGACCACTCCGTCCGGATCGAGCGACTGGAATACGGTCATCGGGGCATCGCTCGTTCCGGGCGGGAGGTCGACGATCAGGTAGTCGAGCTCGGGCCAGTCCGTGTCCTTAAAGAGGCCCCGGATCGCGCTGTTGATCATCGGCCCCCGCCAGATGAGAGGGATCTGGGTCGCGGCCGTCACCGACGCCATCGACATCACGAAGACGCCCTCGGAGGAGGTGAGGGGTTCGATCCGTGACCCATCCTTCGTCAGCCGAGGGACCTGGTTCGTGCCGAAGACCCGCGCGATCGAAGGCCCCGTGATGTCGGCGTCCAGCACACCCACCCTGGCCCCGTTACGATGGAACTCTGTGGCGAGCAGGGCGGAGACGAACGTCTTGCCCACGCCGCCCTTTCCCGACAGGACCATCAGCACCGATCGGATCCGAGACCGGTCGAGCCGTCCGATGGAGAAGCCGGCATCCGGCGGAAGGGCCACGGGAAGCTTGGCGCCCAGCATCGGTAGAGGGACCGGAGCGTCGGGGTCGGGAGAGAGGCCCATCGCCGGGACCAACGGCCAGCCCTACGTAAGACGTCTCGCAACCGTACGAGCGCAAGGACTTATCTCGCGCGGTCACATCAAGCCATTCGCGCTCGGGTTTTCCCCGCAGCGATGGAACGTGGCCGAATGTCGGACCTGAAGTTCGAGTGCCGCTCCTTGGGGAATGCCTGCGAGTGGGCCTTGCGCGCTTCTTCCCGAGAAGAGGTGCTGGAGCGAGTCCGCGACCATGCCCGGTGCGCGCACAACCTTCCCGACCTCCCACCCGAGCTCGTGGGCAAGGTCGAGGCCGCGATCCAGCTGGCGTGAGGAGGACGGACGGGTCGGATGGCCGTCGGATCCCCGTCTCGGAACGTCTCGGTGCGGACGCGTTCGACACGGACCCTGTATCGCACCTCACGCTCACCGACCCGAGGCTCTGCGTCACCTGCTCCCTTCGGCCCTGCATCACGGTCTGTCCCGCCGAGGTCTATCGCTGGGAGGAGGAACGCCTTCGAATCAGTTACGAGAATTGCCTCGAGACCGGGGCCTGTCGCGTGGCCTGTCAGACCCTCGGTAACCACGCGCTCGCCTGGGCCTTCCCCCCGGCGGGCCGGGGGGTCCAGGTACCCGGTTCGGGTAGTCCCCCGACGCGCCGGCGAGCCCTCCTTGTCTCCGGATTCTAATTTGGACAGTTGTCGAAAGTATTTTCATAGCCCCCTGTTTGGGAGCGGCATCCATGCGGTCAGCCGGAGCCGGCGATTCCGTCCCCTTCCCCCCGTTCTCGCTTGACGCGGAGGGCTGATGCCTACCTTCGTACGGACCGAGAAGTGCAAGGGATGCATGGAATGCGTCCGGATTTGCCCGAGCGACATCATGCACATCGACCCGACGCAGGGGCGGGCGTACAATATCGAACCGGTGATGTGCTGGGAATGCTTCGCGTGCGTGAAAGCATGTCCCGAAGCGGCGATCGAGGTGCGGGGGTACGCGGACTTCGCCCCGCTCAACCACTCCGTCCAGCCGACCCGAACGACTGACAAGATCGAGTGGAAGATCCGGATGCGTAACGGGGACCTGAAGGAGTTCACATTCCCTATCCGGACCACGCCGTGGGACTCGATCCGGCCACCCCAGGACACTCCGGCCCCGCCCGCGGAGGCGGTGGCGAGCGAGCTCCTCGCTTACGAACCCGACTATCTCGCCGTCGAGGCCCTTCCGACCCTTCCGCGGGACCGCGGGGCGGCCTAGGGAGGGCGCACGAACAATGGCCGAGCCCGGTACGCTCCCCCCCGCACACGAGGTCGACTGCGATATCTTGATCGTAGGAGGCGGATTCGCCGGCTGCGGAGCGGCCTTCGAGGCGCGATACTGGGGCCGCGATCTCAAGATCGTCGTCGCGGAGAAGGCGGCCATCGAGCGGAGCGGCGCCGTAGCTCAGGGCCTAAGCGCGATCAATTGCTACATGGGAATGCGGTGGAACGAAAACCAGCCGGAGGATTTCGTTCGCTACGTCCGCAACGACCTCATGGGCCTCTCGCGCGAGGACCTCGTCTACGACATCGCAAGGCACGTCGACTCGACCGTGCACATGTTCGAGGAGTGGGGGTTGCCGATCTTCACCGACCCCCAGAGCGGCCGGTACGTCCGGGAGGGCCGTTGGCAGATCATGATCCATGGCGAGTCCTACAAACCGATCATCGCAGAGGCGACCCGCAAGTCGGCCTCGGAGGTCCACGAGCGGATCATGGTGACCCACCTGCTCCCGGATGCGACCGACCCGAACCGTGTGGCAGGGGCGGCAGGATTCAATGTTCGGGATGGGTCGTTCTACATCTTCCGTGCCAAGGCCGTCATCGTCGCGGCGGCCGGGGCGTCGCACATTTTCCGTCCCCGGTCGGCGGGGGAGGGAGCCGGCCGCACGTGGTACCCCCCTGGGCGACCGGGTCCGCCTACGCGCTCCTGATCCAGATGGGGGCGGAGATGACCCAGATGGAGAACCGACTGGTGGTGACCCGTTTCAAAGATGGCTATGGCCCGGTCGGGGCCTGGTTCCTCCTCCTGAAGGCGGTCGCGACGAACGCCGCGGGAGAGAGCTATGAGACCTCGCGTCTGCCCGAGCTGCGGGAACGTGTCGGAAAGTATGCGGATGCGAAACCGATGCCGACCTGCCTTCGGAACCACCTCATGCTGCAGGAGATCCTGGCCGGCCGCGGCCCGATCCTGATCCATACCGAACGGGTCCTCGACACCCCCGAAAAGGAAGCGTTGGGCTGGGAAGACTTCCTCAACATGACGGTAGGCCAGGCGGTCACCTGGGCCTCACAGGGGATCGAGCCGAAGGCCGTGCCTTCCGAACTGATCTTGTCCGAACCGTAAGTCATGGGCTCTCACGCAGTCTGCGCCGGAGCGTGGGCCAGCGGCCCGGGGGACGTAGCTCCAGACGAGTACCGCTGGGGATACAACCGGATGACCACGGTCTCCGGCCTTTTTGGCGCCGGCGACACCATCGGAGGCTCGGCGCACAAGTTCTCGAGCGGGTCCTACTGCGAGGGACGACTGGCCGCCAAGGCGGCGGTGGCGTACGTCCGCGACCACCCGGATCCCCCGCGGGTCCGCGAGGCGGACGTCGCGGCCTTGCACCATCGGGTCTTCGCCCCTCTCGAGAACTGGACCTCGAAAGGGGGAGGGGTGACCGCCGGGACCGTCCACCCTGACCTCCTGTTCCCCAATCAGGGACTCAACCGTCTCGAGAAGATCATGGACGAGTACGGGGGCGGGGTGAGCGCGAACTACGCGACCAACCGTAACCTGCTGGAGCGCGGGCTCGCCCACCTAGCGGCCCTGCGGGCCGACCTCACGCACCTCGGGGCCCGGGACCTCCACCAGCTCCTGCGGTCGTGGGAACTCGACCACCGCCTGTGGACGGCTGAGGCGGTCCTACGCCACACGTTGTTCCGGGAGGAGACCCGATGGCCGGGCTACTACTACCGCGCGGACTTCCCGCACGTGGACGACGAACGCTGGAAGTGCTTCGTCAACTCTGTTTACAGCCCCGCGACCGGAGAGTGGCGCCTCTTCACGCGTCCGTACCGGCCCTCTTCTAGGCCCGGTCCCTCAGCGCGTCCACTCGGGAAGGTGGAGCGGTGGGCGGCTGGACGGAGCGAATTCGTGCGGACCCGACCGCGCTCGTGGGGCAGCCGGCGACCGCTCTGCTCGAGGTGCTCGACGAGGTCGACGAAGCATTCCGGCGGCGCCCCTGGCCCCTCCTGGTGGAGGTTCCCTCCGACCGTCCGGTGCAGGTGATCGGGGACAGTCACGGGGACTGGCCGGCCGTCTCGGCAGCCCTGGGCTTCGCCCGTCGTGGGACCCGCCCCGAACGGTTCGTCGCGCTGGGGGACTATATCCACCGGACGACGCGCTCGCAGCCGGACCCCCCAGCGCTGCCGAGCGGGTCGGTCTGGAACGCGGCCTACCTGCTCGCCTGGTGCGCGCACGACCCCGAGCATGTCGTTCTGCTGCGTGGGAATCACGAGGCGACCCGGCAAATCCCCGTTCCGGGTCCTACTCTCCTGCGAGAAATTCGTCGTGCCTACCCTCATGCCGATTCGTTGCCGCTCTGGGAGAGGATTGTGGGCCTACTCGAGCGGCTCCCGCTGGCCGCACGAACCGAGAACGGAGTCTTCCTCGCGCACGGCGGGATCCCCCCGGAGGAGAGCTTCGACCCGGTCGGCTGGCGCGCGGGCGACCTCCGGCTGCTCGAGGGGCTGCTCTGGGGCGACCCCGAGTTCGAGTACCAGGACCGGGCCGTGGGCCTCCCCTACGGGGCCCAACAGCTCGAGCGCTTCCTCCGGGCGGCGGGGTGCCGGGTGATGATCAAGGGGCACGCGCCCGGCCACTCCGGGCGAGCGATCTACGGGGGGCGACTTCTGACGATCCACACGAGCGACCTCTTCTCAGCCTTTGGCGAGGGTGGGGTCCTGCTCGCGGAGATCCCCGCCCGGGTCCAGGTTGACCACGCCCGCCAGATCCTGCTCCGTGCTTGGGTGGGGACGACCTGGGAGCCGCGGGAGGTCGTAGTCGTACCGGAGCCCGCGCCGCCACCCGTCCCTTCCCCGGCGGCTTCCTCGAACGTTCCGCGCCCCGACGCCTCGAGGTCGTAGCCCATGCTCGTGCTGGTCCTCGCCGTCGTCCTCCTCGGGGTGGCCGTGGGGGCCGGGTTCCTGGGCAGCCTCGCCGGCCTCGGGGGCGGGATCATCCTGACCCCCGTCCTCGTCCTGTTCTTCGGGATCCCGTTCGGGGACGCGGTCGGGGCCAGCGCCGTCAGTGTCCTCGCGACCTCGACCACCACGGGCGCGGTCTTCGTCCACGACCGGCTCACGGACCTGCGCATCGGCAACTTCCTGCAGATAGCAACCGTCCCCGGAGCGCTCATCGGGGCGACGGCGACGGTCTTTCTGGCGCGGAGCGCCCTCGTGCCCGTCCTGCTGATCGCGCTCGGGGCCATCCTGCTCGCGACCGTGCCCGGGACCATCGGGATGCGTCACGAGGAGGACCCGCGCGACGCGCCCGGTGATGCGATCTCCGAGCGGCTACGGCTCTCGGGAAACTACTTCGACCGGTTCCAGCAGCGCGTGGTCCACTACCGAGGGCAGAACTCGCGGCGCGCGCTGGGCGTAATGTTCGGGGCGGGGATCGTTGCGGGGCTCTTCGGGATCGGGAGCGGCGTGCTGAAGGTCTTGGCGCTCGACCGGGCGCTTCGCCTCCCGATGAAGGTCTCCACCGCCACCAGTAACTTCATGATCGGGGTTACGGCGACCGCGGGGGTCGGGGTGCTCTTCGCCGGCCACCTCATCGTTCCCATGCTCGCTGCGCCGGTGGCGATCGGGACCACGGTGGGCGCCTATAGCGGCAGCCTGCTGCTGCCGTTCCTCGAGAACCGTGTCATTCGCTGGGTCTTCCTCCTGATCCTCGTAGTCCTCGCCGTGGAGACGATCGCGCGCGGGGCGGTGGGCCTGTGACGGCCGGGGACTCGACGCTGGACTTTCTGCCCGTGGACCCGACGTTCCCGCCGGCGGTCTACGAGCGGACGGCGCTGCTCCTCCGGATCGGGGTTGTCGGGTTTTTCGTCCTCGCTACGGTCGGAATGATCGCGGGGCTCCTCGAGAACCCCTCCCAAACCGTCGAGACGCTCGTCGGCTCGAATGCCGGATCCGCTTTTGGGTCGGTCGGGTCATTCCTCTCCGATCTCGGGGTATCCAGCCAAGCGCGCTCGTCACGCTCGGGATATTCGTGCTGGTCGCGGTGACAGTCGGCCGGGTCCTCTACGCGACCGTCGACCTGTACCGCGGGCGGGAGCGCCTCCTCGCCGGTCTGGCGGGCGCGGTCATCGTCATGCTCATTGTCGGGCTCTTCGTGATCGCGCCGTTCGTCCGGTAGAAAGAACGAGCCGGGAGTACCACAGGGAAAGGAACCATGGTCGATAAACTCAGGATCGGGGTTGCCGTCAAACACGGGATCGATGTCGTGCTGACCCGGGCGGACCGCGCCACGGGGCTCATCCGCCTGCTGGGTGCCCCCCGCAAGACGAGCGACTTCGACAAGAACGCGGTCGAAGAGGCGGTCCGCGTACGCGAGAAGCATGGCGGCACGGTCACCGCGATCTCGGTCGGGGGCCCGGCGGCCCGCGAGGCGCTCCGGGAAGCGGTCGCCATCGGCGCCGATGAGGCGGTCCTCATCACCGCGGACGGGTGGACCGACTGGGACACGCGCGCGGTCGCCCGACTCCTCGCCGGGGCGGCACGCACCCTGGGGGGATTCGACCTATTCTTGGTCGGGGAAGGTAGCACGGACCACTTCGCGGGCCTCGTCGGACCCCGGGTCGCCGCCGAGCTCGGGGCTGCCGACGTGGCCTATGCGCGTCACCTGGTGATCGAGCCGGACAGCGTCCTTGCGGAGAAGGACCTCGAGAAGGAGGTGGAGGTGGTCCGGGCAAGGTATCCCGTGGTCGTCTCCGTGGGCCAGGAGATCAATACTCCCCGCCTCCCGACCTTCCTCGCCAACCTGAAGGCCTCGAAGAAGGAGGTCCGGGTGTCAGCGCCGGGAGACCTCGGGCTCGCGCCGGAGGCGCTGACCCCGAGCGTCGTCATCGAACGGGTCCAGGTCCCTGAGGTCGCACGCAAACAGGTGACGATCTCCGGCGCCTCCCCCGACGAGGTGGCGGGGCGGCTCCGGGATGCGCTCCGCGGAGAGGGGGTGCTCCCGTGACCGACGAGGTGATCCTTTGCTTCTCGGAGCAGGCCGACCTCGCCAAGGAACTCGTCCACATCGCCCGGTCCCTCGCTCCCGGCTCGGCGCACCGGGTTCGTGCCTTGGTCCTGCCCGGTGCGCCTGCGGAAGCGGCGGACCGGCTCGCTGCGGCAGGGGCCCATGCCGTGGACACCATCCTTGGTTCCGCGACGGCGGATCCCCACGTCACGGCCGAGCGGATCCGTGCCGTCGTCACCGAAGTTGCTCCGACGCTCGTCCTCATCGGCTCGACCAAGCGAGGACGCGAGGTCGCCGGCCGTCTTGCGGGGAGCCTCGACCTGCCCGCGGTGACGGGGGTCACCGGCCTTCGGCTCGAGGCGGACGGGCTCCGGGTAGACCGGGAGGCGCTGAGCGGCAACGCGGTCGCTGTCGAGCGGATTGCCCGACGCCCCGCGATCGTCGCGGTGCTCCCGGGCACGAGCGCACCGGCTCCGCTGATAGCGGACCCGGTCGCGCGTCGTGAGCTCACGGTGGCGTCTCCGGCGCCGCTCAGCGAACGTACCGAGGTGCGCCCGAAAGCCGGCGGTCAGCTCGAGATCGAAAAGGCGGACAGGATCGTCACAGTGGGGCGCGGGCTCAAGAAGAAGGAGGACCTCGCCATCATCGAGGCCCTGGCCCGGTCCCTCCGGGCGGAGGTCGGCTGCACCCGGCCCCTCGCGGCCGAGGCCGGCTGGTTGACGGACGACCACTGGATCGGGCTGACGGGTCACCGCGTCCACCCGAAGCTCTACGTCGCGGTCGGAGTCTCGGGGGCGGTCCAGCATCTGGTCGGGATGCGGTCCGCCCAGGTCGTGGTCGCGGTCAACAAGGACCCGAACGCGCCCATCTTCGCCCAGGCGGACTATCGGATCGTCGGGGACCTCTATCAGCTCGTGCCGGCGATGACGAAGGCCTTCGGGGGTTGAACGCGCGTCCGGGGTCGACCCGTTCGGCCCCAGGGCCGGAGGCGCGCGGCTAGAGGGTCCGCAGGGCTTGCAAGAGGTCGCGCCCGAGGGTGAGCGGGGAGATCCGGTCCCGCTGGACCGAGCGCAGCAGCGCGTGCAGGGGTCCCCGTTCCGAGCCGTCGGTAAAGTAGGCGCGATGCAGGAGGGCCCCCATCATCTCCGGATACAGCCCGTAGAGGCGAGAGTTCGCGAACACCGAGGGGTAGCCTCGGTGCGCGCGCAGGTCCCGCAGGACGAAGCTCGACCTCAACTGGTCCGTATACCGGCGTAGGAACCCGGCTGAAGCGTCGCCCGAGCCGCTCGCTTGGGCGGCGACCTCGCCGGCGATGCGACCGGACTCGATTGCGAAGTCCATTCCCCGAAGCGTGAGCCCGGTGTTGAGGAACAGCTGGCCGGCCGAGCCCGCGATGAGGTAGCCGTCCCCGTTCAGGGAGGGGACCGCGGCCAGGCCGCCCTCGTTGACCACGCAGCCGCTGTATTCGAGCAGGGTCCCGCCGTCGAGGTAGCGCGCGATGAGCGGATGCTGCTTGAACTCCTCGAGGACCTCGTACATGGCGACACGGTGACGAACCACCGAACCCAGGTTGAGGATCATCCCGAGCGAGAGCGAGTCTCGGTTCGTGTAGAGGAAGCCGCCCCCCTCCACGCCGGACGGGATCCCCGTCGCGGTCATCTGGAACCCTTCGTTCCCCCGGAGCTGGAAGCGTCGCTCGACCTCCCCGGGCGGCAGCCCGATCACCTGCTTCACCCCGATCCCGACCGTGTCGGGGTCGAGCTCCTCCTCGAGACCCGCCGAGCGCGCCGCGAGGGCGTTGAACCCCTCGGTCAGTACCACTACGTCCGCCCTCAGCTCCTCGTCGCCGAGACGTATGCCGACGACCCGGCCGCCCTCCCGGACCACGCCATCCACCCTGGAACCGTAGACCGCGGTGACCCCCTGGGCCTCGGCCTTCCCCATGAGCCAGGGGTCGAGGCGCGCTCGCAGCACGGTGAAAGAGTTGAACGGGGGCTGAGCGAACGCGCCGTCGTAGAAATCGAGGGAAGTCGCCTGGGTCGCCGTGAGAAACGTCAGGACGTTGCGGGAGATCGCTCGTTCCACAGGACACGGATCTTCCTTCCAAAATTCCGGGAACATGCGAGAGAGGCCGTGCGTGTAGAGCAGGCCCCCGGAGACATTCTTGGTCCCCGACCGCGCCCCCCGCTCCACGAGGACGACCTGCGCCCCGGCCTTCGCGGCCGAGTAAGCCGCCGCGGCGCCGGCGAGGCCCCCGCCGACGACCACGACGTCAACCTTCTCCACGATAGGGCGAGCAACCGGTGGACCTCTTGTCGCTTTCGTTCGGGCAGGACCGCCCTCCTAGGGTCGAAGTTGGACGGACCCTTCCCTACGGCGGCCCTGGACCTACCTGGGGCGCTCGCGGGACGTTCCGACCGCGTCCTCCAATGTCGACCGGGAATGTTCGGCGTCTGGAGTAGTAGGGCCCCCCGGTGGGAGGTGCTCCCGGCGGGAGTTTCCCCGGCCGTCCGCGGGGGTCGGCCAGATTTGAACCCGCGTCAGAGGCTCGAGAGGCCTCTATCCTTGACCACTAGACTACGGGAGCGCCGGGGGTCCGTAGCGGACCCCCTCTTTGAGCTTTCCCACCGCTACCGGAGAGAAACGGGCTGGGGGAGGGCGGGCTCGGGCTCGACCACGACGGCGGTCCCGTAGGCGAGGATCTCGGTCATGACTCCCCCCATCTCGGAGGTGTCGAACGCGACGCAGAGGACCGCGTTCGCCCCGAGGCTCCGGGCATGTTCGGTCAGACGCTCTAGGGCCTCGTGCCGGGCTTGTTCGAGGAGCTGGGTGTACTCCATGATCTCGCCCCCGCCTAAGCTGCGGACCCCCGCCACGATGTTGCGGCCGAGTCCGCGGGACCGGACGATGAGCCCATACGTTACCCCGATCGTCCGGACCACGCGGAATCCTGGGACGTAGGGAAGGCTCACCACGAGCAGGTCGGATGGGGGAGCGTAGAGGGGGGGTCCCCGCCGGAAGCGGTGTGCCGGACATCGATGGTGGCGAAATCCGGGCATCGCATAAGGGGAAGGGGGTCCACCCCCCCGAGGAGCGCGAGCGGGCAGCCCCTTCCCGAGGAGAGTGGGGGGACGGCGAAGCACCTAATAGCCCGAGCGTGTTTCAACGATAGCTTGACTCCTCCCGTGAAGGCCCGCAGCGGCCACATCCTCCTCGACCCGAAGCGGTCGTACAAGGACCTGGTCCGTGTCTACCCCGACATTCACCGCCGGGTCATCGAGATGAACCGCCCCTTCGTGAAGGAGTCCGACCCGCTCCTTCCGGAGGTTCTCCTCGACGAGAACCTGCGCGACCTGAAGGGGAACCGCAAGCCCGCCGGATACAATCGACAGGACCCGTTCGGGCTTCGACTGATCTTTCCGCTCTCGGACGAGCGACGGGCCGAGTTCTACTTCACCAAACCCGCGCGTTGCCAGGAGGTCGTCCAGATCACCGAGCAGGTCTCCACCATGCTCCGTCGCCGAGGGATCCATCACACGGTCGAGTACCGACCGGCTGCCGCTCGGGCCACCCCGGGGCCTGCCCGGTCTCGGACCTTCAGGCCCGACCACGGGCATGCTGAGCTCGTAACGAGCCGCCGCTGAGGCCGGGCGGTCACGTGGGGGGCCGGCGGAACGGCCAGAACGGGGTCGACGTGGTCGGGGCCGAGGGAGCGGCCGCGGCGTCGCTCGGGGCGGCGGCGGCCTCCGCGCGCGGCGTCGAGGCAGGCGTGACGCTCGGGGTCGCAGGTCCCTCCCCTTGGAGGCGTCGGAGGGCATCGCGCGCCTTCTCGAGCGCGGCGGTGTAGTCCTCTTCGCGCAGCCGTACCGACTCGGCGAGGAGCGCCCGCGCCTCGCTCGTGTCGACCCGTCGCTCGCCGGCGCGGGCGAGCGCAGCGTCGATCAGGTAGTGCAGGTTCATCAGCTCCCGGTGGAGCGACTTTCTGAGGTTCAGGTCCTCTTCGAGCGAGATCAGGAGCCGGCCCCCATCCAGCAATCGGCGCTGGGTCGCCAACCGCTCCATCTCCGAATACCTCGTACGGAGCGGGCCCACGCTCACCCGGAGCCCCTCCGACGCGAAATTGATCTCGGTAAGGAGGTCCGTACGGCGGCGAGAGAACGGTTCCTCGATCGCGTGCTCGAGCGCTTCCCGTGCCCGGGCGAACAGCGCCTCAGCCTCATCGAGGTGGCCCGCGTCGAGCGCGACCCGTGCCTCGCTGAACGTCTGCATCATCGGGGTCGCATCCACGCCGAGGCGCTCGCCGACCCAGATCTGATCCTTGAGGCGCTTGAGGTCGGCCTCGACCTCCTCGCGGCGGCGCTGGAGCGCCCGCATCCGCTCCTCCCGGATCAAGGCGAGAGCGCCGATGAAATTGCGTTGGACTTGGAGGTCGGCCAAGCGGTCCCGGAGCTCCGCCCATCGGGCCCGGTCGGCCTCCGAGCCTGGCCCGAGCCGGGCGACCTGGTTCTGCACCTCGGCCCATCGGGCATCCACGACCGCGGTGAACGACTTCTCGCTGATGTGTCCCGCGCGGGTGACGGCCTCCCGCACGTGCGTCCAGTCCCGGGCCCGCAGCGCGGCCTCCGCCTCCGCCACGACGCTCTCGATCTGGTCGACCTCGGTCGAGAGCCCCTCCTGACGCCCGACCTCCACCAGCCGACGAAGCAGGCCGAGCGGGCCCGAGAACAGGCGCTCGATCGCCCATCGGCCCATTTCGGTGGCCTCGCGGGCCGCGCGGACCCCGTCCGGGTAGTGGCCGCCCTCCACCAGCCGCAGCGCCTCGGCCAGCCGGCCGCGGGCCTCGGTAACATCAGCGCCCAGCTCGACAGCTTCCGCGATCTGCGCCTCCGCCGAGCTGGCCGCCTCGCCTGCCCTGCGATGACTCTCGCGCATCGCCACCAGCGTATCCGACGCCTCGATGGCCTGCTCGAGGACCTCCGGGTACTGGTGCTTGAGGAGCAGGGCGCGGGCCGCGTCGAGCCCGGCGGTCGCCGAGGGGGCCACCACCCCTTCCGAGGTCGCCCGCTCGAGGGCATGCATGGTCGCCTCGATTGAGCCTTCCGCGATCCGGCGTTGCAGGTCCACGCGCTCGAGCTCGGCCTCGCTCTTCGAGGCGAGCTGGACCGAGTCCACGGGCCGGCCCTCGTCCAGGGCCATTCGCGCCTGATGGAGGAGGTTCTCTGCGACCGTGGTATCGATCCCCTCGCCGCGGAGGCGGGTGACCGTCGCGCGGAAGCCGGCGAGGGTCTTGGATACCTGGTGGTACGTCGCCTGGAGGAGCTCCCGCTCGAGGGGGCCCCCAAGCTCGATCGCGCGGGTGTACTCCCGGCGAGCGAGGGCGGATTCGACCTGCTCCATCGCCCCTCGAAGAGGGCCGGTGTCCACGCGGAGCAGGTCCGCCTGGGCGAGCGCCTCGCGCGCGCGCTTGGCGACCCGCTCTGCGTGCTCGATCAATCCCCGGGTCCCGATGAACTCCGAGCGTGCCGCGTCGAGCAGCGCGGCGGCGCCGATGGGGACCGGGAGCGAGATCCGGCGTCGAGCCTCGGCGAGGGGGGCGACGATCTTCTCGAGGTCGACCCCCGCGCCGCGGGCGATGTCGAGGTCCCGTTCGAGTCCCCGTAGGTTCTCCTCCAGGATCGGGACCAGGAGGGAGACCAGCTCCTCGTGGAGCGCCCGCGTGGCCGTGCGCGTGGCCTCCGGCGGCGCGGTCGGACGCTCGGTGCGGAGCCGGTGGAGCCGGCTCGCGTACGCCTCCATCGGAGCCGAGAGCCGGCGCCCATCTTCCATCAACCGCTCGATCTCCCCGAAGAGCCGGTCGGTTTCCGCGGCAGCCATCGCCTCGGCCAGCCGTTGCCGGAGCGCGACGATGGTCGCGCGGGCGGTCCCCAGGTCGAGCGCCTGGAAGGCGAGGCGAGCCGCCCGGATCGGCTCGTAGAACGGCTCCGGATCGACCCCCAGCTCGCGGAGGTCACCGAGGGCCTCCTGGGCCTGAGCGATGTCCTCGACGACCGCCTGCGTGTCGGCCCGGGTGCGCACGGCGGTATCCTCGAGCGCCTTCGATAGGCGGTGCGCTTCGGCGTAGTGGCCGGCGCGGGCCGCTGCCTGGGCCTCCTCGAGGTCACCCCGGAAACGGCCGAGGTCGAGGCCGAGGGTCTCGAGCTCCACGAGGGAGAGCTTCGCGTGGGAGACCGCCTCCTCGCTGCGGAGGAGTTGCTGCTGATGCGCCCGGGTCCGAATCTCCTGCGAGGCGCGGGAGGCCTTTACGAAATCCCCCATGTTGAAGATCTGCTGCACCTCGTCGATCTGGCGTTGGATCTCGTCCCCAGCTCCACCCATCGACTCGAGGACCCGCCGCTCCTCCTCCAGGAGGTCGACGAGCGCGCTCGCATGAACCGCGAAGACGGAAGCGAAGTCCCGCTCCGCCTTGCGGAGGCTCTCCGTGGCGCCGATCAAATCCTGCTTCACGCGCAGGGTCACATCGGCATCGGCCAGGAGCCGTCGAACGGGAGCGGTGAGCGCCTCGTCCGGGATGTCCGCGAGCCCCTGTACCATCTCCTCCACCCTGCGGGAGACGTAGGGGGCGGCTGCCGCGCGGAGTTCGACCTCGGCGCGGGCGAGGAGCTCGGCCCCCGCGGCGAGCTCGCCCTGGTCGAACCGTTCGCGAGAGGCGGCGAGCGAGCCGGCAGCATCGGGCGAGAGGAAGCCATGGTCGTGGGCGTACTCCCGCACCCGGTCGAGCGCTCCCCAGCGTTCGACCAGGAAGCGGAGCGCCTCTCGGCCCATCCGGAGCAGCGCGTCGCGCAGTTCGGCCCGTGCGGGGATGACCTCCGCCCGGTCGAGATGCACCCGAGCCTTGGCGAGGGCCGGGTCGAACTCGTCCCGAGGGAACCCCGACCGTTGGAATCGTGTGAGCATCTCGTCGAGCGCCTGGAGCTCCTCGCGGGCGCTCTCCAGGTCCTCGGTCAGTTGACCGACCCGCTCGACGGCCTCCTGGCTGGCGGCGAGCGCCTCGGAGTAGATCTTCAGGCGCAGGGCCTCTCGGGCCCGGTTCATCGCGGCGAAGACCTCGCTCGGGTCGCGCCCGAGGCGCCGGATCTCGTTGATCCGGGGCCGCACCTCGTCGAGCAGGGCGGCGACCACTGCCACGATCGGCTCCTCGGCGGCCTGCCGGGCGCGGTCGAGCAGTTGCCCGATCTCGTCCGCCGGGACGGTCGGGAGGCGGGCGATCGCCTCCTCGACGATCACGCGAACCTCCGAGGGGTCGGAGCCGTACTCGGAGAGACTGTCCAGCGAGGTTCGCAGGGTCGCGAGCGTCTGGGTGGTCCATGCCCGAAGCGCCTCGCCGAGCTCGTCGACCCCCCGGTCGATGGCGGGTACGGTCTCGGGCCATCGCTCTGGGGGCGCCCCCTGGTCGGCTCGGAGCGCGCTGTCCACGTCAGCGGTCGAGGTGCCGAGCTCCTTGGCGAGCGCGACCCGGGCCTCGGCTCGGCCGCGGGCGGCCTCGTGCAGTTGCTTCGCCTCCGGGAGGCGCTCCCGAATCGCGGAGGCGAGGGCTGTCAGCGCCTCGTCGAACCGGCCCTCGCGAGCCGGCAGCAGGGCATCCTCGACCTGGGTGGCGAACTCCGCGCGGCGCTCGGAGGAGACGTGGGCCCACTCGGCGACCGCGAGCGCTTGCCCACGTGCCTGAGCGACGTTCTGCACACCGAGCTGGGCGAGGGAGCCCTCGATTCGCACGAGGCGCGCGACCGTGTCGGACCAGCTCGCCTCCGGCCCGGGCTGCGCGAGCGCTTCGAGCTCGGTCCGGTCCGCCGGCGGGATGGCAACGCCCGCGGCCTCGAGGCGACCGACCGATTCCACCGTGAGACGGCGACGGTCCTGGATCGCGGTCGTCACCCGGCCGGCGATGTACTCGAGCAGCGCCTTGGCCTGGATCTCCACGGCGTCCCAATCCGACCGGCGCGCGAGCTCGCGCAAGTGCTGTACCCGTTCGGGGACCTCCGGGAGCGAGATGCTGAGCCGTTCGAGTTGAGCGACGCCTTCCTCGGCCTCCTTCTGCAGTGCCTCGGCCGACTGGCGCTTCTTCTTGAGCGCCTCGGCCTTTTCCTGAAGGATCCGTGCCAGGCGGGACGACGGCAGGCCCCCAACGCCCCCCGGACCTGACGTGTTATCCCCCTCCTACCCCCGTGACTTCGGGCACGAGGGCGCCGATGCACCGGGTACCGAAATCATGGGCGGTCCCCTTTATTAATGACACGCGCCGCCCGGGTCCTCCGTCAGACGGTGCTGGACGACCGAACTAGGTCCGCGTGATCTTGCGTTTTCCCATCGCATCGAGGTACTGGACCTCGCCGCCCGGCGATACCTGAGCCTTCGTCTCCGCGTCCACCGGAAGGCTGAACGTCTCGTAGGATTCGAGGTCCATGAGCTGGACCTCGGTGTCGGTCATCGACAGGACCTGGGCCTGGCGCTTGCCGATCATCGGGACCTGGACCTTGTGTTTGACCGGGAAGACGACGCTGCGCTTGCCGCCGTCGAAGATCCCCACGGCGTCGATCCGCGCCTTCGCTTCTCCATGCTTCCCGGGCTTGGAGGTTTGGATGTTGATGATCCGGCAGGGCTCTTCGTCGATGAGCATGTAGCGGCCCTCCTTCAGCTCGCGAACTTCCTGCTGGGTCCAGGCCATCGGGTCTATCCTCGGAGGAGGATGCACCGTTTCCGATTCATAAGAGTTGCTGGAGCGAGGGGCCCCGGCCGAGGGCACCGAGGTGGAGGAGGGTTTATTCCTGCCGTGCCCCCTCTCTCTATCTTGTCGTAGGGCTTCCATGGGGTCGCTGGCAGAACAGTACCCGGCCGGCGGCGGTGGAAAAGGCCGCCCGCTCGCTCTGGGCGACGCGAGGATTCCCACGGGCGGATGGAGTCCTCGGCCGCTCCACGGCGCCGATCCTGCGTCAGTTCGAGGGAACCTACACTAGCGGCGACGACCCGACGCTCGTCGGTATCCGTGCGGTGGCCGCAGATGTCGCCGCCCGTTACCTGGCCATCGCCGGTCGACGTGCGTTGGGCACGCTTCGCCGGGAGGCGGAAGCCGCCAAGGACCCCGTGACGACGCTGCTCCGCTCCCTGTCGATCTGGACCGGTGGCGAATCCGGGCAACCGTACGATTCGACAGAACGCCGGGACCGTATCGAGACGATACTCGGCCGTATGGCCGGCCGCGGCCTCATCGTGACCCGAGACGCTCCCCTGCGCATCTGTCCCCACTGCGCGGCCCCTCGGAGCCCCGAGGGGATCGTCTACGCGGAGGAGGAGGGAGACACGTACCTCGTCCGTTTCGGAATCGTCGACGGAGACCGACGCATCCAGGCGCTGGTGTGGGTGGACGCTCCCTGGCGCCTCCTCGGAGCCACCGCCCTCCTGCTCCATCCGGAGATCCCCTACGTCGTGGCCCGGTACCGCCGGAAGGATGCCGACGAGCTCATCCTCACCTCCCGGTCCTCACTGGCGCGCCTCGTGGACTGGCTGCCGGGCGCGGCGGTCGAGGTAGTCGAGGAGCACCCCGGCTCCCACTGGGCCGGACGTTCCTACGAGTACCCGTTGCGGGCCGAGTTCCCGATGGGGGCCGAACTGACCCCCCCGGCGGCACCCTGCAGACGGTCCCTGACGTGGGCGATAGCGGGACGGGCATCGTGCCGCTGGTGCCCGGTCACGGGGGCACCGATGCCCAGATCGCCGAACGGATCGGCGTGACCGGCTGGCCGCTCGTGACGGCCCGAGGGCAGCTCGCCACCACCCTCATGCACAAGTACGCCGGACTCGACCTCTTCACCGCGAGCGAGTTCGTGCTCCGGGATCTCGGGGACAACGGCGTGTTGTTCGCTCGATTGCGCGTTCGTCGGGGAGTGCCCCACTGTGCGATCTGTGCCACCTCGATGGTCTGGGCACCGGGGCGCGCCTGGTGCCTCGAGCCATCCCGACTACCGCCCGAGCAACGCGCGACGTATCTTCGCCTTCTCCCCCACGATCCTCCGATGAGCCAGATCGAGGTCGCCGCTTGGCCGGTCAGCGAGTCGACCTCGCAGGCTCCCGGTCCACGAAACGCCACCCTGCTCGAGTGTCCGGGGTGCGAGCGCTTGGAGCCGCTCGGTGGGGACCCCACGTGCCCATGCGGTGGGACTCGCCGCGCCGTAAGTCGCCGCCTCCTCCCGGCGATCCGCGGCGTCCTCGCGGCCTGGGCCCGATTCGACCCTTTCCCCCCGGGGATTCCGTCTGGATTTACCTGAACGAGCGGCGCCGCGCGCCCGCGCTCACTCACCACCTCGCGGTGATGTCGGGAGTGGCCGGAGCCCCATCGGACGCCGGTCTCACCGTGCTCCCCGGGTGCTCCACCTCCCCCATCACCGAACGGGTCGAGATCGACGGCGCGGACGCGGTCCGGTGCGCGCTGGTCCGTGGCGAGGCCGCCCAAGGCACTGGGTCGCAGCTCCCCGAGCGATCTGCCCAGGAGGCGCGTAGGCTGGAACACTACTGGCAGCACGCCCAGGAGATCCTCCAACGGATCGACCCGGCCCTCCTCACGGCGTTCCTTCCGTCGATCACGGGGTTTCTCTCGGAGCTCGAGGTCGAGGACCGGGCGGTACTGGCTCGCTGGGAGCGGGCGCGCGTCGCGATCCTGGCCGACTATGACGCCCGGGACTACGCCGCGGCCTACCGCCGCCTCTCCCGTTTCCTCGCGAACGACCTACCGAGGTACCGAGCCCTCGTCGCGCCCCGACTCGACCCCAGCGCCGGCGGGGCCCCCCGCAGGGCGGCCCTGCGTACCCTCCACCACCTGGTCCGGCGAAGCTCCCTACTCCTCGGCCCCATCGCGCCCCATACGGCCGAACTCGTCTACGGCGCGACCACGTCCGCGGGGACCAGCCTCTTCGAAGCGTCGGTGGAACCGGTCAACGCGAGCCTGATGGACGAGGAGCGGGCCCGGGCGTGGGACCGGTGGCGAACGGTCCTGGAGGCGCTCGACCGGTTCCGAGGGTCGCTTGGGATCTCCCTCCATACTCCCCTACCGGCGGTCGTCGTCATCGTCTCCATCGAGGAGCTGGCCGAGCTGCTCCGCCATGACCGGCCGACGCTCGAGCGCCTTGCCCGGGTGGACCGATTCGAGGCGTTCGGGCCCGCAACCCCTTGGACCGGACGGCGAGCGGACCTGGAGCCGGTCCTCTCCGAGATCCAGAGGGTGTATCCGACGGAAGCGACCCAAATCGTCCATCTCCTCCGTCGCCAGCCCGTGCACCGCCGCGACGGGCCGCGGCTGTCGGGGGAACTCTCCGTGGTACTTCAGGGGACTCCGCGCCGGATCCTGCCGTCGATGGTCACGTACGTCGAGCGTTTCCCGGACCGGGCCCTGCCCGCCTCCTGGCGGCTCGGGGAGATGTATGTCGAGCTGCCGGCGGGGCACCCGCTACCCTCCCGGATCCCTCCGCCGCTGTCCCCGGACGCCTTCCGGCTGGTCCAGCATGTCGAGCGGGAGCTCCGCCAGCGATCGACCCCACAATCACCGCCGCGGCCCCCCCTCGTCATCGCGACGCTCGACCCGCTTGCTTCGGAATTGCGCCGGGTCGCCCCAGCGCTGGCGACCTACTTGGACGTACCCGAGCTGCGGGTGGTGGACGACGTTCGCGAGTTTCCCCTCACCGAGACCACTCACGGTCGCACGAAGACCGGCGTCCGCTGGTGGCTCCACCTCCCCGGACTCCCACGGCGGCCGGGGCACGTCAAGCACCCGCCGGCACGGTCGCCCGGTTCCCGGCTCCGCCCTCCTCAACCCGCCGAGGAGACCGGCGAGATATCGGTCGATTACATCGCGCCGGAATACCTCGCCCGAGAGGAGCAGGTCCGTGCTCTCATGGCCGAGCTCGACGGAGTGCTCGGGGCTCCCCTGCTGGGGTTCGCGAAGACCGCCGGGGCTTGGGATGCGGGTTTGCAGTCCCGTGCGGCCTTCGAGGCCGCCCCGTTCGACACCCTCGCGGCCTTGCCGGGGTTTGGCTGGCCGCTCGCGAAGGCGCTCGTCGTGAAGTTCGGGCACGCGGCTCCAGTCCGGCCCCGCTGGGAATCAGGACGGCGGGACCTCCCACTCAATCCACCGGCAAGAGCCCCACTCCGTACCTCGACCCAAGGGTCTGGGGAAGGCAATGGTACGGGCAAAGCGATGGCCCCGCCCCACTTCGACGGCGCGGCACTCCCGAGCGCCGCCAAGGACGAGACGAGCATGCCGTCGGCGGAGCCGAAACCGCCGACCTCGGAGCGTCGTCCCGCGGGTCGGCTCGAGCCCGGCCCAGCCTCCTCCCCTCGGCCGGCCCTCGAGACTGCAGTTTCGCCCCTCCCCCCCTCCCCGATGGCCGAGCCTGCACCCACCCCCCCTCCGGAGGACGAAGACGCCCGGGCGGGGGAGACCACGCACCGAGCGCGGGCGGAACCGTCACTGGAGATCGCATTCCCCCCGCCAACCCCATCGCTCGAGCCCGACCAATCCCCTCGGCTTCCCCTCGAGGCGGGACCCCGTCTCGACGCGGAGGGAACCCCCGGCCTGCCCGTCGTCCACCGACTCGGCATCGCCCATCAACATGGCGCCGCCCCCCGCAGGGACCTCGAGCTCGTCGCCGGTGGGCCCCGAGCTCGCGACCGTCTCGCCGGACTCGGGTCCTGGGCCCGGCCCCAGTCCAACGACCTCTCCCGGGCCCGGCGGGGACGAACCGGTGGAGACCGCTCTTGCCTCAGGGTCCCAGCCCTTCGGAATCGAATCGGCCCCCGAGGAGGGGACCGCCTCTCCCGTGGAACTCGAAAGGACCCCCTCGGTGCTCCTGGAGGAACCCCCTTTCGCTCCCGAGGGAGCGGATTCCGAGAGCCCGGGAGACGCGCCGACCCTCCCGGAGGGAGGGGTTGCACCAGGGGATCGGGCCCGGTCCGCTTCCGTTTCGGAGGCGGCCCCTGGGACCGAAGCGTCCGGTCTTGCGCCGCCCCTCGACTCGCACGCCCCACCTGCTTTGGTGCTCGAGCCGACCGCCGGTCCGGAGGCTTCACGCCCGCCCGAGGCGGCGCCGGGCCCCGACGGCATCCGGGAGCCGCTCCCCCCCACCGCAACCGAGGGACCGCCTGCCTCCGGAGCGCCTCCTCTCCCGGACGCTGCCGAGCTCGACACCGTTCGCGAGACCCAGCCCCGCCCCCTCGAGCCGGCCCTTGCAGTTCGTCCCGAGATGGCTCCTTCGCTCCCGCTCGAGCCATCCACCGCAGGCGCGCCGGCGTCGGGGGCAGCCCCCACGCCCGCCGTGGAGGCCGCTGCCCCCCCAGTCTCGAACCCGTGGGGGGTCGAAGTGGTCGTCTCCCCCTCGTACCTCCCCGCCCCTTCGGGAGTTCTTGGACATGACGGCGGCCGGGCATCGGGGTGTGGCGATGGTCACGGGAGTCGCCCGAGCGACTTCGGACCCACATCGGCCCGCGCCCTGCGGAGGTATACTGGCTCACCAACCTCGGCCGCGGCCTCACGATCAAGCCCAACGACCTACCGGCCTACGGTGCATTTCTCGAGGCTTCGGTGGAACGGGACCGGGTCACCGCGTTCTTCCTGGAGGGGATCGAGTACCTCGTGCGACTCCATGGGATCGACCGGATGGTCGAACTCCTTGCGGCGTTCCATCGGCAGGCCGTGGCCCACGAGGCTCGGGTATGGGTCTGCGTGCACCCGAACCTGATGGCCCCCGCCGACGTGGAGCGGCTCGTCGGAGCATTCGCCCATTAGCTGGGCCGCCGGGGAGACCGCCCCAGCTCGTGGAAGGGGGCGGAAAGGGTTGCCGGTCGAAGACGGGGAACGACGCCACGGGTAACTTCCCACGACTGCCACTTCCGGCGGATCGCGACCACGAGGTTGCGCAGCATCGTGCCTCCCGAGGGCGCCCGAGGCCGGGGGCTCCTCGAAGGCGATTGCCGAGGCGGGCGCGGTTCCTCGGGTCTCCGCAACGACGGTGACCGCCATGATCGACCGGGGCTGGGGGTCGCGGGCACCGGGTGGAATCGGAGCCCGCGCACAGGGTTCGCGCCGCGGCCCCGGATCAGCCGCCGGCGGCTGGTCGCCCTTCCGGGGGGGTCCTCCGCCCCGGGGGGAACGCGAGTCCGCAGGTTGAAGTCCTCCGGCGGGGATGCTGCGCACATCGTGGTGGCCTCCGGCGAGCCTCCAATCCCGGGACCCGCCGCCTCCCCCCCTGGGGCCCGGACGACCGGTGTTGTCGCGGGCTTTCTCGGGTTTCTGCGGCGTCATCCGATTGTTTGCCTCGCCCTCCTGACCCCTGGGATCGTCGAGTATCTTTCCACCTCTAGCTCGATTCTGCTCCTCGTGGAATCCCCTCCGTTCTTCCTCCTCTTCCTCGCGGTGAACGTGGGCCAGTACACTGGGGGGGCGCTGCTCATTCGGGAGGCGATGATCCGATGGGGCAAGGGGTGGGCGAGCGTGGGCCTGCTCGGGCTCGCCTACGGGATCACCGAGGAAGGTTTGGGGGACAACACGTTGTTCCGCAACACCCAGCATGCCGACGGCGTGCTCGGCTGGTACGGTCACTTCGTGGGGGTGAACTGGGTCTGGTCGGTCGGTGTTCTCTCCCTCCACGTGATCGTCTCCATCGCCCTGCCCATCCTCCTCCTCGCTCTCGCCCTGCCCAAGACCCGCGGCCGCTCGTTGCTCGGGCCCCGGGGGGTCGTCCTCGCGTTCCTTTCGCTGGCCGGGGCGACCGTGTTCGAGACGTTCGTAGTGTTCCGACTCTATCACTTCTGGATGGGGTCAGCGCTGCTCGTCGGAAGCCTGGTGGCGATCGCTGCGCTCGTGGTCGCCGCGTACCGTCTCCCATCCGATCTGGGGGCTCCGGACCGTCCCGCCCCCGCCGCAGGAGCCTCCGAGATGTTTGCCGTCGGATTCGTGTTCTTCGGGATCGCCCTCGTCCTCGAGTACGGCTCCGCCGCCTACGGGGTCCCGCCCGCCCTCGCGATCGCGGTCGAACTCGTCCTGCTCGCCAGCCTGGCCGCGTGGACGCGCCGGCGGATTGGGCGCACACGCAACGAGTACCTGCTCGTGAACCTCGCCTTCGGGTTCGTGATGTGGGAGGGTGCCTTCGGCGTACTGATCACGCTTGGGCTCCCGGTACACCCTCCCCTTGGTTGCGCTCGCGATCGTCTTCTTCTTGCGACTCCGACGCCAGTATCTTCCCTCTCCCGCAGAGGTCGCACCGCCTCCCCCCGGCGCGAGGGGCGAGCGAGGCTCGGTCGGCCAACCAGGGTGGGCGTCGAACCCACCGGTGTGAGACGCGAGCAGCCGAGCGAGCCGATTCGGCCGTCGGCACCTTGGCCGGGCTTCTAGGATGGCCTGCGTGCCGGGACTCCGGTACGAGCCTGCTTCCGGCCCAGGGTGAGGGAAGCCGGGCGCAGCAGCCCTCGCTCATCGGCCGAATGCGGGGACTTCTCAGCGAGCTCAGGGCACGATTGGTTCGGGCACTCGCCCGTCCGGAAGGAGGGGAAGCGACCGCAGGCGACAGCCGGTGGCATCGAAGATCGCATTGGCCACCGCCGGCGCCACGGCGATGACTGGTGTCTCTCCCGCCCCGGCCGGGGGCAGGTCATTCCGGTCGACCAGCTCCACCTCCAAGGTCGGCAGATCGGAGAATCGCGGTACGCGGTACTCCGACAGCCGTGGGTTTTGGACGACCCCCGCGTCGAACCGGACCGCTTCGAAGAGCGCTCCCCCGAGCGCCATCATCGCGGCGCCCTCCACCTGGCTGCGGAGGTTGTCGGGGTTTACCACGGCCCCCGCCTCGAACGCCGTCACCAGGCGGTCGACGTGCAGCCGACGATCGTCCTCGACGCTGACCTCGGCGATGGTGGCGACGCGGCTCCCCTTCTCGAAGCCCACGGCGAGGCCGAACCCCGTACCGGGCCGGGGCGTCCGGGAGGCCCAGCCGGCCCGGAGGGCCGCCCGGCGCAGCACCACCTTGAGACGCTCGTCCTCGAGGTTCAGCTCCCGGAGGGCCAGGGGATCCAGGCCGACCCTGTGGGCGAGTTCGTCCATGACAGATTCGCGAGCAAAGTTGTTGGCGGTCGCTGCGAGCGCCCGGTAGGGGCCCTGGGGGAGCGGAGAGCGAGAGAGCTCGTTGTCGACCCGTTGGTGGGCGACCCGGTACGGTGGCAGCAACGCCGCGGCTCCGCCATTCACGTTGTGGAAGACCCAGGCCTCGAGCTGGCCGTCCGCCGCAGCGCCCAACCGCACGTCGATGACCGACATGGGCCGGAGATAGGCGTAGCGGAACTCTTCTTCTCGGGTGAACGCGACCCGAACCGGCCGTCCGGCCGCGCGGGCCAGGCGGGCAGCGGCCGAGGAGATCTCCCCGCCATGTTTTCCCCCGAATCCGGCCCCGGTCGGGGGGACGATCACGCGAATGTCCTCCACCGGCACGTGGAGGTCCTCGGCGACTTGGTCGCGGGTCCGAAACGGAGTCTGGGTCCCCACCCACACGGTGAGACGAGAGGCCTCCCATTCGGCGAGCGCGCAGTGAGGCTCGAGGGGGATGTGGGCGATGTAGGCGGTTCGGAAGGTGGCTTCCAAGGACACGCATGCATGGGAGAGGGCCGCGTCGGCGTCCCCCACGATGCTCTCGTCGGTGTCCCACGCGTCTCCCTCGAGCGGGTGGGATTGCAGGTATCCCTCGATCTCCTTCTCGGCCGGCTGGGGAACGGGCATCCACTTCGCCAGGACCTCTGCGAGGGCCGCCCGTGCCTCGGGCGCGCTGGCGGCGGCGACGCCGACGAAGTCGCCCTCGTGCACGACCGTTACTCCCGGTCGGTCCCGGGCCGCTTCGAGGTCGACGTCGACGAGGCGGGCCCCGTAGGTCGGCGGCCAGAGGACCACTCCGTGAAGCATGTTCGGGCGGCGGAGGTCCGAAACGTAGACCCGCCGACCCGTGACGACATCCGGGGCCCCGAGGTCCCCCGTGGCGCGCCCGGAGCGTTCCCATCGGGATGCCAGCATGGTCGGGGTCTCGGGGTCCACCATCTCGAGCCGGTTGCGGTCTCGTACGAGCTCGGAGTAGCTCACTCCCCGGGGAGCGCCGCGCACGCGGACCGTGCCGTCGATCGCTTCCAGCTCGTCCCGCGGTCGACGGCTCTGCTGGCTGGCGAGAGAGATGAGGCATTCGCGGGCGCCGGCGGCCGCCCGTGCGAGCGCAGGAAAAGCATCGGGCATCGAGCGGCTGCCGAAGGTCCCCATGTCCCACGGACAAAGGTCGGTGTCGGCCATCACCAGGTCGACCCGCGGGACCGGAAACGCGCAGCTCCTCCGCGACGACCAGGGTGAGGGCAGTGCGGGTACCTTGGCCGACTTCCGCCTTTCCGGTGAACGCGCGGATCCCCCCGTCCGCCCCGACGTGGACCCAGGCCCCACCGGTCGGAGGACGCCACTCCGACGCACCAGGAGTTCGGGGGGTTCGAGGGAGGAGCACGGCGACGAGGCCCGGACCAAGGATGTCGAAATACTCGCGGTCCGCGACCGCCGTCTTGTCCCACGGAAGACGCGGGCGGCGGAGCTCGGTCATGCTTCCCCCCCCTTCCCTCGTGTAAGCTCCGCCGCGCGCTGGACGGCGGCAAGGATACGGGCGTACCCCCCACACCGACAGACGTTCCCTTCCAGCGCGGCACAGACCTCTTGCCGCAAGGGAGCAGGGCGGCTCCGGAGCAAGGCGGTCGCAGCGACGACCATGCCGGGGGTGCAGTACCCGCACTGGAAGGCCCCCAGATCGACGAACGCCTGCTGGACTGGGTTCAGCACACCGTCCGTCTCGAGACCCTCGACGGTCGTGACCTCGCGAGGCCCGACCTCTCGCACCCGCACTTGGCAGGCGCGAACCGGTGCGCCGTCGAGGAGGACCGTGCACGAACCGCACTCGCCCTCCCCGCACCCGTACTTGGTCCCCGTCAGCCCGAGCTCGTTGCGAAGCACCACGAGGAGAGGGCGGTCGGGGTCGCGGGGCACGGCCCGGAGGCTCCCGTTGACCTTCAACCGGATATTCGAAGGGGTCATGCCGGAACCACCCGCCCGAGCGCCCGTTGGACCTCAGGCCACAGATGCGGGCGTCTCACGACCGGAGGCATGGGCTTCGCGGGCGGGGTCTCGGAGCCTTCAACCGCTCATATCCTGCGCCCCGAAGGCGGGTCGCACTCCCCTCTGCTCCGGGCGAGAGCGGGTGCGCCGCGTCCTCTCGACGCGGTCCCCCCAACGACCCTAGCCCGGGAGCGGAAGGGGGGTGCCTCCCAGGCTAGCCAGGAGGGCATCCGCTGTCCGCCACGCGAGCGCCAGGATCGACATCATGGGGTTCGCTCCCGGCGCGGAGGGGAGCAGGCTCCCGTCACCGATCCAGAGCCCCTCCACCCCATGGACCTCACCCGTCGGCCGGGCCGCCGAGCGGCGAAGGTCGGTACCCGCTCTCGCAGAACCCATCGGGTGCGCCGAGAAGAGCGCCACCGAGTTCTCTCGTATCCCCCGCGCTTGCAGTTCCGCGATGAACGCGTCCAGTCCCGCGGACGAAACCGGCTGCGTGCCGTCCCCCGCCTCGATCTGGGGAGTGTGGAGCGACGTGATCCGGACGGCGCCGGCCGCCCGAAGAATCCGGGCGGTCTCGACCATCCCGCGGACGAGGTTCTGCCGGTCCCGGCGTGTCAGGGCGTAGTGGAAGGCCGGCCGTCCGTCCCGGTCGATCGTCACGCACCCCTCGCCGACGTCCCGCACGAGGACGATTGGCGTCGAGACCCGCTCGATCCGCTCCAGCTGGTGTCGATAGGCGTCCGCCCCCTCCCAGGGAAGGGCGATGGCGGCGAGGCCCGGATGCGACGGGGCCACCTCGATCCAGGGACCGTGGGCGCCTTCGTCCGTCGGTCTGGAACCGGTAGACGCCTACCGTCTGGTGCGGTCCCTCCCAGGTGCGCACCGAGAACGGAAACTCGCCGGCGAGCGCGGTCGTCGGGTCGAGGCGCAACCCGACCCCGACCCCGGGGAATCGGATCCCCGAGCGGAGCAACAGCGCCGGGGTCTGCAGCGCTCCTCCCGCCACGACCACCGCCCGCGCCCGCACGTGAACCCGGTGCCTTCGCATCCCGTCATGGTAGGTCGCATGCACCCCGCGGACCCGACCCTCTTCGACCTCGATACCCTCCGCCCGGGTGGACGCGTAGAGTCTCGCTCCCTGAGCGAGAGCATCGGCGAGGAACGTCGTGAGCGTCGACTGCCGGGCCGCGTAGGGGCAGCCGAAGGTGCAGAAGCCGCAGCGAGAACGGCAGCCTACGGCGTTGCGCGCGAGGATGTCCCAATCGACCCCTTTCTGGTAACCCAGGGCCAGGCAGCCCCGTCGAAGGACATCGTTCGAGACGTTGACGTCGCTCTCCAGCGTGGAGACCCGGAGGCGGTCGGAGACCTGACGGAACGCCCGATTCGAAATCGGGTCCATCGACCCCGACCATCCCGCCGTCCCCCGCCCACTCAGCGCGGGCTTCGGGGCGGGGAGGCAAACAGGTCATCCAGTTGATCGCGGTGCCGCCTCCGACCGTCTCCCCGGCGAGGATCCCTATCGAGTGTTCCGTGTTCGTGATGATCCCCCGCCCCACGAAGAGTCGGTCGTGGGCCTCGCGTTCTATCCGGGGATAGCCCAGCCGGGGGACCCACTCCCCCGCCTCAAGCACCACCACCCGATAGCCCCCCGCGGCGGCGCGGGCCGCCACTACGCTCCCGCCGGCTCCGCTGCCGACCACGCAGACGTCCGCGACATCCTCGGTGTCAGCCTCGGGTCGAACGGGACGGACTCCCGCGAGCG
This sequence comes from uncultured Thermoplasmata archaeon, assembly GCA_963715645.1. Lineage (GTDB taxonomy): Archaea > Thermoplasmatota > Thermoplasmata > Lutacidiplasmatales > UBA184 > Lutacidiplasma. Next base: position 822,499 of record OY970259.1, read on the forward strand.
GGTCCGGGGGGTCTTCCGGCAGCGGAGGAGGCTGGTAGTGGAGACGCTCCCACAGGGGGTGCGACGTGCCCGCCGTGGGTCGAGAGAAGTAGATCCCCCCGCTAGGCGTTTGACTGCGTGGAATCCCTTACGTTTGACCCCGAGTCGACTGCGGGACCACGCCCGCAGATACCTTTCTCGTTCGGCGGGCTCCAGCCGCGTGAAGCGGACCGGACGACCCGAGAGCAAGAAGTTAATCGCCCGACTCTCCACCGCCCCGAGCAGGGTATCGAATTCGGCGCGTTCGGCCCCGGGTAGTCCCTCCACCATCTCGGCGACGTCCCGGTCCACACCTACCGTGCTGGCCGCAGGATAGTCACTGGCGCCGTTCTGGGCGCTTGCCCGGGGGAGGAGCGTATCGACCAAGGCCGTGAGCGCCGGTGCAATCGGCACGACCGGCCCGAGGTCCAGGTCCTATTTCGGCCCCTCGGTCCTCCGTCCCAGGCGGCGCAGACGGAGTCTCACCCGCGAACCGGGGCCCCGGGCGGCGGTCGTCGAGCGAGGAGGGTCGAGACAGAGGCATTTAGGGAGTGGCGTCCCCTGATATTCCCGAACCTCCGATGTCCGTCCGACGTTTCGACCTCCGCGCCCCCGCCTGGTTCCGACGAGTCGTCTTCTACGAGCTTCCCGTCCGCACCTTCCGCGACAGCAACGGGGACGGGATTGGCGACCTGCCCGGGGTTGTGGAGAAGCTCGACTACCTTCGCGATCTCGGGATCGGGGCGATCTGGCTCCTTCCGTTCTATCAGTCACCCTGGCGGGACGACGGGTACGACATCAGCGATCATTACACGGTCGACCCCCGCCTCGGGACGGTCGAGGACCTCAACGTGCTGGTCGAGGGAGCCCACGCCCGGGGGATGCGGGTGATCGGGGACCTCGTCTCGAATCACGTGTCCGACCAGCATCCGTGGTTCCAGGAAGCCCGGCGGGACCGAAGCTCTCCTCGTCGCGCCTGGTTCCTCTGGTCCGACACCGGGAAGGAGTTCTCACGGGCCCGCAACATGTTCCCGGGGGCTGTCGCGTCGAATTGGACCTGGGACGACCTCGCCGGCCAGGTACTATTTCCACCGATTCTTCTCGTGGCAGCCTGACCTCAATTACGACGCCCCGGCCGTGCGCGCGGAGATCGTCAATGTGGCTCGCTTTTGGCTCGCGCGCGGGCTCGACGGCTTCCGGTGCGACGCCGTGCCGTATCTCGTAAAACGGGAGGGTACAGCGTGCCAGAGTCTCCCCGAGGTGCACCACTTCTTCCAGGAGATTCGGGCGATGATGGACGCCGAGTTTCCGGGCACCGTCCTCGTCGCCGAGGCGAACCAGTCGGTTCCCGAGACGGTCGCCTACTTCGACCAGGGGCGGGAGTTCCACATGGCGATGCATTTTCCGATGATGCCGAACTTCTTCCTCGCCCTCGCGGAGAACAACCCCCGTCGCGTCCTCGACGTCCTTCGGGCCACCCTTCCCGGGGTCCCCCCGGAATGCGGCTGGGCGTACTTCCTGAGGAACCATGACGAGCTCACGCTCGACCGGGTGAGCGAGGAGGAGCGCGCGCTCTTCCTGCGCTTCTACGATCCGGGGCGCGGCTGGGAAATCTACGCGGGTCTCCGCCGGCGACTCGCTCCGCTCGTCGGCGGGGACGACGAATCGGTCCTCCTGCTTACGGCGCTCATCCTCGCGCTGCCCGGGTCCCCCTATCTCTACTACGGCGACGAGATTGGCATGGGCGATCGCCTGGACCTGCCCGACCGCGATCCGGTCCGCACCCCGATGCAGTGGACCGATGGTCCCACCGCCGGATTCTCGGACGGCCTCCCGGAGACCCTGACCCGGCCGCTCGTGAACGACCCCGCGTTCGCGCCGGCCGCTCGGAACGTCGCGGAGCAGGAAGGTCGCATCGGCTCGCTGCTCGCGCGGATGCGGATGTTGCTCCGCGAACGAGGCGCCCACGCGACCATCTTTGGTTTGGAGCGCTTCACGGGGATCGACCTCGGGAGGTCTCCGGTCCTCGGCTTCTGGAGACCGGGCGGCGAGTACCAGGTTCTCTGCCTCTACAATTTTTCCGAGGAGCCCACCTCCGGGGAGATCCCCCTCCCTCCCTCGGTGTGGGCATCTCCGGTCGAGCTCATCCGAGGGGGTTCGATGTCCACGCTCGATGACGAAGTGTACCGTTTCCGTCTCGCCCGTCGCGGGTTCTCCTGGACGCTATTCCCCGTCCGGTCTACGCCAGTCCCTGCGTGACCCCGCCCTCGGAGCGCGAATCGTCGCAGGTCGACCGGACGTACCCTCAGGTCGGACCGAGGGGAGGACCGGTTAGAGTGGGACGCGCCCCAAGATCTTGGAGCCGTTCTCGTAGCCGAGGACCTCGAACCCATAACCGGTCCCGGCGAGCGAAGGGTTGGTGACGAGGGTCAGGATGGAGCCGTTCTGGATCCCAATATTCCACGAGGTATTGGTGACGGACTTCCACAGCTGGGCGTAGGTATACGTGACGAGATTGGTGCCGTTCGGGTCGGCGAGAACTGCGTACCAACGTGCCGATGTGCTTGGGGCGGCCCCGGCGCACAGGTCGGAAGGGGTCGCGCTCGGGACTACGCCAGCGTCGCCGACGACGTCCCCGTCCCCGATCTGATAGACGCTCACATCTACGTCCGCCGTGGTGACCGGGAGCGTGGAACTCGACCAGGGGATGCGTTCGGCGTACGCAGTTCCGCCACCCCCGCACGCGAGCGAGGTCACCGTCGGGGTGCCAAAACTGACAGAGATGGGCGGGCCGTACGCCTGGCCCGGGGGCGCCGAGCTCGCTGGGGGCGTCGGTCGAGCGGTCGCGATCACGTAGACCGCCAGGAGGAGGACCGCGACCGCGATGGCCTCCACGACCAGGTCCGTTCGGGCCTTCCGTCGCTCGGCACGGTCCCGCCGGAGCGCGCTCGCGCGACCGCGCGACGAGGCCGACCGGGTCGATGCGGCCGGCCGTGACACGCCGGCGGAACCGTCGGGATCCTTCCCCGGGAGCGAACCGGCAGCTCGTGATCCGGGTGGCTGAGGTCCCGCCGGCTCCGTCATGAGGCATCGGCGGTGTTCGGGAACAGCTCGAGGTACGCCTCCTCGAGCACCAGGGAGGTGCTGGCGAACTGGAGCACCGGGGCGACCCCCTGGCATAACTGGAGGAGGCGGCTTCGGGTTTCCTCGCTCCCGTCGAACGAGAGCCGCCAGCGGGTCCCGGAGATCACGGTTACGTCGGTTGCGGGAGGGCGGAGCCTGGCCGTGGCGTCGGGCGCGACGGGTCGGGCGAATTCGACGTCCACCTGTCGGGAGCGGATCCTGCCGGCAACGCGGTCGACCCGGTCCCTGAGAAGGACCTTGCCCTCGTGGAGGAAGACCAGCTCGTCGCACACCTCCGTGACCTCGAGCATCTGGTGGGAGCTCATGAGGATAAGGTGGTCTCGCTTGAGCCGGTTCAGCAGGCCCCGCACGGTAACGCGCTCGGCAGGGTCTAGGCCGCTGGTCGGCTCATCGAGCAGCAGCACCGAGGGGTCCCCCATCAGCGCGGAGGCGATGGCGACGCGCTGCCGTTGACCCTTGGAGAGCCAACCGATCCGGTGATCAAGGGGCGGCAGGTCGAGGAGCTCGTGGCAGCGGTCCACCTCTCGGTCCACGTCCTCGGTGGAAAGGCCTCGGGAACGCCCGACGGTGTCCAGGGCCTCATGGACATTGAGGGTGGGGTACGGCTCGGGCGTTTCGATCAGCGCCCCCACGTCCCACAGCGCTCCTTTCCGGTCGACCATCGGGTCGATCTCGTTCAGGAAGGCATGTCCTCGGGTCGGTCGAAGGAGACCGACGAGGAGCTTCAGCGTCGTGGTCTTCCCCGCGCCGTTCGGACCGAGGCATCCGATGGCCCCCGCGTCGTCGTAACGGAACGTGAGGTCGGTCAGGATCGGCGCACCGGCCCGGAACGACTTCGACAGCGCGGAGACCTCGAAGGAGCTCATGGATCAGCCGCTGGACTCCTTGCGTTGGTAGAGGAACGCGGTCAGGGGCAAGAAGATGGCCATGTAGCCGACCATGATGGCGAGGCCTTCGGTCACCGAGGCGCTCCAGAGGGTGTAGTATTGATCCTCCCCGAGCGGGATGGTCTGGAAGTGGATGAAGTCGGTATCGAGGATCGCGGCCATCGCTCCCCCAGCGTACGTTAGCGAGAACCACGGCTCGAATCCCCGCTAGCTCGACCACTCCCTGCAAGGTCGTGAACCCCACGTAGAGGGCAAGTACGGTGATGAGAACGCCTGCAGCGGGCGAGCGGACGAAGGCGCTCACGCAAAAGGCGACGCTGAGGGCGGCGAGAGCGAAGACCGCGGCCAGCCCGAGGGAGGTCGCCAGCAGGTTCCACGGAACCGCATTGACCCCGAAGAAGTAGACGGCCCCCACGGTCCCGAAGACGTAGTACACTCGCGACGACCGAGAGCGTGACCAGGGTCGCGGCGGTGTAGCGGCCGGCGAGGAGCACCGACCGCCGAACGGGGAGGACGAGGATGTAGTGCCCCTGCGCCGGTCGAGAAGTCGACGCTCAACGCATCCCCCCCGAAGAACGCCGCCGCCAGGATGACCCAGAGCCCCGTGTACGCGAGGAAGTTACTGAGGTACTCGGAACTGCGATAGAGCTGCTGAACGCGGACCGCGGCGACCCCGGCATCGATCTGGAAGACGAGCGAAAGCGTCGAGATCAGGACGACGAAGCCCAACAGGCCGAGGAATCGGTTGGTTCGCAAGTAGTTCTGAAGCTGGTGAACCGTGAGGATGCGCCAATGCTCGAAATCCGACACCTGATGGCGCGAAACCGGTCCGACCGCCTCGGTGCCGGTCGAGTCGGATTCAGCAACGCTCACGCTGGCCCCCGTCCGCTCACCCGAGCGCTCTGTGCCAGCTCTCTACAACGAGCGCGGGCGAGTCGCGCACGGCACGGTGGCCCTGCGAACAGACGGTAAAACAGCCGCGGCCCCGCACTTAAATCTTGTGCCGCATCGAGGTGGAAAACGGGTCGCGAGATGCTTTCCTCGGACGACGAGCGCGGGGAGAGATCCGAGTGCCGGCCGCCTCCGTGGGTCCCGCCAGGGACCGCGTGGCTGGGGCCCGAGCGTCGCGCGCACCGGCCCCGGATCCGCGCGGTACTTCGTCACGCCGGCTTCGGCTGTACCACAAGGTTGATAGTCCTCGGGCCGGATGCAGGAGCGAACGACACATCTCGACGGCGGCGGCGCCAGCACCTGCGGGCCGTCTCCGATCGATCGCGGAACTGGAATGAGCGGGCGTAATTCTCTCGGCCGCGTGGCGGTGCTCGCGATCGCGGTTCTCGTGATGGGCGGAGCCGCGGCGACCCCTCTCACCCCAGCGCATGAGCCTGGCCCGAGCGCGATCCGGTCCACGGGGACGTATTCGATCAATGTGACGGCGGTCGTCGACTATGGCTACCAACCAGATACTCTCGAGCAGGTTCCGACCAACGCAACCATCGTGGTGACGTTCATCGACGCGGACACTCTCCCCCACTCGTTCACCATCTGGTCCCGAGCGGGGGTGGTGATCCCTGTGACGGACACGCCGAGTCAGCTGACGCAGCTGCTCACAACCTACCCCCCACTCTTCTCCGACCTCCTGAACGGCTCGGGCGAGCACTTCACCGGCACGTTCCGGTCGCCCGTGGCGCCAGGCTGGTACGAGTTCGTGTGCAACGTCTCTGGCCACTTCCAGAACGGCATGTACGGTTTCATTGCCTTCGGCGAGAACCTCCCCTCGAACCTGACGACGCCCTCTCGCACCGGCGTGGGGGTGGCGAGCAGCAACCCGGGCCTCGTGGTGGCGATCGGGGTGCTGGTAGTCATCGCGCTCGCTTTTGGGTACGTCGTCTGGCGCCAGCGCCGCGCGGCCTACCGGATGCCACCCCCGCATCCTAAGAATCCGCCCCGAACGGACCGACCGAGAGGCTAGCGGTCGTAGCGACGCAGACCCAGGGGGTTGACGGGGCGGAGGAGTTCTAGGCCCGGGCGCGGTAAATCTCCCCGTCGCGTCGTACGGTCACCGCGGCACCCAGCGGGGGCAGCGACCCATCGACAATCGTGAGGACCCGGACCCCATCCGCGAGCTCGACGAACGCGAGAAGGTGGGGGCTCTCCCATCCGGCCGCCGGATGGACCAGTTCGGTTGCGGCGAGGACCGTGCCGAGCGCCGGTGCGCTATACCCGCGACAATCGGGGGACCCGCACCGAGGGCAGGGACCGTCGGTCGGCAAGAATCGAGCCTCACAGGAGCCGCACCGGGCGAGCTCGATCATCCCCGCAGGGTCGCTCACGGAGCCTCCCGGCCGAGGATTGTCACGAAGTTGTGCGAGGCCATCCCGCTCATCGCCTGGGCGAGGCCGACCTTGGGAGGTCGTGCAATCGCCCGTCGTCCGGCTTCGCCGCGCAGCTGCAACGCGACCTCGCCCACCTCGGCGAGCCCCGACGCCGCGACCGGATGGCCCCGGCCGATCACCCCACCGCTCGGGTTCACCGGAACTCGGCCATCGGGCAGGACCCATCCCTTCTCGAACCACGTCGCAGCCTCTCCCGGACCGCACAGTCCGAGGTCCTCCATGTGGATCAGGGAGAACGGGGAGAAGGCATCGTGCACCTCCACGAACTCGACCTCCTTGCGGGTAAGATGGGCCGACTCGTAGGCGCGTTTGGCCGCCACCCGGGTCGCGGTGAACGAGGCGAGGTCGGCGCGGTCCGCAATCCGTAACGCATCGAACCCCTGCCCGAGGCCGAGGACGGTCGCCGGCCCCTTCCCCCGTTCGAGCACGAGCGCGGTCGCACCGTCGGAGATAGGCGAGCAATGAAGGAGGCGAAGGGGCAGCGCGACCGGACGGCTCGCCGCGACCTCCGCAGCGGTCACCGGTTTCTGGAAGTGCGCGTTCGGGTTCCGGGCGGCCATGGCGCGGGCGTGGACCGAGGCAAGGTCGCACGCGTCGGTGGTGAGGTTGTGCCGCGCGAGGTAGCGCTGCGTGACGAGCGCGGCGAGCGCGGGCATGGTGGCGCCGGCGGCGACCTCGCTCGTGTGGAGGGATGCCGCAAGCTCCCGGGTGATGACCGCGGTCGACCGGTCGGTCATCTTCTCAGCCCCCACGACGAGCGCTCGCTCGAAGCGACCCGACTCGAGGAGGAGGGCGGCGGCCTGGAACGCCATGCCGCCGGTACCGCTGGCCGAGTCGACTCGGAACCCCGAGGCCGACTCGAGGCTCAGACGGCTTGCGAGTCGCGGTAGGAACGTTTCGGTGCCGAAGGGTCCATGGGCCAGCATGGTGCCGGCAATCAGAAGGTCGATGGGCTTCCGCCCGATCCCCTCCAGGGCGAGCTTGGCGGCCTCGACGGCCAGGTCGATGAGGCCCTCCGGCCGTTTTCCGTAACGACCTGGCCCGACCGAAGCGACGTGGACGCTCACAAACTAGCTCCCATCGATGGTTCGAGGAGTGTCCACGCGCGAGCGTGGAATGCCACGAGCTCCCAGCCGTTGCGCAGGAGCCCTCGAGCGACCATGTCGCTCCCTCCGGAGAGGGAGGGAGTATAAGCCGGTCGCGGCCGCCGATGGGGGGCGGATGGCTCCGGCGCCTGTCGATATTCCCACGGTCGATGGGCCCGCCGTCAACCGACGATCGCGGGCGCTGGGCGGACTGAAGGCGTCGAGACGGTCAGGGAGGTGGCGGCGGGGGGGGAGGCGGGGGAGGGAAGCCCCCCGATCCGGGCGGGGGCGGTGGCACCCCGGCTGTGCCCCCAGGCCCTTTGGGACCGCGATGCCCTCGAAGATAGAGGACGGATCCCGCGATGCCCGCCACGACAACGATCGCGATTCCCCCAAGAAGGTAGTACCCATCATCGCCCGATAGACCGAGGAAGGACGATGTCGACCCGCCTCCGCCCCCAGCTCCGGACCCAGAGCACGAAAAAGGCATGGGGACGGTCTGGGCAGCCCCACTGAAGTTGACCCATCCCGCCTGGGTCAAGGATCCCGTGAAGTCGCACTTGCTCATGTCAGCCCAGGGGCCTACCCTCCAGGGATGACTGCCGTTGTGGACGGCATTGAAGACGATCGACGGAGCAGTTCCGTTGAGGGTCGTTCCGTCGAGTTCCACGTTCCACCACGCGCCCGACGGGAGGCCGGTTTCGGCGAAAGTGACGGGGTAGGTGCCGGGGCCGGTGACGTGGTTGACGGGGCCAGCCCCGATGACGCTCAAGTTGTTGCTAATGAAGTTGGGAACGTACAGCTCGTCGTTGGTGCTGTCGAAAACTGGGACTACCGGGGTCGTGCCCACTCCGATGGTGGCGACAACCTGCCCAGTCGTCGCGTTGAGGGCCGTCACGACGCCGAAATTATCCGAGGGGACCTGGCAGGCGACATACATCTCGTTGTTAGCCGGGTCATACACGGGGGTCTCGGGACTCTCGCCCACGGTGACCTCGGTCACGGTGTTCGAGGTGACGTTCAGTATCGAGACCGTGTCATTCGGGGTGCCGAAGGAGCTGGTGTTGACGAACGCGATGGGCACGAAGAGGTTGCCGGTCACCGGATCGACCGCAGGGGTTTGGGGGCCGGCGCCCACCGTGAAATTCCTCACGAACGACGTTCCCTTGATCTCGGTCAGCGTCTCGTTTCCCGTGTTGGGCTGGTAGACTGCCTTCGTGACCGGGTCATAGACTGGAGACTCGGTAAGGAGGTCCTCCTGGGTGATCGTGCCGCTGGCGAAAGTGATCGGGATCGACCCGACGACCGTGTCCGTCGAGCCGTTGATGATGCTGAGATTGTTCGAGAACTGCGTGTTCGGTACGTAGATGTCGCCGTCCGCGGGGTCGTACGCCGGGGTGCTCGGGAAACCCCCCACCGGGATCGTCGCCGCAACGGTGTTGGTTGCCGTGTCGATCACCGTGACGTGGGATTTGAGGCCGGTTCCCATGGCTGGGATGTAGAGGTAGCCGTTCGCGGGGTCATACACCCCGGTCGTCGGATACGAGTTCCCGCCCGTCGACACGTACTTGACGATCAGGCCAGTCGAGCCCGAGATTACCGTCACGTTGTCTGGGGGTGGGTCGGTCGAGATCACCGGGGTGTAGAGGTCGTTGACGGGGCCACCTACGTAGTTCGGCGTGGGCGGGTTGGCGTACAGGCCCAGGTAGATTTGGGCGGCAACCAAGTTCGATGCCCCGTCGATCGCCGTGAGGTTGGTCCCGTTCGACCCGAAGTAGACGTACCCGTTCGTCGGGTCAAACGTGGCGGATAGGCTCGTAACGCCCCCACTCACGTTGACCGTCGCGATCACCGTGTTCGTCGCACCTGAAGATGGGGTAACCACCCCAAGAGCCTGGGTCCCCGAAATCGGCGACTCCGGCCGTCCAACCACAGGGGAAGCCGAGAGGGCGGTTTCCTTAACGGATGGCCCCCCCGTCACTGCCCCTCCCACGCCCCAGCTGAGCAAGAGGAGGCAGACCAGCCCCAGTACCAGTAGCGCGGCCCGAGCCCTCCAGAAAGACCCGACCCGTACCTTCACTCGAACTCGCAGCAGGATGTGGATGAAATACATTTTGATAGGCACTCTGCCACGGATCGGGGAACTTCTGCCAAGCCCCGAGCGAGCCCCAGCACCGGGCGGCGAGTCTGGGTAAGAGGCGATCGTTCACCCGCTCGCGACGAGACCCACCCGCCGAGGTGGTGTTAGCCGGCCTTCTCAACCGCGGAGTCTGCCTTCCCAACCCCAGTCCCGGGCTAGATCGGGATTATGGCCAGGGAGGGGTGGTCCGGTCCGGTGCTATTCTGCCCTTGTGAGAGGGCGTTATGCGCAGGATTCGTGACCGTCCGTCTAGGTGGCGTGTTCCGATGGGCCGTTCAATACAGTCGCCATGCCCAATTTCGATGGTCGAAGAGACTCACCCGGGTGACCCCAGGCAACTTCGCGCTGACGAAGCTTCGAAAGCGTTGGTGGGTCTTTCCGGACCTGAGTCCAAGCCGGAATCCCGCAGGCTTGAGTGGTGCGACGCAGACCGTTAGGCCCGGCGACCCCCCGGGACCGGGCCCCCGGGCGGGCGGGCTCACGGTGGGCTGCGGAATATGAGCCGGCTCGGGAGTGATCCGACGGCCGACCTCCCGGGTCCGTGAGCAGGAGTCCGGCTCCTTTGTCGGCATCGACTTCCACATGCGGGAGGGCGCCCCCGCCCTACCGAGCTGGTCCCCGTGCCCGCGCAGGAGGCCGGGGGGCGGGGTGGCACCGACCTGATGGCGCCGGGGGCGCGGGGTGGTGCTGCGGCGGGGGGCGGCTCCGATCGTTCGACTCGGAGGGTCGGGCGAGGGTTGAGGGCGCATCCCGTTGCCGTCCTCCCCGGGGTCCTCCCGATGCGGGATGGGATCACCCAAAGCGGCCCGTGACGTAGTTCTCGGTGAGTCGCTCTTTCGGAGAGTTGAACACCTGCTCGGTTCGGTCGAGCTCTACGAGCTTGCCGAGGTAGAAGAACGCGGTCCAATCCGAGACGCGGTCGGCTTGGGAGAGGTTGTGGGTGACGATCACGACCGTGTACTTCGTCTTCAGGTGCTCGATCAGCGTCTCGATCTTGTTGGTCGCGATCGGGTCCAGGGAGGAGCACGGTTCGTCCATCAAGAGGACCTCCGGCTGAACGGCGAGCGCTCGCGCGATGCAGAGGCGCTGCTGTTGACCCCCCGAGAGGCTGACCCCGGGGGCGTCGACGTTGTCCTCCACTTCTTCCCAGAGGCCCGCGAGCTGGAGCGCCTCCACGACCCCTTCGTCCAGCTCCGCGCGCCGGCGGACCCCGAGGAGCCGGAGTCCCGCCGCCACGTTGTCGTAGATCGACATGTTCGGGAAGGGGCTCGGTCGCTGGAACACCATCCCCACCCGGAACCGGACCAGGACCGGGTTCGCCCTCCCGAGGTCCTCCCCATCGAGTCGGATCGTCCCAGTCGTCTTGGTCCCTGGGATCTCTTCGTGCAACCGGTTGAGGCAGCGGAGGAACGTTGACTTCCCACACCCCGAGGGCCCGATGATGGCCGTGACCTGGCCCTCGGGGATCTCGAGCGAGATGTCGTAGAGGGCCTGCCGGCGCCCGTACCAAGCGTTGAGCGAGACCGTCTCCATCTTCGCCGTCATGGGCTCACCCCGCCTCCGGGGAATCCGAAGGGGTGTGCACGAGGAGGCGGGTCCCGACGCTGATGAGCAGCATCATCCCGAGGAGCACGAGGGCCGCGCCCCAGGCATCGGTCCTCAGGTTGCTGTACCGATGAGCCGAAGTTGGCGAAGATGAACGGGGTGATGGCCGCGGTCTGCGTGTTCAGGTTCGTGAACCAGAAGTTGCTGCCCCCCGCGGTCAGCAGAGATCGCCGCGGTATCCCCAGCCGCCCGGGACGCGGCGAGGAGCACGCCGGTCACGAGCGCACCGCGGGCGGTGCCGAGGACGACCCGGAGGGTCACCCAGTGCTTCGGGAAGCCGAGCGCGAGGGCCGCCTCCCGAACCCCATTCGGGACTGCGCGCAACGCCTCTTCAGAGGCGCGGGTCACGATCGGGATCATGAGAATGCCGAGCGCGACGCCCGCCGACAAGGCGCTCAACGCGGAGTCGTGGTCGAGGTAGAGGAACACCACGAAGACGAACACCCCCAGGATGATGGTGGGGATCCCGGTCATGACGTCCGCACAAAAGCTGACGACCCGTCCGACCCGGCCGCGCCCGTACTCCGAGAGGTAGATGCCGGCCAAGAGGCCCACCGGGATCGCGATCGCTCCCCCGAGGGCGAGCATGATCAGCGTACCCTGGATCTCGGGGCCGATCCCCCCGAGCGAGCAGCTCGCCGCCGGAGAGGGGTTGCACCCCAACGGCGGAAGGGAAGCGTAGAAGGACGGTTGCACCACCGCCGGCCCTCCGTAGTGGACGGCCGTTAGGACCACGCTGACGAGCGGAGCGATCGCGAGCACGAGGCAGAGCACAGTGAGACCCAGCATCGCTGCGTAAACCCCTTGCCGCCGGACGAACCTTCCGCGGGCTCCGGCGGCCAATCGGGCCCGCCACGGGAGCGGTGGGAGCGCGGCCGGCGACGACCCGGGGGGGGCAAGGGCCGTGAGCTTCCGGGCGTGGAGGCGGCGACCTCCCGGGGGCTCCCGACGGTCGGAGGGGATGTCGTCCCCATTGACCGACCGCCCGGCGATTCGCCACAGCATCACCCGAGCGACCACGTTCACCGCGACCGTGATGGCGAGAAGTATGAGGGCGAGCTCGAGGAGGGACTGCATCTCGAGCCCGGGACCCACCTCGCTGAAGTTGTTGACGATCCAGGTCGCGAGGGTGGCTCCCGGGGCGAACAGCGTGCCCGGAAGGATGTAGATGTTGCCGATGACCATCGTCACGGCGATCGTCTCCCCGATTGCGCGCCCGAGGCCGAGCACGACCCCCGCCGCGATCCCGGACCGGGCGGGGCCCAGGACGGCCATTCGCGTGGCCTCCCAACGGGTCGCCCCGAGGCTCCATGCCGATTCGCGATTGATTCGAGGGACCGCCCGCAGGGCCTCCCGAGAGAGGGCCGCGATGGTCGGGATGATCATGACCGCGAGTACGACCGTCGAAGTAAGGATGTCGAGGCCGGTCGGCTGGGAGGAGAAGGGGAACCCCCCTCCGGTGAGCGCCCCGAGTCCCGGCTCGACGCTGGAGCGCATGATGGGCACCAGCACGATGAACGCCCAGAACCCGTAGACGACCGAGGGGATCGCGGCAGAGAGGTCGACGACGTAGACGAGCGGGCGGCGGAGCCAGGGGGGCGCCATCTCGGAGAGGAAGATCGCCACTCCCAGCGCGATCGGAACGGCGAAGAGCAGGGCGAGGAGGCTCGTAAGCAGCGTTCCGACGATAGCCGGCCCGGCGCCGTAGATGTTGTGGACCCCGTCCCAGTCGAACCCGGTCAAGAAGCCGGGCCCGAAATGCACGATCGATGGCCACGAGCCCCAGAGCAGGAACGCGGCTAAGAGGGCGATGAGGAGCGCGACGGCGAGCGCGAAGAGCGCCGTCACCCCGTGGAAGAGCTGCCCGAGCCTCCGCAGGAGGCGAACGCGTTGGGTGAGGCCGGCACCCGGTGGGACGGCCATCGGCGGACCAGATGGTGGGGCGATGGGCTTTCCCTCAACCGCAGGAGGGAATCGCCGCCTCATTATAGGTCATGGACGCGATCCCGGCCCGGTCGACGGTGATAATCGAGGCCGGCAGGGCCGCATAGTAGAGGTTCGGCCCCGACGCCGTCCCCTGTCCTGTCGAGAGGGTCCAGTCGAGCCACTGCACGAGGATTTCGGCCTTCTCCAGGCTCGGGGAATATCCCTGGTCGGTCGCCTGGTAGACGAACATGTAGGCGAAGGTGGCGAGGGGGTAGTCCCGGCTCCCGTTGGCGTTGACCATGCTAAGGTTGTACCAGTCCCCGGCCGAGCCCGGGACGCGGACGAGACTCGCCGTCTTGTCGGCAATCGCGCTTGCGGTGTTCGCTAGCGTGGGCGCGATGAACTGGTTGGAGGGGTTCTCGATCGCCGCGTACCCGAGGACCGAGCTGTCGAGGGTTAGCACATCGGTCAGGTCGCTATACCCGATCGAATCGGCGGTCGAGTTCACCGTGGTGAGGAGGCCCGAATTGGAGGAGGACGCGGTCTGGGCCGGGGCCCTTGGCCAGCTCACCGAGATTCCCTTACCGACCTGCGATGCCCAGCTTCGATTCTCCTGGGAGAGGAAGTCCGAGAGGACGTACATAGTTCCGGCCGACCCGGACCGGTGGACCGTCTCGATCGTCGCCACGGGAAGGCTCACGTGAGGGTTGATGGACGCGATCGCCGCATCATCCCAAGCTGAGATCGTCCCCAAATAGATCCCGGCAAGGATCGGCCCGGTCAGGTTCACATGGACCGACGGCCCCAGGCCCGGCAGGTTGTAAACGATGGCCAGGGCGCCCCCGATGACGGGGATCGTGAGGGGGGCCGAGGGCATGGCGCCGCGCTCCGATGCCGAGAGCGGGTCATCGGTGACCGCGAAGTCGATCAGCGGCGGGCTCTCTGAGAAGTGGGTCAGCCCGGTGCCCGAACCGGAGGCGGGGTAGTTCACCTGGTTCCCGGTCTGGGCATTGTACTGCTGGGCCCAGGCGGCGAGGAGCGGGGCCACGAACTGCGCGCCGTCCCCCTGGAGCGTCAACGGGCCGCATTTTCCGGCATTGCCGGAGCTGCCGAACCAGTGCTCCTCGTAGCCCAGGGTGAGACCCGCCACCGCGATGACCACGACCACGACTACAATCCCAGCATTGAGGGCGAACCTGGAGGACTTCCGCCGTACCCGCGGAATCGATCTCGGCGACGGTGACGCTCCGGCCCGGGGGGCGGGGGCGCTCATCGTAGGCGCTCCGTGGCGAACCCAGCAACCTCCTCGCTCGGTCCTGGGATCCGCCCGTGAACCGTTATGTCAGACACGGTCCAGCCGACTTGACTCGGTGTTCATAGCGGGTTCGGAGGGCGCATTATCGACGGACGGTCGCGCGGTTTTCGCATATCAGTCGACCGTATCCCTCCCCACGGCGCAGGCTTCGTCCGTGCTGAGCTACCCATACAGTACGTCCCTCCGGCGACCTCTATCAACCCGACCGCGTAGTTGCTAGGCAGCCCTGCGCTCCTCGAGCCCGCAGGACCCGGCGCTCGGGGCCTGCAGGGCCGTCCACCAAACGTATTTGCCTTCGCCCGCCCGTCGGGGGACGAAGGGCGCATGAAGGAGTCTGGCGAGCACGAGGGCTTTGTGGTCTGGATGGAGGGCCTCCCGGGTGCGGGCAAGACCACGCTCTCGCGCGCGACAGCGGCGAGGATCCGAGGGATGGGTTGGAAGGCGGAGGTGCTCGATGGGGACGAAGTGCGCCACATGTTTTCCCCGGAGCTCGGCTTCTCTCGCAAGGACCGGGAATTCCATGCCCGTCGGGTGAGCTACGTGGCCCAGCTTCTCGCGCGGAACGGAGTAGCCGTGATCGTGGCGATGATCACGCCCTACGAGACCTCCCGTCAGGCAGCGCGTTCGGTCGAGGGGAGGAGATTCACCGAGGTGTGGCTGCGCTGCCCGATCGACGTATGCCGTCAGCGGGACCCGAAGGGGATGTACCGCCGTGCGATGGAGGGCACAGTCCATGGCATGACCGGGGTTGAGGCTCCGTTCGAGGAGCCCCTGAACCCCGACCTGATCGTGAACACTGCCGATGCCGCGGTCGAGGAGTGCACGGACCGGATCCTGACCCACCTGCGAGAAAAGGACCTCCTCGGCGGCGGGACAAGGTAGGGCCCATCGCTTTCCCCGGCACTTTCCCCCGGTCGACTCCCTGTCCGGTCGGTGCGCCCGTCCCAGGTGTTTGACGAACGGGGGCGGGCATGTCATCCCACCACCCGTACCCTCCCGGGAGAGACGGGGTCATCACGAGAGAGTGGCTTGGCCCCGCCAAGCGACCCCTCGTCCGCTCAGGACCCAGACTCGCCCTCAAGGTCCCTGGCTGCCACCTCGTCCTGACCCGGGCCCGGACTCCACTCCGCACGTGGGCCCCCGCAAGTTCGGTATCGACCTCGTAACCCTCGACCGCATCGGCGGGGTCGCGACGAACCTCGCGCTCCGTTGGCTCGCGGAGGAGGGAGCCTAGCTCTCCTCGCTTGACTTCAACCTGCGGCCCATCCTGACTACGCAGCCTGATGGCCCCGCGCTCTCCTTCGGCGATCGGAGCGGATGCGCGCGTACCTCTACCCCGAACGAAATTTGAACGCGGCGAGGTCCTTCATGCTCGCAAAGGTTTCCCTGAGCCGAGCTCTAATAGAACGCCTCAACCTTCCAGCGACGGGTGTTTCGCCGGCCCGCGTTGAACGGGTAGCATGTCGTGGCGCCTTCTAACCGCAGAGGGTCGAGCAGGATACGGGCGAACGAGGCACCCACTCACAGGAGCAAAGGGAAGAAGGGAAACGGTTGGTACGGAGCACTCCACCTCTCAGGGGTGAGGCGGCCTTCGGGGTCGGTCCGACGGCCGCCCGCGGGGGATGGATTACCAGCCCTGGCTGCCCTTGCTCCCCCAGCCGCCCTCGCTGGACTTGGCGCCGTTCTTGCCATCGCACCCCTTGCCCCCGTGGTGCCCGTGGTGATGGTGTCCGCCGTTCCCGTGCGAAGAGCCGTGGCCGAAACACTGGACGAAGGCGATCTGCTCCAAGTGCATCGTGTGCGACGCGAGGGAGGTCGTGGCACCCGCCGATGTGAACGAGCCGATGCCCCCGTTGGTCTCCCCGTCGACGAAGCCGAGCCCCTTGAGGGTCGTGAAGTAGCTCGCCGGGAACGCCTCGATGGTACCCGCGGTCACGTTCGCAACGAAGAAGATCGCCGGAGTGGTCCCGAACCCGCAGTCACAGTTCGAGGGGAACGCGACCGACTCGGCGTAGGGCCACGTGACGGCGGGCGTGACCGTGCCAGTCGGGCTAATCGCGTACACGGTGTCCCCGCCTTGGTGGGGGACGAGGATATCTCCCCCGTACGCGCCAAAGGACCACGGCGCCACCGCAGGGCCCTCGACGAAGAGGTCGAGGTTTGCGATGAGCGTTACGACACCGGTCTGGTTGACGGTATAGACGGCGCCGGCCCCGGTCGTCACGATCAGGTCGTGACCGAAGGAGCCCACGGAGTCGTAGGTGAGCCCCAGGTTGATGGGTGCATAGGGGAAGGAAGCGAACGGCGTTACTGTGCTCCCGCCGTTACTGATCTCGAACAGCTTGCCTTCCTGGGCGTCCCAGAGCGTCTCCGGTGCGGACTGCTTGCCGTTGCATCCGCACTGCCCCTGCGACTGGTGATTGTCTCCCCAGCTGCCTCCGGACCCCTGGCCGTTCCACGAAACTCCCGACGTGCTGGTCGCGCTCACATAGCTGCCCCCGCCGGAGGAAGTTGCCGCCCAGCTAGGCGGCGCAAGGGCAACGGAGCCCTCCCCGCAGCCAGCCGGAAGGCTCGGGAGCACCGCGTAAACGCTTACGACGCCGGAGGGGCTCACGGACAGGACCTGCAGGCAGTCGATCGAATTCGTCGCGAACATCTGTATCGGAGACACGGCGATCGACTGGATGCCCGGCACGCTCGCGAGGGTGTAATCGCCTCCGGATAAGTCCACCTTGCCGGAGTGCCCGGAGGTCACTGGCGAGGCCGCCGCCCCGCCCGATACCAGCATACACAAGGCGAACACGAACGCCCCGGTCGCCGTGAGCGTGCGACCCGGCGTCCAGAAGGTGCGTCCCCGGTGGTCCGACGTTCTCTTGCGCTGCGTGTTCTTCATCGTTCCGTTCGTTCCTACCCGAACACGCTGTGGCTGTACCCGGGCGTGTTCGGGCGAGGCAGTTGATATCGGGGGAAAAAGCCTTTCCAAATCTCACACTCCATCGCGCTTTGCGACCCCCTCCGAAGCAGCAGATTTCGACGCCCGGTCTGCCGTCCCACGGAGGCGGCTTCTCACGGTACCGCCCTGCCGACCCGTCATCACCGGTGCAGGGCTCGCCCATCCAATCTTCCCCGTCGACCGATTCGGCCGGGCGGTTTGGAACTGGGCGGGACGTCACGGCGGATCCGTCGGTCGGTGTGAGGGAGGCACTGGCGCAGGAGCCCCATCGGCGGGGCGTTGACCCGCTGGGACGGTCGAGGGATCGGTGGTTGCCGACTGCCCGCATGTGTTTAACAGAAAGTACAAAAGTTTAAGTGTAGGTTAACTTCTGTTAAACGCGTGCGGAACGCTCGAGCAGCTCCCGCGACGTACTTCCTCGGGGTGCGCCTCACCACCGAAGAAGCGTCGTCCCTCGAACAGTTCCGAGTAGCGAACGACCTGCCGAATCGCTCCGAAGCGGTTCGTGCGCTCGTCCGCGGCGCGGGCGGTGCACCCGTGTCCGAGGTCGAGCTCCCGGTGACGCTGAGGGCGGCGCTGGAAGAGATCGTCGAGGAGGGCTACGCCCGAGACCTGGACGGTGCGATCGCCACCGTCCTCACCCTCGGGTTGGGGGAGTTAGCACGGACCCACACCGAACGGTTGCCGGCGCTGCGCGAACGCGCGCGCTCTGCCTCCGAACGGCGCCGGGACCGGAAGCGGGCGGACCGCGAGGGTCGGGGACTCCTCGGGCGCTAGTTCCTCGGAAAAGGTTGGTTGCAACATGGAATCGATCGCCATTGCGTGGAGCGAGCGGAGCGGGTTCATCTGCCGACTGTGCCGTCAGGACGCCAAGCATAATGAGGTGCTACACATCTCGTATTGCCCCGTCCACGGTCTGAGTTCCCCACTGGACCAGCTACCGTGGCGTCCGGAGGCGAGATCATCCCGCGTCTCTATACCCGTACCGGTGACGACGGCACGACCGGTCTCGCACATGGTGCGCGCGTAGCCAAGGAATCGCTGCGGATCAACACTTACGGTACCGTCGACGAGCTGGGCGCTCACCTCGGCCGTCTCGAGGCCGGGCTCCCTCCGCCGCTCGACGAGTTCCGCCAGGTGGTGCGTCGCCTCCAGCATCAGCTGTTCGTCGCCCAGTCCGAGCTGGCGGTTGCGCATGGCGCGAAGCTCCCCGCCCACGTGATCCAGGCCCGGCACGTCACTGAGCTCGAGCGGGAGATCGACCGGTTCGACGCCCGACACCCCGAGCTCCGCGCCTTCGTTCTGCCTGGTGGGTCGCCCGTAGCCGCCGAGTTCCATGTCGCAAGGACCGTGGCGCGACGGGCCGAGCGACAGCTCTGGAGACTGCACCGCGCCGAGCCGGTCCGTCCTGAGCTCCTGCAATGGGCCAACCGCCTGAGCGACCTTCTCTTTGCGATGGCGCTCGCGGCGAACGCGGCTCTCGGCGTGCCCGAGACCGCCCCGGACTATTCGATCTGAGGGGGGAGAGCCATCGAAGTCGGGCTCGTCGGCAAACCGAACGTCGGGAAGTCGACCCTCTTCAACGCGCTGACGCTGCTCGACGTGCCGATGGCACCCTACCCGTTCACGACGATCGAACCGAACCGAGGTGTGGCCGCCGTCCGGGCCCCGTGCCCGCACGTGGAGCGCGGGAGCCCGTGCACCCCGGGGAACGCCAAGTGCGTCGACGGCACGCGGTGGGTGCCGGTCAAGCTGGTCGACGTCCCCGGCCTCGTTCCCGGAGCCCACGAGGGAAAGGGCCTGGGTCACAAGTTCCTGGACGACCTCCGCGCAGCGGATGGGTTCATCCAGGTCGTCGACCTCTCCGGCGGGACGGACCCCGAGGGCCGCCTGGCCCCTCCGGGCAGCCAGGACCCCTCCGAGGAGGTCCGTTGGCTCGAGGAGGAGCTCGTCGATTGGGTCACCGATATCCTCGGACGAGATTTCGAACGGCAGGCACGCAGCGTGGAACTCGAGGGAAAGAAAGTCGAGGAGTTCCTCAACCACCGGCTCACGGGCCTGTCGGTTGGCCCCGCCGCGCTCGCCACCGCCCTCCGGGCGTCCCCCGTCGACCGGGCGCATCCCAGCCACTGGACCGAGGCGGAGCGGCGAGCGCTCGCGCGAGCCCTGCTTCGGGCTTCGAAGCCCCGCCTGATCGCCGCGAACAAGTGCGACCGTGCGGACTCGGCCCGCCTCGAGGCGCTCGCGGGCGCGCTCGAGGAACTGCCAGTCGTACCCTACCGCCGCGGACGCCGAGCTGACCTTGCGGCGGGCCGCTCGAGCCGGGCTCGTCGACTACCGGCCGGGGGACCCGAACTTTTCGATCCGCGACCCGGCGAGGCTCTCCCCCCCTCAGTCGAAGGCCCTCGAAGCCCTGCGCACCGTGATGTCGACCTGGCAAGGGACCGGGGTCCAGGCTTCCCTCGAGCGACTCGTGTTCGACCGACTCCACCAGATCGTGATCTACCCGGTCGAGGACGAGACGCATTGGACCGACAGCCGGGGCCGGGTGCTCCCAGATGCCTTGCTGGTGCCGGCCGAGACCCCCGCACGTGCCGTCGCCTATCGCGTGCATACCGACCTGGGAGAGCACTTCATCCGGGCCATCGACGGGCGAACCCACCGTGCCATCGGAGCCGAGCAGCCGTTGGCACCGAATTCGGTGGTACGGATCGTCTCGCGCAAGTAACCGGCAGGCTCGGGCTAGGGAGTGGAGACCAGCGAGACGCCCTTGGGAGCCGGTCGCACGACGAACGGAAGGCCCCCCGCCCTCGCCAGCCGTCGGACGAGCTCGGTTTCCGCCCCGGGGCGCGGGAGCGCTACGATCGATCCCCCGGCCCCTGCGCCGGTCAGTTTCGCTCCTTCCGCGGCGGGCCGGCTCGCGTCGAGGAGGGCCTCGAGCCGGGGATGGGAGACCCCCACCTCCCGGAGGAGCTCCTGGTTGCGGTTCATCAGTTCCGCGACCGTCCTCCGGTCGCCGCCGATGACCGCCCGCGTCCCCTCGGTCGCCACCCGCCCGAACTCGGCCAACAGGGCGGGCCCGTCGGGGTGCGCGAGCCGGGCGCCGACCGCGCGGACCGCGTCCCCCGTAGCCCGCGGGATCCCGCTGTGGGCCACGACCCAGACCCAGCCGGGGTCGGCGACCCGGCGCACCTGCCAGGAGAGGTCCCCGGCGCGGACCGTCCACAGAGGCTGGCCCTGGCTTGCTCCGTTGACGGTGAGGAAACCGCCCGCCACGGCCGCGCTCGTGTCGCCGGGACTCCCGACCCCCTGCGCCCCTCGCTCCACATCGAAGCTCCGCTGGGCCAGCGTGGGACGGTCGATGCCCCCGCTAGCCGCCGAGAGCGCGCCGGTGAGGGCGGCCGAGAGCGCCGCGGAGGACCCGAGTCCCGCCCCGCGTGGGATGCGCGAGACCGCACGGACATCGACCGGTTGAGCACCTGCCCAGGGGCTTTGGATCACCGAGCGGAAGTAGGGGTGTCGGTCGCCCGCATCGGGGTCCCCGTTCAGCGACCAGCGGTCGGCGCGGCGAACCACGACCTGGGTCGAGAGGTCGATCGCGAAGAGGAGCTCCGGTGCGCCGTGGACGACCGCATGCTCGCCAAACACGATGCACTTTCCCGGTGCTTGGGCGGAGAGCGGCAAGCTCCCCGATGGGATCGGGCCCAGCTCGTCGGTCATTTCCTCCGCCGCCCTCCCACCACCCGCTTGCCTCGGGCCTGCGGGACGATCGCACGCTTCGCCCCGGGCCACGGGCCCGGGCCGGGGACTCCCAGCAGCTCCGCGAGGAGGACCGCGACCGCAGCGACCTCGCTGTGCGGCTGATGGCCCACCGCCACGTTGTACGTCGCGAGACGGTACAGGTCGGGGGGCACCTTGGCCCCGCCCACCACGACGAGGATCCGCGATGCGCGAGCCAGCTTCGGCCGGGCCTTCGCGAGCGGGATCCCGTACATCGTGAGGTGGACGACCGGACCGGGGAACTCACGCACTGCCCGCCGCCAGTCGGAGGTCCCGACCACCTCGAAGCTGCCGCCCCATCCCTCCCCGACGGCAGCGAGCCGACGGGCGAGCTCTGGGTCGGGGGGATGGAGGAGCATCCGCTCCGCCCCGAACGCCCGGGCGGCGAGCGCCAAGTGGGTCGTCAGCCGAGGGTCCCGGCCCGGCCGATGGCCGACCCGCAGGACCGAGACGGCCGCCGGCTTACTCCGCGGGCTCCGCCTGGAACCGCTCGATCCGGTGGCCACGGTACTCCAACTTGTCCGAGCGTTTGACGAGTCCCTTCAGGCGGGTCGGGCTCATTCCGAGCTCTTCCGCGGCGTCGGAGAAGAACCGGCCCTCCGGTCCGACGATGGCGTGGATCTTCTCCTCGAGCTTCGCGTACTCTTTCGCGCTCATCATCGCGATGGCGAGCACCTCGGAGATCTCGGCCAGCGGGGAGGTCGTGTTGATGTTGATCGTAGAATAGTAGAAGTGGTAGCTCTTGTCGGGTTGCTTCCGCCCCTCCCGGGCGACCCATCGCGTGTCGATCAGACGGAGCTTCTCGAAGAAGGCGAGGGTCTTCACGCCCTCGGGGCCGAACTCCTTCGCGACGTCCTCGACGGTCAACCAGCTCTCCCCGAGCCGGGTCACGAGCTTGAGCTTGAGCGGCGAGTCCACGGCCCGGAGGATGGGGACGAGGTCGCTGACGTCGTTGATGACCTTGATGCGGTGCATGGTGGCGGACACGAACAGTTCACTCGGTTCCCGCCCCGAGGGGCGTCGCATTCCGTAGCATTCGGCGGTACTTCCCGTAGCGGTCCCCCGGGTCAAAGCGGGCGGGGTGGGGGGTACGGGTGAGGGCGTGGCAATCCGGGCACTCGGCCTTGAAGGTGTAACGGGCGCAGGCGCGGCAGACCCGCAGGATCGACTCGGTCATGTCCGGGTGAAGGAGCCCTCCCCTCCGGCGCTCTTGATCGACTTGATCGCGGCCTCGGTCGCCTTCTTGAGCGTCTCCTCGGCCGCCTTGTACTGGCTGGCGGCGACGCGGATCCGGTAGCGGGGGGCGCCGACGTACTGAACCTCGATGGACTCCGGGTCGACCTTCTCCGCGGCGATCAGGGCCGCCCGGACATGATCGACGCCGTTCGGGCTCGGGTCGGAGATCTCGAGGGTGCCGAGGATCGTGACGTGCGGGGGAACGATGTTCTCCGTGGCGACCTTGAGGAACGCACTCTCCCACGGGGACTTCTCGTTCTCCTTCTGGAACCGCTTAGGGTCGGCCGAGGCGACCTCGAAGGCTTGGAAGAGGGACCCGTACTTCTCGACGAGCCCCGGACCGAACTGGTCGACGGCTTCCTCGGTCTTCACCTTGAGGGCGGAGGCGACCTGTTCGATGAGCCGCATCGC
Organism: uncultured Thermoplasmata archaeon; assembly: GCA_963715645.1. Taxonomy (GTDB): domain Archaea; phylum Thermoplasmatota; class Thermoplasmata; order Lutacidiplasmatales; family UBA184; genus Lutacidiplasma. The sequence goes on from OY970259.1 coordinate 845,395, forward strand.
CCGGATCTCGTTCTTCCACGCCTGGGTCTTCTCTCGGCGCTGGTGGTCGTTGATCCGTTTCAGCGAGAGGTCGATCTGGTTCTTTGCGGGGTCGATGCGGAGGACGCGTGCGACGATCTTCTGGCCCTCGCGGATGTGGTCCCGGATGGTACTTGACCCACCCCGTGGCGACCTCAGAGAGGTGGATGAACGCCTCCCGGCCGTTGTACTCGTCCAGCGTGACAAAGGCGCCGAAGTTCCGGATCGAGGTGACGGTGCCGACGACGAGCTCGCCCTCTTCCGGGTACTCCGCACGAAGCGGCATGGTTTGCCGCGGACCCGCCTAGCCCGATGCGGGGCGAACGAATTCGCCCCGCAGCTTAGCCTGCCCGCCCGTGGGGGTCGCGAGGGTCGCCCCACAGACGGTGCAGTTGACGGTGGTCGCCGGTCGGCTGAAGACGGTCTGCTCGGTCGAGCAGTCGGGGCATTTCACGATCCAGAAAGGGGACGGGGCGTGCGTGCCGGACCTCCTAGTGGTGCTCCACGAGCTCGAGCTGGCTTGCCCGCCAGCTGGCGGGCTTGACGGTGTACTTGCACTTCTTGCACTTGAACTTCAGATTGACCCGCCGGACCGCTTTCGCCCGGCCCTCGGGCTTCGGTCGGGGGAAGCCTCCGTAGCCCCGGGTCGCGCGCCGGAACCGCCGCTGCCCCCAGGCTCAGTTCGGAGGCGGGCCGCTTCTTGTCCTTCTCGACGTCGTGCTCCGTGTGCACCTTGCACTTCGGGCAGTAGGTCGAGATGACCTTGGGGTAGTGCATCGGGCGCCGCCGAGCCGCGTTTGGTATTTAGGTTTGGGGGCGAGTCCGGATCCGGCGCGCTGGGGCCGAACCTCCGCCGTGAATCGGGCGCCCCGGCGCGCTCGCCGGGGCGCCAAGCCTTAAGTAAGCGGGCTTTCTCGGCGGCGCCGCCCTCTCCGAGGAGGCCACATCGATGCCCGACCGTCCATCTGTAGAGGCCGTCACCGAAGCCCTTGCGAAGGCGCCGGAACGGAAGTTTCCCGAGACGGTAGAGCTCTCCGTGAACCTGAAGGACCTCGACCTTGCGATTCCCAAGAACCGGATCGAAGACGACGTCCCGTTGCCCCACGGCCGGGGGAAACCCGTCAAGGTCGCGGTGTTCGGCTCGCCCGAACTCGGCCAGAAGGTGCGGTCCGTCGCCGACCTGGTCATCACGCCGGCCGACCTCGAAGAGCTCGCCAAGGACCCGAAGGCGGCGAAGCGGCTCGTCGAAGAGGTAGATTTCTTCCTCGCCGAGGCGCCGATGATGCCCGCGATCGGAAAGCGCCTCGGGATCGTCCTGGGCCCCCGGGGCAAGATGCCCCGACCGGTCCCCCCGGCACCGACCCGACCAACCTCATCGGCGCGATGAAGCGGTCCGTCCGCGTCCGCTCGAAGGGGAACCGTACCTTTCACGCCGCCGTCGGGATTCGGTCGATGCCGCCGGACCAGATCGCCCAGAACATTGACGCGGTCCTGCAGCGGCTCCTGGGGAAGCTCGAGCGCGGCCGGTACGAACATCGAATCCGTCTACGTGAAGACCACGATGGGGCCGGGCCGGTCCGGATCTGGTAGGAGGGACTTCGATGGTCGGACGCGGCCTGTACCCCCCGCGCGGCTCGCTCGAGTCGAGGAGCTCTCCGAGACCATCCTCGCCCGCCCTCTCACCGCCCTGGTCGGGGTTCGGGGAGTCCCCGCGGCAGCCCTGCAACGGATGCGGCGGGAGCTCCGGCGAAGGGAGAGGCCGATCGTCGTTGCCCCGAACACTGCGATTCGCCACGCGCTCGAACGTGCCGGGGAGAAGCGCCCGGCGCTCAAGCCCCTGCTCGCGGAGGTCAACGACCAGACCGCGCTCCTCGCTGCCGAGGGCAACCCGTTCGCCCTCTACCAGGAGTTTTTGAAGACGCGTTCCCCGACCCCCGCGCGCGGGGGAGAGCTCGCCCCCGCCGACATCCGGGTCCCGGCACAGACGACCAGCTTCAAACCGGGCCCGATCGTCGGGGAGCTCCAGCACGCCGGCTTACCGGCGATGATCGAGAAGGGGAAAGTCGTCCTCAAGAAGGACACGCTCATCGTCAAGGCCGGCCAGGCGATCTCGCGCGATGTCGCGGGGATGCTGACCCGACTCGAGATCTTCCCGCTCGAGGTGGGGCTTACGCTCCGCGCGGTCGTCGAAGGGGGGACGTTCTACCCGGCGAGCGTCCTCGCGGTCGACCTCGACGCCCAACGCGCCCAGCTCGGTCGCGCCGCGCAGCTCGCGCTGGGCCTCGCACTCGAGCTCGGCTACGCCACCCCCGCCACCGTGCCGCTCCTCATTGCAAGGGCGCACCGACGAGCGCTCGCGGTCGCCATCGCGGCCGGCTATCCCACCCCGGAGACGATCACCCCCCTCTTCGCCCAGGCAGTCCGCGCTGCGGCCGCGCTCGGGAAGATCACAGGTACCTAGGATGGTCCCCCCCAGAATCACGGAGTGAGAACGATGGAGTACGTCTACGGAGCCCTGCTGCTCAACGCCGCCGGAAAGCCGATCGATGAGAAGTCCCTGACCGGGCTCCTGACCGCCGCGGGCGTCGCGCCCGACGCGGGCCGGGTCAAGACGCTGATGGCATCGCTCGAGGGGGTCAACCTCGCCGAGGTCCTCGCGAAGGCCGAGACGTTCTCCGCACCCGCCCCGTCGGCCCCCGCGGCCGAGAAGAAGGACGGCAAGGGCGAGAAGAAGGAAGAAGAGAAGAAGGAAGAGAAGGGCGTCTCCGAGGAAGAGGCGGCCGAAGGACTCTCCGCTCTCTTCGGCTGAGCGCGCCCGCTCCCCTTAAGACCCGTAGCCGAGTAGTGTCGACCGGAGGCCGCTGAGGCCACGGTCGACCCATGCCGGCGCGCGAGTTTTGCGGCATCGTGGGGGTCTCTCTCCAAGGAAAGGGGGCGGCCCCGTTCCTGTTCCGGGGCCTCCGGGCCCTGCAACACCGCGGGCAGGAGGCGACCGGCATGGCCACCTCGAGCCACGGCATCCTCCACCACCGGAAGGGGAACGGGCTCGTCCACGAGGTCTTCACCCAGGACATCCTCGACTCCCTTCGGGGCTCGGCGGGCATCGGGCACAATCGGTACCCGACCACCGGCACGACCGACCTCGAGAACGCGCAACCGATCGTTTTCAAGCTGAAGACCGACGAGGCGGCCCTCGCCGCGAACGGGGACCTGGTGAACTTCGAGCGCGTGCGGCACCGGCTCCAGGCGCAGGGCGTCGACCTGCTCGGCAATGCTGACACGGAGACGATGGCCCAGATGATTGCGGTCGAGTTCAGTCGCACCCGGGACCTCGAGGGGGCGATCCGCCGCGCCGCGACGGAGCTCGTCGGCGGCTACTCCGTCGTGATGCTCGTCGGGAACCGGGTCCTGGCGTTCCGGGACCCGCTCGGGATGCGACCCTTGGTCTTCGGGACGATCGACGGCGGGGTCGCCGTCGCGAGCGAGTCGGTCGCCCTCGAGCTGATGGGCGGCAAGGTCGTTCGGGACGTCCTCCCCGGTGAGGTCCTCGTGCTGGAGAAGGGGCAGTTGCTCCGCTCCTCCCGCATTCCGGGGAGCGGAGGTCGGGCCCATTGCATGTTCGAGTGGGTGTACTTCTCGCGCCCCGACTCGATCGTGGAGGGGCAGAGCGTCTACGACGCCCGCCACCGCATCGGACTCCGGTTGGCCAGGGACAGCCCTGTCGAGGCGGACCTGGTCGTCCCGGTCCCCGACTCGGCCCGTCCGCAAGCGCTCGGCTTTTCGGAAGGCTCCGGCATCCCGTACGCCGAGGCGCTGATCAAGAACCGGTTCGTCGAGCGGACGTTCATCATCCCCGACCAGAAGCGTCGGGAGCTCGAGGTCCGGGTAAAGCTCCACCCTGTCCCGGGGCTGCTGCGCGGCAAACGGGTCGTCCTGGTGGACGACTCCATCGTGCGCGGCACGACACTCCGCGAGATTGTCCAGATGGTGCGTCATGCCGGCGCTACCCGGATCGACGTGCGCGTCGGATGCCCTCCCATCGTCGCCCCGTGCTACTTCGGGATCGACATGAAGGAACGCAAGGACCTCATCGCGTCCGAGCGCACCGAGGAGCAGATCGCCGCGGAGGTCGGGGCCGATTCGGTTCGCTACCTCTCGGTGCCGGGCCTCGTCGAGGGGATCGGGATGCCCGGCGATAGCCTCTGTCTCGGCTGCCTGACCGGCCGCTACCCCGTCGAGGTGCCGGAAGAGCGCCATCGCTTCCAGAAATCCCTCGCGGAGTTCTAGGGCGTGGGGACCGCCGTCGTCCTGTCCGACGGACCTCGGTTGACCGCGGTCGAACTACCGCCCGGCGGCCCGAGCCCCACGTTCCCCCTCGGGCCCGCCCCGGTCCCGGCCGCCCATCGGTACCTTGCGCTGGGCGCGGGCGAGTTCCCGGCCCCCTTGCTTCAGGCTTTGCGAGCCCTGCCGCCCACAACGCGGGTCGCTGCCGCCGACCCACGCTGGGTCGCGGGTCTCTCCCGCGGGACGGGCCGCGAGGTCCGGCTCGGCCTCCCTGACGGAGCTGCGGAGCGCACGAGCCGAGGTCGCCCGCCGCGAGGCTCCGGAGGACCGGGCGTTCCTGCTGGCGGTCGCCCACCAGGAACTGGAGAGGTCGCTGGCCTCGCCGGAGGAGGTGCTGATCTCGCTGGCGCGCGAGGAGGAACGGGTCGAGCGGGCGCTGGGCCGCGAAGAACGGGCGGCCGACGCATTCGTCACCGTTCAGGGCACGCTGTTGGAAGAGTACCAGCCGGCTTGGGCCGGTGCACGCGCCTCGCTCGCCCGCCACCACGCGAGCCTCGTCTCCCTTCTCGAACGCGCGGCCCAAGAGGTCGCCCCGAATCTAGCGGTCATCGTCGGTGAGCGGGTCGCTGGCCGTCTCGTCGCGGCGGCGGGGAGCGTGACGGCCCTGGCCCGGATGAGCGGCTCCCGGATCCAGCTCCTGGGTTCGCGTCGTCGTCCCTCCCCAGAGCGGGGCCCCCGCTACGGAGTGATCTATCGGGCGGTCCGGATGAACGACCTTCCCATCGCTCGCCGGGGGGCCTATGCCCGAAGCCTCGCGGCGCTCGCCGCGATCGCCGCCCGCGCGGATGCCACCACGCACGCCGAGGTAGCGACCGGGCTGCTGGCCCGCAGGGACCGACGGGTCGAAGCGCTCCGACGGAGGACGCGATGAGAGCGGGCCGGACGTTCCGCCCCTCCCCGGATAGCCCGCGGCTCGTGAGCGTAGGCTCTGCCGACCGGTTGGAGCTCTGGACCGAGACGGTCGGAGCCGAGCCCGCCGTCTACGGGGAACGGTGGGCCTACTCGGGGAACCGGTCCTACCGCGCGTTCGAACCCGCGCGCTCGAAGCTGTCGGCTGGCCTCGTCCGGGATTGGCGGGGCCCCGTGCCGGCCGAGGGGGAACGATGGCTCTACCTCGGGGCGGCCAGCGGGACCACGGCGTCCCATGTCGCCGACTTGGTCGGACCTGCCGGCCGCGTCTATGCGGTGGAGCGAAGTCTGAGGCCGTTCCACCGGCTGCTCGCCCTGGCGCTTCGCTGGCCCAGCCTCGACCCGGTCCTCGCGGACGCGCGGGAACCCCGGGGCTACTCCGGACTGGTTCCCCCGGTCGACGGCGTCTACGTGGACATCGCGCAGGCGGACCAGGTGGAGATCGCGATGGGGAACGCCGCGTTGTTCCTGCGGGGCGCGGGGGGCAGCCTCGTGATGGCCCTCAAGACCGCGAGCATGGGCCGGGACGCCTCGGCCCCCCAGCACGTGCGTCGGGCCGAAGAGGAGCTAGGGAGCGCCTTCGACCTCGACCCGAGCGTCCGGCTGGACCCGTTCCATCGGGGCCACTACCTGGTCGGCGGGAGCGCGCGGCCGGAGCTCTTCGCGGAAGCTCCCCGACCGCGGTCTACGCCGAGACGCGTGCGGACCCCCGAGCGATCACGACGGTGACGATGTCCTCGTCCGCGAGGACGTGGTCGCGCCCTACCGTCTGACCGGGGAACCGCGCACTCGGCCCCCAGATCTGGGCGGCCCGGAACGACCGGGTCAGGTCCGCCGGCAGCCGTGCAAGCAGGGAGTCGACGGAGTCTCCCTGGCGAAGGATCAGCGGCTCCTCCTTGTCGGGCGGTCTCCCGGGGGGCTTCACATAGATGCGGATGAAGCGGAGGGAATGTCCGATCCGCTCCACAAGCTCCTCGAGCCCCGCGCGGGTGCGCGCCGAGATGAAGATCGGCACGGTGGGTCGCAATTCGGCGGCGAGGCGCGTCCGGTCCACGGGGCTGAGGAGCTCCGACTTGTTGACCGCGGCGATGGCGGAGACGTAGACGCGGTTGCCCGCCAATACGTCGATCAGCTGGTCGGCCGTGGCGTCCTCTCGGAAGACGATCGAACCGTTGTGGACCCCGAACTCGCGGGCGATCTGGGCCGCGATTCCGCCCGCGAGATGGGTCAGCTTCACGGTGCTCGAGACCGTCAGTCCGCCCCGCTCAGAGCGTTGGACGACGATCCGCGGCGGCCGCTGGTTGATCCGGACCGCCGCTCCCTCGAGCTCGTTCTGCAGCGCCTGGAGGTTGGTGTGATCCGGGTCGATCAGGAAGAGGATCAGGTCGACCGACCGGACCACCCCTAGCACTTCGCGTCCGCGGCCCCGGCCTTTGGCCGCTCCCGGGACGAGTCCGGGCATGTCGAGGATCTGGATCGATGCCCCGCTCCAGCGAAGCATCCCCGGGATGATGGTGAGGGTCGTGAAGTCGTAGGCGGCGGTCTCGCTTTCTGCGGCGGTGAGACTATTGAGGAGGGTCGATTTTCCCACCGATGGGTAGCCGACCAGTCCCACCGTCGCGTGCCCGCTCTTCCGGACCCCGTACCCGACGCCTCCGCCCTTTCCCTTTGCCCGAGTCTCTCGAGCGATCCGGAGAACCGCGAGCTTGGCCTTGAGGCGGCCGATGTGCAGCTGTGTCGCTTTGTTGTACTTGGTGCGGCGGATCTCGTCCTCCACCTCAGTAATCTGATCTTCAAGGGACGACATCGCAGACGGATCCGGCCACTTCTCGGGGGTCGCCCCCGGTACTTGAGTCTGACGTGGAGGCACGGTTCACCCTCCGACGCCTCCGAAAAGTGGGAGCGAGCCTCCCCGAGTGAGGTTCGTGGCCGGTTCTCACTCCCCTCCTCCGACCGCGGTAGCGGCGTGGGGTTTCGTCCCGCATCCGGATCGGGGAGATCCCCCCCGCGGAGGAGCTCGCGTTCCGGTCGAACCTCGCGAGTGCGCTCCGCACGGGGCAGGGTCTCGGCGTCGAGATCGGCCTCGGGGTAGGCTCCGGTCCCGACCCCCGACTCTCCGTGTGGGCGCTCACCCCGGAGTCGGCCCGTTGGATGACCCGGGTCATTGGCCGGGTGTATGGACCTCACCAGTGGGCCCCGGAACCACCCCCCGAACCCGCCCCCCAGGAGAAATCCCGCAAGCTGACCGCCCGCCGGCTCTTCGGCTGGCCCGAACCCCTCGGGACCTCGGGTCCCTTGACCGCCGTCCTCGACGCTTCCTCAATGGTGCTGAGCGCGGTCCCCCGTGGGGCCACCCTCACCTGGTGGTGGAAGTCGGTCCGACTCGCTCGACCCAAGAGCTGGGAAGCACCGCCTCCGCGTCCCCCCTTCACCCCGCCACCGAATCGAACACCGTTCCCGAGCCGACTCGCGCAACGCGCCGAGCCGGTGGATGTTCCGACGCAGCGTCCACTGTTCGGGCGCCTCCAGATGACGCTCGAGTTCGAGAGCGGAAGCCCCGCCTTCCGCCAGGCGACCCGGGTGAAGGATGCGCTCGAAGCGGTGGCGAGTTCCGAACGCGGGAACCGAATCCTCTTCCGAAGCTCCCCCGAAGTGTTCGGTCGACCCCTCTGGCCGGACGGGGGGATGTTGGTGTCCGTCGAGGAGTGGGAGCGATTCTGGCCCCGGCCCTGGTGCCCTGCCCTCGGCGGGCGCAACGAGCCGCGCCTCGACGGGTGGGTGCTTCCGCTAGGGAGAACGGCGACCGGTGCCGTGGTCGGCCCGTGGGTAGAGGTAGCCCAAGGCCGCCATCTCGCGGTGCTGGGCGAGACCGGGATGGGGAAGAGCTCCCTGCCTAGTCGCGGTCGCCCACCGTGCCTTTCGCCGGGCGGGTGGGGTCGTCTTCGACCCCCTCGGGGAGACGGTCCGTTCCCTGCGAGACGAGCTTCCCCCGGAGGTTCTACGCCGGGTGGTGTGGATCGCTCCCGAGCCCGGGGCGGTAGGCGTGAACGCCCTGGAAGGAGTAGGAGCCGGGTCGGAGGAGGACCCGATCCGGTCCGAACGCCGGTTGAACGACCTCGTCCACGCCCTCCGACGTGTCCGCTCGGGTCGCTACGAGGACTCCTCCTACTGGGGCCCACGCCTCGAGGAAATGGTGACTCGGGCCGTGCGCGCCGCGGCCGCCCTTCCCCGCGGTACCCTCGTCGACGCGCACACCCTCCTCGCCACGTCGGCGCGTCTCGGCCGGCCGGTCCCGGCTCGGCCGTCGAGGCGGTTCGGGAGCTAGCCGACCGGATCCGCGACCGACCGGAGGACGCGGATGGAGCCCGACGGTTACTTCACGAGGTAGTACGCAGTCCGGTCCTGGTCCGAATGCTCTGCGAACCCGAGCCCCGACGGAGCACCCGTGACCTAGTCGCGCCCGGACGGGTCGTCCTCATCTCGGGAGACGCGGCCGCGGTCGGCGAGCCTACCTCCCGCTACTTGCTCTCGGTCTACCTCGCCCTCGTCTGGTCCGAGCTCCTCGCCCGAGGGGGGACTCCGAAGACCTTCGTGGTCCTGGACGAGGCCCAGTGGTTCTCCCACGAGAGTCTCGGGGAGATGCTCCGCTTGGGCCGGCGGCGGAACGTCCATGTCATCCTAGCGACCCAGGCGGTCGCTTCCCTCTCCCCGGCCGTCGGCGAGGCGGTGTGGACTAACGTCTCGGACTTTGTCGCCTTCCGGGGTTCCCCCGAGGAGGCGCGGGAGTTTTCCCGCGCGAGCCGGAGCGTCTCGGCCGAGGAACTCCTCGCGTTGCCCCGTGGGAGCGCCGCCGTCCTCCTCGGCAAAGGACACGTCGTGCGGTGGGTCCGCACGACCCGGCGCCCGGCTCATTCCGGGGCTTCCCCGGCTGCGGACGCCGCGGGGTCGGCAAGTGCCCCGGACCCGCCCTATGACGGAGAGCCCTCCCCAGGGGGGTGTCCGGACCGGACGCCGACGTGCCGACCGAGCTGGTGCGTCGGGCGGCAAGCCTACGGCCGCCGGCGAGCCGCTCGTGGTGAGGCTGGACGACCTGCGACGGGACGTGGACCCAGCGGGCTTCGGCGTGCGCCGGGCGGGCTCCCTCCTAGGACGTCTCGGCCTCCTTGCCCGCGACGACGGAGACGCCGGGGGCCCGCGATGGACCATCGCCCCCGAGCATCTCCCCGGACTTCGGAGCGCGGCGTCCCCGGCCTCCGCCGAGGCTTCCCGCGCGCCACAACCCTCTTAGGCTCGGGGTGGCTCTTTCCGGTCGATGGAGGCTCCGCCGGAGACCGCCCCCCAAACCCCTGTGCCCTCGGGCGGGGGCCTGATGGCCCCGGCCACGGTTCTGGGACGGTGCAGCACCGGGATCGAGGGCCTGGACAACATCCTGTACGGGGGGGTCCCGCGCGGCAACATGGTCCTCGTTGCCGGGAGCGTCGGGACCGGAAAGACAACGCTCTGCCTCGAATTCCTGGTCCGGGGGGCGGAACGCGGCGAGCGCTCCCTGTTCATCTCGGTGACCGAGTCCTCGGACAAGTTGATCCAGAACCTCTCGACCTTCGAGTTCTTCCGGACCGAGCTTGTCACGAACGGCTCGCTTGTCTTCGTCGACCTGCCCGTCGTCTACGACCGGCTCGGGACTGGAGCACGAGGAGCTCACCCCTGACGAGATCGCGATCCTGATCCGGACGATCCGCGACCTGGTCCGGAACCTCGGCATCAAGCGCCTGGTCCTCGACAGCTTGACCTCCGTGTGCTACCGCATCCGGCGCGACGAGCGGATCCGCGACTTCATGCTCCGTCTAGGCCAGGAACTCAGCGATGCCGGATGCACGTCCCTTCTCGTCTCGGAGATCGGGCCGACGCCCGGTCCGCTACTCGCTCCATGGAGTGGAGGAGGCGATCGTGGACGGGGTCCTCCTGTTGTGGAACGCTCGACGGCAGGGGGACATCCTTCGGGTCCTCCAGGTCATCAAGATGCGGGGCACGGCGCACTCCCAGGCCCAGTACGTGGTAGAACTGACGCCGATCGGGATGCTCCTCGCCCCCCACCTGAAGGGCGCGCGGGCCGAGGGCGGGACGTAGCCCGTGCCGATCGACATCGGGGAGCGACTGCGAGGACTGCCGGGCGGCAGCGCCGTGACGCTCAAGCTCGACCCGCGCGAGTATGCGGACCACTACTTTGCCGTGCTGAACGCGACCCTGCGCGACGTCGGCAGTGAGACGGACGCCCACACGATCTACGTGGCGGTCACGAACCCGGCCTCCTTCGTCTGGAGCCTGGCGCAGGCGCTCGACGTCCCCGAGGACCGGATCTCGTTCGTCGACGCGATCAGCCACATCATGATGAATTACGGAAACCCCCTCCCCAACGCCACCTACATCGAGAGCCCACGGGCCCTGGAGGCGATCATGCTCCGGGTGGAGTACCTCCTGCGGAAGTTCCCGCACCCCCGCTCGATCGTAGTCATCGACAGCGTGAACTCCCTCGCGATCCACAACCCGCCCGACCTGCTCTCCGAGTTCTTCCACATCCTCATCAACACCCTCAAGACGCGACAGGTTCTGACCGTGGTCCTCGAGACATCGGACGAGGAAGCGTCGAGCGTGGAGGCGATGCTCAACCTCGTGGTCGACGAGACCATCGACGTGGCCCGGGCGGGAACCTGACGATGATCGACGCCGACCGGATCTTCGGCATCCCCGAGATCGACTACCCGATCTCCACGGCCCTCCCCCCCGGATGGCTGGCGGTGTTGACCGGGTCCTCGGCCTCCGGGGCCCCGCTGCTCGCCAAACAGTTCGCCCACGCCGGGCGTCGGGAGCGTCCCGGTCCTGTTCTACACGACCTACGAGCGGACGATGGACGTCAAGAAGGTGTTCGACGACTTCGGCTGGGACCCTTCGGCGATCCAGGTCGTCAACCTCGCGGACGAGTACGACGAGCGGGTCCTGGTCCGCGGTCTGGAGGTCGCGACGGCCCGAGAGAAGGGCCTCTCCCTCAGTCAGTTGACGAACGAGTCTCCGGCCGACCGGTCGGGCTCCGCCTTCAGCCTCACCAGCCGGATGCTGAGCGACCTGGCGGCGATCGACACCCCGTTCCGGCTCGTCCTCGACTCGGTCGACTTCTTCTTCGAGGTGCTGTCTCCGGCGGACGTCACCACGGTGGCCCGCCAGATCCGGTATCGGTGCCAGTCGATCGGCGGCCACGCGATGCTCGCGGTCCACTCGCGCGCCCACGACCCGCGGATCATCGGGGCGCTCGAGGACCTGGCCGATGTCGTGGTCGACCTTCGGGCCCTCCCTCGGGGGCGAGGCTACGAGCACACGATCTACGTCGAGAAGGTGCGGAACCGTCCCGACCTCCAGCGGATTGCCCGAGCGCGGGTGACCGAACAGGGATGGCAGGTCGACGAGTCGGGCGAGCCCCCCTCGGGTACACCCGCCTACGTCCCCGTAACCGCAACCTTATCGCCCTCGTCCGGCTCGACTCGGTACGAGGGAGCATCATGGAGGACGTCGTCATCCGTCAGCTCGAGAAGGTCGAGCTCCGGACCCGGTCCTGGTCGAGGGATTGCCGGGCGTGGGGAACGTCGGGAAACTCGCGGCCGACTACCTGCGCGACCAGCTGCCCGCAAAGCCGCTCGCGACGATCTTCTCGAAGTTCTTCCCGCCGCAGGTCTACGTTAACGAGGAGGGGATCATCCGGCTCGTCTCGAACGAGATCTCGTACTGGAAGTCTCCCGCCCCCGGGGCCCGCGACCTCCTCGTGCTGGGCGGAGATTACCAGGGGATCTCCCCCGAGGGCCAGTACGAGATCACCGAACGCGTGCTCGAGTTCTGCGCGAAGCTGGGCGTCACGGAGGTCTTCACGCTCGCCGGGTTCGCGCAAGGCAAGGTCGTAGAGTCGCCGCGCGTCCTCGGGGCCGCGACGAGCCCCGAGCGCGTCGAGGCGATGAAGAAGCACGGGGTCGTCTTCTCCCGGAACGACCCGGGCGGCGGGCTGATCGGCGCCAGCGGGCTCTTCCTCGGTCTCGGGCGGATGTTCCAGATGGAGGGGGTCTGTCTCATGGGCGAGACGAGCGGGTACTTCGTCGACCCGCGGAGCGCCGAGGCGGTCCTGAAGGTACTCGTCCACGCCCTCCAGATCGACCTCGACTTCACGGCCCTCGAGTCGAAGGCCCAGGAGATCGACCGGATCGCACACAAGGTTCAGGAGGCCGAGCAGCGCTCCTCCGAAGGGACGCCGAGCGGGTCGACCGCGTCGCGCGACGACCTCGGCTACATCGGCTGAAGCGTCGCCCGGATCCCGGCCCATGGGAAGCCCGTCGCTCTCCGACGACCCTGCGACGACCCGCGCGCTGCTCGACCTCGTCTCCGCCCGCGCGGAGCCGGATGGGTTCATCCCGTTCGACCGGTACATGGAGACAGCCCTGTACGCGGAGCCCGGTGGGTACTACGCACGCCGGCGCACCCCGCTCGGCGCCGGCGGGGATTTCTACACAGCCTCCCATGTCACGCCCCTCTTCTCCGCGGCCTTCGCGGAGCGCCTCCTCGCGATCCGCTCGCGGCTGGGCCGCGGACGCCCGTTCCATCTCGTCGAGCTGGGACCGGGGGACGGCTCGCTGCTGCAAGGGATCGTGGCCAGCCTCGCCCGGTCCCCTGGGGAGGCCGATGGCCTCGAGCTGGTGCTCGTCGAGCGGTCCTCGTCCCTGCGTGCGCTCTCGCTCGAACGAGTCCGGGCCGCGGCCGAACCCCTCGGGATCCGGGTAAGTGCGCCGGAGTCACTCTCCTCCCTCGGACCGTTCGAGGGGGTCGTGGTCGCCAACGAGTTCCTGGACGCCCAGCCCGTACGGCGCCTCCGACGGCACGGCGACGGTTGGCTCGAGCTGGGAATCCGCCTCCGAGGCGGGAGGGCGGAGCCGGCGGAGGCTCCGCTCGCCGCTGCGGTTCCCGGGCCGCCGCTCCCGTCCCCCGTTCCCGACGGCACCGTCGTCGAGGTGGCTCCGCGAGCCGAGGCACTGGTCCGAGAGGTGGCGGACCACCTCGTCCACGGGGCTCTGCTCGTCGACGACTACGGCATGGAGGAGCGCGAGCTGGTCGCGGGCCATCCGCGCGGCACCCTCGACGGGGTGCGGAACCACCGCGCCGGATGGGATCCCCTCCAGGAACCCGGGTCGGCCGACCTCTCGGCCTTCGTCAACTTCACCCGGGTGCGCTCGGTCGCGGCCGCCGCGGGCCTCGCCCTCCTGTCGGACCGGTCCCAATCGGAGACGCTGGGGGAGTGGGGGTTCGTCCGTCTCTTCGACGCCGCCCTCCGGGCCGCGTCCGCTGGAGAGGCCGAGGTGCGGCTACGGCTGGCGGTGAAGAATCTGCTGTTCGGGTTCGACCGATTCCGGATCCTGGAGTTCGTACCGGCCCGCGACCGGGACCTGTGGTCCGCGCCTACGTGACCGGTGGGGCATTCGACCCCGGTGCGATCGGTTCCGCGACCTTGGCGGCCACCAGGAGCCGCGCCTTGTCCTCCGGGAGAGAGAGGATGTCCTCCGTCCGCAGGTCGATGGTCTCGGCCCCGACCTCGATCGGCCGTCCGTCCTTGACCACTCGAACGTAGGCGGTCGGGGGCACGACCGGCGCCCTCGACGGGGATGGGGCCGCCGCCGAGGTCGGGGCGGAGGCGGGCGCGGGGATGGGTGCCCCAGCGGGAGGGCTGGCGGGGGCCGACGTCGCCGGGGGGGCCTCCAGAAAGGGGGTGATCCGGCGCCGAGAATCGAGCAGGGTCGCGACAATGCGGTCGTAGATGGCGCGTTCGTCCGGGAGCGCGTTCGGGAGCTCCCGGCTCCCTCCGATGCTGGCCTGGAACGCGGCCGCGAGGACCTTCTGCGTGCGCCCCTCCACGATGTCCCGCGCGACCTGGCTCGCCCGCTGGTACGTCTGTCGTGCCATGTCCCCCTTGCGGCCCGACGGATTCTCCCGCAGGTCCGATTCGTAGGAGCGGCGCACGTCGGCGAGGTAGCCCACGGTGACCGAGTAGAAGTCGTGGGGGAGCTTGGCCAGACCTCGGGTCGCTGCCTCACTCCGTCTCCATTCGAGCAAGAGCGAGAAGTGGTCGGGCACGGATCCTCGAGGGACGCCCCCACCGCCGAAGGACTATAGGAGGTGTGCGGTCTCCGTTCCTGGCGCCGGAGGTGGGTGGGTCCCCGCTCGCGCCGGAGAGCGGATGCGGGAAGGGAACGATACCTCCGCCACCCTGGACCGGTTCGTCGACCTCTGGCAACGGTTACGGTCGGCGAGCGCCGAGGCTGGGACGGTCGTGCTGGTCGAGGGCGAACGGGACCGTCGCTCGGTCCGACGATTGGGGCTCCCCGGCACTGTCGCCACGTTGCACGCGGGACGAACCCTCGCCGAGACCGCCCAGGCCCTGATCCGGCGGGGGAGGCGGGTGGTGATCCTCACCGACTGGGACACGGAGGGCGGCCATCTCGCCCACCGGCTCGCGGGATTCCTGACGGCGGAGCGGCTGGAGCTCGACCTCGACACTCGACGCCGGCTCGCCCGGGTCCTCCGCGGCGAGATCGTCCACGTCGAGGGCCTCTACGGTTGGGCGCGTCGGCTCGCCGAGAGCGACGGCGCCTCGATCGAGCAGCTCCTAGACGAGGCCGACGGCGAGGAAGCCGCTACGGGATGACCTTCATCTGGGTCCGTCGGGTCGGGCGGCGGTTGGCTGCACGCGAAGGTCGGTACCGCTCCGCTCCCTTGCCCTTCCAGCGCAGGCCGCGGCCTTGCCGGCCCGCGCTCGTGAGCCCACGGTAGGCTCGCCCCTTCTGCGACGGGGCCGCGATCCAGTTGATCTTCGGGTCGGCGAGGATCTCCGGGTGCGACGGGTCGACCAGGATGACCTCGTAGAACTTCTGCTTCCCGTCCTCGCCGACCCAGTACCAGTTCAGCACCTCGAGGTTCGGGTAGTGCTTGCCGGCGCGTTCCTCGGCAATGCGCTTCAGGCTCTTCGCCAGCGTCATGCGGAGGATCCCCTTGTGCTTGGGACGGCGGCCGGCGATGATCGCCCGCTTGCGCTGCCCCCCTCGGCGGACGCGCACGCGGACGACCAGGTAGCCGCCTTTGGCGCGGAAGCCGACCGCACGGGCACGGTCCAACCGGGTGGGGTGCTCGAGGCGGGTGACCGTGTTCTCGCGGCGCCAGGCGAGGAGGCGTTCGTGGCGCCGCTCGGCGCCCTCGTCCCCGAGGGTTTCCCGGAAGGACCCGGCCATGTAGCGATAGACGGACGTCGTCATCGAGCGGGGCGGGGGACCCGGGTGCCGATTATAAAGCTGCCGGCGGCGAACCTGAGTCGGGGAGGTTCCCGGTCGTTGGGTTCGTCCATGGGAGGTGGGGGGTCGTGGGGCGGACGACCTTCGCGGTCGCGTGGCTCTCGGTATGGACGGCCCGCTCGAGATGGCTCTCCATCTCCCGGACCAGTCGGTCCATGCGCGGTCGCTGGTCGGGGGGGACTTCGCGCGGCGCTTCCCACACGATCGCGGCGCCGCCGCTGGTCGGGTACAACCGGAACACTAACGAGTTTGCCGCCGGGGGCACGGAGGGGCTCATCCGGTCGAGCTGACCCGTGACCCGGGTCCCCGCTGGCTCGGTCGCCTCACTCCGCGCCACGCGGTAGCCGATCGAACCGAGATACTCCTCGAGGTATCCCGCGAACCGTTCCCGTCCGATGCCGCGGGCTCGTAGCCAGTCGCCATTCCCTTCAGCCATGGGGTTTCCTGTCCAGTGCGCGCTCGAAGCTCTTGAAGAGCCCGAGCATCATCCGGTATTCCGCCTCGGTAGGCGTCGACCGGCCCAGTACGCGACGAAACAGGAGGATTAAACTCCGTCGTTTGTGCGCGGGGTAGCCCGTACGGACCAGCAACTCCCCGACCCGCTCGAGAAACAGCTCCTTTTCGGTGCCGTTCAGCTCGAGCTCCTCCGGCGCCGGCGTGGTCTCGGGGTCGGTGGTCCCGCGCGCCCGGTGCGTCGCGTACAGGACGATCGCCGCCGCATGGGAGAGGTTCAGCGTCGGGAACTCACGACGGGCGGGGATGTGGACGAGCAGGTCGCATCGGGCGAGCTCCGTACGGGAGAGGCCGTTGTCCTCGGGGCCGAACACGAGCGCGACGTGCCCGTTCAATGTCCGCAGCATCTCCCCGAACCGCTCCGGGCTGACCGAGCGGCGGAGGTAGGCATTGGAACGACCGGTCGACATGTCGGTGGTCCCGACCACCAGGTCGGCTCCGGCCAGTGCCTCGTCGAACGAGCGGAAGGTGGCGGCCTTCTTCAACAACGACAGACCGCCCATCGCGCGACGGTTCGCCTCGGGCCCGACCTTCGCGCGGGGACTGACGAGGAGGAGCCGGTCCGCGCCGAAGTTCCGGGCCACGCGCGCCACTGCGCCGACGTTGCCGTCCTCCTTCGGCCGGACCAGGACCACGTCGAGGTGGGCCGTCACCCGGCGGTCCCCTCCGTGAACAGCCGCTGGACCATCCAATCCGGGTCGAACGGCACGAGGTCGCCGTACCGCTGGCCGGTGCCGACGAACAGGATCGGCTTCTTGGTGATGAAGGCGAGGCTCAGCGCCGCGCCCCCCTTCGTGTCGGCGTCCATCTTGGTCACCACGAGTCCGTCGATCCCGAGGGCCTTGTCGAAGAGGCGTGCCTGCTCGATGACGTCGTGTCCGCTGAGCGCGTCCCCGACGAACAGGGTTAATTGGGGGTTCACGACACGGCGGATCTTCTTCGCCTCCTCGATGAGATTCTCGTTGGTATGCTGACGGCCGGCGGTGTCCACCAGCACAACGTCTACCCCCTTCGAGCGCGCGTGGTCGACCGCGTCGAACGCGACGGCGGCCGGGTCGCTCCCCTCGCGCTGGCGGATCACCCGGACCCCGATCCGCTCGCCGTGGACCAGCAACTGCTCGATCGCACCGGCCCGGAAGGTATCGCTGGCGGCGATCACGACGGAAAGTCCGTGCGTGCGGAGCCACCCGGCGAGCTTCGCGAGCGTGGTCGTCTTGCCGGTCCCGTTGACGCCGACGAAGAGGATGATGTACGGTTTCGGGGTCGCTGCGCGGACGTTCGCCGCGAGGTCGATGGGGGGTCGCGCGAGGATCGAACGGACCGTCCCTTGTAGGCAGGTCTTGATCGCCTCCTCGGCGTCGACTCCGAACCTAAGCTTTCGGCCTGCGAGCTGCTTCCTGAGGTCCCTCCGCATCCGCTCGACGACCGGCAACGCGACGTCCGACTGGAGCAGGACTACCTCGAGGTCGTCGAAGACCTCGTCCACAGTCGCCTCCTGGAGCCGCTTTCCGAAGAATCCCTCGGCGAAGATCCCCTCGGGGGCCGGCTCTACGCCCGTCGGGCGGGCCGGTGCGCTGGCGGGGGAGGACGAGGTCGGCGCGGATCCGGGACCAGGCGAGGGGGAGGCGGTCGGGGCCGGGGGCTGCCCCGGCTCCTCCGGCCGACGAAGACGCGCCTTAAGTGCGGCCCACATGCGACGCCCCCGCCGCACCGCGGGAGACTGCGTCCAACCGTCGGGAGAGCAGCTGGATCCGCTCGTCGACCGACGCGGCCTGGCCCTCGAGGTCACGGATCGCCTGCTCAATCTTGCTGGCTCGCTCGCCCAGCAACTCGAGGGCCTTGGCGCGGTCCATCTCCACGACCACGCCCGAGCCGATCCCGAGCATCACGGGCGCCTCCTTGACGACGGAGCCGCGCACGAACGCCTCACCCCCGAGGGGGAGAATGAACTCGGTCCCCGGGGCGGCCCGGTCCACGCCCTCGAGGCTCTCTCGGGCCCGGAGGTGCTCGACCCGCGAGCCCGAGAGGATATCGTGCTGCTGGACAATCGCCTGGAGCTGGTTCCGGTAGGCTTCGAGACGCATCAGGTCCTCTTGGACCTCCTGGTCTTCCCCCTCAGGTCCCGTCGCCGCCCCCCGGTCCGCCACACCTAGGCGAAGGGCGCCCCGCCTTAACGCTTAGGCATCGCGGGGACTCACTAGGAGCCCAGAGAGAGCGCTTCGGCCGGAGGGCATGTCCCGGCGTACCCGGCATGGTTTCGGCCACGCAGCCGAGTGTCGCGACGTGGCGGGAAGAGCGCCCTTCACCCCACCGACCTCGAGCACGGACCGGGGAAACGTTTTTGGGCTCGCGGATGAGGTCGAGGGAGGATGCCCGGAAACGCTTCGGCGGCCCCCTATGGCTTCGTGGTGTGGATCGAGGGGCGCGCTGGCACTGGGAAGTCGACGATATCGCGAGAGGTCGGCGTCCGGTTGAAGGCCCTCGGGTGGAAGACCGAGATCCTCGACGGCCGGCGGATCCTGCGCCCGTTCCTCCACTCGTATCGCCCCTCCGCGATCGCACTCGGTCGGGACCAGCCGTATCTCCTGGCGTGGTCCGCCTACGCACTCCTGTGGAACGCGCTCCGCCAGCTGCTCGTCCCTGAAATCGGCTTCTCGAGAGGCGACCGAGAGTTCCAGGCGCGACGAGTCCGCTACGCCGCGCGGATGCTCTCCCGAAGCGGGATCGCCGTGATCGTTGCGATGATTACCCCGTACGAGACCTCCCGTCGCGCAGCCCGGTCGGAAGTCGGGTCGCGCTTTGCCGAGGTCCTGCTCACGTCGCCGTTGGAGGTTCGCCGACAGCGATACCCGAAGGAGGCCTACCAACGCACCCAGGCCCTCGCGGAGCAGAAGATGAGGGGGATCTACGCCCCGTTCGAGGAGCCGCCGCGGCCTGACCTCGTCGTAGATACGTCGACGGCCACTGTAGCGGAGTCCGCGGGCATGATCCTCAAGCACCTAGCGAGCGTCGGGCTCGTCGGCCCGCCCCCGGCCTCCCCGTAGCCCCGGGTCTCGCCCGCCGTCAGGTCGGAACCCGGGGGCATTCGCTGGAGGGAAGCATGGTCCTCCTGCCCGCCGAGTCGAGGACCCCCGGTCGCCCGAAGCGGGTCCCCCCGTCGCGACTAGCGGACCGCAGTTCTGAGCGGCGCGGGGGCCGGGTCGTGGATGAATCGGTTGAGGAACTCTCGAAGCGCCGGTAACCGTCGGCCCAGGACCCGTTCGACGCCCTCGAGGAGCACCAGATCGTCGCGGGAGAGGGTTCGGGTCGCCAGGATCGCGACGAGGTAGAGGGCTCCGCCGAAGAAGAACAACGGGATCACCAGGAACGGTGAATGGTCGAACGTAGTGGCGAGCAGCATGACGGGTCCCCCAATCGCAAGGGTGACTCCGAGCGGCAACAGCAGAACCCGTCGGAAGGGAGTGATGTGGCAGAATTCGTAGAGCACGCTCAGGCCTAGGATGGGCAGCATCGCCCGCGCCACTCCCCAGGCGATCGCAGCCCCGATCAACCCATACTTCGGGATCAGGAGGAGGCTGAGGGTGATGTTGGTGACGGCGGAGGCCATGGAGGTCCACACGAGGACTTTCGCCTTGCCGACCCCCGCAAGGGTGGACTGCACCGGACCCAGCATAGAAGCGAGGAAGGAGCTGAAGACCAAGATCTGGAGCGCCGAAGCGCCGGGCTCGTACCGATGCCCCCAGATCAACTCCATGGACGACTCGGGTGCGAAGGCGAACAGGAGGAAGAACGGGACGGTCACGACGAGGACCCAGCGGCTCGAGGTGATGTACGAGCCTCCGGACCCCCTCCAGGTCCCCGTCCGCGATCAGGCTGGCTGCGATGGGGAGAAAGATGAACGCGAGGGCCATGGTCCCGAAGAGGAGGATCCGAGCCAGGGTCATCGCGGCAGAGTAGTAGCCGACCTGTTGCGAGGGCCAGAAGACTCCGAGGATCAGGGTGTCAGCGTACGCGGTGATGAACACCAAGTTGTTCGCCCCCCAGAACGCGAATGTGTAGGTCCATAGACCGGGTCGCGGACGTCGCTTCGGGGGAGCGTCTCCCCGAAGGTGCTGCGGGAGGTTTCGCCAGGTGTACAGGGTCAGCAGACCCAAGGCAACTCCGTTTGAGGCCACGTACGCGAGGACGACACCCAGTACGCCGACGTGAAGGTCGATCAGCAGGACCAGGAAGAGGGCGAACAGCGCCGCATTCGTCGCGTTGCCGATCAGGGCGTTCGGAACGACGTCCTTGAACCCTTGGAACACCCCCCCGATGGCGGTCGACAGGATGCCGAAGGCCACCGTGACCGACATTACCTCGAAGACGGGGACGAGGCCGGCGTTGTGGAACAGGTCGGCCAGCAGACCTGCGGAAAGGTAGACGGTCGTGGAGAGCGCGACCGCGGAGATCGCCGAGACCCCCAACCCCCACCGGACGATGGCGCGTCGTTCGGCGGGATCCTTCTCGAAGGCGAGCGACCGGGCCATTGCCTGGCTGAGCCCGAGGAGACCTACCAGCGACAGAAGTCCCGTCACCGAGACCCCGAGGGTGTATTCTCCCCACTGAGGAACCGAAAGGACCCGAACCGCGACGATGTAGGCTACGAAGGTGAATACGAGCTGAGAGATCGACCCGATAAGGGAAACCACCGAGCCCTTCCCGATCGCACGCAGCGAGTGGTCGAGTTCGTCGGACCCGGAGACCGGCGGCACACGCGAGGGCTTGCCGTCCACGCCCGGAGGCGGAGCGGCGGGTTCGAGACCTTCCAAGTTCAGGTACCGCCCGAATGACCCGTTCCGGGGGAGAGAGCCGGTCTCGATGCTGTGAACTTCCATCCCGGTCCCTCACCTAGTCAGGGCGCGATTTGGGGGGGGAATGTTACGACATATAACCTGTATGTCCGCCCGGCACTGAGGGGCCGCTGGTACCGTTCACGGACCTCCTTCGAGACGTTCCGGGGGTCCGGCCCACGTCAGTCAGTGTGACGGCGGGTCTCGGGCACATTTGGGGAGGCCGAATGTCGCACCTTCCAGTCGCGTCTGAGCATTCGCCCGGGGGGGATGCTGGGACCGTGCGCGCGTCGCCCCCGGGCCGTCGCAGGTTGTGAATGCTCAACACGTGACTGCCTGGGAGCCAGCGCACCCGCACAGATCACCGGATCGAGCTCTCGGGCCGCCCGAAGGGCCAGGACTGGGGTCCGGCCCTGCGTCACCCTCCGAGGCCCTTCCCGCCGGTTGCTTCGGAGCGAGCTCGGGGAAGGCGGCTGGTTGGAGGGAGCTTCGCAGGCGCCGACGGGAGGGCGCTGCCGGTCGCCGGTGCGGTGGAGCTCTGAGGAGTCGCTCTGCCCCGGGTCGGCGTGAGCGGGAACTCCAGGGCCGGATGGCAGCCGGACCGAGTTATCGAGAACCCATGCGGGTCTTCCCCCAGTCCGAGAAGTACCAAGACGCCTGGGACGGAGCCGAGGCAAAGGTCTCTGGCGTTCCGCTTATCCCGCCGTTTCCTCGGCGACCGTGTCAATGCGGATCAGATGGCGTTTGACCCCGTGACATCCGCCGATCTCCGAGAGCGCCCAATGGAGAGCGTTCTCCATCGTGTCCGCCTCGTGCTGCTTCATGAACGGCTGCCAGTAGCCGCGCCGTGCGTAGAACGAGCCGTGGACCGTGTACATCGGGATGGTAAGCCTCAGCGTCGCGCCCACTGGAGACCTCTTCTTAACCCTACCGGGCCGCGACGGACCGGGAGCCTCGGCACGGTAGGCCTCGGCCGTCACTTCTCGGGCGGTGGTGCGGGATCGGAGTCGCGAACCGCTTCCGCTCGTGCCCGCGCACTCAACCACCGTAACTTCCTCTCCCAAAGTGCGTCACTCGAGGATACGACCGGTGCGTAGGCCCGGGGCGGGGACGTCTCGGGCGCATCGGGCGGAAGGGGTTCCGGCCCTCCCGAAGGAGGGGACGGAGGAAGCTCCGCCGGAGCCGGGTCGGGGTCGCCGGCGAGCGTGCGCTGGTTCACGACGCCCGCGCGGCGATGCTCTGCCATCGCTCCTCCACCTCGAGCTCCGTGAGTCCCACGGTCGGGGAGAAGATCACCCGGTCGCCCCACCGGCCCAGGATGCCGGGGTACTCCTCGACCTTGAGCGGGAGGACGACCCCATCGGCATGGAGCTCGTCCGCGAGCGCCCCGATCGCCGCCGGCCACTCCTCCGGCAGCGCCGGGGCCGGGGCCAAACGCAGTCGCGGGTCGTACCGGGCGAGCACCTCCCGGGCGAACGGTTCTCCTCCCGGGGCGACGATCAGCCCGACCCGGCATCCCCGTTTCATCATCAGCCAGGCCCCGAGGGCCGCTCGGCGGCCGTCGACCAGGGCCACGAGACGGCCGGCGACACCGAGCGGGAGCCCTCCGGGGCCGGCGACCCGGTCGAAGTAGAGGTAGGTCCGAGGGCCCCGGACCTCCACGAACAGTTCGACCTCGGGATGTTCGAGGTCGACACGAAGGTGGAGGTCCGCGAAACGGTCCAAGATGTCCCCTCCGAGGTCCCGCGCCAGTTCCTGGCTGGTGAACGGGTGCTGGCCCGTGCGACGCGCGCGCACCGCGAAGCTCGCCCCCGGCCGAAGGCGCGGTACCGCAAGTTCGAGCAGCCTCGTCGTAATGGCAGCGCGTTCGGTAGGGATCTCGTGGACGACGCTGACCGAGGTAACCCCGAATACCCGGGCGACGAGTCGGACCGCCGGGTCGCTCTCGTCGGCCTCGACGTACAGGTGGCCGTGGTCCGCACGGACCCGGCCGTCGAGGCCAGCCTCGACCAGGTGATCGAGAAGGTTGCGCCGGAGGGCGCCCTCGAACTCGCGGCGGACGGGCGCCGACTTGAGCGCCAGCTCCCCGTACCGAACCAGCAGCAGCGTCGCCATGGAGAACCATTAAGACGAACGGCCCTGTAAAGCGGTTCCCGGACGGGTCGGCCAGTGTCAGCGAGCACCGAACCTCCCGACCCGGACCCTTGGCGCCCTTTCGAGGCCGATCTGCTCGCCCAGCTCTCGGCTGCGCTCGCGGCCATCGGCGCGCCTACCGAGACCGCGGTGATCCAATCGCTCTTGGACTTCGACGGCGGACCCCAGGGGGACGCCGCGCTGCCCGTGCATCGGCTGGCGGCAGGGGCGCACGTGGCTCCCGGCGAGTTCGCGGACCAGGTGCTCGCGGCGATCCGACCGAAAGGGAATGTCGAATCCGTCTCCGCCCAGGGTGCCTACCTCAACTTCGTCGCGGACCCCAGCCGGCTCGACCGACCGGACCTTGCGTACGATCTTCGCGCTCGGGCCTAGCTACGGGCACCGACCGCCATCGGCCGAGTCCGCGTGCGTGGAGCACACGAGCGCGAACGCCACCGGCCCGTTCCACATCGGGCGGGTGCGTAACGCACTCATCGGAGACACGTTGGCGCGGTCGCTCCGGGCGGCGGGGACGCCGCTGACGACACAGTATTACGTCGACGACCTGGGACGCCAGGCCGCGATGATCACCTGGATCTGGGCGAAGCCGCTGGCCGAATGGCCGGACGAGATACGGGCCACGATGGAGGGCGCGTCGCCCGACGAGAAGCCCGACCACTATCGAGGACGCCCCTATCCGGCGGTTAGCGCGTACTTGAAGTCGCACCCCGAGGCGGCGCAAGAGGTCGCCGAGCTCGTGCACGGTCTCGAGACGGGGAAAGCCCCGCCGGAGCATCGGGCGCTGGCCCAGGAGATCCTGGACGGGATGGTGGCCTCCCTCGCTCGGTTGGGCGTCTCGTTCGATGAGTTCGTCTGGGAGTCGGACCTCGTCCGGAGCGGGGCCGTCGATCATGTGCTCCAACGGCTCCAGCACGCGCCCCACGCCCGCAAAGAGGAGAATGGCGCGTGGGCTATCGACACGGCGACGTACGGGCTGCCGAAGGAACAGACGCACGTCGTCTTCCAGCGGGGGAACGGCACCAGCCTCTACATCTCGCGCGATGTCGCCTACCATCTCACGAAGTTCGCTCGCTTCGGGTGGGTGATTGACGTGCTGGGCCAGGACCACCAGCTTCACGCTCGCACGCTCGGCGCTCTCCTCGCGGAGATCGGTGAACCACGTCGCCCGGATTTCATCATCTACCAGGACATCACCGTGCCCGACGGTGGTCGTATGTCGACCCGAGGGGGTTCCGCCGTCTGGCTCGACCAGCTCCTCGCCGAGGCGGTCGACCGAGCTCGGAAGGAGGTGCTCGCCCGTCGCGAAGGCCTCGCGCCCGAGGAGGTCGAGCACATCGCCGAAGCGGTAGCGACCGGGGCCGTCCGCTACCACATCTTGCGGGTCGCCCCGGAGAAACCGGTCGTCTTCCGCTGGGAGGACGCGCTTTCCTTCGAGGGGAGGAGCGGTCCGTTCTGCCAGTACTCCTACGCCCGAGCGTCTAGCGTGCTCCGCAAGCCCGAAGCGGGGAGCCCGCCCTATGCCTTCGACGCGGAGCGGCTCATCGAGCCTGACGAAGCTGCGCTCGTACGGCTTATCGCACGTCTCCCTCGCACCGTGGAGCAGTCCGCCCGGCGGGCCCACGTCCACGCCATCGCGGGATACGCTCACGACGTGGCGGACCGGTTCAATCGGTTCTACCACGCGGTTCCCGTGCTTCGCTCGGGCGAGGAGAAGGCGAGCCGCGTCGCCCTCGTCGCCGCCGTCCGGCAGACGCTGGGGAACTCGCTCGACCTCCTCGGGATCCCCCGGCTCGAGACGATGTAAGGGGCGAAACGGTAATGGCCAAATAGCCCGCCCGCCTCCGACCTCACGGGGGAGCATATGGCAACTGTCAAGGCGGATTTCGTCACATTCATCAGCAAGGGGAATCTGATCCAGCTCGCCGTCGCCTTCGTCATGGGCGCGGCGTTCTCCGCGCTCGTGAACGCAATGGTCTCGGACATCTTCACGCCGCTGATCGGGATGGCGGGGAAGTTCAGCTTCTCTTCGTGGCAGCTCACCTTCAACGGGAGCTCGATCATGCAGGGAGCGTTCCTGAACTCGCTGATCAGCTTCATCACGATCGCTCTCGTGGTCTTCTTCGTCATCGCCCTCCCGTACCAGCGGTGGGCCGACCGACAGGCCGCAAAGAAGCCGGTGGCCACTCCGACCACCCGACCTTGCCCGGAGTGCTTGTCGCAGATCCCGCTGGCCGCCCGCCGTTGTTCGTTCTGCACTTCGGTCCTGACGCCGATGCCGGCTGGTCCCTCGGCGCCGTCGGCCTAGCGGAGTCGCAGAAGCGGGTCCGCTACGCCCGCCCCGGCGAATCCGCGCGCCCGCAAGCGGCACGAATCGCAGGTTCCGCAAGGAGTCCGACCCCCTGCGTAGCAGCTCCAGGTGAGCGACCAGGGGACCCGCAAGCGTTCCCCCCACCGAACGATGTCGGCCTTCGATTTTCGGAGGAGCGGCGCTCGCACTCGGAGGCGAAGGGTCCCTTCCACGCCCGCCTTCGTCGCCACGCGAGCGAGCCGTTCGAACGCGCGAAGAAACGCGGGCCGGCAGTCCGGGTAGCCCGAGTAGTCGATGGCGTTGGCCCCGATGACGATCGTGTCGAGCCTATGGCTTTCGGCATATCCGAGGGCGACCGAGAGCAGGATGGTGTTCCGCGCCGGCACGTACGTGGCGGGGATCTCCCCGCTTCTACCCCGTCTCCTGCGGAGCGGCCTTCCCGGCCGGGTGAGCGCGGAGTCGAGCAGGGGGCCGACCGGCAGCGTCAGGACCACGTGGCGAGCGACGCGGTAGTGGCGGGCGAGCGCCCGGGCCGAGCGGACCTCTCGAAGGTGGCGCTGGCCGTAGGCGACCGTGAGCGCGTGCACCGGCCGCCGACCCCGGACCGCGAGGGCAAGGCAAGTGGCCGAGTCCATTCCACCCGAAAGGAGGACCACGCTGCCGCTGGGGGGTCGGCCCGCGCTCACCCGAGCCACCCCCCGATGGAGAGAAGGCCGGCCGCGATGCCGACGGAGGCGAGCATTGCGAGGAGGTTCGTCGTCCCTTTCGTCAGATACCCCCGGTTCTCCAGGGTCTCCCCCAGCAACGAATCGACCTGGCAGCCGAGGAAGCCGGCCCCGGTCGCGACCGCGACCAAGACCAGAATGGGGACGGTCGGCGTTCCGAACAATCCGAAGAGGAGGGCACTGACGACCCCGGTAGTCAGGGCACCCACGAACGCCCAGGAGTGACCTCGTAGGGAGACCCCTCCGTTGGTCCCCGGGGGGACCGGTCGGAGCGTGAGGATGCTCCGCGCCCGCCCGGAGAGCACGCCGAGCTCGCTGGCGAAGGTGTCCGCGGCCCCGAAGGCGAGCGCGCTCGCGTAGAGGACGGTCCCGGGAGGGAAGAAGGGAGGCACGACGAAGATCGCCACGGCGAGGCCCGTCGGGACGAGGATATGTGCTAGGACGTTCGATACCCCACGCTCTCCGGCGGCCCCCTCCTGAAGGTTCTTCCGGCTCTTCTCCTCGATGCGGAAGCGCGTCGCGAGCACGCTCGCCACCACGAACAGAATGAGAAGCGCGAGGAACGGGTACCCGGCGGTCAGGACGATCACGATCCCAAAGGCGGCCGCGACCGCCCCGGCGACCGCCGTCAGCGCCCGGGCCAGGATGGCCCCGAGGGCAAGGGCGACCGTGACCATCGCCGCGACGAGCCCCGGCAGTAAGGAAGGCAACAAGACGAACCGCGAGCCCGAGAGGATAGGGCGCTTAACCCTTCCCGAAGGCCCCGCTGCCCCGCTCAGCCGCGGGCGAGGACGCGGAGGACGGCCAGGGGGAACCGGCTCGCCTCGATCGACGGGGCGATCTCCCCCCGAGCCACTTCGGCCCGCATCGGCTCCTCGTGGCCGGGCGGGACCACGAGGGCGGTCAGGAGACCGAGGTGGTTCCCGGCCCGAACATCGAGCATGCGGTCCCCGACGATGGCGCTCGTCGAGAGCTCGAGGTGGTGGTCGCGCACCGCCCGTTCGAACAGAGCGGTCCGGGGCTTGCGGCAATCGCAGCCGCTCTCGGGGACGTGCGGGCAGTAGTAGAACGCGTCGATGTGGGCCCGGTGGGGCCGGAGCAGGGCGTTCAACCGAGCGTGGATCGCCTCCACGTCGGCGGTGGTGTAGAACCCCCGCTCGATACCGGACTGATTGGTTACGCAAATGATGCGATAGCCGTGGTCGTGCGCGAGGGAGAGCGCTTCCCCGACCCCGCGGTACAATTCGACCCGTTCGGCCTCGCGCAGATAATGGAGGTCGGGGTTCAGGGTCCCGTCCCGGTCCACAAACAGCGCACGGGCGGTCCTGGCAAGGGGCTCGCCCGGACCCTCTGGCATGGTTCCGGATACCCGGTCAGTCCTTATGGGGGCATCGGCGCCTGCGCGGTCCGGGCCGGAGACCGTGGAGCCGACGGAGGAGAGCTGGGGAGCAACGCTCGCCCAGCTGGACGCCCCGTTCGACTCTGCCCTCGCCCGGCTCCCCGACGCGGATCCGGTCGTGGTCCTCTTCTCCGGCGGGCTCGACTCGGGGGTGCTCGCCTGGGAGCTCCGGGAGCGTGCCGGAACGAAGCTGACGACGTTCGGGCTGACCGAGAGCGCGGATGTGGCGGCGGCCCGGCAGGGAGCCGAGCGCATCCAGCTCCCGTGGTTCGCGTCGACCGCCTCGCCGGAGGAGGTGGAGCGGATGTCGCGCATCGTGGAGGCGTGGGTAGGCCCGCTCACGTCCACCGAGCGCTCGATCGAGACCGCGTTCGCGCTCGCGACCGAGCGAGCGCCTCCCGGGACGCTCGTCTGCGGGCAGGGAGTCGACGAGCTCTTCTTCGGGTATGCCCACTTTCGAACGCTCGCCGTAGACGATGCAATCCGACGCGGTGAGACCGACCTCGCCTCGCTGTTGGGCCGGGGGTGGCCGAGGGAGCAGGAGGTCGCCCGACGTCTCGGGCGGTCGGTCCACGCGCCGTTCCTCGACCGCGATTTCCTTCGGGCGGCAAGGTCGATCCCCTCCGAGGACCGGCTCGCCGGCGATCCGCCCAAGGCGATGTTTCGTGCGTGGGCGCGGCACCGAGGCGTCCCCGAGGAGATCGTGCGGCGCCCGAAGAAAGCGATCCAGTACGGGAGCGGGGTGGACCGGTTACTCCGGAGACGTTCTCCGAAACCATAAGACCACCCCCACCCAGGGCTCCCCGCAAAGGACTATATTCGCGGTCCCGGCTCCCCGGGCGTGACGAGCGACGCTGGCTCGCTGTTCTGCCCGCTCGAGTTCCGATATGGACGAGCGGAGGTCCGGGGACTTTTCTCCCGCGAGGCCCAGCTGGGCCGCGCCCTCCGGGTGGAGGCCGCCCTCGCGACGACCGAGGCCGAGCTCGGAATGATCCCGCTCGCGGCCGCCCGGGAGGTCGAAGCGGCGGTCGTGGCCGGGCGGGTCCGGCTCGGAACGCGTCGACGAGCTGGAGCGGACCCTTAAGCACGACGTCATGGCGATCGCCCGCGCCCTCGCGGAGGTCTCGGGCGAGGGCGGGCGCTGGGTGCACTACGGATGCACGAGCGCCGACATCACCGACTCCGCGCTCGCGCTCGAGCTCCAGGAAAGCGCGCGGGTGCTTCGGGAGGACCTCACCGGCCTCGTCCGCGGGCTGCTCGTCTTGGCGAAGAAGCACCGGGCCACCCCCGAGGTGGGGCGAACGCACGGCCAGCACGGCGTGCCGATATCGTTCGGCTACAAGATGGCGGTCGCCGCGGCCGAGGTCATGCGGCACCGCCAGCGGCTGGACGAGCTCCTTCCGCGGCTCGCCGTTGGCAAGATGGCGGGCGCAGTCGGCACCGGTGCGGGATTCGGGTCGAAAGCGGCCGAGGTCGAGTCCGGCGTGATGCGACGCTTGGGACTCTCGGCCGACGAGGCACCGACGCAGATCGTCGGCCGGGATCGTATCGCGGAGTTCACGAACTGGCTCGCCCTGGTCGCCGGTACGGCCGAACGCCTCGCCACCGAGGTGCGCAACCTCCAGCGGACCGAGATCGCAGAGGTCGCCGAGCCGTTCGACGAGGCGCGGCAGGTCGGGAGCTCGACGATGGCCCAGAAACGGAATCCGATGCTCTCGGAGAACGTGACGAGTCTCGCCCGGCTCGTCCGGGCGTTCGCGCTGCCGCCGCTCGAAAACATGGTGCAGTGGCACGAGCGGGATCTCGCGAACTCGGCGAACGAGCGGGTGGTGCTCCCGCACGCGATCCTGCTCACCGACGACATCCTCACCAAGCTCGATGAGGTGTTCACGGGTCTGCGGGTCGATGTCGACCGCATGGCCGCGGAGATCGCCCGGTCCGCCGGAGGAGCGATGACCGAGAGCCTGATGCTCGCGCTCACGGCCCGCGGACTGGCTCGGTCGGAGGCTCACGAGCTCCTCCGACGCCTAACCCGGAACCCGAGCGAGGGCCCCTCTCTCGTCGAACGGGCCAAGGCGGACCCCGAGGTCCGCCGGCTCTTCGAACCGGTCGAGATCGACCGGTTGGTCGACCCCTCGAGCTACGTTCAGGCTGCGGCCGAGAAGACCGACCGGGTCGTCGCGGCTCTCGACCGGGCCCTTTCCGGATCGATCGAGCCGGATCCCGCTTGGACGGTGACCATCTCCGTCCGCACACCCACTGCGGAACTCGCGGGCTGGCTCGAACAGGCGCTCCTCCCTGAGGCGTCGCGCGAGGTGCCTAGGGCCCATGCCGAGGTCCATCGCCCGGCTCCGACCCGGGTCGAGATCAGGATCCGCGCGCGGGACACCGGCTCTGTCCGGGCGGCCCTGAACACCTATCTAGGCTGGGTCCACCTCGCCCTGGCCGCCGTACCTCGCGCCCGGCCAGGGTCGACGTAGCCCGCGCATCGAAGCCGTTATCTTCCGCCGAGAGTCGGCGCCCCCGTGGCGATCCCGGCGAAGCTCCAGAACGACATCAAGCAGTTTCAGCGGCTCCAGCAGGAGCTCGGGGCGGTCCAACAGCAACGACTCCAGATCGACCTCAAGGTTCGGGAGACGGGGCATACGCTGGAAGAGCTCAAGGGAATCCCTGAGGACTCGGTGGTCTACCGCCCGATCGGCGGGCTGTTGGTCAAGGCCAAGAGCCGGAAGGAGGTCGAGGACCTCCTCACCGAGGAGAAGGAGACCCTGGAGGTTCGCCTGAAGGCGGTCGAGCGCCAGGAGAACCACCTCAAGGAACGGTACACCTCGATGCAGCAGGAACTGACCCAAGCCCTCCAGGCCCAGGGCCTGGCGCAAGCGACCGACGCGCCGTCCGAATAGACCTGGTGCCTACGCCCGGCGGTGGACGAGCCGGTCCGCTACCTCGTGCAGGAGAGGTTTCCCTCGGGACGGGATGGTCCGGCTCGCGTCGAGCCGTCGCAGCGCCCGGGTGGTCAGCGCGGCAATCCGCGTTTCCGAATACGCGAGACTCCCGGTCGCCCGGAGGACGTCGCGGGCCCGCGCAACATCCTCGGGGGTCGCGTTCGGGTTCCCGAGCACGCGCTGGAGCCGGGCCTGGTCGGCGGAGCTCGCATCTCTCCACGCGCGCACCACCAAGAGGGTCCGCTTCCCCTCCACCAGGTCGTTCGAGCTCTTCCCGGACTCCTCGGCGTCGAACCCCGCGCCGAGCACGTCATCCCGCAGCTGGAAGGCGATCCCGAGGTCCGTGCCGACGGCCTCGAGGTCCTCGAGGCGTTCGGCTGCGCTCCCTCCCAGCACCGAGCCGATCCGCAGCGGAGAGACCACCGTATAGATCGCCGACTTGAGCCGGTGGACGTCGAGCACGTCCTGCTCCGTAACCTGCGAGGGGGGTAGTGTGCCGTTGCGGATGTCGAGCAGCTGTCCGTAAGCCGTGAGCCGGGTCATCCGGACGTACTCGCCTAGCGCGGCGAGTCGAGCAGCCGGAGGGGCCCGGGTCTTCAGGATCGCGTCGATTGTCTGGGGCTCCTCGAGGTCGCCGAGGGTGATACCGATCCCGACCCCGTAATCCTCGCTCGAACCTTCCTGACCCCCCGCGCGGTGGGCGGCGGCCATGGCGCGGTGCACCGTAGGGCCGCCGCGCCGCTCCTCAGAATGGTCGATGATGTCGTCGTGGATGAGCATCCAGCTCTGGAAGTGCTCGAGCGCAGCGGCCGCGGGGACCGCCGGGCGGGGGTCCCGGCCCGTCGCGATGTGGTAGCCTGTGAGGACCAGGATTGCCCGGAATCGTTTGCCCCCCCGGAGCGTGAACTCCCGGTTGATCTCCACGAAGGGCCGGACGGCCCGGGGAGCCTCCCGACGGGCCCGGGAGTAGTTCGCCCGGAGCTCGGTCTCGAGCGCCGGGAGGTATGCATAGAGCCGGGCGAGGTCCACCATCCGGCGGGGCATTCGGCCTATTTAACAGGCCCGTCGGCGCCGGCCGGGATGGGGCGCGTTCGCGACCTCCCGGGCGGGCGACGAGGGTTTCGGGTCCACGATACGGGTATTAAGCGGGGGGGTCGATTCACCGCCGATGGCGTCGTCCGCCTTCGTCCAGCTCGCGAGCGCCCTGGTCGAGGCGATGGGGCAGAAGCTCGACGCGGCGAAGCCAATCCCCGAGGGGCTGGCCCTCCGGACCGGGGATGGCTTCCTGTACGCCTTCTTTGAGGACCCGAACCAAGTTTCCTTCGAAAGCGTCCGTAGGCTCTTCGGCGAGAGCGATGAACTCCCCGTCCACCTGGTGGTACTCACTCCCGGTCGCCTGCCGTTAGCGATCTCGGGGGAGGTCGCGCGCCGAGGCGGCACGCTCGTCGAGGGAAACCAGTTCCACGAGCTCGCCCGCCAGCTGGGGCTCGGAACCTTCCTCGGCGAAGAGCCGAGGGCCCCCAGCACTCCTCCCCGTCGACTGCTCCCGAGCGCGCAGCAGCTCGACAACATCATGGGCCGGGCCCGGACCTGGCTCGACTGGGGAGTCCCGGCCCTTGCTCTACGGTTCTATCGCCAGGCCGCGAACCTCAAACCGGAATTCCTGCCAGCACGGACCGGCATCGGTCGTGCCCTGCTCGCGCTCGGGTTGGTCGCGGATGCGGAACGAACCTTCGACGAGGTGCTGGCGACCCGCCCGGACGACGTCGACGCCCGGCTCGGAAGGGCAGCGACGCTCGGGGCGCAGGCTCGTCCCCACGACGAGAATCGAAGTGTATCGGGCCCTGCTCGCGGAAGACCAAGCCCGGCTCGAGGTGAGGGCCCACCTAGTCGCAGCCCTGGTCGACCTCGGGGACTGGGCAGGGGCCCGCGTGGAGATCGAGGCCCTCCTCGCCGGAACTCCCGAGGATGCCCAGCTTCGATTCCTCCACGGGGTCGCGCTCGAGCGCACGGGCGAACCGGTCGATGGGGCCCGGGAGCGAGCGGAAGCCCGCACCCTCGGCCTGCCCCACGAGCGCGAGACCGCACTCTGCCAGCACCTGGGGCTGCCACCGCCTCCGAAGCCGACCGCGGAGGCCTCCCAAACAATCCCTGCCCCCGTGGCACCCCCTCGGCGGCGCACGACCGCTCCCCCGGTGGCTGCGAAGCCGGCCCGCAAGCCCGTCGCCCGATCGATCCGAACGAAGGGCGAGAAGGCCCTAGTCCACACCCGGCCCCCCCGCAAACGTAAGTAGGCGTTCGCCGCGTCGTGCGGGCCTAGGGGTCAGATGCGGGTCGTCTCCGTTCTGCCGAGCGCCTCCGAAATGGTCTTCGCGCTCGGCCACGGCGAGGAGCTGGTCGGGCGGAGCTCGGAGTGCGACTTCCCGGCCGCGGTCCGGGACCTGCCCGTGGTCATGCGACCGCGTGCCTGGGACGCAGAAGCCTCGTCCGCCGCGATCGATGCGCGCGTGACGGCGACGCGCGCGACGGGGCAGAGCCTCTACATGCTCGACATCTCCGAGATTGCCCGCTTGCGGCCGAACATCTTCCTCACCCAGGACCTGTGCGGAGTGTGCTCGGTGACCGACTCCGAGGTGGAGGAGGCATGCGCACGGGCCGGAGTCCGGCCGAGGGTCGTCTCCCTGACGCCGCGGAGCCTCGAGGAGGTCTGGTCGTCGACGGAGACCGTCGCAGACGCCTTGGGGGATTCGGAGGCAGGCCACCGGCTCGCCGCGACCCTGCGCGCCCGCGCACGCCGACCGTCCCGCGGTTCGGGTGCGCGCGTCGCGGTCGTCGAATGGCTGGACCCTCCCATACTCGCCGGCCTCTGGGCCCCGGAGATGGTCCGAGCCGCGGGGGGCGCTCCGGTTGGCACCCGGGCCGGTGAACCGGGCGTGCGGACCACCTGGGAGGCCATCTCGGCGGAAGAGCCGGACCTGGTTATCCTCGCCCCCTGCAGTTTCGCGGTCGAGCGCACCCGACGGGAGCTCGAGCGACCCTCCCTTCGCGCCGCGCTCGCCGGGGTCGGGGAGCCGCGCCTCGGGACGTTCCTCGCGGACGAGGCGTACTTCAGTCGTCCCGGTCCCCGCCTCGCGGACGGGATCGACTTGGTCGATCACTTACTCCAGGGGGCGGCGTGGCGCCCACCGATGCCCGTCCTCCCATGGACCGGGGCCGAGGTCGGCGCATGAGCGGCCCCTCCCCGTACCCTTACCAGGTACGCTACTCGTACACCGACGGGAGCCCCACTGCCGACCCGGATCACCACCTCGCGCGCCGAACTGTTCCAGCTCTCGGTGGCATTCCTCGTGCTCACAGTCGACTTCGCGCTGATCCTACGGTTCCGGTTCCTTGCTCCAGAGGGGCTTCGGATATGCCGCCTTCAGCCTGACCGTCGTCGCGGTCTCTGCGCTATCGGCCTTGACGGCGTTCGTCGCGCACGAGATGGCCCACAAGATCGCGGCCCAGCGCCTCGGCGCGTGGGCCGAGTTCCGGTACTCGCCCCTCATGCTCGTATTCTCCCTCCTGATCTCCTTCGCGGTCGGCTTCCTGTTCGCGGCGCCGGGCGCCACGGTCGTGAGCGGCATGTCGGACCGGCGAGAATGGGGGCGGACCAGCCTCGCGGGCCCGCTCTCGAACATCGGCTTCTCCGCGGTCTTTTACGCCGCGGCGGTCGCCACGTATGCCGTCGGCTCGGCGTTCTTCGTACCCCTCCTGATCCTCGCCTTCTTCAACGGTTGGTTTGGGACCTTCAACCTGATCCCGTTCGGAGTGCTCGATGGAGCCAAGGTGTTCGCCTGGAGCAAGGCAGCCTGGGTCGGGGCGCTTGTTCCGGCGGCGATCCTGGCCGGCGTGACCTACGCGGCCCTCTTCTTCGGGACCCCGCTCTTGGTCCGGTGAGACGATGTCACGCCCGGAGGTCCGCGAGCTGGGCGAAGGTCGGAAGATGCTCGACCTCGACTTCCGAGACACCGAGGGGCTCGTGGCGGCCTACCTCCTCCCCGAGCCCGAAGGATGGGCGCTCGTCGAGACCGGGCCGACGACCTGCCACTCCGCGCTGCTCGCCGGCATCGCCGAGGCCGGGGTCGCCTTCTCCGACATCCGCCATGTCTTCGTCACCCACATCCACCTCGACCATGCGGGGGGGGTCGGCGCGCTCGTGGATTCGCTGCCGAAGGCGACGTTCCTGGCGCACGAGGTTGGGGTGCCCCACCTGATCGACCCGTCGCGCCTGATCGCGAGCGCTCGCCGGGCGTGGGGCCCCGCCGCGGACCCGTTGTGGGGGGCAATCGTGCCGACCCCCGCCCCGCGGGTCCTCCCGCTCCGAGGCGGGGAAAGGTTCCCACTCAAGACCGGCACGCTTGAGGTGATAGCGACCCCGGGCCACGCGAGGCATCACGTGTCCTTCTACGACGACCGGATCCGCGCCGTGCTCACCGGCGACAGCGCCGGGGTCCGTCTCGAGCGCTCCTCCCACCTCCGGCCCGCGGTACCGCCCCCCGAGCTCGACCTTGAGTCGCTCTTCTCGAGCGTGGAGGAGATGCGACGCCGGGACCCTCGCCTCGTCCTCTTCAGCCATTTTGGCCCGAGCCCCGACGGGGCCCGCGACCTGGCGCGTTACCGGTCCATCGTCGAGGAGTGGAGGGACGTGGCGTTCCGTGCCGCCGAGGAACGCGCGGACGTCGCATTCATTTCGGCCCGGCTCCGGGAACACGAGGAACGGTCCCTCTCGTCGGAAGACCCCGAGTCCGGGAAGGTCGACCGGGAGTCGCTCATTTCGGGGTATGAGCTGGCGGCCGCAGGCTTCCTCCGGTACTTCGAGACCCGAGGACTCCTGACCCGAGCGAGGGGCTGACGGAGCTCGAGCGCGGGGACCGCCGCACCGCCTCCGGCACCCTCCTCTTCGCCCGGACCGTCTACGCGTTCAACTGGTACAACATCGGCGCGGTCCTCCCGTTGGTCGGGAGCGCGCTCTCCGCCACGACTCCCGAGCTCGGCCTGGTGCTGGGGGCGTTCCTGGCCGGCGCCGGCATCTTCCAGATTCCCGCCGGCTTGGCGGCCCTTCGGTGGGGGAACCGGACGGTCTCGATCTGGGCCCTCGGGCTCATGGGCGCGTTCTGTGTCGCGTCGGCGTTCTCGCCGAACTGGGTCGTCCTCGCGGCGCTCCGGTTCGGGGCCGGCGCAGGAGCCGCCTTCTTCTTTGCGCCGGCCCTCGGGCTGGTCGCCTCGTATTACCCGACCGGCACGCGTGGGCCAATCGTCGGGCTCTTCAACTCCGGGTTCAGCGTTGGGTCGGGGGTCGGACTTTTCGCGGGCGCACTGATCGGCGCCGACTTTGGCTGGGCCGCGGCGCTCGCGGTAGGAGGCCTCGCGCTCTTGGTAGCCACCGCCGTGTCTCCGCTCGTCCTCCCCCATACCGAAACGACCCGACCGGCGCGCGAGCCCACGGCGATGTGGGCCGCGAGCCGCCCCGTCCTTCGATCGCGCTCACTCTGGGCACTCGCCCTCTCGTTCATCGGACTGTGGGGCGCGTTCTACGTGGCGGCCCAGTACCTCGTCCAGTACCGCTCACGCCGTGCATCCGGGCTGGAGCGTGGCCCTCGCCGCCGGGCTGCCCGCTCTCATGATCGCGTGCGAGATCCCCGCCGGCCCGCTCGGGGGGTGGCTCGCCGAGCACGGGAGCGACATGCGGTGGATCCTCGTCGTGTTCGGGCTGCTCTCGGGGGTGGCGATCCTGCTCATTCCGTTCACCCCCCTGCTCGGGTTGCTCGTCCTCTTCGCGGTGCTCGGGCTCTTTGACGGGATCATCTGGGCGGTGCTCTACCTGCTCCCGATGTACCTGCCCGAGACCCGGGGGGAGGGGGTCTCGCTCGCGCTAGCCCTCCTGAATGCGATCAATATCTTCGGAGGAAGCGCTCTCGCGATCGCCTTCGCGCTCGTCGCGACCTACTCGACCTACTCCGCTGCCTGGATCTTCGCCGGCACGGTCGCGGTGGTCCCCCTACCTCTGCTCCTCCTGGTGCGGGGGCACCCCCGCGGCCGACGCTCCGGCGCGTCCACGGCAGGCACGGGGAGCGAACCGACCGGCTGACCGTGCGGGCGGGTCGAGGGGCCATGCGCCGGAGGGGTCGGGGGGCGGTCGCTCCCCCGCCGCCTCCTCCACCTCCCGGGACCCAGCCACCCCCTCCGGGAGCGGGGGGACCTCCCCCGGGCGCAACGTAGCGAGGAACCGCCTCGGCCGCCCGCGAGCCTTACCTCGAAACGGGGGCCGTTTCGGAGACGCTCATGTCGCAAACTCCTCGACCTCGACCAGGGTGACGAGGTTGGTGGGCCGCCCCTCTACGGGGAAGCCCGCGGTGAGTACGACGGGGCCCTCCCCGGAGAGTCGAAGCGCCTCGACCGTCTCGGCCGCCTGACGACGGAGGTCGGGGAGCCGGGCATGGACCGGGGCCGGATGGGCCTGCACGCCCCGAACCAGAGCGAGGTGGCGTCGCGTCTGGGAAAGCCGTGAGAGCGCTACCACGGGGCACGAAGGGCGAAGGCCGGCGACCAAGCGTGCCGTACAGACCCGAGTGGGTGGGCGTGACAATCGCGCGGGCGCCCACCGACTCGGCGAGGGCCACGGCCGCCGCGGCGACCGATTGTTCCATCGAGACCGGCTGGCCGACCAGCGCCGCCCGGACCCGCTCGCGAGTGGAGCGCGGGTCGAAGGCGGCTTCGGTGGTGGCGGTGATCCGGTCAAGCCAACGGACGGCCTCCACCGGATAACGACCGACCGCGCTCTCCTCGCTCAACATGACCGCGTCCGTCCCGTCCAAGACGGCGTTCGCGACATCGGTCGCTTCCGCCCGAGTGGGGCGAGGACTGTCGACCATGCTGAGCAGCATCTGCGTGGCGACGATGACGAACCGTCCCCGTGCATTGGCCAGATCGATCAGCCGCTTCTGCTCAAGAGCGAGTCGTTCGAGCGGAACCTCGATGCCCAGGTCTCCGCGGGCCACCATGATGCCCGCCGAATCGGTCAGGATCCCATCGATCGCCGCGAGCGCCTCAGCGCGCTCGATCTTCGCGATCAGCCCGACCTCCGAGCCGCTCGGGCGGCGGTCGAGCCAGCGTCGGGCGGCGACGAGGTCGACCGAGTCACGGACGAACGAAAGGGCCAAAAAATCAATCCCCCCCTCGAGCGCAACCTCGGCGGCCCGTCGGTCCGACGTGTCGAAAGCGGCGTTCCGCAAGCGCGCCCGAGGAAGGTAAGACCCCGGCGTGGGAGCGCACGGCGCCCCCATTCACTACGCGCGCCTCGATCGAGGAGGTCCGGACCCCCGTGACGACCAGCTCGACGCTCCCGTCCCCGAGGAGGATCGGGTCGTGGACTCTGGCGAGACGCTGGAACGACGGGACTTCGAGTCCGACGCGGTGCTCGTCCCCAAGAGCGGGGCCCGCGTCGAAGGTCCAGCGTTGCCCGTTGGCCAGCCTCAGCTCGCCGGCCACGAGAGCGCCAATCCGCATCTTGGGTCCGGGAACGTCTGCGACAATCGCGACCTCGCGGCCTGCCGAGCGGGCAGCCTCGTGCATCAGCTCCAGCGAGGTCCGATGGTCGGCCTCGGTCCCGTGGGATAGGTTCAACCGAAGCGCATCCGCCCCGGCTTTGATGAGCGCGACCAGCCGGCCTAGGGTCGCCGTCGCCGGCCCGACTGTGGCGAGGATCTTCGTGCGCCGCACAGGCAGGCCAGAGCGGGGCCCGTAATATCCCAACCGGCTGGCGTCAGGTCTATAGCATTAGTGGACCAGTCCTCGGTGCAGCCCCGTGGTGTAGTGGCCAAGCATGCTGGCCTTTGGAGCCGGCGACAGCGGTTCGAATCCGCTCGGGGCTATGCCTTACAAGGGATAGATACCTACCAGGATGAGGCCACCCGACATTTGGCTCATGCGAATTGGCACGATCACCCTTGGGCATCCGACCCCGGAGCAGTCAACGCAATGGTGACCGTCCCGTAGGTAACGGTCTGCAGCGAACCAGACATCGGATCAATTACCGACGAGCTCGGAACCACCGTCGCTTGGACGGTCGCAGCGCGATCGAGTAGGTCGTTGGCCTCCACTCGGAGCGAGGACGGCCGGTCTCTGTAGATGTCCCGAACCGACTCCGCGGCGGCCGAATTGAGAATCTCGAGAACGACGCGGAACTGGCAGAACGGGTGGACCCCGGGGACTGGGTGATTGGCCGTGTATGCTGCGGCCTGATAGACAACGCTGAGGACAGAGGCGTTCGCCCTTCGCAGATCAGCGACCAGGAACTCGACCATGGAAACCTACGGGCCGTAAGGGGTGGCCCTTATACAAACTCGATGTGTTTTCCTTATGTCCGCCGAGTTTACTCTCGGGCCACGGAAAGCGGGCGGCACAAGTGCTGTGGCATTGGGCATCGTGACCGCTTCGCGCCGCCCGCGGTGTGAACCCGGCACACCTGCCCGGTTCGTTGTGGCTGACGGGCGGAGGAACCAAGTCGGGTCCCACGGGGGGCCTGAATGACTGCGGAGGACGCCCGCCGCCTCTGGGAACACTTGCGCGCGCATTAACCGGAAGGTCATGCTCTACGCCTTCTCGCTGAGAACTTGGTCGACAACCACAATCCCGCCACCTTGGCGGCGACATGTGAGGCGATTGCCCGAGCTCTCGGCTCGCGCTTAGAGTGAAGAGGATGTCACAAGCACTGACGGTTGAGGCGCGCCGGGTGGCCGGCCTCGGAGGTCATCCTCCCAGAAATCATGAACCTCACGGCTCTGGAACTGGGATGATCAGCTCGCGCGAGACCAGCCAATTCTCAGGCTGCCGAAGAGAGCCCTGATTCGCCATGTCGAATCCACCAGTCTCGTTTAGACTCCCCCGGAAGGACCGGGATCGGCTCAACCAGTTGAGCACGAAGACCGGGAAGAGCCTCGGCCAGTTGATTCGAGAAAACCTGGGAATCGCCGAACGTGACGAGGAAGCGACCTACCACCGTGCGTGGAATGTGGGGTATGAGGCTGGCCACTCGGACGGGGTAAACTATACTGAGAAGAAATTCGCGATCTATTACCGGTGCGTTGTCTGTAACGAACCCATTCTCGTAGTACCCAATGGTCCAGAGCACCAAGCGATAGTGAACGAACTCTACCGCCTTCGGTGGGGGCACGCGAAGTGCCATGAAGCCTCACGATGAGTGCGGCACATCTCTTCCTTCCAACCGAACGCAGAACCCTCGGTAAGAGGGAAGCGTCCTTCCCGGTCCCATCGTCCCTCCACGAAGGGCCGGCTGAGCCCTACGATCATGCTCGGCCGCAAGGTCACGACAATCGGGCCACGGGGGATTCAGACTGATCGGCGACTTCGGGTGCCCCGCCGGATGAGGCTGCTGGGGGTGACGCATAGGCGGCGCAGCAGAACTGGCCCGCGCGGGCCCAAGGAGCTTGGACAAGAGGGCGGGATCAGCGCAGGCTCGAAAGGAGCTGAATGCGATTACGGGGAAGATTACGAGGCACCAGTGCGATGATTACGCTCTGATGACAGGAGGATGACCCCTTGTTTACTTGGGCGATTACGGGGGTGATTACGTGAGTGATTACGTGAGAGGATTACACGGAGGGCCGGACCCTGGT
Source organism: uncultured Thermoplasmata archaeon (assembly GCA_963715645.1). GTDB lineage: Archaea > Thermoplasmatota > Thermoplasmata > Lutacidiplasmatales > UBA184 > Lutacidiplasma. Next base: position 885,589 of record OY970259.1, read on the forward strand.
TTCGCGCGCGTACACTCGCGCGATGGGCCACCCCTGTTGGGCACGGCGCTGGGGGGGACGCTGGGGGAACCGCCGGAGGGCCCGGTTTCCCAAGGCGGCACGAATGGTACGAGTGGGCGGAGTAGCCAGCCCTGAAGATCCAGCCCATTATGGGTCGGTTCCTACCGTCACGGCTTCAGATGCCCTCACGACTGAGCGGTGAGGTCCGAGAGGCGTTTGCCATCGTGAGGGGTTTCCCTTTGTGGGGATAGTCCGGCTAGCGCGATTCGGGGTCGGCGGACTCGCTCCGACTTGGCCAGGTCCTCTTGAGACCGCTGTTCGCATGCTCCTTTACTACGTGAGGACAACATCGCGCCGTCTTGGGATAGGAAACCTGAGACGAGAGATCATGGCCTGCGCATCCACCCTGAGCGATAGACCGTGATCTTGTGAGCTTCCCACATTCGATTCTCCCACATCGGTTTCCCGGTGGGTTGCCCATCAGAAAACTTCACGGAGTCGTGCATCGCGGCAAAGACATCTGCAGTCATCCAGGCCGAAGACACACCCTCTCTGAACGATGAGAGCTTTGCCGCGTAGTTGGCGGCACGGCCGACCCAGACGAGATCATTGGAGCCTCGGACTCCCGTGCTCGCGATAAAGAGAGGGCTTGTATCGACTCCAACTCCCTGGCGCATTCCGTATGTTGACTTCGGATATGATTCCTTGATCATCGGGCTGATGATTTCACAGACTGCATGATTGATCTCCAGTGCGGACCCGACAGCCTGAGTGTTCTTTTGCCCACCGATGAACACGGCCATGACGCGGTCACCGTCAAAAGCCGTGACGACCCCACTGTTCTTTTGAATCACCTGGCAGGCGGCCCGGAGGTAGGATTTGTAAACCTCCGCCGCGAACGGGGCCAGGAATGAGTTAACGAGATTCGTCGATTCGGCCAAGTCTGCATACAAGACGGTGGCGTCGAGTTTGACAGCATTGTTCCCCAGCTCGATGTCGGCGGTTTCGGGAACTTTGAGACCGTCCCGGGTGGTCCAGTTTTCCTTCAGGATTCCGCCTACTTCGGACCTGATGTCGTCTGCGATCGACATCTGACTAACCCCGAACTAGAAGATACAAGGCAGCCAGCCAGGGGGCTAGCCCGATTAGGAACCACTGCAGAGCCCGGCTGACGTTATGGAACTTGTTTGAGGCGATCTGAGAGTTTGTGTGACATTGGGCGTTCAAGTCCTGCAGGTATCCGTCAGGCGACCTCGATAGAATCGCCGCATTGTAATCTGAAAAGGTCTTCGAGGCCACCGTTCCAAAGAAGAGAAGAGAATCCCTTTGGGCCTGGACTTGGGGAAACATCACTCTCACCGCAAAGATTAGGCTAACGAGCAAGGACAGGCTGCCGGCAAGAACGAGGAGGGCGACGGTCGAGCCTAAGCCACTTGCCCCTGGCAGCACCGCGACGAGAGTCGCGATCATGCCAGTGTCCAGGGCAAGTATAGCCGTGGTTTTCGTGTCAGTGGCCCGTATCCACGCGGCAACCCTGTCAAGGTTCTTCTCTTGAGCCTCGGCATTCCAGGTTACTGACTCCGGACAAAATAGGTTAATGTCCTCCGAGGTGAAGTCGGGTTGAGCGGCGCCCTTTCACCGAGTCAGTGGACTTGTCGTAGAGGTGAGTGGCTTCGACGAAGGACCGGATCGAGCGTCGGTCGGTCTCGCATTCGCATTACCCCCAGTCGAACCCCTCGACGGAGCTCGCGCACGTCGTGTGGCGCGTAACTCGCGAGCTCGTGGTTCTTCAGGTGGCTCCACACCCACTCGTCCGGGTTAAGTTCGGGGCTGTAGCCAGGGAATCGGTGGATCTCGAGACGGGGATGACCGTCGAGGAACTCCCGGACGACCACCGCACGGTGGTGGGGTCCGTTGTCCCAGAACACCATGATCGGCCGCCGTCGGATGTGACGGAGGAGGTGGCGGAGGAACGCCACCACCTTAGGGCCACGGATCGAGTCCTCGTGGACGCGGAAGTAGAGGCGACCGGCGGGGGTCACCCCGCTGATGGCGGAGAACTTTGGCCATCGAGCCAGGTGGTGTAGTACGGGAGTCCTTCCGATCGGCGCCCAAGTCTTCGCGGCGTAGGGGATCCGCGAGAACCCACTCTCGTCAACAAAGACCACTACGGCTCTTCGGCGTCGGGCTTTTTTTTATAGCGAGGCCAGGAGCGCGTGCGCCAGTTCTTCACGGCTCGGAGGTCCTTCTCGCGGGCCTGTCGGCGGGGGCGCTGCCACGACAGCCCGTGGCGCTGGAGGAGGCGCCACATCGCCGTCGGAGTGTAGCGGACGCCCCACTCCGTCTCGGTGACCTGGAGAATCCGAGGGATGGTCCACAGGTCGGTGGAGAACCCGTAGGAGATCGCTCCCCGAGCGAGGAGGTCGGGAAGGGTGGCCAACTGCTCTCGAGGAACGAGGGTGGGGCGACCGGATCGAGGGACGGCATGGAGGGCCGAAGGCCCTCCCTCGTCGATGGCCCGCTTCCAATAGCACACGGCGGCCGGGGTGACTCCGAGGAGACGCGCCACCTCGGCCTGCGATCGACCTTCCGATAGGAGAGCGAGTCCCTTGAGGCGTCGTTCCTCGAGAGAGGCAGTGTCACGATGTCGTAGCGTCCACCCCGGCATGCCCGAGGGGAGAGCGATCCCCGGATATTAAACCATTTAATCAGTGGTCAGTAATCAACGTTCACGCGAGGCTGATTTTGTCCGGGTCGGTTCCATCGACCCTCTTCGAACAAACCTATGGCTTCCGAACCCCCGGGAAGGATGTCCCGCCTTCGGCCTTCCTCCAAGCCCTCCTTCAGGCCGCCCCGATAACCTTCGTCACATCCGTTGGTCCAACCGCGGGTGTACGCGGCGTCCGCGTCTCGAACTGCAAGGCCGAGGTTCTCACGAAGGATCTGACTCCTAACTTTCGGGAAAGAGAGACCCGCACTCGAGGTCAATGGGAGCAGGGGATACCACCCAGTATTGTGGGGATCCGAAACCATAGCTCCGTCAGAAAACGGCTCCGGGGAAATCGGTCCGGGGGTGTGCCGCTCGGGGACGGGAGTCAGCGTCGAGCGGTCACGTGAGTCGTGACTGCGGCGGAATCTGGGCCTCTGCCGACTCGGGTGCTGACGGTCAAACCGCGGGATTGAGCTTGGGCGAGAAGCTCGCGGTATAGGTGGCCAGGGATCTCGTTGCGAACGGGGATTCGGGTCCGAATCTCATACAAAGGTTGGCCCAACGGATCCCATTCCACTAGCGTGAGGTGTAACCGGGAATCGGACCAATCGAACCTGCGATCTCGCCCATGCCGATACCTGAGCGTAAACCCATTTTCATCGAGCGAACAGAAATCTGCGCCGCGTCCCAGGCCTAGGAAACCGTATGCAGCAGCGCATGCGAATAGAGACACAACCACAATTACGACAATCTCTGGTGTGAGGAAGAGCACCGAGAAGGGTATAGTGACGACGAACCAGAGTGCGAGGCCCACCATGATCCCAGTCATGGCGGCAAACACGTAGCGGATGAACCAAGTCATGTCGGCCTGCTCGCCCGGTGTGGGGGCCCGCGCGAGATTGAACTCTGCCTGCCGAGGCATTGATCTTGGCTCAGATGTGGTCATGGTTGTCAACCAGAGAGATGACCAATGCGGAAGCATCTCCGATTGCGCTGATTCCGTTCATCACACCGGCAAAACCCTGACGCCCCGACTTCGTAAAGAATAGCGAATAAATGTCAAGGGCGATGCTTAGCCCTGCCGACGGCCGCGGTAGTGACAAACGCAGCGAGAGTGTGTACCTGAAGAAGCACTAAAGAGAGAATCAACGCAACGACCAACGTACCTAGCGCAGCTGCGGCGCTGTACACACCCGACTTGTCGCCGAATGCAGCAAGCAACGCGTAGCTCGCATATTGCGTGCTGAAGAGGCTCCATCCCCAACCGTAAACCTCGGCCGCACTAGTCCAGGTTGGAGTGTAGTTCGACGCGCTTTTGTCGGCCGGCAGTGAACCGTTCACTTTTGTATAATTAGTGATCTCCATCACAGACCAGACCATTGATGAGGCTGCCTGTGTGTAGCCGTTCTCGGATGGGTTAGAGATAGAGATTTCTGACACGTATCGACTCATCAGCGAGGTTAAAATTATGGACAGCAGGATTCCAATCACAAACCCGGCGCCCAGCGAGAACCCCATCACCAACGCAAGGCCAATCTCTACGGCAATCGCGATAGCCAGCGAGACAAGGAATACGGCACCACCGAAGTCCGACCAGAAACGCGAAGCATCCCTTGAGGGGACGGTCCCGTTAGCCTCGAGGTCGGCGTATGCCATCCCGGTTGCGCCAAACAGCGTCGTTGCATACGATGTGCAGGCTGACCAGATTGGGATGAATGCAGCATTGACGGCAGCCCTGAAGAGCGCGGTAATCCAACCCTCGACTACTTCGAGTGCCTGCAGGATCAACCCACCAACGTAGTCGAGTGCCGCAGCAACTCGCGAGATGATGTCGCCCCCGAGCTCGTCTACTTCATGGACGAGGTGGTTTGCGTAGTCATACGCTGCAGTGGCGGCGTTCCATCCGACGGTAGCGAGCGACAGAATCGCACCAAGCGGGTTCTCAATCACCGAGGTCGCTGCATTCCAGAAGTCGCCCCAGAGGTTGTTGGAAGGACCGCGATATCCGCCCGTATAGGGTCCATAGAGCCCGTCGCTCGACTGCGTCTCGTTCGGAAGGGCGTTGCCGACTACTCGCTCAAGGTTCAGGCTCGGCACTTCAAACGTAACTGCTTGGAGCGTCCCATTGACGGCGTTTGCTCCTCCGCTGGTGTTGTCGATGAGCGCGGCGAGAAGAAGATCGAGGGTCGCCTCGCTGGTGACGTTGAGCGTGAAGATCGACTGCATGGCGGGCGGGGCCGGGTCCGAGACGTTGTAGAGGCCCGGCGTTGTAGGGACGACCCCCGTGTTGTTCGAGGGCGGCGAAGTCACTACCGTCATGTTTACGTTCAGCGAGCTTGTGTAGGGCGTTCCCGTCTCGGTCGACGGCGTGATGGTTCCGACGTTGGTCCCACTGTTGACTGCCCGATTCTGCCAGTAAGCGGCCAAGTCGATCATGTAGTTCGCCCCGCCGAACCCGGAGATGAGGCCCTCCTCCGAGCTCCCAATCAGGGGAGGCACGCCTCGCGACCCGTTGTAGCTCGTATTCTTCCCGAGCAGAATCGCTTGGCCAAACGGGGAGGCTAGGAACTGCTCCCTCGGAACGAGGAAAGCGTTGAGCCCGGGAGAGAGCGTAACGGCCGGCGCGTCACCCCCCCACGGCATCGGAACGCTCGCGGAGGTCACCGCGGACGGGGCGTCCACTACGACCAAGTCGAACGACTGCTCACCAGTGTATCGCTCGAGACCGGCGGGCAGCCCATTGACCGTCGAGTTGTCCGTGGGGAGCCAGAGCCACGTCGGGATCCTTTACCCCTAGGGGAACCTCCGCCATGTGCCCGGTGACGTTGGCATAGGCGCTCGAGGACGAAACGGTCTGATTCGTACCGGAGGTCAGACTGTAGGATACATTGACAAAGTAATGGGTCCCGTTGAGCAGTATCGGCAGGAAGTTCCCGTTCGACCAGATACCGACGGCCAGTTCGATGGTCTGGGTTTGATTCATCTGGCCCACAGGAAGCGTGGCCGAGTAGCCGCTGATCGGTCCAGCACTGCCACCCGTGCCCTCCGTGGAGTAGTTGTTGACCTGAAGGCGGCCGTGCTGCGGGGTCCAGTAGGAGTAAGTCATGCGAAGGGAATAGGGATCTCCCTGATAGAGAGCGGAGGCGATATCGGAAAACACCGGACTAAACTCGAGGGAGACCCCTGAAAGGGGATTGACCCGCTCACCGTCGGGAATACCATTGCCGGGTGTCGACAGCGACGAGGGGGTTCGCGCCCCACGAGAGCTTGCCCCAGACCGTGAAGGTCTTGACACCGTCCCATGTCCCTTCCACCGCCCGGAGCCATTGCGCGTTTTGGACGCCGCCGAGGCTGACGAACGTCGAGAGGGACGCATAGCTCCACAGGGCTCGCGCCGCCCAGCTCGAGCCATCCCCCGAGGTGATCCCCTTGGACGGGGTCGCACTGATGTTCGAGATGTTGGCGGCCACTGGACGGCCCGTTTCCTTCAGGCCCGGAGAGTACACAAGCCCCGAGGCGAAGGGGTTGTAGGTCTTGTTTTCGTACCAGACCTGGAAACCGGAAGCGTGCGGAATGGCATGGCTTCCGAGATCGAAAGTGAGATTCCAGGTATCCAACATGTGGGAACCCGCCGTGTCAACGGTATTGGGATTCGAGCCCGTACTCCTTTTCGATGTAATCGCTCACCAGGCCATTGGTCGAGTAGAGAGCGGGATTCGCCGTCACGACGCTGGCCGACTGCGCCCCGTCGGTGCCCGGCAACTGGGTCGCGGAGAACGGGGCGTTGGGTACCGGGACCGTCCACCCCTGCACCTTCTCGACGTCGGTCAATCCATCCCCAGAGGTGTCCTTGAGATAGACGAACGTGAGCGGCTGGCTCTGGAACATGACGGTCGATTGGCTCGTCACGTTGGTCCATGGATCGAGAGGGACAGTGAAGTTCATGAACAACTGGGCGCGATAGGTCGTATTGAGATCGGCTAGCGTGAGATTCTCGAAGTAAAGGAGAGGATCGTGGGTCCAGTTCTGAAGGGAGGAGAAGCCCAGAACCGTAGTCACCGGGTCGGAGGTGAGGTTGGTATAGACGATGCTGCCGTTGTCGAACATCCCGAAAGTGGTGATGTTCTTCGACAATGTCCAGAAGATGCCCTCTCCCCCGCCGGTGTGCGTGATTGAGTCATAGTTCCAGTCCTTGGCGCTGATGGCGAGCGTGGTGGAACTGACGTAGAGAGCCGTGGCCGATCCGACGACGCTCAGACAGCCGCTGATCTCCGCGGTATTCGCGGTGATTCCGTACCAGGAGAGAGGCGCCAAGCCGTGGAGTTGGACCACGTATTCCCATCCTCCACGGCCGTTGGATGTGCCCACCGGAGTCGTCTGGGTAAGGTTGAACTGACTGCCTACCTCGTAGTACTCGACCCAAGAAGTGCCGTCCGCCGAGGCATTCCACTCTACGGTGGCGTTTCCCCCCGCCTCCCGGATGACGCCGAGGCCGGAGATCGAGGGCGCCCCGGCCGCCTCGGTACTGGAAGGTGCAGGCTGATGAGGCGCTGAGTTGTGGGCTGCCGGTCGTCTCTCCGAGCGAGTAGTCGGGGAGCTGAGAGGAGTTCCAGCCTCCAAACAAGCTCGTTGCGGAATACTGCGCCTGGTACCAATCGCCCGAGACGGGGAGGGGCGTGGTAGGGGTGAATGTGTCGGAAGTGCTCCACCCCGGGGCGAGGAGCCCTTGCCCTCCAGCACCTGAGCTGAGATCGTAAATGCTCGCGTTTCCCCACGCGGGCATGGTGTTCGACCACTGAAAGACGAATTCGTTGTTCACGATCATGAGGACCGAGGGGTTCGCAGTAGTGTACATGCGGAGGGCAGTGGTCACGGAGCTCGACGGGGACAGTGAGAGGGATCGCGGCAGGCCCTGGCCGGGCGGGTTCGAGTAGTTAATGGGTGTAGATGTGAGGGCAACTCTCAGTTACGTACCCCTCGAGCAACTCCGTCAACGTCTCGGTCCAGTTGAAGGCCGCGTCGCTGGTCAGGTTAGTCAGATAGACATCCTGGATCAGATTCGTTGATGAAGTGAAGGACTTCATCGCTCCGTTCACCGTAACGTTCGTGTAGTAGGCGGTCGGAACGGTCGACTCTGCGTAGTTGCAGCCACCGCTGCTCCACTCGGTGTTGTAGGTTGGGTAGGGATTGGAGGAGCTCAGCTGGAGCTCCACCGTAGTGGGAGAGAGCGGGACCGGAGTGGCAGTCTCACCAAACCACTTGCTGTCGAACGTCGCATTTGCAATGCCGGCCTTCACGGGGGTGTAGGGTAGATTGGAGGTCTCCGGATTCCTCGAGCCTCCCACCCACCACACCGGAACTCCGAGCGCCTGCAGGACCCAATCGGTCAACGTGGTCAGGTAGCTCTGGGCGGACATGGGCCCCTGTGACATCGCGATCGAGTGGAGCCGATAGTAGTTCGGTGGCGGGCCGGTTGCGACTCCGTCAGTCTCCGGTGGTGTCGTCTGTTGCTCTACGTACCCGAAGTTGCCGCAGACTGCGGTCGTCGCCTCGAACTCCAGGTGACTGACGTTGTTGTAGATGGTGTTGGCCGTCAGATTCGCCGCCTGGCACAGATAGGTCGTCTTGGTCTTGGTGATCTTGCCCACAGTCGTCAGATCACTGGCGATGTCACTGGACAGATTCGACTCAAGGGAACCCGGGCTCTGGGCCGCGAAGTCGCCGGATTGAAGTTCGTTCACTTGAGCCTTCAGCACGTTCAGCGCGTGGGAAGCACTGAGATACGCCCCCGTGTACCGGAGGGTGAGCGGGGCACCGTTGCCGGGGTCGATGGCCCATATGTCGAAAGGTTGAGCGAAGGCATCCAATGCCAGACTGGGAGGAGATACGGTCTGAGGACTCGATGCGGAGAGTGTTCCCGGGAGCGCCGAAGGTGCTTGGATGGGCATCCCGGTCGCTGAGAACACGGCCAGTTCGACCGACCATGTTTCCACGTTGTCCTGTATCCAGGTAGCGTAAACGGATCCCATTACGGACCCGTCTAACGCGGGATACGCCACTGACCCGATGGACGGGGGGGTCGTGTATCCGCTGAGCCACTGGGTCGCCTGAGGGTTCACCGATACGGCGGTTGTCGCCGCTGTGACCCCCCCTACGTCGGTCGTGTAAATGATCATCGCAGTCGCGCCGATGACCGTTGCGCTGACTTGGCCGGGCCAGCCATACGGGTTGGTGAGCTCCGTGGAGCCAATCGAATTGAGCGCGGTGGTGTTAGAGGGAAGGGAGCTGAAAGTGGCGATCGTATACGGTCCCTGGAACGTGAAGCCGCCGTCAATCGAATCGTAGAATTGGATCGCGCCGCTCGGTGTCGAGACGACGACCCCTTCCTCCCCACCTGCCTCGTTGGGCAGCCAGAACGCCGCCGTTTCAACCGGGGTGACGCTGAGGGTCGTCGTGTGGTAGGTCAAGTAGCCGTAAAGATCCCCTTCGGGGAAATAGAATGTCGTCACTTCGACGGCGGAAGCCGTCTGCGTGGTGAGCATCGCCTGCCCACCGAGGGTGGCCAGGTGAGGGTTCGAGCCCGAGACCGGTGTTCCCTGGAAGAGGGTCCAACCGGAGGGGCCCCCTTGTCCCCACACGGAGGTGCTGCCTCCGAAACTCGCCGCGGCTACCAGCCCTCCGGCTGAATTGGCCAGCGCAGTTCCGGTGATCCCGGTGGTGTACCCGGCTCCGTACTCGGTTTGCTCCAGGCAATGCTCTCCGTAGCACAACCGCGAGCTCCCGGTCTCGACCGAGAACGGGTAGGTCCAGCTGCCCCATTGGATTGGGATGTTCAATGAGGTGTTTGATTCGGCGATCTGCGCAGCGATGGTAGGACTGTACGTTCCACTTCGGATGGCCAGCGTCTCATTGCCCGAGGGGGTCACGTTTACCGCAAGCACGTTGATGGTGGTCACTCCGGATGCCGTGGTGGTAGTCACCTGGGGGAGGGTGTAGGAATCGTTCACCGCGAGAGTGTCTGGGTTCGGATAGAGCGACGTGTTCACGAGGTACGGGTAGTTGGTGACTCCACCCTGAGAAGAGAGGGGGGAGTCCAGATGCAACCCGCTCGACCGGGCCGCATTGAACGATTGCGTGGGAAGCGAACTCAGGAGCATGATCACGATCGCGAAGATCGACACGGAAACGATGACCGCCGGAGTTCGGAGTCCCCGGGGCCTCCGCCCGATCGCGGCGTTGGGACGCTGGGAGCGGCCTACTGCCGAGAAACGACCGATGCTGGTCGCACTGCGTTTGCCGACGGAGGACCCGTGCTACGTCGTTCCCGCCTTCCATCGACACTCCGGGAGACGCGTCAGACCCCGCCGATGGACTCCCGAACTCGGGAATCCCGGTCTGTCGCGGCACCCGGAGCCGCGCGAAGCGATCGTCCACGTCTGTCCGTAGAGGACAACCGCAGCGACCATCAGGAGCAGGAAGGTGTCCTGAGATTTAACGCCGGCAGAAGCAATCCCATTTACGCACGGAGCCTGTGACTGTTCGCGCGCCGGGCGAGCGCGAGCTTTATCCACGACACGTGCGGTCGAGGGCGGGCCGCGAGGGGTGCGCAAGACCCCCGCTCCTCAGTCGCCAGTCGTCGCAGGTTCCCCAGGAAGTCTCGGTCTATCGTCACGGAGCACAGCACAGACAGCATGCGTCCGCGTGGAATCGTTCTAGCTATCGCATCCGACGCCCTCATCTTTAGTTACCCGTTCTTTGAGTAGGGGTATTCCCGCAATCGACGAACTTCCCAGATGGCGTACTGGCCATCGCGGGGGTCTCGCTGGGACTCGCGATCTCCATAGCTGCCATCGAGTCGTGGAACCAAAGCAAGGGCGCGGACCGCCTGGCCAGGGCCACCGGAGCGGCCGCAGGGGCGCTCTCTCGAACCGCGGCAGCCACTCCGAACCCGACGATCGTGTCATCGGCACCGCCTTCGGTCCCGGTTCCACCCCCGCCGACGGGTGATAGATATTGCACGTCGTGCGGCGCGGGGAGTGCTCGTAGCTCTGCCTTCTGTGTCAGACGTGGCAAACCGTTGCCCCCGTCGTAACCTGACGGCTACCAGAAGGGACCGCCCAGGCCCTGGTGAGCCCCGTCATGCCCTGGTGCGGGGTAGCGGTGATCGCACCGGCTTCGTCGAGGGTGGGCGCGGGCGATGCTATGAACGCTTCGTCTGCAGGAACGGAGCTCGTGGCGATTCACCGAATGGTGGTCGAACGCCGCTACATCGACCTCCGCTCTCTCAGGGTTGTGGTTCGCGCTCGCGGTGTGCTATCGGCGTCTGACGCGCACTTGGACAGAGGCGGCCGCGAACCCCCGAATCGCCTCTCGGCACAATGACTGGGGCGGCCGCCTTACGACGTCGCAATCGGCCGCTGGCACCTCGACAACCCGGGAGCATGAGGTTGGTAAGGCGAGCGACGACGGAGGACTGATGCGGTGATCCGTGCGAGTTTCCGTGCATCGGCAACCGTTCCGCTCCCCATGCCCTTCCGACGGGCGACCCGGTAGCCGACTCGATACACGTCCCCTATCTCCCCATTCCGGCGGACACTCCATTGAGCCTCTACCAGGACCCACTTGAGTAGATGGTTCGCGTCCCATACGAGGGGACCGTTGCAACTCCTCGTCGCCGACTGATGGACGGCTGGGCAGAGACCGCAGTACTTCGCGACGGCATCGTGGCCCGAGAATCGATCGATCGGGCAGAGGCAGGTGACCAGAGCCACTGAAGTGGACTTGCCCCCGCCGGGGATAGCGGCGAGGAGTTGAGCTTCCGGAGAGGCCTCAAAGGCATCTCGGGTCGTCCGATAGAGTGAGTGGGTGAGCTCCTCGATGGAGCCCCGCTCTTGGAGCCCGCGCTCGAATCTCGGGAAAGCAGGGATCCGCGACACCGTGACGGGAGGTGCGACGTTGCAGAAGGCGGGGACGAAACGAGATCCCCTTCTGGAGGGGAACGGCGTAGAAGTGGTTCGCCACGCCGGTCCACAGCTGAGTGTAGAAGACGCGCTCTCGGACCAGCTTGCGCAGCGCCCGCTGCTCGGGTGTCGGAACGTACGACTCGGGTATGGCTTGCAGCCGTGCGAGTTTCGCTAGCTCCTCGGAAGCGACGCGATGGGTCTTCAGGGTTGTCTTGCTGACCAGCTTGGTCTCGAAGGGATTGGCGAGGAGGGCTCGGGCCTCTGCTGACACGACCGTCGCGAGATGGGCGGGTCATGGAAGACCGACCATCTCCACTCGTGGGCTTTGTCCGCGAGCCGCCGGTGCCGCGACCTCGCGGACATCTCGAGTGCGGCGACGCACGACCACGTCCGACGGATCCAAGGTTGGTACCTCGAGGGGTTCTCAGTCGTGGACGCAGAGTTCATCGCCCACGCGAGGGCGGACATCCCCCGCCTGGTAGCGGAGATCGAGCGGCTCCGTCTTACCCGGCGCGCTCGACGACGAACTTCGAGCCGTTGACCGGCATCTTCGCGGTCCACCCGTCGGCGAGGTACCTTGGCAACTCCGGCTCCTGAATCACCTGCTGCCTCTGCGACGTGGCGGCCCCGGACCGCGCGGGGCTCTTGCGAATTGCGTCGACCAGAGCCTCGGTGTCCATCCCCTCGACTCCCATCTTTTCGACTTGATCGTCGGCGTAACCAACGGCGAGGAGCAGGAGCCGCTTCGTCTCGAGGTCGCGGTCCTCCACCTCGGCCCGCGTTGTGGTGGTAGACGTGTGCGGTTCGCACCGGCGATATGCCGCCCGCATCTCGTCGATCGGTGTCGCGGGGAGCTTTCCCCGGTTGACCGAGTACCGGGCGCTCATGTCGCCGGCATGACCCATCCAGTGTTGCCAGAACGAGTGCGAGACGAGGCCCCGGTTCTCGCACTCAGCGAACCGGCTCGCCGCAGTCGTCCTGAGGACGTATGGCCGGTTCGGCAGCCCTGCCGCCCGGAGCGCCCGTCGGATTCTGGTCCCCGATCTTGGTGGTCCGCACATGCCGACGTTCGGAGAGGTCAATCCGCTCCGGCGCGTAGAACGCTGACCGGGGTTCGAGTCGCTCCCCGGCGGCGAACCGGGAGTTGAGGTAGTCCACCACCGCGGCCGCGCCCTCCTCGCCGACGAACGTGACGTAGCGGTGGTTGGACTTGGAGAGATTGCGCCGGACGATGATTGGTGTCGGGGTCTTCGGGAATCGCGCCGCCGTCCGGTCCACGACCAGCTCGGGGAAGTCGCCCAGGACCAGCCCGTCGGTCCCGAGGTAGTTCCCCAGGACCTCCGGACGCACCCCGGCGGTCGCCATCAGGAGGACCGCCGCCTTCTCGCGCGGGCCGGCCGCCCCGAGGACGGCGCGGAGTTGCTCGGGCGTGAGCGCCGTCTCCTCGTACGTCGAGTCCGCCGAGCGGACCTTGACACCCGACGGCGGGGTCACGCCGTTGAACTTGAGCCAGTTCCGGGCAACCTTCACCTTGTAGGAGGTGTACGACCCACCGGCGCCCTGCTTCTCGTCCGCAGTCACGAAGTCGAGGAAGACGTCCCGGAGCGTCCTCGGCTTAAGCTCGAGCAAGTCGTGTGCGGTATGACGGGTCTCCGCGCAGAATCGGCGGAGGGCGCGGAACCAGGCGTCCCCGGTGGAGACGCTCCCCCGGCGGAGGTTCTCTCTCCAGCGGCGGATCTCGGGGTTGTCAGGGTCCGGATCCCATCTCGTCGACGGGCGCCGCGGCGGCATCGTCTGGTGAGTGCGTTTTGTGCCTTTAAAAGTATCTATCCCTTATTAGGGGTGTATCCGCTCGGGGCTACTTCGAACCGGGCCGATCCCACAAGTGAACGTTGCCCGCCGACTCGGTCTCAGAAATCGTAGATCTTTGAGCGGTGGCCGAATCTCGTGAACGTGATTACGTCTCGGTCCAACTCGTAGACTCCGCGATAGTCGCCCACCCGGATTCGCCAGGCAGACCGCCCGCCGCGAAGTGGTTTGATGTCCAAGCCGGGGCGCGCGCGGGACGGGTCTTCCAGGAGCAGATCGAACGCTCGCCCGAAGCGCCGTTGGATTTCCTTGGGAAGCCGGGCCAGTTCCCGCTCCGCGCTGGCCTTAAAGAAAATCTCCGTCACTGGCTGAGATCTTGAGTCGTCGCCGCACGTCGGCGAGCGGGACGTCCGGCTCCTCATGCAGCCGTCGGTAGTGCTCTCTCCAGAACCGGGGTGGAGGGACCTCCTCCATCAATTCGGTCAGCACATCATCGTAGGTCGCATCCCCGATCTTATATGTCTTCAGTCTCCGAAGAGTCTCCGGGCGAACTGGAACCGTCGTCGCCGCCACTGCCATACCATGGGCCCGATGGCCAGCATGGTCTTAACGCTTATCGCTCGGTCCCCTTTGCGATGTATCCCTTTCGAATGGATCTTGCTCCGAATCCGCTCGGGGCTAGATTCTCGTTCGAGAGCCATCTATCGACGACGGTGCTTTCCCGGAAACCTGCTATCGTAGGCCGCGTAGTCCACGATCTCGAGAACGGCGATATAGCGTTCTGCCCCTTGGTGGGCCACGGTGTAAAGCAATGTTCAGAAATCAGGGCGGTCTTCGACGAACAGATTCGATGCCCCATAATGGTCGGTGAAGAATTTTGGAATCTGCTGCTTCCGCACCACCTCGCCGTGGAGGCAATCCGCTCGCAATACGGCCGATAGTTCCTTCACTCGGGGCACAATGGAGCGCGTCGCCTTCGCTGAGGATAGCTCCAAGAAGTGCAGGGCGGGGGAGGCGAAGGGAGCGAGGACTACCTCCCTTGCCCCGATAGGCATTACAGTCGTTCCCCTGAGCGAATGATCTCTTGAATGGCGGCTGATGCGGGCGGCACCCACATGATGCCCTTGCTGCCCTCCGCGACGTTCCCGTCCGCGGCCAGGAACGCGAGAGCCGCGTTGAGGCTCTGGCGCGAGGTCGAATGGCCGCAATCTGCGAGTTGCTCCAGCAACCAGTTCCGGCTTACCGCCTCCCCTGCGTTCTGGAGCGCGGTCCGAATGTATTCGATGGCCTCCAGAATGGGGTTCGCTCGCGGCTTGCCAAAAGTCGGATGCGGGGCCCGGGAGGCTGCTGCCATCGGGCGGACGTATCCATGCTGGTCATATGTAGATATACCCGTACTCCTGGCACCCCGACCACCCCACTGGGAGGAGCGACCCGCCCCAAACAGAGATAGGTATTCAGCCCTTACTTGGGGCGAAGCCCCTCGGGGTTAGATCTCACTTCTCGTCCTTGAGCCAGCGTTTCCGCCCGGTGATTTCGCTCAACCGAGCGCTTTAGAAGGCGATCCCCACGTGGTGGAGGGGCAGGTCCGTTCCGAGCGGCCACGGCGCGATGGAACGCATGGAGACCCTCCAGCAATCGCAGCGAGTCAAAGGGCTTATCTTGTATGCTATATTTTGTATGCGATATGACGCTCGTCCAAGCTCAGGTGCCTGACGCCGAGTACCGCTTGCTCCGACAGCGGGCGGCGGCCCGGGGGCAGCCGATGAAGGAGATGGTACGTCAGGCAATCCATGCCTACCTGCAGGACGAGAGGGTCGATCCGGACGACCCAATCTTCCACTCCTTTCCACTCGGCGCGAGCGGGAGGAAGGGGCACGACACTGCCCGGCGCCACGACGCTCTCCTTTACGGCAAAGCGCGCCGCCGATGATCTTCGTTGACACCAGTGCGTGGCTCGCATTGGCCGACCGCCACGACCGAAACCACGCCGAAGCGCGCGAGTTTGGACGACGGCTCGCACGGGGCGAGTTTGGTAGACAGGTAACAACCAACTACATCATGGTGGAGACCGTGACGCTGGCCCGCCGCCGACTGGGTCTCGAGACGGCGATGCGCCTCGCACGCACGGTCGCAGCGAGCGGCCAGGTGACCACCTGTTGGATTGAGCCGGTCCACCACACGGAGGCAATGGACCTCATGGGCCGGCACCCCGACAAGCTCTGGAGCGTAGCGGACTGCACAAGTTTCGTCGTGATGCGCGCCCTCGCGATCTCGTCGGCGTTTACGTTCGACCGCGACTTCGCGCAAGCGGGATTCACCGTTCTCCCGTAGTACACTCTCCCCCGCAAGCACCGCGGGGACCCACGGAGAGGGGGGCCACCTTCGCGATCGAAGGGAGGGCACTAGCTCCCGCTCCCCCCAGAGGTGGCGGTTCGAATCCGCTCGGGGCTTGGCTACATCCCTCAGCCGTGGTCAGATGATTTCCCAGGAATGCTTCGTACGACGGGGGTCGGGCCGCGGGTGGAACTCCCGAAGGCGACGGCTGTGACGGCCTCCCAGGATGAGCCGCGCGCGCTTCTGCGGGTGAGTCCTAGACCTGGTTTACTGGTCAGCGACCCCGAGAAGACCCAGTTGCCTGCCTTGGGTCGAGAGGTTCCGTCCGGAACGCGTAGACCCCGAACCCGAGCGTCTGCCTCCCCCACCGGAGGTAGCCCTCCCGCCAGCGGTGGATGCGGCGGAGCATCTCTGCGATGTCAGGGTCGGTGGGAGAGTCCCGGGCATAGCTCTCGATCCCTTCGAGGTAAGCGTCCTCGAATTCGTCCCACTCCTCGTCCGTGCTCGACCAGCGTTCGGCGAGCCGCAGTCCCAACTCCTCCCCCACCCGCACGTTCCCGTAATCGTCGAGCAGCTCATCGGCTGTCGTCTCGAGCACCTCGAGGTATTCTCGAGCCGGGGGTTGCTTCCAGAATCCTTCGCCGACGACAATCCAGCCGTTCGGGAGAACCCATTCTCGGAGTTTGGCAAGAGTGCTCCTCAGGTTCCCGAATGCTTGAGTCGCCCCGAAGCAAACGACCAGGAAGTACCCCTCTGGGGGTTGGTCTAGGGTCCTCGCATCCGCGCAGCGGAAGGCGAGAGACCCTCGCAGCCCGCGTTGGAGTGCACGGGCTCGTGCGAGTCCGATCGCTCGCGCAGATAGGTCGACCCCTTCACCATGCACCTCCCGGAGCTCGGCGAGCCGGAGAAGGAACTCTCCCTTCCCGCATCCAACATCCAGCACCCGACAGGAGGGGGGAGGATTGCAGAGGCCGATGATGCGGTCGAGGGCGGCCCGGCTTAACGGATTATTTACGTCTCGGTGCCGCAGGGCTGTCTCCCCAAATTTCGTTGCATCCACGTCCCTTGCGAGTTGGCCGGAGGATTAGGGATTTCCGGCTGAGGCGAACCCATCCCATGCCTCGCCGGAGGGCCGTGCGGCGCGAGTGGGCGGTCTCTTCGAAGCCAGGTTCCCGCACTCCTCGGGAACCCCCGGCGAATCAGGACCCGGGCGTCCGGAAACCTGGATCTCCCACGCTCCCGGACCTGCCGTTTCAGAGGGAGCGGGAGGACCTGCGCTTGCCCCGGCGCTCGCACGGCCCTCTTGGGCAAATCTGGAGTCCCGGATTCGATGCGGGAATGAGAAACCGAGGACGAGGGCGGCCTTGATAAGGCCGACGTTCCGTGCCCGCGCACCGGGCGGGGCATGATTCCCTTCAACAGTCTCTGGCTCGCAGTCCTCGCCTTCGGGGCCGCGGTCCTGAACGGCGCGGTGGGCTACGGGTTCTCCTCCACGGTCACCCCGCTCGCACTGCTCTGGTATTCGAACAAAGTGCTCAACCCCGCCCTCGTCATGGTCGAGGTCTGCGTCAACGTCGCTCTCCTGACCCGCGAACGCAAGCACATCTCCGCGACCTGGTCGCGCGCCCGTCCTGTCGTCACCACGCTCCTCCCGGGCGTCATCCTCGGGACCATCGGACTCGCGTACCTAGCGGTCAACGACGTGAAGGTGATCGTGTACGTCGTCCTGCTCCCCCTCGTCGCCCTGCAGCTGTGGGGCTTCTACCGGCCGTTCCGGAACGAACAGCGTAGCGCTGCTGCGGTGGGTCCGGGGATCGGGTTCCTTTACTCTCTCACCACCATCTCCGGCCCCCCCCTGGCTCTCTTCCTCCGGAACCAGGGGATGTCGAAGAACGAGTTCCGGTGCGCGATCGCGCAGGTGCGGGTGGCCGAATCCTCTCTCACGCTGGGCACGTACCTCGCGTTCGACCAGCTCCTGGGGACCAACCTGGTCTCCCTCCCGGCGGTGAGCCTGTTGCCGTATCTCTTCATCCCCGTGCTGATCGGCGTCCCGCTAGGGACCCTGCTGTTGACGGCCGCATCCCCCGAGTTCTTCCGGCGCTTCGTGATGGCTGTGGACGGGGTCTTTGTCTCGTACGGTCTCTCCCGCGTACTCGTAGCACTTCGCTGGGTCACGACGGACCAGGGGAACGCCGTCCTCGGGTTGCTCCTGCTGTTGGTGGCCATCCTATCCTTGGTGGCCTTGAGTCGAGTTCCGGGTGGCCCCCTCGAGCGCAGCGCAGAGGGCGCCCAGAAACCGGCCGAGTGGCCGGGGATCGCCCCCCCCGCGTCGATGGGCGGCAGCGGGTCCGTGGGAAAGCTCCGATAAGGAGCGCGGCCGCCCGTGCTGCAGAGGGGCCTGCCTACCCGACGACCTGCAGGAGCGTCCTGGGTCTACGGAGGGAGGCGAGGAACCCTCCACTAGGACTCGCTGTCCCCTCAGCCCACTTCTCGCTGCGGGGGAGGCACGCTCTGCCGCTACCTTCGTGTGCCGTTCGACCCGTCGCGAGGGCCACTTCGGTCGCATCGACACCGCTCAGAAGCCGTTCTCAGGGGGTTACGACCGACCCGGTCGAGGGCATCACGCGCCCGGTTGCAGGGGGTCCCCTCCGTGCCCGAGCTCCGAGGCTGCATTCAGGTTCAGGTCCGACCGGGCACAGGGGCTGCGGCCGAGGGTCCCATTCGACTGAGGCGAGGATGGCCTGGCCCCGCCATCGAGGAGAAAAGGGAAGAAGGGGTTGGTCGCTCGCCCGAAGGGCCCTACCTCACGGGTACTGAGATCGATCGAGGTACCGAAGTTCGCGTAGGGGTCTCTCGTCGCACCGCACGACGGGTCCACGCTGAAGGCGTAGGTGCCGCAGTTCGGGTGCTCGATGTACTCCGTGGCGAAGTAGAACCCGGCTCCGGGAACATAGACCGCCGAGCCGTAGTCTCCCCAACGAGGCCGCAGGTAGGGGTAGCCTTGGTACTCGGTGAAGCCGTCCTGTGGAGACTTCCCGAGGGCCGAGATGTGAATCACGGTCCCGACAAGTCCCACCGACCAGGCCGTCAACCGACCGTACGCGCTGCTGGGGAAGTAGCCCGCCCAGGGTCCCGCCGACGGTCCGCCGTTTCCGGAGAGCGTGAACGAGATCACCGCTCCCTGGGACGCCTTGTCACCGGCGGCGATCGCGGGGAACTCGAGGTCCTCGTGCACTGCCGAAACGTACCCTTGGGTCGTGAGCGAGAAGTACCCGACCGAGTTGAACGTGCCCGTGCCAAAGGCCCAGTAGGCGGCGCCCACGTGGATTTCGCCCCAGGCGGTCGCCGTGGACGTGCCCGTGCCGTACGTCTGGTTCACGAGAGTGCTGACCGCGGTCCAGATTCTGGCCCGCACCGTAGGACACCTGCGTAACGCCGTCACCGTTGGTCGCGATGCCACCCTCGGGGCAGCTCGTCACGCCCGTGGCGAGGCCGTAAGCGACGCAGGCATTACCGAGCGGTATCGGGCCCTTCTTCTGGGCTCCAAGCCCGCAGAACCCGCCAGAGCTCGCCGGACAATTGCCGCCCTCATTGAGGTACGTCTCCAGGCCGGTGAACAGCTGTCCTCCGAACAGGATGCCACCGCAGTCATCGCAGTTGATGCTGTTCAGCTCCGACAGGTCGGCCCAGTAGAACACCGCGATCCGGGTGTCCCCGGCCCCGAAGAAGTCGAGGGATCCGACCATGAACCCGGAGCCGCCGTAGTGGTTGTCGAACTGCGCCGGGTCGGGCGAACCCGCGGGGATGACCTGGATCCAACAGGTGAAAACCGCATTGTTGCAGCTTCCGTCGGGGGTTGGCACAAGTCCCAGGTTCTCGTAGGCGACGGTGAAGTAGGGGCTCGTCGCGGGATATCCGAGCTCGAGCGCGTTCTTGTCGATCGCGAACTCCTGCGCTCCGTTGAACCCAAGGCAGCCGTAGGCGGGGCATGCGGGGACGGTGGCGCCGTTCTGGTTGAACTCGTCGTAGAACAGGAGCAGGGCGTCCCGGGTGTTGCCCATCTTGGCGTAGTCGTTCAGGAAGTAGCCGGCACCGGGGTCCGAGTTCACTTGGTTGGGGTCGAGGAAGTAGACGTTGTACGCCCCCTCCGGGTTGTTGGTCACGCTGACGGCGAGGCCCTCCCGGCAGGTGTCGTACACGCCGGCGAAGCAGCCCGAGAACACCCCACCGCTCGACTCGCTCGTGGTAGAGACGAACTCGGTGACGAACCAGTGCCCGCCGTTGTTTGCGTCATAGAGGCACATGATGTCGCCGCCGCTGCTGTAGCCGAGTCCGGTGAGGCCCATCAGGCTGTCCAGACTTACCTCGGCCGTGCCGGCACCAAAGTGCGCGTTGAAGACGCGCAGCTCCCCAATGTTGATGACCTCCATCACGTAGCCGTTCCCTGCACAGAGGCCCTGGTCGGGAGGCTCGACGTCCTCACCGTAGAGTCCGCCATTGGCCACCGCGCTCAGCCCGTAGGGGTCCGTCATGGCGCCCCCACTGCTGCCGCTGATCTTGTCGCAGCCTGGCCCCATGGGACTGCAGCTCACGACAGGAATCCCGGACGCGATATCCGGGACCGCCGCCGCTTTGAGACCCGCCTTAGGGTTCAGCGACGGATAATGCGCGGCCAATGGCGAGATGCTGGGGAAATCGTTCGCGGGCAACGCGGCGCCGGCCGGATAAAGGGCCGGAGTGCCCACAAACGGACCCGAGAAGCCGATTCCGCCACCGAGGCCGGCGAACATAGCGGTACTGGCCCCCGCCGGACCGGCGGTAGCGCCGGCAGACTGCGCCCCCGCAGCCGTGATCGATCCCGCCACCGTCGGGGACATCGCAACGCCGTTCCCGCTGAAGGCGAGCATCGACAACGCGATGATCACGATCGTCGCGCTCGTCAATATTCTGGCCCTTTCTTTTCTCTTCATGCTCGATCGGAAGGGTGATTCCCCCCCGTACCCCGATGGAGTAGCGGTACAAAAAGCCCGATGGTTATCCGACACGTATGATTCCGGCGCGCGGCGCGGGAGGGCGACCCGAACCCCGCGGGCAGCGCCGGGTGCGGTCCTCCGTGGGGCGGCCACCTTGATCGTGCGGGACCCTCGGGTGTCACGCCCGAGGAATCACGTCAGAAGGACGGCAGACCGGAGCCTGTGAAACCCTGGGCGGCGGGTACGAGCCTTCAGCTCCCCTGCGGCCCGGGCTATCCGCCCAAAGCCCGGCACCCATCGAGGTCGACCAGGTGGCGCCAGAACGGGTTGGGCTTTCCACTGCCTCGGTAAGGTCTATAGGCGGGAACCGAACCATCGACTGTGACTCGATGGCCTGTAACGGTCCCGACCGCCGGGGGTCTGAGACCTCCAGCGAGCAACCATGGATGAGATTGGGATCCGTGACCTGAGTCGATCGCCCCCGCCCGAGTGGACGCCCCCGATCGGCGCGATGGGGGGGCCACCGGCCCACGAACTGTACCGTGACCTGGTACGATACGCCGAACTGAGGCTGCTTCAAAACCACGACGGGAGACCCTGCGTGGCCATGCGCGACGGAGAACACCGCCGTACCTTCTGCGTACCGAGCGACGAGCTCCGGGAGGCGTTGGACCGATTTCGGATGCGGAGGAGTCTTCGACCCCTGCCGGAACACGAGCTGGCCGAGTTCACCCGGGTCATCGAAGCCCGGGCCTCCGACCCGGACATTCTGGTTCCTTCGTGCGATGTCGGAGACTCCTACCCTCGCGGAGTTCGGGAGGTGACCCGACCTCGCGAGAATGACGGTGAGCCCGAGCCCCGCCGGATCCCTCCTCCTCCGCCCACCCCTGGGCCAGTCGGCTGGGTGGAGAAACTGGACTCGATACTTCGAGAGGTGGATGAGGTCCGCCGCCCGGTCCCGTCGCCCATCCTGGTGGCGAAAGTCCCGTCCGCTTGGAACGATGTCGTGCACTACTCGGAGACGGCCCCGCCGGCCGTCGTCCCAGCGAAGGACTCGATCTCGGGCGCCCGGGCGGCCTCCGGGTCGGCCGATGGGCTTCCTCGGTATCTTCGCGTCCTTCGAACCCTGGTCCAGGAGGGCGGTTGGCTAGGAACGACGTCGGAGCTCTCGAGCCTGACCGGGGACAGTCCGGAGAGGGTGTTCGCGCGCCTGCGAGCTTACCGATCCGACCTCGCCGACAGCAACATCGTCGTCGTGCCCGTCGAAACCGAAGAAGGCTGGCGATGGATGGCTGTGGACCGGAATCGACTGAACTCCACGAGGTAGGACCACTCCGAGCGGCCACGTCGCGCGGCGGGCAACTCGGTGAATCCACCCGACCGGTCGGGTGTTTCGCCGGGGACGATGTTCGATCGGTGGCCCCCGACCCTCTGCTGCCACCCTGAGCCCTGGGGGCATCCCCACTACGCCCAGCTCCGCGTGCGTATCGCGCCGGTGTCGAGCCCCAGCGGCAAGGCGGCGTGGCTTACGCGGGGGGGCCTGCCATGCTTCCGGACCGGGGAGGGCCCTGGAGCAACTCCAGCAGCGTTATCGTCGAGGGTCGTTCTCGGCTCGAGCTAACGATGATGGTCGCGTCCAGGCGGCCGACCGAGATCCCGACGGCTTCTCCCCCGGCGGCGGGTACCTTCGCATGATCGCGGTCTGGCGCAAGGACCGGGAGGGCTGGTCGGTGGATGCGCTCCGCCTGGGCATGGGCGTTCTCTGGGCCTTGAATCTGATCTTCGTGGTGGCGCCGGGCAATCAGTTCTTCTCTACTTTCCGCGCCGCCACACTCTCCTTCGCTCCCTCGACCCTCGGGGGCCGGCGGTCGCGAGCTTTGTCGCGGCCAACGCCCCCGTGTTCGCATGGCTTACCGCCCTGCTGACCGCCTACCTGTGCACCGCCTTCCTCCTTGGTCTCACGGCGAGGCTCGCGTGCCTGGTCGGGGGCGCAGCGTCGATCCTATTCCTGCTGACCCAGTTCCTGACCACGTTCACTTTATCCGGGGGTACCGACGTCGGTCCGCATCCCCTCTACCTGCTCATCTGCCTCATTCTCCTCCTCGGAGGAGCCGGCAAGTACCTGTCGGTCGACCGATGGATCCGAACGCGCGGCCCCGCGCGCGTCCGACGTGTCGCCCGCTGGCTCTGCGGACCTTCAGCGTAGGTCGGGTCGGGTGCTCGCAGGCAGGGTAACGGGGAACCTGACGAGGTTCGGGGTCCAGTTCAGGGATCGGGGGTGAGCCGGCTCCGCGTTGCCCGTAGTTCGGTCCGGGGTCCTTCGTTCCTCCGATCAGCCGGAATGGGCAGCGCCGCGCGCTGGTGCAGCCCCCCCCGACTGCCCAAACCCAACGTGGGAGCCGCCGGCCCGGCGAAGCGGACCACCGAGCGAC
The DNA here is from genome assembly GCA_963715645.1 of uncultured Thermoplasmata archaeon. GTDB lineage: Archaea > Thermoplasmatota > Thermoplasmata > Lutacidiplasmatales > UBA184 > Lutacidiplasma. The sequence continues at coordinate 908,813 of OY970259.1, forward strand.
TCCGCCTCAAGCAGGCTTGACCTCAGAGTCATATTCGCGCACCCCTAGTCCCCGGCTGGCGACCTTTCCATGGGAGTTCAGAACCTCGACCGGATCATCAATCCTCAGAGTATCGCCGTCATCGGCGCTAGCGACAAGGAGGGGAGCGTAGGGTACGCCCTAGCGCGGAACCTGGTCCAGGGCGGATTCCAGGGTGGGATCCACCTCGTTGCGCTGCGGGCCGAGAAGATCCTCGGCCTGCCGACCTACTCCTCCATCCGCGAGGTCCCCGGCCCGATCGACCTTGCCCTGATCGCCACGCCCGCGCCGTCGGTCCCGGAGGTAGTGCGGGAATGCGGCGAAGCCCGCGTCAAGGGGGCCGTCATCGTGTCGGCAGGTTTCAAAGAGACCGGGGCCGCGGGAAAGGCGCTGGAGGAGGTGGTCCTCGACATCGCCCGGGAGCACGGGGTCCGCGTTGTCGGGCCCAACTGTCTCGGCCTCGTGCGGCCTCGGATGAATCTCAACGCCACCTTCCTGGACACGATGCCGAAGCCCGGCAACGTCGCCTTCATCTCGCAGAGTGGGGCGCTCGGCTCTGCGATATTGGACGCGGCGGTCGAGGAGAACGTCGGATTCAGCGCGTTCATCTCCGTGGGCTCGATGGTCGACGTCAACTTCGGGGACCTGATCGACTACTTCGGCAGCGACCCCTACACGCGGAGCATTCTGATGTACATCGAAGGGGTCACGGACGCGCGGGCCTTCATGAGCGCCGCGCGGCACTTCGCGCGGACGAAGCCCATCATCGTCGTCAAGGCGGGCCGGTACCGCGAGAGCGCGCGTGCCGTCGCGTCCCATACCGGCTCTCTCTGGGGGAGGACGACATCTACGAGGCCGCGTTCAAGCGCGCCGGGGTCGTCCGCGTCGACGAGATCTCCGACCTGTTCAACGTGGCCGAGGTCCTCAGCGCCCAGCCGCCCCTCCCGAAGGGACCGCGCCTCGCGATCATCACGAACGCGGGGGGTCCCGGGATCATGGCGACGGACTCCTTGATCGGGCGGGGCGGGACGCTCGCGGAGCTCCGTCCCGCCACGTTCGAAACGTTGAACGCGGCGCTTCCTCCGTTCTGGAGCCGGGGGAATCCGGTCGACGTGCTCGGTGACGCGAGGGCGGACCGGTATCGACTCGCTCTGGCCGCGTGCCTCGAGGACGACCAGGTCGATGGCATCCTCGTCTTGCACACCACCCAAGCCGTCTCGACTCCCCTCGAGGTCGCGAAGGCGATCGTCGAGGTCGTCGAGAGCCGGTCCCATCCGCCCAAGACGATCCTCGCCTCGTTCCTGGGGAGGACCGGGGTCGAAGCGGCGAACGAACTTCTCGCGGCGAACCACCTTCCCGCCTTTCCGACCCCGGAGCAGGCGACCAAGACGTTCGTGACGATGAACCATTATCGCCGGAACATCGAGCTGCTGTACGAGACCCCCCAGGAACTGCCGCTCTACCCGGCGCCTCCGAAGCAGCCGATCACCGCACTCCTCCGGAGCGTGGCGAGAGCGGGGCGCTCCGGACCGACCGAAGAGGAGGCGAAACGACTGCTGATGTACTACAACTTCCCGACGGTTCCGACTGTCGCCGCCCGGACGGCCGACAGCGCCGTCGCGGCGGCTCAAAAGATTGGATACCCGGTCGTGCTGAAGATACTCTCGCCGGACATCACCCATAAATCGGAGGCCGGCGGGGTCGCCCTGAACCTCGGCTCCGAGGCGGAGGTGCGGGAGAAGTTCGACGCGGTGACCGCGAGCGCCCGAGCGTTCAAGCCGGACGCGAAGATCACCGGCGTGACCGTGCAGGCGATGGTCCGAAGCCCGGGCTACGAGCTCATCCTGGGAGGGAAGACGGACCCCCTCTTCGGGCCCGTGGTCCTCTTCGGGATGGGGGGGGTGGCGGTGGAGTTGCTCAAGGATACCGCCCTCGGGCTGCCGCCGCTCTCCACGACGCTCATCCATCGAATGTTGGAGGAGACGAAGGTCTATCAGCTCTTGCGAGGGTATCGGAACCAGCCGCCGGCGAACCTCGAGCTGTTGGACCGGACGATCCTTCGGATCTCCCACCTCATGGTCGACTTCCCCCAGATCCAGGAGATCGACATGAACCCAGTCCTGATCGGGCCACGCGAGTTGACGGTCCTGGACGCGCGGGTCATCGTGGACCGGGACCTCGCGCTTGCGGAACAGGAGCCGCGCGCCCGTCTCGTCATCAGCCCGTACCCCGGGAAATACGAGACCCGCTGGACGCTTCCCACCGGTCAGGAGGGTACTGCTCCGACCGATCAAGCCCGAGGACGAGCCGATGTGGCTCGAGATGTTCCGGGGGTTCTCCGAGGAGTCGATCCGGTACCGGTTCTTCACCGTGATCAAGGACACCCCGCACGAGATGCGGGTCCGCTACTGCAACATCGACTACGACCGCGAGATCGCGATCGTCGTCGAGGTCACCCAGGACGGACGGCGGCAGATCCTGGGGGTGGGGCGGCTCCCGCTGGAGGCAGGCGGCAAGAAAGGGGAGCTGGCGTTCATCATCACCGACAAGTGGCAAGGTCTGGGCCTCGGCACCAAGCTGGTCGACCACGTCCTCGAGATCGCCAAGGACATGGGGGTGGAGGAGGTCTATTCCTTCATGCTGCCCGACAACTACCGCGCGCAGGCCCTCACCAAGAAGATGGGCTTCGAGCTGGTCGACCTTCCGGACGGCACGGTTCAGGGTACTCTGAGGTTCCAGGAGCCGGCCTCGCCTCCCGCGTCGTCGTCGTCGAAGAGCCGTCCCGTTCCCCGCGCGGCGGAGCAGCCCCGAGAGGTCGGCTCCGGGCCTCCCCCGGGCTCTACCCCCTAGGCTTCTCCTGCGCCGGTCGTGTCACGCCCTCTTGGCGCAGGGAGGGTCGGGCACCGGATCCTCCCGACCCCGGGCCGCTGGTCCCGTCTGGCTCGAACGCGATCCCCCCTTTCGGGTGACGATCCGCCTCCCCCACGTCGAAGGTCGGCTCTCTCCCCGGCCGGCCGAGCGAGACCTCACCCGCCTGAGGCGCGGGACCTTAATCGGTCGACGGCCTCCCCCCGCCGTGCCGAGGTCCAAAGCCCCCAGAGTTCCGGCGCTACCGGGAGTGGACGACCCCCACCCCCCGTACGGTCGGACCCACCACCCGTACTATATGCACGACATGATCGTCGCACAACCGGCGGCGATCCAAGGGACCGCCCGCTCGGTCCTGGCCAGCGCGCCCGAGATCCCCGTACCTCCGACCGGGCGCCCCCTCCTCTTCGTCGGCCAAGGGACCTCCTTCCACGCCGCGCTCGGTGCCGCGACGGCGGCCCACGCCCTCCTCGGCCCCCACGCGCTCATCCGGCCGGTCGCCTCCTTCGACCTTCTGCTCGAACCGGATCTGATCCACGCGGCAAGGTGCGCCGTGATCTTCAGCGCGTCCGGAGAGACGGCGCTGACCGTGCAGGCCCAGGAGGCGCTGGCGAAGGCGAAGGTCCGGGAGATCCTGGTCACGGGAACCCCCAGCTCGCCCTCATCCCGCCTGGCCGACCACACGCTCCTCACCTCCCATGCGGAGGAACGGGCATGGACCCACACCGTGAGCTTCACCGCCGCATTGACCGCCGCGTACGCCTTGCTTGCGACCTGGGCGGACCGAGAGCAGGATGGGGTCCGGACCCTGTATCGGGCGGCCGCGACCGCGATCCGGGCCGAGCCCGAATGGAAGGCGCTCGCAGAACTGCTTCGCGACCGCCCGCGTATCCTGCTCCTCGGGTCCGGACCGGCCGAGGTCACCGCCCGCGAGACCGCGTTGAAGCTTCGCGAGGGCGCCGGCCGGTTCGTCGCGTGGTGCGGCATCGAGGAGTTCCTCCACGGGAGCCTACCGTCCCCGAACGACGCCACCGTGGTCATCGCGGTGGCCGAGACTCCCCTCGAGGTGGCCCGCTCCCGGCAGGCCCTGCGCGCGGCCGAGCTCACGGGCGCCAGGGTGGCGCTGGTAGGACCCGCCCTTGGCGCGCCCTCCCGACCGGGCGAGCACTCGCTTCCGCGGCTCTGGCCCGCGTTCTCGCCCGCCGTTCACGTGATCCCCCTGCAGCTCGTGACCTACTGGGCTGCCCTCGCCGAGGGACGGAATCCGGACGTGATGGGGTACGACGACCCGAAGGTCTGGGCCGCGCGCCGCAGCTTCGGGATCTAGGGTCCTCGGCGTGCCCCCCGCGCGTCTCCCTCTAATCGTCCGCTTCGAGCGCTTCGGCCCGGCGAACCGGGCGTGCCTTCTCGCGGAGCGCGGAGGGGATCAGGGCGGTCAGGATCAGCGCCGCTGAGATGAGGAAGACGATGTGGATCGCTTGGAGGAAGCCGCCCGCGACCCCAGGGGCCACTCCTTGGGCCGAGGAGCCGAGGAAGATCGAGAGGATCGCCGCGTGCGGGAGGACCTGCGACATCACGACCAGCGCGATCCCGAGGGAGATCGTCGCCCCCGTGTTCACGAACGTCGTCCCGATGCCCGAGGCCACCCCGCGTCGTCGAGGGGGGACCGACGTCATCATCACGGCGCGGTTCGGCGAGGCGAAGAGCCCGAACCCGCACCCGACGAGGATGAGCGGCGGAGTGAGCTGGTAGAACGACTCGGTCGCGGAGATGGTAGAGAGCCAGAGGAACCCCACGGCCGAGACCATGAGCCCCGAGACGACGAACCACCGGGGGCCCCAACGGTCCGAGAGCCAGCCGCTCACCGGTCCGAACGTCGCGAGGGAGGCCGACACCGGGATGAGGTAGAGTCCCGCGGTGAACGGGTTGAGGAACCGGGGCGGACCCTGCAGGTAGAAGACGAGGATGAACGTGAACGCCCCGCGCGCGAGCGCGTTCAGGAACATGGCCGAGCTGGTGGCGCTGAACTCCCGGATCCGGAAGAGCGAGAGGTCGAGCATGGGCGATGCCTCGCGGGTCTCGATCCACAGGAAGACCCCGAGGAGGCCGACGCCCGCCAAGGCCATGTCCAGACCTGCCCAGTCGCCGATACTCCCGAGAGCGCCCAGCGTCACTCCGAGCAGGATGAGGGCGAGGCCGACAGCAAAGACGATGTTGCCGAGCCAGTCGACGTGGGGCTTCTCCGACGGGAGGACGAGCTCCTTGAGGTCGACCCGCGCCCGGATCGTGGCCACGATCCCGATGGGAACGTTCACGAAGAAGATCCACCGCCAGCCGATCGTCGAGGTGATGATGCCGCCGAGGACCAGTCCGGAGACGGCCCCCGCGACGATCGAGACCTGATTGATCCCGAGCGCGCGTCCCCGCTCGTTCGGGGGAAACGCGTCCGTGATGATCGCGGCCGAGTTCGAGAAGAGGAACCCCGCACCGACCGCTTGGACGAGGCGGAAGGTGACCAACTCGAGGCCGGACTGGGAGAACCCGCACATGAGCGATCCCACCGTGAAGATCGCGAAGCCGAGGACGTAGAGCCGGACCCGGCCGAAGAGGTCCGAGAGACGGCCAAAGTTCAGGAGCACGACCGAGGTGAGCAGGGAGTAACCCAGCAGGATCCACAGCAGGGTCGTCGCGCTCGTGTCGGGGAGCTCCCGCCCGATGGTGGGCAGCGAGATCAGGACGATGTTCGTGTCGATCGCCGCCATCAGGGTGGCGACGGTCGTGTTCGAGAGAACTTTCCACTTGTACTGCATCGCCGGAGCCCCGCCCGATGTTCCGGCGCGGTCGGCGGGGGACTTAGGGCGGGCGGTTTGGGGCCCCGCTCTCCTCGCGGAAAGATAAGCTCGCGCTCCGAGTCGGGCTACCCGAGAGGAGGAGGGTCGGAATGGTATCCCGCGATCTCCCGCGAGAGCTTATCGATGTACCTGACGGAACATGACCAGAACGTTGCGCGACGTGATGACCCCGACGACCTGCGAGCCGGTGCGGACGACCATTCGACGGATCCCCTCGGTCGCCATCGTTTCGACCAGGTCCTCGGCCGGTGTCTCCGGCGTACAGGAGCGGAGGATCGGGGTGGCGACGTCTCGTACCCGGACGGTCGAGGGATCGGCTCCGGTGGCGAGCACCTTTGAGAGGAAGTCCCACTCGGTGACGATCCCCTCGACCTCGGCGTGGGGCCCGAGAACGATCGCGTACCCTTTGCGTCGCTCTGTGAGGAACTGGGCGCACGCGCGGACGTCCATCGTGCCGTCCACCGTGAGGACCTTCGGGTCCATGATGTCGCGAGCGAGGAGCACCATGGACCTCGTGCACCCCCCGCACCATTATGAACCCCACGGGAGCGGGAGCCGGGCGCGTCCGGTCGTGGGGGCGGAGGCTCTCGGGGACCCGGACCTCGAGGGTTATCTCCCAAGGCTCCGTGGGAATGGCGGTTCGCATGCCGGAACCGGACGGCCGCCCCCCGCTCGACCTGACCCTGCTTCGGGGGTTTAGGTATGCGTGCCGCCCCGATTGCGGGCTCTGCTGCTACGCCGAACCGCGGGTCGAACCCGAGGAGCGGCCGCGGCTGCTGAAGATCGCTCCGCTCGCGGACATCGTCTCGCACCACGGCGGCTCGTTCCTCCGGGCGCGCCCAGACGGGGGCGCGTGTCAGTTCCTTACGGAGCGCCGGTGCGCGGCATGGTCCGTGCGTCCGAGCCCGTGCCAGCAATTCCCCCTGACGGTTCACGTGGGGGAGCGGCTCCAGGCCACGTTGGTGCTCTCCTGCCCGGGGATCGACCTGGAATCTCTGACGCAACCCGATGCTTGGGCCGCCCGGCCGGCCCCCGAGGGGCTCGAGCGAGAGATCTCGGCGGTCGAGCGCCGGGTCACTCCCGCGGTGCGTCGGCCGAGAGAGGAGGCACTCCGCCGAAGACGCCGGGTCGTCACGATGCTCGAGAAATCCGACCAGTGGGTCGACGAGGAGCTCGTCCGGGAAGCTCTCCGCGAGGCGCTGCCCCTCCCGACGGCAGAGGAGTTTCCCGTCGCGGACCCCCCCGCCGGCGACGACGACCTCGCGAACCTCCCGCTCTTCTTCGACCACCGGAAGGGACCCGTCGCGATCGCCGGCGGGCTCGGCGGCTGGGAGCTGCTCGAGCTGAGCGCCGAAGGTGGCGGGGAGCTCCGTGCCCTCGTGCCCCCCCCGTCCCGCCCCCCCGAGCTCGCGGCCGACGGACGCCGCCTGTTGGAGGGGTATCTCCGGTATTTCCTCGAGCGGGACGCTCTGTTCGGGACCGTGGTCCCCCAGATCGAGCCGGAAGGGGACGAGACCGTGGCGGAGGCGCTCGAAAGGGAGCTTCGGACGATCGGCGCGCTCGTCGTCAGCCGGGCCGACGTGCGACGGCGGGCGTTCCGGGACGCAGGCGGCTCGCTCACCGCCGAGGATGTGGCGGACGGGATCCGGGCCAGTGACCAGGAGCTGCTGGACCGACCGACGTGGGGAGATCGGCTCTAGCCGTCGTCGACCCGGGGCAGCCGGAGCCCGAGATGCCTCTCTAGCGTGGCGACGAGCTCGTCATTGTTCTCCGCGCTCCATGGGGTCGGCTCGAGGGGCCCCTCGTCCTGCCAGCGCGTCGGGGCCGTTCGGTCCCACTCCGCTTGGAAGCGCGCCCGCCAGCCGTGGGGGAGCGGCGTGTCGAGCGGGGGAACCGACCCTCCCAGGGCCGCCGCTCCCGCCCGGGCCAGCACGCGGGCGACGGACTCCGGTCGGTATCCCCCACCTCCCGTGATCACGAGTCGGTCCCCGCAGAGTTCGTGGGCTAGCCCGACCACGAGTCGGTCGACCTCGTCGTACCCCTCCGAGGTGAACTGGAGCGAGGTCAGCGGGTCACCGGCGTGCCCGTCGGCCCCGTGCTGCATCACGATCAGCTCGGGGCGGAAGGAACGAAGCAGGGGGGGTACGACCCGGCGGAACAGCGGCCCCAGGGCTTCGTCGCCCGCCCCCGGCGGGAGAGGCAGGTTGGCCTTGAGCCCAGCACCGTCCCCCGACCCCACTTCGTCCGCGCGCCCCGTCCCCGGGAAGAGTGTCCTCCCGTCCTGGTGGAAATCGATGTCGAGAACGCGCCCCGAGTCGTAGAAGCCGTACATCACGCCGTCCCCATGGTGGGCATCGACGTCGAGGTAGGCGACCCGGTGCCCTAGGGTCACCGCACGTTGGACCGCGACCGCAACATCGTTGAAGATGCAGAACCCGCTCGCGCGGTCGGGGTGAGCGTGGTGGAGCCCGCCCGCGGGGTGGAACGCCGGTGCCCGCTCCCGCAGCGCGAACTCCACCGCGCGCACCGCACCCTCGACGATCCGTCCGGCCGCCTCGAAGCAACCGGGGAAAGAAGGAGTGTCCCCCGAGTCCAGGGGGATCGGTTTCCCCCGGACGCTGGCTCCCTCGACGAGGCCGAGGTACGCGGGCTCGTGGAAGGTCCCCAGCAAACGGTGCCCCGCTGCCGGCACCTCCCGGAGGAATTCGACGGAGGGAGGAGCGAGAGTTTCGAGGAGCTGCACCGCGGAGCGGCGGCTCCGTTCCGTGAACGGGTGGTCGTCGCCAAAGTCGTACTCCGTGAACCGCTCGTCCCAGACGACCAGTCCCCGAGGTGACCCCATCCCAGCCTCCTACTCGCGCGCGGACCCGAAGGGCTCCGGAAGCTAACCGCTTGCGGCCGGTGCCGCCAAGATTAAGAGCGTGCCTGCTCCCCGCCCTCCAGGGGACGGTCGATGGGACTCGAGGACGAGGTCAGCGGAAACGCGGTTAAGGTCTACAAGGCCATGAAGGACCTCGCCTACACCGTCGAGGAGAAGATGGGGACGGCCGAGCGGATCACCCAGGGAGCGAAGCTCCCGAAGAACATGGTCCTGAACGCACTCCAGGAACTGCAGCTCAAGGGCTGGGTGCGTCGCAAGGTCCGCGAGAAAGCGGCGGGTTACTACCTGCTCAAGTAGCTCAGCGGCTGGCCCCGGTGTCGGGGCCCCAGACCTTTTCGAGGATCCGGCTCGTCGACCGCAGCGTCACTTCGGTAACGGTCGTGACCCGAGAGACCTGCGCCCGGGAACGCCGCTCCCCGTTCCGCTCGGCGGCGAGGTAGATCAGGGCGGCTACGAGACCGTGGGGAGAAAGCCCCGACAGCTCCGGGTCCTGGCGGGCGGCGTCCAGCATCGCCTCCACGTTCGAACGGACCTTCGGGGAGAGCGCGAGCTCCTGGGCGTACCGAGCCAGGAACGCCTTGGTCCCGACGCCCGGGACCTGGAGGCCGGTCCCGCGTTGGACAACCTTGAAGGTACGGCCCACTTCGGAGCGGCGGGCGCCTACCGCGGCGGCGACCTCGCCCAGGGTGCGGGGGATTGAGTAGCGCCGGCAGGCGGTGTAGACCACCGCGCCGACGCTCGCTGGCAAGCTGCGTCCGCGGAAGAGCCCACGTACCTTGGCCTCGCGGTAGACCTCTTCGGCCTCGGCCTGGACCACGGGGGGGAGCCCGAGCCGCTCGGTGGCCAGCGAGATCTCGGTCCGCGCCGGCGAGCGGTCGATCGGGCCGCCGGCGACGCGCGCCGTCTGACGCTGCATGACGCGCTTCAGGTGCTGGAACTCGTAGCGTCGGTGCCAGTCGAGGCGCTTGCCCTGCCCGTCGCGAGCGAGAGAGAGCGTCGAACCGAGCGCCCGCCGGGTCCCCCCGGGGCGGGCGAACGGACCGATCCCCCGGCCGCTGCCGTCGGAACTGGGGGAATCGCTGAGGGGAGGAGGGGTGGCGAGGAGCTCCCCTTCCTCGAAGACCAGGCCGCACTCCGCGCAGTGAACTTCGGCGCGCTGCGGGTCCGAGATACGATGCGTACCTGTGACACATCGGGCACCCTGGCTCGGTGGGGAGGGCCTCGGGGACAGTTCCCGGCTCTGTCACGGTATCCCATGCTAGAAGGACACTCGTATATATCGGGGAGCCGGAGGCTCCAGCCCCTCATCCTCTCGACCCCAAGCCTATTCCTACCCTTCCGGGTCTCCCCCACCGTGCGCCCCGGATTGGTCGCCATCGGACTCGCGTTAGTGCTCGTTGGAGCGGTCGTCGGGTACACCGGCCTCTCCATCCCCGGGGTCTCGGTTCCCGCGGGGTTCACGGAAACGATCTCCGCCCCCAACGTCGCGCCTTCCCACGAGCGGGTCGATGTGATCTCGGTGATGAACACCTCGTCGGGCACCTTTGCCATCTCGTGGACGTCGACGCAGAACCTCAACGTGAGCCTGTACCAAGGGGTCGCATGCACGTCCGCCTCCCACTACTGCGAGTCCGGCCTCGCTCTCGCCCGATGGCCCGCGAACAGCTCGGGCAACTGGAAGCATGCGGGGGGCATCGTCAACCCGTACCTCCTCACGATCCAGAACCTCGAGGCGACGAACGTCTCGCTCGCGGGTTCCCTGGCCGAGTCGTACCCGGGCGGTACCGGCGCGCCCCCCGCGTCGGCGGTCGTGACGATCCTGGCGGGCGCCGTCCTCTTGGTCGCCATCGGCGGGATGGCGCTCTTCCTCGGGCTCTTCCTCCGGGGTGGGGTCTACTCCGAGCCAGAGTCGGTGACCCCCCGGTACGCCCACGAGCTCGAGAGTCCGGGGGACCCGCTCGACGAGCCGTTCGACGAGGACCCCCAACCGGACGAGGAGCCGCCGGGCGCGCGGCGGGCTCACTGACCCCAGAACGGTTGGCTCGTGCGGTGGAGCCGGACGACCTCTTCGAGGATCTCCGCTTCTTTGGGAGTGAGGGTCTGGCCCCGGAGCGCCCGGGCCGCGTTCTCGGAGAGGTTGACCAAGAGGACGTCGCCTTCCTTGAGGTTCCGTCCCACGACCGCCCCGTCGATCGACGCGGCGAGCTCTTCGGTCTCCTCGGCGGCGGCGACGGATTCGTTCTCCCGTTGCAGGGACTTGAGGGTGCCGACCTCGGTGCCGTCTAGGTGCATCAAGCGGACCCCGGCCCGCAGAGTTCCCCCGACCACCTTGATCCCGACGATCGCCGGCTTGGAGGCGCGGAAGACGAATCCCGAGAGGACCTCGATCTTCGCCGGATGGGTGAGCGCGAGGCGGCGCTCGGCCTGCAGCTCGCGCAAGCGTTCCGTCCGCCAGGTGGTGTACTCCTCAATGAGGCGGTACATCACCTCCCCCTGGATCACCCGTACGGGGCCGGCCTCTCCTTCCGGGAGTGCATCGGGAAGGAGCGGAACGTTGAAGGCCAGCACGGCCCGGTGGGTCAGGTCCTTGACGTCCGCCATCCGGAGTAGGGTGGGCCGTCCCACCGGCCCGACGCCCGCCTCGTGGACCGGGATGTTGTGCTCCCGACACTCGAACGCGATCGCCTCGAGACCTCCGAGGGTGTCGGCGTAAATGGCGACCCCGGACGGGGCCAGGTCCGCCACCGGGTGGCTGGCCCGGGTCAGCTCCTCGGTCACTCGCGCCCGCTCCTCGTCCCCATGGACCACGCGAAGCCCTCCTCCCGGAAGGGCATCCTCGATCCCGGGCATCGCGACGTACACCCCTGCGGCCGCGCTCACCTCCTCCAACGACTCCAGCCGGACGTGCTTCGCGGTCTTCTCGAGCTTGAGCGGGACCGCCTGGTAGATCCCCCGCACGCGGGCGGAGAACGCCTCCGTGCGGCCCGTGACGACGACCTCGTCGCCGACCCTAAGCCGCCCTTGATAGAGGATGATGCTGCCGACCGGGCCGACCCCCTTCTGGTCGCTCCGCTCGAGGATGGTGGCTTCGCCCCCCTCCTTGACCCGTCGCAGTTCGTCCTTCAGGAACCGTTGGGATAAGCCGACCAGCAGGGCGATCAGTTCCGAGACGCCCACGCCGGCCTTCGCTGAGACGGGGACGATCCCGACGTTGCGGGTGAAGTCGCTGACGCGGTCGTAGCGCTCGGCCGAGAACCCTGCCCCGATGAGCCCCTCCGCGACCGCGTACAGGCGCGCGTCCAGGCTCTTTTGGAACTCGGGTCCCCCTCGCGCGATCTGATCGAGCAGCGCGACGGGGCCGGTCGGTTTGCGCCAGCCGGTCAGGAGGTCGATCTTCGTGAGGGCGACTGCGAACGGGGTCTTCTCGTGGCGCAGGATCTGGATCGACTCTCGGGTCTGGGGCATGACGCCCTCCCGAGCGTCGATGACCAGGATCGCGATGTCCGCGAGCGCGCCGCCCCGACGTCGCATCGTCTCGAAGGAGCGGTGCCCCGGCGTGTCGACGAAGAGAAGCCCGGGGACCGAGAACTGGTCGGTTCGCAGGATCCCCTCGCAGAGCTTGCGGATGACCGCCCCGGGCACCTCGATCGCCCCGATGTGCTGGGTGATCCCGCCGGCCTCCTTGGAGGCCCGCACGCTCCCCGCGATGCGGTCGAGCAAGGTCGTCTTCCCATGATCGACATGCCCGAGGAGGGAGACGATCGGTTCTCGGAGGTCGGGCGCAGTTCGACGACCGGCCCCCGTCATGGGCGTTTCCGGCCGCTCGCGCCGGGGGCGGGGTCGAGCTCCGCGATGAGCCGAGCGGCGGCCTCCTCCGGGGGAACCGGGTTCACGGCCAGGCCGGAGCCGAGCTCGAAACCATCCGGACGCACGAGACGGGGAAGGACCTCGACGTGCCAGTGAAACCCCGCGGTGCCGGGCGCGGCCGGTCCGAGACCGTGGACGACCCAGTTGTAGGACACCGCCGGAACCACTTGGCCAAGGGCGCGGAGCACAGCCGGCAAGTGTCGGGCGAGCGACGCGACCTCGGCGTCGGTGGCAGCGGCGAGACTGGGCGCGTGCCGGCGTGGGACCAGGCGCATCTCGTACGGGTGCTCGGAGCCGTAGGGGGCCACCCCCGTAAGCCACGGGTCCTGGAGGATCAGGCGCGCGCCGGTCCTCTCTTCGGCGCTTGTGACGGTCTCGAGGAGGCAGGATCCTCCGCCGCCCTCGGCGAACCGTCGCTGCTCGTCGGCCAACCTCGGGGGCACGGGTCCGGTTCCCAGGAGCTGAGCGTGGGGATGCCACAAGGTCCCGCCGGGACTCCGGTCCCCAGTTCTCGAACAAGATGACGGAGGAGATCCCCGGGCGACCCTCGACCTCCCGGACCCGATCCCGAAAGACCCGGAAGAGCGATTGGAGGTGTTCCGGCTCGAGCCGAGGCATCCCGGGGGCGTGGCGGGGGCTCTCGATGATCACCTCGTGAAAGCCGGCCGCAGGGCGACGCTCGAGGACGTCGGGCCCGGAGGATGGGGCGGGTGCCCCCGGCTCTACCGCGAGCGTCGGAAACCGATTCGGGATTGTTCGCACCGACCACCCGGGTCCATTCGCCGCGCTCCCCGGGCCGCGGAGCGCAGCGACCTCGGGTGGGGTCCGTCCCTCGCGACCCTCGCAGAACGGGCAGTCCTCCGCTCCGGTGGAGGAGGAGGTCGGGGTCGCATGGTCGTTCGGTCGGGCGCTCCGCCCTTCCGCCACGATCGCCCAACGCCCCGTGAACGGGTCCTTTCGCAGGTCGGACATGCGCGCTCCCGCCAGGAGGCGGACCCTATTGAACCGGCGGCCCGCCTCCGGGCGGTCGAGCCCGGGGTGTACCAGGGTCGAACGCGTCGAGCGAGGCCTGGCGCTGATGTCGCTCGGAGAGGCGCTCGGTGCGGACCGAGATCGTGCGGACCGCCCTGCGGCGCCCCGACCGCTCCCCCTCCCAGAGCTCGCGCGCCAGCCTCCCGGGCAGCGACCTCCATCGCGCGGGCTCCCTCTTGGGCGGCCCCCAGGGCACGGCTCCGCTGGGAGCGGGTGAAGTCGCTCCAGCGGAACGCGACCCCCACGCCAGCGTATCGCAACCCTTCCTTCTCCAGGCTCGCCGCGAGGTCGACCGACATTTCCCGGACCGCGGACGCGACCTCTTCCCACGCCTCGACATCCCGCGGGAAGGTCCGGTCGGTCGACCGCGACCGCGGGCCCGCCGGCTCCTCGACCGCGTCCACCCCCTCGCCTCGCGCCAGGACGATCAGCTCTCGCGCGAACGGCCCCACGGTGCGGACGAGCTCTATGGGTCGACGGGCGGCGAGCTCCCCGATCGTCGTCACGCCGGCGGCGTGGAGGAGCTCTTCCGTCTTGGGGCCGACCCCTGGTATCGCGCCCACCGGCAGTGGCGCCAGGAAGGTCGCCTCGGTGCCGCGAGCCACCACCACGATCCCCCCGGGCTTGGCCCAGTCCGTGGCGATCTTCGCGACCGCCTGGGTGGTCGCCACGCCGAGGGATGCCGGCAGCCCGAGCTCCTCGCGGAGCGCATGCTGCACCCGCTGGGCGACGGCGCGGACCTCCTCGACTGGGACCGGGTCGATGCGCAGCGCCGCCTCATCGATGCTGAGCGGGAGGAGGTGGGGCGAGAATCGTCGGAGGAGCTCGCGAACCTCGTCAGCGACCCGCGCGTACCTCGGGAAATCGGGAGGGATCCACACCGCAGTGCTGCAGAGCCGGGCCGCTTGGGCGGCAGGTTGGGCGCTGTGGACCCCGAATACGCGGGCCTCGTAGCTCGCGGAGAGGACCACCCCCCGGGTGGGTCCAGCCGAGGGAGGTGGACCGACGATCACCGGCTCGACCGACGAGCTCGGGTCGGTCGCGCAGTTCGCAAGAGACATAGTAGGCATCGAGGTCGACGTAGATCACCCAACCGCGCTCGCTGGAGACCGCCGGGAGCCCGGGCAGGTTGCGCGGTGTGGCGGGGCGGCCCCCCTCCTCGGCCATGGGCACTCACCTCGAGCCGACGCCGGGCGATAACCCCGCCCTGAAGGAGGAGCGGGGCCTACGGGCCACCGAGGTCGACCGCCTTCGCATCGACGACGATCCCGGTCGCGGTGATGGCGTACGGCTGCACGGTCCGGACGTGGGGAGTCCGTCGCATCTTCAGGATGCGCACGGAAAGTCCCACCCGATGGCCGTCGGCGCCCGTCCGATAGCCGAGCAGGACGACCCCGTCCGAGACGTACTCGGAGAGGCCGTCCCGGGTCACCTCGGGGTGCTGGGGGTCGGCCTCCGCGGTCAGCAGGCTCGTCGCGCCCGACGAGCGGCAGGCGGCCGCGAGGGCGAACAAGGTCGTTCGACGGCTCTGCTCGTCATCGCTGAGCATGTTGAGGAGGGAGACCGAGTCGACGACGATCCGCGTAACCCCCATCGCCGCAAGCTCCTTCCCGAGTTCCCCCTGGATCCGATGCAGGCTCTGCCGAGTCTCCTTGGGGTCGAGGCGGAGGATCTTGAGGGTGCCGTTGGCGACCGCCGGCTCGACGGGCCACTTGAACTGGCGGGCGGTCTCGACGAGCTGGGGCACGTCCTCTTCGAGGGAGAGGAAAACGCCCTTCTCGCCCTTGGCGATGCCGGCGAAGAGGAACTGGAGTCCGATGCAGGTCTTGCCGGTTCCGGGGAGCCCGGAGACGAGGACGACGTGGCCGGCAGGAAACCCTCCTCCGAGCATCTCGTCCAGCCCGGAGACTCCGGTAGGGACCTTCGCCCGCGTCGTTTCAGACCCGCTCATACTGTGTGGTCACCAGTCCGTTCTTGGCCCCGACCCGGATCACGAACCGCCCCTGATACTCGGCGGGGACGTGGGCGAGGACGGGCATGAACTTCTCGATCAGCATGGTGCGTTGGCGGTGCGAACGGCTCGGGCTGGTCGTCCAGCTAAAGTGGAGCACCCCATCGACCGAGTCCAGGATCGCCTGCTCGAGCGCGGGCGGCGCGACGCCTTCGGAGAGAATGAGGTAGACGACGGCCCCCCACTCCTTCGCCCGCCGGCGCAGGCCCTTGAGGACCGTGAGGAGGTCCGGGGGCTCGATCCCTCGCCGCACCACCAGGTCCGTGAGGGAATCGAGGACGAGCATCTGTCGCCCGGCTTGGGTATCGATACCCTCCACGAGGGCGCGAAGCGGGCCTCCGTCGGTCGCGGGGGTCGTCGGCCCGCCACCGAGGAGGGGGCTGGGGACGGTCGACCAGGCGGCCGGCACGACCGTGTCGGCGAAGTATTCCCGGGAGAGGTCGAGGAAGGTGAGGTGGCGTTCGAGAGTGTCGGCGTACGTCCCCTCGAACGCATCGCGCAGCTCGTCCAACACCTGCTCCTGGGAGCGGCTCGTGCTGACGTAGACGATCCCGTCCGGGTAGACGAACGGCCCCTTCGCGCTGCCCAGAAAGAACTCGTGGAGCCGGGGCATGTCGAAGTGCAACATCAGGTGGACCGCGGACGTGAGGGCGAACTCCTGGTGGCCGGCTCCGGCGGCGCCCCAGAGCAGGTACCACCGAGCCCGCCGGGATCCCGCCCGTGAGGTAGTCGAAGTCCGGTACGCCGGTCGGGATCCGCGGGGGCCGGTCGAGCGGCTCCGGCGATGAGCGCGGTTCGCCCGCCGTCTGCGACGGGAGGACGAACGGTCTCGGAGACTGGATGGCCATCGAAAAAGGGCTCCGGGCCCGCGATGCGGTCGCCGGGTATTAGTAGGCTCCCTTCGAGAGGGCGCGGTTCACTATCGTGAGGGCCCGCCGGCGGAGGGCTTCACGAACTCCCGCAGCAGCACCGTCGTGTACGCGCCCTTCGGAAGCGCGAACTGGAAGCGGACCGCCCTCTCCCCGTCGGGTACGATCCCGAGGGGCGGAAGGGGCACCACGACGGGTCTCCAGGCTCCTCGGCTCGCAACCTCCGGGGCCGCGCGCACCCGGAACATTCCCGGCTCCACGTCCTCCTCCTCCAGCAACCGACGTAGGATCTCGTCCGGCGAACTGGCCGCCGGCGGGGTCTCGTAGCCGACCAGCGGCCCCGCGACGAGCGCCCGCCCCCGGCCCACCAGGTCGGCGCACTCGGTGACGTTGTCCGGGGTGACCGGGATCCCCTCTCGGCTTCGCACCGTGCCATCGCGGCCCTGCCGCAGGATCCAGTCTCCGGCCGCCGGAGCATTGAGGGGGATCCCGGCTTCCACCCGACGCGTCAGCCAGCGATTGAACAAGTAAGCCTGGAAGGCGTGGACAAAGAGGAGGCGAAGGTCGCGAGAGAGGGCGCGGAACGCCCGCTCCGGAGGATGGCCGCGTGCGAGATGCTCGAGCAGGGTACGTTCGAACCGGTACTCGGGCGGGAACTCCCGGAGGGCCCGGGCCGCGTCGTGATGCTCCGCGTAGGCCCGGCGCGCCTCGTCTCCGACCCCTTCCTTCCCCTCCGCCGGCCGGTCCACGAGGTAGACGTCGACGGCCCGGGCGATGTCGCCGCGCACGACCCAGCGACCGACCTCGTGCGTGATCGGTCGAACCTCCCCAAAGCGCTGCGGACCGAAGAAGTTGGGGAGACCCCCGGCCGCCCGAAGCTCCGCCTCGATGGTCCGGAATGCGCGGACCGCGTCGGCGGGCGGGAGCAGCAGCTCGTCGATCCGTATGTCGAACGAGTTTCCGTAATGATGGCCGAGGACCAGACCGTCGCGGGCCCGGTAGACCTCGACCACCTCGACGCGAGGGAGGTCCAACGGCTCGGCCGGCGGTAGGCCCCGGTAGGAAGCGAGGCGTTCGGCGACGGCGCGCCGGTCCTTGGTACCGGCCCACTCGAGGGAGTTCCGGGGAAGTCGGAGACGGCGTGCGATCGCGGCCCCGAGCTCGTGCTGCTCCCAGTCGTGGCTCACGACTCGGAGCACGGTGAACGCGCCATCGGGGTCGGGCAGTGGGTAGCTCGAGATCTCCGTGACCCGGAACGATTCGGGAGTCGACTTCCACCGTCCGGAGACCCCCGGCGAGCGGCTCGCGTAGAACCCGATCCCCATCGCCCGCTCGGCCGGTGGGGGCGAGAGAGGGCTGGGCACGGCGGCGGAAGTCGGGGCGCCATTATTAGGTGGCGGAGGGGTTGGCGCTCGGGACCCGATGATCGAGGCCACCGCTCGGGTTCTCAAGAACGTCATCGAGGTGCAGGTCGGGAAGGAGACGTGGGTCGCGCGTCCGGCTGGGGCGGATGAGGCCGCCCTCGGCCGACGCATCGCGGCACTCTTCGCCACGGAATACCGAACGTACCGTTCCAGCGACCCGGCCGTCGTCCACTCGGTCGTATCCTACCACGCTAAGTCGGATGAGATCCACATTGCCCTTGGAGAGACGACGGTCCGGACGAAGGGGACCACTTTCGGCCCGCTCCTCCTCGAATATGGAGGGGTCACGTTCACCATCAACGAACGCCTCACCGGCCGGTTCACCATCCTCCGGGCGGAGGTCCCGGTCGCAGTGGGTCAGCTCGGATTCCGGTCGTGCGTGCTCCGGGATTACCCTCCGGACCTTGAGGTAATCTTTGCCAACTTGGCGATCGGCTATGTGATCCGAACCCTGACGTGGGAGATGTTCGGGTGAGGGCCGGCGCGCCCGAGGCGAGGGTCCCGTACCCGAGACCGCTGGCGACGCGAGTCGTCGGACTCGACCTGGCCGGGCAGTCCGCGACGCACCACCGGATTCTGCATCCTCGGTCAGGGGCCCCAGGTACGGACCCAGGCCCTCGGCACCGACGGCGAGATCCTCCGCGCCACCCTCGCGGCCGACCCGGACCTCGTGGCGATCGACGCGCCCCTCTCGCTCCCGCTCGGTCGGGCCTCGATCAACGACCGCCGCGGACCGCATCTTCGCGCGGCGGACCGAGAGCTCTTGCGGCTCGGAGTTCGCTTCTTTCCCATCACGCTGGGCCCGATGCGGATGCTGACCGAGCGGGGTCTCCGACTCCAGAGTCGGTTCGCGGAGGCGGGCCTCCGGTCGATCGAGAGCTACCCGGGCGCGGCGCAGGACCTGTGGGGGATCCCGCGGAAGCAGGCGGGCGAGGAGCGGTTGCGCCAGGGCCTGCTCCGATTCGGCCTCACCGGAGACATTCTCCGAAAGGACCTCACCCATGACGAGCTGGACGGCATCACCTGCGCGCTCGTGGGCCGAGCGTTCCTGCGGGGCGACTACCTGGCCATCGGCCGGCCCGATGAGGGTCTCATCGATCCTACCGTCCCAGGCCGCCTGCCGACGTTGGTATCGAAGTCGGGGATTGCGGCCGGCGGACGGTCCGCCGCGGCCCAAACCGCGCTAGCGCCACGACCGGGGGACCGACCCGCGGGTCGTCGCGCGCGTCGTGTGCAACCGCAGTCGACGCCGGCCCTTCCCGTGCGGTAACTGGAACAGATGGTACGGGATCGGCAGCAACAGTGCACCCCCCAGCAACACGGTGATCGCCGCGATCGAATAGGCCACGTGGACCCCGAGCGTGGCGTAGAGCCAGCCGCCGAGCAGGGTCCCGAGGAGGCTCCCCGCACCGGCGAACGCGTTGTAGAGGCCGAGGGCACGGCCCCGGGCCGAGCGCCCGACCAGGCGAACCAGGAACAGGGTGCTGGCCGTGCTGATGAACGCCCACGTCACGCCGAGCAGCGCGTTCAGGAGGGTGAGCCACGCGAGGAGGCCCGGGGTTCCCAGGCCCAGGAGAACGTAGACCGGGCCCCAGAGGAACAACAGGAGGAGGAGCACCCGCGCCCCGAGCGATTCGAGGAAGACCGACTTCGGAGAATGGATGTCCACGGCCTTTCCTGAGTGGAAGAAGAGCGCGGTGGACGCCGCCGCCGACCCGAGGTAGACGATGAAGATCCCGGCGTCGCTGAACTGGGCATTCCTCCAGAGGAACACGGGGAACGGGCCGTAGAATATGTCGAAGCCGACGCTCATCACGCCGAGCGCGATGAGGAAGAGGTACTCGCGCCCGGGGAGCCGCTCCGCCGTCGAGCGGGTGAGGTCGATCAGCCCGACGACGCGGGCCCGGAAATGCCGGATCCGCTCGACGACCCCGCGATGAAGGTTCACGAGGTCCGAGACCAGACGGCGGTCGAGGCGCGTCGCCGGCTCTTCGATCCAGGCCCAGGCGACGATCGCCGAGAGGAGTGCGAGCGACCCCGAGAGTACGAGCAGCCCCGTCATCACCGAGATGATCGAGGAGGCGGTGCCGATGACGAAGAGCCAGATGAACCCGACCGCGAGGCCTGCCGTCGTGCCCAGCCCGGAGATGAGGCCGAAGAACCCGATGTCCTGCGGCCACCAACGCTTGTGGCGGGTCTCCAGCAGCAGCATCGTGCCGATCGGCGCGCTCGCGGCCGACGCCAGGCCTTCCACGACGTTGAGCCAGAAGTAGGTGAGGAGGTCGTGCGCCAGCGCGATGCCGATCAGGCTGAGGCCGGTCGCCAGGAACGAACCGACCAGGAAGAACTTCCGATGCGCCACCCGGTCGGAGAGGTTGCCCCAGAGGATGGTGAACGGCACCTGGCTCATCGCGCTCGCGGCGATGATGATCGTCACCGCGAAGGCGCTCGCGCCGAAGTGCTGGAGAGCGAGCAGGGGGATGAGAGGTGTCGCGATCCCGTCCGAGATCGCAAGGGGAAGGTACGCAAGGAACCAGAGGTCGCTCGAGGACGGCCGGAGGACCGTCCTTGCCTTGATGTCGAACGACACTCCGCCCTCCCGGTGCCGCCGTTCATCCGGGAGTCTGCGAGATAAAGGGTGACCTCGTTCGGCAAGGCGCGTCCCCGACCGGGCCGTGCCGGCGCAGGGCCGCTACTTGACCGGCACGCCGAGGGTCTTCAGGAGCCGTTGGTGCTCCGCGGACGTGATCCACTCGACCTTGAGGTACTCCCGGAGGAAGGCGTCGCTGACGTGCAAGCGGCGCGCTTCGTCCACGACGAACCGGTAGGCCTCGACCTCGGTCCATCGCTCGACGTAGCTCACGCCGGGCTCCCAGAGCTCGGCGCCCGCGTCCCGTTGGAGGATATGGCACAGTTCGTGGTAGATGTCCATGTACAGCACCATCGCCTCGCTGTCCCGCAGATGCCCGGCACCGACGACGATGCAGTTCGTGTCCGGGGCGACCACCGGTTTCCAGCGCCCGCGGACGAAGGCGGGGGTCTCGTGCGGGGCTACGTAAGCCCACATGTCCGCCGCGACCAGCTCGATCTCGGTGGTATGGAACAGGCGTCGTCGTACTTTCGGCTCCGCGTGGATCTTCTGTCCCGGCGGGAGCTTGTCGAGTCCCGGGAAAACCTCGAGGATCGGGTGTCGTCCCAGCGTCAGACCGCGGGAGATCCGGAACCCCGGGGGCGGGGATGGCTCCGACACCGGAGGAGAGCTCAAGGCGCGCGCCATCGACCCCTCCCCCATCCCAGGAGGGAGAAAAGCCCGTGCCCTCCCACCGAGTGCGGCAGCGAGGTGTTTTGTCGGACCGCGCCTCCCGCAGGCATGCCTCCCGCGGTCCGGCCCCCGGGCACGGTGCGGGGAGTCCGCATCGGTCATGCGGAAACCGATCGACGCGACAGCGGCGTGACCGCCATCCTCTTCGAGAGGCCCGCTCTGACCGTCGTGGACCATCGCGGCGGGGCGTCCGCGACGTACGACATCGGCTCGCTCGGGCTGGACGCCACCTTCGGGCGGCGCTGGGGCCTCTTCTTTTCCGGGGGAAGCCTCTTCGGGCTCGACGCCGGCCGCCGGGCTTCGCCAGCAGATCTTGGAGGCGGGCGGGGGGATCCCCGTCTTCCAGAATCCCAACCGGGTCGTCCCCATCTCGGGTGCGGCCCTCTTCGACCTGCCGCCCCGCGTCGAGGCTCTCCCCGACTACCGAGCGCTCGGGTACGAAGCCGCCCGTCGGGCGGGGGACGGGGAAGTGGCGGTCGGGCGCGTGGGGGCCGGGGCGGGGGCCACGGTCGGGAAGTATCGGGGCCGCTCGAGCGCCATGCATGGCGGCGTGGGCTGGGCCTCGGCCCGCCTCGGGACCGGGCGCTTGGGGGCGCTGATCGCCGTGAACTCGGTGGGGGCGCTGCGCGACCCCGGAACCGGTGACTGGGTAGCGGGCTCGCGCGGGTCGGACGGAAGGGTCGTGCCGCCCTCCCCCGCGGGTGAGGCCCTGGCCGACGCGAGCAACACCACTCTGTGTCTCATCGTGACCGACCTCCAGGTCGAACGGGCCCCCCTGCAGCGCGTCGCCGCGATCGCCCACGCGGGGCTCGGCGGCGTGATCGTCCCCTTCCACAGCGCGACGGACGGGGATGTCATGTTCGCGGCGACGACGGGGGAGGCGGGAGCCCCTCCGGACGAGCAGCGCCCGGGAGCGACCGCCGACCGGCTCGGGATGACGGCCGCCCAGTGCGCGGTCCGCGCGGCCCTTACGGCCGTTCGTGTCGCGAACCGCGTGCCCTAGCTGGGGGGAACCCGACGGAGCGAAGTGCCACGCAATCCCCGGATCAGGTCCGCCTTGGTGACGATCCCCCGCAGCTCTCCGCGTCGGAGCACGAGGACCGCCGGGTAATGGGCAAAGAGGCCGGCCAACAGGTCCGCCGGAAAGTCCTCGTCGACCTGAGGGTACGCGGTCTCCAGGATCTCCCGAACGCGCCCGCGGCCTCCCCGCGCGCTGCCGAGGGCCCGGAGTAGGGCGGTCTCGGAGAGGGACCCGACGACGCGTCCGTGTTCCAGGACGGGCAGTTGAGAGAACGCGCCGCTCTCCATCCGCTGAGCCGCGACCTGGAGGGTCGCCGCGGACTCGACGGTCACGACCGCGCGGTTGAGGATGTCCCGGACCGCGAGGCGGGGGGTCGCGACGCCCTCCTGGGCTTCGAGGTAGGCAAGCAGGCGCTGGACCAG
Source organism: uncultured Thermoplasmata archaeon (assembly GCA_963715645.1). Lineage (GTDB taxonomy): Archaea > Thermoplasmatota > Thermoplasmata > Lutacidiplasmatales > UBA184 > Lutacidiplasma. The sequence continues at coordinate 931,400 of OY970259.1, forward strand.
GTCGTAGGAGGGACGGATTCTGACCGCGCTCGATGCGGGAGAGGGTCGCGTCGCTCTTCCCCACGGCGCGCGCCAGTTCGCCGAGGGGGATCCCAAGCGCGAGCCGTCGTTTGCGGATCTCGACCAGGACGTTCACAGGGCGAAGCGATTCCCCCCGATGCTTAAGGCACTCGGAGGTAGGCCGGAGCGGGTCGACGGCCGTGGCCGGCAGCCCGAAAGGTAAAGGAGGGCCGACCGCATCCACCCTCCCATCCCCATGGAAGGTCATCCGCGTCAGATATCGTGGATCGAGTCCGCCACCGGAGATCTGTACGCTCTGCAAGGAACCGCTCGGCAACCCCGAGGAGACCAGTTCGTGGAACGGACACCCCGCGCATCGGGACTGCGTGCGGATCCACCTCCTCCAGCGTGACCCTGCCTTCCGCGAGGCCGGTGACGGGGAGGAAGGCCACGGAGGACGCCGAGGAGACGTTCGACGGCGTCCTTTCGCGCGACGACGACGAGACCGACCTCGAGTGACCTGAGCGCGCACCGGACCCGCGGTCGACGCGTTGTCGCTCTCTCGGCGTCGGAGTGCTTAAGAGGGCGGAGTCAGTGGTCGAGAGGACAGTGGAAGCCGGGGGTTCTCTCCGGGGAACCTTGGTCAAGGAAGTTCGATGCCGGAGGTCGTCATCACCTGCGACTGGACGATGATGAGCAACCACCACGGGAAGGAGTTCCTGGGGTTCGGGACCACGACCCCGGCGTACATCCTCCCGGAGACAGTCTACCAGCGGCTGTTCTTCCCCGCGATGCCGGTCGACGAGAACGGTTTCCCCCGCCAGGCCCCCTACGGGATGCGGAAGATCGAAGCCTCCCTGATCGACGCCGGGTACGATGCGCGGATCGTCCATCCGAGCCACCTCGACAAATACATGCCGGGCGAGGCGAAGCTCTTGCTCATTTCCGGCCACGACTACTTCGGGCTGAACCCGCCCAGCTCCACCTTCAGCGGCGTGATGCGGAAAGAGACCCTCAACTCGGTCAATTTCAAGCGGATGCTCACCCAGCCCGCGGTCGTGGAGGCCCGGAAGCGGGGCCTCAAGATCATCGCGGGGGGCCCGTGCGCCTGGCAGCTCTCTCCCGCCACCCGCATGAAGCTCCCGTGGATCCAGGAGTTCGTCGACTCCTTCGGCGGCATCGACAGCGTTGTCGAGGGGGAGGCCGACCTCTACGTCCGGGACATCGTCGGGAAGGCGCTGCGCGACGAGTTCCTCCCACCCCATGTCGTCCTCGCGGCGAAGGAAGCCCCGAGGGTGGAGCAGATCTCTTCCATCAAGTTCCCGAGCGTCAACGGGCTGATCGAGATCGGCCGCGGCTGCTGCCGAGGCTGCTCGTTCTGTTCGGTCACCACCCGCCCCACGCGCTGGTACCCCCTCGAGAAGATCGAAGAGGAGCTGCGGGTCAATGCGGCCATCGGCATCCGCAAGGGACTGTTGCACTCGGACGACGTCTACTTCTACGGGAGCCCGAACGTCATGCCGCACGAGGAGAAACTGCTCCCCCTCCTCCGGCTCGGCGAAGCAGCACTATGCGCAGGTCGGCTGGAGCCACGTCGCGATCGCGAGCCTGATGACCAAGCCGAAACTGCTCTCGAAGTGCGCCGAGGTCCTCATCGACGACAAACAGTCCTGGTGGGGCGTGGAGGTCGGCGTGGAGACCGGCTCCCCCCGCATGATCACGGCGGCGATGCCCGGTAAGGTCGCGCCGTTCAAGGCCTCGCAGTGGCCCGAGCTGGTGGTGCAGGCCGCGGGACTGATGAACGACAACCACGTCTTCCCGGCCTGCACGTTCATCATCGGGCTTCCCCAGGAGACCGAGGACGACGTCGCCAAGACGATCGACCTGATCGACGACCTCTGGGATTTCCGAGGGCTGCTCGTCCCGATGTTCTTCGTCCCGCTCGGGCACCTCAAGTCGCGGGACTGGTTCCGGCGGGACATGGTCAGCCCCATGCAGGCCGAGCTCCTGAAGCGAGCCCTCTCGCACGGGGTGCGCCAGTCGAGGGCGATGCTCAGACGAATTCTTCGACTGGGAAGGGAACCACACCTGGCTCTACCGCCGCGGGTTCCGGACATTCATCGGCTTCCTCGAGATGCTCATGAAGATGCACGGGCTCGAGAGCACTGCTCGGCGGCCGGGTCGGGCGATCGCAGGACCCGAACCTCACGCCGGAGCGTCTCCCGGTCCCGACCATCCCGGTCCGCGAGTAGGAACCCCGTCAGGCCTCGTCGACGGGGAAGGGCGCTTCGTCCGGCAGCGTCGTGGATGGGCGGTGGACCGGCCGCGGGCGCAGTTCCCCCACCCGGAGGCTCGCGCCGCCGGTCTCGATCACCCGGAGGTGGACCTCGTTGCCGTTGCCGTCGTACGCCCGCCAGCATCCGGGGTCGAACGGCGCGCCGAGGATGATGTGGCGGCGCCCCCAATTCCGGAAGAGGCGCAGGTCCGCCTCCGATGGGTGGAGGGCCCCCGACGGGTGCGAGTGGACGGTCCCGGCCACAGTGAGGTCGGCGGGCAGCATGTAGAGCTGGAAGTTGGCGTGGCGTCGTCCGGCGGTCGTCCCCGGGAGCATGAGGAGCTCGCTGATGACCCCCGGCGGGTCGGCTCGGAAGACTCCTCCGAACTCGTTGGGGTAGGCGCTGCGGGCGCTCGCGAGGGCGCTGAAGAGGGCCCTCCGGGTGACGGCGGCCGGCGCGTCGCCGAGACGGGGTCCCCCCGGGGCGCGCTTACGCTGGGGGCGGAAGATCGGCATCGTCCGTAGGACCGCCGGTCGCCTCCTCGGTCCAGGGGAGGATCCCCTTCCCCCGCAGTCGATAGAAGAAGCTCGCCCCGAAGCGGACGATCCGGGCGCGGCGGGGCGAGCGGTAAATGGTGAGGGCGCCCCCCGGCGGCATCGGCACTTCGCCTTGGCCGTCGACGATCACCACCGAACCCCGGTCGACATCGAGGGCTCGGAGGCGGACGGTGCGCAACGGCTCGAGGACGATCGCCCGCGCCTCGGCCCGGAACGGCGCGATTGACGTAAGGACCAGCGCGTCCAACCCGGGGTCGACGATCGGGCCGAAGGAGCTCAGCGAATAGGCCGTCGAACCCGTGGCGCTCGCGACGATCACCCCGTCCGCTCGGATCCGACCGGCGGGCTCGCCGTCGACCGAGAGCTCGAAGTGGGCCATCCGGCCGACCTGCGCCGCGTGCAGGACCACGTCGTTCGTCGCGTCCGGGAGCGGGGTGTGGTCGATCTCCGCGGCCAGCTTCATCCGCTCCTCCACGTGATAGAACCCTGCGAGGAGCCGCTCGATCGCAGCCTCGAACTCCTTCGGTCGGTGGGCCGCGACCTCGGCGAGCACGCCGACCGTGCCGGCGTTGATCGGGAGGAGCGGCACCTGGCTCCGCCCCAGGGTGTAGAGGAACGTCCCATCCCCTCCGACGGCGACCAGCACGTCGGGCCGCATCTCTTCGAGGCTGAGATGCGGGAGGCCGGGCCCTACATCCTTCGCCTCGGCGCTCACGACGACCTCCGCTCGGTTCCCGACCTGGGCGACCAACCGCCGGGCAAGGTCGAGCGCCTCCGGCTTGCGCGGGTTCGCGGTCACGCCGAGCTTCACAGGTACCCCTCCGCGACCGCCGTCTTCGCAAAGGCCGGGTCGCCCCAGGCGAAGACGCTGGTCCGTCGGTCCACGGTGAGCGGGAAAGCATCTAGGGAGCTACCGTCCGCGTCCTGGATACCGCCCCCCGCCTCGAGGAGGATCCGGAACGCCGCCGCGACGTCCGTCGCCCGGAGGTTCCGGGAGTCGGGGCTGTTCTCGAAGAGGTAGGCGTCCCCGCCCCCTTCCGAGACGGCGAGGATCTCGAGGCTCGCGCACCCCAGCGCGCGGACCCGTCGCCCCTTGGCGGCGAACCGGCCGACCCGCGGTGTCGCGTGGCGGCCGAGGTTCGCAAAGAACACCTCGGTCCGCGGCTCCCACGCCCGGGTCGTTATCCGGCGGCCGTCCCGGAAGGCCCCCCCTCCGCGCGTCGCCCAGTACGTGGTACCGCGATACAGGTCGCGGACTAGACCGATGTCGATGCCGGCGAGGTCCCGGCGCCCGAGCGCGAGGGAGACCGTGGAGAAGGGAAGGTTTCTGAGGGCATTGTGGGTGCCATCGATCGGGTCGACGATGAGCGTACGACCGCCGCCGCGGGCCACCGACCCGATCTCCTCCGAGACCAGGTCCCAGTCCACCCCTTCGGCGTCGAGCACCTTCAGGATCTCGGCCTCGGCGAGTCGGTCGATCTCTTCAGTAGGGCTTCCCGTCGCCCCCATCGCGACGACGTCGGCCCGATGCGGCGAGCTCGCGAGGTCCCGGAACACCCGGTGTACCGCGACGCTCACCCGGTACAGGATGTCGAGGTCGCCCCGGGTCGGGTCCGTCACGTTCTTCGGGACGGGAGCGGCGTTAATGACGCCTTCTTCGCCGAGGCTCCCTGGCCCCCGCCACATGATGTTATCTGGGTCAGCCGCTCGCACCGCCGATGGAACTTCAATTCCTGGGAGGGGCCTCCGAGATCGGCTCCCTGGGACTGGTCATCCGCGACCAGGGTCGCACCGTCCTCTGCGACTACGGGATGACCCCGACGGACCCGCCCTCCTACCCGAGACCCGCGCCGACGAACATCGATGTGGCGGTCCTCTCCCACGCGCATCTCGACCACTCGGGAATGACGCCGATCCTCTCGCGCCTTCCCAGGGCCCGAATGATCGGCACTCCCGTGACCCTCGCGGTCGCGGACCTCCTCACGCGGGACGCGCTCAAGGTCGCGCGCCTGAACGGCTATCTGGCTCCGTACACCACGGCGGACATCCACTCGCTCCACTCCCAGGCTACTGCCGTGGACCGCCACGCCACGTTCCGACACCGTGGGATCGAGATCGAGTTCACCCCGGCGGGACACATCCCCGGCGCCTCGATGATGCTCTACCGCGGGGAGAAGGACATCCTGTTCACGGGCGACCTTCAGACCCATCCTACCCACCTGGTCGGGGGCGCCGAGCCGCTCGAGTGCGACGTGCTGGTGATGGAATCGACCTACGCCGGGAAGGAGCACCCGGAACGAAAGGAGACGGAGCGCCGGTTCCGGGACAAGGTCGCCGAGACGGTCGAGCGCGGGGGCAAGGTCATCGTACCGGCCTTCGCCGTCGGGCGCGCCCAGGAGGTCCTCCTGACCCTGGCCTCCACCGGCTTCGAGACGTACCTTGACGGAATGGCTCGCGCCGTCAACACGATCTATCTCAGCGCCCCCGATTACCTCGCCGACTCCCGGCGGTTCCGTCGGGCCCTCGAGGGGGTCAACGTCGTGGAGCACCCGGGCGACCGGAAGAAGGCGCTCCGCGAGGCCGAAGTGATCGTCACGACCGGGGGAATGCTCGACGGGGGCCGGTGCTGTACTACATCGGGGAGCTGTACCACGACGCGAACTCCTCCATCCTCCTGACCGGGTTCCAGGTGGAGGGGTCGAACGGACGGCAGCTGCTGGACACGGGAACGCTAACGATTGACGACACGACCATTCGACCCGCGTGCGAGCTGGAGAAGTACGACTTCTCCGCGCACGCCGGACACTCGGACCTCGTCAAGTTCGCCCAGGCGACTCGGGCCGAGACGGTGATCCTCATGCACGGGGACCGGCGCGAGGCGCTTCGGGACGCCCTCAGCCCGACCACGAACGTGCTGCTGCCCAGCAACGGTCCCACGTTCTCGAATCTGAGGGGCGGGCGCCGCCCCGCGAGGCCTATCCGGAACGGGCACGACGGCCCCGCTTCGGGGGAGGCGCGGGGAGGTCCTCGAACTCGGGCGGGGTCTCGACGAGCGCCTCCTCCATCGGCGGCAGCTCCCCTTTCGGCATCACCAGCTCGCGGATACGTCGCTGCAGCTCCGCCACCCCTTCCCCGGTCACGGAGGAGACTTGCAGTCGGTCGGTGTCCCTCCGGAGGAGGTCGCACTTCGTCTCGACTGGGAGGATTGGAAGGTCCGGCAGCTCGGTGGTCCAGCGCTCGAGCAGGTGCTCCTGGTCCTCGAGCGTGTGGCCGGCGGTGCCGGTCGGGTCGAGGAGGAAGAGGACTACGGTCGCCGCGCCGCGGACCGCGGCCTCGGCCTCCGCCTCCGCCGGATTCGCCCGACGGGCCCGGCCGAGAACGCCCGGCGTGTCGACCACCTGCAGGCGGTCGAACCCGACGTCGGCGTGACCCAACGCGATCGAAAGTGTCGTGAACGGATACTCCGCGACCTTCGGGTGCGCGGTGGAGAGACGGCCGACCAGCGAGGATTTCCCGACGTTGGGGAACCCCGCGATGACCAGCGTCGGCTGGTCGGGGTCGACCTTCGGACGTTCGTCGAGGAAGCGGTGCACCTCGCGAAGGCACGAGAGGTCCGGGTCGACCTCCCGGACGAAGCTCGAGAGGCGCCCGTAGTACGAGCGGATCGCGTCGCCGAGCATCTCCGGACCGTGCAGGCGCCGGGCGCTCCGCTCGGCGTCCTGCTGGAGTCCCCGGATCCGTTCCTCGGCACGGCGCACCCGAGTGAGGGCGCGGTCGAGGGTCCCGGTCCCGAATCGCTCGGCCACGAGCGTTCGCTCGAAGGGCGTGAGAGGGGGCTTCAGGAACCCCCGGGTCTCGAGACGGAGGTGCCGCACGACGGTCGCCCCGGCCCGGTACGATCTTGAGCTCAGCGCGTCGTCGGTCCCGTTCGGGTTTCGACTGGCCCCGGGGGGTGGCGAGCGAAGCGCGATGGAACGCGACGTCCAGGATCTCCACGGACGGAGGTGCCGGGGGCGGCGCGCTCCGGTGTCGGGGTCGAGGGGTTCGTTGGGGAGACATGAGGCGTCCGGCGGGCACCGAGCCCTGTGACCCGAATACCTTTGCGTCGCGGCGGGCGCCCGCGCGGGCCCCCTAGGATTTATGGTCCGCCCCGCTCGCCCTGCCCGGGGATCATCGTGCCTCGCTGGATACCGGACGAGCCCGGAGAGGAGCAGGGGATGCTCGACGCGCTGGGCATCCCATCCGTGGACGCCCTCTTCGCCGACGTTCCGAAGAAGGCCCGGATCGGCCGACTCGGGATCGGGGCCGGCCTCGAGGAGCCCGAGGTGGTCGCGCAGGTCGACAAGATCCTCGACCGGAACCGCCCGCTCTCGAAGTTCGCGAGCTTCCTGGGGGGCCGCATTTCGACGCGCTACAGCCCTGCCGCCGTCGATGCCATCCTGTCCCGGAGCGAGTTCTTCACCTCGTACACCCCCTATCAGCCCGAAGCGAGCCAGGGGATGCTCCGCGCCCTCTTCGAGTTCCAGAGCCTCTGGGTGGAGCTCACCGGGCTCGACGTTGCGAACGCGTCGCTGTACGACGGCGCCACGGCGGCCGGGGAGGCCCTGCTCCTCTGCCGACGGATCCACGAAGGGAAGCACTTCCTCCTGCCGGCGAGCCTGCCGTGGGAGGAGAAGAGCGTCCTCGCGAACTACGCGGGGGGCGCCGGGCTGATCCTCGACGAGGTCCCGTACGACCCGCGCACCGGTCGTCTCGACCTGGATTTCGTGAGGCGGTCCGTCGAAGGGCACGATGTCTTCGGCCTGCTCGCGGATGTGCCGAACGGGTTCGGGCACGTCGACGAGGGCCTCTGGGACCTCAAGGGGAGCCTCCGGGACGTGCCGCTGGTCGTCGCGGCGGACCCGCTCGCCCTCACCGTCCTTGAGCCCCCGGGTTCGGTACGGTGCGGACGTCGTGGTCGGGGAAGGCCAGGGGTTCGGCATCTCGCCGTCGTTCGGAGGTCCCCTGCTAGGCCTCTTCGCGTGCCGCAAGGAGCACCTGCGCTCCGCTCCCGGACGGATCGTCGGGGCGACCGTCGACGCGAGAGGGCCGTCCGGCCTACGCGCTCACCATCCAGACGCGGGAGCAGCACATTCGCCGCTCCCGCGCGACTTCGAACATCTGCACGAACCAGTCCCTGATGGCCCTCGCCTTCGTCGTCTACGCGAGCTTGGTGGGCCCCCGGGGTCTTGCGAGCTTGCAGACCTCGCTCGCAGAGAAGGCACGGACCCTGGCGAGCGCGCTGGGCGGGGTGGAGGGGATCCAGTCGCCTCGGTTCGACGCGCCGTACCTCGGTGAGTTCACGATCGAGCTCACGCAGGGCACGGCCGAGAGCTTCCTGGACCGCCTCCGTCGGCGCAAGATCCTGGGGGGGTCCCGCTCTCGGATCCCCGGCCCGGCTCGCCCGCCGGACCAGCGCGTCTTCTCGTCGCCGCCACGGACGCGACCGGCGAGAAGGAGTTCCAGAAGTACGCGAAGGCCGCTCGCGCCGCCATGGCCGCGACCGGAGGGGGCCGATGACGTTCCGTCAGGCGAGGTGGGAGGAGCCCGACATCTGGGACCTCGCCCCCGCCCGCGTGGCCGACGCCGTCCCCGCGGTCCCCGGCCTCCCCGAGCGGCTTCGACGCCGAACGCCGGTGCAGTGGCCCGAGCTCTCCGAGCTCGAGGTAGTGCGCCACTACTCCCGGCTCTCCCAGATGAACTTCGGGATCGACACGTCCCCCTACCCTCTCGGCTCCTGCACGATGAAGTACAACCCAAAGGTCGCCGAACTCCTCGCTCGACGCAAGGGCGCGGCGGAGCTCCACCCAGCGCAGCCCGAGGCGACCGTGCAGGGGGCGCTCGAGCTCGTATGGCGGTTGGAGCGTCTCCTGGTCAAGGTCACGGGCCTCCCCGAGGTCTCGCTGCAGCCCGCCGCCGGCGCCCACGGGGAGTGGGCCGCTCTGATGATGGTCCGGGCGTACTTCCGGGACCAGGGGGTGCTCGGCCAGCGCGCCGAGGTCCTCCTCCCCGACACCGCCCACGGAACGAACCCGGCCTCCGCCGCCATGGCCGGCTTCACGACCCGGGAGATCCCCTCGAAGAACGGATGCGTGGACCTGGACGCGCTCCGGGCCGCGGTCTCGGACCACACCGCCTGCTTCATGCTCACGAACCCGAACACGGCCGGTCTGTTCGAGTCGGACATCCTCCAGATCGCGGAGATTGTACACGGCGCCGGCGGGATGCTCTATTACGACGGGGCGAACCTGAACGCGATCCTCGGGGTCACCCACCCCGGTCGGATGGGGTTCGACGTGGCCCATCTGAACCTTCACAAGACGTTCGCGACCCCGCACGGCGGCGGGGGCCCGGGCGCAGGGGTGCTCGCGGCCGGCGAGCGCCTCGCCCCGTACCTGCCGGTTCCGCGCGTGGTCAAGGCGGGCCGGAAGTTCCGCCTTGACTACGACCGGCCCAAGTCGATCGGCAAGATCAAGTCGGCCTACGGCAACTTCGGCCTCGACGTGCGCGCCTACGTCTTTGCGATCTCCCACGGCGAGGAGGGTCTCAAGCACGTCGCCCGCAGGTCGGTCCTTAACTCGAACTACCTGGGGCAGAAGCTCGGCACCCTCCTTCCGCGGCCGTTCCGCTCCCTCGTCAAGCATGAGTTCCTCCTTTCGGGAGCACCGCTCCGGGAGCGGGGGGTCCGGACGCTCGACCTCGCCAAGCGGCTGCTGGACGAAGGGGTCCACGCCCCCACCGTCTACTTCCCCTCGCTCGTCGACGAGGCGCTGATGATCGAGCTCCCCGAGACCGAGAGCAAGCGGGAGCTCGACGAGTTCGCCGCGGCGTTCGAGCGCGCGGTCAAGGACACCCCGGAGAACCTGCATGCAGCCCCGCGGAACCTCTCCGTGGCCCGGATCGATGAGGTCCGGGCCGCCCGGGTCCCGCTTCTCTCGTGGAAGGACCTCCGGGCGGCCGCCCCAAAGGTTGAAACCCCCCCGACGGTCTCGACCTCCTGATGAAGTCCCGGGTGCAGAAGGTCTTCGCGAACCTCTCGACGAAACCGGACGTTGTCCTGTTGGCCAACTCCGTCGACCCCCACATCGATCAGAGCTTCTTCTATCTGTTCGACGTCCCGAGCGGGCTCTTCGAGGGGTCGGTCGCGGTCGCGCACCCGGACGGGAGCCTCGACGTGACCACCTCCCCGCTGGAGGCGGAGAGCGCCGAGCTCGCTGCCAAGCACGACCCCCACGTGTCCGTGCACGTAGTCGGCCGCGGAGAGACCGCCAACGTGGTGAAGAAGCTGGTCCCCGGCTCGGCGACCGTCGGCCTCAACTTCCGTGAGCTCACCCACCAGTGGTACGTCCAGCTCGCCGAGATGCTCCCGAACGCCAAGTTCGTCGACGCCGGGGTCGGGGTCCAGCGGGCGCGGGTCACGAAGGAGCCTGCCGAGGTCGAGCGGATCCGCTCGGCGGCCAAGATCGGCTCCAAGGTCGGGACGGAGATCCCATCGCTGCTCCGGTCGGGGAGGACGGAGCTCGAGCTCGCGGCCGAGATGGAGTACCGGATGAACCAACTCGGGGCGAATGGTCGCTCGTTCGCGACGATCGTCGGCTTCGGGGTGCACAGCGCCGAGCCGCACTACCAGCCGAACGACACGAAGCTCCGCCCCGGCGATTCGATCGTCTGCGACTTCGGTGCCTGGTATCGCCGCTACGCGAGCGACATCACTCGTTCGTTCCACTTTGGCCCCCGCGACGCGGAGATGAAGGCGGTCCACGAGTGCGTGGAGGCCGCGCAGAATGCGGCGCTGGCGGTGCTGCGGCCGGGGATCCCGGGGAAGGAGGTCCACGCGGCAGCCGAAGCGGTGATCAATGCCTCCCCGTGGAAGGGGCGCTTCACCCATGGGCTCGGGCACTCGCTCGGCCTCGCAGTGCACGACGGGAGCGGGGGCCTCGCCCCCAACGTGGAGGACCCGCTCGAGGTAGGGATGGTCGTCACCGTCGAGCCGGGGATCTACCTGCCCGGGAAGGGAGGGGTCCGGATCGAGGACGACGTTGTGATCACGAAGACCGGCTACGAGTTCCTCACGACGACCCCGCGGGGGTACCTCGAGGTCTCGGCGTGAGGTTCGGGGTCCTTACCGGCGGAGGGGACTGCCCCGGGCTCAACGCGGCCATTCGGGCGGTCGTCTACCGTGCCGCGGCCGCGGGGCACGAGACGCTCGGGTATCTCGATGGATGGAAGGGGGTTCGGGACGGCATGAGCCGCCCGGTCACCGTCGCCGACGTCCAGGGCCTCATCAACCGCGGCGGGACGATCCTCGGGAGCTCGCGGACGAACCCGTTCGCCAAGGAGGCCGACGGGGCCCGAGTCATCGACCGTCTTCGGAGCGACGGGGTCGACGTCCTGGTCGCGATCGGGGGGGACGACACCCTCTCTGCGGCCCGCGAGCTCTCCCGGCGGGGAGGGCGGGTCGTGGGGGTCCCGAAGACGATGGACAACGATGTGTCGGGGACGGACTGGACGTTCGGGTTCCACTCCGCCGTGGCGGTCGCCGTCGACGCCGCCGAGCGCCTCCGTGACACCGCGTGGAGCCATCACCGGGCCATCGTGCTCGAGGTGATGGGGCGCCACGCCGGCTGGGTGGCCCTCGCCACCGGCCTCGCCGCGGGGGCCGACGCCACGCTGGTTCCCGAAGAGCCGTTCGACGAGATGGCGCTCCTCGCCCGGGTCCGGGCGGCGGCCAAAGCCCGCGGATTCGCCCTGGTCGTCGCGAGCGAGGGCATCGAATTGGGCCCGCGTCGCGGGTCGACGGGCGCGAAGGACGAGTTCGGTCACGAGCTGCTGGGCGAGCGACAGGTCGGCAGCGAGCTGGCGCGGCGGATCGAGGAGGCGACCGGCATCGAGAGCCGGAGCGCCCAGATCGGGCACATCCAGCGGGGGGGCCCCCCCGAACTGTTCGACCGGATCCTTGCGACCCGGCTCGGTGCCGCGGCCGTCGACCTCGCCCTCGCCGGACACTTCGGCCAGGTCGCCGTCCTCCGGGGACCTCACATCGTGGGCATCCCGCTGGACGAGGCCGTCGGGGCGCCGAAGGTGGTGCCTCCCGAGTGGCTGGGCCTACTCCACACCTTCGAGCCGTAGGAGGGTTCGTGCCGGTCCGCGCACTTTGGTACGACCGCGGCGTCCTCTGCGTGCTCGACCAACGCGCGCTCCCCGGGCGGACGGTCATCCTCCGTCTCCGAACCGTCGAGGCGGTCGCAGAGGCGATCCGTACCCTCACCGTTCGAGGGGCCCCCTCGATCGGAGTGGCGGCGGCCTACGGGATGGTCCTGGCCCAACGTCAAGGAAAGTACACGGCCGCCCGCGCCGCCAAGCTCCTCGCCGCCACCCGCCCTACGGCCCATGACCTGTTCGTGGGGATCGAGACGGTCCGCAAGGCCTGGGTCCGGGGCGACGACGTCGAACGGACCGCCCAGGAGTACCGCCGTGCGGTGGTCGACGAATGCCACGCGATCGGGCTCGCGGGAGCCCCCCTGTTCGCCCACACCCGTCGCGTGCTCACCCACTGTAACGCGGGCGCCCTCGCCACGGTCGAGTGGGGCACCGCCCTCGCGCCGCTCCGCGTCGCCCGTTCGAGGGGAGCGCGGCTGTTCGTCTGGGTGGACGAGACCCGTCCGCTCCTCCAGGGGGCCCGGCTCGACGGCCTGGGAGCTCGCGCGCGAACACATCCCGCACGCCGTGATCGCGGACAATGCCGCCGGCCACTTCCTTTCGACCGGGGAGGTTGACGCCGTCGTCGTCGGCGCCGACCGTATTGCCCGCAACGGGGACTTCGCGAACAAGATCGGGACGTACGAGAAAGCTGTCGTGGCGCGCGAGAACGGGGTCCCGTTCTACGTGGCCGCTCCGTGGAGCACGTTCGACCCTCGTCGGGCCACCGGCGCTTCGATCCCGGTCGAGGAGCGGGCTGAGGAGGAGGTCTCCGAGGTCGCCGGCCGGCGGATGACGCCGCGGAGGAGTCCGGCGCGGAACCCTGCCTTCGACGTGACGCCCGCTCGGTACGTGACCGCGTTCATCACGCCGGGCGGGGTGGTCCGCCCGCGGGAGCTCCCCCGAACGCTCGCACGTCGGGCCGCGGCGAAGTGATCCCCGCTCGCCCCCGAGGCGACCCGAACCGCTGACGAAAGCATCGGGTGCCGGTCGGGCCGTTAGAGGGTATGGTTCAGAAGCTGTTCGGTCCCGTGAATGGCGCTGCTCAGCGAGGAGGGAACGTCCACTCCCAACTGGTTCAAGGCGAGCACCAAGGCCAGGATCCCCGCAATCGCCACTCCCCAGGCTTCGGCCGTGTTCAGCGCCATGATCGAACCCCCGCAGGTAACTCGCGAATTCCGGCGCTCCGGTAGATAAATCGAGGCCTCCACTCGCAGGGGGGGTGCGGCCAACCTCCCCCGCCGGGCGGAGGATCGACCCCCCCGACCTCGCGCAAGGTTCATAGCGTGGTGCGAATAGGCGGTCGAGGCTGCCCTGGTAGTCTAGTGGTCTAGGATCTAGCTCTGTCGAGGCTGGGACTCGGGTTCGAAGGCGTGGCGGGGCCCGCCCCCGCCACCCGGAACTCCCGACCAGGGCGCCTCCCCCAGCCGCGACCACTTATGCGGCCTACGGTCTCCAGCCGGTCGTGGTCGAGGACGAGAAGCCGGAGGGGCGCAAGTCCTCGCCGTACCTGTCCCACATCGTTGGGGACGCGCTCCGGGATGCCCAAGAGCGCATGCTGCTCGAGCGCGTGCGAGCCGAACCTGTCCCGCACCATCTCGCCATCATCATGGACGGCAACCGGCGATTCGCGGGGGAGCACGGGATGGGCGTCACCGACGGGCACGCCGCCGGTCGGGATACGCTCGAGAAACTGCTGGACTGGTGCCTCGAGGTAGGCGTACGGGTCCTGACGGTCTACGCGCTCTCCACGGAGAACTTCAGCCGAGCGCCGGAGGAGCTCGAGGGGCTGATGGACCTCTTCGACCGCGCGCTCCGGGACATCGCAGTCGACGAGCGGGTGCATCGCCATCAGATCCGCGTGCGGGTCCTGGGCAACCGTCGGCTGCTGCCCGCCCGGGTCCAGGAAGCGATCGACATCGCGGAGAAGGCGACCGAGCGGGTACTCGGCCTACCGGTACAATGTCGCCCTCGCCTACGGGGGCCGGGATGAGATCCTGCAGGCGATCCGCGCCCTGGCCCAGGAGGTCCGGGAAGGGAAGCTGGAACCGAACCAGATCGACTCCGATGCGGTGTCCCGCCGCCTCTACACCGCGGACCTCCCCGACCCCGACCTGATCTTCCGGACCAGCGGGGAGGAACGGATCTCGAACTTCCTGCTCTGGCAGTCCGCCTACAGCGAGCTGTACTTCTCGGATGTCCTCTGGCCGGGGCTCACCCGGACCGACTTCCTCCGCGCGATCCAGGCGTATCAGAAACGCCGACGTCGGCACGGTAGCTAGCGGCGTCCTGAGGCGCGGGCGGGAAGCTGAGCCGCCAGAGCGCTGGCGCCGCCAGGAACCCGACCCCCGCGATGACCCAGACGACCCCGGCGAGGAGGTAGGCCGGGGCCACGCCGATCGCCGCGATCATCAGGGCCCCGCCGATCTGGCCCGCCGGTATGATCGCCCAGCTCCCCAGGGAATCGATCCCAAAATACCGTCCCTGCATCTCGGTCGGGACGAGCAGCTGGGCGGCCGTCAGCCACGCCGGTCCCGGCGAACCCTCCCAAGAGACCGAGGGCGAACACGGCCGCCAGGGAGACCAGCGGCGTGGGAAAGAGCGCGAGAACGACCGCCGCGAGGCCCGAGGCGACCCCGTAGGGGATCGCCCACGCCTTGCCCGCCCATCGAACCGCACCTACCCGGCCGACGAGCAACGCGCCCACCGCCGACCCGGCGACCTCCATGGCCAGCAGCAGGGCGAAGACGAGCGCCGAGCCGTGGAGGACCTCCGTAGCGAAGAACACGAGGAAGGTCCCGATGATCGTCGAGAAGAAGTTGAACACCCCTGCCGAAATCGTGAGCTCGAGCAGGCCCCTCGCGCGGCGCAACCAGCGAAACCCGCTGACGAGGTCCGCCAGGTAGCTCGAGCGAACCTCCAGCGCGGCGGAGGCCCTGCGCGGGGAGGCGACCGCGAGGCCGGTGAGGAGGGCGGCCGAGAACAGGAACGTACCTACGTTCGTCGCCAGCCCCGCGACCGGACCGACCGTTACGATCAGCCCCCCCGCGACCGAGGCCCCGACGAACCCGACCGCGGAGCGAGTGGACCGGATCAGGCCGTTCGCGTCGGCGACCAGCTCCGCGCCGACCAGGGAGGGGACCACCGACTGTTCCGCGGGGTTGAACACCGTGCCGAATGCGGAGATGACGAAGGCGGCGGCGAAGAACGCCAGCAGGTTGAATCCCCAGAGCTCGAGGTCGAGTACCAGGAGCGCGGTGGCGGCGGCACGCACCAGGTCGGAGAGGACCATCAGCCGCCTGCGGTCGTAGCGGTCCACCAGAGTGCCGCCGAGGAGGCTGAACAGGATCCCCGCGATCAGGCTCGAGGTGGCGAGAAGGGCTACGTCGAGGGTCGAGCCCGTCGTCACGGCTACGATCCAGATCGTGCAGACCCCCGCGACCGCCGACCCCGCGACCGAGCCGAGCCCTGCGACGAAGACCCGGAGGTAGCCTACCTCGTGGAGGAGAAGGCGGTACGAGCTGGGAGCGACGGACATGAAGTTGGATTCGCCGACGAGGGTCCCGCTTTAACTAGGCAACTCACGACGAGAGGTGCTCGGCCCGGCGCCTCCCCGAAGCGCCTAGCGGTTCCCGAAGAGGATCCGGGAACGGGCCGACCCCGGTGTCAAAGAGAAAGGGGGCGTCGAGCGTGTCGTCGACCTGTACGGGGACGCTGACCTGATGGCCGGCGAATTCGCTGAACGAGGCTGGCGCGCTCACGACCCGTCCAGCACGGCCCCTGAGTTACGTACTATCCCACAGTCGACCCGGCATCGCCCGCGGTGGGACTTCCCCCCGGGATGCGAACACATCGGCCCGTCGTCTGAGGTAGTATTAAATACGACCGCATTTCTACCAAACCCGACTACCGAGAGGAATCTCGGGGGCTCGAAACATGCTGACAGGACAGACGCCGATTCTGGTGCTACGGGAAGGAACTCGCCGAGAGAAGGGGCGCGGAGCGCTCGCGAACAACATCCAGGCCGCGAAGGCGATCGCCGACTCGGTGCGGTCGACGTTGGGCCCGCGGGGCCTCGACAAGATGCTCGTCGACTCGATGGGCGACGTCGTCGTCACGAACGACGGGGTCACGATCCTCAAGGAGATGGACGTCGAGCACCCGGCCGCGAAGATGCTGGTCGAGGTCGCCAAGACCCAGGACCAGGAAGCCGGGGACGGAACGACCACCGCGGTGGTCCTCGCGGGGGAACTTCTGAAGCGAGCCGAGGCCCTCATCGAGCAGAACATCCATCCTACGATCATCTCGCAGGGCTACCGCCTGGCCTCCACGAAGGCTCTCGAGATCCTGCAACGAATCTCCCTGCCCGTCGCGGCCACCGACCAGGAGACCCTGCGCCGGATCGCGGTCACCTCGATGGCCTCGAAGGCCGTTTCCTACAACCGGGAAGCGCTCGCCGATATCGCGGTGAAGGCCATTACCGCGGTCGCGCAGAAGGAGGGCGAGAAGTACACGGTCGACCTCGACAACATCCAGATCATCAAGAAGCAGGGGGGCGCCATGACCGACACCTCGCTGATCGAGGGGGTCATCGTGGACAAGGAGAAAGTGCACTCCGGGATGCCCAACCGCGTCGAGAGCCCGAAGATCGCGCTCTTGGACGCCGCGCTCGAGATCAAGAAGACCGAGATCGACGCCAAGATCGAGATCAACGACCCGAGCCAGCTGAATGCCTTCCTCCAGGAGGAGGAGAACATGCTGCGGCGGATGGTCGAGCAGGTCAAGAAGTCCGGCGCGAATGTCGTCCTTTGCCAGAAAGGGATCGACGACCTCGCCCAGCACTTCCTCGCCAAGGAAGGTATCTACGCCGTCCGGCGCGTGAAGAAGTCCGATATGGAGAAGCTCGCGAAGGCCACCGGGGCGAACATCGTCTCGAAGGTCAGCGAGCTGACCCCGCAGGACATCGGTACCGCGGGCCTGGTCGAGGAGCGGAAGATCGGCGACGACGCGCTCACCTTCGTGACCGGCGCCAAGAAGGCCCGGGCCGTCTCCATCCTCATCCGCGGCGGCACCGAGCACGTGCTCGATGAGATCGAGCGGTCGATGGACGACGCGCTCAACGTGGTCGCGATCGCGGTTGAGGACGGCCGGTTCGTCTACGGGGGTGGCGCGGCCGCCGAGGAGCTCGCGATGCAGCTCCGGGATGAGGCCGCCAAGATCGGCGGACGCGAGCAGATCGCGTTCGAGTCGTTCGCGGAGGCACTCGAGACCATCCCGCGGACCCTCGCGGAGAACGCGGGCCTCGACCCCATCGACATCCTGATCGAGCTGCGGAAGTCGCACAAGGCCGGGCACAAGCACGACGGTGTGAACATCCAGGCCGGGAAGGTCGGCAGCATGGAGGAGCTCCACGTTATCGAGCCGATCCGAGTCGGTCGACAGGCGATCGAGAGCGCCACGGACGCGGCGGTCATGATCCTGCGGATCGACGACGTGATCGCATCCAAGGCGGGGCCGGCGCCCGGCGGTGGCGGCCCACCCGGCGGCCCCGGTGGAATGGGCGGCATGGGTGGCATGGGCGGAATGGGCGGCGGGTTCGGCGAGGACTGAACTTCCGTCGGCTCCTTCGGCCAACCTTTTCCGAGTCCTCCCGGGGTCTCTCCGGGAGGGCCAGTGTCGTTCCAAGGCTCGAATCGAGCCCGGTCCTGTTACCGGGTTCCACCATCCCGGAAGAGGTCCGCGCTACGTCTGTCGCCGACTCTGCGGTGCTGCACTGACGTTCGGGAAGCTCGCGGCCCTACGGGGTCCCCGCCAGGAATTCGCCGACCTTACGGAGGGCGCGAGCGCGATGGGAGATCTGGTCTTTCGCGGCGGAGGGCATCTGCGCAAAGGTCCGGTCCCCCCCGCGCGGGATGAAGACCGGGTCGTAGCCGAATCCTTCCCGGCCGCGGGCCCGCGGTGCGATCTCCCCGTGCACCTCGCCGGCGAAGGTCCAGGTCTTCCTCCCGTGGCGGAGGCCGGCGACGGTGCCGGAAGAACGCTCGCCGGGGCCGGTGTCGGAGCAGCTCGAGCATGGGAGCGAACCCCCACGTTTCGAGGAAGTGGGCGGAGTACACCCCCGGAAACCCATGCAACGCGGGGATGAACAGGCCGGAGTCCTCGACGATGACGTACCCCTTCAGGTCCCGGACGGCGGCGAGCTTGGCAACGACCACCTCGTCCAGGGAGCGGGCCTGCGGCTCGGGGAGCACCCGTCGCACCCAGCGGACCCGGAGGCCGAACGCTCCGAGCACGTTTCGCGCTTCCCGCATCTTCCCGGGGTTGCGGCTGACGAAGCTGACCTCGGACGGCCGAGCGGTCACCAAGGGTACTCGTCGTAGGCGATGATCTCGTCGGGGCTCTTGCGACCTTCGGGTTCCGGTTTCGGCTTTCCGTTGGCCTCCGCGGGATAGCCCACCGGGATGATCGCGAGGGGATGGATGCCCTCGGGGACGTGGAGCACCGAGCGGACCTTCTCATCGTTGAACTCGACGATCCAGGCGGTCCCGAGGCCCTCGGCGGTCGCGGCGAGCTGGAGGTGGTCGATCGCGACCGCCACGTCCAGCGGATACGCCGAGATGAACCCGCCGATGGTCATCGGGATGTCCTGCTCGACCGCGAAGGCCACGACCACGGCCGGCGCCTCCGCCACGAGCCGCCCGCGGGGCGAGGCTTGCGCGAGCAGTCGCTTCTGCTCGTCGTCCCGCACGACCACGAACCGCCAGGGCTGGAGGTTCCGTTGGCTCGGCGCGAGCCGGGCGGCCCCGAGGACCTTCTTCAGCGTCTCGGGGGCCAGGGGCCGCGACGAGAACTCGCCGCACGGCCGGAACGTGCGGATTGCCTCGAGAACATCCATGGTGCGGCCGAAAATCCGTCCGGATCAGGCGGAGGTGCGAGGGGCTTCTCCCCTCTCGATGCGAGGCATTCGACCGGAACAGGACGGGGGTGATTAAAAAGCGTTGCTTTCGGGGGCTTAGGAGCTCCCACGCTTCCCGACCTCGGGGGAGCGAGGCCGGGAGCGTACCTTCCCGCAGACCTCGAGCCAGTTACCGTCGGGGTCGCGCGTGTAGACGAGCCGCAGCCCCCGCTCGGTCCAGTCCGCGACGATGGGGAGCCGGGCGCGCCGAAGGCGGCGTACCCACGCCTCGACGTCCTGCACGACGAACCCGAAGTGGTCGAACTCGGTGCCCGACGTGAACGGTTGATAGAAGGGGTTCCCCCGGGGGTAGTAGTTTAGCTCGAGGCCGTGGAGGCTGCCTGGAAAGGCGAGGTCGACCATCTCCCCGCCATGCTCCATTCGGCCGCGGGCCACTTCCCGGAACCCGACCTTCTCGTAGAACCGGATTGAACGGGCGAGGCTCCGGACCCGGAGCCCCGTGTAGACCCATCGCAAGCCCGCTTGAACCATGTGATCGCCCCGTGGCTCGAAGGCCTAGTCGACGGCCGGTCGCTTAGAGCCGCCTGCGGTCGGCGTGGCAACGCCCGTCGGTGCGCCTATACGTAGACCTTGTCGTCGTAGCAGTAGTAGCGTCCGTATTGCGGGACGTAGGTGGCCGGCTTCCCGCACTTCGCGCAGAAGGGGGCGGCCGGGGCCGCGGCCGGAGCCGCGGGCGGGGGGGGCGCGGGGGCGTAGCCCGGTTGCGGGGCGTAGGCCGGGGGTGCGCCCTGGGGCGGGGGCATGTACCCCCCGCTCGGCGGAGCCTGGCCCATGGCCTGGCGCTGCGCGTTGATCAACGGGTCGTACTTGAGGTAGGCAATCAGCAGGATGACACCGAGGAGGATACCACCGAGGATGAACCCGAGGATCATCCAGATCAGCGTCTTGGCCTTCGCCTGCTCGTACTGGCGGGCATTGACCATCCCCTCAATCGACTTGAGGTTCATGTAGATGAGGAAGTCGACGACCCCCCAGATGATCAGCAGTATCGGGAAGATCAGCGCGCCGGTGACGTAGGCACCGCAATAGTTTACGCCGATGTAGCCGAACCCGGTGCAAAGAACCTCGTAGACGTAGATGACCCATACGGTATAGACCAAACCGGCCAGCAGCAGGATGATGCCGAAGATTATCGCGAGAATCCTGGCGATGTGAAGCATCGACTTGATGGATTGCGCCTCGGGCGGTTCCTGGTAGTACGCTGCGGTCAAGTTGCTCACCGGGGTTCCATCGGGCCAGCACGTCCTCGCCTACTTATACCTGCCGAACGAGGGAGGACCCACGCCGCACCCAGAGCCAGTTCCGTCCGGGTACCCGCTCGATCTGACCTCCCGCCGATCCGCGGACCTCTCTCGACCCGATCGGTCCTCCGGCGCCCTTCTCCCTCTCGGCATTCTCACCCGACGCCCGGGAGACAGAAGTTTTCTCTCCAGCCCCCTAGACCGAAGGGGGACGATCCTTGTACACGGAGCTGCTCGCCGAAGGGATCCTCATCTTCGCCGTCGTGGCGGCGCTCCAACTTCCGGGGAAGTCGAACTTTGGTGTCATCGCCCTCGCGACCCGGCACCCCCACCGGGAGGTCTTCCTCGGCGCGTCGGTCGGGCTCGCCGCGGCGACGATCGTGTCGGTGCTGCTCGGTTACGCTGCCGAGACGTTGCTCGCTCCGTACCTTCTCTGGGTCAAGCTGACCGGCGGCGGGGTGCTCGTCGCGTTCGGGGCCCGCGAGATCCTGAAACCCCCGGGCCCGGTGCGGGAGCCGGGAAGCGGGACTCCCGGCATGCCTCCCACCGCCCGTCAGGTTCGCACCCTCGCGCTCGGGCTCGTCTTCCTCCTCGAGATGGGGGACAACACCCAGGTCCTCGCCATCTTGTTCGTCGCGCTCGACCGGCAACCTCCTGCTCGTCTTCCTGGCGGCTACGGCCGCCCTGATCGCGGTCACTGCGCTCTCCTCCGCGGGGGCAGCGTACCTGAATGAGCGGGTGCCCGAGGAGCATCTCCGGCTCGTCCTGGGCGGGCTCCTCATCGCGGTGGGTGTGCTGACCGGGCTGTTCGCGGTGTACCCTGGGTTGCTCCCGTTCACCGTCTGAAACCCGGCGGAGACGGAACGACGGGAGGAGGGGTGGACCCTTCCGCGGAGCCGGCTCGGAAGGAGGCGTCATAACCATGGCGGGCCTCCGAGAACGCCGATGAGCGAGAACGGCCCTCGCGAAGGAACCCGAGACCTTCCGCGTCGCCACCCCGAAGCGGGCCATCGAGTCGTCGACCGGAACTCACCATCGGGCGTCGCCTACGACCGGCTCGCGCGACGCGAGCGCCGGCGGCGCGAGGAGATCCTGCAGTTGGTCCGCGCTGGCCTCTCGTTCGAGGCTATCGCCACGCGCTACGCCAGCGACCATCCGCTCGAACGCGATGTCACGCGGGAAGAAGTCTCCGTGGCCCAACGTCCCTAGGGGACCGGAGCGATCGCCTCTCGGGCCCCTCTCGCGGCTCTTCCCTCAGGCCTTTACGACCCCCCACCGATCCTAGTCTGCGCCGGGCAGAGGAGTGAGGGAGCAGCATCCGGCCCCGCCACGGGCCCTGGGACGCTGACCCGCTCGCGGGTGAAATAGCGAGGTACGCCCCGCGTGGCGAGGACCCGGTTCGGGAAAGCGCGGCATCCCGAACGCCGGGCCCCCCATCGCCTAGGAATCTTCATCCACCCCCAGCCCCTACTCACGACCAGCCCGCGGAGTCCCACCCAGGAGTTGCGCGAATGGGGCAATCCGGCCATCCCGCCGGCCCGTTCCTGGTGGTGTTGTTCGGGGGCATCCTGATCCTCTCGCAGGGGATCCTGGAGATCGTCGCAGGGGGCGTCGCGGTCGCCGCACAACTGAACGCCCTCGGGCAAGCCCTCGGGGGCCTCGGCTTCGTGGAGAGCTTCCTGGGAGTCGTGCTGATCCTCCTCGCGACGGCGCTGTTCCTGGACCCGCGGATCCCGTTCGTCTACGGCGTCGTGATCATCGTGCTCTCGGCGGCGAGCCTCTTCGAAGGGGGGGGTTTCCTCCTGGGCCTCGCCCTCGGCGTGGCGGGGGGTGGCTGGGCGCTCTGGGTCCGACCATCCGGCTCGGAGCAGCCGGTCGCGAGGGGGGCCCCCGTATGGAGGGACCAGCAGTGCGCTCGCTGCGGAAGGCTCTACACCGGATCGGCGGCGGCATGCCCGTTCTGTGGCGCCGTGTCGGTGCCGGCCCGTCGCCCCGCCTGACGCTCTCGGTACGCGAGGGCGGGAACCCTCGGACGATGCTGCACGGCCCAGCCCGACCCGCGAGCCCCTCTTGGGGCCAGCCCACGGTCAGGTCCGCGCGGCTCTGTCCGGGAAACGGGTGGGGCCGTACGGCCCCACCCGTCTGTCCGGTATCGGGTGGTGGAGTTCACCTGGCGTAGGGTGAGGAAGATCGCCCGGCAGGGCCATGTCGGTGGGAGGCTCCCGCCCAGAGGGTACTACGCCCAGGCCTTTCCGGTCCTGGTTCTCTGCGGGCCAGCCCGGACCCGGAGTGGTCCAGGTCTCGTCCCTCTCGGTAGGCAGGTTGCACCCCGCGAGCTTGGGATGAAAGGAGGGCCGGTGTCCGCGGGAGGCCGGGTGGGTTACCTCGTGGCGGGTGGGTCGGGGGTCACGACGAAGATCAGCTCGACCTGGTTGCGCGGCACCTTTCGCTCCGCCGCCTCCACGATCGCCTTCCAACGGAACGCTCCCGGGTCGGGAAGCCCCGCCGCGACTCCCGGGGTGGTGCCGAGCGTCTCGTGAGGACGTACGAGGTTGTAGTGCACCCGGAATCCCTCCATGAACCGTATCGCGCCTCGACGGCCGCGAAACCCACGCATGACCTTGATGCGATCCTTCTCGGTGCCGTGGAGCCGTTCGACCAGGTTGTTGGAGCGCCGGGCCCGGATCGAACGAACGCGGACGTAAGGACTGACGACCTCGGCCCCGCTGCGAAAGCTGAGCTCTCGCCCGATCGCCTTTCGGTAGGCAGGCAGGCCGTCCGTGAACACCTCGAGCGGCCGGTCGGGGGTAGCTCCCTTCGCTCGGCGGATCGGAAGCCGGGCGTCCCGCAACCGGCGGAGGCGGGTGACGTGGGTGGCTATCAGAAAGCGGGTGCTCGCGTCGAGGACATTCCAGACATACCGCTGAGCGCCTCCGAGCCGAACGACCGTCTCGTCGATATGCCACTTCTCCCCGGTTCGCGCGCCGAGCGAGTCCATCCAACGGGCGGCTTTCGGGGAGAACCGTTCCATCCACCCGTAGACGGTCGCGGGCGCGACCCGGACGCCGTACGCTTGGTCGAGGTGTTGGGAGACCTTGCGGAGGGACAGGCCACGGAAGAGAAGGTCGAGGGCCAATCCCACGGTTCGAGAGTCGTGTCGGAGCCGCAGCCCGCCGGCCCGTACGGTGAAGCGACGGCCGCAATCGTGGCAAAGGTAGCGACGTGCGATGTCGCATCGGTTGTGACGCCGGCCGAAACGGATCACGTCACCGCGACCGCAGTACGCGCACTCCGGGGGTTTCCCGTCCGGGTCCGCCGGTGCCGCGAACCCTTCCCGGTACCGGATGGCCAGAATGTGAATGCAGGCCCGGCGACTGAGCCGATGATACGCACACGAGCACGACCAAGCGTCCCGCCGAATCGTGATGAGGTATTTCCGGCCGGGTCGGCTCTGGGAACTCACCTCGTACCGCGTCGGAGAGAGGGCATGGATCTGGTCACCCCGGGCCACGATCGCGAGGGCGGGGGTCCGCTGGTCTGCCCAGTGGCTCGGTCGGTCGTCGTGCATGCGATGCCCGCCTCGGACAGGTGCGAGGGGGCGACGTTCCTTTCGGCCTCGCTGGAAGATGAACGGTGGGCTCGAAGCCCCCTGTCGGACACTTGTCTCAAGTCGAGTGTCCCCCGTCATGATCTCAGCGCTCCGGAGGGTCGGGCCGGGGGGGCCGAACCTGTTTGTCCGACAACGCGATGCGTATTGAAACGTGCCCGTACCGGTGGAGGTCCCCTCAGAGCCGCGGCGTCGCCACCCGCAAACCGGACACCCAGAATTTGAGACCCCTCCACCACCCGATTCTGAACAGAACCCGTTGAAACTAAGTCTTAAATATGGCGGACAGGGAAGGGGTCAGCTGCTGACAACTGTCTGACAAACAGCCGAACGTCGGGCAGGAAGCAGCCAGGCAGTCACGCGGTGAGGAGGGGCGCTCGATGTATCTGAAGCGAGTGAAGGTGCGCAACTTCAAGTCGTTCTCCGGGGCGACCGAGATCCCCTTCCAGCCCGGTTTCACGGGGATCGCCGGCCCGAACGGCATGGGCAAATCGAACATCTCCGACGCCATCCTCTTCGTGCTCGGGCCGACCAGCTCCAAAGCGCTCCGGGCGGAGCGCCTGACCCATCTGTTCTTCAACGGGGGCTCCTCCAAGAAGCCCTCCACCGAGTGCGAGGTCTCCCTCGTCTTCGACAACACCGACAAGCTCCTTCCCCTGGACGCGGGCGAGGTCGAGATCACGCGGTACGTCAAGCTCGCGCCGAGCGACCCGGACGGCTACTACTCCTACTTCTACGTCAACGGGAAGCGGACGACCCAGACGGAGATCGACTCCCTGCTCTCCCATGCCCGCCTGAGCGGGGACGGCTACAACCTGGTCCAGCAGGGGGACGTGAACAAGATCGTCACGATGGGCCCGGTGCCTCGCCGGGGCCTGGTCGAGCGCCTCGCGGGCATCAGCCAGTACCGACGACGAGCTCGACCGCGCGACGGCCAAGAGGGTCGACCTCGACGCGAACCTGGTCCGCATCCAGACGCTGCTCGGCGACATCCAGGGGCGGCTGGGGGCGCTCGGCTCCCAGCGGCTCCAGGCGATCCAGTACAAGCAGCTCCAGGACGACAAACGCCGGACCGAGGCGCGGCTCGCCCGCGCCGGGCACCGGCTGGCGGAGCAGGAGCTCACCACCTGCCAAAAGCAGGTAGAGTCGGCCCGGGCCGAGATCGCCCGCCTCCAGGCAGACCACGCGAAGCTCGACGCCCGGCAGCAGGAGCTGGCGAGCTCGGTCGACGCCGTCGACCGGGAGGTCGCCCAAGCCGGCGGGGCGGCCGCGGTGAAGTTCAAGGAGGAGCTCGACGCGAAGAAGATCGCCTTCGCCCGGCTCGACCAGAACCTCTCCCACCTCCGCGAGGCGTGCGATGGGCTCGCGGCCCGGCTCGAAGAGCTCGCGGCGACCGTGAAGTCCGACGAGCAACAGAAGCTCACGTTCGAGGCCACGGAGAAGGGCCTCGCCAAGAAGCTCGACGTCCTCGCCAAGACCGCGGAGGCCCAGGCCCAGGAGATCCAGGGAGCGGCGGCCCCGAAGGGAAAGGGGTCGGACCGGCTCGCCGAGGCGCGCAAGTCCCAGATCGAGCTCCAACGTCAGGTCGACGTCCAGCAGAAGGCCTGGGAGGAGGCCGTGCGCCAGCGCGAATCCTATAGCGCGGCGGTCCACGCCTCCGAGCAGTCCCAAGCCCAGTCCGAGGACGCCCTGCGGGAGCGCGAGGTCGAGGTCAAGGACCTGGAGCTCAGGATCAAGGAATCCGGCGGGGGCAAGGGTGGCTCCGGCTCCGCCCCTTCGAGCTCGGGCGACCTCCAGAAGGAGCTGCACACGATCAAGGCCCAGGAGCAGGCGCTCACGGCCGAGGCGGACCGGCTCCGCCGGGAGGTCTCCGAGATCAACCGCCGCTACGTCCAGCTGGACGCCCGTCTCAAGGCCCGGGCCGAGTCGGGCGGGCGCCCGAACCAGCTCGCGGCGGTCGACTTCCTGCTCTCCCAGCGCAACCTCGGCAAGGTCGCCGGGATCCGGGGAACCGTCGAGGAGCTCGCCCGGTACGAGCCGAAGTTCAAGACCGCGCTCCAGATGGCGGGCGGCAACCGGTTCCAGGCCCTCGTGGTCGAGAGCGACCAGGTCGCGGAACAGTGCATCCAGCTGCTGCGCCAGGAGAAGCGCGGCCGGGCGACCTTCCTTCCGCTCAACAAGATGCTGGCCGGACGGCCCCACGGCAAGTCCCTCGTCGTCGCGAAGGCCCCCGGAGCCGAGGGGTTCGCGCTCGACCTCGTCCACTTCGACGAAGCCCTTCGGGCCCCGTTCTGGTACGTCTTCGGCGAGACCGTCATCATGGACGACCTCGGCCAGGCCCGTGCCCAGATGGGGGGCGTTCGACTGGTGACGCTCAACGGCGACCTCATCGAGGCGACCGGCGCCATCTCGGGTGGGTATCTGGACCCATCCAGCCAGGGACGTGGCGCGGACAGCGCGGTCGAACTGAAGCGCCTCGGCGAAGAGCTCCGGGAGAAGAGCGAGGCGGAATCCGCCGCGCGCACCGAGCTCGGCCGCGTCTCCGAGCGGATCCGCGTCGTGGCCCAGGAGCTGGCGACCCGTTCGATCCAGGACCAGAGCAACCAGTCGACCCGCAAGGCGCTCGAATCCGACCTCGCCGCGGCCCGCGAGAAGCTCGCCGCCGCCCGCGCCCGCATCACCTCCGCGGAGAAGGAAGCCAAGAGCGCGACCGTCTCCCTCGCGAGTGCCGAGGCGGCCGCGCAGAAGCTGGCGGACTCCCTCTCCCAGTTGAAGGCCCGCATCACGAAGGCCCAGGAAGAGTACCTGGGCCAGCTCCCCGAGGCGATCTCGACCCGCCTGCGCGGCCTCCAGGAGGCCGCGCAGAAGACCGGCGAGGAGCGGGTGAAGGCGAACGGAGAGCTCCAGTCGACGCGGCGCCTCCCTCGAGGCGCTGATCGCCAACCTTTCGACCCATCGCCAGGAGCTCGAGAAGGCCGAGAGCGAGCTCGCGGGGAAGAAAAAGGAGATCCAACGGACGGAGAAGGAGGCCCACGACGCTCGGGCCTCGCTCGACGCCTTAAAGTCCCTGGAGTCGAAACAGGGGGAGACCCAGCGGGTCCTCGCCGACAAGAAGCGGGGACTCGAGAACGAGCGGCTCCAGGTCACGGGGAAGCTCGGCGAGGTGCAAGCGAACCTCACGACGCGCCAGGGCCTGGTCGTCCAGGAGGAGACCCGCCTCGCCCAGGCGGAGGCGAAGTTCCACGAGCTCGAGGAGGCGCTGCACGAGTTCCCGGTTCCCGAGGCGGATGAGAAGCCGGTTCCCCTCGACGAGCTGAAGCGGAAGATCACGACCTTGACCGAGCAGC
Organism: uncultured Thermoplasmata archaeon; assembly: GCA_963715645.1. GTDB lineage: Archaea > Thermoplasmatota > Thermoplasmata > Lutacidiplasmatales > UBA184 > Lutacidiplasma. The sequence continues at coordinate 958,641 of OY970259.1, forward strand.
TCGACGCCATGGGCGCCGTCAACCTGCGCGCGGTCGAGGAGTACGACGCGGAGAAGACCCGGGTCGACGAGTTCGGCGCGGAGGCGACCCGGCTCACGGCCGAGAAGACGGAGCTGGTCGAACTGGTCGGCGAGATCGAGAAGAAGAAGCGCGTGAAGATCGGCGAGGTCGTCGTCCAGGTCAACACGAACTTCAAGGAGATCTACGGCGAGCTGAGCGCGGGAGGCGAGGGCGAGATCGCCCTCGAGAACCCGGACGACCCCCTGGCCGGGGGCCTGCTGATCAAGGCCCGTCCGGTCGGCAAGACCGTCGCCCGTCTCGAGCAGCTCTCGGGCGGGGAGAAGTCGCTCGCGAGCCTCGCCTTCATCTTCTCGCTGCAGCGCTACGACCCGAGCCCGCTCTACGTCTTCGACGAGGTCGACATGTCGCTGGACGGGATGAACGCGGAGTACGTCGGCCGCCTGCTCCGTCGCAACGCCGAGCGCGCGCAGTTCATCGTCATCTCGCTGCGCAAGGTGACGCTCAAGTTCGCCCACCACCTCTTCGGGGTCACGATGCGGGGCGACGGCTGCTCCCGCGTCATCGGTCTCCACCTGGACGACATCCACGACGTCGAGTCGCGCGAGGGCGCGCGCACCCCCGACGCAGCGATGCCGAACGCGCCGATGCCGAACACGCCGACGCCGAACATGCCGATTCCGAACGTGCCGATCGGGGCCCGATGAGCCTCTCCACCCTGGAGGCCTCCGAGCTTCCGGGACCGAACGGCGTGCCGCGGGAGACCGCGGAGAAGGTCCTTCGCTACCTCGTCTTCCACCGGGCGCTCCTCGGCGAGAACGACGACTCGGGCCCCCTCCTCGAGCGGTACTTGACGCTCGTCCGAAGCCTGAAGGACGGCGTCCACCTGGTGATCCCGGACCCGTTCCAACGCGCCACGGCGCTCCTGTTCGAGCTCGTGATGGAGGAGGAGTTCGACCCGTGGGAGATCGACCTCGTGAAGTTCACGCAGTCCTACCTCGACCGGGTCCGCGAGGACGGAGCGGTCAACTTCACGATCGCCGGCCGCCTGGTCTACATGGCCTGGAGCATCCTCTACCTGCAGTCGGAGGCGATCCTCCGCACCCGCGACCTCCCCGAGCCCGCGGCCGACGGCTCCCCCGAGCTCGATGGCCTCGGACGTCCAGGACGAGGGGTACCTTCCCCTCCTCGGGACGACCGAAGCGGTCGATGTCACAACCGCCGTCCTGGGCTCGGCCGACCCACCGCCCCTCCTCGAGATGGTGCGTCACCCCGAGACCCGGCCGGTCTCCCTCCTGGAGCTCGTCCACGCCTTTGGCGCGGCGGAGGCCGACGCCCGGCGAAGCCTTCGGATCCAGGAGCTCCGCGAGCGCCTCCGGGAGGAGCAGCGGGCGCCGCCCGAGGTGCTCGTCCACGGTGACATCCCCGAGCTCGACCTGGTCGACGCGTGGGAGGCGACCTGTCGCCACCCCGTCGGCGAGGAGTTCCCGTTCCTCGAGCTGTGGAACCCCCTCACCGGTCGGGACCACCTGGTCGCCATCTTCCTCGCGCTGCTCTTCCTGGCCCGCGAACGCTCCGTCGAGCTCCACCAGGAGGTCCTGGGGGAGTCGCCGGTCCGCGTCGTCCGGACCGCGGAGGAGCGCCTGCGCGTCGTGGAAAAGGAGTGAGTGAGCGAACCATGCCGTCGAAGATTCGATGAACTCGTGTTCCAGGCCGAAGCCGTGCTGTTCGCCGCGGGGAAACCCTTGAGCGTGAAGGAGCTCACCGACGCGCTCGGGCTCGAAGACTACCGCCCGGTCCAGAAGGCGGTCCGCACGCTCGAGCAGACGTACGAGCACCGGCAATCGGCGCTCGAGGTACGCCGGGTGGGGGACCGGTACGCGCTCCAGCTGAAGGAGTCGTACGTGGCGACGGTCCACTCCGTCACCCCGGTCGAGATGGCCCCGAGGACGCTCAAAGCCCTCACGCTCATCGCCTACCACCAGCCGGTCCTGCAGAGCCACCTCGTCCGGATGATCGGCGACGTGGCCTACGAGGAGGTCCAGCATCTACGGGGCTTGGGGCTCGTCCGCACGGAGACGAAGGCCTCCACGCTCGAGCTCACCACGACCCGCCGCTTCGCCGAGTACTTCGGGATCGCCTCGACGCCGTCCGGAGGAGATCCGCAAGTTCCTGGAGCAACGCCTCGGGGTCCTCCCCGCCTCCGCGACCTCCGCCCCCTCCCTGACCCCCGGCTCGAGCCCACCCGAGGGTCCGGGCGAGCCCGCTCCCGAACTCTCGGCGGAGGCCGACCCCGCCCCGTCCTCCGGACCGGGCTCCCCGGTCGAGGCCCCGGTTCCCACTCCGTAACACATCGGCGCACCCGGCGCACCCCTTAGTCCCCCGCAGCACACCCGGTATTGCAGCTGGGGCCTTCCGATTGACCGATGGACGGATGGAGCGGGGAAGATCTGGACTGCTCCGGACAGATTCGATTCTGGTTCCCTCGTGCCGGTTCAGAGCGCGCCGCATCGCGGGCATCGGACCGGCTCGGCGGGGCGGGGAGAGCCGCAGTACGGACAGAGGAAGGTGGCGGCGCTCGTGGGGGAAAGCGGGGGTCCCCCCACCGGCGGCGGCTGCGGGTACTGGTTGGTCGGCCACGGGGGGACCTGCGGGTAGCTGGTCGACGATCCCCAGGGAGGCGCCGGTGCGTAGGCGGGACGCCTCGGCCGGCCGAAGGCGATGACCAGGGCCACCGCGGCGGCGATCCCGAGTCCGACGATCAGGATCACGGCGGTGACCGGGAAGCCGGGGCTCGGCGAGGGCGGAAGGGTGGGGGTCGGGCCCGTGTAGACGTACCCTGTGACGGTCGAGTTCTGCAATGCCGCGTAGAAGGGGACGGCAGCGAATCCCCCCCAGCCGGTCGTCGCGTCCCACCCGACCCCCGCGCTGAAGACGTAGTTCGCGCCGACCGTCACATCGTAGAAGGGGTCGGCGGAGGAGCCGTTGCTCGCCGCGAAATAGCTGGCGATCCGGTACAGCTCCGGGTCGAGGTACCCTGAGCGGCGAATTCCCGACCGAGACCTCATCGGCCAGCAGGCCCGCCAGGACCGGGGCCGCCACGCTCGTCCCCTCGAAGGTGTCGAAGTAGATGTTGCGCTGGGCGTCGGCCTCCACGTAGGCGAGCGTGTTGTTGGCCGGGAAGGCGAGGTCGGGGCCGGCCCTGCCGAGGAATTGGGTCCCCTGGACGGCGCCCGCCGCCGCGACCGCCGGTTGGGCCGCCGAGTGGAGCTGCCAGTACGGCTCAGGGATCGCGTTGCTCAAGCCCCCCTCGGAGCCCGCCCACTCGCCCTGCGGCCCTAGGTTGTCCCACCAGGTCGACATGCCCGCGATCCCGGTGACGTTCGAATCGTAGGTGACGTTGAGCTCGGTGCCGTTGAACGTGGTCGTCGGGCGGCCGTCCAGAGTCAGGGACACCCCACCGACCGAGACCGAGCCGCTCGTGTTGAACGCCGCGCTGGCCGGCCAGACCGGCCATTGCCCGTCCCCCCGTCCCGTCAAGGAATCGGGGGCGTTTCCCTGGTCGCCGCTCGCCATCACGACTGTGACGCCCGTCGCGGCCGCTTCGAGGAGCGCGGAGTTCCAGGCGGAGTCGTTCAGGTCCGGGAGCCCGAAGGAGCCGCTGACCACGCCCAACCGGACCCCCGACGGGTAGGGGTAGTTGAGGGCCTGGTTCAGGTCCACGGCGAAATCGTCGGCGAGGTCCGAGACCACGGTCGTGCCCGCGACCAGGCTGCCGGCAAAGTAGAAGTTGAACAGATGAGCCCCGGGGGCGAGGCTTCCGGCCATCTCGAGGTCGAGCGAGTTCTCGAACTCGTCCCCCGTGCTGTCGTTCAGCGCCCCGAGCGAGCCAGGGAGCGGCGGCGTGACCCCATCGATCGCGACCGGCACCCCGAGGACCGCGGGCCGCGGCCAAGCGGGGCTCGAGCTGTTGTTGAAGTACGTGTCGACCACGTTCGGGTCCCAGGGCGGCAGATTCACCGCGTTCGAGGCGTTGTAGGAGCTCGCTAGGAGCGTCGCGACCGCCACGTTCGAGGGGAATCGGGCGGCGGAGCCCACCGACCCTCCGGGGAACAGCCCGGTGGCCCCGTACGCCTGGGTGAAGTCCGCGCCGAGCAGCCATTGGGTGGAGACGTTCAGGACGAAGGCGGAGGGGGAGCGGAGCTCCGAGACCGCCGGGCGACGGTCGCTGAAGTGGCCAGCTGCAGCAGGGGGTTCGCAGCGTCGGTCAGCCCGCCGATGCCCGTGACAAGGCCCTCGAGCGTAGGAGGCAGCCGAGCGGTGCCGACGGCGGCGTAGAGCGGCGTTGCGCCCGCCTGACCAAAGACCCGCAACTGGACCCCGAACAGGGAATCGACCGAGCTCGCCGGGAGGAGCGCGCTCACCGTCGTTCGGTCGTAAGCGACCGAAATGTCCGTCGCGCGAGCCCCCACGAGCGCGGCCTCTACCCGGGCCACAGCGGCTCCGCTCGGGTCGAAACGCGAATTGAACTCCGGGGGCGTCAGGAAGTGCCGGTAGTCGGGGGACGCCGGGTTCTCGACCGCTTGAAGCAAGGCCGAGAGCCCCCCCGGGTCCGCGTGCACTGGAGGGTGAGCATCACCCCGACCCGGGTCGCGCCGTCGAGCGGATGGCTCGCACTACCGGAGGGGATCGACAGGGCGTCCGTGACCAAGCTCTGGGCGGGAGACGGAGGCGCCACCGGGGGGGCGGCCCGTGCGAGCGACCCTCCGGGGAGGGCCACCAGCACCACGAGGGCGATCACGAGGAGGCCGGTGCCGGTCGCTGTGCGCATCGCTCGAACCCAGTGAGGTACCCCTAATGAGTCTCACGCCGGCGCCGGACCCGGCGACGCCGGACGTAACGTTTTAGGGTCCGCCAGCCCTCGGCGCGAGCGATGGCCCCCCCCGAGCCGCCCCCCGCGGGACCCTGCGTGTTCTGCGAGATCGCGGCGCACCGTTCCCCGGCGTACGTGATCTACGAGGACGCGGAGACGATGGCGTTCCTCGACATCTTCCCCTTCACCCGGGGCCACTTCCTGGTCATCCCAAAGTCGCACCACGAGCGGCTGACGGACCTAGCGGAGCCCGACCAGCACGCCCTACTCCGGACGCTGGACCAGATGCTCCGCCGCGTCCGTCGCCTTACCCCGGATTACAACCTGGCGCTCAACGCCGGTCTGGCGGCCGGCCAGATCGTCTTCCACGTGCACTTCCACGTCATTCCCCGGTACGGCGAAGCGAATCCGTTCCAGGCTCGCCACCGGGTCCCGATCGAGCGGAGGGAAGCCCACGCCGTCGTCGGCGAGCTCGGCTCCTCGTAGGTACCATGGCACCTCCCCTCCGACCGCCGGCGGTGGCCGGACAATTCTATGCCGCCGACGGGGCCGAGCTCGCCCACCAGCTCGAGGTGAGCTTCCTCTCCGACCGGGGCCCCGGGAGCCTCCCGACCCGGCATCGCTCGCCGAGCCGCCGGATCCGGGCCGTCGTGGTCCCGCACGCGGGCTACGAGTACTCGGGGCCGATCGCGGCCCTCGCGTACTCGGCCATCGCGGGCGAGCGTCCCCCAGCCTCGGTGCTCGTCCTCGGGGTCGACCATCATGCGGCCAGCCGGGGGGCCGCGCTCTCCGGCCGGGACTGGCGGACACCGCTCGGGCCGACCCCGTGCGACCGTAAGTTGTTGGCCGCCCTCGAGCATCCCCCGCTCGAGGTTGACGAGCCGGCGCACGCGCTCGAACACTCGATCGAGGTACAACTGCCCTTCCTCGAGTACGTCCTGCCGAAGCCGAAGTTCGTCGCCCTGGAGGTCGGCTTCGACCGGTTCGAGGCCCTCCTCCGCATCGCCGGGGTCGTCCGGGAGGCGATCGCGGGCCGCGACGTCCTCCTCATCGCATCGACCGACTTTTCCCATTACGTCCCCGTCGAGACGGCCCGACGCCTCGACCACCTGGCTATCGAAGCGATCCTCGCACGGGACGCACGGCGCCTGTACGATACGGTCGTCTCGGAGGAGATATCGATGTGCGGGATCGCCCCGACGACCGTGATGCTCGCCGCCGTGGCCGACGAGCCGCTCTCGGCCCGACTGCTGCGCTGGGGCCACTCGGGCGAGGCGGCGCGGATGGCCGACGTCGTCGGGTACGCCTCGCTCCTGCTGGAATCCGCCGCCCCGCTTCCGCCGCCCGTTAAATAGCGTCGCCGGCTCGGCGCCCCCGGCCCGCATGATCCTCTCGGACGCGAAGATACGCGCAGAGATGCATCGGGGCCGGATCGTCATCCGACCGTTCCGCCCGGACTGTCTCGGAACGAACTCGTACGACGTCCACCTGGGCCCCTTCCTGGCGGTCTACCGGCAGGGCGCGCTCGACGCACGACGGCCGAACCCCGTCCGAGAGTTCCGCATCCCGCCCAAGGGCTTCGTCCTCGTGCCGGGGCAGCTCTACCTCGGGGTGACCGAGGAGTACACCGAGACCCACGGGTTCGTGCCGTTCCTCGAAGGGAAGTCCAGCGTCGGTCGGCTCGGGATCGATATCCATTCCACGGCGGGAAAGGGCGACGAGGGGTTCTGCAACTACTGGACGCTCGAGATGAGCGTCAAGGTCCCGGTCCGGGTGTACGGGGGAATGCCGGTCGGCCAGCTGATCTACTTCGAGATCTCCGGCCCGGTCGAGCGGAGCTACTCGGACAAGCGCTCGGCCAAGTACCGTCGGGTCTCCGCGCATCCGATGCCCTCACGGATGCATCTCAACTTTCCCTCGCGCACCCAGCGGCGGCACCGTCCGCCGCGACCTCAGAGGAAGTAGAAGGCGGGGCGGCCGGGCCGGGCCCGCTCGCGACGCCCCTTGGGGTCGTGCGGTGCCGCTGCCTCCTCGGGGTGGACGGTCACGGCCGTGAACCCGAAGCGTCGGACGAGGTACCCTTCCACCGAGCGGAGCGCGTCGACCTCATCGAGCGGCTCGGTGAGGGGAGCGCCCTCGGAGCGAAGGAGGGGCGCGACGCGCTGGACGTACTTCGGGATCTCCGCGCGGTGGGCCGCCAGCTCGGGGTGAGAAGCGGTTCTTGCCATGATCCCTCGGACGTCCACGTTCTCCGGGCGCTCGGCACTCTCTCGCAGCCACGACTCCACCGTCCGCTTCCACGGCGCCGCGACGTAGAAGATGACCTCGGAGGGAGCGGGCCCCTGCCGCCGTTCTCCCGCCCGGAGGACCGCCCGCAGGTCCTCCTCCACCCGCTCGAGATACGTCTCGCGCGCCTCGGCCGCCCGAGAGACGGGGAAATCGTCGGGGGAGGGGAGCGGGAGCGACGCGACCAGACCGGTCTCCCGCCCCTCTCCCAGGCGCTCGGCCAGGTGAGGCGTGATCGGCGAGAGGAATCGCAGCCAGGCCCGGCCGACGCGCTCCGTCTGCGTCGCCGGCCATCCCCGCTCGGGCGTAGTAACGACGCAGGAGGGTCGGCACCTCGACGTAGAGCAGCTCGGCCGCGCGCCGAAGGTCCGTGGCCTCGAACGCCTGGCGGGCCCGGCTCACCCAATCGTGGGTCCGCGAGAGGAGCCACGCTTCCAGCTCGGGGGACCCCGACGCGTCCCCGGTCGTCTCCCGCACGAGGCGACCGACCTCGTCGACCCGCTCGGCGGCGGCGTCGACGGCCGCCGGGTCGAACTCGATGTCCTGCGACGGCGAGGCCGCGAGGAGGTAGGTACAGGCGCAGCGCATCGGCGCCCCACCGCTCCACCCCCTGGTCGATCGGGGGGATCCGCCCCCCCTTCGAGGAGATCTCCTTCTTCGAGATCTTCGCGCCGCCGGGCCCGGTGATCCAACCGTGGACGAAGATCCCCCGCGGCTGGAGCTCCGGCGGCAGGAGGCGGACGTGGGTGTAGAGGAACACGGGAAAGTGGACCCGCTTGTGCTCTTTGCCGCCGATGTTGAAGTCGAGCGGGTACCAGTAGACGAACTCGTCCCGGACCTCCTGCTGGAGCGCCCGTTCGACGGTCGGCTCCCCCGGCGCTTTTCCCCGAAAGACGAAGTCGAAGAACGCGTCGGTCAGCTGTTCGGTCCTAAGGCGTCCGTCGACGACGAACCTTCGGACGACGAAGTAGGCCATGTAGAAGGTGGAATCCGCGATCGGTTCGATCACCCAACCGGGCTCGGTACGGGAAGGGAGTCCCGAGCCATCGGCCCCGGCGCGTGCACGGGCGGTCGCCGAACCAGTCCAGAATGAGGGGGAGCTCGCTGCGGTAGGCGAGCGGCCACGCCGTCAACCGCTCCGCCAATGCCACGGTCGCGGCCTTCCAGATGGGGTCCCCGTAGTGGAGGAACCACTGGTTCGGCACCCGACGGATGACGACGCGGTGGCCGTTGCGGCAAACGACCGGGATCGAGAACTCCTGGAGCTCGAGCGCCCCGAGGCCTCCCTCCATCAACTGGGTGGCCACACGCTCCCGGGCCTCTCGGACGGGTACGCCCGCGAGGGCGGGAACGGTCATGCGACCGTGCAGGAATTCGAGCCGGTAGAGCCGCTCTGTCGCCTCGGTCAGCCGTTCGGTGTCCGCAACGCCCGGGTCGCCGACCGCCCGCAGGGCGCGCTCCGCGGGCAGTCCCTCCCCGAGGGTGAGCTCCTCCTCGGAACCGCTGAGCGCCTCCGGGCCGAGCTCGAGGAGGACCGGGGGAGGCGACAGCCGGGCGCGGACCGCCGGCGCGAGGGAACGGAGGGCGGCCGCGTCGGCGGGGGCGTGCGCCGGCACCGACATCACGACCCCGGTGCCGACCTCTGGGTCGACCAGGGCGCTCTCGAGGATGGGGGCGTCGACCTCCCGTAACGGCACGTGGACCTGGCGGCCGACCAGGTCGGCTGCGGGAGACTCATGGCCCAGGTGGCCCCCGTGCTGTTCGACCATGCGCTCCGCTCCCGGGCGGGCCAACAGGAAGGTTTCCGCGCCCAGGTGCCAGGCGACCAGATTCTCGCCCGGCGCGACCCACAGGTTGGTGACGCCGTAGACCGTCTCCGGCCGCAGCGTCCCGGCGAGGAGCACCCGTCCGTCGTCGAGCCGGAAGGGCACGGTCGTAAAGCGGACGACCTCGGCTTCCCCGCCGGACTCGAGGTCGGTCTCCGAGGGGTCGACGGCCACCGGCCCGCAGACGGGGCAGACGGACGCGAAGTACGTCCCCTGGACGAGCGCGCCGGTCTCGTGCAGGGCGTGGAACTGCCAACGGATGAACGCCCGATAGTCGTCATCGACGGTCGTCAGGTAGCTGTGCTCGTCGACCAGCACGCCCAGCCGGCGGAGGACCCCAAGGTACTCCCGCCCGAGGAACCGGGCCGCCTCTTCCGGGTCCTCGAGGCGGGCGATCGTCGCGACGTCCACCTTCCGTTCCTCGAGCTGGGCCAGCGTCCCAGGGTCCCGGTCCCGGATGCGTTGCGACCAGGTTACCGCGGGAAGGCCAGAAGCGTGCACGCCGAACGGCAGGAAGACCTGAGCACCGCTCATCCGATGGTATCGGTGGAGGGCATCCAGGTAGGCGTAGCCCCGGAGATGGCCGATGTGGAGGAAGCCGCTGGTGCCCGGGTAGGCGACGAGCGCGAAGAACTTGCGTCGACCGGCGACCCGGTGGGCGCGGCCCAACGCGGCCCCCGCCCAGGCCTCCTGCCAACGGGCGTCCTCGCGGGATTCCATCGGAGGAGTTCGACGGCGTCACCCTATTTGAGGGATGCCCGGGACGCGGCGAAGCGGCCTCGCTCCCGGGCCGAAGCCTAATTACCCACGGGCTTGAGTGCGAGGCCGTGCGGATCATCGAAGTATTCCATTCGGTGCAGGGGGAGGGGCCGCTCACTGGGGTTCGAACGACCTTCATCCGAACCGCACGATGCAACCTGCGTTGCTCCTGGTGCGACACCCCCTACTCCTTCGGACCGGGCCGGGAACGTTCCATCCCCTCGCTCCTGCGGGAGGTCGCGAAGCACCGGACCCGGAACGTGTGTCTCACCGGTGGGGAGCCTCTGTTGCAGCGGGAGTCGGTCGAGCTGGTGCAGCGGCTCTCGGACCGAGGGATGACGACGGTGGTCGAGACCGGCGGCTCGCTCGATGTCAGCCCCTACCTGGCGCTGCCGAACGTAGTCCTCAGCGTCGACGTGAAATGCCCGAGCTCCCGCATGGAATCCCGGAACCGATGGGCGAACCTGCCGCTCCTGCGGACGGGGGACGTCATGAAGTTCGTGGTCGGGGACCGGCGGGACTACCTGTACGCGAAGCGGGTGGTGCGGAAGTACCGAGGACCGGCTACCCTCGTCTTCCAGCCGGTCTGGGGGACGGCGGCCGGTCGTCTCGCCGACTGGGTCCTCCAGGACCATCTCGACGTCCGGGTGATGCTCCAGGAGCACAAGGTCCTCTGGGGCGACGCCCCCGGCCGGTGACCGCCCCCCTCGCTTCGGAAGGCTAAAGAGGGCCCTCCCCTCCTCGGCGCTCTCGGACATGTCGGCAGAAGGAGGTCGGACGCAAGGGCCGCCGTACGGCCACGACTTACCCTTCGGCAAGGCGCGGGGCATGGTGTTTCCGCGGATCGTCCTCGTCGGACACGGGGTCATCGCAGACCTGGGCACGACCTGCCGCCAGTTCGCCTTTCCCGACCGAGGCGCGGTCATCACCGGCCCGAAGACGGCCGAGCTCGCCGGAAACCGGGCGGCGGAGATCCTCCGAGAGTCGAAGTTCGACATGAGCGTCATCATCGCGAAGGAGGCGACGGAGGAGGAGGTGGCCCGCGTCGAGAAGGAGACCCGCGACCTCTCCGCCCGATTCCTCGTCGGGGTAGGGGGTGGGAGCAAGATCGACATCACGAAGGTCGTCGCAGCCCACTTGGGGATCCCCTTCGTGAGCCTCCCGACGTCGGCCGCCCATGATGGGATCTCTTCTCCCCGGGCGTCCCTCCACGGGAGTTCCACGACCACGAGCACGCAGGCGGCCGTGCCGGTCGGCGTGATCGCCGACACCGAGCTGATCGTGAAAGCGCCCTTCCGCCTGCTCGCCTCGGGGTGCGCCGACGTCATCTCGAACGTGACGGCGGTCCTCGATTGGCGGCTGGCGGTCCGCCTGCGCAACGAGGAGTTCTCCAGCACGGCGGCGACCCTCTCGGAGTACGCGGCGCAGGAGATCATCGACCACGCGGCGTCGATCAAGCCGAGCCTCGAGGAATCCGTCTGGATCGCCATCCGGCCCATCCTCGTGGCGGGGATCGCGATGAGCGTCGCCGGCTCCTCCCGGCCGTGCTCCGGCAGCGAGCACCTCTTCAGCCACGCGCTGGACCGCTTGAGCGAGCACCCGAGCCTGCACGGCGAGCAGTGCGGGGTCGGGGCGATCATGATGATGTATCTCCACGGCGGCGACTGGAGGCGGCTCAAGAACGCGTTGCACACCATCGGCGCCCCGACGACGGCGCGCGAACTCGGGGCGAAACCGGAGGAGGTCGTCAACGCGCTCGTGCAGGCCCACTCGGTCCGGCCCGAGCGGTACACGATCCTCGGCGACGGGGGGCTGACCCGAGAAGCGGCCGAGCGACTCGCCAACGTGACGGGAGTGGTCGGATAGCATGGCGGACATCACCCTGATCGGGATCAACGAGGCGCACGAGGGGTTCGAGTTCATCTACGAGGGCGGGGCCACGGTCTGCCGGACGTGCCCCTACCGGCACGCTTGCCTCACGCTGGACCCGGGACGGAGGTACGCCGTCACCAAGGTCCGGCCGGTGACGCATCCGTGCGCGCTGCAGGAAACCAACGCTCACGTCGTCGAGGTCAGGGCCGTCCCGCGGACCCTCCTCGTCGAGGCCCGGAGCGCGGTCGTCGGGAGCTCGGTCGACGTCGGCCGCTACCCGTGCCGCCGGCTGGACTGTCCGAACTGGTGGGAGTGCGCGGGTCCGACCCTCCCCCCCAAACAACGCTACCGGATCGAGCACGTCGACCCGAACCCAGCCGAGTGCCGCGATCGGCCGAACGTTGAAGCGGGTCGACGCCGATCTAGCGGCGGATGCGGGGCTGTGGGGTAGCTACGAGTTCGAGGACCGAACCTCGTCTCGCTCTATTGGTCCATCCTTCGGGCTTTGGGAGCCCGGGACCCCGATTCAAATTCGGGCAGCCCCATTCGCCGGCGGGGGGATAGCTCGGTCCTCCCCCGAGATCGAGGCTCTCCCGACGGTCCCTGCATCGACCCAGCGGGGGATCCTTACCCGCGGTCTCCGTGGGAGGTGGCGAAGGAGGGCGGCGGGTGGACACGTACCTGGACCGTGTCGCGCAGCGACCCGGCGGAATAGACCTTCAGGCCACGGGCCCGGGTGGCTTCCCGTCGTGGGCCGGGGCAGGCGAAGTGGGGCTCTCGGAGACGAATTGGTACGGATAGATGGCTCCCATCGGGGGACTGGGACTCGACGGGACGGAAGCGCGGGACTTACGGGCCTCGGGGGGTCGGCGCGACCGCCGGGAGAGGAAAAGCGCCAGCACCACGATCATGCCCGCGACGAGCAACCCCACAAGGACCCCTATCTGAAGGGTGGAGAGCATCCCACCCGAGGAGGTGGGGAACGTCACCACGGTCTGGGCGTCCGCGCCTTGGATACGGACCCAGCCCGACGCGGGGCTCGGGGTGGGGTGTCCCGCGGACGCCACCACGAACGGGAAGGTGCCGTTCGTCACCGGGAACACCATGGTCGAGGCCGTCGAGGTACCTGCGTGACGCCGTCCAGGGTGATCGACCAGTTCGCACCGTTCGGGAGGCCCGTCTCCGCGAAGGTGGCGGTGAACCGAGCAAAGACGAAGGTGAGGGGGACGGTCACGTTGGCCCCCTTTACCGTCACGTTCCCGGACGCGGGCGTGGGGAAATAGATCCCGTACCGGGGGATTGTGAATGAGTAGGTCCCGTTCGCGACCGCAAAGGTGAGCGACGAGGTGGTCGAGGTGGTCGTTGCCCCGTGGAGGACGGCCGACCAGATGGCCCCGTTCGGGAGGCCCGAGGCGAGGAAGGTCACCGAGTAGGCGGACTCGAGGAAGATGACCATGAGGGTGAACAGCGCACCGTCTACGGCGAATCCGCCGGATCTGACGGTCGGGGTCCAGGAGCTGTTGTTCGACCCCACGACGTAGGTATAGCTCCCGTTCGCGATAGGGATCGTCCCGTTGTGGAAGGTGAATTCGAAGAAACCCACATTCGTGATGTTCACCCACCACCCGGTTCCTTTGGGTAACCCGGTCTCGTTGAAGCCGATCGGGAAGCTGACCGCGCGGAACGCGATGGTCTGGGCCGCGGTATGACCGCGGACGGTGATGTTGCCGCTCCCCGGCTTGGCCTGATCAGCCGGCCACTGGGCCCACGGTATAGGGTAAGGTCCCGTTCGGTTCGTGGAAGGTGTTGTTCCCGGGAGCGAAGGTGGAATTCGTGGCTCCGGCGAGGATGATCGACCAGGTAGTCCCCGCCGGAAGTCCCGTCTCATTGAACTGGACCAGGAAGAGCACGTTGGTGAAGTTGACGGAAACCGACGCCGGGGCCCCGTTTACGGTAACGTTCCCCCCTACGGCGGCCCAGGTACGGTCCACGGCCTGAACGCGGTAGCCATACGTCCCGTTCGGGAGCTGGAAGCCGATGGTCGATCCCAAGCTCAGGTTCGTGTGCCCTCCCGTCAGGTTTGCCCACCACTCCGTCCCTGAGGGCAGACCGGTCTCGGTGAACGTGACCGGTTGGACCAGCTCGACGAACGTCACACTGAACTCCAGGGCCGCGCCGTTCACCAGGAAAGATCCCTTGGTGATGTTCGGCTCCCAGCTCTTGTCCTGGCTCGCGATCGTGAACGCATAGGTTCCATTCGGAAGGGCGATAACGTTGGAGCTCCCGGTCGTGGGATGAGACGAGTTTCCGGTCGGGCCCGTGAGGTTGACCCACCATCGCCCCGGCGGCGCGAGCCCGGTCACGTTGACCGTCACGTTGTAGACCAGCTGGGACCAGACGACGGTCTGGTCCGTCGCTGCTCCCCGAACGACCACCGTTCCGTTTGGCGGAGTCGCGATCCAACCCGGTAGCGCTCCGATCACGAACGGATACGAGCCGTTCGGCACGCTGTTGAACGTGATGATCGTTGACTTGGAGCTCTGCATCAACCCTAGGAACGTAACGTTCCAGAAGAGTCCCTTCTTCAGCCCGGACTCGACGAACGCGACCGTGTACGCCTGCTGGGTGAACAGGACCTGGTTGTTCACCGGACCTCCCGCCACCGTGAAAGGCCCGCCCGGAGCGGAGTAGCTCTTGTTCGTTGTGCTGATCGTGTAGGTGTAGGAGCCGTTGATCAGGGACGTCGAGATGGACGTGCCGGTCGTCGAAAGCGGCGACTGACCCGAGACGTTGGCCCACCATTCGGTGCCGGACGGGAGACCGATCTCGTTGAACTTGACCAGGTACAAGACCGGGGTGAATGTGATCGGGATGGCCTTGTTAGTGTCCAGTAGGACTGAGCCCCCGGAAGGGGACGGGTTCCAGACCTTGTTGTCCGATGCGATGGCGTAGGTGTAGGTGGCATACGGAAGGGAGCTGTAGGTCGCGGTGAGGCCTGTGCTGAATTGCCCGGGCTGCCCGGTCACATTGGCCCACCACCCCGTTCCCGGGGGCAGCGTGTTCTGCTGGAACGATAGCGAGTAGAAGTCCTGGGACCACGAGATGGGGGGCAGTACGGTTTGATTGGCACCGGCCACGGTGACCGAACCTGAGGACGGATTGGAACTCCATCCCGGGATCGAACCCACTGTGTACGGATAATCAGAGCCGTTCCCCTCAGCGAATTGGATTGGTGCGGAGCTTGCCGCGGAATTCATTACGCCGTTTAGCGTGACCGACCACGAGCTGACGCCCGTGAGCCCAGTTTCCGTGAAATTCACCCAGTACTCCCCCGGGGGTGGCTGTTCCGAGACCAGTCGAGCGGCGGACTCCGCGCCGCCTGCCCGGCTCCCGATGACCTGACCCCCCCCCACGCTCAGCACCGAGAGCGCTAGCAGGAGGCCCGTCACGGCAAGCGCAGGCCACGGGCCGGCCGAGCGTATCCAACGCGATTGGTGGGGAGACGATGACGTCATCGGACTATCGGCGGACCCGATTCCCACGACCCAAGATATACTTCACGAACCCGGGCCCCCGGCATCACTTCTCTCCGACCTCGCCCGAGGAGGGTGAGGTCGGGGCGTCCTGAGCCGGGGGAGCTCCCGGCGAGCCGGTACCTTCCGTGCTTGGGGTCGCTGGCTCCGCCTTAGGTGCCTTCTGTTGTCTCCGGCGAAGACCCCAGGCGATGAGGCCCACCACGATCAAGACCAGCACGAGGAGGAGCAGATAGCCTTCCGTCTGAGGAAGCCCAAGGAACGTGGGAGAGGAGGAGGGGGAGGTCACACTGAGGCTGGTGCTCGCGCTCGCGCTCTTTCCCAAGGCGTCCGTCACGGTCAGGTGCACCGCGAAGATTCCTGTGGCCGAGGGGGTGCATACGAGCGAGGAGCGGTTCACCGTCAGACAGCCGCCCGGCAGGCCCAGGTACGAAAACGAATACGGCGCGACCCCGCCGGACACCGAAGCCGAGAAGGTCACCGAGGTGCCGGAGGTGACGTTCGCGGGGGTAACCGAGAACCCCGTCAGGGTCGGGTCTGCCACGACCGACACGTTGGTCGCGGACGCTGCCGAAACAGAGAGTGAGTCGTTCGCCCAGAGGCGGACCTCGTATGCGCCTGCGGCGGCGTAGGCGTGAGTTGGGCTGGCCCCGGTGCCTGCCGTGCCGTCCCCGAACTGCCACGCGTAGGTGACGGTACCGACGCCGCCCGAGGAGGCTCCAGTGAAGCCGACCGCCACCCCGACGTCGGTCGTGAGGGGCGATCCCGTCGCCGTGGAGGTCAGACGGGGGTTGACCCTCACGGAGACGGTACCCCGGGCGCTGGCTCCCGAGCTGTCATTCGCCCAGACCGTGGCGGTGAACGTGCCGGCTGCGGTGTAGGCGTGAGAGGGGCTTGCACCGGTTCCGCTGGCGCCGTCCCCGAACACCCAGGCGATGGTGACCGTAGGAGATCCTCCCGTCTCGGAGGCGGAGAAGGCCACCGGCGCACCGACCTCGCTCACCGACGGGGCCGCGGATGGCGAGACCGCGGGGCCGGGGTCGACCGTGACGGAGGCGCTCCCCCCGGCAGACTGGCTGAGCTCGTCCGTCGCGAGGAAGGTCACCGGGAACGTACCGGCGGTCGCATACACGTGCGTCGCGTTCGCCGTGCTGGCGCTCGACGAGTCCCCAAACGTCCAGAGGAAGCTGAACGGCAAGGTCCCGTTCGAGACCGTGCTATTGAACGTGACGGTGCTCCCGACATCGACGGGAGACGGCTGGACCCGGATCGTCGCCGACGGGAGCGGGACCACCCGGACCGAGAGGTCGGTCGTGTACGAGTGGCTAGCGCTGTCATTGACCCAGAAGCCCACGGTGTACGTGCCCGGGGAGGCATAGGCATGGGTCGCGTTCCGCGTACTCGCGCTGTGGCTGTCCCCGAATTGCCAGGAGTAGGTGTAGGGGCCCAGCCCTCCGATGGGGGTGGAGTTGTACGTCACCGCGACGCCGACGTCGGTAGGCGAGGGCAGCGCGGTGGCGACCGCCGCCAAGCCCGAGACGACGACGACCGTCACCGTCTTGTTCGTCGACGCCCCGGCCGTGTCGTTGAAGAACACGGTCGCGTTGAACGTGCCGGTCGTCGCGTAGGCGTGAGTGGCGTTCTGGGTGGCCACTGCGGCCGAGCCGTCCCCGAAGACCCAGGCGTACGAGAAGGGGGCGGTACCTCCCGATCCTGTTGAGTTGAAGTCGACCGTGAATCCGGGGATCGCCACCGAGGGAGTGGCCGAGGCGGCGAGGGCGAGTGCCGGGTTCACGAGAACGGTTACGTTCGCGATCGTCTGATCCTTCGGGAGCTTCGAGTCGTTGACCGTAACGGTCGCGTTGAAGGACCCCGCGGACGCGTAGCTGTGGACCGGGGTCGGCGTCGGGCTGGTCGAACCGTCGCCGAACGCCCATTCGTAGGTGTAGGGCTTGACGCCCGCGACCGCCGACACCCCGAAGGAGACGGGAGTGCCGATGTCGGTCGGGTCCGGGAAGGCGGTGGCCTGGGCGCTGAAGGCAACCCAGAGCCAGGTATCGGAGAGGGTACCGCCAAGGCCGTCGGAGCCGCCGAACTGAACGATGTAATCGTCGCCGCGGTCGTACGAGAAGGCTGCATCCACTCGGGCAGGAGGAGAGACGGGAGGGGAGAAGTTGGTCCACGCTCCGGCCCGGAACCCCCAGGTGTCGTTCAGCGCCGAGGTGTTGAAACCGCCGAACATCACTACATAGCCGTTGAAGGGGTCGTACGATGCGCGGGCGCCGTAGCGTGCGGGCGGAGAGGTCACGGGGGCGAGATGCGACCAGGCGGGGGTAGGTACTCCCCGGAAGTCCCAGGTATCGTTGAAGACCGAGGTGGCGTTATGGCCCCCGAACAGCAGGACATACCCGTCGGGTCCGTCGTAGGTCATGGTCGGGTCGGCCCGGGGCGAGGGGTCTCCCGTCAGGGCTACCTGCGTCCACGTGGTACCGTCGAACTCCCAGGTATCGTTGAGGTATGCCGTCCCGTTGAAGCCGCCGAAGAGGACGGTCTTGTTGAGCGGAGTAGCCTCGAATGCGATTCCGGCCAGGTCCCGATTGGGCGGAGCCGGACTCACTGTCACCGCGGACCAGACCCCGCTCACGAACTCCCACGTGTCGTTGAGGTAGGTGCCGTTGTACCCCCCGAACAGGACGACTCCCCTTAGCGGTGCGTCGTAGGTCGCCGCAGGGGCCTCCCGGGGAGACGGGGCCCGGGAAGCAGGGAGGAGGGCCCACGAGCCTCCCCGGAACAGCCAGGTGGCGTTCGAGTAGCCCCCGCCCTGGGCGCCACCGAACAGCACGACGTACTGGTCGACGGGGACGTTCACGAGGACCGCGCCGGAGAGTGCCGGAGGGTGGCCACCGGCACTGAGCTCATTCCACGCGCCCCCGAGGAAGTTCCAGGAATCTCCGAAGTACGTGGTACCTTGGATGCCCCCCCACTGCACAATGTAGAAGTCCGGACCCAATCCATCGAAAGCCAGCGAGGCCCCCGCGCGCATCGTGGGCCCGCTCGAGGAGACCATGGTCCAGGCGTGGCCAACGAACTCCCAGGTATCGCCGTAGTAGGTGGCGCCGTGGACACCCCCGAAAAGGACCGGGGCGTCGATCGCGCGATCGAACGCCATCCCGGCGTAGGCCCGAGCGGAGGGTCCCGAGGTCGCCTCAAGGGTCCATGCTCCGGCCCGGTATCCCCACGTCGCGGACGAGTACCCCCCGGGTCCGTCGCCTCCGAAGATGATCGCCGTCCCAATGTGGTTGTCAAACGCGAAGCTGCTTCCTTGCAAGGCCGGAGGAGAGAGGGTCGTGGTCAGCTTCTGCCAGGATGCGGCATGGAACTCCCAGGTCTGGTTGGAGACCGTCGAAGCGTTGGCGCCTCCGAAGAGGACGCTGTAGCCGTCGAAGCTGTCGTAGGTCATCGAGGCGAACGCGCGGGGGGTCGGCGCCGCGGAGATTGTGAGTTCGGTCCAGATGCCGCCGGAGAAAGCCCAGGTGTCGTTGAAGTAGGCCGACCCGTTCTCTCCCCCGAACAGGACCACGCTCGCCGAGGCTTGGTCGTAGGCGATCGCCGCGCCCCACCGCGGGGGCGGGGCGGTGGCGGTGAGGAGCAAGGTCCAGTTCCCGTGCGCGAACTTCCAGGTGTCCCCGAGCGGGCCCGACGGGCCCATCCCGCCGAACGCCAGTACGTAGCCGTCCCGTCCGTCGTACGCGAGCGCGGTATACGCCCGGGAATAGTTGACCGATACCCATTGCCCGCCGGTCGTGCTGGTCGCGGAGGGCGGGAGGGGGGTCGGCCCTCCGCCGGTCGAAGAACAGGACGCGCTCGTGCTGGAGACCGCCGTGCAGACGGTCGAATCGCCGTTCGCAGGACCGGCCCCGGAGGCGAGCGCAGCTTCAGCAGCGCTGAGCAGGTTGGCGGAGCTCCCGGCGGGGGTGTGAGTCGAGGGGACCGGAGTGGCGACCCCGGCCAGCAAGGAGCCGACCAAGAACCCCATGACGATCCCGATTGCGATTGCTACCGAGACCCTTGCGGTTCTCGCGGCGCCAAACGCCCGGTCGCTGGCCACGTGCGCCACGCAACCTCGCCCCCTCTTAATCATTCGCCCCGGTCCACCACCGGTCGACTGTATCACTCCTCTTCGGCACCTGAGATGGCCCGAGGGATTCCGGGGTCTTGGACTCGCCGGTGTTCCGAATACCCAACCCCGCTTTCGGAAGCCCGCCGCACTCTGTTGCGGCAACCCCGCGCGAGAGTGGTGGCATCCGTCAGGTTGTCGGCGAAGCTAGGCCCAGGAGCCCCCGCGAGGATCGAGCGTTTCGAGCCGACCACCGGTCACGATGTGGCCGAGGAAGCGCAGAGCGTTGGGGATGCAACTAGGTGGGCTCGGAAGCCCGTTCGTGGGCGGCCGATCGTCTCGGTTCGTCGGCATGGTTGCGACCGACCCGCCGATGACGTTGAGCTTGCCGGGACACGGTGAACGGTCCAGGGGGGCTCGATCCGGGAACTTATCGGGAATTGGCTCGACCGACCGGGCCGCCAAAGGAGATTGCCCGGACCTCACCGACCCCCATCGCGGTCGTCCGAGGGCGTGCGTGGACTGGGAGGGCGGAAGGCGACGCGCCGATATCGGGAGGACTCTCAGCGCCGCTTCGCGGCACCGCGCTCTCCCACAGCGCCTCGAACCGAGCGATCTGGGCCCGGACAAAGTCGGGATCCTCGGAGGCGACCCCGAAATCCGGGTCTTGCGGCGAGCGGGTGAGCACGGGGAACCTCAGAGCCGTCCGCCCGTCGATGATGTAGCAGTGACCGCCGAGCGGGGTAAAGTGGCGAACCTCGAGGCTGGAGAAGCGGGGCGGTCGCTCGGGTCGAAAGCTCCCCGCGAAGCGAGCATCCGCATGTAGGTGATCGAGCACGATCCGAACCGGTACGCCACGGGCCGCGGTCCGAGCCAGGGAAGCAGCTACTTTCGAGCGCACGCTCGCGCGGATCATCAGCGGACGGATCAGGGCATCGACTCCGCGGCGCGCCCCGTGAAGTTGGTCCAACAGCGGGGAATTCGCTGGGGAGCCGATCGCGGTCACCCGCATCGCCGGGTCCGCCGCCCAGTCCGCATCTCCCGGCTCGAGGGCCCCGCAGTCGGTCGGGAAGGGCCCCCAACCTCCCGCCGGGTACCGGGTCCCGTACCGCGGGGAAGGCGCGGAGGATCCAATGGCGCAGCTCGATTTCGTCCCGTAGGAACGTCACATCGCGTTCGACCAGCGCGCGAAGCGGCAGGGGCGAGTACTCCCGCGGCCATCCCGGTTCCGCTCGGA
The DNA here is from genome assembly GCA_963715645.1 of uncultured Thermoplasmata archaeon. GTDB lineage: Archaea > Thermoplasmatota > Thermoplasmata > Lutacidiplasmatales > UBA184 > Lutacidiplasma. The sequence continues at coordinate 979,162 of OY970259.1, forward strand.
CGAGGCCACGAGCTAGGAGCTGCGCGAGCACCCGGTAGGCCGTTGCCCGGTGCAGGCCCGAGAGCTCGGTTGCCCGTCGGGCGCCCAGTGGGCCGTGGGAGAGCAGGGTAACGTAGACCTGCGCCTCCCGGGACGAGAGGCCGAATCCCTGCAGCGCGCGGAAGTTTTGGGAAGCGGGCCATGGCAGCGTCCCGACCTCGGGTACGGTGGGTCGGGCTCCGAGCTCCGGGGCACCCCATCCCTGGGTCGAGAAGCTAGGACCGACCCCGAGAGCGGACTCCATGGGCCGGCCCGAGCCGCGAGACGGTGTCACCATCGGGCCCACCCCGCGGAGCCAGCCGCCGCGCGCCGTGTCTCATCGCCGGGCCGGATTCGCAGCACGAAAGTGAATACGTATTACTGCGTATATATCCCTATGTTCTGCGCGAGGGCTTCGCCTGCCGTTAACGCCTCAGACCCTACGTCGGCGACCCGGTCGCGCATCCGAGCCCAGAGCGGTCGTCCACCTGAGCGGTCAGGGTACCGAGGGGGCGGCCGGGCACGCCGAGGGTCAGCGGGGGACCGGGGGCCTCTCGGGCCGGCCCCGGGACCAGCCCCGACCCAGCGCACGGTCTGCGGGCGAACAGCCTGTGGCCGGACCGCGAAAGCTCCATCACCCCGATCCGAAGCTCCGGAGGTCACTTGCTCGCCAGGTCAATCGAGCGGTTCTTCGACCGAGCTCTCCTCAGGGGACGTCGGTGGGGTAACGACCGCGGTGCTCGGTCCCTTCTCCGGGGCTGCGGGCGGCTCGTCCGGAGGGGTTTCGGGCTGCGGCCGGCCCTTCTTTCCGCGTCGCAACAGAACGGCCACCACCACCACGACCCCTCCCAAACCCAGGGTCCCGAGGGCCTCGGTCGTAAACGGGGTGGTCACGGAAACTGCGGCGGACAGGTTCGCGCCGGGGTTCGTCGGTTCCAGCAGGACTACCCACAGGTATCCCCCGACAGGGGCGGTGGTCGCGACGGACCCGCTGGACCCCGTCTCGGTGAAGTTGGCCCCACCGGTGCATTGGCCCCAGAGGGAGGGAGCGGAGGCGTCGAGCGACTAGCAAGTGCTCATCACGAGCGTCACCGACACGTTGGAAGTCCAGCTTACCGAGACCCGTTCGCTGGATTGAACCTGCACCCGCTCGGTGAAATGGAAGTGAGCGGGGGTGGTCGCCGTCACGGTCTTCGAGGCGGATTGGCTCAGAGGCACTTCCAGCACCGCGACGCCAGCGATGATGATGATGACTCCCACGATCAGAATCAGGGGTCTCATTCGTGCGGCCCTATCTCATCGAGTTAAAGAGTTTCGCGGGTGCTAGCGATCTCTTCCGGGGATGGCCGTGCCTCATCCCGTCATGCGGTGAGAGAACTTTATCTACCCGGCTCCTGAATGTAGCGATGGGAGGTGTGCTGTCCCCCATGGTTCTCAGTTCTTCCGAGGCCTCATCTCGAGGGAGTGGACCCACGCCGGAGCCTCCCGTCCCAGCGGTCGGACGAGCCGTCGGACCCGCGGGAGGTACCGCGGCAGGGACGGCCGTCGTCGGTGCGGGACCTCCACGGAAGCAGAAGTTCGTCTACATCCTAGGCACGGGTCGCTGCGGTTCTACGATCTTCGAGATCCTGCTGGGGAGCCACCCGAAGATCCAGGCCACGGGGGAGTTCCACGGCCTCCCGTTCCCGAAGTGGATGCCGGGGACCATCTGCGCGTGCGGACTGACGTACAACGTCTGCCCATTCTGGTCCCAGGTTACGGAGGAGGTACCGTAATTACGTGGATTTCGACACCCAGCTGAGAAGCCAGGAGCGGTTCGAATACTATCGGTGCCTGCCCCGAACGTTCACGCATCGCATTCTGGGCACGCGCGAGCTCCGCACCCATGTGAAGGGCATGTCCGACCTCATCCGCGTCGTAGCCCAGTGCTCGGGAAAGGAGGTCGTCACCGATTCGAGTAAGAGCGCGGCCCGTGGGTACATGTACGCGCTCGCCCGGTCCGAGAACTTCGACGTCTGACTACATCCACCTGGTCCGAGACGGCCGGGGTGCTGTACTCGAAGACGGTGACGCCGGACGGCGCGGGATACGGGAAGGAGAGGCTGCGACTGCCCCCGTGGGTGCTGAGCCTTCACTGGGTCATCCCCAACTTCCTCGGGATGTGGCTCTGCGGGCGACCGCGAAATCGGTACCTCCGGATCCGCTACGAGGACCTGGTGAGGCGGCCGGTCGAGACCCTCGAAGAGGTGGGGCGGTTCCTCGAGATGGACATGTCCCCGGTCATCGAGAGCGTCCGGGCAGGGCGGCCGATCCCGGTGGCTCACCTGGTCGGAGGGAACCGGCTCCGGTTCCAGCCCACGATCACGCTCCAACCGCAGTTCGTGAAGCAGGCGTTCGTTTCCAAGAAGGGCCGCTGGTCCTTCTGGGCCCTAGGGGGTTGGATGGCGCTCATGTACGGGTATCGACCGGGGGGGCGCCCTCCGGGCGAACCCGGGGCCACCGGCTGAAACCCCTCGGGCCGCTCTCCGGATGTCGAGGACCCGAGAACGTCGGGGCCCACCGCGCTTCGCCCGTCCCGAAGCGGGTCAAATTGATCTACATTCTCGGAGAGTTTCGCTCCGGGTCGACAATCCTCTCGGTGCTGCTGAGCGCGGACCCCTCGGTCCGCTCCACGGGAGAGCTCCGGGAGCTCCCGGAACGATTCTGGACCCCCTCCCCACCTTGCTCCTGTCGCGCGGCGCCCCACGAGTGTCCCTTCTGGTCGAAGGTCTACGCCCACTGCGAGGGCCGGGTCGACCTCCGTGCCCTCGCCGCGGGCCGGCGACGCTTCGAGACCTATCGCTCCCTCCCCCGGCTCCTCCTTGCCCGGCTCTCGGGTTCCCGACGACTCGATGCCCACGCCCGCCTCCTCGCACGGTTCGTCCGAGCGATCGCCGAGGCAGAAGGGCAGAGCGTCGTGGTCGATACGTCCAAGGACCCGGTCCGTGGATTCGTCTACTCGCGCACGGCTCCCTACGGCTTGGACGTCTACTACGTACACACGGTGCGGGACGGGCGAGCGGTGGCGCACTCGCGCATTACCCGACCCGGCGGGGGCGCTTTTCCCCACGAGGAGCTTACTCGCTCAGCCTGGAATCTCGCCCTCCGATGGTCGATCGTCAACTTCCTCGCTCTCCTGCTCTGTTCCCGTCCGAGGGAGCGCTACCAGGTCGTCCGGTACGAGGACCTGGTCGCCAACCCCGTCGCGGTGGTGCGCCGCCTGGGCCGGTTCTTGGGGCTGGACCCTGAGGGGTTGAGTCGTCCGCTCGAGAGAGAAGAGTCGTACCCGGTTCCCCACCTCATCGCCGCCAATCGTTTCCGGTTCACGCCGACGGTCAAGTTCCGGCCCGACCTCAGATGGCGCTCCGAGATCTCTCGCCGCGACCAGATCATATTCTGGGCCGTCGCGGGCTGGCTGGCGCTGCTCTTCGGGTACCGCGTCCGGGAGTGACCGCCGCGAGGTCCCCCCGCCGGGGACCGGGCCGAGACCTCTCGTTCGCGTGCCTCCTGCCTTCCGGCGGCGGGTCGGCCCAAGCGGCGCTGGGCAGGTCCACGAGCCGGTCGGCCGGTGCAGCGCCTCCATGCGGGGGCAGCCGGCCCGGGCTCCATTCCGTCCCGTGGAGATGCCTGAGCCCGCCGCGCTCGGCCCTCCGCCGCCCGGGCATCCGGTCCGCAGCCAAGGCCTCCGGGGGGCGCCGAGGGTCCTAAAGGAAAGCGTTTATGCTGGACGCATGGTCGAGTGGCCGTGAGTGACCCCGCTCCCCGATACGGAGCGACGATTTTCCGAGAATCCGGACTGATCGTCGCCTTCCTGGTGACCCTGGTCGACGTAGGGGTCGTGGTCCTCGCGCCCGGTTCCCTCTTCCGGATCCCTCTCGGGGTGTTCGAGCTGCTGTTCGCGCCAGGGTATGCGCTCGGCGCGATCCTGTTCGTTCGTCGGCCGCTCCTCCCGACTCCCGCGGAGTTCTCCGTGGCCGTCGGGCTAAGCGTGGTGTTCAACGTCTTGGTGGGCCTCCTCCTCGCCCTCTACGGCGGCGGCCTTTCCGCGGCCTGGCTCGCGGCCGGCGACGCGGCCGTGGTTTCGGTCGGTCTGGTCGTCAAGGTCGCTTCTACGGACGACCCGGCCGTAGCCGGAGTGGGGGCGGCGGTCGCACGGGAACTCCGTTTGCCCGGGATCCGACCGTCGGTATCGGCCGGTCGTCTACGCGCTGCTGGTGGCGACCCTGGTGGCCTTCGGAGGCGTGGTCTATCTCGGCGTCGCCCAGCCGCCTGCCGCGGTGCCGACGTCCCTCGCGCTCTTCGGACCGGACGGTACCACGGCCACCCTGCCGACGAACCTGACCGTCGGGGAGGTCGGGCTGGTCGGGGTCTCCATCGTCGACGGGGACTCCAACGGGTCGATCCTCCTCGCCGTGAGCGCAGCGCTCGCCAACTACACCACCACCACCTTCACCCCGGTGCCGTGGAGCATGCCGCTCGCCCTCGCCCGCAATACGACCAGCGACCTATCGCTCTCGATCGGCTATGGAGGATCCACGAGCCTAAATGTCACGTTCGAGTTCTCGCAGCCCTCGCCGCCCGGCGATTATTATGCCCTCACCTTTTCCGTTCAAGGCGTCGGAGGCGCCTTGCTTCAAAAGGCCACGCTGGGCCTCTCCGTGAACTAGTGAGAGTTTATGGCCTCCATCACACTGCTTGTCGCGTCGGTGGTCCGAGTGATCCTTCAACCGGTGCTCATCGGAGGGGCGGCCGTGGTGATGGCCGCTGCGCGCGAGCTCGTCCCACGATGGCCGTCCGGCTATCGCTGGCAGATCTACGATGCGGTGCTGGCCGGGCTCGTCTTTCTCCTGTTCGTCTATACCGTGCTGAGAATTCAGACCCTGTAGTCACCGCCTCCGCCCCTCCCCCGGGCAGGCTCAGCGGATGCCTAGAGGATGTGGGTGACCTCGTACACGGTGAACACGGGGTCGGCAAAGACGACCGAGAGGTACGCCGGGTCGTTGAACTTGGCCACCTGCGTGGGGGTCAGGGGAGCAATGGGCTGGTCCGTACCCGGCCCGTAGAACGACGGCGTGAGTTGCGTGTCGTAAACATCCGTCACGACGAAATCCCCGACATGGAGCCGGAGGAAATTCTGGGCCGTCAGGTTCGTTCCGTTAAAGACCGTGTACGTATCGAACGGCATCGACATACCTCCGATCGCGGCATAGACATCGTACACGAGCGAGTCCCCCCAGACGGACCCGCCGACAAGGTGCGTGCGAGCCCATACGCCGTCCTGGTAGACCGCCGCAGTGACCCGCATGGGGGAGTTCACCGTCAGGAGTTGGGTCGGCTGGAACTGATCCCGGCTGAGACCCGGCACCAGGTTGCCTCCGGTGAATATCAGGAGGGCAATGGCTATCGCTATCACGGGCGCCACCCAGGCTAGGAGGATCTTCGCAGTGTCCGCGAGGCCCCGGGGCGCGACCCCCGCACCCGGCGGTCTATCTTGGGCATAAACCGTCGGATGAGGTACCACGCCGCGGCCGGGCCCGCGAAGACCAGGGCATATTCCGTGGTCCGTATGGCCACGAACGAATACGGGGTCGCGAACAGGACGAACGCCACGATCATGACGAACGCGGCGAGGACCAGCGAGGTCGTGAGGTACGGCCGGGGCCTCCCCCGGAGCGCTTCTCGTAATGCCAGAACGGCGAAGAGGATGACGATGGCCAGGCCCGCGATGATCCATGCCAGCTGATAGGTAGGATACGAGCTCCCGGTGGTGGCGACCTGCGACGAGAGCGGGGCGCTGCTGAGCAGGAGGACGATGTTCGTCTCGAGGACCTCGAGCTGTCCGAGCAGTACCGATGCGGTCAGGAAGAAGACGTAGAGGAGGAACAGGGCAAAGTAGCGGAGGGCCACCACTCCAGAGCGCAGCGCTTCGAACGCCGGGCGGCCCCACAGCAGTAGCGGGACCGCGCCCAGTCCTGCGAGCCAGACGCCCAGAACGTACGAGGTCAGGTGATGACTCAGGATCACGAACGAAGAGAAGACCAGCACCAGGACGGCGAGGGGCGTTGAATGTTCCCGGGGTATGTACACGCTGAACGTGATCATGGCGAGAGTGAGGATGAAGAACTGCGTCGCGAACTCCTGCTGGGTCATGTCGTTGAATGTGATCGAGGGCGCGGCCAGGTACAAGAAGACCCCCAGGATCCCGGCGCGCGTTCCGAACAGCCGGCTCCCGATCGCGAAGATCAGGGGAGGGAGAACGAGAAGTCGGCTGATCGGCATGAGCCACGCGAAGGTGCCCGTCAGGGGGATGCCGAGGAAGACCGACCCCTCCGCGTTGAAGAGGCCGCTCCCTGGATAGAACGAGTACGTCTGCGCCTGGCCGGTCGTGCTGGTCCCGGCCACCCAGACGGTATGCAGCAGGAACGAGTCGGCGAACTGGAAGTTGAACAGCGCATCCTGTCCGTAGACCACGCCGTGCGGCTCCAGGAGGGGGTACATCAGGAAGCAGAGCGCGGTCGGGATTAGGAGAACCAGGTACGGGATCCTGCTCCGCAAGATCACCAGCAGGAACGGGGCGACGACAAGTCCGAGCGAGAGTACCGAAGAAGACCCGGGACGGGACGTAGAAGATCAGATGATGCCCGAGGAACTTGAAGGCGTAGATCGAGTAGGCGATGCCCAGGATGCCGGCGAGGCTCGCGGCCAGGGCAACGACCGCCAGCAGACCGAGGTCGGCATTCTCCGGAGTGATCGACGTAGATCGGGTGTCGGTCGAACCATCCAGGGTGCCCTCGGCAACGGGGGCCGTCGGGGGTTCCGTGGTGGAGCTCGTGGCCGGCATCGGTGAACGATTCGGTGGGCCCCCGACGTAGGCCCTCCCATTAAAGCTCTGCTTCGGGAAGGGGACGTGGCCGACTGGACGGTTCCCGAGGTGCCCGCGCACGCCCGGCTGGGTCCGGTGCCCGGCCGAAGCGACAGGTCACGCTCTGCTCGCGACTTCCTAGCCCCTCCCCGCAACGTTGAGCGCTTCCCGGTAGCCCTCGTGGGTCGCGCGGGCGGTCCTTTGCCACGTGAACTCGTGGACGGCCCGGGAGCGTGCCCGTGCCCCGAGCATCCTGGCTCGCTCGGGGTTCGTGAGGAGGTCGATGATCGCCTCCGCAAGCATCTCGGCGGAACCGGGCTCGACCAGGAGTCCTTCCTCTCCCGAGACGATCGCCTCGGGGATCCCCCCGACGCGGGACGCCACCAAGGGTGCCCCGGACGCCATCGCTTCCAGCACCGAGAAGGGGAACGAGTCGTACAGCGAGGGGGCCACTACCACCGTGGCGGAGCTGTAGAGAGCAGGGAGGTTCTCGTCCGGCACGTACCCCAGGAACGCGAGGTGGCCTCGAAGAGCCGGGGAGAGCGAGAACGACGAGTCCAGCTGGGCGGGTACCTTTCCCGTGAACTGGAATCTCACCATGGGCACGGCGCGCACCACGCGGGGGATGGCCTGCACCAGGGTCCCGATCCCTTTGTGCGCGGTAAAACGACCGACAAAGAGCACGGTAGGGCCGGCGGGCTCGGCGGCCGACTTCGGGCTCAAGGGGGGGAGCGGCCGAAAGCGTTCGGAGTCGATCCCGTTGTGAATGACCCGCATTCGGTCCCTTCGGATCCCTAGCTCGGCCAGGTGGTTCGCCGTGAAGTTGCAGACCGGAAAGAGCAGTCCGGGACGGTGGAGGGTCGACCACTCGGCGGCTCGGAGCAGCGGTTCGATGGCGATCTGCCAGCGCTCGGTCACGTCGGGAGCCTGTCCGAGGGACTCGAGGATCCGGATCGCCTCCCGTTGCCCAGCGATCGTGCTGTGGACGGTCCGCACGATAGGCGTCCCGGGGAGCATCGGACCGGCCAGCAGGTCGGGCATGTGGGCGTGCTGGCTGTGGACGATATCGAACCGTTCGGCCCGCACGAAGGCGGGAAGGCGCCGGAGGAGCTCGACCTGGAACTTCGCGTTGTAGAGGAACGTGTCCCGGGCCTCGGCAATGGGGTAGACCCGCGCCCGATGCTCGACGGCCTCCTCCATCTCGGCTCGACGGTAGACCACCGAGCCCTGCATCCGGGTAAGCGTGAGGACGGTAACGTCAGCGATCCGGGAGAGCTCACGCACGAGAGCGACCGAGTAGGTTCCCACGCCCCCCCGAACCGGAAGGAATTCGGGCGCGAGGAGGCATACGCGAAGCGTGTCCGTCCTGTCCACCCCCGTGCCGGGATCACTCGACCCCCACGGTCCGGTCGGTCGACCGCCCGGGGGTCGGAGGATTCGTCGGCGAAGCCGCAGCTCCTGCCACCCCGCGTCACGGAGCCTCCCCGGGTCGATGTCCGAGCCCCGCAACGGTGGAGGCTGCCGTACGGTGTGTCCTGGAACATCGCAGGGCTCGCGGTGGGGCGCCCTGGCCCGGGGGGTCCGTCGAGCGCAACGCGGAAAGATCGGGAACCCTGCACGGTGCGGCCGCACACGCTATCTTGCGGCGCACTTAAGACGGATTGGAATCCCGACATGAAGGTCCTGTTCGTCGGCTCCCACCTGGACAAAGGAGGCGGGCAGGCCCTCCAAACGCTCCAACTCTTCCGCACGCTGCGAAACTCGGTAGAGGGGACCTACCTGTGCCTGCGAGCAGGGGGAGCCCATGCGGAGCTCCTCGAGCAGGAGGGGGTCCGCGTTGTCGGCACCCTGCGGATGCCTCAGGGAATCTGGGACCTTCGCGCCGCCATCATCGGCGAGCGAGGGGATTGGGACGTCGTTCAAGTCTTTGATGTCTACTTTGGCCTACCGGCCACGTTCCTGGCTCGAGCCTTCCCGAGGGCTGTGCTCTTCGGCACCGACCCCATCACCGAGGTCGGCTGGCGGTACGGGCCCAGCGCTCGAACGGTCGCCGGCCTCGGACTCCCTCCGCTCCTCCGCGATACAACGCTCGTGGTCAACTCACCCGCACTCGCGGAGATCTACCTCCGATTCTCGCCCACCTTCATCCCGAACGGCCTCCACGAGAGCCGCTTCGACGCCCCCCGCCGAAAGCTGAGGCGCGCCGACAGCTGGGCCTCAATCCGCAGGCCCCGATCGTGCTCTGGGTGGGCAAGGTCGTCTACTCCAAGCGAGTGGAATGGCTGTTCGAGACCCTGCGCAAGATCCCCGACGCTCAGTTGGTGGCCGTGGGAGGTTACAACGAGGAACATTTCGGAGACCGGTACCTTCGGGAGCTCCAGTCCCAGTATCGGGATGTTGCGGCGCGGGCGACCTTTCCGGGGGAGGTTCCGTACCTCGCGGATCAGTCTCTATCTCGCGGCGGCGGACGTGTTCGCCTTCCCGTCCCGCTTCGAGGGAATGCCGAACGCCGTCATGGAGGCCATGGCCGCGGGCCTTCCGGTGGTAGCCTCGGACATCCCGGCCCATCATGCCCTGATACGCTCGGGGGAGAGTGGCTACCTGGCCAGCGACCCGGACGTGTTCGCCACCCGGATCTCAGCGCTGCTCAGCGATCACGAGCTCGCTATGACGGTCGGCCTCCGTGGCCGGGAGGCCATGCGCGGGGAGTGACACTTTCGACGGTGTGGCTCGGCGGTACCTGGACCTCTATCGACGGATCCAAGGGACGGCGTGAAGAGGGGGTCCCGAGGGCGGCTCCCCGAGTCGAGCTCCGGCCCCCCTCGAGCCCGTCGCTCGGTCATTCTCGACCAACCGACCGCTCGGCCGGCTGCCTTGGGGGCCCAGTCCCTGGCTCCCACTCGGACGCCCGGTATCCCCACTGCAAGGGACTCCCTACTCGGGGGTCGACGACGCGTTCGGGGCGCAGCCGAGGGAGCGGGCGCGCCTGGACCGGCGATTGGCGCAGCTTTAATAACTCCACTCGCAAGGCACGTACCTCGGCACTACGAGCCCGGGAATCATTCGTGAGTCTCCTCGATCACCCTCGCATGGGACTATCGATGCGTTGCAGGGCGCCACGCTGCCGGAGTCACGAAGTCCAGCCCGGGGGACTCCTCCCCTCCCACTCCTCCCCCATCCGGTCCGGGCGTCGCCGAGGCGGGGAGGCATACCTATGGGAGCATCCGGGAACCGAACTGCCGTCGGGATGAGTTTCGTCATCGTCGCGCTGTTGACGGTGGGCGCCTTCGTCGTCAGCCTGTCGTCGGCGGGCGGGCTCCCGGCTCAGGCCCCGAGGGGGCTGACGCCCGCGGTTTCCACGGCCCCGACGGTCCATTCTCATACCGCGTTCGCGGTTGCGACCACCAGCACCGGAACCTCCGGCGGTTTCGCCTCGATCAGCGGCGACGCCATTATCGCGTTCATCAGCATTTGGGGCCACAACACGGTCAGCGCGGTGACGGACAGCGCCGGGGATACATTCACCCAACTCGCGTTCGCCTCGAACTCATACGGCGGCTCGAACTCACTCGCCATCTGGGCCGCCTACAACGTGGGAGGGGGTCCCGGGGCGACCCTCACCGTAACCCTGGCCGGGAAGTCCACGTACGCCGCGGCTGTGGACGTGGTCGACGTGACGGGCGTGGGTCCGAGTCCCCTCGATATGCTGGGGTCGCCGACGACCAGTGGGATGGCCGGGCAGACCAACAAGACGTTCGACAATCAGATTGCTGCCAACGCCAACGACCTGGTCCTGGCGGGGGTCGGTTCCCACAACTTCGGGCGCTGGAGCGCCTCTGGGGTCGACATGCTGATCGACAGCCAGAACGCCCTGGCGACCGGGGTGCGGATGACGGCGGCCGACTTCCAGTTTACCGCAACGGGCGCCGGGAACGTCTGGATGAACGGAACGTCCAACATCACCATCTCGGAATGGGTGGGGGACAGTCTCACCCTCAAACCCGCCAAGCCCGTCCCGCAGTACGCCGTGACGTTCTCGGAATCGGGCCTGAAGACGGGAACTACCTGGTCGGTGAACCTGGGCGGTGGGGCCAACTCCTCCTCCAGCACCGCGATCGGCTTCAGCGAGCCCAACGGCACCTACGCGTATTCGATCGGAGCCGTGTCCGGGTATACTGCGTCCCCATCCACCGGGAGCGTGACGGTGTCGGGCGCAGCTCCCCCGCCTATTCCGATCACGTTCACGGTCGCCACCACCAACGGGGAGACCGACGATTGGCCGACGTATCTCGGGGAGGTCGCACGGGACTCGGCGCAGAGCGGCGAGGCGGTGCTGTCCTCGGCGAATGCATCCAAGCTGGCTCCGCTCTGGAACTACACTATCGGCGTTGCCAACCCCGGGTACCTCCAGGCAGAGCCGGTCGAGGTGAACAACACCGTTTACGTAGGGGGTGGGAACGGCATCTTCTACGCCCTCAATGCCACAACGGGCGCTCCGGTCTGGCAATCCCCGAACTTGGGAACCGACTCCCGATGCAGCTACCCGGACGGGATCACCTCCTCCGCGACCGTCGTTGGCGGCGAGGTGTATGTCGGAGGGGGCGACGGCAACTTCTACGCGCTCAACCAGAGCACGGGCAAGGTGGACTGGAAGTACCTCGTCGGCAACCCGACGAAGGGATACTACAACTGGGCCAGCCCGCTCGTCCTGACGAGCCTGGGCTACGTCTACATCGGCGTCGCGAGTGACTGCGACCACCCGCTCGTGAATGGGGGACTCGACCAGGTCTCTCTGTCCACCCATAAACTGGTCCACTTCTTCAGCGACCTCAACGCCTCGGAACAGACCGAGTGCGCTCTCAACAACAAAGACCCCAACGGTTGCGGCGGGAGCATCTGGGGCTCTCCCTCCTACGACGCGGCGACCAACACGGTCTGGGCGGCCACCGGGAACGGCTACAACCTCTCCGTGCCCGAGTACGGCGACTCCCTCATGGAGTGGAACGCCACCACGCTCGCGCTGATCAATCATTGGACGATCCCGAACGCGGCGCAGGAGACGGACGGAGACTTCGGTGCCACGCCGACGCTCGTCAACCCTCCCGGCGGGACGCCGATGGTGTTCGCGACCGACAAGAACGGTTGGTCCTACGCCTTCAACCGGGCCAACATTGGCGCGGGCCCGATCTGGCAGACCAAGATCTCGAGCTCCCGCGACACGGTCGCTCCTGACGCGTACGGGGGCGGTCGGATCTACATCGCGGGCCACGCGACATCGGTGAGTGGAACGCGCACCAATGGCTCGATCCGAGCCTTCAACCCAGCCGTGAACAAGTCCCTCTGGGCCGACGCTCTGCCCGGAGCCGTCCTCGGGGCCCCCGTGTACGCGAACGGCGTCGTAGTTGTCGCGGGCGGGGACCTCCTCGAGGGTACTGAACTCGACCACGGGGAAGGTTCTCTTCAGCTACACCGCGGCGGGGTCAGCGCCGTTCCTCGCCGCGCCCTCGATCGCTCGTGGGGTCATTTATGTCGAGAACAGTAACGGGCTCGTTCTCGCCTTCGGCCTCCCCTCAGGCTCGGGCGGGCACGCGACGTCCGGTGCCCCCGGGCAGCCGCCGACGGTGAGCGCCTCTCCCATCCACGTTAGTCTCGCGGGGGTCGATTCCCTCCGCGCTAGTCCCGCCATCGCACGGGGAGTCCGGCGCGGTTGATCCGGGCGTACGACGGGACGAGCCGCCGGAGGTGCAGGCGGAGACGGGTGGGGCCGGATCGACCGAACCGAAACGGTCTTCGGCCGCGGGTTGGGCCATCGAGTTCTGCCACCGAGCCGGCCAGGCTCCCGACGGGGCTTCCTCCCATGGTCGGGCCTGAGAGGGGACCCGGCCCCGTGGACGGAGTTCAGAGGCAATCAGCGAACTACGGTCGGGGCGACCCCCGTGGTCTTTCCCGTCGGTCGGGTGGAGCTGGAGGGAGTTACGGAGGTCCGAACCTGCGCGCTCCCGGGACCCGGTCTCCTGCTGCGCCCCCCGCTTGACCGCCTCCGGAGAGCCCATGCACGGCTCGCTTGAGACGACGGAGAGCGGCGCTCCCGGTTGCCTCGAAGGCGAACCGGATCGACGGTTGCGTGTTCGAACGCCGGATCAGACACCAACCTCCCGGGAGGTCGACGGTCACCCCCTCGAGCTCGCTGCGGGTCCGCTTCCCGAGACCCCGGACGATTTCGCGATATCCCTGGCGAGCCTCCTCCATGGTCCGGAAGTCGACGGTAGAGGTCCCCCGGTGGGAAGGCCCGAAGCGACGGGAAAGGGTGCTGAGCGGGGTGCGCTGCATTCCCAGTGCGTGGGCGACGAGGCAGGCCGTGAGGGTGCCGTCCGAATCCGCCCCGTAGCGTCGGAGATAGTAGTGGCCGGAAGGCTCGACGCCCACTTCGGCCCCCGCCCGTCGCATCTCCCGTGACACATACCGGCCCCCGACGCGGGAGTAGCTCGTCCGAGCATGGCGGCCCAGCATCCGGGACGCGTCGACCGAGGCGACGATCGGTGATCCCGGGGGGGCGAGGAATCGGTGGAGCAGCAGCGCGATCACTTCGGGGTCGACCCGATGTCCCCGCTCGTCCAAGATCACGCATCGGTCCCCGTCTCCATCGAAGGCGACTCCTAGGTCCGCCCCGACGGAGGTGACCTTCCGTGCGAGCGCCGAGAGCGTCTCCGGACGCGGCTCGGGAGAGAGTCCGAAGAACCGGGCGGAATACCCGCTCGTCATTTCGACGACTCGAGCACCGATGCGCCGGAGCGCCGATGGCGCCACCCGCGCCGTAGCGCCGCCCCGGGTCTCAAGAACGACGAGGAGTTCGCATTTCAGACCCTGGGTCAGGTGACGAAGGTACTCGTCGCCGAACCTTCGCCTCGAGCCGGAACCCTTCTTCGAGGGGGAACGACCGGCGCGTCGGCGCGGAGCTCCCGCGCGACGCTCTCGGGAGGTAGCTCCGTACGCCTCACGGACTTGTCGCCACTCACGGTCGAAGAGTCGGCCGGTCGGGGTGAATCCCTTCAATCCGACGTACCCTAGGGGATTATGGGACGGGGTGACCGCAAGCCCAAAGACCTTCCATCGCCGCGACTGGAACGCCACCTCGGGGGTGGGCATGATGCCCAGGGGATCGACCTGCGCACCCTGCGACCGAAGACCTTTCGTCAGCTCACGCGCGAATACGTCCGATTCGCGCCGCGTATCCCGGCCGAGGAGGAACGGTCCGGGAAGCGCTCGGCCGACGGCGCGCCCTAAACGGCGGGCGAGCTCGGCGTCGAATCTCGCGAGGGTAGCGACCCCGGATGTCGTACCCTCGAAAGATGTCCTCCCATCTCACCCGAGGGGCGGCTGAAGTCCCCACAGCCATGAGACCGACCTCGCGGTACGTAAAGTTCCCCGGCTCTACCGCCGCATGCACGTCGTTCCGCCCTCGGGCAGGCCAACCCCCGGTCGACCCCCCTTGTGGGGGGGTGCCCGGGTCTCGGGCTCGACCTGGGACGGGATGCGGCACACCCAGCGGACTCGACCACGGTGATGGGACCCTGCGGGGGCGGTCCGAGGACATTCGTCCCCTCTGGCGGAACGCGGGCTGAGACCCCCGGTCGACCTGCCACGGACATCGTGAGCTGCCTAGGGCCCGTGCCCCTCAGCCCGCCACCTTAATTCCCCGACGGAGTTCGCGACGACAATGCGCATCGCGGTCACCGGTTCGTCGGGGCAGATCGGCAGCCACCTAGTCGCTCGCCTCGCAGAGTCCCATGACGTCCAAGGTTTCGATCTCCAGCCGCGTCCGCAGACGACCGTGCTCGACATCGCATCCCCCGAGGCCGTCACCGCGCTCCAGGGGTTCGACGTGATCTATCATCTCGCCGCGGCGATCTCGGTCCCGGAGAGCGTCGAGAATCCGCCCCTCTATGTGAGGTCCAACATCGTCGGGACCGTCAACGTGCTGGAGGCAGCTCGACGGGGACACGCTCGCGTCGTGTTCATCTCCACGGCTGCCGTTTACGGAGAACCCCAGACGTCTCCGATCCCGGAGACCCACCCCACGAACCCCACGAGTCCCTACGGGCAGACGAAGGCGACCGGAGAGGAGTTCGCGCGCCTCTTTCACCGGCTGTATGGCCTCCAGGTCTCGATCGTGCGCCCGTTCAACATCTATTCCGAGAACCTCAAGCCGGACAACCCCTACGCGGGGGTCATCGCGATCTTCCTGCGGAACGCCCGGAACGGCCGTTCGCTCGAGGTGCACGGCGACGGAGGTCAGACCAGGGATTTCGTGCACGTCTCGGACGTCGTGCAGTTCCTCGAGCTCCTGGCGGACCGCAAGGGGACCGGAGACGCCTACAACTGCGGGACGGGGGCCGTCACCTCCATCCTCGACCTGGCCGAACTCGTGCGGGGTCGATTCGGCCCGGAGATCCGGATCGTACATGGTCCCCCGCGGGCCGGGGACATCCGGCACGGGATCGCCGACATTTCTAAGGCACGGGGCCTCGGCTATCAGCCCCGCGTGCGTCTTTCGGACTGGATCCGGACAACCCCCCTTACGGCGTTCACCTGACCCCGTGGACGCGCGCACCGTCCTCCCGCCTCATCTCGAAGGGTGGCGTGTGAATGGGTCAAGCCGGAAGGGTTCGTTCCCGACGGTCGGCGGATTCCGGACCCTCGGAGAAGCGGGGCGACGCCCCCTGGTCGGCCAGACGGGCGTGCTCGTTCCCCGAGCCGCTTCTGCGTTTCCGTTGGGCGGCCCGAGGGCCGGTCTGAGGTGGCGACCGCATGATCGGGCTCCGGAGGGGATGGCAGAGCGTTCATGAAGGTCCTGTTCATTTGCAAGAGTAACGCCGCTCGGAGCCAGATGGCGGAAGCCTTTCTCCATCACTATTCCCGGAAGCACCGGGCGGAAAGCGCCGGCTTGAGGACCGCCCGCCGCGGGAAGGTTGGGTACCCGGTGCCCCGACAAGTGGCCGAAAAGATGGAACGTCTCGGGATTCGGATGAGCCGGTACCGTCGCAAGCAACTCCGTAGAAGGATGGTGGTCGAGGCGGACCGGGTGATCGTGGTCATGACCCCGGGTCAGATTCGGTCGCTGTTGCCGGAGTACGTGGCTAGGTCGGGGAAGGTCGCCTATTGGACCGACGTCAAGGACCCCAAGAACGACCGGGAACGTCTCGTGGCACGCGATCAGCTGCGCCGGAAAGTACGCAGCCTCGTTCGCCAACTGGGGTAAGCGACGGTACCCGCGGCGTTTCTCGGCTTCGAGCGACTCCCGGACCGCCATCGTGCTTGCCGGGTTCGTGGCCCCTGGCCAGTATCGCGGGCGGCGCCCGCCATCGGCGTCGAAAGACCCGGCTCCTGGGTCCGCCGCCTACCTCGCGGCTCGCAATGGCTATCTTCGCGGTGACCGTCCCGCTGCAGGGATCCCGTTCCATGCACCTCGTCGGCTTGTGCGAACCGCCGTGGGCGACGGAAGGATCGATCGGGGGAGGAAGGGTAGGCCAGCCTCCACCCGGGAACGCCCGCGCAAACAGGGGGACCCTTCTCGAGCCGGTGGATCCCCGACGGTGCTCCCGCGCTCAGGATCTCTCCCGGATCCCGAGGGGGGTTTGCCGATGAACGTCATCGTCACCGGAGCTGGCGGACCCGCCGGAGTCTGCGTGATCAAGAGCCTCAAGAGCCGCTACCGTGTAATCTCGACGGACACCGACCCGCTGGCTTCTGGGCTCTACCTCGCCCACAAGGGCTACGTTACTCGGAGGGCCACCGAGCCTGGCTATGTGGCGGGACTTATCCGAATCGGGGGGAAGGAGCGCGCGCGAGTCCTCCTCCCGACCGTCCAGGAAGAGTTGACGGTGCTCGCGCGGAACCGCGAGAAGATGGCGCGCGCGGGTATCGTCACCGCCGTGTCCAGCGAGGACTCGCTCCGGATCGCGACGGACAAATTGCGGACGTACGCCGCGTTTCGGGGAAAGAGCTACGGCCCTAGAGTTTTCGACCGCTCGCGGCCGGAGTTCCCCGCCGTGGTGAAGCCGGTCCGGTCCCGTGGGGGACGGGGTTTTCACCGCTGCGAGAATGCGGACGAGCTAAAGGTGGCGCTGGCCCAGAATCAGCGCGCGTTCGGCGAATCGCTCGTCATGGAGTTCGTCGACGGCACGGAGTTTTCGGTGTACGGCATCTCGGGACTGGACGCCGAACCGATCGTGACGATCCCGGTGCGGCGGATTCAGGCGGTGAGCGAGTCGAAGAAGGCGGAGGTCGTCGCGGACTCTCAAATCCAGCGGATCGCCGGTGAGATCGCCTCCACCCTCCAGCTCATCGGACCCTGGAACGTCCAGCTCATGAAATCCAAGACCCGGATCACGCTGATCGAAGTGAACCCGCGTTTCGCCGGTACCACATCGCTGATCGTCGCGTCCGGAGTGAACCTGCCGGAGTTGGCGATCAAGGTCTTCCTCGAAGGCAAGATCCGACCGGGCGAGCTGAAGTTCCGCGACCACCTCTTCATGACTCGGTACAACGAGGAGATCTTCCTGACCCCGGACGCCGTCATCGGACGGCGGGGCTGATCCTCCCTAGTCCATCGGACGGCGGGGCACCGTTCACCCCGTTCCCCCACAGCTCGGCTAATTAGGCCGGACGAGGGGGAGGCGATCCTCCGGGGGGTCCCCGTGCAGAGGCGCCAAAGCTCAGCGCACCGACCGGTACAGGGCGAACGCCTCGAACGCCTTCCCCTTTTGGTGGAGGCGCAGCGCGGAGTACCGGGCTTGCGCTTCGACCAGGGCCGGGTCGACGTAGGGCCAATCGGCCTGGCTCCGGAATAGCGCAAGGGCCTGATGCTTCACCGGGAGCGTCGCGGTGATGTCGTAGAAGACATTCGGGAGGAACCCGAGCGTCGATGGAGTCTCGTACAAGAGGATCTCACCGGTGTGCGCCGCCGAGGCGACGACAATCCCGTGGGCCGCGGTGTGGTCCTGGTGAGTGTCCTGCGAGTACGGGGCGAATACTAGGGTGGCCTGGTGGTGCTTCATGAGCGCGCGTACCTTTCCCACCGTTTCGGCGTTCTGCACGAGGCTCCCGTCGGGATACCGGAGGAATTCGACCGTAGCTCCGATGAGCTGGGCGCTCTCGAGCGCTTCGCGCTCTCGCTCTTCCGGAGAATCCCCGGACCGACCCTGAGGTCAGGACGACGATCACCGACCGGCTCGTGGGGGGCGAGCCGAGCCAAGGTGCCGAAGCAACCAATCTCGACATCGTCCGGATGCGGGCTAACTGCAAGAATGGTCATCGCCCTTGCCTCCAATCCCGAGCACGATGAGAGCGGAACCGCGTACCGCGAGGAGCGACTCCCCCGCCCTCCAGCCGCGCCCTCCCGGCGCTCCGCGGGTTAGTCCCGCTATCGGGGTCTTCCTCCCCATTTCTCCTTGGCTCCGATCCGAGGGGACGATGCGTCGGGGACATTAGCCCTTGCGCCGCAGAGCTCGGTGGGATGCCCGGTTCGGGCCGATCCACCCGAGCGGGCTCGGCCCTTGTGACCTGGTCCCGATCACCCTCGTCGGGCGGACCACCCCCCCGGGGGCTCCCCGCGTGGGCCACGGGCGGCCGGAGGCGGACCGAGCTAGGAAACGGCGTGCGGGGACTCTTATCTGCGTGCTGACCTGCCGGGGAGCCGCGCGCAAGGAGTAAGGTGACCCGCACGAACCCGGCACTCCGGATTCTCCTGGTCGGAGGCCGGATTCTCCCCTTTCGGCACGCCGGGGACAAGAACTACTGGCTGGATGTCATCGGTAGGCTCGAAGTGCTGGGACACGACGTCCGGGTGCTGTCGGTTACGCTAGAGTCGGTCACCGAGCCCACCGCGTACCCGTGCGAGTACGTCCGCCCGATCCCCGTCTACCTGAGGGGCGGCAGCCGATTTAACGAGGAATACCGGCGTCTCCGTGGGACGAACAATTACGTCAGCAAGACCCTGAGCTTCGGGCGGATCGTCCACGCGATTCGTCGCCACATTCGGAGGGACCGTCCCGACGTGATCCATCTCTCCTCGAACTTCGGTCCTGTCATGGCGCTGCTGAAGCCGGCGGCCCAAGGCGTCCCGCTCTCAATCTCGGCTCCGACGTACAACGGGGGGCCTGCGTTCTACGATCAGGCCCTTCTCGCCAGCTTCCACGGATTCGACACCGTCGTTCCCTTCTCCGACGCCTTCGCACAACGCCTTCAACATCTCGGGATGCCGGCCCGCCGGATCCAGACGATCCGCTGGGGAGTCGACCTGGACAGATTCCAACCGCCGACCGGCGCGGAGCGGGAGAAGGCGCGCCATGACCTCGGGATTGGGGGGGGAGAGAAGGTGGCGTTCTGGGCCGGGTTCCTCCAACAGATGACTCCTCGGGATTTCGAGTTCTCGATCCGGGTCTCCGAACTCCTGATGCGCGAATCCCCCGGGGAATGGCGATTCTTCTTCTGCTTCAAACCGGAGCACTACGACGAGCGATTCCGTCGCTTCGAGCGGGCTGGTGTCACGGTGGCCGGGTCGGCCGAGGTTTTCCACCAGGCCCAGCGCGCCGCCGATTTCATGATCTCCCCCATCTCCGACCTGGGCTCGACCGCGGCGCCCCCCCTCACCTGGATCGAGAACATGGCCCTCGGCGTCCCTCTGATGACAACTCCCATACCGGGCGCGGACGAGCTCGTGACGGACGGCGTCAACGGCCTCCTCGTCCGTACCTCCCGAAGAGGGGGCTCGGCGGCTCAACGAGTTCTCTCGCTCCCCCGAAACGATGGCCGAGGCACGCCGCCAAGCACGGCGCCGGGTAGAGGAGCGGTTCGCCCTTGCGAGCTCGGTCACGGACTACGTGACCCTCTGGTCGGCGATGGCCGTGCGCGATCGAACGAACTGACCGGGCTGGCCCCCTCGGTTGGGTCTACCCACAAGGCCAAGGGCCGAAGGGAATACCCCCGAGGGCGCAGCCGTCTCAGTTCTCCGCCGCAGGTGAGTTCCTCGTCCGACGGTCGGCCCGATCCCAGACCTTACCTTACCGGCTCCGACCAGCTCAGCCGAGACGTACCCCCACGGGGTAGCTGATCTCGCGACCTACCCCGGCCGGGGCACCTCGGGGCGGCCTCTCGCGAGCCACGGCAACCTCTCGGCCACCGCGAGCGCGACCGCCTTGAGTCTCTGCTGAGGCAAGCAATACGTATAAATAAGTATACACGCGCATCCTGCGAAACACGTATCTATGCGTATTCACCTGATTTTTCCTGATGGGTTCTCGCTTCCTTTCCTGGTGGGGATACCCCTCCGCCCGACGCGGGGCCACCGTCGCCTTGGTGGTCGCGCTCGTGTGCATGACCGTCGCCGTGACCGGGGCACGACCGAGCTTCGCCCAAACCGCGGCACCTGCTTCGACCCCGTCCCACGGGCCGGCGTTGTCGGCCGCGTCTGGTGCCGCCCCCCACCTCATCGTCGAGTTCCTGTCCTCCGACTCGACCATGTACAACTACGTGCTGAGCACCATCGCCCCGCACCTTCTTCCGGGGGACTACATCAACATCTATGATTTCTCCCCGTGCTGCGCGATCAACCCCGCGAAGGTGGGTTCGGAGGGGACGGCCCTTCGCGCCGTCGTCCCTGCGGGCGTCACGGTCACCGCGAACACGGGCCTCATCAGCAACGTACAGCAGATGGCGTCGGCGAAGCCGAGCAACGTGCCGGGACTCGCGGCAACGTACGAACCGGACGGAGCCACGGCTCCGGGAACGTACGATTTCAGTGCCTTGCTGAGCTACTTCACCCAGGTCAACCAGATCGACCACGCGGCCGGCCTCACCTCAATCGCCTACCCTACCGGCCACCCCCTGCTCACGTCGAGCCTCCAGAGCTACGGCTGGAACTACGGCGACATCGCTCAGGTGACGGACCTGGTCTGGATCGAGACGCAGGAGTATGCGAGGCTGGCCGTCAACGACTCGTCGGTCTGGACCTCCGCCCTCACCAAGCTGATCTCCCAGTTCCAGGGAGCCGGCGAGCCCCTCTCGAAGCTCGCCGTGCAGGTCACGCTCGGCAACGACAACCACGGGACCGGAACCGACCCGGCGGTCGCGCTGACCGCCATCCAGACCGCGGCGGCGATGGGGATCCAGAACATCTACCTCTGGACGGCCCAGGGCGCCGAGTCGGGCCTCGGCACCCTCATCACCAGCCTCGACCGGAGCTCCGTCACCCAGACGGTCACGTTCTCAGAGAGCGGCTTGCCCTCCGGGACCAACTGGTCCGCCACGCTCGGTGGGAACGTCCTCCACACGGTTTCCTCGACGATTTCGTTCACCGAGCCCCCGGGAACTTTCGGATTCCACATCCTGAGCCCAGTGCCGTCAGACAACGGAACCCGGTACACGGCGACCCCTTCGAGCGGTTCGGTCGACGTAAACGGTGCCAACGTCACGGTGCAGGTTGCGTATGGTCCCGAATACTATCTGCAGGTCGCGGCCTCACCCACGGGGGACGGTACGGTAAGTCCCGCATCGGGCTGGTACGCCGCGGGCGGCCCCGTTTCTCTGCTGGCCACGCCCGCACACGGCGATTCGTTCTCGGCCTGACCGGCCAGGGGGCGGGGAGCTACGACGGAAACTCCAACCCCACCGCGGTGACCCTGGTCGGGCCCGTGAACGAGACCGCATGGTTCGCTCCCACTACCGGAAAGCTCGTCCCGGTCAACTTCACCGAGGTCGGACTGCCCGCAGGCGCCACTTGGAATGTGAGCCTGAACGGACAGGGGCAGTCCACGTCGACCGCCACCGCGGAGTTTCAGGTCTTCCCGGGGTCCTACACCTACTCGATCGGAAGCCCCATCGCGGGACAGAATTCGGGTACCCGCTACGTGGCACCGGCGACCACCGGCACTGCCGTGGTGGGCAACTCGTCCGTCACGCTGACCGTCCAGTACGTCACGCAGTATGACGTCAGTATCTCGGTGTCCCCGGTCGGGTCGGGCGCTGCAGCCCCTCCCGGTGGGTGGTTCGCCGCGACGTCGCAAGTGACCCTGTCCGCATTGCCGGCGAACGGATACAGCTTCGCCGCGTGGGTCGGTACCGGCTCCGGAAGCTACACGGGGAGCGACCCGTCCCCCCAAGTAACGGTACCTGGGGCCGGTCAGCGAATCGGCACAGTTCGTGCAGCCCAGCGTTGCTTCTCTGTTGTCCATCCAGGTTTCCGGGCTCCCACTCGCCGCAAATTGGAGCGTCGAAGTGGCCGGGTCGAACTGGACGACGAATCAGTCGGCGCTGACCATTCCCGTCCCCGAAGGCTCCGCCACCTACACGGTGGAGAGCCCAATCCCCGGCTCCCCGAACGTGCAGGTACCGTTGCGCAGCCGACCTCGGGGACGGTCGACCTCACGGGGGGAACGGTTGCCGTCCGGGTGAGTTTCGTTCCGGAGGCCCTGCTCGTCGTCACCACCTCGGGGACGGGCAGCGCGACCATGTCCCCGGTGGCCGACGGCTGGTATCCCTTCGGGACGCAGGTCGAGTTCAACGCCACTGCTCCAGGGGGGTCGACCTTCGCGGGATGGAATGGCTCGGGGAGCGGTAGCTACACGGGCGAGGCCAACCCGGTAGACATCCAGGTAGTCGGGCCCTTCGTCGAGGTCGCCCACTTCCTCCCGGTCTCGTCGCCCCCGAACCTGGTACCGAACAGCCCGGGCGTCACTGCGGGAGGCTGGTCGATCGTGGTGGGCCCCGCGCTCCTGCTGGGCGTCGTCCTGGGCACCGTTGTCGTGATGAACGCGGTGGTCCGCGAGGGTGCCCGGCGTTGACCCATGGCCGGGGACAGACCTGACGACTCGGCCAGGAGCACTCCCTCGGGCGTCGCGTGAGGCCGAACTACGCGACCCGGAGTGGGTAGTCTCGTTTCCCCGCGGGATTCGAGCACCTCTCGAGACGGTAGGTCTTATTATCAACCCGCATGATTGGCCGCCGAGCCGGGTCCAACCGGGAGTGGCTCGACGAGATGTGCGGGATCGCGGGTTACGTCGGCACGCGGGAAGCGGCGCCTATCATCATCGGGTGCCTGAAGCGCCTCGAGTACCGCGGCTACGACTCCTGCGGCATCGCGGTCCAGGACCGTGGCGAGCTGTTCCTCCGGAAGAGCGTAGGCACAATCGACGCCTTCCAGCAGCAGATCGCCTCGCTTGCGCCCGCTGGGACCCTCGGGATCGGCCACACTCGCTGGGCGACCCACGGGAAGGTCGACATTCTGAACGCCCACCCTCATGTCTCCTGCGACGGGTCGATCGCGGTCGTCCACAACGGGGTGATCGAGAATGCGGGCCGGCTGCGGGCCGAGCTGACATCGCGGGGCCACAAGTTCACATCCGAAACCGACTCCGAAGTGATCCCGCACCTGCTCGAGGAGGGGGTGCGGAGGGGCCAGTCGCTGGAGAGGGCGTTCCTCGCGCTGCAGGACCAGCTCCTGGGAACGTATGCCATCCTAGCGATGGGTCGGGGCTCGGATTCCCTCTGCGTCACTCGTAAAGGCTCCCCTCTCGTCATCGGTGTCGGCGACGGAGAGTACTTTCCCGCCTCCGACATCCCGAGCTTTCTGCCTATCACTCCGCGCGTCGTCTACCTCGGTGAGGACGACTGTCTCGTCGTCGGTCCCACCGGCCTCGAGCGCCTGACGCTCGAGGGAGACCGCGCAGTCCGCCGGGCGACCGTCTCCGCTCCGCAGTCGGTCAGCATCTCGCCCGAGAGTATCTCCAAGGGGGATTTCGAGCACTTCATGATCAAGGAGATCCTCGAGCAGGCCGGGACGCTCGAGCGGCTCATCCAGGGTGCGCCGGCGCTGGTCCGCGAGATCGGCCCGATTCTTCGGCCCGCCCGCGACATCGTGTTCGTCGGGGCAGGCACGAGCTACCATGCCTGTCTCTTCGGCCAGTACTTGTTCGCGGCGGTCGCTCGACGTCACGTCGACGCCTACGTCTCCAGCGACTTCGAGCAGCATGCCGACCTCCTCGGTCCGGGGTCGGTCGTGGTGGCTCTTTCGCAATCCGGGGAGACCCTCGACACCCTCGAGGCGCTCCGGCTCGCGCGCGACCGCGGCGCCGAAACCATCGCGCTGACGAATGTCGAGCTGTCGTCGATCGCCCGCCTCTCCCATCACGTGATCCCTCTCTTTTCGGGGCCCGAGATCGCGGTGGCGGCCACCAAGTCCTACACGGCCCAGCTGGCGATCATCACGCTGTTCGGCCAGACCCTCGCCACGGAGGGAGGCTCGGACGGGACTCAGCCACTCTGGCAGGCCCGAGACGCGTTGTACAACCTCACCTCGGAGGCGGCGCGCCACCATACCCGGGAGGTCGGTCGTGACCTGCTGGGTCCCCAGCCGGTCTTTCTGACCGGTCGCGGTCGTCATTACGTCACGGCTCTCGAGGCGGCGCTCAAACTGAAGGAGGTCGCCGGGCTCAAGGCCGAGGCGCTCCACGGAGGCGAGATGAAGCATGGTACGCTTGCCCTTGTGGAGAACGGCACTCCGGCCCTCCACTTCTACGACTGCCAGGACCTGACGAGGACCGAGATCGCCGCTTCCGAGCTCAAGTCCCGCGGGGCGCGCATCATCTCGATCGGACCCCAGCCGCTGCCGAGCTCCGACCACCACATCCGCGTCGATGACGCAGGCGTTGCGACCCCCATCGTCCAGGTCGTCCCGATGCAAATCCTCGCGTACGAGCTTGCCAAGTTGAAGTCTATGAACCCGGACCGGCCGCGCAACCTCGCGAAGTCGGTCACGGTGCCATGAATCCGGGCGCACCCACGGCGGATGGCGTCCGTACCCTCCCCTCGACCCCGCCGAGGGTGGACGTTCGCCCGGCGGTCGAGGGGGACCTGGAGGCGATCGCGTCGATCGGAAGCGAGGCGTTCTCGGGTCTGCGGCCCCTCTCGGAGGGCCGCCGGTGGGTGGAGGCGTGTTGGAGGGCCGCGCCGAGGATGCGGTACTGGGTCGCGGGCCGGTCGGGCACGATCCTCGCCTACATCCTCTGGCTCGAGAAGGGCGGTTTCCGGCGGGAGGCAGTTCTCGAGCTCGAGCAAGTGGCGGTGCGTTCGGAGCTGCGTGGCCAAGGGATCGGTGAGGCCCTGATCCGGGCCTCGCTGGACGGCGTGCGGCGCAGCTTGGCCACGCGCGGCTCGCGTCTCAAGCTCGTGGAGGTGACTACCGGGAGCGAGCAGGGGGCGGTAGGCTTCTACGCCCGCGCACTCGGGACCGAGGTGGCGGCGACGATTCCCGACGTCTTCCGGGGCGACGAGTACATCCTCATCGCCCGCGAGCGCCCTCCCGACCGTTCATGACCCCTCCGCCCGCCGACCGGGGCCCCGAGGCACTCTCCCTGACGGACGTCGACGGGGTCCTGCTGTGCGCGGGGGTCGGGGCTCGGCTCCGTCCGCTGACCGATACGCTCCCGAAAGCCCTCGTCCCCGTGGCGGGACGACCGATCATCGATTACCATCTGGAGGCGTGGGGCACCGCAGGGGTGCGACGTGCGCTCCTCGTAACGGGGTACCGGGAAGACCAGGTCCTCCGCCACGTGGGCGACGGCGCGCGCTATGGCCTCCGGATCGAACACGTTACCCAGCCGGAACGGCGAGGAAGCGGCCACGCCTTGCTCGCCGCCGCCGACCTTCTTCGCGCCCCCTGGGTCCTCGTCGGGTACTGCGATGTCTTCTTTGGCCGACGGACCGGGATCTGGGAAGCGCTCCTCCACGGCCAGCGAGCAAAGATCGCCGCTGCCGAGGTTCCTAACGCTGCCTCCTACGGTCGCTTGGTGGTCGATGCGGCTCGCCCGTGGCCCCGCCTCCTCGAGATCCACGAGAAGGACGGGATCCCCTCCCCGGGCTTGGTCAATGCGGGAGCCTACCTGCTCCCTCGTCGGGTTGTCGAGATTCTGAGGTCGGTCCCCCCATCGCCGCGGGGGGAGATCGAGCTGACTGACGGGGTAACGGGGTACGTGGCGGAAGGAGGGCAGGTCGATGCCGTCCCCGCTGCCGAATGGGTCGACGTCGGCACCCTGGAAAAACTGGCTATCGCGACCGAGATGGCCCGCTCCTCCCCGACCCGGGGATGACCGACGGGGATGCCCAGGGCGGCCGAGCCCCAGGTCAGGAGAGCTTCACGCCATCAACGAAGGCGGGAGGGGCGAAACTCCGGTCGCCCTCCGACTGGATCCGAGGAGGGTCGGATCGAACCCGGGTCAGCTCCCCCGGGGCGGGCGATGTATAACTACCCATCACGGACTTCCGCCCCTTGCTCGGCAGCCCCCGCTGCCGGGCCGGAGCCCCGGGGTCTTTGCCGGGACCAGAATCGGAGTTTTCCACCACGCATCGAGGAAGGTATCGAACCGGGCTCGATAGTGAGAAAACGACGCCCTCGGACCGAGCCCTTTAAATACCTGGGACGGGGGTGCTGGAACCTCGCCTCCGGGTGGCGAAAAGTGGTCGAAGTAGACTCCGACCGCGAGGGAAGCCTCGCGGCACTCCAAGGGATGGACGCGGTTATACTTCTTCCCACGCTGAACGAGGAAGGGGGCCTTCCCGCCACCCTGGACGACATCCCGCTTTCCGAGATTCGGGCGGCGGGCTGGTCCGCCGTTCCGCTCGTCCTAGACGGCGGGTCGACCGACCGGACCTGTGAAGCGGCCGCCGCTCGGGGGATCGTGGTCGTCCCGCAGCGTAGCCGAGGAAAGGGCGCCGCGATCCGGGAGGGCCTCGAGCTGATCCGACGCCATGGGGTCAGGTTCGCAGTCGTCCTCGACGCGGACGCGACCTACCCGGGGTCTGCGGTCCTCCCCGCTCTGGAGCTGCTGAGCTCTGGGAGCGACCTCGTGGTCGGGGTCCGCCAGCCCGACACAGGGGCGCCGAAGAGCTTCCGAGACCTGGTCCACCGAGTGGGTAACGTGCTCCTCAATTTCGCCGCGGGCCAGTACAGTCGGTCTACCTACCTGGACCTCACGAGCGGATTCTGGGCGGTCGATGTTCAGAAGGCCCGAGCCCTTCGACTCAGCACCGACCACTTTGGCATCGAGGCCGAGCTGTTCCTCAAGGCCCACCAGCATGGATGGAACGCGAGCCAGATCCCGGTGGCGTACCGGAAGCGGGTGGGGTCGCCCAAGCTCCACGCCGTTCCGGACGGGATGCGCATCCTGTTGACGATCATCCGCTTCGGGCGGCGCTCGCTCCAGGCCGCTCCTCCGACCATCTCCGAGACCCCGACAATCATGCGAGACCTGCTGCTCACCTCCTTCATCCAGGATCATCAGGACGTGGTGCTCCTCTGCCCCCCGCAGCTTCATGGGGAGGCCCTGTCGCTCGCCGAGCGGCTTCGCCGGACCGGTCTCTCGCCTCGCATCGAGGTCCAGGAGGCGCTGCCGAGTCCCCCTCCCTTCCCGGGTCACCCCACGCCGTCCACCCCCACACCGATACAACCGAGGGCCGGCGGCAGGTCCGACGGGGTTTCCCTACGGTTCGCAGCGCGAGACCGCCTTCTGCGCGTCGAGCTTGCGGAATCCCGACCCTCGGGAGCGGCGATCCCCGGCATCGCGGAGCTCGTTCCCGACACCTCCCGCAGCGGTGCCTACCTGGGCCGCGTACCGCGCGGTCAAGCGGACTTCTTCGACCCGCTCCGACTGATGGGCGGTCGGCTGAACTCGGACCCGGGCGCAAGGCGCCGCAGCCTCCTTTCCGCGAACGGTCTCCACGTCGATGAGGTTCGCGAGTACGAGATCGAGTCGACCACCGGCGGACGCATAGTCTTCAAGCCCCGCAGTGGGTAGTTCCGCCCAGGCGGACTGAGCTTCCGTCCCGTCCGGCGCATCTTCCCCCCCGTATCTCGAGCGGGTACCCCACGTGCGCTGGCAGCCACGGCTCTCCTCGTCACAACAGGCGCCCGATGCGAGCGAACTCGGGCTCGGCTTCTTGTCGGATCGAGCCGGCAACGGGCTCGTCCCTGCGGGCCCCGCCCACTTTCGGGCCGAGCGCCCGGGCGTCGGGCCGCCGCCGACCTTCCCGCCCGGTGCAGGCCCTACGAAACGGCTCGGCTCGACGTGGAGGACCGGGGCGGGGCCGCCGCGGCCACCTCGGCCGGGATCCAGCCGAGCCGCTCGAGCTCGGCCAGGATGAATTCGGCGGATTGCGCCGGCGAGAGGCTCACCGCGTCGATCACGATGTCCGGATTCTCCGGAGCCTCGTACGGGTCGTCGACCCCGGTCATCTCCTTGATCTCGCCCGCGAGCGCTCTCCGGTAAAGCCCTTTCACGTCCCTTTCTTGGCACGTCACGAGCGGGGTGTTCACGTAGACCTCAACGAACCGGCCGATCTCCTTGCGCGCGCGCGCCCGCGAGGTCCGGTACGGGGAGATGAGGGCGACAATCGGGATCGCCCCGTTCCGGGCAAGGAGCTTCGCGACGAACGTCACCCGCTTGGCGTGGGTTTCGCGTGAGACACGGTCGAAACCGAGGTCGGCGCTCAGACCTTGTCGGACCTCGTCTCCGTCCAGCAGCTCGACCGGCCACCCCTGGGCTCGGAAGCGAGGGATCAGCTCCTTCGCGATCGTCGTCTTTCCGGCGCTCGGCAGACCCGTCAGCCAGATGCAGAACCCGTTCCGGATGGTCGACATGGGCGGGCGCATCTTCGGTACCGGTATAAAGCGGTTGCCCGGGCCGGCAATGTCCCAGCCTTGTCCGCCCCGTGATACAGCCGTAGCGAGCACCTGCGCCTGCGGGCTCGCCCCCCCCTCGGCGCGGCGGGGTCCGGCGGTCGAGGAGACCGCTCGCCCCGTCGCCGAAAGGTCCCGTGCCGGCGGGGAAGCTCGCGCCGCGGCGTCTCCTCCGATCCGGAGCGACAAGGCGCGAACGCGCCCGATCGTGACCCCGGCGTCGAGCGGGGGAGCGTGAGCTCGGCTCCCGCGACGAGCGATCGACCGGGTCAGGGGGGACCTTCTTGCCGAGGGGGATGGGAGCCGGGGGAAGACTTAGTTCGACGGCGGAACAGCAGGGCGACGACGCTCCCCACTAGAACGAGCGCCAGGATCCCGCCGAGGAGGGCGTATCCCTCCCAGGACGGGAGCCCGAGCAAGGTCGACCCCGAACTCGTCTTCGGTGCCGGCGAGGAGGGAGTGAACGCGATGGAGAAGGATACGGGGAGCCCACTGACGGTGACCGACCCGGTGGTGGGATCGGCCGTGAAGCCGACCACGGCAGCGACCGTGAATGAGTACCCTCCGTCCGGCTCGGAGAAATTGAGCTCGGTTCCGGTAGAGGTCTTGGGGCTCCCCGCCAAGGTAACTGACCACGAGGCTCCGAGAGGAAGTCCCGACTCCGAGAATGTCACTGGATACGTACCCGGAACGGCCGGTGTAAAGCCGACCGTACGCGTAACGTTGGCCCCCTGGACCGTGACTGAGCCGCTCGGTGGGCTCGGGACGAAGCCGGCGGCGGTGACGGCGAAGCCGTAGCTGCCGTCGACCTCCGAGAAGGTGATCGAGCTCGTGGTCGAGCTCTGGGAGTTCTCTCCCAGCTCCACCGACCAGCTCGCCCCCGGGGTGAGCCCGCTCTCGAGGAACTGGATCGTGTGGGTCAGGGCCTCCGTAAAGGCTACGGTTTCGACGACGGGGCCGCCCTGGACCTCGAAGGAGCCCGAGGCGGGAGTCGCCGAGTACGGTCCACCAGCCTGGGTCGTGAAAGAATACGTCCCGTTGGGCTCGAGGAAAGAGAGGGTCGTCTGGGTGGAGGGAGTGGAAGTGCCCTGCGAAGGGCCCCCCGAAACGTTGACCCACCATTCGGTCCCCCCGGGGAGTCCCGTCTCGGTGAAGGCCACCGCGAAGGTTGCCGGAGCGAGGGAGGTGAAGCGGATTGGGATCGTCATCGAGGCGCCGGCGAGGCGGACCACGCCCCCTCCGGGGGATGCGACATAGCCCGCGGGAGCGGAGATGGCGTAGCTCCAGCTCCCGTTGACTTCCTCGAACGAGAGGGACGTCGACTTCGTGGATTGGGCCATGCCCGCGAAGGTCGCACCCCAGTCGGTACCGCTCGGAAGCCCCGTCTCCGGGAAGGTGACCCCGAAGGCTGGGGGAGGATGCTGCAGCCCAAAGGCGTACACCCTCCCGTCCGTGCAGCCGACGTAGATGACCCCCCCGGCGACCGCCGGGGCAGCGACGAACAGGTTGGAGCTCGAGAAGTTCCAGAGAAGCGCGCCCGTCGAGGCGTTGAGGACCTGCAGTTCGTCTCCGCCACCGACGACAAGAAGCCCGTTGGCGTAGGCGGGAGCCCCCTCGACGTCCGCCTCTTCCGCACGGACCCACTTTGCGGTACCGTTCGACGGGTAGAGGGCGCGGAATCGAACCGGTGTAATTGACACCGTTGATCGTCGTGTTCGCGCTGCCGACGTAGAGGAGCCCGTCGCCGTACGCTACCCGGAGCCACGTTCGGCGGCTGCAGGGCGCAGGAGGAGGCAGGACAAGGGATGAGGAAGGAGACCTTAGTCATCCAAACCGGCCCGGCGTCTACGTCCGAAGAGTTCAGCGCGTAAGTGATCCCGTTCTTGTTCGTCGCTACGACCAGAGGAGTACCGGTCCCTGGCGTCAGGAGGGTCGGTGTCGTTCCGAAGTCCGAGTCGATGCCGGACTCGTTCTCAGGGACCTGCCAATGTCCTATCAGCTGGAAGGTGGTAGCATTCCACGCCAGCAGCGATTCCGAGTCGGGGGTGACCTCGGATTGCTTCGGGTTCCCGGTGGCGGCGAACACGGTGTTGGTCGCTGCGTCGAAGGACGGTGAGCCCCAGATGCTCGCGCCGACGGTGCCGCTCGGTGTGGTCGGGTAGAAGACCCCGATGTGGGTGGCTAGGGAGACCTTCCAGAGGCCGCCGAGGACCAGCGGGCTGTCGCACTGGCTGGCGACACCGATGTAGGCGTACCCGTTGGCGATGAGCGGGCTCGCCCAGTTGTAGTACCCTTGGCTCGCGTTGCCGACGTAGAAGTCCCACTCGAGGGCCCCGGTCGAACTGTTGAGCGCATCCCAGTCACCGTCCCCTCCCCCTACGAACACCGTTCCATTCAGCTCCGTGGCGGAGGAGACGATCCCATCTCCGGTGGCGCTGCAGTTGTTCGGGGTGGAGAGGCCCAGCGGCGCCTTCCAGACTAGCGCTCCCGTAGAGGCGTTGAGGGCGTATTCGTTGCCATCGATCGAACCGATATAGACGGTCCCGTTCGCGATCGCGGGGGAGGATTCGACCCGTTTCAGGGTCTTGTACGACCACAGCAGGGTAAGGTTCCCGGCGTCGCTCGGAGAGAGCTCGATCTCCGCGGGGTTCGATGCGTCTCGAGTGACCTCCCCGAGATAGGTGGGCCAGTCGACGTCCGGCAATCCGGAGGTAAGCGGGCTCGGGGTCTCCGAGTCGCTCGCGAGGATCGGGGGCGGCGAGCGGGGAAGATACGCCGAAGTCAGGGCCGTGGATACCAGCACGAACACCACCGCGAGAACGCGACCGCCGATCGTCCACGGCCGGCGAGGGAATCGACTACGGCGTCGCTCGCTGGCGGAAATGTTGGCCCCCGACCCCGGATGGAGACGCCGCAGAGACGGGCTCCGGCTCTAAGATGTTTCCCATCTCCTCGCCTACGCTCCGAAGGGGGAAGGGGCGAAGTGCCTGGTGGGCCCGGGGCCGAGCGTCCCTGCACGCACCCTCAGCTCCTCCGCGAGTCGGCCGGGGCGAGCCATCCTCCCACCGCCGGTCAGGTCCGTCTGCGACATCCCCGAATCGACACTCGCGACAGGGAACGCCCCGCGGCAGGCGCCGCGACCCGGGGGAGCCCGGTGCGCAGGTCAGGAGGCGATCCGGGGCGGTGGTCTCAGAGCGCGCGAATCACGAAGCCTGGCGGGCCTTCTCGTGCACATCCCGGGATATCGGGCACGGCGAGTCCGCGAGCCCGACCGCCTGGCCCGTCGGCATGGGCTCGGTACCTTCGAGCCAGGACTTGATCTGGGCGGTGACGGGGCGGAAGTCTTCGAAGGGGTAGTGGGGGATCCCATGGTTCTGGCAGTACGTCAGGAGTCGGCGGCGCGCGAACACGATGTCCGCCACCTCGGCCGCGAAGCGGTCCGTGCTGCCATCCCCCACGAAGATCGTCCGCTCCGCGGGGGGGAGCGGGCCCCGGACCACGAGGGCCTTACAGATCCCACACTGGCGGCACTCGGCGTGCCCGTGGGGGTGTTCGACCCGCAGGTGGCCGTCCGACCCGGGGTGGGCCGTGTCCGAAAGGAACGGAAGGTCGAGACCTTCTCGGTCGAGGATGGCACGGATATAGAAGTCGAGGCCCCCCGAGACCACGACGGTCGGGACGTTGTGCAGCGCGAGAAGGTCGATGAGCTCTCGGGCGCCCTCTCGAAGTGGGACCTCCTTGACGGCAAAGTCAGTCATCGCCCCAACCGCCTCGCGCGGGAGCAACGCAGCCTGCCGGTCCCAGGCCTGGCGGAGGGTGAGCTCTCCGCGATGCAACTGCTCGTCCACCTCGTGCGCCACACGAGCTCCGTCGTGCGCGAACCGCTCGACCAGGAGGATTGCTACGTTGGGCTCCACCAGAGTCCCGTCGAAGTCAAGGAAGAGGCGAAGGGGCGGCCGTCCCCCCGAGGGGGGCGCCGAGCGGCCCTCCTGTGTGCTGCGGGGAATCATTGGAGGCCACCTACGCCGAGGCCCCTTCGCAGTCCGGGGGTGTGAAAAGGATTGCGGCCGTCTCAGTTCTCCCGCTCGAACGTCGCCGTCCGGATCGGCCACGCATGAGAGAAGGTCAGGCCGGGCCGGGGCGTCGGTCGAGCGAACCAGCCTCGGGGAACCCCCATGCGCGGGGTCGAGGCTGGGGCACTAGCCAGTTTCCCCGACCGCCAAAGCCGCACTCCACCCAACCCCGGTTCGCCACCGGGGTGAGCCGGAACACCTTCACGGCGGGGTGACCCTCCGTCGAATCGGAAGACGAGCGTACCCTCGAGGTCGTTCTGGATCGCTCCGACCGTGGGGGTGAGGCCTGCCCGGAGCTCGATCGAGTACGTCACGAGGGCCGGGCACCCATGCAGGATCGCGATCGCATTCCGCAGGACCGTCAGTCCCTGCTTCTCTCCCACCGCCTCGATCAGGGTGGAGATTCCCAGGAAGGCGACGCAGAACCCACCCGGCGAACGTTGCGTGGCGTCACTCGCTGAGGCGTGGAGGGACGCGAGCAGACGAACGCAGTCTCCAGGGCCGAGGATCGCGGGAGGCTGGGTCCGGGCGGCTCTCCCCTGGCCGGAGGCGTCCACCCAGAGGACTCGGCCTCCGCGGTCGTACTCGGTGAAGCCAGGACTGGCTTGTTCCATCTGTTCGGCGATCTGCCGCACCGACCAGGATGCGGTGACGACAACGACCGTCTCCCCTCGACGCAGGCTCTCCGACAGGGTCCCCCAGACAACCCGGTCGCTCCCTAGCCCCGGGTTCGCCAACCAGCGCGACCTGGCCCCGGCGCGGAAACCCTCCGAGGAGGAGGTCGTCCAGCCATCCGAAGCCGGTGCTGACGACGTCCGGCCAACGCCCGGTGGAAACTCCCGGACGGGGCATCGATGCGGGGGCGGTGGCCACGGGACGCTCCGGAATCCCTGCGGTGGCGGGCCCGGGAGCGAGGAGGCGATTCCCGCGAGCCGTGCTCGGTTTCCGAGCGGAGTACCGGGGATCGCCGGTGCCCCTCCCTCGCGGGAGTGGGAGGAACTGACGGAGAGCGAGCGTAGAGTTCTGAGCGGGCCCGGACCGTGCCCGAGATCTGAAACAGGATTGCCCCCAAGAGAAGAGTTGCATACGTGAGGACGATCACCCCGCCGTTACTGAGTTGGGGGGATACGACCGCCACCGCGAATAGGGGCGGGAGGAGGGCCGTGCACAATCCGATGGTCCGATGGGCGGGGTCTGCGGGGCCATCGAACCAGAGGCTGGCGAGTGGCAACCCTATGCCCGCGAGGCAGGCTGGATACAGCCAAGGGGTTGAGGCAAGGAACACCGACCGACCGACGGGCAGGTCGGACGCGACCACGAGGAGCAAGACGCCTACGGTCCACGCGAGGAGGAGGGCAGGAACGAAGAAGGCGCGGGTCCGGCGTCCGGGCCCCTGGTGGGTCGTGCTCGTGGAAACCGCCGCGAGCGACATGTAAAGTCCGGCCGCGGCGGGCAAGACGAGGTAAATCGCCGGCCCGCTCGAGAGGACCCCCGTGAATCCCGGAGGGGCGATCGCGACGAAGGCAGCCGCCACCACGAGCACCGCGCCGACCACGGCGGTATGGAAGGAGACCGCCCCGCCGACGGGAAGGAAGAGGTTCTTCAGGCCCCCCCAGGGGGGTCCTCGGGACTCCATCTTCGATGGACCGCCCTTGGAAGGGTCCTCCCCGGACCCCGCGGCTGCCGTTCCCGAGATGACGCCGCCCATGCGAGAGATCCTGAAACTGAATTGGGGGTTCCAAGTTACTTAATGGTGAGGTTCCGTCGGAGGCGGCTCGCCTTCCGAGCTGTAGCCGGAGCCTTAGTCCCCCGCGGCCGAACCAGGGATTCCGAGGCGTCACCGAGAACGGGGTCGTACGCCGACCGTGACCGTCCGGGTCATAGACCGCACCGGGAGCGTACCGGGAGACACTCATCGTCCCAGCTCGCCTCGGGGTCCCCCGGGGTACCCGCCGCTTTTGGCCCCGCCGAGTCGACCACGACCCTCCTGAGGCACCCCAGGGTGGACCGGGTGTGGCTGGGCTCCCCGACTTCAGTTGCGGGGCTTCGAAGGCAGCCGAGTCCGGAGTGCTCCGCGTCGGGATCGCTGGCGGGTTTCAGGCACGGGGAGCTGCTGAGGCCGAGCCACATTGCCATCGTTCACTTGAGGTCGTAGAACGGTCGGAGTCGCGCCCCTTCGGCTGCCCAGAGGGGGGACCTGCGTTCAAGATAGGTGACTTCGTCCTCGGTCAGCAGCAGCTTCGGGCCTGGGGCGTCCCAGCCGAGTTCCCGATAGGTGCCGTCAAGCATCGAGCGGAAGGTCGCGTCTCGGATGAGCAGGTAATGGTTCTGCCTCAGGTGGACCGGACGGGTCGGTTGGAGGCGGGCGCCGGCCGCCGCCAGCGTGAAGAAGGCGCGGTAGGCCATGCGACGGGAGAGCGGTTTTCTCGCATTGAACGCCATCACGTCGGCGATCCGGTAATCGGCGCCGATGAATTGGTCACGTTGGACGGTGTAGATTCGGCGGAAACGACTCCAGCGCGAACCTCCGACGTAGCGCATCTGGCGCGCGTAGGCCCCGAGGGGCTCGGATTGCGACTGCCGTATCGGAGTGGGATAGGCGATGAGTCCGAATCGTTCGACCACCCGTCCGTATAGGTCGACGTCCTCCCCGCCCACCAGGTCCCGCCACCCCCCGGTCGTCTCGATGCTGCGTCGGGAGAGGGCGCAGATCTCCGAGAACAACATCCGGTCCGTCGCAAGCGCCCGCCATCGGCGCAGCAGGTCGCCGTAGACCGGGTCGTACTGGAGGCTTGTGTCGAACGGGACGATCATCTTCCCGGAGGTGGCCTCGAACGCCACCCGGCGGCCGTAGCCCCGGCTCCGATGGCTGTGCTGCACCAGGACGAGCCTCGGGTCGTCACGAGACCTCTCGGCCAGGAGATGCTTGACCTCGGGACCGCTCGGGCCGTCCGCGACCACGATCTCGTAGGGTACCCCGAGGGCCTCCCCCAGGGTCCGGATGCTCGTCAGCGACCCGGGGAGCCGGTCGGCGGTGTTGAGGTTCGTCGCCGCGAACGAAACCTCTACGTCGGCCCGCATCGACGACCGGGACGGGCCTGCTCAAATCACCTTGGCGGTCGACCGGACGGAGGGATAAGCCTCAAGCCGCCAGGCCGTCCTGCGCCTCCCGTGCCCGACGTGGGGAGCGACCCAGAACGTGAGCGGTCGACGGCCTCCGGACCCCCGCTCCACTCGGCCCGTCTCCGCTGCGAGGTGTGCGGTCTCGAAACTCCCCACCGCATCCTGCACATCGAACACGGGAAACCCGGGGCGAAGGCCGCCGTGGTCCGAGGGGTCGCTCGCTGTCGTACCTGCGGCTTGTCGCACCCCTTCGTTTCCGAGCTTCCGCGGGTGGGGGAGGTTTGGCTGATCATTTCCGAAGGAGCTCGCTCGGAACGTCGGCGGGTCACCCTCCCCGTGGACCGTAAGGTCCAGTTGGGTACCGGCCTTCCCGAGGCCTCCGAGCCCCTGGTGATCCACAAGGTCGAGGACCGACAGGGGCATCCGATCTCGGTCGGGCGGGTCCGAGAGGTCTCGACCATCTGGGCGGTGCGGGACGTCGGACCGTTCGTCCAGGTACTCGCTCGTCGAGGGCCGCGTGACCCGGGCCGGGCGGCTCCCGATCGAACCGGAGGCGATGCTTGAGGTTGGGGCAACGGTCCGACTGCCGACCACCTCCGCCACGATCGTCGGGCTGCGGGCTCGCAACCATACCTGGCGTCGGGAAGGCGACCGGTTCCCCGCGGGCGAGGTGCAACGGCTCTACGCGCGCCGCACGGAGAGGCCTCCGGCGGGCAGGACCGACTGGAGCACCGAACGCGAGACGCCGAGGTCGCGCGCCAGCTCGACCTCGACGGCCGCCCGTTCCCGGTCCTCGCCCGGCGTGAGGAGGACCCGTACCGACCCTCGCGCGCGGACCGCGGATTCCGGTGCCGCCGTCCACCGCTCCTCCGATTCGTAGCGGATCGTCCCGAGCGCGAGCTCGAGCGGCAGGTCCTTCAAAAAATGTTTCGTCCCGTGCACCACCCACGCGCCCCTCGGCACGAACTCGCCCGAGGCGGCGGCCTTCGAGACCTGGTCCGGGGTCACCCAGAACGCGGAGGCGGAGGCGAGCCCCGCCCGCCACGCTTTCGAGAACGCGACCGCCCACTGACCGGCCTCCCGCAGGCTCAGCTCGGTGACCTCCGGAGCGCCGGGGGCCGGCCGCTTCACGATTACGCTCGCGGCGCCGTGGAGGTCGGCATGGAGGTAGAAGTCCCCGTCCTTCAGGTTCCGGCGGACGACGAGGTCGTTCGAGGCCGCGTCGCGTCCCGCGATGACGACAGCGCCCTCGGAGCTCACAAACCAACGGAACTTTTCGAACCAGAAGACCTTCTTCGGGGGCCCGGTCCGGGCCCTAGCTTCCGCCGCGGCGGTGCCGGTGAGAGGTGCGACGGCGCGCGCCTCGGTCTCCCCCAACGCGATACGAGCTCCGGCGAGCTTGCTCGCACGTCGCTTGGACTCTTCGAAGAGTTTCTGGGCGGCCTCGCGCGGGATGCGCTCACGATGGAGCCGGACGCGTCGGCCCCCGAGGTCGACCTCGACCGGTTCCTCGCCGCGCTCTTCCGTACGTGCCTGCTCGATGGCCGCCTCCGCCTCCGGGTAGTGCGCGAGGATCGCTTCCGCCTCCGCCTGCAGCTCGTCCACCTCGTGCTCGAGCGACTCGACCGCAGCCCGCTGCTGGGCCAACATCCGGTCGATCTCCTTGCGTTCCGCGGACGCCCGAACCGCGGCAGGGTCGGGGGCGGCGGGAACGACGGTCCGGAAGTAATCGCGGGCGGCCTCCGAGAAGGTCGGTCGGGTCGTTTCCACGACGCCCTCGGCATCGCTCCATCGGAGGGACCGAAAGGGGGTCGCGTCGACGAGGATACCCTCGCGAGAGTAGACGTCAGCCGGTCGGGCGCTCTCCGACCTCCGCGAGCAGGGAGGCCAACGAGTCGTGCAGAGCGGCGGCTCTAGGCCCTAGCTCGGCGCTCGCGGGGGTGCTACCGTCGACCCCGAGCCGCCGGACGACCTCCTCGGCGAGCGGGCCTCCGAGGCCGAGTCGGGCGGCGAGCGTGCTGGTCAGGTCGGTCCGCGAGCGTCCGAGGACCTCCTCGATCGCCTGCCGGGACATTGACCAGGGGTCCGTCCGCACCGGTGGCCGGGCGTATTCTGCCCCGACCCGGACCGAGCGATGCGCCCAACGTCGGGTCTGCGCGACGGCCACGATCTTTTCCCCCACGGCGACCGTCAGGTTGCCCGTGCCGAACAGCTCCAGCAGCACGCGAAGCCCACCTTCCGCGTCCCCTCGCACGAACCCGAGTTCGAGGAACCGCTCCCCGGCCGGCTCGGTGACCCGCTCCAACACCGCCCCGGTGAGGAGTCGGCGGAGCTCGCGCGCGAAGGGGGAGAGCTCCTCGCTACGGTCGGAGCCGAACGGGAGGAGCGCAGCGTAGCGACCCGGCACGACCAGCAGCTCTAGCCTTCCCTCCCCCGGCACCCGCAGCGCGATCGACCAACCTCCCTGGGGCAGGTCGAACGCTTTGTCGACGCGGGCACGGGAGCGAGCGCGGATCTCCCGCACGACCGCGAGCGTGTCGAGGGCCGTGAAGCGGTCCTTCGGTGTGGGCGTTCCCGGCATTCCCCCTCCGGCGTTCGGAGCGTCCGACCCGCCACCACGCATTAAGAGTGCGTGGTGCTGCGGGGCCCGTGGGAGAGACGGGCGCGCCGACCCTCGAGGAGGAGCGCTCGCGCGTCCGCGCGCTCTCCGCACGGGTGGTACGGCCGCGGGCCGTGGAGATCGACCGGGAGGATCGGATCCCGCCCGAATTGCTCCGGGAGCTGGCGCACGAGGGGTATTTCGGCTTGGGGATCTCCCCCCAGTTCGGGGGCCGGGTCGTCTCGACCCGTGCCCTCTCCACTGTCTTCGAGGAGCTCTCCGCGGCCAGCGCAGCGGTCGCGGTCACGGTCGCGGTCCATCTCTCGGTGTGCGCGATGCCGGTCGCGAAGTGGGGGACGCCGGCTCAGAAGGAGCGCTGGCTCCCCTCCTTGGCTCGCGGAGACCGTATCGGTGCTTTCGCGTTGACCGAACCCGGGGCCGGATCGGACACGGCGGCCCTACGGACCCGGTACGAAAGGTCCACCGATGGGTACTTCTTGAACGGATCGAAGACGTTCATCTCGAATGCAGCGAGCGCAGGGCTCCTGCTCGTCTTCGCAGACGCGCGACCCGGTGCTCCGGTCGAAGGGCATCTCCGCCTTCCTCGTCCCCGGCGCGACCCCGGGCTTCTCGGTCAGCCAGCGATTCGAGAAGCTCGGGCTGCGGGGGAGCGAGACCACGGAGCTCCATCTCGAGGGGGTTCGAGTGCCGGCTGGCGGGTTATTGGGCTGGGAAGGAGACGGCCTTCACGTCGCGCTGGAGGCGCTCACTGGCGGCCGCGTCGGGATCGCGAGCTGTGCCCTGGGCGTCGCCCGCGCTGCCTTCGAGGAGATGCTCGCGGCGGTGCAGCGCGACGACGCCGAGTGGAAGCGGACCGTTCTCGCGAAGGCGTACGCCGAGCTCGCCGCCGCCCGCGCCCTCGTAGATAGGGCGGCCGACCGAAAGGACGCCGGTCTCCCCTTCGAGCGGGAGGCGTCCGTCGCCAAGCTCGTCGCCTCACGGGCCGCGCTGTCGATCGCCTCCGCCGGCGTGGACGTCGCCGGCCCGACCGCAGTGCGCGGCGGAGCAGCCGCCGGTCGGCTCCTTCGGGACGCACGGGTCTTCCCCATCGTAGAGGGTACCAGCGAGATCCAGGAACTCATCCTCGGGCGTAGCCTGGTCGAAGACGAGCCCTCGCAAACGGCATAGACTGCGCCTTCCTCCCGCACCCGTGCCCCGCCACGCTCCGACAGCCCGACGGCCTCCTCACCCCTCCTCTCCGATCGTCCCAGAGCGCTCGGTGCCGCTCAGCGAGCTCTCCCTGGACGCGGACCTGCGGGGCGTGTTGGAACGCGACGGGATCTCCTCCCTATTCCCACCCCAAGCCGCCGCTCTCGGGCCGGTGATGGCCGGGGAGAACCTCGTGTTGGCCTGTCCGACCGCGAGCGGCAAATCGCTGGTCGCCTACCTCGCCCTCCTGCGGGCGGTCCGCGCGGGCCGCACCGGCCTCTACATGGTCCCGCTCCGCGCCCTCGCCCAGGAGAAGGCGGAGGAGCTCGCCCAGTTCGAACCCCTCGGGCTCAAGGTCGGGCTCTCGACGGGAGACTTCGACCTGTCGAACGCACAGCTCGACCGCCTGGACGTCCTCGTGGCGACCAGCGAGAAGGCGGACGGCCTCCTCCGCCGGGGAACCCCCTGGCTCGACCGCCTGGGCGTGGTCGTTGCCGACGAGGTTCACCTCCTCCGCGACCCGGAGCGCGGGCCAACGCTCGAGGTGACGCTGACGCGGCTCCGTCGCTCCTACCCCGACCTCCAGCTGGTCGCGCTCTCCGCGACGGTAGGGAACTCCCGCGAGGTCGCGGAGTGGCTGGGCGCCCGACACATCGCGAGCGACTTCCGGCGGGTCCCGCTCAAGCTCGGCGTGTACCTCGGAAGGACGGATCCACTTCACCGACCTCTCCGAGCGCGACGTGCCTCCCCCCGGCGAGCCGGTCGCCCGACTCGTCCGGACGATTGTCGAGGAGGGCGGTCAGGCCTTGGTCTTCGTGAATAGCCGTCGTGCGAGCGAGCAGGTCGCGGAGTCCTTGATCGGGACGATACGTCCGCTGCTCTCCGCCGAGGAGCAGGCCCGCGCCCAGGCCTGGGCCACGGAGCTGACCACGAGCTCGGATGAGGACACGGCCGGCATCCGCCGGCTTCATGGCTTGATCCCGGCGGGCGTGGCCTTCCACAATGCCTCGCTCACCAACCCCGAGCGGCGCGTCGTCGAGCGCGCGTTCCGGGACCGTACGCTGAAAGCCCTGGTCGCAACCCCGACGCTCGCCGCCGGGATCAACCTGCCCGCCCGCCGGGTGATCGTCCGGGACACGACGCGCTACGACGACCGCCTGGGGATGCAGGCCCCGATCTCGGCCGGCGAGGTCCACCAGATGCTCGGCCGTGCCCGGCCGGCCGCGATTCGACCCGGTGGGGGAGGCGCTCCTGCTCGCTCGGACCCCCGACGACACCGAGCGCCTCCTCGACCGGTACCTCAGTGCACCCCCGGAGGACGTGGTCAGTCGGCTCGCCGCCGAGCCCGCGCTTCGAATGCATGTGCTCGCCTTGGTCGCGAGCGGGGCCGTCCGGACGGAGGCCGAACTGACGTCGTTCTTCGCAGCCACCTTCTACGGCCGGACCCTGCCTCTCATCGAGCTCGAGACGAAAGTGAGGAACGTGCGCCGTTTCCTAGAGGAGAACGACCTTCTACAAGCCGGGGGACACCTGCGAGCGACGCGGTTCGGTTCGCTCACGAGCGAGATGTATCTCGACCCGCTCAGCGCGGTCGTCCTGCGTCAGGTCCTGGAGCGCGCCCCGATCGGGGTCGCCCCCTTCGCGCTCCTGGCCGCGATCGCCGCCACGCCCGACCTCCCGCCCCTGTACCTGCGGCGCGGCGAGGAGGCGGACCTCCTCACCCGTTTCACGGACGAGGCGGAGGAACTGCTCGTCAAGCCGGATGAGCCCCCGATCCACCTCGACCTGGACGCCCTCCTCGCGACCCTCAAGGTCGCCACCATCCTCGAAGCGTGGATCGACGAGGTCCCGTTGGTGGAGCTCACCGAACGGTTCGGGATCGGCGCCGGGGACCTCCGCACCAAGGTCGAGGACGCACAATGGCTCCTGTTCGCCACGGGCCGTCTCGCGACCGTGTTCCAACGTCGTCTCGGCCGGGCAATCTCCGACCTTTCTCTCCGGGTGCAGTACGGCGCCCGGGAGGAGCTTCTCGACCTCGTACGCCTCCGCGGGATCGGGCGCGTCCGTGCGCGGATGCTCTATCGCGCCGGCTTCGCCGACCGCGAGGCGCTCCGCCAGGCACCGACCGAGCGGGTTGCCCGGGCCCTTCACTCCCCGGTGCTCGCCCGCAGTGTCCTCAGTCAACTGGGCCGGAAGGAGGACGCAGAGCCGCCGGGAGGAGCCCCTCCCCCAGAGGCTCCGGACCTCCCTCGCGCGGGGGCGCCCCGCTCCACGGTTCGGCGCCTCGATGAGTATCACACCGACGGGACGACGTGACCCACTCCTCGACGGGAGTCAACAGCCGAAGGACGGAGCGGGTGCCTCCCGTCCCCCCCGGGCGGATCTCCCGCGAGAGGTAACCGGCGTGCTCCAGGCGGACA
Source organism: uncultured Thermoplasmata archaeon (assembly GCA_963715645.1). Taxonomy (GTDB): domain Archaea; phylum Thermoplasmatota; class Thermoplasmata; order Lutacidiplasmatales; family UBA184; genus Lutacidiplasma. Next base: position 1,021,232 of record OY970259.1, read on the forward strand.
ATCCGCCGCCAGAGCGTCGTCGCCGGCAGCGGGCGAGAGCCCTGGGCATGGGCGAGCTCGGCCTCGTGGCGTCGAACGTCCCCGACCTTGGCCTTGCGGTTCTGCACCGACGCCTCAATGGCGCGCACGACGCGGAGCTCGACCTCCACCACCCCCGGTTGAAGCCCCGGGGCGGCCGGCGCGTCTCCGTGGAAGAACCCCCCGCCGACAAGGGTCCGACGCAGCAGGTCGACGGCCCGTCGGGCGCTGCTCCCCTCAGCTACGGACTCTTCCACCACGCGGGCGACCAGGTCCTCGGAAGCGGGCCGCCCCAGGGCCCGGGCCGCCCGGTCCCGCACGATGACCGCCAGCCCTCGGTCGGAGCAGGGCGCGATGCCGACGGGCCGACCGAGCGTGCTGGGGTCATCGACCCCACCTAGCGTTGAAGCCCACCCCTCGGGGGTTCCCGCCACCACGGTCCACGTCGGAGGGATCCCGTACTCGCCTTCGGGCAGGAACCGGTCGGGGGCGGCGAGCGCCCGGAACACCGGGCCCAGGTCCGGCCCCCCTACGTGGACATCGTCGAGGATCAGCACGGCCGGCTGCCCCTCGCGACGCAGCCGTCGCAGCAGTCCCGCGAGGATCTCGGTTACGGGGAAGCCGCGGCCGTCGAACCCTTCGTCCAGGTGCCGGAGCAGCGCCGATGCGACGCCGTGGGTCCCCCGGAGCCCGGCCGTCCGTACCCAAAGCAGGCGCGGGCGAACTCCTTCCCCCGATTGCCGCAACCGGTCCGACACTTCCCGGGCCGCGCGCCGGGCGACGGTGCTGGTTCCGGCGCCGGCCGCGCCAACGACGCCGACAATCCATGGCGGAGGAGCCTTCGGCCATGGGGGATCCAGCCGCCGGACGACCTCCGCCACCTCGGACTCTCGTCCCAAGGCGACCGGTGGGAGCCAGTCGCGGGCCAACACTTCGGGGTGGGGCGTGGGATACATCGCCCCTGGTATTTCTTTTGAATATAAGAATACTGATTATTACCAGTCCCCTTGAATGAAAAGTGCTATGGAGGGCGACGACTCCCCTGCGCGATGGCGTCCTCCCCGCCGGACCGCGAGCTGCGGGCTCTGTTCCGAAACCTGATCCTCGTCACCATCCTGGCGGTCGGACTCTACCTCTTGTTCACCGTCTTCAGCCACCGGTTCCTCCACGCGTTCAACACTCCCGAGGTCGTCCTGCTCGAAGCCGGTGCGGTCGTCCTCGTCGCGTTCCTCGCGGCCCGCGCGGTCACCGCGACGACCAGCGCGGTCCTCGCCCGACGAGGTCAGCTCCGGCACGGGGCGACCGTCCGGCTGTTCCTGAACCTCCTGGTCGCGGCCGCGGCGCTGCTGGCGCTCTCGGACCTCGCCGGGGTATCGGCCCAGTCCATCTTCCTCGGCAGCGCGTTCGCAGGGATCGTGCTGGGGCTCGCCTCCCAGACCGTCCTCGCCAACGTGTTCGCCGGCCTCCTGCTTGTCGTCGCGAACCCGTTCCGCCCGGGGGACCGCGTAAGCTTGGTCAGTTCGAGCTTCGGCGTGCTCGCACCGAGCTACCCCCACGAGGCGCTGATCCCGAGCTACACGGGGGTCGTCGAGGACGTCGGTCTTGTCTACACCCTGATCGGCCTGGACGTAGGAGGGACGGCCAAGGTCCCGAACTCGATGGTGCTCGGCTCGCTCATCGTGCAGCCCCGACCCGGGGGTGCGCGCGCCTACCGGGTCCGGATGACCTTCCCCCTCACCGTCAGCCCCGACTCCGTGGAAGCGGCCCTACCCGCGCTCGCGCAACCCTCGTCCTCCTCCGCAGCCCCGGTCTCCGCACCCCGGCTCGAGGTTACGGACCTTTCCCCTACGACCTGGGACGGCGTGGTCGTGCTTTGGACGACGATCACGGACGAGAGCCAGGTACGGGACCAGGTGACGCGCGCCGTCCTCGCCCGGGTCGGTGGGCCGAGCTTCCCTAACGCCCAGGGCGCCTCGTCACGGACGACTCCTTAAATCTGGGCAACGCTCGGGCCGACCTGGAGGCTCCGATGGCCTATCGAGTTACGTTGATCCCGGGGGACGGCATCGGCCCGGAGGTCACGAAAGCCGCTCGGCTCGTCGCCGACGCGACCGGGGTTCCGTTCGAGTGGGAGGTGGCGGAGGCGGGCGAGGCGGCCATCCGCGCCCACGGTACGCCGCTGCCGGAGGAGGTCCTGGAGTCCGTCCGCAAGAACCGCCTCGCGTTGAAGGGTCCCATCACGACCCCGATTGGCGGTGGCTTTCGCTCCGTCAACGTCGCGCTCCGCCAGGAGCTCGACCTCTACGCCTCGGTCCGACCGGCTCGTTCGATCGCGGGCGAGGGAACGCGATACCCCGAGACCGACCTGATCGTGGTCCGAGAGGCGACGGAAGGGCTCTACTCGGGCGTCGAGCACTGGGTCGACCGGGAGCACACCGCGGGCGAGACGGTGAACGTCGTGACGCGCAAGGCCTGCGACCGGATCTGCAAGTTTGGGTTCGAACTGGCCCGACGGGAGCACCGCCACCACGTGACGGGCGTGCACAAAGCGAACATCATGAAGACCACCGGCGCGCTCTTCCAGACGGCGTACCGGGAGGTGGCGGCGAAGTACCCGGACCTGACGTCCGATGAGCGGCTGATCGACAACATGTGTATGCAGCTGGTCAAGAAGCCTTCCGAGTACAACGTGATCATCACGACGAACCTCTTTGGCGACATCCTTTCCGATCTCTGTGCCGGCCTCGCGGGTGGCCTCGGTATCGCCCCCGGGGCTCTGTACGGCGATTCCCTCGCGGTGTTCGAGCCCGTCCACGGGTCCGCCCCGAAGTACGCAGGCCAGGACAAGGCCGACCCGGTCGCCGAGATCCTCTGTCTCGAACTCCTTCTCCGGCACCTGGGAGAACGCGAGTCCGCCGAGCGGGTCTTCCGCGCCGTCTGGGAAACGGTGGCCGAGAAGAAATTCGTCACCTACGACCTCGCCCTCCCCGGCTACACGGACCGACCGGTCCCGGCTGCCTCCTGTTCCGCGATGGCGAAGGAGATCGCCCGGAAGGTCCCGCTGGTCGACCTCTCCACGCCGCTCCCTCGCACCCCGGGCCACGCCGCCGTCCACGTGGACCCTCATCTGGAAGCCTGAGGAGAGCCTCGCGAGCTCCCGGGTACTCCCCCGAGGACCGGTAGTTTTATCCCAGTCCCACGACCCTTTGGGCCTCGCAGCCAACGTGAGCGTACCCCGAGCCGTCCGGATCCCCCGCGCCTACCCCGCCCGGGGGCGGACCTCTTCGGACCTTTCCCTGCCACCGATTGAGGTCCGGCCCAACCGGGGTGGCGGTCAGCGCGCCCTCCGCATCGCGGTCGTGTACGTCGGCGCCATCTCCCTCTTGACGGCGATCCTCTTGGTGCTCGGGCTCGCCGGCCCCGACGCCGCCCACCCCGGGGTCCAGCAAGGGCTCGAGCTGTTCGTCGGGGTCGCGGGTCTGCTCGCGCTGGGGAGCGTGATCTACGCCTTCTCGCCGGCACCGCGCAAGGTCGAGGTCCGCTCCGACGCCGTGGTGGTGGTCGGGCGCTGGGGGCGCCGCCGGAGGTTCGGGGCCCTCAGCAGCCTGGCAGTCCAAGTGGTTCGGCACTTCCCTGCCGGAGCCCTCTCGCCCCGGCCCGTGGACGCGGTTCGGGTCGTTGACTCGAGTGGACGGCCGGCTGACCTACGAGGTGGAGAGCGGGATCTTTGGACCGGATTGGACCCCGGACTAGCTTCCCTGCTGGCCCGCTCTACTCGAGCAGGTCCTCGAGCTCCCCGGCCACCAGGGTCAGCAGTTGGTCGAGGGCGCGGTTCTTGAGTTCCGTGATGTGACCGGAGTCGGTCTCCATCCGGGCCAGGAACTCGTCCCCGTCGCGGACAAAGGAGAGGGAGAGGAGGTGGCGGCGTCCGTCAGCCCGTCGGATCGCGGGAACGGGCGGCAGCGTGGGCGCCTCGGAAGTAGCGGACCGGGTCACGGGGGCCTTCGTCGACCTCGACGGCTTCGACGGGGCGGCTTTCTTCGCCGTCTTCTTGGCGGACTTCGGTACGGGTCTCGGGCGAGCCGGTCGGGAGGCTCGCGCCTTGGACTTAGAGGCTCGGGAAGGTACCACGGGGCCGTTCCTTGGAGCGGGCGCACCAAGCCCCCCTATTTATGGATATGGTCACGGAAGCGCCCGCAGGAGGGAGCGCGGGTCGGGCGCCACGATTTTGGACGGGCGAGGCGTCGGGCCGTTCACGACGCGAGACCTCCCCCGGCTCGGAACCCCCTCCGGAAGTGGAGGCCCCGCTCGCGCCCTCCCGCCGGTTCGACCTGAAGTAGCGGTGCTGCTGGTCGGGCTAGCGCTCCTGCTCGTGTTCGTGGCGTTGGAGCCGTTCCTCTCCTACGCCATCTTTGGGTCGGACACGGGCGAGGACCACGCGCTCACCTCGTCGCTGATCACGACCGGGCATCTCCCGCATGGGGCCGGGTACGCCGGATGGGGCTCGGCCTACCCGGACTTTCCCGGGATTTATCTCCTCGCCGGAGCCGGAGGTGAGGCCCTCGGGCTCAGCGCCTTCTCCGCGCTGACGATCCTGATCCCGACAGTTGCGGTCCTGTCGGTGTTCCCCCTGTTCCTCCTCTTCCGACGCGTGTATCCCCACGACCTGGTCGCCCTCCTCGGGGCGGGGCTCGCCTCCGTCGTGATGCCCCGCCTCTTCACCCTCGCCCACCCGGCTCCGGCTCGCCCTCGGAGACCTCCTGGCCGTCGCGGCGCTCTGGATGTTCCTCGAGAGCCGTCGCGACGTTCGCTGGTACCTCCCCCTCGCGGTCACGGGCGGTGCACTGATCGTGACCCACCACCTGTCGACGTACTTCTTCGTCCTCGGCGCCCTGGGCGGGCTGCTCCTGCTCGAGCTGTGGCGCCCCGCCCTCTGGCGCCGCCGTTTCCCCACGCGGGAGCTCGCATTCCTCGGGGCGTTCATCACCGCGACCCTCGCCTTCTGGTTCTACGGGACCTACTCCTTCGTGAAGAAGGTCCTCCTGCCGGGGCTCGGACATAGCTCCCTCGTCGGATTCGCGGCCCTGGAGGGGGCCGGGATCCTCGCCGTTCTCGCGACGGGGGTCCTCATCCACCTCCGCCGTCGGCGCTTCGCCCCCCGGCGCGCCTGGGTCCGTTTGCCCAGCGACCGGAGCGTGCTCCGCGACGCGGTCCTCTTGGCGGTCGGCATCTTCGGAGGGATCGCGCTGCTCCTCGTGGTCCCGCTCCCGGGAACGACCCAGACGACCGCGCCGGCGGCGATCCTGATGGTTCGCCCCCGTCCTTCTGTTGGCCGTCCTTTGTGCGGGGAGCCGTCGGGTGTTGACGACCTCTCGGCTCGGACCGTACGCTCTCACCTGGCTCGGGGTCCTCGCCGTGTCGGCGATCGCCACCCTTCTCGCTTCCGAACTGGGCGGCTCGCTGCAGGGGTTCGTAGAGGCGATCCCCTCCGTCCCGGCACGCCGAGTACCTCCTCATACCACTCGGGCTGCTGGCCGCGGTGGGGGCGGCGCGCCTCGTCGCTCGGGTCGATCGTCGCGCGGGACGTCGGGCGGCCGTAGCGGCCGCGCTGGGCGTCGTGGTCCTCGTCGCCGCGAACGCAGCGATCGTCTACCCGCCGCAGGCGTACCTCGGGGGGTTCGAGGAGGGGCTCACCCGCGGAGATGCGGCGCTGGGGATGTGGGTCGGGATTGCGGTGCCCTCGACGTGGACCGTGGCCAGCGACCATCGTCTCTCCTCCCTGATCTTCGGGGTGGACGGGAATCCCACGACGTGGACGTCGACCCCGGTGCTCTTCACCGGTACGGCGAGCCAGGTCGCGCAAGCCTACGCCGAGTTACGCAGCTCGGGGACCCCCTACACCCCCCGCGCGATCGACCTGGTGGCGGTCGACTCGGTGATGTATGATGGAGTCGCGCTGAACCCGTCGCTCCTAACGCTGCCCCTCTCCTCGGCTGCCATCGGGTGGTTCGGGTGGCCTCCCGTTCGTGCCGCTCTACGAGGAGGGCCAGAACGTCGTCTACCTCGTCGATGGCCCGGCGATCCCGCCCGGATAGGACGACAGGCGTCCCGTCCCGCTCCCACGTGAGGAGGGGGACGCGGCCTTCGGAGGCCAGCTCGGCGAGCAGTCGGCTGGCCCAGGCAAGCTTGGTGCGTTTGCGGGCCACGGCGTGGGCGTCGGGCTCCACGACCCGGTCGAAGTCGAACCCCCAAAGCAGGATGCGCCGCGCTCCCACGTGCTCGGCGAGGAACGCCGCCCGGTCGCCGTCGGTGAACCCGCCGACGTCGATGACCCCGTCCCGGGGAGGGCCTGCCCACGAGCCGACCAGCTCGCCGGGGAACTGGGGCACCCACTCCGCGACGGCCGCCCGGGTTGTCGCCGTGGGCGTGCACGACGACGAGGCTACCGCGCTGGTTCGCCGCGAGCTCCGACGGGACGGGCCCATCGAGGTCGGTCACGACGACATCGGGGACGAACCCCGCCGTGAGGCACGCGGTCGTCGCCCCGTCGGCCGCGACCACCGCGAGCCGCTCGGTCCCGGCGGGTCGTCGCCAGAGCGGGGGCGGCCCGGCGCCGGGAGCCAGGCCCACGACCACGACCTCCCGCCCCTTTAGGCGAGCCGCGACCCGCTCGAGCGGGTGCTCCCGGGCTGCGGCCGGGAGGAGCGGCGCGAAGCCGTGCGAACGGCCGCCTCTTCCCGGTCGAACGGGAGCCCGAGCTCCTCGCGGATCCGTCGGTACCAGGGGGCCCAGCGGGAGTCACTCCACGCCCCCGCGATACGCGGCCAACGCTTTATAATGGGTTCCCTGCTCCCGACGGCGGAGACACCTGTGATGCGACCGCTGGCCCAGGAGATTCTGGCTCACCTGCCCGGGGAAACGCAGCCGCACCCAGGAAGCCCCCCCGCCCACCGAACGACGACGCCGAGCTGGAGGCGGTCCTCGCCTCGCTCAAGACGAACATCAAGGTCGTCGGGTGCGGAGGCGGCGGCTGCAACACGATCAACCGCCTCGCCGAGGAGGGGACTCGCGGGCGCCGAGATGGTCGCCTGCAACACCGACGCCCAGCACCTCCTGGCCATCCACGCGCCGAGGAAGATCCTCCTCGGCCGCCGGCTCACCCGCGGGCTCGGGGCCGGGGCGCTCCCCCAGGTCGGCGAGCAGGCCGCCCACGAAGCCGAGGACGAGATCAAGAAGGCGCTCGCCAACTCGGACATGGTGTTCATCACCCTCGGTCTCGGCGGCGGGACCGGTACGGGCTCGGCGCCGGTCGTCGCCCAGGCCGCGAAGGACGCGAACGGCGGGAACCCGCTCACGATCGCCGTCTGCACGCTCCCGTTCGCCTCGGAGGGACTCGTCCGCAACGAGAACGCGATGTGGGGCCTCGAGAAGCTGCGCGAGCACGATCGACACCGTCATCACGATCCCCAACGACCGCCTCCTCGAGCTCGGTCCCGCGCCTGCCCATCCAGACCGCGTTCAAGGTCGCGGACTCGGTCCTCGCCCGTGCGATCCGCGGGATCACCGAGATCATCACCCGTCCGGGCCTCGTCAACCTCGACTTCAACGACCTCCGCACGATCATGAAGGGCGGCGGCGTCGCCCTCATCGGGATCGGCGAGTCCGAGAGCGAGAACCGGGCCGAGGACGCCGTGCTCGAAGCGATCAACTCCCCGCTCCTCCACGTCGACATCGCCGGGCGCCACGGGGGCGCTCATCAACGTCACGGGCGGGCCCGGACATGACCGTCAGCGAGGCGCAGAAGGCCGCGGAGGTCGTCCAGAAGACGATCAGCCCCACCGCCCGCATCATCTGGGGCGCGGCCGTCGACCCCACGATGCAGAGCACCATCCGCGTGATGCTCGTAGTGACCGGAGTTAAATCCCCCCAGATTTTCGGGGGGTCGCCGACGGGCGTCGGACCGGGCCGCAAGCCGGGCCCCGAATTCGACGTCGTCCACTAGGGTAACCGATGGCATTCCTCGACCGCGCGCGCCGTGCCCAGGACGAGTTCGACGGGCGACTGCGCAACGTCGGCCACGGCAAGTACGGCCGCATCCTGCGGATGGCCCGCCGGCCGACCTCCGAGGAGTACGTCAGGGTGCTGCAGGTCACCGTTCCTCGGGGCGGTGCTGATCGGGATGACCGGGTTCGCGCTCTACATCTTCTTCACCCAGGTCGGCCCATGGCTCTGGGCCGACCTCTTCGCGCGCCTTCTAGCCGGCCGGGCGAGGGATCATGGCGGGGAAGACCGAACGAGCGAGGACATTGGCCTGCTCTCGGGCACCCCGACCGAGCCTGCGGAGAAGAAGCCAGCGCCCGCCGACGGCATCGATCCCGATCGCCTGCCGCCGAGCGCGGCCCCCCCCGCGCCGACGCCGAAGCACGACAGCGAAGGCCTTCCTGACGCTCCAGGCCGCGGACGACACGGTCCGCAACGTCACCGCGGGGATCGTCACCACCCTCTCCGCCGTGCTCACGAGCCAGGCGCCCGGGCCCGGCCACCGTCAAGCTGACCGTCGAGGTCGGCTACACGCTCCACCTACCCTGGCGAGGGGGCCGAGTGGCCCGTGCGATGGTCGCCCGCCGGGGAAGCGCGGGCTGGTCGAGCTGTTCGCGCGCAAGGAGCCGATCTCCATTCCGCTGCATCCGAACACACCGGTCGCCGCTCTCGTTCGAGGTCACGGCCCCGGTCGGGGTCCGCTACGGGGACCGCGTCGAGGTGCGCTCTCGCGCGGACCTCGAGGATCGCGGAACGACCCGTCCAGCTGACGCTCGCCTGCGTCGCCCGCCAGGCCGTGCTCGCGATCAAGACCTCCCGCGGCTACGAGCGCGAGGTCGCCGACACCCTGCTCGCCCGGACCGAGGAGAAGCCGGACGTCGTCTTCGCGCTGCTCGTCCCGCAGCTCGCTGCGCGGCTACGTCTTCGCCGAGGGGATGAGCTTCGAGGGCGTCCGCGAGATGCTCAAGGGGATCCGCAAGGCCCGCGGTCTGGTGGAGGGGGAGACGACCCTCAAGGAGGTCGAGCCGCTCCTCGTCCCGAAGATCACGGTCGAAGGGTTCGTGGAGGGCGCGATCGTCGAGCTCATCAGCGGGCCGTTCAAGGGCGAGAAGGCACGCGTCAAGAAGATCGACCAGGCCAAGGAGGAGATCACCGTGGAGCTCATCGAGGCGGTCGTGCCGATCCCGGTCACGGTCCGCGGCGACCACGTCCGCATGCTGGAAAGGGAGGTCGGAAGAGTGGCGGATGAAGTGAGCGTCCTCGTCGAAGGCGGCAAGGCGGCGGCCGGCGCCGCCGCTCGGCTCGGCGCTCGGCCCGCTCGGCGTCAACGTCGGCCAGGTCGTCGCGAAGATCAACGAGGAGACCAAGCAGTTCGCGGGCATGCGCGTGCCGGTCGTCATCCGGGTCGACCCGCAACACGCGCTCGTTCACCCTCGTCGTCGGTCGCCCTCCGGTCGCGGCCCTCCTCCTCAAGGAGGCCAAGAAGGAGAAGGGCTCGGGCAAGCCGAAGACCGAGATCGTCGGCGACGTCTCCCTCGCCGCGGTCCAGCGGATCGCCGAGGCGAAGGGCGAGGACCTCGAGGGCCGCACCGATCGAGGAGCGGGTGAACCAGGTCATCGGCACGTGCGTCTCGCTTGGGCCTCACGGTCGACGGCCAGGACCCCCGAACCCTCCTCAAGGAGCGCATCGCCGCCCGGGGCGCCCGATGATGGGCGGCCCCGGGCGGTCCGCCGCCCGACCTTGCGAACGCCGAGATCGTCGACTACACGATCGCTCGAGGGCGACGGCCGGGTGCGCCTGAAGCTCAAGGACGGGTCGATCGATCGAGGTCCGCCTCGAGATCATGAACATCCTGCGGGCCGGCAACGACCCCAACACCGGCCTCCCCGCCTACATCGTCCAGTCGGCTCCGCTCGTCCGGCTGGTCGAGTGCCCGAAGGAACTTCGCAAGGCCCCGCTGCGGCCCGGCGGGCCTCGCGACCCAAAGGCGATCACGGGTTTCGGCTGAGCCAAGGCCGAGGCGCGTCCCGCCGGGGGTACGCACCGCCGGTCCGGCCCGGGAAGACCCTCGGCCGAAACGGCTTAATCGCTCCTCGAGGTCGCTCGGTCGTGTCCGACCTCCAAGAGACTCCCGCCACCCCGGACGAACCGACGGGCGGCGACGAGCGCATCGGGTACTTCGCCGCCGGCGGGGTGCTCATCGCCCTCGGCTGGGGACTCGGAGTCCTCGTCAACCTCCTACTCCACTGGGCCGCCCGGAGCGCTCCGTTCTCCCTGCTGGGAGTGCACTTCGGAGCGGCGATGGGCGAGTACTCGTGGGCGGTGTTCGGCCTCGGGCTGGTTTCGGGCGCGCTGGGAGTCGCCCTCCTCGGGGTGGCCCACGGGATCCCGCGCGGGAAGCTCGTCCTTCCGGGCGTGGAATCCTGAGTCTAGACCCGACCCGGGGCGGCGGGCGGGCGGTGCACCTTCCGGGACGGAGGGGCGCGTGCCTCGACCGGGCTCTTCGCGTGGCGCTGGATGCTCACGCAATCGCTGCAGAGCCGCTCGTCCGCGTCCAAGCATCCGCGGCAGAAGGTCCGGCCACAAATCGTGCATCCCAGGGTCGCGGGAATCCCGCATCGCGCACACTGTCCAACGAACATTTTGGGTCGCTCCCGCTGAGACCCGGTCAGGCGAGAACCCCGCTCGCCTTAAGTCCTTCGACGAACCCGAGGGCGTACCGAGGATCGGGAGATATACCGGGCGGCGGCGCGGGCCCGCGACTCGCCGACGGGAAGCTCACGCCGTAGCCGGCCGCCCGGAGCATCGCCACGTCATTGTCGCCGTCGCCCAGCACGACCGCATCCGAAAGGGAGAGCCCGAGCCGACCCAGGGCGAGCTCCAGCGTGGGCCGTTTGCCCGCCCCCGCCTCCATCAGGTGGATCGCGTAGCCGGTAGATTCCGCCCGCACCGGCCTCGCCCCGAGCGCGCGTCGGACCCGGGAGAGCGAAACGGTGGGCTCGAGGGCGACCTCCGACTCCCGCCAGCGGTCCGTGAAGAGCCGACGGACGGGCAGGCCGGCCCGTACCGAGCGCGCGGAACGCCGCGCGGGCCACGATGGGGTCCGCCATCCGCTCCACCCGGTCCGCTCGCCCGCGCTCGCCCATCCACAGGAGACCCCCGTTCTCGGCCACGATGGGGCCTGTCAACCCGAGAGCGCGGTGCAGGGCGAGCGCGACCGGGAGCACGTTGCCCGTGGCGAGCAGGACCGGGATCCCCCGGTCCTCGAGCGCGCGCACGGCGGCGACGGCGGCGGGGTCCAGGCGTCGCGAGCGGTCAGTGAGCGTCCCGTCGACATCGGTGACCACCACCCGGAACCGGGAGCGGAGGGTCCGTGGAGGTCTCCGGGTGCGGTTCGGGACCATCGGGCTCCCTCAGGGCGGCGCGGCCGGGCTTCCCGACCGCAGGCGCGCGATCGACCGACGTAAGGCGTCCGCGACCTCTTTCCCGTCCCGCCGTCCGCGTACCTCGCGCATCACATCCCCCATCAGCGGGGAGAGCGCGGCCTCCCCTCGGTCTCGAACGAGGTCCGCGTTGGCGCGCACGATACGGTCGACGATTCCCTCTAGGTCCTCCACCGGCCCGGCCGAAAGGCCGGCGCGTTCGACCGCCGACTCCACCGAGGGCGAACCGGCCGCAAGGGCAGCGAGCACGGCTGGGATCCCTTCCTTGGCGAAGCGCCCGCTTGCGGCGCCGGCGAGCACGGAGTCGAGAAGGTCCAGAGAGAACGGGGCCGCCGCCGGGGTGGCGAGCCTCGCGGCCGGAGCGTCCTGGGTCAGCAACCGCGCGACCGTCCCCGGAGCGTGGCCCCGATGGACGAGCGCTTCGAACTCCTCGACCTCCTCGAGCCCCTCGAGCTGCCGAACGACCTCCCGGGGGAGGGAGTGCTCGCGGGTCAGGCGCTCGCGGCGGACCGACGGACGCTCGGGCAGGCTCCTCCGGAGGAGCTCGAGCCGCTCGGCCGAGATGGGGATGGGAGGGACGTCGGTCTCGGGGTACATGCGATCCCGCCCGGGAAGGGGACGCGAGTATCGGGTACTCCCGTCGGGGAGCGGGTCCCGGGTCTCCTCGGGGACCCCTTCTAGGGCGGCGAGGGCGCGGGCCCTGATCCGAATCATGGCCGCCTCTGCTCGCTCCCGCGACGGGGCGACGACGAGGACGAACGCATCGGCGTCGGTGAGCGACAGGGCCTGGCGAAGCTCGCGGACGAGCGAGTCGTCCACCCCGTGCCCCGGGAGCTCATCGGAATGGAGCAGACCCCCGAGCCCCGCCGCCCGGGCCTGGCCGGCCAATTCCCGTCCCAGTCGCTCTTCGGTACCCGGGGGCGAGCGCAACCGCCCTGCGAACCCGGGGAGAGGGAGGGCAAGGACGACGGCCCCCGACCGACGGACCTCGGATACGAGACCCGAACGAACCTCCCGGAACAGTTCGCTGACGTCCCGCGAGGGTCCGGAAGGCACGGCGGCGCCGTGTCCCACCAGCTCGTCGCGCAGGGTCAGCAGGAGGCCCTGGCGGTCGACCTCTCGGTCGACGTACTCTTGGATCTTTCGAAGCTCCTGCACCCCCTTGATCTCGATCCGGCGGCCACCCTCGGTCGAGACGTTCACGTCTTCCCGGATCGTCCCAATCCCTCGGTCGGACCCGCCCGGTCGCACGGAGCAACGCGCCGATCTCCTCCGCGACCTCCTGCGCTTCGGCCCCGCTCGTGATGTCGGGCGCAGTTGCGATCTCGATGAGCGGGATCCCGAGGCGGTCCAGCCGGTACGTCACGCCGTCGGGGGAGTCGCCGACCCGTCGGGCCGCATCCTCCTCGAGGCAGATGGTCTCGACCCGGTGCGTGCGTCCGCGGACCTTGATGTGCCCCCCGGTGGCGACAAGCGCCGTCCGTTGGAATCCGGAGGTCGTGGAGCCGTCGACCACGATCTTCCGCATGACCTCGACCTCATCGACCGGCCGGGCGTCCAGCAGGAGGGCGACCATGAGCGCGGTCTCGAGCGCATCCGCGTTGAGCGGATGCGGGGGCTCCTCGTCCATCTCGACGAGGCAGCAGGGAGGCACCACCTCGTAGTAGTACACGAGGCCTCGGGACGCTTGGAGCGACGGCGGCGGCGTCGACCGCGCGATTCTCCCCTCCCGCGGCGCGGAGCTGTCGGACGAAGGAAGCCTCCACCTGCTCCGACAGTTCGGCCGGGCACGCGCAGAAGAGCTTGCCCGTCGCGAACTGCTGATGGACCTCGAGGCCCGCCTTCATCGGCCCCGGGCCCCGGTGTGCCGCTCGAGGAACTCTCCGGCGCGTGGCGTCGTCAAGAGAGCGATGACCCCGTCTCGGGCCGTCGCGTGCCCAAGGGCCCAGAGCATCTTCGTGTAGGCCGTCTCGGGCAACAGGTCGTCGAGGTAGACCACGCCGGCGGCTACCAGGTCCCGCCCCGTCGCGTAGACGTACGGGGCGGCCCTGCCGCCGAGGCATTGCGTCGTCATGGCGACGACGGCGCCCCGGGAGGTTGCCTCCTTGATCCAGTCGAGGTGGTCGGAGCCGATGTGCCCGAGCCCGGTACCCGCCAGCACGATGCCCCGCAGGTTCTGGGCCAGCGAACGCGCCTGGCTCGCCGAGCAGGCCCGGATAGAACCACAGGAGCGCCGCGCGCTCGTCGATAGGTCCGTCGAGGCGGGCCGGGCCGGCCGAGGGGGGACGAACTAGCGGACCCAGCATCAGGTGGCCCTCCTCCACGAGGCCTAGCGGGGGCCCGTTCCGGCTCTCGAAGGCGTCCCGGCGGCTCGAGTGCATCTTCCGGACCCAGCTCCCCCGGTGGATGGCGAACTTCGTATCGGATAGCCCAGCGTGCATCACCGCGACGACCTCACCGATCCGAGCGTCTCGTGCGACCTGGACCGCTGCCTGGAGGTTGGAGGGTCCATCGGAGGAGGGCCGGTCGGGGGATCGCTGGGCGCCGACGAGCACGACGGGGCCCGGGCAGGTCGACCAGCAGGAAGCTCAGGGCGGCGGCGGTGTAGCCGAGCGTGTCGGTCCCGTGCGCGATGACCACGCCGGTGGCTCCCTCCCGGAACGCGCGGACCACATGCTCCCCGAGGACGAGCCAGTCCGCCGGTCGGAGGTCTTCGCTCAAGCGGTCGAAGACGGGAATGATGCGGACCGGCCCCCCGCGCTCGAGCTCCGGATAGAACGCGAGGATTCTCATGCTCCCCCTTGACGGGTCGAACCCCTCCGGTCTCGTAGTCGACCCGTGAGGCGATCGTCCCCCCCGTCGTCAGAAGTGCGACCCAGGCGCCGGATGGGGCGCGTCATCCCATCACGGAGGAGGGGCGGCTCCGGGATTCCCGGACGAGGCGACTCGGGGAGTGCCCGGAACCTCGCCCCGGGCTCGACCCGGACCCCTACGTTGTACCCGTTGCCGAGTTTCAGCTGCAGGATCCGGTCTCCGAAGAACCCGTGGCGCGGAACGACGGCCCCCACATACGTGGTGCCACGGCCATCGTCGAGCTCGATCCGGCGCCCGATCGGGAGCGCGCAGAGTTCGGGCCAGGGGTCGTGCGTTTTCTCGTCAGCCATGGAGCGGGCCGGACGTCCGGAACGGACCGGGGAGACTGGCCCGGTATAAAGTGTGGCTCGAGGGCCCGCCGGCGCGTCCCCGGGCTTTTATACACGACCCCGCTCGGCGCGCCCGGGACACTTCCCGAACAGATGCCCGTGTGGGGTAGCTACGGACGCGGGGTCGCTCCCCCGTCTGCTGCAATGGATTATCCTAGAGGCCTGCGGAGCCTCAGACCTGGGTTCGAATCCCAGCACGGGCGGTCTTTCCCGACCGGGACCCCTCCTCGAGGAGCCCTTACCTCCGGAATCGGTCCGAGCCGTCGTCTGGGGGCCGAGCACCGCGAATTGGCAGGTTGTTGTTGCCAGCCCGCTCCGCCCCATCTCTCCGACCGGCTCCACCCGAGTCCTCAACACGCGCAACCGTCTTGGGTCGAGACGGGTTCCTGAGACGTCGCTTCAGAGAGGGAATGGGGATCCAGGTAGTCCGCGGATATCTGACCTCGCCTCGGGTGCGGTCCAGTCTCCTCCGGCTCCTCCGGGAGAACGTGCTCGCCTCTTTTGCCACGGTGGACGCTCGTGGCCGCGCTCACATTAACACGGCCTACTTCGCCTGGACCCAGGATTGGAGCATTGTCTTCTACTCGTACCCAACTTCGCGCCACTGTCGCAACCTCCGGCAACGGCCGTCCATGGCGGTTGCCATTTTCGACTCTCACCAACGCTGGGGCCGTCCCGACTGTGGCGTGCAGCTCTTCGGGTACTTGCGGAGAGGCCACCGGGCTGCTGGCGAAGTCCTCCGCGACCACGTATGCCAAGCGGTTCACTGGGTTCGAGAGTTGGCGAGCTAGGGATGAACGCGACGAAGGGTCGTTCAGGCTTCGCCCGTTCCTATTCCGGCCCCGTCGTGTAAAGCTTTTCGACGAGCGGAACCTGGGCGGCGGACGATTCGTCGAGGTCATGATCCCCCGCCCCGGAAAGCGCCCGGTCTAGGCCTTCGTCAGTGAACCCCCTTCCGGAGCCGGGATCTAAGTTTCTTTCGAACAACACCCCGAGGGTTTACCGAACGCTCCCTGCCCGAGTTCTCGGGCGCCTTCCATCAGGCGATCTCCCCCAGTCCCGGGACAGACCGTTTCACGGGCGCCCAATCAATTGGGCGCCTCCCAGCACGGGCGCCTTCCCCGACCGGCGGTGAACCTTCTAGGATTCGAACAATACGATATTCGAATCCGGGCGCGGGTGGGCGCTCGATTCATTCTCGGGAAAAGAGGTATCGTCGAAGCCGCTGATAGACCTGTTCGCGTGTTTCGAGTATCTCGAAATCGGGTCGCCCCTGAAGCGACCGATACACTCCTCGGTGACCTCCCTCGACGTTGAGACGCTACCTCCCAGGCATTTCCCTGAGCGGCTGAACGTCCAGGTCCGGGGTGGCGGTCCAAGCGTGGCGGGCCAAGAGGGGGAACTTCTCGAGGAACGTTCGCTGTACGGACTCCGGAAGGATGAGGAACTCCCGCTCGGGGGAGTGAAGGAACGTGAACTGCTCCCTCCATGGAGCGAGCGGGTTGGCCGGCACGGCTCAGTGGCTCAGTTGTCGGAGTCTGGGGTGGGCGCGCTCGATCTCAGCGAACGTGCGGCTCGTCTCTTCGCGCTCACGGCGCTCCAGCTCGGTGACGGTCTGCGGGGGCAACCAGTCCTCGAACGCCGAGAGAAGGAACTCGTCCCCGTTCTTGTTTTTGGGTTTGAGTCGTTGCAAGAGCTCGATGGTCGAGGGGTGCGCGGGAATGCTGGACATCGGATTCGTACCGCTCATGATTCAATCCTGACTCCCCAGTTCATAACCACATCTGCAGCGTCGCGCGTGACCGAAGTCTCCCCTCCGCAGAATCGTTCGTGCACCTCCGTGAACGCCCCACCACGACGTAAGTCCTCGGTACGTCCACGGAACTCCGTCCCGCCGACGTTTTCGCGCAGCGTGGATGTGACTTCGGCTCCAAACCGGCTTCCGGAACTGGAACCCGACACCCCACTTACCTAAAAATTAGGGTCCCCTTTAAGTATCGCCAACTTTCTCCCGCTCCCATGGAAGTGCTCGAACGCTTGAGCCGTCGTCAGGTCGAGACCCTAGTGGCTGTTCGACGAGGCGAGACAACGGAGAGAGGAGCCTCGTTGAATCTCATCGCTCAGGACCTCCGGGTCCGACCCCCTTCGGCGCTCGATCATCTCACGACGCTCGAAGGGTTGAACCTGGTGACCCGACACCGCGGAAAGAGTCGCCTGACCGCGCGGGGTGAGGCGTGCCTTCTCGAATACCAGCGACACCACCGAGTCGCGGAAAACCTGTTTCAACGGCTTGGCCTCTCGGTCGCAGACACCCACGTCGCGGCGCTGGAAGTCGATCTGGCGCTCTCGCATCGAACGGTGAACCGACTCTGCGAGGCCGAAGGCCATCCCTCGCAGTGTCCCCATGGGGAACCAATCCTCCCATGCCGGGCAACGCCTTCGAACTAGTCGAAAGTTGGTTCGATTTCGGAGTTTGAAATGCAGAAAGTCGCGAAGATCATTACCGTGGTCGTTGTGGTTGTGGCCATCGCAAGCGCGGGAACGTACGAGGCCTTCAGCTCCTCGAGTCCGAATCCTTGTGCCGGAACGACTCTCCCAACCGCAGAGGGTACTCCGACGAACACAAGCGACCTTCCCCCGCTGTCCACCGGAACCACGGGCAGCGCTCACGTAGCGAATGGGAGTGTCATCCAAGTCGTCGCGGGTGAGAACTTCTGGGGAAGTCTGGTCTCGCAACTCGGCGGGAACCGGACATCGGTACTGAGCATCGTAAGCGACCCGAACGCCGACCCCCACGAGTACGAGGCCAATACGTCGGACGCCCAAGCGATCGCGAACGCGCAGTTCGTCATCGTGAATGGGGTCGGGTACGATGACTGGGCTATCCAGCTCATCGCGGCCTCGAGCAGCTCGAACCAGGTCGTCCTCAATGTTGGGAACCTGAACGGAGTCAGCGTCACCGGAGGGATCGTCACTGGGAACCCTCACATGTGGTACAACCCCGTGTACGTCAACCACAGTGTGGCGGCGATGTATTCCGACCTGGTATCGATCCAGCCGTCGTCCGCGACCTACTTCCAAGCGAACTACGCAGCCCTCAACGCATCCCTCGGACGTCTCTACTCCAGCGCCAACGCTATCCGTGACAAGTTCGCGGGGACCCCCGTCGCCTCCACCGAGAGCATTCTCGTCTATCTCGCCAACTACACGCGGCTCGATCTCGTGTCCCCGCCGGAGTTCATGAAGGCCATCGCCGAAGGAAACGATCCTCCCACACAGAGCGTGGTCGACTTCCAATGCCAGTTGCAGACCGGTAAGGTATCGGTCTTGGTCTACAACGAGCAGACCGTGACCCCGATCACCGCGAACATGAAGACGATCGCCGCCAACAGCAACACGACGGTCGTCGGGATCACGGAGACGATCCAACCGCCTACCTACACCTTCCAGGAGTGGATGGGCGCGGAGTACCTTCAGCTCTACAATGCGCTAAATGCCAAGGCGCTCGGTCAGTAACCGCGGTAGTCGGACATGACCGTCGGACCATCCAATCTCAACGACAGCGAGTACGCGATTCGAGCCCGGCATGTGGAAGTCGCGTACCGCACGCACCCGGTCTGGCGAGACGCCTCGTTCGACGTGAAGAGGGGCGAGTTCGTCGCGGTGATTGGCCCGAACGGCGCGGGGAAGACCACCTTGTTCCGGCTCCTCCTGGGCTTGCAGCAGCCCGTCGCCGGGTCGCTCACGGTCTTCGGCCAGCCCCCGCGACGGGGGAACGGCCGGATCGGATACGTCCCCCAGCAGCACACGGTCGACAACGACACCTACGTCGCCGCCGAGGCGCTCGTCCACCTCGGAATCTGCGGGACCAAGTGGGGTCCCGGGTTCTCGGCCCGTGTGCACCGGGAGGCGGCCCGGAAAGCCCTCGAGGCTGTGAACGCGGTCGACCTTGGTCCCAAATCGCTCGGAACCCTGTCCGGCGGCGAGCTGCAGCGCGTCTTCCTGGCCGAGGCGCTCGTGGGCAACCCCGAGATGCTGCTCTTGGACGAACCACTCTCCAACCTAGACATCCGCCGCACTAGGGATTTGGTCGAGCTGATCCACGGGCTGGTGCGCTCACGAGGCGTGACCATTCTGCTCGTTGCCCACGACATCAACCCCCTCATCGAATGTCTCGACAAGGTCATTTACGTCGCGAACGGGCAAGTGGCCTCGGGAGCCCCCGAGACCGTCCTGACCTCGGCGTCTCTTTCCGAGCTCTACGGTGTGCCGGTCGAGGTCCTCCATGACTCTCGGGGGAATGTCGTGATCGTGGGCGGCGAGAACCCGCATGAGGAGGCGACCGTGTGACGTTCAGCTGGAACATCATCACGGACTTGCGAGTCATCTGGCAGATCGCGTTCTTACGGAACGCCTTCGAGGCGGGGACAATCACGGCGATCGTCGCGGGCATCGTGGGGTACCTCGTCGTTCTGAGGCGGTCCGCCTTCGCGACCCATGCGCTCGGCCACGGCGGCTTTTCCGGGGCAGCGGGGGCGGTTCTGTTCGGGGTGAATCCTGTCTTCGGACTCCTAGTGGCCACGATTGGCGGCGGCGTCGGAATGGCGTTACTCGGGCGCCGCGCTTCCAACCGGGACATCGAAATCGGAACGATTCTCGCCTTCATGCTCGGCATTGGGCTGGTCTTCCTGAGCCTCTACAATGGGTACGCGACGGAAGCGTACTCGATTCTGTTCGGTGAGATCCTCGGAATCAGTGTGGCGGGAGTGATCCTAACGCTCGAGGCTGCGATCGTGGTCTTGGTGGTCCTCGCTTTCATTCATCGACCGCTTCTGTTCGCTTCACTCGATGCCGATGTCGCAGAGGCGAAGGGTCTGCCGATCATGACCCTCGGTGTGATCTTCATGATCCTCCTCGCGGTCGCAATTTCCTTCGCGGTACAGATCGTCGGCGTGCTGCTCATCTTCGCTCTCATGGTCACGCCGGCGGCCTCGGCGGTGCGGCTCTCCAAACGACCGTTGTACGCCGTCACGATCTCGGTCGTGATCGCGCTATTCGCGATCTGGGTCGGGTTATTTCTATCGTGGGCGTGCTCCCAAACCGGATCGGGCTGCAATGCGCCGTATCCGGCGAGCTTCTTCATCGTGAGCATCGCGTTCGGAACGTATGTCGCCGTGCGAATCGGCGGCTGGCTCGTCAATCGGTGGTCGCGTCCAGTCTCCAGCTCCGCTCGGTCCGCTTCAGGAGGCGCTCCCGATGTGACCGAGTCCGGGACCGACGCTCCCTGATCGTAGCGAACGGGACTTGGCCCCCTCCAGCTTGGGTCCCTCGACCGCGAGCGGAATGGACCGAGGAGGCTCCCGCCCTATTGGCCGAGTGAGGGAGCGGGTCGCTCACCACACGGCGGATCGCGGAAGT
Organism: uncultured Thermoplasmata archaeon; assembly: GCA_963715645.1. Classification (GTDB taxonomy): domain Archaea; phylum Thermoplasmatota; class Thermoplasmata; order Lutacidiplasmatales; family UBA184; genus Lutacidiplasma. Next base: position 1,041,355 of record OY970259.1, read on the forward strand.
GAAGTCAGGACCCGCGACGCACCCCCGGTGGTAGAACTACCGATCGGTCCATCGATGCCAGGGGATCCGTTCGGAGAACCATGCCTCGGGCGTACGAGCGAGAGGGACCTTCGAAGGTACCGGAGCACGGATTCGAACAAGTAGCTCTTCGAATCCGAGCACGCGCGCTTTCCTCGGTGCGGAATCCCCGACCAGCCGCGCCGCCTTCGAATCGCGAGCCCAAAGGCGAACCTGCTCGCTCAACCGACCGCGGGGATCCCGGGGCCAGAACCGGCCCCTCGGTCATGGCTCCGGGCGTGCCGCGCGAACCCCCCCCGCGGGCGCGGCCCCGAACGAGGCACCGCCCGTCGGCGTTCCCCGAGTCTGTATCGTAACGCCTGGATCACCACAGGGCGCTAACGAGCAGAGCTAGGAAGACGATCGTCAGGTACGGGCTCGAGAACTTGAAGAGCTTCCAGGCTCCGGCCGGTGTCGGGCGGAGCCATAGCCAGGCGCTCATGACGAGCAGAGGGATCCCGGCCACGAGCGCGACCACCAGATAACCGAGGCCGGCGACAGGCGTGGCGAACGGGAGGACCAGGCTGAATGGCACGAGAAGCGCCCCTGTGGCCACCATGGTCCGCAGCGCCGTCTTCTCCTCGGTGACCACCGGCAGCATCGGAACCCCGGCTCGTGCGTAATCCTCTCGGTAGCGGAGGGCAAGACTCCAGATGTGCGTCGGCGTCCACAGGACCACGAGTGCCACGAGGAGCAACGCCGCCAGGCTCAGCGTGCCGGAAACATACACCCAACCGAATGCCACCGGCATGCCGCCCGAAATTCCCCCGAGCACGATGTTCCATCGGGTCGTTCGCTTGAGCCACAGGCTGTAGATTACCACATTGTCGAGGATGCCGATGGTCATGAAAGCGAGGGCGAGAGGGTTCCTCAACCCGGCCAGCAGCAACGAGACCCCCAGCAGCACGGCGCCGAGCGCGACCGCCGAACTCGCTGGATGGATTCGTCCGGTGCATAGCGGGCGGGCGCGGGTCCGTTCCATCACTCGGTCGATATCGCGGTCGATGTAGCCGGTAAGGGCGTTGCAGCCCGCGGTCCCGGCGATGATGGCGACGAGGCCCAAAGCCCATGTCTTCTCGTCAAAGGCCATTCCGCCGGACCGGGTTGCGACCGCCATCCCCACGGCCGCCGTGAAGACGAGGAGGGCAACCATCCGGGGTTTCAACAATTGGACGTACGCCGAGAGGCCGTCCCACCACCCCAGCCACCGGGCAACGGTCGGCGCCCCGTGGCCGGAAGGGATCTCGAACTGGCGGGGACTCTCAACTAACCCCATGAGTTCGCCCGGTGGACCGGCTCCTTCGCCCCGACCTCATCGAAGGTCGCTCGTCTCAAGTAGGGCGCGTAAACGCCAGATGACCTCTTGGTCAAATGCAATTCACGGAGCGACCTTTACCCGCTCGAATTTAGAGGCAACCACGGGTTGTCGAGATGCCGATCCGGGAGACGGAGCAAGGACCGGAACCGAGGAGTTACCCGCGGGCGCCCAAACTCGCTGCTCCGACTTCGGCGAGCGAGCCGGATCTTGGCCCTCGTCGGAAGGAGAGAAGTTATGGAGTCTGAATCGAGCGATCCGTCATCGACGGCGAACCCCCGTCCGGCCGCTAGCGGTTCCAAGCCGGCGAGCCGGTACCTGATGACCGAGAGGGGCTACCTGCACCCACAGAAGACGTACGTCTGGATCACTCTGCTCGTCATCGGCGTCATGTCTTTGCTCTACTATGTCGTCGGCCTATCGCCGGACGCACAGGGGAGCCTGCCACCGGCCTTCGGCTTCGGGGCCTCCGACCTCTACTTCCATTCCATCGCGATCGGCATGGCCGCGTTGGGCGTGTATCTCGTCTTCATGGCGTTCGACCTCGACAAGTACGAGCCCGGCATCGACTTCCCGATCTCGTACCGAGCGCTCGCTGCCACTGTGATCGGTGCGATCGGTGCCTTCTTCTACCTCCGACCCGTCTTCAACTCCGACTTCGCCCCCATCCCACTCGGCCTGATCCTGCTGGGCCTGATCCTCCTCGCCGATGTCGGCGGGGCCCTTCTCGTGGAGCTGTACTTGTTGCCCGGAAAGATCGCCGGTACCTACGACCCGAGCCAGAACCGGCTGGGCATGATCCCGAAGTGGCGGTGCCTCCCGTCCTGGAAGGACTTTCGCAAAATGGACTCCGCCTACTGGCTTACCTTCGTGACCGTGATCTCGGCATTCATCGCGGGGATCATCGGCTTCGCGGTGTTCTGGCTGAACTACTTCGTCCTCGACATCGGCGTCTCTCCGAGCATCTTCAGCGGATACGTCTCCTGGCTGGGCGGCGCGCAGGCAGCGCTCGGTGTCACCATGGGCGCCCACTCCCATGCGATGGTCATGGCGCTCATCCTCGGCGTAGTGGCCGTCGTGGCGAAGCGGTTCGACGTGCTTGCGCTCGCCGGGTGGAAGCGCAGTATGGCCAAGGTCGGCCTGTGGGTCAGCATAACGGGCGTCCTGGCCTTTACCGCGGTATTCGTCCTCGAAGCATTTACGACGGTCTTCCCGAGCGGTGTGCCCGGCGCCTTCCTCGCCAGCAACCCCGGAGGGCCCGTCCAATGGTTCGCCCCGAGCCTTACCGCAGCGAACGGGATGGCCGGAGACGACACGACCATGCTCTGGGCGGCAGCGGGAGCTCTCCTCGTTCTCGTCCCGCTCCTCTACACCCAGGTTCGAGGCCGTCCGGCCTGGAGGGACCCGGTCCGCGCCGCCATCCTCGCGACGTGGATATTCTCCTTCATCGCGACCCCAATCCAAGGATTCTATATCGAGTTCCACGAAGCGACCCTGTCCCAGGGGCCGGCCGACGTGGTCTTCGGCAACCTGCAATACTTCGCCCTCATCGGTATCACGCTCGTCTGCATGGCCCTGCTCGCCGTCGACTTCTATGTTGACGGGAGGGGGATGCGGACCCCGATGGCGGGATTCGCCATCCTCTCGGTGCTGATCGCGACGGTCGGTGCCTACGTTTACGTCTGGTACACGACCGACCCCAATAGCTCGGGCTATTGGGTGTTCAATGTCGGCTTCATTCTGATGGACCTGTTCCCGCTCGCCGCGATGATTGCGGTGCTGCGTGGTCGGCGCGAGAGATCCCTAACCACGAGATGACCGCGGAGGTCCCCCACGACCCCGCGCCCCCCACGACGTCGACCGCAGGAAAGGCCACGACGTGACGTACCACGGAGCTGGGTAGCGAGGGGCAAGGTCGTGGATGCGACGTCATTCGGAACCGCCCTCTCTCTCGCCGTCCTCACCGCAGCCCTGGGGACCCTCTCCGTTCGCGGCATCGTACGGTTCGTTCGAGAACGGTTGCGAGCTCAGCTGATGTGGGGGGCCGGGCTCTCCCTCGCTAGTGTCGCGACGGCCGTGGAGTTGGTCGTCTTCGTCGGGGTCGTGGATGGCGTACTGCTGCAGACCTACGTGTTCCTGTCAGCGGCGATCGTCGGCGTGCTCTCCCTAGGTTCCACCCGGGCAATCCAGAGCCCCCGATTTCGGAGCGGGTACACCGCCTATACGCTCGCGATGTGCGCGGCGGTCGCCGCTCTGAGCTATTCAACCCCTCTCTCGAACTCGATGGTTTCGGGGGGAGTGGTCTCGGGAAACCCCCCGATGTCCCTGCTCGTGCTCTCCTCCCTGGTCACCGTTCCGGCCACCGTGGTCCTGCTCGGCGCGGTCGTACTCTCCCTCCGAAGGTCGTGGCAGTGGCGTACGGTGATGATGGGAATCGGGGCCTCGGTCCTCGCCGCAGGCGGTGCGCTCTACATCGCCTCGTTCCCGGTCGCACTCTACTACGCGGAGTTCATCGGCATCGTCCTCATCTTCCTGGGCCTGGTCACCCTCCCTCAGGTCGCGGCTAGCACGGCGGGAATCGGTCACCGCCTCCACAAGACGACCTAGTCGTGGCGAGCCGACCCTCAACCGCGACGTCCGTGAGCGAGCGTACCGGAGTGCCCCGGGAGCTCACAACGTCCTAGCGTGCTGGAATCCCCACTCCCACGCCAGCCCCATCTCTTGGACGAACTCGGCGCGCACGAAGCCTCACGGGAGTCCTCCCCACGGGGCGCCGCCCTCGGGGGATCCCCGGATCTGCGGTCGCTCCTCGAACGCGGTCGAAGGGGTTTCGGCCGTAGCCCGAGGGACGACCCGAATCCCCCCCGAGGCAGGGGGGATCGGCCCGCGTGCGCGACACGGGGGCGAGCCTCGATGATCGCTCCTTAGCGGATCTCCGGATGGTACGCATCCGACGCCAATCCCGGCACCTCGCCGCCCTTCCACTCGGATCGATGCCAGCCGTTGACCCTCGCCGAAGCGAGTCGAATGGTCAGACGAGATAGCTCAGAAATCCACGTCACTCGGACCGCCTCGGCGACGGGTACCTCGCGCACTTCCGCGATTTCCGGAGGATGGGCAGAGGGTTCTCCCGTCACATGCGCTACAGAGAATGCGAAGTACGCATCACTTCCTTCCGCGCTGACGACCTTGTGCCGGGTCAGGAGGAGGCGGCCGACGCGAACTTTCACTCCGGTCTCTTCCTCGAACTCCCGAACGACGGCGGCCTCCAGAGTCTCGCCACGGTCTACGTAGCCTCCCGGGACGGTGAACCGCTCGCGGTAGACCGCCCGATTCACAAGGACCCGGCCGTTCCGGATCAGCACCCCTCCCACGCCGACCTGGGTGTGAGGCGGAGGCAGCGGTGGCATCGAACTGTCGGACACGGGCCCGCAAGGCGCGGAAGCCCGCTTAACTCCTCTCCGCAGCGGCGTTCAGACCTCGCGAAGGGTACCGTCGATTCCTGGGGGTGACCTACCGCCAGCAATGCGAGGGGGCGCGTCGAGCCGCTTCCGGCCCGACCAGGGAGCCGGCGATGCGTGGGCAACGGGGGCCCACGTTCGACGTCAATGGGAAGCCGTGATAGCCGCTGTGGGGCGCCGACCGCTCCCTGGATGACGCTCGCATGGGACGCCCGACCGGGGGTCCGTGCGGCGGGGGCGGTGCCGGCCGGTACCAAATCTGTAACCCGGGCCGATCGCATGCGCGACGTGGGACCGGTAAGTGGGTGGCCATCATGGCTATGAGCCCGCGCGCAGAGGCACCTTTGAGTCGGGCATGACCACGCTCCGAACCATCGCCGTCCACGAGATCGTCCAGCGCACGTACCCCCGGCCGCCGGCGACGGAGCAGGACGAAGTCGCCATGGCCGTGGGTAAGGCCATCGATGGTTCGCTCTCCCAGTTCGGACACCAGGCACGCCTCGGACGCAAGCCAACCGCTGCGGCCATGCGAGGCATGGCGGAGACGCTCCTCGACGAAGCGCTCGAAGAGGCAGCGGTGACGGTCACCGTACCGGAGCGGGACAGGATCCTGAGCCAGTTCCGGGGTGTCCTGCAAGCGTACCGCCAGAGCGAGATCTTCGGTCTCGCCCGTCCGCGGACGCGAGTGATCCGCATCGGCGGCCGGGTAGGAGTCTATGCCCAACCCGATTACTGGGACGGCCGCGCGAGGTTCTTCGAGATGAAGAGCTACCCGGCCATTCCCTTGCGCCCCGATATCGCGATGCAGTTGCGGCTCTTCCAGCTCGCATTCCCGAAGTTCGAGGCGGTCCTGGTCTGCCTGAACCGACACGCGAGTCCGGTGGAGACGACCTCCGCGATCATCCCGGGGCCCACGCCCGAGGAAAGCGCGGCGGCCCTCCATCTCGCCTATGTCCTGGGGCTCGAGTTCGGCCAGGACAAGGTGGCGGAGTACATGGAGGGTCCGTTCGTGGATTACGCCCTTCCAGCAACCCCCAGCTAGGGGAGCGGTCGCGAGCCGACGACCCGGCTCCGTCAGTCGGGCGCGGAATCCGACGGCTGGGAGGCTATCTTCTCGAGCCTACCGGTCCGACCGAGCGAGATTCGGGGCCGTCCCCGAAAATCCGAGACCCAACCCTCGACAATCCGAACTCGGTCACCCAGCTGGGCCAGGTCGACCTCCGAACCCCATAGTACCAGGGAGATCTCCCCGGTGGCGTTGCGGAGCTTCCCGTTGCGGACCTTCTTGGTCGTGCCATCCCGGGTCGCGATGTCGCGGACCGCCTCCAGCTCCGACACCGTCCCCTCCACGGTGGCGACCCGGGACGGTCTCAGGTCGGAGACGAAGGTGGCGGGAGGCTTGCTCGCCGGCATCGAGAGTCGGGTAGGGACGGGGGTGATAAGGCGTAAACCTCCCTCCGAAGCCAGTCTCTTGGGCGATTGGCTCATGGAGGGCCGGCCCTTTCGAGGGCGCGGGAGGTGGGATGGGGCGCATCGCTATTTGGGCCCGGCCGGGGAGCTCGCGCGACTACCTGGACTGGGACCCGTGGCGGCGACGATGGGTGGTGGGATGCCGGGCCCCCGCGCTCGGGGGAGCTGCCAATGCGACCATCCTCTCCCTCATGGCGAGGTGGCTCGGTACGAGCACGTCGCGCGTCCGTTGGGTCACCTCAGGTCGATCCCCGGCCAAGGTCCTCGAGGTCGAGGGAGTTTCCGCCCCAGAGCTCTCCCATCGCCTCGAGCTCGCGACCAGGGGCTCGAGAGTAGACTCGCGTTCGCCGCCGGCCCGGTCCGACCCGGAGCCCTGAGGCCCTTGCCTCGGTGGCCAGGGGGGTCTACGATGAGGAGGTACTCGCGCGGGTCTCGACCGTCCCCCCATCTCATGGAGCGAAGGAGGGCCGGGATCCCCTGCCGCGAATCCGGATTCCTCGGGACCCAGCCGAGCTCCCGGAGTTTCCGGTTCGACCCCGCCCGGTTGGCCGCCAAGTGGCGGGCGACGTCGGGGCCTACCTCCTCCTCGACCGACTCGCGGGAGACCCCGCGAGGGGCGGCGGCATGCACCTCCCGAGCGATGAGGGCCGACAAGTCGCGCAACGAAATGGGGGCATCATCGACCACGAGGTAGGCCCCCCCGGCCTTCCCGCGTTCGAGGAGAGTAGCGAAGGCCCTTGCCGCGTCCCCCAGCTCCACGAGGGACCAGTGGTTCTCGCCGGGGTCGGGGTAGCGGTAGGAGCCGTTCCAGATCGAGTCGACCATGCCGCGGAACCAGGAGCCGTCGCCGTAGACCATTCCCGGCCGTACCGACCACCACCTCCAGCTCCCGGGGCACCGCGGATTCGAGTCCGGCGCGTTCCGCCTCGTAGTTGACCTGGGACTCACCCCGGGGGTCGAGCGAGGAATCATCCTCGAGGACCCCCGGCTGGTCGGCGTACACCCAGTACCCGGAGCCCACCAAGAGGCGACGAGCGCCCGCAGAACGGGCGGCGGAGGCAAGGTTGCGAGTACCCTCGACCCGGACCTTTCGCGCCAGTTCCGGGGATACTCCTGGGCCCGGGTAGGCGGCGGCCACGTGGATGACCGCGTCGCACCCCTCGACACATCGACGCAGCGAAGCGGGATCCAGCACATCACCCAGGAAAGGCTCCGCGCCGATTCTCCGGACGAGGTCGGTCTTCGCCGGAGTTCGAAGCAACCCCCGAACCTGCCAACCCTCGGAGACAAGGGCCGCAGTGATTCCCTGGCCCAGGAATCCACCCGCCCCCGCCACCAGAACCATCCCCGCCCGCTTCGCCGGCGAGGTCTCGCTTGCCGACCCTTCCATCACCGCGCCGCTCGCTCATGGAACGCAAGGGTTTCTCTCTTGTGTTCCCCGCTACCAGGTCGACCTGGCCCTCGCACGACGGACCACGCCCGTCACGGCCCGACGCCCCACCCCGTCGGGCTCGCCTCGGCCCGTGGGTTACGTAGTGGAACTTTGTGCGCTTGCGGGGGCCGGGGCCGAGATTCCCTGCAAGCTGACCAGGCCCAGGAAGAGGCAGATAATCCCGAGGAACTCCGCGTAGTAGAGCGCGACAGGGAAGGATGCAATGTAGAGGGTGCCGCCGGCCCCCAGGATCAGCGCACCGGCGATCATCAGCAGGGTCTGCCACCGGCGGTCGCGTCGAAGTGAGACCGCGGACGCGGTGAGCAGCACGACCGTCGCCGGTCCGGTCACGAGGGTGGAGAGGACGATCAACGAGAGCGGGGGGTCCCCGGTGATGATCCCGTTCGTGACCATACTGAGGGGAAGCGGCGTGAGGAAGCTGAACACGGCCACCAGCCCGGTGGTCGCCGCGATGTACCACGAGTAGGCGCGCTCGACCCTGGGACGGCGGAGGACCCGGGTCGCCCCCAAGGAGAGCACCCCGACAATCGCGGCCGAAACGAAGACGTAGGCTTGAAGGAGGACCACCGTGACCACCCCGAGGTAGACCACGGCCTCTAGCGCCATGGCGACCGCGGCGAACGCAAGCCCGGTACCCCACATCAACTGGGTACGGACGCGGTTCTGGTAGTATCTCCGAAAGCCCCGAACACAGAGGAGGCCCAACATCACGGTCAGAACGACCAACGAGGAGCCGATCGCGTACGACGTCGGGATCATGGGGAGCGGCGACCTCCAGGGCGACCGACCGTTGAGGCACCCGACCCGGTCACGGATTGCTGAGGGGGCTTTGCGCGGTCCTTAAAGAGTCAGGAGTACGAACTTTCCTCGGATCGATCTGTCGAGTGGGTTGGGCTTCGGTCGAAGGACCGCGCTGAAGGCCGGGAGACTCCCCGGTAGTACTTTGGGTCGCGGAGATCTTGGCCGGAATCGCTTTGCGCCGGAGGGAGCCGAGGGTCGACGGCTCCGCGGTCGCTGGACCCGTCTTGTACCATCCGAGTTATGTGTCCGAGGAGGATTCGAGTACCCCTATGTGCGACATGACCGAGGAGGAGCAGGTCGAGTACCTGGCTCTGGCGGGAAGCCGCTCTGGCGCGAGCCACCGGCGGGCCGGCCGCGCTCCCACGGCCCCGGCGCGCCTACGGGACGAGCTCGGTCGTTCCCCCCGTCCCGGCGGTCGCCTGAGCCTCTACCCGGGGACGGCGGCCACTCGGGTATCGATACGGATCCCTTCGCGCACCGCGCCGCTTACGGTGCAGAAGTCCTCGAAGATCGCGACGCAGTGGTCGAACCGGGTGCGGTCCTCCTCATTCAGCGGGCGGGTCGAGATCTCGAGAGAGAGGTGTCGGACCCGGAGACGGCCCCGCTCGTTCCGGCCGACTTCCACGCTGACGGCCGTCCGCAGCGGGGCTACTGCCACGTGGGCCCGCTCAAGGGTGCTGACCAAGGTCGAGCTCATGCAGTGCCCGACGGCGGTGGCGAGGGTCAGGATCGGGCCGGGTCCGACGTTTCCTCCGGTCGGAGCTGGTTCGTCAAGCACGGTCGGGCCGAACGGTTGACCCGGGTACGTTGCGCGGAACTGGTACTTCGTCACCTGCTCGAGTTCGGTTGCGACGGTCGGTTCAGCCATAGGTTCCCGAAGCGGCGGACGCAGTCGGGCTATAGAAGGGGCTGCGCCGCGGCCTTTTCGGGCGGCCCCCTTGGGTCTGGATCATACGATCGAGACCGGCGCCGGCGTTTCCGCTCGTGCAGATCGCGCCCGAGCCCCCTTGCCACGAAGCGCCCGGGGAGAGCGAGGGCGCCCTATTCTCGCCGAGGGCGACGACGAGGACGTTCGTCCCCCTCGTCGTCCCGGTCCTCGCGTCGTTCCCGAGGTCGGAACCCGGCCCCAGAGGGTCTCCCGTAGCGTCGTGGGGGCCCTCCTCTCCCGAACCGAGGGCCGGAGCCGCGGTCGAACCGACGACCCCCGCTGTCTCCTCGGCCGCCCGGACCGTCCCTCCTCGGGGGTAACGTGAATCGGTTGCCGCACGACCCGCACTCACCAGAGATGGTCCCATCGGGAGCGGTGGAGAACCTGAGCGGCCCGCCGCACTCACGGCACGGGCGCGCCCGAGCCGGGCCAAACCCGCCGCGGTCCTCGCCCGACGGCTCGAACCGAGGGGGGCGGCGGGGGCGGGACTCGGGGCCGGACGACCCCTCAGGGACGTACCCTGAAGCGAGTCCACAGCCCGAGCAGACCCCTTGGATCCCTTCGCCGGCCGAGTGGAATGTCATGGCCGCACCGCAGGTCACACAAGACGGTCGGGGGCCGGACCAGCCGCCCACTTCGCCACGGGCGGAGGCGCGACCCTTCCCCGACGACGCGTCGGCCCCGTCACCTGTCGGGACCGGGGTCCCCTCGGGCAGGTTTTGCATCACGGTGAGCACATGGCCACAGCCGCTGCAGGACCCCTCGAGCACGAGGGCCGTCCGCGAGGCGTATTCGACAGCGGATCCACAATCGGGGCACGTGCGGGTCATTTTCGTTCCATGGTACCCGGACCTCGCCCCCTCATTACATGGCCCGTCCCTCCAGACTCATCCCTTCCGCGCCGCTCTGGTCCGATAGAAGGCAGGCCCGGGGGGATTGGTGGCACCTCGAACGGCCTGGTCCGGCGAGCTCCCCCCGTGTGGCCCGTCAAAGGACCGTGAGCTAAGACCCGGAAACTGCGCGCCCGGCCGACCTGGCCCGGTTCATGGCGGACCCTTACGCCGGTGCGGCCGCTCTCCCTTCGGAGGCGGTACCGGCGATAGGGTCAGGTGAGACTCCCGCCGATGAGCCTCGAGCGCGTCTTCCGAGCGGAAGATCCGGCCGCAATCGGCGCAGACGGCCTCGACCTCGTCGTACTCGACGTACGGCATCCCGGGTACTGAACGCGGTCCGAGTTCAATTGGGTTCCGCGGCTAGCGCGAGGGACCGGAAGAGGGGTCGGGAGCCGAGGCGTCCGCCCCGGGCGGCAGGCCGCGGGCAACTACCACGTGCGCCTCCACGTAGGCCGCGAGCAGCAGGAAGTACGACAGGAAGAGGTACGAAATGAGCGAGTCCACGGGGGCGAGGAAGGACGGGACCGAGTAGCTCCGGGAGCGGATCAAGCCGAGGACGGTGGGCAGGTCCCCCGCGAGCACGAAGGTGATGATGACGGAGACGATGAACGCCCACGCAACGGCGGCCGACAGGGCGGCTCGACTGGGAAGCGTCACCAAGTGGAAGATGAGGTAGGCGTAGGTCACGAACGTGCCGAGCAGCAGGGATGCGACCGCCCCACCGAAGAGCACCTCGGCCCAAAGGGGGGTCCCGATTCGACGGATAGGCGACCAAGAGTCCAATCTCCAGGCCCGCGACCAGGGCACCCAGCAGGCTCAGCCCGAAGATCAGGGTCGCCTGCCGGGTTCGTTGACGGTGCAGCTCGCTCCACTCGTGACGGCCGACCCAGACGAAGACGAGGCCCGCGAGGGTCAATGCCGTCGGCAGGAGGAACAGTCCGCGCAGGCCCGCATGGTCGACGCCCGGTGTCGCCCACGTGTAGAGCTCGGAGGCCCCCTCAACGGCGAACCCGACCGAGAGAATGGTGAGGCTGATCCGGAGGTTCGTCGTCACGGAAACTCGGACGGGCACTCCGCCCCAGCCCGCGGTACTCTATGCTTCTTCCCGTCGACCGTCGGGGTCCGCGGGGACCCCCGCGGGGCCGTCGCCGGGACTTGGGATTAGTACCCGTGAGCCCGCCGAGCGGCGGTAACGGTTCCGGTTACTCCCCCCACCGGGGGAGCCTCCCTGCGGTCGATGCATCCGACGGCGCTCGTTCGAAGAGCTGCCCTGGCCCCGGCGTCCGAACTCGCGGCGTTCTGAGCGGGCACCGGGCGGATTCGGAACGAGGACGGGGGGTTGGGCCGGCGAGTTGTAATCCCACCCCGGCATCCGTGCGCGTGGGATCTTCTCCCCGAGGATGCGTTCGACCCGGACGAGGTCCTGCTCCTCCTCGGGAGCGACCAGAGTGATCGCGTCCCCCCGGCGCTGGGCGCGGGCCGTCCGCCCCACCCGGTGGATGTACATCTCCGGTTCGTGCGGAACGTCGTAATTGATGACATGCGAGACCCCCTCCACATCCACCCCACGGGCGGCGATGTCGGTCGCGACCAGGACGCGGTGGCTCCCGCTGCGGAATCCTTCCAGGGCGAGGATGCGCTGGTTCTGGCTCTTGTTACCGTGAATGACTCCTGCGGATATCCCGGCCCGCTGCAGGTCGCGGACCAGCCGATCCGCCCGGCGCTTCGTCCGGACGAAAACCAGGATGCTGGTCATGGTGGCGTCCTCGAGCAGCCGACAGAGCATCGCGGTCTTCTGGGGGGAAGGTGCGGGCACGACGAGATGGGAGACCCCGACCGCGGCGACGGTGTCGGCTGCGACGTGGACCATGCGCGGCTCGTGGAGGAAGTCGCGGGAGAGCCGTACGACCTCGGGGGGCATCGTCGCGGAGAAGAGCATCGTCTGTCGGACCCTCGGAAGGCGGGCGTGGATCCGCCGAACGTCGGGGAGGAATCCCATGTCGAGCATCCGGTCCGCCTCGTCGAGGACTAGGATCTCGAGGGCCCGGTAGTCCACGTAGCCCCTCTGCATGTGGTCGAGCAGGCGGCCGGGAGTGGCGATGATGATCTCCGCACCCCCGCGGAGCGCCTGTTCCTGAGGTCCCATCCCGACGCCTCCGTACACTGCCGCGCCCCGAAGCCCCGTGTGGCGACCGAGTTGGTGGAGGAAGCCTTCGGCTTGGAGCGCGAGCTCTCGGGTCGGGGTCAGAATGAGGGCGTAGATCCTGCCTCGAGGATGGCTCATCAGCCGCTCGAGGATGGGCAGCAGGAACGCCGCGGTCTTTCCCGTCCCGGTCTGGGCGGTCCCGATGAGGTCCCTCCCCAGCACCGCGTCCGGTATGGCCCCTTGCTGGATCTCGGTCGGGGTGCGGTACCCCATCTCGCGGATCCCTGCGCGGAGTCGCTCGTTCAGGGGGAGGTCTTCGAAACTGGTCGTGCTCTGGCTCGCGCTTGTCTTTCGGCCGTCGGGGTCGCTCATGTTCGCTGCGGGCGCCCCGATCTGGGTAGGTCGATGGCGATTCCGTCCGCCGGACGTATCGGGGGGGCCTTATCACTCCTCTGGACGGCGTGCGAGACTGGCACGTGTCCCCCCTGACCTGGGAGTGGAAGGGCTATCGGGGGATGCCCGGGGATGCCCTCTGGCCCCTGGACGGAGCGCACGAAGCGATGCCGACCTCGCCGCGGGTTTTTTAGCTCCGCCACCTGAGGCGGTGGCGGATGGACGTGGCGATTTCAGGCGGTGGGGGTGCGGCCCAGCCCCAGCCGGAGACGAAACGCCGGATGATAGGGTCCGACCGCGGGCAGACGCTGGCCCTTGCGGCCGCCGGGACGGGCCTGTTTCTAGTGGCGATGGGCCTCCTATCCTCCATCCTGGTCATCCCAGACTTCTATCGCGACTTCCTATCGGGGTACGACCCTCCGTTCGATGCGCTCGCCGGGGTGTTGCTACTTGCCCTATCGTTCCGCATCGCGGAGCAGAGCCTCGTGGCGTGGGCCTTCTCGTTGCTAGCACCCGCGCTAACGATCTGCGATCGCCCTCGTTAGTCCCAACATCTTCTCCCTAGCGTCCGCCGTGGCGGCCCACCGGCCTCGTGGCGTTGATCTTCCCTCATCGAGGCGGATTCTACCGAGGCGCGGTCACCGGTCCGGCCTCGACCCAGCTCATGGTGCTGGTTGCGGCCCTCCTCTCGATCCTCTTCGGAGTGGTCGGCGCGCGGTTCCTCGGCGGGGAATTCACCCCGCCCATTCATGGGTGGAGCCAGGCTCTCTACTTCACCGTCGCGACGATCTCGACCAACGGCTCGGAGTTTGCACCCCTGACGGACACCGCCCGCGAGTTCGTCGTAGGTACTCATCCTTCTCGGCGTGGGAACGTTCTTATCGGCCGTAGTGGTGCTCTTTCAGCCGTTCCTCGAGCGCAGGCTGGAACGCATCGCGCAACGGCTGCAGCGGGCGCAGATGGAGGACCTGAGCGAGCACGTCATCGTCTGCGGCACCTCGACCACGGCCCGGGCCGCCGCCGAGTCCCTGCGCGACCAGGGGGTGCGTGCCGTGTTGCTCTCGCCGGATGCCCGAGCCGTCGACCGACTGCGGGCAGAGGGGTTCGCCACCCACGTCGGGGAGAGCTCTTCGGAGGACGACCTCCGGGCGGTCGGGATCCAGCGGGCACGCGCCCTGGTCGCGGCGGACGACTCGGACGCCGAGAACCTGCTCACCGTCATCACCGCACGCGGGATCGCAGGCCGCCTGCGGATCGTAGCGGTGGCGACCATCCCGAGCAACGTTGCGAAGCTCCGCAAGGCCGGCGCGAACGAGGCGATCAGCGCCATCGCGGTAGCCGCGAAGCTCGTGAGTGCGGCGGCGTTGGGACCCGAGAGCGAGAGCGACCCCCGCCCCCAGACGACCGTCCGCGGGTGAGCCGGCAGACGGCCGGATCCATCGGGGTCCCGGGGTCCGTACGCTGCTTACGTGACGACCAGCGTGAGGATACCGTTGTAGTTAGCCCCTGGTACGTTGACGGTGACCGTCCAGTCGACGCTTTCGCCCGACGGGACCAGGCACGGCAAAGGCGTCGCGCTCGCGATGGTGAAGCCGGGGGTAGGCGTGGTGACGGTATGGATCGTGCATGGGCCTGCGGTCGTGTTGGAGTTGTTCATGGAGAAGTCCAGGGGGACGGCCGCGCTCAGGCTGGAGTTGAACCCGTAGGTACTCGATGCCGTTCAGTCCGCAGGTATTGTCGGAGGAAACGAAATCGATGAACGTGACCTGGACTGGTGAGCTCGGAGCGGGCAGCAGTGTGTAGGCCAGGACCGCGAGGATCAGGACCACGACGACCACGACCACGAGGATCCTCAGCCAGGAAGTGCGGCGGCGCGGGGGAGGAACCGCGGGCGCGTAGACCGAAGAGCCCCAGGAGGAGGGGATTGGCGGAGGAGTCGGGCCGGAGGTAGGCAGCGGTGGCGAAATGGGAGTTGTGATCGGGCTTCCGCAGGTACCTGACAAAAGCCGGCCCCGGGCGGATTCTGGCCCCCGCATTTGTTGCAGAACTGCCCGGACATTTCAACCCACGAGGATGGGTCGCTACTTATCCACGTCGGACAATGGGTCGACCCTGCGGAGTAACGGCGCGAGAGTTCGCGAAGGCGAGGGGCGGGGGTTTACCGGATCCGATGAGACTGACGGGAATGCCGGTAGAGTTGCGGGCCCATCCGGCAACGAGCCGCACGAATCGTCAGTTCCTGGCATACGCACTAGGCCCGCTCGATAGGGTCTACCTGCCGCGTCCGATGAGCCAGCTCTTGCCGGACCGCCCGTCGCGATCGAGGAGTTCATCGAAGATGACAACCGGGGCGCCGTCCGACCCGACCCGGTCGTCACCCTGGACGGCCAGCCGTTCTACCTCTCCGTCAAGGGGATCGGTTCTCCCGTGGACCCCTACTCGTGGCGACCCCTCGACCGATGGTACGGCGCGGAGCTCACCGCCGACGCCGAGGTACGGCAGAAGCTGCGTGCAGAACCCCCGACCGGCGGGACCGGCTCATCACCGGCGAGCTCTGGCTTCGGGGCTCTCCGTACGGCGGCCAAGGGATCGAGCACGCGACGACGGCGCTCGAGGTCTCCGAGCGGGCGGACCTGACGTCGATCGGGGGGTTCTTGATCGCCCCTGTGGTGAAGGTATGTTTCTTGCCCGAGCGCCTCGAGGGCGAGGTCCGTGAGCTCTTCTGGTACCGACAGGTCCCGGGGCCGGATCGTCCAGGAGCTTCGGCTGGTTCCTTCCAACATCCGGGTCTACTTCCACGCGAAGAACACCCTCGGGACGAACGTCCGTAATGTCTTCGACCTCTTTTCCGTCGACTCCGACGCGCGTGCAGCGCAGTTCGAGACGAACTTCGTGCGGAGCACGGTCGCGATGCTGAGCTTGTTCGCCCGGACGATGGAGGTGGGTCCCACTTCCGAGACCTACCGGGGTCTCGACTTCCACGACGTATGGCTCGACAAGGATGCCGTGCTGGCACCGGACGGGTCGGTCTACTTCGTGGACCTCGAGGGGATCGAGCCGATCACCGTCCCGGTCGACTCTGTGAAGGAGAAGCTGGAGGACCAGGTCTATCGGTCGCTGTACGAGATGACCTTCGGCTATGAGCAGATCGAGAACGAGCGGCAGCGTCGGTTCGGGGGTGGGGGAGGCCGGAAGGAAAGGTTCGAAGGCATTCTCCGGGCCGCGCTGAGGGAGGACCCGTTCGTCCGTCTTCGCCGGGACGGCTCTCGGCTGGAGTTCGTGATACGGAACAAGGATGAAGAGGCGGCCCTGTATCTGACCTTCCCGGCGGTCGATGCCTAGTATGACGAACTCGCAGGCGATCTACGATTATCTGAACAGCGTCCGCAGCCGACAGGTGACGACCAACCTTGCGCCGGAGGACCTGGCTCTCCTGCAGCAGCTCAATCTCGTACAGCTCCTCGGCTCGGACCAATACACCGCGGCCCAGCAGGAGGTCGCCACCCTCGGGGCCGCGCGCGCGTCCCTCGACCAGGAGGATCAGGCCCGCGCCCGGCTTGCCTTCAACCTGCAGGAGGAGACCCGAAAGTCCCACTCGATCCTCTTTGCCTTCGAGGGCCACGACAAGAAGGCGGCGGCCCTCCAGCAGGAAGCCCAGGACCGCGCGGCCCTTCAAGCCACGACCGCCGACGAGAGTAATCGGGAGCAGCAGTTCAACCAGCTAGTCGCGAAGAAATCGTTCCTGGATACGCTCGTGCCGTATGCCGGCGGATACGTAGGACTCACCGGGGCCGGCCTCCTGCAACTCCGGGACATGAGCGTCCGGCTCTATCGGATCTCCGACGTTCCGTTCGCGACGTACGTCCAGCAGAGCCAGCAGGTCGACCACGAGCTGAACGAGCTCTCCGACCGGGGGGCGCAGTATGCGGCGGGCTTGGCAGGCCCGCTCGGGGCCTACGACAAGTCCCATATCTGGGCGCTCGCGCTCGGCCTCGCGAAGCAGCAGCCGAACGTCTCGCAGGGCTCGCAGGCCCTGCTGAACGCTTGGAGCGCGCTCCGCAGACTTACCTCCAACGAAGAGAACCGGTTGCTTTCTGCGGAGATTGTCACGGCGGTCCCGCAACCGTTGGAGGCAAGCCTCCCGGCCCTCGAGCAGTTGGAGAAGGAGGCCCGGCGCGCGGGGGTGCCCAAGGAGGCGTCCCTCGGGGTGGCGTCGATGCTCCTTCTCGGACGGCGTCAGGACGGCTCCTACGCTACCGCGAACCTCCCCACGTTCCTGCAGTTGACCAAATCGTACGAGTCGGCCGCGCTCATGGCGGTCGTCAATCGTCCGCTCGCGGACCTCTGGCAGAAGTTCACGACGCTGCGCGGTCTCTTCGGGAGCTGGGGGTTCGCGCCCTCGGAGGACGTCGAGCTCGCGAGCGCCTACTTGACCCTCTCGGAGCTCCCGGTGCAAGGTCTCGACACGAAGCTCGGGATCATCACTCGGGGGATGGGGACGTACCTCCAGTTCCCCCTGGTCGCCTCGGCGATCCTTGCCGCGATCCCGGTACTCGAGGCGAACGAGACGCTGAGTCTGCTCGAACAGGCCTACGAGGTCGTCGGCCGGCGCGCCATGCCGATGTCCGAACCTGAGATGATCTGTCTTGCGGTGCGGCTGATCCACGGCATCCGGGACGAGACCCTCGGCCAGCTCGACACCACCGCGGCGGCTGCCGCAGCCCCCATTCCGGCGAGCTACTTGTACGGTCCCCGCTTCTTCTTCTTTGCGCCGGTGATCGTCGGGCATGGGTCGTACTTCTCCACGTTCAGCGGTATCGGGGGCATCCACCCGGGCCACGCCCACGTCATGGGCGGAGGGTTTGCCGGGTGAGGGCGCGATCCCTCCTCTGGACAGTCCCGCTCCTGTTCCTGCTGCTCACAGCATCCGCTGCGGGAGCCCCGGGTGGTCACTACACGCCGCTAGCGGGGGACGACTTCCACTACTTCGAGACGATCACGGTGGGGAACGGAGTCGGGAGCTACCTCGGGTACAGCGACATCACATTCATCAACGGGTCCCTCGGGGTCACCGCCGTCGCCCCGAACGGGAGCGTGTCGGCGACCTACGCGTCGGCCTATTCGTATTCGAACAGCAACGGGGGTTCCCAGCGCGGGAGTTCCGGCGGGAGCTTCACCTTCTCCGCGCAGACGTTCCTGTACCTCCAGGGTACCGATAACCAGACGGGGTACACCAACCCCTCCGTGTGGTTTTACGTCAACAACTCCCTCGCCGCCGGCGGCCACCTCGAGCTGCTGAACACCCCGATGACGGTGGTGTCCACCACCTCGAGCTACCCGCTCCCGACGGACCCCTCCCGGTCCGTGCGGACGATCTCTGCCCAGGGGACCAGCCAATACCAGCGGGACGACAGCTACGGGGTGTTCACCGCGTCGTACACCTGGCAGGCGTACTTCGACCCGTCCACGGGATACATCGTCGGGTACAGCTACACCGAACAAGACACGGACGGCGCCGGTAACGGGTTCACCTACACGGACGTGCTCTCGGTGACGAGTACCAGTTACCCGCTGACGACGTCGAGCGTCTCCTCCTCCGCCAGCAGCTCCTCCGGCCTATCGAACGCGACGATCCTCGTGATCGCCGCGGTGGTGGTGGTGGTCGTGGTCCTTCTGGTGCTCCTCGCGCTCCGCTCTCGACGGGGGGCGTCGCTGCCCCGCCACTCCCGCACGGGTCGGGTCGAGTATGGGACGATGCCGATGCCGCCCCCTCCTCCGATGGGAGGGGGGATGGCGCCACCGGCCATCCACCTCACGGGAGCGCAGCAGCCGGCGGTCCAGCAGGTAGTCCTCCGGGAGACGGTGAAAGTGAACTGCCAGGTACTGCGGCACCCTCATCGACTCGACCGCCACCGTGTGCCCGAATTGCGGGGCTCCCCGCACCTAGCCCTCCCTGGCCGCCCGTCAGGGGCGATGTAGGCGGTACATCTCTCCGACCCGGCGCATCCCCGCGGAGGTCGCCACGGCCTGGGACGCAAGACTGTGCTCGGAGATCTCGGCGATGGCCGTTCGGGCCCCCTGCTCCCGCGCCCAGAGGGCCCGGGCATACCAGAGGTCCCTCCCGATGCCGAGGCGTCGATATCGGGCCCGCACGGAGAGCGAGTGCCACCGGGCGTGCTCCGCTGCCACGGAGACCCAGGCCGCCCCCGCGAGTCGCCCGTCGACCTCTACGGCGAAGCCCTTCTCTGGAAGGGGAGGGATCGGTCGGAACCAAGCCTCATCCGCCCGGCCGTAGAGCTCTCGGAATAGGGCCAGCAACGCCGGACGGTCGGACGGCTGGACCTCTCGGACCGCGTGGGTGAACCGATGGTGGGCGGGGCCGGTGGGGAGTTCGGCCGCATAGATGTGGTAGGTTTCGGCCCCGGGGGCAAGCGAGAGCTCCGAGAACACGTCCACGTCGGCCCGGCCCTCGAGGAGAGAGGCCGCCACCGACGGACTCCGGGTGAAGATCGACACCAGGCGCACCGCCGGATGGTAGAGGGAGACCCCGATGACCTCGGGCGGATGTCGGACGACGGTCACCTCGGCGTCGGAGCGCAGAGAGCCCTCCATGAACTGGAGGAGAAAGGGATTGAAGAAGTCCGAGAGGTCGCCGAGCACCAACCCTTGGAGCTGCCCTGCCGAGGTGACGCCTTCGAGCGTAGGGAACAGAGGCTCTTCGCTGCGGAGGTCCGCGACCATCTGCCTGCCTCCGGGAAGCCGAAGCCAGTCGTTTAAGCCCTCGGCCGACCCCTCGCGCTGGGTGAGTTAGGACTTTCGAAGCCCTCGTCTACGTATGGGTGCCAGACCTTGCCGTTTCCCGGAATCCCCGCACGTGGCGGAGGGCGCAGGGTCCCAACCCCCCGTCGATACGGCCACCCGCGCACGGTCGAGGTGGCTTCAAGAGGCTGGTCCACTTCCCGCCCGCGATGACCCATCCCGCCACCCTACGGGGCCGAGTGTACCAACTCAGCCGAAAAGGGGAGCATCCCGACGAGCACGGTCTCCCGAAGATGGCGGTCCCCGAGGTGCGAGTGACAGTCCACGGAGTGGAGGGGGACTTCAACCGCTACCGGCACGAGGAGAAGCAGGACGACCCGCGGATGGCCCTTCTGATCATGCCGATCGAGACCATCGAGCAGTTCAACCGCGAGGGCTGGCCCGTGCACCCGGGCGACCCGGGGGAAAACGTGACCACCTCGGGAGTAGCGTACGATGCGTTCGCGCCCGGGACCCGGATCCGCATCGGGAGTGCCCGCGTGGAGATCACGAAGCCCTGCGACCCCTGCGATAATCTGTTCCTTCTCCCGTATATCGGGAAAGCGCGTGGGCCGGAGTTCCTCCGCGCCTCGCTGGGGCGGCGGGGGTGGTACGCCCGCGTCCTCGATGAGGGGACCGTGCGCCGGGGCGACCCGATCGAGTCTGACGAAGCGCCAGGACCCGTAGCCCGCCGGAGGTGCCACCAGGATCGCCGGGCCCGGCGTGTCGGGTCCAACTATATGGGACCTGCGCCGTTCAGCCTGCCTTGGCATCGCGGTCTCCTCCCTTCCCGACACCGCCGACCTCGACGTCCGCTCCGGTCCCATCGCTCACCTCGCTCGATGTCGCGTTGCTGGGGGCGTTGGGCCTCGTCTGGGGGTCGGCCTACATCTTCATCCGGGAAGGCATCGTCCTCGGCGCCTCTCCGTTGCTCTTCGCATCGATCCGCTACCTGCTCTCGGCGGCGGCCTTCGCCGCCCTCGCCGCTTTGCGCCGGGAGCCGACCCCCGAGCGTCGCGGGGTTCTGGTCTCGGCAGGTATCGGGGGGTTCCTCATCATCGGCCTCTACGGGGGCTTCCTCTACTGGGGCGAGCAGTACACCACGGGCGGATACGCTTCCGTTCTCTCCGCCACAGCTCCGATACTCACGGTCTTGGTCGCCTTCTTCCTGCTGCCGGTCGAAAGGTTCGGACGTCTCTCCCTACTGGGGTTGCTGCTGGGGTTTATCGGCGTCGTGGTTCTCGTTCTCCCCTCGCTGGCAGGGGGGTCCGTCGGTACCTGGCCCGGCCCCCTCTTCGTCATCGCGGCGTTCCTGAGCACCGCGGTCGGGACGGTCGTGCTTCGCCGAGTTGGCGGCGGCCGCCAGGGCCTATGGCAGATCGGTGTCCAGTTCGGCGTGGGCGGCCTGCTGTTGGGAGGGGTCGCCCTGATCCTGCCGTCCCCCGAGGTGCTCCCGCTCACCGCGGGGGTCCTCTACTCCCTGGGGGCCCTGGTCGCCTTCTCCTCCGTGATCGGCTACTTCGTCTACTTCACCCTCCATCACAGGGTCGGTCCCGTTCGAGCCAACGTGGTGGCCTACCTGCTGCCGCTCGTCGGCATCGGGATTGGCTCCGGGCTGCTCGGAGAACCCGTGAGCCTCTGGGAGGTCGCAGGTTCCCTCGTGGTGGTCGGGGGAGTGACCCTGATCCTCCGGGAGTCGATTCGGGCGTCGCGAGGCCGTTAGTGCCTAGCACCACCCGCGCAGTACCCTAGGATCTCCGACGGCAGGGGCCTCCCCGGCTCGCCCCGAGACCCGGTCCGCTACCGCGGGGGAACCGAGCTCTCCCCGGTCGCAGGTGAAGGGGGAGCCCCTGCCGCGGGCGGGGACTGCTTTCTGCGACGGAGCCAGACCACCACGAGGACACACAGGAGCACCGCCGCAACGTCCACCGCGAGCAGGGCGTACCCTTCGGTGGACGGGAGCCCCAGGAACGTCGACCCTCCGGCCACTGGGGTGAAGGCGATCGCCTGCAGGGCCGCAGCGCCGTTCACCCTGATCGACCCGTTACCGGGGTACGCGGTGCCCCCGGTCCAAGCACCCACCGTAAACGAGTACGTGCTGTTCGGCTCGGTGAAAGCGATGGTGCTGGACGTCGACGCGCGCTCCGTCCCTTCCAAGGTGATCGACCAATTCGTCCCCGTCGGGAGTCCCGTCTCGTTGAACGTCACGCTGTACGTCACGAGAGCGAAGGCGAGGGACACCCTCACCGCCGCGCTCTGGACCGTGAAGGATCCGCCCACCGACAGGTACTCCTTGTCCGTGGTCGCCACCGTGTAGTAGTACGTCCCGTTCGGTTCGAGGAAGCCGACGGTGGTCCCGGTCGTCTGGTTGGACCGACCGCTGGTGAGGTTGAGATACCAGGTCGTGCCGCCAGGCAGCCCGCTCTCGGTAAAGGTCACGGCATACGTCACCGGTGTGAAGACCAGGGTCGGCTCTGTTACAGGGCCGCCGTTCACGATCAGGGAGCCGATGTAGGGCAAGGTGGTTTGGTGCTCTCCCGAGATGTCGCCGATCGCATACCCCCGGGTCCCGTTCGCTTCGGTGAAGACGATCGTGGGGGAGGCCGAGTCCTGCTCGACCCCGTTCAAAGTCACCGACCATACCGTCGACACGGGAAGCCCGGTCTCTGCGAACGTCACCGTGTAGACCACCTGGGTGAAGGTCACCATCACCGACGCGGCTGCCCCGTCGACCGCGAACGACCCGCCGACGGACAGGTACCTCCTTGTCCGCCGTCCCCACCGTGTAGTCGTAGGTCGCGTTCACCTCCGCAAACGTGAGGAAGGGGGTCGTCGAGTTGAACGTCGGGCCGCTCGTAAGGTTCACCCACCACGGGGTGCCGGCCGGGAGGCCGGACTCCGTGAAGGATACGCCGTAGGTCATCGGCGCAAATTCGAGCGTGGGCGGGGCGGTCGGCCCCGAAACGGTTACAGTTCCGCTGTAGGGAAGCGTGGTTTCGTGCCAGCCCGCGATGTCGGTGATCGTGTAGGGAAGCGTGCCGTTCGGCTCCGTGAAGGCGATGAGACTCGTGGTCGAGTTGCCCAGGACCCCGTTGAGGGTGACCGACCAATTCGTCCCCGGCGGGAGGCCGGCCTCCGAGAAGCTGACGGGGAACGTCTCAAGATCGAACGTCACCGTCTCCCTCGCCGGCCCTCCGGTCACATCGAACGAACCGGTCGGGGAGGTCGGCGCGTACTCCTTGTCGTCGCTGGCGACCGAGTAGGGGTAGGTGCCGTTCCCCTCGGAAAAGGAGAGGGTGCTCCCGGTCGACGCGACCGAGGGGCCGCCGGTCACATTGACCCACCATTCGGTCGTAGCGGGGAGCCCGCTCTCGCTGAAGGTGACCGTGTAGGTGGCGGTGGAAGTGAAGGTAAGGTCGACCGTCTTGGACGACCCCTTCACATGGACCACCCCACCGTTCGGGGAGACCGTGTACCCCACGGGAGCGGGGACGGAGTAGTCCCAGGACCCGTTCACCTCCTGGAAAGCAATCGCGGAGGAATCCGAGGATTCGGTGGTCCCGGCGAAGGTGACGTTCCACGCCATGCCGGGAGGGAGCCCGGTCGCGGTGAACGTCACATCGTACGCCTGCGGGGGGTTCGGCAGCCCGAAGGCGAGCACGGACCCGTTCATGTCCTCGACATAGATGATCCCGTGAGAGATCGAGGGGGCGGCGAGGAACGACGCGTTCAGCCCTCCGGGCGCCGTATAATTGTAGAGCATCTTCCCCGTGCTCGAGTTCAGCACCTCGAGTACGTTCCCGCCCCCGACCACCACGAGGCCGTTCGCGTACACGGGGGCCCCCAGGACCACCCCGGGCAGTCCGTCCGCCCAGAGGGACTTGTTCACCGAGGGGTTGAAGGCCCGGATGGAACCATTATAGCGCGTTCCACCCACCATGGTCGCGTGCCCCGCGATATAGATCTGACCGCCCCCGTACGCGTCAGGAGCGACCGTGTCGCGGGAGCTGGAGATCCGGGTCTGCCAGATTGGACCGGCGCCAATGTTGGCCCGGTTGAAGGCGTAGGACCAACCGTTCTTATCGGTCGCGAACACCATCGGCGTCCCGCCGGGAGGGTTGACGAGCGTCGGCGTGGCGCCGAAGTCTCCGTCCGTCTCCTGCGCCGCGTTCGGGATCGTCCAGTGATTGATCAGTGCGAGCGTGGTGGCGTTCCACTCCATCAGGGAGTCGCCGTACTCGGGCACGGAGAGGTTGTAGCCGTTCCCGGTGTCCGCCCAGACCGTGTTCGTCGCCGCGTCGTAGGAGGGAGAGCCCCAGATGCTCCCGCCGCAACCGTTGGGGTTGGTGTTGTTGAGAGCGCACTCGGTCTGTTCCGAGGCGTTGAGGTCGCTGAAGAAGTGGACGAGCAGGTGGGTGGTGAGCGAGACCTGGTCGAGTCCCCCGTTCACGAGCGGATGGTCGCAGTCGCTCGCGACGCCGATGTAGACGTAGCCCAGGCTCGTCAGGACGAGGGGGCTGGCCCAGTTGTAGTATCCCTTCGTCGGGCTGCCGACGAGGGTACTTCCAGTCCACCTTGCCCGTGCTCTGATTGAGCGCGTAGAAGTTGCCATCGCCACCCCCGACATACACTTCTCCCCCGCGACGGTCGCGGAGGAGGTGATCCCGTCCGGGTAGCTGCATCGGGAGTCGGTTCCCAAGTTCGGGGATTGCCAAATCGGAGCGCCGGTGGTGGCGTTGAGGGCGTAGAAGGTGCCGTTCCCACCCCCTACGTAAACGGTGTTGTTCACCTCGACCGGTTCTGCCTGGAGGTACCCGGGTTCGCGACCCCGATGGAGTAGTTCCAGAGGAGAGTAAGGTTCGCCGCATCGCTGGAGGAGAGCTCGATCTCTCCGAGGTTAGCGGAGTTTCGGGCAACTTGACCCAGATAGGTGGGCCAGTCGGAGCCGGGCAGCTCCGAGACGGGTCCGCTCCCGAGCGGCAGCCCCGCCGGGCCTGCCGGCGGGGACCCCTCGGTAAGTGGCCCTGAGGCCACCGCGGTGCCCAGGAGGAGCATGGATACTCCGAGGCTCATGAACAAGAGTGTTGCCGAAGCCCCCCAGGCACGTGCCCATCCCAACCCGGCAGATGGAATACTGGCCTCCTTCCCCTCGCTCGAGGCAACGCTGGTCAGAGAACCGAGCTATAATTGCTTAGGCCGGTCGCGCTTGCGCCCCACAGCTGAGAAACCGCACTTCTGGTCTCCCGTGGAGGCAGTCCGTGTTCTGACAGGGTCCCGATGGGGGACAGCGCGGATCACCTCCGAGGCTTCACCCTGCGGCACCGGGGGGCTTAGCGACCAAAGCGGGAGGACGAGGCGCGACCCTCTGGGGATTCGAAGCGGTACAGGGACCGCCATGCGTTCCCTCGGCGCGAAGGCGTGGCGCCTCCGGTCAACCCATATGGCTGGGTTCCCAGCTCGGTCTCGCGGGGTCCGATCTCGGCAGGGGGCAAGGAGTGCGTTGGGCTCACGCCGGCGACGCCGGCGGGTCGGAGCGCTCCAAGACGGTCACGTAGGTCTGCGCGACCCCGGGAAGTACATACGCGGTCAGGCGCTCCTGGAACCCGGCGTCCCTTAGTTCTTGGATCAGCTGTGCCTTCGGGGCCGTGATCCGGGGCTCCTTTCCCCGCCGGGCGGGCCCACCAGACGCGCCAGTTGAAAAGGACCGACCGCGCGCTGGAGAACTGCAACACCGCGTACCGCCGGCTGACCCGGTGGATCTCGCGGAACACTTGCGGGCGGGCGGCCGAATCCAAACGAGGTAGGAAGCGGCAGACCATGACCGCGTCCACCGAGCCGGTTTCCAGCGGGATCGTCTCGGATTGTCCGCGGACCAGCCCGATCAAGTGAGGGTCAGCTCCGACCCGTTGGACGGCGTTGTCGAGCATCCCTCGGGAGATGTCGAGCCCGAGCACGCGATACCCCATCCGGATGGCGACCTCCGTCATTCGACCAGTCCCACAGGCGAGTTCGAGGACCACAGACCCCGGAGGTAGCGTACGGAGGGCGCGACGCAGGGCCCGCTTTTCGAGCCGGTCTACGGCCCTTCCGTAGAGGGTCGAGAATCGCCTTCGGTCGTAATTCTGGGAGGCCTCAGGCTCCTGGTAGTGGTGACGGGCAGTGTAGTCGGTCCGAGATTTCACCGCGTTCATGGCCGGAGATGCCCGGGAGCCGCCGGGAATACGGGCTTGCGTGCACGAGGGGTGTATATAGGCATCGACCGGGCCATCCCGCTAACCCCGGGGATTGGGGGAGAGATCTGCGGCCCGAGGCTCATGTTCCCTACCCGATGGCTCCGGGCTCCGCCTCTTCTGTCGCAACTTGGATCCCCGAGGTAATGCCAGGGCTCCGGGTCCTGGAGACGGTCGCAGTGGGGCCACCACCCGGGCGCCGGGGGAAACGTGCCGGGTCCCTCCGCGCCACCCGCGACGCCGTTCGGAGGCTCAGAATCCGGCGGGCGGCTGCGACAACTCGGAGTCGGAGAGCGAGCCGGCAACGTACCCTTCGTGTCGGGATCGCAAGATATGGCCCTGGGGTCATTACAGACCGAGAACCCGGCCCAGCGGTGGATAGGAGGTGTCGCCCAGCAACCCGAGTGGCGGATGCGGGGCCCGCAGAAGCACCTCATCGAGGCTCAGTGCGTCTCTGGAGGGGCGGGAGCCTCTGGCTTGGGCACTGGATCTCGACCCGCAAGGGAGCGGTGCTTCGAGGTCGCGGGGGGAAGACTGGTTCGTTCGGATGGACCCGCGCCATGGAACGTCCCGGTGCTGCGGCGAGTCTCAGACGAGAGGTGGGCCCAGTCGGATTTGAACCGACGACCTCCCGGTTATCGAGCCGGGTGCTCCAGCCAGCCTAAGCTATGGGCCCCGCCCTCAGGGAGAGCGCCCGAATATAGCCCCTTCCGGGCAGAGGGGCACATCCGCGGAGTACTCCCTCCCCGCCAGAGCACAACGTCCCCGGGACGGGGTCCCATCCCCCGCTGAGCCGCCCCGCGGCCACCCTTCAGAAACGGGCGATGCTCCCGGTGGCCAGGGCCCGTCGCTCGAAGTACCTCCCAGCACCCCATGGCCAGGCCGAGGGAGACGATCCCCGACAGGGCGACGGCCCCCCAGAGGATGGCGAGAGGTCCTAGGGCCTCGCCAGAAATCGCGGCCCGGATCGCCGAGAGCCCCCAGGTCAGGGGGAGCGCGTCTCCGACCAGCTGCAGCGACGGAGGGAGGCTCGAGAGGGGGAAGTTGACACCAGACAGCAGCAGGCCAATGAAGAGGAAGATGTTTCCTAGGATGATCGAGGTCCGGAGGTACAGGGCGAGGCCCCCGAGCAAGAGTCCGAACCCCACCATCGCGAACGCGGTGAGGACCACGGAGACGGCGAGAATCCGGCACCGCGCTCGCCGGGATGACCACCCCGAAGAATGCCACGGCGTAGGTGAGCCCCACCGCCACGGTGGCGAGGGAGACGAGAATGGGGATCAGCCCCCGGCCAAAGTAGAGCGCGAGCCGGCCGGCGGGGGACACGAGCAAGTGCTCCATCGTTCCTTGCTGCTTCTCGGAGTCGGTGGTTTGGCAGACCGAGAAAACGCTCGAGTAGGTGACGGTCGCCACCGCATTGCCGATAGCCGTGAAGGCGATCGCCGCGGAGCCTCCGCCCCCCAGCGTCACGACGAACGCGAAGAAGACCATCTGGGTGAGCGGGATGACGAGGACCGTACCGAGGACGAAGTCGACCCGCATGAACCCGAGGCTGGTGCGTGGGGCCATCACCGCGTTGGTCCAGAACGTGCGCCAGAACCTCGGGTGGGGCACGTCGGAGATCATCGCCATGGTCGCTCCACCTCAGGTACTCAGAGAGGTTCCCGACCTCGAGGACGTGTCGCTCCACGCGGTGGAAGATGGCGCCCGCGACCAGGGCGTAGGCCGCGGTGCACAGGACCGCGCCGACCAGGTCCCACTGCCATCCCCAGCCGAAGCCCACGTACCCCGGAATCGAGACGTACCCGCAGGGCATCCAGCGCCCAGGTGGGCGGGAAGAGAAGAGCAATGGGGTTCGTCCAGAAGGGCAGCAGGACGACCGGGAACATGCATCCCGTGCCGACGTAGAACGCGAACTCTCCAATGTTCTGGATGAATCCGGCATATCGGGTGTAGACGTAGGCCGCCGCGAACACGATGCCCACGCTCGAGAGCGTGACCATGACGAACAGGAACAGGACCACGAAAGCGACCGGGTCGGGGAGAGCCGGTGGGCCCCCCGCCGCGAGGACGACTACGATGTAGACGATCAGACCGCCGATCAGTCCGGCCGCCACGTTCCAGACGATCCGACCGAGCACGACGTAGAGGTACGGGCTCGGCGACTGGATAGTCGGCTCGAGGGTGCCGTATTCCCGGTCCTGTCCGGTGGCCCAGCCACTCCCGTAGAGCGTCTGGCCCCACATGCTCATCATCCCGGCCCCGAGGATCGCGTACGTGAGGAAGTACCGTACCCGCCCCGCGGAAGAGCTCGAAGGAGACGAGGCCGAAGATCACGGGGGCGATCATCGACGGGACCAGCCACTGCGGGTCGGCCATGAACTGGAGGACCGCGAGACGGAGGGACGCGACGGTCGTCCGGCCGCGGGAAGATTCCCCCCCGACTAGCGCCATCAGCTCGCCTCCTCTTCGACCAGGTCGAGGTAGACGTCCTCGACCGAGGTCCTCCGTTCTCGCACCGTCAGCTCGGGATGCCCCGGGAGTCTGGCCGTGACGGCCTCCGGCGTGGTCGCGGGGGTCCGGATACGAAGCGTCAGCCGGGTCCGTGGCCCGTACTCCTCGCTCGCGACCTTCGAGACGCCGGGCAGCGACCGAAGGTCCTCCACCTCGCGGTCGTCGAATCCGTAGGCCTCGACCTCGATGGTCCGGTCTCCTCCTACGCGGCTGCGAAGACCCGGGATCGTGTCGTGGGCTACTATCCGCCCTTTCGACAGGACCGCGAGCTCAGGGCAGAGCTCCTCGGCCTCGAACATGTAGTGGGTCGTGAGCAGGATCGTGACCCCATCCCGGGTCAGGGAGCGGACCAGCTTCCGGGTCTCTCGGGCGCTCTTGGGGTCCAACCCGATCGTCGGCTCGTCGAGGAAAAGGACCGCCGGTCGGTGGAGGATGCCGCGAGCGATGTGAAGTCTCTGCTTCATCCCTCGGGAGTACTCCTCGACCCGGCGGTCGGCCGCATCCACAAGGTCGACGCGCTCAAGGACCTCCCGGATGCGACGCTCGCGCTCGCGGACCGGGATCCCGTAAAGGTCGGCAAAGTACCGGAGGTTCTCCCGCGCACTGATGCGGTTGTACAGGCCGCGCTCACCTCCAAGGACGAGACCGATGCGCGGACGGAGCCATTCAGTTTCTCGAGTTACGTCGTGCCCGAGGACGCGTGCGCTGCCCGAGGTCGGAAGGAGGAGGGTCGAGAGGATCTTCACGAGGGTCGTCTTCCCCGCGCCGTTCGGCCCGAGGAGCCCGAAGATGGAGCCCGTGCTGACCGTGAGGTTCACGCCCTTCAGCGCCTGGGTCCTCTCGACCTCCCGGAAGAAGAATCCCTTGCGGGAGTCGAAGACCCGGACGAGGTCGCGAACTTCGATGGCCGGATCGTCGGTCATGAGAGAGCCGCGGCCACGGGTTCACCGGTATAAGTATTTGGACCGGCGACTGGGCAACGGAACGGTGCCATCGGGAGCCGTTCCATGCGGTGGGTGCTCTGTGCCGGAGGGCGCACGGCCCCGACGGGCGGTTGCCCGTGCACCGCTCGCTCCTCGGAAACCCCTCTATCGTTATATCGCGGACCTCTGTCGGTCCACCGATGAGCAGCGGAGGGTCCCCCGCAGCGTCTCGGTCGGGGAGCGCGCCGTCGGCCCCGGCGCTGAGCGCCTCCGAGTTGCTGGAGGCCTACCGTACGATGCTCCTCTCCCGTGCCACCGATGACCGCTGCGTCTCTCTCCAACGACAGGGCCGGATTGGGTTCTATGTGCCCGCCTCCGGTCAGGAGGCTGCCCAGGTGGGCAGCGCACGCGCGCTCGGTCGGGAGGATTGGATCTTTCCCGCCTATCGAGAGCTCGGGGTCGCGCTGACCCGAGGGGTCCCGCTTCAGCTCCTGCTCGACCAGTTCATCGGGAACTCGGGGGACGTGAGCAAGGGCCGCCAGATGCCGAACCACTACGGTTTCAAGGAGTATCGGTTCGTGGCCGCCTCGAGCCCGATCGGGACCCAGATCACCCAGGCCGTCGGGGCCGCGATCGCCGCCCAGCACCGTAAGGACCCGGCCGTCACGATCGCCTACTTTGGCGACGGTGCGACCAGCTCGAACGACTTCCACGCCGGCATGAATTTCGCGGGAGTGTTTCGGGCCCCCACGATCTTCTTCTGTCAGAACAACCAATGGGCGATCTCGCTCCCGCGCGAGAAACAGACCCGAAGCGCGACGCTGGCGGAGAAGGCCGACGCCTACGGGTTCCCCGGGGTCGTGGTGGACGGGACCGACCTTGAGGCCGTCTATCGAGCGGTCACCGTGGCCCGCCAGCGGGCCCTCGCCGGCGACGGACCTACCCTCATCGAGGCGCAGGTCTACCGCTTTGGACCCCACTCGACCTCTGACGACCCCCGACGGTACCGGATGGACTCGGAGGTGGCGCACTGGAAGGCGAACGACCCGATCAACCGCCTGCGAGCCCGGCTCGTCGCGGACCGCCAGCTGGACGAACGGCGGAACACGATGATGGAAGAGGCGGCGCGCGCCGAGGTGTCCCGGGCCCTGGAGGTCGCCGAACAGACGGGACCGGTCGACCCCGGCTCGTTCCTGGACGATGTTTTCGCCCACCTGACGCCGCGGCTGTTAGAGGAGCGTGCCGAGCTCGACGCGCTCCTGCGCGAGGGGGCCGTCCGACCGTGACGGAGCTCACCCTGGTCCAGGCGGTCAACCGCGGCCTGCACGAGGCGATGCGCGGCGACCCGGACGTACTGGTTCTGGGAGAGGACGTCGGGGTGAACGGCGGCGTGTTCCGTGCGACGGACGGGCTGCTGAAGGAGTTCGGGGAGAGCCGGGTACCTGGACACCCCCCTCTCGGAGACGGGGATCGTCGGGACCGCGATCGGGATGGCCCTCTACGGATTGAAACCGGTCGCGGAGATCCAGTTCCTCGATTTCATCTACCCCGCTTTCGACCAGATCGTCAGCGAGCTCGCAAAGTTCCGCTACCGCTCGGGCGGACAGTACCCGTGCCACGTCGTCATCCGGACGCCCTACGGCGGCGGGATCAAGGGCGGTCTCTACCATTCGCAAAGTACCGAGGCGTACTTCTGTCACACGGCGGGACTCAAGGTGGTCATCCCGTCCACCCCTGCCGACGCGAAGGGGCTCCTGCTGACGGCCGTCCACGACGAGGACCCCGTGATGTTCCTCGAGCCGAAGCGGATATATCGGTCGGTCACGGGCGAGGTTCCCGACGGCGATGTGCGCGTACCGTTCGGGAAGGCCCGCCTCGTTCGAGAGGGGAGCGACGTCTCCTTGCTTACCTACGGCGCCATGGTCCCGGTCGCGAGCGAGGCGGCGGAAAAGCTGGCGGACGAGGGCGTTTCCGCAGAGGTGATCGACCTGCGGACGTTGGTACCGCTCGACGAGGCGGCCCTCGTCGCCTCGGTCGAGAAGACAGGGCGTGCGGTGATCGTGCACGAGGCCGCCCGGTTCTGCGGAGTCGGCGGCGAGCTCGCGGCCCTCCTCGCGGAGAAGGCGCTCTTCTCCCTCAAGGCTCCCATCGCTCGGGTCACGGGCTACGACACGCCGTTCCCGTATGCCCTCGAGAACCTCTACCTGCCGAACGCAGACCGCGTGGTCCACGCGGTCCGGACCACCATGAAGGCGGGATAGGAGAGCCATGCAGTTCGAGTTCCGCCTCCCGGACATCGGGGAGGGGGTGGCTGAAGGGGAGGTCGTCCAGTGGTTCGTCCAGGAGGGCGCCCAGATCCAGGAGGATGCGCCGCTGGTCAGCGTCCTGACCGACAAGGCGAACGTCGAGATCCCCTCCCCCAAAGCCGGCCGGGTCGCAAAGATCCATGCGCAGGTCGGTGAGAAGGTCAAGGTCGGCGGCCTCCTGGTCACTATCGATACCGAGGGGGGGCCACCCAAGCCACCCGGCACGACCGCACCGGGGCCCGAGGGCCCCTCTCCTTCCCCCCCTCGGCCCGCGCCCGCCCCCGCAGGGGCTCACCCTGCGCAAGGGCCGGTCTGCATCGACGCCAGCCGGGCCGCCCGTGATGGCGTCCCCGTATCTCCGCCGCCTTGCGGCAGAACGCGGGGTCGACCTGACCCAGGTTCGAGGGAGCGGCCCCGGCGGCCGGATCACCGAAGCGGACCTCGGCAGCCCTCGCGCAACGGCCGCCCGGCCGACCTCCCCCGCACCGGGGCCGTCCAAGGTTGCCGCTGCCGCCCCATCGCCGGCGACCTCCGCCGCCGCCTCCGCACCTATCTCTCCGAGCGGTACCGATGTCTCCGAGCGGATCCCGATCCGGGGCCTGCGACGCGTCATTGCCGACCACATGGCCGAGTCGACGCACAAGGCGGCCCACTTCACCTACGTCGAAGAGGTCGATGTTTCCGAGATGGTCCGAGTGCGAGACCGGATGGCCAAGCACGTCGAACAACAGGGCGTCCGGCTCAGCTACCTCCCGTTCATCGTCAAGGGGGTGGTTGCGGGGCTGAAGGTCCATCCGCGGCTGAACGCCACCGTCGACGACGAGCGCAACGAACTCCTCCTCCACTCGGCCTTCAATATCGGCATCGCGACCGCTGCCCCCGACGGGCTCCTGGTCCCGGTGATCCATCACGCAGAGACCCGCAGCATCCTGCAACTCTCCCGCGAGATCCAGGACCTTGCGGAGCGTGGGCGAGCCGGCAAGCTCACCCGGAGTGAGCTCACCGGCGGGACGTTCACCATCACCAGCCTCGGCGCGCTGGGCGGGGTGCTCGCCACGCCAATCCTGAACTACCCGGAGGTGGGGATCCTCGGGGTCCACCGGATCATCCGAAGGCCGGTCTACCGGCCCGACGGGTCTATCGGGCCAGCCGACCTGATGAACCTCTCCATCTCTCTCGACCACCGACTCATCGACGGGATCGAGGGCGCCCGGTTCATCGCCACGGTCAAGTCGTACCTCGAGGACCCGCACCAGCTCTTCGCCGAGATGTCCTGATGGAGCGGGGGGGCCCCCTCCGGGCGGCGGGCGGCGGGCCACCGGGGTAAGTATGCCGGCGAGGCCCGAGACGGTCGTGCTCTCCTATTCCCGCGCCCAAGCCGAGGCGCGAATGGGACCGCGCTGGTCGGAGACCTTACTCTCGGCGATGCGGTGGATGACGCTCGGCCGGGCGCTCGATGCCCGGATGCAGGGACTTCAACGACAGGGGCGGGTCGGATTCTATGGGGCAGCCACCGGCCA
The DNA here is from genome assembly GCA_963715645.1 of uncultured Thermoplasmata archaeon. Classification (GTDB taxonomy): domain Archaea; phylum Thermoplasmatota; class Thermoplasmata; order Lutacidiplasmatales; family UBA184; genus Lutacidiplasma. The sequence continues at coordinate 1,074,563 of OY970259.1, forward strand.
GGAGGCCGTGTCGGTCGCCGCGGGTCTCGTCACGCGCCCTGAGGATTGGATACTTCCCGGGCTCCGGGAGCAACTCGTGGCGTTGGTCCGGGGTCACTCCCTCCTGACCTACACGCATCACCTGTTCGCCGACGACCTCGACCCGGGGCGGGGGCGGAACATGCCGTGCCACCCGACCGCCTCCGAGGTCCATTATGTCTCGATGTCCTCGGTCATCGGGACCCAGATATCCCATGCGGTGGGGGTCGCCTACGCGATGAAGCTCCGGCACGAACCTGCGGTCGCGCTCGCGTTCTTCGGGGACGGGGCCACCAGCGCGAACGACTTTCACGCTGGGCTCAACCTCGGGGGGGTGTGGCAGTTGCCGATCGTCTACTGCTGCACGAACAATCAGTGGGCGATCTCGCTCCCGGTCGAGAAACAGACCGCGGCGGCGAGCCTCGCGTCGAAGTCCGGGGCGTACGGCATCCCCGGGAGCCAGGTCGACGGTACCGACATCATCGCCACCTATTCCGCCCTGAGTTCCGCCCTCGCGAGCGCTCGGGGCGGCGGCGGCCCGGCGTTCCTAGAGTTCCTCGTCTACCGGATGACCCCACATTCGAGCTCGGACGACCCGAGCCGGTACCAGCCGAAGGATTGGACGTCCCGCGCGGTCGCCCACGACCCGGTAGAGCGCCTCGCGGCGTGGCTGGCGACGGTCGGTCTCCTGACTCCCGAGTCGAGGGAGGAGATGAGGGTCAAGGCCGACGAAGAGGTCCGGGCGGCTATTCGGGCAGCGGAGGGGACCGCGCCCCCGACGCCCGGTTCCCTCACCGAAGACGTCTATGCCCCCCAAGGCTCGTCCGCTCGCGAGTGAGGGCAGCTCCGTGGCAGGCACCTACGCGCGAACGACCGAGGTGCTCGTCCTCGGCGGTGGGCCCGGCGGCTACATGGCCGCCATTCGCGCCGGTCAACTCGGGAAGAAGGTCCTCCTCGTCGAGAAGGGAGAGCTCGGGGGAGAGTGCCTGAACCGGGGGTGCATCCCCTCGAAGGCGCTGATCCACGCATCCCTCCTGTACCACCACCTCCGCTCCGAAGGACCCGAGGTAGGGGTGACGGCGCAGGGGCTCACGTTCGACCTCGGCCAGAGCGTTCGTTGGAAGGACGGCGTGGTCGCGAAGGAACGCGAGGGCGTCGCGAGCCTGCTCAAGTCCGCCGGCGTGACCGTGCTCCGGGGGGAGGGCCGTTTCACGGGCCCCCGGTCTCTCGACCTCGAGGGGCCGGACGGAGGTCACGAGCGGGTCGACTTCCAGCAGGCCGTCATCGCTACCGGAGCGGTGCCCACCGTCCTGAAAGGGTTCGAGACCGACGGCGAGGTCATCGTCAACGCCTGGGAGCTCCTCGACGCACGCAGCCTTCCTCGTTCGATGCTGATCCTGGGAGGCGGCGTCAGTGGCCTGGAGCTGGGCGAGTTCCTCGCGCGGGTGGGGGTCGAGGTCACGATCGTGGAGCTGCTGCCGCAGCTGCTCCCCGGCATCGAGCCCGACCTCTCCCGCGAGATCACTCGCGCGTTGGAGGGGCTCGGGGTGAAAGTTCGCGTGGCTACCAAGGCGGTCGGACTTGCGCGTACTCCCACGGGGGTCCGGCTCTCGGTCGAAGGGGCCGCAGGAGCGGAGTCGCTGGAGGCCGAGCGTCTGTTCGTCACGGTCGGAAAGCGACCTGCGAGCCGGGACCTGGGGCTCGAGGAGGCCGTGCGTCAGCGTCGATCCGAAGACCGGTTTCATCCCCGTTAACGACCAGATGCGCACGAACCAGTCGAACCTCTACGCAGTGGGGGACGTTGCCCGTCCGCCGATGCTGGCACACAAGGCCTACCGGGAGGGGGTGGTCGCGGCGGAGGCGATCGCGGGGGCGACCACACGCTACCAGTTCCGCGCGATGCCGTCGGTGGTCTTCACGACGCCCGAGCTCGCGAGCGTCGGGCTCTCCCGGAGCGAAGCCGAGTCCCAGGGGCTCCGGGCGCGCGAGGTGCGCTTCCCGCTGGCGGCCCTGGGTCGGGCGCACGCGAACCATGCCACCGTGGGATGGATCAAGCTGGTCGGGGACGAGGCGACCGGCCTCGTGCTGGGGGCTCACGCCGCCGGCGAGAGCGCAGGGGAGTACATCACCGAGGTCTCGCTCGCCATCGAGATGGGCGCGACCGTGCGGGACCTCTCGCTGACCATTCACCCTCACCCGACCTTCTCGGAAGTGGTCCAGGAGGTCGCTCTGTTGTGGCTCGGCGAACCGATGCACGTCGCCCGGAGGCGGGTCGATGCTCCGGGTCGTTGACTGGGGGGTGCGGGACTATCGGGCCTCGCTCGAGGCGATGCGGGAGCTGGTCCGCGCCCGCCGAGCCGGTGAGATCTCGGACACCCTGATCCTGGTCGAGCATCCGCCGGTCGTGACCGTCGGGGTCGAGGGGGACGACGGCGCAGCTGCGGCGAGCGGCCTCCCGGTCGTGTCGGTGGAGCGCGGCGGTCGGGCGACCTACCACGGGCCCGGCCAGCTGGTAGCCTATCCGGTGGTCGACCTCACTCCACGCGGCCGGAACGTTCGAGGGTTCGTCCACGAGATCGAGGAGGTGGTCGTCCGAACGCTCGCGGAGTTCGGCGTGGTCGGGCAACACCTCCCCGGTCGTCGGGGCGTCTGGGTGGGAGGGGAGCGGAAGATCGCGTCGGTGGGGGTCGCGGTCGAGGGTTGGGTAACCTTCCACGGGGTCGCCCTGAACGTCGACGTCGACCTCGCCCCGTTCGGGCGATTCCATCCGTGCGGCTTCGATGCGCCGGTCATGACCTCGCTCGTCCGGGAGACAGGTCGTCCGGTGTCGGTGGCCGACGTGAAGCCCATCCTGACACGGATCTTCCAGCAGCTGGACCCTGCATTCGTCGAGGGCCCCCCGGTTCCGCCCCCGGCCGTGGGGCTCTCGGTCTCGGGATTTCCCGCATGACCTCCGCGGAGCCGGACCTCTCCCAGCCCCGGATGCTGCTGGTCGGCGGGGGCGGAGGGCTGGTCGGGCGCGCTCTGCTGGAAGAGTTCGGCCCGACGCACCGGATCCGCTCGGTCCATCGGCACCCCGTGGCCCGGGAGAGCGCGCTCGGCGTGGAGTGGAGGCCGGCCGACGTGGCGTCGGTCGAGGACTGGCGGCCGATGCTCCGCGACGTGGACGTGGTCGTCAACGTCGCCCTGGTACCGCACCGGCGCGGACCGCCGGTTCCGACCGCTCGCCGCGGGCCTTCAACGTCTCATCCGAGCCTGCGAGGCGGAGTCGGTCCGGCGGTTCATCCAGATCAGCGTCCCCGAGGCTACTCCCCACATCGAGCACCGTCTCCCGTACATGGTGCGGAAACGCGAGGTCGACCGAGCGCTGTCGGCCAGCCGGCTGAGCTACTCGATCCTCCGCCCGACGATGCTGTTCGCCCCCCGGGACGTGCTCGTGACCGTGATGCTGCGAACGATGGCGCGGTGGCACCGATTCCCGATGTTCGGGGACGGAGAGTACCACGTGAGCCCGCTCGCGGCCCGCGACCTGGCGCGTATCGTTCGGCGCGAGCTCACGTTGGACCGGCGGGGGGTGGTCGACGCGGGCGGACCGACCCGGTGGCGATACCACGACCTTACGGACCTACTGTTCGCTTCCCTCGGACGGCCCGCCCGGTACTTCCGGCTCAGCGCGAAAAGCGGGATTCTGGCTCGCCCGCTTCCTCGAGTCCGTCGGTTCCTCCCTCCTCTACGCCTACGAGGTCGAATGGCTCGTCTCCGACCGCCTCGGTCTGCCGCCCTACACCGGCCTCGCGACCCCCCTTGAAGGACTCGAGCCGTTCGTCCGAGCCGCGGCCGAGCGGTTACGCTCGCCGCGCGTTGCGACGGCCACCGCGTGACCAGCTCCCCCGGACCGTCGCTCTCCCGCGGGAGCTGTCCCGGGGGCCCCCTCGCCCCGGGCGAGCCCCGCTCAAGTCCCCGCGCGCGCGGCCGAGGGGGTAGATTTAAGGCGAGGTCAATGGGAACAGGAGATACCACCCCAAATTGTGGTCATCAAACACCATCCCTCTAAGAGAAAACGGCTCCGGAGAAATCGAGCCCGGGACAACCCCGCAGGCGGGGCGAGGGGACGGGACCGGCGCCTCAGAGAAGGGCCGGCCCCGGCTTCTTCTCGGTCGGTCTAAACTAGGAGTGTGGTACTCCTAGTAGCCGTGGCGAGCCCGGCTCGACGCCCCAGCTCCTTCTGGCCCTACCTGACCATAGGTGTGGCCGTGGCCGCGACCGTGGTCTTTGCGACATTGACGATTGTTGAGACGCCGGGTTGGTCCTCGTATACCGTGGAGTTGCCCGGATGGGGCGCCCAAGGCTGTTACTTTGCGAACTCGACCTCGCACGTCGACCATTTCTGCATCGCAGCCCACCTGACTCCAGGCGGTGAGGGGGTAAACGGGACCTTTGATCATGGCCCGGGCACCCAGGCCTCGGCGGTCGCATTCGGCACGTCCGGGCCTTGCGCGACGCCCTGCCCGAGCCTGACCTGGGTGGCTCCGGATGACACGGGTCGAATCGTCTGGTCGTTCACCCTGTCCGTCACCCTGCAGGTTCGCGATTAGGATCCACCTTCACGGGCCGTCGATGGTCGAACACGCGTTGCACGCTAGACGCGGCGATCGGCCGGTCATCGTCCGAACTTCGGTGATTGACGGATTGACCGCCGAGAAGAAAGAGAGACCTGCCCTCGAGGTCGATGGGGGCAGGGACTCCCACGGCGGGTCGTGCACTCCAGGGCGAGGACCCGCCCACCGGGGGACTCGTCCGTGTTTGTCGAACCCACCCCATTCAGCAAGGTTTTAAGGCGGGGCCTCCCCATTCCACGGTCGATGGAAGCAGTAGACCTCAGCCGGCGGCTCTCCGATTTCAGCCAAGTGGCGGGCGAGGTGCTTCGCGACGTCCCCGAGGTCACCGAGCAGCAGATCCGTCACTGGATCGTGAACCCGTTCCTGGTCAGCCTCGGCTGGGACCTGGACGACAAGAAGGAGGTCTACCTCGACTTCCCCATCAAGCCCGGCGACGGGCACGCCGATTACGCGCTCTTCAACTCCGAGGGCCAGGCGCGCCTTCTGCTGGACGTACGGGAGCGCACCGCGAACGTCACGGAGATGGGCGAGATGGCGGGCCACGCGCAGCACGCCAAGGTTCCCTTGGTCCTGTTGACGAACGGGCGGGAGTTCTCGCTCTGGCATGTCGCGACGGGCGAGCCGCCCGCCCCGCTCTTCCTGCTGTCGTTGAAGGAGCTCGCCGACAACTCGGAGAGCCTGCTCGGGCTCACTTCGGAGTACCGGCTGAGCGACACCGGGATCGAGCAGCTCCGCCGCAGCGCGATCCGCCTCGCCGTACTCCAGATGCTGGAGGAGAACGCGGAGAAGACGTTCGACGCGCTGGTAGGTTGGGTCCACTCGCAGGTCGCCCCCGGCGCGCTCGACGACACGACCGAGCAGGCGATTCGGGACGCTACGATGCTCTGGCTCACTGAGGAGCACCTCACGATGCCGGGGTTCATGCCGGCCGACGGGAAGCGACCCTCCGAGCTGCGTTCGACGACCCCGCGCGACTGGGAAGCGTTCCCCCGCGGACCCGCCGGTACGTTCCAGTACAGAATTCGACAGCGCGAAGATCCTCGACCTTCGGCAGGGGCCCAAGGAGGTCCGCGAGCAGCTGCGGAACCAGGGACTCCGGGCACCGACCGCGACGAGCTTCGGCGGGTTCTACCACCAGCTCCGGGCCCGGGCAGGCCTCACGGCCGCGAAGGAATAGGGCCAGGTCGCCCCCAGTTGTGGGACCCCACTCCGGGGGCTCCTAGCGCAGGATCAAGTGGCTGTCCCCGAATTCGTGCCATAGGTACCCTCGCTCGACCGCGGCGGAGTAGGCACGTTCCAGTCTCCCCGCTCCGAACATGCCGGCCAGGAGGGCGAGGTGGGTCGAGGTGGCCGTGTGGAACCCGGTCAGCAACCCGTCCACGGAGGACACCGGATGCTCGGGCGAGACGTAGCGGCGGGTGAACCCGCGCGCCGGGCGGAGCTCTCCCGCGTCGTGCTAGCACTCTCGAGCGCCCGAACCACCGTAGTCCCCACTGCGATCACGCGTCCTCCCCGCCTCCGGGTCGCAGCGATAGCGGCGCAGGTGCTCGCCGGCACCTCGAAGGGTTCCGGGTAGACCGGTACCTCGTCCGGACGTTCCGGGTCGAGCTCGAGGCTGGAGACCCCCGTATGCAAGAGGACCGTGGCGAAGCGTACCCCGCGGGCCTCTAGGGCCGACCGCAAGCGGGAGGTGAACGGGCGTCCGGCGCTGGGCATCTCGGCGCTCCCCGGGACGCGGCCGAAGATCGTCTGGTACGTCTCCATCGGGTATCCCCGCGCGAGGTACCCGTACCGGATCGGGCGACCGGAACGGGCGATCGCGGATTCGAAGCCCTCGGGTACCCGGAGGAAGCCCAAGCGAGGGATCCCCCGGGTACGACGCCACCCAGCGGACCGCTAGCCCCGCCACGTCGAGGGTCGTCCCCGGCTCTATCGGGAGGGGACCCGGCTGGGAGGGACCCCACCGCGGCTCCGCCAACCAGAGGTCGCGGCCGTACTCGGTCGAGAGGTTCATCCAGAAGTCCCCCAGGATCCCTTGCGCGGGGAGGCTCGCCGGTAGGGTGGCGCTCTCGTTCACGACCAGGAGGTCTCCGGCGCGCACGAGCGACCTGAGGTCGTGAAAGCGATGGTCCACGTCCGTGGACCGGGACGAGACAAGAAGCCGGATGTCATCCCTTGCGACACCGCGTTCTTCCGGGAATCCGGTCCGCCTCTCGACCAGGACCGAGAGCGGCGCCGGGGGCAGGGACCGGCCTCACGCGGGGAGCTCCCAGCGGTCGGCCTGGGCCCGGTAGCGTTGGCCGGAGACCGTGCCCGGCTCCTGGTGGAGCAGCCAGGCCCAGAACGGGAGCGTGGCGGAGGGCAGCGGACGGTCCGAGATGTCCTGACCGAAGAAGGCGGCCTGGTGCATGTCCGTTCGCATGTCGCCGGGGTCGACGCTCACCACGGAGACCCCGCGTCCTCGGAGCTCCTCGGCCAGAGTTCGCGAGACCAGGTCGAGAGCCGCCTTGCTCCCCCCGTAACCGCCCCAACCCGGGTACGCTCCGACGGCCGCGTCGCTCGAAAGGTTGACGACGCGCCCCCCGGCTCGCTCGAGCCAGGGAAGCAGGTCCTGTACCAGGGCGACTGGGGCGACCACGTTGACCTCGAAGACCCGGCGAAGCTCCGGCAGCGGAAGGAGGGCCAGCGGCACGAGGGGAACCGGGCCGAGTTCGCTCGCATTGTTGACGAGGAGGTCGAGCCGGCCCTGGGCCCGCACTCGCTCCCGGAGAACCGCCCGGTGCGACGGATCGGCGACGTCGCCCACCACCGTATCCACAATCCCCCCCTCCCGGGCCCAGCCCTCGGTCGTCGCGGTCAGCGTTGCCGCCCCGCGAGCCGTCGCGATCACGTGAAAGCCCTCGCGAGCGAGGAAGCTCCCGAGGGCCGCTCCTAGCCCTCGGCTCGCCCCGGTGAGGAGAGCGACCCGCGCCCCCTTCGAGGGGCCAGCTCCGGGGCGGTTCACGGCAACGGCCTCGCCGGTCGGATCAGGAATCGACAGACCGAGTCGCCCGCGGCCATTCGGTGCTGGACATCGACCCGGGCGTCGAGCATCCGCTCGAACATCCGCCGCTCGGTCTCGCACGCCACGGGGAACCGGGCGGCTAGGGCAAGGATCGGGCAGTTGTGCTCTCGGATCTCGAAGGTCCCTCGGGCGCGTCCGCCGGTCTCGGCCATGTAGCCGCCTTCGGTGCGGATGCGAACGAGCTCCCCTACACGGTCCTGGAGGGCGGGCTTGTGAAGCCGGCCCCGATGCCGGTCCTCGAGCTCGTGGGCCCGTTCTTGGAGGACCTCGCCGACTGCCTCCGGGCCGAGGCGCCGCTCGATGAATTCGAGCGCCCACAGGGACATCTCCGTGTAGCCCTGCGGGAAGAGGGCAGCGGCGCGATCGGTGAGCCGGAACGTCGCCCGCGGGCGACCGACCCGGCCGCCCGGTACGTGCGGGCCACGAGGCCCTCCGCCTCGAGGGCAGGGAGGTGACCGAGCGCCGCGACCTTAGAGACCCCGAGGCCATCGGCAATCTCCTGGAGAGAGGCTCCCGGGTGCTGCTTCAGGAGCTCGAGGATCGCCCGCTTGGCACTCGAATACCCTGAGGCGACCGGAGGAGGAACCGCCGTCATCGGGGAGGAGAGGCCATTCCCATTTATACACTCTTTAGTTAACAAAGTGAACGAAGACCGCACCGCGCCCCGACCGGATAGTTTGTATCTCGGGTCGGGTATGCCGAGCCCATGCCGGCATCCGGCGCGGAATCGCGCAACCCGCCCAACCTGTTCCAGGACTGGATCAACGCGATGGCCAACCACCATGGCAAGGTCGATGTTCGGCTCGAGGGGGTTTCCCTCAAGCTCCCTTACATCCCTGAGAACGTCGAGTTGAACGGGACGATGACGATCTCCTTCCACATGCGCGAATTGAGCGACAAGGAGCGGGACGCCCACATTGCGAAGGAGATCCGCTCGCTGAAGTAGCCCTCCTCAGACCCTCGTCCTCGCTCCGCCCGTCGCGGTCGTTCGAGACGGGAGCGGGGGCGATCCCGCCCCAACGCACCGGGCCGGGTCGGCCGCCTCGAGGCTCGGTCGGCGGCTCCCGTTTTCGGCCTTCTCGAGTGAGGAACGCCCGCAGCGAATGCTTTAATACGCATGAATGCGCATACATGCTAACGTGTATCAGACCTCCCCGCACCCCCACAGCCCCCACCCCTGCCTCTCCCGTCGGTGCAACCATGCCCCGGAGGACCACGTGGCCACGCCGGAGCTGGCGGCGAGCACCGAGTCGGTGGTCTGGTGTACCCGCTGCCAGCGCCATGAGGTCCGACGCGAGAGAGGCGGCAGCTGGTTCTTCGCTCGCCGAGCCCCCTCCGGCCGTTCCGCCTCGTAAGGCCCACGCCGGGCGGATGGTGACCTAGAACACCCGAGCGTTCGCGAGCAGCCCGATCGCGAATCCGCCGAGGCCGGCAGCGAGCCCGATCACCACCATCCGGAGGCCGCTCTCCCACGTCACGCCGAGCGTGGTGCGAGCTTCGTACCAGCCGATGGCGAACAGCATCGCCCCGCTCGCCACGACGGAGACCACCGCGGCGAGATGGAGCATGGTGGGCAAGACGAAGAATGGGACCAAGGGGATGAACGAACCGACGATGGTCGATGCCAGCACGACCAGACCGCTGTTGAGAGGCTGCTCGGCGGAGACCGGCGATAGGTGAAGCTCGAAGGCCATCATGAGGTCGAGCATCGCCTTCGGCCTCGCTTCGAACTTGCGGACCATCTCCTCCAACTCGGCCCCCTCAAACCCCCAGTCCCGGAAGATGACCCGAACCTCTTCCCGTTCGATGTCGGGTACGTCCCGCATCTCGGCGATCTCCCGCGCCTGCTCGGCCAGGTAGAGCTGACGCCGCGCTCGGGTCGAGGTGTAGGCGACCGCGCCCATGGAGATCGATTCGGCGGCCAGGGCCGCCAGGGATGCGATGTAAATGATCCTCAGGTCGGAGGTCGAGATGACGAGTCCGAGCAGGATCCCGAGGACGTTGACGAGACCGTCCTGGCTGCCCAGGATGAAGTCCGAGAGGAGCGTCGGGCCCGGGTGGGTCTCCCCCGTCGTGCTCTTCATCGCCGCCCCACCGTCCCCTCGGATTAAGAGAGTGGCGGGCGACAGCGGCCCCCCGCAGGATTGCGCCGGAGCCCGCCGGTCACGGACGGCTACCCGCACCCTCGTCGGCGGGGCGGCTCTCTACCGGTCGGACCTGGTGGCAGCATTGCAGGCCGTCGACGGGGGAAGGGTTATGTTCCGACCCCGGGGTGGTGAGGGTGACCCGGACGGTATCTGTCCGAGGAGCCCCGTGCAAGTGAATTCCACCTTTCCCTACCCCTCGGCCGAGCGTACGGTCCCAGACATCGCCGGACCCTAGAGGCGCCACCGGGGCGAGGGAACCTTCTGCCGTGAGCGAACCCCTCCCCGGCCTCCCCCGTGCCTCGACGGCGGGTCTGACGCCCGCCCGAGAGCGTTGGATCCTCCTGCTCACCACCCTCGGCTCCCTCATGTTCGCCATCGACAGCACCATCGTCGTTCTCGCCCTACCGACGATGGCCCGCGAGCTCGCCGCCCCCTTGACCGTGCTCATCTGGGCCATCCTGATCTACATCCTCATCGGAGCGGCTCTCACCACCCAAGCGGGGAGGATGGGCGACCTTTGGGGCCGAGGACGCTTGTACAACAGTGGGTTCGCGGTCTTCACCCTCGGGTCCCTCTTCTGCGGTCTTGCTCCGAACGCGAATTTCCTCGTCGCCGCTCGAGCGGTCCAGGCAATCGGGGGGTCCCTCCTGTTCGCCAACTCGAGCGCCATCCTCACGTACGTCTTCCCACCGGAACGACGGGGGCCGGCCTTCGGGATGCTGGCGCTGGGGTGGGGCGTGGGTGCGGTTCTCGGCATCCTCCTCGGGGGCGTCATCACCACGGCCCTCGGCTGGCGGTATATCTTCTTCATCAACATCCCAATCGGGATCAGCGCCGTCGTGCTCGGCTTGCGCGTCCTCCCGACGACCCCCCGGACGCCCACCCAGTTCGACTGGGGAGGGTTCGTAACCCTCACCGCGATGCTCGGCGCGGTCTCCTATGGGGCGATCGAGGTCGCGATCTATGGAGGGAGCCTCCTCAACCTCGGCTACCTCGTCCTCGGGGCCGTTCTCGTCCCGGTGTTCGTCTATCTCGAGCTGCACGCGGCGCGACCGATGGTCGAAGTGCGGGACCTCAAGAACCGCTTGCTGGCCTTCTCGCTCGTCGCGGGGTTCTTTCAGAGCCTGGGGTATCTCTCGATCGTGTTCCTGCTTACATTGTACCTTCAAGGGGTCCGGGGACTCTCCCCGCTCGACGCATCGCTGCTGCTCGTCCCCGGATACTGTGTCGGTGCCGTCGCGGGCCCCCTCATGGGTCGCCTGACCTACCGGACCGGCACCCGGGCGATGGCTACGGGCGGGATCCTCATGATGCTGGCCGGGATCGCCGGCTATTCCCTCCTGGGGAACACCACGTGGCTAGGCTGGGTGCCAATCACTTCCCTGGTCACCGGGCTTGGGACGGGGATGTTCTTCCCCGCCAACACGCTGGCCATCATGAGCCAGGCTGCGCCGGACCGGCTGGGGGCGGTGTCCGGCCTCCGCAGCACCCTCCAGAACATGGGGGCCTTGCTCAGCTTCGTCCTCTCGTTCGCGATCGCCTCGGCCGCCGTACCCAAGGCCGTGGCCTACGAGGTCTTCCTCGGGTACCCTCAGCGGTGGGATACCGCCCGCCTTCCTCGTCGGGCTCCACGATGCCCTCTACGTCTCCGCCGCCGTCCTCGGCGTCGCGGCCGTCCTCTCCTGGCGACGCGGCCTCGACTCCGCGCTCGGAGGTACCGTTACCCGAATCACCCCGGGCCACCCCGGCGGGAAGTAGGGTGTAAGCGCGGGGCCGGCCCGCGGTCTCGCTGGGCGCGGCGTCGCCTACCGAGCGCCTCCCTGAGGATTCTACCATGGTCGAAGGCCAGCCGCGGGAGCGGCCGAAGCGGGACCCACTCGGCGGAGGCCGCATCGTCCCCCGCACGGGGTCCTCCGGGAGGCCCCCGGATGTCGAAAACCACCGAAACCGTGTGCTTCCTCGGGTCGCGGCGGGGGTCGGAGTAGACCCCTAAGAGCGCATGGACTCGGCCGCGAAGGCCGGTCTCCTCTCGGAGCTCCCGAAGGACCGCTGCTTCGACGGTCTCGCCGATCTCGACGAACCCGCCCGGGAGAGCCCACGCGCCACGAAAGGGGGGACGTCCCCGCCGCACGAGGAGTACCCGGTCCCCCCGGATCCACACCGCGTCGACCGCGAGGGACGGGCTGGGGTATCGCCGGGTCATCGGCCCACGAACCGGAGGGGAGGAATAAGGGCCTCGCTCCCGCCAGCTGACGTCCCTCCCCGAATCATTAAGTCGCCCTGACCCGTCGGCAGCCGGTCCATGGCGATCGTTCGGGCGAAGGCCCCGCTTCGGATCAGCTTCGCGGGCGGCGGGACGGACGTCTCGCCCTACCCCGAAGAGAAGGGGGGCGCGGTCCTTAACTGCACGATCAGTCGCTACGCCTACGCCACGCTGGAAGCAGGTACCTCGGAGGCGGGGACGGTCTCGGTCCACTCGCTCGATTACAATCTCTCGGTGAACTACGCCAAACCCGAAGACCTGGTCTACAACGGCGAGCTCGACCTGGTCAAGGCAGCGGTCAACGTGCTCCGGCCCCGCCGCACTAAGCGCCAGGAATCCCTCAGCCTCTCGCTTCACTCCGACGCCCCCGTCGGTACGGGGCTGGGGAGCTCGTCGACCATGGCCGTCGCGCTCGTCGGAGCCTTCCAGCGCTACCTCCGGGAGTCGTGGACCCCCTACGAGGTGGCGGAGCTCGCCTATCGCATCGAGCGGCAGGAGCTCGGGTTCAAGGGGGGCCGTCAGGACATGTACGCCGCAGCCTTCGGGGGGTTCAACTTCATGGAGTTCGATGGCCAGCGGACAATCGTGACCCCGCTGAAGATCTCCTCGGAGGTCACGAACGAGCTCGCCTACCGCCTCCTCCTCTGCTACACGGGGACCAGCCATTACTCGGACGACATCATCCAGCGGCAACAGGAGAGCTACGCGCACAAGGAACGGGCCACCGTCCGGGCCCTGGACGCCACCAAGGCCCTCGCGATCGAGATGAAGAACGAGCTCCTCCGCGGGAACATCGACGCGATGGGGCGCCTCCTGGACGAGGGCTGGCAGCTCAAGAAACAGTTCACGGAAGGGATCTCGAACCCCCACATCGACGCCTTCTACGAGCAGGCTCGGGCCGCGGGTGCGCTGGGCGGGAAGCTCGTCGGCAGCGGTGGTGGGGGTTACATCCTCCTCTTCTGCGACCTGGCCCGGCGGGCCGGGGTGGCGAAGGCGGTCCAGGCTTCGGGGGGCACGGTCACCGACTTCTCGCTCGAGTCGAGCGGGCTGCAGACCTGGGAAGTCCGCTGACCCGGGAGCGAACGTGACGCTCTCCCTCTACGTTCCGGCCATCCTGGCCGCGTTCCTGATCACCCTGCTCGAGATGACCGAGGTCATCGTCCTGGTCGTGGCGGTGAGCGCGGACCACCCTTCCGCTCGTCCCGGAGCCACCGGGGCGGTGGCCGGGGTCGGGGCGGTCGCCCTGGTCGCGCTTGGGGTCGGGGCCTTCCTCGGGGTGTTCGCCCATCTCTACCTCCTCTGGGTCTCCGGGGCCCTGCTGACCGCCTTCGGGGTGTTCCTGTTCCGTAGCACGCTGCGGTCCTACCGCCGCGCCGCGCTTCCCCCGGGAACCGGTCCCCCCCCCAAGTTCGGGGGGGTGGTTCAGTTCGGGACCGGGTTCACGGCGGGAAGCGTGGAGGCGGTCGAAACTGTGGTGGTCCTCCTCGGGATCACGGCGGCGGGGTATGCGTTCTCTGCCGTGGTCGGGGCCCTGGCCGCAGGGGGGATCCTGGTCGTCCTGGCCTTCCTGGTCCATGAGCGGCTGCGACGGATCAAGGTCCCCTGGCTCAAGCTTCTCGGCACCTCCATGCTGTTCACGTTCGCGGTCTTTTGGTTCGGCGAGGCGTTCGGGGTTGCTTGGCCGGGGGCCGACCTCTTTCTCCTCCCCCTGTTCGGGCTATCGTTGGTCGTGGTCCGAGGGGGCGTAGAGTTAGGTCTCGGACGACCCACGCAACGGCCGGGGTCGTGAATCTTCCCGAGGGACTCACGTCCCCCGGGTGGGCAAGAAGAAGGAAGGGGTTGGCGCCGGCTCGCGGACTCTCGCCTTAGACCGGGATGATCCGTCGGCCGTAGTTCCAGTTCGTCAGGTCCGCCGTCGCGACGAGCCAGGCCAGGACGCCGGTCAGGATGATCTCCCCGCCAATGGCCTGCGACGTGCTCTTCGCCACCGCCGTGCCCGCGGCCAGGGTGTCAAAGTTCCAGGTCAACAGGAGGAAGGCGATGAGCAGCGTCACGAAGACTGCCGTGATGCCCCACCCATGCTTCGGTGCGCTGATGGTGAACGTCAAGGTCACCAGGAACCACACGAACATGAAGGCCGCGATCCCATAGAGGTCCGCCGGGACGGAGGCACTGGTTAGCATCCAATCGAACGCCAGCCAAAACGCACCGTAGCAGGCGAACGCGGAGGCGAACATGTTCCCCTTTCGGAGTCCGATCACGCCTGCGATCAGCTGGGCCAAACCTCCAAAGAAGATGGCCATCGAGAGGACGGCCCCCGCGCCGATCCAAAACCCGACGTTGAGTCCGGCCAAGATGGTGGTCATTCCGAACCCCAGCAACCCGAGAGTTGCCGGGCTAGCCCACCATTCGGGCTTCTCCTCCATTTTCGGCGGTGCTTCTTGCAGTCCGTGCGCCGTTTCCATGCTCGTGCCAGCGGCTGACATGCTAGGACGGCGGACGACCTTCTACTACTTAATCTACCGGTTGGGGCTAAATACGGGCCGCGCCACCGTCCCAAGGCTCGGCCTCCCATGGGAAGGGCGGGGCGGGCGGCGGTCGCCCCGTCGAAGCTTCCAGATCACCTCCAGCGGCCAATGGCGGGCCCAGGCCGTCTCCCCACGACCCAGGTACGAACTGGTAGCGCCTGGTGACGGCCGGGTCTCTACCAGGTCCTCGATGGCGAGGCCGTTCTTCCGGAAGAGGCGGATCCAGCCAGAAAACGGGAGCTGGAAATCCACCTCGTCTCGGAACGCGATGCGATGGAGCCCGAAGTACCCGTAGCGGAGCCTCGGCCCTATTCGGTCCGTCCGACGGTCCTGGCAGAGGGACCGGAACACGCTCGAATTCGAGAAGACGAACACGCCCCCCGGGCGCAGAAGGCGGGATACTTCGGGGATGGTTCGGAACGGGTCGCAGAAGGTCATCGCTCCCCAGTCACAGAACACGATGTCGAAGCTGCGAGCCGGAAGCGGGACGGCCTCCGCACTCGCCTCGATCAGGGGGAAATCGACCCCGGATCGCTTCATCTCCTGCCGGGCCTGCGCAAGGCGGCGGGGGGAGACGTCGACCCCCGTTACGTGGGCCCCCTTCATGGCGAGTCCCACCGACCATTGGGCCGCCCCACAACCCAGCTCCAGGATTCGCTTGCCCCGAACAGGCCCCAGAAGGCGGAGTTCCGACTCGGGCACCCGCCAGAGCCCCCACGCCATCCCCTGCTCTCGGTGAAGGGCCGACCGATGCTTGGCCTCGTACGCCCTCGCTCCGCGCTCCCAACTCTCCCGGTTCTTCCGGACATCGGGGCTCAGCCGGGGCTTTCCGGACAACGACGGCCGGCTCGAGGACGGGCGCGCATGGTCGCGGGCGAAGGCTCCTGGCAGCTACAAAGTTTGCCGACCGCCCGGCCGGCAGCCCGTTCCCCCGCCCGCGCTGTAACGCCAAACTTATGGCTTGGCCCGGCTCGGCCGATGGACCATGGAAGACCGGAGCGAGCTCTCCCAGATCGTGTTCGGCCAGACCCGGGTGATCCTGACCCGCGACCTGTCGGTCATGAACCCGAACCTGGTCGCGGGATCCCAGGGCCTTGTCATCGGCAAGCTCGCCAGCTACACCCTAAAGGTCGCCTTTCCCCGCGTGACGGTCGGGGTCAACTGGAAGGACTGTGATATCGTCCCTGGGAAGACGGGGATGCCGGGTCTCGAGGACCAGCCCCGGGTCATCCCCAAGCCCCGGACGATGGGCGAAGAATAGGCGCACCGCCAGCCTCCGCCCCTCGGCCGGCGTAGGATTCTTCCCCTCCGCTCCCTACAGGGCGGCATGAGCCAGACGGGCCGGGTGGCTGGGGTTCGCTTTCGCGACCGGATCGGGAGCCCGCTCATCGGGGATGCTCCCAAGGTGATGCTGCTCGGGAGCGGCGAGCTCGGTCGGGGAGATCGCCCTCGAGACGATGCGGTTGGGCGCCGAGGTCATCGCGGTCGACCGGTATGCCGGCGCCCCGGCGATGCACGTCGCCCATCGGCACCACGTGATGCCGATGACGGACGCCGCGGGGCTGCGGGCCCTCGTCGAGCGCGAGGCCCCCGACATGATCGTGCCCGAGATCGAGCAGATCGCGACCGCGGAGCTGGTCCGTCTCGAGCAGGAAGGCTGGACCGTGATCCCCCGGGCCGAATCGACCCGTGCCACCATGGACCGCGAGAAGATCCGCAGGCTTGCGACCGAACAGGCCCGGGTGAAGGCCAGCGCGTTCCGGATGGTCGAGAGCGCCGACGAGGCCCGCCGTGCGGTAGAGGAGGTCGGGCTGCCAGCCGTGTTCAAGGCCGTGATGTCGAGCTCCGGCCACGGGATGTCGGTCGTGCGGGACGCGGGGGGAGCGGAGGCGGCCTACCGGGAAGCGAGCGAGCATGGGCGGGTCCGGAGCCCCCGGGTGATGGTCGAGGAGTTCATCCCTTTCGACCGGGAGGTCACCATGCTAACGCTCCGCCATTTCGACCCGGGCGGCCAGCGTCGTCACGTCGGTCATGGAGCCAATCGCCCACCTCCGCCCGGGGACGCTCTACCACGAGAGCTGGCAGCCCGAGCCATTCCCCCCGGAGGTCTTGCGTTCGCTCGAGTCCACCGCGACGGCGGTCACCGACCAGCTCGGCGGGGTCGGGATCTTCGGGGTGGAATGCTTTGTCCGGGGCGGCACCGTGTACTTTAGTGAGGTCTCGCCGCGGCCGCACGACACCGGACTGGTCACTCTGGGGAGTCAGTGGAACAGCGAGTTCGCCCTCCACGCGCGGGCCATTCTCGGTCTCCCTTACACCGGACCTGAGCCGACGACCCCCGCGGCGGCGCACGTGATCCTATCCTCCCAGTCGGGCTGGGCCCCGTCGTTCGGAGGCCTCTCAGTCGCCCTCGCGACCTCCGGAGTTCGCGTCTTCCTCTTTGGGAAGCCCGAAGCGTATCCCGGTCGTCGACTCGGGGTTGCCGTCGCCCGTGGCAAGACGACCGCGGAGGCGCGTGCCTTCGCCGAAAAGGCCGCCCACACGGTCGAGAGCCACATCGAGGTGCGCTCCCCTTCGGCCGGCCCGGCATCGCATCCCTAGTGGCGGGGACCTGGGCCGGTCTACCGTGGGCGAGATAGGCCCCCGCGCCCGTGCCTCCCGCATGGACCCCCCGCCCCCACGGCTCCTGGTAGCCCTGAAACCCAACGAGGCGATCGGGCCCGTGCTCGCCGCCCTCCTTCCCACCGTCCCGTGGCGATATGCCGAGCAGGCGGGTCCCGAGGAGCTCAGGTCGGTCGAGGCGATGCTCGTCGGATCCCTGCAGCCGGAGCTCGGGGAGTTCAACGCGTCCACGACACCCAAGCTCGTCTTCGTCCAACGGATCTATACCGGACTCGATGGCTTCCCCTTCGACCGGTTCCCCACGACCGTCCAAGTGGCGGGGAACGTCGGGGGGTTGGCTCCCTTCGTGGCGGAGCACGCCGTCACGCTCGCGCTGGCTGCCGCCCGCTCCCTGCTCCCGGCCCAGCGGCAGGTCTCCCAGGGCCGCCTCCGCCCGCCGCCGGTGCAGTTCTCCCTCCGCGGAAAGACGGCTCTCATCCTCGGGTACGGGGCGATCGGTCGCGAGATTGCCCGGCGGCTTGGCGGGTTCGACGTACGCCGTGTCGGCCTCAATCGTTCGGGCCGGATGGCGCCCGGCCTGGAGGCGGCCTATCCAGCGGACCGGCTCGAGGAAGCTCTCGGGTTGGCCGACCTGGTCTTCGACGTCCGGCCCCTCACCCGGGCTACGCGCGCCTCCCTCGGGGCCGCGCAGCTGGCTCGGATGCGGGAGGAGGCGGTCTACATCAACGTCGGGCGAGCCGGGACCGTGGACGAGGCGGCCCTCTACCACCATCTCCAGACCCATCCGGCGTTCCGTGCAGCCCTCGATGTGTGGTGGTCGGAAGACTTTGCCCGGGGGACCTTCGGCCTCAAGTTTCCGTGGAGCGAGCTCCCGAACTTCCTCGGGACCCCGCACTGCGCGAGCGCGGTTCCCGGGGCCGAGGAGTACGGTCTCCGGACCGCGGTCGAGAACCTGCGACGCTTCTTCGCGGGAGAACCCCACAGGTTCGTGGCGGACCGTAGGGAGTGACGAGGACTAGCGGAGACCGAGGGTCCAGACCGGGGTCGCGGGGGCGAGGCGCCCCCCGACGAGCGTCCCGGTCAGCGGATCCGTTCCAACGCGAACGAGCCGATCACGAGGGTCCGGTTCGTCGCCCGGCACTCGACCCAGTCGTGGGTCTGCACTTCGCCGAGACCCTTGACCGAGAGGAACGTCTTATCGCGTTCCTGCCGGAAGAGGATCGCCCCGTCCATGCGGCCGAGGAGCGCCTCGACCTGGGCATCGGCGACCGCCCCGCCCTCGAGCGCATACATCGCGAGCGCGTTGCGGAGCTTGAGGATCCCGACCGCGTTCTGAAGGAAGGAGGTGCCCCCGCGAGCGTCCCCGCCCGTCATGACGGCGGAGAGGCCCAGGAATCCGACGCGGAACGGCGAGTGCTTTTGGTCCTCGAACTGCTGGGCGGCTTGCACCAGGCTCTGGAGGATCCCGGCCCGGTCGTCCGGCCCGGTCAGCACCCGGCGCTTCGGGGTCGCGGGATGACCGGCGCCGAGGCGTCGATCCAGGTGACCATCCCGAGCTGTTCGTATTCCTTGAACTGCGGCAGGACGATCCCGAGGCTGGCCGCAACCTCCTCCGGGGACCGGGCACCGGTGACGAGCAACGCGGGCTCTCCGCGCTTCAAGCCCTCGGCGATGAACGAGTAGAGGACGATCTCCTTTCCGACGAACGCGTCTCCGAGCAGGACGACGTGGGCCCGGGCCGGCAACCCCCCCAGGAGTAGGTCGTCCAGCCGCGGGATCCCGGTCGGGAGTCGGTTGGGCTGGGTCGCGCCCGCGGTGGGTCGGAGCATTCCGCCCGCCCCGGCCCCCGTCTCCTGGGCCGTCTCGGCGCCTGCTCCTTCTACAATTCCCCGCCCCGCCGTCCGCACCGTGCGGGCGCCGCCGACGCGATTCGCGTTGGCCACCGCGGCGAGGCTCGCCATCGAGAGGTCGCTCCCCTGCAGGATCTCCGCGCGCCGGAGCCCGACCTCGGCCTCGCCCGCGTCCAATCGGCGCTCCCGGACGGTCAGCGTCTGTTCGCGTTCGGTGAGCGAGGCCCGCTCGGACTGTACCCGCTGCTCGCGGCCCGTCACGGCATTCTCCCGGTCCCCGATCGACTTCATCGAGCGTTCTAGGTCGGCCGCCTTCTGGGCGACCTCGGTCTGGAGACGGCGCAGCTCCTCGAGTCGGGTCGTGTAACCCTGGGTAGCACCCTCGTACTCGGTCCGTCGCTCGACCGCCGCCTTGGCGACCTCTTCGAGGTCACTCTCCCGCTGGCGGAGGGTCGCCTCGCGGGCCGCGATCGCACCCTCCCGTTCTGCTACGCGTTTTAGGCCCTCTGCGGCGACCCGCGCCTTCTCGGCGTTCTCGCGGGACTTGCGGCCGAGGGCCGCGTTCTGCTCGTCCAGGACCACCTTGAACTGACCGAGCTTGACCTCGCGGGCGGCCAGGTCGGCCTGGGCGCGCGTGGGGGTGCCGGTCCCCGTTCGGGCCGCCGTCTCGAGGGAGACGACCTCCCCTTCGCGACGGAGCAGCTCGGTGGTCTTCTGGTCGAGCTCCTTCTTTCGGGACTCGAGGCGAGCGTCGGTCTCGGAAGCAGCCGCGCCAAGGCGGGCGACTTCCTGCTCGTGCTGGGTCACCTCGACGTCGCGCTGGGTCAGCTCCCCTTCGCGCTCCACGAGGCGTTGCTCCCGGCCCGAGAGCTGGGGGACCAGCCTCGCGACCTCCTGCTCGCGCACTTCGAGCGCCCGGGTCCGGTCCTCGACCAGACGAGAGCGGGCATCCATCTCCGCGATCCGGCCCGCCCATGCGTGTTCCTTCTCCACGAGGGCGTCGGAACGCGCCTGGTAGTCGGTCTCGAAGTCGTCGAGCTGTTTGCGGGCCTCCTCGAGCGCCTCGTTCTGTCGTTTGACGGAGGCTTCTGCGTTCTCCGCGTCGCCCTCCCGCTTCAGAAGAGCCGCCATGCGGAAGTGGAGCCCCTCCTCCTTGTCCCGAAGCTCGTCGGCGAACTGGAACATCCGGCTCTGTCCGGACGTGATGAGCTCTCGCTCATGGGGGCGCGTGCCGGAGGAGATCAGGTGGAGGAAGGAACCCGAGGTCTGGTAGAGGATGGCGGAGAGGAAGAGGCTGATCGACAGCCCGGCTGCCCCGCTCGCGGGGGTCGATGTCCCCAGGTAGAGGAACGCCGCGGTCGCGACGGGGAGTGCGGCTGCCAGCGCGCTGGCCGTCTGCCGCGGCGACCAGGTGGTCCAGGTCATGACGAGGCCGATGAGGGCCACGCTGATCCCGACGAGCGCGACCGGGTAGAACCACGGGAGGATGGAGAGGGTCGCGAAGGGCGCCACCCCGGCAATTCGGGCCCCGTACACGACGGCGATGAGGCCGTTGAGGACAACGGCCCCCACCGTGACCGAGAAGTGAGGTTCCCAGGGCCACAGCTGGAACGCCTCCCACTTCGCAATCAGGGCGGTCAGCGCGATCCCGACCCCGGCCGCCACGGGAACCAGCAGGAACCCCGTGTCGTGGACGGCAGCGAGTCCCATGTCGGACGGGGAGAGCGACGGGAGGTTCGACTCGAACAGGAGTACGAGGATGCCGTCGAGCGCCAGCGCCGCGGAGATCAGCACCGTGTAGAGGTGGGCGGAGCGGCCGATACGGAGCTGAAGCAGCGCATCCTCGCTCGCGTGCGCCAGGTCCTCGGGCCCGGGGACGGTGACCGAGCGGGTGCCGGAGGCCGGCGTCTTCGTCGGGGCCCGAGCCGGAGCCCTGGCGGTGGCCGCACCTTTGGCCGAGGGGGACTTCGCCATTAATCGGTCTAGGTCGTAAATGGGGAGCCCGGCTTACTTAATCCCGCCGTTCGCCCCCCCGGGGGCGGTGGCGGCGAGGAGGACGGCTGCGGCGACCCGCGCCCGGTCGGTCCGACGTCCGATGGCCTCCTCCAGCTCGAGGAGCCGGGCCCACGCGACCGGGTCCTCTTCGACCACTGCCAGACGCTCCGGGTCGGCGCCGAGGGCGGGGGCGACCGCCAGGATCTCATCCACCACCCAGTCGCGTTCCACCAGCGACCGGTCGAGAGCCAACGGGTCGTACCTCCGGAATGTCCCGGGGTCCGCGCGACGCGGGGGCTCCGGGACGAACCCTTCGCGGTCGACCCGGGCGAGCAGCGCCCGAAGGGGTGCGTGGAGCAGTCGGGCTAGGCTCGAGGCGGGCAGGCGACCCAGGTAGCGGGAGCTCTCCCCGGGGCCGGCCACCACCTCGAGGACGAGCTGACCGCCGGGCCTTACGAGCTCGCCTGCGGTCTCCCAGAGTCGGTCCGAATCCGGACCGGCAAACCCAATCGCGTTCCCGAGAACGACGACCTCCTGGAAGGCGGTGCGACGGAACGGGGGGCAAAGGCCATCGCCGCAGACCAGCTCGGGATGGGTCCGCCCCTCGCGTACGACCCGGCGAAGCATCTCGACCGAGAGGTCCAACGCGACCCGCCGGGCGTGCGGTCCTCCCACGTGGGCCAGGAAGCGACCCGGACCGCTGCCGAGGTCGAGCACCCATCCGCGCGGCGCCGCATGCCCGGTCCAGGAATCGGGCGCGAAGCTCCCGGAAGAGCCTCCGTTGGGCGGTGCCTTCGTACCGTTCCCATTCGCGGGCCACACGATAGGTGTCGAGGCGGCGAAACCGGCTCCGTGCGTCGACCTCCCGCGGCGGCGGCGCTGGCGTTCGGCTCCCTCCGGAGAGAGATCGAGGGGGGCCCGACTGGCGTCGAGCTCTCCGAGCCCTCCGTTCCGCGATACCTCTCCCCCCTGCGGCAGTGGCCGTGCCCCTTTATACGCCACCGCATCTCCGTCCTCTGAGGGTTCTCGACATGCCGTACTACGAATGTCCAAAGTGTGGCGGCGGGTATGTCATCGACGTTCCGCCGAGCGCACGGCCGATGTGTGACCGCGACGGCGCCCGACTGAAGCGGGCGAGCGACGCCTCCTATTCCAAGAACGCCCGCGAGAAGTGAGCTACCCGGGGGAGCTCCCGATGACGGTCTCGACCGGACGATTGGGGCCCCTGGTCCATCGGTCCGTCCGCCACGGAGCGATCCTCTGGATCGTCGGGGTGCTCCAGTTCGTGGTCGGGATGGCCGTCACGGAGGTCGGCTACTCCGGAACCTCCTACAGCCTCACGGGCAACTACATCAGCGACCTCGGGGCCGCCCATTGTGGGATCTACCACAGCTCCATCTACGTCTGCTCCCCGTGGCACGACGTCTTCAACGTCTCGATCGTCCTCCTGGGGATTCTCCTGATCCTGGGCACTCTCCTGATCCGCACCGCGTTCCGGCCTCGGGCGGTCCGAACAGTGGGGCTCGCTCTCCTCATCATCTCTGGGGTCGGGGCGATCGGAGTAGGCCTCTCTCCGGAGGACGTCAATCTCTCCCTCCACTCGGCCTCCGCCCTAGCCTCGTTCCTGGGCTCGAACCTGGCGATGATGATCCTCGCCCTGGCGATGTTCCGCGACACCCGTTGGGACGGGTATCGAACGTTCACGATGGTGATGGGCTTGGTGGGCCTGGTCGCGCTGATCCTGTTCACGGTCGGGACGTATGGGCCGTTGGGCGTGGGGGGGATGGAGCGGCTGGATCGTCGCCCCGGTACTCCTCTGGGCGTTCGTCGTCGCGGTCCATTTGGGGCGGATCCCAACGTACGCGCCGTCGGTCCTCGAGCACGCACCGAGCTAGTCGGGGCTCCCTGGCTCGGGGCTCGCCCCCGGAACGAGAGCGGGGTCGTCGAGCTCGAACCTCGCCCCGCACCTGAAGCAGTCTACGTAGCAGTGGAGGTCGCCGCTCACCGGTTCGGTAAGCGACCCCCCACACTTCGGGCATTCGGTCAGCAGCGCACCGGAGGCGCGAAGGGTCGGTCGGGAGCCCGGTTCGGTCATCGCCGCGGGGGAGGAGAAAGAGGAAAGGGTTGGGAGGGCCGGCTCGCCTAGGCGTCCTGGCCGAAACGCTTGATGTCTTCGGGGCCCGCCTTCTTCTCGACGGGGCCGGCACCTTGTACCTGGACGCGGATCTGCTCCACGACCTCGGGGTTGGCCAGGGTCGTGATGTCCCCGTAGTCCATGTGGTTCGAGATCGACGCGAGCACCCGGCGCATGATCTTGCCGGATCGGGTCTTCGGCATGTCGGGAACGATCCGTACCTCCCGTGGACGGGCGATCTTCCCGATCACGGTCTCGACCGCGAGCTTGACCTTCTCCGGGATCCCCTCGGTCGGACGCCGGGCTTGAGCGCGATGTAGACCTCGGGGACGCGCCCCGCTCAGCGTCGACGATCGGGACGACCGCCGCCTCGGCGACCTCCGGGACGGTGAGACAAGCCGACTCGATCTCTTTCGTGCCGAGTCGGTGGCCGGCCACGTTGATCACGTCGTCCACGCGGCCTAGGATCCGCATGTAGCCATCCTTGGCCCACAACGCCCCGTCGCCCGCGAAGTACGGCCAGTCGTGCCAGTCGGTGCTGTTCTTGTTCTTGTTGTACTTCTGGTAGTACGTCCGAACGAACCGCTCCGGATCTCCCCAGATGGTCTGGAAGATCCCCGGCCACGGGTTGCGGATGCAAACATTCCCGGCCTTACCCGCACCGGGCGGGAGCTCCTTTCCGTTCTCGTCGTAGACGATGGGGTAGATCCCAGGCACGGGCGGTCCCGTGCTCCCGGGTTTCATCGGCGTCGAGCGCCGGCTTCGTTGAACAAAGGAAGCCGCCGTTCTCGGTCTGCCACCACGTGTCCGTGATGACCGCCTCACCCCGCCCGACGACCTCGTAGTACCATTTCCACGCCTCGGGTTCGATCGGCTCGCCGACCGTGGTCATGGACTTGAAGGCATAGTGGTACTTCTTCGGTTCGTCCGGGCCGAGCTTCCGCAGCGACCGGATGGCGGTCGGGGAGGTGTGGAAGATGTTCACGCCGAGACGCTCCGCAATACGCCAAGGTCGGCCGGCGTCGGGGTAGGTGGGGACACCCTCGTAAATGACCGAGGTCGCAGCGAGGGCGAGTGGGCCGTAGACAATGTACGAGTGCCCCGTGATCCAACCGATGTCCGCCATGCACCAATAGACGTCCGTCGTGTGGATGTCCTGGATGTACTTCGACGTGCCCGTGACGTAGGCGAGGTAGCCGCCCGTGCTGTGTTGGCAGCCCTTGGGTTTCCCGGTGGAGCCGCTCGTGTACATCAGGAACAGGGGGGCTTCGGCTGGCATCGAAACCGGCGCGACCAGCTTGCCCCGATACTGCTTCAGGACGTCATCGATGACGAAGTCACGGCCCTCCACCATCGGGGTCTGCGTGGCCGACTTGTCCCGGAAACGCTTCCAAATGAGGACCTTCTCGACCTTGGTCCCCACCTCCTCCGCTTTGCGGACCGCGATGTCCGCGTTGGCCTTGTGGTCGAGGAGCTTGCCACTGCGGTAGTAGCCGTCAATCGTGATCAGGAGCCGGCTCCCCGAATCGGCGATCCGGTTCCCGCACGCCTCACCGCTGAACCCACCGAATACGACGGAATGGATCACCCCAAGCCGGGCGCATGCCAGCATGGTCACCGGAAGCTGCGCCACCATCGGCATGTGGATCGTGACCCGGTCCCCGGTCTTGAGCCCGCAGAAGTCGCGCAGGAGGGCCGCCATCTCGTTGACCCGGATATAGAGCTCTTGGTACGTGATCGCCTCGGTCGGCTCGTCCTCCGCCTCCGAGACAAAGAGGATCGCAGCCTTGTTCCGGTACTTCTCGAGATTCCGGTCCACACAGTTGTAGCTCGCGTTGATCTTGCCGCCGACAAACCACTTCCAGAAGGGGGCCTTGCTCGTGTCGAGCGTCGTCGTCCAGTACTTGTCCCAGCTGAGCAGATCGGCGTACTCCCGGTAGCACTCGGGGAAGTTCTTCTCGCTGAACCGTTCGTTGACCGCAGGGTCCGTGAGGTTCGCTTGTCCGATGAAGCGCGGGCTCGGATAGTGGAGCTCCTCTTCCTTCCAGTGGACCGCGATCTCCGCCTCGGAGAGTCGAGATTGGTCGACGTCCTTCGGGCTCGTTGTACTGGCCTCCGCCATGTTTAGGGCACCCCGTGCTCGGGGGGAAGGAGGCCCACCATATACGAGTTCCCCTTGGAAAAAGAGCGATTTCTCGAGGACCGGGGGACGGGGATTCGGAGGGCGGGTCCAGAGGTCGGTGAGGCCGCTCGGGGATGGGGGGGAGTCCTCCGGCCCGCCCCCCCAGGGCCGTGTCGAACTCTTATAGACCCTCCACCACTTCCGGCGTTCTCGGGGGGCCATGGTCGAGACACGCCGCACGCACGACCGGCCCGAGAAGACCGTCCACGTCCGGATCGACCCGAATGACGAGTCGACCACGCTCGAGGACGTCCTCACTCGCATCTCCGAGCTCCAACGAAAACACCCCGACCGCGAGGTCTTCTTCGACGGCGACGAATACGCCATTTGTTCGCGCCCCAAGCGGACCCGTGCCCCTGCGGCGCATTGACCCCGCCCCACTGGGGCGGCCGCTGCTATTAGTCAACCTGAAGACCTATCCCGCCGCCCTCGGGGCCGGTGCCGAGCGGATCGCCCGCACCCTCGAAGGGCTGGGACGGGCCGCCGGGGTAGCGGTCGCGATCGCCCCGGCGGCTCCCGATATCTCTCGACTCGCCGCCGCGACGCATCTCCGGTGCTCGCGCAGCACGTCGACCCCCTCGCACCGGGCGCGCAGACCGGTTTCGTCCCCCCAGAGGCCGTGGCGGCGGCTGGAGGCAAGGGGAGCCTCGTGAACCATTCGGAGCACCCCGTCTCCCCGGCCGAGACCCGGGAGATCACGATACGGCTCAACCGTCTCGGCCTGGTGGCGGTCGTGTGCGCCCGGGACCTGGTGGCATGTCGCCGTCTCGCCCATACGCCGGCCCCGTACCTTGCGATCGAACCGCCGGACCTGATCGGTGGAGGGCGCTCGGTCTCCTCCGCCCGGCCGGAGGTGATCTCCGGGGCCGTCCGCGCGGTCGCCGCCATCTCGCCCACGACAGCGGTCCTCTGCGGGGCGGGCGTGCATACGCGTCGGGACGTGTCGAAGGCGCTGGAGTTGGGGGCTCAAGGGATCTTGGTGGCGAGCGCCGTTACCCGCGCCCCCTCCCCCCGAGAGGCCATCGCCGAGCTGCTCGCCGGGTACCGAGCGCAACCCGTCCCCCACGCGCGTACGAGCTCCCGCGGGTGCCGGCGGACTCAAGTGCCCGAGGTCGTTCCCGCCGGCGCCGTGACGTCCACCCCTCCCCCGAGGGCCCGCCGGAAGACCCGCACTCCCGCGCGGCGAGCTCCGCCCCCCTCCCGTCGTAAGCATGCCCGGCCGCCGGTCGCAGGGTCGAACCCACCCCCAGGTGCGGCGGGAGAGGAAGCGGACCCCCCGGGCCCAAGGGTTGGACGAACCGCTCGACCACCCGACCCCACTCCCGCGCTCCTCGCTCCTCTCCTCCCCTATCCCGCTCCGTGCCGCCCCTCGGCCGCTGCACATCCTCATGGTGGGATGGGAGTGGCCGCCGTTGCACACGGGGGGCCTCGGGGTCCACTGCTTCGAGCTCGCGAAAGAGCTCACCCGCCTAGGTCACCGTATCACCTTCCTGACGCCCTTCACCGGGCCGTTCACCCCGGTGGACGGGGTGAGGATCCGGTACCCCGGGGCGCCCGAACAGGGGGCGCAGCCGGCGCTCCCGACCGCCTACTGGGTCGGGGACGCCCCAGGCAGCCCGTTCTGGAACGCTACGGACGGCTACAACGCTTGGGTGGCCCAGCTGGGCGGGGTCGAGGACGTGGACGTGGTTCATGTCCACGACTGGTTCGGCACGGAGGGGGGCATCGCGCTCGCCCGGCGGATCGACCGACCTCTCGTAATGACGGTACACTCCACCGAGTACGACCGCTCGTTGGGACATCCTTGGGAGCACATCCTAGGCCGAGAGCAAATGGGGATCGATGCCGCGACCCGGGTGATCGCGGTCAGTCGCCACCTGCGCCTCCAGCTCATCGAGCGGTACCGGGCCGACCCGGGGAAGGTCCGGGTCATCTACAATGCCGTTAGGCCCACCGAGCGGCTTGCCAGCATCGACCCGAACCATCGGGTCGTGCTGTACGTGGGCCGCCTCGCGGCGATGAAGGGGGTGGACACCTTTCTCCGAGCGGCCGGGCGGGTCGTGCCGAAGTTCCCGGACGTGCTGTTCGTCGTGGCGGGAGAGGGTTCGGAGTACTCTCGTCTCCTTCACCTCACGGCCGCGCTCGGGATCGGCGAGCGGGTCATGTTCCTGGGGAAGGTCTCCGAGGAGGAACGGGAGCTGCTCCTCGCGGGGAGCTCGGTCTTCGTTCTCCCGTCGGTCGTAGAGCCGTTCGGGATCGCGGCCCTGGAGGCGATGGCCGCCGGCGTCCCGACGATCGTCTCGAAGACGAGCGGGGTGGCGGAGATCTCTTCCGGGGTCTTCCAGGTCGACTTCTGGGATGTGGACGAATTCGCGAGCCGGATCGCCGAGCTGCTCGAGTACCCGACCTTGCGCCGCGCGATGGGCGAGCAGGGACGATGGGAGGCGCTCCGGGAGGGGTGGCCCGAGCGGGCGCGAGAGGTCGTCTCCGTCTATCTCGAGGCGATGGACGTGCGGCGGGGGCCGTGAAGATCGTCCTCTACCTGCACATGCACCAGCCGTGGCGGCTCGCGCGGTTCCGTTTCCTCGACCTGGGCTCGGGGCGCCCGTACTTCGACACGGAACGGAACCTATCGATCATGCGCGGGATCGCGGAGCGGTGCTACGTCCCCGCGCTCGAGCGCCTGATCCGGGCGGCCCGCGAGGATGCCGAGTTCCGGCTGAGCCTCTCGATAACGGGTACGTTCCTCGAGCAAGCCCGGATCGCCGCGCCCGTGGTCCTGGACCGGGTCCGGGAGCTCTACCGGACCGGGCAGGTCGCGTTGGTCGCAGAGACCTACTACCATTCGCTCGCCTTCCTCCTTCCGCCTCCCGAACTGCACGAGGAGGTGGAGATGCACCAGTCCATGCTTCGCTCGGAGTTCGGGGCGGCACCGAAGGTGCTCCGAATGACGGAGCTCGCCTACTCCGACGACCTCGCCCGGTTCGCGGAGGCCGAGAGGTTCCAGGGGATGCTCGCCGAGGGATGGGAAGGGGCGCTGAAGGGGGAGCCCTCCACGATGCGCTACTGCGCGGCCCCCGCCCCGACCGTGCGCCTCCTGCTGCGGCATTACCCGCTCAGCGACGACGTCGGGTTCCGCTTCTCCTCGACCGGATGGAGCGAGTATCCGCTGACCGCAGAGAAGTATGCGAACTGGATCGCGGCGACCCCCGGCGAGCTGGTCGGCCTCTTCATGGACTTCGAAACCTTCGGAGAGCACCACTCGGCTCGGACGGGATCCTCGAATTCCTGAGCGCATTGCCTGAGAAGGTCCGCGGGCACCCGCACCTCGGGTGGGCCACCGTGGACGAGGCGATCCAGGGCCCCCCTCGAGCTCCTCTCTCCGTCCCCTACACCATGACCTGGGCCGACCAGAACCGGGACCTCGGCGCATGGCTCGGCAACGACCTCCAGCGTTCTGCGTTCGAGGCGGCCAAGAAGGTCGGCGTGGCGGTCCGACGAACCGGGGACCCTGTGATCCTCGCGGACTGGCGGAAGCTGCTCACCTCGGACCATTTCTACTACATGTACGTCGGGGGCCACGGGGCCGACCAGGGGGTCCACGAATACTTTTCGAGCTACGACAGTCCCTACGACGCGTACGCGAACTACATGAACGCCCTCACCGACCTCCGACGCCGGGCCCTGGAAGAGCTCGGGGTCCCGACGCTGCGATGAGCGGCGTGGGCAGGGAACCGCGCGACTCGAACCGAGGAGTTATACGAGCCCGTTCTCCCGTCTCCTCCCGGCCATGGATGGCGCAATGAACTCCCAGGGTGCGGTAGGCTGGAGCGCTACGTGATCACCGGCCTCACCGGCAACGGCCGGCTGCTGCTGACCGTCAACGAGCACGGGGACTGGAACGAGCTGTTCTACCCTACCCGGGCCAGTTCCAGCACCTGCGGGAGGCACGGGTCGGCGTTTTCGACGTGGGAGGCGCCAAGTTCGCCTGGCTCCGCCGCGGGAACGGCTATGAGATCCAGCAGGCACCGCATGGCGGCGGGCACCTGCCCGAGTCTCAGTGGCGGGGTCACGGTATCACCCTCAGCATCCGGGACCACATCCACCCGAACCACGACCTGATCGCGCGGGTGTTCCGGGTCCGTGCGGACCCGGCGCGCTCGCTGCGGCTCTTCGCCTACCACTCGTTCCAGATCGCGGAGTCGATGTACCAGGACACGGCCTACGTCGACCCGACGGTGCCAGTCGCTCGTCCACTACAAGCGCGGATACTTCTTCGAGTTCTTCAGCGACCCCGCCTACACCCGGGCCGTCTGCGGAGAGCACACCCTGAAGGGCCTTCGGGGCACGTACGTCGATGCCGAGGACGGCCGGCTCGAGGGCCGGGCGGTCGCGCACGGCGCGGCGGACAGCGTCATGGAGTGGGACGTGGACGCCGGCCCGATGCCGACGTCGAGGTGCGGTTGTTCATGGTCGCAGGGAGGTCCCTGCCCGCGGTCCACCAGGTCCGGGACTACGTCCGGAACGGCGGATCCGCCCGGTTCGTGGAGGAGTCGGCCAGCTTCTGGGAGACGTGGACCAAGCGCGAGGCCTGCCGAACGCCTCCCAAGGACCTCAGCGAGCGCGCCAAGGACGTCTATCGGACCAGCGTCATCCTGATGCGCCAATCGATCGCCACGAACGGCTCGATCATCGCCTCCCCGGATACGCGCTCGCTCGTCGCGGCGGGGGACACCTACAACTACTGCTGGTGGCGCGACGGCGGCTACGTTTCGAAGGCGATGGACGAGGCCGGCTTATACGAGAACGCAGGGCGGTTCCTGGAGTTCGCTCGCTCAGTGCCAAAGCGCCGACGGCTCGTTCTTCCACCGCCACTTCCCGGACGGCGCGATGGGGAGCACCTGGCACCCGCCTCCGTTCCTCCAGATCGACCAGACCGCCACCGTGATCGCCGCGGTCTGGCACCACTTCAAGCGCGGTGCGGCGACCCCGACGTGCTCGTCGACCTCTGGCCGATGGTCAAGGGCGCGGCCAACTTCCTCGAAGCGTTCCGTGACACGGCGACCCGGCCTTCCCGCGCCCGAGCTTCGACCTCTGGGAGGAGCGGCTCGGGATCCATGCCTACTCGACCGCGGCGGTCGCCCATGCGCTCGAGCGGGCCGCACGGATCGCCCACGAGATCGGGAAGGACCCCGGCGGCCTGGCGGAGGGCGGCCGTGGAGATCCGCGAGTCGGCGGTCCGAACACTTCTGGGACGCTAATCTCGGGGGCGGTTCTTGCGCTCCATCACTCCCGTCGACGACCGACTGGACGCGTCCATCCTGCTCGCCTCAAGCTCGGAATGCTGCCGTGGGACCGACCCGAGGGCGCGGCAGGCGGTCGACGGGATCGAGGCGCGGCTCTGGGTCCCCGGGGTCGGGGGCCTCGCGCGGTACGAAGGGGACCTCGTACTACGGCCACGAGAACCCCTGGATCATCGCCACGCTGTGGCTCGCCGAGGCGCGCCTCCGCCTCCGGGAGCGGACGCGCTGTCGGGAACTGATCGACTGGGTCGCCCAGCACGCCACTCCGACCCAGCTGCTTCCCGGAGCAGGTCGACCGGACCACCGGAGAGCCCAAGAGCGCGACCCCCCTCACCTGGTCGCACTCGACGTTCGTCGATGTGGTCCACAAGTATGCCGAGTCCGAGGAAGAAGGGCGGCTCGCCGACGAGTAGGGCCGCCGCATCTCCCGGTTCGGACCTCGTCCTCGGGATCGATCTCGGTGCGACCAAAGTGGTCAGCGGGCTCGTCGACGTGCGGGGGCGGGTCGTCCATTCGAGCGGCCGCCACCTCCACGCGAACGACGGTCCGGGCGGGGTGATCGCGACCTTGGTCCGCTCCGCCCGAGCCTGCCTGGACGCGGTCGCGGAGCCCCCGCGGGCGGTGGGGGTGGCGGTGGCCGCCCAGGTCGACCCTCGGACCGGCACGGTGGTCCACGCTCCCAATCTCGGCTGGCGCGACGTTCCGCTGGCTCGGCGGGTCGGCGAGCGAGCTGGGGGTCCACGTGTTCGTGGTCGAACGACGCCCGGGCGGGGGCCTACGCCGAATGGCAGTTCGGGGCCGGGGTGGGCGTCGCCGACCTCTTCTGTCTCGCCCTCGGGACCGGGGTCGGGGGGTCGGCCGTGCTCGGCGGCCAGTTGGTGGAGGGGGGGAGCCACGCCGCCGGGGAGGTAGGTCATTTGACGATCGTCTCGGGGGGCCGGACGCTGTCACTGCCCGAACTGGGGCTGTTTCGAGGCGTACGTGGGAGGTTGGGCGATCGGCGAGCGAGCCCGCGAGGCGGTCCGGGAGGACCCGACGGGCCGGCGCGGACCTCGTGGGCCGCGCGGGCTCGGTCGAGGGGATCACGGCGCAGACCGTGTTCCATGCCTATCGGGGCGGCGACTCCCTGGCGCGTCGGCTGGTCCGCGAGACAGAACGGTACCTGACGGACGGGGCGGTCAGCGTCGTTAATGCGTTCAACCCCTCCATGCTGGTGCTGAGCGGAGGGCTCATCGCGGGCATGCCCGAGTTCGTCCCGGCGGTCGAGGCCGCCGTGCGCGCCCGATGCCAGCCTCCTGCCGCGGGCGCCCACGTCGTGCGGGCGAAATTCGCGGAGGAAGCGCCGGTGATCGGGGTTGCGGCGATGGCCCGCGACGAGGCGTTCCAGCGCATCGCCCCCACGCCGCGCCGGCGGCGCTAGCCCCCGGGTGGACCCTCAAGAAGTGGCGGGGGAGCTCGCCGGGCGGAGGGACGTCAGGGTGGGGGGCCGAGGGAGGGGCTCCGGCATCGCCGGCAGTTTCAGGAGGGGCAGGCACGCCTCGTAGAGCTCTTTGGCCACCTCCAAGTCCCGCGAAGCAGCGGAGCCCGAAGCGACCTTACCGTCCACGAAATACTCCCCGGAGACGTTCGCGAGGTCAGGGTCGCAGGCGAGCCGGACCGGGGTCATCGCCCCCCTCTCCAGGCTCTTGGCGCCCACCCATCCGGCCAACCGGATGGCGAACGCAGTACCCCCCCCGTTGTTCTGTCCGAAACCGGAGCGTATGAAGCCAGGGTGCAGAGCGTTGACGGTGACCCCCGTCCCGCCGAACCTGCGTGCCAGCTCCCGGGTGAGCAGGATCAGTTCGAGCTTCGAGCGTCCGTAGGCTCGGTATCCTCCGTAGCCGCGGACCCCCTCGAGGTCGCCGAGGTCGACCACGTTCCCCGCGTGCGCCGCCGAGGCGACGTTCACGACCCGCGCAGGGGCCGAGCTCCTCAGGCGGTCGGCGAGCAGGGTCGTGAGCGCGAGCGGGGCCAGGACGTTGAGGGCGAAGGTCCGTTCGATGCCGTCCCGGGTGATCTCCCGCCGGGCGAAGTAGGCCCCCGCATTGTTGACCAGGACATGGATGGCCGGGAAGCGCTCGCAGAGCTCCCGGGAGAGCCTCGACCACTCGTCCCGGAGGGCCAGGTCCTCCACTCCCACCCCTTCGACGCTCGGGTTTCCGGACGACCGGGCGACCTCGCGGGCGATGTTCGCCGTCCGCTCGACCCCACGGCCGACCAGGACCGTCTGCGCGCCGGCAGCGGCAATCCCACGCGCGGTCGCGAGGCCGATCCCCGAGGTGGCCCCCGTGATCACGACCACCCGACCCTGCATCGAGGACGTCACGGCCAAATCTCCCCGTACCCAGAGGCCCCCGGAAGAGATGGGGGTTTCCTCCGTCAAGGGGGGTGACGGCCGGGCCCGACTGAGGAGGGTTAAGGTGAGCCGATACTCGCGGCGACGGGAGTCGTGCAAGGGAGATCGACTCCTGCACCAGACCCTGTTGCCGCAGCGATTCGAGCGCGCTCTGCACGGTCCGGCGGGGCAGCCGCGACATCTGGGCCAGCTGGGACTGGTCGAGCCCACGGTAACTCTGGAGGAGGAAGTAGAGGAACTTCGCCGCCGGGGGGCCCTTGACGGGTCGCGAGGTGCGGATCGTCCCGAAGGTCTCTCCGCGAAGCCCGAGCCGTTCCGAGGCCAAGGGAGCCACCGAAGTCAGGGCCACGTTCCCCAGGTTCACGTCGGCGCCAATCTCCCGGAGCAGCTGGAGCTGCTGGCTCTCCATCGGAGCCTCGAAGAGGAGCTCCTCCTTGGGGTGCTCCCCGAGGATCGAGCGGACCCAGTCCCATTTGATCGCCCCGTCACTATCGTAGATCCCGACCCCCGCCGGATTCCCGGCTCTCGATGATGACCTTGCGGGGGTGCAACGTGCGGGCGTGGGCGATCTGGAGGATCGTCTCTTTCAGGGAGAGCTGGTGCTGGGTATCCTTCTTCCCCACTTCGATCAGGTACCGGGAGTCCGTGATCTCGGACCGCGTCCGCCAGCCGGGCGACCTGGGTGGGGGTCAGCTCGAGGATGCCGCTCGAGACCTCGATGAGGTCGAACCCGAGCCCGCGGGCCTCGTCGAGAAAGGCGGCCACCCGGTTCTGCGCGAAGGCGTACTCGAGGAGGGTCCCGCCGGTCGAGACCTCGATCCCCTCCTCCTGGTAGAGCTTGATCCGCGCCCGCAATCGCTCCCGAGGAAGCAGGAGCGGCAGGCCCCAGCCGATCTTGGCGACATCGATGTAGGGGGCCAGGTCGGCGATCTCTTCGGGGGTAATTGCTTTGAGGCGGTCCAAGACGTGAGTGACCGAGGTGGAGCGAGGACGCTGCACCTTCGGCGCATCGGCGGGGAAGAACGACCCTTTCCCCCGGTTGGACGCAATTGCTGCCGACATAAGGACGTCCTTAGAGCAGGAACCGCGTTATGTAGGCGGGCTCGTGGGTAATAAAACCCGCCCGTCCCGGCCGAGGACCCCTACCTCCCGTCGCACGTCCCGACGTCGACCTTCGCGCCCGCGCGGGAGGGGTGTTAGGCTAAGCCCGACGCAGCTGCCGACGGCCCGGAGAGTCAGGTCGCCCTACCCACGCGTCGGGCCGCGGAATGCGATGGGGGTGCCCCGAGCGTATCCTGGGATCGGGAGGCCGAAATAGGCGTACAGGGAAGCGGCGACCAATCGGATGGGCTGGGGTGGGAGCTCCCGGTGGGCCGGGGATTTCGGGTCCCAGAAGGCGAAAATTCCTTCAAACGAATGGACCGCGTCGTCGGGTCCGGTGTCGTTCTCGGAGGTGAACCAGGAGCCGTGCCCAATCGTCCCCGCCGACCGCCACTTTAGATCCCCGAAGTAGGCCATCAGGTCCGGGGGGTCGCCCTGGACCTCCTCGTAGACCTCCGACGGTGCGAAAAGCCGGACTCCCAGGAGGGTCCCGTCGGGCCGGCGCACCTCGGCGAGCTCTCGACGGAGGCGGCCAACCAACGCCTCTCGGTCGGCGGGGGTGACCGCCCCCTCCAGTTCCCGCCCCTTAAGGTTCAGGAAGATGCGGGCATAGTAGCCTCCCGCCCCCCAGACTTGGGTGTGGGGCCAGTCCACGTCGGCCTCCGGGAGAGGCAGGCCGGCCCAGTCGGCCGGCTTCTTCAGGCGGAGGAATCCTTTGTCGATCAGCCACTCGTTTAGACAGAAGCAGCCTTCCATCAGCTGGCTGCCGTGGTCCGAGACGACCAGGACCGGGACCTGGTTCCCGAGAAGGTCGAGGAAGCGACCCACCTCCTCGTCGAGCAGGGAGTAGAACTCGCTGGCCACCTGGCCGAGCGCGGGATCCTTCACGTGGCGTGGGTGGCTCTCGTCAAAGTACTTCCAGAAGGCGTGGTGCACCCAATCCGGCCCAATCTCGTGCAGCGCGAACAGGTCCCAGGGTTCCTTTGACCACAGGTGCCGCACGACCTTCCAGCGGCGCCGGGTCATCTCGAGGAGGTTGCGGGCGACCCCGACCCGGTCATCTACCCGGAAGGCGACGTCGAAGAACGGTCCGCCGGCGACCCTCTCGAGCTCGGGGACGAGGGCGGGAGGGTAGGCCCAATCCGTCGCGCTCTCGGGAGTCAAGAAATCGGAAACGTAGACCCCGTTCACGGCCGGCGGCGGGTAACCCGGGGGCATCCCCACCACGGCCACCCGGCGTCCAGCCCGCGAGAGCGCGTCCCATATCATCGGACGGCGAGGAGTCGAGGAGTTCGGGAGGTACGTCTGGTCGTACCGATCCCGGCCGCCGGTGACGGAAGCCGTAGAGCCCCAGGGAGCCCGGGTCGGCTCCTGAGAACATCACGGCCCACGCGGGGAGGGTAATGGGTGGGTCGCAGCTGACGAGGGTCCCCCTCGTCGACCGGGACCACAGCTCCTGAAGGCGCGGAGTCTCGCTGCGAAAACGGTAGAGGATGTCCGGGGAGACCGAGTCGAGTCCCAGGACCACGAGACGGGGCCGTTCCACGAGAGGAGGGATTCGCCCGCCATGAAATGGGTTGCGTACCCCACTAGGTCCGGGTCACCGCCGCCTGCCCGGGCCCGCCGCTAGCCGTCCGAGAGGGGTTCGCGCCGAAACCCGAGCGATGCCTCGCGGGGGGGTTCGGACGCGGTTTCAACGCGTCCCGCGAGGGGAATCCTTCTCGTCACCACATATGCATATGTGTATGTATGTCATCCCGGAATATCGCCGTGCAGAAGACGGTCTACGACGCCCTGATGCGCGAGAAGCGCGCCGGGGAGAGCTTCACTACCCTGCTACGCCGACTGATGGACCAGCGGGAGGGTCTGGAAGAACTCTATGGGACCTGGGCGCGGGATCGGCGGCCGTCGGGGAAGCCTCGCTCACTGGGGGCCGCGGCTCGAGGGGGATCGGCCTGATGAAAGCGCTGGACACGGGGGTCCTGCTGGCCATCCTGCACGGGGAGGTCTTCGCCAAGGACCTCCTTCGCCGGCTCCGGGGAGTCGAGGTGGCCGTCACGGAGCTTTCCATGCCTAGAACTCTCGGTACTGGCGAGCCAGGGGTCGGAGAAGGGGCGAGCGACTCGCCGGACCGCCGTGGAGCGAATCCGGCGCAAGCTCACCGTGCTGCCGATCGACTCGCGGGCGGTCACCGAGGCGGCCCGCCGGGTATCTCGGAGGCTCCGAGGGGACGAGCTCCTCCGCCTCGCAGAGTGGGGGGCGTTGGAAGCCTACGGCTGTGACGAACTCTTCACGCGCTCGAGGGGGGGTCCCCACGGGAGGTGGCGGTTCAAGCTCAGTCGTGTTGGGTCACGACAGCCTTAGATACGTATGTTACGATACTGCACTTCCTACAGCTAGGTTGCGTCTACAAAGCGGGGTTTCTGGCCGACCGGGGGCCGTTTCGGCCGATCGAGGCCCTAATTCAGGTCCGGAGGGGTGGGGTTTTCGGGCCAGGTTAGGGTTTTCTTCAATTTTGTGGGGAATGGCACTGGTAGACCATCATATTACGTATCTACCATTACTTAGGTGCCCATCTCCCCGCTTTGCGCCAGAGGCCCCGAAAGGTCTCCCGCAAGTTCCCTGAGGTGAAGGTGTATAACACGAGTTATACGCCGCCATCGGCCAGCCGGGCCGGCCTGGATCTATGGTGGGTTTCGGCACGCCACCCGCGAGGTACTGGGGCCTTGTCCCCAAAAGTTACGCTATTAGGCATCCTAAGTAATGACTTACACTGACATACAGAGTTATAAGACTGTTAGAGACGTAATCAGACCGAATATGCTCGTGGTCCTCCTCGCGTGCGGGGTCCGGGCAGCCTCGTCCGCCGGGGTGCGGTAGGGACCCGGAGAGCCGTTCTTCGCCCGTTGCCATCCGTAGACTGATGTCGAAAGGAGAACTGTACATATGTATATGCATATGTATTGTAAGCTCGATTCCTCTCCTTGGATCCGGATGTTGGGGCGTTGAGATGCGGCTGCTTGGCCGCCGACGCCACCCTCTCGGTCCCGGAGTTCGCCGGCCCCTGCGAAGGTCGGGCGAGCATCGGGTGGACCCGCCGATTCCCCCCTCCTCGCTCGCTCGGGGCCCTCCGACGCCGGGACCCGCGGAACGGTGGTCAGAAATACCACAGCTTCCGTTGTAGTCGCATGTTCTCCCCCCGCGTGGCACCTTGGTTGGCCGTAGTTGCGATCTCTTTGGTCATGGCGGCCTCTCCAGGCCTTACCCTGATTCCGACGAATGGCGGGGCAGCCACAACGTACTCCCCAGACGGCTCGGCGGCAGCAACCTCGCAGCTGTGGTCGAGCGGCATCTCCGCACTGGATCAAGGGCAGGGGCCTACTTCCGGCACGCCGACGATGTGCCAGACCCATACTCCTGGGTTTGCCACGTGCACCGCTGGAACCGTTCGGGGGTCCCTTTCGCTTCCGCGCGCGAGCTCGATTGTGGGGAAGGGTGTCCCTGGGGCCCGACCGCAGATCGCCGCACTCCAGCCTACCTGGACCAATGAGACCGCCTACATGGGATCCATGGGTGGGGACTACTTGGGCGCGGTCGCCTACGATCCGCTGGTGGGGAGCGGGGCGCTAGTGGTACTACGGCGGGTGCACCCCGACCCAATGTCCCGCAAGTGGCACCTGGCTCTATGAAGGCCAGGGCTGGGTCAACGAGACCGCGCTTTTCCCCACCTCGCCGGGACCCCTCGAGTCCCAATCCATGGACTACGACCCGACTATGGGCGGAGTCATTTCGGCTGGCGGGTTCAACGCCTTGGGCAACATGGTCGGAACGTGGCTTTTCAACTCGACCGGTTGGTACAACATCACGGCTACGGCCGGTGCGGTGCCGTCCTACGACGGAGCGATGGCATGGGACCCGAGCCTCCACGCGCTCGTGTACGTTGACGGCTGCACCTTCCCGACTTCCTGCTCGAGCCGATGGACGGGAACATGGGAACTCACCACTATCTGGAACAGCGTGGCCTTGGGCCCGGGTGGCATCAACTGGGCGGTCGCCGGTGAGTCGCTCGCGTACGATGCCGCCGACCACGCGCTCCTCTTCTTCGGCGGATACAATGGGGCGAACGACATCAACTACACCTTCGAACTCTCGGGAACCACCTGGACCAATCTAACCCTGACGTCGGCCGGCTGCGACTCGCTCACGAGCATCTGCGGGTACTACCCCCTGGGGCGTGCCTACGCTCAGATTACCTGGGCCGGCCAGATCGGTGCGATCGTTATGTATGGTGGCTACAACTCGAGCTCCGGCTCCGTCTATGGCGACTCATGGCAGTTCGAGGCCGGAAAGTGGCTGCCGAGCTACCTCTACTACACAGGGTCGCTACCGGACCAAGCCATCGCCGAGGGTGAGATGGCCGTCAACAGCACCGACATCGCCCCGATTCTTATCGGGGGAATTAACGGGGCTTTTGGGGAGAGCATCAGCTCGTACGCCTTCGAGGCTGCGCCTCAGCTGACCGTTTCGATCGTGCGCAACCCAACGGAGGTGGGCAGCCTGATCAGCATCAATGTCAGCGTTCAGGTCGGGACGGGATCCGGCCCATGGGTGGGGGTACAGGTGGACGTCAACGGCACCGCGATCCTCAGCAGCGATCGCTACGGGATCAACTTCACGACGGTCTGGGCATTCGGCCCTGCGGCCTTCTCGGAGGCGCAGCCGGGCACCTATCCGGTCGTCGTGTACGTCGACGACTGGTCGTACGGGATGGGGTACGGTTACGGGAATATCACGGTGGTTCCGACCCTCGTGGTCCACGCCTCCGCCAACGTCACTACGTCCGAAGTTCGGCTCCCGTTCTCGTTCAGCGGCTCCGCCACAGGGGGCAGTGGAACCTACTCCAGCTACGCCTGGAACTTCGGAGACAGCAATACGGGGAGCGGGGCCGCGGTCCAGCACACGTTCATCGCCGCCGGAACCTACCACGTTCGACTGAACGTCACGGACTCGGACGGAATCGCCAACTCCTCGACGGTAACCGTTGTCGTGCTCCCCCTCCTCGTGGCGTCGGCGGTCACATCGACCCCCACGAATCCCGCGACGGGCGCGACCGTCACGTTTGGAGTGACCGTAGCGGGAGGGGACACGCCCTACGCCGCGTATGCTTGGACGTTCGGCGATGGGGCGACGGGCACCGGTGCAACGCCGACCCACTCGTTCTCGAAGGCCGGCACCTTCACGGTCAGCGTGACCGTAACGGACTCGCTCGGGGTCAAGTCATCGGCCCAGCTCTCGGTGACCGTTTCGAGCCCGCCGAACTCCACGGCCGGGTTCTCTCTCACGTCCGGGACGGGTCTCTACCTCCTGATCGGAGTCATCCTGGTGATCGTGGTAATTGGCGCGGTGCTGATGCTCCGGAGGAAGAAGCCGGGGATCCCAGCTCCCCCGCCCCCCGGCGCTGCGGGCGGCATCCCAGCGGGAGCCAGCGGAGCCCCCCCACCGCCCCCGTAGACCTGGGCCGGGGCCGACTGCCAACCCCTTCCCGCCGCCGCAGGGACCCGGAGAGTCCCGCCCTACTCCCCGACCTTTCCCGCCGGGAAATCGCGGTCGGCGGAGGTCCGCCAGCTCTCTAGGATGTCCCGGAGGGTCTGCTCGAAAGGGATCTGGGGCGACCAACCGAGCCGGTGGAGGCGGGTGACGTCGGCCAGATGGACGGGTTCGTCGACGAGACGGATCCTTTCGGCCGAGGTCTCCACCGATATCGGAGCTCGCGAGAGGGAGAGGAGGGTCGATAGGTTCTCCTGGACGAGGCGGGGGACGCCGCTCGCGATGTTGTAGGCCTCCCCGGGCTCCCCCTTCTCGACGACAGTGATCATCGCACGTACGGCGTCGCGGACGTCCTGAATGTCTCGGCGCTTGTTGAGGTTGCCGACGCGGAGAACTCGGGGGGCCGGCTGGAGCTCGAGCGCGGCGATCTGGCTCGCGAAGTCGTTGGTCGAGTCGCCCCGCTTGCCCGGGCCGGTCGTCCCGAAGATGCGGTACCCAAAGACCGGGATCCCGAAACTGCGGAAGTACTGGTAGCAGAGCAGGTCCGCGGCGGCCTTGCTCGACGCGTACGGACTGGTGGGGCGGAGGGGGGAATCCTCGGCGGTGGGGATCGCCGGGGGTTCCCCGGTACTCGGTCCCGCTCCCGGCAAAGGCGAATCGCGTGTTGGGGAAGTGGCGGCGGATCTCCTCGAGGAGGTAGAGGGTGCCGGTGAGGTTGGTCGCGAACGTGCCCGCCGGGTCCTCCCACGAGGGGATGACGAAGGCCTGGCCCGCAAAGTGGTAGATTACGTCGGGACGGACCTCTTGGAGAAGGTGCTCGACCTGGTGTCGGTCGGTGACGTCGAGCGGCAAGTGTCGGACCCCAGGCACCGCCTTGGGCTGGACGGGGGTCGCCCGAGGAAGGTAAGTCGCGGTGACCTCGGCCCCGGTGCCCGCGAGGTCGGCGGCGACGTAGGACCCCAGGAACCCCGCGCCACCGGTGACCAGGGCCCTCATGGGGGACTACTCCTCCGGGTCGGTCGGAGGGGTCCGGACACATTAGCCTGCCGCCGACCCCCCCACCGGAGCCCCCGGCGGACCCGGGACCTCATGACGCCGTACTGGGTGGCAAGACCGAGGTGCTCCGTGCCCCCCAGTCACCTGCCGATGGTCGCTGAGGACCGCCTGTGCTCGCCCCGGGCGCTGGAGAACCCTCTTCGTCGCTGGTTTCTGCCGGCGTCCTACGAACTGGATCTCCTGGGTGTCCGAGGGGGGGAGACGGTTGCCGACCTGGGGGCGGGGGTAGGCTACTTCGATGCGGAGATTCTTGCGACGAGTCGGGCCCCAGGGTCGGCTCCTCGCGGTGGACCCCGACAGGGAGAACCTGGAGATCGCCCGTCACAAGGTCCAGAATGACCCGCGCGTCACCTTTCTCCCCATCTCGGCGGCGCACGTCGCCGAAATCCCCGACCGGTCGGTCGACCGGGTCCTCCTCTCCCTCGTCATCTGCTGCCTCGTCGACAAGGAGGGCGCCATGGACGAGGCTTGGCGCATCCTGCGACCCGGGGGGTGCGCGTTCGTCAGCTACCCTCGGCGGCGGCTCCCCAGGCTCCGCCGCAGACCCAGCTTGCGGGTGCTCCCCGAGCGTTGGGAGTCTCTTCGGCGTCGGCGAGCTTGGGTGGTCGTGCCCACCCGTTCCTCGTGGGCGTTGGCTCGGCACTTGCTGCAGAAACCCGTGGCGGAAGTGGTCCGGGACTGACCGGTTAGAGGGGGACGTGGGATGGCCCCCGGGAGCCTCCTTGCACCGACTCTACCGCCGTGTTCCTTCCGCCCATGGCGGGTCGCGACGACGCCTAGGAAGGGGTTGGGCCCGGACCTCGAGGACGGTTCGGTAGCCTCCCTAGCTCAGCGCCGGGGGGTGGTTGGCCCAGGTTCCCCGTCTGACTCGGGGGATACGGCGCAGTCCCGGTGTTCCCGGATCCCCTGCGTCCGCGCCGGAGGAGCGCCACCACCAACGCGACGATGATCGCTGCGATGACGACCGCGATGAGGGCCCAGTCGAGCGTGGAGAGCCCAGCGAACCCCGCGGGGGCGGGGGCCGATTTCGCGTAGGTCACCGTGAGCCCGATGCCCGAGCCCGACACCGTCAGCGGGCTCGCCTGGGACGTCGAGACGCTGTACCCCGGGACACCGCCGGGCGAGAAGGTGTAGGAGCCATCCGGCTCGCTGAACGTGATCGTGGGGTTGGTCGAGTACTTAACGGTCGACTCGAGGGTCACCGACCAGTTCGTCCCCGCCGGGAGACCCGCCTCGACAAACGCGATCGTATAGTCCACGGGAGTCGGAGTGAAGGCGACCGCCACGTTCTCAGGTCCGCTCGCCACGATCACGGTCCCCGAGGCGGGCGGCGTCACGGTGTAGGTCGGTACTGCGCCCACCGAGTAGCTCAACGAGCCGTTCGGCTCGGCGAAGGCGATCGTCGGTGCCGAGCGAGTACTTCACCGCGGAGTTCAGGGTCACGCTCCAGTTCGTCCCCGTGGGGAGGCCGGACTCGGTGAACGTTACCGCATAGGTGACCGGAGTGTAGGCCAGGATGACCGAGACCGGGAGGCCGCTCACGACCTGGGTGCCGGTGTAGGGGATCGAGCTCTGGTGCCAGCCCGAGATGTCAGCCACCGAGTAGCCGAAGGTCCCGTTGATCTGCGTGGCGAAGTTCAGGGTGTCGGTGCCCCCGTTGGTCCGGAGGCTCATCGGGACTCCGCTGAAGGTCACCGTCCAGGTGAGCCCCGGGGGTAACCCGGTTTCCGCGAACCCGACCGCGTAGCCGTAGACGAGCGGGTAGTAGTCTCCGCCATTGTAGATCTGGGCGACACCGAGGCCGGAGTTGTACTCATCATACGGGTAGGTTCCGACGGGGTTGTCCGTACTCCCGTAGTCCCACCAGTAATTCCCGCCCTGGGTCGCGTTCCTGATGATCGTCCCCGTCAGGGGAAACTCGGGGAAGCCGGTCGCGTAGTTGACGGTCGCCGCCGCGGTGGGCGTGATGTTCCAGGTGTTGACCCAAGGTGCGGCGAGCCCGCTGTAGAGATCGACCGGAGCGTTGACGGCCGTGTAGGTCGTGTCGAAGATGTTGTTGTAGATCCGATCCCCCTGCTCGGCCTCCTCGACCCCGAGGCTGAGGTTCAACGGCCCGATCGGAAGCCCAGCCGGCTGGGGTACCATGGTGAAGACGTTGCCCCAGACGGTGTTGTTGTTGCCGCCCACCAGCGCAAGGCCGGCGGCCTGCGTCAAGAAGGTGTCGTTGGCGATCAGGGTGAACGTGGCGTTCCAGAGCTCGACGCTGAACGTACCGTAGAAGTTGCCGACGAACGGCAGGCCAACCGACTCGAAGGTATACGCCAGGTTCGAGGTAAACCAGCCGCTGATCTGGTCCGAGTTGACCAGCGCGATGTTGGTGGTATTGTAGAGGAGGTACCCGAGGTCGTTCGCGGGGAAGCCGGTGTAGGGCATCGTCGTTGCCATCGACGGCATATTCGACATCACGACCGACGCGGTCGTGCCCCAGAAGAAGACGGCGGTATAGACCGGGAACGTGTAGTCGTTGAAGATGCCGAATATCGAGCCCATCAGGAACGTCTGCGAATTCTCGATCTTGTAGGGATTGGTCGAGGCCCCCGTACCGCCGGTCGAGAGAGCGGCGTACTGGGCGTTCTGCCACGCCCAGAGGGGGGTGTAGATGCCCAGCGCAGGGTCGGCCACCAGGGAGGGGCTGAGCACTACGGGAGATGAGGCCACTACCAACGGTGCCTCGAGCGGGGTGAAGTCGCTGAGGGCCAGGCTGAGGTTGTACTGGCCCGGAGCCAGATCGAAGAATCCCGCCATCGAGCTCCTGGGGGGCCCAGTAGAGGTCACCCTCGAAGGTGAAATTGCTGGTCCAGTTGGGCGCGAGGAAGATGAACGCATTGCTCGGATGTACCGAGATGGTGACCTGGGTGAGGCCCTGGGCACCGGTCGCGTTCCATAGTCCCTGCAGGAAGCCGGGGCCGGTACGCACCACCCCGTAGGGCGAGCCGGTCGCGTTCGTCTCCCAGCCGACCGTTGCCCCCGTGACGGTCTCTCCCGTCTCCCCACCGTAGGAGTACGCCGCAGGGACCGCTTCGTAGGAGTTCGTGGT
The DNA here is from genome assembly GCA_963715645.1 of uncultured Thermoplasmata archaeon. Classification (GTDB taxonomy): domain Archaea; phylum Thermoplasmatota; class Thermoplasmata; order Lutacidiplasmatales; family UBA184; genus Lutacidiplasma. The sequence continues at coordinate 1,118,484 of OY970259.1, forward strand.
CGTGTTCCAGGTACCTGGAGGGTGATGTTCGCGTCGGCTGCGAAGAGGTCTGCCTGGGAACCGCCGCCAGGTCCGCCGAGGATCACCTCGAAGTCGTTCGTGAGATGGAACGCGTTGTACGCCTGCCCGTCCGCGGAGTAGTCCGACATCGTGGCCGCGGTCGAGTTGAAGACGACATAGTCGTAGGGAAGGACCGTGTTTCCGGCGCCATCCTGCAGGCCGACGGTGAAGTTGACAGCGTTCCGTCCGCTGATGACCGAGTTGTTCATCCACAGGTCCAGGTTGAACGGATAGGTGACGCCGGTCAGCACGTACTCGGCGTAGTAGTACGACGTGCCGACCTGCTGCCCGTACGGCCCGTGGGCGTAGATCGCGTTGGCCGAGAGGGTGGGACCGGAAAAGTTCCAGACGTTGGTGACGAGGTAAAGGGTACCGGTGAACGGGTAGTACTCGGCGACGTTCTGGGTCCAAGGAGTAGCTGTGATTGCCGAACAGGTTGATGCGGGTGGTGACCGCATTCAGCTGGACGCCGTAGGCGTCCGTGGAGCTCGAGAACGGGTACACCGGCTGGACGCCGGTGGCGTTCGGGTCGAAGGTTGCGAGCAGGCTCGGGGAGTTGAGGGTCGTCGCGACCATGCTGCCGTTCCCGTTGGGGTTGGCGGAAAGACCGTAGTAGGCGAGGCCCAGGGGAGCTGGAGAATCCTGAGTGTAGAGAGGGGTCACGTGCCCCTGGGCTCGGGCCTGAGCGACCTGGGCGGGCGTTGCGCCTGCTCTCGGGACGAGAACGTCCCGGACGGGAACTCCGGCGGCCTTGGCCGCGGCGAGCGCATTGAGCGCAACAGGGTTCTCCCTTACCGTGGAGGCGGGCGTATCCAGGTGGCTGGCAGTCGAGGGGTTCTCGGAGAGGCCCGCTGCGCCCTGGACCGCGTGGGGCTTCGCGGTGGTCGAGACAGTCCCCGCGAACGATGCGGAGTGGACAGGAACTGGTCCCGAGAGGTTCGCGACGAGCCCGATGGACGAGAGGACCATGATCAGGGTGACTACGGCGATGCCCAACCGGAGGGACCGCGGCTCCGCGCTCATTCGCGCGGCCAAACAGGTTCGCTATATAATCGCCCTCCAAGCTCCGCAGACGGTAGGGGCGAACCTCCTCCTCGCTGAAGGGGCGTAACGGGTCAGGCTCTCTGGCTGGACCCGAGGGTCGCGTGGCGAAGGAAGGCCCCGATTCGGAGGAGCAGGTCCGGCTCCGCAACCGAGTTGGTCGCCCATCCCGTTCCGCCGGGAGACCGCTGGTGGGCTCTCGTACTTCTGGTGGCAGCAGTCTCCAATATGCTTCCGCACTTCCCTGGGCGCGGGGAGGGAGGGAGCGCGGGTTGGAGGAGCCCGCTCGGACCTACGTCGATTCGGCGTCGGATTGGCCCGCCCTGCGTCGGCGCGTGCTGACGGCGAACGCAAGCGGTACGAACCACACCATGATCCGGAGCGGTGGGTGGAAGTCTCCTATGGCCACTGTGTAATCTCCGAAGACGGGGGCAGCGCTGACCAAGAAGACCCCGGCGACCACGAACCGGCTGACCGATTCCCGCCGGAACCCCTGGCGGACCTTGGGGTCCAGGCGGACCTTCTGGTCTACCGCGAGGCTTCCCGTGAAGCTCGCGAGGACGGCCATCATGGTCCCCAGGTCGACCGCATAGACCTGGCTCACCACCTGGAAGTAGGAGGGGGAAAGGTTCGGCGAATTCAGGAGAATGAACAGGAACGGCTCGAGCGAGACGGTGAACAGCAGCAGCGTGTTGAGCGTCATCGTCCGCTGCTCGTTGATAGGCATCACGGACATGATGCGCGTGTAGTCGAACCAGACCGAGATCAGAATCAGGAAGGTGAATCCGAACGTGCCGATGTCCTGGAAGAGACTGGAGGAGTTCGTCGGCAGGTGGGACACCAGGGCCAGCGACCCCACGGAGAGGGCGAGGCCGAAGATCAGGTCGGCCAAGCCCTCGACACGGGGCCGGGGCCGAACGGGCGGGTCAGGGATTTTGTCTGGCACGGTAGGTTCCCCCCGGTAGCGCCTTCGCTACTTGACGGCGACCGGCCCGGATCGCACTCGCTCGCCCCGGCTCGCAAGAGACCCGAGCCGCCCTAGCGGCCGGAGGCGAGCTCCCCTCCCGTGCCCGGAGCAACGTTTCCTGACGAACTCTCGACCCTTCCGCGGGTACAACCATTTAACGTAGTGGCTGATAGTCTTCCTTCGAGGTCGCCCCAGGGCTCAACACATGATGGCAGCGGACGGTCGCAAGGTCTGGATGGATGGCCGAATGGTCGACTTTGCCGACGCCCGCGTCCACGTCCTGAACCACACCTTGCACTACGGGGTCGGGGTCTTCGAGGGGATCCGCGCTTACCCCACCCGCCAGGGGCCTGCGATCTTTCGACTTTCGGAGCACGTCAGCCGGCTGATCACCTCGGCCCGGTTGTACCACATGGCGATTCCGTACACGGCCGAGGAGATCGAGCGCGCGATCCTGGACACCCAGGCCGCGAACGACATCCTGCCCTCGTACCATCCGACCGATCGTCTACCGTGGGGAGCCGGCTCTAGGCGTGAAGAATCTGACCGGCAAGGTCTCGCTCGCGGTGGCGGCGATCCCGGCCAAGAAGTACCTCGGCGAGGGTTCTGAGTCGGGGGTCCGCGCGAAGATCTCCCCCTTCCGAAAGGCCCACTCGGATGCCATCCCCTCGTACGCCAAGACCTCGGGCAACTACATCTCGAGCTATCTCGCGGGGGCGGACGCGCAGAAGGATGGTTACGATGAGGCGATCCTGCTGGACCAGAACGGCTACATCTCAGAGGGTACGGGGGAGAACATCTTCCTGGTCCGCGATGAGAAGGTCTACACCCCCGGCCTCGAGTCGGACATCCTGCTGGGAATCACGCGGAAGTCGATCCTCCAGATCGCCGCCGACCTCGGCTACCCGGTGGTCGAGAAGCTGATCTCCGTCAACGAGCTCCTGACGGCCGACGAAGCGTTCTTCTCGGGAACGTACGCCGAGATCGCGCCGATCAAGGAAGTGAGCCACTTCGCGATTGGCACACGGACGCCCGGCCCGATCACCCGGGAGATCGTCGCGGTCTTCCAGAAGGTGATCCACGGGGAGGAGCCGAAGTACTCCCACTGGCTAACCGCCGTCCCGCCGCTCCCGCGCCCGCTCGCGCGGGCCCACACCTAGTAGGGTCTACTCTTCGTCGTCCGGCTTCGCCACCGGGGTCGGAGTGTGGCGGCAGTTGTGCGAGTGCGGGTCCGGACGCCAGACCAGCTCGAGGCGGATCCCATCAGGTCCGCGGAGGTAGAGGGACCGGGAGTCCTCCCGCTCCTTCTCGCCGGTGATCACGACCCGCGACCGGGCGACCCGGCTCTTGAGACCCGTCCACTCGCTGACGCGGAGCGCGATGTGATCGAGGCCGCTCGGCTTCTCGCCCTCCTTCGCATCTCGCAGCCCGAGGACCTGGTCGCCGAAGAGGAGGTACGTGTGGTCGTCCCCCTCGCCGATCACGTCCATCCCGAGCTGCTCGGTAAAGAACCGGACGAGCTTGGCCCGGTTCGCCACGCGCACGTCGACGTGGTCGAATCCCACGATCCCAAAGTCTCGAGGCGGCGACTTCATCCCATCCCCGTCGGCGTCCCTTCGGTTGAACCGGGCACGCACGACCGCCTATAAGCCCGCACCCGGGGGCTCCGGCTCGCGGTGGGTCGGTCCGACCCAGCCCTCGTGCCGCACGCGCGCCCCAGGAAGGGTACGGTTAAGTTGCCCGTCTCATGGACCTCCCGCCGATGCCGACCCTGCGGGACTTCGAGAGCGAACTCGACCACCTGCTCGCCCGGTTGCGGCACCGCACCGGCTTCGCCGACATCCTCGCCCAAAGCGCGCGGGGAAGGAGGCTCCGCTTGGACCGCCAGTCGACGCGCCCCTCCTCGGACCCGATGCTCCAGGGCGCCGCGGTCCGGGTCTGGGCCGGCACGAAATGGGTGGAATCCGCGACCTCCGACCTCTCCCGCGAGGGCCTCGCCCTCGTGGCGGAGGCGCTCGAGCGGGCGCTCGGGACGAGTCCGGCACCTTCCGAGCCCCCGGGGCGCTCCTCGACCCTTGTCGCCTCGTCCCGCACCGACCCGCCCCATCCGCTCTCCTCGCTGGGCATGGAGGGGATGATCCGGCTCGCGGCCGACGTCCGTGGCTGGGCGACCCAGGTGCCCTCGGTCCGGGACGCGGTCGTCAATCTCGCCTGGCAGGATGAGGAACGACTCTACCTGAACAGCGCGGGGTCCCGGTGCTACCAAGACATCGCGCGGGCCCATGGCAGCCTGGCGGTCATCGCGGTCGAGTCGGGGAAGGTCGAGTTCGACTTCCTGAGCGAGGGAGGCGAGGGGGGCGTCGAGAAGCTCGGATTCCTCACCGAACCGAGCGTCAAGGAATGCGCCGAATCGGCCCGAGCCCTCCTGACGGCGGGGAGTCCGCCGACGGGGGAGATGACCGTCGTCCTCGACCCCGGTGTCGCCGGAATGTTCGCCCACGAATCGTTCGGCCACGGGACCGAGGCGGATCAGTTCGTTCGTGACCGCTCCTACCTCAAGCCGCTCCTCGGTCAGACGGTGGGACCCGAGTTCCTGACCATTGTCGACAACGGCGCCTATCCGGGGGCCTGGGGGTCGATCTACTTCGACGACGAGGGCAACCCGGGGCAGCGGACGGTCCTCGTGGACCACGGCCGCTTTGTCGGCGCCCTCCACGACCGGGAGACCGCGGCGGTCCTCCATGCCCAGCCGACCGGCAACACCCGACGGGCCGACTTCCTAAGCCGCCCCTTCGTTCGGATGACCAACACCTACGTCGAGCCGGGGGATTGGACGAAGGAGGAGCTCCTGAAGGAGGCGAACCAGGGGATCCTGCTCGAGCGAGGCACGTCGGGAATCGAGGACCCCCTGGGCGGACAGATGCAACTCAAGGTGAAGAAGGGCCACCGGATCGAGAAGGGGGAGCTAGGCGGGCTCGTCTCCTCCATGGCGCTCTCCGGTCGGGTACTCGACTTCCTTCGGGCCATCCGCGGCGTCGGCGGCCAGAAGGAATTCAGCATCGATTCCGGGCTCTGTGGAAAGGGGCAATCCGACATTCTGCCGGCGGGGACCGGCGGACCGTTTCTTCTCTCCACTGCCGTGGTGGGGCCCGCATGACGTCCCCCTCCGCGGACCCTCTCGCCTTTCGCGTCGCGGAGCGGCTCCGCTCCCCCGCCCCTTGGGAGGTGTTTGCCGAGCGACTGCGGCGGTACGAGGTACACTTCAACGGAGGGGTGGTCGAGGTGGTTCGGGGCCCCCTTCTCGTCGAAGGCTACGGCGTTCGCGTGTTTCGGAGCCGAGGGGAGGTCACGGGTACCGGCTATCAGGCGTCGACCGATGCCTCTTCCGAGGGGGTCGCCCGGTCCCTCCAGGACGCCGAGGAGGTCGCCACGCACTCCTCCTTTCCCACCCGGCGCGTGGACCTTCCCACGGCCCCGGCCGGCGCCGTCCAGGCTACGGCCGTCCTGGATTCGGCGCTGTGGGATGCTCCCTTAGCCCGCCTCGAAGGGTACGTGGCGGCCCTCCACGCGCCGTTCGCCTCCCTGCGGGACGTGGTTCCCAGCTTCGGCTCGGTCCGGGCCACGCTGGTGGAGACCTCGATCGCCAACTCTGCGGGGCTGCGAGCCAACTATTCTCACACGACCGCGACCCTAGAGGTCGCCCTGAAGGCCTTCGGCGGCCCCGAGGGCGCCCCGCCAGGGGAGTACTGGGTCAATGACCAGGTCCGCCGGCTCGACTCCACCCATGCGGGGGACCTGGTCCCCAGATGGGCCCAGTTCGCCCAGGACGCCCGACGGGCGCACGCGCCTCCCACGGGAGACCTTGCGGTCGTGATGCCCGCAGAGGTCCTGGCCGGCATCCTTCCCCCCGTGATCGGGTTCCGCTGCTCGGGGGTCTCTCGCCTCCGCCGGATCTCGCCCGAGGCGGGCACGAGGGTGGCGGCTCCCGGCGTCACGATCCACGACGACGGTACGCTCCCCTGGGCCCCGAACTCCGCTCCGACCGACGACGAAGGTACCCCCACGGGGCGACATGCGCTCATTCGGGCCGGAGAAGCGTCCGGGCTACTCTATGACCTACTCCACGGAGGTGCCTTCGACGCCACCTCGACCGGGAACGGGCTACGAGGCCTCACCTTCGGGACGCGGGAGTGGATGCGGTTCTCCCATGACGCCGGGGTCGGACCGACGACGATTGACCTAGACCCAGGGACCGGCGGCTCGGACGCGGAACTGGCCGAGATGGCGGGCGACGGCATCTGGCTCCAGCAGCTGGGATGGGCGAACCCGGACCCGATCTCGGGCGCCTTCGGTGGAGAGATCCGCATCGGGTACCGCATCCGGAACGGCAAGCTCGCCGAGCCGCTGCGGGGAGGCACCCTGGGGGGCGTGGTCCTCGCGGCGCCCGGGGAGCCCTCGCTGCTCACGAACGTGGCCGGCGTGGGCTCCCCAGCGGTGCTGGCAGACCAGTTCCGGGGCCCCAGCCTGCTCGTGCGGCCCCTGAGCGTCGCGGGGGCGTGAGACGCCTACCTACTTGGGCAGCTGGAGCAGGACCGTCCGGCAGTGTGCGCAGCGCTGACCCGCTAGGTTCGCAGAGTACGTCCCTCCGAAGCCGGTCGGTACCAGGACCTCGAGACCCGTGGGACGGAGTCGGGCGCTGGCGGTCTCCCGGGACCAGAACAGGCCGGAACCGTTGGTGGTCGTGACGAAACCGGACTCGAGCGACCCTCCGCAGGTCGGGCAGATCCCTTCGGGCATGAACGCCTACGGCGCAGCCCACCCCCAGGAGGTATCTTTGGTTTGTGGCACCGCTCGGAAGGGCAGCTCAGAGGTTTCGGGCGAGGGGGAAAATACGACCCCGGCGGGACCGGGTATCCCGCCGGGGCCTAAACATCGTGATTCAGTGACTCTCTCGTTCTCTGTCCTTGGTGCGGAAGGAGCGGGACATGGACATCTCGGAGGGAAGGAGCCAGCTGGGCCAGCCGGCCACCCGGAAGGCCTCTCCGCGGGGGATCGGGGCCATCGCGAGCAGGAGCTCCCGGGACGGAACGTCCGAGCTACCGCGCAGCGAGTCCGCCAGGTACCCCATGGGCGGGGCGCGTCCGCCTCGCAACATCAGACCACCTCATTGAGGTCGGGCGGGCGGAGCCACGCGACCTCGAGCGGGGCCGGGTAGCGGGTGTGCTGGCGGGGAACCGCCAGGGGAACGCTCCCAAACGAGACCGGGAGGTCGGTTTGGGGGAGGGCGACCTGGAGCTCGGGCCGGTCGTTGGGGGCCTGGACCTTGCCGTCGACCAGGCTCACGACCGCGAAGTTCTCGACGACCACCGCGGGGCACTCCATCCCGCTGCGGTGCTGGAATCCGAAGGGGTGGCTCTCGTGAACCCCGCCGCAGGCGCTGCAGGGGTGGGTCTCCCCGAGCATCGTTCCGATGCCTCCGAGGTAGGCGCCGCTTTCCCGCGCTCGCGTCATGGTGATTACTCACTGGGCGAATCCGGGCTATAAACCTGAGTGGCTTATTTGTACAAAATAACTCTAAGTAGGAGAGAGGCGCTGGGAGGGTCCAGTGGCAGGCCAAACGTACCTCCCGATCGAGATCCTCGACTACGTGCAGACGCACGCACCCCCCGAGGAGTCCCCGTTCGGGATCAGCCAGAAGGAGCTCGCCAGCGCCCTCGGCTACCACCCGTGCTCGATGTCGCGACCGCTGGATGTGCTGGTCCGCGAAGGACTCTTGAGCTCGCAACGGAGGCAGGTACGGGAAGGGGTCCGCAAACAGCTCACCTACCGCCTCACCGAGGTCGGCCGGACGCGGTTGCGTCGGGAAACCAAGGAGGTGCCGATCCTTTCGGGAGAGATCCCCGCGCCGCCCCACCCCTTCCTGGGGCGCAAGGAGGAGCTCCAGATGCTGGCGGACTTCGTTCGAGGAGGGAGCGACGCCACGATCCTCATCGACGGTCCCCCCGGGATGGGAAAGACGGCGCTGGTCAGCCGGCACCTTCGGGATACCCGGCGGGGCCGGATGCCCTTCTGGTTCACGGTCCGCTCCTCCAGCTCTCCGCTGCACTTCGTAAGCGCGCTCTCCCACTCCCTGCTGGTCCTCGGCGCCCAGCAGCTGGCCTACTACTCCCAGCTCCCCCGGCCGCCGACAGCGAAGGAGGTCGCCGACCTGACCAGCCGGGCCCTCGGTTTCCGGGAGCTCGTGGCGGTGATCGACGATGCCCACCTCGCGACCCCCGAGATGCGACGCTTCTTGCGCGAGTTCGCTCGCGGCCTCATGCGGGGGGACGGGCACCGGCTCTACTTCGTCTCCCAGGTGGCGACCCTCCCCGACATTTCGGACTCGTTCTCCCATCGGCTCACCGTCGGGGGGCTCGACCGCGCCTCGGCCCACGACCTGACCGACCGCGCCGGGGGCCTGGCCGACCGATTCGAGACCGTCTACCAGTCGACCCTCGGCTCGCCCCTCCTGCTCAACCTCGCGGTCCAGAACCCTGACGTGGTCGGGCCCGCGTCGGCGCTTCCCGCGGGGGTGCTCCGACAGCTTCCACCCGGGGAGCTCGATGCGATCCTCCCGCTGGCCATCGCGAACGAGCCTCTCCCGGCGAGCTTCCTATCGGAGAACGAGGCCCTCGACGCGGACCGCATCCAGGAGCTGGTCCGGATGGGGATCCTCCACCGGACCCTGCAGGGACAGATCGAAATCCTCCAGGTCGTCCGGACGGCCATCCTGAACCAGATCCGGCCCAACCAGGAGCACACGGGCCACCTGCGGATGGCGGCCTACTACGCGCGTAGCCACCGGCCCGACTCCGTCCGGCTGCGCTTCCTCCACATGGTCGAAGGGGAGTCGTGGAAGGGGGCGCTCCAGCTGTTGACCCAGCACGAGAAGGCCCTCTTAAGCCAAGGATACTCGGACGCGCTCCGGGGCGCCTTCCGGCACCTCTCGACCGTCCTCCCCCGGGGCGCGTCCCGGCTCCGGGCGCTGAACACGGAGATCAAGCTCCTCCGTCAGCACTCCAACTACGCGGAGGCCGTCGCCTCCCTCCGACGGGCGATGGACGAGGCGGACCGGGACCCCGTCCTGACCTGCCAGTGCCTGCTCGCCATGGTGGACCTTCTGATCCGGCTTCGGCAGATGCCCGAGGCGATGGCAGAGTTCGAGCGAGCGAAGAAGATCGGCCCTCTCACCAGCCGCCTCCAGGCCCTCTTCTCCCTCACCGAGGCCCGGGTCGCGGACGCTACCGGCGCCAAGCGGGACGCCGAGCGCCTCTTCCAGACGGCCTTCGAGTACGCCCGGAAGCACCGGGTCACCGACGTGGCCCTCGAGAGCATCGCCTCATGGACCAATCTCGCCGAACTCTACGAGGCGAGGCACGCAGAGACCCTCCGGGTCATTTCCGAAGCCCTTCCGGAAGCTCGGGCCGAGGGCCGGATGGACATCGTGTTCAACCTCCTCCTGGTCCGCTCCCGGGCCTATGCCGCGACCGGCCGTATCGACCAGGCCGAAACCGAGATGCAGTCGATCCGTTCCGAGGCCGAGGCATTGGGCTACGTCAACCAGCTCGCCTACGCCCTGAGCGGTCTGTCGGCGCTGGCCTCCCAGAGCCGCCGCCTCGAGGATGCCGCGAACTACGCCCGGCAGGCCATCACGCTCGCAGAACGGCTGGGCAACGACCTCGTTCTGGGACACAGCCTAAGTCTGCTCTGCACCGCTGAGTTCCGAGCGGCCTATGCCGGGGGGGATCCGGGGCTGGTCCAGGACTCCATCACCCATGGTGAGCGTGGGGTCGAGGTACTGCGTCGATTGCCCAACTCCGATTCCCTCGCAAGCGCTCACGCCTACCTGGCAGAGGCTTATCGTTTCAAGAAGGACCGGGGCCTGGCTCTGGAGCATTTCATTACAGCAATGGGCCTCGCGAACGAACTCGGCCTCGAATGGGCTAAAGCGTCGCTCGTCCAGGAGATGCCTGATCTGGCCGCAGCGAGCGGGAAGCTTGTCGAGCTACAGGCCTCGGCCTAGTGGCGCACTAGGCTGGCAGGAGGGGTAGGGGCGATGGCGTCATCGCCCGCCCCAGTCGGACCTACTGCTGGTCGCGGGGGCAGGGGGGAAGAGCGGGGAAGAACATTGTGCGGTCTCACCTCCGGTTCCGTCCCGTAATCGGGGGTACTTAAGCTCACAAAATATGGACCCTGTTCGAGGGTGGGATATACCGTGCGCATCCCTGCGTACCGATACGCACAAATGCCAGATTTCTGACGGACGCGCCAGCACACAAGCTAACGCTGGCCCTGCTGGTTGCCCGGAGCAGAGCTCGCATGACACAGCCTCACACGGGCTTAACGCCTTTGGGTCCACTCGCAGCCCTCCTAGTGCCGTTTCCCGGCGTCTCGGTCGGCCGGTACTTCAGCGAGCCCGGGTGATCTTGACCTGGTCCCCGGACCAGTTGAATTTCAACCGCTTGCGGGGCTGCCAGACCTTCCGGCGGTCCCAGAGCGCGCCGGCGAGCAGCGGGAGTCCGATCGAGGCGTCCAGGTGAGCCATCGAGCGCGTGGCGGTCTTGGAGATCTTCCCCCACGACTGGGCCTCGTCCAGCGTGCTCCCGGAGAGGCCGCCCCAGTGCGGGACGTCGGTCGTGATCTGGAGCGCGTAGAAGTGGCCCTCCCCCTCGCGTCCGAACGCGTAGTTCGCCATCACGATGCCGTCGTTGATCCAGTTCTTGGGAGTCCCCCCACCGATGTAGATGACCGCCGGTGCGCGGGGACTGCCCCAAGATCTGGACCAGCTCGTAGTTGTCGCGGACCGCGTCCAGGATGAACCGGTCCTTCCGCTCCCGGTTCGGCCTGGTAGTGCAGCGTGAGCCCGATCCCGATCGAGCTGTCGATCAGGGCGGGGGAGAACACCGGGACCCCGCGGCGGGCGGCGGTCGCAAGGATCGAGTCGGGGTCGTCGAAACGCTCGCCGAGGAACTGAAGGTACTCGCGGGAGGAAGCCGGACGGCGGGGGAACTGCTCGGTGAGCTTGCCGATCGCCCGGTCGGTGTCCTCGAACTTGAGCTCGTCGACGTAGGTATCGTAGATGCGGTCGAGGTAGAGCTCGCGGAGCTCGACGTCGTCGGCCGTTGGCGTGCCCATCCAGTGGTGGCCGCCGATCGTCTGGTAGAGGTCCTGGTACATGACGGCCCCCGTCGTGACGACGACATCGACCACGCCCCAGTCGACGAGGTCGCGGAGCACCTTGCGGAGGCCGGCTGCGATGAGGGGGCCAGAAAGCCCGAGGAGGATGGTGGGCCGCTTCGGGTCCGTGAGGGCGTTCTCCCAGACCTCGAGACAGCGCCCGAGGTTCCGCGCCTGGATCGAGCTCGACCGGAACTGGTCGAGGAGGTCGCCGATCCCTCGGCCGCGAGTGACATCGACCGACTGGACCGGCTTCTTCAGAAAGGCACGCCGACGAGAGGCGACCGAGCGGGACACACGACGCCCAAGGCGGGAGGAGATAAAATAGCCGCCCGCGCAGCGCGCTCGTCGGGCGCGGTAGCCTCTTAATCCCGAGCCTCGTAGAACCCTCGAGGTACCGGGTGCCTTCCCTCCCTTCCCCGTTCCTCCGGGCCCTGGAAGGGCTTTCGGAGAATTCGGGCCGCACCGTCGTCATCGCGGGCCCGCCGCTCAGCGGGAAGTCGAGGATGCTCGAGGAGTTCCGGGCCCTGCTCCTCAACCGGAACGCGCGGGTGATCCAGCTTCGCGGGAGCTACCGGCAGAGGTCGGTCCCCTTCGGGGCCCTCGACGGTCTTCGGTCTCAGCCGCCGGAGGATACCGCGACAGAGCGAACCCGCCCGGAGCCGGGGGAATTGTCGCCTCTCGAAGCGGCAACGATTGTTCCGGTCCCCTATCTCTCAGAGGACCTGCCGCGCAGCCGTCGAGGTCGGGCCTCTAGCCGTGGGCGAACTTCGTTTCTGGGCCAGCCCGTACGGGCCCGTTCCGCGAACGAAGGGGACCCGGACGCCTACTGGCACGAACTGCTCACCGGGTTCCGTGTCGCCCACCCGACCCCGGTCGCGATCCTCGTCGAGGACGCGACGCTCTTCGACTCGGACAGCCGGGAGTTCCTCAACTCGCTCTCGCAGCGGGCCCGCTTCCGTCCGCTCGTGATCGTCCTTGCGCTCGACACGTCCAACCCCGGTTTCATGCCGTGGGAGGAGGGGTTCGTCGGGCGCGGGGACGTCGACTGGGTGCACATCACTGAGCCGGTGCGGGACCCCCGGGAAGCGCATCGCCTGAAGGCGGTCTACGATGGTCTCCCCACCCTCACCCAACGGGTCGCGGGTTTCGTCGCGCTGTTGGGGGGGAGCGTCGGTGAGGTAGTCCTTTCTCGGGTCGCTCGGCTCAACTTCCCCCAGCTCGGAGAGGCGATGCTACCGGCCTCGGGCGTCGGCCTGCTCAAGGTCACCGACGGAAGGGTCTCGATTCCCCATCTTCCCTGGGTCCCGCTCACGATGGACATGATCCCGGAGACCCAGCGCAAGGAGATGCATCTCGAGATCGCCAACGCGCTCTCGGCCCTCTCCCCGGAACCGAACCTCCCGCGGCGGATCGAGGTCGCCCACCACTACCTGGAATGGATGCCGGGGCCGATGGCTCTGCGATTCCTCCTCGAAGCGGCCGAGCTCTCCCTCCAGCTTCTCGCGTTCGACAGCGCGGAAGAGCTGCTGGCCGAGGCGCTGGTCTGCACCGGCGCGGTCCCCCCGGCCGAGCGGCTCGCGGTGGAGGCGGAGCTGCGGCTGCTCCACGCCCAATCCCTGTTCTATGCGGGTCGACTGGTCCAGGCCGAGTCGGAGCTCCGGGATGGCCTCAGCGGCGCCTTCCAGGCGCACGTGCCGACCGACCAGGTCGCCGAATGGTTCGAGCCCCTGCTCCTCGCCATCCGTGCCGTCGGACCGAGGCCCTCGCTCATGGCCGTCCTCTCGGAGATGGCGGAGCGGGCCCACGATGACCGGGCGCTCGAGATCGAGGTCCTGATAGAATCCCTGCTCGCCGAGTTCCATACCGAGCGTCTCGAGGCCCGGGAGGCCCAGGCCGAATCCCATCGGGCGGCGCTGGTCGCGCGGAAGCTCTCCGAGGGGCACATGCAGGGCATGGCGCTCGTCGCGGTGGCGCTCTCCCGGGTCGGAGGGACGCCGCTGGAGCAAGCGCAGGCCGCGCGCTACTTGAGAGCCGCCCGCGTCCTCCTCGGAAAGGCCCGTCGATGGGAGCTCGACTACATCGCCGAGGACCTGGAGGCACGGCTGGCCGAGGTCGGGGGGGCCATCACCGAGGGCCGGCAGATCCGAGAGCGGAGCCTCAACGCGGTCCAACGCCAACGCCTCCTCCCGATCGAGCTCACCCACCGCCTCGCGATCACCGACGGACTCCTCGACCAAGGGATCACGAAAGGCGTTCCGGAGTCGTTGGCCCGCGCCGGGATCATCGCCGACACGCTCCACCTGCTGCCCCCCTCACCGCTTCTCCTCCGGCTCTGGTTGGTCCAGGGGCGGCTCGCCGCGCTCGACGAATTGGGCGAGGAGGCACGCGAGCGATGGCTGGCCGTTGCGGACGAGCCCGGAGCCTGCGGCCTGCCCCGCCCCCGGGCCGAGGCGCTCCTGCGGCTCGCGCTCCTGGAGCACGCCCGGAGCCGACCGGAAGAAGCTCTCCCCTTCCTCACCGCTCTCGAGACCCCGGAGATGTCGAGCGCGCTCCCGGAAAGTTGGCGCGCCCTCCTTCCCAATCTCGCGACCCTCGCCCCCTACTCCGATCGGGGTGGGGGTCGGATCCCGCCCGCCGAACCGCTACGCCGCCGCGGAACCGAGCGTCGGGAAGGCGCCCGGCGCTAGCCCGTAGACGATCGTCACGACGCCGACGATCGTGAGCACGACGACCACCACCTTCCGAAGGGTCTCGGGACGGACCCGGACCCCGAGGCGATTGCCGAGAGCCACGTCCCACGCCGCGACCGTCACGAGGGCGGCCGTCCCCGCGACCAGCACGACCAGCCACCCCCACTCGGCAACGAACACGATCTCGAAGATCATCGTCGTGTCGCCGAGCTCGAGCAGGAAGATCGAGACCAACGCGACGACGAGCGCGGAGCCAGGGGGCCTCTGCTGCACGGTCTCTGCTTCGGGCGCCTGGAAGTAGACCCACGCGGCATACCCCAGCAGGACGGCTCCGCCGGCCACTCGGAGCCAGGCGATGTGGCTGGGGCCGAGCAGCGCTTCGAGCCCGGTGCCGACGCTGACCGCGAGCACGGTCGTTGCGGCGAAGGCGAGCGCGCCGCCCGCGAACGTGGGCAGCGGCCGCGCCCGGGCGGCGATGGCGATGAGGGCAAAGCTGGTCCGGTCGAAGAGCTCCAGGAACCCGATGACCGCGAAGACGATGGCGAAGCCGGTCGCTGCGCCGAGGTCGACCATCGGTCGGGCCGCTAGGCCAGATGCCGCAGGAAGTCGTCGAGCGTCCGCTCGCAATAGACGCAGGTCAAGACCACCGGCCGTCGTCGACTGACCCGGAACTCGCTCTCGATCGGCTCACCCTGGTTTGAGATGCAGTTGGGGTTGGGGCACTTTACGACGCCCACGATCGTGTCGGGGAGGTCGACCGGCCGCTTCTCCTGGACCTTGAAGTCGCGGATGATCGAGATCGTCGCCGTCGGCGCGATGAGGGCAATCGCGTTCACTTTGCGGGCGGACAACTCCATGTTCTCCACCTTGACGATGTCCTTCCAGCCGAGCTTGCCGGAACGGACGTGCAGGGCCACGCTGACCGTGGAGTCCTTGTCGATCCCTCGGGCGCCGATGATGCGGAGGACGTCGAGCGCGAGACCACTGCCGATGTGGTCGATCACGGTCCCGTTCTTGATCGCCGCGATCCGCAGTTCTTGCATGGTCCCTACTCCTCCTTGGGGGCGCCGGAGAGGATCGCGTCGAGGAGGGCCATCCGGACGGGGACCCCGAGGAAGGCTTGGCGGAAGTAGGCGGCGTGCGGGGTCTGGTCGACCTCAGGTGCCACCTCCCCCGCGCGGGGCAGCGGGTGCATCACGACCAGGCGGGGCTTCGCCTCGGCCAGGATGTGGGAGTCGATGCGGTAGGAGCCGGCGACCTTGCGGTACTCCCCCTCGTCGCCGAAGCGCTCCTTCTGGATCCGGGTGACGTAGAGGACGTCCGCGTCCCGGACCGCCTTACGGATATCGGGCTCATCGAAGACCTTCGCCCCGCTCTTCTCGAGCTCCTCCCGCATCTCGGGCGGGAGCCGGAGCTCGGGGGAGACGTGAGGACGATCTCGGTGCCGAACAGGACCCCGAGGGCGTAGGCGAGGGAGTGCACCGTCCGTCCGTAGCGGAGGTCACCCAGCAGCACGACGCGCAGTCCGGTGAGGGTTCCGAACGCCTCGTGCATGGTGGCGAGGTCGAGCAACGTCTGGCTCGGGTGCTGCCCGGCTCCGTCCCCGGCGTTGATGATCGGTTTTTCGGAGACCCGGGCGGCCAACTGGGCCGCCCCCTCGTTGGGGTGGCGGAGCACGATCGCGTCGGCGTAGCCGGAGAGCATTCGGATCGTGTCGGAAAGGCTCTCGCCCTTGCGCATGGAGGTCGCCGCGGCGTCCGCGATCGTGATGCACGAGCCCCCGAGGCGTTGCACGGCCGCCTCGAACGAGAGCCGGGTACGAGTGGACGGCTCGAAGAACCCGATGGCGACGATGCGGTTGGCGAGGGGATGCATCACCTTCTTCCCCTCCGCGTAGGGGATCATTTTACGTGCGGAGGCGAGGAGAGAGAGGACCTCCTCCTTGGAAAGGTCCCGAATGGAGATCAGGTCGCGTCCCCGAAGCGACATCCGGGCCGGGGAGCGGGCCGCCCCCTTAAACACTTCGAGGCCGCCCGCCTGGGCCGGAAGGGGTCGTTCCCCGCCTCCCCGGGCAACCCATAAGGGCGGGCATACCCCGCGGCTGCCGTGGATGCGAGGCCATGGTCGTGGGTGACGCGGTGGCTCTTCGCGGTCCTCGTGCTGGCCTGGGGATTCAACTACCTCTTCGTCGACGTGGGCCTAACGGGCGCCGGCCCGCTCTGGCTCGCGACGCTCCGGTCGGGCGTCGGCCTCGCCGGAATGCTGGTGCTAGTCACGATGGCCCGAGGGTGGGGGGCGCTCGACGCCCGCGGCCGGCGGGACGCCCTACTCCTAGGGCTCCCGAACACGGCGTTGTTCTTCGGGCTCTGGTTCCGGGCCGCGGGGTCGGTGCCACCGGGCATCGCCTCCATCCTGATTTACACCTTTCCGTTGTGGGTCGCTCTCCTATCGGCACCGATCCTCGGTCGCTCTCTCTCGGTGGGAGCTTGGGTGTCGGTGGCCGTCGGGTTCGCCGGAGCCTCTCTCATCGCCCAGTTCTGGTCGTTCGTAGGGCCGGGGGTCTCGCTCGTCCCGATTCTCGAGCTGGCCGCGGCCGCTGTGAGCTGGGCGCTGGGAACTGTCCTATTCCAGCGGCGATTCCGGACTCCCGAGATCCTATCGGCCAGCGCCTATCAGGTCGCCGGCGGGTTCGCCGCGCTGCTGGTAGTGACGCTGGTGCTGGCCCCTGTCCCCCTGCCCGCCCCTACCTTCGATGTGATCGCGTCGGTGCTCTGGTTGGGACTCGTGGGCACGGCGATCGCCTACGCCATCTGGTTTACCCTCCTGGGCCGGACCCCCGCGGCTCAGATCAGCGCCTACCTCTTCCTGGTTCCCGTGGTGGCGCTGGCGGCCTCGGCCATCCTTCTGGGCGAGCGGTTGTCCGCGGAGCAGGCCGTGGGGGTGGGCCTGGTCGTGGTCGCGATCTACGGCATCGGGCGGGCTCGCATTTCCGTGCGCCCTCCCCTCCGGGAACGCTCCTCGTAGGACCCGCTCCGCGACGTCCGGCGGCCCGATGGAACCCCGACAACTCAACGGTCTTGGAATAGGTATATATCCCCATCCATGCGTATGAATCGCACGGAGCCCCGCCTTGCGCGGGACTTGACCGCGGAAGGGAGGGGAATCCGATGAGGGAGCCAGTAATCACGGCACCGATATCGGCCGACCTCGCCCTTCCCTATTTTTCGACCACCCCGAACTCGTCTGCTAGCCCCGCCCGGGTCGACGGCTGGCGCCAGGCGCGCCTCGCCTTTGCCGTGCGACGTGCGCCTCCCGGGCATCGGCAAGGCGGACCTCGGTGTTGGAAGACCTGATACTACCTCTCGCCGAATCCGCCGCGGCCGCGTTGACCGCAGGAGCGCTCGCGTGGGTCTTCTACACCCGCTTCTACATTCCGGTGCCCCGAACCGGGCGTTGGTCCTCTTCGGCCATCGTGCCTCCGGTCCCCGACCTGCTCCAGGAAGGCGGGCAAGCCCTGCCGACCCGGAGGTCCGCCTGCCGCGCATCGTCTCCGGCGGGGGTGTCTTCGTGGCACCGTGGAACAAGGGCGTCGGACACCTCTCCCTCGAGCCAGTGGACGTGGACCTAACCGTTCGGTCGATGCACGCCCTGGACGGCGGCCACGCCTCCGGCTGGGAGACCCAGATCCGGGTCCAAGCCAAGATCCCGACCGACCCTGCCCTGCTCGCGGCGGCGGCTCAGAACCTCCTCGAGAGAAGCGAGGAGGACCTCCGGGCCATCGTGCGCCGAGCCGTGGAGGGTGCCGTCCCTGCCGTGCTCGCGCGCTGGCAGCCCGAGCCCGGGGAACCGGATTGGGAGCGCCTGGCCTCAGAGATCCAGGCATCCGTCGCACCGGACCTGGTCCATCTCGGTCTGATCGTCCGCACGCTCCTCATCACGGAGCTGCGCCGCATCACGCCCGCAGAGCCCCTCCGACCCCCCTCTCCCTCGGGGACGGCGAGGACGGGCCCCGAGCCTGCCGAGCTTCCGGGTGCGGGTTCCCGCCTCACCAACCTCGACGTCCGCCTCGCACGAGCAGAGCGGGGCCTCGACATCATGGGCGCCGAGGTCGAGCGCCTGGGCCGGGCGAGCCAGCCCGTGATCTTCGACATCCCGTTGGGATTCGACGGCCCTGAGGTGACCCTGGGACTGGCGGTCACGGCAGAGTCGACTCACGATTCGATGGGGGGCGAACGATCGCCCCGATCCGGCCGACCGCCTGGAGGCGGCTCGGACGGGGAGGGAGAGCGCGAGCCTCGACCCCTGTTGGATACAGAACTGTAGCAGGAGAAGAAAATGTGTCCAGCGGCGATATTGGGAGACCGAGCATGCGGAAAGACGACGTTCCTGGGACTGCTCTACGCGGCCCAGGTCAAGTACGGAACCCGGGTGGTGGATTCGTTCCGGTTCCATGCACCACTCCAGTCCTTGCGACTGATGAGCCAGGTCTACGAGGGGATGAAGGACGCCCGTTTCCCGGGCGCGACCCTGAAGGACGAAATGACCGAGATCGGGTTCATGTTCGGCTACCGCAAGCCGATCGCGGGGCGCCTTCCTGCGGCGCTGAAGGATAAGAACTGGGTGAATCCCTTCGCCAAGCTCTCGTTCGCCGCGTACGATGTTTCCGGCGAAGATGTCCAGGAGTTCATCGAGACCGGCGTGGCCGCGAGCCCGATCATCCAGCAGCTCCTGAAGAGCCACGTGGTCGTGATCCTGGTCGACTGCAGCAAGATGACGACCGAGATCGACTCGCCCGTATTCCGGCAGATGCTGAAGTACGACAGCGAGGTCGCCTCCCTGCTCGTCTCCCTGCAGACCTACAAGAGGCAGGAGTTCTCCCGGATGAAGACCCAGGGCCTGAGCGTCGGGGCGCCGATGATCTTCCCGGCGATCGTGCTCTCCAAGTTCGATTCCGTCCGGGACGAGGTCCTCGTCAAGCTCGGCCTGCACCGTGGCGTCCCCGAGGGGGACCAGAAGCGCAAGCGCAAGGAGTACGCCGAGGCACTGCTCCGGGTCTTCATGCCGCAGACGCTCTCGCAGATCCGCGGCGGAAAGGTCGCAGGGCGTCAACTTCGACCAGGCTGCGTATTTCTTCAGCTGGGTCCGGTACGGAGACGTCCGAGGCCGGCATGCAGCCGGTGGGTGCTCCGCGCATCGTCCGGAAGGGCTTCTCGGCCGAGGGCGGAGCGGAGCCGGACTTCTCCTACGACGACTACGTTGCGTTCATCGAGCACTTCCGCGAATGTCGCGAACAAGGTCCCCGATGAGATTGTCGAGCAAGCCACTCTCCAGACCGCACCCGCGAGCGCGACCGCGTAGGCCCCGAGCGAGGTCGACGCGGAGGGATCAGAGGACGGAGAGGGACCGCAATGGACGAACAACACCACTATCCACCTCGAGCATTGGATCTACGGCGCGAGCCCCGAGAAGGGGTACGGGGTCAAGGCGGAGTCGCACGGGCTCAACGGCCCGCTGTACACCCGCTATCTCGGCAGCCACTTCACGCCGGTACGGGTGGAGAAGACCGCGGGCGGGGGCACCCTCATCGACGCTCGGATGATCCATCCGGCGCCGGCGAACGACGAGGTGCTCCTCTCGATCTTGGGCCGCGGGGTGGCCGACGAGTACAACCGACCGACCATCGCGAACCACACGGTCGTCATCCCGGGGGCCCTCCTCCGGTCGGGTCAGCTCACCTTCGTAGAGGTGGAGATGGCGGCCCAAGAGTTCGACCGTAGGGTGCCGAAGGCCGCGGGCCGGATCGACCCGATCCCGGTCTCTCCCCGTGCCCTGGAGGAGCCGCACCAGCCGGTCGGCTCAGGGATCCGGCGCCTCATCACGAAGGCGGCGGTGGAGACGCTGGCAAGTCGCTTCCTCGCCGACCGGGGAAGCCGCACGCTGGTCCTGTGCCGGGGGAGCACGAACCAGTACCGCAACGAGCTGCTCTATCGCCTGGTGGAGCTGCTCAACTCCGGAGGGGAGATCGCCATCTTCCCCGCCATCAGCGACGCCCCGACGCTCAGCGCGATGAACCACTTTCACCTCGCCATCTCCTCGCGCGGGGTTCGGGCGGATGCCACCTGGACGCTGCTCGACGCGAGCATCGACCACGCGGCACTTCCTCCAATACGAGGGAAGAGCCCGATGTACTCGCGGATCGCAGAGGCGTTCGCCGCCTAGGCCGGTCGGAGGAACGACGGCCCCGAAGTCGCACCGGGTGCTCGGGGCCGTCCCATGAATTCAGCGCTGATCGTCGGGGACCGTGGGTCGGGTCTCACGACCTTCCTGGGGCTCCTCTACACCGCGCAGGTGCGCCTCGGGACCGAGGAGGCCGACGAGTTCCGCTTCCATGCGGACCGCGAGACGATCCGGCAGCTGGAGGCGATCTACGGCGAACTCGGCGCGGGACGGTTCCCGGAGCGGGACGTCGACTGGGAGACAGCACCCCCTCTCGTTCTCGCTCGGGTTCCGAACCGGGGGATTGCGCGCCCGGGCCGGGCACGCCGAGGACGAGGCGGGGGGCTTTGGCGTGGTCCGGGTCCATGTCGGGGGCATCTCGACCCAGGAGCTTGCCGAGATGCGCGACCACGACGCGGTGCTGGCAGAATCCACCCGCCATCTGCTCCGTAGCCAGGTGATCATCCCCCTCGTAGACGCCAGTCATCTGCCGAGCGAGCTCGGGGTTTCTCCCTCACCTCCCCTGGCCCGCTACGACCACGAGCTGGCTGTTACCCTCGACCTTCTATCGCGGTTCCTATCGGCCGAACGAAGTCGGAAGGGGCGAGCGATGCACTTGCTCTTCGTCCTCACGAAGCTCGACCGGTGCTCTCCGGCAACCGTCGCCGACTGGGGCGCCCCGTCCGGCGCGCCGGCGACCTGGCCCGCGGCGGAGCGCCAAAAGGTGGGCGAGAATATCCTGGAGAGGTTCTTGCCGGCCACGAATCGCTTTCTCGCAGATCTCCGGCGAAGGCTACCCGGAGCCATGGAATCGCCGCAGTGGTACTTCAGCGGACTACGCCTGGAGGAGAACGGGAGCACTCCCCGGATCGCTCGGAGGTCCCGACTTCCGTTCGGTGGCTGGGAGCCGGAGTATCCGTTCGAAGAGTACCCGAGCGCTCATCGAACGCCTGGGCTGGCTCGGTCATCGACTGCCCCGGGCCATCGAGGCCTGAAGCGAGGTCATCCGTTCCGCTGCGCGCGGAAGCGAAATCCCTCGCCGTGAGACCCCTCGCGGGTGATGGTCCAACCTCGGAATCTCCATATCCCATCGGCGGGATTCCAGTGGGGATCTCCTTGGGCGAGTTCCCCCAACTCAGCCTCCAGGTACTCGTGATCGGTCGAAACTTCCGGAGCGATGGCGCCCTTCTGGAGGAGGGTAGCCAGGAGGTGGGGTCCCGAAGGTCGCCCTCTCCACCGGGCGGCGAGGAACGCCTTGCGGAAGTCGCCGTCGTCCAGGAGGAGGTCCCGAAGGGCGGTGTACGCGGGCTGCAGGCGGAACTCCTTGGGCGGCGGGTCCAGTCGACGCCGCGCGCGCCGGGCTTCCTCCACGACCCGGCTCCAGGATGACCCACTCACGGTCTCCGCCTCCCAGATCGTCTCCGCATCGAGCTCTTCGCCGTCCCCCTCCCCGGCTCGGTCGCCGGGGCCGGGAGGCGCCAACTCCCCGGCGGATTCCCCCGCCCTCCGCTCCCGAGGGGAGGGTTTGCGGAGGATTCGGCCGGATCCCAGGCTGTAGGCCAACGCAGCGCCGGCTAGCGCCCGCCGAGGGAGGCCGGATGACGAGCTCGTCGCAGTCGGGGTAGCGGTTCGGATGCAGGATGACGAACGGCCCGCTCTCGGGGCCGCTGAAGAGCAACCCCAACGCGTCGTTCACGGTGGCCATCTGGCGACGCACCGCCAGCTCGCTCAACCGGACGAGCGGAAGAGGGTTATCCGGGCTGCGAGGGTGCGTGGACAGTTCGTCGAGGATTGCTTGGGCCACCTCCGCATGAATCTGCTGGCTCGCAGAGCGACCGATGGCCGCTTCGATGGCACGATCCCGGCTCAGCCCCCGTCGCACCTTTTGCCGAAGCGGTCCCGCCCGCACGGCGCGCTCCCGGAGCGACCACAAGCGGAGATTGAGCCAGGGCGCCAGCCGCCCGCCGCTGATCCGGGATTCGGCGAAGAGCCCCGCGAGGCGGGGCGACATGCGAGTCGTCCACTCGGGGTCGACGCCGCTTTCGCGGTACCAGTGCAACACCTGGTCCCGGAGGAACGCCCCCGCGCTCAGGGGGTCGTCCAACTCGCTCTTGATGCGAGTCATGAGCGACTCCGCCCGTTGTCCGATCATCGCGAGTAGCCCGATGTCGCCCTGGGCGGCCGCCACAAGGTCGGGGAAGCGAAGGGCGTTAAGAGCCAGGATGTCGAACCGTTCGGTCGGGTCGGTCTTCAGAAACTCCACGATGGAAGGAGGTCGCACCGAGCCCCCTATCGGGCGAACCGAAGGTGGTTCTGGAGCCACGGCAACAGGCGGAGAGGCCGGGGTGGGGGACCGAAGCACGGTGGAGGTCGGCGATGCTGCGGCGCGTACAACTCTCGGTAGCCCATCGGTTGGCTGCGTCAGCGAAGGAGCTGCCCCTGCCTGCTCGAGTCGACGCAGGCGGTCCAGCTCGAGCTGGTGTTCGCGCCGTTCGTCTTCCATGCGAAGTCGCTCGGCCAGCCGGCGTTGATCCCGGTCTCGCCGGATGCGCTCGGCGTCCGAATCGTTGGCCATGGACGGGAAGGGAGTCGCTCCCTACGCAGAAAAAGTGGTGCTTCAGGGAGTTAACCATTTGGGCGGCGCGGATTCCCCACCGAGCCTCCTTTGGGTGTGCAAAGGACCCTCCCCAGAGGGCAGCTGTGCTGCACCTCGCACCCGCTTCTGGGCCGGGAGGCCCAATCCCGAATGGTCGCCGACCAGGGAGGCGCGCGCCGGAGCATCATGATCACCGGCTGGGCGGAGACTCCGATGTGCTGGAAGAGTCCTGCGAGATTCTAGATGGGCCGCTCGTCGACAATCCTGCCGTTATCCCAGGTAGCGACCCCGCAGTACTCGATGCGGAGGCCCTTGTTCGTGGGAGACGCGATCCTTTCCCCTTTGCCCCACAAGCCCACCCCTCTGCTAGCAGTCTTGCTCCCAGTGGAGCGGAACCTCGACGCCCATCGCATCGACTGCCAGCCACTCCCCCTTACTAACGGTCTAGCCGTTAGGAGCCTCGACGCGCGCGGCGCGGGAGGTGTGGGTGCTACAGCTCTCGCACAAGACTCCTCGCTACCTGAGCCTAAGTGTAGGAGATTTAGAGGTCCACCAGCTTCACTCACGTGAGACCTGAGCAGATTTCTCCCCAACTAGGCGGGACAGGGTTGTGAAGGCAAGTTAGACTACCTTCGGCGTTAGCGCAACGCGGGCGATCTTCGCCTAAACTCTCTCAATAGATCCCCTACATCGTAGGTTCGTGCTTGTCGATCCAAGTACGCGACGTCCATGGTAACGCGATAGTCGCTCCACAGCAGCTCGGCCTCGTTGAGCGCTTCCTTTACTTGCCAATGTTTAGCCGATGCGAGCCGTTTGATGAACACATCCTCGACGACCGCAATCCGAACCGGCCCGTAGGGAGTTGAGACCGTGGTCGTCCGGTAGGGATCGCCGGAGTATCCATCGCCCACGACGTCTACTGCAATCTTCCAGTCAGAGCGAATCCACAGCCGACCTTCGTCCCTAAAATTCCACTTCGCTAAAACTCGGTGGGCTACCTTTCGGTCCGTTCGAATGTCGATATCGCCCGAAACGTAACCGCCCCTTGTGTAGACCTCAATCGCAGAGCCGCCAACCACGACCACTTCAGAGCCACTTTCTTTGGCGAGGAGGGCGGCGAAGTACAGGATACGGTCGTGGCTCTTCGGGGTCGATGCGAGGATTCGACCAACCTCGTCAGCCGAGGTCATTTGCTAGCCCTACTCCTCCGCGATATTGCAAGCCCGGCCTCGGCCAGAATGCGGTCCTTCTCGGGGGAGCGAATGAACTCCTCGGGATTCGGCACCGCGCCCGGATTCGGGACGAATCGGGAGAGATCGATCCGGATCTTTGGCGACCGGGTCCGTTGGCGGATTCGCTTCCCGACCTCCTGGTCCCAATCGGCGGCCCAGACTATTCGAACACGCCGGCGGAGGAACTCCCCAAGTAGATCGTCCGAGACAACCCAGCCGATACGTCCCCTGTCGGTAAATGCCTGGGCCACGAAACCTGTTTTCTGAAGTCGGCGTAGCTCGGTAATCGTCTTGATGACTTGTGAGCCGGTCATCTTCGCGATGCGATAAGCGGTAAGCGGTTGCCCAGCGTTGGCTAAGGCGCCAAGCGTGGCTGCCCGCGTTTCGCTCCCGAAGAGCACTGCCACCGCCGGGTCGATGTCGATTCCCATCGATCACTAATGCGAGCGACATCCTATAAGACTATCCTAAGTGGATACCAATTAGCGCATCGGGGTCGCTGCGAAAGTTCTGGGACGCTGCGGCGAAAGCTGGATGACAACGGTGCACTCCGGGCTGTACCTCGCGAGCATTCGCTGGCGTCTGTCCTCCCGTCCGAGGACCCTTCGAGCGGGGGCCAATTACATCGTTATTACAATCTTTCCCCGCGCGTGTCCTTCCATGAGGTATCTGAGAGCGTCCGGTAGCTGGTTGAAGGGATAGCGCCGGTCGATCATGGGGGTCACCTTTCCGGCCTCAATGAGACCCTTGAGGGCGAGCAAGGGTTCCGTCCTCACCGACGCCACAAAGAACATCGTCTTGGGGCCGAAAATGCGCGACCCCAGGATGTTCTTGAGCAGTCGAGGGAGGACCCGGCCCACGGAGCCCGACCCTGCGCCGACCATGAGCAGCGTTCCGTGGGGACTGAGCACTCGCCGGTAGGCCGCCAATGAGTGGTTGAGCTGAGTATCGAAAATGACGTCGTAACGCTGCCCACTCTTGGTGAAGTCCTCTTGCGTGTAATCGATGACTCGATCGATCCCGAGGGACTTGGCCTGGTCCACGTTCCGGGTGCTACAGACACACGTCACATCAGCGCCGAGCGCCTTGGCGATCTGCAGACCGAACGTGCCGACTCCCCCCGAGGCCCCGTTGATCAGAACCCGTTGGCCCGGCCGGACCTGTGCCTTATCGCGAAGGGCCTGAAGGGCAGTGACGCCCGCAATCGGTACGGCTGCCGCCTGTTCGAATGTCAGCCGCGAAGGTTTCGCCGCCAGTTCGATGGCGTCGGAAACGGCATACTCGCCAAAGGCGCCACGACCGACGCCAAAGACCTCGTCCCCTACGTGCAGGCCCGTTACGTCCTTGCCGACCACTTCTACGCGGCCGGACAGGTCGAGTCCGACCGCACCCGACTTCGGTTTGAGGAATCCGTGCCCTTTCCTGAAGAGCAGGGGTGGGTCCAGATTGTGCCGGTCCGCTGGGTTCACGGAACTGGCGAGAACCCGCACTAAGACTTCGTGGTCGTCCTTGAACGCGGGGAACGGGACATCTCGGAGCGCCAGGTTCTCCAGC
Source organism: uncultured Thermoplasmata archaeon (assembly GCA_963715645.1). Classification (GTDB taxonomy): domain Archaea; phylum Thermoplasmatota; class Thermoplasmata; order Lutacidiplasmatales; family UBA184; genus Lutacidiplasma. The sequence continues at coordinate 1,144,059 of OY970259.1, forward strand.
GGGCCGTAGCGGTCTCTGACCCACGCCTTCATCGTACCTTGTCGAATCGCGGCCGGAGCGGACAATTCCCTCACCGCTCCACGAGGCGCCGAGGGGGGTTCGAGTCCTGGGAGGTCATGGTCAGGAACCTCGAGAGTCGCGAGATGGCTGAGTGCTGGAGCCTATTGAGTTCGCCGCACGGTGAGAGCGCCCCAAGGAAGGAGACGTCGAGGGGCCAGGATATTGCAGAGCGCTCTCGACCCGTAGCCGCGATCGGCGCGCGGAACTAGCTTCCAGTGTCGAGCACGGGCACAACGTTGCGGCTAGGGATGCGGACGGCCCCCGATTCATTTGGACGTAGAGGAGAAGGTGCCTTATTCGCTCGCCAAATCGCAATCAAACCATGGGCTTCCCACGGTTCTGGCACGCATACACTCCCGAGATACGGAGCCGTCCGGGGCCCCCCGGGTCGGAAAGTGTCGCCTCGCTCGAGACGGTGAAAATAGGAGGCATCCGGCAATGGGTCCTGATCCGCGGCCAGTGCCGGAGGAATCCGGTCGTGCTCTTCCTGCATGGAGGTCCTGGGATGCCCTCCATGTATCTCGCTCACAAGTTCCAGCGACCGCTCGAGCGAGACTTTGTGGTCGTTCATTGGGACCGACGCGGGGCGGGGAAGACCTTCTCCGAGGGAACGCCCCCCGAGTCCATGTCAGTGACTCAGGAAGTTTCGGATACCGTGGAACTGGTGAACCTCCTTCGGACCCGTTTTGGGCAATCCAAGGTGTACCTGGTAGGCCACTCGTATGGGTCCTATCTGGGAATGATCGTCGCGCAACGGCATCCCGATTTGTTTCACGCCTACGTCGGAATCGGCCAGCTCGCCTACGAAGGAAAGCGGAACAGCGACATCCAGGACCGTTGGATCCGAGAGCAGGCAGAGCGGCGAGGCAACCGGGAGCTCGTTGCGGAGCTGAACGCTCACGCTCCGATCGATCGGGAGAAGTGGCTCTTCCGGTACGGAGGGGAGCTCCACAAGGGGACGAGCTTCACCCCGTTGCTCTTGATCGGGCTCCGAGCACCGGAGTACACCCCACGGAATGCCTTCGATGTGCGGAAAGGGGTCAGCTTCACGCACCGCCATTTACGATTCGACGCGATCAGTGGCGAGTTGGCCGACGCGGTGGCGCGGGTCGATCTGCCGGTCTACTTCTTCACCGGAAGATTCGACCTCACCGACCCGTTCGAGAACACGGTGAAGTACGCGGAGAAACTGGAAGCCCCCCGAAAGGAGATCGTATGGTTTGACGCATCGGCTCATTTCCCATTCCTCGAGGAGCCGGAGAAGTTTGCCCGCGAGATGCGGCGAGTCATGACTGAAACTCAGGGCGGGGCATCCGCCATAGAGTCAACCGCTCCGGTTAACGCATAGAAGGGGCCGCGTATTCGATGACCGGCCGCGCCCTAGCCCGCGAGACGGGCAGAGGTATAGAACCGCCCTCGTGCAGGTCTATTGTTGCAGGACTAAGCGAAGTACGCAATGCTCCCTTCCGGCAGGGCTGACGTTACGGGGGCCGGCCCGACGAGACGTTTCCGTCGCCCCCACGTAGTCGTGGCGAGCACCGCGCGGAACAGGATTGCCCTCCCTGCCCCCGTCGATACCGCGTACTGACCCGCGCCTCGGGGAGGGCCATCGTCAGCCCCTGGCAGCGAACCGAGTATGAAGGGAGACGCAGACAACGGAGCACGTGGGCATATCGTCTTATGGTGCTGGCTTCCAAGAACGCTCGAGACCGGCGAATCGTAGTCAGCTGGGGCGACGGGCGATTACGACATCGAGAGCGTGCTGGTGGGGGATGCCACTGAAGCTGCATTCAAAGACGAACTCTCGTGCCTCTATGATGTCCCAATCCCTGTAGTACCCTTGGAGCTCGCCGGATAAATAGGGTGACTGGTGGGGGTCCATGTCAGGAGGCGGGGCAAGGCGCGGCATTGCAACGAAGGCGTTCACCGCGTGGACCCCGCGAGGGGCCGTCGCCGCCTTGAAATGGGCGAACCGCGGGAGGCGGAGTTTCGGGGGTAGGTTGTTCAGCGACGCGCTGGAGAACACCACGTCGAACCTACCTTTCACGCGATAGGTCCGGAGGTCCCCCAACTGGGTTCGTAACGGAAGCTCGAGTCGCGCCGCCCGACGTTGGGCTTTGTCCAAGGCCCGCGGAGAAATGTCGACTCCGCAGTACCCGGAACCCCCTCCGCGCAAAGTAGATCAGAATCGCGGCCTCTCCCCATTCCCAGGTCGATGAGTGAGGGCGATTTTCGCCCGAGCGTCTTCTTCAACCTGAAAACGCCCCGGATCAGGTACCAGCCGGCGACATCGAACCGCCCGTCGCACCCCGGCACGCGGTTCGACATCGCGGAGCCTTCGAAAGAGCGCGTCCGGACGGGCTTGGGAACGATCATTCCGGGGGATCAGAGTCGACCGAACTCTGGTCCTGCCCTCACAGAGCGCAATACATGAGACTGCATCGCTTTCTACTCGGGCAGGCCCTGCGCTTTCCAAGCTGGGTAGCGGGTGAGCTTGCCCTCCGCCACGTTTGCAATGTATCGTCCATTTACTTTGAACTGAATGATCCGTTCGCCTTGACTGGCTCGTTTCGCCCACGTGGAGGTCTTCAACGGGTTCTGCTCGATTCCTTCGATTCTATGCTCCCCATGGAGGAAGTAGACGATTCTCAACCCTTGGCTTCGGGTTCGAGTCACTGGGTAGGTACCGCTCGGGAGTGCTACGGAGCTCTTCCCCTCTGAGAGGACCTGGCCCCACACGTCGATGAGCAGCTCGCCCAGGGTTGAGGTCGGCATGGTGTTGGGTCAAGGTCGTGCGGGGTTTATGAATCCCGTCCGTTCGCTCCAGGACGGGACCGCGGGGGGCGCCGGTGCGGGCATTTGGCTAATGTGTGCAGGCTCTTGCAGCCACCCTTAGGTTGCCGCTGGATCGTCCGCACGTCCCAAAGGACATGTTCCCGGCGCTCAGCGCTTTTGAGCACGTGGGCGGGGCTTCTTCAAGACCCGTTTTCCGCTGGGAGCCCGGGACCGCAGGGTCGCCCGCACCATAGGGCCCGGCACTTCCAAGAGCCAGAAGATGTTCCCATCGGGGTCCGCGAATTTTGCCATCTTTCCCCACTTTTCCTGCTGGGGAGGCACTGGGAATGTCACTGCCCCCCTGACCATGCGAGCAACCAGGGCGTCCATCGCATCGGTCAAGAAGGCAATCCCGGTGTCCCCGGGCTCCAGGGGGGCGAAGCCCTCGCACAGATGGAGAATGAACCGCTCCCCAGGGGGGGCAATGAGCATGGCATGCCCCGCGCCTCCCACGGTGTACGTTGAGAAGCCAAGGTTCTTAGTCCACCACTTTGCGGACGCCTTCGCGTTCGAAACGACCACGGCCACATCTGCAATCGCGATCATGGCTCTCACGACACCGCTCCGCGCTCATGAACGAATGGGTTGGCGGAGTAGGAATCCGGGATGCAGATTCGCTCGCCCGATCGGATTCGATACCGCGCACCTGTAGATCGCGACAGCGAATCCACTCGCGCTGGCTGCGTGTCGGGCATCGTGCCGCTACGCGGGAAGGTAGGGATGTCGCGCTCACCGATTGACTGACCGCATTCTCCTCCCTAAGTTTCAAGTATCGGGGACCGGTCGGGGCGTCGGAAAGCCATGACACTAGGAGATGCAGCGGACCGGGCGCGGGGACCATTCCAGGTGATGGGAGTGACCGCCTATTGCCGAATACGCGGTGCAGAAACCGGGGGAGCGTATTCTGTGATGGAACACGTCTTCCCGCCGGGAACCGGGCCCGCATTCCTCCATAGCCATCCCGCGCAGGAATCGATCGGCATCATCGAAGGAGACTTCGAATTCTATTCGCAGGGCCCGAAGGGAAAGATCGTCAAGAGGGGGGGGCCTGGAGACATCCATCACGTCGCCTCCAAGGGGGCCCACGGCCTAAAATGCGTAGACAAGAATCTGGGTCGCGCATTCGTAGTCTTTCATCCTGCTGACCTTCAAGAGCGCTTCTTCGAGGAGTTTCACGACCTTCTCGCGCGTGCCCCGGGCTCTCCAGACCCCGCGGTCCGGGCCGCCCTGTTCGCCAAACATGGTCTGGTCATGATCGAGCAGCCCCCCCCATAGTCGTCCCTGGCCCGCGGGCTGACGGCACGACTTGTTGCAAACAGGTGCAACGCCTGTCCCAACCCTGCGGGAGACTCACGTTCTTGGCGGCCAGACAAGCCGGTCCAGGGGGAGGCCCTACTCTTCGTAGGCTACTCAGGACGCGCTGGATCTGCTTCGGTCTCAGGCCTTCGGGGAGGCGTAGGAAGCGGGTTGGGTTGAACGAGCATCGGGAGCAAGGAAGCAAACAAGAGTAGGCCGACCCCGGGCACGAAGGCGAGGACACCGATGGCGGCGAGCGACACCGCGTTCCCCGCTGTCGAGTAGATTCCGGCGAAGATTGCCAGGGTGAGGGAGAAGGCACCAACGACGGTCAGGACGCTCCCACCGTTTCGTGCTTCGCGTAATCGTGACTTCAGCGCCTGGGCTGGATCTGGCGGTCCCGACATCGGTCGACGACTCGGACCCGACGTCTCGTCATGAGGGTTTCTCTGGCGTGAGTGGTCGCAACGGAGGTCTCACGCCGGGGCGTGGGACCAATGGCGCAGCCATGCCCGATCGAAGGCCCCAGCGAGACAGGATATGGGACCCGCTGGGGGAAAGTCAATAACTGACTATCCCTGATCGGGGTCGCGGCAATGAAGTCGGGCCAGCTCCCCCTTGACCGACCGAGGACTCACCGCCTCGCAGTCCTCCCCCTCCAGAACATCAGCGCGAACTCCGGGGATGACTATTTCGCGGACGGCCTGACGGAGGAGCTCATCTCCTCCCTATCGAAGATTCCGGGTCTGAGCGTGATCGCCCGGACCTCTGCCATGCGCTTCAAGGGCACCGACAAGACCATCGCCCAGGTCGCCGACGAGCTGGCCGTTCGAAGCGTCGTGGAAGGCAGCGTGCGGAAGTCCGGCCGAAAGCTGAGGATCGCCGTCCGACTGATCGACGCACCTTCCCAGGGGGACCTGTGGTCTGAGAACTACGACCGTGAACTCAAGGATGTCTTCGCCATCCAACGCGACATCGCAAAGCGGATTGGCCGCGCGCTCAAGATCCGATTGGCACGCCGGGAGGAGCGGGAAGTCGATGGCAGCTCAGCGGCGGTTGGGAATGCCTACGATCTCTACCTGCAAGGACGATTCCAGTGGAACCTGCGAACTGAATCCGGCCTACGCCGGTCGATCGAGCTTTTTACGGACGCGACCGAGAGGGATCGGACCTTCGCCCTAGCGTACTGCGGGATCGCGGACGCTTGGGCTCAGATCGGCTGGCTGGAGTACTCGGCGCCTACCGAGGCCTTTCCAAGGGCACGCGAGGCCGCCGAGAAGGCACTGTCCATCGACGACCACCTGGCCGAGGCCCACGCGTCGCTCGGCTTCGTCCGTTTTCTGTATGAGCGTGATTGGGGAGCCGCTGAGAAGGAACTGCAACGCGCCATCGCCCTCAACCCCGGCTATCCCACCGGCCACCAATTCTATGCCGACTACCTGAAAGCAATGGGGCGGTTCGACGAAGCGATCGCTGAGATGAGGAAGGCTCTCGAGCTGGACCCGGTTTCGATGGCCGTTAATACCGGATTCGGTCACGTCCTATATCTTGCCCGTAATTTCGATGGGGCCATCGAGCAGTACCCGCAGAGCACTCGAGATCGACCCGGGGTTCGGGCCAGCACATCTCTGGTTTGGACGTCCCTATCTTCAGAAAGGACGGTTCGACGAGGCGATCGCCGAGGTACAGCAGGCCGTCGCCTCCTCCGGAGGGAGCACTATCTCGCTCGCCGTCCTCGCCCACACCTACGCCTCCGCGGGCAACCAACCCGAGGCTCGAAAGATCCTAACGGAGCTTCTGGAGCGGTCTCGAACCCGATATCTCCCATCCTACTGGATCGCGCTGATCTACACTGGGCTCGGCGACATCGACCAGACGATGGCCTGGCTGGAGCGGGCGTACGAGGAACGGTCTAGCTGGATTGTATGGGTCAAGGTCGAACCGCGGTTCGATTCCGTCCGGTCTGACCCACGATTCGTTTCCCTCCTACGGCGAATGCGTCTCGAGGGGGAGGAGCGACCCGAGACGTCGCGCGCCTCGGCAGGTCGACGGCTTGCGGCCATCATGTTCACGGACATGGTCGGGTTCACAAAGGTCGCGCAACAGGATGAGGCCAGAGCTCTGCGGCTGTTGGAAGAGCAACGATCCCTTCTCCGACCCATCTTCGCCTCCCGGGGGGGACGCGAGGTCAAGACAATCGGAGACGGCTTCATGGTCGAATTCGCGAGTGCGGTCGAGTCCGTCCGATGCGCGGTCGAGATTCGGAGCGCCGTGGAGAAGCGGAACTCGCCGCGAAAGCCCCACGACAGGTTCTACCTCCGCATCGGGGTGCACGTAGGGGACGTCGTCCGCGAAGGGAACGACCTGGTGGGGGATGGGGTGAACATTGCGTCCAGGGTAGAACCCCTGGCCCAACCCGGGGGAATCTGCATCACCGGCCCGGTGTGGGAGCAGGTTCACAACAAGGTCGATGTTAAGGTCGAGAAACTGCGGGACGTGTCGATGAAGAACGTCTCGACTCCCGTCGACGTTTTTAAGATACTCTAGCTCGGCGCGAACGGGCGAAACGGGCAACGCACCCCGCCGAGGGGAGGGTCGAGACAGTTCCGAGCTGAGCCTGCGGCAGGGTTAACGGTCGTCGAGGTCCGACCGAGACTCGTTCGGAGACCCAGGCAGGGTGAACTGAACAATGAACGGAGTCCGGGGCCCTACAAACCTCTATAATGCCCCACCGCCGCTATCATCGACACGCATACATGCGTACCTGAAGGCAACCCCCACCTACGTCCCCGACATTGGGCCCTCGGCCCTTGGCCCGTGGTCCTCTTCCTACTCGTCGCCGCGACGCTCTCTGTAGGCCTTGAACTCAATGCGGCCCCACCCCCGAAGGTGGCCCCGGGCGGCCCGGAACCGCTGGCCGCTCAGGTCCATCACCAGCCTATTCCCTTCCTCCCAGTGCACACCCACCCGATCGGGGTCACGGTGCCGGCCACCGTGGATCCCACCGGTCACTACAACTCGGAGCCGGCACCGATGGGGATCGGAGACTTCGGGGTCGGTATGGGGGGAAAGCCGTACACGTACAACACCACCGAGTTCCTCGGCAATTTTTCCTGGCAAAGCCTCAACATGCTGGAGAGCGGCAACGCCTACTTCAGTGACCAGCTCAACGTGGTCCTCCAGTTCGTCCAGGGAGGGACGACCTATGCGTACTGGATCCAGGACGTGGCGTTCATGGACAGCAGCACCGGGGAGCTCACCTTCGAGAATAACATTTGGAACTTTACGACGGGGAGCTACTGCCTCTCGAACACTGCGCTCAGTGGGAACGGGACGGTCTACGCCATCTCGGGCTGCGAAGGGTTCTACGCGGTGGGCGCGTACTCTCAGCCCGGTGCGGACAAGTTCATGCCCTCCCCGGGCGATTTCTCCCTGCTCGTCCGCTCCTACCTATCCGGGGGCGGACTTCCCGAGGTCGCCTTCGAGTACCTGGGATGGGGTGACCTCCTACGAGGTAACCTATGACAATGTCCTCTGGCCCTGGGCGACAGCGGTCTCGCTCGATCGCGGCTTCTTTGTCGACGGCAACGCCACCGCACCGAGCGGAAACTTCTACGATGGGGAGTTGTCCATCGGCGGGCCGGGCGGCGGGTCCGCGACCATCGCCCAGTCGGTCACCAGTATCGGCTCTCGCCTGTTGTACTGGAACGGCCACAACCTCGAGGCCCCGCGCTCCGTCTGGAACTTTGGGGCGGACACCGCTGAGGCCATCAGCAACGTCCAGTCGGTCTTCTCCCACGACCGCGATGGCACGCCTCACACGACGCAGCTCAACGGTACGGTTCGGAACGCGACCCCAGCGCTCTCCTACAGTCAAGCTCAGGTGGGGACCCTTGCCATTTCCGCCCCCAGCATCTCCACCGGTACCGTCTCGGTCAACGGGACCCCCTGGAGCTTCCGGGCGGGACAGGCGACCCTGACCCTTGTCCCGGGCAGCTACCCCATCTGGGTGAACTCGAGCTCGCAGCACAACGACCTCGGTAGCTGCGTGATCGTGGCGGGGCAGACCACCCATGTCGCGGTCCCAGGCTCGTGCGGGTTGTCGGTCAGCACACCTACCGGGACCCCATCGGGGGTTGACGCGGGTCAGTCGGTCGTGTTTCGGACCACATTGCTCTTCGCCGGGTCGGGGGGGGACACGTTCGATTGGACCTCCTTGGCCGCAGGACTGAACTGTGCACCCTCGACCACCGATTCGATCTCGTGCCAGCCGACCACGCAAGGCACCTACCCGGTGTCGGTCACCGTTACCGATTCGGAGTCGCAATCGAACACGAGCGGCACGCTCGAGTTCACCGTAGATTCGGACCCGGTGGTCGGCGCCCCCAGCGGGAGCCCCCTCACGGTGGAAACAGGTGCGGCGGTCTCCCTCACCGCGTCTCCCTCGGGGGGCTCCGGGGGCTACACCTTCAGTTGGGCCCAACTCCCGGTGCCGTGCACGGCTACCACGTCGAGTTCACCCACCTGCCACCCGGGGACTGCGGGCGTCTACTCCGTATCGGTGAACGTCACCGACTCGAACGGATACGAGGTGGCCAGCCCGGCTCTCGATTACACTGTCACCGTAGGGCCCTCCGTGACCACCCCCGTCGCGACTCCCGGGGGCCCCATCGATTTCGGGGGAGAGGTCAATTTCTCAGCCACCGCGAGCGGTGGCTTGGGTTCGTACACCTACACCTGGCTGAACCTTCCGACCGGATGTTCCTCGGTCGACCTGCCCGTCCTGGCGTGCACGCCTAGCGGCGCTGGAACCTCCTCGGTCACGGTCTCGGTCACCGACGGGGCCGGGGGACAAGCGACCAGCGGAACGCTCGCCTTCACGGTCAACGCGGCGCTCAGCATCGGGTCCGTGACCTCTTCCCCTCCGGTCGTCGATCTGGGCCAGAGCGACACGGTCTTCGCGTTGGGAACCTCGGGCGGGTCGGGAGTCTACAGTTACTCATGGACGGGCCTCCCCACGGGTTGCGCCACCGCCGACGCTCCTTCACTCACCTGCGTAACTAGCGATCTCGGGACGTTCGCACCGAACGTAACCGTCCGCGACACGTTGGGAAGCACCCTCACCGCAGGAACGCGCCTCACGGTCGTCCCTGACCCGACGGTCAGCAGCATTGCTGACTCGCGCTCGAGCGTGGACCTCGGACAGCCGGTCAATTTCTCGGCCGTCGGCGTTTCGGGAGGCGTGGGCGGGTACCACTATTCTTGGATCGACCTTCCCACGGGCTGCGCGTCCACGAATTCGGGTACCTCACCTGCGTTCCGACCAGCGCGGGGAGGTACCTCGTCCTCGTGAACGTGACCGATACGGCCCATCTCTGGGCGGTTGCCACCCTCCCCTACACCGTCTACGACCTCCCCACGGTTACCGCACCGACCGTTTCCTCGGGAGTCCCGACGGTGGGACAGAGCTTCCAGCTGGCCACCAACGTGACCCCGGGGTCGGGCAACCTTAGCTTCGTTTGGACGGGTCTGCCGCCGGGGTGTACATCATCCGATAGCTCGACGCTAACATGCATACCCTCCTCGAACGGAACGTTCCGGAGCTCGGTCACAGTACGGGACTCCAACGGAGGGTCGGCGACCAGTGCTGCGCTCACGCTGGTCGTCCAGCCCCCCGAGTATCCCCCGCCTCCATCGGAGATGCGTACCTTCTGATAATTGGGCTCGTCGCGTTGGTGGCCCTGATCGCAGTCGCGGTCGTGGTCGCACGGCGTCGGAAGCGACCGCCCTGGTCCGAGTCGGCTTAAGCCTCTCCCCGCGGGGCCGTTCTTAGTCCGCTACCCATCGTGGATGCGACAGGGTGCTAACGGCGTTGCACCAACGAACCCGTACCGCTCGAGCTGGAATTCCCGCGACCGACCCCGCCCCAAGCAGTATCCCGCTGGGCGCTACCGCCGCGCGGAGCCCCGGATTCCAGGTGCGCGGACCGTCGGAGAGACCCGCCGGTCTCCCCTCGCTTCGACCGGCCCGTATGGGCACGGGCCTGCCGATCTATGGTCCGGTCCGAGGCGTAACTCGTTGCCAAGTTACTTCGGTCGGGAGCTTCAATCGTCGCAGCATGGCCGTGAATCGAGGGTCGTCTCGGATCGGGTCGAAGTACTCCCACTGATAGTCCAGCTCGGGGTCCCCCGCCTCCTGGCCACCCTCGAGTAGCTCGAGGGCACGCCCCGTGTTGCCGAGCATAGCGTTGAGCCCCGCGAGCCAGCTGGGGGGAACGTATTCCTTCTTGGACGCGGCCTCGAATTCCTGGAGAAGGAGCTTGGCCTCGTCCTTCTCTTCGAGGAACGTAAATACGATGGCCCGAAGGAACCGCATCCATCTAATGAGCGGCCCCTTCGAGAGTTCTGCCTCCTTGCGCGCGTCCTCCCAGCGGCCCGCCCCGGAGTAATACCAAGCGAGAATGACGTGCGGCCAGTGGTAGCTCGGGATCAGATCGCGGGTCGACTTCGCCAGAGCGATCGCCGCCTCGGTCGCCCCGTGGCGGAAGAGGATCATGCTCCACCACCCCGCGGCCGGCCACTCGAACGGATCGAGCTCTACGGTCAAGCGAAGCTCATCGTCCGCCTCGTCGAACCGAGCGAGATTGGCGAGGAGTAGGCCTAACCGGAGGTGAGCCCGGGAGTTGCTTGGGTTGAGGCTGATCGCCTTCCGATACTCGGACTCGGCCAGCCCCCAATCGAACTCCGCGAAGCGGGCGATATTCCCTCGGGCAGAGTGGGCCGCGGACGAGTTGGGGTCGAGCTCGAGCGCACGGTCAACGAGTTGGCGGGCGCGCTCGTTCCCCTGACTGGGGTGCGTGAGTTCGCCGGCCTGCGCCCCTCCGACCACCAGGTCCGCAAGGTACGAGTAGGCCAGAGTGAAGGTGGGGTCGATGCGAATCGCCCCCTCCAGGCACCGGATCGCCTCCGTGAACGACTCGTCCTCCGTGGTTTCGGTCATGGCGTAGGTCGCATGGATCCCTCGAAGGTAGAGTTGGTAGGCTTCGAGGTTCGACGTCGGCCTCCTCTCGATCGCTTCGCGATCGGTGCCCAGCAGCTCAACGCGCAAGGCCCCTGCGGTCATCCGCGCGACCTCCGCCTGGATCGCGAAGACGTCGTCGAGCTCTCGATTGTAGCTCTCCGACCAGCGGTGCTCCTGCGTCGCCACGTCGATGAGCTGCACGGTGACCCGGAGCCGGTTTCCTATCTTCCGAACGCTGCCCTCCAAGACCGACCCGACCCCCAGCTCCTCGCCGATCTGAGCGATCGGTTTGGATGCCGAGCGGTATTGGGCCACGGACGTTCGGGCGATCACCCGGAGCCCGCGGATCTGCGAGCAGACCGAGATCAGCTCCTCCGTCAGGCCGTCGGCGAAGTACTCGTCCTTGGGGTCCGGGCTGATATTGGCAAACGGAAGGATGGCGAGGCGGGGAGGGGAGCCGGCCGTGAGGGGCGGCACGACACCGTGCCATGGGAGGACCACACGGTAGAGGTCGAATCGGAGTTCGGACTCCCTTGAGAGCCCGGGGAGAGAGCTTTTCCAACGGGTAGGGCACCTTATTCCGAACCTGGTCGAACACTTGCTCCGAGATGCAGACCCCACCCCGGTCGGCATTCGGAACGATTCGCGCGGCGACGTTCACCGCGTCCCCGAAGATGTCCCCGCCACGGCGCTCCACGTCTCCCACGTGAATCCCAATCCTCAGCTGCAGGGAGGGGCCGAGAGGACGAGGGGCACGCTCGCGCAACTTACGCTGGATGTCGACGGCGCACTCCGTGGCCCTGAGGGCGCTTTCGAACTCCACCAGGAACCCATCGCCGGTCGACTTGACCTCCCGGCCCCCGTACGCTGGAAGCAGAGGTCGGACCAGCTCTTCCTGCTCTCGCAACCGGGTCAGGGTCGTCGCTTCATCGGCCTGGGCCGAGGCCGTGAAACCGGCCAGGTCGGTGAACATGATGGCAGCGAGCCGACGCGTCTCGACCACGGACCGAGAGTGGGTCGCGATAGATTAAGCGCACCGATGGAGCCCAAGGGGTTTCGACCCAAAGACCGACCGACTGACCGTCGGTCACCAGGTTCAGCCAGGTGACCTGGAAGGGGGTCCATCATGTCTAAGGCGGTCGTGCGGTAGAGGATAGGCCCCTCTCCTTGAATCATCCGACTTCAAGACCCGCGGCGATTCAATCCAATGCCTTTTGCAGCCGGCCCACAAGCTCAGGGGCCGAGAGGCTGTGGGGGTGTTGTTCGTTGAGCTGCCGAAGGACGGTCATCACTCGGTCGACGACCGCGTCGGTCTCTTCCTTGGTGCCCACGAGATACCGGGGCTTCGGGTCCGCGTCGAACAGCGCGTGGGCCGCCGCCTCCGCGACCGGGGTCGGCATCGGGAAATTGGTCCGACCCAGAACCTCCGGGGAGCCTAGGTAGTCCAGAATCTGGAGGACTTGGTCCCGAAAGACCGATTCTGAGCGTTCCCACAAGGTTCTGAACTGGTCCCCTAGCTCCGAGATGGAGTTTGCGTAGATCCGGCTCTGGAAATTTCCTGGCTCGATCGTCACTCACCCGCATCCCCAGGGGAGAAACCTCCTCTCGGAGCGTGTCGCTGTAGGCCTCGACGGCATGCTTGCTGATGTTGTAGGGTCCGAAAAGGGGCGGGATCAGGAAGCCGGCCAACGAGCTGATGTTGACAATCCGCCCCTGGGATTCTCGCAGGAAGGGGAACATCCCACCGACCATTCGGTGTAGACCGTCCAGATTGACGGAGAGGCCCCGGTGAAGCTCGTCCAGCGAGATTTCTGCCAGCGGACCCATCACCCCATTCCCTGCGTTGTTCACCAGGCCATGCAGGCCCCGACCCGACTCCCGTATCGTGGCGGCCACGCGGGCCACGTCCTCCGAACGGGTGACGTCGAGTAATACCGCATCGACGTTCGGAAGCCGCCCGAGCCGCTCGAGGTCTGACGCCTTGCGCGCACCCGCGAGGACAGAGTGACCCCCCGCCGACAGGTGCTCGACGATCGCCCTCCCGATCCCCGTGCTGCTCCCCGTGACAAGTACCGGTCGGGACTCCGGCTCCTTCATCCGCCGTCCCCCTCCGCATTGTCCTTGCGAGCTTAAACCCTGAGGGTGGCTGGTCTCCGGGGCAGGGTCGACCTCGAGAGCAACACGGCTCCGACCGCGCGAATCGGGCCCGCGGGCCGCTAGGGAACTGCAGGAGGCGAGCGGGGTCCCGATGATCCGAAGGTCAGCGTTCGACCCCGGCAAGTCGGAACAAGGTCCCTGTTTCGGGGGCCTGAGACCCCAGCCCCGGGATCCGCCGCACCTTCTCGATGTACGTCACCACGCGGCTCAGGGTCACGTTGATGAACAGGTAGAATATCGCGAGGAGGACGAAGGCCTCGACTACCTTGTCGTCGAGCAGGGCGATGTCGGTTCTCGCCCAGTTGAACACCTCGAAGATCCCAATGTAGCTGAGGATCGTGGCGGTCTTGAAATTGCTGATCCATTCGTTGGCCAGCGGCAGCGTCACCAGGCGCAAGCTCTGGGGAAGCGTGATCAGCACGAAGATCCGCAGGCGACCAAGTCCCATGGCCCTCGCGGCTTCGATCTGCCCCGCGTCGACGGACTGGAATCCGCCGCGGAACGCCTCCGCCTGGTAGCCGGTCGTGTTGATCAGGAGGGCGAGAAACCCCGCCCAGTAACCTTGGTCCCACCCGAGGATGGTGAAGCGGGGAGCGGTGAAGATGATCACGTAGTACACGATGAACAGTTGGACCAGAAATGGTGTCCCCCGGACCGCCGCAACGTACCCGGAGGCGAAGGCATACAGGGGCCATCTCCACAACTTCCGGAGACGGCCGGGAATCCCCTTGGGGGGATAGGCACGAATGAGACCCAGACCGAGCGCACCGGCCAACCCCAACACGAACGAGAAAGTGGTGAACTCTAAGGAGATCTCCACGGGACCCACGCCCGCGGGCAGATTCCTTAGGATGAACCCGACATCGTAAGCTCCCGCTAGTCCCAGCAGGAAGAACACCGCTATCGCGCCCGCCACGGCCGCGGCGGTTATCACGATCGAGCCCCGGGCTTCCCAGAGGAAACGGGACACGCGGGATCCACTCGAGCCGACCGTGGGAGGCAGAGGGTAGCCGGGTCCGGTGGACGGGGTCGCCTCCGTATCCCGCAGCGGGTGGCCTTCAGGCGCTCCTGGTGGATCCACGACGAAGTATCACCTCAGAATCCGTTTGATGAAGGCTTGGGTTCGCTCATTCCCGGGACGATCGAAGATGTCGGCCGGGGTGCCTTGCTCCACGAATCGCCCCTCGTCGAAGAACGCCACCTGGTCCGCGACCGCTCGAGCGAAGCCCATCTCGTGGGTCACGACGGCCATCGTCATCCCCTCCTCCGCGAGCTTGGTCATCACGCCGAGGACCTCATGCGTGGACTCGGGGTCGAGGGCGGAGGTGGGTTCGTCAAAGAGCATCACTTCCGGGTCCATCGCAAGAGCCCGGGCGATGCCCACCCGCTGCTGTTGCCCTCCCGAGAGCTGGGCGGGATAGGCGTCGATCCGATCTCCCAGCCCTACGCGGTTCAACTCGAATATTGCCTTCCTCTCGGCGTCGGTGCGTTTCATCCGCTTGGAGTGCCGCAGCGCCAGCATGACGTTCCGCCGCGCGGTGAGGTGGGTAAAGAGATTGAAGGACTGGAAGACCATGCCGATCTTCTGGCGGACCCATTCGGGCCGGATGTCCGGGCTGTTGAGCTTGACGGCATCCAGGAAGATCTCCCCCGAGTCGGGGGGGATCAGGAGGTTGATGCACCTCAGGAGGGTGGACTTGCCGGATCCCGAGGGCCCAGTGATGCAGAGGACCTCGCCCGCGTCGATGTCGAGGTCGACCCCCCGGAGGACCTCGGTCCTCCCGTAGGACTTGTGTACGCCGCGGACCCGGAGGGACGCCACTAGCGCGCCGCCTCGAGTCCGGGAACTCGGAACAGGTCCTCGACGCCTCGGACTGTTCGAGTGACCAGGTACGTGAGGATGAAATACAGGAAGGCGACCTCAATCCAGCCGACCAATGCGCCGTAGAGGTAGTGGTAACTTTGGACGGCCTCGGCGGCCTGAGCCTGGCCGGCCCCGCTCAGCTCGAGCCACCCGATCACACTCAACAGCGAGGTGTCCTTGATGACCGAGGAGAACTCGTTCCCCAACGCCGGCAGCGAGACCCGGAAAGCCTGAGGAAGAGTGACCGTGAACATCGAGCGGGTCCGGGAGATGCCGACTGCGTCGGCCGCGTCGGTCTGGCCCGAGGGGACCGAGAGAATGCCGGCGCGGACGATCTCGGCTTGATAGGCCGCCGTGTGGAATCCGAGCGCGAGGGCACCGACCCAGAGGGTGATGTTTCGGATCGCGTACGGATTGAGGTTGGATCCTTTCAGCTCGAGGGCTCCGATCAGCGAGGCGAAGAGAATGAGCGCGATCGGGGGCATGCTGCGGAAGAAGTCGACATAGACCCCACCCAGTCCTCGGAGAAGGACGAACTTGGTAGTGCGGGCCCATCCCACGAGGAAGCCGATGACGAACCCCATCGGGATGACCACGGCAACGATCTCGAGGCTTGTGTAGAACCCGTCCAACAGGGCGGGCAGAATCGTCAGGGCGTAGGAGAGGCGATAGACTCCCAGCACTCCGAGTTCGTAAAGGAAGAGGAATCCCGCGACGGCTCCGCAGAGTCCATAGACGATGCGGGCCCAGAAGTCCCACGCGCGGACCCGCCGGCCGACCCGTCTCCCCAAGCCGGGGAGCACGCCGGCCGAAGAGGGGGCTCCTGTCACGGAACCCCTCCCATCACCCCGGGGACCGCCCTAGGTCCGGGACGCCATGGCAGATTCTCGACGGCCCGCGACGCGGCAATCTGCCTTGCTCCGGGACCTGGCCATCGAGGCGACTCCGTCGTTTACCCGAACCACTCCTTGATCAGTTTGTCGTAGGTTCCGTTCTGCATCGTCTGCGTGATCACGCTGTCGATCGTGGGCAGGATGTGTTCGGGGTCCCCGTGAGCCACCGCGAACGCATAGAGTTCATTCGTGAAGATCTCTCCCCCGACCTTGAGCGCCCCACCGGAGTTGGACGCGTAGGAAAGGGCGGGGCCGTAATCGATGATGACCGCATCGAGGGTGCCCGCGAGGAGAGCCGATACCTCCACGTCCACGGTCGTGTAGGCCGTCACTTTTCCCCCGGTCTCGTTGGGCTGAAGATAGGCTTGGGTCCAGCTTTGACTCGAGGTCCCTGTCTGCACGCCGATCTGCAACGACGAGAGGTTTGCGACCGTGCAGCCGGTCTTGGGGCAGGAAAGCGTGCTTGCCGTCTTGACCAGGACGGCTTGATTGGCGTCGTAGTAGGGGATGGAGAAGCTCATCGTGCTGTTGCGCGTCGCACCGATCCCGCCAGAGGATGTGATCGCCGACGCGGCCATGTCGACGACACCGTGGCCCACGTCGACGAGCAGCGTAGAGAAGTCGTTGTAATTCTGAATTACGAGGCTCCTATGCAGGGCGGAGGCGATCAGTCCCGAGAAGTTGATGTCGAATCCGAAGTACACCCCGTTCGTGTAGTTGTAGTCCTCGAACGGGGGAAACGGAATGTTGGTTCCCACCACGAGGTAGGGAGAGGAGGAACTACTTGAGCCGCCGTAGAGAGCCTTCCCTGCGTACAGCCCGCCCACTACCGCGATAAGGGCAACGACCACGACGGTCGCCACAAAGACACCCCGGCTGATTCCGCGCCGCATCGCCTCGGGAGGCGGCACGGCTGCACTCGATTGAGCCATCCGACCCTCATCGGTGTTTTCATATTTGAACCCCCCGAATTCGGAGGGCGCCGCCACTTCTGGTTCACGGGACGTAACGCCCCTTCAGACCTGGACGCTCGGAAGTGACGGTACCGACCGGTGCGTATCCTAGCTCCCTGCGCGGGCAATCTTTCCCCGCCTCGTCGGTCTGCTCCACCGGACATGACTCGGGCCGCACCGGACCGCTGGGCTCCTCTCTCTAAGTCCGGCCCATCGATCGAATCCAACGATGACCGAGACGAACTTCATCTCCCGGTTCTCTGCGACCAGCCTCGCGGGCCGACGGGGTGGACGAAACACCGGTAAGTCGTCAGAACGCGACTATTCCTATCCGTGTCTTGGGCCCTGAATCAGGGGTGGGAATGGAGGGTTAGCCCCTCCTTCTGCGGCTGGCTGCGACCTGCCAGGTACGCCGCGAAGGACATTGGCCCTCGCCAACTCAACGTGTCCTCCCCGCTTGCCCGCTGGCCCTCCCACAGCCGCTCCCAGAGAGGCAGACCTGAAACGGCCCAGGAGACGATTCTCCTCGGGAGAACGCTCCCAACTCTATACACCAAGTGGCATCGCACCCTTTCGAGCCGAGGGGGCTGCAAAGGCGGGGCGAGTCGCGGCACCCATCCGCTAAAGTGCGGGGGAGGTGTAACGGAAGGCATGACCGAGGGAAGGCCGACGGCCCGGCCTCGGCGCCTGACCGTGGTTCTCGCCCAGTGGTGCCCACATTGCGTTCCCCTATCTGTGCGGAAGGGCCGACAGTTCGCGAAGCGGCTCGGCGTGCCGTTCCGAACGCTCGACATCGACCGGCACGCCCAGGAGAATGCGGCAGACCGGCTCGGTACGGAAGTACGGGGACGCATCTACGGACTACCTGATCCCGCAAGTATTCCTCGAATGGTCGGACGGCAGGGTCCAGCACCTCCTGACAGGCTTCTCCGAACAAGTGGCTCGAACGGCCCGAGCCTGGGACGACCTTTCGAGGAGCGAATGGTTCCAATCCGCCCGAAAGGAGGGATTGCTCTGAAGCGTCGTGGGGCACTCTCTCCTACCCTGCAGAAAGCGCTCGAGTCCCCAGGAGGGAAGTGCTATCATCATTGCGACCAGCCGATCCGGACCCGACGCGTCCCGAGCAGTCTTCCCGGAACCCTGCACGTGCGCGCCTGCCCCACGGGCGTGGTTTCGCTGACCTCGTATGCCGAGTGGACTCGCCGCGACCCCACCCCAGCTGTGCGAACCACACTTCGTCGCTGGACCGTTCCTCCGTCGTTGGTCCGATCACGCGATCTGAGGATCGCGACGCGTAGGGGCCCCGAGCTCGGGCGGGCTGCGGAGCGCGAGATCGCGACCGCCCGACCGCGTCGAGGAGTTCGGGTCGTCTACTGGAGGCTCTACCCCTTCCGCGCCCGGGACGGCACGGATTCGACGGCTCTTCGTCTGCTGCCGACGAGCCCACTCTTCGCCGGTGTTCTTTGCGTCGTCGCCCACGGCCCAGTCCTGGGGGTGCCCGGTGTGCGCCCGTCGCCGGTCCCGTTCAGGTACCGGAGATAGCGTCGGGACGGCTCGCGGCTCGCCCTGGGAAGCCGAGAGAAAGAGAGCGCCTCCTACCGCCTCTCCTTCCTACAGATACGGGAAGAGGAGGTCCCCGTGATCTCTCCCAATGTGGATCGTCTTGAGTTCACTGACGGGGAAGAACTTCAGTTTGGCCCAGGCGCGGGGACGGTGGGGCAGCCGGTTCGTCCTCAGTTCATAGATGAAGCAGAGAGCCCAGTGGTTGACCCGACGACGGGTCGGCCCCGAACCGGCCATCGCGCCCGTCGGCATGACCTCCGATTGAACCGTAAGTAATCGGGGGGTCCCGCCAGAGATTCCGGCCCATTCTCGCATGATGCGAGCGGCCGCATGTTCGGGGGCCTCGTCCATCAGGAAGTGACTTGCGGGCAGTATCCAACCCCCCTCCTGTTGGACGTTTCGGACTCTCCAGAGTGGTAGGCACCCTTTCTCGGGCCAATCGGGATGCTCTTTCGGCTGCCCGAGCAGCACATCCCCCCGACGATTCCGCACGAGGAGGAAGGCGGAGACGCAGAAGCCCCCCGCTGGAATGTGACTGAACCAGGCCCGATCGGGTGGTCCAAACCGAGCCCAGCGCGAGTGTAATGGCAACATGGGCCCCCGCCCTTCCGACGGGCAGAGGAACCGCCAATAATACAAGCCCGGCCACCCTGGCCCAGGTCTGCCCGGGTGTAGTTGACCACCTGAAAGTCGCCGAACCTTCTGCCGAGAGACGGCGCCCTGCGCTCGGGTGGAAGTACGGTTACCCACACGATTCAGGTGAAGAATGGGGGTACCGAGGCCTCACCGTTCCCCCCCATGCTGGTCCGCGCTCCCCGAGGTCGCATGAGGCCTTGGCTCCCTTTGCAGGGAAGCCAGCCGGCATGCGGGAGGGCCGCAGGGTAATATTCCCGGTCCGTTAGCCACCCCTGTGGGCGACCGCAGCGCACTGATCACCGGCATCACCGGTCAAGATGGGTCGTACCTGGCCGAGTTCCTGCTTGAAAAGGGGTACCGGGTCACGGGAATCGTTCGTCGCCTCAGCACACCCAACCTGAGCTACCTTACCGAGATAGCTGATCGAATCAGCCTGTTGGATGGAGACCTGATGGACCAATCCTCGATCAACCAAGCGATCAAATCTGCCGCTCCAGATGAGGTCTACAATCTGGCCGCGCAGTCCTTTGTCGGAACCTCGTTCGCTCAACCCGCCCTCACTGGGGAGATTACCGGGCTGGGCGCATTGAGGGTGCTCGAGGGGGTGCGAGCCCACGCACCCGAGGCCCGGGTATACCAGGCCTCCTCGAGTGAGATGTTCGGGCACGTCGGAATCGAGCCTCAGGATGAGACCACCCCCTTTCACCCTCGCAGCCCGTACGGGGTGGCCAAGGCGTACGCATTCTGGGCGTGCGTGAACTACCGTGAAGCGTACTCGATGTTCGTCTCCAACGGGATCCTATTCAACCATGAGTCCCCGCGCAGGGGCCTCGAGTTCGTCACGAGAAAGATCACCGACGGGGTGGCACGGATCGCTGCCGGTAAGGCGAAGACGTTGACCCTGGGGAATCTGGACGCCCGTCGGGATTGGGGGTATGCGCCGGACTACGTCGATTTCATGTGGCGTACGCTTCAGACCAAGACTCCGGACGACTTCGTGGGGGCCACCGGCGAAGCTCACACGGTCCGCGAATTCGCCATTGCTGCCTTCGAGGCGGCCGGAGTAAGCGACTGGGAGACCCACGTTCGGACCGACCCCAGATTCAATCGTCCTGCCGAGGTCTACAACCTCCGAGGCAATGCCGCCAAGGCCAAGACCCAGCTGGGTTGGCAAGCGAAGGTACGATTTGGGGAGCTGGTTCGGATCATGGTCGCAGCGGACATGCGGCGCCACACACCGGATCCCGGCTAACCCTAGGGCGAACTACGACTGGAAGCTGACGGTTCACTACGGTAGACTCGTTATATCGGCATACGTCGGAGTCCCTGAGGGGCCCGGGGAAACTGTCATAGAGAGACCATCTATGGTCGCTGTGGCGGCTTCGACGTAAGGTCCGCCGAAGGCATACTCACCAGTGTAGGCGACGGCCTCCACGATTGCTTGGGAGAATGTTCCACCAAGACCGTTCAAGGACAGGTGACCCACAGTCGGGCTGTCGACGAATCCATCCGAGCCTACAACTATGGCTATCGCGCCGCCCAAGATCTCGTTGATAATGGGTGTGAAGTCTCCATCAAACAGGAGCATTCCCTCCCACTCGCTGCCTACCACGTCGTTGCCTGCGATCGCGGCCACGGTACCTTCAGAGGAAATTCCAACACCATTGTTGCTCACGCTGTTGCCGATCACAAAAGTGGCGGCCCCCGAAAAATAGGTCAGAATCCCGTCGCCCTGGTACTGGGTGATGTAGTCTGGACCGCAATACACGGGCGTGCTGCACTCGTTACCGGTAGCAGAGTTGTCGAGAATCGCACCCACGGCCCCATTTTGAATGGTAATCCCAGCCGGCCCGAACGCCATCGAAGCGTAGGCTGCGTAGAACGAAACGGCATTGTGGTAGATGGTGCAGTCAACACGAGCATCCCCGCAGGCGATCCCATATTCATTGTAGTTCGGAACGACGTTGTTCGCGATCGTGATGGTCTCGGTGGGGCCGACGTCGGTGCCTGGGATACCGTTGATGCCTCCACCACCGCCGCAACCGGCCTGGTCGGGCGGAAGGTACATGTTGGCCACCACATTGTTCAGTATAGAGCCGGATGCGCCGTTGTAGTTTATTCCCGCATAGTCTGCATAGCATGCGGGGTAGTTGTCCAAGGACGGAGAGGCCAAGGAACCGTCAATCACCAGGTTTGTGATGCTGACTCCGCGGAGGTTGCTGGTGCCGCCGCTACTGCCGGCCAGGATTATCGCCGCTTGCGGAAAGACGATGCCTAAGAGAACATAGTTGTTCACGACCACGGACGAAGGTTCGATGATGACCTGACCGGCCTTAGTTCCTGGTGCCGCCGTGAGGACGACGTTGCTTAGAGGTGATCGAAATCTGGGCGTCGTAAGTTCCTGCCTTTAGACAGTAGACCCCCTGACTGCTGATCGTCCATTGCTGGGCGGGCGGCGCCGAGTACGTATGAGTGCAGCCGGTGGGAGCAGCTGCGGCTGGGCTGCTCGAGGCTACCAGAAACGCTGACAGGACGAACAGAACCACCAAAGCGAGGCTAGCTGCTTTCCCCATTGCTGCTCCTTACCCGTGGAGCGAGGGACGTTGTCGAGGAGTTAGAACCCATGTTTCGTTGCGGGAAACCGAACGGAAAGAACTGTCTCGGTGCGGTGGACCTCCCTTTTCGTACCCGCGGCAAACCTCAGGTTGACAACCAGGTCCCCGAGTCTCCTGATCGGACCTTGGGGAACTCTCCACGAACCTGACGGAAAGGGCTCGGCCTCCCGAGCCCGACGAAGGCCATAGCCGCGGCTGTGGGATGGCCGAAATGTTTCGCGCATCGAAACCAGGGATAATGTTGTATCGAGGAGTCTCCGGTTGGGGGCCTCACGGGAAGAAAATGACGAGTCGCGGGCGTGGAACGGGACGGTTGGCCCGATTGGTCAAGCGGCGGAGCGTTTGGTTGATCTTCGGGTCGATATTGATCGGGGTGGGAATGGCGACCGCCGCCACGATCATCTTTACTCAGACCTTCCCGTCAGTCGGCGCTGCTGGCATGACCGAGGGCTGCGGGACACTCACGTACGACAACTTCGTCATCGCGAATGGTCCGGCCATCAACTACGATTGTGGTGGCTCTGCCGCTATCACGATCGTAACCAGTGGTAGCTTCACTCCGGCGTTCACCCTCCCCACGGGCGGTTCGGCGCTGTACATCGTCACGACGGCGACTGCGTCGCCGGGATCGGCCTGCACGAGCCAGAGCGGGGACCAGCTTCTCGCCACCACTCCCACTGCGATCGCGCTCACTTCGGGCGAGCATTTCAACTATTGCCTTACGCTGACCGCCAACCCGACTTCGGTCCCGGGTTTCTCGGTGACCTGGTCGCAGTAAACGGCACACCGACTCCGGATCGCTCCGACCCGTCGGCGATTGCCGCGTCAATCCTCACCTCAGTCTCACGAAGGCCGCTTCGGGGGCAAAGCGCGGCGTTCCGCGACCGAGGGTTGCGTACCCTTCGGCGGTGAGCGTGCGGCGATCACACCCGTCGCCCAATACGGGTACCATCGACTGGGGCCCCAGATGGAGGGTCGGACCAGTTTGACTCCGGGAAGTCGGGAGAGCTCCAGCTCAAGTTTTTGGCGCTCGCCGGGCGAATGTGCAGGAACTCGAATCATCACCACGGGGCGTGGGGGGTCGTAGATGGATCCGAGAGTACCTCCGTCGCCATGGGCAGAGAATGAGGGAACCGTTCGTCCAGCGCTGCACGTACCCGAGGCATATCCCCCGCTTCGTGGCAGGTCAAGTTGAACACGATACTCGGGTGTCTTGACCAGTCGATATCTGGGATGAACCACACCGCCTGGGAATCGATCAAGGCAGAGCGTCGGCGGGCGGCGGTCTTGAGGGTCACCCTCGCGAGGCGTGCGATTTGGGAGAGCGAGCCCCCAGGATTCTCGACCAGGGCGGAGAGAATGCGCCAATCTATGGGACTCAGAATCTTGCGTGCACCTGGGAAGGATGTCTTGGGCGGGCCCGAAGAGGCTCCCGGTCGGAGAGATTCGCTTCAGGAGCCGGGCAATTCGCTGGAACTCCCGCCCGCTCTCGGCGACAAAGACCAGCTGGACGATGTCTGCGCTGGGGCCCGCCTCTGTGTCGCTGAAAGCGATCATGGAGTCAATGATCCCACCCACTCGCTCAAGTTTGTCCATCACCGCGGATCCTTCAGAGGGGTCCGCCACCGGCATCTCGACCTGGAACTCCCTCAGTCCGAAGAGCTGTGGGTTCGGGAAGACCCTGGGGTCCTTCCAAATCCCGGCTCTCTTCCACTGCCCGGATCCTGGCCCAGACGGCCTTGCGCCGCAGGCCGACGTGCTTGGCGATTTCGGCGGGAGTTATTCTTGGGTCGATGCCGCAATAGGACCAGATACCTCGGGGATACATCCAGCGGTAGATGCTTAGATCGAGGTCATCCACGCGCGGACAATGCCCTTTGGGGCAAAAAGCTGCCGCGGCCGCGTCCTCCTCCCTCGAGAAGTTCTTTGACACCCCCACTCCGAACCGCCGCCTGAGGGGAATCCACGTTGGACCCCAACATGAGTCGTCGGAAGGGCTGGAAAAGCACCCCTTGGTAGAATCTGATCTACACGACCTGATCCGGCGCGGTGGCGACCATGAGGTGACGGCCTCGCCACCATTCCTGAGAGAAGGCCAAAGTTGAGCGGTCCCGGATAGATGGGCCAGGGATTCCGGGGGGATTCTGACGGAAAAGAAGTCAGCCCGGTCTTGGCCCGTCTGGGAATAAGTTGAAACGCCGAATGACAATTGGGAACAGAGCTGCGGTGAGCAAGTGAACGCCCCGCCGAAGGATCGGCCGCATCGCCAGCGTGCCGAGCGGCCCAAAAAGGGGAGGTCCACTTCCCCCGCGACGGATGCCCTCCCCGTCTCGTTCCTGCCGCTGGGCCTCCTCCTCGGCCGCTCGGGGAATCGTCCGCTTGGGACACTGCTGTTCCAATCCCCGATGAACGACCAGATGACCAGGAGCCTCCATCGCAGCGCGGTCTGGATGATCTCGGACCGCGGGTCTGTCAAGACCGACCGCAAGAGACGATGAGCCCGTAGGCGCTGACTCCATCGGGAGCCACCTCCAGAGAGCCCGTTCTCCCTATTCTCACCTGGTCTCCACGCCACGCCGGGTGTGAGGGGTAACGCACCCAGTGCCAGCCCCGCCTGGCTCCGAGGATGGTGCGTGTCCAAAGACGCATTCGCGGTTCGGCAGAAGAACTGCATCCATCGGTGGTATCCTTCCTAGAAGAACTGCCTAAGTAACTTTTAGTACTTGGCCCGCCTTCCATGGCATGTGACAAACATCCTCCGGCCCGATGGGTTCGCCGGATGCTTTCGTTGCGCCTACGTTTGGCGCCCGAGGTCGCCGGAGCCTGCGAGATGCCCGCGCTGCAAGTCGAGGCTGTGGGACGTCCCCAAGCTGCAGTCCATCCGACCAGGAAAGGGGCTGGGGATCCGAGAGATTGTGGGTCCGAAGCGCGAACAACTTCTAGTGTCACTCCGGGCACACCGAGCCCGGAACCCGCGAGTTTTTGGGTCGGTCGCCCGATCCGACGCTGCTGCAGGGAGCGACCTGGACATGCTGGTCGACTTCGATCCGGAAGCGTCGCTATCTGACCACATGGACCTCCTCACCGATCTCCAGAGGATTTTCCATCGCAAGGTCGACGTAAGCGAGCCGACGGGCCTTCACTGGCTAATCCGGCCTCAGGTGCTGTTCGAAGCAGTCCCGGTATGATCAGCTCTCGAGGAGATGCGCTGCGCCTCTCGGACATCCTTCGGTCCATCGGACGGATCGAGGAGGTCCTTGAGGAGGGTTTTGAGCCGTTCTCAAAGTCCTGGCTGAGTCAAAGCGCCGTGGTCCGAGAACTCGAAGTAATTGGCGAAGCTGCGGGCGCAGTCTCGCTTACGCTACGCAAGCGGCACCCCGAGGTAGCGTGGAGTCAGATGCGAGGCTTCAGCTCCTTCTCCAAGCACGAGGACCTGGCGGGTCGACCCGCGGAGACTCTGGAAAGGCGTCGAGGAGATGCCTTCGCTCCGCGAGCGAATCGCGAAAGTCACACCTGAAACGCATTGACGTAGGTTTTGCGACAGCCCACTCCCCTCAGGTCGGGTGAATGTTCCGGAAGTTCGCTCGGTGCCTCGGCCAACGCACCCAGTCTTCTTCCTGATTGCTTCCAGGTGATGTGTGCTCTCGGACTCAACCATTCTCTGCTCCCCCGGGCCCACGAACGCACGGTGATGGATGCGCTCGCCCGTGCTCTCAACGAGAAGAGCTCTTACAGTTGACAAAGGAACGAGCATTCGACCTCGAGCGCGCGTGCGCGCAGACACACGTTCCATGGCGGGCGTGGGGTGCACCGCTCCCTTCACCGATGCCGCCGGAGTGGAACAATCCGACTCCACCGGGGCTCCGGTGGGATCGGCGTCCCGCGGGGAGGCACGCGAGCCGGAATGCACTCGGCCCTGGACCCGACCACGCTCGGGTGACCCGTTCAGGTGGCAATCGCCTCAGACAGGGCGGACCCCTTGGGGCTGACGTCGGTTCGGAGCGCCTTGGAGGCGAGCCAGAAAGCCAGTCCCACGAACAGGATCGTCCACGCCAGGAGACCCAGCAGGTACACTCCGACCGAGTACGGGTAGCCAGAGGTGCCGAACAGGCTCATCCGCATCACGTTGACCGCCAGGGAGATTGGGTTGATTCCGACGACATACTGGAGCCAGGCGGGCATGATGTTCACGGGGTACATCGCGTTCGAAGTGAGGAGGATCGGGAGCTGCAGGATCGTCACTACCCCGAAGTAGCTCTCGATCCGCTGGGCGGCGAACCCGAACGAGAGGAACAGCGACGTGAACGCGATGGACAGGATCAGCGCGGCCACCACGAACTGTACCGCGTCGAGGACGTTCACGCCCGACCCGACGGAGAGGCCCGCGACGTCCGGAACATAGGCGAGAACGATCGCGAACCCTACCACCAGGAAAGCCGGTACCAGAGTGAGGATACCCCGAAAGGTCAGCGCCGACAGGAACACCGATCGGCGGGAGATCGGGGTCGAGAGGATCCTCTGAAGGATGCCTAGCTGCTTGTCGAAGATGATGCCGGTGCCGGAAAACATCGCCGCCGTTACGCTGGCGAACGCGACCATCCCGACCGCGAAGTAGGAGAAGTAGTTCGGCGCCCCTGACAGGACTGCCGATAGTGCGCTAGCCGGCGTACCCGGGGGGAGCAGCTTCCCGAGGTCGAACGCCTGCCCAAACAGCAACAGGTAGAGGATCGGGCTCATCAGCCCCGAGATGACCCAGGTCGGGGCCCGGATCCAACGGAGGTACTCCCGGCGGATCAGGGAGAAGGCAGGGAGCAACATTAAGGACCTCCGATGGCCACTGCGCCTGCGTCGTCCCCTTCGGTCGTCACAGCCGGGGCCTCGCCTTCCTCTCGATAGGCGTGCCCGGTCATGTGCAAGAAGACCTCCTCCAAGGTGGGTTTGGTCACCGTCACGCCCGCTACCGCAATGCCCGCCTGGTCCGCCGCTAGGACGGTCTTGGGAATGAGGGACTCGCCATTGGAGCACTTGACACGGTAGGTGTCGCCGTCCTTGGTCACCGAACACACGCCAGGCATCGCGTTCAAGATGGCAGTAGGGTCGTTGCCTCCAGGGACGACGGTCAACTCGAGCGTGTCCCCTCCGACGCTATCCTTGAGTTCCTTCGGGGTGCCCAATGCGATGATCCGGCCGTGGTCGATTACCGCGATGCGATCACAAAGTTGGTCCGCCTCGTCGAGGTAGTGGGTCGTCATGAACACGGTAAGCCCCTTGGCTTCCCTGAGGTGGCGGATGTATCGCCAGAAACCCGCCCTACCCTGGGGATCGAGGCCGAGCGTGGGTTCGTCGAGGAAGATCAGCTGCGGTTTGTGAACGATCCCGACCGCAAGCTCGAGTCGTCGTCGCATACCGCCCGAGTAGGTCTTGACGAAGCGGTCCGCCGCCTGCGCGAGATCCATCTGAGTCAGTAGATCGTTGACGTGGTCCCGGACCTCGGCGGGGGAGAGTCCATACAGTCCCGCCTCGATGACCATGTTCTCCCGGCCGGTGAGCTCCTCGTCAGCCGTCGACTTCTGGAAGACCAGTCCCAGCTTCCGACGCACGTCGTTCGACCGGGTCTTCACGTCGAGCCCTTCGATGCGGGCGGCACCGGAGGTCGGGCTCAACAACGTAGTCAGAATCGATATCGTTGTGGTCTTCCCCGCGCCGTTCGGCCCCAAGAACCCGAAGATCTCCCCCGTCGGACCTGAAAGCTGACCCCGTCGACCGCTACTGTGCCCGGCGTTCCCGGCTTGGACGAAGGGTAGACCATGCGGAGGTCACGCGCGTCGATGACTGTCTCCGAAGCAGCGGGGGAATCTGGGATGGTCATGGTTCTCGCTCCAACTCACTGAGCAGATAGGCTTGTCAGTAGCCCTAGAAGAAATGGAGTGCTCACATCGCGTGTGCGCGGGAAGTATAGCGCGGGTCGGCCGTCGTCGTTCTCGTCGCCGCAACTCCGATGGGCTTGCATAGCCTAACATCCCTCCATCCGAGAGGGGGCATATTGACTGATCCGGCGGGATTCCAGTCACCGGGACGGGGTCCGGACATCGAGCGAACGGGTTGCTCCTTCATCGACCGCACTGGGTGCAATGCCCAATTTCACCAGCCCCCTCTCGAGGTCCCGTCACCTCCTGCCTTAGAGTCCTCCGTCTCTTCGGGGAGACATCATCGGACCAGGTTTCAGTTCAACTTTCCCTTGCAGGCTACGCTCCCGGTCTGGCCACGAGAGTCTCGAAAGTGTGGCTTATCGACAGATCCGGTCGGCCGTCCATGGACTGGTCATGGCCGGTCCCAGGGTGGTCAGCAATGAACAGCAGCCCCTTCGGGCTCAGGAAGTGGTTCCCGAGAGGTGTGATCACCCCCGTGTATAGGTTCAGGACACCGATGAGAGGGTTCCCGTTATCGTTGGGCTCGCCCACGAACACCGTCCCCTTGGCCCATCCGATCGTGTTGAGGGCCGTGATGGATCCCGCAGCGCCGTCGACGACGTAGAGAGTGCCATCGTTCGAGGTAGCGACCGCCAGACCGTCGATGGGGGGCACATTGCCCGGCACATTGTCAGTTACATTCAGGACCCAGAGTTTGGGGGGCCCGTGGAGGTGCGAAGCGAAGATGATCTTGCCGTCACCTTGGCTGATGGTCGCGAGATCCCCCGCAAACCGCTCCCCGGTCTTTGGCATGATGAAATTGGTATCGGGGTCCGTGAGCGCGAGTTGGTAGGCGGCGCCCTTCACTGCGTCGGTCGCCCAACTGTTGTCGAAGAAGACCGGCGTGAGCTGCGCTGTCAGGGTATGTGTGTTCAGGTGGAGCAGGTACGCGGTTGCCTGGGTGGTGTCACTCGGGTTTGAATGCGAGATGTAGATCGCACCGTTCTTCACCGCAACACTGTCGGTGCCGCCATTTCCAGAGACCTCGGGGCTCGGGCTGTAGGCGTAGGTCGTAACGCTTCCGGTTTCGGGGTCGATGATGTTGAGGACTGAGTTGGCATCCTCGTTGGCGGTGGCGATCAGTTTTCCAGTTGCCGCGTCGCCAGTAAGCCCATCGACCTTTCCCGACACGTTGATCATGCGAATGAGTGAGCCAGAGATGGGATCATACCCTGCGACGGTGCTCTGAGTCGGTCCGTACCGGGTCCCAGGAGTGCCGTTCGGGTTGATCCCGTTCTGGTAGGCCGTCCATATCAGTGCCCTTCCCGCGTCCAGCCCGTCGACGGCAAGACTGGTAATGTCGTCAGGTCCGGCGGCCCCGTTCGGAGGAGCAGACACGAAGCTGGTGCCCGGGAGACCGCCGCTCGGACTAACAATCCGCGGGCTGGAACCGGAGGCCGTAGAACTCGGCAGGAGCACGAGAGCTGCCGACGAGATTCAGTACCAGGGTCGCCAATGTCACAACACTCCAGCCATTCGCGCCTTTCGAGCCCCGCATGGCCTTCGGATGTCATCGGGGATACATAAATATCTAGACCATAATATACGATATTACTTTGAATCTATATACCGCATCCTCGAGGGTTTCGGTGCCTCAGGGGACGACCGAGATTCACGCGGGTCAGGAGGCAAACGCCGTGCGCCCCGCGTTCGGGGAGGGGCGGAGGTCGGGGTGTTTCCCCCACCGGAGTGTATGCTCAGACACACCGACCCTCCTCTCCCTGAGCCGCTCGATTGAGGTCCGGTGAATGCGCTCCGGTCCGCCCTCGACGAGAGGAGCTTGTTCAAGGCTGACTAAACGCACTTCGACTCACCGGGGCTTCGCTCCCAGAGTGGAGCGGTCCGGAAGATTTATCGGCATGTGTGTTATTATATCATCATGGCGCAACTCAGGGTTCACCTCGCCAAGCTCACTACCTTCCGATCCGACGGGCTTCGTGAGGACATTAGTCCCGAGCTTCGCGTCGAAGCCCTGTTCTTGGCTACGTACCAAGCAATCGAGACCGCCGCGGCCCGAATCAATGTGCACATCGGGAAGCATCAGAATGTCCGCCGGGAGCTCGAAGCGAATCGAGAGATTTTTGGAGACCACACGGACGTCGTTTGGCGAGCCTTCCAGGACTTGGAGACCCGGATCCGACCGAAATTCATCTATGGCCAATCCTGGACGGGGGCCGACCTGGCGGAAGCCGTCCGCCTGTTCCGGGTCGTGGAGTCACACACCAAGGAGGTCCTGGCACCATGAACCCGGCGGATATCGACCGCGCGATCCGGGAAGTTCGACAGGCGCTCCGTGCCTCGATGGTCCGCGCTGTGGTGCTGTTCGGTTCGGCCGCGCGGAACGAGGCCTCCGCAGATAGCGACATCGATCTCTTGATCCTCCCCCGGTCTCGGCGGGCCACTCGTCGCGTCCTGGAAGCAATCGAGCGTGTGGAAACGGAGCGGAAAGTCAAGATCTCGACCTTAATCAGCCACTCCACCTCCTTCGCCGACCTCGACCGCCAGCTGCTGGAGTCGATCGTGCGACAGGGGAGGCCCTTAGTCGGCGCCCTGCCCGACCTCGGAACCCACCAGTTGGACCTTGAGCCGGTGCGGCTGGTTTCGCTCTCGATGCGGGGCCTCGACCAACGCTCCAAAGTCCGGCTCGAGCGCGAGCTCTTTGGCTACCGGTCTCGCCGGAAGTACCGGGGAAAGGTGTACTCCGGGCGGACGCGCGGACGGTTGGAGCTACTGGGGGGACGTCGAATCGGCCGGTCTCTGGTGATCGTCCCCGAGCACGCCGTCGGGGAGGTAGATCGCCTCATCCGGAGCCACGGGGCTTATCGTGTATTCGTTCCCGCCTGGATCCAACGACCCTAGCGTCATCTCGTCCAGGATCATGCGATGTGCGAGCTCCCGAACCTCTTCGACGAGGTAAGCTCGCTCAGGGTCGATTGAACGGGCAAGCCCGGGCCCTTTGGCGGATCTCCCGGGCCACCATATCCGTATGTATAACACGTCTGTAATCCCCCCAGCGATGTCCGAGAGGCTGACCAGGGTCTCGGTGATCGTGCTGTCGTTCCTCGCTACCTTTGCCCTGATTGGAGTTCTTCCCGTCGCGCTCGCGCCGGGTGCGGAGGCGTCGAGCGGGGGCCTCGCCTATGGCGTCACTCCGGCCGCAGGTCATTCGGTAGCTTCCTCACCCCAACTCGGGAATCTGCCGGCATCTTGGGACACCCGCGCCAGCGGCGTCCCTTCTAACGTTCAACAGTTCGATCAGCGCGTCCGGACCACCGCGGCCGTCCTCGGAGCTGCGGGCGTAGCCGCGACCGACATCCGGCTCCCCTATGTCGGAGCCTCCGCCCGGGTCGTCGACGGAGCGGTCGAGCCAGGCCCCGCCGTCGCGGCGGCCCAGGTTAGTCCCTTCTATCCCGCGGCACCGGCCCCCGCAGGCATCGCCTATTATGGAGAGAGCGACACGAGCGGCGTCCTCGATGCGACCGTCGTCAATGCCTCGAGCGTCGCGGGCACGCTCACGGTGAACCAGCTGTCGGCCCTCTACCTCGACGTCGACACGCCCGATGACTGGGGGATCCAGGAGAACTCTGTCCTCGGGAACGTCACTCTGGGCGGCGGCTCGGGCAACGAGTTCTGGTGCCAGAACGCGGTCGATTACTATCAGCACAACCAGACGCTCAATCTGGGACAGGACACCTGGAACTTCTCAGGTCCTGGGGCCTTCATTTCCCCGAGTGACGTCCTCCGCCACAACGCGAACGGCTCGTTCATCAGCGGCCTCTACATTAGCGAGGGGCCCTGGATCTACGCTCCGAGGCCGTTCACGATCACACTCTATCTCAACTCCTCCGTGACCTCGGACGGCAACCAGGAGCTCTGGTACAATTACAGCATCACCGCCGCCCACGGCATCCACGAAGCAGGGAACTACGATTGGCTCGTCTTTGCCTCCGGAGGACATGTTCTCCAGAGTCAGATCGCACCGTTCGTGGCCGATGGCACCCAGGTCGACCCCGTGGGGAGCACGAACGACTTCGAGCTCGCCTACGGAATCGGGTCCTACAACGGCGCCTCGAACAACGTCCTCGCCGCGAACGTCCAGGCGACGCTCGAAGTACTGCCCACAGTCCATGGCTCTCTGCACCCCCTCCGAGTTTCAATCGGTCCCGGCCGCTGTCGACTTCGGGAGCGAGACCGGGGAGACCTCGACAGGCATCGCTTTCACCTACAGCGGCACGACCGAGAGCGCCTCCGCCGGGCCACTCGTGCTCCGGGGACTCTGGGGCTTCCAAGGGGTCGCGGGTTCCTCGGCTGGCTCGACGCCCGTGACGAACGACATCAAGGTCGCGGGTTCCCCCCTCGCGATCAAGAGTGAGCCGTACTTCTTCGTCTTCCTCTCGACCTCGAGCTACTACGATGGCTCCTTCGAGTGGGCCCCCGACGCGCCGGCCTGGCACTTGGCGCCCGGGACGTATCAGTACGTCATCATGCTCTCTGACTACGCCGAAAAGACGGGGCACTTCACGGTCGGGACCGCTCCGATGACGCTCGCGGTCACCCTCCACTACCACCCGGCGAGCGGTGTCTACACGCCGCTCTGGGCGTTTTCTAACGGTCAGCTTGCCGGCATCTCGAGCTCTGGCGCGGGGACGATCGCGCACCAGTACATCCTGTTCAACAACCCGACCTCGTCGTGCACGAAGTGCGGCGGCGCCGTCGACGACAACCTCTCGAGCTACTTCTTCTCGGCGAACGACTACCTCTACCCGACGTTCGCCGGCATCCTCCTCGATGGGACGAATGCCTACACCGAGGTTCTCAACCCCCCGAGCTTTTGCACGTTCTGGTTCTCCTGGGGCAGCGGGCCCGCTTCGACCGACGTCTGCTTCGACCTGCAGCTCGAGTTCGTGTCGGCGAAGCACGTAACGCTGGCTCACGCGGACGTCGGAGGAGGCTGGCCGGCGATGTTCGAGGTCGAGGCGGACCTCGGCGCCGTCGACCCGACGCAGAACTTCTTCCCTCAGGGGAGCGTGATGTTCTGGAACTCCTCGAACAACCTCGTGATGTCGAGCACGTTCGTTCCGACCATCAATCCGCCCTTCCCGGGGTACGGCACGCCGGTGACCTGCTTCTTCTCCTGCATCTCCCCGGACGCGCTCCTCTTCTACGGAGGGTCGCACAATACGGTCTGGGGGAACACGTTCCACGACCCGACCGTTCCCGCGACCGGCGACGCGTTCGCGAGCTGGGCCGGTCTCGCGGAGTCCGAGAGCGGCGACCTGATCTACAACAACAACTTCTCGATCGACAACCCGGTCGTTTGGCTTCCCTTCGACATGTACCCGGGACGCCTGTCCGGACGCGTATGCGGCCCAGTGCGGGCCGCTCGTTCCCCCCGCCTACCACGATGCCTGGGACGTTTCGATACAGCCGGCGAGCCACGTCTCCGACGTCGTGAACGGCTTCGCCCTCTCCGGAAACATCCTCGGTCCTTCCTACCACTGGCAGGGAGGCAACTACTGGAGCAACTATGGGAACCTACTGAACCCGATCGGCAAGCTCCCGTACGTGAACACGTTCAACTACTCCGACTACGTCGGCTCGGACGTCCTCCCGCCCGGGACGGACACGGTGCACCGGAGCATCCTCGTCGGAGGCGACTACCACCCGCTCCTGCGCGCGCCTATGGGCTTGATCCCCGTCGCGTTCATCGAGAGCGGGCTTCCCCCGTTCTCGGCATGGGAGGCGAGCATCGGCCCGAGCCTCTGGTATGGCTCGAGCTCGCTGATCGTGCAGCTTTTCGCTCCGGCCGGGGCTCAGTCGTTCTCCGTCCTCGTGCCCGCTGGCTACGTGCTGACCTCGATCACGGGACCGAACAGTCCGACGTTGAGCTCGATCGACGTGACGGCTCCCTCCTTGTACTACCTTACGTTCGCGCCGGTCATCTAGGAGTCCGCTGCGCAACGGACTCCTAGCGGAACCGGGCCGAGGATCAGACTCGACGCAGTCGCGGGAACCCTGGAAACTCTCCGGCGAGAGGCGGCGTGCGAGGGATACGACTGGGTCTGCGCCAGCTAGAAAACGTGGAGAATAGATCGGCCGAGGAACATGGCTCGCAGAACACCGCAGTCGAGCGAGCAACAAAACATCTGCTGGGCACTATGCGGGTTGATTCTCAATTGCGCCCAAACCCCGACCGTGGCCCTTGGATGGGTCGTGTGTCGGCTCGACCCGCGGGCGGTAAACCGACAAGAAGCGCGTTCAACATGGATTGGATGCGCCTAGCGCCTAGGCGAGGGAAGGGTGTTGAGTCGCGGCGGGGATTGTCACTGACGTCGGCCCGGGAACCACGTTGAATGTTGTTTGTCGTCGACGACGGAGTAGTTTTGATTCCGGCGGTCGCGGGTCTATCCGACAGAGGGGCCGCCCGGAAGTGATTTGGCGACAGGCTCCAATCTTGAGGCCCACGGGGCTAGATTGTGGGGCACCGGAGGCTGCCCCGGCGGCTTCAGGGGGTCCGTCCGGATGCTCCGCATGACGTTTCTCGTGGACCTCGCGGGCATCCTCCCGGTCCGTTCGGCCGCCCGGGTCCGCTGGGACCTAGACCTTCGGACCAGCGAGCTGACGGTTCGCCTCATAGGGAAGTAGACCGCGACCCGGCTCGCGGCGTGCGGCGGGGCATACCCTATTAATCAGATAGAGTAATAAGACGGCGACCCCCTCGAACCGCCGATGAAGCCCGAGATCGACCCCCTCGTGGTCGCCGCCTTCGGCAGCGAGACGCGAGTCCGTCTTCTCGCCGTTCTCGCCGGGGCCTCCCGTCCGCTGACGGCGTACCGGGTCGGGAAGACAGGAGGGGTCCCCCTCCCAAACGCGTATCGCGAGATTGGTCGGCTCGAGAAGGACCGGCTCGTGCGCCGGGTCGGCGACGGCATCGTCCTCGTAGACCGCGACGTTCGGGACCTTTTGCGGAAGCGGGTGCGGATCGCCTGGTGGGAGGATTGGCTCTCGCTCCAGGGAAATCGGATCCGGCGCGCCCAGCAGGTCGCCGACGGAAGAGGCTCCTGGTTCGACCCGGCCAGGTATGCTCCGGACCCAAAGGCGACAGCCCGGACGGTCGCTCGGTACGCGAAGGAGTTCGAGCGGCCACCGGAGAAGGATGCGATCCTCGCTAGGATCGGCGGCCGCACGTCGCTCAAGCGGAGCCGGCGATGACCACTCGTGCCGAAGTCGAGAAGGCGGTCGAATCCGCGCCGACGAGCTACGAGAGGATTCTCGTCCTCGGCGCACTGCTTTCAGAGGCGACAGGAGAGCCGGCGGTGGTCGTCGGTGGGTCCGCCATCGAGGTCTATACCTCGGGGGGGTACGTTTCGAGCGACATCGACGTGGTGGTCACCCGGTCGAAGGCAGCCAGCGCCATCGAGTCGTGGGGATTCACCCGGACGGGCCGGTTCTGGTGGCGCGGAGACTGGCGAATCGGCATCGACCTCGTCGGCGCCGACTACAAGGGGAGCCGCCGGCGGATCCAGACTGTCGATACCCCCTACGGTCCGGCGTGGCTCGCAGGGATCGAGGACTTGCTGATGAAACGGCTCGCGGAGCTGAAGTATTGGCAAAACCCGCCAGACCGACAGCGTGCGCTTGCTGTCCAGGCCGAGATGCTGCTCGCCGAGGGGCGAGACCGACTCGACGAGGAATACCTGGCATTCCTCGCGCGACGCGACGGTGTGGTGGACGTCCTGGCCGACCTCCGACAGCGCGTACGAACCGCCCCCCCTGGCCTTAGGCACAGGTAACCCGAGGGCTGGCTCGACGCTTGGGGCTCGAGCAGGCGCGGGCGAGACTACGAATCATGAATCAGCTCCGGCATGGTCTCGACGAAGGAAGCTGATTCAAGGAAGATTGGACACTCTCAGCACTCGAGCGTCCGTAGCCTCAGAGCCACCAACTTCTGAGGGGGGCGCAATCATCTCGCTCCGATGCACTTAGAGTCCATCGATTGGTGCGCCACATTTCGCCCGCACCTTAACACCGTCCCTCTCGCTGGAGAGGCTCGGTTGGATGGAAACCATCACCTGCAGAGCCCTTCGAAACGGCCCACTGCCAGAGGGTGGGCACAGGCGGCGACTCCGACCAGCCGTCAGGGTGAGGTGCCCGTCGGAGCATGCCTCCCCGATGGTTCGCCGACAACGACCATCACTATGGACGCGAGGATGCCGACCACCGCGAATCCCTCCATCGCGTAGAGAGCGGAGTTACTCTGCCCGTCGAGCAAAAAAACCGTGCCCGGCGATCGTCGCTCCAAGTGCCGTGAGCGCCGCGAGGCCTGCGGATGCCCGCGCCGGGGGGCGGTAGTAGCGGCCGACGAAGGAAGCGGCATATCCTGCGATCCCGAGCGTGACGAGTGCCAGGCCGATGTGGCTTGCGAGCGTCACCGAAAGGTAGCTACTTTCCAGGGCCAGCGAGCCGCCAACGGCGGACGACAGGAGAAACATCACAAGCGTCAGAACCCCCCAAAACCTCAGCGAAGGTCCGGCGGTCGCACCCGCACTCCGGGGGGATGTGGGCGCCGAAGGCAGGTCCGCCATCGTTCGAGAGCTTCCCTGGTCGTCCTCTTTGGGATGGTTATAACCCTGACCCGTTGGGCCTCCAGCGAGAGTACGCCCGGCCAGGCCCTGTTCCTACCGCGGGACCTTCGCGCACAGCCACCGTGGAGCGAGAGACACGCCGTGACGAGAGAAAGTGGCTGTAGGAGGCGACACCACACCGGCTCGGAGGTTGAGTTTGACAAATGCACCCAGATTCAGGGAGTCGGGTCGACCATGAACGTGCTCCGTTTCCTCTTCAACGAGGGGGGCGCATCCATGGCTGGATAGAGGAAAATCGGCAGGCCCTTCGTCCGCGAGTGAACCCGATTCCGATGGCGAACCCCGACGGGCCGATTCGACCGAGACGGTAGCGTCGCGGGCCAGAATCCGGCCGCGGGTGATCTTCCCCGGGATCGATTCTGCGTTCGGGTCGAAGTCGATCGATCCATCGGTCACCACCACTGCCGAGAGATTGAGGCTGTTCCATCGTCCCGCCGGCCGGCTGGCCATCAGCGTGGATCCGCTCGAGGTGGCGAGGCATGACACTTCGAAATACTCAAGTATATGAGTAATATTACTCAGTAGAATGAGTGATATGAGTGGGGCCTTTCCGACCCCGTTTCGGCGATCTCTGCTGAAGACCCTCCTACGGCGGCTCCGCGAGCCCCGTCGATTCATGCAGGTACTTTCGGGCCCACGGCAAGCAGGAAAGACCACGTTGGCGGAGCAGGCGATTGAGAGTTCCGGGCTCGCCGCCCACTATGCCAGCGCCGACGATCCTGGACTGCGCGATCCCTCGTGGATCGAGAGCCAGTGGGAGGCGGCAAGGGCCCTAGAACCTGAGAGAACAAGTCGCGATGGCCTACTGGTGTTGGACGAGGTGCAGAAGGTCGCCGGGTGGTCCGAGACCCTGAAGCGGCTGTGGGACGCGGACTCGAGATCCGGGCGACGGCTGCGTGTGCTTGTCCTGGGGTCGGCTCCGCTCTTGGTCCAACGGGGCCTGAGTGAGAGCCTGGCAGGTCGATTTGAGGTAATCCACGTACCGCACTGGTCGTTCCCCGAAATGGCGACCGCCTTCGGTTGGACCCTCGAGCAGTATCTCTTCTATGGCGGTTATCCGGGCGCCGCCTCCCTCGTCGCGGACCACTCGCGATGGCAGGGATACATCCTCGATTCCCTCATCGAAACCACCATATCGCGCGACGTCCTCCTACTCACCCGGGTCGACAAACCTGCGTTGCTTCGTCAGCTTTTTCGGCTTGGATGTGACTACTCGGGCCAGATCCTGTCGTACCAGAAGATGCTCGGGCAGCTTCAGGACGCCGGCAACACTACGACCCTAGCGCACTATCTCGAACTGCTCTCCGCTTCCGGCATGGTGACCGGCCTTCAGAAGTATTCTGGTAGTCGCGTGAGGCAGAGGGGATCCATCCCCAAACTGCTCGTCTTGAACAATGCGCTTTTGGCCGCCACTTCGGGGGTAACCTTCGACCAGGCTCGAGAAGATCCGGAGTTCTGGGGAAGGCTCGTCGAGTCCGCCGTCGGAGCGCATCTCGTGAATACTGCCCTCGGAAGCCCCACCATGGTCTCCTACTGGCGAGAAAGGAACCAAGAGGTAGATTTCGTCCTTTCGAACAGACGCGACCTGCTCGCGATCGAGGTGAAGAGCGGGAGGAGATCGGGCCAGCGCGCCGGGCTAGCCGCGTTCGGCCGAGCGTTTCCGCGATGTCGGAAACTTGTCGTCGGGGGTGACGGTCTTCAGGTTAATCGGGCGCTCGGTGAGCCGGCACCCCAGTGGCTGGAACGGTCTCACGGATCGCCTTTGGGGGCCAAAGCTGAATCTTAGGGTCCGTAAAATTGTCTCCACATACACAGCCTTCGTTTTCCCCCGGTTCTGATGAGATGTCTCCTTCCGCCCGATGGCGGGAAGGAGGAATGAGCGGCGCCTCCCTTCGTCCCTTCGGAGGCGCCGTATGGTCGGAGAACTTTACGTGGGACTTGACGTGCACAAGCTGACGACTGTCGCCACGATCTTGGATGCCGAGGGGAAACGGGTCGACCAGACCCGATTCGGATCCGCGGAACTCTGAACTGGTGGCCTACCTGAAGCGATTCCCGGGCCCTCAACACGTGGTCCTCGAGGCGTGCAATGTCTGGCCCCACCTCTACGACGCTGCCCGGTCCGTGGGAGCCGACGTCACCCTGGCCCACCCTTACAAGGTCCGGGTGATCTCGGAGGCGAGCTTGAAATCTGACCGGGTTGATTCGGAGGCGCTGGCGCAACTCCTGCGCCTCGGCTCGGTGCCCATGGCTTACGCCCCCGATTCAGCGATTCGCGACCTCCGCCAGCTCGTGAGGGACCGGGTCTTCTACATGCGACAAGAAGGGGACATCAAGAACCACCTCTACGCCGTCCTCCTCCGTCGGGGCATTCCCTACGAGGAGGGGATCTTTGGCCTGAAGCGCAAGCGCGAGGCGCTCCGATAACTCCATCTCCCGGAGATTGACCGGGGACTCGATGTGCTGGCTCACCTCGACGAGAGTTGTGTGGAGTTGGATTGGGCCGTCCGCCAGGCTTTTCTCGCGTCCCGAGAGGCCGAGTTGCTCGAGACGATCCCCGGCATCGGCGAGCTCACGGCCGTAGCGCTGGTGGCCGAACTCTGCCCGATCGACCGATTCCCGAACATCGAGAAGCTGTGCTCGTATGCGGGGCTGGTGCCGACCAACCACCAGAGCGGAGAGACGTCGTACCAGGGCCACCTGAAGAAGGACAGCCGGGCAGCTCGTGAAGTGGCTGCTCATCCAAGCGTCCTGGGTCCACCGTAGGGAGGACACGAAGAGCGACGTCTCGAAGCTGGCGAAGCGTGTCTCACGGCGACGGGGGAAGCAGAAAGGAAACGCCGCCGGGGCCCACAAGCTGCTGAAGATCGTGTATGCGGTCCTCAAGCGCGGGACGCCTTACACTCCAGGCCGACCGAGCCCCGGACTCGTTACTGCGGAGTCGTAAGACGGCCGCGGGGTTCTGATTGGGGGAACGTCGGTCCGGAGCCGGTGGTCGCGAACTTCATCGTGCGCAACAGGCGCGGATAAGTGAATGCGGAGCCGGAACGGGAGCTGAACGGAGGCAGGCAAACCATGTGAGATCAGGCGGAAGGAGCATAAGTGTAACGCAGTCGGGGCTCGGAGCGTCACGCTCCGTCGGGCCGGCCGTTCCAGAAACCCCGAAGTGTTACAGCACCAAGATTCCGTACCGGGGACGTCACGAACAGCGCAGGCAACCTTAACCCGAACCACTAACATGGAAGGGGCCTCTGGCGTTAATTAACAGAAACCTGTAAACGACGACGGTCGAGGCGTTCTCGGGCACACCATTCTCCCCTCGATCAGCCGGGGGATCGATGGGTGAGGAATGCGCTCCGGGACGTCCTCGACGAGAGGGCAGGTTCAGGGAGCACCGAGCCGGGCAGCTGACGCAGGTTAGGTGCGAGGGGAAGCTCACCCTCCGGGGATTCCGCGCTCCGGTTACCAGACTCCCTTTCGCCAGGCTGCAAGGTGGCAGGGGACCCTTGGGATGAATGCGCTCCGGCGGGTCCCCACGAGGGAAGCTCACTCAAGGACAGCTGAGTTTTCCGGGGCTTCTTTACAACGCCGACTCTTCAAGCCCGAAAGCGCGGCTGACCCACCTAGGCTCGGGGGCATCCGCATCATCACGGTGACCGCCCACTGCGACGCCCTCCAGGGCCGAACCCTCCGCGGGACCGCCCAGGACCTCATGCTGGGACGCGAACCGGCGAGCGATTAGCTACCGGCCGCGACGGCCCGGGAACCACTTATCGTAGGTCGGGTGGTCTACGATGTCGAGGAGGATCACCTGGCGATTCGCGATCGTGTAAAAGCACCGGTGGAATGCTGCGAGGTCTGTACAGTACAGGTTCGACACCCCGTATCTCTCTCGAAAGTACCCCGGGATCGACCGCTGGCGGACTACCTCCCCCCACTGGGCGTCAGCCCGCAGACGCACGATGACGGCCTGAAGGCTCTTCCACAAAGCCTGAGCCGGTTGACGTGCCTGGGCAGCGAGCGCTGCCCAAGCTTCGTAGCTAGCGTCCAACTCAGGATGAACAATGACTTCGTCCGGGTGGAACGGCATGGCCGGCGCTCAGAGCCGCCTTCCGCTTGCCAGCGCCCGAAGCAAGCTTGGGCTCGTGGTGTGAGTCCACTGGACTCCCTTGGAACCTTCGATTGCCAGGCCGTGGTCGAAGCAAAAGTTCAGCGCCCGGTTCAGTCGAGCACGGCTCGTGGTGTGCCCCGACTCCTTCAGGCGTTGCAGGATCCAGTTTCTACTTACCGGTTCCCCAGCCTCCTGAAGCAACGACATCACGACCTCAGTTGTTCCGAGAGTGACGTCAGGTCGGTGCGATGGACGGCTTACTGCCATGCATCCTTGGATCGCGGCCTCCCTGATAAGAACTTGTACCCCGGGTCGACCATGGTCTAGGTCGACCGAGAAGCTGGAGGCCGATGAGCCGAGCCTGACGGAGTCTCTTCTACGCCGGACCATCACGCTCCGAGCTGTCCCCTCGTCTGAATGTCCGCCTTCAGGACGCCGGGTGGGCTGAGTTCCGGTCGACAGGTTTGGAGAGGCTCTTGCTGCCCGGGCTCGGACCCGGCACGGAAGGGGCGCGGGACTGCACCTGAACGAGCCCCGCAACCCCTGTCGTCGACTAAAGCTCACTCAAGGCTGGTTGAACGCGCTTTCGCGCCCGACTGCCCGTTGGCTCGTTCACGACGATTGAGCGCACTTTTGGCCCAACTAGGTACACGGCGGGTACAACCAACATTCGAGTCCGAGTGGATGCGCTGGAACCTGGACTCAGCCGAGAGCGTCGCTAAGCTACATAGACGCGGCGAGGAATGGTGGCAGAAAGGAGATACCTAGATACAGTCGCTCACAAACCCTCTATCCCAAAACGGCCAGGGCTACGAGGACACGGCTCTGAGGTCCGAAAAGGACCGGTTTCGACCCTTACCTGGCCCCGAGGAGGATGGGGCGACGCGGCAGTTCCCGACCGTGGACTCGGTCGTACCTCCAAAGCCAGTACACCCCAACTCCAAGGACAACGGCCCCGAAGGGAATCTCGAAGAACGAGATTGTAGAGCCGGCCAGAGCGGAGGCAAAGACCACCCATGCCCCGCAGATGACCCACAATAGTCCCCCGAGCAGGTACTCCCATGCCGGGATCGTTCGCGTCATGGTTGGTTCACCACGCTTCGCTCTCCAAAGTCGGCCGAGGGCTTCCGGTCCGATAAGCACACGGTCAGTTCCGATAGACTGGGCCAGATGACTGGGCGGGGCAATTCGACCCTTTTTCCCGCCCCTCGGTACCCAACCCCGGGCGCCGCTGACCCCAAACTTTGCCGGGTACCCGCGACGACCGAAGCGCGGGTCTGCCAGCCCCTCGGCCGGATCGGCGAGCTGCTGGTGGAGGAAGACAGGAGGTTGAGCCTGGACGAGAGGCGGAACCTTCTCGCGGCGCTGGATACCCAGGCGAACCTGGAAGGTTTCGAGGACGGACTGATGGGCGCGACGACTGGACAGATTCAATGGCAGTGCGGCCAATATGGATTGGACGCAGATCGGTAGTAGTTCCAGTCTGCCTGCTGCGGAGAAGAGGAAGGAATCGGTTGGGAAGTTTGATTACCGTCGTGGGGGATGCCCGGCTACCCTCCAATGGTGAGCGCCGCGAGCGTTCTCGGTGTTGCGACTCGGAACCGGGCACACGCGGGAACACCCTTCGTCAACATCACCGTCCCAGCGGTCCTCGCCGTCGTGGTCCTAACGGTCATGTCCAGCGGCTGGGCCGGGCTGGAGGGCTCGTCTCTGCCCACCACCGCCGGCACCAAGGTGCTGGCCTCCAGGAGCACGGGCATCCAGATCCTGCCGCTATCGAGCGCAACGCCGATCTCCCCCGAATTCTGGGGAATCGACGTCGAGCCGACTCTTCCATTCAACGTATCGGACGCGCACGAGCTGGCGACGACTCCCGTTACCTACATCAAGTACCCCGGCGGCGAAACTGCCGACGAGATGAACTACACGAGCGGCATCATCACCAACGCGACGGGGGCCGTGGGTCACGCAGCCACTCCAACGGGGAACTTCACGAAGTCCTGTGAGGCCATTCGCTGTCACGCCATCCTCGACCTTCCCGCGGAAACTGACCGGCCCGCCACCGCGGCCTACTACGTGAGCTACGTCGAACACACGCTCGGTTTCACCCCGAGCTACTGGGAAATAGGCAACACGCCCTCGGCGTGGAACCATTACGACCAGCCCTGGAGTACCTGGGCCACAGCGCCCACCAGCAAGGCCACCATTCCCGAGTACACGGCGCTGCTCCTGAATTTCACGGCGGCTATACGAACCGTCGACCCAACGACCCCCCTTATGGCTCCTGCCATTGGGCAGGGGACTTCGAGTGGCATCCCCACCTGCTATACGTGGTGCGGACCTGTCGTCGCCTCCGATGGGGCCAACCTTTCCGCCGTATCGGTTCACAGCTACGTAGCGTCCCTCGTACCGGCCGACACGTCGGTACCGTCGTACTTCTCACGGCTGACGACCTCCCTCTATGCATTCCCCACCGTGATTCCGAAATACCGCGCCATTATCGCGCACAACTTCTCCGGAAGCCTTCCGCTGGTCCTCGACGAAGTTGGCGTCGTGAACCACTTCAGCGGCAACCAACAAGCGTTCGGCAACTACACGAAGGGGCTGTACGGCGGGCTGTTCGTGGCTTCGGAGGTCACGCAGCTCCTCGCCCTTGACGTGGCGAACGTAGAATGGTTCGACTGGGCAAGTAGCGCCGGGTACGGGTGGTACGGATTGGGCGACGGTCCGTGGAGCCCCATCGGCCAGGTCTTCCAGACGTTCATGACCCAATTGTACGGGGAATACGACCCGACGACCGTAGTGGGTGCGTCGACCCTCTACGCGGCCGCGACGACCGATGGAACGAACCTCTCGCTGCTCGTCGTCAACGTCAACACCACGAAGTCGTTCTCGTTCCCGCTCTCGACCCTCTTCTCGGGCACGGTCAACGAGACGTCATGGGCCTACGGGTCGAACATCACCACCGCCAAGTTCGCCAATACGACGGGAACGGCGCTGCCAGTCTCCGTGAGCGTGTGGCGTGGACACGGTTACGGGTCGCCTCCGAAGTCGTACTCAGTGACGTTCTCGGAAAGTGGCCTCCCGTCCGGCGAAACGTTCCAGGTCACGGTCGGTAGCGTGACGAAGAGCCTCACGGCGGACGGGGCGACCGACGGTCTCACGTGGACGGGCCTGTCGGACGGCACCTACGCTTACTCGATTACGGACATCTCCGGCTGGCACCAGAGCTCGATCCCCTACACCGGCACCGAGGTTGTGAACGGCCTCCCGGTCTCGGTCAGCATGGCCTACACCCAGGTCACCTATGCGGTAACCTTCACCGAGTCCGGTCTCCCTACCGGGACGAACTGGAGCGTGACCGCGAACTCCGCGGTGAAGCACTCGCTCGGTACGACCATCGTCTTCGCCGAGCCGAACGGCTCCGTGAGCTACTCCATCGGCGCGGTGCCCGCCTACATCGCGACGCCCCCCACCTCGGGAACCGTGACAGTGGCGAGCGGCCCCCAGAACGTGGCGGTCGCCTTCACTCCGGCTCCCGTGGACTATACGATCGCGTTTGTCGAGACGGGTCTCCCGACGGGAACGAGCTGGTCGGTGACCCTTGGAGGGACCCTGCGTACGTCGACGACGGCAATGATCACCTTCGCCGAGCCGAACGGGAACTATACATTCGCTGTCGACCCGGTGAGCGGCTATGCGACAGTGCCACCCGCCGGAAACGTGCACGTAAATGGGTCGACCGTTGGCGTGGCGATAGGGTTCAACTCTCTTCCACCGGGAACCTATGCCGTGACTTTTGCTGAGAGCGGTCTGCCGTCGGGGACGTTATGGTCGGTGACTTTGAATGGTAGCTCGATGTCTTCAGCGACCGCCTATGTTGTGTTCACCGAACCCAGCTGGACCTACTCATTCACGGTGGGTTCCTTGACGGGGTACACGGTCAGTCCGAGCACTGGGTCGATCACGGTGAAGGGTGCCCCCGTCTCCCTATCAATCACGTTCACTACTTCGTCGACGCCACCAAAGAATGGACGGGCTCCGGCGACGTTCCTCGGTCTCCCTCCGGTCGAGGGGTATTCGCTCCTAGGGGTGATTGTTG
This sequence comes from uncultured Thermoplasmata archaeon, assembly GCA_963715645.1. Classification (GTDB taxonomy): domain Archaea; phylum Thermoplasmatota; class Thermoplasmata; order Lutacidiplasmatales; family UBA184; genus Lutacidiplasma. The sequence continues at coordinate 1,188,778 of OY970259.1, forward strand.
CTGCCGCAGTTGTTGCGGCGGCTGCCGTGGTCCTGTATCGCCGAGGAGCAAAGCGCCCGTCGACTCCAGAGATGCCCCCCGAGCAACTCGGTGAGGATGGTCCTCCCACGCGTCCGTAGTCGAGCGCGTCTATTTTCAACGGCGGAAAAGTTCCGGCTCCGAGCGCACGTCGACCCGAAGTCAATCGCCCCGATTCCGTTGGACTTCAGCCCCCCCGCCGATTTGGGGGGTCCCCCTTTCCCCGCGTTCGGAAACGGGTCGGTTGTACCGCGGCCCCTTGGGTGATCCAGAACTCGAACGGGTCCAAGTTTGGTTGAACGCCCTTTCGCGCGCGACTGCCCGTCAGCTCATTCACGGACGACCGGTTAGCGTAGGCGTACAACTCGGAGAGAGTTCAACACAGATCGAACGGACTCCGGGAGAAGTCATTATATGGCCGGAATTCCCATCGTATGTACGGAAAACCTATCATGCTACCACCCGACATCCTGGATCGCGTACTGACCCCAACCGCGTCCCTTCGGGTAATCCGCGTGATGTTCTTGGAACCCAACACAAGGTTCACTGGTCGTGGTCTGGCACGGCGCGCGGGTGTCTCGCCGCCGCAGGCCGAGGAGGCACTGAAGCGGCTGGAGAGTATCGGACTGGTCCGTCGCAGAGCGGTAGGAAGGTCTGACTCATGGACACTGGTGACCGACCACGCACTTTGTCCCATTCTTCTCGGTTTGTTCGACTCCGAACGGCGGCTGGCGACGAACCTCAGGTCCGAGCTTCAGCACGAGCTCGAGAGACTCGGCGCGAAGAAGGCCGTCATCTTCGGATCGGTTGCCCGTGGAGATTCTACTTTCGCTAGCGACATCGATCTGTTTGTCGAGGTCCCAACGAAGCGCGAAGTCATGCGCCTTAGGGAGGGGCTGGTCGACACGCGGATTCGACTATTGCGAAAGTACTCTACGATGGTCTCCCCTCTCATCCTCACTTCGGCCGAGGTTCGGAGACATTCCAATCCATTCCTCTTGGAGAACATCCGCGAAGAAGCAGGCCCGGTGGCCGAGGGGACGAAATGACGCCCGCACGTACTGAGCGCGTCCCCAAAGAACAGTCTCGCGCCTACCTGACGAAAGCCGAGGAGTTTCGTTGGGCAATGGAGAATGCCTTGGTGGCGGGCAAGCTCAACGCGGCGGTGTCGGGCGCTGTTCATTGTGTAACATCCGCCTGCGACGCGCTGCTGGCCCACCATCTGGGGGTGCGATGCAAAGGCCAAGACCATCGAGAGATAGTCTCGCTGTTGCCGGGTCTGCCCTTCCGGGTGGGTCCTGAACGTCCCCGACAGATTCTGTCGGTCTTGGACCTGAAGGCTGTTGCAGAGTACCGAGGGTCGAAGCGCCACGTCGCAAGAGGCGAAAAGCTCCGTCCGGCAGGCCCTCCGGATTCTCGAATGGGTTCGCCAGAACCTGCCACCCTCAACCCCTAGCAACCACGGCGGATGAACAGACTTCCTCCGCGGTGAACGCCCTCAGATCCTGAGAAAGGACCTCAACGAACCGTGGACGAACCACGCCTTCAGACACGGGGCGAGTTCGTGACCTTTTGAACGCGCTCCGGAAGCTCCTTGACGAGCCCAGCGGATCCATGGACGACTGAGCGCACTCTTGGCCCAACTAGGTTCACGGCGGGGTCAACCATCATTCGAGTCCGAGTGGATACGCTGGAACCTGGACTCGGCCGGGAGCGTCGCTGAGCTACGTAGACGCGGTGGGGAATGGTGATAGAATGGAGATGCCTAGATACAGTTGCTCGCAAACCCTCTCATTCAAAACGGCCAGACCTACGAGGACACGGCTCTGTGGTTCGAAAGGGACGGGTTGCAGCCGCGAATCGAGCAGGGCCGATAGACAAAGACGAGGCGCGGCCTAGGGGAAGGTCCAGGTGTCGTTGAGAGCTACGGACGCTCCCGCTCCACCGAACAATAGGACGTAGCCTTCCGGCGTATCGTATGTCATCGAGGCGATCCAGCGCAACGGCGGCGACGTAGCCGGGCTGAGTTGGGTCCATGCACCGCCCACGAATTTCCAGGTGTCGCCGAGGACCTGGTCACCCGAGCCAAGCCCTCCGAACAGCAGGACGTACCCCTCCTTCGCGTCATAGGTCATTGCGAAGCTCTGGCGCGCCGACGGGGATTTGGTCGGGCTGAGCTGGGTCCACGATCCTCCGACGAACTTCCACGTATCGGCGAATGGGCACGTAGTCACACCGCATCCGCCAAACAACACGACGTACCCGTTCTTGGTGTCGTACGTCATTGCCGAGTTGAAGCGAGGCAGGGGCGATTTCGCAGGGCTGAGTTGCGTCCACGCGCCCCCCACGAATTTCCACGTGTCACCAAGTTCTCCGGACGCGCCGTATCCACCGAAGAGGAGGACGTATCCGTCCTTCGTGTCATACGTCATCCCCGAAGAATGACGGGGGGAGGGCGATGTGGCCGGGCTGAGCTCCGTCCACGATCCCCCGACGAATTTCCACGTGTCGGCAAGGAGGTTGCCCGTGCTGCCTTCGCCTCCGAAGAGGAGGACGTATCCGTCCTTCGCATCGTAGCTCATCGCCGCTCCGTACCGCACTGCGGGGGTCGTGGCCGGGCTGAGCTGGGTCCACGATCCCGCCGCGAACTTCCATGTGTCGCCGAGCGACCCGGAGGGCCCGTCCCCTCCGAATAGGAGTACGTAGCCGTCTTTGCCATCGTAGGAGATCGCTGCGGAGTACCGAGCGGACGGCGAGGTCGTGAGCGGCGGGGTGTGATTCGTCCACTTTCCGGCGACGAACTCCCACGTCGTCTGGACCGGCGGGGAGCAAAAGGCGCTCGTGCAGCCTCCGAACAGGATCGCGTAATGGTCCATCGAGTTGTTGTCAAACGCGAGGGTACCTGAGAACTGGGCAGGGGGGGCGAGGGTGGGGGTGAGCTCGGTCCATGCCCCCGCGACCCACTTCCAGGTGCCCGCGATGATTCCGGTGTAGTAGCCGCCGAACAGGACGACGTACCCGTCCTTCGCATCGTACGCCATCACCATGCCGAAGCGCGCGGACGGAGAGCTGGTCGGCGTGAGCTGGGTCCAGACCCCTCCCACGAACTTCCAAGTGTCTCCGTAGGTGGCGCTGATCGTAAGGTTGCTTCCTCCGAACAGCAGGAGGTACTTGTCCTTCGCGTCGTAGACCATACTCGCCTTGTACCGGCCGCCGGGGGCCGCCGGCGGGGCAAGCTTCGTCCATTGGCCGGCGACAAACTTCCAGGTGTCAGAACCGGGAGAACTGTAGCCGCTAAAGAGCACGACGTACCCGTCCTTCGCGTCATAGTCCATCGCGGCCTGGTATCGCGCGGGGGGAGAGGTGGTCGGTGAGAGCTCCGTCCACTTACCCCCGACGAACTCCCAGGTATCTCCGAGGACAGTGTACGGGGAGATCGTTTCTCCACCGAAGAGGATCACATACTTGTCCTTGGCATCGTAGGCCATGGAGGCATACGCACGGGCGGAAGGTGACGTCGAGGGGAACAACTGAATCCAGCTGCCGTGGGTGAACTCCCAGGTGTCGCCCAGGACCGTTGTCCCCGTCCCCCCTCCGAACAGGACGACGAAGCCGTCCTTGGCATCGTAGACGAGGCCGGCCCCGTACCGGGCGCCGGGCGACGTCAATGACGACCACGTAGGGACTTTGGCCGCTGTCGATACCAGCGAGGCGGTGCAGTGGGCCGATCCTCCCGTCGACGGCTGCGCGCAATTCCACAGTTGACCGGCGGCTGGCCCCACTCCCCTGGCCAGGGAGCCTTCCGCCAGGATCAGCTCGTCAGCATCGTTCGCTCCTACGGCCGCTGTGATCGAAGATGAGGGAAGGCCGCTGCCAGTGCTGGAGAGCCCCAGATGCGAACCGGTGACGGACGCCAGCCCCGACAGCAGGAAGATACTTACCGCCACCAGCGCGGCGCTCGAGTGTCGAAGAGACCGGCGGCGAAGGGAGCTCGAGGAAGTCCTCAGGCGGGGCCGGACCTCGCAGCGGGAACTTGCCGCGGCGGGTCGGCAAGACATAGAAAACGCAGGGGGCTGACGTATATCACCCTGGCGGGAGAAGACGGGCTGGCGCACCCCGCGCCCTACGACGAGGGAGGTGGGGGGGAGCGCGGAGTCGAAGCGGCCTGGGCCAACTGGCTCCGGTCCCCCCGGGATTAGCCGATGACGCCCAGGCACTACCCGAGGCGTCGAACTCGGTTCCCGAGTCTCCGAAGCGAATGTGGCTGCCCTCGGTGATAGGGCCGACCGTGGAAAACCCACACGATTTCTGCGGCCTCCGGGTATTCCGACCCGGGCCTTCACGAATAGCGCCCGTTTCGAGCCGGTTACCGCAGGAGAGACCCGCGGACCGGGCCCTAATCTAAGCGACCCATGTCCTGTCGGTCGCCGTCTCAGCGACCGACTGCTCGGGAAGGTCCCAGAGAAGTCCTCAACGTCCTGAGCTTCTCAACTCGGGATTAACCCCCGGAAAGAAGTTCGCGGCACCGATGACACGGGTCCGTGAGCGGGGTCCTTCGAGTCGATCGCTCGACCGGCAGGCCAGTACGCGGGCGGCTCCGTGCGTCGGAGTAGGGGAATGAATCGAGGGGAAGACCCAGAGAGAGAGGGACGATGGGTGTCGAGCGGCAGTCGGAAAGCACGCCGGATGAGGGGACCGAGAAGCGTGCGCGTCCTGGCAACGGCGCTGTTCATGACGGTTGCAGCGCTCGCCATCCCACTTGGGTTGGGGTCTGCGGCTGGGGCAATCGTCGCGCCCCACGGCTCAGACCCGGTGTGTACTCCGGCGGGAACCACCGGCCTGACCGCCGCCGTGGTCGCGATGCCCCACGAACGGATCAGCGGGGTCATCAACGCCAGCGGCTGCGACGTGGGCATCTACGTCGGCCCGACGGCCCGCAACGTCACAATCGTCTGGGCCACCGTCTCGAACGCTAACGACCACGGGATCTTCGTCCAAGAGGCTCGCGGAACGGTCATCGCGAACGATGTGGTCGCACACAACGGGATCGCGCCGCACAAATGCAGCACGACCGTCCTTCCTCCCTGCATCCAGGAAGACAAGGCCATCGAGCTCTCCGGTACGCATGATGCGATCGTCCGGAACAACCTGGTCGTCGACAACGTCGCGGACGGAGGGATCGGGGTCTCGGATGACGGGCCGGTCGACCCGGGGGCTCCCGCCCCGGGCGCTCTCCACGCCGGCTCGGACAACGAAGTCCGGGCTAACACCATCCTGGACAATGCGTTTGGCTGCGGGATCGTAGTGGCGGCCTACAACCCCGGCGCGGGCGTCGTGAAGAATGACATCGAGCACAACAGCGTGGTGGGAAGCGCTCCCGGCACCGGGCCCTTCGTGGGCGGAATCGTGGTCGCGGCCAATCCCCCCGGCACCTCGGCGTGGAACAACCGAGTGGCATACAACCAGATCGTCGACAGCGTGATTCCTGGCATCGTGGTCCACAGCAACACCCCCGGGGATCGCGTCTGGGGCAACGACCTCGTCGGAAACCTTCTCGTGCAGAACGGCTTCCAGTCGCCCCCCAACGACCCGGTACTGCCGTCCGGGATCGAGGTCGTCGCCGAGGCCCACACGGGGGAGCTCAACGCCCCGATGCTCTGGAACACCCTCGTGAAAGACAACACGGTCGATCACAACGCGATCGGCGTCTGGCTCTGTGACGCCTCGCTGACCACCATCGTCGGTCTCAGCGGCAACGTCGTCACCCCGGTGGCGTCCTGCTGACGGTCTCTGAGCTCGCGAGCGTTGGGTCACCGAGAGACTAGGCCAACCCCTTCCAACCTGTTCCTCCGTGAGACGCGCGGACTGCCCCCCGACCGAGACCGAACCCGCCCGTGAAGTCTGAAAACGCCTCGAGAATCACCGGTCCGCCGGGGGGGCGCCCCGCGGCTCCCCGCGCCCTTGACCCCCCTCCGAGAACTGGTGCAGGGGACCCCGGAGCGGAGGGTCTTTGGGAGAATGAGGCTATCTCGGGAGACGTGGACCGACTGGACGGGGCCCTCCTGCGGGAGATGTTCCTGGGTCGTCATCTGTGGGTGGGCGGCGTCGACCCGCGGCAGTCGGCAGGTGAACTGGCACGAAGGCTGGGCGTCGACCGCAGCACCATCTGGTCGCGATTGAAAGCATGGAAGGAATGCGGTTTCCTCACCGGGTTCGACGTGGTCCCGAACCCGGACCTCTTCGGTCTGCGGTTCGGCGCCGGCAGTATCCGGGTCGACAATCCCGTGCAGAAGGAAGCGGTGGTTCGCGACTTAGGCCTGGTCAGCGGCATCGTCGGAGCACAGGATATGATGGGGCCTTGGGTGGTGGTCCTGGCCGCATGTCCGAACGCGGCCGGGTTCGAAAGGGTTTCCGCCCTCCTCCGACGGCTCTCCGGGGTGAACGAGACGATCCCTCTCGTCGCGTTCCGATGCCCTCCGAGCTCCGCCGAACCGACTCCGTTGGACTGGAGGATCGTCCAAGAGCTCCGAATGCCGCCGACACCGCTCCTTACCGAAGTCGCGAAGCGTCTTCGGATCAGCGTGAAGACCGTCACGCGCCACTACGACTCCTTGATCCGTAACCAAGTTGTTTGGTACATCCCTTTGCTCGACTACACCCAGTACACGATGGTCGCGATGGCGCGGTTCAACGTGTACCTCCACCCCACCGCGGACCCCCCTCAGATCCTCGAGACGATCCGGAAGATGTATCCCGAATACATCGACATCGCCGACCGGAGCGACTTCGCGCTTGAGCCAGAACACAAGATCAAGCACGTCGTGGCGCACATGCAGCTCCCGGCCGCCTCCGCGTCCGAAGATGTTCAGGTGGAGATTCTGAAGATTCCCGGCGTTGCCGATGTGGAGGTGCTGTTCCCTCGTAAGACGTTCAGCTATCCCGACTGGCTCTCGGAGCGCATCGCCGATCGGATTTCGGAACAACGCCCCAAGGAACGGAGTGGGTCCGCCGGCTGAGTCTCCTCGCTCCGAGTGCGGGGCTCGCTCGGGCTTCGGCGGGCAGAGACCGGACAGCAAGTCTACCTCCCCCACCAAGACTCATTCAAACGCTCTTGAGCAGCCGACGGATTCCGCAATGACGGCTGAACGCGCCTTCGCGCGCGACAGCCCGTTGGCTCGTTCGTAGACGACTGAGCGCACTCTTGGCCCAACTGGGTTCACGGGGGATTCAACCATCATTCCGGTCCGAGGGGATGCGCTGGAACCTGGACTCGGCTGAGAGCGTCGCTAAGCTACGTAGATGCGGCGGAGAATGGTGATAGAAAGGAGATACCTAGATACAGTCGCTCACAAACCCTCTCTTTCAAAACGGCCAGACCTACGACACCACGGCTCTGCGGTCCTAAAAGGACCGGTTTCGACCCTTACCTGGCCCCAAGGAGGATGGGGCGACGCGGCATTTCCCGACCGTGGCCCCGGTCGTACCTCCAAAGCCAGTACACCCCAACTCCAAGGACAACGGCCCCGAAGGGAATCTCGAAGAACGAGATTGTAGAGCCGGCCAGAGCGGAGGCAAAGACCACCCATGCCCCGCAGATGACCCACAACAGTCCCCCGAGCAGGTACCTCCCATGCTGGGATCGTCCGTGTCATGATTCGTTCACCACGCTTCGCTCTCCAAAGTCAGCCGAGGGCTTCTGGTCCGATAAGCACACGGTCAGTTCCGATAGACTAGGCCGAGATGACTGGGCGGGGCAAATCGACCCGTTTCGAACCTCCCTCTCAGCGGGCTTAGGCTGGGGGCGGCTTAATCTAACCGAAGCAGTCTTCGCCCCGTGGCCTCAACTCGACGGCTCGCCGCCATCATGTTCACCGACATGGTCGGCTCCACGGTTTCAGCGCAGACCGACGAAGACGAGGCCCTCAGGCTCCGAGACGAGCAGACGGAGCTAGTTCGTCCCCTCTTCAAGGCTCACCACGGTCGCGAGATCAAGTCGATGGGCGATGGATTCCTTGCGGAATTCGATAGTGCCCTGCGTGCCGTCCAATGCGCCATCGACATCCAGCAACATCTGCACGAGCGGAATTCGAAATCGGGCGTTGGAGCCATCCAACTTAGCATTGGGGTTCACCTAGGGGACGTCGAAGAGCGCGAGACCGACATCTTCGGAGACGCGGTGAACATCGCTTCTCGCATTGAGCCCCTTGCGTCCCCCGGGGGGGTCTGCATCTCAGGAGAGGTCTTCAGTCAGGTTCGGAATAAGATTCCAAACCAGCTGGAAAAGCTGCCCCCCACGGCCCTGAAGGGGTTGCTGGTGTCGATCGATATCTACCGGATCCTCTTGCCCTGGAACGTTCGCGAGGGGCCGTCCACGGGCAACGGTCCGACCCAACTCGACAAGAGCCGAATCGCCGTCCTGCCGTTCGTGAGCATGAGCCCGGACCCGAACGATGAGTTCTTCGCCGACGGACTCACCGAGGAGCTGATCGCGAACCTGGCGCTCGTCAAAGGACTCAAGGTAATCGCACGGACGTCGGTGATGAACTACAAGAAGAAAGAGAAGAACGTCTCGGAGATCGGCAAGGAGCTCGGGGTCGGGACGGTCGTGGAAGGGAGTGTCCGGAAGGCGGCGAACCGGATCCGGGTCACCGTGCAGGTGATCGACGTCGCGACCGAGGAGCACCTCTGGGCGTCGAAGTACGATGACAACCTCGACGACGTCTTCGCGGTGCAGAGCGACATCGCGACGAAGGTGGCGGCATCAATCCCAGGGAGCCTTTCCACGGCCAACGCCCCGGTCCCGGCGCTGCAAGAGACCCGAGACATGCAGGCCTACCTGTACCTCCTTCAGGGGCAGGCGCTCGTGTGGCACCGCGAAGAGGTCCCTATACGGCAGGCGCTGCGATACTTCGAGCAGGCCGTCGAGAGAGACCCAACCTTTTCAAGGGCGTACGCCAGCTTGGCCAGAGCCTACAAACAGCTAGGCGAGGAGGGATTGATCTCCTGGTCCGAGGCCATCGTTCAAGGAAAGGCTGCGGCGGAGAGGGCTCGTAGAATCAGTCCCGACTTGGCGGAGGCACACGCAATGCTCGCCGAACTTTCGTTTATGGCGGACGACCCCGTCGAGCTGCAAGAGAAGGAAGCGAGAAAGGCGCTGGAGCTGAACCCCAACCTTGCCGAAGCCCACGATATTTTGGGGCAGATTGCGGGGATAAAGGGAGACTTAGAATCCTATGTGCGTCACATCGAGGAGGCCTATCAGCTGGATCCTCTCTCCCCCCCTACGGTAAGGTATCTCGGAAGGGCCTACTTCTTCGCGGGGAGGGAGGATAGCGCCATGGAGCATTGGAGGAGGACTCTCCATCTCGATCCGATTACTTCGTACCATGGGATGGCCGACTACTACATCGCGAAGGGGGACCTGGAAAAGGCGGACGCGATGGTGAAACAGATGGAGAGAATCGGGCCCACCAACCGGGCTACTTACCTGAAGCGCGGGTACCTGGCCGCCCTCAAAGGGGACAAGGCGACCGCCATGGAGATGATTGCGAAGCTGGGGGCCACTCACGAAAAAGGGTGGGTGACGTCCTCGTACGCGGGCTACATCTATCTGGCGCTCGGAGATGCGGACAAGTTCTTCGAGTACATGTTTGCCGCCGTGAAGACTCATACCCTCCCCGTGACCAACCTCCTCTTCTCTCCGCTCTTCGCCGAAGTGAGGAAGGATGCCCGGTTCGAGCAAGTCATCTCCCTCGATCGCCAGCTCAACATGTGAGGTGCTGTAACACTTCGGGGCTCCTGGCAGGACCGGCCTGACAGAGCCTGACGCTCCGAGCCCCGACAACGTTACAGAACCCTACCGTCGATAGCTGCTTCCCGCCTCCTCCGGATTGGGGCGTGTCCCACAGTCCGAAGTGAGGGCAAACACATGAGGTTCTCTGCGTGACTCCCCTACGTAGGTTGGAAGCGGCTCGGAACCCATTCAAGCACTGACCCAAGTTACATTGTAGTACAATCCACTCACACCAGGACTGTAACTGAAGATGTACCCAGAGGACCCCAACGGTACTTGAAACGCCACACCACCTGATGCCGTCCCACCACTTTGTAAGTCAACGAATCCAAGTGCATTGTTGAGAGAAAATGTTGCACTGTCCTCAGTGTAGGCAACCCCCCTTGTAGTCACAGTGAAATCCGAGGCACTCACACCCAAGTCGCTGTACCCATCATCTTTGACAGTCATGTTCACGATAAGATACTCGTTCCCTTGAGTTGGGGTATTGAAGGAAATGTTCGAGGCGGTGTATGGAGCCGAGGTTGTAATCGCCACGGCAATGCTGTTGGACGTTCCGTCGTTGACCCAGTCAATGTTGTAGGAGTATAGCCACTGGTAGCTTAGGGTGAATCCGGCTCGACCCGGACGGTATCAGAAACGCGATTGCGCCCGAGGTTGTTCCATTGCTTTGGAGGGTGACATCATCGGGAAGCACGCTGGCAAGTTCGAACGTGCTTGAGTCGTAGGAATAGGATGTCCCCCCAGTGGTTAGGTTGAAGTTGAGGGGGTTCACATAGAAGCCACTAGCCCCTTCGGATTGGATCGTCATGTTGACGATGAGGATTTCCTCCCCCGAAGACGCCGGGTATGTCTCAGTTGTGTATGCAATCTTGACGTCACCATGAGAAGCCGAAAGGGAGTGAGCAACATCGAGAACGACGGCGGCGGAAATCACGATGCCGATAATGATGAGGATTCCGAGCGTCACCGCAATCCAGTAGAGAGGCCCGTGCTTCTTCTTGACTGCAGGCGGGGCAAGGGGAATCAGGGGTGGACGCGGGGTAGGCGTCTGGGGTCGTGGGGCCGGGGCTTTGCCTTTGGGAGGTGAGGTGGGGGCTTGAGGGAGCTGGTTACGAGCGTCGAAGTCATCCTCGTCAAGCGACGGCTCACCGACCCCAGCAGTTTGAACGGGAGGTTGAACGACGTTGGCGGTTCGAACGGGAGGCTGGCTGACTACGGCGGTTCGATCGGGAGGCTGAACAACTGGGGCCTTTTGGACGGCAGGCTTAGCAACCGCGGCTGTTTGAACGGGAGGTTGAACGGCAGGGGCACTCCGTACGCGAGTAGATTTTCGCACCGGCGTCCTGCACGTTACGCAGAAGTTGTCGCCTTCGAGTAAGGGTTCCCCGCAGTTATGGCAAAACATACTCACTTATCCCTGGTGTACCCCACCGCGCGCTGTTGCGCGCTTCTCCCGGCCACACCAACCCCCTCCACGGCCTGATTTCGGATAACTGTTAACCTGGCCCGCACGAGGTCGCTCCCTCCACAATTGCCGCACGTTAGACGCACGGTAGGGCACCCGCCTTTTCGCCCGCTTGGTACGGCGACTTCCGTCAAAGAGAGGCGTCAAGGAAGCAGTGCCGGAGCCCTCGTCATCGGGTCAGCAAACATCGACGGTCGCTCTGGACGCGCCACTAGGTCACGTCGGCCCAATTACGGCCAGTTCCCTCTCCGTGGGTAAAATCAGGTGGCCAGAACGGGCCCGCCGTAGCCTTTCGCATCCGACTCCAAATCCGGTGCGCTTAGAATGGAGCGACGTGATGGAGGAAGTCTCGGAAGGCAAGAACGGATCCACGTCTGCGGTCGCCCGGTCAAAGCTCATTCAAACGGTCTTGAACGACCGGGGGATATCGCAGCGGGAGTGGCTTCTCTTCGCCGTCTGCTCGGTCCGCCTTCCAGTCGCGTGCCCATGGGCGGCCCCACTTGCCCGAGCGCTAGGACGATCCGGTCCTCCGGTTGTGCGCCCAAACCTCGCGTCCGTACTGTAGGCGGCTTCATGAGCGCACATTCTGAATCAGGAGAGGACGCCGTGAGCGGGACGAATGGTAGCGGTTCGATCCAGACCACTCTTGTCGAGGGTCGCGGCTGGATTAGCGCCAGCAAAGGCTGCACGACCACTCTGCCGAAGGGACACCCGGCCGAGCTGGTCACTGGCATCCGAAGTACCTCCGCCGGCGCCAGTACCTCCCTGCTGAACTCTGCCGTCAGGAAGACGGACGACATGGTCGCCCGCTGGTATGACTCGAAGAGAGACCGGGGATGCCTTCCGGATACAATCCGGCGATATCGTTGGGTAGCCCGTCGCGCCACGACGTTTCTCCGCCAGGCGGGGCGAACCACCGACCCTCGAGAATGGACAGCGGACGACGCTCGCTGGCTTCGGCGACGCCTGCGTGACGATGTGTGGCAGGTATCAATCCTCGCAGACCTATCGCGATTCTCTCGAAACTTCGTTTTCAACGAAGTGGGATTGCCGAAGAGAGGACCGGCTACCAGGGTACGCTGGCTGAGCCAGGAGGCGGTCGAGGCGATCTTCGAGGTCACCAAGAATGACCGACTTCTCCGTCTGGTCGCCCTGCTCGGGATTGGCCAGGGGCTCCGGCGAATCGAGTGGCTTCGGATGCGCGTGGAGGACGTCGACCTCCCCGGGAACCGACTCCTAGTTCGCGGAAAGGGCAGAGGGCAGCCCAAGACGGTTTGGATGGTCCTCCATCCGGCCCTTCCGGACGCCTTCCGTGACTATCTCTGGTGGCGGCAGCGGAAGGTGCGCCGATTCCTCCGAGCACGGCCCCTGAGCCCGGTTCCGGGAGAGCTCTTTGTCCACCGGCGCGGGGATCAGCTCGTTCCGTACGGGGAGGGGGGTGCGAATCGTTGGATGGTCATCCTCCAGCGTCGGCTGTCGGCCCGGGGGATCGACGTCAAGCTCTCGACCCACATGCTGAGGCGCTCCGGCGCAACGTTGCTCGAGCGGGCTCTGCTTCGGTCGCCGGAGGCGTCCAAGGATGGCGTCTATCGAGCCGTACAGGGTTTCCTGCGTCACGAATCGATCGCGACCACGATGAGATACCTGGAGGCCGATCCGAAGCTTCAACAGAACGCCATGCGGGCCTTTGGTTTGGCCCTCCGATGGTAGCCTGGTTAGATGGACGGACCGAGGCTGAGGGCCCAGCCCAATCGAGGCTGATGCTGTGGACTGCCCGGCTTCAACTTGGAGTGTGCGGGGAGGCGCGTGCGCAGGCAGAGCTGCTCAGGAAGGTGTCGGGCACCAGCGAATCAAGCTAGATGTCGCGCTTGCTTCGCCCCTCAGTCTTGCCCTCGACGTCTGGGGCGCTTCGGCCTGGATTCACTCTCGGAAGGGTGTTGTGGCAGGTCGGGGGGTGACCGGGACGACGGAGCGGGTCGGCACCTCCCGGAGCGACCTTCGCAAAGGTCGCGGATGGTCGCCGCCGATGACAGAGACCATGGTCCTACCATGGTCTGGGCACGATTCCGTCAGCGGGGAGCTTGATGGTCGGCGAGGTCAATGAAAGGTTTCCTCGCGTCCGAAGTGACTAGTGTAAATAGGACCTTTCTCCGATCAGGGGAGAAGGCGGAGGTGCACTCAGTGGCTGGGGGAGAACCTCCGAAAGGCGAGTGAGGAAGTGGGATCATGCCCGCAAAAGCGAATCTGACCGACGACGAGCTCCGGGAGTACGTGGCCCAGCATCCGGATGCCAAGCTCGCGGAGATGTGTCGCCACTACGGGTGGAACAAGGATCGCCTAGCCACGCGGCTGAAAAGGATTGGCCTTTCACTGCCAGGCGATTCGGGGAAGCTTGGCGGAACCCCGCCAGGGGTCGGCCGGGAAAGGACCGACAACAAGACCATCCGTATCGCGGAGGATCCGACGCAGAAACCGTGGCAAGAACCGGTCCCCGGCGAACTCCCGTTTCCTCGCGATATGCTGGAGGCCGCTGTCAAGGAGTTCAGGGGATTCACTCCGGAGCAGGCAGCCAGGTACGGTTACCTAGGACCCCTGGCCGGGCTTCTGAAGCATCGACAGGACCAGATCCTCGCTTGGAAAGATTACTCGGCGCAACTCAAGGGCCAAGTTAGCCGTCTCTCCTCACTTCGAACGAGCGACCAGACCCGGCTTAGAAACCTCGAGTACCAGCTAAAGTGCGAAAACGAGGAAGACCAGAAGCGGGATGCGAGGGTTGCCACAGCGAACAAGCAGATGGACACATCCGCCCAGCAGCTCAAGTCGGCGAACGATCGTTGTGGCGAGTTGCAATCTCGCGTGACGAAGCTAGAAACCGAGGTTGTCGAGGCACGCGAGCACCGGAAGCAGGAGCTAGAAACGACCTTCTCTCCCGAGGCAATGCAGACTGCCGAGACCATCGCGAAGATGCATGCTCGGAGCCCGATCCTAAAGGAGAGATTCCACTCGAGTTCGGCCGCGGGCGCGGCTGCTCTGCATCTGTTGGAGACGCTACCGACGGAGGTCGCCACCTACTCAGAGGTAATCAACAAGCTCAACAGCGAAAGGAGACAGTACCGAGGAGGCGGCCGTTCGTTTATCCGACTGCCTCGATCGAATTCGCCTCCGGCAGGAGTTCATCACCCGAATGGAGAAGGAGATTGCGAGCGTCTTGAAGGGAGAGGCACCCTCTCCGTTTGCGGGGTTGGGAGTCTTCGCGGCAGCCGCGGTGCCCATTCTATTTGGTTCGAATCCCCCGCCAGCCCTTCTCTCGGACAAGCAGGTTTGGGAGCTAATCGAACGATTCGACCGCGGGATCGCGGTGGACGCGATTGCGGTACAGTACAGGCACGCCAAGCTCGACGTTGACTCCTATCTCCGCAAGACTGCGCCGGTCGCTAGTCGCACAGCCCAGCCGGCCTCGACCGACTAACTTAGGAGCGGGGCCACCCCGACTGAGCCCCGACGCCGTTGGGACCAAACACGTAACGGGTGCTTTCTCCAACACCCGTGTCGTTGTGGATCATGGGATATGCCGTCCTGAATCGACTTCACACCAGCCATCACCCGGTCCCACCCCAACAGCTCGTTCACCGCAGATTGAGTGAGTTCTGATGAAGAGTGGGTGTGGTCTCAATCGCACCCTGCGGAGCCGTCAGATTGACCGAGAGTTGCGGAACACCCTGGCTCTCGGCGACTAGCGCATCGAGTGGATCGTCGCGACGGTAGTCTGACTTCCCAGCCTGCTAGGCCAAGCCACGGCAGATTGGTTAGGCGACTCGAGGGAAACCGTATAGGGTAGGCGCACTCCATGGCCACGACGGTACCTTGGCGGAAGCGGTTGTCACAGGGGCTGGGGGATTCCTCGGATCCCATCTCGTCGACGCCCTGCTCGGCAAGGGATGGCACGTCACAGGCATCGATAATCTGAGCACGGGCCGAACCGTTAACCTCGAAGACGCGCGCGCGAACCCCGATTTTCGATTCCGTCGGGCAGACATCACCCGGCTCGCCCGGCTTCCGCTAGCAAAACGCTACTACCATCTTGCGTCTCCCGCATCTCCCCCCGCCTACCAGCGCGACCCCATCGGCACCCTCACGGTAAACGCACTCGGGACCTATCGGGTCCTCGAGGCTGGTCGCCGGGCCGACGCGCGCGTCCTCCTCGCCTCCACGAGCGAGGTCTACGGTGACCCTGAGGTCCATCCGCAACCCGAACGCTATTGGGGCCGCGTCAATCCGGTCGGCCTGCGCAGTTGTTACGATGAGGGTAAGAGATACGCCGAGGCGCTCGGGATGGCGTACCGGCGGCAGTACGGCCTTGACGTACGAATAGCCCGAATCTTCAACACCTACGGTCCCCGGATGGACCCGAAGGACGGTCGGATCATCTCCAATTTCATCGTCCAAGGTCTGACAGGGCGGCCTTTCACCGTGTACGGTCGCGGAGAGCAAACCCGCTCGTTTTGCTACGTTACCGACCTGGTCCGAGGGCTTCTGCTGCTGATGGAGGCCGCTCCAACCATCCCGACCCCGATGAACCTAGGTAACCCCCGCGAGTTCACCGTTCGAAGGACCGCGGAGCTCGTTGCTCGCGCTCTCGGAATCCCGTTTAACGCCGAGTATCGACCCCTCCCCGAGGACGACCCGAAACTCCGGTCGCCGGATATTCGCCTGGCCCGGAAGCACTTGGGCTGGTCGCCCAGAGTGAAGTTCGAGGTTGGGATTCAAGACACCGTAGCGTACTTTCGGTCATTGCGGATTGGCCGGGTGAGTTAGTTAGACATGCCATTATCTCGAGACCATCACCCTCGGGTGGGAATAGTTGGACTCGGGTACGTGGGCCTCGCTTCTGGTCTTGCCTTTGCTGCGCGCGGTTTGTCGGTGGCGGGATACGACCTCAGGCCCGAGATTCGTCAGACCGTAGCGCGGGCCACGACGTCCTTCCATGAGGCAGGCCTAGCCCCCCTCCTCCGGGCGCAAGTCCGTTCCCGGAGGTTCTGCGTGGTCGACACTCTGAGCGAGCTCGTCGAAACCGCCGAGGGGGTCTTCCTTTGCGTTCCGACTCCGAGCCTCCGGAGCGGCAAGATTGACCTTCGCCCTATCAAGCAGAGCGCGACGCAGGTTGGCGCCTTGTTGAAACACGCAGGTGACTACCGGTGAGTTCGTCGTCAAGAGCACGGTAGTGCCCGGGACCACCGAGAACGTGATCGCTCCCATCATCCGTGACCGGTCGGGTCGGTCCCCGGAGGAGGTCGGGGTTGCTTCGAACCCCGAGTTCTTAGCCGAGGGAACAATGATTCAAAACGCCCTCAATCCGGACAGAATCGTCTTGGGAACCAGCGATTCCCGATCTCTCGCTTGGCTCCGACGAGCGTATCGACCGTTCCGTGCCCCAGTCTTTGCGATGACGCCTTCGAGTGCGGAACTTGTGAAATACTCTTCTAATGCCTTCCTTGCGCTCAAGGTCTCCTTTGCTAACGAAGTCTCACGACTCGCGGATCGGCTTCACGTCAACATCGATGCTGTCATGGCAGCGGTCGGTCACGATCCCCGGATCGGGCAGCGGTTCTTGCACGCGGGACCGGGCTTTGGGGGAAGTTGCTTCGACAAGGACCTTCGGGCTCTCGTGGCTCATTCGGCCGAGCTCGGGGTTCGGTTCCGCTCGGGGGAGACCGCGCTCCGCATCAACGAAGACCAAATGGAATACGTAGTCGGTCGGGTCCGCGATGCGCTCGGACCGCTAGCGGGGACGACTCTTGCGCTCCTTGGATTGTCGTTCAAAGCCGGAACGGACGATGTCCGGGAGTCCCGGGCCCTTGAACTGGCGCACGAATTGCTGGCCGCAGGCGCTTTCGTTCGGGGCCATGATCCGGTCGCTCTTGAGAACTTCCGACGCGCGTGGGACGGCATGCACTCCCAGAGCGACCTTCGGCCGGAGCTCTGTTCGGCCGTCGAGGAGGCGCTAGTAGGAGCAGATGCGGCGATTTTGCAGACCGATTGGCCGATGTACAGGCGTTGGCCATCCGCGTGGACCCGCCGGATGAAGCGTCCGCTGCTGGTCGACCTCCGGCGTGCCGTCAACGTTCAGGCCGCGCGGCGAGCAGGCCTTACAGTTGTTGGACTCGGCGCCGGAAACACTTACCCTCAGGCCTCGCCACGGAATCGAGGCGAGCCGCCATGAAAGTGGTGATTCCGGCCGCGGGACTTGGGGTCCGATTCCTGCCTGCCACAAAGAGCCAGCCGAAGGAGATGCTGCCGATTGTTGACCGTCCAATCATCCAGTACGTGGTGGAAGAGGCGGTTGCCTCCGGAGCGGACGACATCCTCATAGTCACCGGCCGAGGTAAGCGAGCCCTCGAGGACCATTTCGATTATAGCCCCGAGCTCGCCAAGTGGAGCGAACGCCCTGAGTTACGCGAATTGGACGCACTGAGCCAGAGTGCTCGGATCC
Organism: uncultured Thermoplasmata archaeon; assembly: GCA_963715645.1. Lineage (GTDB taxonomy): Archaea > Thermoplasmatota > Thermoplasmata > Lutacidiplasmatales > UBA184 > Lutacidiplasma. The sequence continues at coordinate 1,206,547 of OY970259.1, forward strand.
ACTTCGTGCGCCAGCGTGAGCCCAAGGGGCTCGCAGACGCCATCGCGTGCGCTCAACACCACACGGGATCAGAGGCCTTCGGCGTCCTCCTAGGTGACACAATCAATGTTTGCGAACCCCCCTTACTTCGGCAGCTCTGGTCCCGATACGAGCGCCTCCACGCGCCGGTCTTGGCCGTCGAGCCGGTATCCGATCAGAAAGTGGGGGACTATGGCATTGTTGCTGGTCCGGAAGTCGAACCTGGTCTCTTCCGGTGTCAAAGTCTCGTGGAGAAGCCCTCGCTAGCCGACGCACCGAGCCGCCTCGGCATCACAGGCGCATATGTTCTGACACCTGACATCTACCCAGCAATCGACCGGACAGAACAAGGCGCCAATGGTGAGGTCCAGCTGACCGATGCCCTCCAGCTCCTGGCTCGCGAGCGCGGCGTTTACGCTGCCATGTTCCGAGGGACGAGATACGACATCGGGGATCGATTTCTCTGGCTCAGGGCCAACCTCGAGTTCGCCTATCGAGACCCGGATCTCCGCAGGCAACTCGAGCCATTCTTGCGTCAATTGAATAGGGGGGATCCCAGTGCCTAGTCGGGCCCGCCGTTGGACTCCCTACATGAGAGAAAGTGCGCCCTCGACCGGGGGTCATCCACACGAGGCAGCTCAGAATGCCAGACCCGTTAGGGCGGGTTCCAGGCCACATGCCGTGCTGCTCCGGGGGCCAATACCAATCTTGGGGCCCTGATTGTCCGTATTGATGCCAATCTCTACGAAGGCGCGCGGTTCGAACTCCTGGAAACCCGCCCAGGATTCGTTCGGGGTGGGGGATTGTCTTCGAGGCTTTGACCGGAGGCATGCCAAAGGGATAGACTAGAGCCAGCAGAGCTTTCGTTTGAATCGCCGGAAGACGCTCCCGACTGTCCGGGGTACTCGAGATACAGTTCAGTTGAGATGCGGGTCTATGAAGGCAGGTAATCGAGATCACATCACGCAGCCCCGCTGAGCTCTACCCCCAGGGTCCAAGGCGGGAGGCGCGGCATTCGTCTCAAGAGATGGGGTTTCAGGAGGATGAAGACGCTTTGAATGGCTCTCCTTCGGCCCCCATAGAGAATGTGGTAAGCGCCAGAACCGACTTGACCTAGCAGCGCGTGCGCACAGTGAGATTGTCTTGAGATGAGTTCAGAAGCTCGGAATCGAACCGGATAACATGCGAGTCGCATTCGTATCTGACAAATGTGCTCCCCTATCTTTCGGCGGATACGAGATTCGGACGTACGAGTTGGCCAAAGCATTGTCATTGAATCACGAGGTTCGCGTCTACACTAGCCTGAATCTACCCGGCATCCATGATGGAGGGGTCGACTTCCACCGGCTCCTCTCTCATTCGCTGCAAGGCTCCAGACCTTACTCTCGGAATCCGTTGCACAGTCTCCTGTTCGCGGTCACCCTGACAAGGAATCCGTTCGTAGGGTGGGAACCCGATGCTATCGTAGTAGAGGCGATACCTTACGCGCACCTCCTTACGATGCGAACGTGGATGCGACATCTGAGCTGTGTCAAGGTCGTCTACTTCGACGAATATTGGAAGGACTACCCTTACTTTTCAGGCATCCTGCAGAAGCCCTTCAGGATGGCGCTTGATGAGTGTATTCGCAATGGGGTAGGGTGGGCTGACAAGGTCGTTGCGGTTTCCAAGACGACGGCACTAGGCCTGGCCCGCGGGTACAACCTAGCCGATGTTCCCGTCGTACCCCATGGTATTGACTACCGTGCCCTAGAGGCCTTCAGGCACACCCCTTTGCGCGAGAGGTCATTCGACTTTGTCCTCGTAGCCCGTTTGGGTCGTCCGAAGCGGCCTCAGGACCTGCTTCGAGCAGTTTCATTGATGAAAGAGCGATTCAGGTGGAGTGGCCACGTGGCGATAATCGGAGACGGCCCTCTACTGGAGCCGCTCTCGGCACTTGCCCGATCACTTCGGATAGACGACCGCATCAAGTTCTTCGGCCACCTGTCTGAGGAACGGAAGTTCCAAGTCTTGGGCGACTCCCGAATCAGTGTGCTCTGTTCCGAGCGTGAGGGTTTCTCAGCCTCCACGCTTGAGGCCCTCGCGTGCGGATTGCCCGCTATCGTATCACGCCCACGGTCCGACGACGTCTTCGGAGTTTCCGATATCGTTATTTCAGGACACAACGGCCTCTACTACCCTGTTGCGGATGTCGAAGAGCTTGCCGAGCAGATGTACGAGTTGTTGCAAGACACAAGCGAGATTGGACGGATGGGCAACAACGCGATTGAAATCGCAAAGCAGCACGATTGGAGCGATATTGCATCCGCCTTTGAGGCGATTCTCGAACGACAAGCCTGGCAAAAGAGGGCATCTTAGCATGCTTCGAGTCTCTCCTCGAATCACGCAATCGTTGTATCACTGTAGCTGCGCGATGGCCCCGGGGTAGCTCGGTACAGGTCACGGGTTGTCTTCTGGTAGGGATACTTTGGCTGCGACATCGATTTCTATCGTGATTCCCACCTTCAACAGTGCCTCCGCACTCGAGAGGGCGGCTTGTTCTATTGACCTCCAAACCAGCTCCCCTGCGACGGTTGTCATAGTAGACAACTTGAGTCGGGACAATACTCAGGCAATCGCCCAAGCGCACGGATTCCGTTTGGTGTCTGTGCCAGCCAACCGGGTCGTGGCAAGATTCCTCGGCTTGAAGGAATCCACAGGCTCCCACGTCCTCTTCATGGATAGCGATCAAGTTCTGGAGCCGAGGTGCATCGAGGCCCTCACGGAGGTGATCGGGGTCCATCCAAATGCAGCACTTGTCTTGAACGAGGAATCGGTTGGGGGTGGTAGGTGGGGTACTCTTCTTCGGCTCGACGATAAAGTGGGATTCCTCCTTAGGATAGGACTCCCTCGATGCTTTCCCCGAGACGCACTTCTCGATTTCGACTATTCCAAATTCGCTCCGTTCAGGAATGTGCTCGGGGAGGACAGAATCCTGCTCTCTTGGCTTACCGAGCGAAGTGTTCCGGTCGTGAACGCTCCGGGGGCCAGCATTGGTCACACTGACCCGGAGTTCGGGGAGTTCTTCCGAAAGCAATTCAGTTATGCGTATTGGGGCTCTCATGGAGCCCTGGCACCGATGTACGCTAATCCATCGTTCCGACTGTCTTTCAGACATTCAAAGAACTGCCGACGCTGCTCGAGAGTCTGCCCCCAACCGACATTCTCGCCTACTTCTCGTTTCTCCTCGTCCGTGCGTGGTTCTATAGTCTCGGGACGGCGTGGGGCAGACTGCGACCAAGAGACGCTTGGAAGTTCGATCAACTGGGGAGGTTGGCGGACTCGCGTCGAACCCGGAACGAACCACAAGGCCTGAACAAGGACCGTTGAGCTTGTTCGATAATCGACTGGATCGCTGAGGCACTCCCTGTTCGGTTTTGAACTGCGATGGCATAGCGGGGGATGACTGCCATGGGTTTCGATGATTCGTTCTGGGAAGCCCACCAACACATCTCGGCTGCGAGCCGCCGGGGTGCCAAGCCGGATCGTTATGACTCGCTGATTCAGAGGAGTGTGGCGCATTTCAAGCCGAATCGAATCCTAGAAATCGGCTGTGGAGACGTGGATTTTGGCGAGCGAATCTCTAGCCTTCCGCTTCACTACGTAGGCATTGACAGCAGTTCCGATGGACTGCGACGTGGCCGAAGGCGAGCCCTTCCCAAATGTGCAGAGCTGGTTAGGGCAAATGGAATCAGACTCCCCTTCCGCGATTCGGCCTTCGACGTGGTTGTGATGATTGCAGCGCTCCACCACACAGGGTGGGACGTGCTCCCAGAAGCTAGGACAGTTCTTCGGAAAGGTGGGTTATTGATTCTGAATGACCACGCAGTCTCTGATAGCTGCTTGGCGGTAGCGGTCTACCGCCTAGCCCATCTAATGCCACCCGGCTTCCGACGGAGAGGCAGTCTGAAGTCTCTGTACCTGGATGGTGTCCTCCCCACCACACTGGAGTTCAGAAAGGAAGAACTCGTGAGTCACCTTCACGCGAGCGGCCTCGTCCCCATTCGATGGTCCTTTGCCACCACCGGGCCAACATTTGTGTTACAGTCGGCGCTTCACTCCCTGACCGCAGTCTTCCCAGCTTTGATTGGGGCGACCCAACCGACGTTTGATATTCTCGACTCGATCGACATTCGCGTTCTGAACAAGACTCGACAGCGAGGGGCCATTGATTTTGTAGTAGTCGCGGCTGAGGCCAGCACTCGAACCGGGCAACTTGGTCCATCAGGTCAACCCTCGCCTTAGTGCGCCGCACCGGCCAGAGCCACCAAGCCAGACGCAGGGAACGCGATTCACCTCGGACGAGAAGTTATGAAACGCGTGGTTGCAGTTTATGTCGTCGGACAACAACAGACCATTCGATGAGATGTGGGGCCAGGCTGTTCTGTACTCCCACAGCATGTTGGAAGCGGAGTGTTCTGAATCGTGGAAGAAGACATCAATCTCACCTTCTCTCTCGAGGAGGTTCTTCAGCGCCGGATTCGAGCTCCCACGGATCAGTTCCCATCCGGAACGTAAGCCCACAGGGACGACAAAGCCCAGCTCCGATTCGCTCCGGAGATACACGGAGTCAATTGTGCCGTCGCTTGCCACATAACCTGATGGATTGGTGTTCGGGCGATCAATCGAAATGAGCCTGCCGCCACCCCCATCCTTCAGCGCCTGCAGGATGTAGGCCGAGGTGAATCCAAGGGCAACCCCCGTTTCAACGACCGTCTTTGGCCGAGCAGATCGAACTAGCAGATAGAGGACCTCGTTGTAGACCCCTATGCTGCCTCCGACTGAGTGCTTGCTCCAGTCAGCTCTGTCTAGGGACTTCCACCGCGCCCTGATTTGAGTAGGCAGCCCGCTGTCCTCGAGTAACTGCCGCAACCATTCATCAATCGTCGAACGGTCTTCGTGTGCGAAGGAGGAGATTTGATCCCAGACGGCTAGAAGACCTACCAGCTGCCTGGCCGCGGATATCGGGTGGGTAGCAACTGTCCTCAATGCAATCTGTGGGATCCGATCCCGCACGCGCATGATGATCCTTGTCTGCCAGGGGCTGATGCGTCTAGCCACCTCGGACAAGAAACGGTTGCGGACGCCAGCTCTGATCTGCAAAGAGTCGCCAGACGAGTCGCCGAACAATGGGTTCGGGCAGGGCCAATTTGGCCGTTGCCAGTGAAACGTAGCCCAAGGAGTTCAAGATAGGTCCGCTGTCGAGATGCCGCAGGAGCGTTGAAGATCGGGAAGCCAAGAGGCTGGAGGATGCTTCGGGGTTGCAGAGTTCCCTCTTTAGAAGGGCTGCGTCGACTGCCCAACTGAGATACTTGCCGATGGACCGGGGTAGACGGGGTTATAGGCGACGCCGGAGCAATTCGTAGTCGCTCACTGATCGAGCGATGAAATCCTGAATTTGCAGCTGCCAAGCACCAAGGTCGGCGGAGACACCGCCCGACGAATTACGGTCATGCAGTCTGTATCCGGTCAATGCGAAGCGGTCGGTAATGAATGCACCTCCACGGCTGAGCGCGACAAAGAAAAGGGCTGAGTCCAAGGCAATGTTAAGGTGCGTCAAGATATATGGATCCGCGTCGCAGACTGTTCGACTGACGACGATCGCACTGGAATTCCGGTCAATCCCCTCACTCGATGCGCGATGGATCACCCGAGCTGGGTCGAAATCTATCGAGACTTGAGTTCTTGGCGGAGGTCCAGGCGACACCGCTCGACCGGGTGGCTCGAGCGGGATTGATCCCCTCGGAATCGCGCGTCGTTGGTTATGATAGTATGCGAAGCCGGGGAAATCGGAAATCAGGTTGGCCAAACGGTTAATCTTCCCCGGCAGGAAGAGGTCATCGTCATCGAGAAAGGCAATGAATTCTCCACGGGCGAGGTCGAGTCCGGCAGCGACGCGCGGGCCGGTCCTCGGTCCCTCGACCGTCGAGTGAAGGACACCCTGCGAATCGAGAAGCTGCTCCAGGCTCGAGCTATGGAACCCCTTCACAACAATGACTTCGAATCCCAATCGAGAGTGTGATTGAGCCAGCACCGAGCGCACGGCGTCTATGACGTAATCTCGGCGCTCATGACACAGCGTGACGACAGATATCATGGGCTTCGCTGAGTTCGCTGGAGTCGGGAGGCGAACCGTAGCAAGGGGCTCGCCGAGCGGGTCTACTGTCGGCGGACCCGTGATTCGTGGACCGGCACTCATGCTATCGTCGGGCGCCCACCGAGGCGGCCGGTTCGGGACAATCTCCGTATGGTAAGACCGTAGCACCGCCGTCGTCCGTCTCCTTTTGCCGCCCGTCCCTCTCGCAGTAGGCGACCCCCGATCTCATTAACGGGACTCGGGTAAAGGCGAGCGATTGGGCCTGATCACACTTTCTCCGAAGCGGCTGAATCATCACGAGATGGCCGAGATCTGGTCGACTGCTAGTCCCTGGAATGAAATCTGACCGGTCCAATAGGCATTAACCCCGCGGAACTCCACGTAGCCATAGGTACTGTTGACGGGGACCATGAACGAGAACTGTGTCCACACTCCCCGACCCGAGAAGGCCGAACCGTTGAGTGTATCATGCCAAACCACGACTCCTCCGGAGTTCGCCGAAACCTGAAGATCGATGCGGTTTGTTGGAGACAAGGATGTGGTCCGTAAGTGGAAGGTTAACCTATAAAGGCCCGGTGCGAGCGCCGTACTTGGACCGAACCACACCGTAGCTCCCGAAACATTGTCGCCCGAGACATGGTCACCCTGGACAGGAAGGGCCGTGGAACCGTTCCAGAATTCATTGGCCGGGAAAGTACGTGCTCAGTGGAACGAGTAAGGCTGGGGTGCCCGTGTAGTTCCTTTCATAGACGGCCATGCCCGATGCCTCCGCCACCAGACCGAATGAGCCGCTCCTATACAAGTCAGTCAGCAAAGTGTACATGCTGGGGTGGTCTGGGTAGTCGAAGTAAAACCAAAATGAGAAGGGATCATCGATAATGTAGTTAATCGGGGGTCGTGCCCATTCGCCGCTCGGTGTAAGAATTGACAAGTTCGTCCTGATTGTAGAGCCCGCAATCAGTGGCGTATTGTCGTAATCGAAGTGACGGACCATCAAGGCGGGCATATTGTTCTGGAACAACACGAAAGGGTCGTCTGGGGGAATGAGCGACATTAACGTTTGAAGTGAGTCGGTACCGTGTTAGATTCACATCTGTAGCCGGACCCAGTTGAAAGTCGACAGCACTCCCGGGATTCAGTGGGCCATACGGCTCGAAAACACATGCTAGTGCGACCATATTTACTATCACTATCAAAGTGAGAATGGTACGTGACCGAGGAGTTCTAATCCAGGTTCGGGCCGCACGATACGAAACTCCGGCGGATTTTGCGGACGAATGGTCGCTCCACCCCGACAAAACATCCACTGTTCCGAGATAGAGGAACGGTACAAACAGCACAGCGTATTGCAGTGTGAACGCGGAGGGATAGACGTAGAGTCCGTTGTTCACAAAGAGATCAAGAGCAATGAAAGGGAGAAGACAAGGCACCCATCGCTTGGAGAACAGGGGAAGCGCCATAAATGGCGCAAAGAGAAGTCCGATTGTAAGCAGCTTATTTTCGAAGTCATAGAAGAGCGACGGACTGCTTGATGAATGTATACTGCCCACGGCGTTCGCCTGGCCGATGACTATGTAGCTTAGAATTAGGGTCGCAACGCATACGAGTGTAAATGCGATCGCGAACGCGGCCCGAGGGGGGATGACACGAAAACGCGAACGAAGGAGTCCGGGTAACTCCTCTATGCCGATGATAACGGAGAAGATGGCTGGAAGTATGAGGTATGGAAACCTCACTCCGCCCGCCAGAAACAAGAGTCCTCCAGCCAAAGCGTACCTTTCTCTCAGAAAGGCGTAGTACCCGAGAAAAAGGAAGAGCATCATCAACGTCTCATAGTGGAAGTCGAACCAGTTCATCCCAGCAAGCGGGAAGTAGAAGAGATATGACAGGGCGATAGGGAGGGCGATCCCAATCGGGAGCCTATGGTATCGTCCGATGGCATAGAGTGGCACGACCGCGGCCCCTATAGCAAACGCTTGGAGTGTTAGCAAGAGTGAGAAACTCTGAGGGAGGCTGAGAGGCGAAAATACAATTGCCGTTGGCTGGCCTAGGAATAGATAGAACCACGCCCGGAAGTCCCCTCCTTCATGGAATGCGAGCCATCCGATCTGCAATCCGGATCCAAGGTCAAAGTTGGTAGCCGTAAGCGCGTAGACCTTGGAGGTCGTGAGTTCAGACCAATAAACCGTGTAGCTGATTACGGCTATAGCGAGGATTGCTAGGTCGATTCGCTTGCGGAACTGGGTAACCGCCCGCCGGATTGAAATCATCACATCAGTTGCTTGCCCCCAATCCTCACCCACCACGAGGTGGACGTCCATGAAGCATCAGGGTCTCCCCAGTATAGCTCACACCTGGAGGCGAAGATTGTTCATCGTCTGGGGGTCTGAATTTTGCAGACAGGTCTTGGAGGATAGACCACTCCGCTGAAGCCGCTCTCTCCCACGAATACGGGGCAACCGTTTGACGCCCTGCCTCGCCGAGTCTCCGCTGTTCCTGAGGGTTCGAAAGGAGGCGCTCTACCGCGTCCGCGAAACTACTGACACTTCCCAGCGGTACTGCTGTGATGCCTTCTGAATAGACATGACGAAGTTCGGGGAGATCCCAGGCTACCACAGGTGTGCCTAAGGCTAGGCTCTCCATTATCGCGATTGACCAACCCTCTGCCAGGCTCGTGGTCGTGAAGACTGAACTCTCCACAATTAGCCGTAGGACATCCTTCCTGGCAAGTACCCCCTTTACGCTCACGACCCCGTCGAGCCCTCTCTCTGCGATCTCTTTGCGAAGGTCACCCCGTGACATCGTGTCCGCCGCCCCAACCAAGGTGAACTGTGTTTGTGGCATCCGTTGGCTAAGTACTTGCCAGACGCCAAGAAGGTCGGACAGACCCTTCTGAGACGACATTCTTCCAACGTATATCACCGAATTTGGCCGATGGGTGAGTTGAGCAGCCCCCGCGGCGGCGATTTCCTGGATGTCGAGTCCATTCAACCCGGACAAGATGGGCTGCGAATCCCTCCTGAACCGGCTCAGGGATTTGTGGGCTTCGCCGCTGATAGCGATGATAGTGTCCGCCAAGCCTCCTGTCAGAATCACTACCAAACCTTCGAATAGAGCTGCAAAGACCTCGGCGGCATTGTGTCGGGCCAACCCCTTGCGACCTTGGACAGTGTGGTGAACGACGGCAACCCACCTAGTCGAGGGACAAATCAGCCTCGCCATCGCAGAAGCGATTACATCTGATGGCAGGGTTGAACTCGAATAAAGTATTGTGATTCCCGTGGGCGATCTATTTCGAACGATCCATACCGCAGCCAACAGCCCTCGGAGCACTTGGACGATCAATGCGAGGGGTCGCCACTTCGGAAACTCACGAAACGTCGAGTCAACACTGACAAGATGCAGCGGTGTGCCGAGTCCTGCGGTGAGGTCCAAGAGACCCACTGAGGAAGAAACGAGATATATCTCTCCTGAATCCATTGGGGCGCGCGCGAGCATTTCGTGCAGCCGGTAGTCCCCGCCGGCTGTAAGTGGTGAGGCTATCCTCGAGCCTCTTGGCCGGAAGAAGGCGGTCGCAAGAATGATGATTCTTCCAGGGCCACGGCAGGAGTTGGAGCTAGAGGCCTCGACCTCTAATCCCTGCTTCGTCTTCCGTCCATCGCCCATCGAGATGTGGGGAAAAGGTCTGAGGTATTAATCGGGCCGGCGGGGTTCTCGGTTTCGAATGGATCGCGTCCCTAGACATAATGCCATTCTGCAGAGCTGCACCACGGCCGAATCCCCAGAGAAGACGACGGACTCAGACCCTCTGCTTCTCCCGTTGCGCTTGCGAAGTTCGGGAACCTACTCTCTCGACGACTACATTCAGTCCGCTCAGTTCCACCGGTCGTCGACCCGAGCCTACGGAGGATTGTTGCGTATCATTTCTCGAGCTCGTGCGGGGCTTATCAGCGTGATCCTGCTGGACCCAAATTCCCACGGTCGCTCAAGAAGAGTCAGGATCGTTCACGAGCCGGGAACGACATACTCAAAATCCTTCCTGCAGTAGATATAAACCTGGCTTCGAGTTGTCAAGGTTGCGTACTGATCATACGGAAGCAGCCAACCCTCTCCGGTCTCATTGAACTCACGGATTGCTCTTAGTTCACCGTAGTCTGGGTGCCCGTGAAACGCCCAAATGTCATCGAAATAGAAAACTGTCCCAGAGTGAAGTAGCGGCCTAAGCCAATTGAGAACTACTCGCGTCGATGAGTAGTAGTCAACGTCTATTGTAACGATAGATGGTGGGCTTTGAGCCAGCTCGGACCGAAGCGCCGGAGTCAGAGCAGTGTCGAATCTCCCTCCAACAAGATGGAGGTTGTCCGGGCGATAACCTCTGCAAAGTCTCTTAATCTTCGCGTGAACGTCTTCCATCGCGGCGGAGAAATCGCCCTCATGCCACAACGGATTGACATCGGTACTTTTCGGACGACGCGGGCAAACCGGTGAAGGTATCGAATCCGTAAGCGTGGTAATCAGCGAGATTCTTTCCAAAATCTTTGCAAAACGCCCCAAGCGCGCTATAGTACCGGCTGAGAACATCTCCGAGTCCCACCCCAAACTCGTAGTATGAGTTGCCCGTTCCCCATTTGAACCCCAAGAAGTAGTCCTGTCGTCTGAGTAGAAAGTAAAAGAGTGAACGAAGGCGGTCCAGTTCGAGTACTCTCTTCGCCTGCTCGAGGCCGAATCTTATCCCGGATCCTCGATTCCGTCTCGGCGCAAGCTGCTTTAGATCTGACACTCTCATGGAAACCGATTAGTCCGTCCATGCTGAGATGCCATTAGGTCTTGCGCCGGGCCCCAACCCCCGATGCCGCAGAAGTGTCAGGTTTGTGTGTGGCACCGATGACAAGCCCTCCACTAACCCGCTTGTTGGGCAGAGCCCTCTCGAATCCATGACTGTCGAAAACGTGTCCATCGCCCTGCCTACTCGCCAATACAACCAAGGGAAGCCATTCTGTTTACGACACGGCGAACGCAGTCATGAGGCCTGCCTTGGCTGTCCTCCGCCCGACACCTCACCTAAGCCAATGGATTCGCTCAGTTTCCCCCGAACTCGTTCAAGAACCATCGGACGAGCTTGGGGGGGACCCGCTTGCCTACGGGGGAGTTCATCACCCGCACCCCCAAGAGCGAGACGAACATGACGGGGATTGCGCGGCCCACCGGCATGCGGCTACCGCGGTCGTGCGTCCACTGGACCGGCACCTCCCGGACGGTGTGGCCGTCCTTGCGGATGTGGTAGAGGAAGTCGACGTCGAACGCTCGGTTCGTCAGCGTCACGGTCTTGAGCACCGGGCGCACGACCGAGCGGCGGAAGAACTTCGCCCCGCACTGGGTATCCCGGAGCGGCAGGAACAAGAGCGAGCGGGTGAGCAGGTTCCAGGCCCGTCCGGCGAACCGGTTGAACAGCGGCTCCCCGTCGGCGCCCGAGGCCCCCCGGATCCATCGGGAGGCGACCACGCAGTCGACGTCCCGCAGGCCTCCGACCAGGTCGTACATCTGCTCGGGGGAGATTGGTCCGTCCGCGTCGACGTACCCGAGGGTACTCGTGCCGCGCCTCCCGGAGGCCCGCGAGGATCGCACCCCCCTTGCCCAGCTTCGTCGGGAACTGTAGGACGCGGACGTGCCGGTGCGCGTACTTCGCCGCGACCTCCGCGGTGCGGTCCTGCACGCCGTCCACGACCACGATGACCTCGAACGGGTCCCCGCGCGCCTCGAGCGACGGCAGGTAGCGCTCCAACGTCCGAGCGAGCCGGTCCTCCTCATTCCACGCGGGAATGACGATGCTCACCCCTGGGACGGTCGCGTCCGAGGTCGTCACTGCATGTATTCACGTTTCTCACCCTATATCCACCTTCGCTGGATACGAGACACCTTCCAGGCGGGAAGTATAACCCGGGCCATCGCTCAGCGACCACCGGCCAGGGCACCACCATGCCTCCCACGACCCGAGCCGATCCGTGGTCCGCCGGGACGACGTCGTCAGGCGCTCGGTACGAGGCCAAGGGCAAGCGAGGCGGCCCGCCGGAAACGGTCCGTGGGGCCACCGCTGACCTCCCTTGCAGGAGGCACCTCGCCCTACACGCGAGCCGCCTTCTTCACCCGGAATCAACGCGGGCCGCGAGCGCCTTCGCCGAGGAGGGAGGGACTAGGGCCGGGCCTTCCCGAACTCGCGATCCTGGGTGACGATACACTCTGCGCGACGGACCAGGACGGAGGCGACGATCAACGCATCCGGCAAACGGAGCGAAGTTTTCGACCGGACGACCGCGGCGACGCTCGAGACCTCGAGGTCGACCCGCACGATCACCAGGCGGTTCGAGCCGCGAAGGCTAGTCCAGGAACGCCTCCCGCCCTTCCGAATCGCCCTCGGTGGAGTAGCCGGCGCACACCTCGGCTACGGTGACGGTCGAAACGAGCCGCTGGATTCGACGGTGATGGGCAAGGTCGAGGATTCGACCGCAGTCAGCGTGCTCGAGCTCGCTGGGGCTCTTGGCGCCGATGAACACGCTCGAGTCGATGACGGCGAGGGGTCCACTCATCCCGGAGCCTCCGCTGGAACGGGATCGCCCGGATCGTCCACCGCTTCTGGCGCTGGAACAAGGCCGGGAGGCTCTCCCGGGGCGCCCTCCGAATGAAGGCGCGGTCGCCCTCGACGTCGAACACGAGGCGATCTCCCTCGGTCACACCGAGGGCGTCCCGCACCCGCTTCGGCACCGTAACCTGACCCTTGGAGGTAACCGTTCCGATTCCAGCTTCCCCCATTGCACAGCGGTAAGGAGATTCCTTCCATTAGGCATTACTGCGACCGGGGGCTTTGAATCTCATCTCCGCGGAGGGCCGCCCTGAATCGAAACTCAGCTGCCTGAATCAGAACCCATTCGGCCGAAGGTCCATGCTGGGAGGCGAGTCCCGCGCGACCGATTACTCGCGACGGGGGTCGGCGTCCTTCGGGAACTTGGCGCGCCGCAGATACCGAGCGATCCTCGGAGCGTTGCCACTCGCGAACTTCCACAGCTCGCCGAGTGCGATCGGCGCGGCACCGATGTCATACGGATGTGCGATGGAGTTGCGAACTCCCACGAAACTCTCCCACGGAACTCCGGGGTTGGTCTTCTGGAAGCGACCGCTGACCTTCTTGGCGGCCTCGAGGAACAGCTCGGTCGCGTGTTCGAGGGCGTAGCGTGTGGTTACGTCGTCTTCGACCCGAACCTTGCCACCACGTACTGTAAGTTCGACAACGCCGAGGTGCCGAAGCATCTCGTCCACGAGGAACCGGTCGCGCTGCTCGCCCTCGTTCATGCGGGCACCGCCTCGGCCTCGACCTGTGGAGCGATGGCCCAGTGGAGGTCACCGCGGTTCACCAGGTCCACAGGCCGTCCGACGGCCCGCTCTATCGCGACACGAAGAGAAGCGTGTCCCAAGAGCGAAGGGAGCCGTCGCCACTCGACGAGTAGGTCGAGGTCGCTCTTTTCCGTGGCCTCCCTGCGGCGTACGGAGCCGAAGACGAAGAGACGGCGGGCGCCGTGCTTCCGAGCGAGGCGAAGGATCTCCTCACGGTGCGGAGCGAACACTTCCTCGATCCCGAGACCCTTCCCGAGGACCATGGGCCGGACCTTCGGGATGCGCCAGAGCCGCGACTTGCAACGGGGGCACATCGTAGGGGACCGTTGGCGCATCCGCCAAGTGTAGATGCAGCGATGACAATGCCCGTACCCGGGGCTTCCTCGGAGTCGTCATCCTCCATATGGACGGAACCACGAAACTTACTTATACCTGTCGGGGGAACTGGCTTTGAATCTTAACCCCGCCGAACAGCCGCCCCGAATCGAAACTCAGGCGCGTGAATCAAAACCGGGGTGTCCCAGGAGGTTACGATTCAAAGCACCGACCGAGGCGCCCCGGCCGGTGAGACAACGTCGAACCGGGCCGTTCGGACCTAGGGACCCTTCCATGTCCGGGGCCCCGAGCACGGGAGAGCTGGGCGACGATTGCCCGCGACATAGCCTCCCGCCCCCCCACCGTTCACCGTCCGTCGACCGGCGAACGGACTTCGCTGTGGCCGCCCGACACGGGCCGTGGTCCGGCGTGACGACGTCGTCGGGCGCTGGTACGCGGCCAAGCGGGAGCGGGGATGCCTTCCGGATACCATTCGACGGTACCGATGGGTCGTCCGGAGAGCCACCACCTTCCTCCGTCGTGCTGGGCGGACTCCGGATCCAAGGAAGTGGAGCGTTGAGGACGGCCGGTGGCTCCGCCGTCGCCTCCATGACGACGTCTGGCAGCTCTCCGTCCTCGCCGACCTCGCTCGGTTTGCGCGGAACTCGGTGTTCAACGAGGTGGGACTCCCGCGCCGCGGTCCTCCGCTGCGGGTCCGGTGGCTGGCCGAGGGGGCGGTCCGGGGGCTGGTGGAGGTCACCCGAAGCGATCGCCTCCTTCGACTCGTGGTCCTTCTCGGTCTCGGCCAGGGACTTCGCCGCATCGAGTGGCTTCGGATGCAGGTCGGTGACATCGATCTCGGGGGCAATCGTCTTCTGGTCCGTGGAAAGGGCCGCGGCCAGCCTAAGCGAGTGTGGATGGCTATGCACCCCGCGCTTCCCCCTGCCTTCCGGGATTACCTCTGGTGGCGGAACCGGCAGGTCCAGAGATTCCTCCGCCGTTCCCCGTTGACCCCCGTGCCCGACGAGCTCTTCCTCCATCGACGTGGCGGCCGCCTGGTCCCGTACGGCGAGGGGGGGGCGAACCGCTGGATGGTCATCCTTCAGCGGCGGCTGGCGGCGAAGGATATCCACGTGAAGCTGTCGACGCACATGCTGCGTCGCTCGGGGGCTACCCTGATGGAACGGACGCTCCTCGGCTCCCCGGGGGCTTCCCGGGACGGGGTCTACCGTGCCGTCCAAGGGTTCCTGCGTCACGAGAGCATCGCGACCACGATGCGCTATCTGGAGGCTGATCCATCGCGCCAAGCAGCGGTGATGCAGGCCTTCGCCAACGCCCTCCCGTGGGACGGGGATGCGGACCCTCCTTCCGGTGACGCCGCTCCGGGTCGACCTTACCTCTCCCGATCCTCTCGTCCGGCCCACCCGAGAATCCGAGCCGAGCTAGCGGGGTGAACGTGGTACCATGGGCTCTACGGGGGCGGGCCTCGGCTCCGCCAAATGTGGGGCAGACCACCCGTCGAGGGTACGCCGGTTCGGAGGCCCCGGTAGAGCGGAGTCTGCCCCGGGTGCGATGGCACTTGCAGCCCTGACAGGAGCTAGTCGGTCGGCCAGACACGAACAGCCCCCTAGGGTCGGTCTCCGAGATGCCGGGTCTCGCTTCTCCTCGTCCTCGCCCGGTTCCTCGCTCCACTGCTTCGGGGTCTTCTTGAACATTTCGAGGCTCATCTGCTCTAGCCGCTCGATCCGGACATCGATGTCCTGGCCGGGCTCCGCGGGGGCCTCCGAGGCCCGCCGGGCCGGATATGGGAGACGGGGTTCGCCCCTTCGATGATCGCTGGGCTGCTAGAATCCGCCAATCGACTCCCTCGCAGTCCCTCAGACGAGCCCTTTGGCGTATCCGATCTGGGCCGCGAAACGCCAGGCGCCGGGCGCGAGGAGGGCGGGGAGCCCTCCCGCGAGTCCTATCGCGACCGGCACTTGCGCTAGGATGGCGCTCGCAAGGGCCAGCTCCAAGCATACGACGGGGAGGAGCACCGCGAGCGCACGATACTCGAAGCGAAGCCAGACGACCCACACCGTACGCAGGAGGCGAGTTCGGTCACTCGGCATCGTGCATGCTCCCGGTTTACATGCGACGGTGGCAAAGCCGGGACCCTACATAGCGCCCCGGTTATACGACAACCCAAGCTTCCGGGCGGTCCCCCCGGCGGCTCGACCCTTCGCGCGGCGGAAGCCTGACTGACCACCCGAACTCGGGTCGTAAGGAGCAGACCGACGAACCTACCGATGAGGAAGACCAGCGCGCCGAAGGCGAAGAGTACCTGAGGGCCCATGGCTGACAGGGGGACAATCCGGGGCCTGCTCGACGTCACCCGGAACGGCCGTCTACTCAGGTTCGTGCTGCTTCTCGGCCTCGGTCAGGGCCCCCGGCGGGTCGAGTGCTGGCGGCTGACCCGGAGTGGCCGGGAGGCGCCAAGGCGATATACATGGTCTATATGTAGCGTATGTAGCCCTATGGCGTCTAAGACGGTTGCGCTCGACCAAGAGGCCTACGAATTACTGAAGCGACAGAAGAGGCCCGAAGAGAGCTTCAGCGATACCGTCAAGCGCCTGGCCCGGCCACGGCGTCCCATCTCCACTTTCGGGGGGATGTGGAGCGACATGTCCGAGAGGGAACGCAAAGAGCTCGACCGCACTTACTCTAATCTTCAATCCGCAAATCGGCGACGAGCCGAGAAGATTCGACGGTTGTGGAGCTAATCCATGAAGTGCCTGGACTCCACGTTCTGCATCGACTTCGCGAACGGAGTGCCGGAGGCCCTGGCCAAAGCCAGCGAGGTCTCGACCGTCGGCGAGAGACTCGCGATCCCCGCCCCGGCTCTTACCGAGTTCCTCGTTGGGGCCTTCTCCCAGGGAGGGCGACGGCTCGCTCAGGCCCTCGAGTTTATCGCGGAGCTCGAAGTCTTGGACGTCACCGAACCTATCTCGGTGGATGCCGCTAGGCTGGGAGGGGAGTGCTCACGTCGCGGTGAGTCGGTGGGGACCCTGGACCTTCTGATTGCCTCCACGGCCAAGCACCATCACGCAACGCTCCTGAGCCGGGACAAGGATTTCGCAAGGATTCCGGGTCTCACGCTCGAAACGTATTGAGACCCCCACGTGAAGCGGTCCTGGGCGAGTGACACCACCCTCCCTCGCCCGAAGACGGGTGTTCCGGCATCGCACGTAGGAGGATCCCCCCTGGGTTGAGATGGCAGGTTTGGGACGGACAAGTGAGGTCGTCTACGCGGGCCAGAGGCGGTTGAGCGACGGTTGGAGCTGACAGAGAAGGCTCCGGTCCGAAGAGGTCAGGCGGAGATCCCTCTCCCCCTCCAGGAAAGGAGTCCGAGACCGGAACCCGGCGAGCCCTATTCGCGCGGCCAGTGTCCGGTTCTCCCAGGCGGCCATTCCTTGCGAACGAATCGAATCGACCGGGGAGCTAACGCTCGGCGGATGGCTACCGGAGACCCCGGTCATCGTAGGGAGCATTCGTGCCAGGACCGTTCGGGTCTCCACGTAGACTCCGAAGGCCTTCCAACGTTCCTCAACCTCCGCGATAACCCCTGCCCCGACCCAAGAGGCACCCCGTTCGCGGGTCTGCAGGAAGAGGACCGGGTGGCCGGGTTGCTTGCCAATGGTGCGCGCGTCGTCCCACAGACGGGTGGTCCCGGCCCGGAGCAACGATGGTAGGTGCTCGTCGGGGAAGCCAACGAAGACCCAGCCTTCGATTTGGTTCGTGATCATGGTTGTCGAGGTTGCGTACTACGGCGCCAGGCTCGGGTCCTGGTGGGCGCGTTCCTCTCGGGTGGATCATCGAAGGCGGAAAGTCTTCATCCATCTTGGGGAGGGCACGGACTGCGCAATCCATCCGCGGTCCACCCCGCGTCGCAGGGCCCGTGCGTGCAACGACCATTACAAACAGTGATCCTCTTCCCCGGTCGGTGAGGTAGCCTGTGGCGGCCTCTGCGGACGACGTCCTGACGACGACTGTTGGGCCCGGGAAGCGGATCCTTTCGAAACGAGCGGCTCTTCTTCACGGTCACTTCAACTTTAACCAGGACGTCCTGTGCCTCCCCAACGAACGGCTGCTCCTCGTTGTCAGGGAGAAGAAATCCTACAACTTCGGGAATTCCTGGAATCTCGGGGACCTCCCCGGGGTCCAGTTTCAGCGGCAGAACCAGTTCGCGACAGCCTTGCTGGTTGCGGGGACCACGATCTAACTAAGCGACCTGACCCCACAGTCACCGGCCCCGGTCGTAGACTCGGGAGCGATGATCCACTCGTTCCACCAGAACGGTCCGCTCCGAATGAGAAAGTACGGCGAGGAGCCGATACGCACCGATGCGAAGCTTGTATTCATCCGAGGCGGCCAATCTCGAGAAGAAGTGGTCGGGATCCGAGGCCGCCACCTCCAGGCGGCCCACAACTCGGCGAGCGACGATCCGATCGAGTCGATGCAGGTCACGGACGGCGGTCTCCGACCATCGAATCGACCAAGGCGTCAGAGGCCCAACCGCTTCTTGACCTGCTCGTGGTCGGTTACCCGTCCCGCCCTGATATCGAGCCGCGCGTTAAGTATCCCCATCCGGAACGCATCGCGGTAAGTCCCCTCCTCATCACCACGGGGGATCAGGGCCAGTAGCTTGTTCAGGAGCTCATCGTAGGTCTCCCGCGGGGAGCTCTTCAGGGCAGCGAGTCGCTCGCGTGTCGCGGGAGTTACCTGGATGGTTGTAATCACGGACAATGGAATGGCATAGGGGAGACATATAGTCTACTATATGCCTCCGATGGCGGGAGCTCCACTGGCACTGGCTCTTGGCCGGAATCTGGCGAGGATCAGAGGCTCGCCAGGCTCTTGTAGGCGCCCGGGCGGGGCCTAAACGCTACGAACACCACGTTTGCCCCCTCCACTCGGTACAACCCTCGGTACCTCCTCACGCGCAAGGTCCAGAGCCTCCGACCACCTCTGAGCTGGTGAATATCCAACCGGGCGGTTCGCCTGAGGGGACCGCGGACCATCAACGCAAGCGCAGTCTGGAACTCCCGCTGCACTTCGCGAGGCAGTCGCAGAAACTCACGGCGGGCGGAGGCCGTAGCCTCGAGACGGTAAGTCAACTACAGCCCGGCGTCGCGAAGCACTTGTGCAATCGGGTAGCGCTTCTCTGTACGGAATCGTCGCTCCATCTCGTCCAGGAACTCCGAGGGGGGGAACTCTTCCATGAACTCCAGGAGGACATCCCCGTAGGTCTGGCCAGGCCCCTTGTAGCGCTCCAGGGCCCGTCGAACCTCACTTGGGATGGTAATTGTCGTGGGTCGCGTACTAGCGGCCATGGTCACACCCAGGTTCGTCAATTGACTTAACAATTGTGTTAAGGGTGAATGGTGGAGGCGTACCTGCGACAAGACCTGTCATCGAGAGTCGAGACGATCAATTGCCATCGTCCCCCGACTTGGGATCCCTCCTCCTCCCCGAGCAATGTCGACGGGGGAAGGCTGTGGCTACACCGGCACTTGCACTTGGCCGGAATCGGGTGTGGATCAGAGGTTCGCCAAGCTCTTGTAGGCGCCCGGGCGGGGCCGGAACGCTACGGACACTACGTTTGCCCTCTTCGCCTCGCACAAACCTTGGTACCTCGTCAGCCGCAACGTTCGGAGCCCCGGACCACCTCTGAGCGGGTGAAAGTCCAACCGGCTCCCCGCACCCTCACCCAGCCCCATCGGTATCACGTAGTGCCTGCCACCTCGGCGTAGCTCCTCCCGGTAGGCGTCGTTGCGTGGTCTAGGATTACGGGGGGCGGGCGCGGGTGGTCGCGCCCGCCCCATGTCGGATAACCAAAGGTTCATGCGCTCGTAGCGATGTCGCGCCCTGCCGAGTCGATGATGCGCAAGCCGGCGATGACCCCCTCCGCCGCCTCCTCGGGCGGGCAGCGGTACCGCACGAAGATCGAGGTCCTTCGCGCCCTCCTCGAGAGCACTGCGGCCGAGTCGACCAAGACACGCATCCTTCGCCGCGCGAACATGAATCCCGCCTCGTTCGACCGGTACCTTGCTTTCTGCGTGGGCACCGGCCTGGTGGAGTCCGCGGGCCGAAAATTCCACCGGACCGTCTCCGGCGATGCTGCGATGGTCGCGATCGACTCTTTGATCGGCAAAGCCGCAGAGCTCGGGTCCGCGATGCAGCAGCTGGGGACATGTCTCGGGGGCGAGACGTCTCCCGTCGAGAGCACGGCGGCGCTCCGGTTCGCGTCTCTTGCCGCGTGGGACGAGCTCACGCGTCGGAGCGCGCATAGCGGAGGGATGGCGATGCCTACCCGCGAGGTCCTCGACTCCCCCGGGGTCAATCCCTCCCACTCCCGAGCGCCGCGTCGACCTCGGCTGGTGGCGTAGTACCCCTACCCCGAACGCCGTGCTTCAGGTCGAGGCCTTCCCTTTCTTTCCTTACGACAGGCCCCGGTGGCCCTGAGGCTGGCTGCACGACCGGCTCCGAGCTGACCCGAGGGTGCGCGTCCGCTCGTTCGGGCCTATCCCTTCGCCCCCACCGCAACGGTGGTCGTGCCGGAGCTGTATACGAAGTTGGTGCTCGCCGGGTAGACCGCCTTGAACGTGTACGTCCCGACCTTCGAGGGGGTGATCGAGAACGAGCACTGCGCGACACCACCCGACCCTTTCAACATGCAGCCGGCCGAGAGGTTGGGGCCGGTGGGCGGCACGATGGTGACCGTCACCTTCCCGCTCGGGGTCAAGGCGGTCCCTGGGCTCGTGTCGACCACCATGACGGTGCACGAGAGCGCTTTGCCGACATCCGGGTCGGCCGTCACGCAACTGACCGATGTCGAATCGCTCCGCTTGCTCACGGTGAGGCTGAAGGTCTGCGAGCTCCCCACGTGGTTAGTATCCCCACCGTAGGCCGCCTTGACCACCGTCTTCCCTTCCGAGCCCGGCGCCGGAGTGAACGTGACCGAGCAGCTGCCGGAGACCAGGGTGCAGGAGGTCGGGCTGAACGAACCGCCCTTGTTCGCGCTGAACAGCACCGTCCCGGTCGGCGTCACCGGGGTCCCGCCACTCGTGTCGGTCACGGTCGCCGTGCAGGTCGTAGGGGCGTTCACCGCGTCGGGGTTCGGCGCACACACGACGTTGGTCGCGCTGCCCCGGGCGGAGACCGTGAGAGGGTCGATGGCGACGCTCCCGAAGTGCAGGGAATCGCCGGTGTACGCCGCGTTCATGACGAACGAGCCTTCACCGCCCAGCGCCGGAGTGAACGTCACGCTGCAGGCCGACGACGTGCCGCTTCCGGTGGGGGTGCAGATCCCGACGAAGGAGTGAACGCCCCGGTTCCGGTCCACCCGAATGACACTAACCCCGTGGGGGGGAGTACGGCGGTCGGATTGTCGTTCACCGTGGCCGAGCAGGTCGCGGGGTCGTTGACCACGAGCGCCCCGCAGCTGATCTCCGTGGTCGTCCCGAGCTCGTTAGCAGAGAGTCCGGTCGTCCCAGAGCTCGAGTCCCAGTACCCCGCCACGCCCGGGTAAGATGCGGTCACGGTGGAGGTGAGGTCGCTCGGCGTGAAGCTGGCCGTACACTGCGACTCCCCCGCGACCGTGGGGACGAGAGCACAGGAGGTGGTCGGAGGAATCCCCGGGGGACTGCCCGAGAGCGTCACCGTCCCGGTCGGAGAGGTGTGGATCGCCCCCGAGGTGAGCTCGGTCACCGTCACGGTGCACGTCGTCGGAGTCCCGACGTCGACCGGATTCGGCGAGCAGCTCACTGCCGTGTTGGTCGGGAGGACGACGTCGAGGGTGAACTCGGACGAGTAGTCGGAGACGTGCAGCTGAGCGTCCGTGGCCGTCGCGTACAGCGAATGAGGCCCGGCCCCGAGGTCGACGCCGGACGTGATCAACCAGCCTCCGGAGCTGTAGTCCGTGGTCAGCGAGGTGCCGAGCAGGGTCGAGCCCTCGCCCTCATAGAGCGAGATCAAGAGCGCGGTTCCCCCACCAGACTGGAACTCTCCGTTCATGTCCCCGAGGACGGCCGGGGTCTCGGGTACCTGACGCTCGACGGCGATAGGACCTCGGGGGCGCACGGGAGGAACTGCACGGGATTCCCCGTTATGAGACCGGGGCCATACACCGCCGAGCAGTAGTTCCAGAAGGTTCCCGGGTTATCCAATGCGAGAGCCCCTGAGTCATCGAAGTTCGCAAACGGTTCATTCGAAATCGTCGCGCCGAGGGCGTTACTGATGACGCCGTCGTTCGTGAATCCGATTCCGTAGTTCGTGAGGCTGCCGCCTTTGTCGTTCTGGATCACCCCGAGGCCGGAGTTGACGAAAGTCGAGTCGCTTTCGAGGAGACCGTTGTTATCGATCGTCCCGCTGTTGCTGCCGCTGCCGGATATGTAGCCTAGGAAGAAGGACCCCGTGTTCTCGATGGAGCCGCTGACATCGTTGGTGAACGCCCCCGAGTCGATGATCTCTCCCCCGTTCGTCAGGGCTGCGTTGTTGTAGAGCGTGGAGGAGGTGTCGGCAGTGATCGTTC
Source organism: uncultured Thermoplasmata archaeon (assembly GCA_963715645.1). Lineage (GTDB taxonomy): Archaea > Thermoplasmatota > Thermoplasmata > Lutacidiplasmatales > UBA184 > Lutacidiplasma. The sequence goes on from OY970259.1 coordinate 1,228,974, forward strand.
CGGGGTCGTTGAGAACGCCGCCGGGATCGTTGTTGAACTTCGCCCCCGTGAGCGCTAGGAAGTTGTTGTTGTCGAACGTGCCCCAGTTGTCGATCTGATTGTTGTCCGAGAGGGTACCCGCGTTGTTGACCGTGCCATACACGACCATGTTGCCCGACTCTTCGTAGGTACCATAGTTCGTCAGCGAGAACCCGAGTTCGAGGTAGAACACCGCGCCGGCCTTGTCGTTGAACGTACCTGAATTCGCAACCGGGCCGTTGACGTCGATGTTGCCAAAGTTGGCGAAGTACCCACCGGACAGGATCGTGATCTGGGCGGTGTCCGCAACCAGCGCTTGACCGTTGATGAGAAGCCCCCCTCCGAGGACGAAAATCTGTCCGCTGAGGCTCGCCGAACCCCCGCCGTAGAACTGCAGGATGCCGGCCACCTGGACATCGCCCGGGTTGCTGAAAGAGCCCAAAGAATCCAGCTCACCGCCGGAGGCAATGTCCAAGGTACCGCTGTCGACGATCGACCCGGTGCTAGTGAACGACCCGGTCATCACGAGCGCGAAGTTCGAGCCGATCGTGAGGGTGTCCGAGGAACCGATGGACCCCGCGCCGATCGTGCAGGTGTTCGTGATTGCGTCCCAACTAACGAAGACCGCCGGGATACTCTGGCAGTCCAGCAGGCTGTTGGCATCGTACGACGCGGCGGCCGCGGTGTGCACGAGCACGAGAGGCAGCGCGAGAACGATCGACACGATCAACACCAGCCGAATCGCTTTCTTCGCCCTCATACGCCGTCGCCTTCCTGTCGGCCGATTGTGATTGGCGTATAACCGCGATGAGAACCAATTCCCTGAATTGGCAGGTACGATTCGACGAAATCGTCCTGGCATTTACTCGTCGCCACCCCAGGTCGGGGGCCGACCGCGCCCGAGGTAGGGGTTCATGCGAGACAGTCCGAAAATCCCTCTCTGTGTCCTCCCTGAGGCCCAGTCCTGGACGGCATCGAGTGCGGGTCGTGCATTCCATCCGTGCAACGTGAGGAGCCCACCCGAACCAGGAATCGGAGCCCGCGAGCTTCGACACGCGAGGCACTCCGAGGTGGGGACTCACCGTCTCCTGTATTCGGCCGCGATCGAGCTTAGGTCCGGAATCAACCGACCCTCGCTCCGATGAAGACTCCTAGCCCTCGATCGCCCGGCGGCGACTTGAATAGGCACGCTCCGAGCGGCCGAGTCCATCGTGACAGAGGCGTCGGTGTGTCTTCAGGAACGAATGGAAGAGAGGATGGCCCGAGGCCACGTTGAAGGGCCGTCGTCATCCCACCCGCGGGTACAGGCTGAAGGCGGTTGACCCGATCGACGCCGCCCTACACTCTGCCCACTCAATTCTCGCGGCAGAGGCGAGACCAACCTTGTACCCGACATAGCCCGTGGAAGGCCGTTTCTTTCTCGACGGTGGGTGTGACGGGGAATGCACCTACCCCAGGAAGGTAGCCCCTCCTCCCGCCGAGTCGGGGGGCTGCCGACGGAAGTGGCTGGAGAGGGCCGCCCCGGTCGGTTATAGCCCCGAGACCCGATACCAAGACATGGCTCCCCGAGGCCCCTTCCGGGCGGTCTCTCTCGACCTGTGGTTCACCAGCCTGTACCTACCCTTCGGAGACCGAGAACCGCTGGAGGGAGGATCGGGTCCGCGCGCTCCGCGACATGTTGAGGTCGGGCGATGGAGCGAAGTTCGGTCTGGGCGAGATCGAATCCTCGGTCGAACACGTGCATGCTCAGCTCGAGACCCGAGGACTGAACACCGGAAAGGTCGACCCCCAGGCGCTCGTGATGGACTACGCGGAGTCGTTGGGGGCCGAGCTGACGATCCCCTCCGACCAGGCCGGAGCGATGTACCTCCTCCGCCGGCTTGGCCGAGCACCCCCCGTCGCTCAATCCCGAGCTGAGCGACGTTGTCCGGGCCTTGGAGGAACGAAACATCCCGATCATCGCCATCACCAATACCGCTCGCCGGGGGGCGACCTGGCAGGAATTCTTCCGTTCGCAGGGAATCTCCCAGTTTCAACACATCATCGCATCGTGTGAGGTCGGACAGTGCAAGCCGGAGAGCGAGATCTTTCTCGAAGCTTCCCGGCGATTGGCCATGCCCCTCGGGGAGATCCTCCACGTGGGCGACCGCTGGGAGCTCGACGTGGACGGAGCACGACGGGCCGGCTGCGGGGCCGCGCTCTACCAGGGTCTCTGGCCGTTCTACCCCGCCGGCATGTATCCGACGACCGACCCCTCCCTGCTCGACGACCCGGGGCTCCTCAAGGTCGAACGTCTGGAAGAATTGCTCGAGGGCGACTTGTTGAAGTCTCCCGACTAGACACGCTTCGGGGGGGGCCACTGCCGCCCGCATCCACCTCGCAAAGGGGTCTACTCAGTGGGACGGACGGCTTCGGCCGGGGGTAGTCTTGCGGCTCGGAGCGACGGTTCCGCGATGGCGAGCATGGAGAGCCCGTAAGCGGCCCCGAGGATGATCGCAAGGTTGACCCACGGGATCGTGAACACGGTGACCCCCGCGGAAGCTGCCGCGGAGCCCTGGGTCACATTCCAGACGATGAGGAGTCCGAGGGCGGTGCCGATCGCGATCCCGACCAAGGTGACGAACGAGTACTCGAGGAAGAAGGCCGTCAGGACCATCCGTTGCGTGAACCCGTTCGCGCGGAGCATGCCGATCTCCCGGCGACGCTCGACGACGGCCCGGAGGGCCACGATCCCCATCGCCGCGATACCGACCGCCAGACCGAGTCCGACGAAGATCTGGAGGAGCCCGATGACCCCCTCGGTGGACGCGACCGACGTGGCGAGAAGGTCGGCGATATTGAGGACGACGAGCCCGTAGGGAAAGAACGCCGCCTTGGCTACTTGAGCCGCGCGCGTGGCCGAGGCCCCCGGGGCGAGCGTGAGGAAGAAGACCTTCTCCTCGGAGACCCCCAGCGCGGTGGCGGTGGGGGGGCTCACGAACACCCCGGAGACTAGCGATTGGGTCATGATTCCGAGGATGGTGACCGTGGCGCTGTGGCCGTTCGCGGGGTTCGAGAGCAGCATCGTTCCCCCGACGTCCACCTTCGGATGAGCCGCACTCGAGCCGGTCCCTAGGTTGTTCGTCACGGGGGCGTAGCTCTGATCGACGATCGCGACATCGGGATCCGTCGCGAGCTTGGCGTTGACCTGCGCTGCGCTCATCCCGGTTTCCGTGGCGGTAAACGAGAACTGGTTGGTCGCGTAGAAGTTGGAGGCGAGGGGCGCGCCGGCCGGAGCCGAGTAGATCGAATCCCCGTACGGGTTGCCCGAGAACCCGCTCACATTGACGTAGATCCCACCGTACTCCAAGGGCACGACCGAGGAGAAGTACGGGGAAACGGTCGAGTTGTTCGCAACGAGTTCGGGTAGATTCGGGATGGGGGTCGACGAGTAGGATACGAACGTGTAGCCTCCGGACTGCTCCTGGAGGGTATCGCTTAGGCTCCCATCGACCGTCGCTCCGGTAGCCGCGATCGCCACCAGGACGAAGACCACGAGCGCGAAGATGGCGAGGCTGACCGTGGTACGAGAGGAACGTCGGCTGGGATACGACAGCGCGATCCGCGCAACCGGGGCTCGTTGGGTCCGGCCCCCTGCGAGCCGAAGGAGTCCGTCCGCGAGGGAGGAGGCGTTGAAGGCGAAGAGGAGGAGGGCCCCGCCGACCATGACGATCCCCTCGGTGAAGACGATGAAGATCCCGCCCCCGTGCGCGGACCCAAGCAGGACCTCGTGAAGGTGTCCGTACCCTGCCCAAACGAGGAGGGAGGCACCGGCGGCGGAGAAGGCGATGCGGTTGCGCACGAAGCGCGATGCGATCAGCGCGAGTCCCACGATCGCGAGGGTCCCACCCAGAATGGGGTAAGAGGCGTCCGACGTCCCTTGGTAGGTGGTGGCGTAGAGGAAGGCCCCGAGGACGAACGCGACCCCCCCGAGGTAGGCGAGATACGTGTAGGTCCTGACGGTCGGCGGGGGGTCGGGGATATCCCGGATGGCCCGCACGATGTTGAGCCGGCTGGCCCGCCAGCTCGCGACCACGACCGTGACCAGGGTCAGCAGGAACCCGATCACGTAGGCGGTAAGCAGCGTCTGGAACGTGACCGCGAACGAATCGAGGATGGCCGAGGAGGGGAGACCAGGTTGGGGGAAGAGGACGCTGAAGGCGACCGCGAGACCGTAGCCCACCCCGACGCCGAGGAGCGTCCCGGCGAGCGCGCTGCCCGCCGAGTACGCGAGCCCTTCGAAGAAGTAGGAGTAGACCAGTTCGCGTCCCTTGAGTCCGATCGCTCGTAACACCCCCATTTCCCCCTTGCGCTCCTCGGCGAGGAGGACGAAGATGCCGATGATCAGCATCGCACCCGCAACGACGGAAAAGAGACCCAGCACCAGGAACAGCGTCGAGATGCCGCTCGCGGCGGAGCTGGCGCTGGCGAGGGCGTTGACGAGGATCTGGTCGACCGAGAGCCCCCGGGCCAAGGGGACGCCAGCGAGCGTTGCGTTCAGGGTTGCGCTCACCGCCGGGGCGAGAGCAAGACGGTTCGCCTGGTCCCCGACATTGGTGACCGAGAGGAAGTTGATGGCACCGCTCATGTTCTCGAGGTGCTGAGCGGTCGAGAGGGCGACGAAGGCGCTCCCGAAGTTCCCGACACCGCCGGTCGGGAACGCCCCGCGAATATTGTCCTGGACGACCGCTTGTATCACCGACGGCACGGCCGTCGCCCCGGCGCCGTAGAGGACCACGGAATCTCCGGCCGAGGCGTTCAATTCGGAGGCCGCGAGGTCATCGAGGATCACCTCTCCCACCGCCGGACCCGCGAGCCGGGTACCGGCGTCGGTTACGAAATCTCCGAGCTGGGAACTCTGGTTCGCGTTCACCCCGATCAAGTAGAGGTTCGTCTGCGGGATGGCGGTCGTCCTATCGAAGACGGAGACCGTACTCACGATTTCGGGGGCCATGCCCGCAATCGAGGAGTCTCCCGCCGTCGCCGCCGCGACATCCGTGGAGACAGCGTACGGGAAAGGAGTCCAAGCCCCCGAGGGGGATTGATTCCCGACGACCTCGTCGTTGTAGCCGACGGCGAGGACCGTGTAGTGGACCTCCAGCTGGTTGATGGTGTCCCCCACCACGAGGCTGCCGGAAACGATCGTCGTTGCGACGAGAAGGCCGAGCACGAGGAGGACCGTCCGCCCGCGGGCCCGGTACACGTTCCGGATCCCGATCCGGAACGCGAGGCGGTGACGGAATACGAGAACCAAAGCAACCACGGCGACGACGAGGAGGACCAGGAGGAGTCCACCGACGACGGGGGTGGCGGTAGCCATGGAACTCAGCTCACGAACCGTCCATCGCGCATGCGCAAGGTGCGGTCGCACGCACTCGCTACCGTCGCATCGTGGGTGACCACGACGATCGTCTGCTCGTAGGTCTTGTTGAGATGGCGGAGCAGGGTGGTCACCTGGCGGGAATCTCCCTCATCGAGATTCCCGGTCGGCTCGTCGGCCCAGACGATCGCGGGGTGTCCGACGAGGGCGCGGGCCAAGGAGACGCGCTGCTGCTGCCCTCCCGAGAGCTCGGAGGGACGTCGGTCGAGGCGGTCGCCGAGTCCGAGCTCGGTCAACATCGCACGGGCCCGGTCGCGCGCCTCACGCCCGGAGGCGCCCGCGATCAGGAGGGGCATCTCGACGTTCTCGGTCGCCGAGAGCACGGGTAGGAGGTTGTACGACTGGAACACGAACCCCACGCGGCGCGCGCGGTACTCGCTCTTCGCGCGGTCGTTCATCGAGCGGAGGTCGACGCCTTCGAGCGAAACTTGACCGCGGTTGATCTCGTCCAACCCGGAGAAGCAGTTCAGGAACGTCGTCTTGCCACAGCCCGACGGCCCCATGATCGCGAGCATCTCCCCTCGGGAGATCTCGATGTTGATCTCGCGAAGTGCGGTAACCTCGGTGTCCCCGGTTCCATAGACTTTCCAGACGTCCTTCCCAATCACGACCGGTTCGGGCATGGGCACGCGGCGCAAACCATGGTGAGCTTAAGCCTCGCCCATTTACGTCAACCAGCCGGGTTTGGGCCGCTGATGGCCCTCGATCTGGCCGGAGCGTGACTCCATCGTCGTTTCGCCACGGAAGGCGCAAATTAGGGCAGGCGGCCAAATTGGCCGTCGGCGGACCCGGGGCTCTGAGAGCCGGACGTCGGTGTGCGCCCACGAGAACCCAGCTGTCTCGCGTCATGGTCCGGTCCCGCCTCTTTCGGGAGGCGCGTAACGATTCGGCGGGCGAATGCCGTCAGCCGAAACGCCCCCGAGTCCCTTTCTAGGTAAGTTTATGCTACTTCGTTTTCTTACCTTGGCTGAGAGAATGACGCGGGAAGAGGCACACTGCTACCGCTGCGGGTATGTATGGACCCCACGCCGGTCCCGAGTCCGCATCTGTGCCCGGTGCAAGTCGCCGTCCTACTGGTTCCCAAAGATGCGGGTCCCGACCGGCGGTTCGGGTCTCGGAATCAGGGAAGTGATCGGAACGAAGCGGGCGAGAGTTCTCCGGCTCGCACGAAGGCACGGCGCAACGAATGTGCGCATCTTCGGGTCCGTCGCGCGGAAGGAGGCAACGGCGGAGAGCGACGTCGACATCCTCATCGACCGAGCTGAGGGAAGGAGGTTCCGGCAACTCGCTCTCGCACTCGCACTCGCTGAGACCCTGCAACGGAAAGTGGACCTGGCCGTGGAGGACGACCTCTTCTGGCTCATCCAACCCCAGGTCGTCACTGAGGCGGTTCCCTTGTGAAGACAGGACCCGCATCAAGTCAAACCAACCTTGCTCTCGGCATAGAGCACTTGCAGAAGGCGATCAGCTACGCCGGGCGAGGTCGGGATGAGTTCTTCGCGGAGGAAGACCCTGTCCTTTCCGTTGCGGTCGAGGCGGAACTACGGAAGGCCTTCGAGTCGATCAATCGGCTCGGCGTTTCCTTCTGGAGCGCGAACCCGCAAGTCAAGAGGCACCGAATCGGCGAGATACGCCAACTCCTCACCCACGACTATACCGCGGCGAGCAGACAGGTCGTGTGGGACGTCGCAACCGAGGAAGCACCACGCCTGCTTCGTCGGCTAGCGAGGGCCAGGGCCCCTAGGGAGGAGTAGGGGCGCGCGACCCACCGATCGGACATGCACCTCGACAGGCAGATCTCATTGAGCGAAAACGGACTGAACCGTCAGACCCGAGGAATGATGAGGCCCGGGTCCTTCCCTGGCGTGGAGAGAGCATGGAGCAAACCCCAACCTGCCCCGCGTGTCATTCACCGATGCAGAAGGGATGCGTCGGCGCGGAGTCGATCACTGGGGGCGCGAAGTGGCACGAGTCGCGGTCGGCCCTCGCTCTCGGCGGGGAAAAGATCGGCGATTATCGATGGGATGGAATGGTCTGGCTCGACGGATTCCGTTGTGTCCACTGCCGTATCCTGCTCTTGGGGTATGAACGTCGATGCAAGCAGAACACCCGGCTGGGGCAACTCGACGTAGATCCCCTCGTCGTTGGCCGGATCGACTGGGTAAGGCCCCCGGAGGGTCATCGCCTCGGGCGGGGGGCTAAGGGCGGCACGAGTTTCTGGACAGGGGATTCAGAAGGATGAAACGGTGAATGTGCCGCATACATCATTGTTACTAATTCAGTAACATTCATGTATCTGTAACACCTCCCCTCCGTATGGACTTCCGGTCGCTTTCGCAGACCGAGGCGAAGGTGATCCTCGCCTTGGAGGCGGAGGGTCGAGAGATCGTCTCTCTGACAGAGATTCGCAAGAGGACGGGGGCATCCCCGGGGTTCGCCCGGAAGCTGGCGCATGAGCTGGTACGGAAGGGCTGGCTCCAGCGCGTCCGACAGGGGACGTACCTCCTGAACCCGAGCCGCCACGGACCGGATGCACTGCCCGACACAGACCCCCTCCGGATTGGGAGTCGGCTGGTTGAGCCGTACTACTTCGGCTACGCGACGGCTGCGGAGCTCCAGGGTCTGTTCACGCAAGCAAGTCGGGTCTACTACATCGTGACGCCCGCCCGGTGGCTGCCGGGAAGGGACCGCGCCGGTCGGTTCCGTGCGGTCAGGGTCACTCCCGCGCGATTCTTTGGGACACGTACCCTGACCCGTCGGGGCGTCCGACTCGTGGTCAGCGATCCCGAGAGAACGGTCCTAGACTGCCTGAACCGCCCGGAGCTTGCTGGGGGCATGGCCGGGGTCTCGCAAATATTCGCGCTTGCGAAACCGAAAATGAACTGGTCCCACCTCGGATCGGTACCTGGACCGGTTCGGGAATCGGAGTCTCACCCTGCGGGCCGGGTTCCTGGCCGATAGGGTCCGACCTTCGGTCCCTGCTCCCGACTCGTGGGTTCTCCCGCGACTGGCCAGAGCCCAGGAGCCCTACGTGCCCTTCGGCCCCCCGAAGGCCCACGGTCGACGGGGAACGCGGGATCTTCGATGGCATGTGATTCGGAATGTGGCGGACGCCCAGCTCTTCGCCGAGGGGGAGATCCGTTGATCCCGCGCGCCGTCGCGAACCGGTTCGCGAACCGGATGGGAGTCGACCTCCACATCGCGCAGCAGGAGGTGGTCCTCCTCTACGCGCTCAACACGCTCGCCACCCACCGTGTGGTGGACTCTCTGATCTTCAAGGGCGGCACCTACGTTCGCATGATGGTCACCGGCGACGCGGGCCGTCTCAGTGAGGACCTTGACTTCACTAACATGGGACTTCCGGAAGACCCTCGAGCCCTTCTCGACGAAGCGTTCGCCGAGCCCCACTTTGGGGTAGAGTTCCGAGTGGTAGAGCCCTATCGGACCGCGGCCCGGAATTGGGCCTGTGGAGTCGCGTACGTTCACGAGTGGGACGCGGGACAGTTCCGCCTCGAAATCAGCTATCGGGAGATGCCCTTCCTGCCCCCACGCCGCTGGCGTCCCATCCCCCAGGGTACTTCTCGGCCCTTCCGTTTCCCGTGCCGGAAATCCCATGCCTGCAGCGAGAGGAGGCGATCGCCGAGAAGCTGAGGGCGATCCAGCAGCGGGCGACGGAACGGGACCTCTACGACGCAGCCCGCTATGGCCGCAAAGGGTTCGACCAGTCTCTCGTCCGTCTGTTGGCTGTGGGCAAGCTATGGAACGAGCGAGAGGCGTTGGACCCCGAACGGATCCTGCGAACCCTCTCGGACGGGCGACGTGACTGGCCCGATCTCGAACGCTTGATCGGGCGGTCCCGTCGGCAGGACTGGAACCGTATGGCTGCGGATGCGGCCCGACGCTTCGCTTTCCTCCAAGAGTTGACGCCCACCGAAAAGGAGCTGATTCTTGACGCGCGGAGACATCAACTCCGACAGAAGCTCGAGCACGCGCTCCTACCCTACGTCCAAAAGGCGTAGCCCGGGGCTGGAGGTCTGGCCGCGCGAGGGGCGCGCCGTCGGATTGCCCGGGGTCGAGCTCAACACCAGGGCGAGCCTCTCGCAGGCGACCCAGCATATTCTCGGGTTGAACCTCGAGTGGGTGGCAGCTACTCCCGGCGGTAAGACCGGGTTTAGTATATATAGCACATTTAGTATGTTCTAGCCAAGCTATACCGTAGCATGGTCGGCTCGGGGGGAGTAGTCCGGATGGGTGCCTTTGCGGTCGTGGAGAGCGCGGGCGGGGCCAGCATCGCTGATGGGCGTGTGGGTCGCCGGCCGAACCCTCGTATCGCGCAACTGAGACGGACCTGGTACTTCCTGCGGCGCAACACCCTGGCCATGGTCGGCCTCGGGATCGTCCTCTTCCTAGTTCTGCTCGCTATCTACGCAGCCACGCAACCGTACCCCTGGACCTCCATGACCTCGTACTGTGTCTACACCCCCGGGTCTTCGAACACGTTCTGTGAGGGCCAGGCCAACTCGGTCTGCGTCTACGCCCAGGGGACCGTGGCACCCGCCCCCAGTTGTTACGTGACTCCCGCGCAGTACCCTGCGTTCATCGCGCCTACTCTCTCTCTGGCCCCCTACCATTCGGGCCCCCTGCCGCTCGGCTCCTTTGTCGACTCCACCCAGGTCATCAGTGGCTCGTACTTCTTCAACCTCTACCAAGGGATCCTTCGAGGTTCCGACTGGTCGCTGCTGTTCTCCTTCTCGATCGTCAGCGCGGGCGCCACCCTCGGATTGATGATCGGTGCCCTCTCGGGATATTCCGGGGGAGTCGTGGATGAGGCGCTGATGCGATTTGTCGACATGATGCTCTCGATCCCCCAGCTCTTGTTTGTCCTCATCGTCATCGCGGTCGTTTCTCAGCTCGCGGTCTTTGGCGATTCCCTCACCACCCGCATCACCTTCCTGATCCTCGGGTTCGTCGCGGTCTCGTGGCCGTTGTACGCGCGCATCGTACGAGGTCAGGTTCTGGTGACGCGCGAGCAGAAGTACGTCGAGGCGGCCAAGGCGGGCGGAGCGTCGGGCGGGCGTATCATTCGAAAGCACATCATCCCGAACTCGGTCTACCCGGTGTTCGTGCAGATGTCCCTGGACGTCGGTGGCGTGCCCCTTCTTATTGGCGCGCTGATCTTCCTCGGGTTCACGGCGATATTCCCGAGCGTGAACTTCCCGGAGTGGGGCACGCTCTCCGCCCTCTCGGTGAACCCGTCCGTCCTCACCAGCCTCCTCACGAGCTACGAGCTCAACATCCCCGTGTTCGTGCCCTGGTGGATGATGTTCTTCCCGGGGATGATGCTCTTCCTCTTCGCGATCAGCGTGAACTTCATCTCGGACGGACTGCGCGACGCGCTCGACCCGAGGCTCCGCCGTTAGGAAGGCGGCTCGCCGACGCTGCCTGCCGGAGGGGCGGCCGGTACGATAGAGGCCGCTTTGGGCGGCCACGGACGGTACCGGTCCCTCCCTCGGACGACCCCCCGTCGGCGCCGGGTACGGCTCGACGGCGGGCCGGTGGGAGAGGATGCCCCCGTCGTCGTCCGGGGCTCCGGCTCGGCCCTAGTGGAATCGGTAGGGATATCCCACAGGGTCGACTGCCGACCTTGTGGCCACTCTCGAGTACCCGGCTGGACCTCGACGTGAACTTCGCGAGCGAGGAGTTTCGGGGGCGCCTGACCGTTTTCGGTCTCGGGAGCCGGTCGGAGGTGGAGCTCGACTGCGAGGACCTAATGGTCGAGGAGGTCCGTCAGGGAGCGACGGTGATCCCCTTCCACTTCGACCGCTCCCGGAGGAAGTTGGTCATTCCCAAGTCACCCACGGGGAGCGGCCCCATCCGAATCTCCTACTCGGGCCGGGCCTCGAGGGACCTCCAGACCGGCTTCTTCGTTTCCCGGCTCGGGGAGGGCAAGGCGCTCACCACCATGATGGAACCCGAAGGTTGCCGCCGATTCCTTCCGTGCTTCGACCGGCCGAGCGAGAAGGCCGTCTTCCGGCTGCGGGTCGTTACCGACCAGTCGCTCGTCGCAATCTCCAACTCGGAGAGCGAGAGCCGCCTCCTTCCCGACGGGCGCCGGGAATGGACGTTCGCGCAGACCCCTCCGATGTCGACGTATCTCCTTTACCTAGGGATAGGTGCGTTCACCGAGACCGAGTCCAGCGAGAGCGGAACCCGGATCGTGGTCGCGTCCACTCCCGAGGACGCCCCCAACGCCGCGAGAGCCCTCCAACTTCCCGGAGCGGCCGTCCGGTGGTACCGGGGAGTTCTACGAGGTCCCCTACCCGTTGCGCAAATTGCACTTCGTCGCCCTGACCGACTTCTGGGCGGGGATGGAGAACTGGGGAGCGATCGCCGGCGATGATTCCTACTTCGCGTTCGGCGAGACCGCCAGCCCGAGCGGCGTGCGCATGGCCGTTGAGACGATCGCCCACGAGGTCGCCCACCAGTGGTTCGGGGATCTGGTGACGCTCTATGACTGGAACGACCTCTGGCTCAACGAATCGTTCGCGACGTTAGTCGTTCCGAAGATCACGGAACGTGCGCACCTCCGAGAGGACCCGTGGGGTGAGTTCATGATCCGTATCGCTGGGGCGGGTTCGCCGACTCTCTGCGCGCCACCCATCCCGTGGCGCCCGACTCGCTCGACCCGCGGGAGATCATGGCCCGGGCCGACGAAATCACCTACTTCAAGGGAGGGCAGCTCCTTCGGATGATCGAAGGGTATCTCGGGGCCGAGGTATTCCGGGCCGGGGTCTCGGCATACCTCCGACGGCATGCCTACGGCAACGCCCGCAGCGAGGACCTCTGGACGGCGCTCGAGGAGTCCTCGGGACGCAAGGTGACCTCGGTGATGCGAGCGTGGGTCGACCGACCCGGCCACCCCCGCGTGGTCGTCGAGGGCACCTCCGGGACACTTCGGCTTTCCCAGGAGCGATTCTCCTTCCTGCCCCGGGAGACCGAGGAGCCCCCGTGGCCAATCCCGCTGACCTTCGAGCTGGCGGGGGCGCGCCGGTCGATGCTCTTCGATACCCGCGAGGTCGAGATGCAGGTCTCCAACCCCTCCTCGTTCCGGCTCAATCCCGGGCGGACGGGATTCTACCGCGCCCTGTACCCGGAGGAGCATCGGGCGCTCCTGATCGAGCGGATCCTCGAGACGAGCCCCCTCAATCGCTGGGGGCTGTTGAACGATGCCGAGGCCTTCCTCCTCTCCGGGGACTACTCGTTGGACGAGTATCTCCGGGTGATCCTGTCGGTCCGCTCGGCGACCGATTACTTGACGGTCGCCGAAGCGTGTCTGGGCCTGGACCAGCTCCTTCCCTTCCTTCGGGACCACTCCGGATTTCGTGGGGCGTCGCAGCAATTCTATCGGGCCCAACTGGAACGGTTGGGTTGGACGGCGAGGGCGGCCGAACCCGACACCAACGGCCTTCTCCGGGAGTCCCTCGGATTGGGACTCTCCCGGCTCGACGACGAGGTGGCCCGTGACCTCTCCGGCCGGTTTCGGCGGGGATCGATTCGGAAGATCCCGCCCTCCGACCGGCGATCGCCTGGTCCCATGCGCGCTGGGGGGGTACCGGGGCCCTCGACCGGCTCTTGACCCGGGCCAAGGCGGCCGACACCGACCAGTCGTTCCACGCCGCGCGCGCGCTGGGAGGCCTGCCCGACCCGGCCCTCCTCGCCCAGGCTCTCGAGCGAATCTTCGCCCCCGGAATGCGCCTCGGCAACAGCCTGTACCTTCTCCAGGGCATCGCTCGGAACCCCGAGGGCCGGGGTGTGACCTGGGAATGGCTCACCCGGAACCTTCGGGAGTTCGAGCGAAGGGCCAAGGGAAGCCCCCTTCTGTCGCTCGCCCTCCAATTCACGATCCCCGAGGTGGGGGCCGGCCGCCCGACCGAGGTCAGGGAGTACTTCGGACGGGAGGAGTTCCCGGGAGCCGCGGTCGGTATCGCGAACGGCCTCGAGCTCATGGAAGTGATGGCCCGTGTGCGGGCTCGGATCCCCTCGTTGGGTGCGAACTAGCGACCTCGCGCCGTTCTGGCGGGGGTTGGGGGGGCCAAACGGGGACCGTCAGGCGGCGCACCCTTTTCGACCCTGTGGAGACCCGTTCGACCTCCAGCTGGGTCGGCGAGGAGACCCCGGGGTGGGTGGGTCGCCTGTCGATCCGCCGGGGTTGGAGGCTACCAGCGTTCGTGTCCGAGAAGGGTCCGGTCGATCTCGGAGAGCTTTCGGCGACCGACGAGGGCCATCTCGGTGGCAAGTTCGGTCGCCAACAACGAAAGAAGACGACGGACGCCGTTCTCCCCTTCCAGAGCCAAGGCCCACAGCACCGGTCGTCCGATGCCTACTCCCCGCGCCCCGAGAGCCAGGGCCATCAACACGTCACTGGCGCGGCGGACGCCGCTGTCGAAATAGACCTCGACATCCGAGCCGACCGACCGCACGACCTCGGGGAGGGCCTCGAGGGCGGCTTCGGCGGCATTGAGCTGGCGTCCCCCATGGTTCGAGACGAGGATCGCTCGGGCCCCGTGCGTCACGGCCCGACGTGCATCTTCCCCCGTGAGGATGCCCTTCACCACGACGGGCAGCCGGGTGATCGACTGGAGGTCGTCGAGCACGTTCCAGGTGGCGCTGGCGTCCTTCCGAAGCGAGTAACGTCCGTTCTCCCCCTTGGGGGAGCGGTCCGGGGCGAGGATCTCGCCTCCGCTGCCCACCGGGGCGTCCTCGGCGATCACGAAACCCCGCTGGACGAGGTGGTCCCGCGGGCCGAGGACCGGCATGTCGACCGTGAGCATGAGGGCGGTGTAGCCGGCCTTTTCGGCGCGTTCCACGAGGCGCTGCGACGCCGAAAACTCGGGCTGAAGGTAGAGCTGGAACCAACGAGGTCCTTTCGGTGCCGCGCGGGCGATCTCCTCGATGGAGGACGTCGAGAGGGTGCTGAACACCGCGAGGACGTTCGCTTCGGAGGCGGCACGCCCGGTGGCCAGCTCCCCCTCCGGGTGCAGCAGGCCCTGGCGGGCCATCGGGCAGATGAAGAAAGGAGCGCTGACCTCCTCGTCGAGCAGCCTCGTCGTCAGGTCGAGGTGGGTAACGTCGATCAGGGTGCGCGGCCGCAGGGTACGGCGGCGAAAGGCGTCGCGGTTTGCCCGCATCGCGTCCTCCTCGCCCGCGCCGGACTGAACGTACGCCCAAGCATCCTCGGGGACCACTTTCGCGGCGGCGCCCTCGAGTTCGCTGAGCGTAGAGAACGTCGGGAGAGTCGGGTCGCTCACGGTGCCATCTCCGGCGCGGGGTGGATGGTCTCCTCCCGCATTTGAGCGCATCGCGCGACCCGCGAGCCGACCTGGCGGCGCCCGCGCGCGACTCCGGTGCGCCTGGCCGAGACGACGGCATCGGCTCGAGCCACAGCCTGGGCGGCCGGGGGGAGAGCCGCCCGACCGGGAGAGGAGATCGTGCAGCTGGAGCAGAAGCGGGGCGGCCGCTCTTCTCACCCGGTGGCCGAGGAGGTCGCACGGTTGGGGGTAATGAGGAGGAGGGCGGGCAAGGCGAGCCAGGCCAGGAGGGCGAACGCCTCCCAGGCCAGAGGATACCCGGACCGGGCCACGACGATGGCGAATGCGACGGCGAAGCCTGCGTTGGCGAACAGGTGAGTGGTGTTGATCAGGCCCACGTCGACGGAAACCCGTCGCCGGTCCTCACCAGTGAGATGGGAGGGCATGGTGAACCAGAATCGCCAAAATCCCCCCGTAGAGAAAGCCGAGCATGGCGTAGAGTCCCACGAGCACGTACTCCGACGCGAACGGGATCAGGAAGAACAACGCTCCGAACGGCGCCACGAACGCGGCGCCGACCCACCGCCGGTCAGCCCCTCGCTCGGAGAGCCATCCCCCCGCGACGCCGCCCGGAACCGACAGGAGGAAGCCGGCCGCGGCGACCGTGGCGGCACCGGCCAGTCCCCAGGACGGGTGTTCCGCGAGAAAGTACCGACGAAACGAAGCCAATCGCAACGAAAGCCGCGCTGGAGGCACCGACAAGTCCGAGCGCCAACCCCCAGGTGGAACGTGACCGAAGGGTCGCACCGACGGCCTGCCTCGTCAGGACCGCCTCGTCGGGGACGGAGCGGGCGGGGTCTCCCGGAAGCGCGGCCGTACAGACCAGACCGACAACGACCGCACCCATCGCGCCGGCGATGAGAACGAACCGCCAACCGAACGCGGCGCCAAGGATCTCGCCGCCGACCAGCCCGATAGTGCCCCCGAGAGCGATCCCGCACGTCACGAACAGCCCGATGACCACGGCTCGATGTTGAGCCAGGTAGTATTGCGAGAGCAGCCCGACGGCAGGGACCCAGAAGAGGGAGGCTCCGGCGCCGGCGGCCACGCGGAACCCGACCAGCTCGTAGGGGCTAGTGGAGGCGGCGGAGAGGAGCCCGGCCCCTCCGAGGACCGCGAGACCGAGCTGGATCGTGGTCCGGGCGGAGAACCGATGGGCGATGGCCCCCGCCGGAACTGAAAACAACGCAAGTCCCAGGGGAAAGCCGGCGAGAATGAGACCGAGACCCATCGGGGTTGCTTCGAGCTCGCGGCCGGCGAGGGGGAGGACGATCGCGAGGCCGGTGTAGCTGACCTGGTACGTGATTCCGCCCACGAAGAGGAGGAGCGCCCCGGTCAGCCGACAATCGTTACCCACGAAGGGGGCCTCCGCCATGCAATGCGGCACACCGTAGATTCACGTTGTGGTGGCGAGGTCATGGCCTGCGACAGGGCCGGTCTCGCTCGACGTGCTCGCAGGCCCGAGGGTCGGAGATCCACTCCGCAACGTGGCGGCCCTTTCGTCGCGCACCCTCTCCGAGTGGGGGGAGCGTTCGGGGTGCGAAGTCCCCCAGTGCCGGGTCTGTGTCGGGAATGCCGCCCGCGGTGCCGGCGCGTGGGCGCTATCTCCCCCGCGAGCCTTCCCCCGGCGACAACATGACTGGGGCAGGCTGATGGAACGGGGAGGCCCACGATGAAGGCTCGGGGAACTTGGATGGGAGGCTCCCACATCCTCCTGGAGGACCGGCGGGGCCACCAGGTGACGGTCGACCTCCCGCACGGCGAGGGAGGTGGGGACCTCGGCACCTCCGCGGTTGAGCTGACGGTCCTCTCGCTGGCCGGGTCCATCCTGACCGTGTTTGCTCAGGTGGCGAAGAAGCGACGGCTCGCCTTCCAGTCGCTGCGGGTCGATCTCGACGCGGACCAGCCGGAAAAGGCCCCCTCGGTCGCTGCCGTGGAAGGCGTGCTTCACGTCGTGACGTCGGCTCCGCCGGAGGACGTCGCCAGTGCCCTCGGATTCACGCTCCTAACTTGCCCCGCCGGGGTTCTGTTCGAGCAAGCCCGGATCCCGGTCCGTGTGCAT
Source organism: uncultured Thermoplasmata archaeon (assembly GCA_963715645.1). Lineage (GTDB taxonomy): Archaea > Thermoplasmatota > Thermoplasmata > Lutacidiplasmatales > UBA184 > Lutacidiplasma. The sequence goes on from OY970259.1 coordinate 1,245,841, forward strand.
TCGGAGGTTCACCCCGCCCATCGCGTCGACCCAGCGGCGCGACCTCACCCGGCTGGGGAGCCTCGCCCCGGCGCGAAGCACCTCGGCGACTCCCCCCCCCACGCTCATGGCGGGCATATGGAGCGGAGAGCCTGGGGCCGCGCGGAGGCGGTCGAGGTGCTCGAGAGTCCCGAGCGTCGAGGGGCTCACGACCCGGACGGGCTATGGGCCTGGGTCCACATCGCCCCCGGAGCGACGGTGGTCGATGTCGGCGCGGGGACGGGGTTCTTTGCACTTCCTGCAGCCCGCCGGGTAGGACCTAGCGGGCACGTCTACGCGGTCGACCTCTCCCCGGAACTCGTCGAGTTCCTGGACGAACGACGGCGCGAGGAGTCGCTCCCCCAGCTCGTTCCGGTCCAGTCGACGATCGCGGCCATCCCCCTTGAGTCGGCCATCGCGGACATCGTCCTGCTCGCGAACGTCCTGCACGACCTCCCTCCGCCCTCGGTGGCCGAGGCCGTGCGGCTGCTCAAGCCCGACGGGCGATTGGTCAACGTCGACTGGAAGAAGTACCGAAAGCCCGGGGGGCCCGCCTCTCGAAATCCGTCTCACGCCCGAGGAGGCGGTCCAGCGGTTTCGGGACCTCGGGCTCGAGGAGGTCGAGCGCTGGGAACCCGGGCCGTGGCATTACGCCTCCCTCTTCCGACGGACGGCACGAAAGGCCTCGAATCGAGGGGCAACGATACGAGACGAACCCGTCTCATCTCCCCAGCCTCCTCCTGGGTAAGTCTCGACCTCGTCGCGAGGCGCATTAGCTCGGACGCCGAAGAGGTCTCTCGGGACTCGCTTCCTCCTACCGACGACGCGGCCTCAGCGGAGCGTCCGGTCCGGGGCCACCGCAGGGATGGTCGGGAGCTCGGGCGCTTCGGGTGAAACCGGCTTGACTGAACTGCTTTCCGCCCGGAAACCTCCCTGTACGGACGAGGAGGGACGACCCCTCTCGGGAATCAGCGAAGATGAGCGGAGCAATCGAAGCAGGGGTCCATGAGCACGCGCTCCTGGGCCTCGAGGAAGAGGCGCCCAAGCCGAACGGAATGTCAATCGTGGTCTTCTCCGGTGACCTGGACAAGGTACTGGCGGCGTTCATCATTGCCAACGGGGCCGCCGCGATGGACCTGCCCGTGACGATGTTCTTCACGTTCTGGGGACTCAACGTGCTGCGCCGCGAAGAGCCCGTCGCGCTCAAGGGCTCGAAGACAAACATCGAGAAGATGTTCGGCCGGATGATGCCGCGGGGACCCGGGAGCCTCAAGCTCTCGCGGATGAACATGGCCGGTCTCGGGACAAGGATGATCAAGAAGGAGATGTCCAAGAAGCACGTCCTGGACCTACCGCACCTCGTCAAGAGCGCGCAAGACCAAGGGGTGCGCCTCGTGGCGTGCACGATGTCGATGGACCTGATGGGCATCAAGAAGGAGGAACTCCTTCCTGGGATCGACTACGGCGGTGTCGGCAGCTACGTCGACGCAGCGGACCGGAGCCGCATCTCCTTGTTCATCTAGGGCCGGTCGAGCGTCGGGTCCGGGAGTCCGGGAGGAACCGTTCGTCCCTCCCCCTCCCGACCTTCCCGGACCCGGGATGGGAGGGCGCGAAGCGAGCCGACCTGACCCACTCCTTCGTGGGGCTGCGTAGGGTCGCCAGGGGCGAAATCCCTCGAGAGTGAGCCCGGGTTGACTTGAGCCTTTTAACTTCGATTCCACCTACGAAGCTCGAGGGAGACGATGAATCCGGAGGAGCTCAAGCATTTGAAAGTTGACCGAGTCGTCGACGCCCGCGGAGTTGCGTGCCCCGGCCCCCTGCTCGAGGCCAAGCGCGAGGTGACGGCGGTCCCGATGCACGGTGTGATGGAGGTCATCTCCTCCGATGAGGGAACGACCGAGGACGTGCCGTTGTGGGCGAAGAAGGTGGGCCATGAGTACCCTAGGGACGCTTCCCGACGCAGGGCTCTGGCACGTCTACCTGCGGCGGAGCAAGTAGTGTCCGAAGCGGCTGCCGCACGCCACCCGAAGGTGTTGGTGTTCTCCACCAACGCGATCTCCGACATGGGGATCGACCTCGCCGGCAGCTCCCACATGGACTACTCCGCGGCGGTCCGCGTGATCGCCGTGCCGTGCTCCGGCGGGATCAACCCGGCGTGGATCCTCCACGCCGTACAGGCGGGGTTCGATGGCGTCTTCGTCGCGGCCGACGGAGCCGAGTGCGCGTTTCTCCCGGACTGTGTGGCCCGGACCGGCCGCATCGTGGCAGATGCCCAGACCCTCCTGCGGAACAACGGGGTGGACCCGGCGCGGGTCAAGACCGCGGCGATCTGCTCGGTGTGCTCCGAGCCCTTCGTGAACCACATGAAGCAGTTCGGCAAGGCCCTCGGGGAGATCCCCGCGGTCGCCGGAGCACCTGCATGACGGTGACATCGCCCCCCTCCCAGTACGACGTGCTCGTCCTCGGCGCGGGGGTGGGAGGGATGGAGTCCGCCCTCACGCTGGGCGACATGGGATTCCGGGTCCTGCTGGTGGAGAAGGAGAGCAGCGTGGGTGGCCGGATGATCCTGCTCAGCAAGGTCTTCCCGACGCTGGACTGCGCGAGTTGCATTTCCACTCCTAAGATGGCGGCCGTGAACAACCATCCCAACGTCCGACCCCTCGTCTACTCGCAGGTCGACGATATCACTCCCCGCCCGGAGGGTGGGTTCCTCGTCCACCTGACCCGGAAACCTACGTTCGTCGATTTCGCCAAATGCACCGGGTGTGCGCTCTGCGAGGCCGCCTGCACGGTCGCTGTCCCGGACGAGTTCAATTACGACCTCGCGGCCCGACGGGCCGCCCACATCGCCTTCCCCCAGGCGGTGCCGAAGAAGGCGGTCATCACGCGACGGGGGACCTCACCCTGCTCCTTCACGTGCCCCGCGGGAGTGAAGCCCCACGGGTACGTCTCCCTCGTGCGCGCCGGAAAGTACGAGGAAGCCTTCCGTCAGCACTTGGAGGACGCTCCGCTTGTGGGCGTACTCAGCCGGGCCTGCTATGCCCCGTGCGAGGGCGAGTGTACCCGAGGGGAGCTCGAGGGCCCCGTGGCCATCCGCGGGATCAAGCGGTTCATGGCCGACCGGTACTATGCGGCTCACCCCATCCCCGAATACGGCCCGCCGAAGAAGGGTCGCGACCCGAAGGTCGCGATCGTCGGCTCCGGACCGAGCGGCCTCTCCGCAGCGTTCTTCCTCGGCCGCTCTGGCTACGAGGTAACGATCTTCGAGGCCGAGAGCGAACCCGGCGGGATCTTGCGCTGGGGGATCCCGGCCTATCGACTTCCCAAGGATGTCCTCGCGCGCGACCTCGCGAACATCACGGCCCTCGGGGTCCGCATCCAGACCAACCAGCGCGTCACCTCGGTGGCGGCACTCCGCGAGCAGGGGTTCGATGCCGTGTTCGTGGCGTCCGGAGACCGAGGCGGTCGTAAGCTGGCAGTCCCGGGCGAGGACCTCGACGGGGTCTACGACGCGGTCCAGTACCTTCACGACCTGAACGCGGGCCGCCCGCCCGACCTTTCGGGCAAGACGGTAGTGGTGATCGGAGGCGGGAACGTCGCCATCGATTCCGCCCGCAGCGCGCTGCGTCTCCAGGCCCGCTCCGTCAAGATGTTCTGCTTAGAAGCACCGGGGGAGATGCCGGCCCACCCCTGGGAGATCCAGGAGGCGACCGACGAGGGGGTCCTGCTCACCAACTCCTGGGGGGTCGGCAAAGTCCTTGGGCACGACCGGCAGGTCATGGGCATCGAGCTCGTCCGGTGCACCTCGGTGTTCGACCAGGAGCACCGATTCCGTCCGACCTTCGACCCATCGGTTCGCGAGACCGTACCCGCCGACGTGATCATCACGGCGATCGGTCTGGCTCCCAACACGGGGGCCTTTGCCTCCGAGGTCGAGCTCCAGCGGAACGGTACGTTCAACGTGAACCCTGAGACCCTCGCCACCTCGGTTCCGTACGTCTTCGCTGGCGGGGACGCCGTTACGGGCCCCTCGATGATCGTGACCGCGATCGGGCAGGGGAAGCGAGCCGCCTTCTACATCGACCGTCTTCTTCAGGGCCTTCCGCTCGAGGGGGTCAAGTTTGACGAGCGGTTGCCGAGCGCCGACCGCATGGCGGTGGCGACGGAAGCCCGCAAGGACACGGCCCCGCGCACGCCGATCCCGGTCGTTCGAACTCCCATCCCCCAGTCGGGTCACCTCGTTCGAGGAGTATGAGACGGTCATGAACGAAGCCCAGGCGAGGGAGAGCGCCAACCGCTGCCTGGACTGCGGCGTGTGCTCGGAGTGCCGGGAGTGCATCGCCGCCTGCCCGGCGGACGCGATCGACCTCACCATGCGGGCCCACGCAGAAACCGTCACCGTCCGGTCGGTCGCCCTCGCCACGGGGTTCTCTCCCTTCGACGCGCGCCAGAAGCCGGCGTTCGGGTTCGGGCGCTTCCCCAACGTCATCACCGGCCCGCAGATGGACCGCATCCTCGCCCCCACCCGGCCGTTCAACGCGGTGGTCCGCCCCTCCGATGGCAAGATGCCTTCCAACGTCGCGTTCGTCCTGTGCACCGGTTCGCGAGACGAACAGGTCGGCAACCGTCTCTGCTCGCGGGTGTGCTGCATGTACTCGATGAAGCAGGCCCAGCTGCTCATGGGGTCGCTCCCGCTCGCGGACGTGACGGTCTACTACATCGACATCCGGGCGTTCGGTAAGGGGTACGAGGAGTTCTTCCAGCAGACGAAGGGGATGAGCGTCGCGTTCACCAAGGGCAAGGTCTCCCGCATCGAGGAGACGGACGACAGCGACCTCCTCGTGCACTACGAGGACATCGAGGGCGGAGGCGGCCACAAGGTCGCACGTCACGACCTGGTCGTGCTCGCGGTCGGTATGCTCCCCAACCAGACCCCGCTGGGGATGTTCCCCCAGGGAGGTCCGGCCAAGGATGCCTACTCCTACGTCCAGGAGACGAACGAGGAGTTGGAGCCCGGCACGACAAGCCTCGATGGGGTGTTCGTCATCGGCTCCGCCACCGCGGTCCGCGATATCCCCGATACGATCGTGCATTCGGAAGCGGCATCCGCGCAGATCGCCGCCTACCTCAAGCGCGCGGAGGCGAAGGCATGACGGCGCGCAAGATCGGGGTCGTCGTCGTGCCAGTGCGGGGGCAACATCTCGGACTACGTCGACACCGAAAAGGTGCGGCAAGAGGCCAGCAAGGAGGCCGACGTCGTGACCTGCCCAGGTTCAGATGTTCGCTTGCTCCGACGCCGCCCAGCAGGCCGTGATCCAGGAGATCCGCGAGAAGAAGCTCGACGGCATTGTCGTCTGCTCCTGTTCCCCGAAGCTCCACACCGCGACCTTCCGCGCCATGGCCGAGCGGGCCGGCCTCAACCCGTACGAGTACAGCCAGGTCAATATCCGCGAACAGTGCTCCTGGGCCCACACCCACGACCGGCCGGGGGCCACCGAGAAGGCGCTCGACCTCGTCCGGGCCGGCGTGGCCAAGACCGCGCTCTCCCAGCCGCTCGAGAGAATGCGGGTCGAGACCCTTCCCCAGGCCCTCGTGCTCGGCGCCGGGGTCGCCGGACTGCGGGCCGCCGTCGCCCTGTCGGACCTCGGGATCTCTGTCCACCTCGTGGAGAAAGCGGCCGCCCCGGGGGGACAGGTCGTCCGGTGGGGCGGCCTCTTCCCGAACGACAAGGTGGGCGGGGAGCTCGTCCAGAGCCTCCTCGCGGACGTGGGTCGACGGGAGAACATCGTGACTGTACTTCAACAGCGAGCTGGTCGAGAAGGCGGGGCGGATCGGCGAATTCGCCGTCAAGGTCCGCACCGGAACCGGGGACCTCATCTCCCTCCAGGTCGGAGCGATCGTCGTCGCCACCGGATTCGAGCCCTACACGCCGAAGAACGGGGAGTTCGGCTTCGGCCTCGAGGGTGTGGTGACGCTTCCCGGAGTTCAAGGAACTCCTCGCCACCCGACCGAACCGCCTCGTCTATCGAGGGCGGCGAGATCCGGACGATCGCCTACATCTACTGCGTCGGCTCCCGCGAGGCGTCGAAGGAAGGTGCCGGGCACTCGTACTGCTCGCGGTACTGCTGCAGCGCTACCTCCCACATCGCGACGGTCGTCGAGCCGCGCTGGACCCGACCATCCACCAGTTCCACCTCTTCCGGGACGTGCGGACCTACGGGAAGTACGAGGCGCTCTACGAGCACGCGCTGCGCTCGGGCTCCCTCTTCCTCCGGTACGGCGAGGACGGACCCCCCCGTGGTCGCGCGAGGGGACGGAGGGCTCCGGTCCTGAAGGTCCACGACCGCCTGATGCGCGGGCGAGGAGGTCGAGATCCGGCCCGACCTCGTCGTGCTGGTCACGGGGATGGTGCCCCGGGAGAACGCCCGCGCTCACGGACGTCCTCAAGCTCCCGGTCGGCCAGGACGGGTTCTTCCACGAGATCCACGTCAAGCTGCGGCCCGTCGAGACGGTCATCGATGGGGTGTTCATTGTCGGAGCGGCCCAGGGACCGAAGAACGTCGCGGAGAGCGTCGCGAAGCGCTCTGGCCGCGGTCTCGAAGACCGGTGCGCTGCTGCTCAAGGGGTACGTCGACCTCGACCCGCTGGTCGCCAAGGTCGACCCGAACCTCTGCGTCTGGTGCGACGCGTGCCTGAAGGCCTGCCCGTACGGGGCGATCGATTCGGTATCCTACGGCGAGAAGCAGGTCGCGGAGGTCAACCCGATCCTGTGCAAGGGCGAGGGCGGGTGCGTGCCGGTTTGCCCGAAGCAGGCGGTCGCCGTTCAGGGGTACACCAACGAACAGATCACGTCCATGATCGACGCGATGGCGAGGGGGGCGGCATGACGGGTAAGACCCAGCTCCGGAGCCTCAGCGAGGTCTTCCGGGATGGGATGCTCGAGGCGGACCGCGTAGCCGCCGTGCTGCGTCAGGGCCCCAGGACCCTCCCCGAGATCGCCGGAGCGCTCGGGGCACCGGTCCCCGAGGTGACGAAGTGGGTCATGGCGATGCGGCGTTACGGGCGGGTCCACGAACTTTCCAAGGCGCGGTCGGACGACTACTACCAGTACCAGCTTGCGGAGGAAGACCGATGAAGGTCGACACGGAATTCCTGAACGGACTGGACCTGAGCGGCGACTTCGACGCGCGAAGGTGCATCAACTGCGGCACCTGCTCGGCGCTCTGCCCGCTCGGGGTCGAGCTCCTGCCCCGCCGGCTATTCCGTTACGTCCTCTTGGGAAATGCGGAGGCGGTCCGCGCCCAGCGAGACACGATCTTCAGCTGCCTCCTCTGCCGGATGTGCGAGGCGAACTGCCCTGGTGGGGTCCACATCGCCGAGAACGTCCGGGCGCTGCGGACCATCGTCAACCGCGATGTCCACCACCTCGCGGAGGCCTAGGAGGGATCGTGCCCGTTCCGGTGGCCAGCACCCTCGGGATGCTGGGGGACAACCTCCGCAAGCGACGGAGCGCGCTTCCGATCGGCCGTCGGAAGCTGACCGCCTGGACCCGGGGCCTCGACATTCCCAGCGAGGGAGCGACGATGCTCTTCACGGGCCAGATGTGGCAGATGGTGCCGGCGATCAACGCCATGAGCCGGCAGCTCGCGAAGTACGAGAGATCCGGGAGCGCCCGACTCTTCGGCCTCGCGCGGTCCGTGAACAAGGTCGTCAACCTCACCCCGCTGCTCGCCCGCACCTCCGCCAAGGAGCGCCGAGCGTACGACGAACGACTACGCAACATCGCCCGACTCCTGAAGGCTGCCGGCGTGCCGTTCAGCTACCAGGTTAAGGCCGACCTCTACGCCGGAGCCCTCGCGTACGATGAGGGACTCGACCGTACGTTCGTGGCCCACGCCCAGTACGTGTATGGCGTGCTCCGGGAGCACGGGGTCCAGCGAGTGATCACCGTGGACCCCCACACGACCAACATGCTGCGCAGCGTCTACCCGAAGGTCGTCCCCGGATACGAGCTCGAGGTCCGAAGCTATCTCGAGGTCCTGGCCGAGCGGAGCCTCACCCCGCTCCAGCGGGTCGGGGGGTCCGCCACGATCCACGACTCGTGCGTCTACGCGCGGTACGAGGGGGTCGTCGACCAGCCGCGAACCCTGCTCGCCGGCGCCGGGGTCCGGATCGCCGAGCCCGAGCTCTCCGGGAAGATGACGTTCTGCTGCGGGGGGCCTCTCGAGACGCTGTTCCCGGGAAAGTCCGCAGAGATCGCGACGGCGGCGTATCGAGCAGCTCCAGGCGGTGGATCGTCGGGTCGTGACCGCCTGTCCGCTCTGCCTCTCGAACCTGAGCCGCGTGGCCCCGCCCGAAACAAAAGTCCGGGACATCTCGGATTACCTGGTCGAGGCCTACTGTCCGGGCAGAAGCCTGAAACGGGCCCGACCGCCGTCGCTCCGAGCGGCCCCCCGGCTCGGACCGACCGGACCTGACCGACCCGCGACGCGGGGGGATCGGTCCGCCGCGTGGCCCGAGACCATGGGGAAGACGGAGCCGCCCCGACCCCGCAAACGTCGCCGGGGCCGACCGGGCCCACGACCGATGTTCGAGGGGAAGCCCGGGGCGCGTGTCGTACCGGCGGGGGGAACTAGAGGCCGGCGGCGAGGAGCGCGTTCATCGCCTGCTCGATCGTGTGCTCGGGAGTACCTTTCGCGTCGATGCGAACCCAGCGCGGCTGTTGGAACATCTGCTCGAACTTCGTCCGGACCCGCTGGAGATACATGTCATCCTCGACCGCATCCGCCTCCCCGCTGGCCTGCATCCGTCGGATGGCCAGGTCCACCGGAGCGTCGAGGTAGAGCACCAGGTCCGGCTCGACCGACAGGGCTCGCTCAATCCGCTCGAGCTCCCGCATTTGTTCGGTCGCCAGACCCGGCGACTGGTAGGCGAGCGTCGAATAGAACGAGCGGTCCTGCACGACGACGTCGCCCTGGTCGAGCGCGGCCTCGATGTCCGGCCGAAGGAGCGCGCGGTCGACCGTGAAGCAAAGTGCCGCCGCGAAGGGCTCGCTCTGGATCATGCGGGCGTACCTCGCGACGCAGGAACTTGTCGGTGGGCGAACGGAAGCTCGAGACCGAATGCCCGCGCCGGAGCAGGGGCGGCACCAGTCGGGCGGCCAGCTCCGTCTTGCCGGTCCCGTCAATCCCCTCGATGACGATGTACGTTCCTCGTTCGCTCACGGGTCGTTCTCTTGCGGTCGCCCGTCGTCCACCGGCCCTGTCTCCGGGGTCGTCGGGGTCCGGCCTCACCAAGCCCTCCGGGGCAATAAACCCGCCCCGGGCCGCTCCGTGGACCCGCCCCGAGACCGGGGGCCCCGCCGGCCGGTGAGTCCCGGCCCCGCCCTCACCCTCCCGGTCAGCGGGGGCGCACGTCGAGGTTGGTCAGGAGACGGCGGTGCTCTTTCGCACTGACCCAGGCCACGCGCAGGTCCTCCCTCAGGAACGAATCGGTGACGCCGAGCCGCCGGGCCTCCACGTTCGCGAACCGGTACGCCTCGAGCTCTGTCGGACGATCCACGTAGGAGTAGCTCTCGTCCCAGAGCTCTCGACCCTGGCTTCGCTGGATGACGTGGTAGAGCTCATGGAGGATGTCCAGGTACAGGACCATCGCGGGACTCTCGCGAAGGTGCTGACGGCTCACCACCACGCAATTCTCGGGGGCGGTAATCGGTCGCCAGCAGTTCGATCCGCGTTCGGGGGGAGCTCGTGGGGAGCCACGTACATCCACTCCCCGCGACGCCGTGCGATCTCCACCGTAGTATCGCGGGCCAAACTCCGTCGGGTCCCTGGGGAGCCCGGGTACTTCTCGAAGGCGGGCACTCGTTCCAAGCCCTGAAAGACCTCGAGCAGCGAGTAGCGGAGGGGGGGAAGGTCCCGCGATACCTGGAACACCGCAGGGGGGTTGGGAGGGTCGGTACACGGGGATGTCATCACCATCACTCTCGACCCGTTTCATTGGGAGTGGCAGACTCTTGAACCTTCGCGTCGCGGCCGGCCGCGGAACCTCGAGGTCCCGTAGCGGGAGCGGTTCCCGCGGCCCGGCCACGGCTGCCGGGGAGGGGCGGCGCGGACGGGAGTTCACGAGTTTCCGTTGGGGGGTAGGTTTAACCTGCGGGGCTACCGTTAAGGCGGCGGTGTCGCCAAAGAGAGGAGCTCCTCCCGCGCTGGATTTCCACGTCCTGGGAAGAGGCCCCTGGGGTACTTTCCTCTACGGGTCGTCGAGGCCGGTCGTCGACCGGATCGCCTACGCCATGGCCCGCGCCAACGACCCGAACCCGACCTGGCTCGACATCCGCAACGCGAACGGGGGCTCCGACCTCGCGAGCCCGAGCGACCTCGGGTGGATCCCCAAGAATCACCTCTTCTTCGTCTCCCCTACCGACGCGATGCCTCAGGACGCGACTGCGAGCAGGGTCCTGTGGAGCGTGGTGCGGTCCGACGAGCCGAGCGCCGTGATCGCCGGACTTACCGATTTTCTGCGGCTGCCGCCGACGGTCCAAGTCGCCGTCAGCCAGGTAGGACGTGAGCCCGCGCGGCCGGTCGTGGTGATCGCGAACAGCGACCGCGTCCGCGACTACTACCCGAGGGAGCCGGCGGGCGTTCGACCAATCATCGATGCGATCCTGCAGGCGGGGGTGCTCCCGGTCTTCGCGGCGGTCGGTCCCCCCGGGACGGGCCGCTCGGCCTTTGACTTCGTTTTCGAGGTCCAGGCGGCCGACCTCGGGGGATGGCGGGCCGGTTCGCTGGTGTGCCACAAGGCCCCCCCCGGAACCTCGCTCCCGCTCGACCTCCCAATCCCGCTGTCCTCGCTTCCCCAGGTCGTGGAGGCTCTCGACCTCCGGTCCGCACGCCCCGCCTAGGGCGATCGACCCGGGGCTACTTCTTCGGGCGGGCCCGCAGATACTTTCTCAGAGGGTCCCAGTAGCTCTCCTTCCAGCCCGCGCTCAGGTGCGCGAGGTGCTCTTGGGGTACCCCCGTATGAGTGAACTTCAGTCGCGTTCCGGCCCGCGTCGGGAAGAGCACGAACGTCACCTTGGAGAAATGGGTCCGGGGCCAGGTCTCCTCCGCCGGTCTCCAGCGTTGGACGATCCGCTTCCCCGGGACCAGCGTGAGGTTCTTCCCGTGGATGTAGCCTCCCCAGGCCATGATCTGGCCGCCCACGCGCGGGCTGATGCGGGCCGGGGCGCCCGTGAAAGCGGAGTGGCCCTTGGTGGTCATGAGAGCCGTGTAGACCTCGATGGGGGGCGCCGGGAGGGAGACGGTCTGTCGGATGGTTCCGGTCTTCATGGTGACCACCTAGGTCGGGGAGTCTTCTCTCGGATAAGCCATCTCCGGCGCTCCCTGGAACGAACTCCAGAGGAGCGGTCGAATGTTGCGGGCGGGTGGCGTCGACGGACCGGGGACGAGCCCGACCATCCTCGCGCCCTCGGGGACCGCACGGACCCTGCTAGGCGCGGGCGGCGACGGGTGAGCGACGCGGACGCGGTAAGTAGCCGCTTGACGTTCGGGTACCGGAGGGATCCGGTGACCGACGAGACACTCAACGATGCATTGTACGAAGCAAAGCGGGCCGCGAAGGACCTGGCCTCAGCCAGCGCCAAGCTATCCCGTCGATTGCTCACGAAGGCCGAAGACGCTGCGAGGGACCCAGAGGGTTCGGCCCGGAAAGCTACCCGGCTCGTGGCCAAGGAACTCGACGCAGCGGCCCGGGAGATTGAGCGGATCCTGAACGACCTATAGGAGAGAGCTCTCCTCGAATCGCAGAGCGAGCGCTCCCGGATTTGGGCGCGGGCCCTGCGGGTACGAATGGCCCGCCCCTCGCTGCATGTTCATGACGGGGCCGAGCGTTCCCGGGGTCAGCGCTCGGGGGAAAAGCGTCTGGGAACGCCGACGCCCGCACGCCCTTAAATAGCGTACAGTGCTCAAATGATGCACCCGTTGCCCCGACGGGTCCTCAGGAACTCCATGACCACCCCCGCCGCCAAAGCCAGCCCCCTTCCGGAGGAATCCGGGCCCGGGGCGGCCCGCCCCGTGGCTCCTCTCACCGACGTCAGCGTCATGATCGGGGGGCAAGGCGGCGACGGTACCCTCACCGTCTCCGACCTCCTCGGCCGATACTTCCGGAAGCGGGGCCTCTATGTGTACACGTCACGCAATGTGCTGTCCCGGATCCGCGGGGGCCATGCCGACGCTTCGGTGCGCGCGAGCCGGGACCCGACCGCGGCCGTGAAGTCGACGGTCGACGTGCTGGTCGCCTTCGACCAAGAGGCGGTGACGATCGGCCACTCCGAGCTAGCCCCCCACGGGTACATCCTCTACGACTCGACCGCGTTCAAGTCGGACCTGCCCAACGCGTCGGGGTTTCCGTTCGCGACCCTGGTCGGCGGGGTGCTCGGCCAACCGATCTTCAAGAACACGGCGGCCTACGGCGCGCTCGAGCGTCGTGTTCGGCTTTGACCCGGCCGAGACGCGAGCCGTCATTGAGGAGCGGTTCAAGCGACGGGGGGGCGAAGCCCTCGAGAAGAACCTCAAAGCCCTCGAGATCGGTCGGAAGGCCGCGCTCGAGGTCCCGGGCCTGGCGGACCGGTACAGCGTCGCCGACGGGGATGCCCACGACCTCGTCATGACGACCGGCAACCAGGCCGTCGCCCTCGGGTTCGTCGTAGGCGGGGGACGGTTCTTCGCCGGCTACCCGATCACGCCGGCGACCGAGATCATGGAGTACCTTCAGCGGTACTTCCCCCCCTCCACGGGGTCGTGCGCCAGGCCGAGGACGAGCTGGCCGCGGTGAACATGATCATCGGGGCGGCTTACACCGGTGCGCGGGTCATGACCTCGACCAGCGGGCCCGGCCTCTCGCTGATGACCGAAGGGATCGGACACGCCGGCACGGCGGAGCTTCCGATCGTGGTCGCGGACTGCTCGCGGGTCGGGCCGTCGACCGGCCAACCTACGCGGCACGAGCAGTCCGACCTCTCGCACCTCGCGAACCTTGGCCACGGGGAGTACCCTCGATTCATCCTCGCCCCCGGGACCCCGGTCGACTGCTTCGAGATGACCGTCGAGGCCCTGAACCTCGCCGAACGATGGCGGCTCCCGGTCATTCTCCTCCTCGATCAGGCTCTCTCGCAAAACACGACCAGCAGTCCCCGGTTCGACATCTCCCGGGTCCACGTGGCTCGGGGCGAGCGACTGACGGGCGACTCCGCCGCCCAGCTCGCCCAGTACAAGGCGTACCGCTTCACGGAGACCGGCCAGAGCCCGTATGCTCCTCCCGGGACCCCGGGCGTCTGGGCTGAGATCACGGGCAATGAGCACGACGAATGGGGCCACGTCTCGGTCAACCCGGTGAATCGCGTCCGCATGATGAAGAAGCGACTCGAAAAGATGGTCAAGGCGCGCGACGAGCTCCCCGGGGGCTCGATTTTTCGGCCCGGCCGACGCGAAGGTCGGCATCATCGGCTTCGGCAGTACGATCGGGCCGATCCTCGAAGCGCAGCGGTTGCTTATGGCCCGCGGCAAGGCGACCCGTTTCCTCCAGGCCCGGACGTTGTACCCCGTCCCCACCCAGGAGATCGACCCGTTCCTGAAGTCCGTGGACGTCGCGTACGTCGTGGAGCACAACTACACCGGCCAGTTCCACCGCCTGCTCCGCGAGACGATGCCCTGGCACTACCAGAAGCTCCGCTCCATCCTGAAGTACGACGGCTCAACCTTCCGTGCCCCGCAGATCATCGCCGAGATTCCCGAGGTCGCCTAGGATGGTCGAGTCCGCGAAGCCGGTTCCGCCGATCTGGTGCCCGGGCTGCGGTGACTTCGGGGTCCTCGCCGCCCTCAAGAAGGCCGCGCTCGAGATCAAGCTCGCACCGCACGACCTCGTGCTGGTCGGCGGGATCGGGTGCTCTGGCTCCATCCACAACTTCCTCGAGGTCAACGGGATCCACGCGCTCCATGGCCGACTCCTGGCCCAGGCCGTCGGCGTGAAGCTTGCGAACCCGGCGCTCACGGTCGTGGCCGCCGGCGGGGACGGGGACGGCTACGCCATCGGGATGGGTCACTTCATCCACGCGTTCAAGAAGAACACCTCGATCATCTACATCGCCATGAACAACGAGACCTACGGCCTCACGAAGGGGCAGCCGTCGCCCACGAGCCAGATCGGGTTCGAAGGGAATATCGAGCGGCCGTTCGACGCGATCCTCACTGCGCTCTCCATCCCGGCGCCGAACCTCATCGCACGGACCTTCTCCGGGGACCCGAAGACGATGATCGCCGTGATCGGGGAGGCGCTCCGGTTCACGCGCGAGGGGCGCGGGTTCGCGTTCATCGAGGACCTCTCCCCTTGCGTCACCTACAACGATACCTACAAGCTGTGGCGGGAGAAGGTGCTGGACGTCTCGAAGGTCGAAGGGTACGACCCGACCGACCGAAAGGCGATGTTCCGGATCTGCCTCGAGACGATGGACGCCGGACGGATCCCAATCGGCGTCATGCACCGACCGAAGGAAGTTTCCCGCGAGGGTCTCGAGACGAAGCTCCTCGGGGAATCCACCGGGCCCGCGCGCACCGACATCGAGATCGCGCCCAACCTTCCGGCGTACGAGAAGCTCCTCGCCACCCTCGCCTGACGCTGGGGGACGGCGGGGGCGTTCGTTCCCGCACGGCATGACGCTTTGGGTCGGGATCGACGACACGGACTCTCCCCGGGGAGGCTGCACGACGTTCGTGCTGACCGAGCTGCTTGCGCTTGCGGCGGAGCACGACCTCGACCTCGTCGGCGAGCCTCGTCTGGTCCGACTGAACCCGAACATCCCTTGGAAGACGCGGGGGAACGCGGCGCTCTCCGCTCGCTTCGGCCGCGGAGCGGGGCGTCCCCGCCTCGTCGGGGAGGTCGGGGAGCGTCAGCTCCGTAGCTTTCCCCGCGGCAGGGCTCCCTCTCCCCACGCGGTCGAACGGTTCCTCGACGCAGCCTGGAGCGTGGTCCGTGCCTCCGCTCAGACCGGGGAGAAGGGGACCGACCCGGCGATGGTCGCCACCGAGCGGCCTTTCCCGGCACGCTGGTACCATCGGGCGGTGCAGGAGGTCGTCGCGGTCGACCAGGTTCGTCAGGAGCTGGCGGCCGCCGGGGTGTGGATGAGGACCGAGGGGAGCGACCAGGGCCTGGTCGGCGCGGCCGCCTCGATCGCGTGGCCCGGCCGACCGGGGCACGTGGGAGCTGATCTCCTACCGCGATCCGGAGCGGTACGGGCGACCGCGCGAGGTGGACTCGCGGTCGGTACGCGCCGCCCAGGCCGCGGACCCTCGACTCTTCCTCTGCTTCGACCGCAGGACCCGGCGCCTCCTGGTGGCCCCGCACACTCCCTGCCCGATCCTCTTCGGGCTCCGTGGAACTACCCGAGATGCGCCGCTGCGCGCCCGCGAACGGGTCCGGTCAGAACCCGTGGAACGGTGGGTGCTGTTTCGGACGAATCAGGGGACCGGGGATCACTTGATCCGACGCGAGGCGGACCGCTGGCCCGACTACTGCTCGGGTTGGATTGGGGGGGAGGTCCGCGCGCCCGGGGTGGCCTTGCGCGGCGGTCACGTGCGCTTCTCAATCGTTCCCTCGCGGGGCCCCCCGGTGGTGTGTCTCGCCTTCGAACCTACGAAGACCCTCCCCCAGGTAGCCCAGGACCTCCGCGCCGGGGACCGGGTGCGAGTCTGGGGAAGCCGGGGAACGAGGCCTGAGGTCCGGTTGGAGGGGATCGAGCTGCTCCGATGGGCGCCCACCCAATCGGGTACGCGTCCGCCCCATTGCATGTCATGTCGCCGGAGCAGCCGGTCCCTGGGCCGGCAGCGGGGATTTCAGTGCCCGGAGTGTCACCGACGGTGGCCCCCGGAGGCGGCCACCCATCCCCCTCGCGCTCCCCCTCGGAACCTCGGGACGTCACCACCCCACGCCTTCGGCGCGGCGCCACCTGGCCCCGCTGGGCCCCGAACCGTAGCCCGCGGGCACGCACGAACGCTTTTGAGGGGTGGCTCGCTCTTACCTACCGAGGAGCGACCCATGCGACCCGCTCGCCGGCCCCGAATCCATTCTTCGAGCACCGGCGGCCCCGGGCCGAGGCGCCGGCCCCCGGATCTTCGAGGGGAGTGAGACCGGCGATGGTCGCTCTGTCGTGTCCTGCGTGCGGGACGCTCGTCCCGGACGAGGCCCCGGTCTGCCCGAAATGCCAGCTCTCGGGGAGCCTGTTCAATGCGGTGCGGGAGGCGGCAGGCCCCACGGAAACCGACCCGGTCTCGCTCCGGACCATCGGCGAGCTCCTCGCGACGGTCGACCTCACCAAGCCAGTGTCGCCACCGCCCTCGGGGACTCCCGCCCTCCTCAGCCGGAGCTTTCAATTCCCTCCGCTGCCGAGCGTCGAGGTCGCTCCGCCTCCGGACCAGGTCGAGCCGGTCCGTGCGCCGGCTCCGATCCAGGAGTTCCCCGAACTTCCCCCCGTCCCCACGGATGCGGAGCTGGAGCGCCGCCTCGACGAGTACTCCCAGCTCGGTCGTCGCCTAGGCCTCGATTTCACGAACTTCGAGGAACGGAACGCGGAAGCCCACCTCACGCAGGACCGGCCCTCGCTCGAATCGCTCGCCCGAGAGATGTTCGTCCACCTCATCAGCGTCCTCGCCGAGGAGTTCGAGGCGGCACTGGCGCGACGCAACGAGCTCGCGGCATTCTGCCCGACCCCAACGGTCGATGTCGAGCTCGATGGCGCCCGACAGGCCCTCACTCGCCGGGACCTCACCGGAGCCCAACGTCGCATGAGCCACGTGCGCGACGAGCTCCAGCGCTCCGAAGAGGAGTGGACGGTCGGCCGGATCCTCGTGACGGAGGGGGAGCTGCTCGCCGGGACGATCCGAGAGCTCGGAGGTGACCCGTCCCCGGCCCTGGGTCCGTTCGAGGAAGGCCGCCGGCTCGTGCTGGTCGGGCGGCGAAGTGACGGGGAACGGTTGCTCGCCCGCGGGGCGATCGCGCTCTGGGCCGTGCTCGAGCCACGCTTGGTCGAGGACCTGCACCGCCTTCGCGACCGGCTGGTCGAATCCGTTCGGGCGGCGCCGATATCGAGGCAGCGGTGGGGGAGCTCCGCTCCGTGCTCGCCGAGCTCCGGCAGCGGAACTTCGTCGGGGCCATCGTGGCGTACCGGGCGGGTCCGGTCGTTCGCCGACCGTCAATCCCCGCCGGCGAGGTGCCCGAGGTCTCCGGCGAGGTCGTGGGGGGCTTGCGACCCTCCCCGTCCCTCTAGCCAACGGTCCCGAACTGCGCCGCCCGTCAGGTCGGGCGGTCGAAGGGCCCGGTTCCCTACGAGGGTGGCGGGCCGCGGGACGGTTCTCGTGGTGCCCGGCTGCGCCGATAGAACACGAGGGCCAATCCCCCCAGGATCAACGTCGCCGCGGAGACGACGGCCAGAAGTAGCTCGAGCGACCCCGCCGTTAGGCTTCCTCCCGCCGTGGCCTCGGGCACGAGTACGATGCTAAGGTTCGTGCGCCCTCCACCGTGGACCGTCACGTTGTTGAAGTAGGGGACGTACCCCGACGCGGTCGCCTCGACCGAGTGGAGTCCGGCCGTCAGGTTGAGCGAGAACCCCCCGCCGCTCCCCAGGGCGACGGCCTGACCGTCGACCGGAGCACGCTCCCCAATCCCGGGCTGACCTGGCCGACGAGAAGGCCGGGCACCCCGGTGGCCGAGAAGGTGATGTCGAGCGTCAGGTTGGCCACCAAGTCCACCGTGCCCGTCCCCGGCGAGGCCTCGTAGCCGGGCGGGGAACTGACGGTGAAGTTGTACGTGGCGCTCGCGAGGTCCTGCGCCGGGAAGTCCGGAACGTTGCCCAGGTCGATCCAGCTTCCGAACGAGTTCCAGACCGTCACGGTCCAGAACCCTCCGAGCGGGATCCCGACGGCCGTGAAGCCGAGCGCGAAGATCGGGTAGAACTGCAAGATGTCCGTCACGTTGGCCGCATCGACCAGCAGGACCTCGGTCGTGGGAATCCCGTAGGTCCCTCCCTGGGAACCGGCCGTGACAAAGTCCTCACCGGACGGCCACGTCTCCGTCACGGTGGTGCTGCCCGACATGCGGTAGGCGGTGCCGGTCGAGGTGTCGATGCCGACCCGCCAGGAGGTCCCCGTCGGGAGTCCCTGCTCCACGAAGGTGACCGTCCAGAGCGGTTCCGGCACCACGGGGTGTTCATCCCCACCCGTGGAAATCTCCCCGCTCGCGTTGTAGGGGAGCACCCAGTACGGGTCGGTCGAGTCGCCGTAATTCCACCAGAAGTTGCCGCCCAGCTCGGTACCGCCTACGATGTTGGGGCCGGGGGTGGGGGTGACGTTCCATCGGGCATCGAACGGGAGGCGGGGGGGAAGCCCGGTGTAGGGGTCGACGGTCGGCTCGATCGCGGGGAAGTAGGTTCCGAAGGCGTTGTTGTACACGAGGTCGGCGCAACCGCACCCCGAACCCCCTGCGCCGCCGTCGCCCCGCTCCGCCTCGAACAGTCCCGCGGTACCCGCCACCGCGCCGGCGATCGAGCCCTCGTCCGGCGCGAGGGGCAGGTAGTTCAGGAACGTGTTCCCGACAATTGTGTTGTTGGTGCCCCCGTACAAGAACAACCCTTCCCCGCTGGTCAGAAAGGTGTTGTTCGCGACGAGGCTCGCCGACGTGTTCCAGAAGACGACGCTCGCTTGCGCCGCGGCCGGTCCGAGGTAGGAGCCTGCGAACCACCAACCGCCAATCGCGCCGGCGCCCGCGAGTCGGATCGCGGAATCGTCATAGCAGAACGTCGGCAGGTCGTTCGAGGATGGGGTGCCGAACCGGAGGCTCTCGTTCCGCAGCCAGGACGGGGTGAGCACCTCGAGACTCGGAGGCGAGGCCATCACCACATGGGTCACGTTCCACAGGAGGATTCCCGGCAGCTCGGGGTAGAAGAAATCGTTGAACGCCCCGAACCAGGGGTACGCCGTGGCCCCGTCCGACGGGGAGCCGAGCGGGCGAGACTCGTCGTTCCATAAGGTGCAGCCTCCGCCTCCGCAGCTCGAGGAGATGTTCGGGAGATTTGCGTTCGAAAGCGCCCAAAGTGGGGTGTAGACGCCCGCGCTCGGGTCGCCGCTGAGCGTAAGGTTCAGCCAGCTGGAGCCCGGCGCCGTGAGCAAGGTCGTCGAATCGGGGATGAAGTGCGAGGCGAGCGCTACGACAGAGGTACTCGCCAGGGACGACGGTGTACGGGCCCGCGGGCGGGACCCATTGAAAGGCGGACTCGGAGGGCGCGGTTCCGGCGGCGAGGAAGGTGAACCCGTTCTGTGGGGCGAGGCGGAGATGAAGGACGGTCGAGCCCGCCGTCGCGTTCGTGACGTTCCACTCCCCCGTGAGAAACGACGGCCCCTGGCTCAGATAAGCGGCGGGGCCTGGGGGGCCTCCCAGCGCGGCGTCGGCCCCGGCCGCCCAGGTCGACGCGAGGCCGGCCGCGGTCTCGCCGGTATCCCCTCCGACGTCATAGGCGGAGGGGACCACCCGGAACACCCGAGCCCCCGCTTCCCAATAGTAGAGGCCCATTGCCGCGGAGGCGTTGAACGCGTCGAAGTTGCTCCCGCCACCGGGACCCCCGATGATGAACTCGAAATCATCGGGAAGTCCGAGGGCGTTGACGCCGTAGCCCTCCGCCACGTACACCGGCGGGACCGTGGTCCCCCCCGAGGGGGATGACGTGCTATTGAACTCCAGCTCATCGTAGGACCCGGCTCGATGGACCGACCCGTTCGATACGGTGTAGTTGAAGAACACCACATCCCGGTTGTCCGACACGCTCGCATTCAGGAAGAGCGAAAGCCGGAACGGGTATCCGACCGGGATCCGCGGACCGAGCCCGTAGTAGAAGGTGGTCCCGACCTGGGTCCCGTTCGGTCCGTGGGCGTACAGGGCGTTCGTCGATAGCGCGGGAGTCGAGCTCGAGAAATTCCACAGGTTGTCGAGCAGGAGGAGCTCATGCGAGAAGGGAGAGGTACTCGACCACGTTCTGGGTCCAGAACGAGTAGGAGGAGTTCCCCAGCAAGGTGACGTCCTGGAGTACCGCATTGAGCTGGACCCCGTACAAGTCCGGGCCCCCGACGTCCATGGAGAGTCCCGAGAACTGCGTGGGGGCGAACGTTCCTTCGAGTCCCGAGGTGCTGAGGTTCGCGGCCACGAGGGTGCCAGAACGGTTCATCACGCCGAAGTCCGCGACGCCGATTGGAGCCGGGGCCGTCGTGTAGGTCGGCGAGACGAGTCCCGCCGGCGATGCCACCGAGGGGCCGCGGTCGAGGTCAGGGAGGAATGCATAGCGGAGGGGCACGCCCGCCGCCCGGATGGCATTCGATCGTCGCGGCCATCGGCCCGCTGGCCCCCGGAGAGCCTACGCCCTGGGGCGGGCTCGGGGTCCCGACGGGTCGGGGGGAAGGAGAGCCGGCCCCCACCACGCCAGAGAGAGGTCCCTCTCGGGCGGTGTCGCCCAGGTGCGGCGCAACCCATGGGGACTGGCCCGAGACGGCGTTCGGGCTCTCCGCAACGACCCCACCGCTCGCAAGGGCCAAGAGAACGATGAGCGGGGCAACCCGCACGACCCCGCGAAGGCCCGCACGCACGTCGGTCTGTAGCGTGGGCAGGGTTGATACAACTTGGGGCCGCCGACCCGGCGCGTCCGCGTCCCCGGCGGGAAAGGCCGTCCTTGCGGTGGGCCGTCTCGGCCGGAGCTAATAAGAGCAGCCCGCCAGTCCCCCCGGCGTGCCGTTCAGTCCGCTCCGGGGCTTCCGGGACTACCCTCCTCCGGAGGCGGGGGCCCGGTCCGAGATCCGCCGACGGATGCGGGTCGGCCGCCCGTCGTGCCGGCTATTCCGAGCTGGAGGTCCCGAGCGTGGAGAGCTTCGAACTGTACCAGACCAAGAGCGGGGAGGGCATCGCCGCCGAGACGTGGCTCTTCCGCGACAAGGGGGACCGCCCCGTCGCGTTGGTGCCCGAAACGACCCCCTCCGTGGCCCGCATCTTCGCGGACCGAGCGAAATCCGAGCCGCTCCCGGTCAAGTGGTTCACCATCTCCAAGACCTGGCGCTACGAGGAGCCCCAGGCCGGGCGGACTCGCGAGTTCCTCCAGTTCAACCTCGACATTTTCGGCGTGGCCGGCGTGGAAGCCGAGGCGGACCTTCTCGCCACGGCGGCGATGTTCCTCGATGAGGCCGGGGCCACCGGTCTGTACGCCTTCCGGATCAACGACCGGGCCATCGCCGAGGGCATCGGCGGGCTCTACGGCGTCCAGGACATGGCTCGGTTCTTCCGAGCGGTCGACCGGTATCGGAAGATCCCGCCCGCCGAGTTCGAGGGCGAGGTCCTGCAGGCCGGCCTCTCCGAGGACGCGGCTCGGGAACTCTCCGGCCTCTTCACCACCGCCGGCGCCGGGGTCCCCGCACGGGAGGTGGAACCCTTCTTCCTAGAGCCTCGAGCGACGTGGGTTGGGCGCGGCGGCGCAGGCGGGGCTCGAACGGATGCGCCGCCTCTTCTCGCTGCTCGACCGCGCCGGGCTCGGGAGTCGGGCCGTCTACGACCCGACCGTGGTCCGGGGGCTCGCGTACTACACTTCCACCGTCTTCGAGGCGTACTCGCGTTCGGGCGACGCGCGGGCGCTCTTCGGGGGCGGGCGGTACGACCACCTCATCGAGCTTTTCGAGGGCCCTCCCACCCCCGCGGCAGGCCTGGCGATCGGCGACCAGACGCTCGAGCTGCTCCTGAAGGGGGCGGGCCGATGGCCCGAGGGCGAGCCCCCGCTCGACACCTACGTGGTCGTCAACGACGCGGTCCGGATCCCCGAGGCGATCGAGCTCGTCCAGGAACTGCGGCGGGCCGGCCTCAGCGCGGACTGCGACCTGCTCGGTCGCTCGATGTCCAAACAGTTCAAGGAGGCAGGGCGGCGGCGTGCCCGCCGTGCGTTGATCCTGGGGCTGAAGGAGGTCGGGCCGGGTGTGATTGTCGAGCGTGATCTGACGATCGGGTGCCCAGCGTGAGGTGTCGCGCTCCGTCGTGGCACGACCGGGATAGCCGTCTCGATCATCTCGGCGTCCCAGAGCAGGATCCCCGGTGGGGACTCGGCCCCGGCCACGAAGCCGTACCAGTAGACCACGGCGCCCTCCCCGAAGAGCTCGGTGTACGGCGCGAGCTGACGTCGCAAGTTCTTCCGCAGCTCGACGTCGTCGCCGAAGTTCGCCTTCGACTCGATCCAGGCGAGCTTCTGGCCGTTGTGATGGATCGGTTCGTCGAGCAGGGCGTCCGGGGTCTTCGCGTACTTGCCGCGCAGGTCCTTCTCGGTCCGATACCCGATCCCGTGCTTCTCGAGCCACGTGGCGAGCCGCTCCTCGCCCTTGCGTCCGCGCTCCCGCTGGAGCTCCATGCCGTGGGGGGAGTAGATCCGGTCTGCGGCGAGGAGCTCCTCGACCTCCTTGCGGATCCTGTGGTCGGGGGCGGTCTCGGGGTGGAGGAACGTCCCCCACACTTTCTTACGCGGGATGCCGAGCTCTCCGAGCATCTGCTGGCCCATCAGGACCGGAGGGAACTTCCACTCGCGCGCGATGTCCAGGATCGACCGGCCCTGCTTCCATTGATGGACCAGCCGGGGGAGCTGGCGCTTCACCACGTAGAAACGCCGCGTCGCGTCGCGGGTGACCCGGTGGGTATGGATCACGAAGAGCAGCTCGGGGTCGAGATGCTCGGCATGCGCGATTCGTTTGACGTCCTCGTCGGTGACCAGGGAGTCATAGAGGCGCTGATAGGTCGCTCGGTCCATGGAAAAGCCGGAAACGGATACGCCCCGATGACCCGGCCGGGGACCATAAGGTTGGTGGCCGCTAGTCCCGCCAGTCGAGGCCGACCGTTCGAAGCCCCAATTTCGGGATCGGGGCGGCGCGCCGCTTGTGGCGGTTCAGGGCGACGCGTACGGCGAGGGCATGGACGGCGGGGAGGGGGATCCCCGTACGGGCGTGAACCTCCTCCTCGGTCCGGAGCTGTTCGAACCCGTACAGGACCCGGTCGATCTGCTCGTAGGGGAGGCCGATCTCTCCCTCGTCGGTTTGGCCTTCCCAGAACCCCGCGGTGGGGGGGCGATCCCGGACCGCCGCCGGGATTCCCAGCTCGTCGGCGAGGATGCGCACCTGGGTCTTGTAGAGGTCCCCGAGCGGCAGGACGTCCACCCCCCCGTCCCCGTACTTCGTGAAGTATCCCAGCAGAAGCTCGGACTTGTTCCCCGTCCCGAGGACGAGCCGTCCTCGCTCGCGGGCCAAAGCGTAGAGGACCGTCATTCGGAGCCGGGCGGTCATGTTGCCGAGGGTCACCCGGTCCCGTACCTCGGGCACCAAACCCTGTACCGCCGCTACCGCAGGCCCCAGCCGGAGGGTTCGGTGCTCGATCCCCAGCGATTCTGCGAACTCGCGGGTCTCCTTCAGGAGGGCGTCCGGATAGCCCGGGTCCGGGAGCAGCACGCCGAGGACCAGTTCCGGGCCGAGGGCGTCCCGGGCGAGCCGGGCGGTCACCGCGCTGTCCAGCCCGCCCGAGAGGCCCACGACCCCTCCCTGGCTCGTAGGCGGGCCGGCGTGAGCGCGCAGGAACTGATGGATGGCGCCGATGGCGGTACGGGGGAGCGAGGGGGTGAGGTCGGTCATGCTTCGACCCCCAGGGGCTCGAGGGCGAGGCGACGCCGCCATTCGTGCCGACAGTCGCAGTCCAGGGCGTCAAGTCCTTGGAACTCCTGGAGCAGGGAGGCGTTCTCGATCGCCTCCAGGACCCGGGAATCGCACTGTTTGCAATTGTGCGGACCGCGGGGAAGTCCTCCCGCCGTCGGGAACGAGACGAGGCGGCTCGGGCCTCGCAGCGGAGCGCCCGCACGGAGGGTCTCGACGACCGACCAGAGCCAGGGAGGTCGGTAGCGTCCCCGGTGGGTACATCCACTCCACGACCGTCCCGTTCTGGATGTGGACCGGGTTCACAGAGAGGGCGTCGAAGTGGGGACTCGCCTCGACGATAGAGGCGAGAACGTCTCGGATCGCTTCACTCTCCGTCAGGTAGGGCGGCTTGAGCAGGAGGTAGGCCTTTGCGCGAAGGCCCAGGGCACGGACCCGGTCCCCCGCGTCGAGGTATTCTCGGGGAGGCGCGTTCTTGTGGACCAGTCGTCCGAGCACGTCCGGGTGGGTCGATTCAAGGCCGAGGGCGACCTCGACCTCCCCCGAGAACGCCTCCCGGAGGGGCTCGAGCGTTTCCGACGTGGCGAACTCGGGGAGGGTCTCGAACAGGAGCCGGCGGGCCCTCCCCGAGAACGCACGGACGAGGGCCGCACGACTGGCGGGGTCGACCTCCCGGTCGTCCAGGAAGCTCCCCGATGTGTAGACCTTCACGTACGGCTCTTCCTGGTATCGGGCGAGCGCCCGGTCGAGCTGTTCGGCGAGCTCGGCGGGGGTCGCCGAGCGGCCGAGAGTGTCCTTGGCGTAGCCGCACATCGAGCAACCCTTCTGGTCGGCCCAGTAGCAGCCTCGGGTGCGCAGGATCAGGACGAACGCCGACACTGGGTCGGAACCGATCGCCTCGCGTTCGACCCACTGGTTGACGTACCTTCGGGCATCGGCGGGAGGGGCCGGATCCCGGCCGTCGCTCTCGCGCGACCGCGCGCGCCAACGATTCCGGCATTATGTCTCCTCGAGCTCGACCTTGACCGTGTCGCCGTCCCGGACCCCCAGCGCCTCGCGGAGGCAGTCGGAGGCAACGAACTCGACAACGTCCTTGTAGTGGGTACGGTCGGGGTGGATCAGGTGGCACGCGTGCCCGTTCATTCGGGCAACGAAGCACGTGGCGCCCCCGAAAGTGCGGCCGCTCGCTTGGAACCCATCGATCCGCATCCCCGTCCAATGCGTGACCAAGTCGACCTTCCGTAGGGCCTCGGCAGTGACCCGAACGTTGAGGGTTCCCGGGTAGGGAGAGTAGCCCAAGCGTTCGGTGAATTGGACGACATAGCCCGGCTGGGAGAGGTAGTACCGGCCCTCCCCGAGCCCGCTCGCGACCTTTCCCTCGAACGTCAGGCGGGCCGGTCCCTCGAAGATCCGTCGGTACGCGTGGTACTCCGTGCGGAGGAGTTCGAGCGCCGCGGGCGTCAGCAGAAGCCGCTGGCGTCGTTGGGCGAGCGCGCGGGTGAGCAGGCCCCGGCGTTCGAGGGCCAATAGGTAGCGGTCGGCCGCCTGCTGGCTGACGCCGATCCGTTGGCCGACCTCACGGGAGGTCACGACCACGGCGGTGTGGTCCGCCCCGAGCTGCGCCAGGAGTCGAAGGACGGCGAGCGCTTCCCCCTTGGGCCGCGGCCGTGCGGGTTCCCGGGGCGTAGGCGAAGCGGGCACGTTCAGGCCGGTTTCCCGGCCGCGCCCTGCGGGGAGTGAAGGGTCACGACGTTGGACCCGCGGAGGACCACGCGGCCGAGGTGACGGCTCATCTCCGCGGTCGTCTCGTCCGCCTCGTCGAGGACGAGGTTCATGTGCTCGTCGACGCCCATCAGCTTCCCGGTGAGCTGTCGGGTGTCCTTCAGCAGCAAGGTCACCCGCTGCGAGACCAACCGTTCGACGAGGTGAGTCGGGTTGATTGCCATCGACCCTACGACGGTCCTCGGCTCTTTAGGGTTTCCGGCAACCGCCCTTCCTCCCGTGAGGCTAAGGGTCGGGCTGGGTTCCGGGACGCATGAGCACCGCGCCGGTCGTGTCCAAGGGCCTCGACCATGTCGTCGTTGACCGCTCCTCCATCTCCTGGGTCGGCGGGGAGACCGGGGACCTGGTCTACCGCGGGTACGACGTCCGGGACATCGTTCCGGGGATCCCGTACGAGTCGGCGGTCCACCTCCTCCTCTACGGGGATCCGCCGCTCGAGGACCCGTCGCCCGCGGTCGTCGCAGCGCTCCGCGAGCGCCACACGCCCTCCCCGCACGTCGAACGGGTCGTGGATGCCCTCCCCCCGGGGCTCGCTCCCTTGGAGGCACTGCGGACGATCCTCTCCGCGCTCGGTGACGGGAGCTTTGGGTATCCCCCGTCCCTCGAGGAGGGGTTCCGACTCATCGCCCAGACCCCGGTCCTGCTGGCCCGGCACGTACGGCGCTCGCAAGGCCAATCGACCATCCCACCCTCCCCGTACCTCTCCCATGCGGAGAACTACCTCACGATGGTCACTGGCCAGCGACCGAGTCCCACGCAGGTGCGCGCGCTGGAGTCGTACTTGGTCCTGCTCGCCGACCACGGAATGAACGCCTCGACATTCGTGCTCCGTATCGCCATCTCGACCCAGTCTGACCTCGCGAGCGCCGCCACGGCGGCGCTCGCGACCCTGAAAGGGCCGATCCACGGGGGTGCCCCGAGCAAGGTGTCGGAGATGCTGGACGCCGTGGGTTCCATCGAGCGGGCCGACGCCTGGATCGCCGAGAGGCTGGCCCGAAAGGAGGTGCTCTTCGGGTTCGGCCACCGGGCCTACAAGACCGAGGACCCGCGGGGGGTGGTCCTGCACCGTATCGCAAAGGATGTCGCCGAACCGGGGCGGCTGCGATTGGCCGAGGCCGTCGAGCAGAGCGCCCTCGCGGCCTTGCGGGCCGCGAAGCCCGGAGCCCGACTCTTCGCGAACGTGGAATTCTACAGCGCACTCGTCCTCGAGGCGGTCGGGCTGCCGCGCAACCTCTTCACGCCGACGTTCGCCGTCGCGCGGACGGCCGGATGGACGGCCCACGCGCTGGAACAGGCCTCCGACAATCGGCTCATCCGGCCCGAAATGGAGTGACGTCGGCCCGGCCAAGGGCCGACGCTGGCCCCGACCACTGCCCGGCCGCTGACCGTCGGGGGTCCGGCCCGGCCTACGGGCTGCCCGGCTCCTTCCCGCCGTCGTCTACGACCTTGAAGTCCGCGTCGACCGGGCCGCTCTGCGAGCTCCCCTCTTCACCGGTCGGGCTCGAGGATTCGTGGTCCGGGGGGGTGGGAGGTGCTCCGGTCGGGGCGCCGCCCTGGGCCGAAGCCGCGGCGCTCTGGTAGAGCTTCTGGGCGATCGCGTGGAGCGCCTTCGTCAGGGCGTCCGTCTGGGCCTGGATCTGAGAGACCGTGGGCTCCGGTGCCTGGAGGGCCTCCCGCAGGGAGGCGACCTTCGCCCGGACGTCGGTTGCGTCGGCCTCCGCGATCTTGTCCTTCGATTCCGTGAGGACTCGTTCCGCCTCGTAGGCGAGCGATTCCGCCTGGTTCTTGGCGGTGACCAGCTCCGCGCGCCCCCGGTCGGAGGCCGCGAACTCTTCGGCCTGCCGGATCATCTTCTGGACCTCGTCCTTCGAGAGCTTGTTCGCTGCGGTGATCGTGATCCCCTGCTTTCGCCCGGTGGCGAGGTCCTTGGCCGAGACGCTCAGGATCCCGTTGGCGTCGATGTCGAACCCCACCTCGATCTGGGGGGTGCTGCGCGGCGCAGGAGGGATGCCGGTGAGCATGAAACTCCCGAGCGCGACGTTGTCCGCCGAGAGCGGGCGCTCGCCCTGGAAGACTTTGATCTCAACCGACGACTGATTGTCGGCCGCGGTCGTGAAGATCTGGCTCTTGCGAGTCGGGATCGTCGTATTGCGTTCGATCAGCCGGGTGGCGACGCCCCCCATCGTCTCGACGCCGAGCGACAGCGGTGTGACGTCCAGGAGCAGCACGTCCTTCACCTCGCCGGTCAGGACGCCTCCCTGGATCGCCGCGCCGAGTGCGACGCACTCCATCGGGTCGACTCCCCGCTCGATCGGCCGTCCGACCGCCTGTTCGAGGAACTTCTGGATGATCGGCATCCGGGTCGGGCCACCGACGAGGACGATCCGGTCGATCTGGTCCTTGGCGAGCTTCGCGTCCCGAAGGGCCTGTTCGACCGGGCCCTGACACCGATCGACGATCGGCCGGACGAGCTCCTCGAGCTTGGCACGGCTGAGGGTCACGGCGAGGTGCTTCGGCCCCTCGGAGGTGGCGGTCAGGAACGGGAGGTTGAGCTGCGTCTCGAGGGTGGAGGAGAGCTCGATCTTCGCCTTCTCCGCCGCATCGCGCACCCGTTGCATGGCCATCTTGTCCGAGCGGACATCCACGCCGGAGTCCTTCTGGAACTCCGCGGCGATCCAGGCGGTAATGGTGTTGTCCATGTCCGTCCCGCCGAGCTGGGTGTCGCCGCTCGTCGAGAGCACCTCGAAGACGCCGTCCCCGAAATCCATGACCGTGACGTCGAGCGTCCCCCCGCCCAGGTCGAAGACCAGGATCTTCTGGCTCTTGCCTGCCTTGTCGAGGCCATAGGCCAGGCTGGCCGCCGTCGGCTCGTTGATGATACGCACCACGTCGAGCCCCGCGATCGCTCCGGCGTCTTTGGTCGCCTGACGTTGGTTGTCGTTGAAGTAGGCCGGTACGGTGATGACCGCCTTCTCGACCTTCTCCCCCAAGAACGCTTCCGCGTCGCGCTTGATCTTCTGGAGGAGGAAGGCGGAGAGTTGCTGGGGGGTGTACTGTTTGCCGTGGAGTCGTGTACTTGTATTCCGTTCCCATCTTCCGCTTGAAGGCGGTGACCGTCCCTTCCGGGTTCGAGATCGCCTGGCGACGGGCGGGCTCCCCGACGATCAGCTGACCGTCCTTGGTGAACGCGACGTAGGAAGGGAAGGCCTTGCCTCCGCCCACCGTCGTCCCCTCGGCGCTGGGGACGATTACGGGACGGCCGCCTTCGAGGAAAGCGGCGGCCGAATTGCTGGTGCCCAGGTCGATTCCGATGATCTTTGCCATTGCGTTCTTCCTGGAGGTGGGAGGCCCACATAGGGGCCGCCGTCCCTCCGATTTACGCGATAACTAACCCATCACTACTATAAAAATAAGGCGGATTCGCGCGCGTAGGGAACCCGTGCGCCGTGAGGCCCCACGCGTGAATCCATGGGCGACCGGGAGAATGAGCCGGCGAAGACCTCCAACTCGAGACTCCCGAGCTCCCCGCCTCTAAGTAGAGAGCGAGGTTGCCGCGGTCCGAAGGCGGTTTCTTACGAATCCGATTGCCGCGCTCCTCCTCGTGGTCGTCTTCGGCGCGGTGATCGTCCGCCAGGTCACCGGGCGGGGTCCTCCGATCTGGGCGCTCCTCGTCGCAGGGGCGTTCGCGACCGTCGCCGCGGGGATCCTCTCCGCGTCCGAAGCCGAGACGTCGATCACCACCTCCGCACCGACGTTGGTCTTCCTCCTCTCTCTGTTCCTCTTCGCGGGAGCCCTCGACGGGGCGGGAGTGCTCGACCACCTGGCCCGCTGGATCCTGAGCCGGCCCAGCAAGCCGTCCGACCTGCCCTTCCATCTCTTCGTCGGCATCGGGCTCGTTTCGACCGTCCTCGTGAACGACGCCCTGGTCGTGATCGGTGCTCCGCTCCTGATCGGTGTGGCCTCCCGCCTCAGGGCTGACCCGAAACCGCTTCTCTTGATCCTCGCGTTCTCGGTGACGGTCGGCAGCATGTTGACCCCCTTCGGGAATCCGCAAAACCTGCTGGTCGCGGTGGCGAGCGGGGTCCCGTCGCCCGTCACGACCTTCCTTCGGTACCTCGCGATCCCGACGGCCATCAACCTCCTGATTGGGGGCTGGTACGTCCGATGGGTCTACGGGTCGAAGCTCCCCTCGACTCCCTCGCCGACCGGGCCTTCGGGGGAGCGGCTCCAGCTGTTCCCCGAACACGGGTGGGCCCAGCGGCTTCGTTCGTATCCGGTACTCCTGGTCTTCCCCGGCACGATGACTGTGCTCGTTACACTCGACATTACGTCGGCGGTGACCCGCGGACCCGAGGTTCCGATCTGGGAGGTTGCGCTCGCGGGCGCGGTCCTGCTCCTCCTCCTCAGCCCGGGGCGGTCGCAGACCGTGCAGCGGGTCAACTGGTCAATCCTGCTGCTCTTTGCGGGCCTGTTCGTGGTCGTGGCGGGTGCGGTCGAGGGCGGAGTGATCGCGGCCCTCGTTGGGATATTCCCGGTTCCCGGCCCTGGCCATCCCGGCGGTGCCCTCCTCGCCGTCGTAGGCACCTCGATAGTGGGGTCCCAGCTCGTCAGCAACGTACCGTGGGTCGCGCTCCAGATCCCAATCCTCTCAGGGCTCGGGTATGGCGCGGGCACTCCGCTCATCTGGACGGCCCTGGCGGCGAGCAGCACGCTCGCCGGCAACATTACCCTCCTCGGGGCTGTGAGCAACCTCATCGTGGTGGACGCCGCGGAGCGGCTCGGGATCCGCATCCGTCTCTCCGAGTTCGCCCGTCACGGCCTCCCCATCGCGGGGATCACCATCGCGGTGCTCGTCCTTTGTCTAGCGGTCGGGCTCTAGCAGCTGCAGGGACGGCGAGTGCCGACCCGCGGGACTTTGGGAATGCGTCGGTCCCGCGACCCTGCCTGGGATGTTGTCGGGGGGGTGAGAGTAGGGCCGGAGGGGGGCGGGGTCGGCCCGCCCACCTCGGGATCCCCCCTGTCGAGCACACGCGAACCGACCACGGCCCTCTTTAGGGGGGGTCGGAGGGGGCTCACTTCGTCAGAGAACCAGGTTTCCCTTCCCCAAGCCGCCAGGATCCGGGGAGGCGGGAGACGATCTCTCCGACCACGGTGCCCACCGGGCGGGTCGCATCTACCCCGAGCCCCCATTCGAACTCGGTGGACTTCGCATACACCTCTCTCGCCGCCTCACCCCCATGGGGTTCCGTGCGACGCCCGTCCCGCTGAATGCATACCTCTAGCGGGGCTTTCAGGGTGAAGACAAAATTCGGATAGTCGAGTCGGTCGATTAGATCCTTGATTTGCGACTCGTAGTAGAAGTTTCCATCGAAAATCACCGGAGTACGTCGGGCCAAGAATACCTGGGCCCGCTCGGCGGCGAAATCATTCGCTCGGAGGAAGCTCTTCCGCGAGATGTACCCCTCCTCCCACTCTTCCAGGCCGTGTTCCTCCAGGATTCGGTCGATGAGGATGTGTTCGGCCCCGATCACTTTCGCCAGTCGATGGGCAACGGTGGTCTTGCCAACCCCCAACGGTCCTCGGACGATGACGAGGAAGACCATGAACCGACCCGTCGCCGGTGTTGGACGGCATTCCCGGCGGATAACTCCCCCTATCGGACGGTCCTTGTCCAACTAACTTGAGGCCCGGATGCACCTCGTCCGAGGGATCAGGAGCATCCCCCAGGCGCATTCGGGCCCCACCCGGGCGGATGCCGTTTTGTCCCGGAGCCCGCTCCGGGGATGTGGCTGGGTGGGTCGGGCGGGAGCCCTCGGTGGTCTTCTTCGACCTGGACGACACGATCTTCGACCATTCGTTGACCTGCCGGGCCGCCCTGCGCGAGCTCCGTCGGGCCGAGCCTCGGTTGGGCGTCCTGCCACTGGACCGATTGTGGCGGAGTTACCTCGAACGCCTGGAGGGGGAGAGCTTGACGCTCGGGCCTGTCGGCCGACCCCCCTCGGTCTACGAGGAAGCCCGAGCGGCCCGGTTCCGGGCCCTCGCCGCCGCCTCCGGATGGGCCTGTTCGAGCTCGGAGGCTCGGGAGCTCTCGGCACGGTATCGGAAGCATTACCAGCGTCTGCGTCGCGCTGTACCGGGCGCCGTCGAGCTGGTCCATCGGGTGGCACGCACCCGCCGAGTCGGGATCGTCACGAACAACCAGGTCGCCGAGCAGGTGGCCAAGGTGGGCTTCCTCGGTCTCACGAAGACAATCGACTACCTGATCATCTCGGAGGCGATCGGCGCGGAGAAACCCGACCGCGCCATCTATCGCGCGGCCCTCGCGGAGGCCCGGGTTCGTCCGCGCGACGCCGTCATGGTGGGAGACTCCTGGACGAACGACGTCCTGGGCGCCCGCGCGTCGGGGATCCGCCCGGTGTGGTTCAATCGGTTCCGGCGACCCCGACCGACGAGGCACCGGGTCGCGGAGCTCGCCTCGTTCCGCCCGTCGGGTCCCGCCGAGCAGGTCCTCCGCCGCGGGGCCTCCTCCCCGCTCGGTCCGGTCCTGGCGACCTCGCCGCGCGCATTATATGAGGGCCCCAGTTCGACGTCCGATGCCCGGTGCCTGGGAGCCGTGGACGCCGCGGGCCCGACGCGCCCTGCCCGCGATGCGGGCCTGGCGGACCGCGTTCCACCAGGAACCCGAGCTTTCTCTGCACGAGGAGCGGACCCGGGAGAAGGTCGTTCGCGCCCTCGAGGAGATGAACATCCCCCACCGGACCTTCGCGAAGGGCTACGGCGTCGTCGGCCTCGTCGGGGGGGACCGGACCGGACCGGTCGTCGCCCTCCGAGCCGACATGGATGGGCTCCCCGTAACCGAAGCCACCGGTCTATCCTTCGCCTCCCGATTCCCCGGGCGGATGCACGCCTGCGGGCACGACGTCCATATGGCAAGCCTCCTGGGGGCAGCGGCGATCCTCCAACGCCCTCCTCGGCCCTTGGCGGGACCCGTGAAGCTGATCTTCCAACCGGCCGAGGAGGAGGGTCGGGTCGGGGGCGCGCTCGCCCTCATCCAACAGGGATGCCTGGAGGACCCGCGGGTAGATTTCGTCGTGGGCCAGCACGTCATCCCGAGCCTCCCGCTGGGCCAGGTCGGCTGGAAGGCCGGCCCGATGATGGCCGCGGCCGACGCCTTCCGGATCACGGTCCGAGGGAAGGGAGGTCACGCCGCGACCCCCCACCAGGGGCCGGACGCGGTGGTCGTCGCGAGCGAGATCGTCCTCGGCATGCAGGCGTTGGTCAGCCGGGTCCGCGACCCGATCGAGCCCGCGGTCATCAGCGTCGGCTCCGTCCACGGAGGCACGCGCAACAACATCCTACCGGAGGAGGTCGTCCTCGAAGGGACGGTCCGCACCCTGAGTGCCGCGACCCGGAGCGTCTTGGAGAACGCCCTGCGCCGCCGGGTCCGCTCGATCGCGGCGAGCCTCGGCGCGAAAGTGCGGATCGCCTACATCGCGGGGTACCCCCCGCTCGTGAACGACCCTGCGGCGACTCGGAGCGTCGCGGCCGCCCTGGCCCGCGAGTTCGGCCGGGAATCGACGGTGGGAATCGAACAGCCGATGATGGGAGCGGAGGACTTCGCCCGGTACCTCGAGCGGGTTCCGGGCACGTTCCTCCGTCTCGGGGTCGGGGTTTCCGGTCGACCGGCGAGCCTGCACTCCGCCACGTTCGCACCCGACGAGCGGGCCCTCGTCGTCGGGGCGGCGACCCTCGCGGCGGCCGCCGAGGGCCTGCAACGGGAGGCGGGGTGAGCTTCGCCGCACGCCGCTCCGACTTCCCGGCGCTGCGCCCCCGCAAGGACGGGTTCGCTCCGGTCTACCTCGATTCGGCGTGCATGTCGCTCGTGCCGCAGGCCGTGCTCGACGCGAGCGAGGCCTATTACCGGGACTTCCCCGGTTGTGCCGGGCGGAGCCTCCATCGGTTCGCCGAGGAGGTCGGACGCCGGTACGAGGAGGTCCGCACCCTCTTCGCCGAACGCCTTGGGCTGCCGGACCCTCGGGGGATCGTCTTCCTACGGAATTCGACCGAGGCGATCAACCTGGTCGGACAGGGGCTCGACTGGAGGCCCGGCGAGCGGGTGCTCATCTCGGACCGGGAACACAACTCCAACCTGATCGTCTGGCAACGCCTCGCCCAGGAACGTGGGATCCACGTCGATGTCCTTCCCCTTCCCGGACGACGGCAGCTTTGACGGCGACCTCCTCGAGGATTGTCTCGCCCGGGGGGTGCGGCTCGTGAGCCTCTTCCATACCTCGAACCTCGACGGGCGAACCCTGCCCCTCCGGGAGGTCACGGAACGCGCGCACGACCGCGGCGCCCTCGTCCTGGCCGATGGGTGCCAGGCAGCACCGCATGCTCCCACCGAGCTCGCACGCCTCGGGGTCGACTTCTACGCCGTGTCGGGTCACAAGATGCTCGGCCCGACCGGTACGGGTGTGCTCGCGGCCTCCCCGGAGCGGCTCGCGACCCTCCGGCCGGTGCTGGTCGGCGGGGAGACCGTGGAATGGAGCACCCTCACCGACCATCAGCTCCGGCCCCCCCCGCACCGCTTCGAGGCCGGCCTGCAGAACTATGCCGGGCGTGATCGGGGCCGCGCGCCGCACTTCGCTACCTCGCCGACCTGGACCCCGCGGAGATGCGAACCCACGAGGTCGGACTGAACGAGCGGTTCACCCGGGCGTTCGCGGGAGAACGGCGGGTGCAGATCCTCGGACCGCCGGAGCCCCGCGACCGGCCGAGCCTGATCGCCTTCACGCTCGAGGGCATGGAGTCCGCACGACGCCGCCCTCTTCCTGGACGAGGGGTACGGCGTCCTGGTGCGTTCCGGACGCCACTGCGTCCACTCGTGGTACGCGGAGCGGGGGATCGCCGGGAACGTCCGCGCCTCGTTCTACTTGTACAACGACCGAAGCGGACGTGGACGCCCTGGTCGCGGGCGTGCGCGAGCTGCTCGAGCGGGTCCCGTCGACGCTAGCGGTACATCGGCTGCGGGGTCGACGCCGCCGCTCTCGGTCCGCGTCCGGTCGGACGCGTGGCGCTGGATCGACAGCAGCTGTTGCTCGATCCGCTCGGCCTCCGCGTAGAGCGGCACGGCGTCGAGCGGCGTCCGCAACAGGATCGCGTTGATCGTCTCGATGACCTTCGCCGCGGCACGGGCGTCGGGGTAGTCGGACTGGGCTTCGGCGAGGAACGTGAGGACGTCGAAACCGCGGCGCCGGCCCTCGTTCAGGAGGACCCCGGCGATCCCGGTGATGACCCCCTCGGCGAACGGGATCATGTTCGGCTCGATGTACAGCTCGCGGGCTTTCCGGGTGCTCGCGACCCCGTAGACCTTCACGTCGTTGAGCGCGGGGGCCGCGGCCCTTCCGCCGGTCGAGGGTCCGGCCTCCACCACCAGCCCTTCGGGGGAGACCAGGAGGGAGCACCGCTGCTCCTGGACCCAGTCGAGGATCGCCGTGGCGAGCGGGTGGATGATCGCGGGCGCAGGGTGGAATTCCGAGACGAACGCGACGAGCTTGTCGGCCCCGCGGCCCGTGCGGTCGGCCGGAGGGCGGCCGGCGTAGATCCGGACGGGGTGCTGGGGGTTGCCGTTCCGGACGAGCGAGACCGTCGGGAAGGCCGGGGACTCGACGATGCCGATCTGCTCCATCTCGAGCGTATCGATGAGGTAGTTCGCGACGATCGAGCTCACGAGGCCGACCGACGGGAAGCCGTCGATGACGATGGCCCCTCCACGTCGACGCGCTTGATCTCGTAGATCTTGACCTGGTCCGGGGCCATCGGCATCGGTTAGAGCGACCTCTCCACGATGTGCCCGAGCTCCTTCGAGAGCAGCTCCACGAGGTCCTTCGGTCAGCGCGCGCCGGACGTCCGGGGGAAGCGCGGAGAGCCCGAGCCGGGCGGTCGCCGTCCCGACCCGGAGGAGCGCGGCATACTCCGTCGCGCGGGCCTCGAGGAGGTCGCGGACCGCGTCCTTGAGGTCCTGCGCGAGCTTCGGGTTCTCCTGCAGCGTCTTCTCGAGATGGCGTCGGATCTCGTCCTTGACGATGTCGCGGGTCGCCTCACGGACGAGCTCCTCGGGACGCAGGAGGTCCCGCGTGCTCTTCACGAGCAGGTCGATCGGCTCGCCGGCGACGCGCCTTCCGCCATCGAGCGGCGAAGCCGGGCCGCAGGGATAAGGGTTTGCCGCACCTCACGCAGACGGGCCCGGGTCGTCCCCGGACGGTGCGACCCCCGTCGGCCGCGCGCCGGTCACCCGCGAACCGGGACAGCGGGCCGGGAGGGGTTCCGGGTCGCGACATCGGCCGCCGCGCGAGAGAAGAGTTTATCCCGCGCCGGGCGTCCGAGCGGCCCGTGGGCCGGTAGATCAGCGGAAGATCGCTACCTTGGCAAGGTAGAGGTCGCGAGTTCAAAGGGGCCGGGGCCGTGGGCCCCGACCCGGAGACTCTCGCCCGGTCCACTCCCCTCCCTCGCCTCGAGGCGTGTCGGCGTCTGTCGAGCCCGCCCACCGACACGCGAACCCTAGGGCTTTATACCGCGGCGTCGCTCGGGCCCAAGCCGTGGAGGCCGAGCTCCGCGAAAAGATCGCGGGCGAGGTGGTCCTGTCCCCCCATCCGGGACGCACGCTGCGCAAGTGGCGGGAGGACTTCGGCATCTCGCAACGCGACCTCGCGAAGCAGCTCGACGACGGTCCCGTCCGTCATCAGCGACTACGAGTCGGAGCGCCGGGCGAGCCCCGGGGCCGGGTTCATCCGCCGGTACGTCGACGGCCTGCTCGCCCTCGACGCCCAGAACGGCGGGCGCGATCGGCCAGCGGCTCGGGCGTCCGCGCCCACTCCGACGGGATCCTGGGGATGCGCGAGTTCGCGGTCGCGATCCCGCTGAAGGCCGCTCGCCGACCGGCTCGACGCGCGGCCGGTCAGCCGCGTCGACCTCCACCGCGACATCCACGGCTTCACGGTCCTCGACGCGCCCCGCGCGATCCTCTCGATCGACGCGTCCCGGTTCGTGGAGGTCTACGGCTGGACCACCCAGCGGGCCCTCATCTTCTCGAACGTGAAGTACGGGCGCTCCCCGATGGTCGCGATCCGGGCCCATCCGCTCAAGCCCGCGGCGGTCGTCTTCGCGGCCCCGGGCGGGTCGACCCCCTCGCGATCCGCCTCTCCGAGGTGGAGAACATCCCGCTCCTGACGACGGCGCTCGCCGCGCCGGCGGTGCTCGAGCGGCTCGAGGAGCTCTAGCGCAGGAAAGGACGGAAGACCATGGAAGCAGGAATCGTGAGCTACGGAGCGTACGTCCCGAGATACCGGATCACGCCCGACCGAGATCGGGCGGGTCTGGGGCGTCGGACGGGGAGGGCATGGGCCAGGGGCTCAACGTCCGCCGAAAGAGCGTCCCCGCCCCGGACGAGGACACGATCACCATCTCGACCGAGGCGCTCCGCACGGCGCTCGTTCGAGGCGCGATCGACCCGCAGACAGATCGGCGCCCTCTACGTCGGCTCGCGAATCCCACCCGTACGCCGTCAAGCCGACGGCGACGGTCGTCGCCCAGGCGGTCGGAGCGACCCCGAACCTCACGGCGGCCGACTTCGAGTTCGCCTGCAAGGCCGGCACGGCGGCCATCCAGACCTGCCTCGGGCTGGTCGGGGCCGACATGATCCGCTACGGCGTCGCGATCGGGACCGGACACCTCCCAGGGGGCGCCCGGGCGACGCGCTCGAGTACTCCGCGAGCGCGGGCGGGGCGGCGTTCGTCATCGGCCGGGAACGCGTCATCGCCGCGTCCATCGCACGCTCTCCTACACGACCGACACGCCGGACTTCTGGCGCCGCGAGGGCCAGCGGTATCCCGAGCCACGGCGGTCGATTCACCGGGCGAGCCCGCCTACTTCCGGCACGTGACCGAATGCGCCCAGCGGATGATGGAGCGTGCCGGGACGCACGCCCGAAGGACTACGCCCATGTCGTGTTCCACCAGCCGAACGGAAAGTTCCCGCAGCGGGTGGGTAAGCAGCTCGGGTTCACCGACGCCCAGATGAAGCTACGGACTCGTCACGCCGTACATCGGGAACACCTACTCCGGCGCCGCCCTGATCGGTCTCGCGAACGTCCTCGACCGCGCGACGGCCGGGGGAACGGATCCTGATGGTCGGCTACGGCTCGGGCGCCGGCTCCGACGCGTTCGACCTCGAGATCACCGACGAGATCGCCAACTACGACCGCTCGTTCGGCCGTCCCGTCCAGTGGTTACCTCGACACCGGGACCGAGATCCCGTACGCGGTCTACGCGAAGTTCCGCGGGAAGATCCACATGGGAGGGAGCTAGCCGATGCGCGAGGTCGCGGTCCTCGGGGTCGGTCAGACGAAGTTCGGCGAGCTCTGGGACCGGTCGTTCCGCGAGATCGGAATCGAGGCCGGGCTCGCAGGCCCTGGTCGACGCGAAGCTCTCGTCGGCCGACCTGGACGGGCTGTTCCTCGGGAACATGGCCTCCGGCTCTCTCCTCGACCAGGAGCACATCGCCCCGCTCATCCTCGACTACGCGGGGCTCGCGCGGTCGCCACCTCCCCGCGGTCCGTGTAGAAGGCGGAGGGGCCTCCGGCGCCCTCGCGCTGCATCAAGGGTACCTCGCGGTGGCGAGCGGCCTCTACGACTTCGTCGTCGTAGGGGGGGCGGAGAAGATGACGGACGTCCCGGACGCGACCGCGAACCGAGATCGCGAGCGCCACGGCCGACCACGAGTGGGAGGTCGTCTTCGGAGCGACGCTCCCCGCCCTCTGGGCGCTGATCGCCCGCCGGCACATGCACGATTTCGGCACGACCCGCGAGCAGCTCGCCCGCGTCGCCGTTCACGACCACGAGATGGGCGTCGAAGAATCCCCGAACGCCCACTACCGCAACAAGCTCACGCTCGAACAGGTGGTCGGCGCCGGCGATGTCGCGGAGCCGCTCGGCGTGCTCGACTGCGCGCCCCTCTCGGACGGGGCGGCCGCGGTCGTCCTCGGTCCCCTCGAGCTGGCCAAGCAAGCACACGGACACTCCCATCCGGATCGCCGCGAGCGAGGTCGCCTGCGACACGATGGCGGTACAGCACCGCGGAAGAGGTCACGACCCTCGAGTCCACAGTGGTCGCCGCCGACCACGCCTTCCGCCGTGCCCGCCGCACCCCCGCCGACGTGCGGGTCGCAGAGATGCACGACGCGCTACACGATCAGCGCCCTCGTTGCCCTCGAGGACCTCGGGTTCGTCGAGAAAGGGAAAGCCGGGCCGGAGTTCGCCTCGGGCCGGTTCGGCATGAACGGTTCCCTCACGGTCAACCCCTCGGGCGGACTGAAGGCCCAGGGTCGTCCGTTCGGGGCGGTCGGGGTCGCCCAGGTCGTGGAGATCGTCCGGCAACTGCGGGGCGAGGCGAAGGACCGCCAGGTCAGCGGGGCCACCTTCGGGCTGACGCACGACGTGGGTGGCACGGGCGCGACGACCGTCGTCCATCTCCTGGAGAGGACGAACTAGGGAGGGAACGATGTCCGTAGCACGATTCTGGCGCGAAACGCCCCGCCGGTACAATCTCGGCGGGTCGAAATGCACGAATTGCAACACCGTGTACTTCCCGCCGCGCTCCGTCTGCCCGACCTGCCCGAGCCACCGGCAGAGCCTGGAGAAGATGGTCCCGTTCCAGTTGAGCGGGGACGGCACCGTCTACTCCTACACCATCGTCCACGACGCCGCCGAAGGGTTCGAGATGCAGGTGCCGTACGTGGTCGCCCTCGTGAAGACCGTGGAAGGACCCATGCTCACAGGGCAGGTCGTCGACGTGAACCCTCCCGAGGTCAAGATCGGGCTTCGCGTGCGGGCCACCTTCCGCAAGCTCCGCGAGGAAGGTGCCGCGGGCGTCATCCACTACGGCTACAAGTTCGCGCCCGCGGCGGAAGCGGGGACCGCCCCGGAGCCTCGGGCCCGCCTCCCGCCGGTCGCGGCGAGCCCGCCCGGGGCCTCGGACCGCGCCCCGGCGTGAGCGAGGCCCCGCGCCGGGACGGCGCCCCGACCCCGCCCCCCGAGGGAGCGTCGGCGGAGGAGGAGTACGCCCGGACCTACGCCGCGGGGTACGAGGAAGGCGTGCGGAACGCCCTCCGTGAGGTCCTGGGCCATGTCTCCCGGGGACACACGACGGCGGAATTGCGGATGCTGGTCGAGAGCCGTCTGGCACGCATCAAGGAGGAGGTCGACTTCAAACGTCGTAGCATGACCGCCCCCCCGCGACAGCCGGCCTGGGGGTCGCTGCTCCGGCCCCCGACCGCCGCCCGCCCGTGGATCACTCCCGTCGGTCCAGTCCCGGCGCTGGCGCCCGTCCGCCTGACCGCCGGGCGATGCCTGCTGGTCCGGGAGGAACGGCCCGCCCGTGCGCTCGAAGTCCTCCGGGCGAACACCGCGGCGTTCCCCCGCGTGGCGATGGTATCGCTCCACCCGCCGGTGACCCCGGGCCTCGCGCCGGCGAGCCGGGTGGAGGTCTCGTTGAGCGGCGCGGCCGACGGGAGCGGGTCGGGCCCGCCCAGCCCCGGCGAGATCAGCGGTCAGCTCCGCGCCCCGACGGAGGCGCCGGGCGGCGCCCTCGTCTACGTGGACGCCCTCGAGTTCCTGACCACCGAGAACTCGCTCGACATGACGCTCCGCTTCGTCAACTGGCTCGTCGGGCAGGTCCGGGATACCGGTTCGGCGCTCCTCGTTTCGTTCGACCCGCGGTCGCTCGAGGTCAAGGATTCGAGTCGGCTCGAGCGGGCGTTCCAGAACGTCCTCTAGCGGGGACCCGCCGCCGCACCTGCCGCGCAAGGACCCATAAGCATACGAGCCCCGGCTGCCACCTCTCCACCCGGAGGGCCCGGGACGGACGATGGAGGTCGGGCTTTTCACGGACTCCTACCCGCCGATGCGCGACGGGGTCGCTCAGGTCACCGGGGGCCTCGCGCGGCAGCTCGTTCGGCTCGGGCACCGGGTCCGGGTCTTCGCCCCGCAATCGGTGAGCGGCCGACACTTCGAGGAGGCGGTCGAGGAGGGGGTCCGCGTTGAACGGTTCCGCAGCGTCACCGTA
This sequence comes from uncultured Thermoplasmata archaeon, assembly GCA_963715645.1. Lineage (GTDB taxonomy): Archaea > Thermoplasmatota > Thermoplasmata > Lutacidiplasmatales > UBA184 > Lutacidiplasma. Next base: position 1,286,514 of record OY970259.1, read on the forward strand.
CCCCTCTACAGTCAGGACCCGCTGGCCTCTGTTCCCGCTCGGCGCCCTTCGGGGCCCGCGCGGGGCGTCGGAGGCCGACGTCCTGCACGTGCACTCCCCCGGCGGGCTCGGCAGCGTTGCCTTCCTCGCTTCGCGCCGGTTCGGACGTCCCCTCGTCGGAACCTTCCACACGAACATCCGCGAGATGCAGGAGAGCGTTCCTTCGAAGCTCCTCGTACCGGAATTCTTCCGCGTGGCATGGTGGTGGAACCTCGGCCTCTACTGGCGATGTGACGTCGCCACCGCGCCCTCGAGGGCGGCGAGGGACGCGCTCGTCGGAGGCGTCCGCAAACCGTTCCGCCGCTCCGTCGAGGTCGTCCCGAACGGGATCGACCTGGACCGGTTCCTCCCCCACGTCCCCAGCCCCGACTGGCGGGCCCGATGCGGGCTCGGCCCCGCTCCGCTCGTGACCTACCTGGGACGCCTCACTGTCGACAAGGGCGTCCATCGGTTCCTCGACGCGGTCGCGGAGGCCAGTGCCGAGACGGAGCTGGTCGCGGTCGTCGGCGGGACCGGACCGGAGGAGGAGCGCGTTCGCGAGCGCCTCCGCGAGGACCCTCGTCTCCGCGGGAGCGTTCGGTTCATCGGCTCTGTGGTCGAGGAAGAGAAGCCGGCCTTGCTCGGCCAGAGCGACGTCTTCGTCCTGCCCTCGACCAGCGACACCTCGAGCGTGGCCGTCCTCGAGGCGATGGCCTGCGGAACGGCCGTCGTGGCCCCGGCGGAGGGAGGCGCCTCTGAGCTGGTGCAGGACGGGGTAACCGGACGATGCGTTCCGGTCCGGGAGCCGGGGGCCCTCGCCCGGACCCTCGTGGAACTCGTCCGGAATCCGGCGGACCGTACTCGGATCGCGCGGCGGGGCCAGGAGTACGTGCGCGCGGAGGGTTCGCTCGAGATCATGGCCCGCCGCTTTATCTCCCTCTACGAGCATCTAATCGAGACGCGGAGGTCCGATGGCGGTCGTTCCCCTACCTGAGCTCCAACAGCTCGCGGGGGCCCTCGCAGGAGAGCGGCACGACGCCTACTCGGAGCGGGCGCTCTCCCGGGCCTACGAGGAGTACCTCGCGCGCCGCCGGACCCCCATCGCCCCGTTCCGGCTCTGGCCGGCGAAAAAGAATACCCCACGTTCTACGACCTGCTGGCCGACCCTGCCCCGCCCAGTGCTCCCATCGAGCTGCGCGTGAGCCCCCCGCTGGCCGCCGGAGCGCCCTGGGAGTTCCTCCGCCCGTTCGAGCGGATGACCACCGCCGCGGACGGGAGCGCGGAGATCTTCCCGGGCGGCGACGGGGGTCCGACGCGGACGATCCAGCGGTTCCTGCTCCGCGAGCATTACCTTCCCCGCAGCCGGGTCGAGGAGGACCGGGCCGCCGCCGGGGGCACCCGGGTCAGCCTGCCGACTATCCTCCGAGACCTGAGGGTGGGGATCCAGGCCTGCCGGGTCCGCAGCCTGTTGCCGTTCTGCGTCGCCGTGCTCACCTATTTTCCGGAACAGCGAATCGTCTACGAGCTGGACCTGCTCCGCTCGCTCGTGCTAGCGGACCCCCGGGCCGGCCGGCTCCCGCCCCCGCGGTACGTCCGACGCACTTCGCGCGTGAGCTGGCAGGTCGACCAGGTGACCGGCCGAGGGGAGATGCCGATGCTCGCCTCCCGGTGCCTCCAGGTCCTCGTCGAGTCGCACGGGCTCACCGCGGTCGAGGTCGCCCACGTCTTCGGGGGGGTCCGAGAGCTCATGGACTCCGCCCTCCAGGGCCTCGCGGCCCGGGGGCTGGTGACCTTCGACCGGCGCACGGGCGTCTACCGGCCCCGCCTTGACGCGTTCCTGCCGGTGCCGACGGCGACCGGCGTTCCGGCTCCCGAGCCCGCCCCATCCGGAGCGAACCCCGCCCTGCGGACGAGCGTCCAGGAGCTGATCGCGGCGGCCGACGCTCGCGCCACCTGCCCGCTCTGCGGGGGTCCCCTCGACCCGGCCCATACCGGACTCCTCTGCGAGAAGTGCGCCGCGGAAGTCGGCGCGGCCTAGGGAACGGGCCTGTCGGGAGTCTCCGCCTGGGGCGGCGCCCGCCCCCGGCCTTTGAACCCGAGTTAGCTGGCTTAGAAGGCCAGTGCTTCGTCCGGGCTAAGCTACAGGCCCGCCCGGCCTCCGACGTAGCTTGTCCCCCTTAACCCTTCTCACGTGGCCCGTGACGGCCGGGGCGCCGGCGGAGGCGATGAGATGCGCGAGCCGTACCGGCTCGGGGACGTGGCCCTCCACGGTCGTTCGGCGCACGAGCCATGCCGCCTCGGGTCGGCGGCAACCGACCGCGGCGACGAGGAGGGGCAGGTCCGCGTAGGGCAGCCGGAACAATCGGTGGGCGCGGAGGCGTCGCCATCGCACGCCTGCGTCGCGCGGGAACCACTTGCGGAGCGCGGCGTGGATCGCCGGAAAATCCGGTGCGTGCCGGGTCACCGCCACGATCGGCACCCGCAGGCTCGCGTGCAGCCGGTCGAGGTCGATCACGTTGAACCCCCCCACGACGGCGCCGTCCAGCAGGACCGCCCGTACGCTCCCCAGACCCCCGCTCGCCCGTACGAGGCGAGCGATCTCGCTCGTGGCATCGTCCCCGTCCACCCGAACCCGACCGACCCGGACGGCCTCCACGCGCGTGGGGACGGCCATCGACACGGCCGCGACCGGTGCCCAGGCATCCTCCCGGTGGAAGGAACCGTCATCGACGCCGACCACATGGAAGTGGGGCTTGCCGAGGGCGCGCCGCAAGGCTAAGACCTCGGAGCGGCTCGGTCGACCGGGATGGTCGGCCCCGCCGTCACGGTCCGGTGCCCGGCGTGTGGCACGCCGCTTCGTGCGGTCCTCGCGCCGTCGCCCCCGACCCAGTGGTTTCCTTGCTCTCAGTGCCACGCCCCCGTCCCGGTGGTCGTACCGCGGGACCCTCCGCCCCTGTACAGCTGGGAGGTCGTGCCGGGACTTTACCCCGCGCTTCCACCCCCTCGCTTCCCGCGGTGGCGGGCCCGTCGGATGGCCGCCGGCTCGCTGCTCGGGGTGGTCCTCGTCGCAATCCTGCTCGCCGGGCTCCTCGCCTTCTACGCACTCACGGCGTCGGCGCCCGGGAGCTTTGACGTCACCGGGACGGTTTCGCTCGGACATCCCGCCGGCGGCCCCACTCGGGGAGCGGGCGTCGCGGTGCTGGCGACGGTCGAGTCCGGGGCGACGTTCCAGACCGCGACCGCGGCCGACGGATCGTTTGCGCTCGGGGGCCTGCCGACCGGGGGGATCACGCTGCGGTTCACCGACCCGGGGTATGCAACGGTCGTCGTCTACGCATTCGTTTCGACGCTGTACTCGGCGGGCGCCACCGGCCTCGAGGTCACTCTCGGGCCCGGGAACGGGAACATGAGCTCGTCGTTCTCCCTCACCCCGTTCTCCGACCTCGAGCAGTTCGTCGCAGCGCTCGGGGCCGGCGTGCTCCTCCTCGGGGTCGTCGCGGGCGTCGCCGCCTACGCTGCGCTCCTCACCCTCCGCTACGACCGACCCGCGCTCGGCGTCGTCGGGGGAGGCGCCGGGATGCTCGCCCCGGTCGCCCTCGCGCTACTCTCCCTCGGAGATCCGTTCCCCGAGGTGCTCGCCGGTTCGGCCGGCCTCGCGCTGTTGGGGGGCTTCGCGCTGGCGCTCCGAGCCGTCCAGATGGCGCAGACCGGTCCGGCCGCCACCTGAGATCCACGGACCCAGAGCCATGACAGCGAGCCCGCCCGAGGAAAATTCCGTGGGAGTCGGCCTGCGCGTGGGATGCTCCTCGTGGACCTCGGAGGCCTGGTGGGGACGGGTCTACGCGAGGGGACTTCCCGACGGGCAGCGGCTTTCGGTCTACGCCCGCCTCTTCGACGTGGTCGAGGTCGACTCGACCTACTACCGGAGCCCACCCCGGGCGATGGTCGAGGGGTGGCGCCGCAAGACGCCCGACTCGTTCCTCTTCACGCTCAAGTTCCCCCGCGACCTTCTCGACCCGAAGACCCCCGTGGACCCGGTAGCGGTCGACGAGTTTCTGGCGAGCGCGCGGGTCCTCGGACCCAAGCTCGGCCCGATCCTCCTTCAGTTCCCGCCCTGGGTGCGACCGGGACGGGCCACCTCGTTCCTGCGGTCGCTGCTGGACGCGCTCGACCCGGGCCTCCGGTACTCGGTGGAGCTGCGGGATGCCGGGTGGTACCGGGGCGAGACCTGGACCGACCTCCGGCGACTCCTGACGGACCGTAGGGTCGCGCTCGCCTGGTCGTTCCTCACGTACGTCGAGGTGCCGCCGGAACTTACGTCCGATTTCGTCTACCTCCGCTTCATCGGAGACCACACCACGGTTCCCGCGGAACACCACGGTGAGGTCCGCGTCGACCGGAGCGAGGAGACCCGGCGCTGGGCGGAACGCCTTCGGCAACACTCGGATTCCCTCTTGAGGTCGTTCGTATTCTTCAACAACCACTATGCGGGCTTCGCGCCGGCGTCGGTCAATGAGTTCCGGAGCGCGATGGGGCTCGGGCCGGTCGACTTCGGCCGCTACGCGCGCGGCGCGCAGCGTCTCGAGGACGCTGCCGGGGCGACGCCCCCCTAACCCAGGTCGCTGGGACCCGCCGGGGTCGGACGAACGCTCTCGGGGATCGGACGGCGCGAGCGATAGCCTCCGTCAAGCCGATGGTAGAAGCCGACCTCCCCTTCGCCCAGCCGCCAGCAGAGGCACACGACCTCGCCGTCGATGAGCCCATAGAAATCTACGAGCCCCCCAGGAAGGTCCTTCACCTCGATGCCGTCCCGCTGGAGGGAGCCGACCGCTTCCTCGAGCCGATGGGTCAGGTGCGCCCATTCGGCGTCGAGCTGCGTCTTGCGGGCGTGGTCGGCATGGTCGACCGCGTCGACCTCCTTCCCCCAGAACGCGCTGAGGCGGTCGACCTCGGCCTGGACCTCGACGAGGCGGAGCGCCCAGGCCCGGAGCCGAGGCAACAGCTCTCCGAGTTGGGGAAGGCGACGGTTCGCCTCGGCGACGGTCCACAGGCGGGCGGGCTGGGGGAGGTCCGGAGCTGGGTCGTCGAGGTCGCGTGCCATCCGGTGAGGGAAAGAGCCGGAGGAGTATTTACGGGGGTGATGGGGGCGGGGTAACCGACGCGTCCCGGTCCCGGCAGCGTCCGGGGGTGCCGGGACCCACCCCGGGCAAGTCTAGATGAGCCGAAGCTCCCGGCCGGCCTTTTCGAACGCCGAGACCGCGAACGTGACGTCGTCGGGGCTGAGAGCGGCGTTCATGATCGTTCGGATCCGGGCCTGGTCCTTGGCGACCATCGGAAAGACGATCGGCAGGGCGAAGACCCCGAGCTCGAACAGGCGCTGGCTGAGCCGCTTCGCGACGGCGCTCTCCCCGACCAGGATCGGGGTGATCGGGGTCTCGCTCTTCCCGGTGCGGAACCCAAGCTCCTGCATCGCCTTCCGGAACCGTCGCGTGTGCTCCCACAGTCGCTCCACGTGCTGGGGCTCGCTCTCGAGCACGTCGATCGCCGCGATGCAGGCCGCCGCGACGGCGGGCGGATGGGAGCCGCTCAACAGCCAGGTCCGAGACCGGTTGTAAGCGAAGTCGATCAGGGAGCGCGGAACCGGAGATGTGGCCCCCGACGACCCCGAACGCCTTCGAGAACGTCCCCATCTCGACGTGGACCTGGTCGCGCCGGAGCCCGAAATGGGAGACGATCCCCCGTCCCCCCTGTCCGAGGACCCCCTCCCCATGGGCGTCGTCGACGTAGACCATCGCCCCGTGCTGCCCCGCCAGCGCGGCGATCCGGTCGAGGGGCGCGACGTCTCCGTCCATCGAGAAGACGCCGTCCGTGATCACGAGGATCCGTCGGTAGGCCGGGGTGTGCTCTTCGGCGGCCGCAAGGACCTTCCCGAGGTCCTCGACGTCGGTGTGGTGGTAGACGGCCCGCTCCGCGCGCGAAAGACGGACGCCGTCGATGATGCTCCCGTGGTTGAGCTCGTCGCTGATGATGAGGTCCCCCTCGCCGACGAGCTGGGGGATGAGGCCCGAATTCGTCGCGAAGCCGCTCTGGTAGACGAGCGACGCCTCGGCATGCTTGAACTTTGCGAGGCGGTGCTCGAGCTCGACGTGGAGGTCCATGTTCCCGGCGATTGGACGGACCGAACCGGAGCCGACGCCGTGGGTCTCCACGGCCCGCGTCGCCGCGTCCTTGAGGCTGCGGATGGTTGCTGAGAGCCGAGGTAATTGTTCGAGCAGAACATCAGCACCTTCTTCCCGTCGATCTGGCACCACGGGGCGCTCGGCCCCTCCAGGACCCGCAGCTTCCAGTCGAGCTCGCTGACGGACGAGGTCGCCGGTACTCCTCGCCCAGGAACGAGACCGGGTCGCGCATGCTCACCACTTCGGCTCGAGCGAGATCTTGGCAGCCTGCATCGATTCGATGAGCTCCATCGCCCGGGGGAGGTCGCGGATCGGCATCCGGTGCGTGATGATCTCGGCCATCTTCTCTTTCAGTTCGGGTCGGGCGAGCAGGCTCTTTACCTGGTACCAGGTCGTGAACATCCGCCGCCCAAAGATGCCGTAGACCCGGGCCGCCTTGGTGATCATCGCGTCGTCGAAATTCGAACGACGCCTCCTTGTCGAAGAGCCCCAGCAGGGAGACACGACCGCCGGGAGTGAGCGCATCGAACGCGAGCTTCAGCGAGGCCGGGTGCCCCGACATCTCTACCGCCACGTCCACCCCGTGCCCCCCGGTCTCCGAGAGGATGGTCCGCAACACCTCCGCGCCGTCGGTGGTGGGGTTGAGGACCCGGTCGGCCCCCATCTTGAGCGCCAGCCCGGAGCGCAACGGATTCACCTCGGTGGCGAAGACCGCCCGGGCCCCCAGCGTCCGAGCGACCACGATCGCGAGCAGCCCGATCGGCCCGCAGCCCGTGACCAGCACGTTCTTTCCGGCGAGGTCCTCGATGTTGTCCTCGGGAAGGAGCGAGTGAACCGCGTTGCCGAGGGGTTCCTGGATCGCGGCGATCGCCGGGTCGAGCGACGGGTCGTTCTTCCAGGCGTTCCTGGCGGGCAGCACCGCAAACTCGGCGAACACGCCGTTCCGATCGACGCCCAGCACCTGCACGTTCTCGCAGATGTGCATCTTCCCGTTACGACACTGGTAGCAGGTGCCGTCGGCGATATGGGTCTCGGCGGAGACGTGGTCTCCGACGGCGAGGTTCTTCACCCTTCGTCCGACCTGCAGGACCTCTCCGCTGAGCTCGTGACCAAAGATGAGCGGGATCGTCTTCATCCGGGACTGGGCCCAATGGTTCCAGAGCCAGATGTGGACGTCCGTCCCGCAGACCGAGGAGGCCCGAACCGCGACGAGCACCTCGTCCTCCCCCGGGGTCGGGTCGGGGACGGTCCGTACCTCGGCCCCCGGACCCCGGGTTGCCTTTACGACGGCCTGCACCATCTCCCTCGCTCGCCCGACGAAGGGGTTCCGGGCTTAACGGTTGGGGCGCGCGGGCCCGCGCGCGGCCGCTGCGGGGTCCAGCCCTTCTCTACGCGCGCGTTCGGACGGGCACGTCCTCGCGACGCACGGCTCGGCGGTGCGGAGGCCCTCCGCTATCGAGGAATCGACGAAAATCCGAGGAGCCGTTATATAGGGTACCTTTCTCCCCCGTCCCCACCGGAGGCAGGACCCCCTATCGACCTATGGCCCGTCATCGTCCGCGGCGAGGTTCTCTCGCCTATTCCCCCCGTTCCCGTTCCGTCCGTCCGGTCCCCCGGATTCGCTCCTGGGCGGCGACGGGCGAAGACCCCCGCCCTGGAAGGGTTCGCCGGGTTCAAGGTCGGGATGACCCATGCCTTCATCGTCGATTACCGCAAGAGGTCGACCACGGCCGGCCAGGAGGTCTCGGTCCCGGTCACCGTCATCGAGGTCCCTCCGCTGCGCGTGGCAGGGGCGCGCATCTATGCGCGGGAGCCGTACGGCCAGCGCATCGTCAGCGAGGTCTGGGGCGGCGACCCGATCGAGGAGCTCGAACGCCGGCTCCCGGCCCACCCGCCGAGCCCCGAGGACAAGCTCGACGCCTTCGGCCAGGCGGCGGGGGACGAGGTCCGACTGATGGTCTACACCCAACCTCACCTGATCACGGGGATCGGGTCGAAGACCCCTTCGCTCTTCGAGGTCCGCGTCTCCGGGGAGAAGTTCGAGGAGCGGCGCGCGTTCGCACTCTCCTCCGCTCGGCAAGGAGATCCCGGCCGAGGAGCTCGCCAAGGAAGGCGAGTTCGTCGACGTTCTCGGGGTCACCAAGGGGTTCGGCTTCCAGGGCCACATCCAGCGCTGGGGCGTCAAGCTCCAGCCCCGGAAGAACTCGAAGCACCGCCGGATGATCGGCACGCTGGGCCCGCACAACCCGAGCTTCGTCACCTACCGGATCCCCCAGGCGGGTCAGCAGGGCTACCACCGCCGGACCCAGTTCAACATGCGCGTCCTCCGGGTCGTCAAGGACCCTCGGACGGACCCGATCACCCCGACCGGGGGATTCCCGCATTACGGCGAGGTCCGCACCGCCTGCATCCTCCTCCACGGATCGGTCCCGGGGCCGGCGAAGCGCCTGCTTCGGTTCCGGACGCCGATCCGCAGCCAGATCGCTTTCGGTCGAGAAGGTCGACATCCGCTACCTCAGCACGCGCTCGAAGCAGGGAGCCTGATGACGCCGGAGTCGACGGCGGGCCCTGCGGCCCCGCCCGAACCCACGTCGCTCCACCACCGGGTCCACCTGGTCGGGCTCGACGGCAAGCACCGGACCACGACCGTCACGCTCCCGCTCGCGTTCTCCAGCCCGCTCCGCCCGGACCTCATCCAGCCGGGCGGTCATCGCTGCCCAGTCCCACCGCCGCCAGCCGTACGGGACCTCTCTCACCGGCGGGCGGCGACACTCGGTCGAGTGGTCGGGGAAAGGAAAGGGGGTCTCCCGGACGCCCGCGCCTGATGGACTCGAATGCGAGGCGCGCAGGCCCCGAACACCGTCGGCGGAGGGCAGGCGCATCCCCCCCGCGTGGACCGGCATCTGGACCAAGAAGATCAACCACAAGGAGCGCCCGCCTCGCCTTCGCCTCGGCCCTCGCCGCTACCCGAGAGCACGGCGCTCGCGAGCGCGCGGGGTCACACCCTCCCCAAGGAGCTCCATCTGCCGGTCGTCCTCGAAGACCCCGTCGAGGAAATCGTCACGACCAAGGACGCCCGCGCGCTCCTGGAGCGGCTCCATCTCTGGGACGACGTCGAGCGAGCCCGGAACGGGATCCAACTGCAAGTCCGGGCCGGGCTCGACGCCGAGGCCGGGGCCGACGGGTGCCCCGGAGCCTCCTGGTCGTCACGAGCCGGTCCCGGCCGAGCCCGGGGGTTCCGCAACCTCGTCGGGCGTCGAGGTCGTCCCCGCCCAGCGCCTCGCCACCGAGCATCTCGCCCCCGGCGGGGATGCCGGTCGGCTCACGGTCTTCTCGCATGCGGCGGTCGAGTCGCTTCGCGCCCGGCTCGCGGGAGGCGGCCGCATGACGCGAGCTCCGCCACCGGATCATCCTGCACGCCTACGTGACCGAGAAGTCGATGGACGAGATGGAGCGTCTGAACAAGCTCGAGTTCGTCGTCGACCACCGGGCCACCCGGGCCGAGATCAAGCGCGCGGTCGAGGAGACCTACCAGTGCAAGGTGGTCGAAGGTCAACACGAAGATCGTCCGCACGGGCAAGATCGCGACCGTCCGCTTCGACGAAGGAGTTCTCGGCCGAGGACATCGGCAGCCGGGCAGGAGTGTTCTGATGGGAAAGCGCATCATCTCCCGGCGGCGCGGGTCGGGCACCGCGACCTACCGCTCCCCGAGCCACCGCCACCACGGCGCCGATCTACCACCCCTCCGCGGCATTGGTCGGCGAGGGGAGGGTCATCTCCATCGAGCAGGCTCCCGGACGGAGCGCGCCCGTTGCCGAGGTCGCGGCGCCCGACGGCAGGACGGTCCGGATTCTCGCCCCAGCGGGTCTCGCCACGGGCGATACCGTCGCGTTCCACGAAGGCAAGGTCGACCGCGGGTCCATCCTCCCGCTCGCGAAGATCCCCGACGGCACCCTCGTCTCCAACATCGAGGTCAAACCGTTCGACGGCGGACGCCTCGTCCGCTCGGCGGGCGCCAGCGCGCTCGTCGACCGCCCACGCGGGCGGGGAGGTCACGATCCAGCTCCCGTCCGGGGAGTTCAAGCGGTTCCTCGACACCTGCCGCGCCGAGGTCGGCGCGGTGGGCGGAAGCGGACGGCTCGAGCGCCCGATCATCAAGGCCGGGAAGAAGGTCTGGGCGACGCGCTCGCTCGCGCGCGCGGCGTTCAAGGTCCGCGGGGTGGCGATGAACCCGGTCAACCACCCGTTCGGCGGAGGAGCGCACCAGCACGTCGGCCGGCCGAGCACGGTCTCGAGCGGCACCTGGCCGGGCGCCAAGGTCGGCCGATTCTCCCGCTCCATCCGCAAGAAGCGGCGGCTGGACCGCGAGCGAGGAGGGTCCTGATGCCGAAGGGGCGACGGACGAAGAAGGTGGAGGCCCGCCGCAAGCGGGAGTTCACCTACCGCGGCCTCACCTTACCCGACCTCCAGAAGCTCAGCCTCGAGGAGTTCGCGAAGATCGTCGACCGCCCGGGCCCGCCGCTCGATCCGTCGTGGGTTCAACACCGAAACGACGCGCTTCTTCGAACGGATGCGCGAGGTCCCCGTCGGGAAGGTCGTCCGGACCCACTGTCCGCGACGCGCTCGATCCTCCCCGAACACGTCGGCCGCCGCGTCGCGATCCACACGGGCAAGGAGTTCAAGGAGATCGAGGTCCGGCCCGAGATGATCGGCCACTACTACGGGCGAGTTCGCGCTCACCCGCAGGTTCGAGAAGCACTCGGGACCCGGGGTCGGGGCGACGCGGTCGTCGAAGTTCATGCCGCTGAAGTGAGGGAGGTCGGCGATGCGAGGCTACACCTATCAGCACGAAGCCGGGCCTCGCCGTTGCCCGGTCGCGTGGGTCGAGATCCCGATGTCGCCGAAGAAGACCTACGAGGTCCTGAACGCGATTCGGGGCCTCCCGCTCGACCGCGCCGAGACCTTCCTCGAGGAGGTCATCGCGCTCAAGCCGCGCCGTCCCGTTCCGCCGCTACAACCAGGAGACCGCCCACAAGAAGGGGATCGGTCCGGGACGCTATCCCGAAGAAGGTCGCGAAGAACGTCCTCCAGCTCCTCCAGAACGCCGAGCGAGAACGCGGAGTACGAGGGGCTCGACGCCGACCGGCTGTTCATCAAGGTCGCCGCAAGCGCCCGAGGCCGGATCCGCAAGGCGACCATGCCCCGGGCCCACGGCCGCGGCACCGCCTGGAACGAACAGACGACGAACGTGGAGCTCGTCCTGGCCGAGCGTAAGGAGAAGGAATGAGCTCCGAACGGAAGGTGATCCAGGAAGCGACCCGCCGCGTGCTCCTGAAGGACTTCCTCGTGCAGGAGAGCGCGCGGGCCGGGTTCGGCGGGCTCGACATCACCCGCACCCCGATGGGCACCCGCGTCACGCTCATCTGCGAGCGGCCCGGGATCCTGATCGGCCATCGCGGCGAGCTCATCAAGCGCCTCACCGAGGACATCCATGCCCGTTTCCAGCTCGACAACCCCCAGATCGAGGTCCAGGAGGAGCGCGCGCCGAGCTTGAACGCCCAGCTGATGAGCGAGAAGCTCGCCTCGACCCTGGAGCGGGGCTGGCACTTCCGCCGCGCCGGGCACTCGACCGTCCGCCGGATCATGGAGGCCGGTGCGCGGGGCTGTCAGGTCATCCTCTCGGGGAAGCTGACCGGGGAGCGCCACCGAACGGAGCGGTTCAAGGCCGGCACGATCAAGTACTGCGGCGAGGCCGTACATCTCTGGGTCGACAAGGGGTTCTACCAGGCACGCCTCAAGCCCGGCGTCATCGGCGTCAGCGTCTGGATCATGAAGGCGAACTCGAAGCTCCCGGACGAGATCGTCGTAAAGGGCGCCGAGGCGCGACCGGCTCCCGTCATCGAGCTCCCGCCCGTGGAAGAGGAGGGAGCGGTGGCGGTGGACGTCCCCGCCGTGCCCGGCATCCTCCCGCCCGAGGGCCTGTGACGCTGCTTCGGATGAAGGACCTGCGGGCCCTCTCCGATGAGGACCTCCGACCGCCGGATCGCCGAGACCGAGAACGACCTTCTGCGCGAGCGCGGGATCGCCGCGATGGGCGGTGCCCCACCGAGCCCGGGCCGCATGCGAGCGCTCCGGACGAACGTGGCCCGTTCGCTCACGGTCCTCAGCGAGCGCGAGATCGCCGCGCGCCGGGGCCAGGCCATCGCCTGACCTGAGGGGAGGGACGGATGTCGCAGACGGGGAACCTTACCGGCCTATCTCCTTCGGACCGCCTCGCCTACGCGGGGGAGGTCATCGGGGCCCCGGTACGGATCCCCGCCTCCCCCGCGCTCCGCGCCGCGGTCGACGGGGTCATTGTGGATGAGACGCTCTCCCTCCTTCGCGTCCGCGTACCGGGGCGGTCCCAGCCCCTCTCCGTCCCGAAGTCGGCCCTCTCGGGAACGATCCTCCTCGGTGGACGAGAGTTACCGTTAAGAGGCGGAGGCCCTTCGCGTGCGACCCGAGGACCGCACGAAGCGGCTCTTGACCGGTGGTCCTCGGAGGTTCCGATGAGCCCAACACGTACGCCGTCCGCTCGCCGCGCCCGGGACATCGGTCTCGACGTCCGGGCGCCGAAGAGCACGGTGCGACGATCGCCACTGCCCCTTCCACGGCCGGCTACCCGTGCGGGGCCAGGTCTCGAGGGGACCGTCGTCTCGACGGCGATGCAGCGGACCGCGGTCGTCGAGCGTACCCTCCTTCACTTCGTCCCTAAGTACGAGCGCTACGAGAAGCGGCGGCGCCGGTACCTCGCGCACGCTCCGCCCTGCCTGCACGTCCCCGTGGGCCATCGGGTGCGGATCGCCGAGACCCGCCCGCTCTCCAAGCTCGTCTCGTTCTGCATCGTCGAGGACCTCGGCGAGGCGGCCCTACGGGTCAGCGGGGAGGATGCGACCCCCCTGCCGAGCCGCCCCGTTGCGGCGGGAGAAAAGGCATGAAGGGGCTGGCGGGGCGTCGGGGACGGGGACTGCCGAAGGGCGCCCGGCTCGACTGCGTGGACAACACCGGGGCGAAGGTCGTCGAGATCATCGCCGTCCGGAACTGGCACGGGACCCACCGCCGCTACCCCCGGGCGGGGATCGCCGACCTCATCATCGTCTCGGTCAAGAAGGGCACGCCGGAGATGCGACGCCAGGTGCTGCACGCCGTGATCGTTCGGTCGCGGTTTGCCCTGCGCCGCCCGGACGGGACGCGCCTTCAGTTCGAGGACAACGCCGCGGTCATCACGACCGAGACCGGCGAGTTGAAGGGGTCGCAGATCAAGGGTCCGGTGGCGAAGGAGGCCGCCGAGCGATGGCCGCGGGTCGCGGCCGCGTCGTCGATCATCATCTAGGAGGAGCGACGATGACGATCGTCTCCCCACTCACCCCGCCGCCAGCGCCGGGCGGTCTACACTGCGACCACCTTCGAGCGTCGGCTCCGGATGACCGTGCCCCTCTCGCGCGAGCTCCGCGGCTCGGTTCCACCGACGCTCGGTCCCGGTCCGGAAGGGCGACACCGTCCGGGTGATGAAGGGGAGCTATCGTCGGCCGCGAAGAGCGGGTCGCGAAGGTCGACCGACGCGGCTACACGGTCACGCTCGACAACGTTACGCTCAAGACCGGCGAGGAGAAGCTCAAGCCGCTGCCGATCCGGACGAACCACCTCCTGCTGGTCCGCCTGAACCTCGGAGACGCCTGGCGACGCCGAAGCGCTTCGGGTGAGCGCGGAGGAGCTCACCCCTGAGGAGCGTGGCGAGGTCCCTGAGAGCGAGGCGGCCGCCGAGCCGGCCCTCCCCTCGCCGTCGACGCCTCGGCGACCGACACGATCGACGCGAACGGCGACGCGGAGACGGACCCCATCCCCGACCCGAAGTCCGCGCCCCTCGCGGCGAAGCCGCCGGCCAAACGTTCCCGTCGGGCGAAGGCGGCACCCCCGCCGGAGGCGGAGGCCGACGCATGACGTTCCGGCTCAAGCGCGGCGCGGCGCCCCGCAGCGTGGACGATCCCCCGCAAGGGGACGAAATGGGTGAAGCGGCCCGGGCCCGGCCCCCATGCGCAGGCCCAGTCCATTCCGCTCCAGATCGTGCTCCGCGACATCCTCCAGATCGCGCGCAGTGCACGCGAGGCCCGCATCCTCGCCCGGTCGGGCCACGTGCGGGTCGACGGCCAGGTCGTCAGGGACCTCGACCGGGGGCTCGGCCTCATGGACACCCTCTCCCTCGCCGCCCCGCTCGATGCCCACTACCGGATGGTGAAGGACCGCCGCGGCAAGCTCACCCTCGTCGAAGATCCCGTCCCCCGAGGCGGGGGTGAAGCTCGGCCGGGTCCGCTTCAAGCACGCGGTCCCGTGCGGGCCGAGTCGAGGTCACGCTCCACGACGGCCGCAACCTGCTCGTGGCCGCCTCCACCCCGTACCGGGTGGGAGACTCCGTCAAGATCGAGGTCCCGACCCAGAAGGTCGTCGACCACTACAAGCTCGCTCCCGGCGCTGCTCGCTTACGTGGCAGGGGGCTCGCACGTGGGCCAGCTCGCCCGGGTCGAACGGGTCGAGGTCCGGAACTCCTCCCAGCCGAACCTCGTTCACTTTCAAGGAAGGGTTCTCCACGACCAAGGAGTACGTCTTCGTCGTCGGACAGAACGCGCCCGAGGTCACCCTCGTCGGAAGGGGTGGACCGATGAGCGCACCCGAGTCGACCGCTCCCGCCGCCGCCGCAGCCCCTCCCGCGACGCCTCTGGCGACCGGGATGAGGGCCATCCGCGTCATCAAGATCGTCGTCAACAGCGGGGTCGGCGAGTCCGGCGAGGCGCGCACGAAGGCCGAGAAGGTCCTCCAGATGGTCACGCATCAGAAGCCCGTCGCGACGCGGGCCCATTCCACGAACCGCGACTTCGGGATCCGGCAGGGCCAGGAGATCGGAGCGAAGGTGACCCTTCGGGGGAGCGCCGCCGTCGACTTCCTCCGGCGTGCGTTCGAGGCGCGGGACCGCCAGCTCGACGCCGAGTCGATCGACCGGAACGGGAACTTCTCCTTCGGGATCGCCGACTACACCGACTTTGCCGGGCATGAAGTACGACCCGGCGATCGGCATCCACGGCATGGACGTCGCGGTCGAGCTCGGTCGCGCCGGCTACCGGGTTCGGAACCGGCGGGTCGCAGTCCCGCCCGATCCCGCCCGGCGCTCCGTTCCACTCGGGAGGAGACCCGAGCCTTCCTCACCAGTGCCTTCGGGGTCACGCTGCTCGATTAACGGAGGTCCGATGAAACCGAAGAAGTTGTTCGGGAGGAAGGTCGGCTGCCTCCGGTGCGACCGCAAGCGCGGGATCGTACGGCGGTACGGCCTCCACCTGTGTCGCCAGTGTTTCCGCGAAGTCGCGGTGGACCTCGGGTTCCAGAAGTACCAGTAGGGAGGTTCCTCGATGCAGCAAGACCTACTCAACGATGCGCTCGTCACCCTCCGTCACGCCGATCAAGAGGGGAAACCGACGGCCGAGCTCCGCCCCGACCTCCCGTCTGATCGCCGAGGTCCTCAGGATCTTCCGCGAGCACCAGTACATCGAGGAGTTCACCTTCGTCGCGAACGGACGTGGTGGCCAGTACGACGTGAAGCTCGCCCGCCGGATCAACTCCTGCGGCGTCATCAAGCCCCGGATCTCGGTGCCGTACGACCGCCTCGAGCGGTACGAGGCGCGGTTCCTCCCGGCCCAGGACTTCGGCATCCTCGTCCTCTCCACCAACCAGGGGGTCGTCTCGCCACCGCGAGGCCCGCGAGAAGAAGATCGGAGGTCGGCTGCTCGCCTATGTCTACTGAGCGAGACGCGCACCAGCGCTGCCGTCGACGTCCCGAAGGGCGTCAGCTTTACGGTCCGGCGGCCGCCACCTGCTCGCGAAGGGGCCGCTCGGCACCGTCGAGCGCCCGTTCCCCTCGGACGTCGTCGAGCTGAAGGTCGCGGGGGCCCAGCTCACGCTCACCCTCCTTCTCGCGCCCGGCCGCAAGGCGCTCCCAGGCGCTCCTCGGGACCTGGGCCGCGCACGTCCGCAACCTGCGGACGGGGCCTCACTCTCGGGGTGGAGGCCAAGATGAAGGTCGTCGCCGCCCACTTCCCGATGAAGGTCGCGGTGAAGGGGGACGAGCTGCGTCATCGAGAACTTCCTCGGCGAGAAGCACCCCCGGACCTCCCACCTGGTCCGCGGGACGAAGGCCCACGGTCGAGGGGGAGTTCGTTACCCTCTCCGGGACACGACGTCGAGCAGGTCGGCCAGAGCGCCGCCAACATCGAGCGGACGACCCGGATCCGCGACTACGACCCTCGGGTCTTCCAGGACGGCATCTACCTCATCGAACGCGCCCACTTCAAGGGGGCCGGCTGATGGCCGAAGAATCCCCCCCGACCCCATCGAAGGCGCCGGACCCGGCGCCGCCCGCCGGCCCGGCCGCGCGCGACCGCCAAGAAGCCCGCCGAGGCGGCAGCTCCGGCGAAGAGCGGGGCCCTGCCGAAGGCGACACCCGCCACGGGGGCGACCGTCGAAAAGAAGGACAAGGAGAAGGAGGACGAGGAGACCGGGGCCCGCAAGCACCCGACCCTCCCCGCCGACACCCTGACGTTGCTGCGAGTCCGCGCGCACCCAACGGCGGCGTCAGCCGGTATTCGTACCGGCAGGCAGCGAACCGGTACTTCCGCATCGGGCGGGACGGCGCGTGGCGTCGTCCGCGGGGGCTGCAATCCAAGCAACGCCGCCACTACGGGTACCGCTCCCGAGATCGTCTCCATCGGATACGGCACCCCGACGCGGGTCCGTGGTCTCGCCCCGAGCGGCTACCGCCCCATGATCGTCCACAACGACCGCGGACCTCGAGGCGCTCGACCCGAAGGTCCAGGCCGCCATCATCGCCCGGACCGTCGGCACGCGCCGCCGGCTCGTGCTCGAAGAGACCGCGCAGAAGCTGGGCATCCGCGTGCTGAACCCGATCGCAGACCGACCGGAGGAGGAGTGACGATGCCCGGACCTTTCGAACCAGCGCCGTCTCGCCGCCGCGATCCTGAAGTGCGGGGAGGGCCGCGTCTGCATCGACCCCGCGAGCCAGGAGGAGCTCGCCGACGCGGTCACCCGCTCGGACATCCGCGGTGCGATCAAGGCGGGCGTCATCCGGCGCAAGCCCGTGATCAGGCACCTCCCGCGTCCGGGCACGACTGCCACGCCGCCGAGGTCGCCAAGGGCCGTCACCAGGGGCCCGGCTCCCGCCGGGGGACCCCCTCCTCCCGCGTGCCGCGCAAGGAACGATGGATCCGGCGGATCCGGGCCCAGCGGCAGCTGCTCGTAGAGCTCCGCGCCTCGAAGAAGATCCCGCCCTCGGTCTACCGGGAGTTCTACCGCCGCGCCAAGGGTGGCATGTTCCGCAGCCGCGCCCACCTTCTCTCAAACCTACGCCTCGCCGGCCACCTCAAGGAGGCCCCCGCATGAGCGACCGGT
Source organism: uncultured Thermoplasmata archaeon (assembly GCA_963715645.1). Classification (GTDB taxonomy): domain Archaea; phylum Thermoplasmatota; class Thermoplasmata; order Lutacidiplasmatales; family UBA184; genus Lutacidiplasma. Next base: position 1,304,201 of record OY970259.1, read on the forward strand.
CCCCGCTATCGGGTCCACTTCCGGCGCCGCCGCGAGGGCGAGACCGACTACCGGGTCCGCCTCCGTCTCCTCAAGTCCGGGACGCCTCGCGCCGTGGTCCGGCTTTCGGGCCGCCGAGTCCGAGTCTCTCTGGTCACGTTCGACCCGGCCGGGGACCGCGTGCTCGCGAGCGCCGACTGCTGCCGAGCTCGGCGGGATCGACTTCCCGACCGCGAGCCTCGCCTCCACGCCCGCGGCCGTACCTTACCGCCTACCTCGCCGGCCTCCGGGCGAAGGCGAGCCGGCCAGGAGGAGGCGGTGCTCGACCTCGGGATCTGCGCCACCCGACCGTCGGGGGACGACTCTCGGCCGCGCTGAAGGGCCTGCTCGACTCCGGGCGTCGAGATCCCGCACGGGGAGGGGGGGTTCCCGACCGGCCGACCGCCTGAACGGGAGCGCACCTCCCGAAGCCCCTCCCTCAGCCCCTCGAGATCTACAAGCAGAAGCTCGCCGACGCTCGCGCCCACGTCCGGAGGCTACGCCATGAGCGGTGCGGTGTCGGGTCCCCCGCGCGGGGGCCGGGCGGAGGCCCGGGGCCGCTCCCGCCCCGCCCCCGTGGGTCCCGAAGACCGAGCTCGGGCAAGAAGGTCGCGGCGGCGAGATCACGACCATGAGCGAGGCGCTCGCGAGCGGCCTCCCGCTGCGGGAGCCGCCAGATCGTCGACAAGCTCCTCCCCGGTCTGCACGACGAGGTCCTCGACGTGAACATGGTCCAGCGGATGACCGACTCGGGCCGCCGGTTCAAGTTCGCGGTCACGGTCGTCGTCGGCAACGGCGACGGGTTCGTCGGACTCGGTCGGGCGAAGGGCCGCGAGGTCGGACCGACAATCCGCCGGGCGATCGACCGGGCGAAGCTCGAGATCGTCGAGGTCCTGCGCGGCTGCGGCAGCTGGGAGTGCGGCTGCGGACGCTCGCACACGCTTCCCGTTCGAGGTCCAGGGCCGTTCGGGCTCGGTGGTCGTCACGTTCAAGCCGGCGCCCCGCGGGCGTGGGCCTCGCGGTCGGGGACGTGGCCAAGCCGATCCTCCGGTTCGCCGGCATCACCGACGCCTGGGGCTACACCGACGGCCACACGAAGACGACGGTCAACTACGCCCAGGCGGCGTACCGGCGCGCTCGTCGCCCTCGCGGAGCTCAAGGTTGCGCCCGCGGATGCCGAGCGCCTCAAGATCGTTCGCGGCCCGGTCGGCACCTCGATCCTCCCGCCCAAGGAGGAGGGGGCTCGCCCGATGGGCGGTCGCGGCCGCGGTCGCGGCCGGGGAGGCCCAGGCGGGGCGGACCCGGACGCGGGGGCCCCGGACGCGGCCCGCCCGGTCGGGGCCCGCCGGGCGGCGGTCCGCCGCCCGCCGGGCCGGGGTCCTCCCGCCGGCCCTCTTCCTCAGGAGGTGGCTAGCGATGGCGTGGATGGTCGTTCGTGTCCGCGGCACGATCCACGCCCGGCACGAGATCGTGGAGACGCTCCGGTTCCTCCACCTCACGCGGGCCGAACCATGCGACCGTGCTACCGGAGGAGCCCTCGTACCAGCGGGATGCTCACCAGCGTCGCAGGGGTACATCACCTGGGGCGAGGCGGACCCCGAGACCGTCGGCCTCCTCCTCCACGAGCGGGGGGTGACCACGAGCGGCGCGAAGGTCACCGAAGCCACGCTCGGGAGCGCAGATCCCCGCGAAGGACCTCCCCGAGCTCACGCAGTCCGTCCTCACCGATGGGCTCCCGCCCGTCCGCGGGCTCCGTCCGCTGTTCCGCCTCAGGGCCCCGAAGGGAGGCTGGCGCTCGACCAAGAAGCCGTTCGCCCTCGGGGGCGCCCTCGGGCTACCGCGGCAAGGCGATCAACGACCTCGTCCGCAGGATGATCGTAGAGGGCCACGATGCCGAGCCGCACGAAGAAGTTCCGGGGATTGCGCACGCACGGTCGCGGCATCAAGGCGGGCCGCGGCGCGGGCAAGCAGGGGGGCCGCGGGAACGCCGGGCCTTCACAAGTACAAGTTCAAGTCGATGCTGATCTACGCGCCCGACCACTTCGGCCGCCACGGGTTCAAGCGCCCGCCCAAGATCGTGGCGCGCCCGACCGCCCTCAACGTCGGCGAGCTCGACTGCGTTCGTCCCGTGCCTCGAGGCGGCCGGCGCTCGCCCGGGTCGGCGAGACGTTCGTCGCGGACCTCGCGAAGGCGGGCGTCGACCGCCTCTTGGGTGGCGGGACGACCGAGCGGCCTGGCGGGTCGTACGTTCGCCACGCGACCAAGCATGCGGCGCGAGAAGGTCACGATCGCTGCCGGAGCCCCCGCCAGACCCGGCGGCGGCCAGGACCCTCCGGAAGCGACGACCCGAGCATCTCCGCCCGCAGACTATATAAATCGGTCACCGGGTCCGAATCGACCTCATGGCGGAAGAGGAGATCCCACGCGACCCGCGCTGGGCGATCCCGCTCGCGGTCCTCGGCGCGGTCCTGCTCGCGGTCAGTCTGGTTCTGGGCCCAGCCGACCCTCATCGCGTTCCTCCTCATCGCCGTCGTCGATCTTCATCGTCCTCGGCGTCCTCTTCCTGGGCCTCTCCTACAGCGGGACGAAGTCGAAGCTCTACGGGCTGAAACCGCTCACCACGCGGATGCCCGCGGTCACCCAGCCGAAGGGCCACGTCCACTTCCGCACGAAGATGTTCTGGACGATCGCGCGTCCTCCTGCTGTACTTCCTCCTCGACGAACATCTACCTCTTCGGCGTCGACCAGGCGACGGTCATCGACCTGTTCGCCAGCTACCGCGCCATCCTCGCGGGGGCCCAGGGGACGCTGATGCACCTCGGCATCGGCCCGATCGTCACCGGGTCGATCATCATGCAACTGTTCACCGGCGCGAAGATCATCAACCTCGACCTCACGGACGACGAGGACAAGGGGACCTACCAGGGGACCCAGAAGGTCCTCGTCATCGCGATGATCTTCGTCGAGGCGGTCCCGCAGGTCTTCGGGTACCTCACCCCCTCGTCCTCGATCGTCACCAGCCTCGGCAGCGCCTCCCCGGGGAACGGCCTCCTCCTCGCCAACACGATCATCATCGCCCAGCTCGTCTTCGGCAGCTACCTCGTCTTCCTGATGGACGAGGTCGTCTCGAAGTGGGGGATCGGTAGCGGGATCTCGCTGTTCATCGCCGCCGGGGTCTCGCAGCAGATCGTCCAGGGGACGCTCAACTGGGTCCCGCAGAATCCCGTCCGTGGCGATCTCGGCCGTCGAACCCGCCCGAGCGGGGCGATCCCGAAGAGCGCTCTGGTTCCTGACCCACTACAGCGCCTAGCCAGATGGCGAGCGGGGGCTGGGAGCAGGTGCTCCTACGTCAGCCGAACCCGATCGTCGCTCTCGTCGGGACCGCCGCGATCTTCTTCCTCGTCGCCTGGACCGAATCGACCCGCATCGAGCTGCCGCTCTCCCACGCCGAAGCGCGGGGGGCTCGCGGCCGCTACCCGCTGCGGCTGATCTACGCCTCGAACATCCCGGTCATCCTGATGAGCGCGCTGCTCGCGAACGTCTCGATCGTTCACGATCCTGCTCTGGTCGAACCCGACGCTCTCGCGCGTTCCCGCTGCTCGGCCACCAGTGGTGGGTCGGGTCGTATCCGACGTCGCCGTGGCGACCAGGCATGGGGATCAGCCAGACCCAGCCCATCACTGGAGGGGCCTACTATCTCTCCACAGTCAACGGGCTGGAGTCATGGCTGTTGCCGATCCTGAACTTCCAGACAGTACGGCGGCTTCCTGTACGGCCACACGTGGTGGCAGGGGACTGATCCACGTCGCGGTCTACTTCTGCGCGATGGTCGGCGGGTCGATCCTCTTCGCCAAGTTCTGGATCCAGACGACCAACATGGGCCCGGAGGCGGTCGCCCGCCAGATCGAGGCGTCCGGGATGCAGATCCCCGGGTTCCGGCAGAGAGCCTCGCGTCCTGCGTCGGGTCCTGGAGCGGTACATTCCCGTCATCACGGTCATCTAGCGGGGCGGCGGTCGGGGCTCGCTGGCCGCGGGGGCGGACCTGATCGGGACGCTCGGCAACGCGAGCGGGACGGGCGTCCTGCTGATGGTGGGGATCATCATCAACCTCTACGAGGCGATGGGCCGCGAGCAGCTGATGGAGATGAACCCGCTCCTGCGCCGCTTCCTCGGAGGCGAGTCGTAGGATGGCGGGGCCCGGGCGCGCCGCTGCCCTCCGGAGGCCCGCGGCGGTCGAGGACGTGACCCCCGAAAGCGAGCTGACCGAGGGGGCGGCCGACTCCCCACTGCTCGAGACCCTGCCGGTAGAGTCGGACGAGGCTCCCGAGGGGTCCGAGCCGACCGAGGCCACGCCGGCCCCTCGGCCCGCTGCGCCCCGGCCCGACCTTCAAGATCTCGACGTTCATTATACGTCTTCCTGGGCCTGCTCGGCCTCTTGATGCTCATCGAGACCGGAGCGCCGCAAGCCAGTCGCCAGGAGCGCTGGGGATCAGCCCCGATCCCTCGCGGGCCGCTCTACTCGCGATAGGGTTCTCGTCGCAGCTACCTGCTCGCTCACGATGGCCGATCGCCGGGGCGATCGAGATGGCCGTCACCGCGTTCGCCTACAACTTCACTACCGACTGGGTCAAGCAGGCGAAGGTCGCAGAAGTGGAGCGGCGTTCCGGAAGGTCCAGATGGCGGCGGTCCGCTCCGGGAAGAAGGACCGGATCGCGGCGCTCAAGCCGCCACCAGGAGCGGCTCACGCGCCTCTCGAGCGAGGTGTCGATCGCCCAGTTCAAGGGGATGGCCATCACCTACTTCCTGCTCATCCTGATCTACACCTGGGTCGGGCTCGTGATCAGCAACGCGGGCCTCGCCCGCAGACGATCTCCCTCGGCGGCGGTGTCGATTGCACCTGATGAACCCGATATTCGGCAGTCTCCCGATCCCGTGGTGGTTCCTGATCTTCAGCCTCTACACCGTCCCGTTCTCGCTGGTCTTCCGGCGCGTCCTGAAGCACTTCTGGGTCCGGCGCTACGCGCGCGAGCACCACGTCCAGCCGGTCGCCCCGGCTCACGCGGCGGCCGGGGGTCCGGCGTGATCCGACCGGGTCGTCGCGATCGGCGGGCCCCCGGGGAGCGGGAAGTCGACCGCCGGGCGACTGGTCGCCGAAGACGCTCGGCCTCGAGTTCCGCTCGGCCGGGGAGGTCTTCCGGGCGGAGGCCACGGCCCGCGGCTCGACGTCGGAGGCGTTCGGACGCTATGCGGAGGCGCACCCCGAGGTCGACCGGGAGCTCGACCGAGCGGATGCAGGAGCTGGCCCGCCCCGGACGGCTGGTCGAGGGGCGGATCCAGGGCGCGCTGTGCCGGGAGGACGGCCGACCCGTGTACGCGATCGTCGTGACCGCTGCCGAGGAGGAGCGGGTGCGTCGGGTCGCCGAGCGAGACGGTCAGTGCCTCGAGGAGGCGCTCCGGCGGATCCGGGAGCGGGCGGACAGCGAGCGGGACCGGTACCTCCGAAGTTCTACGGCCTCGACCCGGATCGCGAGCGCGCCGGACCTCACGGTCGACTCGACCCACCTCCCTCCCGCCGGGCGTCGCCGCCGCGATCACGGATACGTCCAGTCGCGCCCGCCCGGAGAGACCCGGCGACGGCCGGCTCCCCGCCGGCGGTCGCGTGGCCGGCCCCGTCGCCGAACGTCTCGCCGCGGGCGCGTTCCTCCTCGATCGACAAGCCACGGGGCCCCTCGTCCCACCAGGTCACCGCCTGGGCGCGCGACCTCTCTGGGGCTCAGCCTCGCCGGCCACGCGGGGACGCTCGACCCGAACGTCTCCGGGCTGCTCTGGGTCGGAGTCGGTCCGGCCCTCAAGCTGCTGCCCCTCGTCCTCGAGTTCCCGAAGCGGTACATCGCCGCGGTCAACTTCCACGCCCCGGTGCCCCGGCGCGACCTCGACCGGCTCGTCGGCCGAGTTCACCGGGCCGGTCTACCAGACCCCGCCCGGTACGCTCGGCCGTAAAGCGGGAGCGGCGGGTCCGCACGATCCATCGCCTCACCGTGGTCGAGGTCAGACGGGACCCGCGTCCTGCTCGACATCGTCGCGGACTCGGGGACCTACATCCGGACCCTCGCGGTCGACCTCGGCGAGGCGTTCGGGACGGGGGGCCACCTCGAGGAGCTACGCCGCGTCTCCACCGGCCCGTTCGACGAGGGGCAGTCGGTCCCGCTCACCGCGCTCGCCGACGGCGTCTCCGCCGCGCGGGCGGGGGACCCGACCGCGCTCCTCGAGCTGCTGCACCCGATCGAGGAGGTGTGGCGGGAGTTCCCCACCATCGTCCTCAAGGACGGGGCGGCGAGCGCGGTCGCGCACGGAGCCGGCCTGGCGAAGGGCGGGATCCTGGCGCTGCCGCAGCCGTTCCCGAAAGGGGCCCGCGTCGCCCTCGTGACGCGGACCAACACCCTCATCGCGACCGGGGTCGCCCAGCACGATTCGAAGGAGGTCGGGAGCGTCCGCCACGGGTGGGTCGTCGACGAGACCCGGGTCTTCGTGGACGCGGACCGGTACCCCGGCCCAGTGGCGTCGGCCCCGTCCGGGGTCGGCGGTCGCGCCGGTCCGGTAGGGTTATCTTCCCCCTCCCTCCGGCCGAGCGTGCGCTCGCGAGGCCCCGAGCACCCGACGGCAGGATCCCGGCTGTTCGGGGGGCTGGCCCGGGGGATCGTCCGGCACCCATGGTACCCGGTCATCTTCTGGGTCGCCCTGCTCGTGGTGGTCCTACCGTTCCTCCCCCTGCTCGGGTCGGTGACGACCAACTCGACCGAGGCCCTCCCCTCGAACGCGCCGAGCGCGGTCGCCAACGCCGAGCTCGCCCGCCTCTTCCCCCAAGCGAGCGGCGGCTCCTCGAGCATCCTGTTGTTCGTCGGGACGAACCTGACGGACCCGAACGGGCAGGGGGTCATCGAGAACGTCACCACGACCCTCGTCCACGACCCGTCGTTGCCCGAGCTCTCCGGGGTCAGCAGCGTCTACACCAGCTACGCGGGATACCTCGCGGGGCAGCTCGAGGTCGCCGGCGGCGCGATCGGAGCGGCGCTCCGCTCCTCCACCCCGCTGCCGAGCGCCGTGAACAAGACGGCCGGGCTGCTCTGGGGGCCGCCGGCGACGTTCCTCGCGACGTGGTCGAGTCTCGCCGGGAACTCCACGATGAACGCCTCCGGGTCCAACTACCCCGCGCTCCGGGCCACGGAGGCGACGCTCGCGAACGACAGCAGCGGATTGGCGGTCCTGAGCGCCTTCTACAGCGGCTACGGCGGCTCGTCCGCCGGGTTCAACGGGACGCCCGCGTGCGCGGCCGACCCTCGCACGGTTCTGCCGTGCGCCGACGACGTGGCGCGCGCTCAGGAGGCGCCCCTCGTGCCCTCGCTCGTTCCCGTGCCCGCCCAGCGGGTCGTCCCCGACGCCGTGCTCGGAGGGCTCGGCGTGACGAACTTCACCCTCTGGCCGGCCGGTACCGAGGGACCGCCGCGGCCATCGTGGGCGAGCAGGTGGGGTTCCCGGGCCGGTGGGTCGCGACCGTCTGGTCGGCTTTCCCATCGGGCTCGGTGACCGCCTCCGAAGCGCTGGCCTGGGCGAATGCGACGGTGGCGAACGACACGCTCTGGAGCGAGCCGCTGCCGGTCCCCCACGCCATCCTCTCCCAGTTCGTCGGGGTCGCCGGGACCGCCTCGCTGATCTCCGTCTCCTTCGCGGTCGACGACTCCTTCACGAACGCGAGCGGGGGGACCCCGGTCTTCTCCGACCTCAGCCCGGATCGACCACGACGTGTGGGCCCGTGCTGTCGAGCTCCGACCGCACCCACTCGCTGCGGTACTACCAGACCGGGACGGCTCCCCTCGACCAGCTCACCAACACGATCGTGAACGCATCGCTCGAGCTCGTCCTGCCCCTCACGGTGGGCCTCCTGCTGGTCATCTCTATGGCGTACTTCCGGTCCCCCCTGACCCCACTCGCCACGTTCGCCGGGCTCGGGGTCGCGCTCACCCTCGCCCTCGGCGGGACGATCCTCCTCGGCCGGCTGTTCGGGCCGGTCGACACGACCTCGCTGACCCTCGAGGAGGTGTTCGTCCTCGGGGTCGGGACCGACTACTCGATCTTCCTGGTGGCCCGGTACCGGGAGGAACTGCATCGCGGACGTTCGTCGGACGAGGCGATCGAGCAGTCGCTGGCCTGGGCGGGCCAATCGGTCGCGACCAGCGGCTCGACCGCGATCATCGCCACGCTGGCGCTCACCTTCAGCGGGGTGGCGCTCCTCTCGCAGTGGGGCCGGGTCCTCTCGTTCGCCATCCTGATCACTATCCTGCTGTCCCTCACCCTCGTCCCCGCGTTCTTGAAGCTGATCGGGCCCCGCATCTTCTGGCCCGACAGCGGGCGCGGTTCGAGCAGCGGTCGGGCCGGACCGAATGCACGGATCCGGGGAGGGAAGCACGTACTTCTACCGGGTGGGGCGCCTCACCCAACGGCGGCCGCTCGCCGTCCTCGGAGTCCTGCTCCTCGTCAGCGTCCCGCTGGTCCTCCTCGCCCTCGAGGTTCCCCTCGCGTACGATTTCTACGGACAGCTGCCGAGCGGCCACCCCGCTTCCGACGGGCTGAGCGCGCTCGTACGCGCACTACGGCAGCGGCTTCGCGACACCCTCGTTCGCGCTGGTGACGTTCGCCCGTCCGCTCGTAGTGGGGAACCAGACGGATGCGGGCGAGTTCGTCGGACCTTGCGGCGCTCACATCGGTCGCAGAGAACACGTCCGGGATCGCCGTCGGTCCAGTCGCCCGTCGGGCTCCTTCGGTGCCCCTCTCTCCGAGTGGGAGAACTTGTCCCGCCTCCCACGGCGCCCCAGGAGAACCTGCTCGGGGTCCTGGGGGGGTTCGTCGGCACCGACGGTCGGACCGTCCTGGTCACGCTCCAGCCGACCACGACCGGCCTCTCGTCCGGGGCGGTCGACGTCGGTCCGAGCCGTTCAGTCGAGCTTCGTCGCCTTTCAGTCCTCCCACGCCGAGGTGACCCGGCTCGCCTTCGGTGGGGGCGCTCCCACGATCGGGGACCTCGCCGACGACACGGCGACGGCCACCGACCTCCTGATCGTCGCCGTGACGATCGGGCTCGCTCGTGCTCCTGATCGCGGTCCTGCGCTCGTGGATCATCGCCGCTGATGGCGGTCGCCACGATCGGCCTGTCGATCTCGCTGGGCCTGGGCGGTCACCGTACCTCGTCTTCCAGCAGCGTCTCGGCTTCCCGCTGTTCTTCTACGTCCGGACGATCCTGTTCCTCCTCGATCCTGGGCCTCGGGATCGACTACAACATCTTCCTGCTGACCCGGGTCCGGGAGGAGCGGGTGAAGGGCGCCTCTACGAGCGAGGCGGTGGTCACGGCGGTCGGCCGCACCGGCGGGATCATCACCGCCGCCGCGATCATCCTCGCGAGCGCGTTCGCGGCCCTCGCTGGTCGGAGAGTTCACCCTCATTCGCGCGATCGGGTTCTCGGTCGCAATCGCCGTCGTGCTGGACGCGATGGTCGTCCGGACCTTCCTGGTCCCGTCGGCGCTCCAGCTGCTGGGGGACCGGGCGTGGAGCATGCTGGGTCGCAGGCGTGTGGGCGGGAACGGCGTGTCGGCCCCCTCGGACCCTCGCCCTGGTGCCGTCGGGCCCGGCGCCGACGATGCCTACCCCGTAAGGAACCGGGCGCGTGCGCGCTCAAGGTGGAGGTCGGCCGAGGAGTTGTCGACGATCTCTGCGACCTTCCCGTCCGTCTCGACCAGGAAAGTGACCCTACGGGCGGTTCCGCTCGGGCGCAGGACACCGAACGTCCGGGCGACCTCCTTCTTCGAGTCGGCCAGCAGGGTGAAGGAGAGACCCGTACTTCGTCGCGAACGCCTTCTGGGCGGGGCAGTCGTCGGTGCTCACGCCGACGACCTGGACGCCCTTGGCGCGGTACTCGGGCGAGCTCGTCCCGGAACCCTTTCGCCTCGATCGTGCAGCCGGGGGTGTCGGCGGCCGGGTAGAAGTACAGTACCTACCCTCTGTCCCCGGAGCGAGTCGGACGAAAACGGGGCGCCGTCCTGGGTGGGGGCGGCGAACTTGGGGAGCTTGTCTCCGACGGCGACCATTGGCCCTTGAGCGCCCGTCGCTATTTGAGGTCGCTCCGGCGTCCCTCCCCGGACGCCGCGACCGAGGTGGGTCTCCTCGCGCCCGGAGCGCCCCCAGACACCGAGCGGGGACGTTCGGTGGTGGCACCTTGGGCTACGAAGACGCGCCGACCTAGCTGGTGGCCACCGTGACCAGGGTCTCGGTGGACTTGATCCCTGGGACGCGTCGGATCTTGTGGACCACGGTGTCGAGCGCGGCGTTGAGATGCGCCGCTTGCACCTTCACGATCAGGTCGAAGGGGCCCGTGACGGCCTCGACCTCGACCACGCCGGGGATGGCCCGAAGCCGCTGGAGCACAGCTTCGAGCTGGCCCACCTCGGTCTCGATGAGCAGGTAGAGCGTCTCCATCGGGGATTCGAACCCCCTACGGACCCCCCCCAAATCAACTTACCGGAGCCTCCCGCCTCCCAAAGAGCTAAAGTCGGCGCGGCCGGCTCCGGCTCGGCCATGGACCTCCTGCTCCGCGACACCCTTTCGGGACGGGCGAAGCCCGTGCGGCACCGCAAGGGCCAGCCGGTCGGCATCTATGTCTGCGGTCCGACCGTCTACGACGGGGCCCACGTCGGGCACGCGCGGACCTACCTATTCTTCGACCTGGTCCGCCGCCACTTCGAGGCCGAGAACATCGCGGTGCGCCACGTCATGAACGTGACGAACTTCGAGGACAAGATCGACGCCCGGGCCGCCCAGCTCCAGCTCTCCTGGCGGTCGCTCGCCCTACGCGAAGAGGCCGGGTTCCTGCGCGACCTCCGTGCGCTTCGCATCCTGGCCCCGCATTTCCGGCCCCGAGCGAGTGCCTTCGTCCCGCAGATGACCGAGGTCGCCCGTCGCCTCGCCCGTACCGGCCGCGTCCACCGACAGGGCGACGAGTGGCTGTCACACTCCCGCCCGTGCGACCTCGGGGGGTGAACTTCGCCACCGCGGCCGACCTGGCGGCGCACGCGGTCCACGAGTCGGGGCACCCGTTCCCCCTGGGGGACGGCGCGGCCGGGGAGTTCATGGTCTGGAAGCTGCAGGACCGGCCGCGACCGTCGTGGCCGGGCCCGTGGGGCCGGGGGACCCCCGGCTGGCATCTCGAGTGTTACGCGATGGCGAACCAGCTGATTGGGCTGCCCGTGGATGTCCACGGGGGAGGGACCGACCTGATCTTCCCCCATCACTATGCGGAGAACGAGGTCGCGCTGGCCCTCCGCCACCGACCGTTCGCCCGCATCTTCCTCCATCCGGGCCTGGTCCTCTGGGAGGGCGCCAAGATGTCGAAGTCGAGGGGGAACCTCGTCCCACTCCGCGCGGCCCTCGAGGAGGCCGGGCCCGACGCCCTGCGTTGGTACCTGCTCGGGCGGCCTCCCACCGACCGGTTCCACTGGACCCCAGAGGGGGCTCGGCGCTCGGCGGCCGAGTGGCGCCGCATCCAGCGCACGCTCCAGCTCTGGCTCAAGCCCGGTGCGGGCGGTCGGGTCGGCTCGCTCCGGGCCCGCGCGGTCGCCCAGGAGGTGCGCTGGGACCTCGCCGCGGACCTCGCGACCGACCGCGTGTTCGACCACCTGCGGTCGTGGGTGGCGGCGATCGAGGGGGATCCCTCGGGCCATGTCCCGTACGGGGAGCGGGGGGCTGCCGCGGCGGCCCTGCGCGACGTGGAGCGTCGGACCGGGCTGCAGATCCTCCGGTAGCGGGGCGCGGCTACAGGACGCCCATCTCGGCGAGCTTCTCGGGCAGGTAGTGCTCGGTCACGTAGTTGAGCCCATACTTCGCCAGCGACTGCTGCTCCGCCTTCTTCCCGTTCTTGAGCATCAGCTCAATCTCCGCCCGCCACTCCGCCGTGGCGAACCGGGGGTCCGTGAGCTCCGCCTGCAACGCGCGGATATCCTGCTCGGAGAGATGGTCGGAGGGAAGGTCGTAGTTCTCGATGTCGGAGGCGGTCACCCCGAGGAACTCCGCGGAGGGGGTCGCGAGGTAGTTCGAGAGGTGCGCGGTCTTGATCGCCCCGTAGGCAACGCTCGCGTAGATGCGGAACGACCACGGGTCGCCGTCCGTGAAGACGACGATCGGGAGCTTGAGCTCGTCCGTGACCCGCCGGAGGAATCGTCGCGTGGAGCGGGCCGGCTGCCCCTTGAGGTGGACCAAGATCGCGTCGTGCTGCTCGTCGAACCCGTTCTCCGCGAGGCGGTCGACCATGCCGCCGCACTCGATCGCGATCACGAACTTCGCGCTCGTCTTCACGAAGTCGATCTTCTCCTTCTCGACGTTGAACGGGAGGGAGTACCCTCCATCGCCGACGTCGTCCCGGCAGTTGATCGTCTTGACCACGCCCTTGCGGTTCCGTTCCCGCAGGGTCAGGTCGCCGATCACCGAGGCCCCGTTCTCCTCGGGGTGGAGCCGGAAGTCCTCCCGGAGGCGCTCGCACATCACCTCGAGGTCCTCGATGAGGAGGTTCGACTCGTCCTCACTGTGGAACTTGGCCTCCTGCCAGGCCTCGCTGATGTAGTAGAGCTCCCGGAGCGTGGAGGTCTTCCGGTCCCGGGCCATCTCGTTGATGAAATCGACGAGGTAGAACGTCCGCAGGAGCATCAGCGCGCCGTCCAGCTTGCGCGCGCTGCGCGTGCCCATCTGGCGGCCCAGCTTCCAGACGCCCTCGCGCATCCGGAACTCGAGGTTCTGTTTCGTCCGGAGGGGGAGGCGCATGTGGGGGATCTCCCCGCGGTCGAGCTGGTTCCAGATCTCCCCCGCGAGGGCGAGGGTCGGCTGGAGTGCGTCGGCCCGGATCTTCGGCTCGTCGGGCTCACTCGTCTTCGCTGGCGCTCGCGCTCGACTCGGCGGCATCGTAATCCACCTCCTCTTCCCCCGGTCCCGAGGCTCCGTTCTCGGCGGCCGCGGCCTCCGCGGCCTCGACGATGGTGCGGGGCAACCGCACGTCCCAATCGCCGGGCAACGGGTCGGCTCCGAGGAGGTGCGCCTCGTCGATCCCCGCGACGTACCAGTCGAGGTCCGAGGCCTCGAGGTCGGTCTTCGGGGGGAATCGGAGCTCGAGCTGGGTCCGGCCGCTCGGGGCGAGCTTCGGCAGCGTCCACCATACGCGACCGAGTCCCGCGTCGGTCCCGTCCGGCGCCGGGTCGAACGTGGCCCCTCCCATCACCTCGGGCGGGATCTCGGCGAACAGCTCGAGGACGCGAGCGCGGGGCGTGTAATTGACGATCTGGACGGGGACCCGGACCCCCTTCGCGTCGGAGACCGGGGTCGCGTCCAGGTGGACCACGTCCATGATGCGGGTCATCACAGGCGTCAGGTCCGGGATGGGTTTGCCCGTAAGATGGCTGGTCTTCTCGGCGAGCTTCGGTAGGATCTTCAGGATGATCTCGAACTTGGCCCCGGCGAGGTCGCGGCGGGTGCGGCGGGAGAGGTGGGTCCGGAGGTGGCGAGCGGCTACCTGGAGCGCCAGCGTAAGCTCCTGGTCGATCTCCGGGTCTTCGGCGATCGCCTCCTTCGCCTCGCTGGTGAACGGGATCTTGGTCGAGGCGACGTGCACGAGGACAAGGGCGGGGCCGCTCGGGATCCCCGAACCCCCCTTCTGGTCGAGGCCGTAGCGTCGCCAGTCGAGGTTCGAGACCGCGTTCGTGATCGCGCACGCTCCCTGCTGAAAGAGGAGCGGGACCCGGTTCGCGAACCGCAGGATCTGGACCGATTGGTCGGCAGGAAGCCCTCCTCCGTAGACGATGCCGACTTCGACCATGAACGGGAAGCCGGCGCGCACCTTCGGGGCCCGGCTGACCGGGGGTGCGAAGAAGTCCGGCCGGATCTCGCCGAGGACGTTCCGAAGGCCCCGTTTGATCAGCAGCGCCCCGATGGGGGACAGGCAGTCCGCCGACGGGGAGATGAGCGGGCACGTCGTGGAGGGCTTTGAGGAGCCTCTCCTGGTCCTCCCCCTGGACCGACGCGGGGGATTGTCCGGGCTTGAGGGTGGCCTGGGCGAGGACGTCCCGGGCCGCCCGCACCGAGACTCCCTGAAGGTCCTTCGTCAGGAACTCGTTCGAGCGTGGCGCGCTTCGTGCCTTTGAGGAAGTAGCCGAGCTCGCCGAGCTCGAGCCCGTACGGGTGCGGAAGCGTCTCCTTCGCAGGAGGAGGAAGCTCGCTCGTCGCGCGCTCGAAGGTGACGCGGGTGCCGTCGGGTTCGACCAGGACGATCCGGGCGTGCGGGTTGACGATCGCCGTGCCCCGCAGGTACTCGAACGGGGACTGGCGGCCCCGGACGTAGCGCGCCTTGCAGGACCAGCTCGATCCGCGTGCCGTGGGGCCGGTCCCACAGCATCACGTCCTCGGAGGCGATCCGGGGCTGGTTCTTCTGCGTGTCGAGGAAGAGCTCGAGGACGTGGGCCGCCTCCTCCTCCTCGACCTTCGAGATGATCCGCGCGGGCCGGGCGGTCGTGAGGTTGGCGTAGAGGACGGCCGCGCTAGATCCCGATCCCCTGCTGGCCCCGCGCCTGACGGTTGGAGTGGAAGCGGGAGCCGTAGAGGAGCCGAGCGAAGACGTTCGGGATCTCCGCGGCGCAGGATCCCCGGTCCGTTGTCCTCGACCGCGACCCGCAGCCGGTCCTCCGCCTCCTTTGAGATCTCGACCAGGACCTCCGGGAGGATGCTCGCCTCCTCGCAGCCGTCGAGGCTGTTGTCGACGGCCTCCTTGACCGTGGTCAGGAGCGAGCGCTGGGGATTGTCGAACCCGAGGATCTGGCGGTTCCGCTCGAAGAACTCCGCGACGGAGATCTCACGCTGCTTGGCCGCGAGCTGCTGGGCGATGGTGAGGGGAGGCACCACGGTCGGACGGGCCCCGCGTCCCTCTATAAGGGCCGCGTTCGAGCAGAACGCTGGGCTACGCGCGGGGAGGTTCCCCCGGCCGGCTCGTCACGTCGCGCAGCACGGGACGGAATGGGCGCCAGCGGGCCGGCTCGTCGAGGTCGAGCTCGGCCCTCCACAGCTTCTCCTCGGGGGCGAGCGACGGGTCGTTCACGGGGTGGGTGGCGACCGGCTCTCCGCGGGGATCCCACGCGCCGGACCCTCCTCCGAAGACGATCCCGTCCTCGACCCCGACCCGGTTCACGTAGACGACCGGCAGGCCGTTCTCGACCGCCCGGGCGGGAAGCAGCTTCTCGAAGAGGGGCCCGCTCGTCACGGGGGAGGCCGAGACGATGACCAGGAGGTCGGCCCCGGCCAGGGCGAGCGCTCGGGAGACCTCGGGGAAGAACGTGTCGTAACAGATCGAGAGTCCGAGGTGGTGCTCGCCGAACGGGACCGGGCGGCTCTGGTCGGTCGGGGAGAACGGGACGCCCTCCTCGAACGGGCCGAAGGTAGGGAGGTACCGCTTGACCTGGACTCCGACCGGTCCGCCCGGTGCGAAGACCAGGACGACGTTCTGGAGCTCTCCCTTCCGTTCGGCAGAGACGAGAGGGCTCCGACCACGATCGTCGTCCCGCTCGCGCGGGCTACCCCTACGAGCTCGGTCCAGGCCGGGTCGCCCGGGCGAAGGGCTAGGTGGTGGAAGCGGTCCCCGACGCGGTAGCCCGAGAGGAACAGCTCGGGGAACACCGCCAGGTCGCTCGGAGTGGCGCGCACGACGCGGTCGATGCGGGCCATGTTCTCGTGCGGCTCGCCGGGCCGGGGAGCGAGCTGGCCGAGGAGCAGCCGCGTCAATAGAAGTACCGGCGCACGGCCAGCAGGTAGACGAACAGGAGGACCAGCAGGACGAAGAGCACCGTGATCGAGCCGGTGAAGAACAGGTAGACCGTGGTCGCGAAGACGAGCGACGATCGTCACCCAGAGGGCCCAGGTCTCCTGCCGCCAGAGGGCCGTCGCGATGGCGAGCAACGAGATCCCGAGGCCCAGGAGGACCCCCGCGCCGAGGTAGTCCACCGACGGGAACAGGTCGAACACCGAGGGCACGGCATTGCTCCCGAACTGGTCGAGGAGGAAGAGCATGCCCCCCAGGATCATGACCACGGCGAGGAGCGCGATGAGGATGGAGACCAGCGCCACCCCGATCGGGCAGCCGGGGCACGACCGGGCTCGGCTCCCACGCAGGGGGCAGGCTCTCGAAGGTGACGGGGGAGTCCCCCGGAGCGGCCGTCGACGTGCTTCCCATGGTCTCCTCGAGTGGGCGAGAAGTCCGGCGGGGAAGATGTAGCTTTCTGTGGAGCGGAGGTCCTAGAACCGACGATCCGCCACGCCGCGCGCCAGTTGCTCGAGCAGCAGGCGGTACGGCCCGGTGGGGATCCGCTTCGAGGCAGCGGATCCCGCGCTCCGCCCACTCGGTGGCCTCCCGGGCGACGACCTGGGAGGCGTCGGTCATCTGCGTCAGGTCGCGCAGCCTGAGGAGGTGCTTGGCCCGCTTGCGGCGAAGCTGGAAGAGACGCTCGAACTCGGCCTGGTGATGAGGGTCGAGGCGCGAGTACGCCTCCGAGGAGAGGAGCGTCGGGTTCCCCTCCCGGAGGTCCGCGTAGAGGGGCTTCCCGAGCAGGTCCGGGTCCCCGTAGACGTCCAGGAGGTCGTCCCGGATCTGGAAGGCGATCCCGAGCGCCCGTCCGTAGCCCTGGAACGCGTCGACCTCGCCGGGGGGGCGCCGGCGATCTCGGCGACTGAGGCGAGGGCGGCAGCGATGATCGCCGCGGTCTTCCGCTCGATCACGCGGAAGTAGTGCTCCCGGCCGCTCGAGAGGTCGAACCGGGACGCCTCCTGGAGCACCTCGCCCTCGACGAGGTCGGCGCACGATTCGCCGCAGCGCAGGATGATCGACGCGCGGGTACTCTGCCGCGAGCTCGAACGCTCGGACGAAGAGGTAGTCGCCCGAGACGATCGCGAGCGGCACTCCGAACGCCCGGGGCATCGACGGCCGCCCCCGGCGCGTCTCGGCGTGGTCGATGACGTCGTCGTGGACGAGGGTCGCCGTGTGGATCGAGCTGGAAGGCGGCGGCGAGCGACCGGATCGGCGCGGTCGACTCGGCGCCGAGCGCGCGGTACGCCGCGGCCATGAGGAGCGGCCGGACCCGCTTGCCGCCGGTCGAGCACGGCGTAGCGCGCCGCCTCGGTGAGCTGCGCGTAGGTCGAGCCCAGGACCTCGGCGACGCGCCAGTCGATGTCGGCGAGGTCGCGGACCAGCACCGGGAGCGAGCTCGGTGAGCTGGCCCGCCGCCGCCTCGGCCGAGCGTCTGGGTGACCAGCGCCTCGAGGGAGGGGTCGAGCCGGCCGGAGACGGCGTGGGGCGGTCACGAGTTCCTCGCGAGCCGGGCCGGCCACCGCAGTCGCATCATCGAATCAAGACCCGAGCCCCGATATAGCGCATTCCCAGCGCCAGGAGCGGGTCGTACGGCCGCGTAGCGGTCCCCCGAACGCTGGATCCGGGCCGCTCGGTCGAGGGGCCGAAGAGGGCCGCCCTCCACGCGGCGTCGTACTCCGTCAGAGCGGAGTCCCCGTCACCGGACGTGGCGCGCCGCGGCGCGCCCGGCGAGCCAGCCGCTCAGCATCGCCGTCGGGATGCCGCCGCCGTTCGTCGCCATCACGAGGTTCGCCGCGTCCCCGCAGAGGAGGGCCGAGCCGCGCACGAGGCTCTCGGGGGGCGGGCCGATCGGCACCCACCACCGGGTCGGGTCGCGCGCGGGCCCGAACCCGTGGTGGGCGCAGGAATCGGTCGAGCAGGCCGTCGAGGGTAGCGTCGCGGGGAGAGGCGGGCGACCCCGAGTCCCACGTTGAGCGTCGGCCGCCCGCGGGAACGCCCACGCGTAGCCCCCGGGCGCGTCGCGGCCGAAGTAGAGGTCGATCTCGTCCGTCGAGGGGGCCGTCGACCGTCGCCGTGATCATCCGGAACAACGTGCGCGGGGGACGGAAGCCGACCGAGCGGGCCACCGTCGAGAGCGGCCCGTCGGCGCCGACGACGACCTGGGCCTCGAGCGACGTCCCCGCCGGTCGTCCGAACCGAGTCGCCCCGCGACGCCGGTCACCCCGAGCGGGAACCGCAGCTCGGCCCCCGCGCCCTCCGCCCGGAAGGCGAGCGCCTTGTCGAACGCCCGGCGGGAGACGCGTCGCGCCGGAGAGCGGGAACCGGAACCGGTGGCCGTACGGGGAGACGCACGTCATCCAGTGCGTCTCGCGAAGCACGGTCTCCGAGGGGACCTCGAAGGCCGCGTCGACCAGCTCCGGGCAGTGGAACAGGTCGACCAGCTCGGCGGCCGACGGGACGAACTCCCCGCACTGGACCGGATGGCCCGAGCTCGGGTCGATGGTCGAGGAGCAGGGTCCGGGCCCCCCCCTCGGCCGCCGCGCGGGCCGCGAGCGAACCGGCGGGACCGGCTCCGACCACCACGACGTCGAACCGCTCCACGGCCTCATGCCCCGACGGCGAGGAAGTGCTGGGCGGCGCTCTGGATGGCGCCGAGGACCGGCTGGGGATAGAGCCCGATCCCGACGATCAGCGACGGCGATGAGGCCGATCGGCGACAGCCCGCCCGTAGCCGAGGCCGCCCGCCCGGAGGGGCTCTCGACCGGGGTCGCCGGCCGCCCCCGCGGCCACGCGCCAGGTAGCTCGCCCGGTCGAAGAACATCACCTTCAGGACCCGCGCGTAGTAGAAGACCGAGAGCGCGCTGTTGAGCAGGCCCGCGACCGCGAGCCAGACGAACCAGCTCTGGGCCTGCACCGCGGACGAGAAGAGGACGAACTTCGAGACGAACCCGACCGTGAGCGGCACCCCGGCGAGCGAGAGCAGCATGAGAGCGAACGCGACCCCGAGCAGCGGACGTCGGCACGCCGAGCCCCTTCCAGTCGTCGATGAGCGGCCCGACCCCGAGCGCGCCGACCCCGGCGACGACCAGGAAGGCCCCGCCCTTCATGAGAACGTGCGCGAAGATCTGGAGCGTCGCGCCGGTGAGCGCCGGGGCCGTGCCGATCGCGATCCCGATCAGCATGTAGCCGGCCTGGCTGATCGAAGAGTAGGCGAGCATCCGCTTCATCTCCTTCTGCAGCAGCGCGAGCACGTTGCCGACGGTCATCGTGAGGACCGCGAGCACGCCCAGCGTGATCGAGAGCAGAGGCCCCAGGTCGAGCGGACCCCCGGCGAACGGGGAGTGCCCCGCCCCCGCGGGGTTGATGAAGAGGACCGGGCCGAGGAACACGAGGAAGAAGGCGAACAGGCCGATCTTCTTCGTCCCACCCGCGAGGAACGCGCTGACGTCGCTGGGGGCGCCGTCGTAGACGTCGACCGCCCACGCGTGGAACGGTACCAGGGTGACCTTGAAGGCCAGCCCCGCGATCAGGAAGCCGTAGCCCAAGAGGACCAGGACCGGGGTAGCCGATCGCGCCGGCGGCCGCCTGGATGAGGAACAGGTTGGTGGTGCCGTAGGCGCCGAACAGGAGCGAGGCGCCGAAGAACGAGAGGACGGTGGAGAGCGCCCCGATGATGAAGAACTTCATCGCCGCCTCCATCGACCGAGCCTCGCGACGACGGTAGCCGACGAGGAGGTAGGTCGTGATGCTGGTGACCTCGATCGCGAGCAGGAGGAAGATCAGGTCGGAGGCGACCGCCACCAGGAGCATCCCGAGCGTGGCGAGGAGGAGGAGGCCGTAGAAGATCGGGGCTCCCGGCTCCTGGGACGGTCGGCTCGCTGACGCGAGGGTCACGAGGAGGGCCGAGAGGAGGAAGATCGCCTGGAAGAGGAGGCCGAGCGAGGTGACGTGGTAGAGGGGAGCCGCCCCGAGGGCGGGGAGCAGGTCGACCTGTCCCGCCGGGATCGTGGCGAGCACGGAGAGCGGGGCGAAGCCGAGGTCGCCCAGGACCGAGAGGAGCGCGAGGACGGTCGCCGTTACGGCGACGGTGCTCGACCACTCGTTGCGACGCACCCCGACCACGTCGAGCAGGAAGATCAGGAGGGTCGCGCCGAGGAGGATCGACCTCGGGGACGAACGGCCCGGCGAAGGAGGAGAGGTCCATCTACCTCACACTCCCGCGAACCCGTGGATCGGCGAGCTCGTGATCAGGTTCACGAGCAGGAACGGGCAGGACGCCGAACAGGATCGAGGCGGCGACGAGGATCCCCATCCCCACGGTCTCGAACCAGGGGAGCTCGTGCACCTCTACCGGTATCCCTTTCGGGGGTCCGAAGAGCACCCGCTGCATCATCCAGATGTAGAAGGCGGCGGTCACGACCAGGATCGCGAGGGGAAGCAGGACCCAGTAGGCGAGACCGTCCCACGTGGCGAGGAGTGCGGTGAACTCCGCCGGGAAGCTGATCAGCGCAGGGGAGGCCGAGGGAGGCGAGCGACCCGACCATGATCATCGTCGAGAGGGTGGGGGTGGTGGGAGTGATGCCGCCGAGCGAGGCGATGTCCCGGGTCCCGTAGGTGTGGTGGACGCTCCCCGCCGACATGAACAGCAGCGCGCTCACGATCCCGTGGGCGAACATCAGGAGCACCGCGGCGAGAAGCCCGAGCGAGGAGCCGAGGGCGATCGCCAGCAGGACGATCCCCATGTGGTTGATCGAGGAGAAGGCGACGAGCCGTTTCAGGTCCCGCTGGGCGAGCGAGACGATCGACCCCCAGACGATCGAGGCGAACGCGACTACGAAGAGGACCGGTTGGACGCTCGTGGAAGCCGAGCGGCAGCACGAACACCGCCCATCGGATCAGCCCGTAGCCGCCGAGCTTCAAGAGCAGCCCCGCGAGCAGGACCGAACCCCCGGTCGGCGCCTCGACGTGGGCGTCCGGCAACCACGTGTGGAACGGGACGACCGGGAACTTGACGCCGAACCCGAAGAAGAGCGGCGAGGAAGAGGAACGCCTGCGCGACGACCCCGAGCGTAGCGGGCGGCGGCGTAGACCGCCGAATAGTCGAAGCTACGTCGCCCCCGAGTAGAAGACGAGGGCGAGGAGGCCCACCAGCATCACGATCGACGCGACGTGCGTGTAGACGAAGAACTTCAGCGCGGCGTACCGTCGGCGGGGTCCGCCCCAGTAGCCGATGATGAAGAACATCGGGACGAGGACCGCCTCCCAGAACAGGAAGAAGAGCAGGACGTCGAGCGCGACGAAGACCCCGACGCAGCCGAGGCAGGTCAGCAGGAGGAGGCCGAACCAGGCCGCCGGCTTCTTGCTCTCCGCCCACGAGTAGATGACCGTGGCGACCTGCAGGATCGCGGTCAGGAGGATCAGGACCAGGGAGATCCCGTCGACCCCGACCGTAAAGTTGACCTGCAGCCAGCCGAGGTGGATCCACGCGTACGATTCCGAGTCCGCGAACTGGGGGATCCCCGCGCTGAAGCCGGGCCATCCGGGGAAGTTGAGCAGCAGGAGTCCCACCTCCACGAGGAAGGCCGCGGAGGTCGCGAGCGCGGTCCAGCGGGCCCTCTTTCCTGAGGAGAACGTCAGCACCGTGCCGACGAGCAGGGTCGCGAGGAGGGTCGAGAGCACCGGGATCATCTACGGTGCCTCCGAGACGGGCTACGAGGTAGGGTGCGACGATCAGCAACAGGACGAAGACCCCCAAGAGGCCGGCGATGACGTAGGCCGCGTAGTCGGAGACGACCCCGGACTGCATCTTGCGCAGTCGTTCGGAGAGGGAGCCGAAGACCCGCTCGAAGCCGCGGACCGTCCCGTCGATCACGTACCGGTCGACGAAATCGGCGCCCCGCGCGATCCCGTAGACGGCCCTCTGGCCGATCCAGTCGTAGCCGACCTTCATGTAATAGCGGTTCAGGAGCAGTCGGCGTACGGGCTGCAGCGGGCTCGTCTCGGGGAGGACGTAGACCCTCCCGTTCCCCCAGAGCTGGTAGGCCAGCGCGATCCCCGCCCCCCCCAGGACGACGCTCCCCGCCGAGAGGAGGAGGTCGGTCGAACCGAAGACGGGCGGGATCCCCGCGGCCCCGTCCCCGTAGAGCAGGAGGCCCTGGAAGTTCGGCAGGAAGATGAGCAGGCCACCGACGACCGCCATCGCGGACAGGAGGAGCATCGGTAACCGCATCACCCACGGGGCCTCGTGGGCGTGGGGAAGGCTCGGGTCCCGCGGACGGTCCCCGGAGAAGGCCAGGAACCAGACTCGGAAGATGTAGTAGGCCGTGAGGAACACCGCGGCGAACGCGAGCAGGAAGAACGGCCAGTACAGCGGGTGCGCACCGAGCTGGGAGTAGACCGCGGAGAGGACGTCATCCTTGCGACCAGAAGCCCGCGAACGGAGGGATCCCGGCCAGCGCGAGCCCTCCGATCGCGAACGCAACGGCGGTGACCCGCATCGGCTTGCGGAGCCCGCCCATCTTGAACAGGTCCTGCGTGCCGATGGCGTGGATGACCGCGCCGGCGGCGAGGAACAGGAGCGCCTTGAAGAAGGCGTGCGTGAAGAGGTGGAAGAGTCCCACCATCGCGAAGCCGGCGCCCACGGCGAGCACCATGTAGCCCAACTGGCTGATCGTCGAGTAGGCGATCACCCGCTTGATGTCGGGATGGACCACCGCCATCGTGGCCGCGAAGAACGTCGTGAACCCACCGACCGCAACGATCGCGAGCTGGTCGGTCGCCGGTGAACCCGATGAAGACGCTCGTGACGGCGAGCAGGTAGACGCCCGCGGCGACCATCGTCGCGGCGTGGATGAGCGCGGAGACCGTCGTCGGGCCCTCCATCGCGTCGGGGAGCCAGACGTGGAGCGGGAACTGGGCGCTCTTCCCGGCGGCGCCGCCCAGGATCATGAGGCCGGCGACCGTGAGCAGGGTCGGAGCTCGCCCACGGACGCCGCGGGCAGGAACGGGGAGGTCCCGTCCGCGAAGACGAACCCGTTGGCGGCCCACCCGCCGCTCGGGCCGGTCGTCGCGTAATGGAAGAAGTAGATGAAGATCCCGAGCAGGAAGAGGACATCGCCGATACGGGTGACGAGGAACGCCTCCTTCGCTGCGCTCGCCGCGCTCGGCTTCTCGTAGTAGAAGCCGATCAGGAAGTACGAGCAGACACCGACGAGCTCCCAGAAGAGGAAGAACTCGAGGAGGTTGTTCGAGAGGACGAGGCCCGTCATCGCCGCAAGGAAGAGGGAGAGCTCGGCGTAGTACCGCGGCAGGCCTCGGTCGTGGTGCATGTACCCGATCGAGTACAGCATCACGAGGAACCCGACGATCGTGACGACCAGGAGCATCAGGGCCGAGAGCGGGTCGACCAACGTCCCCACGACCAGGGAGATCCCGTTGGGGAACGCTCCGGGGGTCCCGGCGAGGTGCAGCCAGGTGAACTGGGCGTTGACGTAGGCCCCCGGGTTAAGCATCTCGCCGACGGCGATCAGCGACGCCGAGGACCATCGCCGCCCCCGCGAGGGCGACCGCGACCCACCCGCCCCACTCGAGCTTCTTCAGCTTCGTGCCGGCGAGGCCGACGATGGCGAACGCCGCTACCGAGAAGAGGGGAACGAGGAAGGCCCAGTCGTCCAGCGCGGTGAAGGTGGTCGTCGAGCTCCCCTCCTATTCCTTCAGCTCGGTGGCCTGCGCGACGTTGATCGTCCCTTTGAGACGGTTGAGCCCGAGCACGATCGCGAGCCCGACCGCGACCTCGGTCGCGGCGAAGCCGACCAGCACGACCGCGATCGCCTGGCCGGAGAGCCCTGCGCCCCCGCTCGGGGCGAAGGCCGCGAAGTAGACGAAGTTCAGGATCGTCGCGTTCATCGCGATCTCGACGGCGATCAGGATGAGGATGAAGTTGCGCCGGGTAAGGAGGCCAAATACCCCGATCGGCCAGCAGCCCCCCCGAGAGGACGAGGAACCATGTCAGGGGGAGGGCGGTCATTCGCGGCCCTCCCGCACGAGGTAGATCGCGCCCGAGACCCCGCCGAGCATGATGAGGCCGAGGAGGAGCAGCCAGGGCCCGTACGTGCCGAACAGGGCGGCGGAGAGGGCCGCCGGGTCGTACGACTGCACGCCGATCGCTCCCTGGGGGAACTCGCCGACCGCCACCACCAGGAAGATGAACGTCACGGCCGCGAGCGCCAGCGGCACCGGCCCGATCCCGGTGGCGGCCTCCTTGGAGAAGATCCGCTTCCGGGTGACCATGATTCCGAAGAGGAGGAGGACCGTGACCGCGCCGGCATACACCCCCAGCTGGAGGACCCCGAGGAACGGAGCCGCGAGCAGGAAGTAGATCGCGGAAAGGTCGACGAAGAACACCGACACCCAGATGATGGTGTGGACCAGCTCCCGGACGAGCAGGGCGGCCACCGCGGTCCCGACGGCTACCGCCGCGAGCACGAGGAACGCGAGTTCCTCGAGGTTCACTTCCGATTCCCCCAGAAGAGGCACTCTTTCGGGCAGACGCTGATGCACGTGCCGCACCGAACGCAGTCGGAGTCGTTGATCACCGGCTCCTTCCAGATCCGCTTCGCGGCCTTCTCGCCGGGCTTGAGCTCGGGCTTCGGGATGTCGAGCATCGTGATGCACTGCGTGGGGCAGTCGCGGGCGCACGCGTTGCATCCGATGCACAGCGGCGGTTCGAGGAGGATCGCGTCCTCGTTCGCCGGCCGCTCCACCCGGATCGGGTTCATCGGGAGCTTCTGCTCGTAGATCTCGGAACATCTTCTGGGGGGAGTAGACCATCTCCGAGCGCTTGGTCGTCGAAAGCTCGTAGCGGGTCGTCATCGTGAGGCACCCCTCGGGACAGGCGTCCGAGCAGAACCCGCAGTAGCTGCACTTGCCGTAGTCGATCTCCGGGCACTTCTTCGGGTGCTTCGGGTCCCCGCCGGGCACCGTCACCATCTCGATGCACAGGTCGGGGCAGGAGAACGCGCACAGGTTGCAGCTGATGCAGGTCGCGATGTTCAGCGCGTGCACGCCGCGGTAGTTGTCCCAGATCGGCCCGACGCCGATCGACCGGCCCGACTGGATGCGGACCTCGTCCCGGAACTTGGGGTCCTCGAGCCGCTCGAACGGATAGATCACGGTGGACGGGTGGATCAGGCTCTTCGCGAACTGGCGGGCCGCCGTGAGCATCGGTTTCGCGACCCACAGGATCGGGTTGTCGGAGGGTTTGTCCGTCGCGGTGATTTCATCGCTCATCGAACCTGGGTCACACCCCCGAGGAAGGGAGGCAGCCGAAGACCGGGAGGCATTTGACCGTCACCAGCGCTGCGGCGAGGAAGACGGCGACGAGGCTCAGCGGGATCATCCGGTTCCACCCGACCCGGAGCAGCTGGTCGGTACGGACCCGTGGAAGGGAGGCCCGGATCCAGACGAAGAGGCCGAAGACCAGGTAGGCCTTCACCATGAACCAGAAGATCCCGGCGAGCGGGAATGAGGTCGCGGCGGACGGGACCCAGGTCGGCATGGTCCAGCCACCGAGGAAGAGGAGGACGACCAGGATGCTGCCGACGAGGGCGCGGAGGTAGTCGGCCAGCATGAAGAACGCGAACAACATGCCGCCGTACTCGGTGTTCCACCCTTCCACGAGCTCGGCCTCGGCTTCGGGCAGGTCGAACGGGATCCGTTCCATCTCGGCCAGCATCCCCGCCACGAAGACGACGAGCGCGAGGAAGAGCGGAGCCCAGAACCAGTAGTTCTGCTGCTCCATCACGATGGTGGTCAGGTCGAAGCTCCCCGAGACGACGATGACTGCGACGACCGCGAGGAGGACCGGGACCTCGTAGGCGATCATCTGGGCGGCGGAGCGCATGCCGCCCATCAGCGAGTACTTGTTGTTGCTCGACCAGGCGCTGACGAAGATGAACAGCGGTGCGAAGGAGAAGATCGCGAGGGCGAGCAGGAGGCTGAGCGGGAGGACGCCCGAGTTCCAGCCGGAGGAGATCGGAAGGATCCCAAAGATCACGAAGCGAGGTGACCAGGTACGCCACCGGCCCGCCGAAGAAGCCGAGCGAGTCGGCCTCCTTCGGCTTGAACGTGTTCTTGCGGAAGAGCTTGAAGCCGTCCGCGAAGTTCTGCAGCAGGCCGGCGTAGCCGACGTGCATCGCGCCGCGCCGGTCCATGAAGCGGCCGAGCAGCTTGCGTTCCCACCAGATGAGGATGATCGTGTTGATCATGCTCGCCCCGAGCAGGATCGCGCCGAACACGAGGACCGCGAGGCCGACGATCAGGTCGGTGTTCGTGATCCAGGCGTTGAGGGGGTACGGGAGCACGGAGCCGATGCCCGTGAGGACGAAGTTGACCAGGTAGTAGGAGACGCTGTAGAGGGTCGCGCTCGACATGGGGATTCCCTACCGGTCCACCTCCCCGACGCAGACGTCGACGCTGCCCATGATGGGCGGGATGTCGGCGACGCGGTATCCGATCAGGTAATGGCGTGCCGCGCTGACGTTGGCGAAGACGGGCGAGCGGAACTTCACGCGGTACGGGTGCTCTCCGCCCTCGTTCACTACGTAAGCCTGGGCCTCCCCGTGGGGCTCCTCGATGGAGGAGAGCCCGACACCCTTCGGGTAGTTGCGCTTGAGCAGGTACTCCTCCTTGCCGACCGGGGCGTACGGTGCCCCGAGCCACCGGGGAAGACGGTCGGCGAGGACCGGACCGGGGTGGTGGTCGAGCCAGTCGAGCACCTGACGGATGATCCGGATGGATTGCCGCATCTCCTCCATACGAACGAGGTACCGACCGGTAACGTCCGCCCCGTCCGCGACGGCGACGTCGAAGTCGACCTGCGGGTAGATCGGCGTACGGGCGGTCCCTGACGTACGTCGCGCTTCATCCCCGCCGACCGTAGCATCGGCCCCGTGACGCCCGTGGCGACGCAGTCGGCCGCCTTCAGCACGCCGAGCCCGTCGCACCGCTTGTGGAAGATGTCCGAGCCGAGGCAGAGCCGGTCGTACTCGACGAACCGGTCGCTCAGCCAGTCCAGCGCACGGCGGGCATGGCCGGTGAACCCCGGTGGGAGGTCATTGCGCACTCCGCCGACGCGCATGTACTCGTAGGTCATGCGCGCCCCGCTGTAGCTCTGGAAAAGGTCGAGGATGAGGTCCCGGTCCCGCATTCCGTAGAGGAACGGGGTCATCAGGCCGATGTCCTGGACGAACGCGGAGTACCACATCAGGTGGGAGCCGATCCGCTGGAATTCCTCGCACATCGTCCGGATGTACTCTGCCCGCTCCGGGGGTCGGATGTGGAGCGCGTCCTCCGCGGCGAGGATGTAGAGGTGCTCCCAGGCGAGCCCGGCGACGTAGCAGGTCCGGTCCATCAGTGTGACGACCTCGTTGTAGTGGCGGTCCTCGCTGATCTTCTCGATCCCTCGGTGAAGGTACCCCATCTCGGGGTCGCAATCGAGGATCATCTCGCCATCGATCTTGACGCGGAGGTTCCAGAGGCCGTGCGTCATGGGGTGCTGCGGCCCCATGTTGATCCACATCTCAGACACTGCGCTTCTTCACCTCCAGCTCTTCGGGCTCGTGGAGCTTGAACGACCGAAGCAGCGGATGGAACGCGTAGCCGTCGGGGAGGAGGAGGTGCCGAAGGTCGGGGTGGTGGTCGAAGGTGATGTCCACCAGCTCCCACGTCTCGCGTTCGTGCCAGTTCGCGCTCGGCCAGACCGGGGTCGCCGACTCGATGTGCGGAACGTCGGCGGGGATGTCGGTCGAGAGGAGGACGTACTGGCGGAGCTCGTCGGACCAGGTCACGTAGAAGACCTCGCGATGGGTCGACCCAGTCGATCCCCCCACCATCGAGAGGTGATGGAAGCCGAGCGTCTCCTTGACCGCACGGAACACATCGAGAGCCGCCTCCGCCCGGAACCGGAGGCGGCCGGCGGTCTTGGCGAACGGCTCCACCCCGAGGACGCGGTCTCCGAGAACCGGTGCCAGGGCCTTCGCCAGGTCCTCCGACTGCATCGAACTCCTCGGACGGTCCGGCCGCCGGACCCTTACTCCTTCCGTTCCCGAATCAGTTCTTCGAGTCGCAGGATCCCGTCGATCATCGCCTCAGGCCGGGGCGGGCATCCGGCAATGTAGACGTCCACGGGCACCAGCTTGTCCACCCCAGGTACGACCGAATAGGCGGTGCGGAACGGCCCCCCGCCCGTCGCGCAGTTCCCCATCGCGATGACCCACTTCGGTTCGGGCATTTGCTCGTACAGGGTGATCAGCTTGTGGGCGACCTTCCAGGTGACGGTGCCGTTGACGATCATCAGGTCGCACTGGCGAGGCGACGAGCGGGGCACGATCCCGAACCGCTCGGAGTCCCAACGGGCCGAGAATGCGCTCGCGAACTCGATCGCGCAGCAGGCGAGACCCCAGTGGAGGGGGAAGAGGGAGTTTCGGCCGGCCCAGTTGAACGTCGGTCGGATGACCTTGCTCTGGCCCTGTTCGGCGATCAGCGAGGAGAGCGCCTCCTTGGCCGCGGGAATGAACTCCCGAGCGCGGACGGTATCGATCTCGACGAACGAGACGCCGGGCTGGTCGACCATCGGCAGCTCCCCCTCGAGCCTGTAGCTCTCGGCGTTCGACGGGGCGACCTTGGCCGGGAGGGTGGGAGAGGGCGCGCTCAGACGACCCACCTCTTCTCTCCGCTGAGGGCATAGTAGATGCCCGTGACCGCGAGGGCGGTGAACGCCGCGGCGATGAACACCGGGTACCAGCCCGAGTTGACCCCCCGGAAGGTCAGGCCCCAGAGGGCCAGGAGGAACCCGAGCACGTCCACCGCGACGAAGACGATCGCGAACGTGTAGTGCTGCGTCGGGAAGTCGATCTGGGCCTCGCCCTCCGCCTCCTCGCCACACTCGTACGTCGTGGTCTGGAGGTAGGAGCGCCGGGGCTTCGCGCCCAGCGAGCGGTTCGCGACGAGCGATCCCACGGCGAACGCCGCGGCGATCGCGGCGAACACTAGGAACGTCGTAACCCCCGCTTGCATCGACTCCTCCTGCCGCTAGCCTGCCTAGGTACTCAATGCGACTCGCTGACGTTATTTAACTCCTCCCGGATTCGCCGCCGGATTCTGACGGCCGGCGGGCGTCCGGGCCTTCCCCCGGACGGACCCGCCGGGATTATCTCGCGCCCGCGCTCGGAGCATCGTGCGCGAGGCTAGCTTCCGGAGTCCCGTTCGTTTGAGCGGCCGGTTCATCGACCTGGTTCCCCTGTCGGTCGACCATGCCCCCGAGCTGACCTGGGCGGTTCGGGACCCGGAAGTCCGCCGATGGCTGCGAACCCCGGTCGGAGGGACCGTGGAGGAACTGGAGGGGACGATCCGAGGCCTTCTCGCACAGCAGGCCCTCGGCACCGACCTGCCCTTCGCCACCGTGCTCCGCGCAACGGGCCGGACCGTCGGCACGACCCGCTTCCTCCGGATCGACCGACCCTCCCACGGGGTGGAGATCGGCGGGACCGTCCTCGACTCCGCGTACTGGAGGACGCCGGTGAACACCGAATCGAAGTTCCTGATGCTGCGGTACGCCTTCGAGGAGGAGGCAGCGCACCGGGTCCAGTTCCAGACGGACCTGCGGAACGTACGCTCGCAGAGAGCGATCGAGCGGCTCGGCGCCGTGCCTGAGGCTCGCCTACGGGAGGACGTCCTCCTGCCCGACGGAAGCTTTCGTACCAGTGTCTACTACAGCATCCTCGAATCCGAATGGCCCGGCGTGCGGGGCCGCCTCGAGGGGATGTTGGCTCGTCCGTGGACCCCTCCCGCCCCCTCCGCCGGACCCAAGCTCCTCCCCCGTTCGGACGGCCGGGAAAGAGGGGCTTCCGGCCCACCTGGATTTCCGCGTCGCCCCCCGCGTCGATTCGACGCGCAGTCCGAGCTTCGGGGGAGATGGGTCCACCTCCTCCCCCTCGACCGGGGCCAGCTGCCCGGCCTGATCGAAGCGGGCGCGGACCCCGAGATCTGGACGTACATGCGGATCCGCCACGGCGACACCCCCGAAGAGATGACGAAGCTCGTGGGAGAGCTGCTCGCGGCTCGGAGCCGTGGGGAGGTACAGCCCTACGTGATCCGGGTCGGTAGGCCCGAACGCACGGTCGGGATCATCCGCTACCTCGACATCAACCGCGAGGACCAGTGGGTCGAGATCGGGACCTGGCTCAGCCGCTCGGTGTGGAGGACTCCCGTCAACACGGAAGCCAAGCTCCTCCTGCTTCGGAACGCGTTCGACACCGAGGGGGTCCACCGGGTGCAGCTGAAGACCGACCTACGGAACCTCCGCTCCCAAGAGGCGATCCGGCGACTCGGGGCCGTGCTCGAGGGCCCGAAGCGGGAGAACTACCAGTTCGCCTGGGGGGGCTACCGCACTTCCCTGTACTACAGCATCCTCGAGTCCGAGTGGCCCTCCGTACGCCGACGCCTCGAGGAACAGCTCGAGCGGCCGTTCGACGGAGCCCTCCGACCCCTGGCGCAGTGACCTTAGCCGGGGGGTGGGAAGTTGGGCTTCCGCTTCTCGCGGAACGCCCGGACGCCTTCGGGCAACTCGGCTCCCCGGGCCGCCTCGACCGCCCCGCGGCGTTCGAGCATCATCTGCGATTCGAGGCTCTCGCTGAACGCAGCGACCATCAGTCGTTTGATCCAGCCGTAGGCAAGGGTGGGTCCGCGTGCGAGTTCGGCGGCACGCGCCCAGGTCCTCACGTTGAGCTCCGTCATCGGGACGACCTCGTGGAGGAGGCCGAGCTCCTTCGCCCGTTGCGCGCCGATCCGGGCGTTGGTGAACAGGATTCTCCTGAGCGAGCCCGATGCCTAGGAAATGGGGCAGGAAGTAGGTCAGACCGCCGTCGGGCACCGCCCCCAGTCCCGGGAATGCGGGGACGAGCACCGCCTCCTCCGACGCGATCCGCCAATCCGCTGCAAGGGCGAGCGACAGGCCCCCGCCGGCGGCGACCCCCGGGAGGGAGGCGACGACCGGCTTGGCCATGCCGACGATCTCGCGGACCATGAGCTCCTGCTCCCCCGTCAGTTCGTGAAAGAGTCGGGCGAGGTCGCCGCGCGCCCGGGCCTCCTCCATGGCCGCCACATCTCCGCCGGCGGAGAACGCCCGTCCCTCGCCCGTAAGGATCACCGCGCGGACCTCATGGTCGAGGGCCACCTCCTGGAGCGCCGCGCGAAGCTCACGGAAGGTCGGGATGTCCACGGCGTTCAACCGCTCGGGGCGCGAGATCCGAACCTCGGCAACTGCCCCGCGGCGCTCGACACGAACACTCGGGCTCATGGACGTGGGACCCCCAGACAATCGGGGGTTTATAGCTAGTGAAGCGCCGTCGACTCAGGTCGTGGGCCGCGCGGGCTTACGCGGGGCAGGGTCTGGGCGGTCGGACGAAGTGGCGCGCCCGGGGTCCGGCGGCGCTGAGCCCGTGTGCTCCGAGGCGGGTCCGGGAGGAGGCGGGGGTGCGAACTGGTCGGCGTCGGGAAGGGTGGCCATCGGCGGGCTCTTGGTCTTGCCACCGATGGCCATCGCGGCCGACTCGTCCGTCTCGGCCTTGATCTCGTCCTCGATCGAACGGATCTCGGACATCAGCTCCTCCTGCTTCGGGATCGGCCCCAGGATGTCGTCCATCGACCCGATGCTGCTGCTCGAGGTCCGCGAGCGTGTTCAACTGGCGGTCGGGGACCTGCCGGCCCGTGCCCAGGTACTCGGCGGCGCCCTCCACCAAGCCGGGAGAACTCGAAGGGGAAGAGGATCTTCGTCGCTTGGCCGTTGCCCAGGTTCGTGACGGTGTCGAGCGAGAGGACGGTCAGGGCCTTGGCGTCGAGGACGCCCGCCCCCAGCGAAAGGATGCGGAGCCGCTGCGCCTCCCCCTGAGCCTCCAGGATGGTAGCGACCCGACCGCCCTCGGCCTCCAGGATCTTGGACTGCCGGACCCCTTCGGCCTGCAGGATCCGCGAGCGCTTCTGCCCCTCCGCGACGAGGATGGCGCTGCGCTTCTCCCCGTCCGCGCGCAGGACCGCGGCGCGGCGTTGCCGTTCGGCGGAGGTTTGCTCCTCCATCGCGGCCTTGACGGGCCCGACCGGGTCGACCTCCTTGATCTCGACCGCGTCGACGCGGACGCCCCACTTGTCGGTCGCCTCGTCGAGGATGTCCCGGAGACGGGTGTTGATCCGCTCCCGGTTGTAGAGGATCTCGTCGAGCTCCATGTCGCCGATGATCGACCGGAGCGTCGTCTGGGCGAGCGCGACCGTCGCGATGTGGTAGTCCTGGACCTGGAAGATCGCCTTCGGCGGGTCGACGACCTTGATGTAGATGATCGCGTCGACGTTCGTCGGCGAGTTGTCCTTCGTGATGACCTCCTGGCGGGGGACCTCGAGGACCTGGGTACGCAGGTCGATCTGGGGACGACCTTCGAGATCGGGCTGACGATGTTGAACCCGGGGTTGATGATCCGCTTGTACGAGCCCAAGCGGGTGACGATCCCCTGCTGGTAGGGATTGATCGTGTAGATGCTGCGCCAGAGCAGGACCAGGAAGATGACGAAAGCTAGAAACCCCGTGACGTAGTAGAGCGTGTAATCCATCGTGCACCCCCTCTCGACCTGAACTTCCTGGAACGGCACGCCCTGCTTAGGGCGTCGGTCATCCCGTTCGATCGGCTGTACCGTGACGGAGACGCCCTCGCCGCGCACGACCCGGACCTGCGCGCCGATGGGGATGGGTACGCTCGCCCGGGCCGACCAGACCTCGGACTTGACCCGGACCTTCCCCTGGAGGGTGTCCGGTACCACCGGGGCGATCACCACTCCGATCTCCCCCACGAGGCCACTCGAGGTCGTGCTGAGGGGACGGTGGTTCGGGGCGACGTAGCGGTAGTATGGGATCTCGATGAGGGTGGCCACCAAGGCCGCCAGGAGCAGGATCCCGACCCCGTAGGGACTGTCGAGCAGCACGTTCGGGATGAGGAGGTAGAGGAAACCGGCGACCAGGATGATGGATCCGGGGATGAGGAGAAGGACGCCCGGGTGGACCAGTTCGAGGGCGAAGAGGATGATGCCCGCCTAGGATCATCACGATACCGAGGGCTATGTCGATGACCATGGGTTCCCCCCAGCAAAGCACGAAACGGCAATAAGGCCGTCCCCTGCCCCGGGGCGGCCCCCGGGCCTCTACCGGATGTAAGTACCCGTGGTCTCCAGGTCGAACCGGGAAACGACCTTGAGCCGCCGGCCCCGACCGCCGCGTGCGTAGGCCAGGAACGGGAACATCTTCCAGAGGTCCCCCTCCGCCATCTTCGTCGCCGGGTGGTCCGGGCCGAAGGCGGTTCGGGTCACCCGCGCCGTTACGTCGCGGACGGCCCGCTCATCGAGGTACCCGAGGGCATGGAGGTACTCGTGGGCCAGGATCACGTAGACGAACGAGTTGAGCTCGAGCGGGGTGTCGGCGTTCGCACGCATGGCGTCCACCAGCCCCTCGTTGAGGACGATCATGTTGCCCGTGATCTGCCAGTAGGCGCCCAGTTGGGGGGGAAGGTCGGAGAGCGTGAGGCCGAGGCCCGGTCGTTCCACACCCAGCACCGCGCGTACGGCACCCCGAACGACCTGGAAGATCTGGTCGTAGTCCGCCGGGCGGTCGAGGCGATGCCCGAGGGCGATGGGGAGGCTGGGAGTCGGGCGCGCCGCCGACCGGGTCGAGGGAGCGATCCTCGGGTTCGGAGAGGAAAGCCAGGGTGGCACCATGGGGACCACCACGCGAGGTGTGGGGATATAGTCGCGGTTACGCTGGCACCAGCGGGCCCCTCGGTCCCGGGCCTCGGCCCCGTTGTGCTGCTCCGAGAA
The DNA here is from genome assembly GCA_963715645.1 of uncultured Thermoplasmata archaeon. GTDB lineage: Archaea > Thermoplasmatota > Thermoplasmata > Lutacidiplasmatales > UBA184 > Lutacidiplasma. The sequence goes on from OY970259.1 coordinate 1,338,062, forward strand.
CCTATGAGAGCGGACGGTACTGCTCTTCCATGCCGCGTCCGGAAGAAGTGGCGATGCCGAGCCGCCGGGAGCGGTTCGAGGACCGTCGCAAGGAGGCCTCCCATCGGGACCTCCTCGACCAGTTCTTCGACCACCGCACCCTTCTCGCCGTCTCCCGTCTCGTGAACCAGGGGCAGTTCGACTCCATCGACTTCCCGATCGCGACCGGAAAGGAAGGCGGGGTCTTCCGAGCCACGCGAGGAGACGAGTTCCGCGCGGTCAAGATCTACCGGATCGGGAACACGACCTTCCACAACCTCCCGGCCTACGCCCTCGAGGAGCTGCGGCGAGAGACGAGCGTCCGGAACTACGGCGGGCTCATCTTCGCCTGGACCCGTCGGGAGCACACGATCCTCGGACGTCTCGCCGACGCGAAGGTACGGGCCCCCTACCCCTACGGCCACCTGCGGAACTGTCTGGTCATGGAGTTCATCGGCAACCGCGAGGGGGCGGCCCCGCGGCTGCTCGACGCCCAGGTCGACGACCCGGAGGCGGTCTACCAGGACCTGGTCCTCCAGGTCGGCCGCATGGTCCGCGAGGCCAAGCTCGTCCACGGGGACCTCTCTCCGTACAACACCCTCCTTTTCGAAGGAAGGGTCGTGCTGATCGACGTGGCCCAGGCCGTGCCGGTCGATCATCCGCAGGCCCTCGCCCTCCTGGAGCGGGACATCGCGAACTACTCCAAGTTCCTGGGCCGGCTCGGCTGGGAGGTGGAGCCCGAAGAGTTCCTGCGGGCGGTCGGCGGCACGGAGCTCCCCCGCGTCGCGAGCGGAGAGCTGACCGTGCCGACCCTGTATGTGCGGATCCCGGAGGACCGGGTAGGGGTGCTCATCGGGCCGGGGGGAAGGACCCGCCAGGACATCGCCCAGCGGACCTCCACGGAAGTTCATGTCGACGCCGCGGAGGGGGAGGTCCGGATCAGCGGCCCCGACTCCGACCCGGTACGGGTGATGCAGGCCCGCGACATCGTTCTCGCGATCGGCCGAGGGTTCTCCCCGGAGCGTGCGAAGCGGCTGCTGAAGGACGACACCTACCTCGGGATCCTCGACATCAAGGCGACCACCGGCAAGAAGGAGAAGGCGGCCTTGCGCCGGATCCGCTCGCGGGTCATCGGGACCCGCGGCGAGGCCCGCACCCGGATCGAGGAACTCTCCGGTTGCTCCGTGAGCGTGTACGGCGCGACCGTCGCTCTGATCGGCCTAGAAGACGCAGCTCGACCGGGCGACGCGGGCGGTCGAGCTCCTGCTCCGAGGGAGCGAGCACTCCACCGTCTTCCATCTGCTCGCCCGGCTACGCCGGAACGCGGCGATCGACGAGGCGATGGGGCCGGGTCTCGCCCCGTCCGAGGAATAGCCCGATGGCGAAGACCGTGGCCCTCGAGGGTCCGACGCTCGGCCTGGGCCCGAGACCAGTTTTCCCGATACTACACCTCCGCCTCGATCCCCCCACCGGCTCGACTTGACCGCCGCGAGTTCGCGGCCTTCCCGTTCGTGACCGAGACGACCATGCGACGCCACACGACGCTTCGAACCCCGGAGGAGTTCCGCGCGGTTCCTGGTGCGGAGAGGTGCCTCGCCACGTCTACTACTCGACCGCCTACTACCGCTGGCCCGCCGAGCCGACGATGGCCCGGAAGGAGTGGCTGGGCGCCGACCTTATCTTCGACCTCGACGCCGACCACCTGCGCGGCGCGGACCGGCTGGACTACGCCGGACAGCTCGCGCTCGTGAAGATGCGACTCCTGGACCTGGTGGACGACTTCCTCTTCGGCGACTTCGGGATCCCGCCGGAAGAGCTCTCTTCGTCTTTTCCGGGGGGCGAGGATACCACGTCCACGTCCGCGACGCCCGTTTCCTGCCCCTGACCAGCCCCGAGCGACGGGAGCTCGTGGACTACATCCAGGGAACTGGCTTCGACGCGCGACCGCGTCGTCGCCGCCCGCCACCTGACCGTCCAGGACGGGACGGGGGACGACGGGGGCGGCCGCCGCTCGTACGCTCCGCCTCCAGGAGCTCCCCTCCCCCGGATGCTCCGGGCTGGCGCGGACGCACCGCCCGCGCGGTCCTCGCCCTCCTGGGCCGCTGGGAGACCAGCGGGACCGCCGAAGCCGACCTCGAGATGGCTGGGGGATCCCGAAGGCCCACGCGAAGAAGATGGCCAAGCTCCTGTTCGACCGCGGGGGCGCGGCCAAGATCCGTGCCTCCCGGACGCTCGATGCCCTCCCGGGGGGCCTCCAGGAGGAGTTCCTCGACGCGGTGGTCCCGCGAGCGGCCATCGAGGTCCAGGGCGAGACGGACGCGCCGGTCACGACCGACATCCACCGGCTGATCCGCTTGCCGGGCTCGCTCCACGGGGGTACCGGGTTCCGAGTTCTGCCGATCTCCCGCGAGGCGCTCGAGAGGTTCGACCCGCTGCGGGATGCGCCCGTCCCGCTCCAGCGAAGCGGACCGGGTCGCGGTCACCTACCGGGAGACGGCCCACTATCCGTGGGGCGACGGGGCGCTCGACGGGGCCCCCGGGAAGGAGGCCGAGGTTCCTACGGCGGCGGCGCTGTTCCTGGTCCTGCGGGGGGAGGCGGCGCTTCGGCCTTGACCGGGAGGACCAGGCGCCCGACCTTCTCGATCTGCGCCTCGATCTTGTCGCCCGCCTTCAGCCGGCGCGACTCCTTGCCGAACTCGAACCCCGGGGTCCCGCCCAGGCTGCCCAGCGAGATGATGTCGCCGGGCTCGAGGGTGATCCCCTTCGAGAGGTGCGCGAGGATCTCGGGGATCCGGAAGACGTAGTCGGAAGAGTCGCCCTTCTGGCGAAGCTGCCCGCCGACCTTGAGCTCCATCCGAAGCGGGTACGGTTCTCCGACCTCCTCCTTCGGGACGACCCACGGACCGACCGCCATCGTGCGTCGAACCCCTTCCCCATCACCCAGTCGACCGCTCCGCCCTCGGGGTACTGCAGGTCGCGGTAGCCCATGTCGAGAGCGATCGTGTACCCCGCCACGTACTCCATGGCCTGGGCCGCCGCGATGTGTTTGCCCCGCCGCCCGATCACGAGGGCGAGCTCGAGCTCGACGTCCGGGAAGGCGCCGGCCGGGTTGAGGACGAGCGACTCGCTCGGCCCGACGAGGCTGTTGAAGAAGCGGGTGAAGGCGTACGGCTGCTTCGGGGCGGGCTTCCCCTGCTCGGCGAGGTGGCTCCTCGAGTTCGTCGCGAGGCAGTAGATCTTCGACCCCGCGGACGACCGGGGCGAGCAGCTTCACCCCCTCCTCCGCCTTGAACAGGAAGCGGGCCCCGGTCGCGGCCCGGGGAGTCCAGCCCATCGCGCGCCGCCGGTCGATGTACTCGAGTGATCTTCTTGGTGAGCTGGACGGAATCCGCCGCCGCCCTGGAAGAAGGTCTGCATGTCGCGGAACCGGCTCGGGTCCGCCCCCTTGACCGGGTTCACCCCGAAGTAGTCCCGGCAGGCGGTGTCGAGGTCGATGAATTCGTTCGCGTCGGTGATCATCCCGAAGTGGAACTGGTCCGCGAGGGTGAAGTGCACGAGCTTCACGGGGTACACCTCGGCGACGGGGGAGCCCCCCCGGTTGATAAGCGGTTCGACGTGAGGGGGTGGCTCGTGGGCGTCTCCGCGCCCGCGCCTAGGTGAAGTGGCGCCGCACGGCGACCAGATAGACGAAGAGGAGGAGCGATAGGATGAACCCCAGGCTGACGAAGTCGCCCGCCAGACCGTAGACGACCAGATAGAAGATCAGGACCAGGACCGCGAGCACGAGCGCCCACATCCGAAGGTCCCAGAGTCCGTAGGCGACCGCGAGCAGCACGACCCCGACGACGAAGATGATCAGCCCGAGGGTCAACCCGCTGTACCCGAGGAACAGCGGGATCGAGAAGAGCGTCCCGGCGGCCACCCCCACGAGGAGGAGGAGCCCTCCCAAGAGCGTGAAGAAGCCGAAGAGGCCAATCAGGACCGCAAGGATAGCGACCCCGAGGGGACGTGTGTTGATGTTGCTGGCCATGGGTCAGGGTCCGCGAACCATCGGTACGACGTGCGTCCCGCTACTTATCCTCGCCGCTCGTGGGTTCCCCTCGGCAGGCCCTCCGACGGGGTACCGCGCGTGCCCTGCGGGGACGGTGCGCTCGGCATGGGCGACGCCCCCACCGGTACCGGAGAGGGTTTTCGCCGTAGCCCGAGTCCGACGACCAGGACGAGGACCCCCCCGACCAGAAGGACCGAACCGTAGGTCGGCTCGGTCAGGGTAAGCTTGACCGTCGCGGACGAACCGGGGGGTCCCGACAGGATCCCGGCCACGATCTGCCCGCCGCTGGGCACCGAGAAGGAGAAGGTACCGCTGGTGCCGTTCTGGTCCTGGAGGGTGAACGCGCCGGAGCTGCACGTGCTCGTCGGACACGTTACGAACAGGAACTCGATCGTCCGGTTCGAGTTCCAGGCGAGAGATCCTGCGACCGAGCCGGTCAGGGAATAGCCGGTGAGGTTCGCCGAGTACCGAGGTCTTCTGGTACGTCACGGTCTGGCTCGCCTGCGGGATGAGCGGGACGAACAACAGGGCGGCGCCGACGACCAACAGGACCACCCCCACGACGACGAGTCCCGGACGCATCTCGTTCTCGGGAGAGGATGGCCGGACGGACGGCTATAGAGCTGCCGTTGGAGGCGTACCCGAGGAGGGGAGAACCGCCGGCGCATAGGTCGCAAGGGAGCCCGCCCCCAGCGGCTCCAGACGTTCCAGGACCAGGGCGACCAGGTCGGCCGGGCCGACCGCCTCCTCCCCGACGACGGGGGGGGCGGTGACCCCCCCGATGACCACGGGGGCGTAGTAGATGGTCCAGCGGTCGAAGAGATGCCCGCGGAGCACGCTCGCGAGGATCCGGGCTCCTCCTTCCACCATCAGCCGTTCGATGCCCTGCTCCCGGAGCCGCGAGAAGAGACGGGAAAGGTCCACGGTCTCCCGCCCGACGACCAGGCTACGCACCGTCTCGGGGTAGCGCCGATGGCTCCGTTCGGTCGTGGCAACGAGGGTGGGTGCAGAACCGTCCAGGATCCGGGAAGTTTCGGGGATCCGACCCGAGGCATCCACCACGACGCGCAGGGGCGGAGGACCGGGGGCAAGCCGGCGAGGTCCCAGTGGACCCGGAGGGATGGGTCATCGTGGACGACCGTCCCCACTCCCACCAGAATCGCGTCCGACCCGGCGCGAAGCCGATGCACCCGGGCGAGGTCCTCCGGGCCCGAGAGCCGCGCCCGGGCACCGTGGGCGAACGCGAGGCGTCCGTCGACCGAGGCCGCGCAGTTCATCCACACATGGGGCCGGGAGGTCCGTGGCAGCGGTCGCTCGAGCATCCGGACCTACGGGAGAGCGCGGAGTCCGGCGACCTCGCGCTGCAACTCCTCGGTCGGAGCACCGACCGCCTTGAGGTCGACCAGGTTGATCTCTACGTTCGCGAGGGCGCCTTTCATCGCCGCGTGCAGGAGCGCGAGGGCCGTCACGAGGTCGCTTTCGAGGGTGGCTTTCGTGCGGGCCCGGACGCTCCGCAGTCGCCCGGACAGCTCCGAGGCGAGACGGGCGGTGGCCAGCGGGGTCTCCGCGGCGCCGCGGAGGGCGGCAAGGTATCCCTGCTCGACCCCCCCGTCGCCCGGAGCCGCCTTCCGGGCTCTCCGTGCCGCCCGGACGAGGTCGTACGAACGAGCATCCTCGTCGGACATCTCGAGGAAGCGCGTCCGTGCGGCTTCCAGGTGATGATGGAGCTCCGTCAGCTCGGGGTCGGGTCGAGCGGGGTCGAGGGAGTAGGCGAGGACCATCTCTCCGAGCGCTGCCGCAAGCGAGCCGGCGACCGCCGCCGCACTCCCGCCCCCGGGGGTCGGAGTGCGGGCGGCGAGCCGGGTCGTGAACGAGGCGATCGACTCCCCCCCGGACAGCTGGTCTACGGCGCGTACCTTCCGTTCGAGGATCGCGGCCCGGTCGAAGGCGCGCAGTTGGAGGAAGTACTCCCCCGCATCGAAGAGAGCATCCTCCGGGAGGAGCCCGACGACCTCGGACTCTTCGACCTCGACCCCGTTCTGTTGGGCACCGCGTCGGACGGCCTCGAAGGCCCGATGGACCGGGGTCACGTGGTAATCGGTGAGGTTCATCGATACCTGCGCCCGCTGACGCTCCGCGATCTCGAACCCCAACGCCTTGACCTCGGGGAGTCCGCCGTCGCGGGCCCGGACCGCCTTCGCGATCTTCTTGGCGATCGCGACGTCCGGCGTGGTCAGGAGGACATTGTAGGCGATGAGGATCGGGCGGGCACCAATCGCCACCACCCCGGCGGTCGGATGGACGCGCGCCGGACCGAAATCTGGAGCTCGGGCCGGGTCCTTCCCAATCGCCTCCCGGATTCCCTCGAACTGCCCTTCGCGAACCTTGGCGAGGTCGGCCCGTTCCGGTCGGCGGGCGGCCTTCGCGTAGAGGTAGACCGGGATCTCGAGCTCCCGCGCGACCCGTTCCCCGAGCCGTTCGGCCAACCGCACCGCTTCCGCCATCGTGGCGTTCCCGAGCGGCACGAACGGGACGACGTCGGTCGCCCCCATCCGAGGGTGCTCCCCATGATGCTGGGTGAGGTCGATCGTGGCCGTGGCTACCTTCATCATCCGGAAGACGGCGTCGAGCAGCGCGTCCCCGTCCCCCACCAGGGTGATGACGGCCCGGTTGTGGTCGGCGTTCCGCTCCGTGTCCAAGACGGTGACTCCGGCCACCTCCCGGGCAGCGGAGGCGATCCGTTCGACCTTCGCGCCATCGCGCCCCTCCGAGAAATTCGGGACGCACTCGAACCGGCTCATGAGGTGCCCCCGAACGTGTCGAGGAGGGTCTGATGGCCCTTGGCCTCGGCGGCGCTCGTGGCCGACTTCGGCCGGGTCCTCGCCCGCGCGATCGCGCTCTTCACGCGCGCCTCCGAGAAGCCGTGCCCCTCGACCAGCAAGCGCCGGACGGCTTCTTCGTCGACGGGTCCGAACGGCGGCAACGTCACGTCGATCGCCTCCGGGTGGCGGAAGATCGCGGCGACCTCCTCACCTTCGGTCGGGGGGATCCCTACGCGCTCGAGGGTCGGGCCGAACCCCAAGTGTTGCTGGACCAACTTAAGGGCCTTTTTCGGGCCGTAGCCGGGAGCGCCCTCGTTGAAATCGGTCCCGACGATGACCCCGACCAGGATCAGCTCGTCCCCGGAGATCCCGAGGCGGGCCAGGAGCTCGTCCCGGTCGATGATCTGAGCCCCGGGGCTGTTTCCCCCGGCTGCGCGCGGCGAGGCCGCGGACCAGACGAGGGGCTCCGAAGAGCAGGCTGTCGTAGTCCTCGGACGCGGACCCCCAGACGACGCCTCGGGCAGCCATGACCGCCGCCTGGGCCTCGCCTTCGCTCGGCGCCTGCACGGTGGGCACCCCGAGCGCGGCCAGTAGGGCCACGATCTCCTCGACCATCGGTCGGGTCAGCCGCGAGGTTTGGGCGGCCTTGCGCCGCGCGGTCTCAAGGTCGCCGGCCGCGAGCGCCTCCTGGTACTGAGCCTCGGCCCGCTCCTTCGCGGCCACCCGTTGCCGGATCGTGCCGGCCTTGCGGTCCGGTGGTTTCCCGTCGAAGACCCAGACCGGCAGGACCCCTTCCCCGAGCAGCGAGGTGGTCCGATAGAACGAGCCCATGAGGTGGCTCGTGACCCGGCCCCGGGCGTCGGTGAACAGCTGACCGTCCCGTTGCCGGATCGTCGCGAGGAACTGGTAGACGGCGTTGTACCCGTCGACCGCCAGGGTCCGGCCGGCGAGCGCCTCCCAGGGCAACTCCTGCGCCTCGACGAGGTCCCGCAGCGGCAGCCCCACGTCGGCCGACCAGCGGAGCCGAGTACTTGGGCCTATCGAGGCAGCCATGCTCCCCGTCCCTCGTTTCGACCGGTGCCGATAAAGGGGTGCCGGCATTCGCCCCCTCGGAAGCGAACCTTATGGAGTACACGTGGAAGGATGAGGGCCCGTCCGGGTCGACCCTCGCGCCGGGCGCCGTAATCCTGTCGGCGTTCCCGAGCGCGGGCCTCGCGACCCTCGTCGCGGGGCACTACATGATTCGAGCGCTGAAGCTCCCGCGGGTCGGCCGCTTCGACTCGCCGGACATCGCGCCGATCGCGGTCATTCAGGGCGGGGAAGTGCATCCTACGGTCCGTGTCTACGGCCGAAAGGACCTCGGGATGGTCCTCTCGGAGTTCCCTCCGAGCCCCCCCCAAGCCAACGCACTGGCCCGGACCATCCGGGACGGGGCAGAACGGCGGAAGGCGCGGATGATCGTCTGCCTCGAGGGAGTCGTCCCGCACCCGGATGACGGGAGCCCCGAGGCGGCGCCGGAGCCTGCTTCGGACGAGCACGTATGGGCGGCGTTCTCGACCCCCGACCCGGCCCTACAGAAGATGTTCGAGGGGGCCCACGCACGCTCGCTCGAGGACGGGGTGATCGGGGGCGTCTCCGGCGCGCTCCTCGTTCAGGCAATCGGGGGCTCGATCCCCGTCGTCGCCCTCCTGGTCAGCGCGCGGATCGCCGAAGGGCTCCCGGACCATCGAGCCGGGGCCGCGCTGATCGAGACGCTCGACCGCCTCCTACCCGAGCTCAAGATCGACACGAAGCCCCTCCGAGAACAGGCCGAACAGATCGAGCGAGTGCTTCGCGCCGCGCTGAAGCGCCGCCCCTCCGGCTCCGACGGGGAGCCTCCGGATACGGCCCCGCAGGGATCCGAGATGTATGGGTGAGGCCACCCGCCGCCCTTACGCGAACGACGTGTTGTAGCTCACCAGGTAGAATGCGCCGACGACCATCGCGGTGAGGAGCGCGAAGATCGCGAGGGGGTTCGACGCGAACCACCCGACCGTGACCCCAATGAGGACAGCGGGAAGGGCGAGCAGGAACAGGACCGTGTAGTGGCGTCCGTCCATCGGGTCCCACCGAACACGGGCCCTCTGATAAAGCTAGAGGGGCGGAGGGTCGGGAGGGGGTCGAGGCGGGACCCCCTCCTAGGGGGGTTTATCGGGCCTCGGGCGGCAGGGCAGGCTGGACAATCTCGAAGGTGAGCTCCACCTCCCCGGGACCCCCGAGCGAGGGGATCAGGGGAGGCAACTCGGCCGGCATGGGAGGCGGGGATTGGGGGACCCCGAGGGCGGGAAGTGCTACCTCCGGCAAGGCGTTCATCGGGGTCAGCTGTGGGAGATGCGCTACGCGCGCGGCTTCGAGAAGGGCCTCGGTCGGCGCTAGGAAGGCCGTTTCGATGTGCTGGCGAATGAGCTCGGCCCAGTGCTGGGCAACACGTCCAAAGGCCATGCCCCCGAACGAGGAGACCAACGATTCGTTGTCGAGGGTCCGGAGGGAGGCGAAGCCCCGCTCGCGCTTCTCGACGAACGCCTCTACGAAGTGGAGGCGCCCGATGGCCCGGTCCGCGAGGGCGCGCCGCTCCCCCTCGCATCGGAAGGGGCGGATGACGAAGGCACTCACGACCTCGGCATGGCGGCTGGCGACCTCCAGGAGATACGGCAGGGCGCCGCTGCCGGCGCCCCCACCCAGACTCCCGACCACGATGACGAACGTCGCTCCGTCGAAGATCCGGTCGAGGGCAGGTTCGGCCGCTCGGGCGAGCAGTCCTCCGACGATCGGGGAGCCGCCGGTGTCCCGCTCGACCCCGGAGTCGGGTCCGAGGTAGACGCGTCGGTCGAACTCCTCGAAGGATTGGACATTGGGGTCACAGTTGATCGCCACCGTCTCCAGGTGGCGGATGTGCTGCTTGGCGATCTCGGCGGCGACGCGGATCCCTCCGCCGCCGACGGCGGCGAGGACAAACCGTACGTCCTGTCCGAGGCGGAGCTGGTGGGCCCATGCCTCTTCGAGTACGTCGTTGCCCGGGAGCGTACGTTCGGTCCTTCTCGGTTACTTCGTCCCTGTAGATCGCCACAACCCACCCCTTTGGCTGTCTCCCGACCCTCCGTCCTTCACCGACCGACGACGCCCCTCCGCTCCAGGTCCTTCCCGCTCTCTTGGAGGGCTCCGACCTGGGCCCGGGTCTCCACCGCATCGCGCACGGTCGCTCGAGCCCGTGCGACGAGCTCCTGGACCTTCAGCTCCAACTCTCCGCGGCGGACGATCTCGGCCAGGATGTCCCGGACCGGGCGCCCGTTCGCGACGTGGCGGCTGTAGGTCTCGAAGGCGGCGTACTCCTCGGGCCGCAGACGCACGGGGACTTCGACGAACCCCTCGGCGTCCACGACTGGCGTCGGCGCGGTCGACAAGGTCCGGGCGCGGAGGAACGCGTGCAGCGCCGCGCGCATGAGCTCCGAGCGGGTCGGGAACTCGCCGTTCGTCACGAACGAGTCGACCAGCTGGAGTTCCTTGCGGTTGCACCGTAGCGCGATACGCGCATCCTCGGTCGCTTCCCGGGAGGCGCCAGACCCGCGTGAGCGGGCGGTTTCCCGGTCCGGAGAGTTGTCGAACACAGCCAAGAAGGGTCAAGCAAAGTCCTCCTACTTAAACAAGGGCACGTGGCTCCGTCAGGCCCAAACAAGGTTTGGGAAGAACGCTCTTTCTGACGTGTCGAACAGGGTGCAACTCTCGTCGAACGAGCGCGGTGCCGCTAGCTACCCGTGTATAACCTCCCGTCGCGGGCGTGCACGGATAGCGGCGGATTCCGAGCCACGAAACGGGCCGGTCCCGGCTTCCCCGCGGGTCGCCCGAACTCCCCCCGGGCACTCGTCCCGGTGCAGACCTGCGTTCCGATCCGCCGCTTTCAGCGGTGTTCGCCTCTGACGTGCGACGATGTGTCATTATGCGCATTGATGCGTATTACGTTAATTAACGATTCCAGCATCGTCTATTGTCGCGAGCCGCACCCCTCGGATTCAAATACTACTTGTTGGCAGTAGGGGACCTCGCGGGTCTTCGGACCCTCGGAGGAAAACGAGAATGAACGTCTGGGGACACAGCGAGCGAAGTTGGAGAAAGGCGCGGAAGCGCGCGGTATCGCCCATCATCGCGACGATTTTGCTCGTCGCGATCACGGTGGTCCTTGCCGCAGTGCTGTACGTGCTCATCTCGGGCCTGACGCACGGCCCTGGTTCGACGCCGATCGGGAGCGCGTTCGCCGCGGGCAACGCTCACAGTGGAACGTGTGTCACTGGTGGTACCCTCGCCGCGAACGGCTGCATAGCGACGCACTTCTTCGAGACACTGACCATTGAGCAGTCGACGGTCACGTTCGGAAGCGTCCTGTTCGAGGTCACCACTGCGTCGTCAGGCGTGGCGTTCCCCTGCCCCGCAGGTGGGGGCGGATGCGCATTCGTCGTCACCAGCACCTCCGGTGCTGGAGTTGCATCGTTCGCGATTGGAGCGGGCGCTGCGATGGTCATGACGGCCTCGTGGACGGCCGCAAGCTATACTGGCGGCCTATCGAGCGGGAGCACCCTCTCCCCCGGTATCTACGGGATCAGCATCGATCTGGGCACCTCCACTACGACAGGTGCAGGCATCGCCTTCGTCGCGATCGGCCAGGGCAGCTACTCGGGCACGACCGCGGCGGTCAGCCTGCTCTAGATTGGTCGAGTACCCGAGCCTCGGAACAACCCCTTCCTAGCCGGGTAGTGGGCGAACGCCCACTACCGGGCCCCTTGTTCTTTGCTTTCTCGAGCGAGCAGCTCACGTAGGTGACGCGACCCAGCAGGCCGCAGGCCCCGGCGAGACGGGGATTCCCGGCGGGGGCAGCAGGGCTTCCCTCCCAGCGAAACCCCTCCTTGGTGGACCATGGTACCCGGTCGTGGCCGCACACCGAGCAGCCGGTGAGGACTGTCGCACTAGGGCATCTTCGCCGAGCGGCCACACCTCATCTTCCCCGACGATCCGGGCGGAAGGCGACCGGGGCCCTGGTCGACCTCGCCACGGTGGCGCGTGCGGTTCAGAGCTCTCCCTGGTCGAAACCGGGGGGACAGTCCTCCCAGCTGGATCTGCCGCAATCGGTTCGGGGTTCGCCAGGTTCAGGCAGGAGGGTCGGTCTCCGAGAATCCGGAGGCGCGCGCGGACGGTCGTGCCTAGCCGGTCGCCAACGCGTTTACGGTAATGGTGAGCACGAAGGTACCGCTCGCCGAGCTCGGGGTGGAGAAGTAGAAGGAGAACCCGAAGCTGTCGTCTCCGATCGGCACGGTGCTCGGCAGGGCAGGAGTGGAGCTGACCCAAGAGAACGGAGGGGAGGTCGCGGTCACGCTGTAGACCGTATGACTGACGTTGTCCCGGTTGTTCGCTCCCCAAGCCAGTCGGAAGGTGGTCCCCGCGGCGAAGGAGAGCGGGAGCCCCGAGTTCGCGGTGTCGTTGACGTGGCTGGGCCCGAACCATCCTACGCCGGAGGCGGTAGTCCCCTCCTGGATCGTCCATTGGATCTCGGAGATGGTTACGGTGGCCGCGGGCGCCGTGGGCAGGCGCAGGTAGCCCACCCCGATCAGCCCGAGTAGGAGGACTAGAACGCCAACGGCCACCACCAAGAGCGCCGTCCATATCAGTCGGCGTCGGACAAGACGCCTCATTCGAACGTCTCCGGGTCCGGGAAGGGGGTGCGGTCGGGCCGGTGGCGGAACGTTAGGGAGGAGCGATAGTGGGGTTCCATGGGAGTCGAGGTCCGATTCGGTACCCGGTCGGGGGGGTCAGGTCGTAGACCGGGATCGACCCGAGCAAGGTCGCGGGGGTGCCCGTGTAGCTGATGTCGATCGTGCACGCCGCCGGGCTCGAGAAGCACCAGGGGGGCGTCCCATGATAGTCGTCGACATCGAGGAGTGGGCCCCCGGTGATGCCGCTCGGACAGATCAGGGGGTCTCCGCCCCAGCCCTGGGCGCGGACGATGCAGGCGTAGTCGAGTGGGTAGCCTCCGTTGTGGATGTAGATGTACAGGGTGTCCCCGTTCGCGAGGAGCTGGGAGGAGTTGGTCAACGGTACGAAGATGGTCGAGCCGGGTGAACAGGGAGCCAAAGGCGACCCCCGCCTCGTTCCCCATATCGAACCCGCCGCAGTACCCGAGATAGGGACCGGACGGCGTGGAGGAGGTTTGGCCTGGGAACCACGTCATTTGCGCAAGGGTCCCGGTCAGGAGCACCGTGGTGGTGTGGGTAGTGTACGGCGCGGGGGCGTAGGCGCCGTTGCAGACGAAGGTGAAGTTGATTTGAGAAAGCGAGAGGTCGCTCGCGGAGAGGCCCTGGAAAATGATCTGGGTGGTGTTCAGCGATGAGAAGTTCCCCGTGACCGTATTTTCGCACTGATTATCCCATTGCGTGTACCACGTCGCGTCGAGCGAGCCCGCGAGGGGGTAACTCCACGCCCCCAAGGGCTGGCAGTCCGTCGGGTCTCCCCAGACGGGGTTGCTCCCACCGCTTCGGTATAGGAACGCCGAGGAGGGGGGTTGGGGGGGTGTGTAAACATGGAACGTCCACAGGATCGTCCCAGCCACGATCGTGATGGCGAGCAGCAGGATCGTCGGCAATGATCTCGGAGACGCCCCGCCGATTCGGCCGCCGGCGGTGCCGGGGACAGTGCATAAAAGTATTCTAGCGACCAGGGGATAATGAACTTTCCTGCTTCGGAAGGCGGCCCCTCGGCTCGCCGGCGCCCGCACGGGCTTCACGGCCGGACCAGGCCAGCCAACGGCCGGTCGCACAGCTTGCTGCTCGATGTGGCCGAGCTTCCCTGGCTGAGGCGCTGAAGCACCGGCATCCCCCAGCTTCCCCGTCGAGGCGATGGGTCGAGAATCCCATCGCCCACCAACCCTGAGACAGCGGTAAACCCTACCCGGGTGCCCTTGCCAAGAGCGAAGTGTGCACCCCACGAGGTTGACGGTAGGAACGATGGGGGAGTCCGCGTCTCCGCAGGAGGCAAGGATTCGTCGTTCATCCCGCGCCCGGTCCGCGGAACGTCTAAATAGCGGCCCTCGGCCTCTTACGTACATCCCCCCGTTTCCGATGAAGTATAACCGACCTGAGCGGGCCGCGTCACTGCGTTCTTCGGGCCGGCGGGCCAGACGGCGGTGGCGGGCCGGGCGGGCCCGGAGCCGAGGTGTCTCGGAGGTCGTCGCTACCATCATTCTTCTGGCCATGACGGTCGTCCTGTTCTCGTCGATCTTCGCGTGGGTCACGAGCTTCCCGACACCGGCTCCGCAGAACGTGACCCAGTTCTCCGCAAGCTTCGTCCTCACCGCCAACGGGACCTACGTCCAGGACCTCCAGATCAGCCACCTCGCAGGGCCTTCGGTCGCGGGCACCACCCAAGTCTACCTCAAGTCCGCCTACTACCCCCAGGCACCCGAGTTCGCGAATCCGATCACCGCAGCGGCCTACCTCCCGAACCACCTCACGTGGAATCTCGGCCAGTCGTTCAACTACCCCTTCCCCACCAGTCCCTTCCAGCTGCCCAAACTGCCCGACAACATCACCATCCTGCTCGTTAGTAACGACCAATTGATCTACTCCACCATCCTCCCGGGTACGCCCGTTGCGGTCCCCCCCAACTTCGTCTCGACCGATATCACCCCTGACACCCCCGCCGTTGGCGCTTCGTTCACCGTCTCCGCCGTGGTTGCGGGGAACACCGGGGGAAACACGGTCTACGTCGCCCTCGCCAACCTCCCGGGGCTGAGCGCCCTCTACCCCGTGGCCCAAAAGATGACCTATTCGGCAGCCACCAACCAGTGGACTTTCACGGTGCCCGCGAGCGAAACAAACGCGAACGGGACGTACTACGCGTTCGTAAACGTAACGAACAATATGGGCCAGAGCGCCACCGCCGGAGTCGCGGTCACGCTCGTCAGCTCTGGCGGGGGTGGGGGCACCTCGAGCATCCTCTCCGTGGCGGTCGGCCTCAGCACCATACCGGTCCAGGGGTCAGCGACCCTGTTTATCGCCTACGTAACCTACACCGGGGCCGCCGCCGGGGCTGCCCTGAACGTTACCTTCTACGCGAATCGAACCACGGGCTCGACCGGCGTCTACACTCCGTTCGTGGGGAACGGCCCGAGCGGCACGACCATCACGGGCCCCTCAACCGTGAGCATCTTCAGCACCACCCGCTGGCTCGTTCCCTCGCTGCCGGGAAGCCAGACCTTTACGGTCACGGCGAGGGCTACTGTCGCGGGGGTAGGGCAGGCCACCGGATTCTACACCTACACGCTTCCCCTGGGACTCGGCCATGGGACCTTCACGGCAGCGGCCTCCCACCTCTGCACCTACGGCACTAGCTGCCCCTGATCGTGTCCAAGCTCTGGCTGAACGGAACCGCCTTCTTCGGGAGCGGTCCGTTCGCGTTCAGCGCCGCGATTCTTCTCAACTACACGTCGAACGGCACGATTGCGAAGTCCTGGTCGACCGGCACCGCCACCTTGACCGCGTCTCCCGCTACCCTCGCGCCGGGGGCCCCGTCTACCCTGACGCCTACCACCCAGTGGAAGCCACCGAGGAGCGGCCTCTCGGTTGAGGTCACGGTCGTGGCGTACGTCCCCGGCGTCGGCTTGGTCGAGTGCGTCAATCTATCGACCATCACGAGCACCTGAGGCCGCCGGGCCTGGCGCCCGCCTCACGGACCCGTCGGGGCCAAGCTTCCGACGATTCCCTCTCGGCGGGCAATCCCGAACTGGCGGATCCGGTACCGAACTTTCGGTCGCGTCAGGGAAAACCCAGGGCACCGGGCGCGCTGGCTCAGGATCACTCCGGTGGACTCGAGCGAAGGGGCGCATCGGCGGAGGCTTTCAGAGAGCCAGAAAGGGGCTTCCCGCATTTCCAGCAGGCGGATTCGTTGGGGTAGACCACAGCCCCGCAGTTCGGGCAAGGCATTTCGGGCCGGCGCGGCGCTGACGCATCGCTGGTCACGGGCTTGACGACCAGCGGGGGACCTGCCGCGGGAGGCGGGCCGTCGCCCCCGCCGGATTCGGCCGGCACCGGCCCCGGGGCACGGGCGGCCGCGCTCCCGCGTTGAGCCTGCCGGCGCTTGATGTAGAGGTAGACGATCAGGACCACATAGAAGGGAATGCCGAGGTATACGAACACGTTCAGGTAGATCGAGAGGATCAGCTGCTCGTACGTGGTCGCGAAGGTACCCACGACAGGGCCCTCCAGACCGTTGTAGACTGCATCTCCCGCGAGGAGGAGGAAAGTCGCGTTATGGGTCGTGGGGGAGGTGCTGTTGTTGAGGAAGGCCCCCATCTGCCAGGCCCAGATCCCGTCGGAGGGGAACGTGAAATGGAAGGTGACGGTGGTGTTGGTCGTCACGCCCCCCGGGAACGTGTGGTTGAGCTCGTAGAACGGGTAGCCGGACGCGCAGTTCAGGTCGTTCGTTCCCGTAGCCCCCGGGCACGTCGAGATGTACAGCGTCAGCTTGTACGGAGAGTCGTTCCCCTTCGGGACGTACAGGGGCACCACCGTCACGTTCCAGGTGAAGTTGGTGGAGGTGGTCCCGACGTACGGCTTTACCTGGGCGTTCTGCAGCAGGGCTCCCCCTCCCGCGCCCACCAGATCGGTCGGCGAGGATGCGGCGGGGATCGGCGTCATCACCTCCTGGGTGAGCACGACATTGGCGATCGGAGCGGAGAGGAGCAGGATGACCAGGCCCATCAACGCGAGGAACCGGACCCGCTTGATGCCGAGCCAGATCGGGAGCGCGAGCCCGACCAGGAGCATGACGGGGATCGCGAGCAACGCGTAGAGGTACGCGTAGGTCAGCGCGGTGATCACGATCGCGAACGCGATGAGGAGGACGCGTCCGATCGGGCGCTGGACGAAGGCTCTCAGCCCAGCCTGCTGCTCCACGGGGCGAGGGCAGGCGAGCCTCTCCTTATTAGCTGATGGCCGGTCCTCGTCCGATGACCGAGCCGATGCCCCTCCCGGCGGCCCTCATCGTGCTCGATGGACTCGGGGACCGGCCCCACCCGGACACCGGGGGTCGAAGTCCGGTCGAGGCGGCGGCGACGCCCAATCTCGACCGTCTCGCCCGGCTCGGCCAACTCGGCCAGGTCGTCGTGGTCGGCCCCGGGGTCGCCCCCGAGTCGGACGCCGGCGTCTTCGCGCTCCTAGGGTACGACCCGGTCCGTGACTCCCCGGGGCGCGGGGTCCTCGAAGCTCTCGGGGTGGATGTTCCTCTCGCGCCCGGCGACGTGGCGCTTCGGCTCAACTTCGCGACCTCGGACGGGGATGGCGCGGTCGTCGACTCTCGCGTGGGACGCTCGCTTTCCACTCACGAGGCACAGGAACTCGCTTTGGGGCTTACCCAGAACGACCTGCTCGCCCCGGACGGAATCCGGGCCGAGGTGCGGGCCACCGTGGGGCATCGGGGTGTGCTCTGGCTCCACCCGACGACTGGGGGCCGCCTGTCGGCGAACGTCTCCAATGCGGACCCGTTCTACGAGAAAGTGGGCGGCATGGGCCAGGCCCGGCGTCCGGAGAGCCCGAGAATCCTCCCGGTCCACCCGCTGGATGCCACCCCCGAGGCGGCCCGTACCGCGAGTGCCATCGACCTTTTCCTCGAGCGAGCCGGACCCCTCCTCGCCGGGCACCGGGTGAACGCCCGGCGTGCCCTGTCCGGGAAGAAGATCGCGAACGCCCTCCTCGTGCGGAACGCCGGGTCGCTGCCCGCCACACCCCTCCCCTCTTTCGAGGAGCGCACCGGTCGGAAGGGGGCGTCGCTCACCGAGATGCCGGTCGAGCGCGGCATTGCGAGGGTCCTAGGTCTCGAGGACCGGTTCGTCGGGCCTATGGGCCCCGACCGGGAGGCGGGGTACCGCGAGCGGGCGCGGATCGCGCGCGAGCTCCTCGAGCGGTTCCCGTTCGTTTACGTCCATCTCAAAGGGCCGGACGAGCCCGGGCACGACGGCAATGCTCGCCTCAAGCAGCAGATCGTGGAGGAGATCGACCGCTTCTTCTTCGGGCCCTTCGTGGCCGGGCTCGACCTCGGGCGCGTCCGGGTGGGCGTGACCGCGGACCACGCCACCCCCGCGATCCAGAAGGGGCATACCGACGACCCCGTTCCGTTCCTCCTCGTCGGCGCCGGCGTTCCCGGGGGGACGAGCGAGGTGACGTTCGGGGAGCCGGCCGCGTCGACGGGGGCGCTCGGCACCCTCCGGGGGTCGGACGTCCTGCCAAGGCTCTTCGGGCCCCCGACCCTGGCGTCGGCATGAAGAGCCGGGCCCTACGTGTGCCTCGCTCCGCGGGAGAGACGGTCCGCCAGCGTCTCCGCGAGGTGCAGGGGTTGCGGAGCGACCTCAAGATCTTCGGGGAGGGGGGCTGGCTCTTCCTTCCCATCACGGACGACGCCCCCGTTACCCCCGAGGAGGGAACGGTGCTCGAGCGTGAGTTCGCGGCCGCGCAGGACCGGGGCCCGCAGGATTACCGCGACCTGCTTCTTTCCTGGTCCGGCGCTGACCGAGCAGCCCTTCCCAGGTCGTACGATGTCGTCGGGGAGATCGTCCTGGTCCGAGTCCCCCCGACCCTGGCCGCTCGCGGCCGAGAGATCGGGGAAGCCCTGCTCCAGTTCGTTCCCGGGGTTCGCCTCGTCGGGGCCGATTACGGGGTCCGAGGTCCGGAACGGCGGAGAGAGGTCCTGCGGCTGGCCGGCTCGGGTCCCTGGCGAACGCGGCACCGGGAGAATGGCCTCGAGCTCGACGTCGACCTCGAGAAGGCCTACTTCTCCCCTCGCCTAGCCCGCGAGCACGCTCGCGTCGCGGCCGAGACGGAGCCCGGCAACCGGGTGTACGACCTCTGCTGCGGCGTCGGCCCATTCGCTCTGACCGTCGCCTACGCGTCGCATCCCGAGCGGGTGGTCGCCGTGGACTCGAACCCCTTCGCGATGGAGCTTCTCCGGTCCACCGCGGCCCGGTACGCCTTGGGAGCGAAGGTCGAGGCGGTCGAGGCCTCCCTCGAGCGGTTTCTCGAGAGTGCAGAGCCCGTCGACCGCGTGGTGCTGAATCTTCCTCACGAAGGGATTAAGTACCTGCCCTCGGTCGGAAACGTCGTGGCCCCCGGCGGTCGCCTCTTCTACTACGAAGTGACGGACCGGGCCAACGCCGAAACCCGCCCCGCCGGGCTCCTCCAGACGCTAGGAACAGGCCCAGCGTGGCGGCTCCGGGACCGGCGTGTGGTGCATCCGTACTCGCCTGCCGCGGACCTGGTCGCCTATACCCTCGAACGAGGTTCCGGATAACGGGACCATGCCGACCGTCGTGGACCTCGCGAACGTCTCGGATGCCGACCTTTCAATGGTCGGAGGGAAGGCCGGGAAGCTCGGCGAAATGATCCGGCAGGGGCTTCCCGTCCCTCCCGGGTTCGTCATCACGACCGACGCCTACCGGGCCTACGTCTCCGGCACCGCTCTCAAGACCGAGATCCCGCGGATCCTCGGCAAGGTCGACCCCAAGAAACCCGAGACCACCGAGGTCGCGTCGCGGCTCCTCCGCGAGGCGTTCGACCGGACGGAGTTCCCCCTCGACCTTCGCGCCGAGGTCGTGGCCGCGTACGAAGCGTTCGTCACTCGCCACCACGTGCGATTCTCTGCCGTGCGTTCGAGCTCGACCGCCGAGGACCTCGAAGGGGCGTCCTTCGCGGGGCTGCAGGACACCTACCTGAACGTGTCGGGGGTCGATGCCATCCTCGCTGCGGTGAAGCGTTGCTGGAGCTCGCTCTTCACGACCCGCGTCCTCGTCTACCGGGAGAGGAAAGGTTTCGACCATCTCCAGGTCCACCTCGCCGTCCTCGTCCAGAAGATGGTCGATTCCGTCGTGAGCGGGATCCTGTTCACCAGGGACCCGAACACCGGGGAGAACCACATGATCGTCGAGGCCGGCTGGGGCCTCGGGGAGTCGATCGTCGGCGGCGAGGTGACCCCGGACCATTACGTCGTCGACGGGGCGAGCCTCAAGACCGTCCACAAGCAGATATCCGAGCAACGGATACGAATCGTTCGAGCCGAAGGTGGAGGGAACCGACGTGAAGATGTTCCGGCGGACGCCCAACGCGTGCAGAAGCTCCCCGACCACCGCCTCGCGCGACTGGTCTCGCTGGCCCGGGTCATCGAATCGCAATATCGCCGCCCGATGGACATCGAGTGGTGCGCCGACGAGGATTCCCTCTACATCGTCCAGGCTCGTCCCGTGACCACGATCCCGACGTCCACGGCGCCGGGCGCCGGACGGCCGACCGTCGAGCCGGGCGGCGAGGGGGCGGAAGCGCCCCCACTCGTTCGCGGGCTTCGGGGCGTCCCCCGGGATCGCCGGTGGCATCGCGCGGATTCTTCGGGGCGCAGAGGAGATGGACCGAATCCAGCCGGGGGAGGTCCTCGTCACCACGATGACCACTCCGGACATGGTGCCGGCGATGAGCCGTGCGTCGGCGATCGTGACGGACGAGGGTGGGATGACCTGCCACGCCGCCATCGTCTCCCGCGAGCTCGGGGTCCCGTGCGTCGTCGGGACCCGGGAGGCGACGAAGAAGATCGCGGAGGGCTCGGAGATCACCGTCGACGGCAAGAGCGGGATCGTCACCGAGGGCCTCCACCTCCCGAAGGTCGCGCTCCGACCGGCCACCGCTCCCGCCCTCAGCCACGCCCATGGCGGAGACGGTGCGCCGATCACCGCGACGAAGATCTACGTCAACGTCGGGGTACCGGAGAAGGCCGAGGAATATTCCCACCTCCCCGTCTCGGGGGTGGGGCTTCTTCGGATCGAGTTCATCTTCACGGCGCACGTGCGCGAGCACCCGCTCGCGCTGATCAAGAAGGGCAAGCGCGATGAGCTCGTCCGCCGGCTCGCCGAGGGCGTCGGAAAGGTCTGTCAGCGCGTTCCATCCACGCCCGGTGATCATCCGGTACCTCCGACTTCAAGACCAACGAATACCGCGGCATGCCCGGCGGCGAGGAGTTCGAGCCGGTCGAGGAGAACCCGATGATCGGATGGCGGGGCTGCTCGCGGTACATCTCGCCGGTCTACAAGCCCGCCTTCCTCTGCGAGCTCGAGGCGATCCAGCAAGTGCGCACCGAAATGGGCCTCAAGAACGCGATGGTGATGCTGCCCTTCGTCCGCAATACCTGGGAGCTGGAAGAGATCGTTGAGATGATGCGGGCCCAGGGCCTGAAGCGCTCGCGGGACTTCCAGCTCTACCTCATGGCCGAGGTCCCCTCCACCGTCCTGCTCGCGCGCGAGTTCTCCAAGCACTGCGACGGATTCTCGATCGGCTCCAACGACCTCACCCAGCTCGTCCTCGGAGCGGACCGCGATTCCGAGACCCTCGGGCGGATGGGGTACTTCGACGAGCGCGACCCCGCGGTCCTTACGGCGATCCGGATGCTGATCGAAGGAGCGCACGAGTCCGGGCGTTCGGTGGGGATCTGCGGACAGGGACCCAGCGTCTATCCGGAGTTCGCAGAGTTCCTCGTCCGGGAGGGGATCGACTCGATCTCGCTCAACGCGGACACCGTCGTCGCGACGATCCGCACCATCGCCTCGCTCGAGCAGCGCCTGAAGCTCCAGGGGATGCGTCAGTCAGGCTCCTCGCGGCGCGAAGGCTGAGCGGGCGTCCCTCGTCCCACTAGGGGTGGGTCTCGAGGGACCTGGGGGCCCGCGGCGGGCGCCAGCGGGGAGGGCTTGGCGGTCCGGTCGACGGCAACGCGAGCTCCGCTTCCGGAGGGAGCTCGTAGACCACGAACCCGCGCAGAAGTCGAAAGCCGAGGCTCGTGATGCGGGCCTCCAGACGGGGGGAGTCGGCGAACAGGAAGCCGTGTGGCATCGCCCCCGGCCCACCGGTCCCGAAGACCCCGCTCACCAGCGCGGAGGCGGCTCCCTGCCCCCGCTCCCCGGGCCGGGTCGTGATGAAATGCAGACCGGCCACGCCCCGATGGACATAGAGCAGTCCTGCGCAGACGATCGGTCCGCCCCGGGTGACGACCACCGGGGTCAACCGTTCGTCCGGGTTCGGATGATGCCAGAGCACATCGACCGCGCTCCGGAGCTCCGGCCGTTCCCGCTCTCCGGTCCAGAGGGAGAGGAATCCGTCGAACTCCTCCTCGCGCGCCGGGCGTACGTGGAACCCCGCCGCCGAGCTGGGAGCCGCCAAGGTCGCGCGCGCGAGCAAGGAGAGTCGAAAGGGACGTCGGCGGAAGCCGAGGGTTTGGAGGCTGGAGTCGACGTGCGGCGGGACCGGGTCCGACACCCGGAACGTAGGACGGAGCGCGCGCTGGAAGTAGTGGTCGAGGGCCCGTTCGAAAAAGGCGGTCCGGTCGGCCGGGAGCGACCTCGCCAACCTGGACGAAGTTGAAGCTCGGGAGGGGGAGACGTTCGTGGGTCACGAGCTCGGCGCCCGCAATCCCGAGGGCGAACCCTCCCAACGAGCGGACGAAATACTGCTCGGCCGCGAGCATTGCGTCGGACGGGTCCTCCGTCGCGGGACCGTGCACGCTTCCCCCGAGCGGCGGAGGCTTAAGTGGACGGCGCCCGCCGAACGGTTATTACCTCGGGGCCTCGTCCGCGCACGAGGCGGCGGACGCCGCCGGGAAGTACGACCGATGCCGGAAACGTCGCTCCGTCCCCCCGCCGCCGTCGCCGTGCTCGGGGCCGGCAACATGGGCAGCGGGATTGCGCAGGCCTGCGCCCAGGCCGGTTTCCAGGTCCGAGTGCGGGACGTCGACCATCCCAGCCTCCAGAAGGGCCGGGAGCGGATCGAGAAGATGCTCGCCGGCGCGATCGAGCGCAAGAAGATGACCCCGGCCCGGCGCGACGACGTTCTCGCGCGGATCACTTTCACCACCGAACTCGGCCGAGGCGGTCGCCGACGCGGCCTTGGTGGTCGAGGCGGTCTTTGAGGAGCTTGGGGTAAAGCGGGCCCTCTTCGCCGAGGTGGCCGAGCTCGTCGGCGCGGAGGCGATCGTCGCGACGAACACCTCCTCCCTGCGCGTCGCCGAGCTCAGCGAGGGGTTCCGTCACCCGGGGCGGTTCGCCGGTCTCCATTTCTTCTACCCCGCGGCGGTCAACAAGCTCGTCGAGGTCGTCGCGGGCCCGACGACCGCGGCGACGACCGTCCGCGAGCTCGTCCGCTTCTGCTACCTCTTGCGCAAGATCCCGATCGAGACCGCGGACGCGGCCGGCTTTTGCGTCAACCGCTACTTCGTCCCCTACCTGAACGAGGCGACCCGACTCGCCGAGGAAGGGGTCGCCAGCCTCGCCACGATCGAGGAGGTCGGGCGGGAGCTGTTCGGGGCGACCCTGGGGCCGTTCGAGCTGATGAACGTCACCGGGATCCCGATCGCCTTCCACGCCGAGAGCTCGCTCTACCGCGCGTTCGGCCCGGCCTACGCCCCCTCCCATCGGCTCGAGGAGCAGTTCCGGAGCGGCCAGCCGTGGCCGTGGAAGGATGCGACCGTGGAGCCGGACCGGAAGGCGACTGTCCGCTCCCGCCTGCTCGGTCTCACGATCGGGATCGCTACCCGGCTCGTCGAGGAGGGGGTGGCGACGCCCGAGGCGACCGACCGGGGCGCGACCGTCGGTCTTCGACGAACGTGGGGGCCGTTCGCCCAGCTGAGCTCCCTCGGGCTCTCCGAGGGACTGCGTCTCGTCGAGGAGTACGCACGGCCGTGGCCCGGGAACTTCCCCGTCGCTCAGGGACTCCGCGACCGGGCGGGCCGGGGCGAGCGGACCTGGCCGATGCGCCTCGTCCGGGTCGAGCGCGAGGGACCGGTCGCCTGGGTCCTCCTCGACCGGCCGGAAGTGCTCAACTCGCTGAACTCGGAGGTCCTCGGGCAGGTCGAGGCGGCGTTCGCCGACCTCGAGCACGAGCGTGGGGTGCGGGCGGTCATCCTGGCGGGTTCCTCGCCGACCTTCGCCGCGGGGGCGGACATCGCCGAGATGGAGAAGAAGAGCCTCGCCGAGGGGGTCGAGTTCGGCTTTCTCGGCCAGCGGGTCGCCGAACGCATCGAACGGTTCCCGGCCCCGGTCCTCGCACTCGTGGAGGGGTTCGCCCTCGGGGGCGGGTTGGAGCTCGCCCTCGCCGCGGACTTCATCGTCGCGGCCGAGGGAGCGCAGCTCGGTCTTCCCGAGGTCACCGTGGGGATCCACCCGGGATGGGCGGGGCCACCCGCCTGACCCGTCTCATCGGACGGGCCCGCACGAAACTACTGACCTACACCGGCGTCCCGGTGTCGGCGGAGGAGGCGTTCCGTCTCGGGTTCGTCGCCCGGGTCCTTCCCGGCGGGCACCGCCCGCGAGGAGACGCAGGCGTTGGCGGAGCTGATCGCCGAGCCGGGCGCCGCTCGGGGTGCGGTGGGTCAAGCAGGTGATCGACCGGGGGCTGGACGCTCCGCTCGCGACCGGGCTCCACCTCGAGGGAGAATCGGCCGGTCACACCTTCGGTACGTCGGACCGCGCCGAAGGGATGCGGGCGTTCCTCGAACGCCGCAAACCGAAGTTCGAGGGAAAGTGACCCGTTAGGCGCCGCTTGCGACGAACGCCCGGTATCCCGCCGGCGTCGAGCAGGTCGGCCGCCGAGCGGGCCGCTGACCCGCAACCGGAACAGCCAGCCCTTGCCGTACGGGTCCTGGTTGACCAGCTCGGGGTGGGTCTTCAGGTCGGGGTTGACCTCGGTCACGGTCCCGGCCATCGGCGCGTAGACGTCGGCGACGGTCTTCACCGACTCGAGCGCGAGGACGACCCCGCCGGCCGCTACGGTCTTCCCGGGCGCCGGAAGGTTGACGAATACGATGTCGGTGAGCTCGGCCTGCGCGTGGTCGGTGACCCCGACCGTCGCGCTCTCGCCCTCGACCCGGACCCACTCGTGGCTCTTCGCGTACCGCAGCTCTTCGGGCACCTTCGATTCCTTCATGTTCCGCCTTCCCACTGATTGAGATACGTGACCTGCTCTTCGGTCAGGTGGTCGAGTCCGACCCCCAGCGGGGCCAGCGCCGCCTCTGCGACCGACCGGTCGAGGGCCGGGGGGACCGGGTGGACCCGCGCTTCCATCGTCCGGCCGTGCTGGACGAGGTGCTCGGCGCTGAGCGCCTGGAGCGCGAAGGAGAGGTCCATGATCTCGACCGGGTGGCCCTGTCCCGCCGCGAGGTTGATGAGGCGACCCTCCCCGAGGAGATAGGCGCGTCGGCCGTCGGCGAAGCGGTACTCCTCGACGTGGGGTCGGACCGGGCGGTGCGCTGACGGCCATGCCTTCGAGGTCGGTCCGCGAGACCTCGACGTCGAAGTGGCCCGGAGTTCGCGAGAACGCATCCGTCCTTCAGCACCCGGAAGTGCTCCGCCCGAACCACCCCGGTGTTGCCCGGTGACCGTGACGATCAGGTCCGCCTCGGGCGCGGCATCCAGCATCGGGACGACCCGGAAACCGTCCAGCCGGGCCTCGATCGCCTGCACCGGGTCGACCTCGGTGACGAAGACCTCACCTCCCATGCCGCGGAGCCGGGCCGCCACGCCCTTCCCGCACCATCCGTACCCGGCGACGACGCACACGCGCCCGGCGACGAGCAGGTTGGTCGCCGAGAAGATCCCGTCCAGGGTCGATTGACCGGTCCCGTAGCGGTTGTCGAAGAGATGCTTCATCTCCGCGTCGTTGACGTCGATCGCCGGGAACATCAGGCTGACCCGACCGGGCGAGGGCGCGGAGCCGCGTCACGCCCGTGGTCGTCTCCTCGGTCGAGCCCCGGACCTTCCCGCGGTCCTTCCGGGTGGAGTGGAGGAGCGCGACCAGGTCGGCGCCGTCGTCGATGATCACGTCCGGGTCCGCGTCGAGCCATGGCGACGATCCCGTCGCGGTAGGCCGCGACGGACTCGCCCTTCTCGGCCCGTGTGTCGACCCCGCCCTCCCGGAGCGACGGCGACCGCATCGTCGTCGGTCGACAGCGGGTTCCCCGCCGCGAGGCGGACGTCCGCCCCGCCGGCCTGAAGCGCCAGGGCCAGGGCCGCGGTCTTCGACTCGACGTGGAGGACCGCCGAGATCGTGAGGCCCCGGAAGGGATGCTCCGACTCGAACCGGCGGCGGATCCCTTCCAGGACCGGGCATGTGGGCCCGGGCCCACTCGACCTTCTGTTGCCCGCGCTTCAGGTCGCCCGGCATTCGGACTCCCCTCCCCGGTAGCCCGGGACGGGATAAGTCCTCGGGGGCGGAAACGGTTCCGGTCCCCGGCGCTCGCCCCGCCTCGCTACTGCACGACCGACGAGCAGAACGGACAGACGAGGTAGTCGCCGGGGATCTCCTTGCCGCACCCGGGGCAGTTCTTGAACCCGACCGGGGCGGGGCCGATCGAAGCGGCCGTGCTCCCCGTCGGGGGGGCGGGACAGCTGCCCTCGGCGGGGGCGTCGGAGGCCTCGCCGGGGGTGCACCAGCGGGTGGCCGGGCCGCGACCGCGCCGCCCTTCGGGGGCTGCTTCGGCGGGGTCGGGGTCGGTGGCGGCGGCACCTCCTCCTCCACGCCGCTGCCGGCGGCCGGAGGCTCCGTCATGCCCGTGCGGGGCGTGCCCTGGCCCTGCTGGAGCTTCCACTGGTTGAACGGGACGTGTACGTGGCCTGGCGCTTCCACCAGTCCCAGAAGGAGCCTTCGTTGAAGTTCTCCCCGAGCTCGCGCTTCCCTTCGGCGCGGTACTTCTCGGTGAAGTCCTGGTAGCCCTGACGTTCCGCCTCCTCACCGGCCTCCGCGGAGGTTCCGAGCAGGAGAGCGGCGCACTCCGGACAGATGGTCGAATTGGTGGGGATCGTGGCGGCGCACCGACTGCAGCGGACGAGGTCGCTCTCGAATTCGGCGCCGCACTTCGGGCAAACGGTGGCGTCATCGGGGATGAGATTCCCGCATTCCCCGCACTCGACGAGCTTACCGGCCGCGGTGCGCGCGGAGGAGCAAGAGGGCGAGCACGATGCCCACGACGATGGCGCCCGCGATGGCGATCCAGATCCAGAGGGGCAGCCCGAAGATCTTCTGGGTCAGGAAGCTGGTCGGCGAGGTCGAGGACGGGACGCTATACTGGCCGGGGAAGTTCTCGGTGGCGGTGATCCCGTTGTACGAGGCCACGAGGGCGAGGTAGTAGCTGGACCCCGCCGAGAGCGCCGAAGAGTTCCACGTGAGCGTGAAGTTCCCGGCGAGCGAGGTTTCGCTGCCCAGGACCAGCGCCGACCCTCCTGAGGTCGGGGTGGCCTCCAGGTAGACCGTGGCCGGCTTCGAGCCGTTGTAGGCGAGCGAGAAGGCGAGGACGTACGGCTCCCCGAGGTCGATGGGGTTGGGGACGGTCGAGGTCGCGAGGTACCGGCGACATCGGACGGCCGGACCAGGACGACCTCGGAAGCGTTGAGGACCCCCTCGATGCCGGTGGCGTTCACGGGGTTCCACACGACCTCGATGCGGAAGGTGTGGTTGACCGCAGCGTAGGCAAGGCCCGTGACCGTGTCGTTGACCCGCCAGCTCAGGTCGAAGGAGTACGTGGCCCCCTGGAAAGTAAGGGGGACCGAGGTCGCGTAGAAAGCCGCCACGGCCGTCGTGTTGTTCCACCAGAGGGTGGCGGCGACGGTGGTGATCGGCGCGAGGGCGATCGAGGTCAGGGTGGTGTTGAAGGTTGCGACCTGCCCGATCCGGACGCCGCCGCCGGGGGAGGGGACGCCGCTGGTCGTCACCACCGGAGAAGTGAGGACCGAGGCCTCCGCGTAGTACATCGGGAAGGGCGCGGTAGGAGCGTAGTCCGGGGAGGCGTAGCCGGTCGTGTTGAGCGCGACTCCGGTGGGGTACGGGCTGACGGACCAGTTGAAGTCGCTCGTGTTGTTCTTCGCGATCGGCAACCGCACGATGACGTGGTAGTTCCCGAGATAGTTCCCATCGGGAAGGTTGGAGCCGGTCAGCTGGGTCGAGGCAAGCAAGAGCCCCGTGATCCCGAGGGTCCCGGTCACCCCGTAGGCGGGGTAGCGCGCGCGTAGGTCGTGGTACTGCACGTAGGCCCAGATCGCGGGGTCGATGACGGCGAGGTCGTTCGCGCTGTTCGCGGTGGCATTGTTGGTCTCCGAGCTCGGGAGCGCAGAGAAGGCGGAAACGGACGCTCCGTAGATCGGGACGGTGCCGCCCCTTCCCGTCAGGTCGAACTCGGCCCAGCGGTAGAGCTGCACGGTGCTCGAGTTGTCCGGGACTACTGCCGAGGCGCTGAGCGTGCGATGGTACACGTTCGGCACGGTCAGGTTGGCCAGGTACGCCGTGGCGCCGGCCTGTACCAGGAGCTTGTTCGAGTCGAAGGGAGGCGGCGCCGGGGTGACGTCCGTGGGCTGCCAGTTGAGGTCGACCGCGGTGTCGACCGTTCCGAGGAGGGTCCCCGCACCGGTGACCGTGAGGTTGTAGGAGACGGCGGCCGGGTCGAGCGACAGGTTGAGGCCCGTGACGTTGACGAACGGCGTAGAGGCCGCGCCGGAGAGGATGACCGAGGGCACTCCGGAGAGGACGCTAAGGCGTCCGGCCGCGTTAAGAGCGGTAAGGGCGGCCCCGGTGAGGTCCACCGAGGCGATCGCGTTCAACTTGCCGCTCAGGAAGTTCAACGTGCCGATCGCGTACGTGGTCCCCTGGAAATAGAGGCTCGCCGTGGCCGACCCGCTCCCGGTCGAGTTGTAGGTGGCGGTCACGGCTCCCCCCGAGTAGCCCGAGGGGTACAGCCAGTCCTGGACAATCGTGGCCGAACCGGCTTCGTCCTGGGGGAAGCCCCCGAACGTGTAGTTCCCGTTGGCCAGCTGGGTGTTCGGTCCGAGGACGCTCGTCCCGAAGCTCGCGTTCACGGCGGGCGGGTTCGGGTCTGCGTAGGTGTTCTCGTAACTGCTCTGGAAGAGTCCCGCATGGGCACCGGCCGACTCCGTGTAGGTCGGCGCGAACTTCGCATCCTCCCGGACCAGGTTGGGCAACTGGGGGGAGTTGGCGACGATGGCGGGGTTGTTGGTGATGGCCGAGTTGTTGAGCGTGAGGTCCGACCCCGCCCCGCTGACGGTGATCCAGCCGGGGAACGCGAGGCTCGAGTTCCATAGGGTCATCGTTCCGGTGACCGTGAGCGGGAGCTTCGGGTAGGCGTTCAGGACGGCCACGTCGGTGGTGATCGTCGAGTTGAAGAAGTCGGCGGTGCCGGCGACCTGGAAGCCGTAGAGCCCCAACAGCCGCTGGCTGAGCGTTCCGTATTCGGGGATGGACTGCACGAAGGTGAGGGTCGTGTTGCGGACGATCAGGACCCCGCCCGCGTCAGACGGTGATGTTGCCTCCCTGGTAGTACGTCTGGTTCAGTTCTGGCGGTTGGATCACGAAGCGCTCGCCCGAGGTGACCACGAGGTCCCCATGCGTGACGGCGGGCTGAGCTTGCACGACCACCGTCCCCACCGCCGACCCCGGCCGCTGCGGCGTGGGAGGAGATACGCCCGAGAGCCCCAGACCCCCCAACACTACGAGGGCGAGCACGAGGGCGACAAGGGCGCCCAAGGTCAGTCGGCGCATCAGAGGCTGCAATCCTTCGGAGGGGGAAGGATGGCCCGAAAAACGGTCCACGACCGAAGAGAGGTCGGGTTGGTGTATTTAATCCTCACGTTTTCAATCGGTGACGCTTTGGGGACTCGGACGTCGATTTGCGGCGAGAAACGAGGCTCCCCGGGCTGTCCCGGGCCCCCCCGGGCCTACGGGACGGTGACCACGACCTTGCCGAAGAGGTCGGGGGCGTCGAGCCGGTGGAAGGCCGCCACCGCCTCCTCCAGCGGGCGGGCGGAGTCGACCACCGCGCGAAGCCGCCCCGACGCCAGGTGGCCGAGCACCTCGGAGAACTCGGCCGCGTCCGCCATGGTGCTCCCCCGGATCGAGGCTTGCCTCCAGAATAGCGTCCGGACATCGACCTCCACGATGGGCCCCGCGGTCGCCCCGATGATGACAGCACGTCCGCCGCGGGCCAGGGCCCGGACGCGACCGGGGAAGGGTGGGGGCGCCCACCGAGTCCAGGATCACGTCGAACCCCTTCTTCGCGCTGGCCTGCCAGAGGCCCCGGTCGAGCGGATGCTCCGTCGTCGAACTCGACGAAGTCGTCCGCGCCGAGGGCCCGGGTCGCCGCCTCCTTGGCCCGGCTCCGGGAGGCCACCACCACGCGGGCGCCCAGCAGCTTACCGACCTGCACCGCCGCCGTGGGGACTCCCCCACCGGCACCGATGATGGCGAGCTGGTCTCCCGGGCCGGGTCGCTCCCACGGTCCGGAGCGCTCGCCAGGCGGTCTGAAAGACGAGCGGGACGGCCGCGGCCTCCGGCCAGGAGAGGCGCTCCGGACGGGGATGCACGTTGCGAGCGGGCACGACGACCAGCGTGGTAGCGCTCCCCTGGGTGTGCTCGCCCAGGATCCGGAAGTTGCGACAGAGCGACTCCTGGTGGGCGAGACAGGCCTCGCATGTCCCGTCCCACATCCCCGGGTTCAGCAGGACCGATTGACCGCGCGACCATCCCGTCACGCCCGGGCCGACCGAATCGACCGTTCCCGCCCCGTCCGACCCGAGCACGTGCGGTCGTTCGACGGGGACCCCGGGGATCCCTTCTAGGGTGAATCGGTCGAGATGGTTGAACGCTGCGGCGTGCACCTGGACCCGCACCTCCCCCGCTCCGGGGGTCGGCTCGGGGACCTCGACGAAGGCGAGTCGGTCCAGGCCGCCGTGCTCCGCGAAGCCGAATCCCCGCACGGACCCCTACTCGCGAGCGGCTTCCCATCGGGTCCCGCTGGCGTCGTCCTCCAGGACGATCCCCGCGGCCCGGAGCTCGTCGCGGATGCGGTCCGCCTCCGCGAAGTCGCCCCGCGCGCGGGCCCGCTGCCGGGCCTGAATGGCGACCGGGACCACGGCGGCCCAGGCTCCCCCGCTGCCGCCCTCGGCGGTCGAGAGGATGCCCAGCACCTCGGCCGCCCACTGGTACGGCGCGTTCAGCTTCTCCAGGGCGGCACCGGAGAGCCGGTCGAGGGCACCGAGTTCCTCCGCGAGGGTTCGACTCCAGCCGAAGAGCAGCGCGATCGCCTCGCGGGAGTTGAAGTCCTCGGCGAGCGTCTCGTCCAGCCGCTCCACGAGTTCCTCCGCGGCCTGCGAACGCTCCTCGGTGAGCTCAACCCCCGGGCGTTCTACCCCGTCGCGCTGCAGGACCTCGCCGATCCGGTCGGCCGGACGGGCCAGCCGCTCGTAGGCCTCCTTTGCCTCGTCGAGGCTCCGTTCCGGGTCGAACTCGAGCGGGCTCCGGTAGTGGGCGTTGAGGTAGAAGAACCGGAGGACCGCCGGGCCGTGCCGTTCGGCGCCCTTCGCGAGGGAGAAGACGTTCCCGAGCGACTTCGACATCTTCTCGCCGGCCATGTTGAGCATGCCCGACGTGCATCCAGTAGTTGACGAGCGGGCCTTCCCCGGTCGCCGACTCGGCCTGCGCGATCTCGGCCTCGTGGTGGGGGAAGATGAGGTCGAGGCCCCCTCCGTGGAGGTCGTAGCGGGGGCCGAAGAGGCGCGTGGTGATCGCGGTGTCCTCGATGTGCCAGCCGGGACGTCCGGGACCCCACGGGCTTTCCCACGTCGGCTCGCCCGGGCGTCGCGGCCTTCCAGAGCACGAAGTCCTCGGGCGCGCGCTTTCGGTCGTCCGTCTCGACCCGCGCCCCGGGCTGCAGGGCCCCGACTTGCTGCCCGGAGAGGCTGCCGTACGCCGGGAACTTGGCGACCGAGAAGTAGACGGAGCCGTCCGAGGCGCCGGTAGGCGAAGCCCCGGTCGACCAGGGTGCGGACTTGGGCGATGATCTCGGGGATGTAGTCGGTCGCGTACGGCGTAGTAGTTCACCGAGCGGACCCCCAGCCGGTCCATCGATCCGAGGAACTCGCGGAAGTTCCGGTCGGACGAGCGCGAGCGGGTCGACCCCTTCCTCGGCGGCCCGGGCGATGACCTTGTCGTCGAGGTTCGTCACGTTCTGCACGTAGAAGCACGCGGTACCCCCAGCGGCGGAGCGCGCGGGCCACCACGTCGAAGACGACGAACAGCCGACCGTGCCCGACATGCGCCTCCGCGTAGGGCGTAAGCCCGCAGACGAAAAGCCCGACCCGGGGAGGGACCATGGGGGCGAACCCGCGCACCTCCCGGGACATCGAGTCGTAGACCGTGACCCGCCGCATCGCTACACCCTCCGCAGCGCCTGCCGGACGTCGTCGGCGAGGTCGGCCGGGTCCTCGATACCGCACGAGAGCCGGAGCAGTCCGTCCGTGATCGCCGTGGGCCTCGCGCTCGGCGTCGGGGAACGCTGGCGTGCGTCATGGTCGCCGGATGGTCGACCAGCGACTCGACGGCGCCGAGGCTCTCGGCGAGGGTGAAGATCGAGAGCGCCTTCAGGAACCGCAGCACGCCGGGCGGTCCGTGTCCGCAGGTCGACGCTCGACGATGCCGCCGTAGCCGTCCATCTGTCGGCGGGCGAGCGCGTGTTGGGGGTGGGAGGCCGAGCCCGGGATAGTGGACCGTCCGCACCTTCGGGTGGCCCTCCAGCACCTCCGCCACGGCCCGGGCGCTCTCGCCGTGGGCCCGCATCCGGACTGCCAGGGTGTGGATTCCGCGGAGGACGAGGAAGCAGTCGAACGGGCTCGGGACCGCGCCGACCGCGTTCTGCAGCCAGGCGCAGTCTCGGCCAGCGCCTTCCGAGAGCGGAGGACCAGGGCCCCCCCGATGACGTCGGAGTGCCCGCCGAGGTACTTCGTCGTCGAGTGCAGGACGATGTCCGCGCCGAACTCGATCGGGCGCTGCAGGGCGGGCGTGGCGAAGGTATTGTCGACGAGCGACCACGCGCCCCGACCTGCCCGAGCCGCCCGGACCGTCGCCCGAAGGTCGACCAGGTGGAGCAGCGGGTTCGTGGGGGTCTCGACGTACACGAGGTCGGCCTTCGCGCGTGAGCGCGGCGTCGCGAGCTCGCCGGGTCGGCGAGGTCGACGTACTCGACCTCGAGGCCGAACTGGCGACGGTGGTGTTCGAAGAGGCGCCACGTTCCCCCGTAGAGGTCGTCGACGGCGACGATCCGGCTGCCGGACGGGAGGGATTCGAGCAGGGTGGTCGAGCGCCCCCAGCCCGGAGGAGAACGCGAGGCCCCCCGCTCCCCCTTCGAGGGCGCCGAGGGCGGCCTCGAGGAGCGCTCGGGTCGGGTTCCCGGACCGGCTGTACACGTACCCCTGGTTGACGTTGGGCGCACT
Source organism: uncultured Thermoplasmata archaeon (assembly GCA_963715645.1). Lineage (GTDB taxonomy): Archaea > Thermoplasmatota > Thermoplasmata > Lutacidiplasmatales > UBA184 > Lutacidiplasma. The sequence continues at coordinate 1,371,315 of OY970259.1, forward strand.
CTGCCGGAAGGTGCTCGACGAGGTAGATCGGCGGGCTGACCGCACCCGTCGGCCGGGTCGATGGGCTGCCCGTCGTGGATGACGCGGGTCCTAAATCGCATGCGCTCCTCCTTGCTCGGAGAGGAACCCGACGAGGTCGTGGCGGGTAAGCACACCGACCGGCGGCTCCGGTCGGCGGGGTCGCGCACGAGGAGCGTCGCGCTCCTCCTTCAACCGGTGGAGGAGCTCGGAGACGGGAGCGTTCGCGGAGACCTCGGGGAAGGGCGGCTGGAGGACCGCCTGGACCGTCCGGTAGGAGGACCGTCTCGTCGGCGAGGCTCCGGCGCAGGACCTCCTCCTCCTGGACGCTGCCCACGTTCTCGGGACCCCGAAAGCACCGGGCATCGGCGGTGATCCCGTGGTGGCGGAGGAGCTGCGAGCGCGTCGCGCACCACGGTCGTCGGGTCGGCCGCCACGAGCGCGGGGGTCCGTCTTCCGCGCGAGCAGGTCGCGCGCCGTGGCCCCGCTATCCAGGAGTCCCTTCTCGCGCAGCCAATCGTCGGAGTAGAACTTCGAGAGGTACCGGTCCCCCGAGTCGGGGAGGATCACGACGACCGTCGACCCCTCGGGGATCGGTGCGCTTGGCGAGCCATCGGACGAGCCCCGCGACCGCGGAGCCGGAGGAGCCGCCGACGAACATCCCCTCCTCTCGCGCCAGCCGACGCGCCATCTGGAACGACTCCTGGTCGTTCACCTCGACGAACTCGTCCATGTACTGGAAGTGGATCGATCTTCGGGACCATGTCCTCCCCGATCCCCTCGACGAGGTAGGGGGTCGGCTGGCCGAGGGCCCGGGTCCGGAAGTACGGGTCCGAGGAGCGAGCCCGCCGGGTCGACGGCGACGATCTTCACCGACGGGTCGGTGCTCCTTGAAGTACCGACCGACGCCGCTCAGCGTCCCGCCCGTCCCGACGGTCGCGACCACCGCCGCGAGGTCCGGGCCGCCGTCCCGCTCGATCTCCGGGCCCGTGGAGCGGTAGTGGGCGTCCGGGTTTTCCGGGTTCTCGGTACTGGTTGGGGTAGCAGGCGCCCGGGATCTCCTGCGTGAGCCGACGGGCGACCGAGTAGTGGCTCATCGGATGGTCGGGAGGGAGCCCGCTCGGGGTGACGACCACGCGCGCGCCGTAGGCGCGAAGGAGACGGATCTTCTCCGTGCTCATCTTATCCGGGAGGACGAAGACGACGCGGTAGCCCCGCACCGCGGCGACCATCGCGAGCCCTACCCCGGTGTTGCCGCTCGTCGCCTCTACGATCGTGCCACCGGGCTTCAGCTGGCCGCTCCGCTCCATGGAGTCGACCATCGCGGGGCCGATCCGGTCCTTCACCGAGCCGCCCGGGTTCAGGTACTCGAGCTTCGCGAGGATCCGGTAGGGAAGCCCCTGGACGACCCGCCGCAGCGGGAACGACCGGGGTGTTCCCGATGAGGTCGAGGATGCTCTCGGCGTGGGGCGGACCGCTCGGCACATCGGCGCGAGGGGGGACGGGCCATAAACCCTTGCGCGGGGGGGACCTTGGTTCAGAACAAGCCGTCTGCGTCGACGGGGTTCCCCGAAGAGCTCCGCACCAGGTGTCGGGACCGGTCTCCGCCCGTTCCCAACGCGGCGGCTACTCGCGATGGAGCGTCGAATCCGCGGTCCATCGGACGGGACGATCGAGCCCACGTCGCCGTATCTCGGCAAAGACGTGCGACAACCGTTCCTCGATTCGGGCGGGCACCCCGAATTGACGCGCGACAATCGCCGATTCATTCAGGTCGGCGATGGACATGCCGTTCCCTACGTCCGTCGCGAGCTTTTTCACGTAGACGCTCGCCCAACGCGGCGACATCGAGCCGGGTATAGACGACGGTGGCAGGACGGGCGTAGAGGACTCCATCCTCCTCGAAGGATCCTCCCCCCACGAGATACTCGAAGAACGCAGAGCCGGGACGCCGACCCGAGAACGAGGTGGTATCCAGCACGTCGGTAGGAAAGGGCTGGCCGTCGCCCGGCGAGAGCCAGAACCTCGACACGTCCGATGAGACCGACTCGAACCGGGGCCGTCGGTCGGTCTTCAGCCTCTGCACGGCCGTCGAGTACTCGGAAGCGGCTACCATCACATCCACGTCGTCCGTCACGGCCGGAAAGGAGCGAGCCAGAGCACGGCCACCCACGACCACGAAACGGACGCCGTGCCGACGAAGTACTTGGCTCGCGGAAGCCACAAATCGGTCGGTCATAGGGGCGCGGGGGGGGTCGGATCGTTCCAATCGAATCCAGCGAGCGTCGTTCAGGGACATCGGTGTTCCGGCCCATGGAAGGAACGGGACGAAATCGTGCAACCGCATCTCGGTGGCGATCTCCTCGGCCGGGGGCCCCGCGTTGACGACTCTGCGGTACAGCTCGTGGGGGTTAACGGCTCGAGCATTCCGACGCAGGACGGCCCGCGAGGCCAAGGGGTCCGCGACCAGAAGGAACGTCACAATCTCCTCGATGCCCGGCGCCGATAGCGCATCCCAATCCCGCACTGGGAAGGTTCGGAACACCGATTCGACGGAGTCGATGAGGTCGGCGGCGACGAAGAGGCGAGGAGGGAACATCGACGGGTACCCGAGTTTCTGCACCGAGGCGTCGGTCATCAAGAAGAGAGGAACGGAGCGTCGGCGTAGGAGTTTGACGTCCTTCTCGGACCCGACGCGAAGACGGTAGGCAATCCGGGGGCGACCCCTGGGCTTCGCGACGGCAGTGGATACCCCCGCGAGGACTATCGACTCTCCGGCCTCGCGGCGCAATTGCGTCTCGATTTTCATCGTCTTCTCGTAAGGCTAATTAAGTATATATACTAATATTGGCTATTTCCGCTGCCCGGACCCGGTGGACGGGCTGGCTCGAAGGGGGTTCGCCGCGTCGAGAGCCCCGTCGGGGCAATTCGACACAAACCCCCGGGCGCGGGGGGCCTGGGGCGGGGGATACGTTTGGTATGTACTGGTTCGTTCGTCTCCGACCGATGTGTTAAGGCGACCCCGACCGTGGTTCGCGCGGAGGGGTGGTGCTCGGGTCCCTGGAGACGGAGGTCATGACGTCCCTCCGGGACCTGGGCGAGGGCCCGGCGCGCGACGTGCGCCAATCCCTCGCCGACCGCGGGATCAAGGTCGCGTACACCACCGTAGCGACCATCCTCTCGCGCCTGCATCAGAAGGGGCTCGTCAAGCGCCGCCGGGAGACGTGCCAGGGAGGCGAGCGCTACGTGTACCGAGCCGCCGACGTTGAGCAGAAATACCTCATCACCCTCCTCCGCAGCGTCGTAGCGATGTTCGGCCCGGCCGGAGTGGTGCACCTGAACGAGGAGATCGCCAAGCTGAAACCCTCCGAGGAGCACGAGCTCCGCCGCCGGCTCGGGCTGCCGTAATCGACCGGAGACACGCATGGGAAACGCGCCGGTGGCGCTCCTCGACCTCCCCATCCTCCTCTGGGTCACCGTGGGAGTCGGACTGCTGGTCGCCTACCGACGCTCCGCCTCCCCGGTGGTGTTCCGCCTCGCCGCCCTCTTTCTGGCCTGCTGGGCCGTCTTCGCGACGACCGGTCTGATCTGGGTTCTGACCAACGGCGGCTGGAGCGCGGTCGTCGAGCTCGTGCGTTCTCCCCTCCTCCTCTTCGAGCCCCGGTACCTCCTCTGCTGGATGGCGGGCGTAGTCGGTGCTTTCGGCGTCTTCCTGGCGGCGTTCCTCCTGAGCCAGGTGGTCGGGCGGAGCTTCGTGATCCTGTTCCGAACCCGACCGCTCTTGTGGCCGGCCGGGATCCCGGCGCCCACGGCGCCGACCTCGCTGCTCGCCTTCTCCTCCGCGGCCCCGAATGCGTTCACGTTCACGCTCCTGGAGCGCGGGGGCCCCTGGCGCCTGCGCCGGCGCGACGTGATCCTCCTCTCCGAGGGACTCCTCGCTGAGCTGACCCCGACGGAGTGCGCGGCGGTGGTCGCCCACGAGCTCGGACATGTCCGGGAATTGGACGGCCGCTACCTCACCTTCATCCGGACCCTCGCCCGGATGATGCGATGGGACCCGATCCTCGCCTACTGCGCCGACCGGCTCACGGCCCGCGAGGAGTTCCGTGCGGACCTCGACGCGGTCTCGATGACCGGACACCCTCGGGCCCTGGCCCGGGCCCTCTACAAGGCGTCGCGAGGCCTGGCCTCCTTCTCCGTCCCGCCGGGCACCCGGTTCCTCGGAGTCGGTGGGCGCCGGGGCCGCCGGGCAGGCCGACCAGCGGATCCGGCGGCTCATCCTCCTCGCGGAGAGCGGCCGGTATCCGGAGGAGCCCGGTGCCTAGCGGGGTACCGCTCGGCCGGTACGGGCTTGCGGCAGCGCTGCTCGTGGCGGGGCTCCTCCTGAGCGCCCCGACGGGCGCCTCGGGGGCCCGCGCGTCCGCGCCGCCCCCTCTCCCGATCTCCCTGGACCGGTTCTTCGTTGAGAACGTGGCGGGTGCGGAGCTCACCCCAGGAGCGAGCGGAGCGATCGCGATGGACGTGCACGACCCGCTCACCGGCGCGATGAGCGGTACGGTGCTCACGGTCGGCATCTACGCGTTCAACGCCTTCCCTGGGAACGCTACCTCCCAAGTCGACGTCGCCTCGGCCCCGGCCCTCGCGAACGCCACGGCGTCGGGGCTGGAGGTCAACGAGTCGTTGGGCACGGTCGCGGCCGCAGGGGTCATCCCCGTCTCCATCCCGGTCGAGTCCGGGGCCTCCACGCCCAGCGGCACGTTCGCCGTGCGGATCGCGCTCGGGTTCCTAGAGAATGGGACCTCGTATCGCCTCGCTTCCCGGGGATGGTTCAGCGCCGCCCAGTGGAGCGCTGCGACCTCCGGCCCGAACGGCAGCGTGACGGTGAATGTCACCGCCCTGGGGGTCTCGGGGATCCTCCCGGAGACGAGCGTGCTCGTTAGCTCGAACGACTTCTCCTACGTGCTCTGGGGCCTCCTCGGCGGAGGCGTCCTGGTGGTGGCGGTCGGGGCGTGGTTCTATTTCCGGCGCTCGAACTCGAGCTCGGGGACCCGGCCCTCCCCGACGAGACCCAGGCCCCGAGCGCCTTCGGGAGCAGACGGACCAGCGACGGGGATTGACGGAGCAGCTGCGCGCACGACGTGCGTCGGGAAGTCGATGTCCCCGAAGGCGACGATCGTGGCGGCGAGCTCCGAGCCCTGGAGCGCGGCGATGAGGCGGTCGAGGTCCGCGTCGCTGAGCCGCTGGAAGAGCCGACGCAGGTAGAGCGCCGCGACGGAACTCCTCGCCGAGCTCGGCCCGCCAGGCTCGGTCGTAGCGCGCGAGCGAGGAGGCGCTGAGAGGTCGTCGCAGGCGAGGGCGTCGTCGGCGACCGTCGCCGCGAGCTCCGCGCACCGCATCCCGGTGAAGATCCCCCCGCCCGAGAGCGGCTTCACCTGGGCGGCCGCATCCCCGACGAGGAGCACTCCCGCCCCGTGACGTTCGGGGGACCATCCCGATCGGGATGCCGGAGACCAGGAAGGCGGTCGGGCTGGCCAAGGGCGCCCCGAACCGTCGCTCCAGGTGAGCCACGAGACGGTCGAAGTAGACGCGAGCGGGGGTGCCGTCTGCGTCGACCGCGACGCCCGACGCGGGCCCCGCCCTGGCCGTCCGGGATCCACCAGCCGAACAGGCCCGGGGAGATCGGCCGGCCTAGGTAGACCTCGACCGTCTCGGGGTCGCCCGGGCTCCGGGGAACTCGGCCTCGAACGCCGGGCAGGATCTCGACGGGCCGTCGGAGACGGAAGGCGCGAGCGACCGCGCTCGCGACCCCGTCCGCGCCAATGACCAATCGTGCCCGGAGGTCGAAGGGCGCTGCGGTCCGGCCCGGTGAGGCGCACGACTCTCCGCCCATCCTCGGGTCCCCAGGAGCCGGTCGAAGCGGGTGGAGGTCCGGAACTCCGCGCCCGCCCGGGCCGCCCGGTCGGCGAGGTGGACGTCGAGCGCCCCGCGGTCGATGACGAAGGCCCGCGGTTCGACCGCTTTGAAGGAGACCGACCCGAGGGAGGGACCGAACACCGTGGCACCGCGCACCGCGGTCCGCACCATCGACGTGGAGGCGGCGAGCCCGAGGACCCGCTGGGAGACCAGTCCCGCGCACTGCACCGGAAACCCGACCCGGGCGTGCTCCTCGACCACGAGCACCCGGTGGCCGCGGGTCGCGAGGCGCTCGGCGACGGTCGACCCCGCGGGACCCGCGCCGACGACCAAGACGTCGGGGTCCACGTGAGCCCCCTTTAGCTCCCGCGCCAAGGCGCGGCCACGAGGTCGGTCCGCTGGCGGGGAGCCACCGCCGAGCCTTCGACGGGGACCGACTGGCCGGCGCGGAGGGCCAGCAGGCCCGTCCACGCGATCATCGCACCGTTGTCGACGCAGAGCTGGCGCGGGGGGGCGAACATGGTCCCCCCGCGGCTCTCTACCATCTCTCGCACCATCCCTCGGAGCCGCTCGTTGCACGCGACCCCGCCTCCGAGCACGACCGCCTCCGCGCGCAAGTGCGCGAGCGCCCGCTCGGTGATCTCGGTGAGCATCGAGTACGCTGTGACCTCGACCGAGTAGGAGAGGTCCGGCGCGTTCCGCGCCCCGGGCCGAAAGCGCGAGCGCCGCCGTGAGCATCCCGGAGAACGCGACGTCCATCCCGTGGACGGAGTAGGGTAGCGGAAGGAGCTCCGAGCCGCTCTTCGCCTCCGTCTCGAGCTGGGGGCCCCCGGGAAGGTCCCGCCGAGCTCGATCCAGAGCTTGTCGAGGAAGTTCCCGATCCCGATGTCGAGCGTCTCGCCCGAGGACGCGGTAGCGGCCCCGGCCGTAGGCGATCACCTGGGTGTTCCCTCCGCTCGCGTAGAGGAGCAGCGGGTCGTCCAGCCCGCTCAGGACGCGGGCGATCTCGACGTGCGCGACGCAGTGGTTCACCGGAACCAGCGGGCGGTCCCAGGCGAGCGAGAGCATCCGCGCGACCGTGGCCCCGGCCCGCAGGCAAGGCCCGAGCCCGGGTCCTTGGGCGAACGCGACCGCCTCGACCTCGGACGGGCGGACGGAGGCGAGCGCGAGGGCCTGCTCCACGAGGCCGGGAAGACCTCGACATGGTGGTTCGCGGCCTCGCGAGGATGGATCCCACCCGACACGGGGCCGGTACATGTCCGAGGCGATGCCCGAGCACATCGGCCTCTTCGTCCACGATCCCGACGGACGCCGTGTGCGCGGTCGACTCGATGCCGAGGACGACCATCGTTCGAAGAGGCGGGGGCGGGTTATAACGGAGGCCGGCCGCGAGGGGCACCGGTGCTAGTCTTCGGCGGACTCGACGCGGAAGCAGACCTTCTTCCCGCGCAGGGCGAGTTGGATCCGGTCCGCGAACTCGAGGGATTCCCGCACCGAGACCTCCCGGCCCCAGTCGTAGACGAAGTCGTATCCCTCCGTCTCCTCGCGGAACCCCATGTTCTCGAGGATCGAGGCGATCTCCGAGTAGGGGGCGCCCTCGCTGTCGAGCTGAAGCAGTAGGAACGTCTTCGTCACGGTCGATACCCGCAATGAGCGAGGAAGCGCAGGGTCCGCGCGAGGATAAAGGCAACGACAGAATGGGCCGCGACCGCCGTCCTATCGGGGTTGGGTGGACCGGAGGACGCTCGGCGAGGGGTCGTCGTCCGGTCCGGTCGCACCCTCGCCATCCTCTGTCGGGGGCGGGGGGACGCCCCGTGGCCGGTAACGCGCACGGCGACCCCCCGCATCAGCCACGGCATCTCGTGAGGGGCGAGGAGGAGTCGGCCGACCGCCAGGAACCGGTCGGCGCGGTCGACCAGGAGCGCGGTCGTTCCCGGGAACGAGCGACGGCTCGGCCACCTCAACGAATCGTCGAGAAGAGGGTCCGGCCCGCGGCGACGAACGGGACCGCGTCGTCCGCGCACGACGACCCGCCGGTGTCCCGAGGGGAGCCACCGATGCAGTTCCTCCCCGCCCCGGAAGGTGGGGTGGGGGATGCCGTCGGTGCCGACGACGAACCACAGGTCGTCGCCCCCCGCGAATCCCCCGCAGCCGCCCGGTCCGTCGCGAGCGTTCGCCCCGCGCGCGGCTCCCGAGCGCAACGGCGACGGCCGGGCCGAACTCCCATTCTAGCAGCGTCCGCACCTGGTAGGCGGTCCACGCCTCGGTCCAGTCCCGGTCCGGGAGGGCCCCGACGGGGAACTGCGCCTCGACCTCCTCACGGACGGCCCTGGGTGGCCGATGGCGCGGCGGGTCGAGGAACTCGTCGACCCCGAGGTACGGGCCGACGGGGTACAGGTCGGTGAGCTCAACGGGGACGGGACCGAGTGGGGTCGCGGTCTCCCATCGGAGCAGCTTCCCGGACGAGTCCTCCAACGGCAGATGCTGGAGGTACTCCGGTCGGAGGCCGAGACGACCGACCGACCGGGCGGGAGGACGACCTTCCCGGTAGACCCCGAGGCGACGGTGAACCGGACTACCGCCGGGCGGTCCCGGCTCGTTCGGTCGATCTCCCGGAACGCAGCACGACTCTCGGGTTCGGTCGGCAGGAAGACCTCCGGATGTCGCTTGGCCTCCTCGAGCCCGGCGCGCAGCGCCGGGTGGGCCACGGCTCGCCGCTCGGCCAGCTCCCAGAGCGTCCCCTGATGGATCGCCTGGCGGACCTGGGCCATCTCCTGCGCCGAGGTCAGGAGGTTGTGGAGCGCGAGCCACGCCTCCCGCTCGGCGGCGGGAAGGTCGGCGACCTTCGTGATGGGACGCTCGGCACACAGCTCGCACCGGCAGAACGGCTCGCTGACGTCCTCCAGGGCGACCGTTCCCTCGGGGAGCAGGAGGCGCCCTCGGCGCGCGAACTTCTGGTAGGCGGAGGAGTCGACGAGGTCGACCCCGAAGAGTGCCGCGAAAGCGAACGTCATAGGGTGGCCCGCTCCAAAGAGGTGGACCGCCGCCCCCGGCGTCAGCTCCGGGCGCGCTGCCACGAGGGCCCGGACGAGCTCGACGAACCGGTACTGCTCGAGGAGCGGCACGACACCGCCGACGGCGAGGACATCCCCGACCTCGCTCGCGGCGTGGGCAGAACGGGCACGGAGTTCGGGATGCGCTCCCCCCTGGACGGGGACGGCGAGCAGTCCCGTCCGCGCCGCACGGGCCGATCGAGAGCGCTCTATCGTGGTATCCAGGGCCGCCGCCGCCAGGTCGTAGGGGGTGTCGGGTTCGGTGAAGACGTCGAGCACGGTCGCGATGTCGGACCCAATCGCCTCTTGGAAGCCGAGGATCTCCTCCGGGCCGACCTCGACGGACCCGTAAGCGTGCTGCTGGAAGGCGCCGGAGTCGGTCATCACCGGCCCGGAGAAGCCGATGAGCCGGTGGATCCCCTCGCCCTCGGCGACGGCCCGAAGCGGAGGAGTTCGCCACGTGATGTACGACGACGTGATGACCGCGCCCAGACCGAATCGTCGACGCATCTCCTCCGGGGCAACCGGCTGGCGCGTCGGGTCCGGGTGGACGACCGGCAGCAGCGCGGGGGTCTCGATGGGTCCATGGGGAGTGACCAAGCGTCCGAGCCGGGCGAGGCCATCGCGCTCCAGGACCTCGAAGTCGGTCACCGTCCCTCGCGACGCGCGCGGGGGGAATCCGGCCCCGCCCCAGAGTCAGGATGCTCGGATCCGACGGAGCAGCCCGACGAGCATCGGGAGCGTCAGCTTGCCCGGTGTTGGTGTTCTGGGGGCTGGGATGGTACGACGCCCAGAGGAGCGGCCCCCCCGGTCCGAGCGGAGCGCAGGCTCCGTGCGCGAACGGCGCGCTCGGAGGTCGACCCTCCGAACACCACCGGGGCGACGTCGCCGCACGGACTCCCAGGCGAACCCGCCGAGCGCGAGGACCGCCCTGCGTTCCGGAGGAGACGGAGCTCGCGCTCGAGGTACGGGTGGCAGTTCGCTCGTTCCCCCGGGAGTCGGGCGGTTCCCCGGAGGCGCGCACCGCACGGCGGCCGTGAGGTAGAGGTCGGTGTAGTGAAGGCCATCCCCGCGAGCGAGGGAGGTCGGCTGGTTCGCGTATCCGGCATCGTAGAAGGCCCGCACCAGGAAGGCGGCCGAACGGTCGCCGGTGAAGACCCGACCGGTTCGATTCGAGCCGTGCGCGGCCGGAGCGAGCCCGACCACCACGAGGCGGGCGCGGGGGTCTCCGAACCCCGGAACGCCTTTGCCCCAGGTACTCCTGGGTCCGGAACTCTCGTTTCCGCTCTCGGGCGACCTGGCTCCGGTAGGTCACGAGCCGTGGACACCGGGCGCAGGCGATCACCTCCCGGCGGACCTGCTCGAGAGAGTCGGACACGACCGCCCGGAGCGGGGCGAGGCTTAACGTCCCCCCGCCGACCTCCCCTGCGATACTCACCCCGCGTGACCTAACCGTATAGAAGGGGCGGGCCGTATCGCGAGTGATGACCGACACGAACGTCCCGAAGGGAAGCCGCGTGCGCCTCGGGGTGGTGGAGGGGAACCTCCGCGTGGAAAAGAACTCGAGGATCGAGGCCGACGGGACGATCCGGGTGGCCGGCACCGCCCATTTCTCGGGCAATGTCGAGGTGGTGGGGGACCTCCATTGCCATTCGTTCGACTCGGAGGACGGACGCGTCACGGTGAGCGGGAACCTCGACGTCGAGGACGGCGTCAAGACCGACGACGGGGAACTGGAGGTCGGCGGCAGCTTCCGGGCGCGCTCGGTGGACGTCGACCGTCGTCTGACGCTTCGAGGCCCGGCCGGTCACAGAGCGCCTGGAGGTCGGAGGCCGTCTCGAAGGCGCCTCCACCCTCACCGCGACCTCGGTCTCGGTCGGGGGTGCCCTTCGTCTCGCCGGGAAGTTGGAGGCCCACTCGGTCGAGGCCGGTGGGTCGGTCGAGCTCGCCGAGGTCTCGCTCGACGAACTGGAGGTCGGCGGGGTGGTCCGTGTCCAGCGAGGGGAGGTCCGTGGGAAGATCGAGGTCGGCGGGAAGTTCGTCTCCGACGGGCCGTTCACCTTCGGCGAGTTCGAAGCCGGCGGCTTCGCGGAGTTCCGCGAGAGCGCGACCGGAGGCTCGATCGAGGTCGGGGGCGTGGTCACGGCCGGCAAGGACCTCACCTTCACGGACCTTCACGTCGGCGGGCTCGGGGAGATCCGGGGGAACGGGAAAGGACGCGACCTCAAGGTCGGAGGGCGGTTCTCGGTCGGCGGCACCCTCAGTCTGACGGGCTCCGTCGAGGTCGGTGGCCGGCTGGCCATCGGGGGGGCCCTCGAGGCCGACGACCTCGAGATCGGGGGTCGGTTCGAGGCCGAACGTGCCCTGCTGCGCGGCCGCGCTGAGGTGGGGGGGACCGTCGCTACGCGCAGCGGTCTCAAAGCCGCCACGATTCAATTGGGCCATCGCTCCCGTGCCAGCGGACCCCTCGTCGGAGGGCGGGTCGAGCTCGGGCGGAAGGCGGAGGCCGAGGACATCTTCGGGGACGTGGTCGAGCTCGACCGGGATTGCTCGGCCCGGAAGGTCGTGGCCGGCGAGGTACGCCTTCGGGAAGGTGCGAAGGTCGTCGAGGTGGTGTACACCCGATCCTTGACCGTCGAGGATGGGGCGACGGTGCGGACGTCGCAGAAGGTCGCCGGGTTGCCGCCCTTCCCGCTCTGACGGTGTCGGGGATGATACCCGAGCGAGCCGAGCACGAGCCGGGCCCACGACAGCCGGGAGGCAACGGACCTCTACGCCACGGTGCTGGAGGTGGTGAAGCGCTACCACGGGGGGGCGAGGATCACGCGCGTCTCCTACGGGGCCGGCATGCCGGTCGACCGGCTCCGACTGCTGATGGACCGGCTCCTGGCGCTCGGGCTGCTGCAGAGCGAGGAGGTCGAGGGCCGCCCGAGCTTCGACATCACGGCCCGCGGCCAGGAGTTCCTCGATACCTACTGGAAGATGCGCGGGTTCGTGGAAGGCCTCGACCGTCTCTCGCACGACGAGGGTCGCCGAAGCCGTCGGTAGGGTTCTCTGGCGGTAGGTGGGTCGAGCTGCGGCGGGCGCGGTGCCGACCCTCCCGAGAGGTGAGAGGAGGCCGTCCTAGGCGTAGCGAGGAACGGCCGGGTCGACCTCGACGGACCATGCGTCGATCCCCCCGGAGAGGTTGCTGACCGAGGGGAACCCGAGGTGTTCCAAGTATCCTGCGACCATCGCGGAACGGAGGCCCGCATGGCAATAGACCACGATCTGGCGGTCCTTGGGCAGGTCGCGGACCCGCTGGGGGAGCTCGCTCATGGGGATGTGGACGGAAGGCTCGATGACCGCGAGCTCGCGCTCCCACGGGTCCCGCACGTCCAAGAGGACCACCTGGGAAGGCTCCCGCTTCATGCGCCCGGCGACCTCCTCTGCCGACAGCTCGTCGACCATCGTCCTTGGCCGAGGTCGGTGAAGCCATAGAAGTTGCGGTGTTCCCGCGTTCCCGTGAGCCTAAATGCCCGCTCGGCCCTAGACCTTCCGATGAAAGTCAAGGACCCGGTGTGCGGGATGATGGTCGAGACGACCACCGCCCGCGTCCAGGGAACGTACGACAAACAGACCGTCTACTTCTGCGCGGAGACCTGCAAGCGAACGTACGAGCGCATGCACCACGCCGACCCTCGGTAGTTCCGTTCGAGGCAGCTCCCGGAGTGGGCCATGGGCACGGACCCGGTCTGCGGGATGTTCGTCGACGAGCGCGGGGCCGCGCTGCGGTTGGCGCTAGACAATCGGACCTACTATTTCTGCTCCCAAGGGTGCCTTGACCAGTTCGCAGCCCCGGAGGTGACGCGTCAACGGCTCCGCCACCGTCTGATGGTGGCGTGGCCGCTCGCGGTCATCGTTGTCGTTCTCACTTACGTTTTTCCGTCGACCCCGGGACTTTGCGCTAGCAGCGGTGTTGGCGGGCGTCGTCCAGGTGTACTCCGCGGCCCCGTTTTACCGAGGGGCTTGGGATGCCCTCCGGACCCGGACCGGGAACATGGACCTGTTGATCGCGGTGGGTACGACCACCGCCTACGGCTACAGCCTCCTCGCGCTCGGCCTTCCCGCCCGGTTCCCGGCGGCCTTCTACTTCGACGCATCCAGCCTGATCGTGGCTCTGATCCTCTCGGGAAACTACCTCGAGAGCTTGGTCCGAGGTCGCGCCGGGGTCGCCCTCCAGCGACTGCGCGAGCTGCTCCCGGCCACCGCCGACCGCGTTGAAGGGACGTCGGTCCGCGCCGTGCCCGTCGACGAGCTCCTCATCGGCGACCTCATTCGCGTGCTTCCCGGGGGGCGCTTTCCCGCGGACGCCGTGCTCCGCTCCGGACGAACGTCCGTGGACGAGTCCGTGCTCACGGGGGAGTCGTTCCCGGTTCCGAAGGGCGTCGGAGCGAGCGTGCTCGCCGGTTCGCTGAACGGGAGCGGGATGGTCGAGGTCGAGGTGACCCAGCTGCACGGCGACAGCTTCGTCGCCCAGGTCGGCCGCCTTCTAACCGACGCGGAGGAGGCTCGCGTCCCGCTCCGTCAGACCGCCGACCGGATCGCCGCGGTCTTCGTCCCGGTCGTCCTCGCTCTCGCGATCGGCGCCGGTCTCGCCTGGCTCGTCTGGGGAGGGGCGAGTGCGACCGTGGGCGTCCTCATCTTCGTCAGCGTCGCGATCACTGCGTGCCCCTGCGCCTTCGGGATCGCCACGCCCGCCGCGATCATCGTCGGGGTGGGACGCGCCGCCGGGGAGGGGATCCTCTTCCGGGGGCAGGATTCGCTCGAGCGAACGGCGCGGGCCGATGTCGTCCTCACCGACAAGACGGGTACGCTCACGGTCGTCGACCCCGTCCTCGAGCGGGTCGTGCCGGCCCACGGAGCGACCGCGGACTCGGTGCTGGCGCTCGCGGCGGGTCTGGAGGCGGGTTCGGACCAGGCCTACGCGCGTGCGGTCCGTGCTCGAGCAGCCGCTATGGCGGCGATCCCGGTGCGGCTCGAGGACCTCCGCGCTGACCCGGGGCGGGGGATCCGGGCGACCCGCGCGGGCCGCCCGGTCGCGGGACCTGGACGGTGAGTCTGCCCGACAGGAGGGCGTCAACCTCACCGAACTGGCTCCCGACACGACCACCGCCGATGTCGCGGGCGATAGCTGGTCGGTCGTGGTCGAGGACGGAAGGGCCGTCGGCCTCCTCGTGTTCCGAGCCCCTCTCGTGGCGGGGGCGGTCGAGGCGGTCCGTGCGCTCCACGAGCTCGGCCTCGAGGTTGTCATGGTGACGGGGGACCGGCTCGCCGCGGCCCGGCGCGTGGCGGAGGCGGTCGGGGTCGACCACGTCGAGGCGGGGGTCCGTCCCGAGGGGAAGGTCGACCTGGTCCGGCGCTACGCGTCGGCCGGGCGCCATGTAGCGTTCGTCGGAGATGGCATCAACGACGCCGCCGCCCTGGCGAGCGCAGAGGTCGGGCTCGCTATCGGAACGGGAACGGACGTGGCGAAGGAGGCCGGTCAGGTCCTGTTGCTCCATCCCGACTTTCGCAGCGTGCCCCGGGCGATTCGAGCTCGCGCGACGCACGGTCGCTCAGGTCCGGTGGAACCTCACGTGGGCGCTTGGCTACAACGCGGTGCTCCTCCCGCTGGCTGCGGGGGCACTCGTGCCCATCTGGGGGTTCCCCGTCTACCAGGTCCTCCCGATCGCCGGGGCGGTCGCCATGGCCCTCTCCTCCACGACCGTCGTGGTCGCCTCCTTGATGTCGCGGGGCTCCGTTCGGCGGCCGAACCGGGCCTTCCTTCGCGCGCCCGTCGCCGCCGGCTGATCGCGGAGAGGGCGCGGTCCGTCGATGATGTGACGCCCTGACAGGGGGGGGCGAACCGCTTTTCATCCCTGGGTGGCCTGAGCGCCCGTCCCTTTCCCCGTTCCTATGAGTCCGAGCATCGAAGCGAGACAACTGACCCGGCGATTCGGCTCGTTCACCGCGCTCGACCGCCTCGACCTCAACATCCAGGGGTCGAAGTGCGTCGGCTTCTTGGGCCCGAACGGGGCGGGAAAGACGACCGCGCTCAAGATGTTCACCGACCTCATCTTCCCCACCTCCGGCGAGGCTTCATCAACGGCATCTCGGTCCGGGCGGACCGCAAGCGGGCTCTCTCGTCGTGCGGGGACCTCATCGAGTCTCCCGAGATCTACCCGTCCCTTTCCCCCCGGGAAGCCCTGGAGCTGGTCGGGGCCGTGCGGGGGCTGAGCTCCGACGAGATCCGGCGCCGCACCGACACGGTCCTCCCAGAAGTGAAGATGAGCGAATGGATCGACCAAAAGGTCGGTCGATTCTCCAAGGGAATGAAGCAGCGGGTGAACATCGCCGCGGCGTTGCTTTCCGACCCCGAGGTCGTGCTGCTCGACGAGCCGAGCACCGGGCTCGACCCGAGGGGTATGGCCGAGGTACGGAGCATCATTCGGGGGCTCAAGAAGGGCCACCGGCTGATCTTCATGAGCAGCCACATCCTGAGCGAGGTGGTCGACGTCTGTGACGAGGTCGCCCTCATCGACCAGGGGAAGCTGCTCTTCTACGACACCCTCGCCAACGTGAACGCCCGTCTCGGAAAGGGGGCCACGTCGGTCGACCTCGCCTTCGTTCGGCCCATCACCGACGCCGAAGTGGCCGAGCGGATCGCGAACCTACCGGGCGTCTCCGGGGTTTCCCGGGTCGACGCGCAACGGTTCACCGCCCTCGTCGCCGGAGGTCCCGGTCGCCCAGTCCCAGGTCCTCGAGACGCTCGTCGGGTCCCACCTCGGCCTCCTCAGCTTCCAACCTTCGCGCAGCGCGCTCGAGGAGGTCTACCTGCGGGAGATCTCCCAGGGGGATTCATGAGCTCCGACCTCTACCTGCCGGCCCCGGACGCGCCGGCCCGGGTCCAGCTCCCGGACACGACCCGCCAGGCGCTGATCCTCTCTCGGTACCAGCTGCGGGACTACCTGCGCTCGCGCCGTTTCCTCCTCATGGTGGCCATCGTGGCGGTCTTGGGCGGCATTCTCAGCCTCGTCCTTGCCCGCTACAACGGGGCGGGGCTGACGGCCACCCCCGACGGGTACTACGGCACCCTGTGGGGCGGCGGGGTCTACGTCGTGATCGTCTTCGCCGGGATCATCTTCGGCGGGGACGCCATCGCCGGAGAGTTCCAGAACAAGACCGGCTACTTCCTCATGGGGCTCCCGGTCCGACGCTCGAGCGTCTACGCAGGCAAGTTCATCGCGGCGGCCCTGGCCTCCGTCGTCTGCGTCCTGATCTATCTCGGCATCCTGGTCGTGAACGGGCTCTATTATCTGGGGGCGCTGAGCGCGTTCCCGGGGGCGTTGCTCGTCTCGTTCGGGATCGCGATGCTCTACCTGCTGGCCCTGCTCGGGGCGGTCTTCCTGTTCAGCTCCATGTTCAAGAACAGCCTGTACGCCGTCCTGGTCGTCGCGGTGCTGTTCCTCTTCGGGTTCACGCTTATCGATGAGCTCCTGATCGGCCTCGTCCAGGTCGAGCCCTGGTTCGTGATCGACTATGCTCGCCCTGTGATCGCCTACCCGTTCCTCTCCGCCCTGCCGGCCCATGTCACTCCGGGGATGTTCGGGGGGACCACCTACAACCCCACCTACCTCGAGGGCCTCCTGATCATGGCGGGCTATTTTGTCACGACCGCCGTCGGTGGTCTCCTCCTCTTCGAGCGAGAACAGTTCACCTAGACCCCGCCCCCGAGCCTCGCCTCGGGCCGGCGGGTAGGTTCGCCCCGGCGCGCGGTGCGTCCTCCACCGGGCCGAGCAGGGGGCCGCGGGACGGCGGCCCCCCCCAGAACCCCCCGACGACCCCCCGCTTCGCAAAGACTTATGGCTCGACCTCGCGTCGAGCGCGCGTCCGATGGGCGACCAGGATCTTTCGGCCGACCTCGCGGGCCAGGGATACCAGCTCGTCGGTCGCCACAGCGCCGTCAAGCTCTGCTACTGGACCCGGGAGTCCCTGGTCCGAGGCCGCGATTGCTACAAGGGCCGCTTCTACGGGATCGAGAGCCACCGGTGCCTCCAGATGTCGCCGGCGATCGATTCGTGCAACCTGCACTGCCGCTTCTGCTGGCGGAACCAGGGATGGGAGAACGACGCCGTGATGCCGGAGTACGACGACCCGGAGACCCTGCTCGAGCGCTCGGTCGATGCCCAACGGCGGATCCTCTCCGGGTTCAAGGGGGACCCGGCGGTCCCCCTCGAGCGGTGGGACGAGTCCCAGACCCCCCGCCACATCGCGATCTCGCTCACGGGGGAGCCGACCCTCTACCCGAAGATGAACCGATTCCTCGAGCTGGCCCACGAACGCGGGATCACGACCTTCCTCGTGACCAACGGTACGAACCCGGACGCGCTCCGTGCGCTCGACCCGCTCCCGACGCAGCTGTACGTATCGGTCACAGCGCCGAACGCCGAGGTGTTCCGACGCCTCACCCTCCCCGCCCAGGAGGACGCCTTCTCCCGGCTTCGGGAGTCCCTCTCGATCGTGCGGGACCTGAAGACCCGCCGGGTCGTGCGGCACACGCTCGTGAAGGGGTGGAACCTCGGCTGGGTCGACCAGTACGCCGAGCTCGACCTGATCGCGCGGCCGGACTTCATCGAGCCGAAAGGGTACGTCTACATGGGCAAGTCCCGGCAGCGCCTCGGGAAGGACCACGTCCCGACCCATGAGGAGGTCGGGGCGTTCGCCTCCCGGCTCGCGAGCAGGACGGGCTACCTGACCCTGGACGAATCCCCCGACTCCAAGGTGTACCTGCTCGGGCGAAGCCGGGAGGGACGCTACCTGCCGGGGCGCGAACCTACCCGCCCGGGGGCCGCGCGCTCGCGGCTAGATAAAGCGCCAGTTCAGGATCTCGACCAGGATCGCGGCCGCGATGCCGAAGCTGATGACAATGTACGGGTTGATCTTGAGCGCCCGTGTCTCCTCCATGTCGTAGTACTGGATGAGGCCGGCAGCGCTGGAAAATCCGGAGCGGCGCTTTTCGGGCATGGGCATCCTTCGACTCCCGGAGGGGTATATATCGGCTGACTCGCCGCCGCGGGCGGCCCGTGCCGGGCCTTACCGGCGGAAACCGAGCCCGCTCAGGTCCAGGATGGCGTCCTCGACCGCATCGTGGAACCGTCCGGAGAGTCCCCCTCCGAGCGTCGGCCCGCGACCGTTCATCAGGCGGTCGAGGAACCCCCGCGGAGGCCCCACCCGCACCGCCTTGCCTACCGGGACCCCGGTGACCTGCGCGAGGGCCGACAGGGCCTCCTCTCGGTCCCCCAGAGCGTCGATCAACCCGAGCTCACGGGCCTTCCTCCCCGTCCAGACCTCGCCCGTGGCCAGCGCTCGGATCGCCTCGATGGGTTGCTTCCTCTCCCGGGCCACGAGTTGGATGAACTCCTCGTAGCCCTCTTGGAGGATGGCTTGGGTCTTCTCCCGCTCAACTTCGGTGAGGGGTCGGTACCCCTGGTAGGCGTCCTTGTGCTCCCCGGCGTGGAGGAGCTCGACCGAGATCCCGAGCCGTTGCAGCAGCTCCCGAACGGCGATGTGGGGTAGGATGACCCCGATCGACCCCACGGCCGATTCCGGATAGGCGAAGATCCGTCGAGCGCCGAGCGCGGCCATGTAGGCGCCCGAGGCGGCGACCGACCCGATCGCGGCGTAGACCGGTTTCACCTGGTCGAGCCGTTTCACGGCAAGGTACAGGTCGAGGGAGGCGATCGACTCCCCCCCGCCGCTCGAGAGGTCGACCAGGACCCCCTTGACCCTTCGGCGGCGCCGGAGCTCCCGGAAGAGTTGCACGTACGGCTCGACGGTGCGTTCTCGGATCGTCCCTCGGAACGGGACCAGAGCCAGCCGCTCGCGCATGGGGTTTCTCCCGGCCGAGGCCGGGGTCGGATATATCCCCGGGCTCCGCCGCCGGAGCGACGCGCTCAAGTAGGAAGTGGCCGCAGGATTGGGGGAGAATCGTGGCGGCCCCCACCAAAGCGCTGCGACCGTACTTCCCTCTCCTGACGCTCGCCGTCGTGGCCCCGACCATCCCTGAGCTCTTGACCGGGTCGACCCCGGTGACGACGGTGTTCGTCGACCCGCTCCTCTTCCTGCTGCAATTCGCCGGCCTGGTCGCACTCTACGGAGGCGGGGCGATCCTCATCCGGGAGTTCTGTGTTCGCTGGGGTAAGGGTTGGCCGTCGATCCTCCTGTTGGGGGCCGCGTACGGCATTGGCGAGGAGGGGTTCGCCGTTCACACGTTCTTCGCCCCCTCCGGAGCTCCGGTCTACGCGTTCGGGGTCTATGGACACGCTCTCGGCGTCGACTGGCTCTGGGCGCTGGGGCTCGTGGTGTTCCATGCGACCTACTCCATCGCGTTGCCGATCCTCCTCGTGGGACTCTGGTTCCCGGAGGCTCGCGAGCGACGGTGGCTGGGCCGGGCCGGCATCGCCCTCACCGCGGCCGCCTACCTCACCATCGTGACGCTGTTCGCCCTGGTCGTTGGGCACGGGCCGAGTCCGCAGGCCTTCGCGTTCTTCCTCGGGCTGGCAGTCCTTCTGATCGCCCTCGCGGGATCGGTCCCGAAGGAGCTTCTGCGGCCCCTGGCAGGGGCCGGCGCGGGTGGGGCCTTGGGCCATCGCCGTCGCGGGCTCGCTCCCGTTCGACATGTGGACCGTTGTCTTGATCCAGTCCCAGCGGCCCATCCTGCCGGCGACGGTCGCCGCCGTGCTCGTCGGCCTCGCTGGCCTGGGGGCGCTGGCGCTCCTGGTGCGGTATGCGGGCTCGGGGCGTCCCGAATGGACGAAGTTCTACCTCGCTACCGGGATGCTCGGGGGGCTGTTCGTGTGGGATTTCGTTGTCGAGTTCGCCGTGCCCGGCATCCTCCTCGTCACGGCCGTCTTCCTCGGCCTGTTGGTCGGGCTTCGTGGGACCCTTCTCGCGCGGGATCGCCGCGCGTGGGAAGCCGCCCCAGCCGGCCCTTGCCCGGTCGCCTAGGGGAGGCCCGGGGCCTGATCACCCGCGCCGACGCAGGAAGTCGGCCACCGTCGCCATGTACCGCGGCCGCTCCTCCCAGAAGGCCAGGTGCGAGCTCTCCTCGAAGAGCCGGAGCTCGGAACGGTGGATCCCCGCGTGGATCGAATCGGCGACCACCGGTGTCACCTCGTCGTAGCGGCCCGTGGTCACGAGGGTGGGCACTTCGATCTCTCCCAGTCGGGGGGTGGCGTCCCAATCTCGGATCGAGCCTACGATCGTGAACTCGTTCGGCCCGTTCATCGTTCCGTACTTCGGCACGCTGACGTGCTCGAGCGTGTACGTCACTTCGGCCGGCCACGGGTCGAGTCGACAGAGGTGGCGACGGTAGAACTCGTTCACGGCGCGGAGGTACTCCGGGTGCTGGAGATCCCCCGTCGCTTCGTGGCGCTCGAGGGTCTCTCGCACGGGACCGGGGAGCTCCCGCTTGAGGCGCTGCATTTCGCGGACCGTGAGCGGGACGTCCGCGAGCCCGCTGGCGCTGATGAGGGTGCGAACCCCTTCGGGGTGAGCGAGCGTGTAGGCGATGGCTAGGAGCCCGCCGTAGCTCGAGCCCAACAGGTGCACGCGTCCCAGCCCGAGGCTCTGACGGAGAACCTCGAGGTCCTGGACGTCCCGGTCGACCGAGTACTCCGCGACATCGCGCGCGAGCTCCGAGCGACCACAGCCGAGTTGGTCGTAATAGACCACGTGATGGCCGAAGCGGACGAGGTCGTGGAAGGCGAGGAGATAGTCGTGGGTCATCCCCGGACCCCCGTGCACGGTGAGGATCGTCCCACGCGGTCCGGGAGTTCCGACGCTCCTCCAATAGAGGCGGTACCCCTGGACGTTCACCCAGCCCTCTCGGGTCTCGGGGCGCGGTTCGGCCACCTGCGAACTAACCCCGACCCCTATTTCGCCGTCGTGGTCACCGCACCCGAGCGAGCGACGTAGCGCTCACCGCGACGTTCTGAGTGGCCCCGCCGAAGCGGGAGGCGAACCAGCCCGTCGTAGGGCCGCGGGGGTGGTGGGTCTCCTGCAGCGGGAGACGGTGGGTCGTTCGGTACAGTCGGGCGAGCTCGGCGGGCTCGTAGAGCACCATCGCGTTCATCAGATACCCTACGGTCAGGATGAGGCATCCCCCGGACGCACCGAGGACGCTCACCACCGGTGAGCGCGGAGGGTTCGCGGAGGAAGGGATATCGCGCCGGCCCCACTGGGGGGAACATGCCGTTCCCCCGCCGGAGGTCGATATCCACGCTCCCCCCTCCGACCTCGATGACCTCATCGAATGGTTCGACCGGGTCAGCTACCGACTCGTCCTCCTCGAGGAATACCCGCCGTCGGACCTGGAGGCCGCGGTCGCCCGCTTGGACGAGGCCGTGCGCACCCACATCGCGTCCACGGAGAGCGAGCTCGGACCCGTCGGAGGGCGGGATCGGAGCCGGGGAGAGCTCCGGGACCTGCTCGCCGCCGACCACGCGAGGTTTCCGGTTTCCCTTGACCAGCTCCGCTGGTCCCTCCGCCGGGTGGTGGAGGACGACCTCTCCGGCCACGGGCAGGCGCTGGGGCAGTACGGCCGAGTGCTGACCGAAGCGCTGCGACGGCACCGGGAGGACGAGCGTCGGGCTCTGGAGCCGCGAACCGGAAGCGTCCCGCCGGCGCCCCGCCCTCGCCGCGAGAAACCCTAAAGAGCGGCTGCCGGAAGACCGCGGTGGAACGTAGATGGCGGGACGAGCGACCGAGGCCGTCTGGGTCGAGAAGTACCGACCCGCCTCCCTCCGGGAGATGCTCGGCCAGGAGCAGATCGTGCCCCTGCTCCGCTCCTATGCGGAGAAGCGATCCATGCCGCACCTCATGTTCGCCGGACCACCGGGGACCGGGAAGACGACCGCCGCCCTCGCGCTGGCCCGCGACATGTTCGGACCGTCGTGGCGCCAGAACTTCCTCGAACTGAACGCGAGCGACGAGCGGGGGATCGACACGGTCCGGACGACGATCAAGCAGTACGCCCGCACTTCGCCGATGGGGGAGGTGGCGTTCAAGCTCCTCTTCCTCGACGAGGCCGACAACCTGACCGCCGAGGCGCAGGCGTCCCTGCGTCGGCTGATGGAGCGGTATTCCGGGTCCTGCCGGTTCATCCTCTCCTGCAACTACTCCTCCCGCATCATCGACCCGATCCAGTCGCGATGCGCGGTCTTCCGGTTCCGGTCCTACTCGGCGGAAGCGATCCGGGCCCAGCTCGAGCGGATCGTGGAGGCGGAGGGGAAGAAGGTCGACCCCGAGGCCTACGAGGCGATCCTTACGGCCGCCAGCGGAGACATGCGGCGGGCGATCAACCTGCTCCAGCTGACCGCGACCCACGCGACCCACGTCACTGCGGAGACCGTCAAGGAGCATGCCTCGGCACCCCTCCGACGGGAGGTGGAGGGGATGCTGGCGGCGGCCTTTGCCGGCGACTTCCGGGAGGCGCGAAGCCGACTGTACGCCCTCCTCACCGAGCGCGGTGCCGCCGGCGAGGAGGTCCTCCGAGCGGTTCATGGATACCTTCCCGACATCAGCGACCAGGTGCTCCCGCCCCGGGAGAAGATCCGACTGGTCGAGTATCTCGGAGAGGTGGACTTCCGCCTGTCGCAGGGCGCCTCCGACCGCATCCAGCTCGAGGCGCTGCTGGCGCACCTGGCCGCTTCGGCCACCCCCCGAGCGTGAGGTCCGTGGCGCGGCAGCGGGACGTGGGAGCGAAACCGCGCGTCGACCGCAGGGCCGTCGCCGTCGGCGAACTCGCGGTCAGCCCCCGTACCCGGTCGGCGATCCGCGCCGGTCGCGTCGAGAAGGGGGACCCGGTCGCGGCCGGGGAGCTGGCCGGCCTGCTCGCCATGAAGCGAACCCCCGAGCTCATCCCGCATTGTCATTCGGTCCCGCTCACGTCGAGCTCCGTCGAGTTGGGACTCTCGAAGCGCGGCGTCCGGGTGCGGGCGGAAGCCGAGGCGTTCGACCGGACCGGGGTCGAGATGGAGGCCCTCGTGGGCGCGACCGTGGCCCTGCTCACCGTGTGGGACATGGTCAAGTACCTCGAGAAGGATGGGCGCGGCCTCTACCCCCGCACCTCCCTCGGGCCCGTCCGCGTGGTCACGAAGGAGAAGGGCGGACGGAGAACCCGATGACGGAACCCCACCCCACCACCAGCGCGACGAGCCGCCACCACCTCGGCGGGACCCGCAGTCTCTCCTTCGGGATCCTGTCGGTCTCGGACACCCACACCGAGAGCGACGACGTCTCCGGCCACCTGGCCCGAGACCTCGTCGCGCAGGCGGGTCACAAGGTGCTGCACTACGGGCTGGTGGCGAACTCGATCGCCGACGTCCGGGACGCGTTGGAACCCTGGTTGGCCGAGATCCCGCTCGAGGTCGCGGTCACGGTCGGAGGGACGGGGGTGAGCTCCCGGGACCTTACGGTGAACGCGCTGGACGTGATGGGGGGAGGAAGCTCGAGGGTTTCGGCGAGCTCTACCGTTCGCTGAGCTTTCAAGAGGTCGGGCCGCTCGCGATGATCAGCCGGGCCGGGCTCTACGTCATCCACGGGAAGCCGGTGTTCGCCCTCCCCGGCAGCGAACGCGCGGTGCGGGCGGCTGTCGAGAAGTTGATCCTGCCGGCGGCGATCCACCTGGTCGAGGAACTGGAGCGCTAGCGGCCTCGGCCGGCGAGCGCGAGGCCGCCCATCGGCGGCGGTCCCGGGTCGAGGACCTGGGGAGGAAGCCCCAGGCTCCGGCAGAAAGCGGGCCACGCCGGGCTGGCGTCGATGTGGTGGCTGAGGAGGATCCCCCGCGGGGAGAGCCGCTCCCAGGCGGCGTGGAGCTCGAACCGCGCCCGGGTCGCGACGGGTCCGTTGTCGTAGAAGAAGAGGTCGACCGTCCCCGACCGGGCCAGGATCTCGCGCAGACGCTCCTCGGTGTTGCCGAGGGCGAGGGTCCAACGCGACCGGAGCGGAGGGGGTACGAACTGCCCGACGGCGACCTCGTGGACCCCGGCCGACCGTCCGGCGGTCGGGCCCGGCCCGAGCGACGTGAGCTCCCCGGAGCCGTTCGCGTCCAGGGCGGCGAGGATCCACGCCGTCGAGTAGCCCGGCCGCACCCCGGTCTCGACGATCGTGGAGGGCCGCTGCGCCCGGACGATGAGATAGAGCAGCGCTCCCTGCGGGAGCTCGTGGGTGAAGGCGACGCCCGCGCCCCGTTCGAGCAGCTGGTCCGGTAGGTCGCTCTCCCGGAGCTCGCGCCGGAACCGCTGGAGCTCCCCCGGGGAGACTCCGGTCATCGCCTGGATATGGTCGAGCGCCACCTGGCGGAACAGGAGCATCCGCTGACGGATGCCCCGCCGGGCCGCGGGAGAGACCAGCGAATGCCGGCGCGCGGTCCGGTCGACGAACGGCACTGACTCCCCTACCACCGAATCCGTTCGAAGGTTCATGACGCCGGCCCCACCGTGTACGACCCGGAGGCGCCACTAGGGGATGGGCCTCATCCTACAAATGGTGTGTGGGGGAGGCCCGAGCGTCGATTGGTAGCGCGCGCGTCAGCGCACGATTTAATATTCCGACGCCTCTCAAGGAGCCACCAGGTGTTGCATGCCGGTGCAGGAAGTCGGCGGAGTCAATTTCGACAAGTTCGCGCGAGAGAACGGGGCTGCCGTCGTCGATGTGTGGGCCCCCTGGTGCGGACCCTGCCGGATGGTCTCCCCGATCGTCGACCGACTGAGCGAGCAGTACCACGGCAAGGTCGCCTTCGGGAAGATGAACTCCGACGACAACGGGGAGAAGGCCGGGGCGCTCGGGATCATGAGCATCCCGACCCTCCTGTTCTACAAGCAGGGAAAGCTCGTCGACCGAATCGTGGGGGCCTACCCCGAAGAGGTCATCGACGAGCACATCCGCCGCCTCCTCTGACTGTCCCGCCCCGGGGACGGGCGCCGGGCCCCGACGGGGTCCCGCGCGAAGGTCGAAGGACCCCCTCGCTCCGAGGCAGCTTCGGGTGAGGCGGGGATATGAGCACCCCTCCCATGGACCCCCAGCTCGCGCGCTACACTTTCCAGCGCAAGCTGGACGAGATCGGGCAGTGCCGCGGACGGGCGACCGAGCTGATCTCCCTGTACGTCTCGCCGGGCAAGCAGATCTCCGACGTCATGGCCTACCTGCGGAACGAGTACGCCCAGAGCTCCAACATCAAGAGCCGGACGACCCGCAAGAACGTGATGTGGGCGATCGAGTCGTTGATGGGCCGGGTCCGGGGATACAAGGAGCCCCCCCCGAACGGGGCCGCCTTCTTCGTCGGCAGCAAGGCGATCGGGGCCGACAAGTCCGAGCCGGTGACCTTCATCGTCGAGCCCCCCGAGCCGCTGCACACCTACCTCTACCGGTGCGATTCGACGTTCTTTCTGGAGCCGCTGCTTTCGATGGTCCACGAGCCCGACCTCTGGGGCCTGATCGTCATGGACCGGGCCGAGGTCACGATCGGCCTGCTGCGGGGGAAGCGGACCGAGACCCTCCGCAACCGCCAGTCGATGGTCCCGAGCAAGCACGGCCGCGGCGGCCAGTCCCAGCATCGGTTCGAGCGGATCATCGAGCACGCAGCGCACGACTTCTTCGTGAAGGTCGCGGAGATGTCGGAGAGATCTTCCTCCCGAAGAAGGAGCAGCTCAAAGGGATCCTGCTCGGCGGGCCGGGGGCGACCAAGGAGTACTTCTACAAGGAGGCCTACCTCCACTACGAGCTGCAGCAGAAGGTCGTTCAGCCGCTCTTCGACACCGGCTACACCGACGAGTACGGGCTCAAGGAGCTCGTCGAGAAGGCCAGCCAGACTCTCCACGGGCTCGAGGTGACCGAGGAGAAGCGGCTCATCCAACGGCTGCTCGCGGAGGTCCGAAAGGCCGAGAGCGGGCTCGCCGCCTACGGGGAGGTCGACGTCAACCGGGCGCTCGACCTGGGCGCCGTCGACACCCTGCTCATCTCCGAGGGGTTGCGTCGGCAGCGCGTCACCTTCCGGTGCACCGCGTGCGCCAAGGAGTTCACCCGGACCCTGCCCGACGAGGAGATCGACCCCGTCCTTGACGCCCCGTGCCCGAACTGCGGCCAGCGCCAGATGACCGAGGCCGCCAACGAGGATTTCGTAGAGGGGCTGTTCCGCCGCGCGTCGGATTCCGGCGCCATCGCCCGCCTGATTCTCAGGGGAGAGCGAGGAGGGCGAGATGCTCACGAAAGGGTTCGGAGGGGATCGGGGCGATGCTCCGGTACCCCCTTCCTTCCGCCGTCCCGCTACGCGCGCGTACCTCGTCCGGCTAGGTCCGGACGGCACCCGCGTCGGCCCGGCGGACGGTTCTACCACAGATTGCTGAGCGGGTCCTCTTCGGGGGCGGCGGGCGGGGGCGGGCTGGGCCCCGGGGCGCGGACAGGCCCCCCGCTGGTCCCGGGAGGGTAGAGCGCCGCGTTGGGGTAGCTCGGGGGCGGTACCCGCCGGCGCTCGACCACGACGACCGCGACGGCCAGGGCAGCGACGACGACAGCGCCCACGGCCAGAAGGCCGACCAGCCCATGGAGCAGGCCGGGCACCGAGCCGCTGGACGGGCACCCCGCGCCCGTGAGCAGGCAGGTCTGGGTCGATTGGGACTGGGTCCCCGTCTGGGGTTCGCCTTGCACCACGGTCGCGGGGGCCGTGTCCGGAGCGCCCGTCCCGGCGAGCTCCGTGAACCCGCCCGGCGCGGGAGCAGCGTCGGTGGGCTCGAGGCTCGAGGAGTCGTAGAGCCAGCGGGAGGCCCCGAGACCGAAGTGGTCCGCGGCCGCCGCCCGAAGGTCGACGAACGACATCCCGGCGGTGGCGGCGCCGGATTGGTTGGACGACCACGGTTCGTTCGCGCCCTGGAAGAGGTCCGAGGCTACCGGCACGACGATGAACCCCTCCTGAAGGGTGAACGGACCGAGCAGCGAGAGGGAGACCTCAGAGTAGTGGGCTCCCCCGAGGTCGATCGAGTTGCCGGTGGAGTAGCTTCCCGAGAGATTCACCGTGCCGCTGCCTTCCACCGGGATCGTGCCGTTGCCACGGAGGGCCCCGGTAGCGGCGGGTACCTTGTGCGCAGCGAGGTAGTCGTACGTCGCCTCCACGCTCGCCCGGAACGGCGCGGTGGAGTTCCAAGACTGGGAGGTGGAGAGGGCGGTCGGGAAGAGTCCGAGCGGCGTGGCGAAGGCGACGGCGGCGTTTGCCGTCACCTCGGCCCCCAAGTAGCCCGCGCGCATCATCCCCCCCATCCCGCCGGTCAGGGGAAGGTAGGAGGACGTGGACTCGGACTCGTTGGCGACCTGCAGGGTGCTCGCGTTCAGGAGGGCGAAGGCGGGGACGGGCGCTCCGTTCTCGTAGACGTTGCCGTTGTCGATGAGATACGCGGTGGAGTTGACCGTTTCCCAGACCCGAGCGGAGAGTTCCGCGTGGTAGGTGGGAGCGCGGCAGCTCGGGTAGCGGTACTCGACCGCGAACGAGGCGCCCATGGTGCGGGCGACGGTAAGTTCGAACTCGTGGGGAGTGACGGTCGAGTTGGTCTGGTGGATGGAGACGGTGTACCCGTACGTCGCGTTCCCCGTGTAGGGGACCCCCGAATGGGAAGTGCCGGAGAACGTGATGGTGTTGACCGCCCCGTAGGCCCATGCGATGGAGGCGGACGACCCCGTGGCCGCCGCAGGGGCGGCCCCGGCCACGCCCGTCGGCACCACAAACACCATGAGCGCTGCGACCACTATCGCTCCGACGAGGGGGCCCCGAGCGGGGCGCTCCCACCGTGTACGAATCTCCACGGTCGACCACCTACGCAAAAGATGCAGGGCGCCACACTTAAGCGGGTGTGCCGAACGAGGGACCTCGACTTGGACTGCGTGCTAAGGTGTAGCCATTCGATGGGGGAAGCCGAGTGCGGGCGCTGACCGAATCCGAGGCCCGCGTCATCGCGGTGATGCTCGCAGCCCGGCCCGACCGGGAGCGAGAGCGCCTTCACCAGGTTCAGGTCCCCCGCTCGACCTACCACGCCGTACGACGCCGCGCCTACGAGGAGTCCTGGCTGCGGGACCGATACATTCCCCACCCCGTGCCGATCGGTCGTCCGTTCGTGACGTTCGTCCTGCTTCGACCGTACGCGGACCGTTTCGAGGAGTTTGCCGCCCTCGCAGCGGCCGACGCCGGGAACGTCGCGCTCTGGACCGGGACGCAGGTAGCGCTCGCCATCTTCTTCGAGGCAAAGGCGAACGACGCCAAGCGATGGGCGACGAAGATCGCGGGGCAGCGTCTCGGCGCGAACCCCCTGGTAGTCTCGGTCCGGGGGGACGGCCCCACCATCCCGGTGTACTTCGACTTTGAGGGTCTCTGGTGCCATCTGGTCGGTCTTCCCGGCACGCTGGCCTACCCGCGCGGGTTGGGAGGCGCGCTCCCCGAGGAGGAGGGGGGCCCGGCACTCACACCCCATCGACAGTGGGCCATCTCCGAGCTTCTCCAGCGCCCGTTCGGCCCGGTAAAGGAGGGCGGGGGGTCGCACTTGGTGGGCCCATTCGGCCTCCCGTTCGCCCAGCGGCGCATGCTCGCTCGCGGCTGGGTCGACCACCGGACCCTCCTGGACCCCTCCCGTCTCCCCGCCTATCAGGGAAAGAGCCCGGACCAGGTCGTTCTGCTCTCCGGTACGCCCCGGGACGGGGCCCGCCCGGAGCTCCTCTTCGCGACGCTGAGCCGCGAGTGCCGGGTGTTCCCGTTCCTGTTCGTCGTAGGCCCGGAGCGATGGTTGGTCGGCGCCCTGGGAGCGGCCACGCCTCCGCCCGCGGGCCCGACCTCTCGACGGCCCGTCCTCGCGACGTTCCGAGAGTACCTCGAGGGGATCGAGATCATCCAGGAGCCCTCGGACCGGTTCACCGCCCGGGTCGACCATCGGTACGACCGACTGCTCCCCCCCAGAGCGAGCCCTCCGTCGGCGAAGGCCTGATATTTCAGCCCTCGTCCCGACGGAGCAGGGCGCGTAGCCTAGCTTGGATAGGGCACCGGGTTCCTAACCCGGGGGTCGAGGGTTCAAATCCCTCCGCGCCCGTTTTCGACGTCCCGTCGTTCCGGGCCCCAGAGACCAGGCTGGCTGCCTATTGGTCCCGAAAAGTGGGGCGCAGGGTCCCGCGGGTCGCGACGATCATCCCGACCGGGGGGTGGTCCTCCCCCCGCTGGAGACGCCCTTCGTTGGCTTCATCCCAGCGGGTAAGCAGGATATCGCGTCGGTGGCCGCTCGAAATCGACTCTACGAGCGCGCGAGGGAAGTAGGCCAATGCATGCGGAAGGTCCACGGCAATGGTGTGCGTCTCATCGACAGCCCCGCCGGCTTCCTCTACGAGGGATACGAGTCGAGCGAGGGGCCGGTATGGGAGGTCCTCCGGGCGGCCGGTGGAAGCCCGGAGAACTTCCTCGCGCAGATCGTACATGGCAAGGTGGGCCCGTTGCGCTTCGGTACGAGCGATCGGCAACGTCTCCGCGATAGCGATTCGAGGCGCCACTCGTAGCATCTCGCGGAGGACTCCGACGACGTCGCGGTCGTCACCCAGCGAGCGGATCCCGTGGATGCA
This sequence comes from uncultured Thermoplasmata archaeon, assembly GCA_963715645.1. Classification (GTDB taxonomy): domain Archaea; phylum Thermoplasmatota; class Thermoplasmata; order Lutacidiplasmatales; family UBA184; genus Lutacidiplasma. Next base: position 1,400,963 of record OY970259.1, read on the forward strand.
AACGGCGAGGCTCGCCGCATTCTGGCGGACGGGTAATCGGCGGGCGTCTCCGGCGGCGGCCCGAACGCGGTCCGCCATTCCGCTCGCGTCGACGATGGTTCGGAAGTTGTCCCATCGTTTCCGCTCGACCGCGAGAACCCAGCCTTCCGCTCCCACCAAGAACGCGAGCGGCACCGTCGAGATCGCATGGCCGCCGGAGCCGACCTCCAAGACCGACTCTCCTGCTCGGAGGGGTGCGTGCTGCAGCAACTGGAATCTCTCCAGCATCTCGCATCGGAGCCAGTCCGAAGGGAGGGGGCGATTGGCCTGCAAGGGGATCCGGCGGAGGAGTTCCTGGAACTGCGGGTCCGCGTGCTGTAACTGCGTCTCGTAGCGGCCCATCGAACGGAGGTTCGCCAAGTCCGCCCGGAATGAGGGCTTTTCGGGTTCCGCTCGGCCGGTATCGCTCCTTGGGACTTGAACCCCCGGGGGGTTCGAGTCCCTTCGCGCCCGGTTCTCCGGAAGGCCGGTATCCCCGATGCGCTTCGGGCCACGCTCAGGGCTTGGGAAAGGGGTCGGTCGCGGCCGGGAGTGGGCTCTTAGAACCTGACCCGCGCCGATGGAGAGGGGAGACCGCCGTCGCAAGGGGCACCTCAGACCCCGTTCACCCACCTTTTCTCATTCCGTGAGCTGCTCCCTGCCATGAGCGAGCCCGACCCGTGCCAGCTCCACGAGGCCGTCATCCTTGTCGGAACGGATGAGTCCGAAGCCCTACTGAGACTGGGTCGGAGTCCGATCGGGGACGAGTGTCGGAGATGCCACGTCTGTCGGTCGGCTCGGGAGTACATCCAACGACGGTTGGACGAGCGGTCCGGGCGTGTCTTCCCACCCGATCAGAACGGTGAGGCTGCCTGGCGGAACCTTCAGGCGGCGGTCGAGAGCGCCAAAGGTTCGACGCGCAAGCCAACGTAGCCGTGTTAGGCTCCGACGCCGCCGTGGTGGCGAAGGTCAGGTGGGTGCGTTCGTAACGCTTCCCACCTTTGCCACGGGCCTGCCGAACTCGGCCCACCGGGCCCAGCGCGGGAACCGGCGTTCGATGTAGTAGTCTAGGCTGAATCGGCTCGGACCATACGTCGCGTTGATCACGATCAGGCCCAGGAAAGCGATCGCGTAGATGATCCCAGTCCCGATGTCCGTTCCGCCTGACCCGGATTGGTACGGGCCACCGAATCCCTCGGGCACAGCCCAGATCAGCAGCGCGAGGACGACACCGCCGAGGTAGGCGACCTTGCGAAGGAGGCCCAAGAGGAGCGCCAGTCCGAGAACGACCTCCAGGATCCCGACCGTGTAGACGATCAACGTCGCGTTCGACGTCGCCTGGGTGGCCCAGAAACTGAACCAGCCCGAAAGCCAGCTCGGGGCGTTCGCCTGGGACGCACTCACGGAGTCTAGAAAGTTATTCACGAAACCGGAGGTGAACTTCAGGACCCCGTCGACGAGCCAGGCCAGCCCGACGAGCAGCCGGAAGGCAGTCTTGAGGGGGCGGGCGTTCCGCACCCACCAGCTGGTATTCGCTACGTTGGCCGTGCCTGCTTCCGTCATCGGGGCCGCCTTTTCGTCTGGGACTCGGCGAGCGCTATAAGGACCCGAGGTCAAGAGGAACCCACCAACTCAGGGTCGCCCGGGGCCCCCTATCCCCCGGTCAGGTGGGTCCTGGGACGAAGGCCACGTGCGGAGGTCCGGCTCCGAAGTCGGTCGTCACCACGTGGCTCGGGAACGAGGGACGAACCCCCCGGACGATGAGTCCCACGTCGTCCCGATGGAGCTCGAACTCGGTATCGGCCATCCTGCGCACGCCGGCAGCGCACCCGAGGTCGGGCCCGAGCAGACCGATCCCAAGGTTCCCCAGCTGGCGGGTTCGTTTCACGCCGTGGAAGAACAGCCGCGTGGCCTCTTCCGACCCGATGAGCGTGTCGAATACTTCGAAGGCGGTGAGCTCGAGGAAGGTCTTCTTGCGGCTTCCGCGGACGGCCTTCTCGGCATCCACCATCTTGGCTAGGGCCCTCTCCTTTTCCTTCGGGCTCCGGGAGCGTCCCTTCGGTCCCCATCCCCCGCTGTTCAGGCTCACCACATACGGCGAGCCCTCATCTTCACCGGCGTAGTCGCAGATGCGCACTCGGCTGTCAAACCTACGTCGCGTCACGAAACGAGTCAGGCGCGCGCGAAAGTCATGAGGGGAGTCGCGAGAGGGAAGGATGGCAACGATCCCCCGCGACTGGTAGAGGATGTTGAGGAAGGTCGGGAATAGCAGGAGGTCGAGGTCTGCGACTCCGACGCTCTCGTCCATGCTGAGGAGGGCGGTGCTGCCGCGATGAAAACCTCCTCCCAGGAGCCGGTCGAGGTCAGCTATCCCCGTGGAGTAGCAACCTTCCGGATCGGGTATCGGTTTCCAGCCCTTGGGTACTTGGACGACCCTCGCGGTCCCGCGCATGGACCGAAGATGGTCGAAGGGGGTTCTTGAAATCATCCCCGTCGACGGAGAATTCTCTGACGGTAAAGTCCCACCATTTTTCGGAACGGGTTGGGCGGGAGACGGTAGGCGCTGCGCATTTCTCCGGCACGACGCGGGGGATTCCGGTAATCGCCCGTTCCCGTCGAACCGTTCTCTGCGGGGCCTGGAGCGCCGGTGCCGGGCCGTCCCAGGGCATGCCGCGTCCCATTCATAGCCGCGGGCGGGAGGGCCGATCCGGTTCAACCGGAAACGGGTTGCGCTCCCCCCTCCTCGAGCAGGAGCTTGATCGCCTCGCGCGGGATTCCGTTCGCGCGTTGGACGATAGAGTCGATGATCGTCGGGTCCAGCCGGAAGGGGGTCTTGGCGATGGCCCAGGAGAGGGCCCGGCGCATATCCTCGGGACCGACCGGGGTGAATTCCAGCAGGGTGCATCGGGATTGCAGGGCCTTGGCGAGAGCGCCGATTCTCGTTGCACGCAAGAATGTAGACGGACCAGCCACCCTCCCCTTCCATCGCGGGCCGCAGGTCATGCTGCGCCTCCGGACTGAGGCTCTCGACCTCGTCGAAGAACAGGATCCGAAACGGCGCTCCGCCGGGAGGAGCGACCCGCGACTGCATGATGATTCCGGGAAGGTCGTGATGACTCCGGTTGTCGAATGCTTTCAGCTCGTGGAAATTCGCCTCGAAGTTCTCGCCGAGCGCCTCGCGGCCGAACGCGCGGGCCGCTGCTGTCTTGCCAATCCCGGGGGGGCCGTGGAGGAGGAGGTGGGGAGGGACCACGGTCCCGTTCCGAACGCCGGCCAGGATCCGTCGGAGCCGCGCGACGGCCGGGGCTTGTCCGACCACCTCGGCCAAGGACCTGGGCCGAAAGTCCTCCATCGAGAGCCGCCTCGGCGGAGGGCCGTTCATCGGCTATGGATGGGACCGCGGAAATATCAAGGCGGTGCCTGCTCCGACGGACGAACTCCTCGAACCAGTCGTGGTAGGACTCACAGAATCGGGCCGAGCGTGCCCCCGGGCGTGAGCCGGGGGGTTTCCCGTGAACTACTCCGCTTCCCTCCCCGCTCGCTGCTGTTCCTCGGCGCGCAGGTCGTACGGGTAGGTGACCTCCAGTTGGCTGGCCCCGCTCAGCACCGCGACCTGGTCCTGGCTCAGCGACCAACCGGTCGAGCCGATGTCCTCCGAGAGCTGATCGAGGTTCCTGGCACCGAGGATGGGCGCGGTCACCCCTGGCTGGCACAATAGCCAGTTCAGGGCAAGTTGCGACATCGTCTTTCGGGTTTCCCCGGCGACCATCTCGAGCGCCCGGACGATACGGTTCGTCCGGTCGTTCTCGAATCGTCCCGCATAGAATTCGATGTCCTTCGCTTCCGCGATCCGGCTGCCGCCCGGAGGATTCCGGATCCCGTTCTGGTACTTCCCAGAAAGGACACCGCTGGCCAAAGGGCTCCAGGGCAGTACGGCAATATTCTCGGACAGGCACATGGGGATCAGTTCGAACTCCGTAGCCCTTGCATACAGGCTGTACTGGGGCTGGAGGCTCACCGGTTCGTGCCAACCGTGGGCCCGGCAGAGTCGAAGGGCCTGCTCGAACTGCCAAGCCCGATAGTTGCTGATCCCTACGTAGCGCACCCGTCCGTCCTCGACCAGAGTGTTCAGGGTGCCAAAGGTCTCCTCGAGCGGGGTCAGCGGATCCCAGGTGTGGACCTGCAACAGGTCCACGTGATCGGTCTGAAGGCGGCCCAGACTTTCGTTCACTGCGTGGAGCAGATGCTTTCGCGAGAGTCCCACGCTGTTCGCGCCGTCACCGGTCCGGAACCGTACCTTGGTCGCCACGACGATGTTCTGCCGGTCGTGACGAGAGAGCCACTTCCCGATGATCTCCTCGGACCTGCCTGACCCGTAGACGTTCGCGGTGTCGAGAAAGTTGCCCCCTGCCTCCACGTACCGGTCCAGCATGCGATGGCTGGTCTCTTCGTCCGCCTGCCAGCCGAAGGTCATGGTTCCCAGGCAGAGTTCGCTCACCAGTACCGCCGGTCCGTCCGAGCTTCTTGAGTTTCACAATCTCCTGCAACCCTGTCGAATAATGACCCTTCCCGCGCACGGGGGGGCCTCCCCCGCCGCGCTAGGTCGACAGCATCCCCAAGATTCGCGTCCCTCGGCGCGCGGCTCTCCAGAGACCCGCTCCTCCGCCGGTCCTTGGGTCACACTCCGCCCCGAGGGCAGGGTCCCCCTGACCAACCCGAGGAGCCATTCCGGTCGCTGCCCTGCCTTCCGCTCCTCGAGACTTCCCACGGGTGGCAAGTGCCGACGTAGCTGCTCGAGCCGGCGCTATATTGCGTTGGCATCCGCGGCCGAGGCGCTGATCGCCCCAGGGTGGATCATCCGGTTTCCCCTGCCCCCCAGGCCTTGGTCTCCCCCCAGCATCCGGTGACTAGGGCCGAGAGTCCGACGCCTGGCCCCCCAACCGAAGTCCCCTCAGGTCGCGGTCTTAGGACGACTCGCCCGGTAGCTCCGCTCCAAGGCACGTCCGAGGTTGCGCCACATCGTTTGAAGCTCTTTCTCGAGCACGGCCTTCGGGGGGTTCTTCACGCCCAGAGGGGTCGCGCGCCGTTCTCCGCGCATGGTGAACTCCGTTCGCCCGTCGGGGAGCGCGCGAAGCGAATAGTCAAGGCTCCTCCAGATCCGGTAGTTGCCGACCGCCACTGCGTGCCATCGGTCCGGCGGCAGGAGGGTGACGGTCTGCCGGCTCCACATCCATCCGTGGGGGGTCGGGGTGAGGTCCTCGTAGACCACCCTGCGGGGGCTCTTCCTAATGATCTGACGATAGCCGGATTCGCCCTGGAGCTCACGGTCCGCTTCGGTGTAGTCGGTGCACCAGTGGTAGGCAAATGCAATCGGGGCGCGGAAAGTCCTCTTGATCTTGTAGACCGAAACCGGGGCGGACATCGCAGTGTGCCTCTCCTGACCGACCCGCACACGAGCGGCCGTTCATTAAGCCTGAGGGTCTCTTGTGGCTCGTCGACAGGACCAAGCACGCCGGAGGCGTCCGGTGCGTGCACGAGCCCGCGGAGCTCCTCACGCTGACCGTGCGGTGTCGCGGCCGGGAGCACCGCCGGCCGAAGTTCAAGGCTGCGGTCGATGCGATGCCCAGATGTCTTCCACCAACGCGGGAAGCAGGCCGAGCCGAGGGACGATGTGGTCGGGATGCGAGAGGGCCGGGTCTCTCCGCATAACGAACGTTCGGTAGTAGGCGCCGTATCGGGCGAGACCGGTATACAGCACCGATGCGCGGTAACCCGCACGGCGGGACCCGTCGATATCCCAGGCTCCGTCTCCCACATGGACGGCGGAAGAGGGCGCGCTCCCGAGTTGTTGGAGGCAGTGCAGGAAGATGTTGGGGGAGGGTTTGGTCCAGGGGAGCTCGTCGCTCCAGCTCCACCCGGTGACGAACTTCCCGAACCCCTCCCGTTCGCAGATCCGTTGCAGCGCTCGTCCCGGTTCGCCGACCGTGTTGGCGATCACACCGATCCGCACCTTACGCGCCGCAATTTCCGCCATCGCCCCGAGCGCGCCGGGCGCTACCCGAAAGGGGCTAGAAGCCACGAGTGCTTCGAGTCGAGCTACGTACCGTTCCGGGTCCACGAGGCGACCGGAGAGGGTGCCGGCCCGAGTGATCTGGGTTACCGGCGAAATGGACTCGCCCTGCTCCGACATCCGAAGGGCCTCGAAGGAAACCGTCCGGAACGCGTCGATCTCGGAGAGGCTCCCCGTTCCCCCGACAGGGGAATCGGCGAGGGCCGCCTCGCCGAGTTCGCGTTGCCGTTGATTGTACGTATCCTCCGCCTCGGGCTCGAGGTACAGGAGAGTGTGCCACAGGTCGAATGTCACGGCCCGAGCGACGATCGGCATCTGCAGCGCAAAGCGACTCCCATCGGATAGATGAGCAACCGGGGAACCCGAACACTTTCCCGAACCAGGGTCGTACCCTCTGGGCGAACGGGGAGGTGGACCGAGGGAAGGTCCCTGGATCCGGCGCGGTCGCGAGGATGGCGTTCCGCCGCAGCCGCCGTCGAGCCACCCGTCCTGGCTCCGCGAGGCAATCTCCAGGCAATCGCCGGGGGGGAGGTCTAAAGAGAATGCATCCCTCACCAACGGCGGTGACTCGCACGCCAACGATTCCTGGTGGGCCGGTAGAGCCATACCGGATCAAGGTGGTGGAGTCGATCTCCCTACCGTCTCCCGAGGAACGGGAACAGGCACTCCACCGGGCGGGCTACAACCTTTTCAACGTTCTATCGGAGGAAGTCTACATCGACCTACTGACCGACTCGGGCACGTCGGCGATGAGCGACCGGCAGTGGGCCGGGATGATGCTGGGCGACGAGGCATATGCCGGGAGCCGTAACTTCGTCCACTTCGAATCGACGGTGCGGGAGCTCACGGGGTTTCCCTACATCATCCCGACCCACCAGGGGCGGGCAGCGGAGCACCTCTTGCTCGCCCAACTTGCGCATGCGGGGGAGGTCGTGCCCAACAACATGCATTTCGACACCACCCGGGCGCACGTGGTCCGGGTCGGGGCCAAGCCCGTCAACCTCGCGATTCCAGAAGCCTACGACTGCGAAAGCCTGCACCCGTTCAAGGGGAATGTCGACACCTCGAGACTGACCGCTCTCCTCGAAGGCCCCACCGCGGTTTCGGTTCCTCTCGTGATGGTGACGGTCACCAATAACACGGGCGGCGGACAACCCGTGTCGTTGGCGAACCTCCACGAGGTCTCCCGGATTTGTCGGGGGCACCACAAGCTCCTGTACCTGGACATGTGCCGGTGGGCGGAGAACGCCTACTTCATCCGGACTCGGGAGCCCGGCCAGGGCGGTCGGTCCATCCGCGACATCGGCCGAGAGATGTTCGACCTCGCCGACGGCGCCACCATGAGCGCGAAGAAGGACGGGCTCGTCAACATGGGAGGATTCATTGCCACGCGAGACGCACCGCTCGCCGCGCGCCTCAAGGAGGAGCTGATCCTGTTCGAAGGGTTCCCGACGTATGGCGGGCTCGCACGGCGGGACCTGGAGGCCATGTCGATCGGCCTGCGGGAGGCGACGGACCTGCGGTACCTGGAACACCGGGTTGGCCAGGTCCGCTTTCTCGCCGACCTCCTGGGCTCGCACGCCGTCCCGATCATGCAGCCTCCCGGGGGCCACGGGGTCTACTTGGATGTCCGCCGCTTCCTGCCGCACCTCACCGCGGCCCAGCTGCCCGGCCAGGCGCTCGCCGTCGAGTTGTACCGGGAAGGGGCCGTCCGCGGCGTCGAGATCGGCGCGATCATGTTCGAGGAGGAGGAGCCCGACCGCACCCGCTCGCTCGAATTCGTCCGGCTTGCGATACCCCGACGGGTGTACACCGAGAGTCACCTGCGGTACGTCGCCGAGGTCTTTCGACGGGTCTGGGAGCGGCGAACCTCCATCCGGGGGATGCGGATGGTCGAGGCCCCCGAACACCTCCGTCACTTCACGGCCCGCTTCGCCCCCGAACCCGGGTGAGGCCCGATGCGTCGCGTGGTGCGGCGTGCCGGGACTCGCTTTCGTCACCGTGGGTGTTATGATGGCAACCCGGATGGACCCCGTCCACGGAAGGAGCCCGCGAACACATGACCCGAACCCCCCGAAAGCGACCTACACCCGGAGCGAAGAAGCGGCATCGCAAACAACGCCGACGACGGATCGCGGCCCGGCGGCGTCAGGCCCCCCTCGGAGGCCGGCGTCGAGGTCGCTGAACCGTTCTCGGTGCGGAGCCGGCTCGGGCTCCCGGGCAGGACCGACCCACCGTCGGTCAGGGTTGACATAAACGCTTTATATCGAAATCGATACAGAATGCGATGGTATGAAGCCGGCGCCACCGCGACGTCCCTTGCCCGGTCGGGTCCTCGGGCTGTACGCCTTGGCGACCCTCGAGCGGGACGGGTCGGTGTACGGCTACTCCCTGGCCGAGGGCATCGCGACCAAGACGGACGGCGCGTGGCGGCCGGGCCCGGTGCGATCTACCCGGCCCTCCGGGCGCTGGTGGCCCGCGGCGCGGCGCGCGTGAAGAAGCACGGGGTGCGACGGGTCTATTCGATCACCCCGCAGGGCCGCGCGCTGCTCCGCCGCGTGCGGGATCAGATGGTCAGCCGACGGACCGGGGGGCCGGACCTGAGCCTCCTCTGGGCCGAGATCGCGGGAACGACCGACCCCGGTCGGTTCATGCTCCAGCGACTCCGACGTCAGCTCGATGCGCTGGAGACGTTCCTCATCCGAGAGCCCCACGCTCGCCTCGGCTCGAGTCGTCTTCGGGACGAGACGCTAGCCCAGCTCACCGGGGCGCTCCAACGGCTTCGCGCAACCCCTCCTCCCCGGCGAAGGCCCCCCGTCCCCGGGAGACGGAGGGGATAGGATGAAGGATAGCGCCATCGTCACGAAGAACCTCTCGAAGCAGGTACGGTTCGGGCGAACGCGCCGTCCACGCTCTGGACCATGTCAATCTCTCGATCCCGGGCGGAACCGTCTTCGGTCTCCTCGGCCCGAACGGGGCCGGGAAGACGACCCTGATCAAGGTGCTCACGGGCATCGCGGACATCACCGAGGGCGACGCCACCGTCGCCGGGTTCGACATCCGTCGTCAGCCTATGGAAGTGAAGTCGCGTATCGGCTGGGTGGCCGCGGAGGTCATTCTGGATGACGATTTCACAGCTCGCGAGAACCTCTGGCTTCAAGCCAAGCTGCAAAGCTTGACCGACTGGCAGGGCAGGGCCGAGGACCTCCTCCGGTACTTCTCCCTCCAGGACCGCGCGGACGACAAGGTCAGTCATTTCTCGACCGGGATGCGCAAGAAGCTCGAGATCGCCCTCGCGCTGTTGCACCAGCCGTCGGTGATCTTCATGGACGAACCCACCATCGGCTTGGATGTCACCACGCGACGCATGCTCTGGGACATCGTCACGGGCGTGCACAAGGAGTTCGGCGTCACGGTGCTCTTGACCACCCACTACATCGAGGAGGCGGACGCCCTGTGCGACCGGATCGCGATCATCGACCAGGGCAAGATCCTCGTGGAAGGGACCCCCTCCGAGCTGAAGGCCCGGGTGAGGGACGACATCGTTCAGCTGGACACGACCCAGCCTATCCAGTCGGCGATCCTCTCGGCCATCCCTGGCGTCCGGGACGTGCGGGCGCAGGGCAACGATTGGATGATCCGCGTCGCCTCCTCAGAGGAGTTCCTGCCGGCGCTCTTCCGAACCATCCATCCCGACCGAGATCCGGCGCATCAGCGTGGAGAAGCCAAGCCTCGAGACGGTCTTCCTCGACATCACCGGTCGCCGGCTCGGCGAGGATGAACCGATCCGGGACGTGCGACGCTTCTACGCGCAGATGCGGAGGGCCCGAGGATGAAGATCCTCTGGGGCCCGTTCTGGGGGCTGTACGCGCGGGAGATCCTGAGGACCTTCCGGAACCCGTTCGTCCTGCTCATCACCATCGTCCAGCCGTTCATGTGGCTCGCCTTCTTCGGGAGCAGCTTCTCGCTCCTCCCTGCCTCGGAGTTGCAGGGGCTGTTCGGGGCGAGCAACTATATCCAGTTCCTGCTCCCGGGGGTCCTGTCCACGTCGATGCTCTCCGTCGGAATGTTCGGCTCGATGAGCACGATCCAGGACAAGCGCTTCGGTTTCATGAAGCGCATCCTGATCACTCCGACCTCGAAGGGTACGGTCTTCCTGACGAAGGCGCTCGGGTCGGCGACCCGGGGACTCGTCCAGTTCCCCGTGATGGTGGCGGCCGCGATAGCCTTCGGGGTCACGTTCCACCTCTCCCCACTTCAATGGCTCGCCTGGATCAGCACCCTCATGCTGCTCGCGACGGGATTCTGCAGCCTCTTTCTCGCCATCACCGCCCGCTCGACCGACTGGCAGACCCCCGGGGTCGTGGCGAACTTCATCACCATGCCGCTGATGTTCGCGAGCTCCGCCCTGTTCGGGAGCTCCCACTTCCCGACCTGGATGCAGGCGATCTCGAGCGTGAACCCCATCACCTTCTCTGCGCTCCTGGGCCGGAGCTTCGTGCTGGGAACCGCGACGGACTGGTCGTACTTCGGCTACCTGACCCTCTTCGCCGGGGTCATGCTCTCAATCGGCTACGCCGTGTCGAGCCGCTGGCTCGCGGTCGAGTGAGCGCCCCGCCCGGGGCCCCGGTTCACGAACTGGGTGCGGGCGGGGCTCCCGTCCTCGCCGTGACCGAATAGTCGCGGCCCTCCCAACGGCCCGAGAGCGCCCAGCGGAAGGTGAACCGCCAGGCCTGCTCGGCCGCGGAGAGCGCCGGTAGGTCGACGAAATGGAGGCCCAGTCGTGTCTCCGAGGAGGGCACATCGAGGGAGGTCGCCCAGGTGTCGCAGCTCGCGTGGAGGACGAACGGCTGCTCGGCGAGGACCCGGAGCTCGTCGCCCACCGCGAGGGTCCTCGGTTGCCGGTTGAACTTCCAGACCTCAAGGCGGCGGCGTGTCGGACCTCCGTGCTGGTACCGTTGGACGACCTCGGGTGGCTGGTCGTAGACCCGACCCTCGGCGGCGGAGCGGAGGAGCTTCACATACTCGGCGTGAGCCCACACGAGCGGGACGGCGGACTCGGTGGGGCCACCGAGCCGCAAATGCAGCGAGGGCCGGTCGGCCCGGTCCCATACCTGTTCCGGGAGCAGCCCGGTCGGCGTGGAGAACCGCTCCATCGCGCGGAGGTAGGGGGCGGGGTCGCGGCCAGCCGCCAGCTCGTAGTGACCGCGCTCGCCCGTCAGGAGCGGCCAGGCCCGGCCGGTCCCCCAGCCATCGTAGGCTCCGCCGTCGTCGCGCGTCCCGTAGCCATCGTGGTTGTAGCGTCGCCAGACCGGACCGTCCGGAGTGTCGACGCGGAGCACCTGGTCGACCACCCGCAGGGAGTCGAGGACGAGGGGGTCGCTCGCGGCTCGCACGCCGAAGCGGACCAGGTCTAGGAACCCGCCATCGACGACGTCGGAAGCGGGAAAGTCCGTCGGCGAACCCGGGGGCAGGTTCGGGAGGCGGACACGACCCAGGTCCGCCCCCTCCTCCGGAATCGGGTCGTCGACCGACGCCGGGCGGATCCGAACGAAGTGGCGGGGGACACCGGGGACCAGGGTCCCCTCCGTCGTGACCGTCCACGACTCGAGACGGGACTCGAGGAAGTCCGCGTACTCCTCGACGAAGCCGGCGCTACCTTCGTCTCCCGCGCGCCGAGCGAACCCGGCGGCGCAGGTGAGGGCGGCGATGCACGCAGCGAGCGTCGAGGGCGAATACCCACCCACCTCCTCCCACCGGTCCTGCTGGGTGACGGGTCCGTGTTGGATCAGGAACCGGGCCGCGGAGTAGACCATCGAGGTCGGGTCGAACTCCTGCAGCGCCCGAGCGCGGTGGAGGGTCCCGGCCAGCAGGATCGGCAGGGCGACCTCGTCGAGCTGGAGCCCTTGCCAGTACGGTCGGCCATCGATCCAGAAATTCTGGGGAAAGCCCCCGTCAGACTGCTGCCGGCTCGCTAGAGTAGATCAGGGCGCGGAGCGCGGCCTCCGGCGCGCCCGCGGCGAGCAAGGCGGTCGCTGCGTGGAACAGGTCCCGGACCCAGACGAGGTGGTATCCGCCGGGGTCGTCATCACCCTTGACCGCGCCCCAAGGGATCGAGAGGGAGGCGATGAAGGCGCCCGGGTAGGTCTTGTCCTCGTGGGCCAGCAGGATCGCGCGACTGGCCCGGAAGAGAGCGCCGCCGTCGAATGCGCGGACCGGATTGCCCCTGGTCCCATGCCCGGTACGACGCCACTGCGCGAGGAATCGGCGCTCCTGAAGTTCGAAGGGGACCCCGAGCGACTGGAGGAGGGTCGTGACGGCCGCCGAGGCGCTCTCGCCGAACGCCAGACCGAGGGTGAACTCGGCCACGCGGTCGGCGACCGGCAGCTCTCCGACGAGCGCCACGTTCCCGTCGGGGGCCGAGTCGTACTCCCACGTCATCTCCCGATGGCGGCTCAGGTCCGTCCATCCGTCGCTCGCCCCCACGTACCCGACCGAGCTCCGCACGAAGGGGAGGCTCGCCCCGAGGGCCAGGGCGGAGCCGTCCTTTTCGGCCAGCAGCACGACGCGCCCCGGGAGCTCCTGGACCGAGGCCGTGTTCCCCCAACCCCCAACGTTGAGGTGCGGTGCGGCCAGCACGAACGCCCGGAGGCGATGCTCGAGGCCGGGGTCCTCGACCTCCAACCGGACGCGGGTCAACAGGCAGGGCAGGTGAGGGTCGGCGAGCACGGTCTTCTGGAGCCGATAGTGGCCGCCGGGCGCGTCGGACCTGACCCGGTAGGCGAGGGAATCCTCCCCGATACGTTCGGTCCGGGCCGATAGGTCCCGTTTCTCCTCGTGGAAGAACGAGCTCCCGTCGGTGAACAGTAGCTCGAGGTCGCGAAGCTGGGGACGGTCGAGGGTCGGAAAGTATACTTCGGTCACGATCCCCCGCCAGAGCGTGTACCAGAGCCGAGAATCTGCGGAGTACGCGGTCCCCACCCCGTCCTTGTTGGAGTGCGACCACCTGGGGGCATTCCCGGCCCCCCGAATGCGACTCGGTCGCCCCGACGCTCCACGAGACCTCGGAGCGCCCACCCGACCCGAGATTTTGACGTTTGGTCCAAGCCTCGGGGGCACTCACCGGCCCAGCCCCCGGAGCTTTGATGTGGTGAGGCTCACCCCAGCATGAACCTCGACCTAGTCCTCCCGCTCCTCCTGCTCCTCGCGGTGGCGGCGGGGCTCGTCGGTTCGCTGACCGGCCTCGGCGGGGCCGTCGTCGTGATCCCTGCGCTCATTCTCCTGTTTGGTGTCCCGGTGCCGGTCGCCATCGGTACGGGGTCCATCACGATCCTCGCGACCTCGAGCGCGGCCGGCGCGGGTACGTCCGGGACCGCTTGAGCGACCTGCGCATCGGGATGTTCCTGGAGATCGCCACCGTGCCCGGCGCGCTCATCGGGGCGACGGCGACCGTACTTCTGGCCCACGCCAGCCTCGACAACGGCCTCCTTGTGGCGCTCGGGGTCGTCCTGCTCCTGGTCGTCCCCGGGACGCTGGCCCGCCGTCATGAAGAGATCCCAGGGCCGGGCACGCCGGACGCCCGTTCGCGCGCGTTCGGTCTCGTTCGGTCGGTACCGGGACCGGCTGCTGGGACGGGACGTCGCCTACGAGGCCGAGAGCACCACCCCGGCGCTCGGCGTGATGTTCGGCGCTGGGCTCACATCGGGGATGTTCGGGATCGGAGCGGGGGTCTTCAAGGTCCTCGCGCTCGAAAAGTACCTGCGGCTTCCGATGAAGGTCGCCACGGCGACCAGCAACTTCATGATCGGGGTCACGGCCGCCGCCGGGGCGGGGATCCTGTTCGCGGCGGGTTTGATCAATCCCCTCATCGCCGCCCCGGTCGCACTCGGTACCGCGGCCGGCGCCTACGGAGGAAGCCGGCTCCTGCCCCACCTCAGGAACCAGACCGTCCGCCTCGTCTTCGTCCCGTTCGTCGTGATCCTGGCCGTCGAGAGCATTCTGCGGGGGTTCGGCTTGCCATGACGAAGGTCGCTCCCTCGACCCTCCCGGATTCCGAGTACCGAGGGATGGAGCTCCTCCTCCGCGGGGGCCTGCTCGCCTCCCTCTCCCTTCTGGTGGTTGCGCTCGTGGCCTACGCCGTGACGCACTCCGCCCTCACCGTCGCCCAGGCGATCGCGGCGAACCCCATCCTGGGGTTCTTGGGCGCCCTGGGGCTCTTCCAGGGTCTGTCGAGGGGCGACCCCGCGGCCTTCCTCACCCTCGGCCTCATCGTGCTGGTCGCCACCCCGATCTTGAGGGTGGCGGCCGGCTTCTACTACTTCCGGCGGGGCCGGGAGCGAGGCATGGAGGCGATCACGCTCACCGTGCTCGCGCTCCTGCTGTTCGGGCTCGTCGTCCTCGGTCCGCTGATCCGGTGACCCTGACCCTCCCCGAGGGACCGTGGGGGGATGCCCCGCGGTTCATCCGCTCGGGGCCAGGTGGGCGAGCGCCTCCCGGACCGCCGCCAGGCCCTCGTCCGCGAATCGCCGGGCGCTCGCCGGGTCTTTCGCCTCCGCGAAGAGGCGCAGGAGGGCCTCGGTGCCCGAGGGCCGGAGGAGGATCCAGCCTCCGTCGCGGAACGCCTTCACCCCGTCGAGGGTGACGATGCGGTGGCCCGCCTGACGGAAGGTTCTCTCCACCGAGGCGACGACCGGGGCGCGAAGCTCGACGGGGCAGGGGATCCGCTCCTTCACGAGCGCGTATCGGGGCAATCCCGAGAGGAGCTCGGCCAGCGAATGGCCCTTGCGGGCCAGCAGGTCGAGCACGGAGGCGGCCGTCATCCCGCCGTCCCGGGCTACCTGAAACCGCGGCGTAATGATGCCTCCGTTCTCCTCGCCTCCGAAGACCGCGTGCTGCTCGACTATCGCGTGCGCGACCGCGGGGGACCCGACGCGCGTGTAGAAGACGGACCCGCCGACGGGGGCGACGGTGTCCTCCAGGCTCTGCGAGGCCGAGACGGGGGAGACGACGACCCCGCCGTGGGCCTGCTCGACGGCGTCCCGTGCCAGCAGGGCCAGGACCTCTTCCCCCGGAACGTAGCGACCGGTGTGGTCCACGAAGACCGCTCGGTCCGCATCGCCGTCGTGGATGATCCCGAGGTCGGCCCCGAGCGCGGGTACCGCATGCTGGGCGTCGCGCGTGTTCGCCTCCGTCGGCTCCGATAGGTGACCGGGAAACGTCCCGTCCAGGTGGCCGTTGAGGGTAATGACACGACATCCGAGCCGTCGCAGCAGATGGGGGCTCGTCTCTACGCTCGCCCCGTTGCCGCAGTCGAGCACGACCGTGAAGTGGCGTTGGCGAAGGCGCTCCACATCGACCTGAGCGAGGATCCCCTCCGTGTAACGATGGGCCCCGTCGGAGACGACCAGGACCGTGCCCACGCCCGAAAAGGGAACGGTCGGGGCCACCCCCCGCTCGGTCGCCACCTCGATCGCTTCCTCGACGGAACGCTCGACCTCCAGGCCGTCGGCGGCGATGCACTTGAGGCCGTTGAACTCGGGAGGATTGTGCGAGGCGGTGACGATCACTCCGAGCTGCGCTCCGACCCGGGGCACCATGTACTGGATCGCGGGGGTCGGGAGCACTCCCAGGTCGATGACCCGGTGTCCTCCGAGGGCCAAGGTCGACTCGACGAGGTGGGCGATGGCCGGGCTCGAGGTCCGACCGTCCCGGCCGACCGCGATGGGCGCGCCGACCGGAAAGGTCGCGGCGATCGCACCGGCGACCCGGGTGATGAAGGCCGCCGTCAGCTTCTCGCCGACGACTTCCCGGATGCCGTTCGTCCCGAACAGGCGCATGAGCTCCGCTCTCGGGCCCAGCAGCTTTCTGCCTGTATATGAGCGAAAGGTTATCGACGGAGCGCGGCTCGGCCCGACGTGCTCCCCTCCCGATGGCTGGCGGACGAGATGCTGGGTCGTCTGGCCCGATACCTCCGGTTCGTCGGCGCGGACACGGCCTGGGTACGCGACCTGGACGATGACGAGATTGGTCCGGTGGGCCGCCGCCGAGGAACGGTTCCTGCTGACCCGCGACCGCGGGCTCGCGGCGCGGGTCCAGGATTCCCTCCTCCTCGAGAGTCCGTACGTCGAGCAGCAGTGGAGGGTGCTGCACCACCGATTCCCCGGTCTTGCGATGGAGGTCCGGTTCGAGAGGTGCAGCCTCTGCAACGGGGGACTGGCCCCCTACTCGCTCCCGCAGGACCGCCCCGTCCCGGGGGGGATCCCCCGCGAAAGGGTCGCGGCGGGGCTCCCGCTCTTCAAGTGCGCGGCCTGCGGCCACCTCTACTGGGAGGGTTCGCACACGGCGGACATCCGCGAGCGCCTCCGACGCTGGGCTCAGGAGGTCGCGCCCTGAAGCAGGTCCTCATCGAGCTCTCCGGGGAGAGCCTCGACCTGGGGTACGCGGAGGCCGCGGCTGCGGCCGAGGGTACTCGGTGGCCGAGGGCTCCGACCGCCTTCCCCGGGATCGAGCGTCGCGGCGGTCGAGCTCCCCGAGCCCAAGCTAGGAGCGCTCGCCGGCCGCCTCGCCCTCGCACGACGGTGCATGGTCGAAGTGGAGACCGGCTCCGGCGAAGCGTTCTCCTCGTGGCACCCCGACCCCGTCGGGGCGTCCGCGTCGTTTCGAAGGATCGGGCGTCCGTCGGGGGCCGGGACGACCCGGCCGTCCATGGGGCCGCGACCGCGTGGAAGTCGGCGGGGGGGAGGATCGACCTGGACGCTGCGGAGCATCGCTTCTGGCTGGACGGCTCCGCTCCTCCCGGAACCCGTCTTCTCGAGGAGGTCGCCGAGGTCGACCGTCCGGCGGTGGCGACCCGGCGCATCTCGACCCTCCCGTTCCGGCGTCCGATCGGTCTCGCTCCGCGTCTGGCCCGCGCCGCCGCGAACCTCGCCCGCATCGGACCGGGGGACCGTGTCCTGGACCCGTTCCTGGGGACGGGGGCGCTCCTCGCGGAGGCCGCGCTCCTGGGGGCCCGCATCACCGGTATCGACCAGGAGGCGGCGATGGTCCAGGGGGCGCTCCGCAACTTCTCCCACCTCGGCGTAACGGCCGAGCGGCTCGTGGTGGGCGAGCGCCGGCGAGGTCGAGTTCCCCGGGTCCTCCGGCCCGTTCGACGCGCTCCTCACGGACCCGCCGTACGGGCGGGCCTCGAGCACCGGTGGTGAGGCAGCGGCCTCGCTCCTCGCCCGAGTCCTCCCGCGGTGGGCGGCCCGGGTGCGTCCGTCCGGCGTGGTGGTGCTGGTCCTCCCCGGCGGACCGGACCCCCTAACGGAACCGTGGCGGCGAGTCCTCTCCGTCCCCGTGCGGGTCCACCGAAGCCTGACCCGGGAGTTCCGGGTGTATCGTCGACCGACCTAGGGCGGGATGACGAGCACGGAGGCCCCGGCGGACCCCGCGCCTGCGGGAGCGCAGAACTGCACTACGGAGAGGCCGACCAGCACGGAGGTGGCCACTCCCGTGTTGGCGAACTCGACCTGCAGTTCCGCGGAGTTCTTCCCACCCATCCCGTCGAGCGTGAGGTACCTGGTCGCTCGGGAGCGTCACCGACCCACCGAGGAGGGTCGTCTGGTGGCCGCCCGGCAGCTGGAACGTCCAGGTGGAGTTCGCGGCCCACGCGGAGAAACTATTTCCGGTGAGGTACACGGTCGTGTTGTTGACCCGCTGCGAGACGTTCTCGACCGTGGCCGAGAGGGTGTATCCGTGGGCGACCGGGTCGCCGTTGACGACCGTGAAGTTGACGTCGGCGAGGACCGGGGTTGCAAGGCTCGCGCCGGGATAGCTGAGCCCTCCCACGTCGAGCGAGACCGCGCCCGGAGGGGTCGCGATCGGCGTGATCACGAACCCGGTGATCAGCACGGCGACCGCGAAGGCTCCGACCAGGTAGCGCTTCGTGTCGAGGGGCGAGACGTCGTTCAGCGGAGGCGGATGCCGCACCCCCAGCAGGAGGATCAAGATCGCGAAGAACAGCCAGCCGGTGTAGAACAGACCGAGCCCGAAGAGGAGGATGACCGCCCCGTAGCTCACGAACCGGACCCGGTCCCCGAAGAGCGCCCGGAAGACGTGCCCTCCGTCGAGCTGGCCCGCGGGGAGCAGGTTGATCGCCGTGACAAAAATCCCCACCCATCCCGCGAGCGCGAGGGGGTGAAGGCTGACGAGCGAGGACGGGAAGAAGGAGCTGAGGGCGGCCCAGAACAGAGGTTCCCCGATCTCGAGGTTCCCGTAGCTGACCCCGAAGACCGTCGGCCCGCAGTGACGTCGCCGGGAGCACCGGGGCGTGGATCGAGAGGTAGAGGCCCGCGAGCGCCACGGGGATGGAGGCCGCGAAACCAGCGAGCGGGCCGGCGACCCCGATGTCGAAGAGCGCCTTCTTGTCCGGGAAAGGCTCGCGGATGCTGATGAACGCGCCGAAGGTGCCGAAGAGGAAGGGCGGCGGGATCGGGATGAAGTACGGCAGCGACGCGTCGATTTTTCGGCGACGGGCCATGAAGTAGTGGGCGAGTTCGTGGAGCCCGAGGATCGTCATCACCGGGATCGAGAAGTAGACCGCCCCCCAGAGAAAGTCCGGCCCCGAGAGGGTGTCGCCCCCGACGTACGTGAGCCAGATCAGAGCCCCCGCGAAGGTCGTGGTCCCGACGGTCGCGGCGAGGAGCAGGAGGTTGACCCACTGTCGCTTCGTACCGAGCTTCGGGCGGGGGACCACCTCGATGTAGTGCTCCCCCATTTGGTACCGGAGGATCGGGACGTAGCCGGCCGTCCAGAGCTCGCGCCGCAGGCGGTCGAACTTCCCCTCGAGGGTGGCGGGGTCGAGCTGGACGGCGAGGAGGAGAGATTGGGGACCGACGCGAACGTCATAGACAGGGAACACCGAGCTGACGATCCGCCGGATCCGGTCGAGCTCCGAGCCTCCGGTGGAGGGGAGAGGACCCGGCGGCGTACCCCCCACGGCGCTAGTCCTCCGCCCCGCCTGCCGTGGCCGACTTCCGAAGGCGCTTCGCGCGCTCCTTCGCGTTGTAGCCGGTGACCTCTTCGAGGAAGCGGTTGTACCGAGCGATCGTCTCGCGGGCGACCTCGTCGGAGACGTTCGGGTTCATCGTGACGTCGAGGCGCAGCTCACGGCCGTCGGCCCGGACCGAGAGATGGCTGATGGCCCCCCACGTGGCGGTCCGTTCGTCTCCGCTCCCGCCGGCGGTCTCAAAGTGGGTCGACAGGATGCGCGCGAGGGACGCCGGCTGGAGGTTCGCGCGGTGGGTCACCCGAACGGGATAGTTCTGCACGGCGCCCAGACCCACCGGGTGCGCGGTAAAAAGTCTGGCGTGCGCGGGCCGACCCGGAGGCGCGTGGGCGAGCCCCCCGCCGGGAGAGCGTCGGGCGGCAGGAGCGGTGTCAGACCGTTTCGATCTCGAAGAGGATGCGGTAGCCCCGCAGACGGCGCGTCAGCTCGTCCGAGAGGTCCAAGACCTGGTCGTGGGAGGCGGTGCCCTGCCAGTCGTAGACGAAGTCGTAGTTCCCCTGGGTGGGGACGAACCCGAGGGCCTGCAGGCGCGCCGCGATCTCGGAGGGGCTGGCGCCCTCGCTGTCGAAGGTCACCCGAAGATAGGTCTCCATTCCGACCCGCCGAGGGACCTCAGGCGCTTAAATCGTTGGGTCGAGCGCGGCGCTCGCCCGGCCGGAGGAGCTCCCGCATTCCCCGCTCCCATTCCTTCGGTCCCGGGCCGTCCACCGGCCGCGGACGCAGGGTCATTCGGGGCGCGGCCTCGACCACCGTCCATCCTCCCCGAGCCCGGGCGCGGACCTCGACGCGGAGTCCGTCGCGAGGGCGGTCCCGGGAGAAGCCGCGCGACGGGCGGACGACCCGGGAGGTCACGTGGGCCCGCGGGAAGACCGAACGCACGGCCCGCGTCGCCCACGGGAGCGCCCCCGCGTGCTCCACCCGAAGCTCCACGGGGAGCGGGGTGCGACGCCGACCGTCCCGGTCGACCTCCCCGGCGCGGACCCGTCGCGAGCTGACCGGGCGGAGGTCGTCGGCCAGCACGAGCGGGACGACCACGACCGGCACCGGACGGAGACCGCGGCGCACCCGCTCGGCGTTGACGGCATCGCTGGCCGCCGAAGTGTCCGCCGAGACGACGAGCACGCTCACGTGGGGTCCGACCGAGCCCCCGAACCGGTCCTCCAACGGATGGACCGCGAAGGAGCGTCCGGGGAATTGGCGGCGGAGCCAGCGCGTGAGCGCCCTTCGAGCGGAGCCGGAACGGCGCGATCACCCCACCGTCCGGTTTGGGATGGGCCGCGAGGTAGCGCTCGGTGGTCAATCCAATGGCCACGCTGCGGCCGAGGCGGAACGCCGTGCCGAGGAGAGCCTCGTGCCCGACGTGGAGGTGGTCGAACGTACCTCCGAGCACGGCGCGCGCGTACCGGGGCACGGGTCGCTCCGCTAGACGAGGTAGTGCGAGAAGAGGAGGATGGCGAGGAGGACGATCGAGCCGTAGAGCAGGTAGGTGAGGTTCCGCCGGGAGAGCTCGGCACGATGTCGCTTCTCCTCGCACTCGGGGCTGCAGGTGAGCTCCTCGGGGCCGCAGGTCCGCCCACAGACCTTGCAGTGACGGTGGTCGAGGTCGGGAGGCACGGGCACGTCGAGGGGCTAGGCCCTGTTAGCGTTGCGCCCCGTCCCGGGGGTGCCGCGGCGCCGCGCGACGCGTGCGGGGGCTGCCGCTCCCGGCGGGAGCTCAGGGTCGAGCGGGTTGGTCGGCTCCTCCGAGAAATCCACGTACGGCGACTCCCGCGAGCGGGGGCGGCCGAGGAGGTCGTCGTCCTCGGGGTCGACCGGGCGGCTCTCCCCTCGACGGAGCCGCTCGCTGTGGAGGTCCTCCTCGCTCGGGACGTACCGGCTCCCGCCTCCGAGAGCTGGCGCACGAGATTGAGCCAGATCTTGCTCTGGTTGGTCATCGAGCTCTCGAGGCGACGCCGCAGGTGGGCCTGCTCCTCGCGGAGCTCGCCCTCGACCCGGCGGAGCTCCCGTCCCACGTCGCGTCGCAGTTGGCCCAAGCGGACCTCGCTCTCGTCGGTCCGGCCGAGCATCTTCTCCACCTCTTCGATCCGCACCCACGTCTTCCGGACCAGCGGGACAATCTTCTCGGTCACTACCTGCACCCGGCGGTCGAGGTCCTCGACGTCCTGACGGACCTTCGCCTCGACGTCCGCGATCGCGTCGGTGCGCTGCTGGAGCTGCTGCTCGATCGCAGAGAGCCGGTCGCCTCCGACACCGTGTTCGGCCGAGAGACGCGTCTCGAGCTCGGCGAGGCCGCGCGCACTCTCCCGACGAAGGTCGTCCATCGCCCGCTGGACGCGGTCGCGCACGGCCGCGTCGAAGCGGGTGGAGTCGATCGTCCGGCCGAGCGCGTCGTCGACCTCGCCTTTGAGCCGGGCCAGGAGCTCGACGTACTTGGACCGCTCCCGGTCGGTGTCCTCACGCATCTTCTGGTCGAGGTAAGACTGCATCCGGACCTGGAGTCCGGCGAGGGATTTCGAGTTGGTCTCGGAGATCTCCGAGAAGCGCGCCTCCCGGTCCACCTCGAGACGCTTCGAAAGCTGGGTCAGTCGTTCGTCGAGCGCCGTGCGGCTCATCGAGAGCTGGTTGCTGATGCGGGCCTCGAGCTCCTTGGCTCGGGCGTCGAGCAGCGCCTGGACCCGGCCCTCGAGCTCCTTCGAGCGGGTCTCGAGCGCGCCCAAGTAGCGGGCATCGGTCTCCCGAGACTGCTCGCCCCGCCGCGTGTCGAGCGCCCCCGCGCGCGCCTCGAGCTCGGCCGTCACCCGGGCCGTGAGGTCCTTCGACCGGCCGTCGAGCAGGAGACCCAGACGCTGCTCGAGCTCCCGGACGTCCTTCGTCCGTCGTTGCTCGAACTCGGCCATCCGGGTATCGACGAGGGACTGCGACCCGGCCTTCGATCGCTTCGCGGAGCGCCGAGCCCTGCTCTTTCGCCTCCGCGAGCTCGAGGTCGAGCTGGGCGACCAGCGCCGCGCGAAGCTCCTCCTCGGTTCGCGCCGTTCGAGCGTTGAGGTCGTTGCTGATCCGCTCGAGGTCCGCGTGGAACGACGCGGTCCACGCTTCACCGGCGTTCTTGACCGCTCGGAGCACCTCGTTCGGGATCTCCGCGAGCCGGGGGTCGGTGGATTGATGGACCTGCTGCTCGACCTCCCGCGCGATGTCGGCCGGTGAGAGGGTCGGACGGGCCTCGAGGCTCGTCGAGCCGGCTCGCCGTATCCACCCGCGTCTGGGCGAGGCTGCGGGCGAAGCTCTCGTTCGTCTCCTTGAGGCGCGCGTCCAGCACGGAGCGCATCCTCGCCTCGCTCTCTTCCGTCACGGACCGCACCGGAGGCTCGGGGCCGCGCGCCAGCGTCGTCCCGACCGGTGCGGGCTTCTCGACGAGAGCCATCGGGGCCGCGACCCGAGTGGGTTCGGGAGCCGCGGGCGGGGCGAGAGGGGCGGAGGAGGATGAGATGGAAGGCACGGAGGGAGCGGGGGCCACGGCCGACACCGCCGGGCCCGCCGTCGATCTCAGGAGCGAGGGGTCGACCTGGACCGAGACGGGTACCGCCACGGGGCCCGCCGGGGGAAGCGTGACGGCGGCGGGCGCCGCCAGCCACGGCGGCAGCTGGTTGGTAGCCGCGGGCATCGTCTCGGGGGGAAGCTCCGCGGCTGCGGAGGCCGAAGGAACCGCGCCGTGGTCCGACTCGGGGCGGGCCCGTGACGTACTCGTTCGCCCGCTTGGCCGCCTCGCCCGAGCCCGAGACGGTTCGGCCCCTTGGCCGAGAGAGGAGGAGGGCGGCGGTCTCCATCGCGGTACCGGTGCGCCACATCTCCTTGCGGCGGTCCCGGCCCGACTGGCGGTCGACGTCGTGGAGCAGCGGGGCGAGCCGCGGGCCCTCGACGAGGTCGACCCGCCGGCTCACCTCGCCGAGCTTATCCTCGGCATGGTCCCGGGCGTACTGGAGGACGAGCGGGAGCGCGTCCTTCGCCGCGCGGCCGGTCGGGGACCGGGTGAGGTCCCGGAGCGATACCGGGGCGCTGTCCCAGCCCTGGACTCGCTTGAGGTGCCGCTCTCCCTGGGCCTCGCCGCGGGCGACCCGCATGACGGCCAACGCCAGCGGGAGCTGCTCGGTGAACTGGTGGACGTCGACCTTCCCGACGGGAAGGAAGTACGGAAAGACCAGGAACGCGCCGAGGGCGACGAGCGCCGTCGGGAGGCGACCGACCAGGTCGAGCGATGACCTGGTTCGCGGCGTCCCACTGGTCGGCGCAGACGAGAACGACCGGCTCGGTCGAGCCCCGATGGAACAGGAAGCCTTCCCCAACGTTCTGGTAGACCGATTGGTCGGGCTCAGCGGTCGGCCGTTCCGACCCCGCCCGGCCCCCCATGCGTCGCGTGGGCCCGAAGCACCGCGGGGCCGAACTCCCCGCTGGCGATGAGGGCGGCTGTCTCGAAGACGAGCGTCTTCATTCCGAGCCGGGGGCGGTCCTCGGTGGAGAGGAACATCCGACCGACGCACGTGTAGCGACCGCCGGCCGCCGGGTAAAGGAAGAGGTTCGGGTAGTACGAGAGCGGCTGGCGAGGGGTCGGGGTCCCAGTAGTCGTGGGTGTCGGCGACGTTGACGGTCAGGTTGCCCGACGATGCGGATCGTCTCGAGGGTCTCGCGCCGGCCGGGGAAATCGTCCGGGATCGTCGTGTAGCCGGGGCTCTCCGCCTCGTTGTCGACCTGGCGGCACCAGACGACCGCGACCGGCGCGTGCGAGACCAGCCCGACCGAGTCCGAAGCCGCCATTACGCCCCCTTGGTCGCACGGCGCTCGAGCACGCGCTCGCAGGCGCGGGCGAGCGGCAGGGTCGTGTTGACCATCACCGGGACCCCCATCGTCGGAGTCCCGACGGTAGGGGCCTCCTCGCCCGAGTCGCCGATGAGCAGCGGATGGCCGCCGCCGGTCGAGACGGCGCTCGAGATCGAGGAAGACGTCCTCCTTGGTCGAGACCCCGCGTCCCTCCTGGGCGACCAGGATGGTCCCCATGCCGCCGCCGTCGCGACGGAGCAGGAAGTCGGTAGGGTCGAACGCGCTCCGGTACGTCCGCTCCCGCACCGACTGCTCGACCTCCGCGTAGAACTCCTTCAGCTTGTCCGCCTTGGAGATCGCGATGACGAGCGGGAGGTTGCGGGTCGCGGACGTACCGGAACACGCCCCGGGCGAGGTTGACCTGCTGGGCCTGGTCGTGGAGCGACGGGAGCGCCGGCGAGAGGAGCAGGATGATCGCGTCGGCGCCCTGGACGAAACGGCCGAGGAGCGTGAGGCCCCGTCGCCAGAGGTCGCGCCGGTCCGGCCGCCAGGAGTCGAAGTGGGGGATGACCCGGCAGGTCTTCTCCGTGACCTCGCCCGGTGGCGGAGTCGAGCCAGAGCCGGTCGTAGGTGAAGTAATCCGCGATGATCCCGCCGGCCTCGTCGATGGTCTGGAGCTCCATCGGCTTCGAGCCCGCCTCTCCGCCAGGGGCGCCGTAGCGGAACCGCATCTTCATCTCGACGAACTGGTTGAACTTCGTGGGGAGCGGGTACTTCGTGAGGACTCCCTGTTCCTCCCGTCCCGCCGCGAGCTCGACCCAGAGCTTCTTGCGGTCCTCCATCGGGCGGTTGACGTAGAACCGGGTCGTCGTCTCGAGGCTCCCCTCGGGGTCGGTCGGGTCGGTGGTCTCGTACGTCGTCTCTTCCAGCGCGACGTCGTTCTCCAGGTCGCCGTAGATGCGGGAGCTGGCCGCCCTCCGCCCGGGCCGGGACGTAGAGGATCGGAAGGTTCAGGCCGAAGTGACCCGCCAGGAAACGGAAGTACGTCGTCTTCCCGGACGCGGGGATCCCCACGACCGCGATGCGGGCCGAGTCCGGGCCTTTCTTCGCCTCGCGTTCGGGCCCCCGGAGCGCGCCGGGTCTTGGTCGTGACCTTGACCTCGCCCATCGAATGAGTCCCCTTACCTCATCTCCGCCAGGCATATCTCAATGAAGTCAAGTGCCCCCTCCGCCACCGGACCCGCCGAGGCGAGGTCGAGGCGGGCGTCCTGGAGTTGACCGAAGATCTCCTCGACCGCGGCCTCGTGGTTCACGGCGGCGTCCTGGAGGTCGCCCGCGCCCGCCAGCCGCGTCGAGCTGGTAGGTCCCCCGCAGCTCCATCAACTTCGACGAACAGGTCGCCGAGGCGCGTCGCGGACCTCGGGTCCGCACCGGGCCAGGCGCTGTTCCGTGTCGTCGATGAACCGCACGAGCGTCTCCGTCTCCTTGTCGTTCTGCATCCGAGCCTGGAGCAGCGCGAGGCGGCGCAGGATCCGGGTCTGGGAGGTCGGGCGGGAGCTTTTCGGCCTCGTTCCACGCCTGAAGCAGGGCCCGGGCCGCCTCGACGATCGCCCGGCTGGGCGAACTGGACCCGCGCCTCCCAGTAGAGGCGGGTCACCGGGGGAAGGACGCGCCCCGAGCGTCCGGTCGAGCGCGAGCGCGCGCGTCGAACTGTCCCGCGCGAGGTACGCCTCGACGACCTCGCCGAGCGGGCCGTAGCGTTCCTTGAGGTAGGGCGGGCGCGCGGCGCCGCGAGCCGGAGACGAGCACGTCGACCTCGAGGTCCGGCGCCTCCGATAGGTACATCTCGGCCGCGGGCGGGAGCTGCCCGGGCTGCGGATGCGGGAGACCGTCGCGTGCTGCTGGGGTTCCTTGAGGGCCCGCGCCGCGCTCGCGGCGTGCTGGGCGAGTTCTTCCGGGTGGAGGTCCTCGATGCGGCCGGTCGTCCTTCGTACCCGACGTCGAGGAACGCGTTGACCATCTGGGCGAACAGCGCCGAGCCCGTCGTGACCTCCTGGAAGCTGAACGCCGCCGGGAGGCCCAGCTCCTGCGCGCGCGCGGGTCATCTGGTCGAGGAGTTCCTGGATGCGGGCGCCGTCGACCCCCTTGTCCCGCTCCATGCCGCTGCCGATCCCGATCACGCGGAGCGTGAGCGCGGACTGGGGCGGGAGCATGTACGTGACGAGGTCGACCCGTCCGCTGGGCGGCGGGGCCTGCCCCGGCAGGCTGACGTCGAACCGGGCCGAGGCGTTGTCCCAGCCGTCCGTGACGAGGACGAGGTTTCCGTGGACCCCCCGGGGGCCCATGCGCAGGAGGTCCGCGCCGACCGCGAGGGCGTCCCAGATCGCCGAACGACCGCTCGGGCGTGAGCAGCGAGATCAGGTTCTCGATGTACGGGAGGTTCTCCTTGTGGATCTCCCCGAGCGGGACCGGGGACCCGCACGGTCTCGGTGAAGGTGACGAGGCCGAACAGGCGCGCCGGTGGTCGCGGCGTCCTGGAGGATCCGGAACACGGCGGTACGGGCGACCTCGATCTTCTGGCGCTCCGCCTGCTTGGGCCGTCGGTGTCCGGCAAGGGGGCGAGCATGCTCTTCGAGAGGTCGAGCACGAGGCACGTTCCGCTCGCGGGGCGGAGGTGCCGGCGGCGTGGCGGACCCATCTTGCATGCAGAGCGGTCTACTCCAAACAGTCGCGCAGTCCGTGGGGCTAGTCCCGGCAGCGTCCCCCGAACGTGGCTACCGGTCTGCGCACATCTCATTTACCGAGGGCGGGGTATTTTGGCTTCCGCCGGGACAGGGCTGTATAACCCGAGTTCCGGCGCCTTTCCGGTCGGCGGGGCGCCCGACCGGGGACGGCGTGCACCGGGTCCGCCGGCGGCTGAGCCACCCTTATAAACGGTCGACGGGTCGGGCGCGCCCGCATGGGCAACATCCGCCAGACCTACATCAAGCGGGTCGCGATCGAGCTGATCCGCAACTCACCCCGAATCCTTCGACGGAGATTTCGCTCACAACAAGCAAAAGGTGCTCGAGCTGACCGACCTTGGGGTCGTGGTCGACGGCCAGCTCCAGGTCCACTACAAGAAGCTCGCGAACCGGATCGCCGGGTACGCCACGCGGTACGTGAAGCGCAAGCGCGGGACGTAGCGCGGCGCCGCGGCGCGGCGCCTGCCGGCGTTACTCGAAGAGCGTCGAGTCCTTCCTGGAGGTGGACGATCTCCACGGGAGTCGTCGGTCGACCCACGATCATGCCGCGGGAGTTCGCGACCAGGCAGGCGCCGACGATCGGCACCCCGAAGTTCGGCGGTCGAGCGGTGGACCGGCACCCGGAGCAGTTCTTCCACCACCTTCGCCTCGCTCTCGGTCGTCCTCGGGTGGACGACGACCCCCTGGTTGGTCGCGATCCCGGCCATCCCGACCGTACCGAGCCCCGCGAGGGTCCCTCGCTGCGCGGGTACGTGCAGGGCCCGGCCGATGGCGTGGACGGCCGCGTCGGAGAACTCGGGGTGGACGAGCGCCCCATGGTCGTTCGCGAGGACGTTGTTGCCGATGGCGTTCTGGCGGCTCCGGATCACGGTCACCGGCGCGATCGCCTCGAGGAGGGCGCGTTCCTCCGCCGTCGAGGTCGTCCCCGACGACGAGGCCCGATGAGGTCTGCGGCGACCAAGGCTCCGACGACCTCGCTGTCGTTGACGTTCGTGCGGACGACCTCGACGTCGAGGAGACGGGCGAGGTCCCGTGCCAGCGCGTGGGGGACGGAGGCCGGGGCGATCGCATACCTCTCGCCGACCCTCAGATAGACACCGAGATAGGGACTGCCCCCGTAGAGGGTGCGACCGACCGACACAGAGCTGCGGCCCCTCGACCCAGCGGCTATTCGGCCTCGAGGAGGTCGACCTCGATGAGGCCGTCCTCGAAGCGGATCGCCTTCACTCGGACCTGGCTGGGGATGTGCTGGATCCCGCGCTCCCAGATGTGCTCGTTGAGCCGGGGGTCGATCCAGACGTCCTCGGGCCGGCCCTTCATATGCCGCACCACGAAGCGTCGGACCGTTTCGAGCGCATGGCCGGCACGTCGCCGCCGGGAAGGCTGGTGCATGCTGGCCCGGAGCGGGATGACGTACTCCCGCTCGAGCTCCTCGCCGTGTCGGGCGCTGGGGGTCTTGGCCTTCGGTGCCATCGGTTGGTTCCCTCCCTACTTGTGCAGGTGGCCGCGCTTCCACGTGTGGCGCTTCGGGTGCCGGGTCACGCGGCGGTTCCGTGCGCTGCATCACCCAGGCCGGGACTCGCCGGTTCTGTTTGACGATGCGGAATAGGCGGATCTTCCGGGCGAGGCTCTTCCTACGGTTCGCCATGCGGGGTCCTTCCGTTCACCGTCGGGTGATCTTGATCTCACGTCGCTCGGGCATGACGCGTTCGAGCAGAGCGCGGAGGGAGGCGTCATCGATCTGGCGTTGCAATCGTCCGGTGCTCGGCGAGACTGATGAGCTGCTGCTCGACCGAGTTCGCCACCTCGGGCTTGGCGAGCCGGATCCGGCCGAGGCGCTCCCGAGCTTCCGGGGTGAGGATCCGACGCAGGATCTCCGCCCGCTCGGCATCGCGGCGCTGCATCTCGGCTTCCTGCTGCGCGTAGGCCTGGGCAGCCCCGAGGTCGCCGGAGCCCTGGACATCTTGGAGCTGTTGGAGGCGTCTCCGTCGCAGCTCCTCGAGTTCCGCGTCCGACATTGACCCCTTCCCTGCGTGCCACCTAGATGGCCTAGAGATACTTGGCGAGTTCGGGCCGCTCGGCGACCAGGGACTTCATCGTGTCGGTGGAGATCTGGTCGAGCAGTTTGAGCCCCTGTGGGGTGATCCGGCGCCCCTTGTTCTTGTACGCGTGGACGAGGCCCGATTTCTCGAGCTGCTGGACCATCTCCCGGAGGACGGCCCTCGAGCCCGAGCGGGCGTGGTACGGCGCGCTGCCCCGGTCCCGCTTGCCGCCATACTCGGCGGCGAGGCGTGAGTTTCCGACGGTGCCCAGGACATAGATCTTGCGAAGGACCGAGGCGCTTCGGAGATACCACCAGTCGGTCGCCACCGGCCCCCGCTGCTTGTGGACGCCGGTTTTGACGAACGTCGCCCAGGTGGGCGGGGTGACCGCGTTCCGGTTCTTCAGCTCGACCGCCAGGGGCGGGAGCAGCCTCGAGGGAGGCACATCGTTGGGGTGCGCCATGGAGCGGCGCGCCCACTCGGCTGGTCTATTTAAAGGGAGACCTGACGAGAGGCCGGTACCGGCGGCGCGAGGCACGATTGCCCTCGATGCGCGCCTGCCCCGGCGGTCGCCCCTGCCCACGTGCCCGGTGGCTTAAGAACGGGGGCCGGCTGACAGACCTTGTCGTCCTCGCGAGGGGCGAAGGGATCGATGACCACCGGGGCTCTCCTCCTCAGCGGCGGCGCGTCGAGTCGCTTCGGGGGCCAGCCCAAAGCCCTCCTCCCCGTCGGTGACCGAACCTCCATCCGCCGATTGGCGGAGGTCTGCCTCGCCGAAAAGGCGGACCCGGTCGTCGTGGTCGTGGGAGCCCATCGGGCGCCGGTCGCGCATGAGCTTCGGGGTCTCCCGGTCGAGGTCGTCCAGGCCGATGACTGGTACGAGGGCCGGACCGCGTCCGTGCACGCCGGACTGAACGCGATCCCGGAGGACCGGGACGTGCTCCTTTGGCCCGTCGACCACCCCTTCGTCGCGACGAACACGGTCGAGACCCTCTTGGCGGTCCGCGAGCGCGACCTGCTCGCCGTCTGGTTGATCCCGACCTACCAGGGGCGGGGCGGGCACCCGGTCCTGTGGCGCTCCTCGATCCGACCCGACATCCTCGACCTCCGACCGGACGCGCCCCTCCGCTCCCTGTTGCCCGAGTTCGGCCCACAGGTCCGCCGCGTCGCCGTGGAGGACCCGGGGGTCGTAGCGAACGTGGATACTCCCGAACAGTACAGTGCGGCGCACGACGAGTGGCAGGCGCGCGAGAGGGAGTGATGGACCGACGGCTCGCCCGCGAGATGCTCCGGCTCCTCGAATCCCGCCAACCCTTCGTCCGTGCGACGGTGGTTCAGTCGACCGGCTCGGTCCCCGGCAAGCTCGGGGCCACCATGATCGTCCGCTCCGACGGCTCGACCGTCGGCACGGTCGGGGGAGCTGCGCTGGAGGAGCAGGTTCGGTCCTTGGCGGCCGACGCGATCGCCCGGGAACACGGCGGGCTGCATCACTTCGACCTCCAGGCGTGGAAGCCCGGAGGACTCCCGAGCCTCTGTGGGGGTTCCGTGGACATCGCGATCGAGTTCGTGGCGGGCCGCCCGAACCTCCTGCTCTGGGGAGGAGGTCATGTGGCCCAGGCGCTCGCCCAGATCCTGCCCACTCTCGAGTACGACTATAGCGTCGCCGACGACCGGCCGGAGTGGGTCGAGGCGGACCGGTTCCCGACCGCCGACCGCCGAGAGGTCGTGGCGCCCGAGCGCCTCTGGGAGGTCTTCGACCCGGCCGCGTTCACGCACGTGTTTCTCCTCGGCTACGACGCCCAGAAGGACCTCGAGGCCCTTGCGAGCTCGATCGAGAGATTCCCCAACCAGATCGGGCTTATCGCGAGCGCCTCGAAGCGGGAGCACATGTACGCCCAGTTACGAGCGCGGGGCGTTCCGCGGGAGGCGCTGGCCCGGGTTCGTTCCCCCGTCGGGCTCCCGATCGGTTCCGAGACCCCGCCCGAGATCGCCGTCAGCATCGTGGCGGAGCTCGTCCGCGAACGGCACCCGACCACCTTACGTACTTCCGCGCGTGATGCCCGCGCATCCAACGGAACCGAGGATGCCGCCCCCCGCACCCCTTAAGTTTCAGTTGAACGGACATCCCGCCGAGGTACCCTCCGAGGCGGCCCGCATCCTGCTCGACCTCCTCCGCGAGGACCTCCACCTGACCGGGACCAAACGGGGGTGCGACCTCGGCACCTGCGGGTGCTGCACGGTCCTCCTCGACGGACGCCCGACGTTGAGCTGCCTCACGCTCGCCCGACTGGTCGACGGCCGGTCGGTCACTACGATCGAGGGGATCTCGCCGCCCCGGGGGTTGTCCCCCCTCCAGGAGGCCTTCGTGCGGACGGGCGCGACGCAGTGCGGCTTCTGCACCCCGGGGTTCGTCGTGACCGCGACCGCGTTTCTCCGGGACCATCCGCACCCGACCCGCGAGGAGATCGTGCGCGCGATCTCGGGCAACCTCTGCCGGTGTACTGGCTACCTCAAGATCATCGAGGCGGTCGAAGCGACGGCGCGCGAGGGGACCTGATGGTGGGCCCCGTCCCCCCCAGTACCGCCTCCTCGGGCAGAGGATCCCCTACGTGGAGGGTCCGCTCAAGGTCACCGGTCGGGCAGAGTACACCGACGACATCCAACGCCCGGGCCTCCTGGTCGGTCGACTCCTCCGGAGCCCGTGGCCGCACGCGCGCCTCCGCTCGGTCGACGTCTCTCGGGCGCGCGCGCTCCCTGGCGTCCACGCGGTCCTCACCGGCGAGCGGTACCCGACCCCCTTCGGGGTCCTTCCCATCACCCATGACGAGACGGCGATCGCGGTCGGCAAGGCCCGGTACATCGGGGACATCATCGCGGCGGTCGCCGCGACGGACGAGCGGACCGCCGAGCGCGCCCTCTCCCTCATCTCGTTCGACGTGGAGCGGCTCCCGGAGTACTCGGACCCGCGCGACGGCACCTCGCCGGTCGCCGAGCCGATCCATGCCCGCGGGCTGAACGGTTCGAACATCCAGAAGGAGGTAGTCCAGCATTTCGGGGACGTCGACGCGGCCTTCGCGAAGGCGGCCCATACCGTCCGCGTTCGGGGGAACTTCGCCGGCGTCACCCACGCGTTCACCGAACCGCTCGCGACCCTCGCGGAGTCGACGCCCGACGGTCGCCTGACCGTGTGGAGCGCCACGCAGGTCCCGCATTACCTCCACCGCTCCCTGAGCGAGGTGCTCGGGATCCCGATGCACCGGGTCCGCGTCATCAAGCCCGAGGTCGGCGGTGGGTTCGGAGGGAAGTCCGACCCCCTGCCCCACGAGATCGTCTGCGCCGCGCTCGCCATCGAGACCGGCCGTCCGGTGAAGGTCCTGGTGGACCGCGAGGACGTGTTCTACACGAACCACGGACGGCACCCGACCCAGAACGACGTCCGGATCGCGACCGACGGCCAGGGTCGGATCCTGGCCTACGACATCGAGGCCCTCATCGACGGGGGAGCGTGGAGCTCCTTCGGGACCGTCACGACGTACTACAACGGCGTCCTTTCGATGGGCCCCTACCGCGTGCCGAACTTCCGGTACCGGGGCCGTCGGGTCTACACCACCAAGCCCCCGTCCGGTGCGATGCGGGCGCACGGGGGGACGAACCTCCGCTACTCCATCGAGGTCGCGCTCGACCAGCTCGCGGAGCGGGCCGGGGTCGACCCGTTCGACCTCCGCGACCGGAATGCGCTGCCACCGAACTCGACCACGGTGAACCAGTTCCGGATCACCTCTACCTCCTTCCGCAAGTGCCTCGCCGCCGCCCGAGAGAAGAGCGGCTGGGACCGGAAGTTCCGCCGGCTCCCGTACGGTCGGGGCGTCGGCCTCGGCTGCGGCTTCTACATCTCGGGCTCCAACAGTCCGATCCATTTCACCCCCGCCATGCCGCAGTCGACGGTCCACCTCAAGGTCGACATGGACGGGGGGATCGCCGCCCACTCGATGCAGGCCGACATCGGTCAGGGCTCCAACACCCTGCTCGCTCTCATCGTCGCGGAGGTCCTCGGCATCGACCTCGAGCGAGTCCACGTTCAGCGCGTCGACTCGGACGTCAGTCCGGTCGACCTCGGGTCGTACTCGAGCCGGGTGACGTTCATGATGGGGAACGCCGCACGCGCTGCGGCCGAGGAGCTGCGCGCCAAGCTGCTCGCGGCGGCGGCGGAGCTCACCGGGCGACCCCTCGGGGAGATGCAGGTCGGCCACGAGAGGTACCTCTCCCGGTCCAGCCGACGCTCGGCGTCACGTTCCTCGAGGCCCTGCACAAGGCGATGGAACGTTCGGGAGCGCTCGTCGCGAGCGGGTCGTACAACTCGGCCCCGATGGGCGGCACCTTCAAGGGCGCCCGCGCGGGCACCGCTCCCGCCTACTCCTTCGCAGCGTACGTCGCCGAGCTCGAGGTCGACGTCGAGACCGGGGTCTACCACGTCGAGACGGTGTGGGCCGCGTTCGACTGCGGGCGGGTCCTGAACCGGCTCGCGGTGGAGGGCCAGGTCGAGGGGTCGGTCCACATGGGACTGGGCCAGGTGATGGGCGAGTCGATGAACTACCGCGGTACCCGGCTCATGAACCCCTCCTTGCTCGAGTACAAGATCCCCATGCCCCAGCAGATGCCGAAGGTCGAGATCCTCCTGGTCGGGGACGACGACCCCGAGGGGCCGTTCGGCGCGAAGGAAGCGGGCGAGGGGCCGCTGATCGCGACGCTGCCCGGCGGTCGGCAACGCGCTCTACGACGCAGTCGGGGTCCGGTTCGCCGACCTTCCAATCACGCCGGACAAGGTGCTGAAGGGGATCGACCAGCGTCGCAAGGAGGGACGCCCCTGGAAGGGGGCCTGAGCCCATGCATCTGGACCCGTTCGAACTGCATCGCCCCACCTCGGTCGGCGAGGTGGTGACGCTCGCGGGCCGGCTCGAGGGGAAGTTCGACTACCTCGCCGGGGGGACGGACCTATTGCCGAACTACAAGATGCACCTCAACCTGCGACCGAACCTGGTCGCCCTCGAGGACGTCGCGGAGCTTCGCGGCCGCTCCCTCGACCGGATCGGAGCGATGGAACGGCTCGCCGACCTCGAGAACGACGGGCCGCTGCTCGCGGCGTACCCTCCGCTCGGCGATGCCGTCCGTGAGGTCGCCACTCCCCTCGTCCGCGCGAGCGGGACGGTCGGGGGGAACCTCCTCGTGGAGACCCGCTGCTTCTTCTTCAACCAGAGCTACTTCTGGCGAGAGAGCCTCGGCTTCTGCCTGAAGGCGGACGGGGACCGCTGCCACGTGGTCCCCCAGGCGCAGAAGTGCTACGCGACGTTCTCGGGGGACCTCGCCCCCGCGCTCATGTCGGTCGAGGCGGAGGTCGAGCTCGCGGGACCGGAAGGTCGGAGGCGCCTTCCGCTGGAGCAGATGTACGACCTCGCTGGGGACGGGATACGTCGCCTGACCCTGCGCCCCGGCGAGCTGCTGGTCGGGGTGCACCTCCCGGCACGGACTCGCGGCCGACCCGGTGCCTACCTCAAGCTGCGCGTCCGTCCCTCGTACGACTTCCCCGAGCTCGGGGTCGCGGCCTCCGGAGAGTTCGACGGCGACCGCGTCACGGCGCTCCGCCTCGCGATCGGGGCGGCGGAGATGTTTCCGAAGCGGTACGACGGGCTGACCGAGGCCCTCGTCGGCGAGCACCTTTCCGAGGACCGGCTCCAAGCGTTCGCCCACGACGTGGAGCGGGCGACCCGACCGGTCCACAACACCTTCCTGCTCCCCGACTACCGCCACCGCATGGTCCCGGTCTACGTCCGCCGGGCCGTCCGCCGGGTGCGCGAGGGGAGCGCTGGATGAAGCGCCGCCCGGAGTTCCGGCTGGTCCCGCTCGCGGGCCTCCTCCCCCACGAGGAGATCCGGGGAGCGAGCGTCCGCGCGCTCGCCGCCCACATCCGAAAGGCGGGGGTCGTGGACAACCCGATCTGGGTCGCCGAGGGCTCGGGAGTCATCCTCAACGGCCACCACCGGGTCGCGGCCCTCCGGTCGCTGGGCGCCGAATGGGCCCCCGCCTGGGTCCTCCCGTACGATTCGGACCTGGTCCGGCTGGAGCGGTGGGATCCGGGGCCCCCGATCGACCGGTCGGAGGTCGTGCGACGAGCCACCGCCAACCTGCTGTACGCGCCGAAGACGACGCGGCATATCCTGGCGGTCGAGCTCCCGCACCGGGTGACGCCGCTCTCGGACCTTCTCGGACCCCGCGCTCGGCGACCGCGGGCTAGCCGTCAGCGACGCGCGTCGCCCCGTTCGCCTGCGTCCGGCACCCGCGCCCCCGGCTCCGGATAGGGGTAGGGGAGCGGCAGGCTTCCGTCCGCGAAGCGTCGGATGATCGACGCCAGCAGTGCGACCTCTACGGGGTGCAGGCGGGCGCGAAGGGTGTCGACGGTGTCGTCGGGAACGACCGGGACCCGCTCCTGGGCCAGCGGGGGCCCGCGGTCGACGTCGGCCGTGACCAGGTGGACCGTCGCGCCGGTCGTACGCTCCCGAGCCGCCAGCACCGCCTCGAGGACCCTGCGTCCGTACATTCCCCGCGCCCCCGTATCGGGGGAGGAGGGAGGGGTGGAGGTTGATGGCGCGCCCCCGCCAGTGGCGGACCCACGCCTCCGGCAGGATGGAGAGGAAGCCCGCGAGCACCACCAGTTCTACGCCCCGGGACTCGAGCTCGCGGGTGAGCTGCTCTTCCCACGCGCCGGCCAGCTGGCCGTGGGAGGGGAGCACGAGGGTGGGCAATCCATGTCGGCGGGCGCGCTCGATGGCCGGAGCGTGCGGGCGGTCGGAGACGACCAGCGACACCTTGGCCGGGAGGTGCCCTCCCGCGACCAGGTCCGCGAGCCCCTCGAGGGTGGTGCCCTCGCCGGAGACCAGCACGCCGACCGAGAGGATGCGCGTCACGTACGCGCGAGGGCTCGGTGGCTATAGAGCGTGGCGGAGCGGGCTAGAGCATGACCCGCAGATTGAGCTTCTCGGTGAGCTCCTTGTAGCGGTTCCGGATCGTCACTTCGGTGACGCCCGCGACCTCGGCGACCTCTCGCTGGGTCCGTCGCTCGCCGCACTGGACGCTCGAGATGTAGATGGCGGCGGCCGCGACGCCCGTCGGACCGCGTCCGCTCGTCAGCTCCCGGTCGGTCGCCTGCTTTAGGATCTCGTTGGCCCGGGTCTGGATCTCGCCCTTCAGCTTCAGCTCGGAGCAGAACCGCTGGATGTAGTCCTGCGGCCGCGTCGGCATCAGCTTCAGGTGGAGCTCTCGGGTCATGAACCGGTACGTCCGGCCGATCTCCTTCCGTCCGATCCGGGACTTCGAGGCGATCTCGTCCAACGTCCGCGGGACGTTGCACTGCCGGCAGCTTCCGTAGAGCGACGCGGCGACGACCCCCTCGATCGAACGTCCCCGGATGAGGTTCTTGGCGACCGCCTTCCGGTAGATCATCGCGGCGGTCTCGCGCACGTTGCGGGGCAGGGCCATGCCGGAGGCGATCCGGTCGAGCTCGGCGAGCGCAAAGGCGAGGTTGCGCTCGGTGGCGTTCGACACCCGGATGCGGCGCTGCCACTTGCGGAGCCGGTAGAGTTGGGCGCGGTTGCGCGTCGGGATCGACTTCCCGTACGGGTCGCGGTTCTTCCAGCCGATCTCGGTGGAGAGCCCCTTATCGTGGATCGTGAGCGTGGTGGGGGCCCCCGTGCGCGCGCGTTTCTCGCCTTGCTCGGCGTCGAACGCACGCCAGTCCGGTCCCTGGTCGATCATCGATTCCTCGAGGACGAGCCCGCACTCGTCGCAGACGAGCTCGCCGCGCTCGTAGTCCCGGGTCAGGTGCGAGGAGTTGCAGCTCGTGCATCGGGTCGGCACCGCGAGGTCCTCGGTCCGGGCCGCGGGTTTGTCACCGGTCGGGGGTACCTCGCCGTTCGCCATCGAACCCCACCTACTCCACCACGAGCGTAGCGCCGATCAGGCGGATCCCCTCGGCCGGGCTCGGGGCCCGCCGGGGGCGGACGCTAGGGTACGGCTGCGATACCGGCCCGAAGACGCGAGCTACGACGCCGCGAACCCCGTTGCGGGGCTCGGCGACCGGGGTGCCCTCGGGGACCACGTCCGGGCCCGGGGCCCGGAGCGTAAGTGACCCACTCGGGGTAACGGCCAACACTGTCCCCACCGGCCGAGGTGCCGCTCGCGCGCTCCCCCGCGACAAGTGGTATAAACCACTTGCGATACGTATTAAAGCGTTACGGCGGAACCCGGGGGCGGGGTCGGGGCCGGTTCTCCGCGTTCGGCGGGTTCTCCGGACCGGCGAGGACCGGCATCTCCGGCGGGACGTACGGCACGAGGAACCCCCGGCGAGAGTGGGTCGAGGGCTCCGAGGGGACGGTCGGGCCGGGGGAGGAGGGATCGGGGGACGGGGGAAGGCCCGTGGGCGGCGTCCCCGGGGTCTCTAACGAGACCGGGGCCGGCGGCGACATCGCCGAGGCCGGCACGACGTCCGAGGTAGGTCGCTCGTCCCGAGCGCGCAGCGGGACTCCGGGCGGGTTCTCCGAGGCGCGCCGGTTCTCTCGGGTAATTCGGTCGACCTCGAGCCAGAGCTCTTCGATCTCCTCCTCGGGGGTGCCGTACCGCCGGTCCTCCGCGAGCGCCTGTCGGACCTGCGTCATCAGGCGGGCGGCGCTGTGGGCGTCGTGGGCCTTTCCCTTGATCCGTTGGAGCCGTCGCGCGAGGTTGCGGGCCTCGAGGAGGATCTCCTCCTCCTCCTCGTTGCCCATCCGGGGCAAGGCGGGAGCCCTCGGGATGCGAGCGACCTCCTTCCGGGTCTCGACGAGCCGTTGGGCAGAGGTCGGGAGGTTCTGGTCCTGGACCGCTTCGAGGAGACGGGCGAACGAGGCCGCCGCCGCCTGGACCTCCTCCCCCCGGTCGCGGGCTTTTCGGATCGTCGCTCCCAGGTTCTGAGCCTCTTGGAGGCAGAACTTCGGGACGGCGTCGTTCAACACGGCGAGCGCGAACGAAGCGCTCGCCGCCGTCTTCTCGAGCGAGCCCGAGCTGAGGGGCCCCTGGAGCAGCCGCTTCCGGGGGTTGCCGACCCGCTCGTCCAGGATGGCGAGGTCGACGCCGATCGTGGCGGCGATCGCGCGGAGTTCCTCGGCCCGCCGCAGGAGCTCCTTCACCCACGTCCAGTCCTGCGCGACCTTGGTGAGGAGCGCCTCTCCCCGCTTGATGACCAGCGCAGCGTGGTCCGGGGTTCCGGCCGCGAGCGCGCGGGCGACGGCTTCCTGGACCTGCTGGATCGGGAACGACGGGAGGCCATCGACCTCCAGCTGGCGAGCCCGCTGGGTGAGCATCTCGAGCCGAGCTCGCACGTCGGGGGGCGGCGGGGGCCCGGGCATCACGGGGCACTTCCGCCCGGCTGCTCGGCAAGCATTCGCATGAGGTGCGCGAGGGTCTGGTCCGCTTCGGCGAACTCGCGGGCCTTGAGGTGCTCGGTGGCGGTGCGGAATCTCGACCGCGGCGTCCCGGGCGGCGTCGCTCTCGGGAGGGAGCGTGCGCACGCGACCCGCGAGCGAACGGGCCTTCTTGAGGAGCCGGTCGAGCATCTCCGCCTCGGTCTCCGTCGAGGTCGGGACGGCCGCCGGCGCCGGGCGAGCCGCCGCTGCGCGCTGGATCTCCTCGACCTGCTGGCGTAGTTCGCGGACGCTCTGCATCGCCTCGGGTAGTCGGCCCTTCTTCAAGTGCCGGCTCGCCTCGCCGTGGAGGCGCCGCGCGACGGAGCTCGGCACGTGCTCTTCGGGGTACGACCCGAGGGTCGTAGCGTGCCGGGCGAGCTCCTCCTCGAGCGAAGAGGGGACCGCTTCGTGGAGGAGCATGAGCGCCTGCGCGGCGGCCTGGGCGAGGTCGTCGAGGCTCTCCTCGGTGAGCCGGGGGCCCGCGAGGCGGTCCCGGATCTCCTCGATCTGCCCGGAGATCTCTCCGAGCGGGAGCCCGAGCTCGGCCGCGTCGTTCCGCAACCCCTCGATCTGCGCGAGCAGGCCCTGGAGCCCGCGCCAATCGGACTCGAACTGGCCGATGCGACCTTCCGCCTCCAGCAGCAGGGCGGTCGCGTCCTCGAGGTGGCGCGCTTGCAGTTCCTCGGTGACGCGGTCGATGTCCGGACCGATGGCCAGGTGGACCCCGTGCGTCTGGAGGACGTCCCGTCGGCCGAGGACGGAGCGCAGCCGTTGCTCGAGGAGCTCGTCCAGCTCACGCTCGAGGCGGGTCTGGGCACCGCGAAGGGTCTCGAGGGCCTCCCCTTCGCGCCCTTCGGCCTCGCCGAGGGCGGCCTGGCACATCTCGCTGGTGGCGTCCGGGACGGAACGCCCCAGGTCGTGCACGATCTCCATCTTGGCCCGCAGGTCGCGGCTGATACGCGCCGCGAGCTCGGCCTGCGGCGACGGGGTGCGCACGCGCCGGGGGGTCCCCTGCGGTGGGCCCGGGTCCGGTGGGGGAGGCGCCGCCTCGATCGAGCGCAGTCCCTCGATCGCGAGCGCCGTCGGGAAGCCGCACACCGTGCAGTGGAGGCCAGTCATCGAGATCGGTTGTTCGCAGATCGGGCAACTGGACGGCACGATGACAACCTGACCCACGTAAGGACGGGAGTCGCGGGCTAAATCTCTTGGGATATCGGTCCGCGCCGGTTAACCGCCCGAGAAGGTCGGCACGACCAGCAGCCGGGTCGGCCCTTCGAGGCGCTGGTCCAGCGGGACCGAGACCTCGTCCACCAGCACGGAGGCACCCTCCGGAGCGACGCCGACCTGGCGGACCGCCTCGCGGACGAGCGTACCCGACGGTACCGTCAGCGTAAAGGAGTCTCTCCGCCCGGCGCGCGCGACCTCCACCTCGATCACCACGCTCGGAGGCGAGGAGGCGCTGAGGGGGAGAGTCTCCGTCGCCCGGAGGTTCTCCCGAGCGGCCTTTGAACTCCCGCGATGCATACGCACCACCAGATCTCGAATCTGGCGCCTTGGCCGAGCTAGGCTACCTCAGCACCCGGTCGGGGGGAGCTCTGCTCCGCTTTAGTGCTTTCCGACGAGGCGGTGCGCCGGTCGTCGCGGCGCCGAGCGGGCGGGCGACTTGGACCGCCCGGGTGCCGCGCCGTCCGGGCCGGGCTCGAGCGTCCCGAGCGCGGACTTGAGGCGCGTGATGGCGTCGACGGGGTACGGGTCCACTCCGCCCGCCTCGGCGAGGAAGAGGCTGACGTTGTCCCCCAGCGTGAGGCCGGTGATGAGGGCCTCGAGCCGGTCCTCGGGAGTCAGGGAGGCGGGGATGACCGTCACTCCCCGGGACCGCAGGAGGTCGACCAGGTACTTGCCGCTCTGGCGGACGAGCGGCGGAGCGCCGGGCCATTCGAGGAGCACGACCGCGTAGCGTTTCCCCTCCGCGCGGGGCACTGCGTCCCAGGCGACCACCGCGTTGTGGAAGAGTTCGGGTACCTCGTCGAAGGCCGCGAGGCGCTTGGCGTTCTCCTCGATCTGGGTCTTCCAGCGGCGCGCCAGTCCGAGGAAGGAGCTCTCCGCGTAGATGAACGGCAGGTGGGAGCCGATCTCGCTTGCGATCCGGGCCGCCGGTCCTCGGGGACGGGCGCAGGCCGCGACGTAGCTGGGGGCCCGCTCTACGATCCGACGCACCCGCTCCTCGTTTGACTCGGGGAACCACGGGTCGAAGAGTCCGAGGATCCCTCCGAGAAGGTAGCCGACGGCCGACCGCGGGGGAATGCCGGAGGGGACGGGCAGCATGGGCACCCGGTCGCGGGCGGCCCGCTCCGCGAGGGTCCCTCCGGAGGTGATCACGACCCGGAAGGCACCGGCGCGGCCCGCCGCCTCGTAGGTCCGCAGCGTCTCCCAAGTGTTCCCCGAGTAGCTGGCGAGCACGACCCGCGAGCGGGAGGAGAGCGCGAGCGGAGGGCTCGGGGCGCGAAGGATCGTGAGCGGGATGCGGGTCTCGGCCTCGACAATCCCTCGGGCAAGGTCGGCGGCGATCCCCGACCCTCCCATCCCGGCCACGAAGACGTGGACCGGCTGGGACTCGGAGGGAAGCGCAATCTCCCGACCGAGACGGAAGCCGTGGTGGAGGGCGCTCGGGAGCGAAGCCGCGAGTGCCCGCATCCGGTGCAGGCCGTCGGACGGGGGGAGTGCCATCGCCCGCAGGGCGTCCCGCGAGAGATAGCTCTTGCGCGCGCTCTCTGCGGGAAGGTTCAAGACCTCGCTCTCGCGTTCTACCACCACCGAGCCGCGGCGCCGCGTGGCGGACCAGGGAGAGAACGAGTGCCCGAACCTAGCGCCCCCATCCCGACGGGCGAGCGCCGGCTATCGACCGGGACTCCCGAGCTCGACCGAATGCTGGACGGCGGGCTGATGCCGCGTCGGCCCTATCTGGTGGTCGGACCGTCGGGGACGGGGAAGACCACGCTGGCGCTCCAGTTCCTGTGCGACGGAGTCCGGAACGGGGAGCGGACCCTCTTCGTAACGGTGGAGGAGCCCCCGAACGAGATCCTCTGGAACCACCGGGCCCTCTTGCCCGAGCTCGGGAAGGTGGAGGTCTTCGACGCGATCCCCGACGTGATGCGCTTCGAGCGCACTCCGTTCAAGGACATCGCCTCCGTCCGTTCTGCGATCCCGTTCGACCGGGTCGACCTCGCGATCCGCAAGACCCCCGAGCTCACGAGCGTCGAGGTGACGATCTCCGCCCTCGAACAGATGTTGCGCACCGAGGTCCAACGCAAGGCCTACAGCCGGGTCGTGGTCGATTCGTTGACCGCGCTCCAGTACTTCTGCATGAAAGGCTACGAGCCGGCCGCCGGGGCCCAATCGTTCCTCCGATTCCTCTCCGACCTCCGGGTGACCACGATCCTCACCGTCGAGTCCCCGATCGAGGACGTGGAGAGCCCGGAGCGGATGCTCGCTCGCGGAGAGATCCGGCTCTTTCGCTGGGAGCTCGACGGAGTGACCGTTCGCGCCATCGGCGTCGAGAAGTTCCGGGGAAGCTCCCACGACGTCCGGCTCCATCCGTACCGCATCGGCGCCCACGGGATCGACGTCAACCTCCTGGCGACGATCTCGCGCGACACCCAGGAGGTCGTCGCGGCGCTGCCCGCCGAGATCGAAACCACCGGCGAGCCGTCCTTGCGCGAGCCGAGCACCGTCGAGCTCCTCGACCAGGAGGTACGCGACCTGCTCCTCGTCGGCGAGAATGTCGCGCCGGTGCGCGCGGAGGTCGAGGCCGCCCTTGTCGCCGCCCGTCAGGGCGAGGTCACGGAAGCCGCGAACCACCTGGCCCGCGCTCTGGCCGCCGGCGCCGTGCCGCCGGAGGCCGATCAGGTGGTCCACCACACTCTCCGTGCCCCCGCCGAAGCGGCCCTCGCCCGGATCATGGCGCGCGCCGAGGCGGCCCGGGTGGGGGTCGCGCCGGCGCGGCTCCCCGAACCGCCGATCCTGGCGGCGCAGCTCGCGCGGCTGTTGAACGAGATCTCCCTCGGCACTCGGCAGGTTGCCGAGAGAGCTCCCTACCCTGCGCCGCGCGCCGCTCCCCCTGCCGCTCCTGCGGAGTCCCCCGCCGTCCCCGCGCCTTCGCCGACGATTTCAGCTCGGGAGCCGACCCCGGGCCCGACCTCTCCGAGCGCGGCCCCGGCCGAGGCGGCCCCACCCACGGTGGCGCCGGCTTCCCCGACGCCGACCGCCCCGCCGGTCCTTGCCCGCTCCAAGGCGGCAGCCGCTGAGCCCTCCCCGCTTCCGCCACCGCCTCCCCCGCGTACGACGCCCGGCGCCCCCCTGCCGCCCCCTCCTCCTCCGACGCAACGGCCCGGACCGCCTTCCCTACCAACCCCCCGGGTCCACGCTACGACGCCGCCCCCCCCGCCCCCTCCTCCCCCGTCCCCTCCCAGCGGTCTCTCCGGCAGCGCCCGGACCGCTGCGCCGCCTCCCCCCGGGCACCCTGCGCCCCATGCGCGGTCGGAGCCCCCGCCTTTGCCCACCCGCCCGCGCCTCCTGGAAGCGCCTCCGCCGGTGCCGTCGCCTCCCCCTCCTCCCCCAACCGTGTCCCCGGGAGCCCCCTCCACTCACCCCGCGGTCGCGGTGCCCCCCGCGGGGGCCGTCTCCCCACCGGCCGCAGTCTCCCCTCCTCCTCCACCGCCTCCGCCACCCCTCACGTCCGGGGTCCCCTCTCCTCCCGCACGTCGACGCAAGCGCGCCGCGACGGCCGCCCGGAAAAAGCCCGAGGAACTCGGCGCCGGGCACGTCGTGACGGTCGGCCCGCCACCGGTTGGAGCTGGCTCCCCGCCCTCACCGCCCCCTCCGCCGGGGCTTCCCGAGATTCCAGTTCCGCCAACATCCGGGGAGGTATCCCCGCCCAAGCCCAAGCGCCGGGTCGTGCGAAAGAAGAAGGCTCCCCCGGTCCTCGCCGCAACCCCCGGACCGGTCCCGGAGGGCGCCTACGGGTACCTGACGCGCCTCCGGCCCCAGCACCGGATGGGGCCCCGCCGAAGGAGGGGTCGTGACCCTGACCTTGCCTTCGCCCGTCGAGCGGGTCGCCACCGGGATCCCGGGCCTCGACCGGATGCTTGGCGGCGGTCTCGTCGGGGGCCGTCCCTACCTGATGACCGGGGGGTCGGGCAGCGGGAAGTCCCTGGTGGCCCTCACGTTCCTCCTCGAGGGGATCCGACGTGGGGAACAAGTGCTCCTGGTGGCGGTCGACGAACCGCCGAACGAGATCATGGAGAACGTGCGGTCGTTCGGCTGGGACCTCTCCGCGGTTCACACGCTCGACGCGAACCCCGGACTGAAGGCGTTCCGGCGCACCGCCGCCGTTCAGGAGATCCGGACCCTGACCGACCTCAAGACGATGCGCGACATCTCGCAGGAGGCCAAACGGACGGCCGACACCGAGGACATCGCCATCCAGGGGATCCAGCTCAAGCTCCGCCAGCAGATGAGCGGCGGCGCGTACACTCGCGTCGTCGTCGACTCGATGACGTCGATCCGCCGGTTCGCCGTGAAGTCCTCGCCCGACCCGCAGGCGGAGCGGACGGAGATCCAGTCCTTGCTCCGCTTCCTCTCAGAATCCGGCGTGACGACGTTGATCACCGCCTCTCCGGGGAGCCCGGGCGTACCTGACCCCCGAGGAGATCCTCACCCGGGGAGAGATCCTGCTGACGCGGAAGTGGGTCGGGGACCGTTCCGTCCGGCAGGTGAAGGTCGTTCGGATGCGCGGATGCGCCCACGACCCAGAGCGGCGTCCGTTCGTCATCGGCCCCCGGGGCGTCGTCGTCGGGTAGTCCACGCGCCAACCGTATCCGCCCAGGACGATGGGAGGGGCGTGGCCCATTGGCTGGTCAAGCAGGAGCCGAGCAGCTACTCGTACTCCGACCTCCTCCGCGAGGGACGCACTCGATGGGACGGAGTCCACAACGCCCTCGCGCTCCGGCACCTCCGGTCGATGCGACCGGGCGACACGGCGCTCTTCTACCACAGCGGCGACGTACGGGCTTGCGTCGGGGTCGTGCGCGTCGTCTCGGCCCCAGAGCCCGACCCGCAGGACACCCGGGGGTCGTGGTTCGTCGAAGTGG
Source organism: uncultured Thermoplasmata archaeon (assembly GCA_963715645.1). Classification (GTDB taxonomy): domain Archaea; phylum Thermoplasmatota; class Thermoplasmata; order Lutacidiplasmatales; family UBA184; genus Lutacidiplasma. The sequence goes on from OY970259.1 coordinate 1,445,334, forward strand.
TCCCCGAGCGCCAGCTCTCCCGGAACGTCTCGCTGGCGGAGATCCGCGAGGACCCCGCGTTCGCGGGGTTCACGCTGCTACGCATGTCGCGCCTCTCGGTGATGCCGGTTCCGGACCGGTGGTGGAGCCGGGTGCTCGACCTCTCGGAACGCCCGGCTTCCGCTCCGCCTACGGCAGGACGGAAGGGTCGTGGGCGAGCACGCGTTCGAGGGCCGGCACGAGCTTCCCCGCGGCGTAGACGTTGACCGACGACTCCGAGGGGGGCCGGGTGGCGAGCAGCAACCAGAGGCTCGGCTCGCGGAACGGGTACGTCGTCCGGCCTTCTCCCTGCAGACCGATCTCGCCCCATTCCCGTCCGGGGTCCCCCCGCGGCTCGAGCCCGCCCAGGTCGATGAGGACCGTCCCCGGCCGCGCCTTCACGCGCGCGGCCAGTTCGTCCTCGAGGGATCGACGGTCGCGCGGGTGGGCGAGCAGACGTCGCCATCCGCGTCGGGCGGCCGGTTCGAGGTCCGCCCATCCCTGCACCCGCTTGTAGAGCTGGCGCGTGGAGAGTCCGTCGACGAGCTCCGCGCTCCGACCGCCGGCTTCCCGGACCCGGACGAGCCAGTCGGCGTCGGTCCAGGAGAACGCCGGGCGAACGCTCTCGGGGTATCCGGGCATCCGTTCGAGCGCCGCCTGGGCCATGAGCTCGGCGGCCCGTACGGTCTTGTGATAGTACACGGTCTGGTACATCAGGGCCCGACCGACCAGGAACCCTTCGACCGCACTCCGCCCCTTCTCGGCGAAGACGAGGCGCTCGCCGGCCCGTCGGACCGTCTCGAGCAACCGTACGGCATCGATCGCCCCGTGCGCGACACCGGTGTAATGCGCATCTCGCTGGAGGTAGTCGATCCGGTCGGCGTCGACCGCACCGTGGAGGATCGATCGCAGCACCGGGCGGGCGCCGCCGCGAGAAGGCGGGTCCACCAACCCCGCGACCTCGGCCGGGTCCAGGCCGTGGCGCCGGAGCGCCCGCGGAACCTCTCCCGGCGCGTCGGGGTCCTTGCCCAGGATCCGAGACCGGGAGAGCGCCTCATGCCCGCAACCCAGCACTTCCTGCATGGAGTGGTCGAACGTGTGCGAGAACGGGGCGTGGCCCAGGTCGTGCAGCAGGGCTGCGGTGCGAACGACCTCCTGTTCGTGGTGGTTGAGGCCGAGGTGCTCGGCCATCCGTCCGGCCACCCAGTACGTACCCAGGGAGTGCTCGAGCCGGGTGTGGTTGGCCCCCGGGAACACCAGGTGGGCGAAGCCGGTCTGTCGGATCCCCCAGAGACGTTGGAACTCGGGCGTGTTGACGAGGGCGAGCGCCGGCGCATCGAGGGCGACCGTCCCGTGCACCGGGTCGAAGATCGACTTCCTCGGGACCGGCGAGCGGGGGCCAGCGCGCACGGTCGACCGGAGCCGGTCCGGAGCATAAGAGCCCCGGTTCTTGCGTCGAAGGCGCGCGCCTTGGAGGAGATGATTTATCCCGCCTCGAGGACTCGCTGTACACGATGTCCACGCCGGCGACCGAACGTTCCGCCGCTCCCGCGACAGCGCCCCCGCCGGTCGAGGAGGTCCGTCGCCTGTACCGTGCCGCGACGGAGGCGGAGCCGGGGCCGGACCGGGAACGATTCGTGCGGCTGCTCAAGACATTCCTCAGCCGGGGTCGAGGCGCAGGGAGCGGGGCTCGGTCCCTTCGGAGAGGAGGTGGGGCCGTACCTCGACGACGCCGCGATGGCCTTCTACCGGAACGGCCAGCCCGCCTTGGCCCGCCGGGCCGTGGACCTCGGGCTCGGGCTCCAGCCGGGGTCCGTCACCCTGCTCCATCACAAAGCCCTCGTCCTGCTCGCCCAGAACCAGGACCTTGACGAGGTGGTCAAGCTCGTCGATCAGGCGCTCGTGGCGAGCCCGCACGACCGGACGCTCTGGGGGACCCGCGGCGACGCCCTGAAGATGCTCGGACAGCCGAAGGAGGCCGTCGCCGCCTACCTCCGTGCCCAGGAACAGGATGCGAGCTCGACGCAGTACGTCGAATCGGGCCCTCAAGCTGGTCCCGGACGACCCGAGGGCGTTGCGACTGAAGCTCGACCTCGCGCAGACCCTGGGGGGCGATGTAAGCGCCCTGGAAGCGGCGGACGAACTCTTGAAATCCTCCCCCAGCGACCCGGGCCTCCTCGTCGCGCGGGCCCACCTGCTGGCCGCTCTGGGACGCTCGGCGGACGCCCTTGCCGTCCTTGAGTCACTCCCGGAAAAGGCTCCGTCGGACGACGCGGCGAACGTGCTCCGGGTCCGGTTGCTCTACGACCTGGGACGGACCGAGGACGCCACAGCCGTGGCCAAGACGCTCGTCGAGCGAGAGCCTCCCCTCGAACTCGCCGAGCTCGGACGGGTCGCAGAAATGACCGAGGTTCCCGCGCCCGAGGTCGCGCTGCGTGGGCGGCAGCGTCTCTCGGAGGCGGATCCCCGGAACCTGCAGAACCTGCACCAACTCCAGGCGCTCGCTACCCGGCTCGACCGGGGGACGTCGCGCTGGCGGCCTGCCGGGCCGTCCTCGCCACGCAGCCGGACAACCTCGACGCGATGAGCGGCGTAGCTGAGCTCGAAGCCGCCGCCGACCGCATCGCGCCGGCCCTCGAGGCCTACCGAGCTCTGCGCGCGGTCCATCCTCAAGCGGTCGTGGAGCTTCGTCGGGGACTCGACCTCGCTCGCCGGGCCGGGCGCGAGGACGCGGTCCGCGAGTTCGCGGAAGCGGTCCTGGCGGAGGACCCGAATGACCTCGCCGCCCAGGTCGAGCTGGCCAGGTCCCTGGCGGCCGCCGGCGACACCGCCGGAGCCCTTCGGGCTTACGACACGCTCCTCAGCGCCCACCCAGGCCAGCTCCCGTATCTTCTCGAGAAGAAGGAGGTGCTCGCGTTGACCGACGACCCGAACCAGCTCGCCCCCGTGCTCGACGAGCTGTTCCGCCTCGACCCGACCCGGACCGATGTGGCGGTCGAGCGCGGGAACCTCTACCTCGGGCTTGCCTACGGCCGACCCGAGAGCTCCGCCGAGAGGGACCACGAGGCCCGCACCGCCCTCGTCGCCTACGAACGTGCGTCGACCGACCCGGAGGCTGCGGCCGTAGCCGAGCTTGGGATTGCTCGTGCGTCCCGCCTCGTGGGGGACCCGGAGCGAGCCATCCGCAGCTACGAGGCGTTCCTCGACCGGCCTGAGAACGGGGCGCGCAACGACGTGATGAAAGAGCTTGGGCACGCGCTGCGGGAGACCGGCCGGTACTCCGCCGCGCGCGAGCTGTACCTCCGTGCGATCTCCGGTGGCTCCCAGGACCCTGACGTACTGTGGGGCGTGGTGGAGGTGCTCGACCACCAGAATGAGGAAAGCCGGGCCCTCCAGATGCTGGAGATCCTGCTCCGGCGCGACCCGGCGAACACCATGTACCTCCGCAAACAAGGCCAGCTTCTCCTCCGCGCGGGGCGGCGGGAGGACGCGCTCAGCACCCTGCGGAAGGTCGTCGAGGCGGCCCACGGGGACGCCCATGCCTATCTCGAGGTGGGGGAGGCGCTGCGCTCGCAGGGAGCCTATGCCGACGCGATCACCTACTTCCGGCAAGGGCTCGAGATCGACCCCAAGAGCCGTCACGGACGCGTCGCCCTCGCCGAGACGATGGTGCTGGCAGGGCAGTACCTCCGAGGTGGTCGCGGTCACGGACCCGTTGCTGAAGGAGGACCCCAATGACGTCGCGGCCTGGAAGGCACGCGCGGACGCCTGGAGGGCGCTGGGCCGACCCTCCGAGGTGCTCTACTCGCTGAAGGCGATCCTCCTGCTCGAACCCGACGACCCCCAGTACCTGCTCGAGAAGTTCCACCTCCACCGGGACGCCGGGGAATCGAAGGAGGCGTACGAGACCCTCTCGCGGTTGCTGTCGAGCCACGCTCCCGAGGCCCAGGACCCGACGCTCCACCTGGAACGCGCCGACCTGGCGGCCGGCCTCGGGCTCGTGGAGGAAGCGAACCAATCCTACGAACGCGCAGCCGAGGTCGACCCGGCGCTCCTCCCGGAGATCGCGATCCGGCGGGCCCGGCTCCGTCTCGCGGCCGGGCGACCGGACCTCGCGCTCGAGGTCCTCGAGGGGGCGAAGGGTCCCGCGCCCGACGGCACCGCGCCGAACGCGGGCCTCCTGCTGCTGCGCGCGGAGATCCTCACCGCGCTCGAACGCCCCTCCGAGGCCCGGGCGGTCTACGAGGACGTGCTCGCGCGGGATGCGAAGTCGCCGGTGGCCCTCGCGGGGGTCGGGCGAACCATGCTCGACGAGGGCCGTCACGCGGAGGCCGCGGAGTTCCTCCGTCGCGCGATCCCGAAGTCCCCTCCGCACGCCGAGATCTTTCTCCTCCTGGGGGAGGCAGAGAGCGGTGCCGGTCGGCTCGACCGGGCCGAGGAGGCCCTCCAGCAGGGGACGGGCGTCCTCCCGAAGAGCGCCCCGATTTGGTCGCGGCTCGGAGAGGTGGAGATCGCCCGACAGTCCTGGGCCGGGGCTGCGGGAGCCTACCAGCACGCCCTCGCGCTCGAACCGACCTCCGCGACGAACCTCCTTCGCGCGGGCTTCGTGGCGGAACGGCTGGACCACCCGAACGAGGCGCTCGCCTTCTACGAGCGCGCGACGGAAAGCGAACCGTCGAACCCGCAGGCGTGGACGAGCCGGGGGCTCGCGCTCCTCGCGACCGGCCGCCCGCAGGACGCCTCGACCAGCTTCGACCGCGCCCTCGCCCTCGACACCGACTTCGCCCCCGCCAAGGACGGGCGAAAGCTGGCGGTCGAGAAGACCCGCGACCAACAGGTCCAACGGTACGGCCGGGAGGCGCTCCTCCTGGAGGCGCGCATGAACCGCCCGGTCGCCAAGAACGACCTCTTCGTCACGCTTCACGTCCCCTACGAGTTCCTCGAGCCGGTGCTCACCGCCATCGGGAAGAGCCCGCCCGTCGACCTCGACCGGCTCCCGGCGAGCGACGTGAAGGAGCTGGAGACCGCCTCCTATCACCTCATTACCGCCGCCCTCGAGCACCGCCCTGCGGGGATCGAGCACCGCGGGCTCACGCTCGCCGACGTGGCGGTGCTCTCCCCGCCGACCGCCTCCCTCGACCAGCTCCAGCGGCTGTTCGGCTACCTTCGAGCCGTCCTCGAGGCGGACCTGCGCCCGGAGAATCTGGCGCTCGCGGCCGACGTCGAGGAGCTCGCACGGAAGGCCCTCGTCATGCCCGCCGAGCAGCGCACCCTCTTCCAGCTCGTGCGTACGCTGCGGGTGGGCATCTACAAGGCCCGCCTGATCAAGGTGGTCGAAGAGGCGGGGACGACCGTCCGGGCCTCGCTGCCCGCCCTCGACCTCGGGGCCTACTCCCCCGAGTTCCGGGGGGGCGAGGCCGCCGCCGGCCCCGGCGCGACCGAGGTAGCCGAAGAGGCCGGGGAGAAATATTTCGCCCCCGAGATGAGCCCCGCGCCGTCGGCCGGCGCCCTCGCTCCGGTCGGCACCGGGCGGCTCCCCGAGTGCCACGGTGGCGGAGGCGGCGAGAGGGGCTCCCGGCGGCGGACCGAGGTGCGTCGGCTGCGGGGGGATCGCCTCCGTTCGCCACACCTGTGGCGCGCCGCTCTGCCAGCATTGCATCGGCCAGTTCCCGCACTGCCCGAAGTGCAGCGAACCGGTCTCCACCGCGACCGTGAGGCCCCTCGCCGGGGTGACGATGCACGCGAGCGCGATGTCTCCCCCGACACGGCCCCGCCCCGCGACCGCCGTGCTCAAATCGGTCTTCAGCCGGGGGAAGCCGGCACCGGCGCGCCCCCCGACCGCTCCTCCGCCCGTCGCGAAGAAGTCGCCGCCAGCCCCCCCGACTCCCCCTGCGCCTCCCGCAGCCAAGGATGGGAAGGCCCCTCCTAAGGCCGTCCCCGAGCCGCCTGCCCCGCCCCCCCCACGTCCTCGGCGGGAGAAGACCGATGACGAACCTCGGCTCTGATCCCGGCCCCCCCACGCTGATATAAGGGCGGGTCCCTTTTCGAGAGGTGGGTTCCATGGCGAGCACCGTACCGGGCGGGTCACGACCCGCGCCGCGGCAGGGGATCAGCGCGATGGTACTGACGGTGCTCTTCCTCGTCGCGGCGGCGCTCCTGTTCTACGGCATCTACCTCGCGCTGCCGAGCAACCAACACTTCGGGGCGCTCCTGCTGATCGGCTCGCTGGCCCTCGTCTTCGCGGTGGTCTCCTACCTCGTCGAGTCCCTTCGCGCGACCCGACCGCCCAACGCTCCCTCGCCTGGGCCTTCATGGCGATGGGATTCGCGACGCTGTTCTTCTCGGTCGGCCTCGGCAACTACTACGGCGTCGAGACGGTCGGCAACATGCTGCTCGGTCTGATCGTCCTCATCCTGCTGCTCGTCGTCGCCGTCGCGGGCATCGCGTGGCGGATGCGCTCCGTTGCGGCGGAAGCCCCCCGGGAGGTCGCCCGCGCGGCCTGGCGCGCCGAGGCGCCGGTCTCGGCCCTCTCCTACACCACCGCCAACTCCCCCAGCGTCCCGGTCACCCCGCCGACGCCGTCCGCCCCCGGCGCCCCTTCCCCGCCCCGGAGTCCTTAACATGGCGAGCGCGACCCCCCCGCCCCCGCCTCCTCCTCCCCCTCCGCCGGGTCCTCCGTCGGGCTCGGCCTGTCCGAGATGCGGTCAGCCCGTGCCCCCGAACTCACGATTCTGCAATGCCTGTGGGGCCACGATCGGCGCCGCGCCCCCCTCGGCTCCGGCCGCCCCGCCGGTCGACCTGCGCCAGAGCGTGGACGACAACCGAGGGGTGCTGAAGCGGCTCCAGCTGCTCGTCCCGGGGTACCGAACCTACCGGCAGGGGGAGGACAACCGGGCCGCCGACAATCTGCTCCGCATCCAGGTCGCCGACAAGCTGCGGAACGCACGCGCGACGCTGGAGAACGCCCGCAGCGCCCTCACGAACGCCGGCCAGTTCCCGGTGCTGATGGACCTCGCGCCGCTCCTCGCGGACCTGCAGCGGCTCGAGGGGGAGATCCGGCACGCCGAGCAGGGGTACTCCGGGATCTCCCCATCGGTCCGCGTCAACCCCCAGCAGCTCGACCGGCTCTACGAGTACGATTATGGGTTCGCCCTCGCGGGCGACCAGGTGGCGCAGACCGTCGCACCGGTCCCCGCGATGACCGCGACCCCCGGCGTGCCCGGGCTCGGTCCCGTGGTGGCCACGGCCCGTACCAGGTCAGCCAGCTCGAGACCGCTTTCAAGGCCCGGCTCCAGGCGATCGAAGGGATCCGGGTCGCGTAGACCGAACGAGAGGTAACGAACGATGGTAACCAACAACCCGATCCCCGCGAAAGGTGGCAGTCTCATCGGCGCGACGACGATCAACTGGGAGGACGCCTACAAGGGCCCGAACGTGATGTGGCGGGTCCCGCGCAACGTCCGATGGAACGACAACGTCGTGGTCCGGGAGGACGAGACGGCCGTCTTCTACCGCGACGGGAAGGTCCTCGCCTACCTCGAGAAGCCCGACCGGTACGCGCTCACCAGCCTGAACGCCCCGCTGCTCGGGAACCTCGTCCAAGCGCTTTCGGGGGTCCGCCAGGAGGCGGAGCTGTACTACCTCCAGCGCCGCATCCTGGACGGGAAGTTCGGGAGCACCGAGCCGTACGTCTTCCGGGACCCGGACTTCGGGCTCGTCAGCCTGCGGGTCTTCGGTGCCTACCGTTGGCGGGTCGGCTCACCGGACAACTTCATCAACCAGTTCGTCGGGACGTTCGGGGCGGTCAGCACGCCGGATGTCGAGTCCCGGCTCCGCGACCAGATGGTCATCCTGGTCTACAACACGCTCGGCAAGATGAAGGACCAGGGGATGCGGGTCACCGACCTCGCGACCAACCTGACGACGATCGAGCAGGCGGTCCTCGGGGCGGCCCCCCAGCACTTCAGCCAGTTCGGCGTCGAGCTGAACCAGCTTCAGGGGCTCTCGGTCAACCTCCCCGACGAGGTCCAGAAGGCGGTCGACACCCGCTCGAAGATGGGCGTCCTCGGCGTGAACTACATGCAATACCAGGCCGGCCAGGCGCTCACGGAAGCCGCGTCGAACCCCTCCGGCGGTGCGGGCGCGATGGCGGGCGCCGGGGTCGGTCTCGGCGCGGGTCTCGGCATGGGGTACGGGATGACCGGCCAGATGCAGGGGATGTACGCTCAGGGTCCGTCGACGCCGTGCTCGAAGTGCGGTGCGCTCGTCCCGCAGGGGACCCGGTTCTGTCCGTCGTGCGGCGCCCCGATGGGTGCAGCGCCGGCCGCCGCGGCCGCCGGCGCTCCGTGCCCGAAGTGCGGTCAACCGACCGCGGCCGGGGCAAAGTTCTGCCCGAGCTGTGGTGCGTCCCTCGCCCCCCCGGCGCCCCGGAAGTGTCCGAAGTGCAACGCCGACGTGACGGGGACGGCCAAGTTCTGCCCGAACTGCGGTGGTCCCGTCCCGCTCTGACCTGGGAGCCACGTCGGGCGGATCGGAGGGGTGAGCCATGGTCTACTGTCCCAAATGCGGCACCCAGTTGCCCGACGGCGCCAAGTTCTGCTTCAAGTGCGGCAGCCAGCTACCGGGGTCGACCGGCGGTGCGGCGCCGGCCGCCGCGTCCGCGCCGGCCCCGACCTCGTCCGCCCCGACCATCGCTCCGGCCGGCGCCGAGGCGATGAAGTGCCCGTCGTGCGGTGGGCCGATCCACCCTGCCTTCGGCGAGATGGTGATCACCTGCGACTACTGCGGGAGCTCGGTGACCCTCGGGGGAGGCGGCTGGAAGGAGATCTCCAAGCACACGATGCTGCCGCTCAAGGTCCTGGACCCTGCCCAGGCGATCGCCGCCGTTCAGGCCTCCCTGGACGTCGGCTTCCTCCACCGGCACATCTTCGAGGAATCGAAGGTCCTCGAGCAGAAGCTCTCGTTCGTCCCGTTCTGGATCATCCCGACGTCGGCCTCGACCACGTACCAGTACCAGGCGGTCGCCCAGAGCGTCGGGGCGACCGTCGGCACGATCGCCGCCGCCGAGCTCCTGGGCTCGGTCCTCGGCGGAGGGCGGCGCGGGGGGTTCGTCCCGGTGCCGATCATGACCGGGCCGGTCGATCAACTCGAACCGCTCCGCCACGATCGCCGGCCAGTTCGAGTATCCGGTCATCGCCGTGAAGTCGATGACGGCCTACCAGCCGAAGGATTACTCGTTCGGGCTGGCCGAGCGGACCTTCTTCGACCGGAAGGCCATTCCCGCCGGCGCCCCGATCCTGAACGGCGACCTGGGCGAGGACGCCGCGAGCCATTCGGCGCGCGCCTACGTCTCCCAGCTCCAGTCCGAAGCGGCCCATAAGGCGCACAGCGTCGTTTCGAAGCTCAACACGACGGTCGACGTGAGCGAGGGCGAGCTCCTCCACGTCCCGATCTGGTCCTTCCAGCTGGACCACAAGGGCCAGAAGGGCATGATCCTGGTCGACGGCCACGCCGGACGGGTCATCCACACCATTCAGTGACATGCGGTGGAGACAGGTCTTTAAGCCACCCAGCGCGACTCTCTAGGCGATGCCCCCCACCGGTGGCCCAGGCGCCCATCGGTCGTCGCGGGGGTACCTGGTTCCGGTCCTCCTCGTTCTCCTGCTGCTCGCGAGCCTCGGCGCGGCCCCCACGCTCTCGGCCCGACCCCCCTCGGTCGGGCACGCTACCCCCTCGGCCGAGCACTCGGTGGCGCCACCGGCGGTTGCCCGAGGGTCAGCCCCTCACCCCGAGCTCTCCCCCCTCTCCGTGGGGGACGTGGTCCGCAGCGCGTTCGTGAACTACAACGCCTCGCTGACGGGGAACTTCGTTTCGTCCGTCGACGACTGGTTCGTGGGACCCGGGGCCTACGTTCCGTCCACCGGTAAGATCTGGCTCTCGGACCTCCCCGCCCGCCTCGCGCCGGCTCCGTTGCCCCGCTACGCCCCCGCGATCCTGTTCGACCCGGCGACGAACTCCTTTACCGGCATCGTCCCCCAGCTCGCGAACACCTCCGACCTCGTCTACGACGCCGCCAACGGGCTCCTCTACTCGGCCGACCCGCTGAACAACACGGTGGGCGTCTTCGACCCAGCCACCAACAATTGGGCCGGGTCGCCCATCCCCGTTGGAAGCGAGCCCATCTCGCTCACGCTCGATAGCGCGAACTCGACCCTGTTCGTAGCGAACTACGGCTCGTCCAACCTGACCGTGATCAAGACTACGACCGCTCGGGTCCTCACGAGTGTCGCAACGGGTTCCAGTCCCTTCGCACTGGCGCTGGACCCTACCAACCAGACCCTGTTCGTCGCGTGCGCCGCCAGTCCCCGACTTACCGCCATTAACACCACGACGTACGCGCCAGCCAGTCTGCCCCCCCTCAACTTAGGGGGGAATCCGGGCGGAGTGGCCTACTCCACCTCGACCTCGTCTGTGGCGGCAAGCGTCCCCGGCCCATCCCGTGTATCGATCTTCAATCTGACAAACGGAGTCACCACCACCATCCACATCGGGCCAGGCCTCGGCCCAGTCTCCGCAATCCCATCGAACTCGGACTTTGTCGTGGCGAACTCAGCGGGCTCAAACCTTGTGGAGGTGGACCCGAACACCGGGATTGTGACGAATTCGTCGATAGCGGTGGGCGCAGCTCCGACCTCCTTCGACCTGAACCCGTCCGACGGAACGCTGTTCGTTTGGTCGTCGGTCTCGCGAACCCTCTCCCAGGTCTGGGGGGCGGGCAGCCTCACCTCCGTCGGCTCCCCGTCGCTCGGCCCAACCCCCTCCGCGATCGCCTTCGACCCGGGGTCAGGTCGGGTCCTCGTGGCGGACTCGAATGACTCCACGGTCTCGTTCCTCGTGGCTACCGGGCTGACGACCGCGGCTCCCCCGCTTCAGCTGACCAGCCGACCACTATCCCTGGCGTCGGACGCCGCCACAGGCATGGTCTACGCCGGCCTCGCCAGCGGCTTGGTGGCCATCAACCCCAGCACGGCGAGCGTGGTCGCCTCCAGCACCGCCCTGTCGGGAGCGACCGAGGCCCTCCTCGTTGACTCTCCCGACAGCCTCCTGTGGGCGCTCAACAGCGTCCACGGGCTGGTCGCCTACGCTCTCCCGGCGCTCTCCACGAGCTTCATGCCGGGGATCGGCGCCGGGCAGACGGGGATCCACACCCTTGCCCTCGATCCCACCACCGACCAACTGTTCGTGCCGGTCAACACGTCGGGGACCGCCGCGATTGCCGTCGTGACCGCCTCGGACGGGAGCGTGGTCAATGGAAATGCGGCCTCCGCCCCCGGTCTGGTATCGCTGGCCTACGACGCGGCCGATGGCGACGTCTACGGCCTGGGCACCAACCTCTCGATCCTCAACGGCTCGACCCTGTCCCTCGTAGGACCACCGCTCACGATCGCTCCCCACACCGTCGCTGGGGTCGTGGTCTACGACCCTTCGCGGGAGGTACGTGTACGCCACGACGCTGAACGGTCCGGACTCGACGGGCATCCTCACGGTGGTCGACGGGTCGTCGGCCCTGGCAAGCTACGCGGGCGAGGTGAACATGGCGGTCGGTGAGGGACCGGTGGCCGCTACCCCGGTCGAGCCGTCGAACGACGCCACGCCGGGAACCTCCGAGATTCTGGATCGCAAACTCGGTGGCGGGCACCGTGGGGATCGTCGCGAGCTCGCCTCCGCGCATCACCGGATTCGCCGCGGTTCCGTATCAGTTCGACCTCGGAGAGAGCACCCACTTGGTTGTCAACTACGAGGGCGGAGCGGGACCCTCTTCGCTCTCGTTCGCCAGTCTGCCCGGCGGCTGCACCTCGAGCAACACCGCGGACCTCAACTGCACGCCAGCCGCGACCGGGACGTACACCGTGACCGTGCAGGTCACGGACGCCCTCGGCGACTTCGGCTCGGCGACGACCGCGCTCACGGTCGAACCGGGTCTCGCAGTTTCCGCAACGTTCGTTCCCCTCACCTTCCCTGCAACGGACGTCGGATGGGCCGTGGGAATGATCGCGAGCGCCACGGGTGGCGTGGGACCCTACCAGTACTTGTGGTCGTTCGGGGACGGTAACTCCACGCCGGGGGTGCACGTGGAGCACGGGTATCTCACGCCCGGGGAATACGTCCTGACGCTATTGGTCACCGATTCTCTCGGAGGGATGGGGTCGGCCTCCTGGGCGATCCAGGTGAACCCTCAGATCGCCGTGCAGGTCGACGCGCCCTTGTTCGCGACCGACGTCGGTCGTCCTCTCGCGCTCTCGGCGACCGTCACCGGGGGGACGGAGGCGAACCGCTCGGTGCTCTGGTCGTTCGGGGACCAGACCACGCAGACCAGCTCCCAAGCGACCCACGTCTGGACCGCGGCCGGCGTATACAACGTGACGGCGCGGGCCGTGGACGGCGTTGGGGCAAGTGCGACCCGGTCCGTCCTGGTGACCGTGAACGCGGCGCCCGCCGCCCGGTTCACCGTCACGGGGGGAAGCGTGTCCGCCCCGCCGCGCCCCGGCACAGAGTTCTTCTACAACACGACGCTCTTTCGCGGGCACCGGACCGTTCGGGGTGCAGTGGCTGTTCGGGGATGGGAGCGAGGCGTTCGGAACGAACGTCACGCACACCTACTCCGCGGCCGGCAACTACACGGTGACGGCCATAGTGACGGACGCCGCCGGGGATACGGTCAACGGGACCCTGAGCGTCGCGGTCCTCCCTCCGCTCCCGAGCTCCTCCGGGAGTTCGTCGTTGACCTTCACGGTCGGGGTGTTCCTCGGCGCTGTCCTCGGGGCGGCCGCGGCTTCGCTGCTGGTCTTCGCCGCCTCCGGTAAGCGACGCAAGCCACCTGCTCCCCCGCCTCCCTCGCCGTACGTCCCGCCCTCGCGGGCGGTGTGGAAAGAGGACTAGACCGGCGGCGCCGCCCGTACCCGGGGTCGCCCGCTCCGCGAGAAGGCGTACCGGACCGGGACCCGCTGCACGCGATGCGTCCAGTAGTCGCACCGGGTGCACCGCTGCCCGAGGACCACGGACTCCCCGGTCAGGGTCCGGTTCCGCACGGGCTTGAGCGGGGAGCTGCAGACCGGGCACTCGGTCAACGCCTTGCGCCCCTCCCGTTCGGCGTAATGGACCGAGAGCCGGACCCCCGGGGTCTCCAGGGCGAGGCGTCGCAACCGGGCGCCGCCGACGACCGCCAGCGGGTCCTCGCGGCGCAGAGCGGCCTGGACGGCCTCGCGATAGGCGGCCTGGGAGGGATATGTCGGCCGACCGGAGCGCAGCACGCGACGGGCCACGCGGCGGACCTCCTCCGCGCCCGGCACGTGGTAGCGCCGGGGGGGCTCTCGTCAGCGCGCGGATTGGCCGCGTCGTCCTTCGCGGGCACGGACCTCCTCTTCGTAGAATCGCTGCGCGAAATCGGTCTCCGTCGGGCCGATCGACAGGCTGGGCGAGGCGGGGTCGTGGAAGTACGTCAGCAACGCCGCCGCCGCGGCGAGACGGACCGCCCGCGACTTGAGCCGCGGGGAGAACTTCGGGAAGTGGGTGGCCTTGAGGGCGCGCTCCGAGACCTGGCGCAGCGCGTCGTACAACGGTCGCTCGAGGCGGACGGGCCGGATCGGGAACCGGCTCGCCACGAGCGGATGGCGTGTCTCGATCGCGTGGACGAGAGTGAGGTGGTCCCGGATCTTCCCGGCGAGCTCGAACTCCATCTCTCCCAGCTCGAGGCGCTCCGCGCTTCCCTCGACGGCCCGGAAGCGCTCGCGGGTCATCGGATGGAAGCGCAGCAGCATCCGGTCCTCGAGGGCGGCGAAGTTGGGGTCGCCGATCGTGGTCCAGTAGTCCTCCGCGCCCGCCGTCCGGACGTTGTAGTTCACCGAGAAGAAGGAGCGGAAGGTGTAGGGCCCGACGGTCCCGAAGGTGGTCTCCCACTTCACCTCCCGTTGCTCCATCACGAGCTTGAGCGGCTCGACCATCCCGCGGTACTTGAACCAGTCATTGAACTCGGGGACGATGAAGTTGAACGTCCGTCCGGTGTAGGCGGCGCCGACCCGCAGGAACTGGACCGGGGTGATGCCCCCGCAGTACCGGTTCCGTCCGGGCAGTCCGTGGGGAGGGACGCCGCTGCGGGGGTTGCCGCGCACGAGGTCGTCGATCGAGAACGTCTTGCCGGTCCCCGGCGGTCCGAAGAGCGCAAGGTGGAATCCGGTGGCCCCGGTCGGCCGACCCGTAGGCGCCAGCAGCGGGACATCGGCGAGGGCGTACTGTTGCAAGAGGGAGATCAGCGAATCGAAGTAGAGCGCCTCGCCGAAGAGGTCGCGGAGGTAGTCGGCCAGCCGGTCGACCGTGAAGGTCCGTCCGAACTCGACGGTCTCGTCGAGCCGATGATGCAGCACCTCCCGAAGGTGGTCGAGGAACTCCGAGTCCATCGAGCGGATCTCCGCCGGCTCGTCGGGTACCGGGCTCACCGGGCCGGCCTCGCTCGTGTCGGCCCGGGAGACCTCGTCGAGCAGGAGCTGACGGAGCTCGTCGGGATAGGGGATCTCGAAGACCTTCTCGCCGCTCCCACCGGGCAGCTCGGTCAGCAGTCCGCGTCGCTTGAGGCGGCCCAGGAGCCGGCTCGGGTCCTCGAACACTCGCTCGCGCAGCAGGCGAGAGCGCAGGTCGGAAAGACGGAGCCGGGCCGTCTGGGTAGAGTACCCGCGGACGAGGCGTCGACGGTCCGCGTCCCCGACGAGGAGTGCCAGCACTCGGGCGACCGGCACGTCCGCGGCGACGATCTCGAGGCCGACGGAGGCTGCCACCGTTCAGCGCCACTCCGCAGAATCCCTTATAATAATCCCTCAGCGCGAGTGGGAATCGATGGTCGGTCACAGCTTCTCCTCGTACGAGCGGGAGCTGCGGGACCTCTTGCAGGGCGACCGGAGCGCCGTCCAACGCTATGCCAAGGCGCTCGAGCCGTCGGCCCGACGGACCCTCGAGCAAGTCGTGAGCGCGCCGTTCCTCGTGGTACGAGGCGCCGGCTCGCTGGGATTCGACCTGGTGGCGCTCCGGCGAGAGCTCGCGCTCCCGGTCGAGGTGAAGGCCTCCGCCGAGTCCTCGATCCTCTTCAGCGCGGCGAGCGGGAGGGCCGCGGATCAGCTGGAGGCCCACCGCACGGCGGTCGAACGGGTCGGCCTCGTGGCGGTCTACGCTTACCGGAAGATCGGACACCGGGACGGCGACCCGTGGCGGCTCTATTCTGCCGCTCGCCAACCCCAACGCGGGATGCTCGGGCTTCTGGCGAAACGCCTGCCGCCGGTCGAGCGCACTCGCGAGGGGAACGCGGTCCTTCGGTGGGAGCACGGGATGCCGCTCGTCCGCTTCCTGGGCACCGTGCACGCGCTCTTCGAGCCGCCTGAACTGGTCGCGGCATGACGGTGCACGTCAGTGCCACCGGTTTCACCAGGTTCGGCCGACGCCCCGAACCGCTGACGGTCCTGGCCGCCCAGGCCGCGGGAGAGGCGCTCGCCACTCTCGGCCGAAAGCCGGTCGACCTCCTCGTGGTCGGCAACATGCTCGCCGGGGCGATCAACGGGGAGGAGAACATCGTCTCGCGCATCGCGAACCGCATCGGTCTCGAGACCGCGTCCGGGCTTCGGGTCGAGGCCGCGAGCGCGAGCGGCGCGGCGGCCTTCCACGCGGCGGTCCACGCCGTGGAGAGCGGTCGTCACGACCGCGCGCTGGTCGTGGCCGTCGAGAAGATGACGGAGCGCCCGACGGCCGAGGTCGCCGCCGCGCTCGCCCACTCGCTCCACCCCACCGAGCAAGCGGTCGGGGCAACCATGCCAGCCCTCGCCGCGCTCGTCAGCCAACGGTATGCCCAACACTACGACGTCGACCCCGTCGTCTTCGACCGCGTCTCCGTCGCGGCGCGGAAGGCCGCGGTGGCCAACCCGTACGCTCAGTTCCGGACGGCGGTCACTCTCGAGGAGGTCCGGGCGAGCCGACCAATCGCCCCGCCGCTCCGCCTGTTGCACTGTTCGGCGATCTCGGACGGGGCGGTGGCCGTCGTGCTCGAACGGGGCGACGGACTGGCGAGAGTTGCGGGCATCGGACAGGCCTTCGAACCGATGGCCCTCGTCGACCGACCGGACCTCTCGAGCTTCGCGGCCACGCGGACCGCCGCCGAGCGGGCGTTCCGGTCGGCGGGGGTCTCGCGCAAGGACGTCGGCGTGGCTGAGCTGCACGACGCGTTCTCGCCCTTTCTCCTGATCGACCTCGACGACATGGGGTTCACCGAGCCAGGGACGGCCGCGCGGTGGTTCGGGGAGAGTGGCCCGCCCGCGGGGTCACTGGCGCTGAATCCCTCGGGCGGGATCCTCGGCCGGGGGCATCCGGTGGGGGCATCCGGCCTCGCGGAGATCGCCGTGATCGCCCAGCAGCTCCGCGGCGAAGCCGGGACCGAGCGGGGTCGACCCCCGGCCCCGCGTGGGGGTCGCGCACTCGATCGGAGGACTTGCCGCGCACAATTTCGTGACGATCCTCGGAGGGACGAGCCCGTGACCGCTCCCGACCTGCTCGTGAGCCGTTGCCCATCCTGCACGCTGCGCTACCTCCCGCGCTCGGGCCCCTGCCCGAAATGCGGGTCGACGGAGGCGCAACCCCTCCCGATCCCTCCGCAAGGCGCGGTCCTGGCGGCCACCGAGTTCGTCAGTCCGGCCGGCCGGCGCGCCAGACCTGCACCGCATCGCCCTGGTGGAGCTGGCGCAAGCGGTCCGACTCCTGGCGATCGTCGACGGGCCGCTCCCTGCCGTAGGAGCGGTCGTGGCCGTCCAGCGAGACGGGGAGACGTATCGCGTGACCGCGAGTCCGACGGCGGCGGGCCGACCCCGGGGAACGCGGGGAGGGGGAGTTTCCGGAGGTCGGAACTCCCGACCTCCCTTTGAACCCCCGAGGTGAAACCACCACTGGATTAGCAATCCAGCGCCTTGCCGGGCTGGGCCATCCCCGCGCGAGCGGTCCGAGGGTGGTTCGCTCCTTAAGGGTTCGGATGGCTCGGACGTACCCTTAGATACTTGATTGGCGGCTGTTCCCCCGACCTGAGCTGTGTACCAACCGTACGGAAGTGCGCCGACGCCGCGGCCGGTCGGGCCGTGGATCCCCCTCATCGGGATCGTCGCGGCCATCTCGGCGGTCCTGATCTACCTCCTCTTCTGGGCGCCGCCGTCGACCCCAGGCGGTCGGCCCTACTTCGGCTACTGGGGCGGGTTCCTCCTCATCTTCATCCTCATCTGGGTCGGCTTCTTCGCCCTGCGGATCGCCCTCTGGCGCGGCTATCGGGCCCGTTATGGCGGCGGCCCCAGGGGAGGGCGAGCGAGGCGGGACCCCGCGGTGATGGAAGCTCGCCAGCGCTATGCCCGGGGGGAGATCACGCGCGAACAGTTCGAACAAATCATGACCGACCTCGGCCGTCGGCCCCGAGGACCGTGAGCCCGCTCTCGGGTCTGGGAGTCGGGGAACCGGCACGTACAAACTCATCTTAAAGCCCGGGTCACCTTTGGCCGGCGCCGATGAGTCGACCACCTCGATTCGACCCGGTGGACCTCCTGACCCTCCGCGGGATCCGGACGTTCATCCGCGACTCCTCCGCCCGCGGCGGGGTCGTCTTCTTCGCGCTTCTCTACGGCCTCGGTTCGGCCTTCACGAGCGGGATGGTGCTCATCGCATCCATCCCGGGGGGCTACACCTTCACCGTCCTCTGGAGCGGCGGACCGGGCACCAGCTTCTGGAACTACCCCGGCTTCCTCCTACGTCGCCCCGTGGGGGGTCGTGGCGGTCCCCTTCTTGCCGACGCTCGTGATGCTCGTCGTCTCGATCGGGGTCGGCTACGGGATGACCATCGCGTTCCTTCTGGGCGCGAGGCTGATCCGGGATCGGAGACGGTCCGCCGGCGGCCCGACGGCGATGGGCACGATTGCCCGGGCTCACGCCCGCGATGATCACCCTGGTCACGCTGGGGGCCTGCTGCTCCACGACCGCGGCAGCCTCCGCGGGGGTGGGTCTGGTGGCCGTGGCGGGACCGGCACGACCACGAACAATCTGCTCCTGAACAACTGGTTCCTCGGGGTTTTCCAAATCGCCGTCGTCTGGGTGGCGCTCATCGCCCAGGAGCTCCTCCTGGCCGTGTACTCCGGTCTCTTCGGCAAGCCCGACGCCGACACGCCCGCGGCGCGCCCTGCCCCTCTCGACCGCCGGACCATCGCCAGCGGCGTCGTCAGGGTCGCGTTGCTCGTCGGGGGCGTGCTCTGGTCGCTCGCCATGGTCGCCGAATGGACGACCGTCTCCCCGTGGACCGCGGGGGCCGGCCTCTGGGTCCAATGGATCGTGCAGCACCAGCTCTTGGCTCTCCTCGCGATATCGGCCGCGCTGTTCCCCACCGGGACGTGGGAGGTGCTCCGGGCCACGCGACAGCGACTAGGGGCTGCGTTCTCGATGCTCCTCCTCGTGGCAGGCGTGACGGTCCTGTGGGCTCCGCCCCCCCTACCCTCCTGGGGATTGGACGGGCTCCTGAACCAGACCCTTTTCGTGATGAACGCCCCCAGCGCTTGGGGCACCATCTCACCGGGCTCGCTGGGGGGCCTCGCGTTGGCCGCCCGGTGGGCACTCGAGTACAGTTCTCCTCGGGGTCTTTGCCATTGCCGCCGCTCTCGCGCCGGACGGGACGTTCGTCCCCCTCCGTTGGTCAACCGCCGGTCCCGCGGGGAATCCCGCATCGCCTCCCGACGTCTCCGCCCGCGCAGCACAGGGGCCCAATCCTGGCACCGTGGACCCAACCCTCGTTGAATCCGTGGCGCCCTCGTTGTCCCCCGCGCGGGGGCCCTGAGCCGGAGGCCCGAGAGGTAGTTGGCACGATGCTGGGCGACCTGGTCGTGCTCGGGGTGCTCGCCGCGGCGATGTCGGCCGCCACCGCGGGCCTGATCAAGTGGGCGGCGACCGCCCGGACGCCCCTGCGCGCAGGCACGGTCCTCTTCCTTCTCCTGATGATGGTCGCGATGGTCGGGGGAGCCCTCGTCTACTTCCTGAACCCCGGGACGGGGAGCCTAATCGCCGGGTTCTGGATCGCAAGCGCGCTGATGTCCGTGAGCGTGCTCATGATCTTCGCGGCGTTCCTCCGGGAGGTACATCGCCAGGAGGCCGGCGGAGCGGGCACCCCCACGGCGCCGAGCGTCGCCTTCGTCGGCGCGGTCCTGCTCCTCGTTCTCGTGAACGAGTTCTTGATGGGGTGGACGTTCAGCCTGGCGGCCGGCAGCATCTCGACCGGCGTCCCGGGGGGCGCGGTCGGCCTGTTCGCTTCGGTCGTCGCCTCGCCGTGGTTCCTCTTCACGATGTCCACGGAGATGCTCCTCACCGCCTACTTCCTGCGCGACCGCCTGCCGTCGCCCGTGGTCGTGGTCCTCGTGTTCCAGTCGGTGATCATGTTCCTCTCCCCGCCCGCGCTGGCCGCTTCGTGGTGGAGTGCGTTCGCGATCTACGCGAGCAGCTCCTTGATGATCGTGCTCTTCGTCTACCTGATGGAGTTCATCTACCGCCATCGCCAGCTCACCGAGGCCTTCTCCGCGTATCTGGTGCGGCTGCTCGCCATCTATGGCGCGATGATGATGGGCCTCTACCTCTGGCTCGCTTACGGGTCGGTCCTCCTGTTCGCCGCCTCAATCGTCGTCGAGATGGTGATCTTCTTTGACGCGAATCCTTCGTACCGAGCCGTTCTCCGCCGGCCCCGACGTTCCCTGGCAGCTTCGGCCGAACTGGGCGTTCGCGCTCCTCGCCGGGATCTTCGTCTCCGAGAATCTTCATGGGGGCCCTCCTGGACCTGCAGCTCGAGCCCGCGAACTACGCCGGGGTCTTCTTCACCCTCCCCCTCACCGGCGCGCCCCTCGGAGTGCTCCTCTACAACGCGGTCTACAACGGGTTCTGGTTCCTCGCCGGTGTGACGGGGTCGACGTGGTTCCTCGCGATGATGGGGACCGAGATGGGCGCCCTCGTCTACTTCAAGTTCCGGGAGACCCGTCAGCTCGAGACGCGGATCCGGCTCGTCCTCATGATGGGCTGCTACGCCGGTTTCGCGGTCTTCTTCCCGAGCATCTACTACGCCGCGGCCTTCCCTCAAGCGGCCCCCCAGAGCACGATCCCCGTGCTGGGATGGTCGATGGGGATCGGGACCGAAGCGCTCACCTCCGCCGTGCTGGGGGTCGTGCTGCTTACCTATGTCGTCACGGGCGCCATCTCGGCCCTCTTCGGTCGGCGGGCGGTCTGTTCCACGTTCTGCACCGCCGCGCTCATGTACCAGGGGACCGCAATCGACTCGATGAAGTCGTTCAACCGCTCCTCGCCCATCGCCCGGAAGTACCTCAGTAGCCGCTTCTCCTCGACCTACTCCGTCACCACCGGCCTCGTCCTGGGCTCGCTCGCTTTCGCCTCGGCAGCCTCGGTGCTCGACTCGGCCGGGGTCTGGGACGTCACGATCCTCGGGAGCGACCCGACGGTCTTCCTCTTCGCGCTCTACTTCGGGGTCCTCTGGTACGTGATGTTCGTGACCATCCCGTACCTCGGGAACTACAACTGCGCCACCATGGGATGGTGCTATACCGGCACGATCGCCCAGGCGTTCCAGCGGATCGGATTCTTCAAGCTCAAGGTCCACGACCGGCAGGTCTGCCGGGACTGCACCACCCTCGACTGCGCGAAGGCCTGCCCGGTCGGTCTGGTCGACATGCCCGGGCCACTTCCGCAGGACGGGGAGTTCCGAAGTTCCAAGTGCTGCGGCGTTGGAGACTGCGTCGGTGTCTGCCCCTACGACAATCTCTACATCGCTGACGTCCGCCACTGGTTGCGCGACCACCTAGGCCTGCCGAAGCCACCGAGCCCGGCCAAGCACCTCCCCATGCTCCGCAGCCCGAGCGCCGGAACGGTCGGACCCGCGAGCTCCGCGGGAGTCACCTCCGGGGCGACGCGCGTGGCCCCACCCTGACCCCCGGCTCGCCGAGGGCACCTTCGCCCTCGGAGGTTATGTAGCCGCAGGAGGCTCCGGCCGCGGGGCGTTCCATGAGAGTCACTAAGGCGGGGGTCGTCGGGGCAGGGACGATGGGGGCCGCGATCGCCGAGGTGCTCGCGTACAACGGCATCGAGGTCGTGCTGAAGGACGTCGACGCGCCGCTCGTCGAGAAGGGGCTCGCGCGCGTCCGGGCAATCGTGGAGGAGCTCGTCAGGTTCCACGAAGGCCGCGCCGATGCCGAGCTCGAGCGCATCCGGGGGATCGCGGGCGAGCTTAGCGAGGACCAGGTGGTCCGGGTCCGGACGAAGATGGCGCCGAAGTTCTCCCGCGCCCGAGGCGAGGAAGTGGTGGCCCGCGTCCACGGCGCGACCGAGTACGCGGAGTTCTCCGAGGTCGACCTCGTGATTGAAGCGGTGTTCGAGCGGGAGGAGGTCAAGCGACCGGTCCTGGAGGCGCTCGACCGGGTCGTCCCGGAGCATGCCGTGCTCGGCTCGAACACCTCCTCGCTCTCGATCACGCGACTCGCTCGGGGCCTCCGTCGGGTGCGGCAAACGCTGGTGACCCACTTCTTCAACCCTCCCTACACGCTGCCGTTGGTCGAGGTCTCGGGGGGTGTAGAGACCCGTGAGGAGGTGGTCACCGACACGATCGAGTTCCTCCAGGGCCTTCGGAACCACCGCTACCCGCTCCTCCCGATCCGGGTCCGTGAATCGCCCGCCTACGTGGTGAACCGGCTGCTCATCCCGGTCCTCAACGAGGCGTGCTTCGCGCTGGACGAGAACCTCGCGACCTCCCGGGACATCGACGCGGCGATGAAGGCCGGCGCCGGCATGCCGATGGGTCCCTTCGAGCTGGCCGACATGATCGGCCTGGACGTCACCCTCGAGGTGGCGAACACGCTCCAACGCGAGTTCGGGGACCCGAAGTTCCGGCCCGCCCCGATGCTGAAGCGGCTCGTCGCCGCCGGCCACCTGGGTCGCAAGACGGGCCAGGGTTTCTACGAGTACAGCTCAGTCGAGCAACGGCCCCCAGCGGGTCAGAGCCCCGGCGAACCGTGCGCGGCCGAACTCGAACGCTCGTCCGCAAGGGGGCAGGGATGGGTCCGCGCTGGAGATCCGCCTCCCGCCACACCGGTCATCCCCCCTCTCGAGACCTGCCGTCCCGTCGGTTATGTGGCCCGCGGGCGTGACCCAGGGCATGAAGTTCCCCTCCGCCGAGTGGGCCGAGGCGTTCCGCAGCGCCGTGAACCAGAACTCAGCCTACCAAGAGGCCGCAAAGGCATGGGAGGGGGACATCGTCTTCCTGGTCCGCACCGGTGACCCCGCCGCGCCGGCCCCCGGGGTACATTTAGAACTGGCGCACGGCCAGTGCTCGTCCGCCACCTACCACGCCGACGCCCGGAACCTCCCGAGCGAGTTCGTGTACGAGGGAACGCCCGAGAACTGGACCCGACTGCTCCGGAAGGAGGTCGACCCCGTCAAGGCGATCCTCGACGGGACGTTCAAGATCCGAGGGAACCTGGCGAAGGCGATACGGTTCACCCGGGCGGCGAAGGAGCTGGTCGAGACCGCGGCCGCCGTACCCGCCGACGGGTGAGCCCGGTTCAGGCGCTGGGTGCCGGCGCCGTCGGCTTCGGGGTGGCGGGTACCGTCGGCGAGGGAGCGAGGGTGGCTCGGGGAGCGGCGGGGGCACCGGCCGTGGTCGCGGGCTTGGGAGGGGCCGCGGGGGGCGTCGGCGGAGCCGGGAACAGTTGCCTCTTCAGGAAGGCCAGGATCTGCGACCAAGCCGCTTCGGCCGACCGGAGGTCGTAGGCGCGGAGGTCCCGGGAGAGGAAGTTGTGGCCGACACCGGGCAGCACGGAGAACTCGACCGGCCCCTTCGTCGCCGGTCGAGAGACCTCGAATCTGGCGGTGCGCTTTCTCGGCCACCCGGTCTCGGGCCCCACCCACGTAGAACAGCGGGGCCGAAACCAGCGCAGCTAGGTCCGCCGGGTGGACCGGCATCGGATAGGCGAGGGCGACCGCCGCCAGCCGGGTCTCTCGGGCGGCGAGCGCGAGGGCGAGCGAGCCCCCGTAGGAAAGGCCGAGGAGTGCCGTTCGCTTCGGGTCGACCATCTCGCGGGACCGGAGAAAGGCCAGCGCATCCCCGTAGAGATTGACCAGCGCCGAGACGCGTCGAGCCGAGGTAGGGATCCCTCCGCGAACGGTCACTCCCGTGCGGAGCGCGAGATGGTGCGACGGGCCGATGCCGTCGGTCTTGGCAACGTCCGGGATGAACACCTCCATCCCTTCCCGGGCGAGCCGGATCGCACCGTCCAGGACGGTGGTCGTGATCCCGTAGACGTCGGGGGTGATCAGCACTCCCGGGTGCCGGACCTGCTTGGTCGGGGTCAGGAGGATTCCCTGGGCCGTCCCCGAGCGGGTCCCGTCCGTGGGGTACCAGACCCGTTCGCTCCGGTAGAGCGGCAGCGGGGCGCCGGGTTTCTTGTCCGTCTTGATCCAGGTCTTATTGAGGAAGTCCAGGACGCACAGCTTGTACCGTTCCTTGGAAAGGACGATGACCGCCTGACGGGTCCCGCAGATATCGCACGCCCCGATCACCCCACTGCCGAAGACCGGCGGGAGGTCGAGGAGCTGGTCGTCGTCTCGTGCCATGGCGCCCTCGTCCGAGCCGAGGTCGATTCTTAAGAGTTGCCGCGCCGCCTCGAGGAAGCCCGACGGGGGGACGCTCGAGCCGCGGGGACTGGTCGGCCCGGGACCAGGTCGAGCCGGCTCCGGTCCCGCGGGCTCAGCACCGTGACCCCCCGCCGCGTGAGGCGGGCCCGGAGTGCTCGGTCCGCGGTCACCACCCAGGCGCCGAGACGCTCTGCGGCATCGATCACTCCCGCATCCCCCCGTCGGGTCGTCGGCACCCGGACATAATGGTCGGCCAGGGTCCGGCCCGCGACCGCGCCCGGCGTGGAGTCCCGGACCAGGCGGTCGAGCTCACCGAACACCGAGCTGGGCACGCAGAGGAGCGCGTCCGGGCGGTGCCGGGCGACCTCGGCTTCGAGGGGAAAGTGGGCCTGTACGGCGAGGAACAGCGCGTTGGTGTCGAGGAGCACCCGGGCGCGGGCGCGCGCCCCGGGTCTACGGCCGCCGGAGCCCGACCCCGAGCTGTTCGCGGTCGTATTCGACGCCCCCTCGCCGGCCCCGGAGGAGGTACCGTTGCGACTTCTGGTTCGCGGTCTTCGGGATCTCGTCGAGGTACTCGAGGAACCGGGGGACCATGAAGAAGGGGAGGTTCTCGACCGCGAACTCGAACAGCTCCCGGGGTCGGCAGCGTCGTGCCGGGCTTCAGCTGGACGAATGCCTTGACGTCCTCCTCTCCCAGGGGGCTCGGAACGCCGACCACGACCGACTCGAGCACGGCCGGATGCCGGTTCAACACCGATTCGACGTCGTACGGAGCGAGGTTCTCCCCCCGGCGTCGAATGACGTCCTTCTTCCGGTCGACGAAGTAGTAGTACCCGTCAGCGTCCCGGGTGACGAAGTCGCCGGTGTGGAACCAGAGGTTGCGCCAGGCCTCGACCGTCTTCTCGGGTTTGCCGAGGTAGCCCGAGAACATCGTGAACGGCGTGCGGGGACGGACGATCAGCTCTCCGCGGATCCCGACCGGCACGGGGCGGTCGTCGTCGTCCACCACGTCGGCCTCCACGAATCCGAGGGGCGTGCCGACGGACCCGACCCGGATCGCATCGGGCGGGTTCATGAGTGTCGTGCAGCCGCACTCGGTCATGCCGTACAGCTCGATGATCGTGAGACCGAAGCGTCGTTCGAAGTCGGGCCAGACCGCCCGGGTCGTCCCGGCGGTGAGGGCGACGCGGACCCGATGCATCCGGTCGCTCGGCCGCTCGGGTTGTTTGAACAGTACGTTGATCATGGAGATCAGCAGCGAGATGTGGGTCGCCTCGAACCGGGAGGCCGTCTCCCAGTACGTTCGACGCATGGAATCTCTCGTCGAAGGCCGCCGTCACATCGTTCAGCAGCGCCGTCAGCGCGGTCATCTCCTGCGCATTGCAGTGGAACAGCGGGAGGGCCGTGAACAGGACGGAATCCGCTTCGAGAGAGCTCCGCAGGCCGATCTCGCGCGGGGTTGTGAGCGTCTTCTCATGGGGGATGACCGCGCCCTTGGGCGGGCCCGTCGTGCCGCTGGTGTACATGATCGATGCCGGGTCGGAGGGGCGCGGAGGCGGTACCGGCGGGCTGGGTGCATCCGAGAGGAGATGCCGGAAGGCGTGCGTTCCCGCAATGGGGGCGGCGCCGGTCCCCTCCGGGCCGGGTACGACCCATTCCCTCTCGAGCTGCAACGCCCCCCGCAGCGGTTCGTAGGCGTCCCAGAGACGCCGGTCGATGACCAACGCCTTCGGCTGACTGTCGGAGAGCTCGTACCGAAGGATCTCCCCTTTCAAGCCAGTGTTCAGCGGGACGAGCACCGCCGCGCGCTTGGCGAGCCCGAACCAGAGCAGCGGAAACTCGGGGGTGTTGAGGAGGAGGGTCGCCACGCGGTCCCCGGGGCCGATGCCGGACGCCGCAAGTCCGTTCGCCACCCGGTCGGTTTCTCGGTCTAGTTCCCCGTAGGTGATGTCCCGTCCTTCGAACCGGAGGGCCACGCGTGCCCCGTTCTTGAGGGCCTTGCCCCGGACCAAGGTGGCGAGGTCGTGGTATTCCTCTCCGGCGGTGAGCATCGCGTGCCGGAGGCAGGTTCCGCCTTAAGCATTCGGCGGGGGCCGACCCCCTCCAAGCTTTGATAGTCCCCGAAGCCTCGGACCCCCATGCCCTCGGCCGAGCGACGCTACCGGGAGGGTCGCCCCATCGTGCCCGAGCTCGCCGCCGGAGCCGTGGTCGTGCACCGGCCGAGCGGGCAAGTGTGCCTGCTGTTCTATCGGGAGGAGGCTCGATGGGCCCTCCCGAAGGGTCACGTGGACCCGGGCGAGTCTCTCGGCGCCGCCGCGGTCAGGGAGGTTCGTGAGGAGACCGGTCTCGCCGAGGTCGAGCTGGGTCGCGAGGTGGCCGAGGTCCACTACCGGTTCTACGACCCCGCCCGCGAGGTGAATGTCTCCAAGACGAGCGTCTACTTCCTCGGGTTCACGTCCGAACGCGCGCTGAGGCCCGAGGCGATCTTCGAGCGGGCGGAATGGGTCGACCTTCCCGAAGCGCTCCGCCGCGTCCCGTTCGAGACCGACCGCCAGGTCCTCGCGAGCGCGGCGGAGCGGTTACGGACCGACCGCTGAGACGAGCCCATCGGCGGGCCCCGTGCGACCGGATTGGAAAGAGGAAGGGAAAGGGTTGGGTGGGCCCCGATCGGGGCCCACCTCGGGCCGTCGGGGCCTTCAGGGATATGGGGGTCGCGGCCCCTCGGGGACCGAGGGGGCCTGGACCGGGGCTGAGGGAGCCTGGAGCGCACCGGCGGGGGGGCCGCCGTTCGTCCAGCTCTCTCCGTAGCCGCCCACGAGTCCCTTCTGGGACCGGCGGCGCGCGTAGGAGCGCCACTCGATGACCGATACCGTGCCGACGACCGCGGCGACCGCGAGGGCGACCAGGGCGACGCCGACCAGGGCGCCGAGTCCGGCCGGGCCGGCGGGGTTGCAACCGCTCGTGAGGCACGCGTTCTCCGCCCGGGCCTGCTGGACGCTCATCGGCGCACCGTAGACGACCTGGCTCGGGCTTCCTCCCGAAGAGGCCGCCGGGGATGCGCCGGTCGTAGCCTGGCCGAGGACTCCGCTAACGCCCACCGGGGCGGCGGAGGCACCGAAGTCGCTCTCGGCCGAGGTGACCATCGGCCCGCGGGCGGTGTGGCTCACGAACAGCGTCTCCCCCTGACCGTAGCCGACGGACGCCGAGCCCATCGATTCGGAGTCGTAGGGGTGCACCGCTCCGCCGAACAGGTCGAAGTCGTGGGGGACCAGGAGGAACCCATCGTAGGCGTCCACGGGGCCCTGGACGATCAGGACGATCCCGGCGCGGGAATTGTGGTCCCCGAGCCCGGTCATGTGGCCGTAGGGCACCTGCACGTCGACGATGTA
Source organism: uncultured Thermoplasmata archaeon (assembly GCA_963715645.1). Classification (GTDB taxonomy): domain Archaea; phylum Thermoplasmatota; class Thermoplasmata; order Lutacidiplasmatales; family UBA184; genus Lutacidiplasma. Next base: position 1,472,474 of record OY970259.1, read on the forward strand.
GCCGGTCACCTGCACGGGCCCGGAGCCCGTCCAGCTGCCGTTGGCCACATCGGCCCCGTGACTGTTGCCGCCGTTCCATCCGAAGTCCGCCCAGGAGTAGCTGATGCTCCAGCTGGCCTGCGGGGTCGCGACGGAGCTCGAGTTCCACTGGCTTACCCCCGTCAGGTTCAACGGGATGAGCCCGAGGGACGGGGCGAACTGCACCGTGCCCTGAGCCGCCCCCGAGACGTTCAGGAAGGCGCTGTGGCTGTGCCCGGAGGCGCTGACCTCGAGCGACTGGGTGACCGCGGCCTGCACCGCGATGGATTCGTTATCGATCCCGATTGCAGGCACCGGCTGCCCGTTGACGTACACGGTAGAGGCGTTCGTAAGGTTGACGAAGGCCGTGTCGTTCTCGGTCGCGTGGTAGTGGTAGGTCCCCGTGACGTTGGGGGCCGACAGGGTCGTCGTAAGGGAGATCCCGACCGTGCGCTGCTCCTCCAGCATGACCGTGGTGGGGCTGGTGTTCGTGGCCGTGTAGATCACGGTCCAACCGAAGGTCGCGTTCCACGTGATCGTCGTCGCTCCGAAGGTGGTGCTCCCGTTCGAGCTGCCCTGTCCGCCATACGCCCACTGCGTCGCGGGCGACGCGAAGGCGGTCGCGAGGGGGGCGGCATTTGCCGTCCCGGCCAGGGCGGGTCCGAGCGCGAGCGCTACCAGGGCTGCGAGCCCCAGCGCGACCACCCAGACGACCGTTCCGCCGTGTCTCTTCTGGTTCTTTCCGCTCATCTCTTTCGGACGACCCTCCGCCGTCTCGGCAATTCGAGCCCGCATGCGGGCATAAGGCTCGGGCCCGAGCCCGGGGCTCGGAATTGGACCCCGTGCTAGGGTGTGACCGGACGGACCTTGCTCAGGCGACCCGTCCTCGGCGGACGACCCGTCGGTTGTCGATGGTGAGGTCGCCCCCGGTCAGCGAGAGCCAGTCTGAGAAAGAGCTCGAGTTCTTGCCGCCCCAGCCCTTATTTCCGCCGACCCCGACCGAAAGCACGCCCCGCCCGCTCTCTTCCAGCCCCGGACTGATCCGAAGGCCGGAATCCAGGCCGATCTCGAGGACGGCAGGCTGGTCGCGCCCGGCCGTGCCGGCCTGGTAGTCCTTCTGAAACGCCGCCTTCCCCCTCCGATACTGCCACTCCTTGAGGCGACCGTTCTCGAAGCGCCAGGACCCACCCTCCTTGGCGGGGCCGGCCGCTCGGGTGGGGAGGTTCGCGACGAATGTGCCCTCCGCCGTCCCTTCGTCCACGGTCACGTAGATGAGCGCCTCGGGGACTGACGTCATCATCCCGAACCGGCTCTTCACGTTCTTAGGGGTGACCCTGCCCAGCTGCTCCTGCATCGGGCGGGCCGCGAGCGCCAGCGTCAGGTCCGTCCCGTTCGGATGCGTCAGCCGGACCGAGTGCCCGCGGTCAAGTACTCCCTCCAGGCGCCGGGCGTCTCGTACCAATCGGGCGGATGTCGCTCGTCGAGGCGCTGAGCACCTCGTCACGCCACGCCCGGAAGGGAACCCCGTACCAGTTCGCGTTCTGTGGCGTGACCCGGGCGATCCCCATTCGAGCCCCCCGCACCGAGTTCTTGCGCGCCGTTTCGTACCATTTGCCGTTGAACGCCGTCGCCCTCTCTGCCACGGCATCCGGGAGGCCTCGGAAGCGTCCCAGGTCCTCCGGTCCCCAGAAGTAGATGTACACGTCCGACCCCGCGAGGGCAGCCGTCTCGGCGTCGCTCGGAGAACCGACCAGGGCCGCACGTCCCTCTTCGATGGCTGTCCAGTACCGAGGACTCGTCCTCGTACAGCAGCATAGGCCGAGCCCCGAGGCGCCGGGCCTCTCGGACGAACGCGGCCGCCCACGGCAGAGAGCTCGGGTAGCTCTCGATAGTGACGCTCTCCTTCGGTTGGACGCTCAGTCGTTGGCGGAGGACTCCTCGGGCGAGACGGTCCGCGACCGCAGGGTCGGTGAACATTAGGGGGCGAGCTTCCGGAGGGCTATTTCCCTTTGCCCGGGGGGTCGGGGAGGCCGGGGACCTGGAAGCGAGCGGAGCGCGCGAGCTCGATCGACTCCGGATAACCGGCATCCGCGTGGCGGGCCACCCCGATGCCGGGGTCGTTGTGGAGCACCCGGGCGATCCGTCGGTCGGCGTCGAGGGTCCCGTCGGCGACGATGACCAGGCCGGCGTGGATCGAGTTCCCGATACCGACCCCGCCCCCATGATGGACCGAAACCCACGTCGCCCCGCTCGCCACGTTCAGGAGGGCGTTCAGGATCGGCCAGTCCGCGATGGCGTCCGAGCCGTCCCGCATCGACTCCGTTTCCCGGAACGGGCTCGCGACGCTCCCCGTATCGTGATGGTCGCGGCCGATCGCGATGGGCGCCGAAAGTTCTCCCGAATGCACGAGGTCGTTCACCAGGTGGCCGAACCGTTCGCGCTCGCCATACCCCATGTAGCAGATGCGGGCGGGCAGCCCCTGGAACTGGACCCGTTCACCGGCGAGGCGGATCCAGCGGCACAAGGAGGTGCGCTCCGAGTACTCCCGGAGGATCATACGGTCGACCCGGAGGATGTCGTCGGGCTCGCCGCTGAGAGCAACCCACCGGAAAGGTCCGCTCCCGATGGCGAAGAGGGGGCGGATGTATCGGGGCACGTAGCCGGGGATCTCGAACGCGTTGGTGACCCCGGCCTCGCGCGCCTGGGTCCGGAAGTTGTTCCCGTAGTCGAACGTGTGCGCGCCCATCCGCTGCAGGTCGAGGATCGCCCGGGCTTCGGTCGCGATGGACGCCCGTACCCGGACAAGGTAGCCCGTCAGGTCGCGGCCCCGGAGCTCTGCGGCCGATTCCACCGACAGTCCCTGCGGGATGTACCCCACCCGGAGATCGTGGGCCGCGGTCTGGTCGCTCACGATGTCCGGGACGACGCCACGGCGGACGAGTTCCGGGTAGACGTCGGCGGCGTTGGCGTCCAGCCCTACCGACAGCGCCCGGCGAGCGGCCCGAGCTTCGCCTATCTGACGCAGCGCATCGTCCAGGTCGGCCGCCTGAGCGTCGAGGTAATGATGGGAGAGCTGCCGGTGGATCGCCCGGGGGTCGACGTCGACGATCAGGCAGACGCCTCCCAGGAGCGTGACGGCGAGGGGCTGGGCCCCGCCCATCTCGCCCAGCCCGCTCGAGAGCAGCCAGCGGCCGACGAGGTCCTCCGCATGAAATTCGAGGCGAGCTAGGGAGGCCAGGGTCTCGTAGGTTCCCTGAAGGATCCCCTGGGTGCCGATGTAGATCCAGCTGCCCGCGGTCATCTGGCCGAACATGGTAAGGCCCTTGGCTTCGAGGTCCCAGAACACTTCCTCGGTCGCCCATCGCGGCACGAGGTTCGCATTTGCGATCAGCACGCGAGGCGCCTCGGGGTGGGTTGGGAACACTCCGACCGCCTTCCCAGATTGGACCAGCAGGGTCTGGTCGTCGCGCAGAGTGCGCAGGGTCGCGACGATGTGGTCAAAGGCATTCCAGCTTCGAGCCGCCTTTCCTCGTCCCCCGTAGACGATGAGGTGGTCCGGGTCGCGCGCGACCTCAGGGTCGAGATTGTTCATCAACAGCCGGAGCGCCGCCTCCTGCGGCCACCCGCGGCACGTGATCGTGCTGCCCCGGGGCGCCTGCACGTGGCGGGGGCCCGAGGCGGTTTCGGTCATCGACCCGACCCACGTACCGGGCGCGTAAGTAGGCTTCCGCCGGGGACCGGTCTGCTCGGGGGCAGCTCGGGAGCTGCGACTACGGAGCGCAGCCGTTCACGGCGTAGTCGTCCCCGTTAAACTCGGCGTACCCGAAGTCCTCGTAGAGGTCGGTCTCCGTGACGGTGACGTGGTTCACCGGGTCGTAGAATACGACGAGGTTGGTATTGGCGTTGTACGAAAGGATGACGGAGGGACCCAGGGCCGAGTGAAGGGAGGAAAGGGTGCTCGCGGGAATGGCGGGGTTGTCCTTGGCGCAGCTGGTGAGGGGCGGTCCACCGCCCCCCCCACCCCCTCCGCCACCGCCCCCAGAGCCGCCGGAGCCACCGCTCAAGAGCGGCTGGGTCTGGGCGGGGGGAAACTGGCCAGTACGGCGAAGAGCACCATCAGGACGAGGAACATCGTACCCGTCCGATAGGCGGACGGCCAGCGCACCGCGGGTGCGGCCGGCGAATCCCGCTTCCGCTTCGAGGTGGCGCCTCGCGCGCTCGGCCGGGCCAGGCTCGTCGCGCGTGCCCACCGGAACGCCAGGAAGCCTAGATTCCCGAGGAGCAGCGCGACAAGAATGCCGACCGTCGGGAGTACCAGGGGCAGCATCGCCGCCCCGAGCGCGACCCCCATTGCGTAGAGGGCTTGCCCGGCCGGGTCCGCCGGGGAGGTGCGCGGCTCTGTGACCAAGAACAGTCCGAAGAACAGCATGACGGGGTCGATGGCCTCCAACATCAGCACGTGCGGGGAGATCGACGTTCCTACCATCAGGTGCTGGGCCGTGACAAAGAGGGCGTACGCGACGACGAACGTAACGGGAAGACGCCAGGAGCGCCACGTCCGCGCCGCGAGGACGACGCCCAGCGCGATCATGAGGTAGGCGCCGTACGAGCCCAGGGCGATCCACCAGGCGGGGGCGAGACCCAGGATCACCGTCCCCACCAGAATCCCCGATGCCGCCGGGTTCATCCAGGGGTGACCGCGGTATCGCAGCGCATGCCGCACCGCGATGGCGGCGAAGACCGCCGTGCCGGTCAAGAGAAGGTCCGCCGGGGGAGGCAGGACGAGGGCGATGAACAGACCCGTGGCCAGGGCCGCATCAGGGAAGCGGAGGTGGGCGAACCGTGCTCGCTGAAACGCGACGTCGAACGCTGCCGCGAGCCCAGGCAGGACGACGAGGGAGACTTCGCCCAGTCCGTGCAGAACCGTGGTACCGTAGATGCCCAGCACGACGAGGCTGATCCAGAGGAGCCGGGCGGGGGGAAGGAGCCTCCTCCAGCGAGCCGGGGTCCGGGGGAGCGATGACGGCCCCTCGACGGGGGGTAGGGAACTCATGCGAGGAGCAAACAGGCCGTGGGTGGCTTATCTCTGTCGGGCGCGGCGCAGCCCTGGGTGGAGGCTCGACCGGGAACCCTCGGGTGATTCGCGGCCTTCTGGGCCGCCCCCCCGTCGACGGCGGTGACGTGGGCTCGCGCCGCCCCAGTTCGAGGCCAAGTCTATATCTCGGCCGGAGTGCCATCCGCCGAGCGACGGTGCCGCCATAGCTCAGCGGAAGAGCGGCTGATTTGTAATCAGCAGGTCGGGAGTTCAATCCTCTCTGGCGGCTGGCCTTGGACTTTCCCACCCCCGTGCGTGGCGTCAGACCCGACTCTCGACGGCCGGAACCCGTGCTTCACGAAAGAATGGCGTGTCTACGAGCGGGCTGTGGACGAAGTCCGCCTCCTGGGTCACCGCTTCCCACCCCGGCATGGTCTGGGATGGCGGGACCGCACGGCTCCCCTAGGAACCTTGCTTTCGGTTTCCGATGAGGGACTGCAACCCGTCGGCGAGCGTTCCGGCCCAGCAGGAGTAGTCGTGACCCCCCTCGAACTCGGCGTACTCCACCGCGTAACCCTTGGCCACCAGCACGTCCCGCAAGTGGCGGACCCCGGCGAGGAGGGACATGTGCGTCCCAGGTAAGACGGCCCTCTCGAAGGTCCCGGGCGTCGAGGTAGAATTTCGTCCGCCGACGAGGGGCCCGGGCGTACTCCTTCATCATCGTGGGCGGGCCGAGCATGTCTCCTGGCTCGGACCAGGAGAACGCGCCCGATTGGGCCAATACATTTCCAAAAACCTTGGGATGTCGGAAGGCGGCGTAGGCAGCGGTCAGACCCCCTAGGCTCGAGCCGACGACGACGGTTCGGCCGGGTTGAAAGCTCAGGTGGTAACAACGGCGGAGCCACGGCACCAGCTCGGCCGCGAGAAACCTCACGAACCTCGGATTGTGCGAGAGTTCCGCCTCCCGACCCCCCAACGCATTTCCTATCAGCACGAGGACCGAGGGGCCGATGCGATCGTTGTCGACGAGATACTCTACGATTCTCGGAGCCGGGATTATGCTCTGGTAGGTCACTCCGTCGAGCCCCACAATCAAGTTGTACCGCGTTCCGTGCGGGTCGAAACCCGGGGGCGTGAAGACCCACACCCATCGGGAGCCTCCTACATGCCGGCTGCGAAGACGCACCCGGTCTACCGTCCACCGAGACGGGGATCGGATCCGGCTCCATGGCTGGGGAGGCGCGCCAGGAAGGGCGAAGACGGACACGCTCTGCGCGACGTCCTTGGGGTCTTCTGGGTCCTGGGCCATCGTGATGCGGGCGGGGTTGTGCGGATCCGCCACGAGGGAGCGGAAGTACTCATCCCAGGCTCCGCGGTCCGTGAGACCGGGCTGGGATCGAGGAGAGAACGCGTAGATGGCTCGCGTCCTCCGCGGTAGCACGAGGGTACGGTACCACACTCCGGTTTCCCCCAACGGTTGAAGCTGGGTCTCTCCGTTCACGGGGTCGGCAACGGGAGTGTAAACGGAGGGCGAACTTACCCGATGCTCCGGGCGCCATGCAAACGTCACCCGCAGCCTCTCGCGGTCGCCCGGGATCGGCTCCACGAGAGGGAGACCTCCGGAAACGAGCGCCGTCCAGGCTTCGAGGGACTGGCTCCCCAATCCCCTCGACGAGCGGCGGCAGTACTCGTCGAGCCGAAGGCTTTCGACCGCGGGCTGATCCATGGCAGTTGCTTCTCAGCGAGGAGCGCGCAACGGAATATAGCGTGCCTCGACGAACTGAGGACCCCACCTCGCGACGCGCGGGGAACCTCCCCTGGGTACGTTGGACCGACCCAGCCCTCGTGGCAATCCCCGAGAGGTCATAGGGGGGTCACTGGAGGGAGGAACGCGTCGCCGATCGTCTTGATCTCGCGGCCGCTATACCCCCCGAGCGTCGGGCGTACCAACGTTTCCTGCTCCTGAAGAAGGCGGAGGGCCGCGCCCTCGTCCTGTTGGGTGAGCGTTAAGTGGCTCACGAGGTCGGTGACCATCACTGCAGCGGCTGTCGGTCCGAGGCCACGGTTCGGACACCTCCTTAGGTGGATTAAACCCCGTTAGTCGGAGTAGGCTCCGCAAGCGGGCTCCCTCCGTGACGTGGCCCCTCGCAGCTGGCCGCTCGGACCCCCCGCGGGCGAGTGCCATCGCACGGTGCGCACGAGAAGCGCAGGTCGGACGTTCCGACCGGTCTCGGCCCACCTTCGGAGTCGAAGGATCCCAGTCGTCGACCCTCGTTCCCTCACTTCACGTCCCGATTAGCCCGCTCGATGCGATCCGACGCCCTCAACACTCGCCCGTGCGGCTCGGACTTTGCGAGAAATGCCCAGGGATAGCCCCACCAGAAGCCCCACGCTGATGGAGAAGAGGGCATCGATGATTCCCAGGACGGCTTGTTGTTGAATTGGCGGGAATCCGCCGGGGGGACTTCCGAACTCCAACGAAGTTGGGTACAGGGCCACCGCGACGGACAGCCGAATCACAAAGGCGCCAACAAAAAGTGCGGCGAGCGAGAATCCGATCTGATACGACCAGTTCCCCGGTGGACCCTGATTCACCTGAGTCATCCGTTCGGCAATACCTGTGAATGCGAATGTAGTGACGACCAGAATTGCGAGGTCCAAAGCGACGAGGTACGGGAGCGCCCACGGAGTCAGGAGGACCGACTCCAGCTCGCTCCCTCCCCAGAGAACTAGGACCAGCACCGGGAGGACGACGAGGCGGGCGGCGGAATACGGAACCCCCTGTGTCATCGCGTACGAGCGCCGGATGACCAGGAGCGCGATCACGACCTGGATGAGGATCGCGGTCAGCTCCGCGGATGAGTAGCTCGTCACGTCAAGCCCAACGTACTCGACGTGAAGGATGATCATCTGCCTAAAGAAGCCTCTGAAGAACTGCCCTGATGGGGATTCAGACGTCGGAGGAACTCGTCCCACTCACGATTCCAGATGACCGTCGAAGTCCCCCCGGTCCTCAGCCCGCCTCGCGGCCCATCCAACCCTGCGCCGAATCGCTCCAGAGGCCCACTTCGCCTCCCCGGGTGGGTTCTCGGGCCCTCCGACCCTTTTCTACGGTGGGTGTGCCCCTCGGACCCCCAATCGGTCCACCCAGGACGGGGATTCGAACTATCAGGCAAGGCAGGCAGGCGGCTAGCAGACAGCCATGGCCTGCTCCCGGTCTCTACACCTTGGGTCCCTTTACAAGGCCCGATGCGGTCGCGGGGGGCTGCGAGCGATGCCCGCCCTCAGGTTCGGGATGGAGGAGACGAATCCGCGGGTGATCTGCCCGACCTGCCACACGGTCATCCCGGTAGAGCCTGGGTGGCGGCTGGTCCAATGCCCGAAATGCGGGGGAATGATCACTCGGATGGGCGAGGACAGTTCGTATGACTGACCGGTGGCGACTTGCTCGCGATCCCTCGCGTCCATCGCGGGCACGCCATCGGGCGCGCACCTCCTTCACGTAACCGGGGCGGCCGAAGTCCCGCAAGATCGCTGGGACCGGTCTTCCTCATCGGCACCGAATCGGAACCGTCATTCTGTGCCTCCCTCCGAGGCTTTCCTCTCGAGATTCAATGGGGACGCTCGGCAATCCTGGGTTCTCGGTGAGGGATCGCGAGGGACCCCGACGAGGCCACGGCCGGCCCCGTTTGGGCGGGTCGTCCGCCCACGACCCGGCTGTTCGAATTCCACCCGGTGACCGCGAACACTTCACTTTCCGGCGAACGGGCGTCGCCGCCATCCCGGAAGCATCGCTCCGGCTCGGCAAGTTCGTCGCTTGGAGTGACGTGTCCGGCTCGAGTGCGGGCGTCGCCGACGCCGAGCCCGTCGTCACCGTGAAGTGCCCGACCGCCGTCTTGCCTCCCACATCCGTCGCTTTGACCGTCGTCCCAGACGTCCCACTCGGTACCTTCAACGTGCAGCTGAAAGTCCCCTTGGCACCCGCCGTCAGCGAACCGCTGGTACAGCCCGGTGATCGTCTTCGAGTCGAAGACCAGCGACTTCAGCTTCGTGGACAGCGAGAATCCCGTCCCCGAGACCGTTACCGTCGAGCCCACCGCACCCTTCACCGGGCTCACCGTGAGCTTGGGCGTCGTTACCGTGAACTTCCCGGTCGCCGCCTTGCCGCCCACATTCGTCGCTTTGACCGTCGTTCCGGACGTCCCCGTAGGTACCTTGAACGTGCAGCTATAAGTCCCCTGGGCGCCGGCCGTCAACGAACCGCTGGTGCAGCTCGCGATCGTCTTGGAATCGAAGACCAGCGACTTCAGCTTCGTCGACGGGGCGAACCCCGTCCCCGACACGGTTACGGTCGAGCCTACTGGGCCCTGCGTGGGGCTCACCGTGACGGCCAGGGTCGCCGCTGTGAACGTGATCGGCACACCTACGGGGACCCCGTTCACCGTCACGGTCCCCGACGACGGGCTCGACGTATACCCGCTCACCGACCCCACCGAATAACTGTAGGCCCCATCGGGCTCGCTGAAGGAGATCGAAGTTCCCGTCGAGCTCTCCAGGTTCCCGTTGAGGGTGACCGACCAGGAGGTGCCGGTAGACAGACCCGACTCCGTGAACGTCACCGAGTACTTCGCAGAAGCCGACCCAATGCCGTGTCCCCGCCAAACGCTCACGGAGAGCGGCAAGTCTGTGGCCGTGGTATTCGCGGCCGGGGGGTAGACGGTGATCTTCGAACCCACGGCCCAGGAAGTCTCATTGACCTTGCCCGAGAAGAGGGCCCCCAGCGGGAACGAGAACGACCCCGTGGTGTTGACGTTCACGACGAGCAACGAGAGATTCGTCCCGTCCGTCGTCGCGGCCGCGTACAGCGTGGACGACCCCAGGACGGTCGTGGGGTCGTATTGCCCGTACAACTGGGTCATGAACGTCTGGAAGACCTGCCCGGTAGGGCTCCACGGACCGCCGCCCAATCCGTACCACCCGAACCCCGAGGTGGAGGCCCAGGCGAACCAGTCTACGTTCGCCACGTCGAGGGCGAGGAGCTGCGTGACCTCCGCAGCCTGGAACAGCCCACCATACAGCTGCTTCGTGTAGTTGCCGAACGTCTCTTGACTGCCGGTAAAGCTGTTCACGACGCCGACCTCGTCGAGGAACAACGGAAGGGTTCCCGAGAAGTTGTGCGCGATGATGGCGCGGTAGGTCGGGACCACGGTGGGGAGTGCATACAGGGACGTCGTAAGACGTGAGAAGTACGACGGCAGCGACGTGTCGGCTGGAACGAGGTCCGCTACGTAGCTGTGAACCGGGACTCCGGAAAGGTTTGCCCCATCGGAGGCGACTACAGGTCCGCACCATGTCGAGCAGGTGGGAATGCCATTCGAGGTCCCCTGCCCAATGGCAGGAGCGATAATGGGGGTCGTTGGGTCGACGGCTCGTACAGCCGCCGTGAAATTCAGGAGCAGCGAGGTGTACTCTGGGATGGTGACCTTGCTCTTGGGCGCTGTGGCCCAGGTACTCCAGGGCTGGTCGTAGTGGTTCCACGCCGAGGGCGTGTTGCCTATTTCCCAGTAGCTAGGGGTGAATCCGAGCGTGTGTTCGACGTAGCTGACGTAGTAGGCCGCGGTGGCGGGGCGGGCGATTTCCGCGGGAAGATCGAAGATGGCGTGACACCGAATGGCCTCACAGGACTTCGTGAAGTTCCCGGGTGGAGTGGCGGCGTGGCTCGCGACCCCCGTCGCGTTGGTGATTATGCCGCTCGTGTAGTTCATCTCGTCGGCAGTGACGCCGCCAGGGTATCGGATGTAAGTAACCGGGGTTGTCGCCAGCGCATGCGCGTCCGATACGTTGAATGGACGAGTTGGCTCGAGATTGATCCCCCAGAATTCGGGGGAGATCGGCGTTGCGCTCGATAGCGGCAGGATGTCGATCCCCGTGCTCAGGGAGGCCTGCGCCGTAGTGCCGGCGGTGGTGGGCAGAGACGAGCCTCCCAACCCGGCCCAGCCGCCGGACACGATCATCAGGACCATGACAGCGAGGACCGCCGGAACGGTGGAGTTGACGAAGAATCTTCCGGCGTTGGCCCGGTTCCGAGTCACCAGGCCGAGAACGTTCGCAGCGCTCACCATTCGAGGCCGAGCCGGGCATGCCCCACGGCAGTAATCAAGCTTCTCGGCCGATTGCTCTTCCTTCGCCGATGCAGGCCGACGGGAACTGGCGCCGATCCGCGTCCAGACTGGTCCGGACCATCTGCCCTGTTGGGGTTCGGGCGGCGCTGGACCTCGCCGTACGCAGGATCCGATAGGAGCCATCTTCATGGCGGGTTCCGATCCGCGGGGTGGTACCTCCGGTGACGGCGAGCGTGCCGTACCCGGGTGGCGGGGAGGTGTTGTGGCCTCCAGGAACCGGGACCCCCAGCGCGCTCCTCTCTACGACGGCGTGACTCACGGTCGAATCCGGGGACCCAGGTTCCCCAGGGGGCGGGTTCGAGTTGTCCCTCCAAGCAGCGGGGCAGCACGATTCGGCAAAGCCCGATGGTGGCTCGGGATACCGGAGGGCATGCGCTCCCCTGGGAATGGCCGGGGCGGCGCAGCCGATGCAGGGCCAATCTCACGATCGACCAACGCTCCTCCCTTCTCGCATCCGGCTACGCACTCACCACGTCCGGTGTCCGCAGTAGCGGGAAGTGGGAAAGGCAAGGGCTCAGCCCTGACGCCTGCCTATCGTTCCCGGCGGGCGGCGTCGCCACGGAACCGGGCCGAACAGTAACCAGGCGATCGCCGCCGAGACCTCGAGGGCCCCAGCCCCGACCTGGAAGTACGGGAGAGGAGCGCTGCGGGTCGCCGTTCGCGGGGGGACAGGAATGATGCTCGAGAAGACGATGGGAATCGTCTCGACATGATTCCCCTCGACGACGACCCGGAGGATCACGGGCGCGAAGTCCGGGCTCAGTGCGACGAGCTGGTAGGTCCCATTCGGGACGTGGAGGGTGAACGACGAGTTCGTCACATCGAACTCGAGGGTTCCGTTCGGGGTCGCCATGAGGAGGGTCGTACCCCCGGCGGAGCCGTTCACCTCGGGCACCGTGATCGTCCCGTTCAGGATGAACTCGGGGGCGGGGACCAGCGCGTAGGAGGCCGAGAGGTTGTTCGGACCGACCACGAGGGTGCCGTTGATGCTCTGGTAAACAAAGGCCGAGACCTGAACCCCGTAGCGCCCTGCCGCAAGGTTCAGCACGAACTGTCCCGTGGACGAGGTTCTCGCGAGGAGCGGCGGGCCCGCGAGCGCCACGACGACCGTTGCGTTCGCGATCGGACTCCCGGAGCTGGCGTTCGTGACCACCCCCAGGACGGTATAGTTCAAGGTCGATAGCGTGAGGGTCAGGCCCACGACCGGGGCCCCAGCGACGGTGACGTTCGCTGTCGGGGCAGGGGCATACCCGAAAGCGGTAGCCGACATCTCGTACATTCCGTTCGGGAGGTGGAACATGAAGCCGCCGCTCACGTTCGTCGCCGCCTGCATAGAAGCGCCGGATGAGTTCGCGAAGACCAGCGCCCCCGCCAGCATGGAACCGCTCGGAGAGTCGACTTCTCCTGAGACCGGGTAGGTCCAGGGCGATAGCACCAACAGCTCACCGGCGACCGGCGCCCCCGTGACGGTCACATTCGCCTCGTCGCTCGGGCCATACCCGGGCGCGACTGCCGTCACGTGGTAGGTACCGTTCGGGAGCGTGAAGGTGAACCCGCCCGTTTGGTTCGTGACCGCTACCGAGGCGTTGCCCGACGAGTTCGCGATCACCTGGGCCCCCACGATCGCGGAGCCGTTGCCGGAGTGGACCACGCCCGAGACCGGATACGACGGGGGCGGCGCAGGGTTCCGGTCGAGGCTGGTGATGAGGGTGCCGAGGCCCGACTCGGCGCCCTGGGCCGTCCAGAGGTAGATGTTCTGGATCCCCATCGCCGCCGCGGTCTGGATGGCGGTCAGCGCGACCGCCGGGTCGGTTCCGGTCCCGTGGTTGTCGTTGCCGAGCGTGACCTGCACGGCGAGCTTCGAGAGGGGCTCGCCGGCCCCCTGGAACTGCGCGATCAGCTTGGTGAGGGCGGAGGTCCAGACCGACGAGTCGTTGACGGCCAGCCTCGCATACTCCTGCGTCTCGATCCAGACCAGGTCCGTCACCTGAGCGATGTCGCCGTAGTTCCAGCCGTAGCTCTGGAGGCTCGACGTGAGCAGGGGGTGGCCGGTAGGGTAGGCGATCGAGGTGAGGCCGGCCGCGTGGTCGATCTGGTTGACCTGGGCGAAAGTACTTGAGGCACGCCGCGAAGGTATAGGTCCCCGGCGCGGTCGCTCCTATCGGCTCGTAGGTTGCGGCAATCCCCTGGACCGCGTTCGGACGGGGAGCCGCCAGCTTCTGGACGTTCTTGGCCAACCCCGTGCCCGCGTCAATGACCACACCGGACGGCACGGCCGCCCTGAGCTCGGAGGCGATCTGGTCGACGTGCGCGACGTTGACAGCGCAACAGGACGAGTACCTGGTACAGGTCGATGTAATCCCCGGCGCGCAGATGCGGTGCCAACGAAAGGACGTTGTTCACCTCCGCCGAGTCGGAGGCGAGCACCTCGATGACCAGGTGCGGCGAGAGCGAGGGGGAGACCGAGAACGACACCGCACCGGAGGGTGCAGAGCCGAGCGTTCCGGCAACGGGGCCACGGGAGGGGGACAGCGCCGAGGCAGCGAAGGGAAGGAGGGTTAGGATCACGAGGATCGTCAATACGGGCGTGGCCACGCGGGTCCACCGGGGGGCAGCGTCAGCTTTAGCCCGCCAGCATGGCAACTGCGGTAGGGCTCTTCTGGGGCGGGTCACTTCGCCTCCGCACCGCCAACACACGTCGGGGCAGCACAGGATTCGTGGGATCGCAGGCATACCGACTGGCCTGTTGTATAAATACCCCGAATCTCCGAGGCAACCTGCTTCCACTCGGCGCTGGACGGGGTTCGAGCCCGTAGGAGAGGGGTCGTCCGGCGGGTCCGAATCGCCTTCGAGACCCAGAACTCCACCCAGACCCTGGCTCTGCCGCTTCCGGCACCGGTCCTTGATCCTCACGGGGGAGGGTGCTTGCGATCAGGTGGGCGTAGTCTCTCCGCCTCCTGCGCCCGCAGCGCCCGACGCGGACCTCTCCAAGGGTCGAGCGGGACAAGAAGGGTTCCACGGTCGCTAACGTCGGTTACGGATGGACGATGCGGCTGTCCACCGTCACGCGCGTTCGACGCGTGGCCCGGCAGGATCGTTCCGGACCTGATGGTCTGCTCGAGCCACCTGCAGACCCGACCCTCCTCATGAGATCCTCCGGCCATCCGGGCAGGGGTCGGGTTGTTAGGCTACTCCCGCAGCGGGTCGAAGGCGCGCCGCCCGGGACCCCTCACTCGCCCGGATGCTTGGGCCGGCGCCTCGGGACCGAAGGTTGCGTCCCGGCCGGGTCTCGGGGTCGCCGCACCCAGGTCCCCGCGATCACCCACGGCGGCTCGGGGCCGATGGGCTCGAATCACGTCGGAGCGGTACCGTTCGACCGCCTTCTCGTCGACCTCGATGCCGAGTCCGGGCTGGGTCGGGATCACGAACTCTCCGGAGTCGATGGAGTACCCTCGGACGAGGGAACGTTTCCACTCCGGCCAGCTCGCCTCGAAGCTCTCCTGCAGGAAGAACGTCGGGAGGACGGCGTCCATCTGCAACGTCGCGGCGGTCTGCACCGGACCGAAGGCGTTGTGATAGGCGACCGGGGCGCCGTGGGCGGCGGCAACCCCCGCGATCTCCCGCCCGTACGTGAACCCACCGGAGTTCGTGATGTCCGGCTGGAGGATGTCCACCAGGCCACGTCGCAGGAAGCTCTCGAAATCTGCGGCATTGAGCAGACGCTCCCCCAGGGCGACGGGAGTGGCGACCGCGCGCCGGAACCCGCGCAGAGCGTCGCACAGTTCCGGGAAGCACCGGTTCCTCCATGAAGCCCGGATGGAACGCATCGAGCGCCCGACCGGCCCGGATCGCGGCCTCCGGCAAGAAACGGCCGTGATACTCGATGAGAAGGTCCACGTGCTCCCCGACCGCGTCGCGGACCGCCCCGACGCGGGCGACGGCGCGGGTGAGTCCTTCCGGCGAGAGCGAGCGGGTACTCGTCGCCGAACGGGTCGAACTTTAGAGCGTGGAATCCCGAGCGGACCATCGTCCGTGCCTTTTCCGCGAACTCTGCCGGCTCGATACAGTCGGAGTACCAGCCGTTCGAATAGGCCCGCACGCTCCCGCGGATCGCCCCGCCGAGGAGGGTGGATATGGGCACCCCCGCCGAGCGTCCGACCAGGTCGTGGCAGGCGATGTCCACGGCAGAGAGCGCGCTCGTCGCCTCCATCGACCGGGACCGGTAGAAGGATACACCTCGAACGAGCGAAGGGCCGCTGCGTGCTTCTCCAGGTCGCGTCCCTCGTAAAAGCGAGCGACTTCGCGCACGCTCTCTCGGACCGGCGCGGTCATCAACGTCGTGGGCGCCTCCCCCCACCCGACGGCCCCGTTCGCGGTCGTCACCTTCACCAGAATGACGGTCGAACTCCACGGCGAGGAGGACTCGCCCGCCGGCGCGGCCACCTCGATCGGTTCCACCGAGCGGATCTTCATCGTCCCTGCTGCCCGGGAGCCCTCGAAGTGATTAGACGGTTACTTCGGTACGGAGCGGCGGGCCCGCTCACGGGTGCGTTCCACGTGGGAGGACGGCATCATCGCACTGATCGTCTCCTCGACCTGCCCGTCCCGGCCCGATAAGGAACGTCACCCTTCGGGGGAATCCGAGGAAGCCGAGCACGTCGTAGGCCCGGGCGATCGCCTTGTCGGTGTCCGCGACCAGATGGAAGGTCGCGTGGCACTTCTCGGCGAATTGCTTCTGAGTTGTGACCGAGTCGACGCTGACGCCGACCACCGACCAGCCGGCCGCTTGCAGCTCCTCGTAATGGTCCGCGAAGGCCCGCGTCTCCATCGTGCACCCACTCGTGTTGGCTTTGGGGAAGAAGAAGAGCGCTACCGGTCTGCCACGAAGCGAGGAGAGCGTGAAGGGCATCCCGTCCTCCGTGAGCGCCGTGAAATCCGGCGCAACGTCCCCGACCCCGGTCACGTCGAGTACAGGCACCCGGTCTATTTGAGCGACCGACCGCTGCGCTACTTCGCCGGTGCCGGGCCCGCCCCTGCGACGCGCGCAAGGTCCTCTGGAGTTAGAGCAGGTCGAGAGAACGAGCTCAGAAGTTCCTCGAGTCGCTCGGCAGGAGGGAGCGGGGCGAGGATGCTCACCACCCATCGATGGATCGCGATGTACTGGAGGGCCGCCTGAGCGAGGGTTCGGGTCCGGTGGGCCGTGAGGAACCCCAATCGCAGGACGGGTTCGAACTCTCCCGAGAGCGAGCGCAGCGGGTGGGGCGCGGCCGACGGCCCTAGCTCGAGCCAGCCTCCGGCGAACCGCGACCCATCGAGTCGCCCGCCCGCGAAGGGGTCGCGCGCGATCAAGCCCACCGGCTGTCCCCCAGGGTCGCCTTCGAACAGCGCACTGAGCCGGAGGTCCAGGAGGGAGAAGGGTCCCACGTAGAGGCCCGAAGGAACGGGCTGGGGGAGGCTTTCGGCTCCGGGCTCCAGGCGCACTGCGCGCCGGGAGTCTGGGGCGATTGGAGTAGCGGGGGGCATCGCGTCCGAAGCCACCGGATCGCGCGGCCGGAGCGGGCCGACCTCGGTGATCGTGGTGAACGAGATGGGCCCGGCGGGGGGAGGGGATGACGTCTCCGACAAACGACGCGGTCGCGACGGCGGTCGTAGGGGATCGGTCTCCTCCGGACCTGCCAGCATCACCACCAGGTCCGGGTCCGGCTGGGGGAAAGCAGCCGCCACCAGGGCCCGTGCCCGGGCGGGCTCCCGAGAACCCGCCGTATCGAACAGAGTTACCCCGGAGTTTCGAGCCTGACGCAGCCGCTCGATCATCGCGCGGTCAGAGGCCGCTCCCGCCGGCCCCATCGGCTCGACCACGAACCCGAGCAACGAGACGGTCGGCCCGCGCCGAGGGAGTGGCCGACGCGGCATCGACAGCGCAGGAGACGTCCG
Source organism: uncultured Thermoplasmata archaeon (assembly GCA_963715645.1). Lineage (GTDB taxonomy): Archaea > Thermoplasmatota > Thermoplasmata > Lutacidiplasmatales > UBA184 > Lutacidiplasma. The sequence goes on from OY970259.1 coordinate 1,489,643, forward strand.
CATGGCGACTTCTGGAGGCTGAACCTGTAGAGAAGGGTTCTCCCCTCCCGCGCTGGGCGGCCATGGGGCGAGAGCCTCTCGGCCCCCGGAGGGCGCAACACCCGCCCGGCGGGGGCGCGCTGAGGCATTATCTGCCGGGAGAGTTCCCCGAGGCAAGATGGTGGCGACCACTCCCCGACGCGGACCTATCTCAGAACGGTACCGTCCCCATCGGCTGGACGACATAGTCGGGTCGCCTCGCGCGCGCACCGAGCTCCGATCGTGGGCCGCCGAGTGGAACGCCGGAAGGGTCCCCGCGCGCCGCGCCGTCGTGCTGGCGGGCCCGCCCGGAGTCGGGAAGACGACGACCGCCCTCGCCCTAGCGGAGGAGAACGGCTGGTCGCTGGTCGAGATGAACGCCTCGGACGCCCGAAACGAACGCGCGATCGAGCTGGTCGCCGGACGTGCGTCGATCACGCACACGCTCGCGGTGTCGGTGGCGGGTGGACCGAGGGCCCGCGCGCTCATCCTGCTCGACGAAGCCGACTGCCTAACCGGGCGGCGGACCGAGACCCCGCGAGTGGCCCCACCGCCCGTGACGCTCCGGGAGTTCCTGCGGGGGCGATACGGCAAGATCGAGGACCTGAACGTTGCCTGGGGACTCGGCTCGGCTGGACGCCCGCCGCCGTTCTCAGAGTGGGACGACCTCCCCCGCACGGCGGGACGAGCCGCCTGGACCCGACTGGCCCCGGCTCAGCGCGACCTTTCTGACTGGAAGGGAGGCTCGCGGCCCCAGGACCTCTCCGACCGCGGGGGGCTTGCTGCCATCGCCCGACTCGTGCAGTCCACCCGGCAACCTGTGGTGCTTACGGTGAACGACGAGCACGTGCTCACCCGCTACTCGCCCCTCTTCCGGAATGCGGTCCTCCGCATCCCTTTCTCCCGACTCCGCGACGCGGAGGTCGGCGCACACGTGACCCGCGTGGCCGGCCAGGAAGGGATCCGACTTGCCCCGGGCGCGGTCGAAGCCATCGTGAAGAAGGCGCGAGGGGACCTTCGGGCGGCGCTGAACGACCTCGAGGCGATCGCGCCGCTCCCTCCGGGTCCCGCGCAGCTCTCGGTCCTCGGGGTCCGGGACCTCACCTCGGACCTCGAAGAACTGACGGCGGAGGCGCTGACCTCCCACCGGTACCTACCGTTCGGTCGAGGTCCGGGACCGGGTGGATGCACCCCCGGACGACCTCTTCCCCTGGGTCGAGGAGAACATCCCGGCCTTCGCTCCCGACCTAAGGCACCTGGAAGAGGCCTTCGTCGTGCTCTCGCAGGCGGACCGCATGCTGCAACGCGCCCGACGAGCCCGGGTCTGGAGCCTGTGGAGCTACGCGTCCGAGCTCCAGACCGGAGGGGTAGGGCTCGCAATCCGGGACGCCCCCGTTCCCCTCCACGGACGGGTCTACTTCCCCGAGTTCCTGGGTAGGATGGGGCGGTCCCGTGCCGCCCGGGGCCTCCGCGAGGGGATCGTCGCGAAGGGGGCACACCGGCTCCACCTCTCGAAAGTGAAGACCCGTTTCTCCCTCCTTCCTTTCCTCGAGACGCTGGCGTGGGAGGGCGCCCAATCGAAGGCCCGCGCCGAGGTCCGGGAGACCGCGCGACGCCTCGTCGCGGAGCTAGAGCTCACGCCCGACGAGGTTGCCCACCTCATTGGTGCGGAGCCCGGCTCGAGCGCGGTGGGCCGCTTGCTGCCCGCGCCCTCCGGGACAATCTCCCGGGATCCCACCTCTCCCGCCGAGACGGCGGGGGCCGACGGGCCGACGCCCGGAGCTTCCCGGGAAGCCTCCGCCGCCTCCCGGAAGGTCCAACGCTCGTTGAGCGAATTTGGGAGCTAAGGGTGCCCGAGAAGGCGGTCGTAGCCTGGAGCACAGGCAAGGATTGTGCGTGGGCGCTGCACACCGTCCGCTCGGACCGCTCTGTGGAAGTGGTCGGCCTGCTCTCGACGATGACCGAAACCTTCGGACGCGTCTCGATGCACGGGGTGCGGGCCGAGGTCGTTGAGGCGCAAGCCAGGGCCACCGGACTCCCGCTGCACCCAGTTCTCATCCCCTTCCCGTGTCCGAACGAGGTCTACGAGCGGGCGATGGCGGCGGCGCTCCACCGGCTCCGGGACGTCGGGGTGACCCGGGTCGTCTTTGGCGACCTGTTCCTCGAGGACGTCCGTCGCTACCGGGAACTGCACATGGAGGGGACCGGCCTTTCCCCGGTATTCCCTCTGTGGGGCCGCCCGACCCGGGCGCTTGCGGAGGAGATCATCGACCGCGGCGTACGGGCCCACATCGTGGCGCTCGACCCGAAGAAACTGCCCCGCTCCTTCGCGGGCCGGGTCCTGACCCGCGAGCTGTTGTCGGAGCTTCCGAGCGGGGTCGACCCGTGCGGGGAACGAGGCGAGTTCCACACCTGCGTTACGGCGGGTCCGATGTTCGACGCGCCGGTCCCGGTCGTTCCCGGTCCTATCGTCGAGCGCGCGGGGTTCGTCTTCGCCGACCTCGCCCTCGCCGAGTAGGCCCTAGGCAAGCCTCGCCTGCACAGCGATCGCGACGTTCCCCTTGAGAGCGCCCGAGATCGGGCAACCGGTGGCGGCGCCCTGGGCCGCCTGGGCGAACTCCTCGGCCGAGATTCCGGGGACGTGCCCCAGGACGGAGAGGTCCATCTTCGTGACCTTCCAGCTGTCTCCCACCTTGTCGAAGGTCGCTGACGCCGTGACCTCGAGCTTCGCGGGCGGATGCTGGGCCCGGGCGAGAGCGCCGGAGAGAGCCATGCAATAGCAGGAAGCGTGCGCCGCCGCGAGCAGCTCCTCCGGGCTCGTCTTCCCCCCCGAAGCCTCCGTCCGGGCGGACCAGCTAACCTGCACCCGAGGGAGACCCCCACTCGTGCCCTGCACCGAGCCATGTCCTCGAAGTAGGTCGTTCTCCCAAACTGCCTCGGCCGTGCGCGTCGCTGCCATACCCCGGCCAGCGGCGTGAGTGATTTAACATTCCCCGCGCGCTCGAAGTCGAAACCGCCCGTGCCAGAGGGCCGACCCCATCTCCCGCCCGCCGACGCTGGGTCCGTCGGACGCTCGTTCCTCCGTTTCGGGGCACGGGAACGGGGCCGCGGGTGGACGGGGAAGGTTTTCTTGCGGGTGGGGCTCAGCTCATCGTGGCGACCGCGCTCCGGGACCTCCCACGCTTTCTGGTACTGGAGCCGGTCTCCACCGTCCGCCTCGAGATCCATCTTGCCACGCCCGCCTGCGAGATCGACGTCGAGCTCGAGAATCCGCTCCCGGGGCGTTCGTTCGTCCTCCTGATCGGCCACAAACAGGGTCCCTACGTGCAGCGGGTGCGCCTGGCGGGACGCGCCCGGATCCATTTTGACCCTCAATCCCCCGGCGACTACCTGCTGCTCCTCGCCAACCCGAACCAGACCCCGCTCGTGTTGCGGATCCGCGCCCGAGATATCGGCGCCCCCGGGAAGGCGGCCGCCCATCGGACCCAGAAGCCTATCGGGGCACGCTCGGCGGGGAAGAAGGCACGGCTCACCACCCGACGCTCGCGGCGTCGCGCCCCCCCGCTCGGGTCGGATTCCGGGTCGAGCACCAAACCCTAAGTTTTGGGGCCGCTGCCTCCCTGCGATGGCTTCGACACCTCGATTGTCGGTTCGGCGGGCGCAGGCCTGGCGGCGACGGTGGGACCGTCAACAAGAGCGGTACATCCCGGATCGGGAGTGGCGGTTCCGGGCGATGCTTCTCTGGCTTCAGGCCCAAGCGGGTCGCCGACCCAGGGTCCTGGACCTGGGGTGCGGGACGGGCGCGGTCACGGAGCGGATCCTCCAGAGCCTTCCACGGGCGCGAGTCGTGGCGGTCGACTACGACCCGGTCACCCGACGGCTGGGCGAGGTCGCGCTGGCCAGCTACGGCGAACGCGTCGCGTGGGTGGACGCCGACCTGCGCTCCGCGAAGTGGGTACGCGCGATCCCCCGAGGTCGCTACGACGCCGCGCTCTCGTCGACCGCCCTTCACTGGCTCCAGGGGAGCGAGCTCGCCCGCCTCTACCGGGACCTCGCGCGGGTCCTGAGGCCGGGCGGGATCTTCCTCAACGCGGACGGGATCGCATTCGACCCGGCCTCGCACCAGATCCGAAAGGCCTCTCGCGTGGTCTGGGCCACCCTCCGCGCCCGCCGGGCCCGGCCGAGGCGGAGGACGGGAGAAGATTGGGAATCGTGGTGGAAGGCGGTGGCCCGAGACCCCGCCCTCCGGGAAGAGCTCCGCGTCCATCGGGAGCGCTTCCCCGGCGACCACCGGGACGTCCCGACCCCCGACCTCGCGGGCCACGTTCGAAGGCTTCGTGCGGCCGGATTCCGCGAGGTCGAGCTGATCTACTCGCGAAGTGCGAGTCGGGTGATCGCGGCGGTTCGATGAGGCACCGCAGGGCGCGGTCGAAGACTTGAAAGGGAACGAGGCTCAGGGAGCCCTCAGGGGCCCTCGGTGATCGACCCGCTGCTCTACGCCGTCATCATCGTGACCGTCTTCGCGATCGTCGACCCGATCGGAACGCTCCCGTTCTTCGTCTCCCTGACCGACGGCTTCGACGCAGCCGACCGACGGGTCGTCCTCAACCGTTCGGTGATCACCTTGGGCGTCGTGCTCGGACTCTTCGCCCTGGTCGGCCGCTTCCTGTTCCAGGCGTTCGGCTTCAGCCTCGCGTCGTTCGAGGTGGCGGGTGGGATCCTCTTGTTCGTCGTCGCCTACGAGATGATCTTTGGGGAGTTCGGCCGTGCCAAGCTCTCGCCCAAGGACCGGGAGGAGACGATCGCCCGACGGGACGAGATCTCGATCGTCCCGATCGGGGTCCCCCTGCTCGCGGGACCCGGCGCGATCTCCACCGTGATGATCTACGAGGCGAACTCGGGCGCAGACCCGCTCGCGATCGTGGCGACGTTCATCGCGATCGCGATCGTGACCGGGGCGACGTTCCTCATCTTCCTCTACGGACAGGGCGTGCTCAGGGTCCTGGGCCGGGTCGGGGTCATGGCGATGACCCGCGTCCTCGGCCTGATGCTCGCGGCCGTGGGCGTTCAGTTCGTCGCTACGGGGATCGTCGGGCTTTTCCCCCAGCTCTAGCGGACTTCGCCGCCGGCCGTTCCGAGGCTCCCGCAGGCAGGCGGCCGGGGGTCTTGGCCGCGGGCTTTGCCTTCGACCGGGCCTTCGTCGGCGGGAGGGTGCGCCCGAGGGCTTTCGCCGTGCTCTCCTTGACGAGGGTCGAGCCGGTGCGCGGATTGCGGTCGGCGGCCCAGACGCGCTCGCCGGCACGGACCGGGACCGGGAGGTCGTTCTCCGCCGGAGGGAACCCGCACTCGTAGTCGTCGGTGTAGGCGCAGTACGGGTTGAAGGAGCGGTTGAAGTCGAGGTCGTAAGAGTCGCTGTCGTTGAGCTCCAGGGTCAGGTAGCGCCCCGGCCCGTAGCTCTCCCGGCCGCTCGTGGAGTCACGGAACGGAACGAAGACGTGCGCGCCGACGCCCTCGCCCGCGTGGTACACCCGGAGGTGAAGTTCGCGAGAATGCAGGCGGAAGATGAGGTCCCCGATGTAGCGCATCACGGAGGAGCCGTCGCGGTTCGTCCGCAGGTACGCCTCCTGCGGGGTCACGACCCGAACGAGGCGGCCGGGGACCCGGTAGGCGGGGTCGATCGGGAAGTATCGCAGCTCGTGGAACGGGACGCGGGCGGAGTTGAACGGGGACTCGGGGTGACGGGCCATGAAATCGTTCTTCTGGCGACGCTCTTCCGCGAGCTCTTGCAGCCAGGGGTCGGTCTCGGGCATCGCAGGAGCCGAGCCCGCGCGAGGTTTAATGGTTCCGCGGCTCGCTCGGCGGCGACCAGCGACCGAGGTCGAGGGCCATCAGCTCCTCGTCGATGTACCGATTCCCTCGCTTGATCCCTCGGGCGATCCGGCCGCATGGCTCGAACCCGATCCGCTGGTAGACGCGTTTCGCCCGCTCGTTGTCCGCGAAGACCGAGAGGCGCACCTGCTCGAACTTCCCTCGACACTCTTCGAGGCTCCTGAGAACGAGGGCCGTCCCCACGCCCTGGCCCCGGAACTGGCGGTCGACCAGGACGCCCAGGACCCCCACATGCCCGGTCTCGCTCTGCCCGGAGGGGTCCGACCGGCCCCACCGTGCACTGCCCCACCGGCCGGTCCCCGACATCGGCCACGACGACCACGGCTTCCTCGGACAACACCTTTCGGAAGAGCCCACTGAACCACTCGACCTCATCCGCTCGAGACGGCCGTTCTCGGAACAGGTGGATGCCGACGGGCTCGCCCGCGGCCCGCTCCTCGTACAATTCGTAGTAGATCGCCGTCAACGGCTCAAAGTCCGACCAGCGCAGCGACCGGAGGACAACGGTCCCCGGAAGCTTCGGCGGGGCCGAAGGACGAGTGGTCATCGGCCGCGGGCTCAGGCGTAGCCGAACTGATGCTTGGCGAAGCTGCTCATCCGCTCCGGGGTCCAGGGGGGGTCCCAGATCATGTCGACCTTGGCGCTGTGGATCCCGGCGACCTTCTCGATGGCCCCCTTGATCTCCTCGGCCAGGATCCCCGCCACGGGACAGCCCGGGGCGGTGAGCGTCATCTTGAGGGTCACGTCGTCCCCCGCCCACTCGAACCCGTAGATCAGGCCCAGGTCCACGATGTTCATCGGGATCTCGGGGTCGTAGATCTGCTTCAGGTTCTCCATGACCAGTCGCTCGCGCTCGGCATACGGACCGGATTCGGCCGGCGGAGGGGACGGGAGCGGGGCAGGGGCCGCGGCGGGCTCGGAAGCGTCGGTCATCCCCCTCGTAAGAGGGACGACCGCTATAATGTCACCCCCGGGGAGTGGTTACCCCGCGGCCAGCGTGCCGGCAACCGTTTATGCCGTCCCTCTCGTGGGGCGGTCCGTGCCGGACATCCACGCGACCGCCCCCGCCCGAGGCCGCCTGCACCTCCGGTCGGTCGGGGTCTCCGGGATTCGCAAGCCCCTGTCGGTACGTCGGGCCGGCCGCGTCAACGTCCTGGCGGTCACGTTCCACGTCGCGGTGGACCTTCCCTCCGGACGGAAGGGTTCGGACCTCTCCCGCAACGCGGAGATCCTGGCGGAGATCGTCGACCGGACGGTCGGGCGCCCGGTGGACAGTCTCGAGGAGGCGTGCTCGACCATCGCGCACGAGCTCCTGGTCCGCCACGCCTACGCCACGGAGGCCACGGTCGAGGCCGAGGCCGAGTACTTCCTGCGCAAGGGGATCTCCGACGAGAAGGCGAGCTTCGAGGATTACACGTTGATCGGCGAGGCCCGCGCGATGCGCTCGCCCGAGGGAACGATCGAGATGCGCCGGGGCATCGGCGCGGAAGCGGTCGGGATGACGGCCTGCCCGTGCGCGATGGAGACGTGCCGAGAGGCCCTCCAAGCCGAGTACCCCCACCTCGCCGACCCCGAGTTCCGGACCCTCCCGATGATCTCCCACAACCAGCGCAACCGCACGCGCCTCCTGCTCGAGTTCGACGGGGACGGAACGGTGGAGGTGGACGACCTCATCGACGCGATCGAGCGGGCCCAATCGAGCCCGACGTACGCCATTCTGAAGCGGGGGGACGAAGGCCGGGTCGTGCTGAACGCTCACCGAAACCCGAAGTTCGTGGAGGACGTGCTCCGGGACCTGCTCGCGAGCCTCCCCGAGCGGTTCCCCAACATCCCGGACTCCACGGTCGTGCAGGCGACCACCGTCAGCGAGGAATCGATCCACAAGTACAACGTGGAGGCCGCGCACCAGCTCACCTTCGGCGAGCTACGCCAGGTGGCGGGTTCCTAGGAGTCGTTCGGAGACGCCGTGCCGTATGCACTCGATGCCCTGCGCCGCCGACCCGGCCGCTCGGCGCTGACCTCCCTCGGGATCGGCCTCGCCGTCGGGCTGGTGGTCCTCCTGCTCGCGCTCAGCGCGGGCATCCAGAGCAGCGCGGCCGAGCTGGCGGGCGCCAGCGGGGTCAACCTCATCGCGACGAGCGCCGGGGTGGTCAATGCTTCCCTCCAGGCTCTGCCCCCGGTTGACCACGCGCACGGTCTCGTCGGCGCGATGCGGTCCGTCGACCCGAACGTGCAAACGGCGAGTCCCTGGCTCGTGAGCGAGCTGGTCTTCGGGAACGCCTCCCTATGGTCGCGAGCGAACGCGAGTGATGTACCCGGCACTTGGGGCCCGACCTCCTCCGGCTCGATCGGATGGATCCCGAGCGACAACACCGGTATCCAGGTGCCCGACCTGTACACGGGGACGGGGTTCACCGCCCCCGGTGACCCCCATTACGCCAACGGCACGTTCGCGGGGCCCGCCACCGGCCAGATCGAGCTCGACCAAGGGCTCGCCGGGGTCCTGAACGTAACGGTCGGGGACCCCGTGTGGGCGGCCGCGTCGAGCCCGACGGGCCCTTCCGACCTTTCGGCGTGGTACACCAGCGCCACCGAATTCCGCGTGGTCGGCATCACCGGCCCGTTCTGGCTCGTGCCTTCCGCCCTCCTCGCGTTCGTGTATCTCTCCGAGCTCCAGAGCATCGTAGGGGGTGCCACCCCATCGACCGATTACGCATCCCTCGTCCTGATCCACCTGTTCGACCCGACCTCTACCGGGAAGGACCAGTCCCTCCTCGATGCCGCCTTCGTCGGGCTGACGATCTTCACGCTCGGCGACATCCTCGGGGAGATCCAGCACGTCGTCAACCTGTACCGGACCTTTGGGGAATTGATCGGGGTGGTCGGCCTGGTCGTGGCGGCCCTGTTCACGACCACGGTCCTACAGATGTCGGTCGATGACCGGAGCCGGGAGATCGCGCTCCTGCGGGCCATCGGCCATTCTCGCGCCTCCGTGGGGTCGCTCGTCGTGGAGGAGGGCCTGCTGCTCTCCGCGCTCGGACTCGCCGTGGGGCTTCCCGTCGCGTACCTGGGTGCCGAGGCGATCAATGCCTTCCTGCTCCGCCTGCTGGCTGGACTGCCCTCGGGATTCACGTTCGTCTCGTTCGACCCCTCTGTCGTGGCCTTCGGGGTCGCGCTGGTGGTCGCCATCGGCCTCCTCTCCTCGATCGCGCCCGCCGCGCGGGCCATGCAGCTCCCCGTTGCGGAGGAGCTCCGGGCCCCGTGAGGCTGTGGGGGGGCCACGGCCGACTCCGCCACCAACGCCTGCAGACCATCCTGACGATCGCGGCGATCGCCACCGCGGTCGCGCTCCCCGTTGTGCTGATCAGCGTAGGCGGGGGCGTCTCGGCACATGAGCTCAACAACCTCGAGAACGCCGGCTACCAGATCGTCGTCAGCGCGGGGGGGATCCACGGGATCGGTCATGCGCACTCGGTCGCCGACCAGATCCTGGGACTCGGCTCGGTCACCGCGGCGTCGCCGGTCCTCGAGCGTCGCCCTCGACGTCTTCCTCGGCTCGGGGGGGGCGGTCCCGGTCCCCGCCCTCGCGGAGGGGATCGTCCCCGGACAGTTCCTGCCCACCCTCGGTCCTACCGACAGCGGGCTGTTCCCGTCCCCGCTCCCGCTCGGCGACCCCACCGACGCCGTCCATTACGCCCAGGGGACCTACGGGGGCCCCGCGACCAACGACGTGATGGTCTCCTCCCCCCTGGCCGAGGAGTACCAGCTCGCGGTCGGCGACCGCCTGCAGCTCGCCCCGTCGGCGAACGCGAGCCAGGCCGTCCCGTACAACCTCACCGGGATCTTCGGGGTCCCGGCCGGGGTGCTGGGCCAGACGGGGGGTTTCGCCTTGCTCCTGCCACTTTCGAGCCTCCAAGTGTTGACCGGCTACGCGAACGGAGCCGGGGCCCCGGTGACCGATGCGGCGGACAGCATCGAGGTGTCGGTGGGCGGGTCCGTGGCGACGAACCCCTCGGCGCTCGCTCAGGTCCGTAACGAGGTCCAGCGTCTCGTCCCGTACGATAGCGTGAGCACCCTGAGTCAGGAGGTCGACCAGCTCCAGTCCGCCAGTTCGGTGCTGACCGGTTTCTACCTCGCCCTCTCTTCGGTGGGGCTCACGGTCGGCCTCGTTTTCCTCGCCCTGGTGATGCTCCGACGGGTGGAATCCGACCGCCGCTCGATCGGGATCCGTCGAGCCATCGGGATCCCCGGAAGGTCCGTCGTGGCGGGCGTCCTCGGGGAAGGGGTCACGATGTCCGCCCTCGGTGCGCTCGGGGGCGTCGTGGTAGGTTACCTGCTGGTCGAAGGGCTTGCCACGTGGGCCACCGGACCGGTCCAAGAGGCCGCCCAGCTGGCGGAATTCGTCCCCGTGACCCTACTGGAGCTGGCGCTCGGGATCGTGGGGCTCTCGCTGTTGGCCGGCGGCCTCGCGGCCCGCGCTGCGCTCCGACTGGACCTCGCGGAGTCCCTTCGATGACCGGCGCCGTCGTCCCCCGGATCGAGCTGCGCGGCGTAGAACGCACCTACGAGTCCGGGAAGGCGGACGAGGTCCGGGCGCTGCGCGGTGTGGACCTCACGCTCACGCCCGGTGAAGTCGTCTCGATCGAGGGTCCCAGCGGATGCGGCAAGACCACGCTCCTGAACCTGCTGGGCCTCCTGGACACCCCGACCCCGGGCGACGTCCTGTGGGACGGAAGATCGGTCGGGGGCCGAACGGACCGAGAACGCGCCCGCCTCCGCCTCGAAAGGGTCGGGTTCATCTTTCAGCGGTTCTACCTCCTCCCGACCTTGACCGCGCGCGAGAACGTCGAGCTGCCGATGCGGGCCCTCGGGACCCTCCGGGCCGAACGGCAACGACGGGCGAGCGACCTCCTCGGGGAGGTCGGGCTCGACGGGCGGGAGCGGGCCTTTCCCCACCAGCTCTCGGGCGGGGAGGAGCAGCGGGTCGCGGTCGCCCGGGCCCTCGCCAACCGGCCCGGCCTCCTCCTCGCCGACGAACCGACGGGAGAGCTCGACAGCACCAACACGGAGGCGATCCTCGTCCCTCCTCGGGCGGGTCCAGCGTGACCGAGGCGCTACGCTGCTCCTGGTGACCCACAACCCCTCGGTGGCGCAACGAGCCCGCCGCCATCTGACGATGCGCGACGGACGGATCATCGCCGACCTCCGGGAGGCCTGAGCGTGGCCCGCATCGCGATCCTCCTCAACGACCGCTGTCACCCGAAGGAGTGCCAGTGGGAGTGCCAGGCCTACTGTCCCCCGGTGCGCATGGGCCAGGAATGCATCGTCGAGGGGCCCACGGGCAAGCCGATCATCTCGGAGACCCTCTGCATCGGATGCGGCATCTGCGTCCACAAGTGCCCGTTCGATGCGATCAAGATCCTCAACACACCCGAGGCCGACGAGGCGGAGATCGTGCACCGGTACGGGTACAACGGCTTCCGGCTCTACCGGCTCCCGATCCCTCAACGACCGGCATCACCGGACTGCTCGGACCGAACGGGATCGGGAAGTCGACCGCCCTCCGGCTCCTCGCCGGAGGGGAGGTGCCGAACCTCGGGCACTACGAGCAGCCGGGATCCTGGGAGAAGGTGCTCCAGCATTACCGGGGAACCGCGCTCCACGCCCACTTCCAGCGGGTCGCGAAAGGCGAGCTCCGAACGGTCGTCAAGCCCCAGTACGTCGACCGACTTGCCGAGGCCGGCAGCACCGCGAGGGAGTACATCGCCGCCGGAGGCGGGAACGCCCGGGAGGCCCTCGAGCGCGTGGGGCTGGCCCATCGCGAGGACCGACCGGTCGAGCGAGCTCTCCGGCGGGGAGCTGCAGCTCGCGGCCCTCGCGCGCGTCCTCGCGACCGACGCCGACCTCTACTTGATCGACGAGCCGTCGAGCTACTTGGACATCGTCCACCGTCTCGAGGTCGCGCGAATGCTGCGCCGCCTCGGGGAGACGAAGAGCGTCATCGTCGTCGAGCACGACCTCGCCCTGCTCGACTACTTGGCCGACCAGGCCCACCTCCTGTACGGGGAGTCGGCGGCGTTCGGCGTCGTGAGCCACCCGATCCCGATGCGCTCGGCGATCAACACCTACCTGACCGGCTACCTGAAGGACGAGAACGTCCGCTTCCGCACCGACCCGGTCCGTTTCGTCTCCCACCCGCCGAAACCGCCGACGCACCAGAACGTCCTGGTCGCGTTCCCGGCGCTGGAGAAGGAGTTCCCCAGCTTCCGGCTCACCGTCGGGGCGGGCGCCCTCGCCAAGGGAGAGACGGTCGGGGTGGTGGGCCCGAACGCGACCGGCAAGACCACGTTCGTCCGGATGCTCGCGGGGGTCGAACCGCCCACCCTCGGGGCCCCGCCGCCCGGTGTGACGGTGAGCTACAAGCCGCAGTACCTGAAGGCGCCCCACAGCGGCGAGCCTCCGCGACCGCTCCGCGGCGCTCGCCGGCGACCCGCTGTTCGACACGAAGCTCCTCGAACGGGACCTCATTCCCGGCCTTCACCTCGACGGAGATCCTCGACGTGGCGCTTCCCGACCTCTCCGGAGGCGAGCTCCAGCGCGCGGCCGTCGCGCTCGCCCTGGCACGGACCGCCACTCTCTATTTGCTCGACGAGCCGTCCGCCTACCTCGACTCGGACGAGCGGATGGCGATGGCCCGCCTCATCCGCCGCCAGGTGGAACGTCAGGCCGTGAGCGCCCTCGTGGTCGACCACGACGTCTACTTCCTCGACCTCGCCTGCGACTCGCTGATGGTCTTCCGGCCCGAGGGAACGGAGGGGAAGGCGGGCCAGGGGGACGGCCCATTCCCGATGCGCGAGGGGATGAACCGCCTCCTGAGGACGGTCGACATCACCTTCCGCCGGGACGCGGAGACGCTGCGCCCTCGGATCAATCGCGAAGGCTCTGTGCTCGACCGCGAGCAGCGGGGCCGGGGGGAGTACTACTACGAAGCCGCGGCCTGACGCCGAGACCTCGCACCCGCCGCCTCCCGCCCTCGACCGAGCGCGCCGCTATCGCGCCGGTGGGAAGGTCTCGGTACTTCGTCGTCGGGTTCTACCTCGTCCTGCTGGCGCTCGCCCTGCTGGTCATCCGTGCGCCCACGTCGGAGCCGTGGGTGCCCTGGTTCCTCGGGCTCCTGGTCCTGGTGTTCCTCGCCCGGTATCTCTCAACGTACTGCGTGATCGACGCCGAGTACCTGAGCGCCCGGAGGATCCTTGGCGGCCAGCGGGTCCGCTTGAAGAACATCCGCCGGATCGAGTATGCCAGCCTCCGCGACCTGAGCGCGACCGGTTTCTGGGGCTCGTGGGGCTGGCGGGGACGGATGTGGAGCCCGCGGATCGGCCGGTTCGATTCGATCTACACCGAGACGAAGGGATTGCTCGTGACCGCGGGCGACATCCCGCTCTTCATCTCTCCGCGGAACTCCGACGAGTTCGCGCAGGAGCTCTCGCGACGGGTGCGCTCGCTCGGAGGACGCCTGATGTCCGACGACGGCGCGGGATAGGTGCGGCCGCTTCAGTTGCCCGAAGGGGGCGGGGAGCTGGCCGCCTCGAGCTTTCGAAGGGCCCGGCCCCGGAGGAGCCTTCCGACGACCCCAAAAATGACCCCGAAGGCGATGACGAAGACGAGGATGTACACGAGCCCGTTGAGGAGGGTGCTCGAGAAGTCGAGGTAGCCGAACTGCTGGATCAGCAGGATCAGGGCAAGCCCCAGTACCGCGCCGCTGGCGGCGCCCGACGCTCCTCCGGCCATTTACGGTCCTCCCGAGGGAGGGGTCCGGGGGGAGGAGCGCCCGACGGAGGGGAGGTCGAGGGTGGAGTGCCGGACGACCCCGTCGTGGGGGGAGTGCTGGCGGGGGTCTTCGGGATCTTCGCCCGCCCGAGCGCAGCGATCTGGTAGATCTCGAGGAGGATCACGAGGATGAGCACGATGTTGGCGATCGTGAGGTGGTCGGTCGCCTGGACCCAGATGAAGAAGTCCTGGGTGAGGAGCGTTGTGCCGTTGTCCGAGAGCGTCGCCACGATCTCGTAGACCCCCTCGTAGATGTACCTGGTTCTGCGAGAAGTCGGACTTGAGGGTGAAGTTCCCGCTCCCGGACTGGAGCTGCTGCTGGGTGCTCGTTCCAACCGCGGCGCCGAAGAAGAGGATCTGGACCTCCCCCTGGGTCACGGTGGAGGGGGATGAGAGGGGACTCGACCAGATGAACTGGGTGGTAAAGGTCCCGCTAAAACTGGTGGCGATGGCGCTCCCGAGCGAGTCGTGGGAAGCGACGTTCACCCCGTCGAAGAGGACCGTGGCGGAGACCGGCCCGGGGCTCGCGGCCCGGAGCTGGGGCGCGGGCGCGACCGAGGCCGAGAGCATCATGAAGGCCAGGACGGCCAGGGTCGTCGCGAGCGTCACGAAGGCGAACCGACGGCTCCGGCGGGCTAACGACACGGAATATGCCCTAGCCAGACCGGGATAAAGAACCTATGGAAAGCGGGCCGTTCAGGTACTTGGGCATCGAGGGGTCGACCTGTTCTGCCCAGGCCAGAAGACCCCCGCGCAGATTGCGCACATTCTGGAACCCCAGCTCGAGCAGAAGCCGGCTCAGCCCGGGAAGAGCGCTCCCCGCTCCGGCAGTACAGGACGAGGTTCCGGGCCCGGGTCAGTTCGCTCACCCGGCCCGGGAGCTCCGCCCGCGGGATGAGAGTCGCCGAGGGGAGGTGGGCGATCTCCCACTCGAACGGGTCGCGTACGTCGACCAGCATCGGGGGGTCGGCCGAGGTCAGCTCGTCGGCCAGCTGTTTCGCCGTGATCTCGGGCAGTCCGGTGGCGCTTCGGTCCGCGCCGGCTCCGGGCACCCCGCAGAACTGCTCGTAGTCGATGAGGCCCTTCTGGGTCGCTTTCGGGGAGCACAGCACGCAATCGGGGTTCTTGCGGAGCTTGAGCTCGCGGAAGTTCATGGCGAGGGCATCAAAGAGGACGAGCCGGCCGATGAGCGGCTCGCCGATGTCCAGCAGCAGCTTCACCGTCTCGGTGGCCTGCATGACGCCGACCAGCCCGGGCAGGACCCCGAGCACCCCCGCCTCGGCACAGGAAGGGACCAGATCCGGGGGAGGGGGCTCGGGATACAGGCACCGGTAGCACGGGCCCTTCCGGGCGTCGAAAACGCTCGCCTGGCCCTCGAACCGATAGATCGAGCCGTAGACGTTCGGCTTGCCGAGAAGGACGCAGGCGTCGTTGACCAGGTAGCGGGTCGGGAAATTGTCGGTGCCGTCGACCACGACGTCGTACGGCCGGAGGAGGGCGAGCGCGTTGGCCGACGTGAGCGGTGCCGCGTGGACGTTCACCCGAACGCCGGGATTCAGGGCTTCGAGGCGCTCCTTCGCCACCTCCAGCTTCGGTCGGCCGACGTCCCCCGTCGTGTAGAGGACCTGGCGTTGCAGGTTCGAGACGTCCACGGAGTCGAAGTCGACGAGCCCGATCTCCCCAACGCCGGCGGCCGCCAGGTAGAGCGCGGTCGGCGAGCCAAGCCCTCCCGCCCCCACGATCAGGACCTTGGAGTGAAGGAGCTTCTTCTGCCCGGCAACCCCCACTTCCGGGAGGAGCAGGTGTCGGCTGTAGCGCACCAGTTCGTCGCGGGAGAGGGAGGCTCCGGGGGTCCTCGCGGCCGGAGAGCCCCCGGCAATCGCCGGGACGATCGCGACGATGTCCCCCTCGTGGGTCGGGGTCTCCCCGCGCTGCAAGTACCGAACGTCCTCGTCGTTGAGGTAGACCGTCACGAAATTTCGGAGCTCACCGGCGGGCGTGAACAGATGCTTCTGGAGCTTCGGGTACCGCGTCGCCAGGCCCCGGACCACCTCGGCCACGGTGTCCCCTGTGACCGCTACCTCGGAGGAACCGCCGGCGAACGGGCGCAGCGGGGTCGGGATCTTCACCCTCGTCTGGGTCATGGCGTCCCTTCCTCCCCGAGAAGGTTCTTAGGGGTGCGCTTACCGAGAGACCACCCGCTGGAGGCTGGGGAGGCAAGGCGGGTCGGAACGAAGAGCCCCGATTCGGGGTCGAGCTCGAACGCGGCGAGCGGACCCTCGGTCGTTCCGGTGACCCCGAGGATCAGGTACGAGTACCACGGCCAGGCGTGGTCGCGGTCGAACTCCGACGGGAGCGCCGGGTGGTCCGGGTGGGAGTGGTAGAAGCCGCCGACCATCAACCCGGTTCCCTCCAGCCTCCCTTCCACCTCTCGAAGCTCCTCGGGCGGGATGACGAAGCGTCGAGCGCGTTCTCCGTCGAACTGGTTCCGGGCGCGATCGACCGAGACGACCTTCCGGGGACCCGCGTCGGGCTCGTGGGCGCGCACGACCAGGAACCCGCAGCACTCCTCGGGGTAGGCCTCCCGGGCATGGGCCCCGAATCGTCTGGGCCAGCGCGTCAGAAAGCTCGACGTCCTTCACGGGCGCGACGGCTCCTCCTCGGTTCCCCGGTCCGGCAGGAGCGTGACGACCACCGCGCCCGGGAGACCCTCCCCCACCCGGAGCGCCGCGGCTACGGCTGCACCGGCCGATGCGCCCACCACGAGTCCCTCGACCCGGCGCAGCTCGCGCTGGGTCTCCTGGGCATCCTCGGTTTCCACCCGCAGGGTCTCGTCGACATACCGCGCGTCGTACGTCGACGGGCGCGCCGCGCTCGGCAAGTGCTTCAGCCCCTCGAGCCCGTGGATCGGCCCGGAGGGCTCGACCCCGACCACTCGGACCGCGGGGTTCCGCTCCTTCAGGAACCGGCCAGTACCCGAGATCGTCCCCCCGGTCCCGACGCCGGCCACGAAAACAGTGACTCGACCCTCGGTCTGCTCCCAGATCTCCGGACCGGTACCGAGGTAATGGGCCAGGGGATTGGCCGGGTTGTTGTACCTGGTCCGCGTAGAAGTACAGGTCCGGACGCGCCGCAGAGGCCTCGCGGGCCAGTCGCTGGGCCCCATCGGTCCCTTCGCCAGGGTCCGTGAGGACGAGGTCGGCTCCGAGCTCCCGGAGACGGGCAGAGCCGGGCCGGGTTCGCGTTTCGGGGCACGTACAGCCGCACGGGGAACCCGAGCCGCGCGCCGAGCGCGGCGTAGGCGACGGCCGTGTTTCCGCTCGAGGCGTCGAGCAACGCACGTCCGGCGCGAAGCTCGCCTCGCTGCAGGGCGTCACGGACGATGGCCGCGGCCGCACGGTCCTTCACCGAGCCGGACGGGTTCTCGAACTCCGCCTTTCCCCAGAGCTCGAACCTGCCGCCGACCGAGGCTACTATCCGACGAAGGGCCAGCAACGGTGTGGGCGCGCTCTGCGGCCCGACGGCCCCGGCACGGTCGAGCGACCGGTCGAACCGGGCGCGGAAACCGCGCTACTGGAGCTGGATCAGATGCGTACACCGGAGTCCCCCGCGGCCGATCGAGTCTTCGAGAGCGACTCCGGCCTCGCCGAGCAGGGCTTCGGTGAGGTTCTTGTCGAAGACCTCACAGAGGAGGTACGGATGGCTGAGCGCGTTGTGCCGGAAAACACAGTTCGTTCGAATAATCCGGGCGCGGCCGTCGCTACCCTGCTCCATCGTGCAACGGAAGCCGAGGCGATTCAACGCCTCCATCAGATGCTGGACGCGGTCCGGCTCGGGGCCGTCGCGCGGGAGCGACCTGGCGATCTCTCGCGCCATGCGCCTGGCTGCCTGGGCGAACAGAGCGCTGACGAACCCCTCGCCCTCGCTGGCCAACAGCTCGTTGACGAGGGTGTCGAGAATCAGGTCGGTACTGTTTCGGGAACGACTCCTGGCCGTGCTCGGTCAGCACGTAGCGCTTCCGCGGCCGACCGACCCCCTCGCGGTGGAAGGCCGGCGCGACAAGGCCCCGATCCTCCATGCGGTCGAGGTGACCCCGCGCGGCGCTCTCCTGGATTCCTAGCTTCGAGAGCAAGGTCTCGGGCGGTACGAGGGGCGACGGCAAGTTCCTCGAGGATCCGACCCCGGGTGCCCTCCAGCGTGTCCCCTTTTACCGCGGTCATGACTCTTGGTTCGCCCTCCCTCCTCCACGAGCGTGCTGGGGATTTACACACCACGCCATGCTTAAATAACGGTATCGGCTCGTATCGTTGCCTCAATGACGACCTCGAACCCGGAGCACACTCTCGATATCCAGGGCCTGCACGCGGAAGTCGCCGGTAAAGAGATCCTGAAAGGGGTAAGCCTGACCCTGAAGAGCGGCGAGCTCACCGCCCTGATGGGTCCGAACGGGTCGGGGAAGAGCACGCTCGCCTATGCCCTCATGGGCCACCCGAAGTACAAGGTGACGGCCGGTACCGGTGACCCTGAACGGGCAAGACCTGCTCAAGATGACCGTCGACCACCGCGCTCGGGCGGGGCTCTTCCTGGGGTTCCAGTATCCCCAGGAGGTCTCCGGACTCTCTCTCTCCAAGTTCCTCTGGACCGCGCACATGCAGCGCCACACCCCGGAGAACGCCGATGCCTCCGGCTTCGACCGGGACCTCAAGGTCAACCTCGGATACCTCGGGATGGACGACTCCCTCCTGAAGCGCTCCCTGAACGAGGGGTTCTCGGGGGGAGAGAAGAAGCGGGTCGAGGTCCTTCAGATGGCGACCCTAAAGCCCCTGTTCTCCATTCTCGACGAGCCCGACTCCGGCCTCGACATCGATGCGGTCCGCGCTGTCGGAGAGACGGTCGCGAAGCTGCACCGCCCCGACGCCGGTATCCTCCTGATCACCCACTATCAGCGGATCCTGAAGTACGTGAAGCCGGACCGGGTCTTCGTGATGGTCGACGGCGCCATCGCGCTCTCCGGCGGCCGCGAGCTCGCCGACCAGCTCGAGGCAAAAGGGTACGACTGGGTCCGTCTTGGCGTCGCCGAGGCCGCCTAGGCCGGGTCGCCCCGGCGAGGAGGGCGCCGTGGACGTCGCCCGCATACGGGCGGACTTCCCGGTCCTGGCCCGCACCTTCCACGGCCACCCGTTGGTCTACCTCGACTCCGCCGCGACCTCGCAGAAACCGCGCTCGGTGCTCGAAGCGGAAAGCAACTACTACGCTCACGACAACGCGAATCCCCATCGGGGCGTCTACGCCCTGAGCGTCGAGGCGACCGATGCCTACGAGAACGCCCGCATCCGCGTGGCGCGATTCCTAAACGCGCCGGACCCGAACGGGGTGGTCTTCGTCCGAGGGACGACCGAGGCGTTGAACCTCGTGGCCGCGAGCCTGGGCGAGGGCTTCCTGCAGCCGGGGGACCGCGTGCTCGCGACGGTGATGGAGCATCATTCCAACCTCGTCCCGTGGTCACTTCCTCCGCGAGCGGAAAGGGATTCACATCGACTACCTCGATATCGACGAGGAGGGGCAGCTCCGGCTCGACCAGCTTGACCGCCTGCTCACCCCGCGCACGAAGGTCGTCACCCTCACCCACGTGTCGAACGTCCTCGGCACCGTCAACCCGGTCCGGGATATCGCCGACCGAGCGCATGCGGTCGGGGCCCGGGTCGTGGTCGACGCCGCCCAGTCCGCCCCGCATCGCCGGGTCGACGTCCAGGCGCTGGGGGCCGACTTCCTGGCCTTCTCGGGCCACAAGACGCTCGGCCCGATGGGGATCGGGGTCCTCTGGGGTCGGACCGAGCTGTTGGCGGAGATGCCTCCGTATTCCGGGCGGCGGGGAGATGATCACCGAGGTCCACCTCGACCGCGCTGCGTTCCGCGAGCCCCCAGCCCGCTTCGAGGCCGGGACCCCGAACGTCGGGGGAGCGGTCGCGCTCTCGGCGGCGCTCGACTACCTCGAAGCGATCGGGTGGGATGAGCTCGCGGCCCACGAACGCCGGCTGCTGCAGGAGTTCCAGGACGGGATCCGGGCCAAACTCCCCGAGCAGGTCCGCCTCTTCGGCCCCCATCGTCCCGAACGGCGAGAAGCCGTTCTCTCGTTCACGGTCAAAGGAGCCCACCCGCACGACGTCGCCTCCCTCCTGGATGCCGACGGGATCGCGGTGCGTGCCGGCCACCACTGCACCCAGCCATTGATGGAACGGCTGGGCGTCCCTGCGCTGACCCGGGCCAGCCCGTACCTGTACAACACGGTCGACGAGGTGCGCCAGCTGATCGACGGTCTCGGGAAGGTCTCCCGCTTGTTCGCGGGCTCCACCGCGAGAGGGGGTGGCGCGGCCCGTTGATCCCATGCTACGGCCCTCCACCGTGCGGGTGTAGCGCATGGACCGACAAGCCACCCGTGACGGAGGCATCCGTCGGCGGTCCCCTCGGTGTCGCGACCGAGACTACCTTTAAATTAAATACTATTACGTGATGGAATTGCCGAGGATACCTTGGCGCAGAGCGGCTCCGACATCACTCCGTTGGACTACACCCGGTACGATTTCAAGGACCCGGAGACCTACCGCCTCCGGATCGCTAAGGGGCTCAGCCGCGAGGTCGTCGAGCAGATCTCCGACTTCAAGCACGAGCCCGAATGGATGCGAGAGTACCGCCTCCGGGCGTACACCCACTTCGTTCGAGCGGCCGATGCCCGACTGGGGACCGAGCCTGGCCGACATCGACTTCGACTCGTACACCTACTACGCGAACCCCATGCTCGAGGGGGAGACGAAGCGAAGCTGGGACGACCTCCCGGCCGACATCAAGAACACCTTCGACAAGCTCGGCATCCCGAAGGCCGAGCGGGAGTTCTTCGGGGGGGTCGGGGCTCAGGTACGACAGCGGCACCGTCTACCACAAGATCCGCGACGACCTCTCCGCGAAGGGCGTCGTCTTCACCGACACCGACACCGCGGTGAAGGAGTACCCGGAGATCGTCCGGAAGTACTTCGGCAAGATCGTCCCCTACAACGACAACAAGTTCTCGGCCCTCAACAGCGCGGTCTGGTCCGGGGGGCAGCTTCGTCTACATCCCGCCGGGCGTCGACGCCGGGATCCCGCTGCAGGCCTACTTCCGAATCAATGCGAAGAACGTCGGCCAGTTCGAGCGGACGCTCATCATCGCCGACAAGGGGGCCAAGGTCCACTACATCGAAGGATGCCTTCCCACCGGGGAGGAGGTCCTCGTAGGCGACAAGCTGACCCCCATTGAAGCCATCGAGGGCGGGCAGCTCGTCCTCAACAGCGACGGCGAGGAAACCACCGTCGAGAAGACCATGGTCCGGCCGTTCGCGGGCGAGCTCGTAGGCATCACTCCCGTCTCGGTCGGAAACGCCTTCCAGCTGACGCCCGAACACCCGGTTCTTTGTGTCCCTCGGAGCAAGGTGGTGTCTTCCTCGCGGACCGACCGGGCGCTTTCGGATGTGAATACGCGCAAGCTGCTGTCGACCCCTCCGGAGTTCGTCCCCGCCGGGCAGCTCCAGCCGGGGGACTTCATCCATTACCCGATCAACCGGACCGAGCGGGATGACCCGGCCCTCGGCGAGGACGAGCTCACCGTCCTGGGGTACTACCTAGCCGAGGGATGCGTCCAGATGATCAACGGCTGCGAAGCCGTGACGTTCACGTTCCACCTGGACGAGAGCGAGTACGTGGCCGAGCTGAGTCGTTCCATCCGGAATCTCACCGGTAAGACCCCGTGGACCCACCGACAACCCGAAAAGCACGCCGTTACTGTGGGGGTATATTCGGAGCCCCTCTACGCCCTCTGCCTCCAGCACTGCGGGAAGTACGCCGAACAGAAGCGCCTCAGCAAGGAGGTCATGGACCTACCTCCAGCCAAGCAGAAGGTCCTACTCGAAACGTACTACAACGGGGACGGCAACACGTACGAGCGGCACGGCACCGTCCACCGCGTCGTGACAGTCTCTCGTCAGCTCTCCTTCCAGATCCAGGAGCTCCAGGCGCGCCAGGGGATCTTCGCCACGATCAACATCCGGGAGCCGTTCGACGAGACCATGAAGAACGGTCGTCGGATCTCGCACCGGAGGGCCTACACGGTCTATCATCAGGTGGGGAAGCGCGCGGAGTCCGTTCGGCGGTCGGGGGACGCCTTTCTCGTGCCGGTCCGGCGGATTCTCGCGGACCGCCTACCACGGTAACGTCTACAACTTCCACGTCGCCGGGGAGAACAACACCTACCTCGTCAAGGGGTTCTCCGTACACAACTGCACCGCCCCCATCTACTCGACCGACTCGCTGCACGCGGCGGTCGTGGAAGTCGTGGCCGAGCCGTATGCGAAGGTTCGGTACACGACCGTCCAGAACTGGTCGAAGAACGTCTACAACCTGGTCACCAAGCGCGCGGTCGCCTACGAGAACTCCCTCGTCGAGTGGGTCGACGGGAACATGGGCTCGAAGGTGACGATGAAGTATCCGTCGGTCTACCTGCGGGGCCGCGGGGCGCGGGCCGACATCCTCTCGGTCGCGTTCGCGAGCGCGGGTCAGATCATCGACTCGGGCGCGAAGGCGGTCCACTCGGCACCGGACACCTCGAGCAAGATCATCGCGAAGTCGATCGCGATCCGCGGCGGGCAGACCAGCTACCGGGGACTGCTCCACGTTGCCCCGGGGGCTACGGGCGTCAAGGCTGCCGTCCGGTGCGACGCGCTCCTGCCCGATGAGCAGGGACGCTCGGACACCTATCCGTACAACGAGATCCACGAGGAGGACGCGACCATCACGCACGAGGCCGTCGTCGGGAAGATCGGCGAGGAGCAGATCTTCTACCTGATGAGCCGCGGGCTCAATGAGTCGGACGCGATCCACCTGATCCTGATGGGCTTCCTCGCGGAGTTCGCGAAGGAGCTCCCCGTCGACTACGCCCTCGAACTGAACCGCCTCATCCAGCTCGAGATGACCGGCGCGGTCGGCTAGGCGGCCGGGACCTCGCCGCCGGAACCCCTTCCCCCTACGAGCCGGTTACCTTCCGGGGCGGGGGTACCTTCGGGAGGTCCGTGTGCGATTTCACGAGGTCGATCACCGAGATCAAGGTCGCGTAGGCGAGGTTCGCTTCGGCGGCGAGCTCCCCCGACGAGCGGGGCCGGGCCGTTCCAGGAGCGACCGGGTCGCCTCGAGGAGCTCCTGGGCGGTTCGCAGGCTCCCCGGGTGAAGGACCTTCCCTCCAGGGTGCGTCACCAGCTCCTCCGTTTCCGCAAGGTCCGCCCGCAGCGAGCGAAGCAGCTCCTCCAGGACGAGAAGCGGAAGGCGTTCCGGCTCCGAGATGAGCGGCAGACGGGCCCCCGCTAGCGCATCTTCGCGTCGAACCGCCACTCGGGCGAGGTCTCGGTGCCGGTGACGTCGAGCGCAGGGAGGGTGGCAAAGTGCCCAGGTGTCCACGAGAGGTCCGTCCCCTCCCAGCGCGCCGCGAGCGCGGGGTACATGAAGTCGCGCAGACCGGCGACGGGGGCCCGTTCGAGCACGTAGGAGAGGAACCCCTCGCCGATCATCCGGATGGCGTCGTCCCGGTGCATCCCGCGGGACTCGAGGTAGAAAACCTTCTCCGGGTCGACTGGCGCCACCGAGGTCGAGTGCGTCGCCTTGACGTCCCGGCAGAGGATCTCGAGGATCGGGATCGTGTCGGAGCGCGCCCCTTTCGAGAGCAGCATCGCGTGTTCCGAGATGAAGCTCACCGTCTTTCGGGCGGGGTTCTCGATGCGGACCAGGCCCCGGCTCATGCCGCGGGACTCGTCCGAGAAGACCCCGCGCGTGATCGAGCGTCCGTTGGTGTCGGTCCCGACGTGCGTGAGGTCCACCGAGCTGTCGTACGACTGGTCCTGCCGGCCATAGAACGACTGGAGGTCGTCGACCGCCGAGCCGTTCCCCAACAGTTGGCTGTGGTTGCGCACCTTCGTGCGGTAGCCTCCGAGGCCGTTCCAGACCCACGCGAGGCGCGAGCCGGCGCCGGTCGTCGCGGTCCGACGGTAGACCGAGACGACCCGAAGGTCCGGCGCGTGGACGCCGAGGTAGACCACCTTGGACTCCGCGCCCAGGTCGAGGTCGACGCTCGAGGCATAGAGACGCTGGCCCGCGTGGCCGTCGGGGGTGCTGAAGACCTCCTCCGTGACGAGCAGCTGGACCCCCTTCCCCGTGCGGATCGAGCGGCGGATCGAGATCGCCTCGTGCGGCACCGACAGCGCCGTGATCTCCTGGACCCGGATCGGGGCCCGGCACTCGTCGGGGATGTCCAGGCGGTACCCCCGGTTCAGGGCGGCGCTCGCGAGCGCGGAGAGCTTGTCGGTGGGGTCCTCCGACCCGCGGAGGAACTCATGGATGGCCGAACCGGCGCGGGACCAGACCTCGGCCAGGG
This sequence comes from uncultured Thermoplasmata archaeon, assembly GCA_963715645.1. GTDB lineage: Archaea > Thermoplasmatota > Thermoplasmata > Lutacidiplasmatales > UBA184 > Lutacidiplasma. The sequence goes on from OY970259.1 coordinate 1,513,827, forward strand.
GCTGGAGCGTGACCCCGGCCGTCGCCAGCGCGCCGGGTAGCTCGAGCCGGGTTCCGGAGGCATCGTGCACGATCCGGATCGCACCCGGGAGAGGGGGAGGCAGCGGGATGGCGGGTCCGGCCGCCTGGGGGTCGACGCCGGTCAGGTCCACGCCAGAGAAGTAGCCGTATCCTCGGTAGAGGGGGTTCGGCTCCAAAGGCAGGGTCAGGAACCGCTCATGGGCCTCCCGACGGACCTTCAGGAACTCCGGCGGGTCGCGAAGCACTTCCCCGAGCGCTTCCGTCCGGGCCACCGGCAGCCATTCCTCGTAGCGCGGAACGGAGGCAGCCATCGGATTTACACACCGCGGGGTGTTTATAAGGTCGTGGGCGCTCCCGACCCTTTGGCGTGGCAGTCTGCTCAGGACGACCTCGATTAATATGGGAACCGAGTACCAACTGTGAGGGATTGAGATGGCCTACGACATGTACCAGGAGCTCATCCTCCAGCACTATCGGACCCCGAAGAACTTCGGTCCGATGGAGCATCCCGACCGGGCGGGCGAGGAGTCGAACCCCCTGTGCGGGGACCACGTTACGCTACGCCTGAAGCTCGACCCGACCGGGCTCTCGATCCAACAGGTCCGTTTCGAAGGCGACGGGTGCGCGATCGCCATCGCGAGCACCTCTCTCCTGACCGAGCGCTTAACGGGGATCACGCTCGAGGAGGCCGGAAAGATCTCGCGGGACGACGTGATGCAGCGGCTCGGGATCCCGCTCTCTCCCGTCCGGATCCGATGTGCCCTCACCGGGTACGCTGCGCTCGGCCGGGCGCTCCACCCCGAGCTGGCGGCCCGCTCCGGTCGACCGGGAGATCGGCGATCGGATGGACCGCGACCGGGGTCGCCCCGCACTCCGCGCGGCCGAGGCGCCTCGATGGTGACCGTCGACCCCGACGTCTGCGTCCTCTGCGGGCTCTGTACGGGGGTCTGCCCGCCGAACGCCATGGAGCTGACACCGACGCGCCTCGAAGTCCTCTCGAACTGCACCGAGTGCGGCTGGTGCGTGCCCTACTGCCCCGTTGGGGCGATCTCGGGTGGGCGCCCGGTCAAGCTGCGGAGGCCCCGTGACTGAGTCCCCCCGCGAGTCCGCGAGCGAACCCCGCGTGCTCCTGGTCGACCCGTACATGGCGCGCGAAGACCCGATGGAGCGGAAGTTCATCGAGCTGTACCCTTCGCTCGGCCTCCTGCAGCTCGGCTCCTATCTTCAGGGCCGCTCGATCCGGGTCGCGGTGAGCGACCTCACGTTCTCCCGCAGTATCGCGCCGGTCGAGAGCTCGCTGCGGAAGTTCGCCCCGCACGTACTGGGGGTCCACACGAAGACGCTCACGTTCGCCCGGTGCGTCGAGCTGGCGCGGGCCTCCCGGGTGGCCGGGGTGTTCAGCGTGGCCGGGGGACCCGATTCGGCCACGCGACCGTCCGCCTACCTCGAGGCCGGCTTCGACGCGGTCGTCACCGGGGAAGGAGAAGTTACCCTGGTGGAGCTGGCTCGCGCGGTCGCCGAGGGGCGCGACCCCGCCGGCATCCCCGGGGTCGTCGTACGACGGGGCGGGCGACTCATCAAAGGCGTCCATCGACCCTTCCTGAAGGACCTCGACGTGCTCCCTCTCCCCGCATGGGACCTCATCGACATGGAACGGTACCTCGGGGATTGGGAGCGCCGCACCGGGGAGAGGCGTGCGGCGGTACTGACCTCGCGCGGCTGCCCGTTCGACTGCTCCTGGTGCTCGAAGCCCACCTTCGGCCGCAACTTCCGTCAGCAGTCCCCCGAGCGGGTCGTTCAGGAGCTGCTCGCGCTCCAGCAACGGTACCGCGTGGACTACGTCCGGTTCTGCGACGATGTCTTCGGCATCTCGCGGGCCTGGATCGAGCGCCTCCTAGACGCGATGGCCGAGGCCGACCTCCACCTGAAGTTCGAATGCCTGGCCCGGGTCGACCTCCTAAAGCCGGACCTCCTCCACCGACTCCGGGCGGCCGGCCTCGCCCGCGTCTACGTGGGGGTCGAGTCGGGGTCGCAGAAGATGCTCGACCTCATGAACCGAGGGACGCGCCTCGCGCAGGTCGAGCGGACGGCGGCGGCCCTTCGGGCCGAGGGGATCCGCCAGTTCTGGTTCCTCATGCTCGGGTACCCGGGGGAGACCCTCGAGGACATCGAGGCGACCCTCCAGTTGTTCCGGAAGTTCTCCCCCGAAGAGGTACTCCGTCTCCATCGCCGTACCCTTCCCGGGGACCCGGTTCCATGAAGCGGTGAAGGACCGGCTGCTCGGTCGAGGCAAGGCACGCGCCGACCGCGGAGGCGACCGCCTCCTCTACGAGGCCGCCTACCCCGAGTCGATGTACCGTTGGCAGCAGGCCCGTTTCGGGCTGGAAGCCGCCCTCGGCCGAGCGCGCGGTCGCCTCGCCCCCGAGGTCTTCGAGCGGGTAGGACACGTCGCCGACCGGTTCCACGAGCGGGTCGCCACGCCGCTCCTCGCGGGCAAGAAGGGCGCGCGCTGACCCGCCTCCCGACCGGGTCACTCGGTGCGAGAGGCCCGGAGGTGGAGCGGGCAGGGGCGCCCCAGCCGACAGAAACGGCACTTCTCGCGCGGGAGCGGCGGGATTGGTTTCCGCAGGCGCCCGTACTTCCTACGGGGCATCGTTCCGCCCCCAGCCACTTTCCGTCTTAGGGGTTGGCCGGTTCGCGGCTCCTCGAGGCCCCCCGCGAGCGAGCGCCCGGGAGGGCCCCCTTTTGAGGTCGATTCCCCATTCCCCGACGTGACCCTCCTGAAAGGGCTCGCCACCCCCGACGGGACCGAGCATTTCGCCCGCCGCGCGGTCGAGGGTCGCCACTTGCCGCCGGAACACTTCCGGGCTGGCCCCGGCGACCTTCGCCTTTCCTCGCTGGGGCTCGGCACCTACCTCGGAGCGGCGGATGCAGTCACCGACCACGCGGTCGAGCAGGCCGCGGTGATCTGCCTCACCAGCGGGAGGGTCAACGTCCTCGACACGGCGATCAACTATCGGATGCAGCGCGCCGAGCGGAGCGTCGGCCGGGCGGTGCACCGAGTGGTGGAACAGGGCACCGTCGCGCGCGAGGAGCTCCTGGTGGCGACGAAGGTCGGGTACCTGGCCCCCGACTCCGAGGGGGGTCTCCCGGCGGAGGAGTGGGTCCGCAAGGAGCTCGTCGACACCGGCGTCCTCGACCCCGACGACATCGTGGACGGCTCCAACGCGATGAGCGTGAGCTACCTGCGCGACCAGTTCGAGCGCTCCCGCCGGAACCTCGGGCTGGACGCCATCGACCTGCTCTACCTGCACAACGTCGCGGACGCGCAGCTCGCGGCCGTCGGGCCCGCGGAGTTCGACGTGCGTCTGGAGAGGGCGTTCGCGACGCTGGAGGCGTTCCGTGCGGCCGGACAGCTCGGGAGCTACGGACTGGCCACCTGGGACTGCCTCCGCACCTCTCCGGACGCCCCCGGTCATTTCGACCTCGAACGGGCGCTCCGCCTCGCGGAGTCGACCGGGGGAAAGGAGCACGGGTTCCGGTTCGTCCAGTTCCCGTTCAACCTCGCGATGGCGGAAGCCGCAGCCGCCCGGACCCAGCGGGTCGGCCACGAGCGCCTCTCGGTGTTCGACGCCGCGCACCGCCTCCACCTGGGCGTCTTCACGAGCGTGCCCCTCTTGCAGGGGCAGCTCACCCGCCACGGTCCCCGCCGGGGAGGCTTGACTCCGGCCCAGACCGCGCTCCAGTTCGCGCGCTCCGCGCGGGGGACCATCGGGCCGCTGATCGGTCAGAAGCGAGCCGAGCATCTCTCCGAGAACCTCGAAGTCGCCTCCCATCCGCCCTGGGACGCCGCGACGTTCGACGCGTTGCTCAAGTAGGGGATTCGTCCGACGACCCCTCGGCGACGGGCGGACCCGTCGGGTCCCGCAGGACGGAGACTCCGTCCTCCTTCTCGACGAGGACGACGCGGTCCGCCACGCTCTCGAGCTCGCGCTCGTGCGACACCAGGAGGACCTGCGGCAGGCGCAGCTCCTCGAGCAGTTGGCCCATGCTCTGCACCTGCTCGGGGGAGAACCCGTCGGTCGGCTCGTCCAGGAGCAGGGCGTCGAACCTAAGCCCCCCCAGCGACCGAACGACCTTCGACAGCGCGAGCCGGTAGGCGAGCGCGAGGCTCGTGCGTTCCCCGCCGCTGAGCGCCTCGGCCGGGGTCTCCACCCCGCGGATCTCGGCGGCGGGAGAAAACGTCGAGTCGGTCACCGCCACGAGGTCGGGGTCGTCCATCAGGGCGGCGAAGTACGCTCGGAAGGTGTGCGCGAACTCGGCTTGGGCGCGTTCCAGCACCCGCTTCTCCATCGTGAGCACCGCCTCGTGGAACGAGCTCGACAACCAGGCGGCCTGGGAGTCCACGGTCTCCGCATCATGGAGGAACCGGTCGCGTGCCACCCGGGCAGCCTCGGCTCGCTGCTGGCGCTCGCGCGCGGCCTCCCAGAGACCGGAAAGCCGCCCCCGCACCTCGGCGAGCCGATGCCGCTCCGTCTCTCGTCCGGTGAGCTCGGAACGGGCCACCCGCGCCTCCTCCCGGACCGGTCCCTCCGTGGAAAGGCGCTCCTTCAGCTCGACGACCTGCCGCTCTCGCTCCTCGCGGTGATGCGCTGCCTCTGCCGCCTCGCGCTCGGCTCGCTCCTCCTCGGCGCGCAGCGACCCGACGCGCTCCTCGAGGGATGCCCGGCGTTCCGCGGCCCGGCGCACCTGCTCGACCCCCTCCCGGGCGACCTCGACCTGATGCTCCGCCACCGTGAGCTGCTCCCGGGCTGGGCCGAGGCCCCGAGCGGGGCCGGCCCATGCTTCCACCGTGTGAGCGGCCACCGCCAGGTCATCGCTCGCCCGCTGGAGCTGGGTTTCCGCCTGCCGGAGGGTCTCTCGGTCTTGCTCGATCCCCCCGAGGAGGTCCTGCCGCCGTCGCATCCGGGCGTCCCAGGCGGCGAACGCCCGCTCGTGGGCCTCGCGGTCCCGACGGAGCGTTTCGAGCCGCTCCCGCTCGGCCACGGCCGCCTCGGAGCGTTGCAAGGCCTGGGTCAGGGCGGTGCGCGCCTCCCCCTCATGCGGAGCGAAATCGCCCGAGTGCACCGGCTGATGGCATCGGGGGCAGACCCCGCCCGCGATCAGTTCCTGGATCTCCGATAGACCGTGTCGCGCCAACGCCACCGACTCGGTGGCCGCGGCCTCGTCGCGGCGTGCCTCGTTGAGGCGGGCATCCAGTTCGGAAAGGCTCAGCGCCGTGCCGGGAGCAGGTTCCTGGCCCCCTCCGGCATCCTCGATCTCTGAGACGGCCAGCGTCATCCGGGCCGTCTCGGCCCGGAGGCGTTCGAGGTCCTGCTGGTAGCGTGACAGCTCGGCCTCCTTCGTCTCCCGGAGCTTCTTTGCCCCCGCCCAGTTCGCCTCCGCTACCGAGCCCTGCTCGACCTCGGCGCGCCGTTCGGCGAGTCGTCGCTCGGCGGCCTCGAGGGCTTGGGCTCGCGTAGCCTGCTCGTCTGCGAGCGACGTCACCTCCGAGATCGCCGCGGCCGTGCGAGCCGCTTCCTGGCGACGGGCGACGCCTCGACGCTCCGCCTCCTCCTGCCGGTGCTGGTCCTGCGCCGCGGCCCCGGCCAGGTCGGCGAGGCGGTCCCGCAGGGAATCGAGCTCGTGGAGGCGGTGCTCGGCATCGCTCGTCCGGTTCCGCAGGGCCTCGAGCGTTTGCTCGACCTCTCGCAGCGATGCGTCGGTTCGCGCCCGTTCTTCGCCGAGCCGCCGGAGCTCGCCGGCCGCCCTCTCGAACTCCTCCGCATACTCTCGGAGGGTGGCGGCCTGCGCTCGGAGGGCGGAAGCGCCCTGGCGCAGGTCCCGGGCGACCTCCTTGGCGTTCTCGGCGGCGAGGTGGTATCGCTCGACTCCGAGCGCCTTTCGGACAGTCTCGAGGCGCTCCAACGGGGGAGCGGCAAGGATCTCCCGCATCTGCTCCTGGGGGACGTAGACGGCCCACCGCCACAGATCGGAGTGGGCCCGAGGGTTCGGGTTGTCGCGAAACCCGAGCAGCTCGATCACCTGCTGCCGAAGCTCGGTGGCGGAATAGGAGGTCGCGCTCCCGTCCTTCCGGAACGAGAGGCGGCCGGGTTCGAACGTCTCCCGTCCCTTGCGTCGAACGCGACGGAAGGCGCGTTCCACTTCGTAGACGTGCCCGTCGTCCTCGAGAGTGATCGAGACGGTCGCCTCCGTCGCTCCGTGCCGGACGAGGAAGGTCGCCTCGATCTCCGCCGTGCCGAAGAGCGCCATCTCGACGGCGTAGAGCAGGCTCGTCTTCCCGGAGCCGACGTCCCCCACGAGCAGGGTCGTCCCCCTCCCGAGGTCGAGGCGCGCGTGTCGGTAGCTGCGGATGTTGCGGACCTCGACCCGTCGGAGCTGCATGGTCGATCTTCACGGGGTCCCGGGTCCGGGACCCCGAGGAGTCGGCGTGCCCCGGCTCGTCGGAGGTTGCCGTAGTCGAGGTTCGACTGGCCCTCCTCCCGGGCGGTGCCGAGCTCCCCCAAGAGCTCGCGGATCAACCGCGCGCCCTCCACGTTCCGCAGCCACGCCGGCAGTCCCGGTCCCTCGGCCAGGAGTCGTTCGATCTCTTCCGTCTCGATCGTGCTCTCGGAGACGTTGGTGGGGCGGCCCTCCAGCGAGGAGTCGACATCCCGGGCGTCGACCTGGACCGTGATGCCCTGCCCTTCGAGGGCGGCGCGCGTCGACCCGAGGTCGAGGGACGACAGACGGCCGCCCGCGAGGGTCCCATGCAGGCGCGGAAGGACGAGCGTGCCCGCGAGTGGCTTCGCCTCCCGAACCCGGGTGGCGATGAGGGCCGAGACCGACTCGGCGGTCGCCCCCGACACGTCGACGTCGAGCGTGAGGATGCTTCCCGGCTCCAGCGTGTCCACGAACTCCGCGGTGGGCTTTCCGCGGTCCACCTCCACGATCACGACGCCGCGGTGGGTCCGCCCGGCCTCTCCGTTCTCGATATCGGTACGGCTCGTGCCGAAGACGGCGCCCGGGTTGACGAGCAGTCCCCCTCCGGGGCCGGTCCCCTCGTAGGTGGCGTGGATGTGCCCTCCGGCATAGTAGTCGACTCCGGCGGGGAGGTCCTCCACGCGGATCCCGGGAATCTTCTCCCGGAGGTGGGAGGGGAGGTACTCCTCCACGCCCGCGTGGAACTGGAAGATGCGGAAGCCGGGCTGGCGCTGGAAGTCGGCCGAGTCCATCGAGCGGTAGTAGTCCCGGTCGAGGCCGTGGGAACGCCCCGAGATCCCGGCGATCCGGGCCCCGGTCGGCTCGTCCTCGACCCAGGAGAGGGTCCAGCGCTCACGCTCCGGCCGCACCGTCTCGGGGGCGACCCGAACGAACACCCCGGCCTCCGAGAGGACATCGAGCCAGCTGGTCCGGTGGGCCACGTAGTCGTGGGAGCCGTAGATCAGGTAGATGCGTCGTCCGGACTCCCCGTAGTCGCGCAAGGCGGCGGCGACCGGCGCGACCTCGGACGGCTCCGGAACCGGCGTGTGGAAGAGGTCGCCCGAGATCAACAGGAACTCGGTGTCCCGCTCCTGCGCCACCTGGACCGCTCGCAGGACCCCCTGGCGTAGGCGATCCCGCAAGGCAGGGTTCCGGGGCCACGCACCGACGTGCGCATCGGCGAGATGCGCGAAGGTGAACCGGTCCCGGCCCATTCCGCCTGCCTACTTCGAGGGCGACGACTTTCGGTCCGAGGTCGCGGGCGGGGACATCTCCTGGATCTTCCGGGTCATCGCCGCCAGCAAACCGGCTCCCGCGCCCATGGTGAGGAGTCCGAGGATCAGAAAATCGTCCGAAGCGCCCATGGAGGGGCCCACGGCGGGCGGGGGAGGAGGGGGAGGGACCGACGAGGGGTCCTGGACGCGCTCGCCTGAGCGAGCGCCGCGAGGCGAGCCCCCTCGCTCCGGCTGAGGGCGGCTTGCTGGACGCCGAAGAGCTCGGTCGCCTCTTCCATCGTGATCTGTCGGGTTCGAAGACGGCCCACGAGGTAGGCGTACCGAGCGTTGCGGCTGCCCGCACCGCCCGGAGCGCCCCCGGCATCCGACGCCACGTCGCTGGGTCTGTACATCGGGAGGTCCCAGCCACCTAAACCAACGACTGATTTGAAGGCAGGCCTTCCCCGCCGGCCCCCGAGGGCTTCCGAGGGGTTATAGGAGGCGCGTCCCTGAACGCGCCATGAGTCCCCCCTCGGACGCCAAGGCGCCCGAACCGAACGAACACGACCGCCACGTCCACGTTCGGCTCGCCGACGAACATACCTCGGTCTACGACCTCATCACCGAGTACCTCGAGGCGGCGGGGAAAGCCCCGGATTGGTACTGGAGGACCGCGGGCCGGCTCGAAGGCAACGACGCCGACAATCTGGAGGACCTGATCGCGAACGCCTTCGAAGCCGGGGCCTACGTAGCTCACGACCATCCGGAGGACGTCGAGTTCAAGTGGGTCACCGAGGACGAATGCGAGCGGGAACGCCGGCGCGAGGAGCGAGGCGAGCAGCACGAAGCCGCGAAGAAGGACCGCTCCAGCCTGAGCCACTACGCGTAGCCCGCGGGGCGCAAGCTCCCGGGAGGAACGCAGCCCTCGCGGCCCCGAGAGGCGTGCGGGGGAGTCGGCCCGCCGACCCCGACGTGATGCCTCGGGCGAGAGGGGAAGGAAAAGGTACGGTTCCCCCCGTAGGCCCTAGGGGGGTGGTAGGATGCAAGGACCTTCAGGGTCCCTTACGGAGCCTACGGCTTCTTCTTCGTCTTGCACCCACACGTGTCGCACATCGCAGGCACCTCACCTTCTGGTAGCCCGGGCGGCTCAAAAGGGTTTGGGAGAAAGCGGTCGGGGTTCCGCGTCAGACCGGGATGACCGAGTGGGCGACGATCAGGGCGATGAACAGGATGGAGATCGTGTTCACGACCTTGATGAGCGGGTTGATCGCCGGGCCGGCGGTGTCCTTGGTCGCGTCGCCGACCGTGTCGCCCGACGATCGCGGCCTTGTGGGCGTCCGAGTGCTTGCCGCCGAAGTTGCCCGACTCGATGTACTTCTTGCCGTTGTCCCACGCAGCCCCTCCCGTCGTCATCATGAGGGCGAGCGGGAACCCGGAGATGATCGTCCCGAGCAGGAGCCCCGCGAGCGCGACCGGCCCGAAGAGGAAACCCGACCGCCAGCGGAGTGACCACCGCGATGAGCGCCGGTACCGCGAGCTGCTGGATCGCCGTCCGGGTGACGATGTCCACGCAGCGTGCCGTAGAGTGGCTTCGCGGTGCCCGCGAGGATTCCGGGGATCTCCCGGAACTGCGCGGCGGATCTCGAAGACCATCTTCTCCGCGGCGATCCCGACCGCGTTCATCAGGAACGAGGTGAAGAAGAACGGCAGGATGGCCCCGATGACGAGACCTGCCACGACAAGCGGCTCCGACAGCACCAGGAGGCCGGTGAACGAGCCCCACGGACTTCCCCCAATTGTTGGCGGCGGCGAAAGTGTACGCCGCGAACAGCGCGAGGGCGGCGAGCACCGCGGAGCCGATCGCATACCCCTTCGTGATCGCCTTGGTCGTGTTGCCGACCGCGTCGAGCGGGTCGGTGATCGCCCGAGCTTGCTCGGGGAGCTTGGCCATCTCCGCGATGCCGCCGGCGTTGTCGGTGATCGGCCCGAAGGCGTCGATCGAGATGATCATCCCCGTCACGGAGAGCATGCTCGCGGCCGCGAGCCCGATCCCGTAGAGCCCGAGGTAGGGGTCGAGTGGCACGAGGTCCCGGCATACCAGCCGGCCGCCGCGTACGCCCGAGCGTGCCCGTCGACGATCACGAGGCCGGGGATCCAGGCGGACTCGAGCCCGACCGACAGGCCGGCTGATGACCGTCGGGCCCGCTCCCGCCTTGGCCGCCTCGGCGATCTTGTGGACGGGGCGAGTACTGCGCGCTCGTGTAGTAGTCGGTCACCATGACGATGAGGATCATGACGACCAGCCCGAGCGCCGTCGCGACGAAGATCCCGAGGTTGCCGTTCATGAAGAAGTAGTCGAGGACGTAGAGTCCCGCGATCCCGAAGGCCGTCGTCGCGGCCAGGCCCTGGTACAGGGCGCCCATGATCGGTGCCCTTCGCCCGCATGCGGACGAAGAGGGTGCCGATGATCGTCGCCACGACGCCCAGGCGCAGACCAGGAGCGGGTAGAGAACGGCGTTCGGGAAGATCGTGAGGATCGGGGTCGCCCCCGCGACGCTGCTGATGAGGTAGGCGAGCAGCATCGCCGCCATGGCGGTCACGACGTACGTCTCGAACAGGTCGGCCGCCATGCCCGGCGCAGTCGCCGACGTTGTCCCCCACGTTGTCCGCGATGACCCCGGGGTTTCTCGGGTCGTCCTCGGGAATCCCCGCCTCGACCTTCCCTACGAGGTCGGTGCCAACATCCGCCCCCTTGGTGTAGATCCCGCCGCCGACCCGCGCGAAGAGGCTCATGAGGGAGGCTCCGAAGAGGAGCCCGACCATGTCGAGAACGTTCCCGCCGAACGCCCAGTAGAAGCCGACCAGCTCGAGGAGCGCGAGCCCGGCGACCGACAGGCCGGTGACGCTTCCGCCCCGGAAGGCGAAGCGCATCGTCGTCGGCGAGGTTCCCCCCACGCGCCTTGGCGGCCGTGCGGACGTTCGCCCGGACGCTGACGAGCATCCCGACGGCGCCGGCGAGGGCGCTCCCGGCGACTCCGACGAGGAACCCGACCGCGAGGCGCGGCCCGTTGCCGGTGATGCCGAAGGCGAAGGCGATGACGACCGGCGAGGACGACCGCGACCGCGAAGACGACCATGTACTCCCGGCGCAGGAAGGCGATCGCTCCCTCGCGGATGGCCGCCGAGATCTCCCGCATCTTGTCGTCCCCATCGTCCTCGCGGAGGACGAGGGCGGTCTGCACCCCCGCGTACGCGAGTCCGAGGAGCGCGGCCAGCAGGACCGAGCAGTTCCAGTTGGGAAGTTGAAAGGCCCATGGTCTACCTCATCGGCTAGGTCGGCCCATCGGACCCAGTAATTAAACACTACCCTCTGCCCGGGGGCACGGCCCTTCCTCTGAGGGCAGGGTATGAATACCCGGAGGGTTCGTGGAGTGACTGGGGCCGTGCAGGGTGCAGGGAGCGGGACACGACGTCCCGACGGACGCGGGTGACCTGTCAGGTCTGCAGTCAGCCCATCGAGCTGGTCCGAATGAAGGAGCACCTTCGGGCGGAACACCAGAGCGTGAGCTCCGAAGTGGAATCGCTCTATCTCACGGCCCGCATCGAGGCACGCCGTCGGCACCGCTCGTACCCGTGATGCGGTGCCCCTCCTGGGGCCGGCGGGCCACTCCCGCGCCCTCGGAACTCGCGGGGCCGGTCCTTGAGGGGGTTTCTCCGTGGTCCGTTCCCCCTTTATTACCTAGTGCGGACAGTTCCCCTGCCGCTGGTGAGCCCCACATGAGCATCCCGAAGGAAACGGTCGACCGGTTGCTCCAGGAGAACCGCGACCACGTCTGCCCAGGCCACGAGGAGATCTGCGTTCGGCTGCAGGCGGTCGCCGACCTCCCCACCCGGTTCGGGCAGTATCAAGCGGTGGCGTTCTGGAACAACAGCGACCGGAAGGACCACGCCGCGTTCGTCCACGGGAACGTCTTCGAGATGGAGGAGGTCCCGGTCCGCGTCCACTCGGAATGCCTGACCGGCGACGCCATCGGCTCGCTCCGATGCGACTGCCGCGACCAGCTGATCGAGTCGCTCGCGAGCGATCGGGGAGATGGAGAACGGGATCGTGGTCTACCTGCGCCAGGAGGGTCGGGGGATCGGCCTCATGAACAAGATCCGCGCCTACCAGCTCCAGGACGAGGGGTACGACACCGTCCAGGCCAACGTCATGCTTGGCTTCCGCCGGACGAGCGTGACTACGCCATCGCGGCCCACATGCTCGGGACCCTGCACGTAAAGTCGATCCGCCTGATGACGAACAACCCGCAGAAGGTCGCGAGCCTGGAGCGCCACGGGGTCACGGTCGTCGGCCGGATTCCCCTCGTGATCCCGCCCAATGCCTACAACGGGGCCTACCTCGAGACCAAGCGCAAGCGGCTCGGTCATCTGCTCGATGTCGAGCAGGGCGACGACCCCGTGACCAACTCGGAGTAGGCAGCTCGCGGTGCGTCCGCTCCGCGGGAGAAGGAGCGCCCCGCAGACCCCCTCGGAGCATCCCGGGGGGCCTTCCTCCCGGGACGGCCCGATCAGGGTTCGAACTCGCGGCGGCGAATGCGCTCGACCAGGCGTGCGCGGAGCTCGGGTCGAGAGAGCGACTGGGTTCCCTTCGTCCCCGGGATCCGCAGCGCCACCGTCCCCTCGGCCAGCTCCCGTTCCCCGAGAACCAGGACGTACGGGACCCGCTCCACCTCGGCGGTGCGGACCCGCTTGGAGAGCGACTCCTCGGTCCCGGCGACCTGGACGCGGACCCCGTCGGCCGCGAGCTCTTCGGAGAGCCCCTGGGCGGCCGCCGACTGGTGCTCGGTCACGGGCAGGATCCGCGCTTGCACGGGGGCCAGCCACGGTGGGAGCCGACCCCCCGTGTGCTCCAGGAGCACGCCCAGGAACCGTTCGAACGACCCCAGGATGGTCCGGTGGACGACGATGGGGGTGTGGAGCTGACCGTCCGGCCCTTGGTACTGGAGGCCAAACCTCGCGGGAATCTGGTAGTCCAGCTGGATGGTGCCGGTCTGCCAGGGCCGCCCCAGGCTGTCGCGGAGGTGGATGTCGATCTTGGGGCCGTAGAACGCCCCCTCCCCGGGCGAGACCCGGTACTCGATGCCCGAAGCGCGCAGGATCCGCTCGAGCGTGGCCTCGGCTCGGTCCCACGCCTCCTTTTCCCCCAGGAACTTGGCGGGGCGGGTGGAGAGCTCGTAGCTCCACTTCAGGCGGAACGTGGAGAACGCGCGGTCGATCCAGGCGAGCAGCGTCTTCACCTCCGCCTCGATCTGCTCCTCCGTGACGAACACGTGCGCGTCGTCCTGGACGAACTCGCGCACCCGGGTGAGCCCATGCAGGGTACCGCTCGCTTCGGCGCGGTGGAGCGGGGCGAACTCCGCGAGACGGAGGGGCAGCTCCCGGTAGCTTCGGGCCCGGGAGCGGAAGATGAGCATGGAACCGGGGCAGTTCATCGGTTTCCATCCGAACGTCCGGTCGTCGGCCTGGGTCAGGAACATGTTCTCGCGGTAGAGCTCCCAGTGCCCGCTGGTCTCGTAGACCGACTGGGCCCACATCTGCGGGGTGCGGACCTCCGAGTAGCCCGCCTCCTTGAGGTGCTCCCGGACGAACGCTTCCAGCTCCCGCAGCACGATCGTGCCGTTCGGCAGGATCGCCGGAAAGCCCGGGCTCTCCTCGAAGAAGGTGAACAGTTCGAGCTTCTGACCGAGCGCGCGATGGTCGCGAGCCTCGGCCTCCGAACGGAGCCGAAGGTACTCCTTCAGGGCCGCTTCCGTCGGGAACCCCACTCCCCGCACGCGCTGCAGGGTCACCGCGGCCTCGGGTCGTTCGGGCGTGATAGCGGAGAACCCGAGAAGGTGGATGCCTTGCAGCCATCCGGTGTCCGGAACGTGAGGGCCCCGGCACAGGTCGACGAACGATCCGGTCTCGTAGTAGGAGACCGCCTCGCCCGGGGCGATCTCCCGGATGTAGCGCAGTTTGTGGGGGTTCGACGCGAACAGTCGCTCCGCCTCTTCCCGCGCGACCTCGCGCCGACGGAACGGCTCCCTGGCCTGGATACTCTGCCGCATCCGGGCTCGGACCGAGTCGAGGTCCTCCGGGGTCAGCGGTCGAACGTCGAAATCGTAGAAGAAGCCCTCGTCGGTCGGTGGGCCTACGGTAGGGCGGGCATCGGGGATGGTCTCGACCACCGCTTTCGCGACGAGGTGCGCAGCCGAGTGCTGGAGGATCTCCCGCCCGGCTCGGTCCTCGAACGAGAGGGGGGCAAGTTGAGCTGAGGCTTCCAAGGGGAAGGTCAGGTCGACCGGGCGCCCGTCCACCAGCGCGGCCAGCCACCCGGATGCGTTTCGTGGATCCCACTCGCGCAACGCGTCGCCGGCCAGAGTCGCCGGGAGGGAGCTCAAAGGTCCGCCCATCCGGGAAGCTAACCCGCACCGGTTCGTCCACGACCCCCCCCCGAGGGCGAGCGACTCCGGCTCCGAGTAAAAGCGCTTCCGTCAACCCGGCAGGGGCCGGCGCTCGGCCCAATCGCGTGTTTCGGGGACGAAGCCCACCCCTTGGCCAGGCTCGCGGTCGTGCGAGGTCTCCGCGGTTGCCCCGTGTCGTGCGCTCAGCTCGCCCATTCAATCATCACCGTTCAGCAGGTTCTAGTCTTCATCATCGCGCGGCGGCACGGATACTTCCGGCAAGGGAGATGCCGGCGTGGAGGATAAGAGGTCGGCGAGGACAAGGTCGAGATGGAATATGCCGCCCGCCGCCCCAGATTCTCTGAGCCGTAACCCCTGGGCGACGGTGAACAATCCATCGACCCAGGTCGGCCCGCCCGGGGAGATCCGACGGACCATCCCCCAGTCCGGGTCCCGTTCTCGGGGGGAAAGGACCACGTCGGCGATGCCCACCGCCCGCGCCGCTTGCGCGAGGGTTCCGATGTCCGAGGTCTCCCAGCCCGGCCCGGAGTTCTGGACCTTCCCCTCGACGATCTCGACCTCGAAGACCCAGTCGGTGGAAAGCTTCCAGGCCCGGCGTAGCTCGACCGGACCGCGGAGGTAAGCGCTCGAAAGCACGGCCCGCTGGGCGCCGGCGACCAGGATGTCGATCGCCGACTCTGCGCTTGGCACTCCGGCGTCGACCCAGAGGTCGATATCGCGGGAGAGCTCCTGGATGTACTCCAGCTGAGGGCTTCCGCGCTCGATCCCGTCGAGGTCGACCAGGTACAGCCGGTCGATACTCCGGTCGGAGCCGGTCAATGACATCAAACGGGTCGAGCGCCGGACCGGTCCGGGTCTTGACCTGGACCGGGCCGTCGGGGCCCGGCAGGCAGACCTGCCCCTTCCGGAGCAGCAGACAGGGAACCAGCTTTGGGAACGACGTCGTGCCCGGGGCCGCCGCGGCATCCCCGGCGTCGGGAACGCCGCCCGCCCGGGTCATGGGTGGGCGACCCCACGGGGGGTTATCGGGTTTCGTGGTGCCGACGCGAGGCTATTTCCCCTCACCTGGGGTTGGGGGGACGCCAGGAGGTAGAGGGCAGCTGACGGTGGACCGCGCCGGCAACGGCCGGCCGCTGAGGAAAGTCCCCTCTCCGGGAAACGCGGGGTCGGGTGGGAGCCCGATGGGCGAGAGTCCGAGCTCCGGAGCAGAAACGACACAGCCCGGCGGTACGGTGAAGGTGATGCACCGGAGGTTCCGCCGGGATATGGTGAAACGGCCGCCTCCCCGGGAGCAAGCCCTGATCGACGGGGTGAGGAGTTTCCCTGACCGTCGAGGAGAGCGCGTAGTCGAATGCTGCCTGAAACGGAAAGGGGCTTACTACTACGACCTGGCCGGCCCGTCATTTGCGTGACGTGCCGCCGGCCCGGGAACGGCGTTTCCGGGCCGGGAACTCCGACGCGGCCGAAGGAGGTCACCCGAGAGGACGGCCGGGATCACGATTTGGGGGCGGGTCGGTGACCCGTGGAGATGACAAACTCGTTGCCGTCGGGGTCGGCAATCACCGCTCGAACCATCGTGCCGCTCGGACCCGGGACATCCATCGGCTCCATCGTGACGGTGCCCCCGCGTCGGCGGATCTCCGCTACCGCCTCCCGTGGGTCGTGGTGCGAGAGGATGATGCCGGTCACGGTGCCGGGCTCTCGACCGCCTTCCCCCGGGCGCTGGACATGCATCGCGAGGATGGTGGGGGTGCCGGGGAAGCTGAACACCGCACGACCCGTTTGCTCCGTGAACCCCTCTTCGTGGAGCCCGAGCACCTCGCGGTAGAACTTGCGAGCCGATTGGATGTCGCTGACGTGGACGGTGACCGCGCTGAGTCCTTCGACGGGTTCGACCATGCCGCGGCCAAGTCACGTTGAGGGTTGAGCGTTTCGCCCGTGGGTCGGACAACGCTCGGTCGAGTCAGGGTCCGGGCCTCCAGCTTGGGTGAGAGGAGTCGGGGATGTGCTCGGGGAAAGCGAGCCCTGGCTCCGCCTAGGTGGCCCAGGCGCGGGGGTCTGCCGCCACGGCAGGCCGCGCCCCGGTCGAGGTCGCCCGCCCATCCAGCGGTGGGGGGGCGTTGACCGTCGCCTTCACCATCTGCGAGCGGTCGGCCCTCTGCCCGCAGATGGACAGAACGAGCCCCTTCCCTATCAGTAGCACTTGGTGCCGCAGAAGCAGCCGCCGTCGGAGCGGCAGCAATCGATGAAGTCGCAGCGAGTGAAACGCCAGCGATGATAGGTATTTGCTCGGCTCTGCATGTCACTTCTCGATGATTCGATGTACGCCCATCCCCGACCTGTCTGTATCCTTCTCCAAGTGGTCATCGCGTTCATCGTGCTTGGGATAGGCGCGTGGGCATCGATAACCGATTCCTTGCCCCTCCAAGCGCCGCAGATTTCTCCCTCGCATCCAACTCCCCTCGGGACAACCGAGGCCGCGACCCTGCCGCAGGTCGCCCCGAACAACTGCATGTATCCTGATAAGCCGGTTTATGACACAGGGGCGAACAAGCTCTTCGTCGCTTGCCTCGGATCGAGCACCGTTGCGGTCGTCTCTGCGACGAACGACGCGGTGCTGGCCGACATCCCGGTCGGGTACAGCCTGTCTCCGGGAGGGGCGCCCCCCCCTCCGCTTGGGCTCCGGGACCTACAGGGGAGCCAGCTCTACGCTCCTGGGACCGGTAATGTCTTCGTTTCCAATTTAGCTTCCAACAATGTGTCGGTGATTTCTGATTCGGCGGACCGTGTCGTGGCTACCGTAGATGTGGGTCGATATCCAGGTCCGATGGCGTACGACCCAGGAAGGTCCGAGTTGTTCGTCGCCAACTGGTTATCGAACAATGTCTCCGTGATATCCAATGCCACGGATCAGGTCGTGGCTACCATCCCAGTTGGGACCGGCCCGAATGGAATTGTCTACGACTCCGGAAAGGGAGAGATCCTCGTTACAAACTTCCTGTCCGGGAATGTAAGCATAATCTCGGATAGCAACAACACCGTTGTTGCAACGATTCCCCTCAACGGCGTCCCTTACCCACCAGTCTACGACCCCAACAAGGGGGAGGTTTTCGTACCAAATCCAGGCAATGACACAGTCAGTGTGATTTCGGACGTAACCGGCACAGTAGTTGCAACCGTCCAAGTGGGAAGGCTGCCAGATGCAATCGTCTTTGACTCGGTCAAGGGAGAGGTCTTTGTCTCGAACGATGGCTCCGCGAACGTCAGCGTAATTTCGGACTCAACGAACACCCTGGTTACCACGATCGCGACATCGCCCTATCCCTTCGGCTTGACGTACGACTCCGGCAGGGGCGAGTTGCTGCTGCAGTCCTGGCCCGCAGCAGGGGCATGGAACGCCTATGAGAGCATCATTTCGGACTTTACCAACCGAGTGGTGACCTCCCTCCCCGATCCCTTCGTCTCGTATCGGGCGACGTATGACCCTGATCTGAATGAGCTTCTGGTCACAAACCCGGAAGCAAACAATGTCAGCGTCATCTCCGATCTCACTAACACCGTCGTCGGTTCGATTCAGTTGGGGACGACCGAATACCTGATCACCTGCACGGAAACCGGCCTGCCCGTTGGTGCCGCGTGGGACATCTCATTCTCCCTCTTCAACAGTCGGTCAACTGACGCGTCCTGGCTCTCCTTCACGGAACCCAACGGCACGTACAACTACACCCTCCTGTCCGAGGCTCCGGGATTCGGCCCCGGGGAACCCAGTGGGGCACTGCACGTAGAAGGATCTCCACTGAGTGTCTCCCTCCTATTCGTTCCCGTCTACAATGTTACTTTCACCGAGTCGGGTCTGGCAACCTACGGAATCTGGTCCATAGTGTTGAATGGGACGGTCTCTTTGGGCATTGGGAAGACCGCCGGCCCGTACGTCGCATCGAGCGGCCTCCTTGACGACCCGCAGTTCACAGCTCAGTTGCCGAACGGAACTTTTGGATACGAAGCCACGGCGGAAAACCACACGGCGGTATCTGGAACCGTTAGGGTTAGGGACACCCCAGTTTACCCATCGCCATAAGCTTCCTCGAGGCACCGGGTCAGGAGTTGGCTCTTACTCAACTCTGGGAGATCGCCGGGATCATCCTATTCCCGCTGGCTGTGCTCGCCGGCGTTGTTCTTTCCATGCGCCACGGAAGGAGACCCCCAAGCGCGCGACCTCCGGTGCCCCCACCCTGACCCCCCCTTCGGGGACCGCCCCTCGAGAAACGGGACTGTATCGGCCCGGGAGACACTTTTCCTCGGGAGCGCGCGCGAGACTCTATGCACCCGAGTGGCTTTGCACCCTCCCCCAGCGCCTCGGCAGCCTGGGAGCCCGTGTCGCCAAGGCTGGGGAATCAGCTCTGTGGAGGGGGTCCGAGCACTCTCCTCTGGTGGTCCCTCTGCGACTCACGCATCAAGGGCGTGCCGGCGCACGTTCGGCTCGGGTCACGAGTTCGAGAAGAGTCTCATGGGCAAACGGGAACGCCTCACGGATCCCTCTAGGCTGGCCGTCTAGAAAGACTCGATCAGCGTGATGGGTGATCCCGTAGGCGACGATGGCCGCCAGGATGGGTAGGGTGTCCCGGCCCTTGGGGGTGAGGGTGTAACGAACATCCTTCCGACTCCTGGCCGACCGCAGCACCAGCCCTTCGCGCTGGAGCTCACGAAGCCGCCGCGAAAGGACGCGCGGGGTGAGACCAGGATTGGACTGGAGGATCATCGAGTACCGCTCCTTGCGGTAGACCCCGATATCTCGGAGCACCAACAGCGACCATCGCTGGCCGAAGAGTACCCAGCGTCTCCTTGACGGGACAACTAATGAACTGGATCTGTGCCGCCTGGGTAGTGGGGCGGCCCTCCTCCTTACAGGGCCGACTGGAATCCTTCCCTTCCCCCATGAGTATCTCCCGAGACCCTACGCCCTATTAGTATCCTTAGGACATTGAAGCGATGGGTCACCGGCGAGTGACGTTTGCGAACATGTCGTCTGGCTTCAGCGTGACCGACCGACGGGTGGGGTCTATGAATACTACCGGATTCTTGGGGGACTCACTCGTACCCATGCTCGACGTCCATTTGGATGGATGGCTCAGGGAATTCGGACCGCGGGGGCCCGAGAAGGTCGGGGCGGATTCGATCGAGCACCTTCTCGACGCGCTCGAAGGGCGCTACCCGCGGCTCCGGTTCAAGCTCCGCGACGAGACCGGCCGGCTCCGCCGCCACGTTCGGGTCTTCGTGGACGGTGAGGACGTAAGCGGGACGACGGGCGTGGCTACGTCGCTCGTGGGCGCACGGACCGTGGATATCATTCATTCAATCGCCGGCGGGCTAGGGGAAGGGAGGAGAGGACATGGAGAAGAACAACAAGATACGGATTCTGTTGGGAACGCGCAAGGGAACGTACGTCGTCGAAGGAGACTCGAAACGGAAGAACTGGAAGGTGGGCCCCGTCTCCCACGAAGGGGCCGAGGTCTATCACGTGGTGGCGGACCCGCGACATCCGGGCGACATCTACGCCGCCGTGAACAGCGCCTTCTGGGGCCCAATGGTCGAACGCTCTCGGAACTGGGGGAAGACCTGGAAAGAGATCGGGACGCCGCTGAACCCCCCGAAGAAGGAGCGGAAACCGATGTTCGAACAGGAGCCGGCCGAGGTAGCCAAGCGGACGATCAACAATCTTTGGCACATCGAGCCCGGTCTCCCGGGCGACCCCAACTCGCTCTACCTCGGGGCAGACCCGCACCTACTGTTCCACAGCTCCGACCTCGGGGCTACGTGGGACCCGGTCGACGCGATCAACAACCACCCCAGCCGGAAGAACTGGGGACCGGGCGCCGGCGGAGCCTGCCTGCATACCATTCTGCTCGACCCCCGCGACGCGCGACGGATGTATGTCGGGTTGTCCGCTGTAGGCACCTTCCGTACGGACGACGGAGGGCAGAATTGGAAGCCTACGAACAAGGGAGTGGAAGCTCCGTTCCTGCCCAACAAGTTCCCGAGACCGGTCAATGCGTCCACGATGTCGTAATGGACGCTGCGGATCCGGACACCTTCTACCGTCAGGACCACGGCGGCATGTACGTCACGCACGACCGCATGGACCAGTGGACCCGGATCGGAAAGCCCTTGGGCGATGATTTCGGATTCACGGTCGCCTCGCCGCCTTCGGACCCCGGAAAGGCCTACTTCGTCCGCCTCGACGGCATGGCGAGAGTGACGGGCGAGGGACACCTCCAGGTCCACGAGTGGAACGACAAGACCCGCAAGTGGCGTAAGTTGCTCTCGCCGAAGGCGTTCCCCGGACACTTCGGGGTTCAGCGCGAGGGGATCGCGACCGATGACCGGGATCCGGCAGGGATCTACGTGGGGACCACCACGGGGCAGCTCTTCATCAGCCCGGATGCGGGCCGTACCTGGAGGCTGGTGCCGTTCCAGTTCCCGGCCATCCACTCGGTGAGCGTCGCCAACCCGAGCTGAGAGGAGATCTTCGTCCGACCGGTCGAGGTCTGGCCTGACGAGCCGCCCGTCGGGCGAACCTCGTTCGGCTTCCCCACCCGGGTTCGTGCACCCGAACGAACGTCCGTCGGCTAGGGGGGTGGGACGCCTTTAGGTCACCACTTCCGGAGGGCCTGAGCGACCTGCTTCCGGGCGGCCTTCGTCTGGTGCCCAGGGCCGGTGCGCGTGTCACTCGGTGCACCCGCACGCCCGGCAGTGGCCGTCGGGCCCGTGCAACCTGCGCTGATGCATGCAGCCGGCCGTCTCACACTCAGTAGTCATGTCGCTCCGTAGGGTCGAACACTAGACATAGCGAGGACCGCGGGAGGCTAAAGGGGAGCCCCTCCAGGGAGCCACCTCCATTCCGAGGGGACTCTACCCAGGTGGGACTGGCTGGCAGGCTCGTACCAGCCGCGCGGCGCATGGGCCAGGGAGGTCCGATTCTCAGAGGGAAGGGGACCAACGTTTCGAGTCTTGTCGCCCGGGGAAGGAGGCGCTTCCGAAGCTCCAGGGTCTTCTCCCGCCCGTGGGGAGGGCACGGCTGACTCAGAGCTAAATGGTCAGTGACCTTCGAGTCCCGGGTCCGAGGTACAAGAGAATGGCAAGAAGGGACTGGTTCCTTCCGGAGCTGGCCCTGACGGTCGTCAGTGGGACCAGTTCTTCCACGACCCCCGACTGGCACGCTCTCGGCCGACGCTGGTGGTCCCACGTCCAGGTACTCGCCGACGACAAGATGGAGGGTCGGGAGACAGGTAGCCGCGGATACCAGAGAGCCGCCGACTACGTGGTGGAGCGATTCCGTGCCGCGGGACTGAAGCCGGCCGGGGTCGATGGTTACCGCCAGCCAGTGGATCTTCAGGTGACCCAGATCGACCCGGCCCGCTGCTCTCTCGAGTCCGTGCTGGACGGGAAGGTCCATCCGATACGACTCGGGGAGCACGCTGCGATCGTCGTAGGTTCTCAGACCCAGGAGGTGGTGGACGCCGAGGCCGTCTTTGTTGGCTACGGGCTCGCGGTGCCCGAGCTCGGCTACGATGACCTGGCCGGCCAGGATGTTCGCGGAAAGATTGCCGTACCTGGTACGAGGTGGGCCCACGGGGATACCCGGACCGATCAAGGCGCACTATCAGTCACCGTCGGAGCGCCGGAAAGCTCTGCGGAAAGCCGGGGCCATCGGGGCGGTAACGATCATGAACCCGACGGTCGCCGACTTGCCCTGGCCCCGCCTGGCGAGTGGGCTCCTGAGCCCGAGGATGGAATTGGCCCACCCCAGCCCCGACGGGTACGTGCCGCTGCCCTTCTTCGCCGTGTTCAATCCCGAGCATGCGGAGGTCCTCTTCGGGGGGAGCGGGCACACCTTCAAGGAGGTCGTCGCCGAGCTGGGTTCGGACCAGCCCCTACCTCGTTTTCCGTTGGCCGGGAAGAATCCGTGCACGACTAGCATTTGCGCGCCGAGCGGCAAGATGCCAGAACCTCGCCGGGGCCTTACCGGGGAGCGACCCCCACCTCAAGAACGAATATGTCGTGGTCAGCGCACACCTGGACCACCTGGGGATTGGAGAGCCGGTCAACGGCGACCGGATCTACAGCGGGGCGATGGACAACGCCTCCGGGGTCGCAGCGCTCCTCCAGATCGCCCAAGGGATGAAGGATTCCCGGTCAAAGCCCCGACGTTCCATCCTATTCCTGGCGGTGACCGGCGAAGAAGAGGGCCTGCTGGGGTCCGAGTTCTTTGCGGACCACCCCACGGTCACCGACCCGTTGGTCGCTAACCTCAATCTCGACGGCCTCCTGCCTCTGTGCCCGCTCAAGCACATGGAGATCCAGGGACTCGAAGAATCCTCTCTCGGGGATGACGTCCGCGCCGTCGCGAAAGAGAACGGAGTCGAAGCCCATAGCGAGTACGAACCCGACCGCGTTCTTTTCATTCGGAGCGACCAGTACAGCTTCATCAAGAAGGGAGTCCCGGCTCTCTTCCCCATGTATGGGTATCTTCGAGGTTCGGACGACGAAAAGCTATTCGACAACTGGACAAGGGACCGGTACCACGCCCCCTCCGACGACCTCGACCAGCCGGTCGATTTCGCGGGCGCGGCCCAGTTCAACCACATCATGGAAGAACTGGTGTTACGGGTTGCCGACGCCGACTCCCGCCCGACTTGGAAACCCGACAGCTTCTTCCGCCGATTCGCCCGATAGTCGGGTGCCACGCTGGGACCGCGGTTAGCCACCCTGTGGGCCTACGGTATCCTTGCTCGGGCCAAACGGCCAGCTCAAACATTCAGCGATGGGGTAAGGAGAATCCTTCGCCCATGCAGAATGATCACCCGGTCCGCCGGAGCCTGGAAGGACGTGCCGGCCCAGCGGATGGGCGAAACCGAACGGCGGAGACAACGAAGCCGAGGCGCTGAACGTCGGCCCTTCTAGGAGCGGGCTACCGGTACCCGTGACTTTCTGGGGGCAAAGTGGCGCACCAACGCCCCCTCTCAAGCTGCGGATACCGGAGGGTGAGTTAAGTGGCGAATACCGCCGTGGGGCGTTCGGGCGCTCCGGCGGCACGCGACGGGGAGGCCGCCGGAACCGCGACCGACGAGGTGCGGCTCGAGGGGGCCCGGTGCGACTCCGGGTGCGCCCGGTGGTTCCCCCGACGCAAGAGGCTCGCATCCTGAAGCTCCTTGGTGATCTTGTCCACGGCGAGAGCGACGTCCGACGGGCGGCGCGCGCCGGTGCATACCAGCTTGCCGCTACCGAAAAGGAGGACCACTACTCTGGGCTCCTCGAGGCGGCAGACCAGCCCGGGGAACTGCTCGGGTTCGTATTCGACCCGGTCGAGTCCCAGAGTGATGGCGATCGAATTCAGGTTGATCTCGCTCCCCAGGTCAGAGGTTGCCACGATGTTCTGAACCTGGATCTTGGGGTGCTTGAGGATCTTCTGTCCCCCCGCACGGATCATGTCCGAGACCGTGCGGATCGACTCCTCGACCTGCTGCATACTTTTCCCACCCGTGCAGACGACCTTGCCCGAGTGGAACAGGAGGATGGCCGTCTTGGGTTCCTTCAGGCGATAGATCACCCCGGGGAACTTGTCGGGCTCGTACTCCGCCCGCTCGAGGGTGAGGGCGACCTTGGGGAGGTCCAGTTCGTCGCCGAGGCTGGAAGATGCCACTACGTTCTCGATTCGGATTCGCGTCACGGCCTTATATACACTATTTAAACGCCTATATAACCACACCCTCCTCCTCGGCTTTGAAAACGGATGGCCCCAAAAGCTCACTCTGAGAACAGACCGGTCGGCGTGCAGAGGCTCCAGCCGTATGCAACGCCTGTAATGAAGTATATATACTTCGAAGCAATGTTTCGACGCGATGAGGCTCGAGACGACGGTTTTGCGTGAGCCGGGGGAGCATCCTCTTCCTCGTAGCTTGGCGATTCCGGTCCCGACCCCGAACCACCGTCCGCAGACCCAGTACCGGTTCCGGATCCGGTCGGAGGCTGACATCGAGGCGCTCCACCGTCATCGGCTTCCAATCCATCTCCTTACGGCTAGGAAGGTCTCGGAACTGGGATACCCGGTGGTCTTTCCGTCTCGGGCCGTCGTCGCCCGCTCCTTCCGCCCACTCGTGGAGATCGACCTTGGGACGATCCCGTTCGCCTCGACCGAGGCGGCCACGTTCCCTCGAGACGAGGACGTTATCGTCGCGATGCTCCGGCTCGATATGGTCGGAGCCCGGGCGATCTGGGACCGAAACCGGAAACGACTGAGTGCTAGCTACCTCCTTCGCCGGATCCTTGAGGAGGAGGTTGAACGGCGGGCGGGCTTCGTCCGTTTCTCCGACGTCCTTCCTGGGGTCCCGAAATCGGAAGAGGCTCTCGACCCGGAACGACTAGAACGGAAACTTCAGAAGCATGCTGCGAGCAGGGCTGAACGATGAGGCCGGACGTCGACCCCGATGGTGACCGGGCGGTGGCAGAGTGGCTCCAGTCCGAGATCGGGGTGCCATTTGTCGTCGTCGGCGGGTCGGCCATCGAAATCGAAGTCGCTGTCGCGACGAAGGACGTAGACATTCTCGTTTCGGGGCGAGGCCTCGCCAAGGTCGATTCGGCAATGGAAGGCCGTAAGGACGCCTATCCTCTCGAACCGACAACTGGCACGATTCGGGGAACCGAGGTCTCGATTGGTCGGGCGACCATCCCGGTCGACTTCCTCTCCGCCGGTCCGTTCGGCGGCGACGACTTCTTCCGGTACGTCCGGGATCGAGGATCGGAGCCGTACCGAGGGGACCCTGCGGGCGCGACCGGAGGTAGTCTTCTACATGCGCCTATCGCTAGGCGATTGGCGGGAGAACATCCCGAGCATCGAGCGAGATCTTCGAGTCGGGGTCCCCGAGGCGACCCTGGACGAAGCGGTGAACGTCGCGCGTAGGTTCGGTCGGGAACGACGGATTGGCAAGCGGGTCGAAGCTGTTCGGACGACCCTCCGAGACCTGGACCTGCGACGGACGTAGGTCGCGGGCGAGGGGTCGGATTCACGAGGTCCATCGTCCCCTTCGTGAAGCCGGATGCGGCGGGATGAGATCAAATCGGTCCAGAACCGAGGCCGGTCTTCAGAACCCGCCCTAGGCCGACAGGGCGTCAGAGCGGACGGCCAATCGACTGACGACCGGTCGGACTGCGTTACGCCCGCAGGGCGGCGATACAGTTGGCCTCCAACTCCAACGGCCTCGCTCACCTGCTTGTGGCCGTGGGAGACATCCGAGCGGAAGAATCCCGCGCCGGGTCGTCGAACCGAAGCCGTCGGGACCTCGCCCTATCGGCGGAGTCTCGGGTCGAGCGCGTCGCGCAGTCCGTCCGAGATGAAGTTCACGCTGATCGCGAAGAGGAAGAGCATCATCCCCGGGAAGAACATCATCCACCAGGGCACGAACACGGGGATGTTGAGCTCGTAGCTCGTGAGGAGGCTGGTGAGGACGGACGGGTTCACCGAGAGGGCGGAGAGCGTGCCCCACTCCGGGAAGTTCACGGTCGGGAAGATCGCCGTGAACCCGAGGAAGATCAGGGCACCGATCGTGAGAGGAACAGAACCGACGTCCAAGGACATCTGAACGAAGACCGGGTAGACCGAGTTGGGGATGATGTGCTTGCGAATGATGCGGCCACCCGTGGCGCCGCTCGCCTTGGCCGCCTCGACGTACTTCTGCTCGCGCGTCACCAGAACCTGACCTCGCACGATGCGCGCATACAGCGGCCACCAGACCACGACGAACCCGAGGATCAGAAACGTGATCCGGGTGGTCAGCGAATCGCCGAAGATCGAGAGCTGGGAGACCACCGCGATGACGATCAGGATGAACAAGAGTCCCGGGATCGAGAGCATGATGTCGACGAACCGCATCAGGACCTCGTCCACTACGCCTCCGAAGTACCCCGAGACCGCCCCGATGGCGAGTCCGATGCCGGCGCCCATGCCCACGATGGTGAAGGAGAACAGGAGGGACCAGTCCGACCCTCTAAGGATCCCCTGGTAGAGGTTGAAAAAGTAGGAACCCCCGATGACCTGGGTCGAGTCGACGAAGGAGCCGAGCGGCAGGGGGCCTGCATGGTAGGGGACGAGAGAGAAGGTAGGTGCGATGAACGACGGGTATGGACCGGCGTCACGTAACAGCCGGGGGCGGGCGCTACGGTCCCCTGGGCGTAAACGCAGACCGAATTGGGCTGACCCGCGCAGAACGTGTTCTCGGACCCGGGCGTGTAGATGCAGTAGGGGGTCAACGAGGTCCATGGGTAGGGTTGCGTCGCCGCGTAGATGGCGACGACCACCAGGAAGAGGATGATGCCGAGGCCGACCATGGCGAGCGTGTTCGAGCGAAGAAAGTACCAGGTCCGCCGCATCTGCGCGATACGGGGGTTCGGCCGGCGGTCCCGACGTGGCGGGGTCGCGGTCGACTCACGGGTGCTGGAATTGGAGCTCATCCCGACCCCCCTTCGAGCCCGATGGGCAACCACCTAGCTCGGCGGAAGGAGGGCCAACGCGGTAGATATACCGAATCGCGCCCCACCGGTGGGGGGTCCGTCGTGCCGGCGAGGGACCGCGCGGGGAGATCGCGCTGCGGACCCAGGACGCGAGCCGCTGACAAAGGCCGGGTCGTGCCGAGCGAGGTCGTCATCTCCGCCTACCGGGGGTCTGCCGTCCGTTGTTCCGGCCTACTTGCGGGCCGCAATCCAACCCCGGGTAAACTTGAGATTCTCCTCGAGGCTCAGAGAGCTCTCCCATCGACGCAGTGCGGCGGGGAGGGTCGCTTGGCGGGACGCTCCCGCCGCCTCGAGCACCCCTCCCACGTAGTCTCGGATTTCCTGCATCCCGGCCGGCGTCGTTACGGGGCCGTGGCCGGGAACGATCCGTTCTGCGCCCAGGCGTTCGATCTGGTCGAGCACCCCGAGCCAACGCTCCGGGTCCCCGGAGCCCAGGCTCGGTTGCACCCCCAGGACGACAAGGTCTCCGGCGAACACGACCCTATCGCGAGGGAGATGCAGGATGGCGTCGGCCTCGGTATGCCCGCTTCCGAAGCTGACCAGCTCCGCTCCACGGCTTCCCGGTAAAGCAAGGCGGGTCTCGAAGGTATGGTCGGGG
Source organism: uncultured Thermoplasmata archaeon (assembly GCA_963715645.1). Taxonomy (GTDB): domain Archaea; phylum Thermoplasmatota; class Thermoplasmata; order Lutacidiplasmatales; family UBA184; genus Lutacidiplasma. Next base: position 1,541,209 of record OY970259.1, read on the forward strand.
GGAGCGAACCGTGCGCTGCCGGCGCTGGAGAGCAGGGCGCGATTGATCTGAAGGATGAACTCGAGGTCGTCACGAGCGCCGTCCGTGCGCATTTCGGCGCGATGGCTCTCGAGCTCCCGGATGTCCTTCTCGAGAACCTCCCGCGCCGTTTCAGCCTTGAGTTGATCCTGCTTTGCGAGAAGGATCTCACGGGTTCGTCGGGTCCCCCAGATCGGGGACGTGGCGAACTCCTGGTTCCCCAGGGTGTGGTCGAGATGCCAGTGACTGTTGGCGACGAGCGAGGGGGGCCGGCCGAGAGCTTTCCGCGTCGCGATGCTTAGGTCCTTGGCGGAATCCGGGGTCAGGCCCGTGTCAAAGACGAGCGCCGCCTCGCCGAGGTCGACCAGCCCGGAGTTACAGATGCTGTTGCCCTGCCGGCGGGCGATCGCGGCATGGATTCCCTCCCCGACCACCTCGAACGTGTAATGCTCGGACCATGACGTCTCCATCGCCCGACCCGAGCCGGCAAACCGGGCCTCGATTATAGGCTGCTCTAAATCCTACCGCCACCGCGCCTAACCACCCCTTCGCGTCAGCGGGGGGGGTGAGGGGGAGGGCCTTCCCGGGAGCATTCTGCCCGCCCTTCCGCAGCATTTTTATACCATGAACGGAAAAGAAGACCTGCTTGGCGAGGCCGAATGCCCCACCGAACGGGTGGGGCGGGGCCCGCCTGCGGAACGGCAGCAATCCGGGGGAACGGTGCGGTGAGGGCTCTGCGACGGCGGGGAGGCGGTAGGGCGGTGTCGCCGATCATCGCGACCATCCTGTTGGTGGCGATCGTGGTGGTGCTCGCGGCAGTACTGTACGTGATCGTCGGCAGCGTGGCTCACGCGAGCGCGCAGGTCCCGATCGGAACGGCCCTCTACGCGGGCCCCGCGCATCAGGTCATCGGCTCGGTAGGCACCAATTCCTACTGCCAGAAAGGCCACTTCTGTTACGCGGTGCCCATCGACGAGGCCGGTCCGGGACTTTCGGTCGGCAGCGTCGGATTCCAGGTGGTCAATTCAAAGAACGTCCCGCATATCGTCTCTCAGAACTTCGCGAAGGTCTCCCTCGTCAGCGTGTCGAACTCCGTAGAGGCATTCACCCAGGTCGGGAAGGGGAGCCCGCTCGCCTTCACGAGCTGGGGAAGTCTTAGCAAGGGCATCTCGCCCGCCACGCCGTTGTCGACCTTGATCACGATCTGGATCCAATTCGGCAACACGAAGACGTCCCCCTACAGCCAGGGGTTCGGGTTGAACGTCATTGGCGTTGGCAGCTTCAGCGGCGTCCTCAACGTCCCGCTCCCTTAGGGGCGCGACGGGGGGCTCCCGAGGTCTAGGTCGCCGGCTGCTGCTGGGTCAGACAGTGGATCGTCCCCAGTCCCCAAACGAGGTCCCTCGCGTGGATCCCGACGACCTCTCGACCGGGGAGGGACCGACGGATCGTGTCGATGGCCTCGGCATCCCGGGGATCGTCGAACGTGGGAACGAGAACGGTTCCATTCGCGATGTAGAAGTTGGCGTAGCTCGCGGGGAGGCGCTGTCTCGCGAACAGGACGGGGCGGGGGCTGGGCAGCTCGCGCACGTCGAGTCGACCCCCCGAGCGCGGCCGGTATGCCTCGAGGACCTCCCGGTTCTCGCGGAGGGCAGGAAAGTCAGGGTCGGAGGGATCCTCGGAGGTTACTGCGAGAACCGTACGAGGCCCCACAAAACGCGCGATATCGTCCACATGCCCGTGCGTGTCATCGCCGACGAGCCCGCGTCGCAGCCAGATGACCTCCTCCCCACCCAGGTAGTCCCGGAACACGGCCTCGATGGCCCTTCGGCCGAGCCCTGGGTTTCGGGCTTGGGTCTCGCTGAGGAGGCATTCCTCGGTCGCGAGCAGCAGCCCGTCCCCGCTCACGTCGAACGCCCCTCCTTCGAGGACGACCCAGCGGGACCCACTCCGCGCCTTCCGGATCGGTAGGCCTAGGTGATGGGCGATCCAGTCCGGGACTTGCCGGTCCCGCCTCCAGTTATCGTACTTGGCCCACCCGTTGAACTTCCAGTGGACCAGACCCAGCGCCCCCGGGGTCGAGGACGTCGGGGATTCCCGGCAGACGAAGGTCGGACCGGAGTCGCGGGTCCAGCCCCGGTCCGTGGGGCACCGATGGAATCGGATGCGGGAGAGGTCGACCGAGCTCCGGGCGAGGACCCTACGAGCTCGCTGGAGGTGTCCGGCGTCCTGGACGAGAATCTGCACGTCCTCCGCTCGGCCGAGCTGCCGAACGATCTCGGCGTACGTCCACGGGATGCTCGTGAACTTCCCGGGCCAGTCCCGGGATTCGTGCGGCCAGGCGATCCACGTCGCCTCGTGAGGGGCCCATTCGGCAGGCATCCGGCGGCGGAGGGCGCGGGGTGTGCGGGTTCCCCGGGCGGCCCTCATCCCTCCTCGCCCGCCTCGTCCAGATACCGGCGAGTGATGGGACCGTAGGCGTCCAGCCGCCGGTCGCGCAAGAACGGCCAGTGCTGTCGAGTTCGTTCGACCTCGTGAGGGTCGACCTCGACGACGAGAACCTGCTCCCGGTCCTCGGGCGCCTCGGCCAGGACCCGCCCGAAGGGGTCCGCGACAAAGGAGCCCCCCCAGAACTCGATCCCGGTCCGTCGACCCGATCTCCCCGCACATCGCCGTGTTCCAGGCCGACCCGGTTCGGGACCGCCACGTAGACCCCGTTCGCGATCGCGTGGGCCCGCTGGACCGTCTTCCACGCGTCGTGCTGGGCCTCGCCGAACTGCTTCTTTTCGCCCGGGTGCCAGCCGATCGCGGTGGGGTAGACGAGGAGGTCCGCCCCGGTGAGAGCCGTGATGCGAGCCGCCTCGGGGTACCACTGGTCCCAACAGATCAGCACCCCCACGCGGCCCGCGTGAAGGCGGAATGACCGGAAGCCGAGGTCTCCCGGCGTGAAGTAGAATTTCTCGAAGTACAGGGGTCGTCGGGAATGTGCATCTTGCGGTAGATCCCCGCTATCCTTCCGTCCCTCTCAATCACTGCGACCGTGTTGTGATAGACCCCCGCGGCCCGCCGCTCGAAGACCGGCGCCAGGATCCCGACCCCGAGCTCGCGGGCCACACCGGCGAGGCGGTCGACGGTCGGGCCGGGCACCGGCTCCGCGAGGTCGAAGAGGGCGTGGTCCTCTCGCTGGCAGAAGTACTGCGAACGGAACAGCTCCGGGAGCGCGATGAGCGTCTGCACCCAGTCGTTTCGCTTCGCGTACATGGGCGACCGCGCGCTCGAGGTTCTCATCCGGGTCCGGCGTCGCGGACATTTGGACGAGGCCCACACGGAACTTCGACCGCCCCGTCAAGGGTCGCTTCCTCCACCCTTCAGCACGTGAAACCTCCCCTAAGGAGACGTGGCCGTAGATAATGGCCTCGTGGCCAGGTCGACCGCGGGGCTCCTCCCGTCGCGCCCTAGCACCCCTCCTCGACGCCGTTGCGAGAAGGCGAGTCCCGAGCGCCGGGGAGATGCGGAGGGAGTGGTCCCAGGGCGGCACCGCCGGGGATTGGGACCGGCTCGTGGTAATCTCGCCTCGAGGGGCGGCCTCCCCCTCCTGCTCGTTTCTCCCATCGAGCGACCCCTGCTGTTTCCGCGCCATTATCTACCCCCTGCCAGCTATATTTGGGCAGGCGGAGGTCCTACGACCGACCGAGAGAACCTGTTCCGGCCCGTCCACAAGGGCATTCGCGCGATGATCTACGAGCTAGGCCTTCGGCTGGGTACCGCCGACTTCACCAGCGTTGCGGAATCCAACGAGATCGCCCTCCAGCTCAAGTATGACCTGATGCGGTCGACGACCAATTGCATCCTCTGCCTGCTCTATGCGCACTCCAAGCACGAGGAGCGCGACTTCTTTGCCGCGGTCATCCCTTTCGACCGGGACGTGGTCGAGCTGATGCTGGCCGACCACCGCGATATCGCGAAGAGGATCATCGACCTGGCGAAGTCTTGCGATGATCTGGTGAGCCTGACGGACCCCAATCGACGGATCGAAGCCGGCGATCGCCTGAACCTCGATGCGAGCGACCTGTTCGCGATGTATCTGGCCCACCTGAACAACGAGGAGGCGACCATGGTCCCCATCATGTGGGAACATTTCTCGGACCAGCAGCTGAGGGAACTGCGCGCCCGATTCTACAATCAGATCGCCCTCCCGCGGTTCGAGGAGTGGATGCGCTGGACGATTCCGGCCTTGAATACCCAGGAACTCGGGGTCCTGCTCAAGGGGATGCGGACCGACCCTCCTCCGAACCGTTTCCAGGATGCGATGCGAATTGCGGAAACGACCCTGGCACCGGATCGGTGGGCCAGCGTCAAGTCCCAACTGGGAGCGGAAGGCCCGGCCCGCAGCTAGACGTCCCCTCCCGGGCTCGCCCGGCGCGGCTTCCGGCTCGAGACGCCATGGGATTCCGGCGGGAGGGTGGTAGGGCGCCGCTACCACCCTCGAAAGCGGCCTCGAACAATCCGGTCAGACCGCGCGCGCCGGCTTGGCCTCCCCCTCCGGAGCTGGACCGAGCCTGCGCCGTCGGTGCCTCGGTGGGCCAGGGCCGGGGAGAGATCGGCGCTTAGTAGCGCTTGACGCCCAGGACCTTCCAGACCGGCTCGTTGTCGGCGTAGACCTGCCACTCAGCGATGTGTCCGCCCCGAACGACAGCCCGCCACGCCGCGGGCATAGACCACCGATTACCGTGGGGGAGATCCCCGTTCACCGCATAGGTCCCGCTCGCCGTTCCGAAGAGGGCCACGAGAGAGCCTACGGCCAGGTGGTCTCGGATCACGATCCGATAATCCGGGAACTGCGTGAAGTAGAGCTTCCAGGCGTCGAGCATCCGCTCCTGGCCGCGGAGCTCTTGACCCAGCGAGTCGATGAACCAAAAGTCGGGAGTCATCAATCCTCGCAGCGCGTCGAGGTCGTGACGGTTCACCTCGTTCACGTACTTGAGGGCCAGTCGGTCCGGGTCCAACTCGGCCATCGCGAGAATCCCGCCTGGGCTCCGCCCGAAGGAGCGCCAGAGGAGGGATGCAGTTCCACCATAAGCCACTCACGTCAGCACCTGAGACGGCTCCCTGGGGGACCGCGAGCTGTCCCGGTTCCAGATTCTCCTGGTCGGGGAGAGCCCCGATTCGTCAGGCCCCGAGGCAGTCCCGCGGAGGTCGTTCGAGCGACTGCGCTGCTCCCGGGGAACGCCCTTTGCCGGTCCGCTGCCCAGACCCGCAGGTTACGCGTGGGGATGCCTGGGAGCCGAATCGTTCCGCGCCGTCGACCCACCCGGGATGCCTCGCGACAGTCATCGATACCGGCGGGCGAGCCTGCCGGATCATCCTCGACGCCTGGGCGACGTAGGCACCGCGCTCTAGGCCTCGTCAGGGTGAGCGTCAAGTAGGGCACCGGGGTCCCACTTCTCCGATGGCGGCCGCGGAGGGGGGGGCGGACGTCCCTCCGCGCCGGGTCCGGAAGGGGCGCTGGCTCCTGATCGTGGGTGCGGTGGCCATCGCGGTGCTCCTCATCGTAGTGGGCCTCTCCCTCCTGGCCGTGAGGAAGGATGCCGTATCCGTGCCAACAATCCAGCTGACCTCCGCCGACTACGCGTGTCGGGTGGACGGGCAGAACCTGCAGGGGTTCAACGCGAACGAGGGAGACTCGGTTCGCGAGACGCTCACGATCCACAACGCCAACCTGTCCGCCAGTTGTACGATGGTTTCGGTCACCGCTGAGACCGCGGGATTCTCGGTCTCCCGCGCCAACACCCCGGTAAGCGTTCCTCCGGATTCCAACGGGACGCTTTCGTTCTCGATCCTGGCGCCCAGCTCGCCGTACAGTGGGTCGCTCACCCTCGACGTCGAATGAAAGGTCCCCCGCAGTCCGGAGGGGCGGGGCTGTTGGGCGAGCAGGAGGCGAGTGCATTCCGCACGCAGCGGCCCGCACAGAATCCCGTCCACACCCGTCTTCCCCTCGGACGCCGAGCGGCCGGTGCGGGCCGACCGGGGTAGCTGGCACACGCTCGGCGAACGTCCCCGTCCCCAAGTGGCGAAGTGTAGCTGCGACGGTCCCGGTACTCGGGAGAACGGACCGAACGCACCGAGTCACTCCGGACCGCGAGAGGCCACCCAAGCCTCCCAGCCCGTCATCACGGGAGGAGCGCCGAGGACCGAAGCGCGCTTTCCAGCAGCTTTTGCTCGATGAGGGCGATCGCCTCCGACACGGACGACTTGCTCCGGCTGACCTGTTTGGCCAGATCGGTCAGGGTGATCTTTCGGGGGACCGCAAAATACCCTTCGGCCATGGCCCGGTTCAGGAGCGCCTGCTGGGATTCGCTGAGGACCGGCAGGTGGCTGCGAAGCGGACGACGACGGAGGGAGACCACCTGGGCGTTCGGGTCGGCCTTGCGGCAATAGTCAAGGATCTTCTGAAACTCGGAGAGGCGAGCGACGACCTCGATGCGAATCACGCCGGCCTGGATCCGCATCGGAAACTGCAGCGGAAGCCCCAGCCCGCGGAACAGATAGACGACGGGCGGGTTCCGGGTACGTGACCCGGTACAGAGAACCCAGGCCCACCTCGGCGAGGGCGTCGACCTTGAGGACGTCAGAGCACGAGCCAATCTCCCGGGCCCAGACCCCCGGGGGACCCCCGCTCACCCAGTAGTCGGAGACCGAAACGCCGGGGTCCACGACGCTCTGATTCAGCACCTCGAGATGGGTGCTCGGGTGGGCGGTCGAAAACACCATCGTCCACATTCCCTTGGGAATGCGGATGCTGAGCGTGGCGATGAGGAGACGCTCCGGCTCCTCCTCCGACGGCCCGGACCCACAAGGGGACCGGTTGTCCTGCCCCTGCCGATGGTGCGCGCTGCACGGTTCCTCAATTGGCGCAACCGATGTACCGAGGCCGACACCGAATCCGTAGCTCCGCCCGCGGCTCCTTCGCCAGCACGAGGCAAGGGTCACCTATCGGCACTGGGCTTATAACTCGGTAACGGGGCGACTCCAGCCCGAGCGATTCCCCGGGTCCCTCGAGATGAAGGCGTTCGCAAGCCGTTGACGCGGGCGCGAAGGGCGCCAGTCCGGGCCCTCCGCTCTCCCGAACCCGTTCGGGCGCCCGAAAGTGTTCGGGCCACGCTCTTGGTCCCGCGTCCGCATCCTCAATCGGCAGGTTGCCTGCCCGAAGACCACGATGCCTGCGATACCGTACGACCGCCTAGCAATGCCCGGAACGATTACCCCGTCGGACCAGAGGCCCCACCGGGCCCCGGGACCTCGGTTCCCGAGCCCTCCACCGGGCGCCGACCCCCTCCCCCCTCGAATCGGTGAATCAGCGCCCCCGGGCCCGCCGACCGGGGGAAGCGGGCTGCCCACCCATATCGCCCAGGGGCCGACGCTCGCTGATCGTCTACGGGCCGTCCCTGTCGGTAGTCAACCTCACGCTCTACGCCTTCGCGCATGCCGCGAACCCGAAGTTCCTGTGGGTCAACATTCGGGCTCGGAACGAACCTATCTTCGCGGGGGACCCCGCCGCGTTGGGTTGGGTACCCAGGGAGCAATTGTTGACCTTCGACCGGCCCGAGGCGATCCGACCGAACGCTACGGTCGCGGCTGCCGCAGTCTCACAGCTCATCGCGGCCGACGAACCTACGACGAGCCTGAACCGGCTCCTCGAGTTCGTGCAGCTTCCCGACTTCACCCAGTGCCTCCTCGCGGAGAAACCCTCCGACGGGCGCCCCGGTCTCCTGGCGGTGCCCAATACCCATGCCCTAACATCGACCTTCACGACTACCCGGGTCGAGGCGATCATCGACGCCCATGTGCAGGCCGGATACTCGCTGTTCGTCGGGTACCCGAAAGGTTCGACGGGCACCATCAGCCGGCGGGACCGGCGCGGAACGCCTTCGACTACGTGTTCCGGGTGGGCGGCGAGAGTTTCCAGAGCTGGGCCGAAAGCCGGCTCGTGTGCGAGAAGGGATTGGCGGACGGCCCCTTCCGGGCAGGGTCAGAGCATACGCTCCTGGACCTACCGTTCGTGGCGGATGTGTTCCGCCGAGCGCACGCGGAACGCGGTTCTGGCATGCCAAGACCGTAGCCGTCAGCCCTCGGAAGGGGGGACCCTCCGGCCCGCCCGAGGGTCGGCGGGGCGGAGGGAATCCACCCCCGTCGAGGGTGACCTGCCTTCACCCTGGAGGCTTGGACTCCCGGGGGGGCTGGCGGGTTTGCTCGAGGACCTCGGTGAGCTTGCGAAGACGCCGGGAGAGGACAACGGCGGTCGCGATCATGCCCGCGGCCAAGGCGACGAGTGCTGCTAGGAACGCGAGGATCAGATACAGGCCGAGCTGTAGCAGTCCACTCGGGAGGTTCAGGCCGCCACTGTTGTTCCCACCTCCGTTCCCGTTGCTGCCGTTACCCCCGTTGTTGTTCGACTGGATCACGTTCAGGTTCGTCGTCTGGGAGACCTTGCTTACGGGGGCCGAGCTGTCGAGCACGTCCAGGTGGATCGTGTAGGTCCCGGTGGCGGTGGGTCGGCAGCTGAACTGCAACCCGGGGGAACTGACTATCATCGGTTCGCTCGAGGGACTGCACCCCGCGGGCGTGTTGTTGAACCAAAGATAGTAGTTCGAGGTCCCGCCCGAGAGCGAGACGTTGCCCTGGGTAGACGATCCTTGATCCACGGTGCTCGGCTTGAACCCGAAGTTCGTGATCGTCAGGGGAGCGCTCGCGGGTCGGAGGGGCGCGGAAGTGGGCACCGACGGGACGGAGCCCCCCAGCCCGCCGACCAGGCTGACCGTTGCCAGCAGGGAGGTTACGGCAACCACGAGGATGGCCAGACCGAGCGAGCGACGGCGCCTACGGGACGTATGCATGCGTACTTTTCGTCCGCCGGAGGAGATTAATGGTTCGGTCAATCCCCGTTGAGCCCGGGCGCGGCCGGGCGAGGGATGCGCGGAGAAGCCGGCCGCGACCCCCCTTGCTTCGGAGCGGAGGCAATCGTTCTCTGTCAATCAAGCCTGGCGGTTTCGCTCGCTCGCCAAGGATCGTGGGCCGAGGAGGCGCTCGTATCCTTCCACGTAGGGGGAGGCACCCCACACCCCCTGGTAAGGGGACCGCGAGCGCCCAGGACCTCGCCACCGTTCGGCTCGGGATCGAATAAGAACCCCTCCAGCGGTCCTGCGTGTCGAAGCTCGACGGGGCGGTCAATAGGTAACTGAAATCTCTCGCCCCCCGCGAGGTCGTTCTTCGACCACCCCATTGACCCGGGCCCATGGTGTTGCCGGGAGCGGTGCGTCCCAGCGCGGAGCTCGTAGGCCAGCTCAGGGTGTTGGGTATCGCCGGATTCTCCGTCCAGCGCTCGGTCGTGAAGTCCCTATCGTGGAGCTCTCGAATCCGGTGCGGCCCGTGATCCCTGCGAGCGCGGAATGCGTCAGCGTCCGGCTTGCCATGGACCCTCCCTCCGGGGGCCGACGGGCAGGTTCATGGATTCGCTTCAGGGGGCCGCGGTCGCTTCCGTGTTGGGGGGTCGGGCGAGTGTCAGCACCCGCGCGGTCGCGAGCGCCGCGAGGGTCCCCGCGACGGCGCCCACCCAGATGCCGACGAGGAGGGCGCCCTGGAGAAGGCCGGGAACACAGGCCCCGCCCGTACCGGGGTTTGCGTAGTAACCGTTCGCGCAGGCCGTCGCAGACTGGGCCAGCGTGGCCCCGATATTGGCGCCTCCCATCCCCGCGAGCATCCCCAGCGCGCCTCCCACCAACGCAGCGAAGATTTCCGTACCCAGGACGCGCAGGCCCCTACCCCACAGCGCCCAGAGGGAGGCCGCCACCGCGACCCCAGCGAATCCTCCGGCGAAGGCCCCCCCGACGAGCGCCGCGGCCAGGGGCTTCGTCGAGAACGCATCGACCCATCTGACTGCGACGGATTCCGACACGAAGCCGATCACCACACCGGCGAGGAATCCCCGAAGCCGACCCCACGACGGCGGCCAGTCCTTCTCGGCCGGTGCGACCGACCCGGTAGGCGACCAGCGCGGCTGACGACATCCCGACGAGGGCGCCCAACAAGGAGGCCACGAAGATCGCATCGATGCCCCCCAGTAGGGGCAGGTTACCCGTCACCGGGGGACCGAGGGTTTCGACCGACGCCACGACGAAGGAACCGGCGCTCCCTCCTACCAAGCTCGCAAGGGCGACCGCCCAATGAAGCCTCAGCGGACTGCCCTCCATCGCGGCGGACCAGGCCGCACCCCCTAATAATCCGCCCTCCCAGGGATTGCCAAGCCACCACGCCCCTCAGTGAGCGAGACCCAGCACGATGACTCCCACGGCGTAGAGAGCCAGTGCGGGGACGAATGCCATCGTCAGGTCGTCATCGAACCAGTTGACCTTCGGTCGTTCCGCCGCAACGGCAAGCGCGGCCGCCAGAACCGATAGCCCGAGGCACGGGAGCGGCGGCCAGCCGCCTGGTCCGACCATTCCGACCCACGCGAGCGGAATGTAGACGACGATCGGCACGGTCCACATCACTGCGTCGGAAACCTTCCGCTGGCGTAGCTCTCCGGCGGCCGGGTCCACGATGGCCACCCCCAGGATCACCGCGGCGGCGATCGGGACCGGGAACAGCAGGATCACACCCGCGAGCGCGATCGCATAGAAGATGAAGCTCGCTACCCGGTGCTCTTCGTAGGGCCGGATGGTCGGGAGTTGGAGCCCCGCTGCGTGCCGTAGGACCTCGAGCAGGATGGCCACGAAGAGCACGGCGAGGAGGATGTCCACTTTCGGCGCGATGACGAAGAAGTCCGTGGGGACCAGGTAATAGACCAGGACCAGCGCGCCGACGCCATGCAGGATGCGTCGCCAGGCACGGTCCCCCAACTCATCATCGCCCCCCAGCCGGCGTCCGAGCCAGGCACGGAAGCGACCGCCGGTGTGCAGGCGCGGGGGCATTGTGCCCGGAGGCCCGACTGGGGGTAAGGGCTTCGGGCCGCCCTGCCGCGGGGCGACCCGAGCCGCATCCGCTGCCGCCGGCCTCCGGACTCGCGCGCTCTCACGCCCCCCGTGAGGGCCGAAGCATTGTTAGTGCCGGCCCGGGTCCTGGGCCCTCGAGATGGGTCCGCGAGCCACTGCCGGCGTCGTCATCCTCGCCGCGCTCGCGACGCTTCCGTTGCTCGTCGGGACGACAGATCGCCGGGTTCGCCTTCCTGATCGTCCTGATGTTCGCGCTGACGGTCGGAGTGGCGTGGGGGGTCCGAGAGGTCACCCCCGCCCTCCCCTGGGTGCTTCCCGCCCTGGTCGGGCTCGGGGTCGTGGTTTCGGTCGTCTCGGTGGTAACGGGGGTGCTGAACGGTCTCTCCGACGAACCGTACACCACGCCCGCCTACGCGACCCTGGGATGGGGGTTGTACACCCACCCGGTCCTGTTCACCTACTTTCAGGTACCGGTTCGAGCCACATCGAGTACCTCCTACGACGTCTACCTCCCCCTCCTCGCCTTCGTCCAGGTCCCCGGGCTCGACTATCGCTGGGTCGCTCTGGCGGCGTGGGGAGGAGGGGTGTACCTGCTGCGACGGGACCCGTTCGCGGCCGGGGGCTTTGCCGCCCCCTGGATCCCGCTCTTGGCAGCCAACGGCCAGAACGACTTCGTTCCTCTCCTCGCCCTGACAATCGCCCTAGTGGTCCAACTCCCTCGAGGTCGCTGGGCCGCGGAGGTCCTCTCGCTCGCCCTCAAACAGACCGCCAACGTCGTCGTCTTCGCGTACCACCTCGCCCGTCGGGAGTACCTCCGAGCCCTCGCCGCGGTCGCGGTGACGGTCGCCATCCTTGCTCCATTCCTGTGGATCAATTCGGGCGCGGTCTACTGCCACGTGATCGTCGGAAGCTCCGTGAACACCTGCGCCGGCCGACCGTGGACCTTCTTCGTGTTCAAGCGGAACTACTGGCTGTACCCGAGCTGGGTAGTCGTCGTGTTCCACCAGCCGCTGGGGCGCGCGCTCGACGCGCTCAAGGCCCGGCTCTTCGCGGCCCCACCCGGGCCGGGACTCCCGCCGTAAGGGGGACGTCGCCCGAAGGGTTTTCCCCCGGTGCGCTACCCCGTCGACATGAAGGTCACCGTGCTGGTCGGAAGCAAGTCCGACCTCGAGATCGCGGAGAAGGTGCGTTCGCGCCTCGAAAGCTTCCAGGTCCCGTGCGAGGTGCACGTAGCCTCGGCCCATCGAAACCCGGCCAAAGTCGACCGGCTGGTCGCCGACCCCGCCACCGACGTTTTCGTGGCGATGGCGGGCCTCTCGGCTGCCCTGCCTGGCGTCGTCGCTGCTCGGACCCTCCGGCCCGTGATCGGGGTCCCCCTACATCGCGGGCTTGGCCTCGACAGCCTCCTCTCGGTCGTACAGATGCCCCCCGGCATCCCCGTGGCGGCTGTGGGTCTCGACGCGGCGGAGAACGCCGCACTCTTGGCCACCGCGATCCTCGCGCTCAAGTATCCCGAGCTGACCGAGCGTCTCACCGCCTACCGGGCCCAGTGGCGGGAGGAGCCGGACACCCCAGGACCTCGAGCTCCATGAGGCACCCTGCCCAGTTCGTCGAGGAGGCGGTCGCCAAGCTGCGGGCCGACGTTCCCGGAAATGCGATCGTCGCGGCGTCGGGGGGATCGACAGCACGGCCGCCGCGGTCCTGGCCGAGCGAGCCCTCGGGGAACGGGCACGGGCGATCTTTGTCGACACCGGCCTCCTCCGGGAAGGGGAGGTAGAGACCGTATCGAACCTCTTGCGCGAGGCGGGACTACGCTTCGAGGTGGTCCCAGCGGCCGACCGCTTCCTTGCTGCACTCGAGGGGGTCGTCGACCCGGAGGAGAAGCGGCGACGAATCGGGACGGCATTCATCCGGCTTTTCGAGACCGAGGCGGCGCGGTTCGGTACGGACCGACTCGATCCAGGGGACCATCGCGCCGGATTGGATCGAGAGCGGGGGCTCGATCCGGGACACGATCAAGACCCACCACAACGTCGGCGGGGTCCCCTCCGACTCCCGGCTCCAGCTCGTCGAGCCGCTCCGGGACCTCTACAAGGACGAGGTGCGCGCCGTGGCCCGGCAGCTCGGGATCCCCTCCCCCGACCGCCAACCTTTCCCCGGCCCGGGGCTCGCGGTCCGTGTGGCCGGGGCGGTCACGCAGGAGCGGGTGCGTCGCGTCCGAGTGGCCAACGCCATCGTGGAGGAGGAGGTCCATCGGGCGGTCCGGGAGGACCTGATTGCACCGCCCTGGCAGTATTTCGCGGTCCTGCTTCCGGTCCGGACCGTCGGCGTGCTCGGAGACAACCGCGTCCACGGAGAGGCGGTCAGCGTGCGGATCGTCGAATCGGTGGATGCGATGACCGCGACCGCCGCCGAGATCCCGCGCTCGGTGCTGGCCCGCATCTCCGAACGCATTACGCGAGCCCTGCACGGCGAGGTCGTGCGGGTCCTCTACGACATCACGGACAAACCGCCGGCGACCATCGAATGGGAGTAGCGGCCCTCGGGTCGAAGACCTGATGTGAACGAGGACGACAGGTGAAGCCGGAATGACCGCCGACCCCGCTGCCGCGCCGGGGCGGACGCTTCTCCTCCCCGAGGAGTTGGTGCGCGCCCTCGAGGAGCGGATGCGCGGATCCTCCTTCGACTCGGTCGACTCCTTCGTGGCGTTCATCCTGGGCCGGCTCCTCGAGCGACCGGGGGAGGGTGCATTCAGCGCAGAGGACGAACGCCTCCTGCGCGAGCGACTCCGGTCCCTCGGATACATCGATTAATCGGGCGGCGCGGACCGCGGCCTCGACCGCGAGGATGATATCCCTCGGCCATCGTCGATGGGGTTGTGTCTTCCGACGTGCTCACGGTCGACCACGTCTCGAAGCGGTACGGCAAACGGCCGGCCCTGCGGGATGTAACGTTCCGCCTCGGGTCGGGCGAGTCGGTGGGCTACCTTGGCCCGAACGGAGCCGGCAAGACGACGACCCTGAAACTGATCTCGGGCCTCTGTCGGCCCGACTCGGGCTCCGTCCTGCTCCTCGGCCGCGACCCGTTCCGGGAACGGTCGCTGGCGCTCGGCGCCCTGGGGGCGCTCGTCGAGACGCCCGGGATTCCCCCCTATCTCCACGGTCGCGACCTCCTCGAGTACGTCGGACGGACCAAGTCCCTCCCCAGGTCGGAGCGCCCGGGCGCCGTCCGGCGCGCGGCCGAGGGGCTGGGCGTGGCCGACCACCTCGACCTGCCGTTCGGATCCCTCTCCACCGGCCTCTCCCGTCGGGTCCTGCTCGCGGCGGCGCTGGTAGGGGAGCCCCCGGCCCTCGTCCTGGACGAGCCAACCCTCGGTCTCGACCCCGTCGCCCGCGCCGACCTTCGGACGGTCCTCCGGGAACTGGTCCGGCAGGGCACCACCCTCCTGCTATCGACCCACCTCCTCGAGGATGTGGAGGAGGTTTGCGACCGCGTCCTGTTCCTCCGAGAGGGGCACCTCATGGGGGACGAGCCCGTCCGGTCGCCCGGCCACCGGCCGGCGGAGGGGGTTTCCACACCGTCCAGCTTGCGTTCGCGGAGGACCTGGGGGCGGAGGGGGTCCGCCTTCTGGAAGGCCCGGGAATCCGGGTCGTCGCGGAAGGGCCTCGGCAGGTCCTGGTCGAGTTCCCTGGCGGGGCGTCCGAACAAGCGCGGCTGATTGCCCGCGTGGTGAGTGCTGGACTGCCTCTTCTTACCGCGTCGACCCCAGAGTCGGACCTCGCCCGGCGGTATCTGGAGAAGGTCGGCCGAGAGGAGGCGACGTGACCGGCACGTCGGGGACGCTCGCGAACAACGCGGCATGGGAGGCCCTGCGTCTCCACCGTTCTCGCCGCATCTTGCTGTTCCTCATCCCCGGGGTTGCGGGCCCCGTGGGGAGCGCCCTCGCGGACCTGTACCTTCGCGTACCATCGGTGGGGACGGCCGAGGTCCTGGGCCTCCTGATAGCGGCGGGACTCGGTGCTCTCGTGATGCTCGACCTGACCGCCCTCGCGGTGGGGGAGGATTTCGGCCTGCGCACCCACTTCCTCACGTTCGTGCTCCCGCAAGGGCGTGGGGAAGCGCTCGCCGGCCGACTCCTCCTCGTCGTGGGCGGAAGTCTCGGTTCGTACGCCGTCGGAGCTGCGGCGTCGTGGTGGCTGGCCGTGCTGCTGGTGAGCAACCAGCCTGGTGTCGCGCCCCCCATCCTCGTAGCCTCCCACCTCTTCCTGGGGTCGTTCGGTCTGCTCATCTTTCTGGGAGGGGTCGCCGGAGCGGCGGGCGTCGTTACGCGGAGTTCCGCCCAAGGGCTGGTCGCCGGCGTACTGGGCGGGGTCGTGGCTGCGGGAGTGGCGAGCTTCCTGCTGCTGCAGCATCAGCTGACGTACGTCTTCCCGGTGGTGCTGGCCCTCGCGGGGCTCGTCGGGCTAGGGTGGGCCATCGGGCAGTACGCGACCCTCGAGGCGTGAGCATCGGCCGTCGGAAACGCTATTCGGGGCAGGGCGCTGACAATCCGTCGTGTTGAGCTGCCCGTTCTGCGGTTCGCCCGAGACCGAACGGATCGCGATCGAGGGCCACCGCTTCCTGGTGTTCGGCTGCATGTTCACCCCCGAGCTCGAGCCGGGGCTCACGGATGCAGAGATCGCCGACCGTCTCGAGCACGTATTCGCCCCGCAGGGCTCGGAATACTTCCGGCGGACCTGCGACGCGCTCCACGTGTACGTCGCGAAAGGGGAGGGAGCCCGGGTCCTTACGGCCCCGCGGACGAGCGTCCCTCCCTAGTCCACAGGATCGGGCAGGTCCCGTCGCGGACCGCTCCCGACGACCAGCTCCCGACTAGCCTATACTCTCTGGCCCTCATCGGTGAATCCGGCCTTCCCGTGCTGGGCAGGACCGAAAGAACATGGGCGAGTTTCGGTACCAACGCGTCCCCCTCCCCGAGGAGAGCAAGGACGAGCGAATGGAGACGTTCGGAGAGGTCCTCCAGTCGTACACCCCGGAGGAGGCGGTCCTGGAGGCGAGCCGATGCCTCCAGTGTGCGATGCCCTACTGTGTGCAGGCGTGTCCGATCAACCAGGATTGCCGTGGGTACATCGGGCTCATCGCGCAGGGCAAGTTCGATGACGCCGCGGCGTTGACCCTCCGCGAGAACCCCCTCGCGACGGTCCTCTGCAAGACCTGCTACCACTACTGCGAGGAGGACTGCATCATGGGCGGACGGGGCGTTCCGATCGCGAATCCGGCACCTGAAACGGGCGGCCCTGGAGTTGGGGGAATCCGACCTTCTCTATGTGGCGAGCGCCCCCAAGAACGAACGGGTCGCGATCGTCGGCGGTGGCCCTACCGGCCTGATGGCCGCCTGGGAGCTCGGGGCGCGCGGCTACGGGGTCACGGTCTACGAGATGCAACCGTTCCTCGGTGGCCAGGTCGACACGATCCCGAAATACCACCTCGCCGAGGGGGACCTCGACATCGACCTCGCCCGGTTCAAGAACCTCGACGTCACCTTCGTCACGGGGAAGAAGGTCGGCGCCGACTTCACTCCCGAGCGGCTCCTACAGGACGGGTACCTGGCCGTGCTGGTCGCGGTCGGGGCCTCCGACCCGAGAGCCCTGGGGGTCCCGGGCGAGCATTTGCCCGGGGTCTTCCCGGCGCTCCCATTCCTGCTCGGACTGAACAAAGGCCCGGAGGGGAGCCTTTTCGGCCGGAAGAACCGGAACGTGGTCGTGGTCGGCGGAGGCGACGTGGCCCTGGACGCGGCTCGCTCCTCCGAACGGTTGACCTCGGACGGGGGCTCGGTCACGGTCGCCTATCGAAAGGGGCGCGAAGAGATGCCGGCGGGAGATGAGGAAGTCGAGGGCGGGCTATACGAGGGGGTCCGCATCCTGTATAATCGCGCCCCGGTCCGCATCCTCGGGACGGGCCAGGTCGAGGGGATCGTGCTCCAGCAGACCGCGCTCGGTCCGCCCGACGCCCGGGGGAGGCCGACGGCCGTCGTCGTCCCCGGCACGGAGGAGACCGTGCCGTGCGACACGGTGATTGTCGCGGCGGGCGAGACCGCGGACGTGAGCGACCTGCCCACGGAGCTCCACCTCAACCTGTCGGCCCATCCCTGGCCCCAGGGGCCGAAAGAGGACTGGATGACGGACGTCGACGGGGTGTTCGCGGCAGGCGGGAAGTCGGTCGTCTATGCGATGGCGGCCGGTACCCGGGCCGCCCAGGCGATCGATGCCTACATCGCCCTCAAGAAGGGGCGGCCCCCAACCCCCCGGCCGAATCCCCTCGGGGGAGCCGTACCGCCTCCGTTCCCCGCCGGGTACGGTGGTCCGACCTGGCATCTCTGAACCCGGCCCCCGCTGGCCCACGTTCCGTCTGGTTTCGGGAGCGCGAGCCTCTCGCGTCGCCTAAGTAGGGGTCGGCCCATGCGAGGCCGTGACCCCCGCCGCATCCCCTACCTATCGCAAGCTGACCTCCCGCGAAGAGGCGGTAATCGTTCGACGGGGCACCGAGGCTCCGTTCTCCGGGGAGTACCAGCACTCGACCACAACGGGTACGTATGTCTGCAAGCGGTGCGGGAGCCCACTCTACACCTCGGACTCCAAGTTCGACTCCGGGTGCGGTTGGCCCAGCTTTGATCAGGAGCTACCGGGTGCCGTACGCCACCTCCCCGACCCCGATGGCCAGCGGGTGGAGATCCGCTGCGCCCGCTCCGACGGCCATCTGGGGCACGTCTTCGCGGGGGAGCATTTCACGCCAAAGAACGTCCGTCACTGCGTGAACTCGATCTCGCTGCTCTTCGTGCCGAAGGGCGCCGCCCCACCGCCGCCGTAACGCGCTCGCCACCTCGAGGCGTTGTGAGTACCACCGGGTCTCTCCTCCGGGCCCTCGAGTGCCGTGCGTGCGGCGGTGAGGTCGACCCGAACCATCTGGTCGGGACCTGCCCGACGTGCGGCCACGCACTGCTGGCCACCTATGACCTGGCGCGGCTGGACGCACGCCATTGGTGGTCGGCGCTCGCCGACCGCCCCCGGTCGCTCTGGCGATACCACGAACTCCTGCCCGTCCAGTCGTTCGAGGCCGTGGTCACCTTAGGAGAGGGCTGTACCCCACTGCTGCCGCTCTCCGAGGTGTCGGCCGCGCCGGGCGTCCGGTTACTGCTGAAGGACGACGGAGTGATCCCCACCGGCTCGTTCAAGGCGCGCGGGATGGCCGTCGCGGTATCGAGGGCACGGGAGCTGGGCGCTCGGGCGCTTTTCGCGCCGAGCGCGGGAACGCCGCCATCGCGCTCGCCGCCTATGGGGCGCGGGCCCCCCTCCCCGGTCCGCGTGTACCTCCCCGACCGTAACACCGAGGGAGTCCAGGAGGTTTGTCGGCGGTACGGAGCCGAGGGTCGTCGCGGTCCCGGGGACCATCCGGGACGCGGGAGAGGCCGGCCGCGCCGCGGAAAAGGGACAGGGATCCTTCGATATGTCGACGCTGAGGGAACCGTACCCGCGTGGAGGGAAAGAAGACCATGGGCCTCGAGATCGTGGAGCAGACGGGGAAGACAGGGCCCCCCAACGTGATCCTATACCCTACGGGGGGCGGAACGGCCTCGTTGGGATGTACAAGGCGTTCCAGGAACTCAAGACCCTCGGCCTGTGCGAACGGGTGCCGCGACTCTATGCGATCCAGCCCGACGGTTGCGCACCCGTGGTGCGAGCCCTCCGCGAGCAGAGCCCGCAGGTTGCCCCGTGGCTGGACCCGCACACTCTCGCTCCGGGGCTCCTCGTCCCGGCCCCGTTCGCCTCGGAGAGGATCCTCGAGGCAGTCCGGGGCAGCCACGGCGGCGGGGAGACCGTGAGCGACGAGGAGCTGCTGGACGCCATGGTCGAGCTCGCGCACCACCACGGGGTTTCCGCGTCGCCGGAGGCGGCGGCCCCGTACGCGGCCCTACGCCGCCTCTTCGACCGAAGGGAGATCCGAGCGGGCGAGACCGTCCTTCTCTACAACACGAAACGGCCTCAGCTTCTCGGTGGACGAGCTAAGAGCCTCGCTGGCCCGCGAGCGCGCACCCTCCTGAGCCAGCCTCGGGCGCCGCTGCGTTCCCGGGGAGCGCGTACCGAGCCCGGCGCACCGATGTTGCCCTTCCCGCCGGCCTTACGAGGGAGGGGGTGGACGGACTACCATCGAGCCGTAGAGGTCGAAGTAGGACCACCGATGGCACAGCGGGCAGCTCATGTAGCGGCCCGGGCCGAGCCGGACGCTGGTGAACGATCCCCCCGGGATCCAATCGTAATCGAATACTTGGCCGCACTTCGAGCAGGTGAGGCGCGACCGCTGGACCGCGCCTCGCGTGCCCAGGCGGAACCCCCGCCGGAGCATCAGCCCCCAGATCACGAGAGCGATCCCGAGGGCCACCGCAGCCGCGACCCCCGTCCAAAAGAGGAGCCCGACCACCCGCTTACCCCCGATCCGGGGGCCGGGTGCGTCCCGGGAATCCTTGACCCGGCCTCGGCGCGGGAACCTCCGTCGCAATGCCCCCAGGAGGACCACGATGGGGTCGGTGTAGAGTGGTGGGGTTCCGTCCGACGTGTCGGGACCGCGTGGCACCAAGGCCTGCTGGCGCCGCGCTGCCTCGGCATACAACCGGCAGTCGGCGAGCGCGCGTTCGGCTTTGTGACGAATCCCCCATCGCAGCTTGCGCCGATATGCGGGGTTGGGGAACGAGGCCTCGAGACGGCGTTGGGTTCCCGCCTCGGGACCTGCCGTCACCTGTCGCAAGTACTCCCGCTCCGCTCGGCTGAACACGAACATCGGAGGCAGGTTGACTATTATTCGTTACTTAATTCGGTAACGCGCGGGCGCGCTGTTCGAGGTCGACCTCGGACCGGCGGGTCGGGAGAACGATTCGCTCCGAGAGGTCCTCGCCGCCGACCGACGCTCAGGGTTTTATCCTCCACTCGGGGTTTGCGGACCGTATGCCGCCCAAGAGGGTCGTCATCATTGGCGCCGCGGGCCGCGATTTCCACAACTTCAACACCCTCTACCGCGGGCACCCCGAGTACAAGGTGGTCGCGTTCACCGCCGCCCAGATCCCCAACATCGCCGGACGAGCCTACCCTCCGGGGCTCTCCGGCACCGGCTATCCGAAGGGGATCCCGATCGTGCCCGAACACGAGCTGGCCGACCTCATCCGGCGAGAGAAGGTCGACCTCGCTGTCCTTTCGTACTCCGACCTCCCGGACCTCGAGGTCATGCACAAGGCGGCGATCGCCCAGGCCGCTGGAGCCAGCTTCCTCCTCCCCGGCCCCGGGAGACCATGGTCAAATCGACCAAGCCGGTGATCTCGATCTGCGCGGTCCGGACCGGAGCGGGAAGAGCCCTCTCACCCGGTTTGTCTCCCGTTACCTTCGCTCCCACGGGCGCCGCGTAGCGATCGTTCGTCACCCGATGCCGTACGGGGACCTGGTGGCCCAGGCTGTACAGCGTTTCGCAACGATCGAGGAGCTCGACCGAGCCCAGTGCACGATCGAGGAGCGCGAGGAGTACGAACCCCACATCCGGGAGGGGGCAGTGGTCTTCGCGGGAGTGGACTACGAGCCGATCCTCCGAGCGGCCGAGAAAGAGGCTGACATCGTGATCTGGGACGGGGGAAACAACGACATCCCGTTCTACGCCCCGGATCTCCAATTCGTCGTGGCCGACCCCCATCGGGCCGGTCACGAACTGACCTACTACCCGGGGGAGACGAACTTCCGGATGGCCGATGTGATCGTGATCAGCAAGACCGATTCGGCGAAGCCCACGGACGTCCAGACCGTGGAGGCGAACGCTGCTCGAGTGAACCCTCAGGCACGCGTGGTCCGCGGCGCTCTCAAGGTGGTCGCGGCGGGCGGGGAGCGATTGCGGGGACGCCGGGTCCTCGTCGTCGAGGATGGGCCGACCCTCACGCACGGAGGGATGGCATTCGGTGCGGGGACCCTGGCAGCTCAGGCCTACGGCGTGACGATCGTCGACCCGAAGCTGACCGCCGTCGGGAGCCTCGCACGGATGTATGTGGAGTTCCCCCACCTCAAGGGGGTCCTGCCGGCGATGGGATACAGCCCGGGCCAGATCACCGAACTCGAGGAGACGATCCGCCGCTCGCAAGCCGAATTTGTGGTGGACGGCAGTCCGGTCGACCTGGGGCGCCTCATTCACGTCCCGCAGCCGATCGTCAGCGTGGCGTACGACTTCGAGGACCTCACTCACGGGGTGACCGAGGTTCTCGAACAGTTCCTCCAGTCTCATCCCGCGTCGGCCTGATCGAGGTCCGCAGGAAGACCCCAACGTCCGTGGCCCCCGACCCCCATACCGGGACCTCGCACCCGACCAGGGACGAGACCCATCCGCCAAGGGTCTTCCCGCCCGGACGGTCCTAGGTTCTTGCGTGTTCGGTAACGTGAGGGGGCCTGCCTTCCCTCCGCTGCCCCGAAACGACCACCCAGGCTTCGGTTCGACGCTCGGATATACCGAAAGCTCCCTACTGGGGAGCACCGCGGACCCCCTCGGGTCCGTCGGGGGGGCGCATGGTCGGGAACGGCCGCGGGTCGCGGGCGCGGGGGGCCCGCCGGTCCCGCCGACCGACCCACGCGCGACTCCCGGCCCGGCTCCGGCGGCTGAGGTTCCAGCACCGCGAGGAATCCTACGCGGTCTACGGGATCGCGATCCACCTCCCCCGGAACGCCCTCGGCTCGGCGTTCTCCCGTGCACATCCGGAGCTTCGCATCGAGGTCATCAATCGAATGATGGTGAGCCCGGCGTTGATCCTCGCCGAGACGCGCATTTCGGGACCGGGTCCTGCGGACTGGCCGGCATGGACGGCGGAGGTCCGACGGTTTCCCGGGGTGGAGGGGGTCGAGCTCCAGGTGGAGGGTCCGGGTCGCATTGTCTGCCGAGTCATCTTCGCCACGGGCCTCGCGGAGAAGGTGGCCCAGAAGCACCGGGTGCTCGCGCGATACCCGATGGTCGTCCAGGATGGGTGGATGCGATTCGAAACGCTCGCCACGAGCTCTCAGATCCGGCCCTACCTCGCGGAGCTGGAACGCAGAGTGGGTCCGAGCCGGGTCGAGTCGGTCCGGCGTCACTCGGTTTCCTTGGGTAGCCTCGGGCTCACTTCGTCGGCAGGATGCGGTGTTCCGCGCGGCGTTACGAACCGGGTACTTCAGCGTGCCGCGTCGGATCTCGCTGAGCAGTCTCGCTGAGCAGCTTGGGCGGAGCAAGTCGAGCACCTCCGAGATGCTTTCGAAAATCCACCGGCGGCTCGCGGAGTCCGCGCTGCAGTTCGACCTTACGCCTATCGTTGCCCGTGGGTGACGGCGCGGCTCGGCGAGGTCTCCCACTTCCTCCCTCAGCCTCTCGTGCGCCTCCGGCCGGGCGCGACGATCTCGCGAGCGAGCCCGTCTCCACCCTAGGAGGCGTGGGCGATTCCCTGACGTTTCGAGGGTGGCGGGCCGGCATCGTGCACCGCTCCTCCCTCGTCAGGGGCCACCAGTCGTGGAGACCCCCCGGGGGCGGCTCGAGCGCGGGTCGGCGGCTCGGGTCACTTCGCCCGACCCCTTCCGGGGGGAGGATGGCTCCTTATCGATGCGTGAGGGTGCGGTGGTGACCGCGGAGAGGGGATGCCAAGGAAAGTTGCCCGCCGCAACCCACCTCCTGCGGAGGTCGCGGAGGGCGTTGGCCAGGTCTACGCGGACCTGTCCAGCGAGCGTCCGCTGGACCTCCAAAAGCCGACGCTGCCGTGGGAGGTTCGCCACGAGCGGGGAAAGGCGCTCCGCTCTCGAACCCCCCGTCGTCGCCACGCGACCTGGAGGCCGCCGAAGGACCGACCGGACCCCCTGACGCTCCTGGCGCGTAGCAACGAAGGTCGCCTGCCCGACCTCCTCCGGCTGCGGATGGGGCGAATGGTGGCCTCACGGTTCGGCTTCCTTCGGGGGAGCTCCTCGGTGATGGCCTGGGATCTCGCGCACACCCCCGTGAGCGGGATCCAGGTCCTGATCGACGGGGACGCGCACCTCGACAACTTCGGGCTCTTCGGGACCGTCGAGCGTGACGTCGTCTTCGACCTCAACGATTTCGACGAGGCGATCGTCGGACCGTGGGAGTGGGACGTCAAACGGCTGGTGACCAGCGTGGAGGTCGCCGGGCGGGATCTCGGGCTCGACCGGGCGACACGGCGGGCGGCGGTCCGCGAATGCTTGCGCGGGTATCGTTGGGAGGTTCGACGGCTCGAACGGAAGGGGGCGCTCGCGATCTGGTACATGTTCCTGTTCACGGCCCGCAAGGGCGCCGACATTCCCCTCGATGCGCAGACCCGCACGATCGTCCAAGAGGCGAGCGCGAAGGCCGACCGACGGACCAGTGCTACCCTGCTGGGGCAGGTTGCCGTACGGCGGCGGGACGGCACGTGGCGTTTGCGCGAGAGCCCGCGCCTCCAGACCCAACTCCCCAGCGACACGAAGAAAAAGGTCGTCGAGGCACTTGGCCGGTATGCCTATTCCCTCCCCCGGGACCGGCGGTACCTCCTGAGCCGATACCATGTGGTCGACGTGGCCCGAGATGTTGCCGGAGTGGGAAGTCTGGGGACGCGGGTCTATCTCGCCCTGCTGTTCGGGAACGGCGAGGACGACCCCTTGTTCCTCCAGGTCAAGGAGGGGACCGTTCCGGCCGCGACTCCGTTCGTGCGGGCACTGCCGCAGGAGTTCATCGACAATCAGGGAAAGCGCGTCGTCGTTGCGCAGATGGGTCTCAACAGCTCGCCCGACATTCTGCTCGGATGGACCCGGATGGACGGACGGCCCTTCTACGTCCGGCAGATGCGGAACATGAAGGGGGCCGTTCTCTGGGAACGGCTTCGAGGCCGCGCCTTCCCGCGATACGTGAGGGCGTGCGGCGCGGTTCTCGCCCGGGCGCACGCCCGAAGCGGCGACGCCGCGATGATCTCCGGCTGACTGGGGGGCGTCCTCGGTGATGGAGGATGCCCTCGCCCGATTCGCCGAAAGCTACGGCAACCAGGTCGACAAGGACCACGCACGGCTCGTGAAGGCCGTCGCCCAGGGACGCGTGAGGGCCTCGCGCGAGCTCTGACCTGACAATCGGTCCTGAGGTGCTCTCGACGGAAGGGGTGGCGAGCCTCTACCGGATGCCCTGGGAGATCGAGCTGAGGTTCAAGGAATCGAAGAGCCAGTATGCGCTCGACGCGTTCCGCACGACGGACGCGAACCTCGTCGGGGCGCTGATCTGGGCGACGCTGCTGACGTTGGTGGCGAGCCGTCGGATCTACAATCTCGTGAGGGCACGAGCTCCAGCCTCGGTACACGCCGAGGATGTGGTCGATTCGAGTTCCGGGAGGGGGGCAGCGCGATTCTGGGATGCCTGCTCGCCCCTCTCGGCAACGAGGAGTCCTCGGAGAAGGAGTGCCGCGTCGTCAACTACGGCTGACAGTCTGCGCGCTCACTTCGCGCATCCGTCGAACGCCGGCCCGAGAGGTCTGGTCGAGGTGAGGCTCGCTAACTTATGCCCTATGGTCAATCAATACACAGGAGGTTCCGTCACATGATTCTAGTTGCTCCGCAATGTTCTACGGCTGTTTGTCGCTCGTCGGCTGGAGGCGCTACCGGGTGTCAGCCCGAGAGGTTCGCAAGGTGAGACCCATCGAACATTCTTAATGGAGGACCGGGATACCTCGATGGGGTCCTGATAATGTCCAAGAAAGGCCGAATGGTTGGGGCAGTGATCGTCCTGGTCGGAGCGATCCTTCTGGTTGCCGCACTCTTCATGCCGTGGTACACCGAGAGCTTCTCCGCTTCTGGGATCACGGTGAGTGAGAATGCCTATCCCGGTTTCCCCTCTACGAACGGAACGATCCAATACACCTGTAGCGGCCTGCCTTCGGGTGCCTCTTGCGAGCCCCAGACGTCCTATAGTGATGCAAAGCTGAACAACTCGGGAACGATCGCGGAAGTGGGCTTCTTCCTGATCATCGTAGGGGTAATCTTCGGTATCATTGGCGCAATCATCGGTCTCACGTCCCGGAGCAACCCTCGCCGGGCCCGATCGGCCGCCACGATGGCCATCGTGGCCATGATCGTAGCCATCGCCGCGGTAGGAATGTTTGCCGCGGCACTCCCCACCGCCATCGGGCAAGACACTCCCGGACACTCGGGGTCGGGCCCGTGGTCGTCCTTCTTCGGTTCTACGAGCGCCAGTCGCTTCGGAATCACGGGGGGCACCCTTAGCTGGGGTCCTTCGATCGGTTGGTATCTTGCGATCGCGGCTTTCGTGGTGCTTCTGGTCGGCATGGTCGTTCTCATGCGCGCGCGTAAGGACCCGCAGCCTACTCCTACGGCCACCCCCGGGCCCACGTCCTCGCCTCCTGCTGCTTAGCCAGGCGTGGCCACGTGTCGCTAACCCTTTCCCCCTTCGTTCGGGGGGCCCCTCCATACAAGAGCGTGTATCAAACGAGCCCTTAGGTCACACCCCCGAGGCGAGTCCGTGGCGACGGATTCGAAGGGGGAACTTGAATCACGGCTTGAGGAACGGCGTCGAGCGGCGGTCCTCGAGCCGCCCAGCTGCCGCACTGCCCTCTTCAAACGAAGGGTAGGGGGCGGCCCGATTGCTTGGACACCGAAACAAGTGGGGCGAATGGGTTGGACTCAGGCGATTGTCTTCTGGTTCGGATATGGGGAGAGGATCCGAAACGAGACGCGGAGCGCAGAGCTAAGTGAGCCTGCCGAGGTCCGAGTGGTCGCCGGGACATGCCGCTGGGGTGATGCGGGGACCAAAAGGGGCAGAGTCACTGTCGGATGGGCTCGGCCGGATTCGAACCGGCGGTCTTCGCTGTGTGAGAGCGACGTCGTAACCACTGGACCACGAGCCCGCGACCCGAACCGAGCGGCAGGAGCCCATAAACCTCTCCACTCGCGCTCTTAGGGAAGCGAGAGGAGAAACGGGAGGGCGAGGCTTGCCGCGACGGTGAAGAGGAGGCCGGTGGCGAGGCCGAGGCTCCCGGCTTCCGGGTCCCCGTACCGGAGGATGAAGAACAGGGTCGTATCCATCGAGGTCGCTCCTCCGAACGCCGCCAGCCCCTCTCCGCGCATCCGACGGCCGACCCACGGGGCGAGGAGCATGGTGAAGTCCTCCCGGAGAAAGTTGATCAGGAAGGCGAGCAGGCCTAGCGCCGCACCGGCCCTCGCAGCGACCAGGGGACCTGCAAGCGAGTACCACCCAAAGGCGAACGTCGCGGCGAACACGACCGGCGCCGGAATGCCCTCCAGCCACGCCAGCGCGATCGCAGCCCCCGTCGCCCCGACGACCGCCGCGGTGAGCGGGATCCAGAGAGTCCGAAGTCCCTCGATGCGGAGTCGCATGCCGAACGCCACCAGGGCCAGCAAGGCGTAGAGCGCCCAGGGGATCGCTTCGGCCGTGGGAAGGAGAACAGCGTGACCGAGCCCGTATCCCGCGAGGAGAGCCCCGAGCAGCAGCGGGCTCAACGGCCACCGGTCGGGACAATCCCCTGAGACGGGGAGGACCCGAGCGGTTGGGTGATACCACCGGAGGAGAAGCAGGACTACCCCCGCAGTGAGGCCCAGCATCAGGACCACCAGCCCGAGCGACTCGGGAATCGTGGCCAGGAGTCGTGCGGTCGGGATCGCCGCGAGCGAGGCACCGAACAGCCCGAGCAGCACCCCGACGGTTAGCAGCGTCGCGCGGGCGACCCACGGGCTTCGTGGGCGGACCCACCAGCCGGCGAGGAGCCCAGCCCCGAAGGCGACGTACAGGATACGGGTCGAACTCCACGGTCCGCTGGCTAGCCCGACCACCGGCTTAGCCCTACTGGCCTTCGCCGGGCCGAGGGAGGACCGAGCCAGAGAGTGTCGTCCCGCGCGGGACCGTACCCTACGTATTCCACAGGTACCGCCGGTCTCGTCCGTCACGTACTCGAGGAATCGGCGAAGCGGACCCGGTAGGGCCGTGGCCCCCTCGTGGCGCAGCCGCTCCCGGAGGCGCTCGTGG
The DNA here is from genome assembly GCA_963715645.1 of uncultured Thermoplasmata archaeon. Taxonomy (GTDB): domain Archaea; phylum Thermoplasmatota; class Thermoplasmata; order Lutacidiplasmatales; family UBA184; genus Lutacidiplasma. The sequence continues at coordinate 1,568,283 of OY970259.1, forward strand.
AACTCGGGCCAACCCGGGAGATGCTCGTAGACCGGCTGCGCCTTCGCGAGGTCGCTGGCCTGGAGGGGAGGCGCGGCGCGCACCGTCGTCCCGTCGGGCATCACGTACCTGCACGCAGACCGGGACGCTCTCCATGCCGCCGAGGACGTCGACCTTGGAGAGCGCGAGCGAGGTGAACCCGTTCAAGCGCGCCGCATACCGCAGGAGGACGAGGTCGAGCCAGCCGCAGCGACGCGCTCGACCCGTGGTGGCCCCTCGCTCTCCGCCGACCCGCTGGAGATATTCTCCCCGCGGGCCGCTCTCCTCGGTCGGGAAGGGTCCGGCGCCGACCCGGGTACAGTACACCTTCGAGACCCCCACGACGGAGTCGAGCTCCGTCGGCGGGATGCCGCTCCCCATCAGGGCCCCCGCGCTCGTCGGGTGGGAGCTCGTGACGAACGGGTAGGTCCCGAAGTCGATGTCGAGGAGAGCGCTCTGTGCCCCTTCGATGAGGACGTTCTCTCCCCGTGCGAGAGCATCCCAGAGCATCGTCTCGGTAGAACGGATGAACGGAGCCAGCTGACCCCCAACCTCGGCCAGTCGGGCGGCGAGGTCGTCGATTGGCGGTAGGTTCGGAAGGTGAGCTTTCCGCGCGTAGAGGAGAGTGAGGGCCTCCTTCACCCCCGCAGGTCGGGAGAGGTCCCCCATTCGAATCCCCCAGCGACCGTACCGGTCCTCGTACGCAGGTCCCACGCCACGACGGGTCGTGCCGAGGGTCGCCTTGGGGTCGGTTCGGTTCCGCAGGTCATCTTCCCAGGCATCCTCCACCTCGTGGAGGGGGAGCAAGACGTGCGCCCGGTCGGAGATGACCACGTCGCCCCGGAGCAACTTGCGTCGCTCGAGGTCGCGGATCTCCTCGAGGACCTGGAAGGGGTTGATCACCATCCCGGGGCCGCTGACCCCCGTTACTCCGTGCCGGAGCACGCCGCAGGCGAGCAGATGGAGCACCACCATCCCTTCCGGGAGATGGATCGTGTGCCCTGTATTCGGGCCCCCCCGGACGGACGACGTATCGGGCGTCCCGGGCCAGGAAGTCCGCGATCTTCCCCTTCGCTTCGTCCCCGAATTGGGCTCCCAACACGATACGGACGCTCGTACGAAACCTCCTCGTTTCCGACGAGCCGCGTGGGGTACATGTGGGTTGTGGCCCCGGGCCCCACGTCCTGGGGCCGCGAGGATTCCCCGGTCAGCCTGGGCTCGGGGGGGAGGGCGACGTGGGGGGCGGAAAGTCACAACCTTCCGGGGGAAGCGGGCTGCCCCGGCCGCGCGCGAGGAACGCGTGCGTCTTCTGCCGATGGCATTGGCGGCAGACGGTCTGCAGGTTCGAGTACTCGAGCGCGGCGCCCCCGCGGGCGATCTCGACGATATGGTCGACGTCGAGGTCGCGCGCCCGATGACGGGTCCCGCAGATTCGGCAGGTGTACCGGTCTCGAAGCATCACGTAGGACCGGGCCGAGTCCCAGAAGAAGTGCCCATGGAACTGCCACTGACACCGACGCGAACAGTATGGGGTCCGGTGGTTCGGGAGGCCCCGCCCGCATTCGACGCACCGCGCAGCACGGCGGGCCTCCGCTCGCAGCCGGACCCCTTCGGAGAACCAGGCGACCGAGAGCGCAAGGATGCGACCGTTCGGTCCGACCCGTACGGAAGGCACCAGGTGAGTTCCAGGCACAGCCCCGTAGTCAGCCGGACGGGCGGCTCAAGAGCGTTCGCTTCGACCGGCACGGTGGGGGTCCCGCCGCTTCTTAATGGCGGCCGGCTTTCCCCCGCCGTCATGCATTTTCCGCTCTCCGACTGGATCGATTCCCATTCGGACTGCCGGTACAACCTCGCGAAGAGCGGGATGGGTGGGGTGGTTCCCTTGCCCCGCCTGCCGCCGCCGCGGAGCGGCCCGAGAGGCCCGGAGGAGGGGACGACAGACCTCCAGCGCGCGCTCGCTGAGTATCTGCGGGTCGACCCCGGCTAGGATCTTCCTCACCCACGGGGCGACCGAGGCGAACTCCTGGGTCCTCTTCTTCCTCGGGCAACGTGGCCGTGCCGGGCGCCGGGCCTGTCGGGTTCGGTTTCCCGAGTACCCGCCTCTCGTCGAGGTGGCACGACGTGCCGGATTCCGACCCGTCGAGGCTCCGGGTCCGGTTCCCCTCGCCCTGCTCTCCCTCCCCCGGAACCCGGAAGGAATCGGGTGGACCTCCCCCGAGCTCACGGAGTGGGCGGACGGGGCCGAGACCTTGTTGATCGACGAGACGTTCCGGGAGTTTTCGGGTCGACCGTCCCAGGCCGAGGCCGGGGCCCGCGGGGTGTGGACGTCCGGCACGTTCACCAAGTTCTTCGGCGCCGACTCCGCCCGAGTCGGCTACGTGGTGGCGCCGCCCGAGGCGTCCACCGAGTTCGCGCGGTTCCACGCGGTGGTGGCAGACGACATCCCGCCCTACTCCGCGCAGCTCGCTCTCCACTTACTCGGTCGGAGGGCCGAGATCTATCGGCTCGTTCGAGCGACCTTCGACCGCAACCGCGCGCTCCTGCGTCAGGCCCTCCCGGCAGTTCCTTCGCTTGACGGACCGGTGTACTTCGACCGGACTGCCGACGGGGATGGGGACCGCCTTGCGGAGCGGTGTCTCGGATCGTCGGTCCTCGTCTGTCCGGGATCGTTCTTTGGGGCTCGAGAGGGAGTGCGGATATGCCTCACCCGCACGACCTTCCCGCGGGACCTGGCGGCCTACCTCAAGGTGAGGGGCGGCTCGAACCCGCCGATGGCGCGACGTGCTACCTCGGGAGCCGTCCGAGCGACGGCTCCACGGCGCCCCGGGGTACCGCCCGAGCGAAAGCCGGGCCATGGTGACCTGCGTCACGGACTCGACCCGCGCGGGGGGCCGGCCCCCTGCCTTCTCCCGCAAGAATGTCTCCGCGAACTGACGCGCCCGTTCGGGGTTGGAGACGTGCACCAGGAGGAATCCGCGAGCGAGCTCGGTCAGGACGGCGCGGGCCGGAACGACCTCGTCGACGGTTCGTTCGTCGGGTTCGACGGCTCGATTCCCGCCCCCCAACCCACCTCGCCTCGTCGGGGACGAGCCGAGGAACGGAGCATAAAGACGGACCTCCACTTCACGTGCCGAAGCGCCCCGCCCCCCCGGCGAGCATTTTAGCCCTCGCGGCCGTACCGGATGGGTTCTCCATGAGCGAAGCTGCCTCCGCCGCCGCCCCCGTTCCGACGCCCAGTCCTGCCGTCCCGGTCCGAGGCGTCCACTTGCGGACGAGCATTCCGGGACCCGAGGCGCGCCGGATCATCGAGCGCGACCACAAGGTCCTGATGACCTCGACGAAGAGCGCCCCGATCGTCGCGGCGAGCGCCAGCGGTGTCTGGGTCACCGACGTGGACGGGAACCGATTGCTCGACTTCGCGGCCGGCATCGCCGTCCACAACGTGGGGCACTGCCACCCGGACGTGGTGCGCGCAGTGCGAGAGCAGGTGGGGATCCTGTCGCACTTTGCCGGGACCGACTACTATTACGACCTCCAGGTCACCTTGGCGGAGAAGATCGCGAGCATCAGCCCCGGGAACTACGAGAAGAAGATCTTCTTCACCAACAGCGGCACCGAGAGCGCCGAGGCCGCCCTCAAGATCGCCCGTTGGCATCGCCGACGCCCGGTCACCATCGGTCTCCTCGGAGCGTTCCACGGGCGGTCGATGGGGGCGTTGACGATGACCTCCTCGAAGCCCGTGCAACGGGCGCGCTACGCTGCGTTCGCCGGCGGGGGCCACCACATCCCCGCGCCGAACTGCTATCGTTGCCCGTACAAGCTCGAGTATCCGAGCTGTGACCTGTACTGCGCCAAGATCCTGAAGGAGCTCTACTTCGAGACGTCGATCCCCCCGGACGACGTCGCGGCGTTCATCGCCGAGCCGGTCCTGGGGGAGGGCGGGTACATCGTCCCGCCGAAGGGTTGGCACCGGGCGATCAAGTCGATCCTGGACGAGCACGGCATCCTGTTCATCGACGACGAGGTACAGGCCGGGGTCGGACGGACGGGCGCCTGGTTCGCTATCGAGCATCACGGCGTGGTCCCGGACATCGTCACGATGGCGAAGGCGCTCGGCGGGGGACTTCCGCTGGGCGCGGTCGCGATCCGCGCGGACCTCGACCTCGCGGCCGGCGCTCACTCGAACACGTTCGGCGGCAACCTCGTAGCCGCGGCGGCTTCCCTCGCCACCCTGGGCGTCATCGAGAAGGAGAAGCTGCTCGCCAACGCCCGGACCGAGGGGACGTACCTCATCGGGCGCCTCCGCGAGATGCAGTCCCGGTATGAGGAGATCGGCGACGTCCGCGGGATCGGTCTGATGGTCGCCACGGAGTTCGTCAAGGACCGGGGGACGAAGGAGCCGGCCGTCCAACTGCGGGACCGGATCCTCGAAGAGGCGTACCGCCGGGGCCTCATCCTCCTCCCGTGCGGGAAGTCCTCCATCCGGTACATCCCGCCGCTCATCATCCGCCGCGAGCAGATCGACGAGGGCGTCGAGATCCTCGACGCAGCGATCCGCGCGGCGCGCGCGGCGGCATGAAGTTCGGTCATCTCGCCGCCCCCGGCCGCCTCGAGGTCATCGAGCGTCCCGAGCCGCAGGCCGGGCCCGGCGAGGTCGTGGTGTCGCTCGCGGCCTGCGGGGTCTGCGGCACCGACCTCGAGAAGCTCCGCGGGAACTACCAGACCGCGGGGGTGATCGGCCACGAGCCGGTCGGTCGAATCGCCCGGGTGGCCCCCGACGTCCGGGGTCTCTCGGTCGGCGACCGCGTCTTCGTGCACCATCATGTTCCGTGCTACTCCTGCGAGGTCTGCGCCCGGGGAGACACCACCTTCTGCCCCACCTACTCGAAGACCAACCTCGACCCGGGGGGATTTGCGGACGCGTTCCGGGTGCCGGCCGAGAACGTCTCCCGCGGAGCGGTCCTCCCCCTCGCCGCCTCGGTGGATTGGGACACCGGCAGCCTCTTGGAGCCTGCGGGATGCGCCCTGACCGCCCTCCGACGGACGGGCCTCCCGAAGGGAGCCACCGTCTTCATCCTCGGCCTCGGGCCGGTGGGGCTCCTCTACGGACGGATCGCCCGCTCGCTCGGAGCCGATTGGGTCGGCGGGAGCGAGGTCGCACCTCTCCGCCGGAGGGTGGCCGAGCGCGGCGGCATGAACGTCACCGTCGACCCCCGGGAAGAGGGGGGGGCCAAGGCGGCGGTGGACCGCGCGACCCAGGGACGCGGTGTAGACCTCGCGGTGGTGGCCACCGGTCATCCGTCGGTGGTCCGCGACGCGACGCGCCTGGTCCGGCGCGGGGGCACGGTGAATCTCTTCGGCCTTCCGGAGGCCGGTAGCCGGCTCGACGCGGACCTCCAGGACCTCTACCTCCGGGGGGTTCGCATCCTCCCTTCGTACGCCACGACCGAGCCGGACATCGCGGAGGTCCATCGACGCGTGGTCGCGGGTGAGCTGGAGCTCCGCGACCTTGTCACCCACCACCTCCCGCTCGACCAGCTTGCGGAGGCGTTCCGCCTCGCGGGACAGCCCGCGGAAGCCGTGAAGGTCGTGGTCACCGGCCCGGCGGCCGCTGACTAGAATCTCGGCTCCTTCGCCGATGGTCTGGCCGACGACCCGGTGGTTCGGGCGTACCCGGGCCCTCGGGCCCAGGATGCTCCCTCCGACGAATGCATCGCGCTCGACGTGGGCCCCCTCCATCACGATCGAGTTCTCGACGTAGGCCCCGGCCTCGACGATGACCCCCGCCCCGAGGGTAACGTACTTCCCGAAGGAGGCTCCGGTCGCCGTCGCCCCGGGGGCGGTGGAGACCGGCCCGGAGCCGAGAGCTCCGTGGGGAAGGCCTCCCTTGCCGCCGCGGCCGTCGTCGAAGAGGAGGCGCTGGGCGTTGAGCAGTCGTTCGGGGGTCCCCGCGTCCTCCCAGTACCCGGGGGAGCCGATAGCCGTAGACCCCTTTCTCGAGCAGCCCCGGGACGACCTCTCGCTCAAAGCTGACCGGTCTCCCCGGGGGGATGGCGTCGAGGGCGGCGCGAGCCCAGACCCCCATGCCGGCGTTGATCCAGTGCGACGGAGCATCCTCGGGTTCCGGCTTCTCGACAAAGGAGGTGATCCGGTCCTGGGGGCCGAGCGCGGCGACGCCGTATGGTCGCGTATCGCTGACCTCCGCCAGCGTCATCGTGCCGACGCCGCCCAGCTCTAGGTGGCGAGCCCGGAGCGATGAGAGGTCGACCGCGGCGATCACGTCCGAGTTGAGCAGGAAGAACGGGTCCGACATGGTCCCTCCCGCGTTCTTCATCCCGCCTCCCGTGCCCAGCGGTTCGGCCTCCGGGACCGTCCGGACCGGCCACCGGGGCGGGTGGGCGCGGACGTACTCGTCGATCACCTCGGCCTTGTAGCCGGTCGCGAGGACGACCTCCTCCGTGTCCGACGGGAGCAGGTCGAGCACATGGTACAGCATCGGCTTCCCAGCGAGGGGGATCAGCTGCTTGGGGATCGTATGCGTGAGAGGACGAAGCCGGGTCCCGAATCCGCCGATGAGGACCAAGGCCTTCATCGCACCCGGAAAGAGCTCATCCTCCTTATTCGTCGCGTACGGCCCTGGGCGGGGTGTGTGGTCGGTGGAGCCTCCGTACGGGTCCGGAGCCCCGAGGGTGGAGAACGGTCTCCTCCCACGTCGGCACGATCCGTCGTTCGCGGACCGGGCGGTCTTCGGGTCACCCTCGGACGAAGGGCCGGTGGGGCCCCTGTCCCCCCATGGGAGCTTCCTCCCTCGAGGGGTCCCACTGTCGCCCGTTTGGGATCGACAAGGGCCCAGGCGTGCCGCCAGGGGGGCGGGGATGTCCCGCGGGAATCCCATGCGGGCTCGCTAGATCGAGCGACGGGGTCTCCCCCTTCTCGACCGCCCGAGAGTACTCCCACTCGACCGCATGCTTCAGGAGGGCGGCGGGGCTCCCCCAGATTGTCACCCGGCGTAGGCTCCCCGCAGCCTGGCCGAGCCCGAGTGCGACCACGACCCCCCGCTCCCGGTAGGTGAACCGGCTCATCGGATCCCCGTGGGCGCGTGCGACCACGTTCACGGCAGCGACCCGGGCCTCCGCGAGCGCGGCCTGCGCCGTTCCCGGCACGTACATGCCGGTGGTCGGGTCCCTGAACTCCACCACGTCCCCCACCGCGAAGACCCCGGGGAACCCCGGGACCTCGAGCGTCGGGTCCACGGCGATCCGGCCCCCTTTGCCGTGTGCCACGGGCAGCGCCCGGATCGCGGGTGGTGCCTCCAGGCCGGCGCTCCAGACGGCGATGTCGCACGCCAGAACGCTCCCGTCCTCCAGGAAGACCCGGTTAGGCTCGACCCGGGTCACGTTGAGCCCGTGGATCATCGTCACCCCCGACCTCCGGAGCGATCTACGCGCGTGGGCGACCAGATGCGGCAGGAACCCCGCGAGGAAGGGAGAGGATCCGGTCAGCAGAATGACGTCGGGGGGGCGCGCGAGGGCGCCCGCGATGTGGGTCCAGTCGGTGGTCGCGATCTCGGCGGCGAGCTCGGTGCCGGTCGACCCGCCTCCGATGATGACGACGCGCGGCCGCCGCTCCCCGGGGAGGCCGGAGGACGCCCGTTCGACTGTCGCGAAGCGCTGCGGCGAGCTTCTGGGCGCCCGAGAGCCGGTAGACCTGGTAGGTATGCTCGCCAGCCCCCGGGATCCCGTAGTGGGCGGCGACGTTCCCGAGACAGATGGCGAGCATCCCGTAGGGGACCTCCCTGGTGTCGAGCTTCACCCGGCGGCTAGGCAGATTGATCGACTCGACGGTGCCTTGGACGAAGTCGATCCCGCGGCGTTCCAGGATCCGCGTGAGGGGCACGATCCAGCCCCCCACGTTGGAGCCGGCCTCCGCGAGCCTTCCGACCTCGTACAACTCGGTCCGCAAGACGTGCACCGGATGCCGGTCCACGACCACCAGGGGAATCCGGCCACGCGTCCTCCGCGAGACCTGCTGGGCCACCGTCAGGCCCGCGTACCCCGCTCCGAGGATCACGATGGGAGCCACCGCCGAGACCGGGACCGGGGCCGACATGGCCGGCCAGCCCTCCCCGCGAGAAGAGGTTTGCGCGGCAGTTTCGGAACCCCAGACTGTCGGTGGGCGCGCCGCGACGGCGGAGCCGAGGGCGAGGACATCCCTGGGCCGCCGCGGCATCGACCGGGCAGGTAGATTATGCATCGTGCCCTCTGCTGTCGGATGGAACTGTCCGGCAGCACGAGGGTCCCGTTGGCCGACGCGCGCGCCCTCGGCGTTCCCCTGCCGGAGGAGCGGGTCGAGGTGACAGTATTACTCCGCCGTCGGTCAGATGTTGCCCCATTCCCCTCGGCCGCCGAACTGGGGACCGAGCCCCTCTCCCGCCGACGATACGTAAGCCGCGAGGAGTTCGCCACCACGCACGGAACCCATCCGGAGGACCTCGGACGGGTCCGCGCGTTCGCGGCCTCAGCTGGACTCGAGGTGGTCTCGGAGTCCACCGGCGCACGCACGGTCCACCTGGGGGGCCCGCTCAGTGCGGTCGAGCGCGCGTTCGGGGTTCGGCTCCAGAGGTGGACGTACCCCGGCGGGACGTACCGGGGCCGTACGGGCCCCATCCACCTTTCTCCCGAACTGGCCACCATCGTTCGTGGGGTGTTCGGCCTCGACAACCGACCCCAGGGTCGCACCCACTTCCGTCGGCGAACGGTCGCGCGAGCCGGAGACCTTTCGTACGCCCCACCGACGGTGGCGGCAGCCTATCGCTACCCCAGCGGGACCACGGGGGCGGGCCAGTCGGTTGGCCTGCTCGAGTTCGGGGGCGGCTATTCCCTCCCTGACCTCACGACCTACTTCGGAGCGCTGAGCCTTGCGGTTCCCCCCGTTTCCGACGTTTCCGTGGACGGCGGCTCCAATGCCCCGACGGGCGACCCGGGCGGTCCCGATGGAGAGGTCCAGCTCGACATCGAGGTGGCGGGGTCCGTCGCGCCCGGCGCGAGCCTAGTGGTCTACTTCGCCCCGAACACCGACCAAGGGTTCCTGGACGGGCTCAGCGCGGCGGTCCACGACACCGCGCACCGACCGTCGGTCGTCTCGATCAGCTGGGGAGGACCCGAGGGTTCCTGGACGGCGCAGGCTCGCGATGCCCTCAACTCGGTCTGCGAGGATGCGGCCACGATGGGAGTGACCGTGACCGCCGCCGCGGGCGATGGCGGCGCGACCGACGGCACGTCCCCGGGCACGCTCGAAGTGGACTTTCCCGCCTCGAGCCCGAACGTCCTCGGATGCGGGGGGACCCGGCTGGTCCTATCGGGGATTTCGATCTCGAACGAGACGACCTGGAACGAGATCGGGTCGGGAGAAGGAGCGACCGGGGGCGGGGTAAGCCGGGCCTTCGCTCGACCGACCTACCAGGCCCATGCCAACGTTCCGGCATCCCCGTCGAGAGCGCCCGGACGCGGCGTACCCGACGTGGCGGGCGACGCCGACCCGAGTTCCGGTTACGCCGTCCGGGTCGATGGACACGACACCGTGATCGGAGGGACGAGCGCCGTAGCGCCCCTCTGGGCGGCCCTCATCGCACGGCTCGACCAGGCGCTCGGGGTCCCTCTGGGATTCGCCAACCCGCTTCTTTACCAGTCCGTCGCCGCGGCGACCTTCCACGACATCACGACCGGGAACAACGGCGGCTACTCGGCCGGCCCCGGTTGGGACCCGTGCACGGGGCTAGGGAGCCCGGACGGCGCCAAGCTTCTAGCGGCCCTCCAGAGCTTGGGCCGGGGGCCGTAACGGACCCGCGGGCTACGGGGCGATCCCGAAGGCGTCGAGGAAGCTCCACCACGCCCCGAGCGAGCGGTCGACCCCACGCAATGCGTCCCGGGGGGCGGTGCCGCCGGCTCGGAGTTCGCGCTCGAGGATGGAACGCTCGGCCGCGGAGTGGGCCACGTCCGCCGCGGTGTGCACGCGGAAGAACTCGTGGGCAGCACGGGACCGGATCCCGTAGTTCGCACGGAGGCCCCGGGACTTCTCCGCCGCGACGGCGGGGAACTGCCGCTCGTAGGCATAGAGGGCCCCGAGGGCGCCGGCGGGACTCCCGCCCGGCCCGAGCGTGAGGCGCTCATAGGTAGACATCAACCGTCGTGTGGGGAGGGTGGGCGGCGGTGGAGCTCCTGCCTTCCAGCGGGCCCCGATGCCGCGAGCGAAATCCACCCAGAGCTCCGGATGGGTCGGGGACCTGCCCTCCTCGTCGATGAGGTTCTCTAGGCAGGACCTTCCGGTCGCGCGAGGCGAGGAGCTTCGCGTAGGCACCGGCCACGTACCGCGGGAAGTTCGCTTCGAAGTGGTAGTACTGCCCCGCGTACTCTCGCAAGGTTTCGATTGGGAGCTCGCCGCGAGACCAGGCCGTGTAGAACGGGTGCTGGAGCAGGTGGCGGTGGGCAATGTGGCGTTCGATCTCGGCGAGCGTTGTCATCGGGTCGGGGAGAGGAGGAGGGGTTTATCGAGCCTTCGGGTCACCCCTACCGCCTTGGCGGACGCTCCGGGGGAGATTCTGCCGGGCCGAATACGACGAGCACCACCAGTTCCTCTTCGATGGCGTGGAAGCGGTGGGACTCCCCGGCGCGGACGAAGAGGAGGTCCCCCGGACCGACTGCGCGGTCCTCCGAACCTTGGCGGAACCGGGCGCGGCCTCGAACGACGTGGTAGACCTCGGGTTCCCGGTGGGGCGATTGCGGGTCGGTGCTTCCCGCGGGGAGAAGCGTACACCCCGGGAGAGAGCGACGGGACCCGGAGGAACTCGCGGTACCGCTCGCCACTCCGACGAACCTCCCGGACCAGGGCGTCGATCGAGGTCATGGTCCCCCGTCAGCACCCTCCCTACTCCCCGAGACGGCGGTCCAGGGACGGAACTCGGGCCTGCCGGCCCAGTTGGATGGCCGCGAGGAGGCCCCAGATGAGGATGGGGGCGACGATGAATCGCTCGACCAAGCCGGGGGCCCACGTTGAATTGTTGGACTGGGTCGGCACATAGTAGGCCAGCGAGGTGAGCGTCACCAGCCCGAGCGCCGCCGAAGGCGTACGGAGCCAGTCCCAGCCGGTCCTCTGGTGCATGCCCGCGGCAAGCACCACCAGGGCGACCCCGCCAGGGGCAAACACGAGGAGGGAGACCACGTCGTGCACCGGCGGGTTGACGTTCTCCGGGAAGCACCCCACGAGGACCGCGGCGATGCTCGCGAGGAGCACAAGAGGGAGCCCCGCCCCGCGGCTCCCTCCCCGAGGGAACCCTTCCCAGGCGAGGAGCACGCCCACGAAAGCGAGGAGCCCGAGGAGGATGATCGAGACATTGAAGACGACGAACCCGGGCGAGGTGGCGGTGTTCCCGAGGTCGCTGATGTAGTTCGCGAAGTCCGAGTAGCCGGGGTACTCGGACTGAACGACCGCCATCGCGAGCGTGAACTGTACGACCCCGAAGGCGATGAGAGCGGCCCCCAGCGGCACGGTCCGTGACAGAGCCCGGGGCGCACGCTCGTTCATGGGGACGCGACGCCACACGCAGCCGCCGACAAGGTCCTTTCGGGGGGAGGAGGCGCTTCGGGAGCGCCAGGAGGGCGTAGTCCACCCAGCCTCAATCTACATGAGGGGGAGGAGGCTCGCGGGGAAACCCATGCGACTGCTCACGTTCGACGAGCTCACCCCATCGATGGAGGTGGACCGCACCCTCCTCCAGCTCGCGGCGTTCGGGGGCACCTTCCCGCGGCGCGCGGTCACGCTCTGGCGGAACCGTTCGAAGATGCTGGCCGACTACGTCGGGCTGTTCGCGCTGGAGCAGGGTCGGGTCGTCGGTCAGGTCTTCGTGCTCCGAGTCCCGTACACGTTCCGCGAGGGAGCCGAGACCCTCAGCGGCCTCGCGGGGGTTGCGACACGGCCGGACCGCGGACGAACCGGGATCGGCCGTGCCTTGCTGGCCGAGGTCCATCGACGGGAGCACGAGGCCGGGATACGGTTCGTTACGCTCTGGACGAACCGGTCCTGGGGGGCGCACGGATTGTATGAGAAGCTCGGGTATCGGGATGTCTACTCCTCGCCGTGGGCCGTTCACGGGGGCGTCGCCCCCCGGCGGTCGGCGCGGCGCCGTCGCGGGATTCGGCCGGCGCGCCTCTCCGACCTCGCGAGTATCGAACGGCTCCACGCCGCAGAGGCCGAGGGCAGGCTCGGCTTCTGTCGGGGGCCCACGGGGTATCTCCGCACCGCGGCCCTTGCGGGGGAGATCGACCCTCGGAAGGACCTCATGGTCGCTTACGATGACGGGCGACTGGTCGGCTACGCCCACGTCGAACGAAACGCTTACCGAGCGGTCTGTGGGGAGCTGGTCGCGACGTCCCTCGCGATGCGCCGGGCCCTGGTCGCCGAGGTCCAGTACACCGCGAAGGGCGCGCCGTTCGGATTCCAGCATACGTTGGTGACCGACACCCCGCAGCTGTTCCGCGAGCCGGGGTACTCGACCTCGACCCAAGCCTGGTGGGGATTCATGGGGAACGCACTCGGTCGGAGCTGGGGATCTCGGGAGGCGGTACGCCGGTTCGCCACCGACTACCCGCGATTCCTCTGCCTCGCCGGGGACCGCTTCTAGATCCGTCGACTCCACCTTCCGCAAGCCGGCCGCCTCTTTGGGGTAGTCTCCGCGGCGGGCGGGGAGAAGATATTCGGGGCACCACATTGGCTCCCAGGAGCCTATGGAACAGGACCTTCGCATCCCGGTAGGGGACAAGGAGATGGACGCCTACTTGGTGACGCCGGAAGGCACGCCCGGGCACCGACCCGCCGTGGTGGTGATCCACGAGATCTTCGGCCCGGATGCGCACATCCGAGACGTGGCCCGGCGCTTTGCGGGCCAGGGATACGTCGTGCTCGCACCCAACCTGTTCTCGGGAGAGCTCGAGAACGTGCTGACCCCTCCCAACGTCGTGTTGGCCATGCGGGCCTTGACCGAGGCACCGCCAGGTCTCCGGGGAAGCCCGGAGAAGATGGCCGAGTTTGCAGCTAGCCAGCCTCTGGAACGCCGCCCCGTCCTGGTAGCGCTTGCCCACATCTCCGACCCCAGGACCCAGGCGGGCTTTGCGGAGGACCTCGGCGGAATGACCCGGTTTCTCCGTTCGCATCCGGCGGTGGACCCGGACCGGATCGCCTCGGTCGGCTTCTGCTTCGGTGGAGCGATGTCCGGCCTGCTCGCTACGGTCGACCCGAGACTTCGCGCCGCGGTCATCTTCTACGGGCAGAACCCGCCCTTGGAACGGGTACCGATGATCCGGGCCCATCTCCTCGGCCTCTACGGGTCCGAGGACCCTGGTATCACCGGCAAGGTCCCGGAGCTAGCGGCGGCCGTGCGAGCGGCCGGCGGGTCCTTCGAGTCCCACGTCTATCCCGGGGCCCGCCACGCGTTCTTTAACGACACCCGACCCGGCAACTATCATCGCGAGAGTGCCGAGGATGCATGGCCCCGCGTTCTCACGTTCCTCCGGGCTGAGTTCGCCCCCCGGGGAGACCCCTCGTAGCCGACCGTCTCGTAGAGCCGGCCCAAAGGACGGTCAAGATCGACCCGGTCGTGCGATGCATCGCGGCTCCCCCGCCTGCCGGCAAGGTGGACGCCCGACCGGAGCGGCTCCGCCAACGTTGGGCGCCGGGGGATTGCCGGCCCCGGAGGGTAGGGGGCGATCGACGACGCGGGGAGGGCCGTGCCTGCTGCCCCACCGCGATGGTGCGGCCCGGAGGACCGCCCCGATCCGGGCACGGCCGTCCACGAGGGGTCCGGCCCAGCGACCGCGAGCCCTCCCGACCGGGACGCGAGGAGCTTCCCCGCGGGGATCCTGCCCCCGGCGGCACGACGTGATTCCCACCTCGGGGGTGGCGGGGGCCCGAGCCCGGAGAGAGTCGCCTCGGCAACCCCTCTCCACGACACGGGTCTCCCCTTTATAGACCCGAAATGCGCTAGTAGTTTTCTCGGGAGTGCGGGGCCAACCGCACGGCCGACCCCCGGGGGGAGGAGGCTGCCATTCCAATCAAGTCCCGTATCTACGCCAGTGACTGGAAGAAGCCCACGTCGTTCGGCTTCTGGGGAGCGTCCGCAGGGGACCAGTGCCGACTCGCATCGGCGGTCGCCCGCCGAGTCAACCCGGACCTCTATTGGCTCCAGGTCGAAGAGCCAGGCGAACCCCATGACCCCGCCGAGCTCGCCATCTTGGAGCAGATTCCGCCCGACCACCTCTTCTTTGTCAACCCTGCGCAGCTGGCCCCCCACCCCGATTTCGGCCCCCTAGCCAGCTGGTTCGTCCGCGAGGATATCGAGGCGGACACCCGACTGCACACGCTCGCGGACTTCATGCGTCTGCCGAACCTCGCGCGGGACCTCCTAGACGACCGCAGCGCGGTCGGTACCACCAAGGCCCTGGTGATCGGCCGCGGCGATCGACTCGCAGTATTCTATCAGACGGAGGAGCGCGGGATCCGGCCCTTCATCGATGCGATCAATGCCTACTCCGCGACCCTGATCATCGCATTCCCATCGCCCACCCCGCCGAAGAACGCCCGGGACGTGGACTACCTGTTCCATGTGGAAGGCGGGAACGACGGGGGCCGGTCCGCCAGGATGATCGAGTGTGAACTGGGGGCGCCGCGGGGGAGCCCCGGTCTCTTTACCGCGGGGGACCGCCGGTCGGTGGGCGCGGTCCTAGAGACTCTCGAGCGCTCCTGAATTGGGACTGCTCTCCGGCCCGGTCCGCCTTGAGGTGCGGGAGGTTCCCCCTTCGAAAACGAACGCATCCCGCTCCCGAACCACGTTCACCACGCGACTTGACCCGTTCCGTACCGAGGGGGCGCGGAAGCGACGCTGGCGGAATGACACCAAGTTCTCGCCCCTTCGAAGAAGCGACTGTGACCCGAACCATTCGGGGGAGATGCCGTCGCCTACGGGAAGCCGCGCGCATGCTCGCACGGGGATGAAATACCCCCGCCCTGTTAGTTCCGGAACGACGGACAACGTATCGCACCATGAAACTCACGTTCCTCGGCACCGGGGCCGGAAACTTCCGGGGAAGCCGCCGTCAGATGTGCAGTGCGTTCGTCGGAGGAGCCCTGCTCGATTGCGGGGCGGGGACGACCGGCCGGCTCCACGACGCAGGACTCTTTGACAGCGTGGAGGGCATTCTCATTTCCCATCTGCACAGCGACCACATCGCCGGGCTCTTCGATTTCTTGCTGAGTGCGCTGATCACGGAGCGGAAGCGGCCGCTCACGATCGTTTCCCCACCGGGGCTTTCGTCGATCCTGAAGGCGATGAACGACGTGAAGGCGATGGTCAAGGACCCGGCGGAGCTCTATGACCTTCGGCTGATCGAGGAACTCCGTCCCGAAGTGACGATCGGTTCGTGGCGAGCCGTGGGCGTCCCTCTCGACCACACGGTATACAACCTCGGCTATCTCCTCACCGGGGACGACATGACGCTCTTCTACACGGGCGACACCCGGCAGCCATCGGTCGGCGACGGCCTTCGTGCGGACTTCGTCATCCACGAATCGACCTATGCCGACCGGAACCGCCAGCTCGCTCACCAATTCGGACACTCCACCGCTTCGCAAGCCGCCCAGGCGGCCTCCCGGCTACGAGCCCGTCGATTGTTCTTGACCCATATCGGCAGCTTAGAGGGCACCGAGGTCGAGATCCGCCGCGAGGACCGGGCCGGGTTCCCCGACTCGACGGTCGCGGAGGACGGCGGTCAGCACGACCTCTGACCCTCGAGCAGTCTCGGCCGGCGGGTCCGGACCCGGCCTCGACCCAGGATGCCCGCGCGACCGGGCGCGAGGAGCGCGTCGGGTCCGAGCCATACCTTGAGGGCTCGGTCGATGCGGGGCCAGGGGGACGGATCGCCTGCGGGATAGCCGAGGTCGGCGAGGTGATCGAGAGCCCAGCGAATCCCCGTCCACTTCCAGTAGACCCCGAGGGGGAGCTTCCGAGGAGCTGGTCGGGTACGCTCCCTCAGCAGCACCCGGGTCCGTCCGCCCCGACGGATCTCCTCTTGCAACCTCCCGAGGGATCCGGAGGCAGGATCTTCCCCGAGAACGCGGATACGCGTCTTCCAGCGGATCGACGGCTCGCGCGACCTCAGCAGACGAGCTACGACGTCGCTCCGGGACCCGCAACCCGGACGGGCCCCCTCCTCTTTTGGATACCGCTCCCCGATAGGCAGCCCCGAACCGCGCCGGGAGACAATTTCCCCCGATTGAACGCGCCCGACTCTAGCCGGTATCAACTATTGCACTTGTTGGACGCTTCCTAACTAACCCGGAAGGTGCAACAAGCGTCGGACAGACGAAGCCGGGCGACCTAGCCGCTAGAATCGGGCTATAATGAGCAGCCATAAGTGAACCGTTAGCTTCGGGGAATGCAGGGACTCAACATGGATTCCGAACTAGAGTTGATTCGTGCGTGGTTCGCTTACCTGGCCGACACGCGGCAGGGTTACCTCGAGACGCTCGCGAAACTGCCGCCGGCAGAGCTAATCCGCGACAGGGGCGCGTCGCACCCTTCCTTACTCGATATCTTCGCGCACTCTCAAGGTGCCCTCTACTTCTGGATGAAGGACTGCGCGACGTTTCCGTTCCCGCCGCAGGAGGGTGAATCTGACGCTCCGCCCACTGTCGACGTTTTGAAGAAGGACGAGACGTACATCCAGACCCAGATCCGACGGGTCATGGCGGAGCTGACGGAAGCCAACCTCTCACGTACGGTCACCAGAGTGAAGGGGAGGGGGTCGGACCATGACTGTCAGGTTCCGGTACGAGACGCGCTGTGGCATCTGGTAGAAGAAGAACTCCAGCATCGTGGTGAACTCAACGCACTCCTCTGGCAGATCGACGTTAACGCGCCGGTCGTGAGTTGGGTCAAGTGGGCCCACACGGTAGGTCGGATCAAGGACCCACCGTCGTAGCGGCGAGCGAGCCCAGCGCCCAATCCTGTGTGCAACAACCTTGCGACCAGTCTGCAAACTCAGTTTTGCGGGCGCGGTGCCCTTCGCACCAGCTGCCACCGGAAGCGGGCTCACCCCCGCGCGCCCTACTCAGTGCTGGGGTGACGAGGGCGAAGAAGCTTGTTGCGCCGCCGCCATCCCCCGCTTGGGGAGGTATCGGTAGACTAGGTAGGCGAGAATGGCAACGTAGAGAATGACGCCTCCCACGATCGCGAGGATGACGTTTTCCCCGACGCGGGAGGTACCGACGTCCTGGATGTATCCGAGCAGCCCGGACAGGACTATCGTAAAGACGACCCCCAAGCCGATCTGAAGTGCACTGGGGCGACGCCGATAGAACGCGACCGAGATGAGCCCTGGTAGAATCATCCGTCACCGGAGCCGTTACGTAGTACTATACGAGGTTGGGCCAAACGCGGAACTTTACCGACGTCCAGGGGTCTTCGACCGGTCGATGCGATGATCGGTGGGCAACAACTCTTGCACGCGCCCGTCAGCCATGGGCGCAAGAGTCGGCACACCCAGTCCTGCCCAATCACTTGGGCGATGGCGATGAGGTGCTGCCACCCAGCCGCATTCGGTAATGAAACTCTTTCCGGTAATGCGTGAAACCGAGGCTCTCGTAAAGGTGCTGGGCGAGGATCTTGTCGTCGTCCGTGTCGAGGAAGGCGTCGATTATCCCCCTCTTACGGGCGTCGGCCAGAAATCGCTCAATCAGTGCCCTGGCAGGGCCTCTTCTTCGAAACCGGTCGAGGATGTGTAGCTCCTGAAAGTTCGCGTAACGATCCACATTCCGATCGAAATACGGTCTCTTCCCTTCGAACCAGTAGAGGAAGCCCGCGTACTCGCCATTTACTTCAACGACCAGCAGGCCGTCCAGGGGGATGCGAGAGAGTTTCGAAACATCGCCGAAGGGATCCCAAGGAGTGTCTCCGTGGGCGTATCCGAACACAATGACGTGTCCCTTCATCCTCTTGATGAGTCTCCGCTCGGCCGCACCCCGTGCGAGATCTCCATTGACCACGGAGCTCACCGTCCCTTGCAGCAGCGAGGCGGCGGCGCCAACCGATACAATGATTAGAGCGATCAAGAGGCTCGCCTCGGTTCCGTTGAGCGTCCTGAAGTTCCCGCCGTTCGGTGTGCACAACCCAATTGTTGTGATCGTCGAAACCGATGCCAGCGTTGCGTTGATGGGCTCCGGATGGTCGTAGTAGGAGAAGACCGCGGCTCCCGAAGCAAACATCGCAGCTGCCACTATCAGTTGTTTGTTGACGTTTCTCGCGAGTACGAGAGAAGCGTAGAGGGATTGGTGGAGGATGAATCCAATCGTCCGGGAATGGCACTTAAACCTTCGGGGAGGGGCTCGGGTGAAGACCGGGCAGTTCGGCTGAGGTATGCTCGGGGCAGACCGTACGCATCTTACCCCTTTCTGGTGGGTGATGAGTGTCAATCGACGGCTTGACCCTCCCCGGCGGCAGCCATTGACCCCGCGAGATCCGTTGGTTTCGATATGCTTCTATCCCAACCAGTTCCAGAAATCGTCCCGCCAGAAGTCCACCGACTCGTGGACATGCCGAATCCGCGTCAACTTCAGCCCTTCCCGCTCGGCGACCTTGAACCGTCTCCGCAATTCCTCAACGGTCTCGTCCGAGAGAGAGTCGAGCAGCCGCTTCAGGTCCCGCTCGATTCCGATATCGAGGGCACGATCGGGGTGACGGATCACGAGGCGGAAGTGGTGACCCCCCGAACCTTCGACACGCACTACTTGCCAGACAAGCGCCTCCCCGCGCTCTTGCTCGAGTCGGAAGGCGGCGAGATTACCAATCGCCTCCGCGGTAAAGTTCTCGTCCGTCAACCCGGGCCTCAGATACAGCCCAATCTCGAGTCCGCGGTGCGTGCGAACCCGAGACCAATTGGGTGGAAACCTCCTTCGGTCCCAGCCATGGGGTCTCGGGGAAGAAGTTCACCATCTCCTTCCGAAGGGGGTGGTCCGCTGCGCCCGCAAATCCCATACTCTGTATCGTGTCTCACGCCGTATCTCGGGAGGGGAACAAACAACGACGACGAATCCTCCCGGTTCTCCGCCCTCAAACAGGGCGAGCGCTCTTCCTACCCCTCCTCGGTCCGGCGGTTTCTGGAGCCGGTGGCTCCCGATAGGTCGGCCTTCCGGCACTGCCGCTTGGACGAGCGTCTATCGCGACCTCGCTCGGTGGGTGGTGATCGCGGTTCCTATTGGAATAGTCGCCGGGCTCGGCGCTGCGCTGTTCTACTACCTCATCAACCTGCTCACTGATACGCTGCTGGTTCAGCTGGCCGGATTGACGCTCCCCTCGGAGGGTACGTCCACCCTTTCTCAGCTCACTTGGTCTAGCTCCCTTTCCCCGGATCCTCATCGTCCCCGCGCTTTTGGTCATCGGCGGGCTCGCAGTGGGGGTCATCGTTTGGGGCGCCGCCCCCGAGGTGGCGGGTCACGGAACCGACGCGACCATCCGCGCCTTCCACAAGACCGCCGGCAAGGTTCGGGTACGGGTGCCAATCCTGAAGACGATCGCCAGTGCGATCACTCTTGGAACAGGAGGAAGCGGAGGACGGGAGGGACCGGTCTCTCAGATCGGGGGCGGGTTCGGGTCGATTTGGTCGGACCTCTTCCGTCTCGGGGCCCGGGACCGACGGATCGCGCTCGCGACCGGGATGGGCGCGGGTATTGGTGCGATTTTCCGAGCCCCATTGGGTGGAGCGGTCTACTCGGCCGAAATCCTCTACACGGGCGACTTCGAGCCCGAAGTATTCGTCCCCGCAATCATCGCGTCGGTGGTGGCGTACTCCGTCTACTCCACCATTTTCGGCTTCCACACCCTCTTCGCGACGCCGGCCGCGCTCTCGAGCTACGCGTTCGACCCGGCCCGGTTACCGCTCTACGCCCTCCTGGGAATCGTGTGCGGTGCTGTCGGAATTTTCTTCGTTTGGATGTACCATCGAACAGACGCGTGGTTCGCATCGCATCACTGGTCTCCGCTCGTCCGGCCGGCGATTGGGGCGGCGGTCGCCGGAGTGATCTTCCTTGGAGCGTATTTCCTACTTCCAGAACAAGGACACTTCGCCTCGCTCTCCTCGCTTTCGATCGGGTACGGCTTCGTCCAGGCGGTGATGCTCGGTCAGCTCTCGTCGGGGAGTTTCACGGCGATGGTGTTCGCGATTCTGCTGGCCGCCGTGTTCCTCCGTATGGTGATGACGTCGTTCGTTGTCGGCAGCGGAGGGAGCGCGGGCCTGTTCGGGACGAGCGTCGTGGTCGGGGCGTTTCTCGGCACGGTGGTCGGTGGGATTTCTCACAATCTTTTGCCAGGCCTCGTTCCCGTCTCCGTGGTCCCGGTCTTCTCGATCGTCGGGATGATGTCGTTCTTCGGCGGGATATCGAAGGCACCGCTCGGGGTGCTGATCATGGTGGTCGAGATGGCCGGCACCTACACGATCCTCCCGGCGGCCATGCTCTCGATCTTCGTCGCCTACGTTGTGACGGGCCGCACCCACATCTACAGCGAACAGCTGCCGAGCCGCATCCAGAGCCCCGCGCACCAGGAGGAGTACCGAGTGTACTTCCTTTCTACGACCCCGATCGGCGACATCGCCGCGCACGAGTCCGAGATTGTTCCCCCCTCGATGCGCTTGCGCGAGGCAATCGACATCGCAGTGGCGAACGGACGCGCGGTACTCTCGGTAGAAGAAGCGGGGTCCTGGATGGGCGCCGTGCGTCTGAGTGACATGCTCGCGGTTCCCCCGGAGCGGATGACTCAAGTTCGATTGGCAGACCTCATGCGTCCGGTTGAGCTCCTCCTCCCGGCCGACCTCTCCGCCGACGAATCACTTCGCCGGATGGAACAGCAGGGAACGAACTTGGCGGCGGTCGTGTCGGTCGAGGGAGCTAGCCGAGTGATCGGCCTCGTGACACGCCGAGGAATCCGGGCCCCCGATCCCAATTCGACGCCCTCTTCGTCCTCCTAGCGTCTCCCGCGTGGCCGCTCGAAGATCGAGGATCCCCGGGTCCGCGGGACTTCACTGAGAGAGATGCCGGTGGCGAGGGTGAAAGAACCAGCGCCACGGCAGACGGGCAGTTAGCGCGACTCGGGGTTCCCTGTGGACTCTGTTGGCATCGCTGCGATCCAACCACCGGTAGGTCCACTGCTTAGCTTGGTCCACTAGGAGGATCTCGACCGCCGCATACCCCCAGATGCCGACCACCCACAATGGAGGAACGCGTGGGATAAGCCAGCCCATCAGGGCGAGGAGGGAGGCGAAGACCTGGGTCCCGATGACGCTCAAGAGCAGTATGTTGGCCGGTCGCGATTTCCAGAACGGTCCCTCGGTGCGGGTCAGGAAGATGACGAAATGTCCAGCGACCGAGAGTTTGAGATAGAATAGTGTCTGCAGAGGAGCGCCTGAGATGTGAAGGGGACCGACCGCGATCGCCAACAACAGGAACGTAGACGCGACCCCGGTGATTCCGAGCACGGAGGAGACCCGAAGGATCCGGCCCATCCTCCAAGAAACCGGCGTCGGGGAGATCGGAGTGCGGTCGTACGCGATGGCGAGGATCGCGGCGTCGTTGAGCAGGGCAATGAGGACGATTTCGAGCGCTGTAACAGGAAAGAACCCAAGGATGACGATCGTGAGGGTGATGAACAGGAGCAGTCGGATCGTCTCCTCGATCCGGTAGATGGCGTACGACGCTCATCCGGGCAAAGGTCTGCCGCGCTTGCCGGATCGCCGTGAGGATCACTCCGAGCCCCGGCGCGGTCAGCACCACTGCGGCCGCGGACCGAGCCGCATCCGACGCTCCCGAGACTGCGATTCCCGCGTCCGCCTTCTTCAGCGCCGGGGCGTCGTTCACGCCATCCCCCGTCATCCCGACGATATGTCCGTGCCGCTGCAGCTGATCGACGATCTCGTACTTGTGCTCCGGGAAAACCTGAGCGAAGACACTCGTCTCTTCGAAGACTTGGGCCCGCCGTGCCTCCCCCGCGCTGCCGTTCCACTCGTCGGGCGTCGTGACGGCGCCTTCCATCCCTAGTTGGTGGCCGGTCTCTCGCGCGATCGCCGCCTGGTCGCCTGTTACCATCTTGACCTGCACTCCGAGCGCCCGGATCTCTGCGAGGACTTCCGCGGAGTCCGGCCGTAGCGGGTCGAAGAGGGGGATCACACCGAGGAATTCCCACGGCCCGTTGCCGCGGGCCCGCGCGACGCCGAGGGCTCGGTAACCGTGGCGGGCGATCTCCGAGACAGCTGTGTCGAGGGCGGCCGGTACATTCGCCGCTCCACTGGCGACTGATAGGATGGCTTGCGGAGCCCCCTTGGTCACTCGGAGAGTCGAACCGTCCGGCGCCACCAACGAGGCCTCGGTGCGCTTGAGGACCGGATCGAACGGCAAGAAACGGGTCACCCGGTGCTTCCCCGCGAGCGCGAGAGCCCCGGGCGATGAGAGGATCGCATCGTCAATTGGGTCGTGATCGTCGACTCGGGAGGCCAGGACGGCCGCTTCCAGGACCTCGTCGGCCGTGACGCCCTCGAAGGCGACGGGGCTCCCCATTCGTAGAGCGTTCTGTGTGAGCGTGCCCGTCTTGTCGGAACAGAGCACGTCGATACCCGCGAGCTCCTCCATTGCTTCGAGTCGAGTAACAATCGCCTTCTCGTCGGCAAGGGTCCGTGCCCCGACCGCCATGGTGACGGAGAGCACCGTCGGCATGGCCACAGGAATGGCGGCGACGGCGAGTACGAGGGCGAACTGGACAGAAGTGAGCAGGTTCACGCCACGGGCTACCGAAACGGCCTCGATGACCACCGCGAGGCCGAGGGCGAGCACGATGAGGGTGTCTCCTATACGGAGAATGGCGCGTTGGAGGTGACTCACGGGCTGCGCCGAGGCGACGAGCTGAGCGGTCCGCCCGAGGAAGGTCTTCGGTCCGATCGACGTTACCGTCGCCGTTCCTTCTCCGCGCCGGACGATCGACCCCGACAGCGCCGTCTCCCCCGATGAGCGGGAAACGGTGAGCGACTCGCCGGTGAGCGCCGACTGATCGAGCTCGAGCGACGCATCGGCGAGCAGATGGACGTCCGCGGGGACGATGTCCCCCATCCGTAAACGAATGATGTCTCCCGGAACTAACTCACGGGCCGGAAGGCTGTTCCAAACCGTGTCGCGCAGCACTCGAGCTTGGGGTGCGAGATGCGCCTTCAGAGCGGCTACCGCGTTCCCAGACTGGTACTCTTCCCAGAATCCGACGGTGGCGTTAACGATGAGCAGGGTGAGAATGATCGCGAAGTCGTCCCAGTTCTGCAGGACGGCGGCGAGCACTGCCGCCACTTCGATCATCCAGGGGATCGGACCCCAGAGATACGAGGCGAGCCGGCGCCAGAGGCTTACCCTCCGTTCGGGAATCTCGTTGAAACCCTCTCGCCCTTGACGGCCCCTTACTTCGGAGGACGAGAGTCCCTTCGGGGGCGTGGCAGGGAGTTGCGAAGCGGGGACCAATTTCGGCGCCTCGGGAGCACTTTCGCTCGTCTGCGGCAAGCCTCCATCGTCCCGAACGCCGATTCCACCTAACCCTTCCGAACGAGCTCGTCTCCTAAGCAAAGGCATTCGGGTCGAGGAGGATTGGTTCAGAATCGGAAGATTTGTTCCATGCGTGGCATCGGCACCGCCGTTCTCTTCGAATCCGATAAAATGGTGGTTGTTGCGGATTAACAGTTACACAAGCATAGAATCCGAACATCCGTTCCAGGCGTGGCCCCAGCATGAACTTCTTTTCGAATCCCCTTCTCGGCTCCACCTTTGCAAGGGGGTGGGTTTTCAAACCGGACGCCGCATCGCGTCCCCTACCCTGCGGACCCGCGCGCACCTCGCGGTCGGTCATCGGACGCGCGCGTCCTTTATGAAGCCCGCGCGGAGGCTATTCCTGTACGGGCATCAAGACGCCGCGGCCTCGGTCTTTGCTGGAGTCGTTCTCGACAGGCTGTAAACCTTCCAGCCGATCAGGAGAGGGAAGATGACAAACGTCAGAAGCGCGGGGAGAGCGAACAAGGCGGAAGTGACCGCAAAGAGGGAGACCCCGACAAGGCCCACCACTCCAAATACCGCGGTCAATCCGCCAAGGATCTTTCCCACCGCCGGGGCCCCGAACATGGCCACCGCGAGGAGTATGAAACCGATTGACAGGAAGATGTACGCGTCGGTATCGAACTGATTGAACATCCCTTGGGTTGCTTGCCACACCTGGACGGCCGCCGCCTGCTGAGCGGCGGTCGCCCCCGCTGCATGATACTGGTCGGAGATCGGAGCCATGGCGACATTCGGCTCACTTTCAGCCCCCAACACGGCTAGGCCGAGAAAGCTCACGACGGTCCCGAACATCGCCGGGGCGAGGCTCGATTTTCGGAGGGCGAAAAAGAGGGCCAGGAAGAGAGGCATCAACAAGACCGTGCCCACGAGGAAGAGCGTTTGCCCCACGATGATTTGCGTGTGGAGGCCGGGGAAGTTAATGACCGGTGTCGCTCCCGAAGCGGTAGTCGACGTTCCGATGAATGCCACTTGATAGATGATACTGACTACGAAGATGACCGCAGCCACCAAACCCGCGATACCTCCCCATTGCAGAACGCTCCTCTCCTGGTCCATGAACTCCCCGACCCCGGAAAGGGTTACACCGATAAGGAAGTACCTGTGAAGGCGATCGTTTGGACGCGCTACGGACCACCGGAGGGTCTTCAGCTCGTAGAGGTTGCGAGACCTACTCCTAAGGACAATGAAGTTCTGGTCAGGGTACACGCGACAACAGTAACCGCAGGGGACTGTGAGCTTCGAAGTCTCAAGTTCTCAATCTGGCTCAGGGTCTTCTTTCGAATCTACATGGGCCTCACCAAGCCACGACGGAAGATACTAGGGCAGGAGCTCGCGGGGGACGTTGAGGAAATCGGCAAAGACGTAAAGCGATTCAAGAGAGGCGACCAAGTCTTCGGAACAACCGGCTTTGGTTTTGGTGCTTATGCCGAGTTCGACTGTGTCCCCGTGGAATCTCAGACCGCCGTGTTGGCGACAAAGCCGGCCAACATGACCTACGAGGAAGCCGCCGCCGTTCCCATGGGCGGCCTCGAAGCATTGCGTTTTCTGAGAAGGGGAAACCTTCAACGCGGACAAAGAATCCTGATCAATGGCGCGGGTGGAAGCATCGGCACTGTTGCTGTTCAGCTTGCCAAGTACTTCGGGGCTGAGGTGACCGCCGTCGATTGCACGGAAAAACTGGAAATGCTGCGGTCAATCGGCGCGGACCGGGTCATTGACTACACTCGCGAAAAGTTCACCGAGAGCCGTGAGACCTACGACGCGATTCTCGATCTGGTAGGTAAGGGCTCGATTCCACACGGCCTGAGAGTGCTGAAGAGCCATGGAAGCTATCTCGAGGCTAACCCGCGTCTATCTTTGATGCTTCGAGGATGGACAAGTTCGAAGAGAGATGGCAGGAAGGTCATATTCAGAGCACCGAGCCCAACGACCGGAGACTTGGTTTTTCTCAAAGAGCTCATCGAGGCGGGGAGGATTAGGTCGGTAATCGATAGACGCTATCCTCTCGAGCAAGTTCCCGAGGCGCACCGCTACGTCGAATCGGGCCATGCTCGAGGAAAAGTAATCATCGTGGTGGAACAGAACGGCATCACCTGATCGTGCCGAATCTAGGAGGCGGGAGCAATCCTGCCTGCGTCGTTCTTCGCTGTTCTTCATCGACCATTGCGGTGTGTTCCCCAACGGGCTGGTTGCTTACTCGCGAAGGACCAGTCCGCCCGCTCTCACGGTTTTCTTACGGGGGATGGGATAAGGGGGGGTCGCTAGACCGGGAGCTCTAGTGATCTGAGAGGGTCGGTACAGAATCGGACGTTTCGTTCCGAGCCCCTCTTCGGCTCCGCCTTTGCAAAGGGGTCCATTAGTGTCCCTTCGCCGGCCGTCCCGCTCGATAGTCGGCCTCGCAGGCCGCCACAAATCGGGCCCAAGTGGCCGCTATTTGTGCGCGAAGTTCTTCCTTCGTCGGATGGTCGGGCGTGAGCCAGCGCTCGGTGGAGAGCAGATGAAGGCGGGTCCGCGCTCGGCCCATCGCGGTAACACGATAATCTAGCGACTGCCGATCGGTCTCGTCGATCTGATCGAGATGCCAGGAGCGCGGCGGATTGAGACGCACCAGGTCGACGGCGATCGCGGGGTCGCGACCGAGCCCCCGGGCCACGCGGATGCGGACCACGCGGCGCGGCGAAACTCGGATCAATCGAAACGTCGGACGAGGACGCCTCTTCGAGAACCGCGAGTCACTGGTCCGGTAGTCCGTGCACCACTCGTACACGTATCGCGAAGGAGCGCGGATCGATAGTGACAAGCGAACCCGGGTGGTACCGTACAACCGGTGGCCCCGTTCGGCCATGGGGAGCGGAAATCGGGGGTTCGACTTAAGCGCTCGTTGCCCAGTTAGGGGCCATCGAGTCGACCGTTCACACCGTCTTCTAACGAGGGGTTTGTGTAATGGAGGGTGTGCCCCACCCGTGAGCTTCCGTCGCCCCTCGATCACCTTGTTAGGACGCCGGTCTAGAATCCGAAGATTCTTTCCGAGCCCCCGCCGGGCTCCACCTTTGCAAAGGGCGTGCCTTTTGTGCGGCGTGGGGTGTGGGTTCCCCGGACGCCCTGGCGTGGGCACGAACCCAGACCCCTGCGCGTCGCCGCTAAGGTGGCAGCCGGCCCAAATTCGTAGTCACCCGCCTCGGAATGCCGGTCGGGAGCTTCATGGCCCGGAGCAAGGCCACGAAGCGTGGCTCATCGCGGATTGGATCTAGGAACTCGGACTGATAGTAGTTCCACAGAATCCTGTCCCCTTCCTGGAAGTCCTGTTCGAGGTGGGCCAGTGCCTTCTCCTTCTCTCCTTGCATGGCATACAAGAGGGCAGGCCCTCCCGCGGGGATGTACCCGGGAAGGCGACCTTCCTCCAGATCGGCTGCCAGTGCTTTGCCCTCTTCCGGCCTTCCCAGGAAGGCGAAAAGCCCTGCCCGGAACAATCGAGCCATTAAGCTATGGGTTGTCGACATTGAGTCCAACGCCCTGAGGGCTTCGTCGACCCGGCCCGCGAGCGCATAAGCGATTGCGAGCGCGACCAGAACGGCGCCGGGTCCGGCAAAACTTTCCTTCAGTGTCTCGCCCATCCGGATCGCGGACTCTAGATCGCCGGTGTTCAGGTACGACCATGCCAGCTGCAGCCGGGGCAGAAGCCAAACAGGATCCAGCTCGATGGCTCTCCGGTTCTGTTCTCTTGCCTCGTCATTTCGCTGCAGGACCCCAAGCAAGTAGCCATACCAGAAGTGAGCCGTTGGACTGCTCGGGTTGAGCTCGATGCCCTTCCGGAACTCCGCTTCGGACCGAGGCCAGTCCAGATCACCTTGCATCGCGATATTGCCGAGCGCAATGTGAGCATCGGACGAGTTTGGATTCAGTTCGAGCGCCTTAGCCACCAGCACCCTGGCGCGGGGCAAAACTGCCCTTCCGGAGAGAGTAACGCCCAACGCGGCAATGAGATGGTTGGCGAGGTAGGAGTAGGCCGCGGAGAATTGAGGGTCCTGTCGAATAGCCTCCTCAAAGTATTCCGAAGTCTCTCGATCGGCCTCTTCGCTCGCGGACCCTCCATAACGTTGGAACGCTTGGATTCCTCGCAGATAGGATTCGTACGCGACAAGGCTCGACGTTGGCTTCTCGTGAAGGGCCTCCCGCTCCGAACTCAGCAGCGCGACTCGGAGCGCACCAGCCGTCCGTTCCGCAACATCCGCTTGGATCGCGAACACGTTCTCGAGCTTGCGGTCGTAGGTCATCGCCCATCGATGTTCCTCGGTCTGAGCGTCGATCAGCTGCACCGTGATCCGCAGCTGATTGTCGGCCTTTCGAACGCTCCCCTCCAGCACCGTGCTGACATTCAGCTCCAACCCGATCTGGGCGATCGTCTTCGAGGTGCCCTTGTACTGGCTCACGGACGTCCGTGCGATAACCCGAAGTCCGCGGATCTGGGACAGAACTGAGATGAGTTCTTCCGTTAGACCGTCTGCGAAGTACTCGTCCTTCGGGTCCGGGCTGATGTTTGCCAGCGGAAGGACCGCGAGACGCGGAAGCAACTCCCCCTCTGCCCTCCTGTTGCCTCCGGTCCAGGGCAAGACGACACGGTACAGGTCGATGGGGAACCGCACGTTCTTGAGCGTCTTCGGTTCCAGTTTCTCGAGACCGTTCGGAATTTTGTTCCGGACCTGTCCGAACACCGGGTCGGTGATGCAGATCCCGCCCGGGTCGGCCAGCGCTTCGACCCGAGAAGCGATGTTCACCGAGTCCCCGACGATGTCGTTTCCTTCGTGCACCACGTCTCCCAAGTGGATCCCAATCCGAAGCCGTATCTTGGACGCGTCCGGGGCGGAGAGATTGTGCTCGTGGAGCATACGCTGGATCTCGACCGCGCACTGAACACCCTGGAGGGCACTGTCAAACTCCACCAGGAACCCGTCGCCCATTGATTTGACCTCGCGACCCCGGTGAGTGGCGAAAAGGGGACGAACGAGTCTCTGTTGCTGCCCACGCACCCGGAGTGCCGTGGCCTCATCCTCCTGGGCGGAGGCGGTGGAACCCACCATGTCGGTAAACATGATGGCGGCGAGTCTTCGGGTAGAGGCCACGACCCGAAACATGCCCCGGTTAGATTAAGGCGCACCCTGCGCGGACAGTTCCTGTCAGGGGTTTGAAACCAGCATCTTGGATAGGTCGGGCTCCATTCCCCAGACGGATGACCTCGGTCCAACGACGGGGTCGGGTAACCCTTGGATATCCCGTCGGAGGCAGCTCGGCGTCCTGCGGTACCATGAACTGAACGGATGGGAGATTCGCACCCCCTAGAGCTCCCCGGTGGTTCGTTGATGTATGCCGCACTCCTTCGTGGATCACCCTTTTGGAAAGCGGTGGATTGTTCGAGGTAGGGTAGTGTCCGGGGTCGTCGCCCTTCCGCGGGTTTAGGCCTTGTAACCCGTCAGCCGAATCTCTCCTTTGGCTAAGTTCGCCGTACCGGTCGCCCACACTTGAATCGAGTTCACCCAAGCATGAGCGGGCGAGTTGGACTTCAACGTCACGCTTTCCCGAAGCTGGAGGATCCCGTTCGCATCGAGAGTACCCAATCCGTCCGCAAACAACGACACCTTTCCCCCGTCCTTCAACTCGAGCCGGGCGTGGCCGTGGAGCTCGATTCGTCCGTCGGCGCGAATGTTGAGGTAGTCCACGGAGTGGAAAGATCCCTTCAGCTTAGGTCCGTCGACCGTGCCTTCGACCCTACCATCGAAGCGGGCGCCCGCGGGAGGGGGAGCGCTCTTTCCCTCCAGGATGGCTTGGATGCTCGCCCCGTCCTCATCTGTCCCCGTCATGCGCCCCATGATGTCAAAGATCAGCTCGGCCGATTCCATGTGCGTTTCCCAACGGGTTCACGATTAAAGTCATGTCGACGCCCCCACGCCCGCCTGGCCCCGTTCCCCACGGCGACGTCCGGCACCCCGCCGGTTCGGCAGGGTCGGTGTAGCGGCAAGCGGGCCGTTGCCGGCGTTTAGAAAGGGCTCGTTTCCTAGCGGGAGCTCATTGGGTCGGCGGCTCCCACCCTTTTCTAACGAGCGGGTTGTGTAACGGGGGGGTCCTCGCCCTGACGCTCATCTTCCCCTCGATCGCCTCGTTCCGGGACTTGTCTAGAATCGAAAGATTTGTTCAGAGCCTGGCATGGGGTCAGAACCTCGACTCTCGTCGTTGGAGCATTGGGGCCCCGAACCAGGTCAGGAGAGGGGCAGGCCAATCGATACCTAGGATCACCTAAGCTTCATATATCGATGCCAACCTCACTTAGCAGGGGGACCAACGATGGAGACGGTGACCGTATCGTCGAAGTATCAGGTTGTGATCCCCGAGAAGATTCGGCGTCACCACGGTATTCGCCCAGGGGACAAACTCGCGGTGATCGTCAAGCACGGGGTGGTGCATCTGGTTCCCGTCCGCCCGTTCGACGCGTCGAAAGGCATGTTCAAGGAATCCAAAGTCGACAATCGTGACCTCCGCGACCGCACGGACCGCTTCTAGCGAAGGAGGCGGAAGTACGATCAGCATCGATAGCCATGGGTGGATCGAGCGGCTGCTCGAAGGCCCCAGGGCCCCTTCGTACAATCGCGCCTTCTCGAGTGTCCCTCCCTCGGATATCGTGACCTCGGTGGTTACCGTATACGAGGTCTACAAGAAACTCAGACCGATGAAGGGCGAGTCGGCGGCCCTTGAGGCGATCGTGCACCTTCGCGCGACCACGTTGGTCCCCTTCGACGACCAGCTGGCCTTAGAGGCCGCAGATTACTCACTTTCTCTTCACCTCCACTTCTCGGACGCCATCATCTACGCGACGGCCCGAAGGTTCGGGGCCGAGCTCCACACTAGTGACCCTGAACTTCGCGGCAAGCCCGGAGTCGTCTTTCACTGATAGGCCCCGCTGGAGACCGTGGCGGAACCTTTGGTACCCGGTGCATTGGCGCGTGATTGGAAGAATCGTTCCATGCCGGGCCTGAGTACCGCCAACTTCTTCGAATCCCAGAAAACGGAGGTTGTTACGGGTTAACCGTTACACAAGCATAGAATCTGAACATCCGTTCGAGGCGTGGCCCCGAATTCGAGCCCCGAGGGGGTCGAATCTCGTAGGAGAGTTAGACTAAATGGAAGAGCCAAGGGAGGGAATTGAGGAAAAGTTCGAATCCCGCCGAAAGCCCGGGTGAGGGCGGTTTCCGTCCCACCCAGATCTATGCGGTTGGGCGTAAGCCCGTATCCAGTCACATCGCCCGCGTTGCAAAAGGAACCCTTTGCACAATGTTCAGAAAGCGGTGCCTTAACGACCGCCGGGATACGCACTGCCTGGCTTCATGTCGTCCAGGTTCGGCGCCGTTAGCATCCCATCAGGCGTGTGGCAGATCGGGCATCTTCGGCCTCTCTTAACCGCCCAGTAGATGATTCCCGGAATGATGAACAGGATTAGCAGGACGATCAGGATCCCGAGGCTGTAGCCTGGCTCGGTGTTCACGTTCCGCTTGCAAGCGGGGCACCACTTCATCGTCATCTCATTCCACCAAATCTGGCGAGGGGACCCCGTCGGTGTACTTAAACGTCCGGAATCGGGCTCTTTGTGGAGGGACCCAGTCCTTCTTCGTAGGCTTTGACCCATTTCTAACCAGAGGGTTCTCTATGGGCTCCTTTGACAATCTCCAGTTTTGAGAAGGGTCAACCCTGCGGCGGCTGAACTCCGACTTTCACAAGGGACCCTTTTCCGATTGCCTTCCCGCCTCCTTGAATCAGGCAGAATCCAATCGCGCATGTGGGGCGGGACAATATCTCAACCACACCCGCAGAAATTCCAGCCAAGGGAGGGAATCGAACCCCCAGGAAGCGGATCTGCAGTCCGCCGCATTAACCATTCTGCCACCTTGGCGCGGCCGGAGCGAAGAGACCTCGGCTTAAAGCGCTCGGGGCAGATGGAGGCGACGACCTACACGGACCGGAAGCCGCGGGCGAGGAACTTCCCGGCGTTCGTGACCCCGAGGCGGAACCGGCCCCTCCACGGGAGGGAGCGTCCTCCGGGAAGCGTTTGTCGCCGCCGGAGCGCCTCGAGGAGGTCGTCCACCCCGGTGGAGGTATCCGGGAAGTTGGTGAACGCCCGTCCCAGGTCTGCCAGCGCATGGACATCGCTCCCTCCGGTCGCCGCAAGGGTCCGACGAGCCGCCAGGAGCTCCGCCTTCAGGTTCGATACCTCGGAGTTGTGCCCATTCCGCGTCTCGATCCCATCCGCGCGGGCCGACTCCGCGACCCGGCGCCCTACCCCGTGGCGCAGTCGGAAGGGGTGCGCGATCACCGACTCTCCGCCGTGGGCCCGGACCCATTCGATCGACTCGACGATAGGTCGGTGGGCGGGAGGGAGTTCGGAGACGCCATACGCGAGGAGGTGGCCCTCCAAGGTCGAGATCTCGACCCCGGGCAGGAAGACGTACCCTGGGTAAGCGCGGGCCAGCTCGGCAAGCTCGGCGTGACCCGCGATGGAGTTGTGGTCGGTGAGCGCGAACCCCCGAAGCCCCGTGTAGCCGAGCCGTTGTCCGATCGCCGCGACGGGGAGGGAACAGTCCGGCGAGTGGCGGGAGTGCACGTGCAAGTCGAGCCGGAGGTCGGTCGTCACCGAACGGGCGCTCCCGGTGGCACCGTCTCTCCCGGCTGAACCAGGCGGCCGGGCCCGAACGCGAGGAGGGTTCCTCGGGTGCTCTCGGGAGGCCGTAGGACGACGACCGCCGGCAGGCCCGCCGGCCACTCCCCCTCGACCTCGACCGCGACCGGACCGAGGCTCACGACGGTCCGACCGCCGGGCACCGTCGCCCCCGTGGTGCCCACCTGGATCCGATACGAAGCGAACTCGTCGTACGTGATGGTCCGGTCCTCGGGACCGCGCCCGGGCAGGTACGTCCCCGCGGCGATCCCCTCCGGCGGGGCGAGAAGGACCGGCCGCCCGCCCGCCTCAGCGGCAAGAACCATTCCCTGCGAGGGCACTCCGCGGATCGTGCGCGGTGCGAGGTTGGCAAGCAGCACGACCGGTCGACCGACAAGCGCCTCCAGAGAGTAGGCTCCGCGGATTCCTGCGACGAGCGACCGGGGCTTCTCTTCGCCGACGTCGACCTCGAGCACGAGGAGCCGGTCGGCGGAGGGGTGGTCGGAGGCCCGGCGGATGACGCCCGTCCGAAGGCCGAGGGGCGGAGCCTCGGAGGCGGGCACCGGGACGCGCCCGCTCTCGAGGCGGGCCGTCGGGGGCTCCGAGGAACTCTTGGGAAAGAGTGGCCGGACCTCCCCGAGCGCCTGACCGGCCGGGGGCGGCTCCAGGATCCGCTCCCAATCGCCGGCGGAGGGAGGGTCCGCATATCCGAGCATCCGGAAAACCGCGGCGGTCGAGTTCGGGAGCACCGGCGCGAGCCAGGTCGCAAGCGCCTTCAACCGCCAGACTGACTCAAAGAGGATCCGAGAGCGCTCGGGCTCTTCGGCCTGCCAGGGTCGGGCCTCATGGAACCGACGGTTCGCCTCCCGGACCGCGTCGAGGGTCCGGTCGAGGGCCGCCTTGAGGTGGACCCGCTCGTATTCCTCGGTGATCTGGGCGTGCGTCACCAGGATTCGCTTCCCCGTCCCCTCGGCGGGGTCCGGCTGCCATCCCTCGGGGGGAGAGGGAATCTGCCCTCCGTAGCGCTCCCGGACGAGCACGAGCGTACGCTGAACCAGGTTGCCGAACTGGTTGGCCAGGATCTCATCGCGGACCTTCTCGAGCTCGTCCCAATCGAGCTCGGTATCGTGGTTCTCCGGAGCGAGCAGCGCGGCGTAGAACCGAATGACATCGGGGGGATACTCCGCGAGCAACGACGGATGAAAGGCGTCCCGCGCGGTCGAGCGGGATTTCGAGAGCTTCCCGCCCTGGATCAGGAGCCACTCGTTCGCGGGCACGTCGTCCGGTAGATGCAGCCCACCCACTCCCAGGAGCACCCCGGGCCAGAGGATTGTGTGGTGGAACTTGTTGTCCTTCCCCATGAAATAGTAGTGACGGGCGGGCTCCCGCTCGTCCCAGTAGCGGCGCCAGGCCTCCGGGCGACCGCTCCGAACCGCCCACTCCTTGGCGGCCGAGAGGTAGCCGATCAGGGCCTCGAACCAGACGTACAGGCGCTTCGACTCGTAGCCGTCCAGCGGAAGCGCGACGCCCCAGTCGAGGTCCCGCGTGATCGGCGTCGGACGCAGTCCCTCGGCCAGAAAGTTCTCGGCGACCTTGCGGGTGCCGGGGCGCCAGTCTAGGCGGCCCGCGATGTACTCGGCGACCCGCGGCTGAAGCCGGTCGAGCTCGAGGTAGAATTGCTCGGAGGGCCGGAACTCGGCGGGGGTGCCGCAGAGGACGCACTTCGGTTCGCCCAGCTCCTTCGCGTCCAGCGGGCGGCCGCACCGGTCGCACTCGTCGCCCCGCGCCGTCGGCGACCCGCAATGCGGACAGGTGCCCACGAGATACCGGTCCGGCAGGAAGCGGGCATGCTTCGGGCAGTAGGCGCCCTCGGTGGTACGCCGGCGAACGAATCCGTTCTCCAAGAGCGCGAGGAAGATCTCCTGCGAGGTTCGGGCGTGGAGGAGGGTTCGCGTGCTCGTGAACAGGTCGAAGGAGATCCCGAGTTTCACGAACGCCTCGCGGTTTAGCCGGTGGTACTGCTCGGTCAACTCCTCGGGGGAGATCCCCTCCTTCTCCGCGGAGACGAGCGCGGGGGTCCCGTGCATGTCCGAGCCCGAGACCATCAGGACTTCGTCCCCCCGGAGTCGGTGGAAACGCGCGAAGAGGTCGGCCGCCACGTAAGTGCTCGCGAGCTGACCGAGGTGGAACGGCCCGTTGGCGTACGGCCAAGCGACGCCGATGAAGATCCGGCCCACGGGGGTCCCTCCGGACCGCCGGACGGGGATGCGCCCTAAACGTTTTGCCGGCGGACGGACGGACGACCGCGGGGTCGGTCACACCGCCGCACGCCTCTCGATAAGGGTAAAGAGGGGTCCACCGTCCAACGAGAAATGGTCGCGGAGCGGACGCGACGCGTCGAGATCTCGGGAATCCGCCGGATGTTCGAGGCGGCCCCCCCGAACTCGATCAACCTGGGCCTCGGGGAACCCGACTGCGAGCCTCCCCCGGAGGTGGTCGCGGCGCTCTGCGACTCCGTCGCGAACG
This sequence comes from uncultured Thermoplasmata archaeon, assembly GCA_963715645.1. GTDB lineage: Archaea > Thermoplasmatota > Thermoplasmata > Lutacidiplasmatales > UBA184 > Lutacidiplasma. The sequence continues at coordinate 1,603,201 of OY970259.1, forward strand.
GAGGCAACCACTACGGTCCCACGGCCGGGATTCCCGCGCTTCGGGACCGGGTCGCGGCCCGGTACGTGGACCGGGACCCCAAGACCTCCCGGCAGAATGTGATCATCACGGCGAGCGGCTCCGAGGGCCTGATGGCGACGGCCCTCGCCCTCTACGACATCGGGGACGAGGTGCTGGTCCCCAACCCGGGGTTTGTCCTCTACGCTCCGCACGCTCGCCTCGCCGGAGCGATGCCGGTCCCGTACTCGCTCACCGAGGAGCGGAAGTTCCTGCCCGACCTCGACGAGCTCGAGCGGCTGGTCACCCGTCGCACGCGGGCGATCGTCGTCAACAGCCCTTCCAACCCCACCGGCGGGGTGTTCCCGGAGCGGACGATCGACCGCCTCGTCGCGTTCGCCGAGGCGCACCGGCTGACCATCGTCTCCGATGAGGTCTACGATGAGATCGTCTACGAGGGGAAATTCGTCTCGTTCTGGGGCAAGACGGACCGCGCGGTGATCGTCAACTCATTTTCGAAGACGTTCGCGGTCACCGGCTGGCGGCTCGGGTTCCTCGTCGCGGCTCCCGCGCTCGCCGTCGAACTCAACAAGATCCACTACCACATCATGGCGTGTCCTCCGACGCCGGCCCAGTTCGCGATCGTCGCGGGCTACGACGCGGGCAACCGCGCCACCCGCCGGATGGTGCGGGAGTTCCGGGCACGCCGCGACCTCGTCATGCGGATCCTTCCGTCCGTCCCCGGGGTCTCGGTGGTACGGCCCCAGGGAGCCTTCTACGCCTTCCCCAAGGTCGACCTGGGCATGTCCGCCACCCAGATTGCAACCGGCCTCCTGCAGCGGGGCGTGATCACGACCCCCGGCGATGCGTTCGGCAGCCTGGGCGAGGGGCATCTGCGCATTTCCTTCGCCAACTCGCGCGAGAAGCTCCGCGCCGGCCTCGGGATCCTCCGGGAGTTTGCCGAGGAGGTCGCGGCCGGATGATCCTCACCCTGCTCGGCCGGGTCTTCCAGGCGGTCGGACGCGTGCGGGGCGGCGAGGCCGGACGCGATCTCGAGACCGTCGGCGCCGAGCTCGGTCGGCTCGAGCGCCCCGCGGCTCACGCCCCGACCACCGCGCGATAGAGCGCGAGGTGCCGTTCCGCGGCGACGGACCAGTCGTAGCCCCGCACCCTTTCGGCGGCGTAGCGCACCCGGTCTCGGGTGCCTGCCCGGTCCGCCACCACCTCGGCGAGCGCGGCCGCGAGGGCATCCGGGTCCCCGTAGGGCACCATCCGACCCGCTCGCCCCTGGTCCAACACCTCCGGTACGCCACCGACGGACGTGGCCACGAGCGGCGTGCCGGCGATCATTCCCATGAGGAGGACCAGCCCGAACGCCTCCCACTCCGAGGGTAGGACGAGTGCGGTCGCCCGGCGGAGGACCGCCCGGATCGCGGGGGGTTCCTGCCATCCTGGGAAGACGAGAAGCTCCGCCACCCCCAGGGTTCGGGCCTGGCGCTCGAGCTCCGAGCGCGCCCCCCAATCGGGGCCGAGGAAGACGACCGGCAACCGGGCGGGGGGGGCCATCCGCGCCAGCGCGGAGACCAACGTCGGCAGCCCCTTGTTCGGTGCGAGACGGCCGTGATAGACGAAGAACTCCGGAGGGAGCCCCGGGGGGGGCGCGTCGCGCTCGGGGGCGGACCACACCGACAGGTCGATCCCCGGTGGGATGACATGGACCCGGTCGGCCGGGGCGAACTCTCGCACGAGCCCCGCCTCCCGTTCCGTCTCGACCACGAGGGCCCGGGCGACCCGATACGCGGTGGCGCCGAACCCAACGTCCTGGATGCGCAGGAGTCCCCGCTTCAACGGGGGCTCTCCGCGGTCGGCGGGGTGGTAGTGGGTGGAGACGACGAGCGGGATCCGCCGCCGGTCGGCGACCGCCGCGGACTGGAGCACGTGACCGTATCGGTGGGAGTGGGCGTGGATGAGGTCGGAGCCGCTGGTCGAAAGGGCGTCCATCAGCCCCACCATCATCGGGAGGGTGAGACCGGGGACCATGCGCTTGCGCACCGGGAACCGCCGCACAGGGATCCCGTCGACCGATGTCCGAAGGTCCGAACGACGCCGCCAGCCGGACTCGTCATAGAGGTCACTTGCGAAGACGGTGACGTCCGTGCCGAGCGCCCGGAGCCGGCGCGTCACCTCCAGGACCGTCATCTCGACCCCACCGGGAGCATCGAAACGGAGCGTGACCTGCGCGACCTTCACGGGGGACGGACCTCCCGGTACACCCGCTCGAGTCGGTCGAGCATGCGGGCCCACGTGTACTGGGGAACGATGTGGTCGCGGCCGTAGGCCCCCAACTGATGGGCGAGGCCCTCGTCCTCCCACAGGCGGACGATCGCCTCGGCGAGCGCCGCGGCGTCCCCTGGCGTGCAGAGCAGGCCCCCCCGGCCGTCCTCGACGAACTCGGGGATCCCCCCAACGCGCGACGCAACGACCGGGGTCCCTTGGGCGAGGGATTCGAGGAGGACCAATCCAAAAGCCTCGTACTCGCTCGGAAGCACGGTGAGCCGGGCTTGCGCGTAGGCGTCGGCTAGGACCCCGTCCTCGGCGATGTGCCCGAGGAGTCGCAGCTTCGGACCGAGTCCGAGCTCCCGTGCGCGGGCCTCCACGGTCGCCTGGATCCCGCCATCTGCCCCGACCAGGACCAAGGTCGCCTCGGGGTGCCTCCGTACGAGGGCGCCGAAGGCGTCCAGCAGGGGCAAAAGCCCCTTGTTGGAGGCGAGTCGCCCGACGAAGAGGACGAACGGGCCGGGGATGCCGTAGTGGGTCCGGAACGCGCCCGGGGACGGCGGGGCAGGTAGCGGCGTGTATCCGGGCGGGATGATCGACACCGGAGGAAGCTCGAGGTCGAGCACCCGGAGCAACCGCTCCTCCTCGTGGGTCTGCACGATGACTCGCGCGGCCGCACGGACGATCGGCCCGGCGAGGCTGCGGTCGTAGAAGCCGCGGATCCGATGTCGGAGCCAACCCCCCTCGATCGACCAGATCGGGTGGAAGTGGGCCGTGAGCACGAACGGCGTTCCCGTGCGTCGGCCGAACCGCCGGGCGAGGGCGACCTGGTGGGTGCCGTAGGTATGGACGTGAACGAGGTCGGGCCGGTCGCGGGAGAGGGCCGCCGTGAGGCCCCGCAGGAACGGGTAGTGCAGGGGGCCCGGGAGCGAGGTCACCCGGAGCCGATGGATGTGGCCGAACGGGCGGGCCTCCTCGCGGGGAACCGAGGCAGCGAGGCGCTCCCACGGGAACTCCCGGTAGAGCTCGCTCGTGTAGACCTCCACCGAGTACCCCCGAGAGCCGAGACCGGCGGCGACCTCCGCGACGTGCCGTTCCACCCCGCCGGGACCGGGCGGGAACCGGGTGGAGACCTGGGCGACCTTCACGGAGTGCCGGTAGCGCCTCGGCCGGTTGATAAGGGCGCCGGCCGAGGCCTAGGAGGCGGTGGGGGTGCGGACCGAGGCGAGCCGCTGCGCATACTTCTTGTACACTTCCGTGGCCCGCGCGACGGCCTCGACCTTCACGTACTCGTTCGCCTGGTGGGAGAGCTCCTCCTCGCCGGCGCCGAAGATGACGACGCGCGGGTTCACCTGGCTGTAGTAGACGGCCTCCGACGCGTGGACGAGGACGGTCGTTTCGGCCTGGGCGACCTCCCGGAGGATCCGGACATGGTCGGAGTTGGGGTCGATCTGGACCGCGGGCATCGTGAGGATGCGGCGGAGGGTGAAGGGCGTTTTGATCCGGCGCAGATGCTCCTCGACCTCATGGTAGAGCTGGTCGGGCGTGTAGGGTGGAGGGAAGCGGATGTCGACCTCGGAGACGCACTTGTTCGGAACGACGTTCAGGCGGGTCCCCCCCGTGAAGGTGCCGATGTTGAGGGTCACCGACCCGAGCTCGGGATGGGCGATCCGGCCCTTGAACGACTCGAGGCCCCGGAGGATCCGCATCATCTTGCCGATCGCGTTCTCCCCGAGATGCGGCATGGCGCCGTGGGCCGCCTTGCCGCGCGTCTCGATCGCAAGGTCGAGGACACCCTTCTCGGAGGCTGCGACCCTGAGGCCGGTCGGCTCCCCGACGACGACCGCTTTCGCCCGGCGCAGGGGAAGCGTCTTCGCGAGGGCTGCCGCCCCTTGCATCGTGGTCTCCTCGTCGGTCGTGAACGCGAGCACCACCGGGATCTTCCGGGCCACGAGGTCCTGGGCCGCCTCCAGCATCGCTACTACGGTTCCTTTCATGTCGGCCGCACCTCGGCCGTACATTCGCCCGGAGGCGAGCTGGCTTTGCGAGAAGCTCCAGTAGTCCCCGACCGGGGGGGTGTCCAGATGGCCGGAGAGGACGACCCCGCCCTGGCCGTACTCGGCGAGCAGGCTCGGAGCCGACGTGTCCCCGAACAACGTGTTCCGCATGTGGATCTGGTCCGTGAACGACTGGACGTAGTCGAGGACCTCCTGTTTGTCGGCGAACGGGTCGCTCGGGATCTTGATCAGCTCCGCGAGCATGTCAACCATTTGACGCTTCATCGAGTGAACGACCTCTGTGCACGGCGGAAAACGTGCCGCGCTGGATACAGCGCCGACAGGGCCCGGCGCATCTTAATCGTTCGCCTGGGGACGAGGGGCGCGCCGCGCGAGATTCCGGGTCCGGGCGAGTGCGAGCGCGTACCCGTCGGGAGACCCGACGGAGCACCAGAGCCCGGTTCGGGGGGAGAGGGTAAGGGCGGCGACTCGGCCGCCGTGGGCTAGGAGGTGCCGGATCCCGCTGGTCAGCTCGAGCTCCATCGGGTGTTCCGCCCGCCGGACGGCTTCCAAGGCCGGGAACAACCGTGGGCCAAACGCATAGACCGCGGTCGCGGCCCAGTGGGACTTCGGCCGCTTCGGCTTCTCGACCATCCCGGTGACCCGAAGGCGACGGAACGGGCCCACCGACCTCGCTGGGACAGCATCGACGACCCCGTACCTCCGGGGGTCCGCGACGGGGCGGACGAGAAGGACCGCATCGAGGTCCTCCGCCTCGCGGAGCTCCTGCATCACTCGAAGCACCGCCCCACGGTGGGACTCCAGGACCACGCCGTCCCCGGCATGGAGCAAGAACGGGTCCCTCCCCACGGACCCCTGGGAGCGGAGGACCGCGTCCCCGAACCCGGCGGCGCGCGCTTGGAGAACGAACCCGAACTGAACGTGGTCGAGGGTTCGGTAGAATCTCCGCGTCTCGACCAACCGGTCGGGCGTGTGACGGTGCCGCTGCAGGAAGGAGTGGTCGACGCTGAAGTAGCTCTGCACGAACCCGGCGTCCCGCGGTTGCACGACCACCGTTACCCGGTCGGCGCCCGCGCCCGCCAGGGCCTCCACCACCAGGTGCGCGACCGGCTTCAGGACGAGCTCGCCCGCGCTCCCACGGTCGTAGAGCGGGAGGAACTCCTTGCGAAGCCCTCGGCTCCAAGGGAGCATCCGGGTCCCTTCGCCCGCGAGAGTGACGACCGCCTGCATCGAGGACCGGTCCTTAGGCGATGGGATGGGCCGAGGAGGGAGCGGGGGGGCTTTCCGGGGGAGGGGCGGGCGGGGCACCGGAGGCGTTCCGGGCCTGGAGCAGCGCGCGGCTGTCGGGCACGCGCCAGTTCACCGTCGCTGCGAGCACGTACTGGCGGGCTACGAGGCGCCGTCGGTACCGGAGGAGGTCGTGGAAGATCTCCCGGACGACGTCGTCGCAGCTCGCGGGTGCGTCGATAGCCGAGCTTCGGGAGGTGCTCGTGGATCGGGTTATAATAGTGCTGCTCCGCCTCGACCCGCGGGTCGGCCGGATGCTCGATGGTCGGGTGGAGCCCGAGCTCGGTGGCGATCCGTGCGACGCGTTCCGCGAGCTCGTTGACCGAATAGGCGGCGTCGAATTGATTGAACACGCGGTATTCGCCCGGCTGCGGAGGGTGCTCGAGCGCGAGCCGGAGCGATTGCATGGAATCCTCCAGCGCGATGAAGCCGCGCCGCTGCTCCCCCTTCCCGTACGGAGTGATGGGAAGCCCGAGGACCGCCTGCGAGATGAATCGGTTGAGGGCCGTCCCCCACGTCTCGTCAAAATCGAACCGGGTCAGGAGGCGGTCGTCCGTGATCTCGGGGGTGCGGATGCCGTAGATGACGCCCTGCATCACGTCGGTCGCCCGGAGGTGAAAGATCTTGGTCGCGAACATCACGTCGCCCGAATCGAAGACCTTGCTCCAGTGGTACCACGACCCGGCCTGACGCGGGAAGGGAAGGTAGTCCCTCCGGCCCCGGAACTCGGCCTCGAAGAACCCCTCGGGGATGTCCGTATTGGGGGTGCCGTACTCGCCCATCGTCCCCATCTTGAGGAGATGCGCCTCGGGCACGACCTCCTTCATCGCGTAGATCAGGTGTAGGGTACCGGTGAGGTTCTCCACCTGGGTCGCGACCGCGTGGTGGACGTCAATCATCGAGTAGGGGGCGGAGCGTTGCTCCGCCAGGTGGACGATCGCCTCCGGCCGTTCCGTCTCGAGCACGCGGCGCACCAGGTCAAAATCGGCGAGGTCGCCCCGGTAGAACCGTAGGTCCCTGCCGAGGACCTCCTTGACGGCGGCGAGGCGGCGTGGCATCGAAGGAACGGGGGTTGCGGACCAACCGCCGACCTCCTTGACCCGTTTCCGAGTGACGAGGTTGTCGACCCCCGCTACGTCATGTCCCCGGGCGAGGAGGTGAAGGGCGAGCGGCCAGCCTGAGTATCCGTCGATCCCCGTGATCAGGACCTTCATAGGGTTCGAACCGGGGTGTCATTCCCCATTCGCTTTGAAAAAGGTATGGGAAGCCCGGGACATGGATTCACATGCCCACGAACCAAAGCGGAATAAGCTCGAGCTCCCTCGAGCCTGCACGGGTCGGTGGGGCCCGGATCCGATGCAGCCGGCCTCGGTCACGATCGTGGACACCCGCGACGAACCCCTCCGGGGAGCGATGATGGTCGTGGGGTTCCCCACCCACGGCCTCGTCGGCTCGGTCGCGGCGTCGTACCTCCTTCATGCCCTCGACATGCAGCCGATCGCTTACATGATCAGCGAGGAGTTCCCCCCACGGTCGTGATGGAGGAGGGAATCGTCAGCGCTCCGATCCGGCTCTATGCGAGCAAGCTCGTCTGTGGGGTTGACCGCTCCTGCGACCAGCTGGTGGTCGTGATCGCCGACATCCAGCCCCCTGTCGAGATGCTCAACGCCCTCGGCCGGGTCCTGCTCGATTGGGCGGAGGCCAAAGGGATCCACCTCATCGTAGCGATCGAGGGTCAGCCGATCGAGACCGAGGTCGGTGCCGATGCCCGGATCGTCGCGATGGCGAACCGGGCCGCGGCGCCCTTGCTCGAGAAGTATCGCTTCGCCGCCGCGAACGGGGTCGTGACCGGTCTCGCGGGTGGACTGCTGCTCGGGGCGATCAACCGGACCACGCCGGTCCTGTGCCTCGTCGCCCAGGCCCACAAGGATTACCCGGACGCCCGGGCGGCGGCGAAGATCATCGAGACCGTCAACCCCCTCGTTCCGTTGATCGCGCTCGATACCAAGCCGCTCCGCGAGAAGGCCCGCCAGATCGAGGGCGAGGTCCGCAAGACGCTCCGCCAGACGAAGGAGTCGATGGCGAACATGCGGGAAGCCCCGCCGGAGGGGGCGGGTGAGATGTATCGCTGACACGTCTCCTGGGCCCCCGCTGGCCGAGCTCCCCGACGAGCGACCGGCGGTCACGCTGCGAGGGTTCCGCCCATCGGACGTCCCCTTCGTCACCACGATCGTCGCGGACGCCCTGCACGAGCACTACGACCCGAACCTCTACCTCTCGCTGAGCGCGGAGTGGCCGGAGGGATTTCTGATCGCCGCGGACCCCCACGACGTGCCGGTCGCCTTTCTGTTGGGCGTCACCCAGGTCGAGCGGGAGGCTCGGATCCTGATGTTCGCGGTCGACCGGCACCGGCGTACGCAGGGGATTGGTCGGCTCCTGATGACCACCTTCTTCCAACGCTGCCGCGACCGCAACTTCGGCCGGGTCACCCTCGAGGTCCGTGTCTCGAACGCGACCGCGATCCGGTTCTACACCCGGTTCGACTACTCGGTCGTCGACCTGCTTCGGAGCTACTACTCGGACGGCGAGAACGGCTACCAGATGGCCCGGCCGCTCCCGTAGGGCGACTGCCTCGGAACCGGAGGCGCTAAAACCTCCGCGTCGGATGGACACGCCATGCCCACTGCATGGCCCACTGCTGCCGACCTCATGAATCCCCGCCCGGTCACGCTCCCGTTCGACGCCCCGATCTCCCAGGCCCTCGGCATCATGAGGGTGAAAGGGTTCCATCGAGATCCCCGTTCTTCAACGCTCTCGCCTCGCCGGGATGATCACCTTCGAGTCGCTCGCCCGCCGGGTGAGCCGCGCCACCGCCACGAAGGTCGGGAGCATGGTCTCCATGGCTCCGCTCATCACGCCCCGCCTCCTGCTCCCGGAGGTCGCCGAGCTGTTGCTGGGAAGCGGGCTCCGTGGCGGGCCGGTTGTCGGTCCGAAGGGCGAACTCCTGGGGGTCATCAGCCGGACGAACCTCGTCGCCGCCCTCGCGGACCATCCTGCGTTCCCCAACGAGGGAGTCGACCGCATCGGAAGCCCGGCGACGGTCGTCGTGCGGGAGGACGACACGGTGCGCCACCTCCAGGCGCAGATCCGGATCCTCGAGGAGCATCCGCTCCCCGTCGTCGACCGCAAGGGCCATCTCGTCGGCGCGGTCGGCGTCGCGGACCTGGCCTCGGTGCTCTGGAGGCCGGATACCGGCGGCAAGCGCGACCTGCCGCAGCGGGCCCGCGCCCTCGACGTGCGGGTCGCGTCGTTCATGCGCTCTCCAGCGATCACCGTCGAGACCCACACCCATGCGGCCGAAGCCGCACGGCGGATGACCGACGAGAAGGTCTCGAGCGTCTTCGTCGTCGAACAGGAGCGCCCCACGCGGATCGTCGCGCAAGCCGACCTGTTGGGGCTCGTCGTGGGGGCAGCCCGTACGGCGAGAGGACCCGGCCGGATCGAGGACTGCTACGTGGAGGTCACGGGGTTGCGCGGGTCGAGCGACCCCGCACTGCTCGCGGACATCGACCACCTCGTAGCCCAAGGGCTCAAGCGGGTCGCGCACCACGTGCATCCCTCGCTGTTCAGCCTCCACCTGAGCCCTCACTCCACCCACCGGACCGCCGACATCACGGCCGAGGGTCGGCTCCACACCGACGCGGGAATCTTCTATGCCTCGCAGACCGGCTGGAACCTCATGGCCGGAGTCTCGGGGATCATGGAAGAATTGACCGCCCAGGTCCAGCGGGACCAGGAGAGCCGACGTGACCGAGGGCGCAACCGTCGGCGACCGCCCGCGGACGAGACCTCGGAGGACCCCGACCTCGAGCGCCGTATCCGGGTCGCGACCGGCGACGACGAGTAGGAGGCGACCATGATCCCGGGCGGACCCAGGAACCAGCGCCAGATGGACCTGATGATGCGCCGTATGGGGATGAAGACCGAGGCGATCGACGGGGTGGAGGAGGTCGTCGTCCGCACTCGGACCAAGGAGCACGTCTTCACAGCGCCCGAAGTGACGATCCTCACCGTTCAGGGCGTCCGTACGTACCAGGTCGTCGGGACCCCTCAGGTCCGTGCCCGCACGTCGGGGTCCCCTGCCGCGGTCGCCCCCGCGCCGACACCCACCGCCCCGCCCGGACCCCCCGAAGAAGACATCCAGCTGGTCATGGAGCAGGCGCAGGTCTCCCGGGAGGAAGCGGTCGAAGCGCTGTTCCGGACCAACGGGGCGCCCGCGGAGGCGATCATGCACCTGATGACCCGCGGCCGCTAGCCGCGTTCGGGATGCCATGGCCGACCCGGGGTCGACCGGCGGATCCCTGCCGGCTCCTGGGCCCGAGGAGCCGGTGGTGCGAGAGTGCGTCGAAGGTTACCTGTTCTCCCGGCTCCCGCTCGCGCTGCTGATCTTCCGCCGCCCACCGTCCCGCGGGTCGATCTCGGGTCCCGATCCAAGGCAAGGTGGAGCCGAACGACGCCACTCTCGAGGCCGCCCTCCTCCGGGAGCTTCACGAAGAGACCGGGCTCGTCCGGCCCCAATCGGTCACCTCGCTCGACTGGCACATCCCGTTCCGGGCGGACAACGGAGAGGTCTGGAGGCTCCATGCCTACGCCGTCGAGGTCCCGAGGTCGTTCCGCCCCCAGTTGAACGATGAGAACGTCGCGTTCGAGTGGGTCGACGCGGCGGAGGCCGGGCGTCGGCTCCACTTCGCCGACAACCGCGAGGCGGTCGCCCGACTGCGCTCGCGACTCTCCCGCCCTTCCCCAAACGTTTAGCGGGGCCTTGGGGTCGCATCGACCGCGTTCCATGGTCGACCCCACCACCGCTCCGGCCCGTGTCTTCCGGACCGTCGGCCCAGAGCTGTTCGAGGCACTGCGAGCGGCCCATCCGTCCCGGATCGTCCTCCAGGTACCGGCGGGCCTCGTCCGCAACGCCCACGAGCTCGTGGACCGCATCCGGACCGAATCGGGAGCCCCGGTGATCCTCGCGACCCGGCCGTGCTTCGGAGCCTGCGATTTCCCCTCGACGGACGAGGCGCCGCGGGCGGAGCTCGCGGTCGTCCTCGGGCATGCCCCCATCCCTAACGTTCGTCTGTCGCGCCCGACGTTCTTTGTGGAGATGCGAGACCCGGGAGGCGACCCCGAGGCGCTGGCCGCGACCGTACGGGAGGCGAACCTCCCCCGTCGTCTGGGCCTCGTAGCCTCGGTGCAGCACCTCGACCTGCTGCCGCCCCTCACCGCCGCCCTCACGGCTCGGGGGTTCGAGGTCCATGTGGAGCAGGGGGACCATCGACTCGCGTACCCGGCTCAGGCGCTCGGCTGCAACTACACCGGCGCGGAGGCGGTCGTCGATCGGGTCGACGCGTTCCTGTTCCTCGGCACCGGCCGCTTCCATCCGGTCGGTCTCGCCTTCGCCGTCGACCGCCCGGTCTTCTCGCTCGACCCGGTGCAGAACCGGCTCGAGCCCCCAATCGACCGGGCCTCGCTCGTTGCGCGGCGGCAGCTCACCGTCGCCGCCACCCGAGACGCCCGCCGCTGGGGGATCCTCGTGTCGACCTTCGCTGGTCAGAACCGCTCTCCGACCGCCCTGGCGCTCCAGGAGCGCGCGCGGGCCGCGGGACGGGAGGCCGAGCTCCTCTACTTCGACCGACTCGACCCACGCGACCTCGAGGGTCGAGCGTTCGATGCCTACGTGAACACCGCGTGCCCGCGGATCGCCCTGGACGACGGGGCGAACTATCCCCGCCCGGTCCTCACGCCGCCCGAGTTCCTGATGGCCCTCGGGGAGCTCCCCCTCGCTCCCTACCTCTTCGACACCTACCATTAGGACACGGTTCGGCAGGTTCTTGCGCCGGGGGGCCGTTCCTCGGTCGTGCGAGCGAGCCGCCTCGTGCCCTGGGTCCTGCTCGCGGTCGGCGCGGGCCTCGTCGGGGATGCGATCCTCCGAGGCGGAGCCTCCCTAGCGCTGGTCGTCGTGGTGCCGGTGATCTTCGGCGCGTCGACCGAGTTCTTCCTCGGCGTGGTGGTCCTCTTCTTCGGGTTCGTGACGCTCCCTCTCGCCTTCGGCTACACGTTCGTCACCGACGAGGCCAGCGAGGGGCAGCCGCCCGCGCGGGCGGAGGCCCCGCCGGAGGAGGTCGGGGGCCTGCTGCTGATCGGGCCGGTCCCGATCTTCTTCGGGCGATGGAAGCACGTCTCACGCCGCATCCGAATGGCGGCCGTGGTCGTGGGGGCGGTCCTCCTCGGGGTCGCGGTCGGGCTCGTCCTGTGGGTCCGTTAGGAGAGGAACCCGGACTCGGTGAGGAATCTGCGGTGGACCCGGGCGTCGTCCGACAACTCCGGGTGGAAGGCTAGCCCCCAGATGTTTCCCGAGCGGACGCCGACGATCTCCTCCCCCCGCCAGGCGACCGGATGGGCGTTCGGCCCGACGGAGAGGATCCGGGGGGACCGGATGAATACCCCGGGGAACGGGGGACCGGCTACCCCGTCCACGACGACCGGCGCTTCGAACGAGTCCCGTTGGGAACCGTAGTCGTTTCGGCGCACCCGGACGTCCAGTACTCCGAAGCTCGGCGGGTCCTGACCGAAGGGGCTCCGCGCGATCTCGCGGGCGAGCAGGATGAGACCGGCGCACGTGCCTAGCACCGGGAACCCGTCGCGGAGGCGGCGGCCGAGCGGGTCCCAGAGGTTCGCCCCGTGCAGCAATCGGGCGATCGTCGTCGACTCGCCCCCCGGGAGGAACAAGGCGTCCAGGTCGCCGAGCTGCTCGGGTCGACGGAGGGCGACCACGGAGCCGGGCGGGAGAAGTCCCCGACGGTCCGCAAGTGTTCGGGGACGTCCCCCTGGAGCGCCAGGACCCCGACCTTCATCGGCCGGCCCGGAGCTCCTCGAGGATCGCCTTGGCCCGGTCGAACCGGATGGCGTGTTCCGCGACGAGTCGCGCGACGACCCGGTCGACCTCGTCGGGTCGGGCGCCGGCGCTCGTAGCGAGGTTCCGCGCGTGCAGCTCCATGTGACCCCGCTGGATCCCCTCGGTCGCGAGTGCCCGAAGGGCGGAGAAGTTCTGGGCGAGTCCGACCGCCGCGAGGACCTCCCCAAGCTCCCGCGCCGACTTCACCCCGAGCAGCTTGACGTTGGCCTTGGCGGTCGGATGGACCGCGGTCGCGCCCCCGATCAACCCGACGGGAGCGGGAAACTCGATCGTGCCCACGAGGTTCCCCTCTCGGTCCTTCTCGTAGGTGGTGAGGGGACGGACAACGGCCCCAGTGGGCGCCGCCTGCCATGCGGCGAACGTGTGGGCTCCGCTCTCGATCGCGCGGAAGTCGTTCCCGGTGGCGATGACCACGCTCGAGATCCCGTTCATGATGCCCTTGTTGTGAGTGGCGCACCGGAACGGGTCGGCGACCGCGAAGGCGTAGGCGTCCAGGATCCCGTCGACGACCTCGGCCCCGGACATCGAGTCGGTCTTGAGCTGGTCGGCGGGGAAGGTGGCGCGGGCCCGGGCGAGGCGGTGAATCGCCAGGTTCGAGATGATGCGGAGGACCGAACGACCCCCTGCAAGACGAGCGAGCTCGGGCGCGAGGGCCTCGCACATCGTGTTGACCGCATTCATCCCCCCGCGTCGCGGGCGTCCACGAGAAGGTGCACGACGACCATCGTGCCCCGGGGGGAGGGGAGGATCCGGACCTCGACCTCCTTCGCGCCGCCTCCAAACTTGACGAGGACTGGGTCTTTGGCGTTCGCGGCGGCGAGGAGATCGTCGCGTGCGTGCAGGATACGAAGGCGAGCGGCCGCGGGGTCGTGCACGTCCATGATCTGGACCTGCCCGATCATCACGGGGTCGGTGCTCTGGGCGTGGAAGCCGCCGGCCGTCCGCGCGACCTTGGCCGCGTTCGAGGCGGCAGCGACCACGCTCGGCTCCTCGATCGCCATCGGGACCAGGTAGTCCTTGTCGTTGATCCGGAAGTGCGTCGCCACGCCGAGCGGCAGGGGCATGACGCCGATCACGTTCTCGATCATCCGGTCGACCGTCCCCGGGTCGACCCCGGGCGGGAAATCCCAGGCACGGGCTTCCTCCTCGGTCAGGCCGGCCCACTCGCGGGCGAACTCCCGACGCTCGGCGATGCTCTTGCGATAGAAGCCCGAGACCTCCGAGGAATGGGTCATGCGGTCTCCTCCGGGGAGGCTCCCGGCCGGACCGCCCGGCCGGGCGAGCATGGGCGACCACGACCTTGGCGGGACGCAGGATCCCTCCGTAGAACCGGTACCCTTGCTGGCACGACCTCGGCGATCGCGCCCTCCGGAACCCCGTCTCGGGGGAGAGCCTCGCCGACCGCCTCCTGCTCGTCGGCGTGGAACGGCTGGCCCGCCTCCGCGATCGGCATCACCCCTTCGTGCTTCAGGAACGTCGCCCACTCCCGCTCCAAGAGGTCGAGGCCGTGACGCACCGGATGGTTGGCCGGCAAGGCCGCGAGCGCATCCCGGGCGGCCCGGAATGCTTCCAGGATCGGGAGGAGCTCACGAATCACCCCCGCCCGGGCCTGACGAGAGATCCCCTCCCGCTCCCGGTCGGTCCGCCGACGATAGTTCTCGAAATCGGCGAGCAGGTATCGGTACTTCACCGCCCAGTCCTCGAGGGGCGGGGCCGACTCCTCGGGAGCCGCGGCCGCCGGGGCCGGTTCGGGAGGAGTCGCAGGCGGGACGGGGGGGATTTCCGGTTCCTCGGGCATGGGGGGACCGGCGTGTCGCAGGGAGGCCCCGAGTATTAGGCGTTGCAGGGGCCGGATCGGCCCGGCAAAGGCAGTGCTACGGCGACCTCCAAACCCGACTTTCTTTCCCTCGTGGGGGGGGCTCGGCAGGGGTCGATTTTCGAGCCCGCGCGAAGGGTTATAACGCATGCCCGGCTCGGTTTTGTACGTCGGTTTCGACCGGCGGTTTCCGAGGGCGCAACCGAGAATGTCCACGTCGGTGTACGACGCCAGTTCCATCCAGATTCTCGAGGGGCTTTCGGCCGTCCGCAAGCGTCCGGGAATGTACATCGGGTCGACCGACGCCCGCGGGCTCCATCAGCTGATCTACGAGGTCATGGACAACTCGATCGACGAGGTCCTGGCCGCTGCGTGCTCGGAGATCCAGGTCACGGTCCACACCGACGGCTCGGCCTCGGTCCGGGACAACGGCCGGGGGATCCCCGTCGAGGAGCACCCGAAGTACCACCGGCCCTCCCTCGAGATCGTGATGACGGTCCTCCACGCGGGATCGAAGTTCGATAAGAACACCTACAAGGTCTCGGGCGGACTGCACGGGGTCGGCGTCCACGTCGTGAACGCCCTCAGCGAGTGGCTCGAGGTCCGGGTGCGACGGGATGGGCACGAGTACTTCCAGCGGTACGAGCGGGGGATCCCGGTCGCCGCCGTCAAGATCGTGGGACCCGCGGAGGCTACCGGCACCGAGACCCGGTTCAAGCCCGACGGGACGATCATGGAGACCTTGAACTTCGACAAGGAGACGATCGCCCGACGTTTGAAGGAACTCTCCTTCCTGAACGCCGGTGTGACCATCGCGTTCACGGACGAAAGGGACGGAACCTCTGAGACCTTCCACCACGCCGGGGGTCTCACCGAGTTCGTCGAGGACGTGAACCGCGGCGCGAACGTCCTCTTCCGCCCGCCGATCTCGCTGCATGCCAAGCGCGACACGACGGACATCGAACTCGCCTTGCAGTACAACGACGGATACAACGAGACCACGCTTGCCTTCGTGAACAACATCAACACCATGGACGGGGGGACCCACGTGGTGGGCCTGCGGGCCGGCCTCACGCGCACCCTCAACGACTACGCTCGCCAGCGTGGCTTCATCAAAGGCGACAAGGAGGGTCTCACCGGGGAGGACGTCCGCGAGGGACTCACCGCGGTCCTCTCGGTCAAGGTGCTGGAGCCGCAGTTCGAGGGCCAGACCAAGGCGAGGCTGGGCAACTCCGAGGTCAAGGGCCAGGTCGAGAGCGCGGTCAACGACAAGCTCGCCGAGTTCCTCGAGGAGCATCCCGCGGTCGGGCAGATCCTCATCGCGAAGGCGGTCCAGGCGGCCCAGGCCCGGGAAGCCGCCCGCAAGGCGCGCGAACTGACCCGCCGGAAGGGACTCCTCGAAGGGGGCGGGCTCCCGGGCAAGCTCGCCGACTGCCACTCGCGGAACCCGGAGGAGTGCGAACTGTTCATCGTCGAGGGGGACAGCGCCGGCGGGACCGCCAAGCAGGGGCGGGACCGCGAGTTCCAGGCGATCCTCCCGTTGCGCGGCAAGATCCTGAACGTCGAGAAGGCCCGCCTCGACCAGATGCTCCAGAACGAGCAGATCCGGGCGCTCATCACCGCGATCGGGATCGGGATCGGTGACGAGCTCGACCTGAGCCGGTTGCGCTACCACAAGATCATCCTGATGACGGACGCCGACGTGGATGGTTCCCACATCCGCACCCTGCTCCTCACGCTCTTCTACCGGAAGATGGCCCCGCTGATCACGGAGGGTCACGTCTTCATCGCCCAGGCGCCCCTGTACCGGCTCCAGAAAGGAGGCCGGATCGCCTACGCCTACTCGGACCCGGAGCGCGACCGCCTGGCCGCCGATTTTGGCGGGCAGAAGGGGATCACGCAGCAGCGGTACAAGGGACTCGGGGAGATGAACGCGGAGCAGCTCGCCGAGACCACGATGCGCCCGGGCGTCCGAACCCTCCTGCGGGTCACCGTCGAGGACGCCGGGCGGGCCAACACCCTCTTCCAGATCCTGATGGGCGAAGAGGTCGAGCCGCGGCGGGCCTACATCCAGGAGCACGCCGTCGAGGTCACGAACCTCGACATCTAGGCGAGGGGAGAGAGCACGCCCGTCCCCGAGTCGACCCCGGTGAGCGAGGCCCTCCAGGCGAACGGGCTCCCCGCCCAGCCGGTCCCGCGACGACCGGTCCTGCACGGACCCGGTGGGACGGTTCTGCTGCTCGGCACGCTTGACCCCGACGGACGCCCCACCTATCACGGGGTGTGGCTCTCCCGAGCGGGAAGTCGCTGGCTGGGCTCGCACCCCCCTACGAGCCTCATCGCCGCCACGCATCGCCTCGACGGGATCACCGGCGACCTCGTGAACCTCCTGCAGAGCGCGGCGCGAAGCTACCTCGAGCGGTTGGAGGAGCTCGCCGAGCGCCTGGACGCCATCGAGGCCGACGGGGAGTCGGCGCCAGTTTCCGACCTGGCCGCGCTCCACCGGAAGTACCGCGCGCTCCGGGAGCACGTAGCTCGCCTGGACGTCACCGTCGCCGAGCTCGACGGACCCCTCGGGGAGCGATTCCCGAAACTCGCTGAGGCACTGCCCCAGGTCCAGGCCGAGCTCCAGCATCTCGAGGAGTTCTCGTCGTGGATCGGCCAGGGGATCCGCGACCTCCTCGCACTGCGGAACGCCGGGGACGCGAACCGCCTGTCGGCCGCGACGAACCGACTCGGCGAGGTCTCGAATCAGATCGCGGCGTTCGCGAACACCTCGAACATCCGCATGCTGGGGGTGGCCTACATCGCGCTCCTGCTCGGGCTCGTCAGCGCCGTCGTTCTGATCCCTAACACCGCCGCAACCATCCTCGGAATGCCCAGCGCGGCCTGGGTACCGGGCGTCTGGGTCGACGTCATCCTGGTCGTGCTCGCGATCGTCCCGCTGGTCGTCGTCTTCAGTCGACCGTGGGTACGCCGAGTGCTGGGCGCGTTCCGTGCCTCAGAGTCCCGGACGGCCGAGGGCCTGTCGGACCTCCCTGAGGTCGACCCAGCGGTGGTCAACCGACCGACCGGGGAACGGCTTTTAGACCGACGTCCGTAGGTCGAGTGTGACCTCCTCTCCGCGGGAGCCGCCCCGCGTCTTCCGGGACGCCCTGATCGTGACGCAGGACCCCGCCCGCCGAGTCCTCCGGGGGGATGTTCGCGTCGAGGACGGTCGGTTCACGCATGTCGGGCCGAGCGCCCCCCGGGAGGGCGCCGAGGTCATCGACGCGCACGACCGGGCACTCGTTCCGGGATTCGTGAACCTCCACACGCATGTCGCCATGCACCCGCTCCGCGGGATCGCCGACGACCGCGAGCTCGCGGGTTTCCTGGAGACGCTCTTCGCGGTCGACGCGCACCGGACCGAGCGCGACGTCGAGGTCGGGGCGCGGGCCGGTATCGCGGAAATGCTCCTCGGGGGGACGACCTCGTTCCTCGACCTCTACTACTTCGAGGACGCGGTGGCCCGCGCCGTCGAATCCCTCGGGATCCGCGGGTTCCTCGGGTGGGCCGTCCTCGACCCGGAGATGACGACCCAGCGCGGGAACCCCCTCGACAATGCGCGTTCGTTCATCGACCGTTGGAAGAACGACCCCCGGATCCTGCCCCTCGTGGCCCCGCAGGGGGTGTACGTCTGTGGGAAGGAGACCTGGCTGGGGGCGCGCGAGCTCGCCGAGCGGTCCGCGACCCTCGTGCACTACCACCTCTCGGAGACACGACGGGAGGTCCATGAGCACGAAGCGAAGACCGGGCGGCGTCCGGTCGACTGGCTCGAGGAAATCGGCTTCCTGGGGCCCGGCCAGGTCGCGGCCCACGCCGTGTGGCTGACTTCCGGGGAGATCCGTTCCCTGGCGCATCGCAAGGTGGGGGTCGCGCACTGCGCCGGCTCCAACCTGAAGCTCGCCTCCGGGGGCGTGGCGCCCGTCGTCGAGCTCCGGGCCGCAGGCGTCTCCGTCGGGCTCGGCACCGACTCGGTCGCCTCCAACAACTCGCTGTCGATGCTCCGGGAGATGCATCTCGCGGGGCTGGTGCAGAAGAACCACCGGTGGGACGCCACGGCGCTGAACGCCCAGGAGCTCCTCGACCTTGCCACGCTCGAAGGGGCTCGGGCCCTCGGGAAGGAGGCCGAGATCGGCTCCGTGGAGGTCGGCAAGCGGGCGGACTTCTCGCTCTTCCGACTCGACCACCCGACGCTCCTTCCCGGACGACCGGAGGCCATCGTCTCGCACCTGGCCTATTCCGCGAACGACGAGGCCATCGACTCGGTCTACGTCAACGGCGCAGCGGTGGTCGAGCACCGACGTCTCGTCCGAGCGGACTGGACGGCGATCCGGACCGAGCTGGATGCGGCAGCCGCCACGCTCTGGGCGAACCGTCCGAAGTGAGCTAGTCTCCCGCTGCCGCCGCGAGGGCCGCGACCAGATGACGGCCCAGCGCCCGGGCCACCTCCTCCGGCAGGTCCGGCACGCCGACCTCTCCCAGACACGTGAGGGCGTCCGCCGGTCCCGGGACCCGGAGTTCGAACCATCGGGCGATGCGGGCTCGATCCAGGGTCCGGGGGAGGACGCCGTGGTGGAGCAGCGCAAGGCCCGTCGCATGCTGCGCCGCGGCAGCCAGCACCTGCCCTCCGCAGTCCAGCACCTGGCCCCGGGAGCTCAACGGACAGTAGGTATCGGAGAGTCCGGGTGCGGAGACCCACCGGGTCGAGAGACCCCGTTCCTCCAACAGTCCCACGAGACCTCGCCCGAACCGGTCGTAGGCCCGGACGAAGTCGCGGCCCACCCGCCGGTCGGTGCGAGGCAGGACGACCGCCCAGACCAGGTCACCGGGGAGATGGACCAGGCCGGTTCCCCCGGAGGGCCGACGCACGACCGGGACCTTGTCCGCCTGGGCCCGAGCGAGGTAGGGCGCGCTCGGATCCACCCCGACTCCGTACGAGACGGCCGTGTTGCGGAGCGTCGCGACGTGCACGGCGGGTTGTCCGGCCCGCAGTAGCCGTTCGTGAGCGGCCACGCACCCCTCGAAGTCGAGGCCCAGTTCCACCGACAATTCGGTCGGCCGAACAGTGCTGGTCATGGAACGGCTCCCCGGGATAGGGGATGACCACCCTGCAGTAAAACGGTAAGAACCTAGCGCCGGTCCGCTGAGGATGGCCGAATCCGCGGATTTCAAGCTGCACGCCGGCGATCCTGCGCCGGATTTCGAGCTGCAGGGCGTTGACGGGAAGACCTACACCCTCGGAGGATTCCAGAGTCCCTACCTCGTGGTGACGTTCTGGTGTAACCACTGCCCGTACGTGCAAGCCTGGGAGGGTCGAATGCTCGACCTGGCGCACCGCTACCTCCCGAAGGGGGTCGGGTTCGTGCTCATCAACTCGAACGACGCGCGCGCCTACCCCGAGGATAACCTGGAGAGCATGGTCCGCCGGGCCCAGGAGAAGCGGTACCTGATCCCGTACCTGGTCGACGAATCCCAGGCGATCGCCCGGTCCTACGGAGCGCTGGTCACCCCCCACCCGATGTTGTTCGGCCCCGACCGAAAGCTCCTCTTCCAAGGGCGGATTGACAACGACCACCAACATCCGGAACGCGCGACCGAAAGATACCTCGAACGTGCCATCGAGCAGGCGCTGGCGCACCAGCCGGTGGTGCCCTCCGAGCTACCGGTCGCCGGCTGCTCGCTCAAGTGGAAGCCGGGAAAGTGACCGGCGGCCCCCCGAGCCCGGCTTCCCTCGCCGCGTCTTGAGCTCGGCGCGACGCGCCTCGAACGCTTGGGCCAGGGAGGGGTTGACTGGAGTGCCGGCTTGGTCGAGCCGGGACGCGATCGCCACCTTTCCCGCGAGCGCTCGGGCGAGCTTTCCCCGCTCGTGGCGGGGGGCCGATTGCAAAGCCGGATGGGTGAAGAGCAATCCGTGCCGCGGCGGGGGGGCGCGGCCCCGCAGGTGCTCGAAGAAGGCGCGCTCGGCCCCCAGCACCTGCACCGTGCTGGACGGTAATCGGGAGAGCCGCTCCAACCCTCCCGCTTGGGCGACCATGCGAGCCGCGAGCTCCGGTCCCAGGAGCGCGCACAGGTTGGGGGTCTGGCTCGGGGAGAGGGCCTCCACCGCGCTGGCGAGCGCCGCCCGGCTCTCTTCGACCGCATGATACAGTTCCGCGAGGCGGCGCCGGGCCTTTACCAGCGCCTCGTCGGTCGGAGCGAGCGGGCCCGCGTCACCCTCCTCGAGCACGACGCGGGCTGCCTTGGCATGGTCCCCCGGGTCCACCTCGGGCCGGTCTCGGGAGACCCAGCTCCCGAGCCGCTCTCCCACGAGGTTGCGCACCCGGTCGAGGTCGCTCGCGGCCCGGACCGCCTCCTGAACGTGCACAGAGGGGTCCCAGGCTGCTTCGAGCGCGGATTCCCCCTCGGACAGCAGCAGCGCCCGTACCAACGCGGGGTCGACGCCCACGGCTTGGGCGTCGACGTCAGCGGGCGCCCGAGGGTCGACGCGGAGCCCGTAGGGGACCAAACGGCGGTCGCGGGTGGTCCAGTCCGCGCTCCCCCGCTGGCCGACCAGCGCGGTCTCCTCCGCGGTCAGGGCGCCGGAGCGCCGCTGGCGAGCCCGCTGCCGGAGCGAGTCGGGGTCGAGCGGGGCCAGCAGAGACCGCACGACGTTCGGTCCCTCAACGAGGAACGCACCGAACCACGTCGTCACGACCGACCTCGCCATGCCCCGCCTCGGGACGGCAACCCACCGCCCATAAATAGCCCGGCTCGGCTCCGCGACCCGGATGTCGAGCCCGCTCCCCCGACCCGTGGTACGCTCCGAGCGCGAGGGCACGACGCTGGTCCTCACGCTCGACCATCCGCCGGTCAACGTCCTCTCGCGGGCGCTGCTCGACGCGCTGACGACCCGGCTGGGCGAGGCAGAAGCGGACCCCGCGGTCCGGGTGGTCGTCCTCGCCAGCGCCGCGGAGAAAGCCTTCGCCGCGGGGGCGGACATCCGGGAGATGGCATCCTTGAGGCCGGACGAAGCGAGGGTCCATGGGGCTCTCGGGCAGGAGGTGACTCGCCGCATCGAGCGACTCCCCCTTCCGGTGATTGCGGCGGTCCACGGGGTGTGTCTTGGGGGCGGTTGTGAGATCGCGCTCGCGTGCGACTTCGTGTTCGCGACCCCGGACGCCCAGTTCGGCCAACCGGAGATCAACCTCGGAGTGACCCCAGGCTGGGGCGGGTCCCAACGTCTTCCCCGCCGAATCGGGGCGGCCCGCGCCCGTCGGTGGATCTACACCGGTCGGTCAGTCCCCGCCACCGAGGCGCATTCGGACGGGTGGGTCGATCGGATCGTGCCGCGCGCCGACCTGCTTCCCACGGCCCTGGCGTTTGCGGAGGAGCTTGCGGCCAAACCCCCGCTTGCCCTGGCCGCAGCGAAGTACGAGATCCTACGGGCGGCCGACCCGAGGATTGACGACGACCTCGAGTACGAGCTGGATCTGTGGGTGCGACTCTTCGGGACGAGGGATCAGCAAGAGGGCATGCGGGCGTTCCTCGAGAAGCGACCGCTCCTCCCGCGCGACCGAACCGGATGGGAATCTCAGTCCCGCGGATTCCCGTGGGGGCAGCCCACGGACCCGAAACGACCGGCCTCGGGGAGCGGAAAGCGGAAAAGGGACGAGGTGTCGGGTCACGCCTGACGCCGCGGTGGCTCAGCTGGCAGAGCGGCTCCTTGGTAAGGAGCAGGCCGAGGGTTCAAATCCCTCCCGCGGCTGATCTCTTTCCCTGCGCCCGGGAAGGGGCCCGACCGACACCTTTAGGGGATGTTCCCCCAGTTCGACCCGACCGTTCTGAGAAATGGGCGATTGGATCTGAGAGGGGTCGTTAGAGAACCCCCATCTTACAAAAGAGTCGAAGCCGGCAACGACGTACCCCCCTTTCCCAACATGCGCGTTGGCTACCATTTTATAGCCCGGCCGACACCGAGGGACCGGCCCCCCGCCGGTATCACCCCGTCGGCGACGCACGAAGCCGACCCAACGGCTCCGCAAGGGCGGGGCCCCCGGGCGGGTTGTGCACTGCCCCGCCGCCTGAGTGGTTCCAACATGGACGGAGGAGGTCACGATGGGAGAGGCAGATCGGAACGGGCATGGCGCGTGAGGGGAGATTCATACATTCAGGAATGGGAACGTCAAGCTCGTCCACGTCGGAGACGGGGCGGGCGGAAGACCTGGCTTCGCCGGCGGGTTCGCGCGACCGCCTTGTCGACCAAAGTAACGCCGATCCCGGGGCCGCGGGGAACCGTCAGCGTGCTCGCGGGACCGAGTTCGAACGGCCGGTCGATGATCTCGGTCCGGTGGTACCCGGCGGCTCGCCGAGAGGTCGGCCGGAAGGGCGAAGTTCGGGAGTGACGCCAGCGCCACTGCGTGCGCCCGGCCCACCCCGGTCTCCAGCATCCCTCCCACCCACGCAGGGATTCTGGAGCGGGCCGCGACTGCCTGGAGCTCGCGGGATACGGTAAGACCGCCGACCCGACCCGACTTCACGTTCAGACTGCTGACCGCCCGCCGTCCGATGGCCTCGTCGAGCGAGGCTCGGTCTACGATCGATTCGTCCAAGCAGACCCGGAACCGGTGGTACCGGTTCAGCCGGGCGTGCGCCGCCAGCTCATGTTCGGAGAACGGCTGCTCCACCTGCTCTACCTCGTACCGGGACGCCCAGCGAGCGATGGTAGCCGCGGCCTTCCCCGGGTAGGCCTGGTTGGCATCCACCCAAAGTCGGAGGTCCGGGTAGGCCCGGCGGACCGCGCGAACCGGAGCGATGTCCCATCCGGGGCGCACCTTGAGCTTCACTCGCCGATACCCTTCCTCGAGATACCGGCCCACCCGCCGAACGAGATGTTCGACCGACGGCTGGATCCCGACGCTCACTCCGACCTCGATGCGGCGGCGGTGTCCCCCCAGCTCGGCAGCCAATGACCGGCGGTGCTCCCTTGCGAACAGATCCCAGAGGGCCATTTCCACCGTGGCCTTGGCCATGGGATGCCCTTTGAGCGCGCGCACGCGATCGAGAAACACGGGGGGACTCGCGAGCGACCCACGGAGAAGTTGGGGGAGGAGATATCGGCTGAGCATCCAGTGGGCGGTCGCGACCGACTCACTGCTGTACAAGGGGTCCCGAGCCGCGGCGCACTCGGCCACACCCTCCTCGCCGCGATCCCCTCGGAGGGTAAGCAAAAGGAGCTGGCGACGCCGTTCGACTCCGAAACTGGTCTCGAAGGGTTCCACGAGCGGAAGCTCAAGCTCGTCAATCCGCGCGGAGAGAATCTGCATCGTCCCCTCAGGGGTGCGGGATCCCGGGCAGGGTCGTGGTCGCCCCGCCGAGGGAGAGGAAATAGAAACTGCGTTCCTCCTCCCGGACCGCCAATACCGCCAGGTCGTCCACTCGGTAACCGGCGTCCAGAGACGTGCGAAAGGCGGCTCGGGTCGCTTCTCGCCACGCCCTCACGGCGTCCGGGCCCCGGGCGCGGACCGTGTTGAGATCCCAGGGGATCTCGATCGTGAGGTTCGGCCGAGAGGGTTCGGAGACCGTCATGGGAATCCGAACACCGGCACGATCGAGGTCGGTATCGACCAGCGACTGAGACGCATTCCAGCTCACCCGATCCTGTTCACTCGAGGGATATCGTCCACTCATGCGCTCGAGAACGCGAGCGGACTCGAGCTCCCAGCTGACTCGAAGTCGATCGGTCGCTAGGCCCCGGTTCACCTCGGAGTCCATTCGGCCGTAGTAGTTGACGAGGTAGGCCGTCGGGCGGGCCCCCAATCGCCGGAGATTCAGGAAGGCATTCTTGCTCTGCAGGGGGTCGAACGTCCAGCGGACCTCGGCGAGGGCCTGCTTGAGCGCTTCCTCTCGTTGGTAGCACTTGAGACGGAAGCCAAGTCGATGGTTCTGGTACTCCGGGCGGACCGCGGTCATGTGAGAGTAGTGGAACTGGTTCTCCCCTTCACGACCGAGGAAGCCCAGGCAGAAGCCTGCGAGGCGGTGCTCGTCGAAGGCTCCGAGAAGGAGTCCTCCATTGTCCTCCATCGCCCGCTGCAACGCGCTGGGAACGGGATGCTCCTCTACCATTCCCCATGCCGCGATCTGGACCTCCTCGGCCTGTCGGAACTCGTCGGCGGTCCCGAGATGCCGGAAGTGGATGTCGGGAACTGCCGCGCGAGAGACCATCGACGCTCTCGTCGCTGTCACCGGGTTGAGGCAAATAACGGACCCGATGCTCCCTTAGACGAACCGGGGGCTTCGGTCCGACAGGCGTCGGCGCACCCGCCCTCAGGCCTCAGGGAGGACGACCTTGAGTATGAGTACTTCCTCGGCTACTGGGATACGGGAATGAGCTCTGGCAGGGTCGTCCGGCGGGGAAGCTCCGCCGGCCACCGGTCGATGTGGAAAACGACGTACGAAGAAACGCCCTACGACGAGCTCCCCTGGTTCAACCCAGATCCGAGCCCACAGGTGGTCCAGGCGGTGGTCGAGAAGTTCCTGCCCCCTCGGGCCACCGTCCTAGATGTCGGGTGTGGTGCGGGCTCGAATGTCCTCTACCTCAGCCGGAGCGGATTCCGTGCTGTCGGAGTGGACATTTCCCCGGGGGCCATTCAAGCAGCGAGAAGCCGAGCGCTCCGGGAAGGGGTCTCGGCGGATTTTCGGGTAGGTGACGTCCTCGACCTCGATTTCCCTGCCGGGAAGTTCGGGGGCATGATCGACAACGGTTGCTTTCACACCCTCCCCGTCCGTCGGCGGGCGGGGTACGCGAGGGAGGCCTATCGAATCCTGCGGCCGGGAGGGAGCTTCGCCCTCTCCTGGGTCGCGCGCGAACACACCGCCCCTCGCGGACCTCGGCACCGACCCTCCCTCCAGGAAGTGACCCAGACCTTCGAGGCCGGATTCCTCTTTCGGCGAACCGCCTTCCACATGCGCGAGGAGGAGGGAGCCCCCGCCATCTACGACGCTTGGCTGACACGACGGGTGAGCCCTCAACCCCCCCCTCGGTGACCTCGAACGACGAGGGCCCCCGCCCAGGCCCCTCCCTGCGGAGTTGGGCCCTCCACGAGCTTCGCCCGCCCGGAGACCGAAGGAGAACGGGACCTTACGGGTGGAAGCTCATATACGGAGGCCTCCATGGCCGCCGCGCAGCGGGGTAGGGTAGTCAGGAAAGCGGTCGGCGGTGCCGGCCGTCCTGAAATCCCGACGGGCTCATAACCCGTAGATCCATGGTTCAAATCCATGCCCCGCTAGGATTGGCGAGGCCTCCGCCAACTCCCGTTAAACGCGGCTACGAATCCTTCCAGGGAACGTCCGGCGCGGCGGCGAACCTCGATAGCCTTTAGCAGTCGTTCCCCGCTGCGTCGACGATGGTGCGCCCAGCGACTCGAACGATCCGTCTGCGGATCTTCCTCCACGCCTCACCCCGCAAGGTCTTCCGGGCGATCTCCGAGCCGGAGCTTCTCACTCGCTGGTTCATGGATCGTGCGACACTGGCGCCGTCCGTAGGCGGCCGCTACTCATTTTCGTAGGACGGCGGCCCGACGCACGTGGGGAAGGTGCTGGAGTTCGTTCGGGGGAAGCGCATCACTCTGACGTGGCAGTGGCCCGGTCAGGAGCAGCTGGGGGTGACCAAGCTCCGGCTGTCGGTCGAGCCCAAACCCGGGGGAACCGTGCTGACGTTCGCGCACTCGGGCTTCCAACGTCGAGGAGCGTGGGTGGACCTGTAACGATGGAGCCATCCACGGTTGGACCTATTTCATGATGAATCTCAAGTCCGTTCTCGATCACGGCCACGACCTGCGATCGCCTCTCGATTGGTAGGGGCCCGGCCCGGCCGACCTACTGGATGGGAACGAACCATAGATTCCCTGCCCCGCCATTTCGCTCGGGAGAGACTCGCTCCGCCTGGGCGACCTGGTCGGTGAGCGACCGCGAAGAGTGGCTTCCTGACCCGCGACCGGGTCGGTCTCGAAAGGCGGAAAGGGGAGAAGGAGGTAGGGAGTTCATGCCCCGCGATCCTCGAAAGGGCCCGCAGGGCGTCGGGTTGCGACGCTCTCACGCCGACCTCCCCAGACACGGTCTCGCGGGCGGTGAGCGCCGAGGGGGTGGGGAGGTTCCTTCCACTGCGCCCCTTGGTGCTGCGCTCTCGCCCCGCATCCGCCGGGCGCCCGCGGGAAAGAAGGGCGGGACACCTCGGGGGTCCCCCACCCGTCGCGCGGCCCGACGAACCCGACCGAGCCTTCGCGGGGAGCCGGCGCTCGTGGAGCTCCGGATCCGTGGCGGCCCGGTGCCGCACTGGATGCAGGACCTCAGCACCCGCTGGGGGGCGGGGGTCCGGCTGCACGTTTGTCGGCATACCGAAGAATCGCCCCGACGCCTCCTGCAGCTCCTCGAAATCAATGCGACTCCCGCCACCCTCCCTGAGATCACTGACTTCCTTCGCGAGCGGGCGAGCCCTGGGGAGGTCTCGCTCACGCAACTCGGACCGCATCGTCTCCTCGTTCGCATCGTGGGCCCCCTGCCCGCGGTCTGTCACAGCGTTTTCGAAATGGGGGCCATTTGCATGAGTTGCCCTTTCCTACCCTCGGCCAGCGTCCAGGACAGCGAGGCGAGAGAGGGGGAGTGGCGGGTGCTTGTCCATCGGGTCCGGGACGCTCACCCCCTCCTCGCTTCGTTCACCACTCCGGGCAACACGCCGGCCTCGCTCGTTCGGATCGGGTCGTACGAGGGATCCCACGACCTTACGGCCCGCCAGGAGATCGCGGTCGGAACCGCGTTCGCGTTGGGATACTATGACCATCCTCGCCGCGCCCAGCTGAAGGATGTGGCGAAGTCGCTGGGCGTCAGTCGTGCGACGGCGATGGAGAACCTGCGCCGCGGCATGAGGAAGCTCGCCTCCCAGCGCCAAGCCGAGGTCGGCACCGTCCGAGCCCATTCTCCCTAACGAGGGAGGCCTCGGGAGCTACCGCACGACAGGGACGGAGAGCTAACCGAACCCCAACCTACGGGACGATCAGGGTCCGAAACCCTTTGCCGTTCCGGAGGTCCTCGGCAGCCTCCCCGATTCGTTCGAGGGGGAGGGTGCCCGTGACCACCGAGTCGAGGTTCACCTTTCCCTGGCGGACCATCTCGACGACGCGCGGGTAGTCCACCGGCCGGCACCCGAGCGAGCCGACGATCTCGTATTCAAAGAACATGAGGCGGTTGAGCGGAATGGGAGCGACCGAGTCACTGTACCCGACGACGCAAAGCCGTCCCCCTCGCCGGAGGGTGGACAGAGCGAGGACCACGGTCTCGGGCTTCCCGACGACCTCGAGCGCCACGTCGGCGCCTCCCCCCGATATCCTCCGTACCTCTCGGCCGAGCTCGGCGTGTTCGGTAGGGTCCAATGCCTCACACGCCCCCAACCGCCGGGCCGCTTCGCGCTTCTCGGCGCGCAGGTCCACCGCGATCACGTTCGCTCCTGCCGCCGCGGCGAACTGGACCGCGTTGATCCCGACCCCGCCGCAACCGACGACCACGACCCAATCGCCGCTCCGCACTCGGGCGCGATGGACCACGGCATGGTAGGGCGTCGTCAGCGCGTCGGCGATCACGGCGCTGCGCGGGAGGTCGAGGTCGGAGGGCAACGGTACGAGGTGGCGGGCCGGGACCCGGATGTACTCGGCGAATCCCCCGTCGATGTGGTTGCCGGGCATTTCGAGGTGCGGGCAGATGTTCCCCCGCCCCGACCGGCAGTACGCGCAGTTCTCGCACGGAAGAACGGAGGGGACCAGCACCCGGTCCCCCACGGAACGTACCCGGACTCCCGGAGCCCAGCTCCTCTACGAGGCCTGAGATCTCGTGTCCGAGAATGAGAGGAGGCGGTTTCGCCGTGGGAACGTTATGGTCCAGGTAATGGAGGTCCGTGTGACAGAAGCCGCAGGCCGCCACCTTCACGAGGGCATCGCCGGGTCCCGGAATCGGGCGCGGTACCTCCTCCACGACGAGCGGACGACCCGAGCCGTGAAAGACCGCCGCTCGCATGGAGCCCAGAGCTCACCGGCCCTTCCAGACCGGGGCCCGCTTCTCGAGGAATGCCCGGAGCCCTTCCTCCGACCCCTCCAGCCCCATGAGTTCGTCAAGGTACGTGCGCTCGGCGTAGGCTAACGCGGACCACGGGTCTATCTCCGCCCTTCGGAGAACCCGCTTGAGCAGGTGCAGGGCCTCCCGGCGGTGGCTACAGAGGGTCTGGGCGGCCAAGGCCACCGACGCGTCGAGCTCGTCGTCGGGAACTACGCGGTTGACGATGCCGGCGGACGCTGCCTTCCGTGCATCGAACGGTGTTCCCAGGAAGAGGAGCTCGGCGGCTTGGCGAGGTCCAAGGAGATGGGCGTAGGTGGCCGCTCCGAACGGCGCGAAGACCCCCAAGCGGATCTCGGGCTGACCGAAGGTCGCCCCCTCGGCTGCAATTGCGAGGTCACAGGCCATCATGAGCTCCAAGCCACCCCCCAGACACCTTCCATGGACCTGAGCGATTGTCGGGCCGGGCAGGTTCCACAACGTGGTGAGGGCCCGGTGGAACGACTCGAACATGGCGGAGACCCGAGGTTTCAGGTGATCCTCGACGCTGAGGCCGCCGCTCCAAGACTTCCCGCTGCCGCGCAGTATGACGGCGTGGGCCCCCGTGACCTCCTCCCGGCGGAGAGCCCGCGTGAGCTCCTCGAGAAGGCCGATATCGAACACATTCGCGGGGCCGTGCTCCCAGGTGACCGTCGCGCGGCCATCCACCCGTTCGACGGAGACGGTACCGGGGGGTTTCGCGTTCACCTCTTCCCTCGGTCAATCGAACAGGATCGACTCGACGAACGTCTCCAGCTGCAGGCGGGCCTGCTCGTACGTGGTGGACTTTTCCTCGAACTCCATGTGCAAGTAGGGGAGGCCTCGCCGGTCGAGGGCTCGTCGGTACAGCACGACGTCCTCGAGCGCAGGTTCGCAGAACTTGGCGGTCAGAAAGACCACGCCTTGCGCCTTCGAGTCGTCGACCCGCGCGAGGACCGCCGCTCCCTTGGTGGTCGGAGTGCTGCGGACTCCGATGTCGACGGGCGTGCGAACGTAGGACGTCGCGAGGCTCTCAAGGGGGTCAACCCCTGGCTCGATGCGCGGACACCACCGATGCAGCATCTGGAACTCCTCGCCGACCACGTAGCATCCCACGTCCTCGACGAGCTGGAGGAGCTCGAGGGTCGGCTGTTCGCAAAACGGTCCGATGACGATCACGCGGATCGCGTCCTTGTTCTTCCGCTCCCTTCCTTCGATCTCGGCCAGTGCACGCCGCAACAGGGGGATGTGGACCTCCCGGGGAAGGAGCCCGCCCAGCCGAAGGAGGAGGTAGTACTCGAGCAGCGGGAGATTCCAGGGGACATCCCGCTTGAGGACGGCGAGCCGGGCGACAAGCGCGCGCTGTTCGTTGAAGACCTCGATCGAAGCCCGCAGGTCCTCCTGGGAGAACGGGCGGCCCCCGACCCGTTCGAGCTTCCCGATGAGACTACGGGTACTCTGCGACGAGGAAGGGGATCGTGGCGGGGGAGGAGAAGTTCTGGGGAAGATGGAGCATGTGCGAAGGGCGCTGGGGAAGGACCCGGGCGAAGATCCCGTCGAGGTTGCGGCTCACATCACAGATATACGGAAAGACGAACGCATCGAACGGGTCGAGCAGTCCGGTGAGAGCCATCTCGAGTGTCGACTTCGAGATCGAGCAGAGAAAGGAACCGAGGGCGGCGTCGGCGCGGCTGATCTCCAGGTTCTCCCCGCCCCCTTGCATCGCAACCGGCAGCATGCCGAACGAGTGGACCAGCTCTTGGGGGGTGTAGACGGGGAAGCAACCGACCGCCTTGCCGCCGGCCTTCCGCCACGCTCGGACGGTCGGGAAGGTCGGGTCCGCGAGGACTTCCTGGGCGAGACGCACCACTTCCTCGATGGACTTGGTTTGGGTGAACTCCCGAAAATCCGGCGAGATCTCGATGCCGGGGGGTATCTCGCCGTCCACAGGGTCGCCGGACAGAGAGCGGATCTGCAGGAGTTCGGGCATCCCTATCCCCCTGCCCCGCTCGGAGGCTGGGCGAGCTTCAAGAGGCGGGAATGCCCGAGGATCGCGCTGCCGAGGGCGGCCGCATAGTACGCGTCGGGCGCGACGTTGACGTCCATCCCGACCGTGTCGCGCAGCGCCTTCACCATCCCGACGTTGCGCACGAGGCCCCCGACGAGCGTGACCTCTGGCTGGATCCCGACGTACCGCATGAGAGAGTACGCGCGCTGGGAGAGGGAGAGGAAAACACCCATCAGAATGTCCGCCAACGGGACGCCCTCCGCGACGTTGTTGATGATCTCCGTCTCGGCGAGGACCGCGCAGACGCTCGAGATGAGCTTCGGGTGCTCGGCCGCGAGGGCCTTCGGGCCCATCTCCTCGAGCGGAACTTGGAGGTACTTCGAGCACCGCTCGACGAAACGCCCCGCCCCCGCGGCGCACTTCTCGTTCATCTTGAACTTGAGGACCTTCCCGGTCTCAGAGACGGACATGGTCCGGGAGGCCTGAGTTCCGACGTCGACGACCAACCGGGTCCTGGGAAAGAGGAAGACGGCGCCGCGCGCGGAGGAGGTGAAGTCACTGACCTGCAGGTTCCGTTCTGGGATCGTGTACCGACCGAAGCCGGTCGTGCAGAGGTAGTCGACGTCGCCGGGAGCGATGTTCGCGGTTTCCCCCAACTCATCCAGGAGACGGTGCGCGACCTGGACGGGGATCCCTTTCGACGGGAAGGAGGCCGTCGCGAGGATCCGGCGCCCGTCTTCGAGCAGTACGCCCTTGATGACGCCTGCCCCGAGGTCGAGCCCGCCGGTGATCACGAAGCGCCGCCCGAGAGCCGTTCGCGGCCATGGAGCGCCGCCCCCAACGCCCCGAGGTATTGTGAGAGAGGGCTCACATTGACGGGGGCCCCGAGCCGACGGTGGAGGGCCTGCACCATGCCCTCGTTCTGGGAGACGCCGCCCGTGAAGGTGATCTCGGGCTCCACGCCGACCCGCTGCATCAAGGAGAGCGTTCGGTTCGCGATGCTGGCGTGCAGCCCCGCGAGGATATCCTTCGGGTCCTTGCCTCTCGAGACGTACGACGTGACCTCGGACTCCGCGAAGACCGTGCAGGTGCTCGTAATCTTGACCGCCCGCCGAGCCTGCAGGGAAAGCGGCCCGATCTCCCCGACATCGTACCCCAGGGCGTTGGCACAGACGTCGAGGAACCGCCCCGTTCCCGCCGCGCACTTGTCGTTCATGGCAAAGTCCACGACCACTCCCTTGTCGTTGATCCGGATCGCCTTCGTATCCTGGCCGCCGATGTCGACCACGAGGCGCGTCCCGGGAAAGAGGAGGTTGGCCCCCCGGGCGTGACAGGAGATCTCGGTAACGATGAGCTGTCCGAAGTAAACCTTGTACCGGCCGTAACCGGTGCCGGTGATGAACGAGAGGTCTGACCGGGAGAGGTGGGCATCCGCGAGGGCGGCCTCGAGGGCGCGTTCCGCGTCCTTCACGATATCGACGCCAACCACGTTCAGTGACTTGCCGAGGACACGCGCATCATTCCCGAGGACTACGCACTTCGCCGTCGTCGAGCCGATGTCCACCCCTGCGACGACGCTCATGCGGTC
The DNA here is from genome assembly GCA_963715645.1 of uncultured Thermoplasmata archaeon. Taxonomy (GTDB): domain Archaea; phylum Thermoplasmatota; class Thermoplasmata; order Lutacidiplasmatales; family UBA184; genus Lutacidiplasma. The sequence goes on from OY970259.1 coordinate 1,635,301, forward strand.
CCGGCCCCCGCGGCGGCGGCCACAGCCCGCCGCTGCTCGAGCGATTCGAAGAAGGCGTCCATCCGGTTCTTGATTTGGGCGGGCGCGAAGTACCGCGGGTCCTCGTGGTCGGACTCGATGTAGAGGGTCGGGAGCCCCTGGTCGTGGATCAACCAATCCCTCAGGTCGCCCTGGCCCGCTGTGAACGAGCGGCAGGACTTGATCCCGTGGATGATGGCGGCGTCCGCCTGGTACTCCTTCACGTAATCGGCGATGATCTTCCGGCGCAGCGGCCAGGACTGATTCACGTAGGCACCGAGGCTGTACTCCGCGATGCTCTCCAACGGCCGCGACGGGTCGTGCTGGAAGCCGCGGTCGAAGAGCCCACCGACCTTGGGGTAGGTCGCGACGACGGAGACCGCGCCCCACTTCCTGAAGAAATCCCAGAACGTCCGGTAGTTCGTGTACGGCGGAACCCCTTCGACGAGAACGCGGAACTTCTCCTCCGGTAGCGGATAGTTCCCGTCTCGCACCCTGGCTCGAATCTCCGCGTTGACCACTTCGTAGAAGTCCGCGGCCCCCGGAGTTCCCCGAAGGACGTTGATCGGGAACATGTAGAAGATCGACTCGAAGTAGGCTTCAATCGGCGACGGGCGGAGACGGCCGGTGCGGAGGAACTCCACCCACCCCTCCTCGGCGCGACGGGATTCGGCCAGGACCCGCTTGAGCGCGTCCATGTCGAACTTGCGGCCGGTGCGCTTCTCCAGGAGATGGATGAGCTCCCAGAGCTGGCTCACCAAGTAGTCGATGTCCTCCTTGCGAGGAGTCTCTTCCCGCATGTACGGCACGTCAAACATGAAGAGCGGGGCGCCGTACGACTCGGAGAGCGCCTCCCACCACTTCACGTAGACATAGCATCCGGAGAAGCTGCACACGAGAAGGTCGGGGCGCGGGATCTGGCCGAACGAGGTCTTGCCGCCCAGGTCCTGGAGTCCGAGGTCGTTCTTCACGTAGCCGCAGACGTCCAGTCCGTAGCCGAGGGACTCGGCGTGCAGGATGTTGTCGAGCGATTGGTGCTTGATCGCGCAGTTCAGCGCCACGATCTCCGGGAAGACGACGTCGTAACCGAACGAACGGAGGATCTCGGTGAGGTTTCCTCCGACCAGCATGTAGGCAACCGGCCGGTGCGGGGTTTCGGTCGACGCAAGGTGACCGTAGTACTCCTCGACGAGCTTGCGCTGGAGCGCGCGGGCATCGCGAAGGAACGTAGGCGAGATTCCGCCGGGAGCCGCAGGTTCCGAGGCGGCCTCCGACACGGGGTCACCCCTCGGGCCCGGTTGGCACAGGGATCGGAGCCCCACATCGGCCGCAGAACGCGAAATCCTCCGGGAGTCCTTGAGCCCCACAACTCGAACATCGTCGGTTCGGACGACCGAAGAGGAACTCGCCACCCTTGCCTTCCGCGAGACGGCGTCGCAGCCCCGCGACGTCGGGAGCGCGTTTCTCGACGAACGCGTTCATCCCCTCGTGGGGTTCCCGATTGGCGAAATGAAGGGCGAGCCATTCGCGACCGTGACCGACCGTGCTATGCCACGAGAGCTCCTTCCAGAAGTTCACCTGTTGCTTCGTGTATCGAAGGCATTCCGGGAACATGCCTAGGAGGCGGCGGCTGAGGTGGTCGACCGCCGCGTCCAACGGCGCTAGGTCGATCCGGTAATCCTTCTGGCCGTGCTGCGCGAGGCTGACCTCCTCCGTCGTCGGTTCGTCGAGGAACTCCGTACCCGTGCCGTACGGACGGAACGACCTCGCTGACCAAGCCCCAATCGAGAGCTTGGCGTGCCGGTATTCTTTCGTTGAGGAGCAACATGGTGCGCGCTCGACGGTCTCCGACCGCGAGCGGGAGCCACTGGGTGGCACCACCGCATGCGACGGAGCCGACTCCCACGCCGACCTGCCCGAGGTATACGTGGGACGCCGCGACCGATAGGTCGCACGCGAGATGCAGCTCGTTCCCGCCCCCCACGGTAATGCCATTGAGCCGAGCGATCGTCGGCTTACCGCACCGCAGGAGCGCTTCGACCGCCCCCTCGAAGAGGCCCATGTACTTCCAGTAGTCCCGGGGGCGTTGGGTGTACCGTTCGGCATATTCGCGGACATCCCCGCCGGTGCAGAACGCCATGGATCCCGCGCCCGTGAGGACGATCACGCCGACCGCATCATCGATCGAGGCGTCTTCGACGGCTCGGGAAAGCTCCTGCAGCGTCGCGGTGGCATAGGCGTTGTACACCTTGGGACGATTGAGGGCAATTCGCGCGATGCCCTCGCTCTTCTCGTAGAGGAGGTCCTGGAAGGCGAACTCCTCCGGTCCCATCGGTGCGAGGGCGTCACGTTCCCGCTCGGAAACGGCCTGCTTGGGCGGGCCCCTGGTCATTCCAACGTCCTCGAACTCCTGAGACGGTCCGAGGATGATGCTCATTCTCCCTTACCGGTAAGGGGTCCCCCGTCGAGCGGTGTCGGACTCTCGCTCTAAGGCGTTCTCGCCGTTAAGTCCAAGAAGTCGGGCGGGGTGGTGGAACAATGCCCGTCCACGTCAAGACCGAAGGGCACGTCGCCTGGATCACTCTCGATCGTCCCGAGGTGCTGAACGCTATTGACCCCGAGTCCCACGAGGAGCTCGTGGCGGCGTGGAAGCGCCTTCGCGACGAGGGGAACCTCCGCGTAGCGGTGCTTACCGGCGCGGGGACGAAAGCGTTCTGCTCCGGGGTCGACCTCAACCGGATGGGAGACTTCTATCAGAACGTCCCGGCCGCCCAGCGCGTCGAGGTCTGGAACCGGGAGCCCGGGATTGGCGGCATCACCCGGAACCTGGAGGTCGGTAAGCCGGTCATCGCCGCGGTCAACGGGGTATGCTTGGGGGGCGGGCTCGAACTAGCCCTGGCCTGCGACATCCGCCTAGCCAGCACGAACGCCACGTTCGGCCTCCCCGAGGTGCGATGGGCAATTATCCCGGGGCAGGGCGGGACCCAGCGACTCCCGCGGACCGTGCCGCCCGCGATCGCGCTCGAGATGATCCTGACTGCCCGCCCCATCAATGCCCGCAGAGCGGCGGCCATCGGTCTGGTCAACCACGTGCACCCTCTCTCCCGCCTGCGGGAGGAAGCCCGGAGTATGGCGGAGACCATCGTCGCGCACCCGCCGCGTGCCGTCCAAGCCGCCCTCGCGGCGGTCCGTCGTGGAGGTTCCTTGCCCCTCGTCGATGGTCTGCGGCTGGAGCAGGAGCTCGCCGACCCCTTGCGAGACAGCCCCGATAACCGGGAAGCGCGTGCCGCGTTCCGGGAGAAACGTGCGCCCCGCTGGACCGGTGCCTGAAGGCGGCCGTCCGTTTGGCGTGCCTGGTAGATCCGCGGCTTGCGACCCGGAGGTCTCCATTGACCGGCGGGGCCCCCGCACCGGCCGCCTGCACGAGGCGTGCATCGGCGCCGCTCTCCCTCGCCTAGCGGTTCCGATCCCCCTGAAGGCAGCCCCCCGGCGGACCCATTGATGATTGTCGGATCGGGGAGCGACGTCTGGAGGCGCCAGGACGGCCCTCGGCCCCGGCAGGGGAGAGTTGGCCCAAATGGGACGTCCGTCCCCGGTGAGGCTGGCCCAGCGGGCAGAACTACCCAGAACGCACCGGGCGTGCGCTACGGAGGCGGCGGGGGAGGTGACTCCGACGTACCCTCGTCGGAGCGCCGGCTTCGGCGTCGCGGTCGCCTTCCCGACGAGGAAGATTCCGAACTTGGAGGGCTCGCCGTCCCCGAGGCTTCAACTAGGGGAGGGGGAGGCGGCGGTGGAGGGGCGGAGTGGACCGGAGCCGGCGGCGCCGCCGCCGGCGCAGGTGTCGGTGCAGGTTCGGGGTGGGGAGGGGGCGCGGCCGGGCGGGAGACCGCCGCGGGCTCCGACCTCGATACGGAGGCGCGCGTGGGAGCTGGAGCAGATGGGGCGGGGGAGGGCGGGGATGGCGCCGAGGGAGCCGGAGTCTTCGGCGCGATCGGGACGAACTCCCCCGGCTTCCAGGTGTGAGGCATCCGGAGGATTGACGGGTCCTTCAGGAACAGGTCGGCATGGCCGCAGCTCCGACAGATCCGCGTGCCCATCGCCAGTTCGCCTCGGGACCGGAGCGACAGGGACCCGCTCCCACGCGAGCCGGTCTTGAGGTCGTTCGCCCAGACAAAATCGGCGGCACCGCAGTTCGAACACAGTGGAGGCACGAGTTCACGCTTCCGACACAGTCAGGTCGCGGCCTTTAGAAGAAGGCTTCTGTGGTCTCCCGGAAGCCACTGCATCTCTGGAACCCGGTCTTTGGACGCTCCCGTAACGGAGATGTAGGCCGGTCGGCATTCCGGAGCAATGAGTCCTCCCGACTTCCGGCACATCACGGTGGCGATTCGACGGGTCGGAGCATGCGACCGCAGCTCTCAGCCTGGCGATCGACCTGGCACGTCGCTACGGGAGCGAGCTCGAGATCATCGCGGTCGCCCCCCTCCAGCCGATCATGATGGCCCCGAACGAACCGTTCGTGGCCGCCGCCCTGCCGCCCTCGGACCTCCCCCGCTTCCGACAGATTGTCGAGGCGTCGGTGAAGGTTGCCGAGAGTGCGGGGGTGACCGCGGTGACGGGGGTTTGCACGGACGGGGTCGTCGTCGACGAGCTCCTCGCCGAACTCGAGGACCATACCCCCGACCTCCTCGTGATCGGCTCGCGCGGGCTCTCCGCCGCAAAGCGGCTGCTGATTGGGAGCGTCTCGAGCGCGATGGTCAACCACGCGCCGTGCCCGGTGCTGGTCGTCCGCCCGCCGGCGAAGTCTAAGAAGCCCGCTGCGTGATGACCACGCGCGTCGGCACCGGGAGCTTGTGGGAAGCCTTCCGCAGGGCCTCTTTGGCATCGGCGATATGGGCCTCGGTCGTGTAAACCGTTAGGATCTCGGTCCCGATCTCGGCCCGGACCGCGTGGCCGACGGGCTTCCCGAACGCCCGTCGCATCCCATCGGAGATACGGTCGGCGCCGGCGCCCGTCGCCATCTTGTGTTCCCGCAGGATCTGGTGCGGGAACCGACGCATTTTGAGGTGGAACTCGTTCGGGGAGGTCCGTTCCAGGACCCGGACCGCGCTGATGCGGGCTGCCTCGAGCGCAATGTCGCGGACCTGGGCAGCCTCCTCCATCCCGAGAGAGAGCTCCCACGGGAACTCGCGATGAAGGTTCCCTGTGTCGAACTGGGTGATGCGGCACGTCGGAACGCCACCCATGTACCTCCCGGCGGGTGTAGACCTGGCCCTCGATCTTCCGGTACATCCGGGCCGGTTTGCGCGTCATGGACGGAGTCGGGACCGACGCCCCGTTAAAATGCTTGCGTCGGCCCCGAGGCCCTATCGGGCGGTCGGTCGTGGCGGGGGGAGCGCGCGAGCGCCGTGAGAGGCGGTCTCCACCTCGACCGCGCGCACTCGCTCTGCCGCGAGGTACCTCGAGCACCGACGAGCGGACCCGCTCGTTAGGGGCGAGCGCGAAGAAGCTCTGTCCGAACATCGCCTGGGCGGCCCGCGCCCCGCGCTCTCGAAGACCTCGGAGCACCTCGCGCAACGGTGGGAGCGCCAACCCGAGCCGGTCGGTGAACCGCTCGCTGGCGGTTAAGAACGAACCCAACGTGGGCCGGGTTCCCAATTGGTCGAGGTCGCGTCCCGCCGCGAACACCACTCGACGCAAGAACCTCGACCGACCGAGGAGCGCCGGAGAGAGCTCGGGCCGGCCGACCACCCCGACCAGAAGTCGCCGGCGGACTGGGCGGTGAACCACGTCCCCCCACGGCGGTACTCCGGCGACCCGACGCACCTCCAGCCCCCCACCGAGGATTGCCGGGACTCCCCCGAGCCCTCCTCCCCCCAACAGGTCGGCGAGATGGGCTGTTTCGAGGGCCCGTTGTTCCGGGAGGGAGAGCGTCCGCGCCAGCGCGAGGGATGCCGCGAGCGTCCCGGCCGCGCTCATGCCGAACCCCTGACCCACCGGGCAGGTCATGCCGGACCCGCACCGTAACGGCGCCGGCCCCGCGCGGGACGAGGTGCCGGGCGGCTTCTTCCGTGATCGGGAGGCGGGTCCCGCCCGTATCGACGACACGAAGACGGGCTCGAATCCCCGGGGTCACCTCCGCAGCGGCCGTCGCGCCGAGCTCGAGGACAAGGCCTGCGCCGCGGGAGCCGCGTCCGCGAGGGTCCGAAGATTGTAGGTCCGGGACGAAGAGGCCGGTCACGTGAGCCGGAGCGAAGGCGGACGCGCGCCGGACCTCGGTGGAACCCATCGATCGTCTTCGTTCCCGGGGAGAATGGACTACTTATAAGGCGTCACGCTTATTGAGTCTCAGTGAGAGGGGAGAGCCGGCTGGTACGCCACACCATGAGCGAACCGGAAGTTCCTGCGGTGCCCCACGACTCCTTCGACCGGGTCAACTTCCTCGAGCTGCGCAACACTCAGCTCGCGGAGGCCATCAAGCGGGTCGAGAGCGAGCGACACTACATGGAGGCAGAGATCCTCCGCCTCCAGCGGGAGGTCAAGCGTCTCAAGACCGAGCTTGACCGGCTCCGATACCCACCGCTGATCGTCGGGAGCGTCCGAGACGTTCTCACCGACGGCCGCGTCATCGTGAAGTCGTCGACCGGGCCGGACTTCGTGGTCAACTCCGCGGAGACCGTAGAGCATGGAAAGATCACCGTCGGGTCCCGCGTCGCCCTCAACAAGCAGACCCTCGCCGTGATGGGAGTCCTCCCTGCCTCCCTCGACCCTCTCGTCACCGCAAGCGAGATCGTCGACAAACCGTCGATCACGTACCAGGACATCGGCGGCCTCGGCGACCAGATTCGCGAGATCCGAGAGGCGGTCGAGTACCCACTGCTCCGCGCGGACCTCTACAAGAAGGTCGGCGTCGACCCGCCGAAGGGCGTGTTGCTGATCGGTTCGCCGGGGACCGGGAAGACCATGATCGCGAAGGCCGTTGCGCACCACACCAACGCAACCTTCGTCCGCCTCGTCGGCAGCGAACTTGTCCAAAAGTACATCGGGGAAGGGGCTCGCCTCGTTCGAGAGCTCTTCCAGCTCGCGCGCGACAAGGCTCCGACCATCATCTTCATCGACGAGGTCGACTCGATCGGGGCGAAGCGCCTCGAGGTGGCGACCAGCGGGGACCGTGAGGTCCAGCGGACCCTGATGCAGCTGCTCGCGGAGATGGATGGCTTCGAGCCCCTCGCGAACGTCAAGATCATCGCGGCGACGAACCGCCGGACATCCTCGACGATGCCCTCCTTCGCCCCGGACGCTTCGACCGCATCATCGAGATACCGGTGCCCAACGAGATGGGCCGCTCGGAGATCTTCAAGATCCATTCTCACGGAATGGCCATCCGAGAGACGATCGATTTCGAGACGCTCGCCGCCCGTTGCGAGGGAGCGACCGGAGCCGACATCCGGGCGATCTGCACCGAGGCGGGCATGTGGGCGATCCGCGAGGAGCGGGACACCGTCACGCTCACGGACTTCGAGCGGGCGATCGAGAAGGTCGTCGGCGAGGAAGAGCTCCGCAAGGAATCCGTCACGATGTTCGCCTGAGCGGCGAGCCTCCGCGGGCCGAAGGGGCTAGGCCGGACCCGTCAACGTGAGACGGCCGGCGACCCGCGGACCGGTTGGCGCCGAGAGGTCCAGCAGAAGCCCCGGGTCGTTGGGTCGGTACACGACCGGTCGGTCGGTCTCGAGCCGTCCGCCACCGACCCCGACCTGCTCCACCACGACGGGGACGACCTGAAGACCCACCGACAAGTGCAGGTGGTCCCCCGCAGCGACCGCGCCGCGATAGTAACGGCACTTCTCGAAGGAGCCGGTCACCAAGTGAGCACCCTCGGACAGGCTCCCTGCCGGAGCGACGATCATCCCTCGGCTCACTTCGTCCGCCTCTACCCCCTTCAGGGCAAGGCCGACCCGCTCGCCGCAACCCGCGTCCTTCCGGTCGGTATCATGGACCTGGATGGAGCGGACCTCGACCTCCTTGGGGGTCGGCCAGAGCCGATGACGCTCGTGGGCCCGGATCGTCCCTTGGCGGACGACGCCGAGGGCCACCGTCCCTACGCCCTTGACCGGGAAGACGTGGTCGATGACGGCCACGGGCGCGCCGGCGAGGTCGGGCGCGTTCCACCCTTCGAGCACCGCTCGCAGATGCACGAAGTCGAGGGGGATCCGGGGGGCCGATTCGAGCCGGCCCCCCTTCAGGAGGCGGGCGACCTCGGTTTCTCCGACCCCCGCGCCCAGGACCACGTGCGTCGGGACGGCGACCAGTTCGAGCGTGGCGATCGTCTCCGCGACGGCACGGTTCAGTTCGAGAATGACGAGGAGACACTGGTCCGCCATCCCGAGCGCCGTCACGAGCGGGGGGAACCTTTCGGGGAACTGGGTGGGCTCGACGATCGTCTCCGCGTGGCCATCGCGCACCGTGTTGTAGAGCGTGAGGTCCGACGAGGAGCCCTTCTTTCCGAATTCCTTGGCGACGTCCGGGGCGCCGACCACCGCGACGGTGACCCCGGTCGACATCTGGGCTACCGTCCCCCCTTCCGGGTGGTCACGTTCAATCGGATCTCGTCCCCCTCCGCGTCGACCGCGACCTCCGAGCCGTCCTTGAGCTCTCCGGCCAGGATCTTGGCCGAGAGGGGGTCGACGACCCGACGCTGGATGGTGCGTTTCAGCGGACGAGCCCCGAACAGGGGGTCGAACCCCTCGCGGGCCAGGAGCCGCTTCGCGGCGTCGCTTGCCGTGATGCGGATGCGACGCTCGGCGAGCCGCGACTCGAGCTGGGCGAGTTGAAGGTCGACGATGGCCGTGATCTCTTTCTCGGTGAGAGCATGGAAGATCACGACCTCGTCGAGTCGGTTCAGGAACTCCGGACGGAAGGCCGCGCGGAGCGCGGGCTCGATCACTCGACGGCGTTGTTCGTCCGTCGTCGCCTCCGCGAGCCGGTCGGACCCCAGGTTCGAGGTAAGGATGACGAGCGTGTTCCGGAAGTCCACCGTCCGGCCCTGGCCGTCCGTGAGGCGCCCGTCGTCCATCAGCTGGAGCAGGACGTTCACTACCTCCGGGTGTGCCTTCTCCACCTCGTCGAACAGGAGGACGGTGTACGGGTGGGAGCGGACCGCCTCGGTGAGCTGACCCCCCTCCTCATACCCGACGTAGCCGGGCGGTGCGCCGATCAGCCGGGCTACGGTGTGCTTCTCCATGTACTCGCTCATGTCGATGCGGACGAGCGCCTTCTCCGAGTGGAAGAGGAAGGCGGCGAGGCTCTTCGCCAGCTCGGTCTTGCCAACGCCCGTCGGGCCCACGAAAAGGAATGTCCCCATCGGCCGGTTCGGGTCTCCGAGGCCCGAGCGGGCTCGACGGACCGCGAGGGCGACAGCCCGAACGGCCTCGTTCTGGCCGACGACCCGGGCGGATAGGGCCTCCTCCATCCGGATCAGCCGCTGCGTCTCGGCCTCGAGCATCCGGGTGACGGGGATCCCGCTCCACTTCGAAACGACGAACGCGACGTCCTCCTCCGTGACCTCCTCCCGGAGTAGGCCGTCGGGGCCCGGCCCCTCGACCGCCTTGGCGTGGGCCTCCACCTGCTTCTGCAGGTCGGGGATTCGTCCCGTACCGAAGCCGGGCCGTGCCCTCGAGGTCGCCGGCCTGCTCGGCCCGTGCCTCTTCCGCCTTCGCCGCGTCCAGCTTGGCCCGGAGGGCCCGGACGCGTTCGACCTCCTCCTTCTCCTTCTTCCATCGGGCTGCGAGCGCCGACTCTTTCTCCTTGAGGTTCGCAAGTTCGCGGTCTAGGGACTTGAGCCGCTCCTTGCTGGCCGGGTCCTTCTCTCGTGCCAGCGCAGTGCGCTCGATTCTCGAGTTGACGGACTCGCCGGGTCAGGAGCTCGAGCTCCGCCGGACGGGAGTCGAGATTCAGGCGGACCATCGAGGCGGCCTCGTCGATCGCATCGATCGCCTTGTCGGGCAAGTGTCGGTCGGGAAGGTACCGCGCCGTCAGGGTCGCGGCGGCGACGAGCGCGGCATCATGGATCCGGACCCCGTGGTGGAGCTCGTACCGCTCCTTGATCCCCCGCAGGATGGAGACCGTGTCCTCGACGCTCGGCTCGCTCACGGGGACCGGTTGGAAGCGCTCGTTCCAGCGCCGCGTCCTTCTCGATGTACTTCCGGGTACTCTTGGGTGGTCGTGGCGCCGATGCAGTGCAGGGTCCCCCGGGCGAGCGCAGGCTTGAGGAGGTTCGACGCGTCGAGCGCCCCTCCTTCGGTCGCCCCGGCGTGGACCAGCGTGTGGAGCTCGTCGATGAACAGGATGATTCCGCCTTCGGAACGCTCGACCTCCTTGAGGACCGCCTTCAACCGTTCCTCGAACTCCCCGCGAAATTTCGCCCCCGCAAGGAGCGAGCCGAGGTCCAGCCCGACCAGGCGCCACTTCCGGCCCACCTCGGGGACATCTCCCGCGGCGACCCGGACAGCGAGCCCCTCGACCACCGCGGTCTTCCCCACACCCGGCTCGCCGATCAGCACCGGATTGTTCTTGGTCCGTCGGCAGAGTATCTGGATGACGCGACGGATCTCCTCGTCCCGACCGATGACCGGGTCGAGCTTCCGGTCGCGCGCGAGCTTCGTCAGGTCCCGCCCGTATTTTTCGAGGGCCTCATACTGCGCCTCCTGGTTACGAGAGCTCGCCGGCCCGGCGCTCCCCCGGATTTCCCCGATCCCGCGTTCGACCGCATCGCGCCGTACGCCCGCAGCGTCGAGGGTCTCTCGGGCCGGGGAAGCGACCGAGAGCAGGCCGAGCAGGAGCTCGTCGACCGTAGTGTAGCGGTCCTTGCGTCGAGCCGCCTCCTTTTCGGCGGTTTCGATGACCTGGGTAAGCGATCGGGAGACGTACTGGTCGGAGGGGGCGACGTGCTCCGCGGTCGGCTGGCTGGCCAGGCGTCGCTCGACCTGCAGGGCGAGCGCCGACGGGTCGGAGCCCAGGCGTGCGAGGAGGGAGACGACGGCGCCGTCGGGCTGGGAGAGGAGGGCGAGCAGCAGGTGTTCCGGCTCGACCGCCGGATGGCGGAGCTCCGCTGCGCGTGCGAACGCTTTCTCGAGAGCCTCCCGGGCAGCGTCCGTAAGCCGGTCGAGGTGCATGGAGGGTCTCGATGCCCACCGGTCCGAGGCGATTTAAGGCCACCACTCGTGCCGGCCCTCGTGGCGGAGCTCGGGGTCACGATCGCCGGTGTCCGACTCCGGAACCCGTTCCTTCTCGCCTCCGGGATCTGGGGCGAAAGCGGCGAGTCCCTGGCCGGAGCCTGGCGGGCCGGCGCGGGGGGCGATCACGAAATCGATCGGGGCCGAGCCACGGCTCGGCTACCCCAACCCGACGGTAGAGGTCTACGACTCCTGGGGGATGTTGAACGCGATGGGGCTCCCGAACCCGGGAATCGACGAATACCCCCGGGAGATCGACGTCGCCCGAACGGCCGGCGCCACAGTCATCGGTTCCGTCTTCGCCGGCACAGAGTCGGAGTTCGCCCGCCTCGCCGCACGCATCGCGGAGACCGGGGTGGTCGCGGTCGAGCTCAACCTCAGCTGCCCGCACGCCGAGGGGTTCGGCACCGAGGTCGGCTCGACCCCCACGGACGTGGAACGCATCGTACGGGCCGTGGTCGCCGCGGTGCGAATCCCGGTCATCGCGAAGATCACCCCGAACGTGGCCGACCCCGCGGCTCTGGCGGCCGCCGCGGAACGGGCCGGGGCAGCGGCGATCAGCGCGATCAACACGCTTCGCGGCCTCGCGATCAACACCACACTGCGTCGTCCGGTCCTCGCCCACGGTCTCGGTGGGTTGAGCGGACCGGCGGTCAAACCCGTGGGACTCGCGTGCGTATGGCAGATCTACCGGAAGGTCCGGATCCCGGTCATCGGGGTTGGCGGGATCTCTTCGGCGGACGATGCGCTCGAGTACGTCTTCGCCGGCGCCCGAGCGCTCGAGGTCGGGACGGCCATCACGTTCGGCGGAGTCGAGCTGTTCGGTCGGCTCACTCGGGGCCTCTCCCATCGGCTCGACGAGCTCGGCTTCGCTCGGCTCGAGGACGCGGTCGGTGCGGCCCACTCCAGCGGCGGATAAGGGCCGCCGGCGCGGCGCTATATCTGGGTCCGCGTAGGACGGGCCGTGCGGACCGTCGTGACGGTGACCGACACGGTCGTCGAGACCCCCTCGACGATCACCCTCCGCTTTGCTTACGGGCCGACGGCGGACCCGGGGCAGTTCGTCATGGTGTGGCTGCCGGGGGAGGATGAACTTCCCATGTCGCTCTCCTATACGGAGGGATCCGAGAAGGGAGTGACCATCAAGGCCATGGGGGAAACGACCCGCGGGGTCCTCTCGCTTCGCGGTGGCGCCCAGGTCGGAATCCGGGGTCCCTACGGGAACCGGTTCGACCTCGCACCTTCTCGGGTCCTTATCGTGGGGGGAGGTTCGGGAACGGCCGTTCTGGCACCGGCGGCCGAGCGCGCGATGGCGCGTGGGGCCCGCGTTACGGTCGCCCTAGGCGCCACCCGCGCCCCCGAGCTGCTGTTTCGCGACCGCCTTCGGTCCGCGGGGGCCCGGGTCGAGGTGGCGACCGACGACGGTTCGGAAGGGGAGCACGGCTTCGTCACGGGCGTGGCGGAGCGCCTGCTCGCCTCGGAGAGCTTCGACGCCATCTGGACCTGCGGACCTGAAGTGATGATGCGGAAGGTCGCCGGATTGGCGGGCCCGAAGGGGGTTCCGGTCTTCTGCTCCGTGGAGCGGCACATGAAGTGCGCGCTCGGAATGTGCGATGCCTGTGCCCTTGGCCCGTACCATGTCTGCAAGGATGGGCCGTGTTCCCCGCGGAACGGCTCCTCGCGACCCCTGATTTCGGCGTCTTCCACCGGGACGCCTCCGGCCGCCGCCGTCCCCTCTGAGGGCCCTCGACCGCCCCACGTCGTGGTCCGGCACTCGCCGACCGGGCGGCCGCTCCACAGCCTTTATGCGAGCGACCCGCTACGACCCCGCGGGGGATTTTGGTGAAGGTCATCGTAGTGAGCGGAGGCGTGATTTCGGGCCTCGGCAAGGGCATCACGACCTGCTCCCTGGGCCGGATCCTCAAGGCGCGCGGGATCGCGGTCACGATCGTCAAGATCGACCCATACCTCAACGTGGACGCGGGGACGATGAACCCGTATCAACACGGCGAGGTCTTCGTCCTGGACGACGGGACCGAAGCGGACCTCGACCTCGGGAACTACGAGAGATTCCTTGGCCAGAACCTCTCGGGGGCGCACAACCTCACGACCGGGAAGATCTACCGCTCGGTCATCGAGAAGGAGCGACGGGGCGACTACTTGGGCAACACCGTCCAGATCATCCCCCACGTTACCGGCGAGATCAAGCGGTCGATCCGGGACGTCGCGCAGGCCACCGGTGCCGAGGTCGTATTGGTGGAGGTCGGGGGCACGGTCGGCGATATCGAGTCGATGCCGTTCCTCGAGGCGCTCCGCGAACTGTCGTACGAGCTCGGCGAGGGCCATATGGCGTTCGTGCACACCACCCTCGTCCCGGTCGTAGGGCCGGTCGGCGAGGCGAAGACCAAGCCGACGCAGCACTCGGTCCGCGACCTGCGGGCCATCGGGATCCGCCCCAACTTGATCATCGCCCGGGGCCCGGCCCCGCTCGAGCCCGACATCAAGGCCAAGATCTCCCTCTTCTGCGACGTAACCCCGGAGGCTGTCATCTCGATCCCGGATCAGCGGGTCATCTACGAGGTTCCCCTTGTCCTCGAGGCCCAGGGGGTCGGCACGCTCCTAGGCCGGCTACTCGGGCTCCCCGACCGGACCCCCAACCACACGATGTGGAAGGAGTTCCTGCAGACCTACCGCCGGAATGAGGGACGGGGCCTCGATGTCGCCGTCGTCGGGAAGTACACCGAGCTTCGCGATGCCTACCTCTCCCATACCGAGGCGTTCCACCACTGCCAGGGCCACCTCGGCACGGAGAATCCGCCTCCACTGGTACGATGCGGAGGACATCCCGAAGAACCCGGGTCTTTTGAGCCGCCTGGAGCACGCGGACGCGCTCCTGGTACCGGGAGGATTCGGTGCCCGCGGGGTCGAAGGGAAGGTCCAGGCGATCGAGCTGGCGCGAACCCGCCGCATCCCCTTCCTGGGGGTCTGCTACGGGTTCCAGATGGCCGCCGTCGAGACCGCGCGCAACCTTCTCGGGCTCCCGCGGGCGAACACCACCGAGGTCGACCCTGGCACCCCCGACCCGGTCGTGTGCCTCCTGGAGCAGCAGAAGGGGCTCAGTGAGCTGGGGGGAACCATGCGGCTCGGCTCGCAGCGGGTCGGGCTGGTCCCCGGCTCCCGGATCGCCGAGGTCTATGGTAAGACCGAGATTTGGGAGCGGCACCGCCACCGCTACGAGATCAACCCGGCGTACTTCGACCGTTTGCGGGACGCTGGTCTCCATATCACGGGCTCGTCGCCCAACGGCCGGGTGGAGGTGCTCGAGGCCCGGGGCCATCCCTTCTTCATGGGGGTGCAGTTCCACCCTGAGTTCCTCTCCCGCCCGGAGGCCCCGCATCCGCTGTATCTCGCCCTCGTGCAGGCTGCCCTCGCGCGCCAGGAGGTCGCGGACCCTGTCGGCCCCTCGACGGCTGTCGCGTGAGCTCGCGACCGCGGACGGCGAGGTCGTCCGCATCGCGGGCCACCTCGAGGAGTACCGCGCGCTCGGCGGGGTCGCCTTCGCGCTGGTGCGCGACCGCTCCGGTACCACCCAAGTGACCCTCAAGAAAGGGGCCGCGGCTCCGGAGCTGTTCGCCCTGTTGGCCGAGCTCCCTCGCGAGTCGGTGGTCGAGGTCGAGGGGACCGTTCGCCGCTCGGAGAAGGCGAACCGCGGGAGCGAGGTGCTCCCGACCCGAGTGCTCGTCGTTTCCCGCGCCGAGGTCCCCCTTCCGCTTGGGGTCGTGGACAAGGTCGGGGCCGACCTCGGTACTCGGTTCGACCACCGCGTCCTCGACCTGCGGAAGCCGAGCGTGCGGGCTATCTTCGAGCTGCGCTCGGCCCTGCTCGCGGGTTTCCGAGACGCCTACGTTCGGCGAGGATTCATCGAGGTCGAAACCCCGAAGCTCCTTCGTCAGGGGGCCGAGGGCGGTGCGACTCTGTTCTCAGTCCAGTACTTTGACCAGACGGCCTACCTCGCCCAGAGCCCCCAGCTCTACAAACAGATGCTGATGGGCGCCGGCTTCGAGCGGGTGTTCGAGATCGCTCCGGCGTTCCGGGCGGAACCATCCGACACCGTCCGGCACCTCACGGAGTTCGCGAGTCTGGACGCAGAGATGGCGTACATCGAGAGCGCGGACGATCTCCGCCGCACCCTCGAGGAGGTCGTCCGGGATGCGCTGGCCTCCACCAAGACGACGCTCGCTACCCAAGGAAACCCGCTCGCGCCGCAGATCCCCGACGTGACGATCCCCTTCCCTCGGATCTCGTTCGAGACGTGCGAAGAGTGGCTCGGCCGGCCCGGGGCCCAGCTGGACTTCGGGACCGACGATGAGAAGGCGATAGGAGGTCGCGCCGAGAAGGAGTTCGGCGCCCCATTCTACTTCCTCATCGACTTCCCCACCAAGGTCAAGGAGAAGACGTTCTACGCCCGACGGGACGACGCCGAGCCGGCCCGCACGTCGGTACTTCGACCTCGAGTACCGGGGACTCGAGATCGCCAGTGGGGGCCCGAGGGAGCATCGGCTCGACCGTCTCCTCGAGAACATGGCGAAGGCCGGCTTCGACCCGACGGCGTTCCCGGGGTACCTTGAGGCGTTCCGGTACGGGATGCCCCCGCACGGAGGCTGGGGGTTCGGCCTAGACCGAATGGTCCAGTGCCTTGCGGGACTGCCCAATATACGGGAGGCACGCCTATTTCCCCGTGACCGCTACCGTCTGGACCCGTAACGGAGGTGCTCGAGGTGGTCGCGGTCAAGCGTACCCTGCCGGCCCCACCGGAACTGCAGGGCCGATGGGCGACCTTGCTGGAAGAGGCCGGACTTCGCCCGCAGATCATGGCGCTCGCCGACCGCTTTCCCGAGCAGCGCTCCCTCGAGATCCCGTTCTCGGTCATCGATGCGGCGGATACCGGCCTGGCGGACCTTCTCCTCGAGCGCCCCGATGAGGTCATCGACGCCGGCCGCCGCGCGATGCGCGAGCTCCTCCCGGTAGCGGGGCCGGATGCCGACCGGCTGCGGCTCCGGCCCGTGGGCCTTCCCCCGACGGCCCACCGTTCGGTGCGCGCCATCCGGGAGGCGGACCTGAACCGCTTCATCGCCGTGGACGGGATCGTGCGGCGTGTCACGGAAGTACGCCCGCAGATCCGGGACGCCCTCTTCCAGTGCGTCGCATGCCGAACCGAATTCCACGAACCCCAGGACGACGCGTCGATGGTGTTCCGCGAGCCGCTGGAGTGCCCCGATTCCCAGGGAGGTTGCGGACGGCCGGCCGGTCGCACCCGTTTCCGCTTGCTCCCGGAGAAATCGACGTACATCGACGCCCAGCGTATCGAGATCCAAGAGAACCCCGAATCACTTCGACGCGGAGCCCACCCCCAGGGTCTTACCAGCCTGCTGACCGAGGACCTGGCGGGGCACGTTCTCCCGGGGAACCGGGTCATCCTCAACGGCGTGGTGAAGAGCTACCAGCGCGCCACCGCCGCGCGCGGTGGAGCGATCCGAAACACGACGTTCGACCTGCTCCTGCAGGGCGTCTCGGTCGAGTCCAAGCAGGTCGAGTACGACGACATCGTGATCACCCCCGAGGAGGAGCAGCTTATCCTAAAGTTCCGGGGGGACCCGACGGTCGTTGACAAGATCGTCCTTTCCCTCGCCCCGACGATCCGAGGGATGGAGCAGGAGAAGGAAGCAATCGCGCTCCAGCTCTTCGGTGGCATCGAGAAGCGGCACTCGGACGGAATCCGCGTCCGTGGCGACATCAATATGTTGATCGTAGGAGACCCCGGCACTGC
Source organism: uncultured Thermoplasmata archaeon (assembly GCA_963715645.1). Classification (GTDB taxonomy): domain Archaea; phylum Thermoplasmatota; class Thermoplasmata; order Lutacidiplasmatales; family UBA184; genus Lutacidiplasma. The sequence goes on from OY970259.1 coordinate 1,652,377, forward strand.
CAAGAGCCAGCTGCTCCGCTACGTCGCCGAGGTGGCCCCACGAGCGATCTACACGAGCGGGAAGGGCGCGACCGCCGCCGGCCTCACCGCCGCCGCGGTCAAGGACGACTTTGCGGGAGGCCGCTGGGTCCTGGAAGCCGGGATGCTCGTCCTCGCCGATGGTGGGATGGCCGTGATCGACGAGCTGGACAAGATGAGCCCGGAGGACCGCTCGGCGATGCATGAGGCCCTGGAGCAGCAGAGTTATCACCCGGACTTCGAGATCATGTTCCTGAACGGCGAGAAACGACCCATCGGGGAGTTCGTAGAAGAACTACTCAAACGGCACCCCGAGAGGGTCGTCCCGGGCAAGGATTGCGAGATTCTCGCGTTGCAGGGCGAAAAGTACTCCCTGCTCTCCACAGATCTCCAAGGGCTCCAAGGAGTAGCCGTCGACCGGGTCAGCCGGCATGCCGCTCCGCCTCGATTCGTCCGGGTGACGTACGGGAACGGGCGAGCCCTCACCGTCACCCCCGAGCATCCGCTCTTCGTCTGGAGGGCGGGCGAATGGACGACCGTGGCGGCAGCAACGGTGCGCCCGGGAGATCTCGCCCCGGGCGTTGCCGAGTACCCCCGGGTGATCAACGAAGCGGTCCTTCAGGCGCCGGAGCGCCTCACTGGCCGTAAAGAAATTGTCTTGCCCCCGGGCCTCGGACCCGCTCTCTCGCGCCTCCTCGGTTACATCGTCAGCGAGGGGCATGTTCCGCACGCCGACGACGCGGTGCCGGCCGAGATCGCCGTCTCGAACACAGACCCGCTGATCGCCGAGGACGTGCGGGATCTCTTCCGATCCATCTTCAGGCTCGATCCGTACGGTACAGGTGCAACCACCCTCGACCCGGAAGAAGGCAACCCTTCCGCTCCACACCATCCGTGCGGGCAGCGTCGACCTTCTCCGATACATCCAATCCAACTTCCCCGAACTGGCCAGGAGGGCTTACGAGAAGCGTGTTCCGGGATCCCTCTTCCATGCGTCGGAGGTTTGCCGGGTTAAGTTCCTACTCGGGGCCTATCGGGGGGACGGGTTCCACGACTCGGAGCGATTCGGGCTGACGACGAGCTCCAAGGGTCTGGCGCAGGATTATGCCGACCTCCTGTTGTCGCTCGGGATATATTCGTACATCACCGCGGCGAACTACGGTTACGGGGAGGGTCGCACCGGCACGTTGCACAGGATCGTGGTGTCGGGGGCACGTAGCCAGCGCAGATTCTTCGAGTCGGTGGCGCGCCACGACCCCCGGGCCGAGAGAATCCGGGAGTTCGTGGAGCGCAGCGAGGGCCAGGCGATGGATTTCGACCGGCTCCCCAACGAACTGGTCTCCCGGCTCAAACTTCTCCTCGGACAGCTCGACCTCGACGACGGGTCCCTCCATCAAGCGATGACCAGTGGGGGCAGCCTCCATCGAACGACGGTGGAGAGGCATCTCCGTAGGGCCGAGACCCGATTGGCGTCGATGCCGTTCCCCATTTCGGCGGGACGCTCTCCCCGAGATCTGCGCAAGTCGTACCATGTGGCTCTCGGGGCGGTCGCTGCGCGGGTCGCCCGTTCTACGTCCTGGGTCGCCCTTCACGATAAGGAGAGCGACTCGCCTCAGGCCCTGGAGATTCTCCGAGCCACTACCGCCTTGGCCCAAGAGAAGGTGGCGCTGGCGTCGGCGGAGGTTCACGCACTGACCCGCTGGGTTCAATCCCCGCTCCGCTTCATCCCAATCCGTGGGGTTGAAATCCTCCCCAACACGGGCGAGAGATGGGTCTACGACGTGACCGTCGAGCCCACCCACACCTTCGTCAGTGAGGGGCTGGTCCTGCATAACACGGTCTCCATCGCCAAGGCCGGCATCACCTCCACTCTGAACGCGCGCTGTCCCGTCCTCGCGGCCGCGAACCCGAAGTGGGGGCGCTTCAGCCCGGACCGGACCATTTCCGAGCAGATCGATCTCCCCCCGACCTTGCTCTCTCGGTTCGACGTCATCTTCTCCATCCAGGACCACCCGAACCAGGAGCGGGACCGACGATTGGCGAACCGGATCCTCGCCTCCCACCGGGAAGGGGAGGTTGCCGGGGTGGGAGGGATCGGGGTCGCGGCCGAGGTCGCTCCCTTCTCCCCGGACCTCCTGAAGAAATACATCGCCTACGCACGTCGGACGGTCCGCCCCATCCTCTCGGACGCTGCCCTTGCGTCGCTCGAGGACTTCTACGTGCGGGTCCGGCGACAGGGCGAGGAGCCGAACTCCCCGGTACCCATCACCGCGCGTCAGCTCGAGGCGCTGGTGCGCCTGTCTGAGGCGGCGGCACGAGCCCGGCTCTCGCCCGTCGTGGCTGCGGAGGATGCTCAGCGCGCGATCCAAATCATGGAGAACTACCTCCACCGCGTCTCCACGGCGGAGGACGGGCGGCTCGACATCGACCTGACCCAGACCGGGATCAGCCATAGTCAGAGAGAACGCCATGATATTGTGATGCGGATCATGCGCGAACTCCAGGAGGAGGGTGGCGGCACGTTCACCTACGCCGCATTCCGCGAGGCGGCGACGAAGGCAGGGGTCGAACCCGCGAAGGCCGAAGCGCTCCTCGTTTCGCTCCGCAACCAGGGCGAAGTCATCGAGCCCCGTCCGAACCAACTCCAGCTCGTCCGCTTCTGAGGGCCACTCAGCCGGTCCGGGTCTATATCAAGGGCATGGGGGCTGACACGGCGGGGCATATGGCGACCGGCGGGGGGGACGGCGAGTTCGTGATGCGGGTCCATCGTGTCCGCACCGAGTTCGTCGTGGCCGCCTGCAACGCCGAGCTCCTCGGTCGGGAGCTCCCGGTGGGCGATGCGGGCCGGACCGTGACGGTCTCCCCCCACTTCTACGGGGAGCGCCGCGTATCCCGCCAGGAGCTCCTCTGGGCCCTGCAGCGGGCGACGATCGCCAACCTGCTCGGGGCCCGGACGCTCCGGCTCGCGGAAGAGGGTGGGTTCATCGACCCGGGGGGAGCCGGTGAGCTGGGCGGGGTCCCCCATGCCGAGATCTTCGCGATGCTGGGCTAGGAGCGCTCGACCATGGTCGAAGGCGAGTTCTGCGTAGTGTGCGGCGCGACGGACCGCCCGCTGGTCGACGGGATCTGCGCGCCGTGCGCGGCCGACCGGACCGCCCTCGTTCGCATCCGGGAGCGGGTCGAAGTGACCCTCTGCCCGACCTGCGGCGCCCGGCGCGTGGGCCAAGCTTGGGAGCGCTCGGGGGCGAGCCCACTGATCAGCGCCGAGGACCTGGTGCCCTTCCTCGAGATCCACCCTGAGGTGGGCCTCCGGAGGGTCGAATGGGAGGAGACGTCCTCCACCCCGACCGTCCGAGAGGTACATCGGCCATGCCCGCACGGTCTTCCGTGGGGTCGAGCGGACGGTCGACCTCCCCTTCTCCGTCCGGATCGAGCACCGGACCTGTCCGGAGTGTAGCCGCCGCAGCGGACGGTACTTCACGGCCATCCTTCAGCTTCGGGGTCCCGAGAACGAGCGCCCGGCCGAGAAACCTCCCGCGCTGCGGGCTCGCCTGGACCGGGAGTGGGAGAAACTCTGGAGGGAGGCCCGGCCCGACTGGCGACGGGCCCTCTCGTGGCGCGAGGAGCTACCGGAGGGGTGGAACTGCTTCTTCTCCGACACGCTCGCGGCGCGGGCGGTCGCCCGCCTCGCTAAGCAGCGCTACGGGGCCAGCCTCAAGGAATCCGCCAGCCTGTTCGGTCGCAAGGACGGGCACGACGTCTACCGGGTGACCTTCTGTCTCCGGTTCCCGCGTCCCCCCGGACCCCCGGTGGTCGTGCCGCCCGACGTGGAACCATAGCCTTAAGAATCGACCCCCCCTCTTCGCCCTCGATAGCGGGCACGCGGCCATGATGAAGAAAACTGGAATCCTTCGGCGCCACCACAGTTCGGACACCCTCGAAGAGGGGAACTTCCTGGACCTGGGAACGATGAACTTCGAGGATGAGGCCGGCGCACTCGCCGGCAACAAGGGGAACGTCCGGCTGGCCGAGATCCTTCGGTTCGAGGACCTGCACGAGATCTCGAAGCTCGCCTACCAGGGCGACATCGTCATTCTCGACTACACCTCGATCTCGAACGACCAGATCGCGATGAAGCGCCTTAGCATCGACCTCAAGAACGTCGCGAAGGACACCGGCGGCGACGTCGCTGGCATCGCGAAGAACATGATCGCCATCACGCCGGCCGGTATCCGAATCGACCGGCAGAAGATCCGCCCGTCGTTCTGAGTCTCCGGGCGAACGGATGAAGTTCGCCGTCGAACGCCGCGAAGCGACCTCCAGCGTCGGCGGACGTCGTCGCGTCGGGTCTCTTCGAGGCGGACGGGAAGGACGAGCATCCCCACGCCTCGCTGGCGAAGGACGACAAGGGGGCCGGTGGCCTGCTCTCCCCGGCCTGGAAACGGAAGGAGATCCGCGGCAAGCTCCGCGAGGTCACGGTCTTCCATCGGCCGGACGGACGCGGTCGCTGGGTCACGGTCGGTCTCGGACCCCGCGGTTCGGTCTCGGCCGAGACGGTCCGGAGGGCCGCCGCCGATGTCGTGCGAGCGGTCAAGGGGAAGGGGGCACGGACGCTGGCCTTCCGATTGGCCTCGTTCGTGAGCGCTCCCGTTTCCTCCGCGGCGGCCGCCCGGGCGCTCGTGGACGGCAGCATCCTCGGCGGGTACGAGTTCCTGCGGTACCGGAGCACGTCCGAGCGGGGGATCGAAGAGGTCACGCTCCAGCTCGGCGAGGAGCACGGCGCCGAAGAGCGCACGCTCACGACCGAGGTCGCCGAGGAGGTGCGCGTCGCCGAGAACGTGCTCTGGACGCGCGACATCGCGAACCTCCCCGCCGACACCGCGACCCCGGAGCGCCTCGGCGAGGTCGCCCGGGAGCTCGGTAAGGAGTTCGGACTCAAGGTGACCGTCTTCGACGAGAAGGAGCTCGCGAAGATGGGCTGTGGCGGTCTGCTCGCGGTGGGCGGAGGTTCTGCGCATCCCCCACGTCTCATCGTGCTCGAATATCCCGGCGGGACGCGTCGGGGACGGACGGTGGCCGTGGTCGGCAAGGGGATCACGTTCGATTCCGGAGGCATCTCGATCAAGCCGGCCCCGCGCATGGGCGAGATGAAGTTCGACAAGTCCGGCGCGGTGGCCGTGCTCGGCATCCTTCGGGCGGCGGCCCTGCTCAAGGTCGCCCCTCGGGTCATCGGGGTGCTCTGCTGTGCCGAGAACTTGCCCGGAGGTGGGGCCTATCGCCCCGGGGACGTCGTGAAGACCTACAACGGCAAGACCATCGAGGTCCTCAATACCGACGCCGAAGGACGGGTCGTCCTCGCGGACGGGCTCGCCTACGCCGTCGCCCAATACCACCCCGACGAGGTGATCGACCTCGCGACCCTGACGGGAGCCCAGGTCGTCGCGTTAGGGGACGACACCGCGGGCCTCGTCTCGACCGACGACCGGCTCGCCAACGCCCTCCTGCTCGCCTCAGCGGCCACCGGGGAGCCGATCTGGCGCATGCCGCTCACCGACTACCACCGGGAGCTGGTCAAGAGCGACCTCGCGGACGTTCGCAACTCGACCGAGATCCCACCCGCCGGGATGCTCACGGCGGCGGCGTTCCTGGAGAACTTCGTCGGGAGCACGCCCTGGGCCCACCTCGACATCGCGGGCCCGTCGTACACGACCCTGTTGACCCGCAAGTACCAGCCCACGTACCAGAACCTCGGCGCGACCGGCTTCGGGGTGCGCCTGGTGAGCCGGTACCTGCAGGACATGGGCCGGGCCTAGTCTCGCAGCCCGACGGCTCGTTGGGGGCGGCGCTAGCTGGCCACGATCTGGACGCTCTCGCCCCCGTGGCGGGTGGCGCGCGGCCGGACCTCGCAGAAGAGGGGCGTGTGGTAGCCCCCGCCGGTGATGAGCGCGACCCCGACCGGCAGCGACTGGATCATCTCCGTCATGCCCGGGGTGAGTCCCTCGATCGACTGGGCGATCGCCTTGAGGTCGAGCGGGTTGGTGACCTGGAGGATCAGCTGGGTGTTGCACTGCGAGAGCACGCTCTTGTCGATCCGAGCCGCTCGCTGGGTCACCGCGCAGAGCCCGAGGCCGAACTTCCGCCCCTCGCTCGCGATGTTCTTCAGGATGCGGGAGCACGTCGCGCTCCCCTGCTGCGGGGCGAAGTTGTGCGCCTCCTCGATCACGAGGAAGAGCGGTGGGATCTTGCCCTTCTTGCGGTTCTCGAAGAGGGTCGTGGCGATGCGCGCGACGACCAGCTCCTGGACGTCCGGCGCGACCCCCCGCAGGTTGATCAGGGTCGCCCCGCCGGGCTTGACGAGGTCGTTCAGGGCGGTACCTCGCGGCCCGAGCAGCTTGGTCTGATCGACGTACTCGAGCCGCTCGGCCATCGTCTCGGCGATGGCCCCCTCCCCGGCCTCGGCGGCCCGGACGAGGTCGTGTACCGTGTACTCGGGGTTGGCGAGCGCGACCCGTTCGATGAGTTGTTTCAGGGGAGCGAGGAACGATTTCACGTTCGAGAGGCCCATGAAGACCAGCAGGTCGCGGGGGTCGCTGTTCCGCAGGCTGAACGTGAGCGGCGTGGCCGACGGGTTGAGGCTGACGTCGGGGGAGTACTCCTGGATCTGTTTGCCGAATCCCTGGGATTCGACCGCGAACCGTGCGCTGCCGCCGTTCCTTTCGGCGGGGACGCGCAAGGACCCGTACTCGCCGTGGGGGTCGATGATGACGCACGTCACCTTGTGCCGGAGCAGCTCCTCGATCAGGACCCCGAGCAGGTAGCTCTTCCCGCCGCCGGTCTTCGCGAGCACGCTCACGTGCCGTTGGACGAGCTGGTTGATGTCGAGCTCGACGCGGAGGGAGTGGTTCCGAAGCAACCCCACGTAGGCACCGGTGTTGGCGTGGTGCTTCAGCCCGAGCACCTCGGCGATCAACGGCTCCTCCGCCCGGAACACGTGCGCTCCGGGCCGGAACGGGATGGTCGGGATCTTGACCACGCCCTGCGGGTCGCGGTAGCCGACGATCTGCGCGATGCCGAGCATGCTCTCGTGCAGCTGCGCCTCTTCGGAGGGTTGGAGGGCTCCGGCGTGCTCGAGGTCGAGGTCGCTCTTTCGCCGCAGGTCGTCCAGCTGACAGAGGACCTTCCCGTGCACCTCGTCGATGACGGTCAGGTAGTCGCCGCGCTCCACCGGGACGTTGAGACTGAAGTGGAACAGCCCGAGCCCGACGTCCCCGTAGATCCGGCCGACCTCCTCCACGACGCGTTTCATCGGGGATGTCGGATATTAGTATGACGCGGCAGGAGTAAGGCGCAACTCCGGCCGACTCGGTAGTCTTTATATCGAGCCCGCCTGTCGAACTTCCCCCCGACAGCGTTGCCTCCCGTCGGGGTATTGGCCATTGACCGACGCCACCGAAGAACTCGAACGCAAGCGGGCCGAGTCGAACGCGAGAGCGGACGAGCACCGGGCGCGGCGGGACAAGCTCAACACCGAGGCGCGCACCACCGCGGACGAACGCGGGCGGATCCTCGACGAGCTCCATGCCCGGAGCGCCGAGGCCCAGGAACATCGACGCCATCGGGACCAGCTGAACGCGGACGTTCGGGAGGCGAAGCGCCTCCGAGAGGAATGGAACCGCAAGCTCCATGAGCTCGGCGACAAGCTCCAGGAGCTCAAGCGGACCCGAGCCGCCCCGCGACCCGGAGCCGTTCCCGTCTGGAGGCTCCGCAAGGAGCTGAAGGAGCTCGAGTTCCGCCATATGACCACGGCGCTCACCGGCGAGCAGGAGAAGCGCCTCATCGAGGAGATGAAGCGCCTCGAGGCCTCGATCCGGGAGCAGGACGACCAGCTCCGACAGGACCCGGAGGTGGAAGCGACGCTGAAGGCCTTCCAGGAGGCCCGGGACGAGGCGGAGAAGCACCACGCGGCCGTGGGCCAGCTGGCCGAGGGCGCCCAGCTGGAGCACGAGTCGATGGTCGGGCTCTACGAGGCCGTGGACGAACTCCGCCGCCAGGCCGACGAGATCCAGGCCAAGCTCATCGAGGTCAAGACCGCGGCCGACGAAGCGCACCGCGCGCACATCGCGGCGATCGAGGAGGTCCGCGACATCGAGAAGATGCTGTACGCCGCGCGGGGGGGCCGGGCGCCTCCGGCCTGGGCCGATGCGGAACCTCCCCGGGAGGAGGACTTCCTCGCTCGGTTGAAGAAGGGCGAGAAGGTCTCCACCGAGGACCTCATGGAACTGCAGAAGACCGGGCGCGGCTAAGCCGGCCGTCGACCGGGTTCGAGGTTGTGCAAGAATCAGTCGGAGAGGGTCGACTGCGGAACAGTCGGTCCCCGTTCCAATTGATTTAGGAACAGAGATGGTTGGGCCGCGAGACCAGGTCTGACTTCCTGAGGAGCCGGCGCGGGCGGTCGCAGGAAGTCGGGGAGGAGGTTGGACTCTTACGCCTGGCGGACAAGGACCCTCAGGTTGTGAGCGATGGCCATGCAGAGTATCTCATTCCGCTGTGAAGTGAACTTTCTAGAACACAGGGTTTCGCCGACCTTCGGTTTGAAGCTGGCGAATGTCGACTCGACCTGCGCCCATTGTCCGTAGTGCAGGTCGAACTCCTCGCGGTGGGACCGGGTAGTACACGAACACCTTGTGGTAGAGCGGGCTCCCCCGCGATTGGCCGGTTTGGCTGATCTTGAAAGGGATGAATGGTAGGATATGGAGCTCATCGGCCACGTTGAAGTTTGTTCGGCCCTGGTACCCCCTGTCCGCTAGGAGTTCCTCACGGTCAACCCCTGCGCGCCCGCGTGAAGGCGTCGCCCGTGGTGGTATCGGCTACGCCCGTCGCCGCGGACACCCTTCCGCGTCACATCCAGGAGGAAGCACGATTCTAGACGCGATTCGAGATTACGGAGCCAAGGTTTCGACACGGAGTCCTCTTGACCTTCGCCGGGGAACTCCGAGAGACTGCTTCGTCAGGTGTCCTGACCCCCTGGTCGCCTGAACGTCGCTGGCGGCCCATTGCGACGAAAGGACCAATTGTCAGGCGCCCTTCTCAGACAGAGAAGGTGAGACCCGAGCCAACCGGGCATGTCAATTGGAATTGACCGTATCATTGAGCGGTCTCGATTCCTTCACACGTCGAGGTCAGCCAATGCGGCGACCGAGCATAGTCCACCGAAACAGGAAACACCGCGATGGAATCGCGATTGTGGTCTCGATTGCAATTGCCCTCGCCTTTAGCCTGCCGATTGGGAGCGCGAAGGCGTCGTCCACCAGGCCCTGTATCTGTCCTCAGTGTGGCCCCGAGATATGTGGGGGCGGTGGTGGAGGCGGTTCGGGGCCAATTCACGACTGGGTCGTGATCGATCTCTTCAGCCAAGCCAACGGGCAGGGTCACTTTCAGGTCCGATTGAACGCAACGAACTACATAGACGGCGACGCAGTAGAACTTCAGTCAAACAGGCCCGTGCCGATCAGCATCGTAGGTTTGGCAAACCTAACCGGCAAGTTCACTTTTGACTTTTGGGAGAGCGATTTGGGGAATTTCTCGAGCTCGACCGCAACGTCGACGACTTTTACACCATACAATGTCAATGGGGGCATTGGCGAAGTTGCTGCGGTCGTGAGTGACGTGAATCCATCTGACAATTTCTGGTCCGGTTACGTAATGGACACGACCGCCACTTCGACAGTGTTCAGCTGCGTTGGTGGGACCAATTACATCCAGCCGTATCAATACTATGGAAACGGATGGCCCACGGTTGACTATGCTTCCTCGTGGGTTTCGTTGGGTGGTTACGACAACTCAAACCTGCTCCAAGCCGGGATGATCATAAAGTGGACCGGTCAGATTGGAGGGGGCGGATACCAGCTCTCGTACTATCCGTTTGTCCAAGCTTGGAACGGTTCGGTGCTGGCGTGGCAGTGGAGTGGGGTTGGACAGAACGTGGGACAGTGGTGGCCAACGTTCACGTATAGTGTATGCGACCCTGGCGATTCCCCCACTGTCAGCATTGAGGCTCTTTATCAGCCGACAGGGGGGAACCCCTACGCAACGTGGTGGAACGAGTCGGTCCCAGTTTGGGTTGAGCCATACAAGTACCAGGCGTGCTGGATTGTCGAGGACCCCCTCCTCAACGGAAGTCGCCCTCCACTCGAAGACTACTCAGGATTCCAGAATCAAGTGGGAGTCCCCTTCCTTCACCCTCGGAGGATTATCGGGGTCGATATTCATGGGTCCGCTGTCCGCAATATCTATCACTGACACGGCCCATGGTACGCAAACGCTGACTCCGGACCAAATCGCTAAGGTTAGTCATGCCGACTTTCTTTACACCTACACACAGTGAGCGTCGGACAAGTCAGCAGATAAGCCAAGACGGAGGGACCAACAGGGGAGATCATCCTCCAGTGCCTACGCATCTGGTCGAGGGAGGGAACCAGGGATGGTGAGGCATCTGCGCTGGGCACTAGCCTTGGCGGGGGGGCTGACCGCCGCGGGAGCCGTCGGCCTTTGGCTCTTCGTCGTGGGTCAGTGTGACCCATACTACGGGACTCTTGCCCCGCTCGTCGGCCCATCAGGGCCAACGGCCTGCGGCCTACCGAATGTCGCGATGGGCGTCGTATTGTTCCTCACTACCCTCTTCCCGGTCGTAATTGCGTTCGCGGTCGCAAGCGGGAGTGGAGGTCGATGGCTCCGCCCGTTCCTCGCCGCAGGACTGTTCGGGCCGGTTGAATTGGTGTTCAGCGTGGCAAACTGCGCTTGGACGACTCCGGTGCGTATCTCATGGGGGATGGGCTGCTCCCTGGGTCTTACGCTCCTTGGGATTTCGATGGCTATTGCCTTGCCCGCAGTGACTGGGATCAGGAACCGGTCCCCGACTTCCGTCCTTTCGTCCTTGTCTGGCGGCTTGTTTCTCGCCAGCGCAGTGGAAGGATTTTGGTTCTCCGGCACGGGAATCCCGTTGACCGGCTTTCTCCCCGCCCAGCGCCCGGCCTTCTGTACCTGGATTCGCGGGAGCACATCTCCCTTTTCCTGTCTTCACAATCTTAATCTTGGCTGCCTTAATGGCGTTCGTAACGGGTGCTTGGCCAGACATCCGGTGGCCTAGCTATCTCGCCGGATGCCTCGCTACACTCGCGCTGGCAATCGGGCTCTATTCTTCGGGCATGAGTCCGCTGACGTCGTCTTACTGTCTCCTCTTCGGCATTGCGGGTCTAATGCTCACACTTGCACTTGTCGCCGCACGCATCGTTCCCGGGCCTGCACCGCGCGTCACCGAGCTGCCAATCCGTTAGCGCACTCACACTGTGATCGATAAGCAGTGGGGTGGGCATACGCCCTGGGATTCCACCTCCAACTCCCGAAGTGGCCAGGTGTCGGCTTCTTCATGAAAGCGGTGGGTGGATCAGCCCTCCCTTGGCTCAGGAGGCATTGGGACTGTCTCTCCAAGAGCGTGTCTCGCCTCATCGCACGGGCCCACATGCACCGACGTGGACCAGCATCTCCGGTCATCGACTGGCAGGCCAGGGCATGACCCACAGCCTGACCTCCAGAATCCGTGGTGTAAGGTCGTCATTGGCAGAATGAGACTCCTCCGACTCGTTCAACTGCTCCCGGCGGAGGTGTGGTTCGGGCCTGGGAAGCCGGCCCACGGCGTGCCGGTACGCCACCCCTTCTCGCTCAACCGGGCATTCGGGCCGGAGGACGACGAGACCGAGGGGCGGATTCGGAGGGCCCTTAACCGGGAAGAGCAGCCCCTAATCACCAACCCGCCCAGGTCTCCGGTTCGGCAACTCGACCGACGGTCGAGGGAGGCGACGGTGACCCTCGAGGGGGCCGAGGGAGGTCTTCGAGAGAAGGACCCAATCGCTGCCCAGCTCCGGGAGTTCGACCGTCGCTTCCGCGAGGAGCCGCGGACCCCGTGGGAAGAGACGTGGCGAAGGCCCCTTCGGTGGGCAACATCCCAGGGGATGCTAGGGAGACCGTGAGGGCTCACAGACTAGATTTGGCCCACGGACGTCCAGATTAGGAGGCGGCCCGCGATGAGGAGGGCCCGCCCCGAGAGGTAGGGCCCCGATGCGTGCCGCGCGAGTGAAACCCGACGCTGGATTCGGCCCCGATCCCCGATTTAGGCACACTCCACTCGGTGGTCACTCAATTTAGGAACAGTTGACCAATTCTTACACAACCTCACCGGGTTCGGGTAACCTATATACTGTGGAGGTGGGTTCCGCCGGCCAGATGCGTCAGGTCAAGCTCGACGAGTCGGAACTCCGCCAGATTAAGGAGCTCTACGAGGGCGTGATGTCCCACGCCTGCCACGGTCTGTTCTTCCGGGAGGGGTCGGTGCTCGGTGGGCCGATGGCCGAGGAGGCGCTCAAGGACCGGGCCCACTACTTCGAGCGCGCGGCCGCCCAGCTCAAGGAACGGGGGTGGGTCGAGCAGGTCACCTTCTCCGACCACGAGGTCGTCGTCAAGGGGTCGATCGAGGCCTCCCCGAGCGACATCCCCGCCTGTCACCGGCTGCGGGGATGCTGCGCGAGTTCTACGAACGCTTTAAGGGGGGGCGCGTTAAATGCACTGAGGAGATGTGTGCAAGCACTGGCCACCCCGAGTGTCGGTTTCACGTAGAGGAAGTTTAGGAAGGGGGTCAGTCAAATGATGGCAACCGGGAACGTCGGCACCGTGATCAAGGACCTCAAGACCCGCATCAACGGGACGGCCACCGCGCTCGTCTCCCGGGATGGGCTGGTCCTGTACGCCGATGTACCCGCCGGGGTCTACACCGAGACGTTCGCGATCATGTGCGCGACGATCTTGGGAGCCGCCGCGACGGCGAACACCGAGTTGAACCGCTCGCCTCCCGAGCGGATCGTTATCGAGGGGAACGACTCGAAGACCCTCATCGTCGGGAGCGGCAAGAAGGCGCTTCTGGTCGCGGTCGTCGACCGCACGGCCGACGTCACGAAGGTCCTCGAGGAGGTCGGCAAGGTCGCCGAGCTCCTCAAGGCGAACTAGCTACCCGTTCGAGCGGGTCTGCGCGCCGTCGTCCGTCGTGGGGTTGGGTCGTTCGCTCGCCCGAGCGGGGCGGTCCAGTCGGCGGCCCCCGCCGGTGACCACCCGGAAGAAGTCCCCCCAGCGCGGCCGAGAGCCGCGCCCAGGCGATCCCGCCCCGCTGGCCGCGGAGCAGCCGCCGGTAACGGTAGCGGCCCCACAGGTTCCCCTGCTTCTCGGTGAGCTGCTTGCGCCCGTAGCCGTTCCAGAACGCTTGGTAGAGGAACCGGACGAAGGTGGTCCGAACGTGGTGGTAGACGACCGCGTGGGGCTGGTAGCGGATGGAGGCGCCCGACTCGACCGCGCGCAGGTTGAGGTCGATGTCCTCGGCTGTCACGAAGCGGGGGTCGAACCCGCCGAGCTGTCGGAACAGCTCCCGATGGTAGGCCAGGTTGCAGGAGGGGTAGGTCACGTCGTACCCGCTCTCGAACAGCTCGACCCGTTCGAGCTGGCCGTAGTTCGCCTTCCCGACGATGATCGTCTGCCCGGCGACCACCCGGGACTGGCGAAGCGCTCGGCGCATCACCGCAAGCCACTGCGAGTCGGCGAAGCAGTCCCCGTCGGTGAACGCGATGTACTCGCCGCTGGCCGCCTCGACCCCGACGTTGCGCCCGACACCTCGGGAGCCGGGCCGCTCGATTGCCCGGAAGAGGTCCGGCCGACGCCGAGCATACTCTTCGGCGATCCTGAGGGTGCCGTCCCGACTCGCCGAATCGACGACGATGACCTCGAACGGGGCCTCCTGGACCAGGAGGCTGTCGAGGAGCTGGGCGAGGTGGGGCTCCTCGTTCTTGACGGTGATAACGACCGAGATCAGCGGAAGGGGGGGCTCACTTCCCAATGTCCATCACGACAACGTCCTTTACCGCGCGCATGCTCTTGAAGGGGAGCACGAGCCGGCCCGACGCGTCGCTCTGGAACAGACGCTGCTCGACATCCTCGCTCGGGGTCACGAGGACGTGGGCGATCCCGCCCGTAGTCGTGTCGACGACGAAGTTGTCGATGAGCCCGAGGATCTGGCCGTCGTTCGTCATTACGGTCTTTCCCCGGAGCTCGGTAAGGAACTTGCGCATGGGTGAGGGCCTCCCGCGAGGATGGAGGAGGGCAGTATTTAATCGTTCACGGCGACACGCACGCTTCTCCGCCGTGACGCGAGTGGCTTCTCGCCGAACCCGGAAGCGCGCTCGGCCCCGTCGAACGAGTTCGAGCCGGGCCGCGGCGGGCAACGCTTATATCGCGTACCCGGGTCGAGGGCGACCCCCCTATGGCCCGTTCTCACATCAAGGGTAACCCGGAGCTGCTCCGGGCGATCCGGGAACTCCGCGTCGCGGCCCGCTCGCACGATGCCCCGCTCTGGGCGTCGGTGGCCGACGGGCTCGAGCGCGCGCGTCATCCCTCCCGCCCCGTCAGCATCGGCCACCTCGACCGCATCGCCGCCCCCGAGGAGACGGTGGTCGTTCCCGGCAAGGTCCTCGCCGACGGCTCGCTCTCCAAGCGCCTGACGGTCGCCGCCTTCTCCTACTCGACCGAGGCCCGGGCCAAGATCCAGGCTGCGGGCGGCACGACGCTCTCGCTGCACGACCTCCTCAAGGCGAAGCCGGACGGGGCGGGGGTGAGGCTCGTTGGCTGAGACTCCCGCCGGTCCGAAACCCACGGTCATTGACGCCTCCGGACTCGTGCTCGGACGCGCCGCCAGCGTGATCGCCAAGCGCCTCCTGAACGGGGAGTCGATCGTCGTCATCAACTCCGAGAAGGCCGTAGTGACCGGCTCGCGGGCCCAGGTCCTCGCGTTCTACACCGCGGCCCGGGCCCGAGGGTCGGTCCGCAGTGGTCCCCACTTCCCGCGCTACCCCGACCGGATCTTCGCCGAACGGTCCGGGGCATGGTCCCCCACCAAAAGACCCGCGGCAAGGAGGCAATGGACCGGATCGAAGTCCACATCGGGGTCCCGGCCAACCTCCACGGGGTCACCGGAGAGACGCTGGAGGTGGCCCGGGCGCGTCCCGCTCTGCGGGCCCCCCTCACCCTGGCCGAGATCACCCGCCTCTTGGGGGCTCACGTATGAAGGCCCCCCAGGTGATCCTGACGACGGGCAAACGGAAGACCGCGGTGGCCCGCGCGACCGTCCGCAAGGGCGTCGGCAAGGTACGCGTCAACGATCGCCCGCTCGAGCTGGTCGAGCCAGAGCTCGTACCGGCAGAAGATCCAGGAACCCCTGCTGATGGTCGGGGACCGTACCAAGACGCTCGATATCACCGTGAACGTTCGAGGCGGCGGCATCGTCGGGCAGGCCTCGGCCGCCCGCACGGCCGTCGCCCGGGGCCTGTTGACGTGGCTGAAGGACGACCAACTCCGGGAGATGTTCCGCCATTACGACCGGTCGCTGATCGTGAACGACCCCCGCCGCAAGCTCCCGAAGCGACCGGGCGGCCGCGGCGCGCGGAAGCGCCGGCAGAAGTCGTACCGCTGACGGAGGGAATCGAACCATGACGATGATGGTGCCGGTCCGCTGCTTCACCTGCGGGGCGGTCATCGGCCAGCACTGGGATGCCTACCGAGAACGGACCGCCCGCGGAGAGGACGCCGGGCAGGTGCTCGATGCCCTCGGGCTCCAGCGGTACTGCTGCCGTCGTATGCTCCTGACCCACGTCGACCTCCTGGACGAGGTCGGCCCGTACGGCTGAGCGGCCCCCCTCCGCATCGGCCGAGGACTCGTTCCCGGCCTCCCGCGGGAACTAGAACCGCCTCCGGGGCCCGTAGGCACCGAGCCTCCAGCGGAGAGAAGAGGGAGGAAGGGGTTCGCCCGAGCGCGACGGCCGCCGTCTAGCTGTCGTCGTCCTCGTCTTCGTCGACGTCCTTGGCCCTCTTGTCTCCCCCACGGCCCGGCCGGCTGGGCGGCGCGGACGCGCGCTTGGCACGCCGGCGGAGGAAGAGGACGATCAGCACGATCGCCACGATGGCGGCGGCCGCGATCCCGCCGTAGATCAGCGCCTGGGTCGTCGGGTTGGGGTTGACGGTGATGGACTGTTGGGCGAGGTTCGTCCCGGCGACGTAGTTGCCCGAGTACTCATTGGGCGCGGTCACGTTCGCGTAGAGGAGGAAGTTGCCCGTAGTGCTCGGGGTCCAGCTGACCTGGGCCCGCACCGTCTGGTTGAACTTCAGCGAGGCGATGGTACCCGACGCGAACGCGGTCGAGTTGACGACCCCGCCCGTGTAGTTGTAGTACCTGGACCGTGCCCCCGATGTAGGTGCGGCTCCCGGTGCCACTCGGGGAGAGCAGGTACCAGGCGACCCCGACGTCCGTCGCGACGGCCTTCGCGCCCCCGCCGACCGAGATGTTCACCCAGAAGGTGTACAACGTGCCGGCCGTGAAGGTGCCCGGAGCGGTCAGGTTGTTCGCGGCCAGGATCACGTTGAACGTGGAGTTCACCGCCACCGTCAGCGAGGCGACCGTGTAGCCGTGGTTCCCCGCCGCGTCCCAGACGGTCAGGTTCACCTTATAGCTCGCATTCTCGGGCGTCAGCCAGAGCGCGGGAAGGCCCCCGTTCTGCCGGACCGTGGTCGTATTGATCCCCTCGTGCACCGAGGAGTTCCCCGAGTTCGTGACCAGCCAGTAGTAGCGCAGGACCGACCCGTTGTGCGGGTCGGTCGCATTCGACGCGTTCAGCACGACCTTGGCGGTCCCGTTCTGGGCCACCTGGACCCCGCCACCGGAGATGACCTTTCCCGCCGAATTCTGGAGGGTAAAGGCCGCGACCGGCGCCTCCGTGTCGTTCACCAGGATCTGCATCGAGGTCGAGGCCGATTGCCCGGTTCCGGACCACACCTTCAGGGTGAGGTTGTAGACCCAGCCTTTGAACGCCACGTGGGTTCCGTTGATGGTCACGTTGTTGTAGTAGGTCCCCGCCCCGAGGAATTGCCGGCTCAGGTTGCCGAGCGGGTTGGCCCGCTGGCTCGCCGACAGGTTCGTGGGGCTGGGCGTGTAGCCCTTCGCGGTGAAGGTCCAGACGCTCGCCGCGATGACGTTGTTCACCGGCGCGCCCGACGAGATCTTCGCGACGCTGGCGGTCGCGTTCAGCTGGAGCAGGTTCGACCAGTTCAGACGAACGTACGGGCCGCTCGCCACGTACTGGCTCGCGGACCAGTTCCCCGAGATGCGGGCGGTGACCGTGCCTTGGGCCGCCCAGATGTGGAAGGTCGTCTCGTTGCTGATCCCGCCGGAGCTCGTGACGTTCAGCGTGCCGTTGTAGGGATAGGCACCGCTCGCGACCGTGAACGTGTGGTTCGTGGTGACATTCGTCGTCGTCACGGGGGAGGAGCCGTCCCCGAACGTCCAAACGAACTTGGTCCCGTTCTGGCCGGCGGGGTACGTCGAGTTGAGCGCGCTGAACGTTACGTTCTGCCCGACGCCGACGATGGCCGTGTAGTAGTTGTGCGTGCTGTTCAGGATGTTCCGGCTGGAGAAGGCGAAGCTTGAGACCGAGACGTTCACGTTCGCGGTCAGGTTCGCGGCCCGAACGATCGAGAAGCTTGCCGAGCCCGCCGGGGTGGTGGAGACCAGCGACGAGAGGGTGAACGAGGTCCACGTGTGGTCGAGACCGTCCGCTACGAGGGACGACTGGGCGGGGGCGCTCGTTCCGGCCGCCAGGACGTAGTCGGCGGGCAACACGAAGGTGTAGTTGAACACTTCCGAGGGGGTGGTCGGGTGGCGGAACCCGAAGGCGAGGGTGTAGGCGCTCGCGTTCCGAGCGAGGGTCCCGTTGAGCGTGTAGCTGGACTGCCAGCCGAAGGCCAGTCCCCCGGGGCTCGACAGGCCGCACGAGGTGGTGCAGGCCGAGCTGAAGCTCGTGAGCGAGGGGGTGCCGCTCGGGTTCAAGAAACCGGTCCCGTTGAGGGAGAGGCCCGCCTGGACCGCCGGGAAGAACGGTCCGCTGGCGTTCACCCAACTCTTCACGGTCGCGTTGTCCGCCGCCGGGAAGGTGGGCGTGCCGGTCCAGGAGAGACCGAGCTGGCCCCAGAGCTGACGGACGCTCGCGTTCCCCAGGGCGGGGAAGATCGAGTCGTTGCCGAGGGTCGCGACCGTCGTGACGGAGACCGTTCCCTTCCCCGTCGCGGCCGAGATGCCCGCGAGGCTGACCGTGGTGTTGTAGACCCCGATCTGGCTCGACGCGGCCGGCGTTACCGTGACGTTCTGGATGTAGGGGCCGACGGCGGCGACGGTCAAGGGGTACCAGGTCGTCGTATAGCCGGCCGTGGCGAGGATCACGTCGAACGTGCCCGGGTAGGCACCGATCGAGTAGAACCCGGTGTTCGTGGGGGCGGTGAAGATCGCATGACTGCTCGTGTCGTACAGCGTCACGTTGCCGACGCCGACGACGGGAGCACCCGACGCGATCTTGACCCGACCCGTGACGAGATAGTTCTGGATGACGACCTTAACGGCCGGTGGGGTTCGCGAAGCGACTGTCACGGACGTCAGGTTGTAGAGGGTGGTCGGACCGGACTCGGTCGACCTGAGTACCCAGTTCCCTCCGCTCGGGGAGAAAGGTACCTTCAGGGTGAAGTTGCCTTTCGACGTCGTGAGGTTGCTCACCAAGATCGCGGTGTTGTAGTACGGGTCGAGGAGGGAGACCCGCCCCCCAGCGACCGGTCCCCCGGCCGCGGTAACGTTGCCCGTCAGGGTCGCGGTGTAGGTGACCACCCCCACGTTCGAGAGGGCCGGTTGATAGGTTGTCGTCGTCAGGTCGGTGATGTTGAGGGAATAGTACCTGCGGAGCGATGCTCTGCGGCAGCACCGCGACCGGCGTGCTGAACCCCGGGAGCGAGATGTTGGTCTGGACGGGGACGAAGAGCCCCCACCAGCCGGGCTGGAGCGCGCCTCCCGTGCCTCCGCTGGTGAACTGGAACGCGCCGCCCGAACCGTTGACCGTGGTCGTGAACACGGCACCGGTGGCCCGCGAGACCAGGTCGACCTGTACGCCCGCCGGAACCGGGGTGACGCCCCCCGGTTGCTCGACGATTCCGTTCAGTGCGTACTTCGGCGACGAGGCGCTCGCGACCCCCACCAAAGCGGCCAGCGTGCTTGCCAGAACCACCATTGCGAGGACCCACAGCGCGGCGTGGGACCAGTGCCGGACCACCTGCTTCACGACTCCCTTATTCCTCGCTTCCTCATCGGAAGCGCGGCGCGCGAACTTGGCCCCGCTACATATAGCTTGCTTCTCGCGTGGGGCGCGGCCGCACCCCAAGAGCGCCGGTCAGCGATAGATGCCCTGCACCGGTTCGGCCCGTGGGGCGCCGCGGTCCCGCATCAGCCGCTTCTCGTACTCCTCGTAGGCCCGCAGCGACTCGGTGTCGCACGACGCACGGACCTGATGCAGGGCCGCCTCGAAGTGCGCCCGCGTGACCTTCGAGGCCTTGATGTTCTCCCGGAGGGCCGTGAGGCCGGCTTCCCGGCAGAGGGCTGCGAGGTCGCTTCCGACGAACCCCTCGGTCCGAACGGCGATCGCATTGAGGTCGACGTCGTCGGCAAGCGGCATCCGCTTCGAGTGGACTTTGAGGATCTCCAGCCGTCCGGCGACGTTGGGAGGCTCTACGTAGAGCAGCCGGTCGAAGCGCCCGGTACGGAGGAGCGCCTCGTCGAGGATATCGGGGCGGTTGGTCGCAGCGATGACAAGGACTCGCTCGAGGCTCTCCAGGCCGTCGATGGAGGTCAACAGCTGGTTGACGATCCGCTCGGTGACCCCGCTCGAGGTCTGCAGGCCCCGTCGCGGAGCGATCGAGTCGATCTCGTCGATGAAGACGATCGACGGAGAGGCTTGGCGGGCCTTCTTGAAGATCATCCGGATCGCCTTCTCGCTCTCGCCCACCCACTTGCTCATCACTTCCGGTCCCTTGACCGAGATGAAGTTCGCCTGGCTCTCCGTCGCGGCGGCCTTCGCGAGGAGCGTCTTCCCGACGCCCGGCGGGCCGTAGAGGAGGATGCCGCGGGGGGGTTCGATCCCGATATGGCGGTAGGCCTGGGGATTCTTGAACGGGAGTTCGACGGACTCCTCCAAGATCCGACGGACTCGCTCCACTCCGCCGACCTCGTCCCACCGGGTGGTGGGGATCTCGACGGTGACGTCCCGGAGGCTCGACGGCTCGATCGTCTTGAGGGCCTCCCGGAAATCGGTCTCGGTCACCTTCATGCGTTCGAGCAGGGAGAGGGGGATCGGTTGGTCGAAATCGATCTCGGGCAGGTAGCGCCGGAGCGCCCGCATGGCGGCCTCGCGGGCGAGCGAGGAGAGGTCGGCTCCCACGAACCCGTGGCTCTGCGCGGCCAGGTCTCGCAGGACGCGCTCCCGGTCCTTTTCGGACCCGTCGATCGGCATTCCGCGCGTGTGGATCTGGAGGATCTCGAGGCGACCTTCCATCGTCGGCACTCCGATCTCGATCTCCCGGTCGAAGCGTCCCGGGCGTCGCAGCGCGGGGTCGATCGCTTCCTCGCGGTTCGTGGCCGCGATTACGATGACGTTCCCGCGGCCCGACAGGCCGTCCATGAGAGTGAGGAGCTGCGCGACGACCCGCCGCTCGACCTCGCCGACGACCTCGTCCCGACGGGGAGCGATCGAATCGAGCTCGTCGATGAAGATCACGCTGGGGGCGTTCTTCTCGGCCTCCTCGAACTTCTCCCGGAGCTCCTTCTCGCTCTCCCCGTAGTACTTCGAGATGATCTCTGGCCCCTGGATCCCGATGAAGTGGGCTCCCGCCTCGTTGGCGACCGCCTTCGCGATGAGGGTCTTCCCCGTGCCCGGAGGCCCGTACAAGAGTACGCCCTTGGGAGGGGTGATGGCGAGTCGGTCGAACAGCTCGGGGTGCTTCAACGGCAGCTCGATCATCTCCCGAACGCGACCGAGCTTTTCCGTGAGGCCCCCGATGTCCTCGTACGAGATCCGGGGGGCCGCGACCTCCGTCTCACTGACCGTCTCCTCCTTGATCGTGATCAGCGTCGCGGGCGCGACCTGGACGAACCCCTTTGGCTGCGTCGCGACGACCATGAAAGGGAGCGACCCACCCATCAGGAAGACCCCGGGAATGACGAAGAGCATCGCCCCGGACGAACGGTCGCCGGGCGAGCGCCTTCGCAACGAAGCTCTCGAGGCCCGGGCCGAGGTCCATCCGGGCCGACCCCGCGTAGATCGGTGCGATCGTCACGGAATCCGCGTTCGGGCAGTCGATCCGTTGGACCGAGATGCGGTCCCCGATGCTGACCCCCGCATTGCGTCGCACCACGGCCTCGATCCGCACCAGGCCCTTCCCCTCGTCGTCGGGCTGGGCCCGGCTCACGACCGCCGGCGTTCCCTTCCGTCCCCGGACCTCGACCACGTCGCCGAGGCCCACCTTGAGGCGCTGTCGGGTCTGAACGTCAATCCGCGCGGTCCCGAGTCCGATGTCCTGCTGGAAAGCTTCGGCGACCCGGAGCGTGATGGATTCGCCCATCGACGGCGTTTGGACCCTCGGGCGGGTAAAAGGTTGCCGTTTCACCGCCGAGGTGGGGCAAGAGGCGACCCCCCTTCCGGAAGCCCTCCTTACGAACGGAATCAAGATATGGTGCGGGCCGCGTCGAACGACCTGTGCCGCACGTTCCCGCCACTTCGTCCGTCCTCGTGCGGTTGCTGACCGCGGCCGGCTATCGCGTGGACCACCGCGCGGACGTCGCGGTCGCGGTCCGGCTTCGGGACCGCCGGGCCGTCGTGATCGCTCCCGCCACCCGCTCCCCGGTGGAGCTGGAGACCCTGTTCCCCGCCGATGCCATCCAGCGTATCCTAGTGTACGATGACGACCCCGGGCCGTCGGCGCGCGGGGTCGCGGGGGACCGGGGGATCGAGGTCCTCGACCCCTCTACGCTGGCTTCTGCCCTCGGAGAGCTGCTCCTCCCTGCCATCCTCGGGTCGTCCGAGCCCGACCCGGACGGCAGCCTCGACACCCCGTTTGCGCTCCTCCCGGAGGGCGCCCGCATCGTCCGCCCCAGGGTCGGGCGGGCTGAGGCCGAGATCCTCGCCGGGGTGGACGGGCCCCGGTTCACGTTACGGTTGGTCCCGTACCTACATGGCCCCCTACCGGGTACGGCCCGCCTCCGCCTCCGGGGTGCACGGCCCCACCCTCGACCGGACCGTCGCGGTCCAGGCCGTCTCCCGTCGCGCCGAGGTCTGGGAAGAGGGCGACCGCGAGCTAGTGGCCGATCTCGACATCCCGCACCAGTACATCGCCCCCGAGATCGGTGCCCAGGAGGCTGCGGGGATCGCCATGGAGGCGATCCGGCGCTACCACGTCGTCCACGTGGACCACACCGAACAGCACGGCGGAGCGCTGGTGATCGAGACCCGAAGGGTCCCCCCGTCCGCCGAGGACATTCGGCTCGGACCTCTCCAGCTCGTCTACCTCCCCCACTGGTACGCGGAGGGGCACGAGGGGCGAGTCGTGCTGGACGCTGTCACAGGGCGCCGCGCCGTCTCGACCTCGCCCCCGGGCGAAGCCGCAGCATTCAGCCTCAAATAGCCCCCTCCGCTCGACGGGGGCGTGTTCCTCGACCAGTTTCGGATCGGACCGTATCTCAACTTCACCTACCTCGTGGCGGACCGGGAGGGTGGGGAGGGGGTCGTGATCGACCCGTCGTACGGGATCGACCCCGTCCTTGCGGCCATCGACGCTAAGCGGGTCAAGGTGCGCTACATTCTCAACACGCACAGCCACCCGGACCACGTCGCGGGCAACCAGGACGTTCGAGAACGGACCGGGGCCAAGGTGGTCGCCCACCGAGTGGCCCCGCTGCACCAGGACGTCTCGGTCGACGACGGGGACCGAATCAGGGCCGGCCCGGTCCACTTCGAGGTCGTCCACACCCCCGGACACACCCAGGACAGTGTGCTCTACATCTTCGAGGGGAACGTCGCGACCGGAGACACGCTCTTTGTCGGCGAGTGCGGGCGAACGGACCTCCCCGGCGGCGACCCGTCCCAGATGTACGACAGTCTCCTGCGCCGCGTGGTCGCGCTGGACGACGCCCTGGTCGTGCTCCCCGGCCACGACTACGGGGTTACCCCGACCTCGACGATGGGCCGCGAGAAACGGGAGAACTACACGCTCCAACCGCGGACGCGGGAGGAGTTCCTGGCCTTCCTTCGGGAGTGAGTCGATGGCTCCGCTGCCTCCGCCGAATGAACGCAGCCTCCAGGCCGCAGGTGCCCGGCGGCCGGCGCCGGGGAAACCCGCCACTGCGGAGCTCGTGAAGACGCTCCGCGCCGCGGCCCAGGAAGGCCCGAGCCTGGTCGCGGTGTTCGACGCTCGGTCGATCGCTGGCGAACGTCACCTCCTCTCGGCCTGGGCGCATCTGGGACGCTCGCGGGGCCGGGGAGAGCCCCGGCTCCGGGACCGAGGAGCGGAGTACGCGCTCTACGTCGCGGGCGACGACCAACTCCCCCGGGCCCTCGCCAAGGTCGGCATCTCCGACACGACGCAGGAGATGGTCGTCGTCACGGAACGCCCCCTCGAACCGGCCGCACTCATCGAGCGGCTCCACCTGACCGCGTGGCCATCCGCCTATCCCCGCGCCGTCGACGAAGAGATGCTCGACCGGCTCGGGGTGAGCCCGCTGGAGCGGGCGGGTGTGCCGCGCGCTGCCTGGGAAGGACTCGTCCTCGAGCGCGTAGCGCTCGTCGACCTTACCGCGCCAGCGGGCCACGGTCCGACGGCAAAGCATTAGACGCGGAAGCCGGTCCGCGCCCCGGTCCACGGGAGTTCCTGCAGGTGTAATCTAGTGGTAGGATGGCAGCCCTCCAAGCTGCCCGCCCGGGTTCGAAACGGCGGACCATATCGATCCTCCGCGAAGCTCCCGGCACCTGCACTCGGACCCCCGCGGGCCACCGGGGGAGGGTTTATTCTCGTCCGCTCCGGTCGCCTCGGTGCTGAGGTAGCCTAGTCCGGCAAGGCGCCAGCCTTGAAAGCTGGTGGGGTTTCCCCACGGGAGTTCAAATCTCCCCCTCAGCGCTCTTCGGGTGCGACCCCGATGAGCCAGCCCCGCTCGGCCCGCGACCCCTTCCTCGGGCGGACCCACCGGGTCGCAGGCCGGCCCTCGCGAGGAGCTGCTTCAATCGGTCGTACGGCACCATCCGCAGCTCCTCGACCTCCTGGACATGGCGGAACCCGTGCCCGGACTCCCCGATCAGGTAGTCGAACACGATCCGGGCGAACGGGCCGCGACGGGCCGAGTATCCCGCGCGGACGATCTTCGTCGTTTCGTCCTGGTAGACGTCGAGCGCGATGTGGCCCCTCCGGTAATCGGACGGGGCGATCCAGGGCTCAACCAGCACGACGCCTCCCGGCACGAGGTGGCGAGCGAAGGTCCGGAAGGCTCGGAGAATGTCCGCTTCGGTTCGAAGGTATCCAATCGCGCTGAACAGGCAGCTCACCACGTCGAAGCGCTCCCCGAGGTCGAACGACCGCATGTCCCCGAGCTCGAGGCGGATTCCGGGAAGCCGTCGACGGGCCTGCTGCAGCATCGTTCGGCTCTGGTCCAGGCCGACGACGTCGTACCGCCCCCGCAGGTGTTCGAGGTGACGGCCCGTGCCGCACGCCACGTCCAACCATCGCCGCCCGCGGAGGTTCCCGAACCGCCGTGCGAGCCTCATGAGATGCAAGGTCTGGGACCGGTAGGCCTTCCAAGAGTAGATCCGGTCGTAGTAGACCGCGAGGTCGCGGTACATCGGACTCGGTTCCGGCATGGGCCTGGAGAGCCGCAGGGGAGGCTCTCGCGTTTCACCCACCCCCGGTTCCGATTATAAGCGTCGGCCCGCTCGCCGGTCGGACGATGACGGAGGCGAGCGTCTCGACTCCCCTCCTCGAGCAGGTCCGAAGGGGTCAAGGCACGCTATCCGGGCCACCTCGTCCTGTTCCGGGTCGGGGACTTCTACGAAACGTTCGGCGACGATGCGAAGCTCCTGGCGCGCGAGGTTGACGTCACGCTCACCGCCCGTTCCGCGGACGCGCAGGGCGTGCGAACCCCGATGGCGGGGGTTCCGCATCATGCGGTCGACACGTACCTGGGCCGCCTGATCCGGAAAGGGTACAAGGTCGCGATCTGCGACCAGATGGAGGATGCGCGGTTCGCCAAGGGGCTCGTCCGTCGCGAGGTCACGCGGGTGGTCACGCCCGGTACCGTGGTCAACGACCGGATCCTGGGGGGTCCCGAGAACAGCTTCCTCGCCGCCGTCCTGGAACGGGAGGGAGGGGGGGAGTATGCGGCCGTCGACATCACCACGGGGGAGTGGTACCACGGCTCCGCGGACGGCCCCGGACCGGAAGGGATGCTCTCCGTGTTGGCACCGTTCCAGCCCCGGGAGATCCTCTGGACCGCCCGGGCCCCGGCGGCGTCGGCGCTGACCCGGGCGCTGGGCCATGAGTTCCCGACCGCGCGGCTCGAGGCCGCGCCGCTTCCGCTGGGTCCGAACGAGCTTCCCGAGCATTTCCTGTCGGGGTTCGCCGGCCCCGAGGGACTCCTCGAGGTCGACCGCCGGCTCGGGGCGTACCTCCGCGCGACGGAACCGCGCCTCCTTCCCCACCTGACCCTCGTCCCCAGAGGCGGCTCCCTCCTCCGGCTCGCGCTGGACGCGAAGACCCTCCGGCACCTCGAGATCCGTCGCCCCATGAACCCGGACGACCCCGGTGGGCCGACCCTGCTCGAGGCGTGGGACGAGACCGTGACCGCGTCGGGACGACGGACCTTATCGTTCTGGCTCACGAACCCGCTCGCGGACATCGGGGCGATCCGGCACCGGCAGGATGCTGTCGCGGCCTTCGTCGCCCGCGGGGCGGCCCTCGAGGAGCTGCGGGGGCACCTTCGGGGGGTCGCCGACCTCGCCCGCATCGCCTCGCGAGTGGCGAGCCGGCGTGTGCGCCCCCCCGAGCTCGCTACGCTGCGCGCCGGCCTCGACGCGGTGGGTCGGGTCCGCTCCTGGCTCGTCGAGGAGGCGGCCACCGGTCGGCTAGAAGAGCTCGCGCGCGAGGTCGAGCCTCCCGCCGAGCTCATCGACCTGCTCCACGCCGCACTCCCGGACGAGCTTCCGCCCCGAGACGATGCAGGGCCCCTGTTCCGTCCTGGTCATGCGCCCGAGGTAGACCGCTGGCGCGCGGCGGAGGCGGCGGCGCTAGCCGAGCTCGCGGAGCTCGAGCGGGGGGAGCAGCGGGCCTCGGGGATCAAGACCCTGAAGGTCGCCTACAACCAGGTCTTCGGGTACTACTTCGAGGTCACCCGTCCTCATCTCGCGCGCGTCCCGGCCCACTTCCGACGCCGTCAGACCGTGGCGCAGGCCGAGCGTTTCACCTCCGACGCGCTCGAAGAGATCGAGCACCGCATCCTGGATGCCCGGGACCACGCGACCCGCGCCGAGGCCGCGGGCTGGGAGGAGTTCCTGACGCGCGTCGACCGTTCGGGTACCGTCCGTCCATCGCGTCGCGCGGGCGGTCGGGGAGCTCGATACGATCGCCGCCTTCGCCCGCCTCGCCCAGACGCGGGGCTACGTTCGACCGACGGTGGACGACTCGCGGGTGCTCGTGATCCGAGACGGCCGGCACCCGGTCCTCGAGCGCGGGAAAGGCCCCGCCTTCGTCCCCAACGACACGGACCTCGACCCCCAGCAGGGACGGTTGGTCGTGCTCACCGGTCCCAACATGTCGGGGAAATCGACCTACATGCGACAGGTCGGCCTGCTGGTCGTCCTGGCCCAGGCGGGGTCGTACGTGCCGGCGAAGTTCGCGCGGGTCGGCATCGTTCAACGGCTCTTCACCCGAATGGGGTTCACGGACGAGATTGGACGGGGGAAATCGAGCTTCATGGTCGAGATGACCGAGGTCTCGGACATCCTTCGGGCCGCGGACGACCGCTCGTTGGTCCTGCTGGACGAGGTCGGACGCGGGACCAGCACGTTCGATGGGCTCGCGCTCGCCTGGGCCACGCTGCGGTACCTGCACGACCGCACGCGCGCGCGGTGCATGTTGGCCACGCACTACCATCAGCTGACCGAGATGGTCGCGGGTCTATCCGGCGCACGGAACGCGCACCTTGCGGTCCGCGAGGGACCGGACGGGATCGTCTTCCTGCACCGGCTCCTCCCCGGGAGCACCGACCGCAGCTACGGGATCCACGTGGCCCGTCTCGCCGGCCTCCCCGAAGAGGTGTTGGGGGAGGCCGAACGGCTCTTGCACCAGCTCGAGGCCGAGGGGATCCCCTCCGCCGGGCGCCCGAAGCGAGGGGCTCGCAAAGGAGCCCACTACACCCAGGGAGTGCTGCTGGCGACCGAACCCCCCGCCTCGGCTGCTCTCGTCCACGAACTGGCCGAGGTCGAACCCGACCGACTCTCGCCCGAGGAGGCCCATCGACGCCTGCGGGAGCTGGCGCGCCGGGCGCGAGAGGGCACCGACCCCGACCGGGCGGCACCATGAAGGTCGACGAACCCCCGGTCCGTCCCCCGGTCCGTCCCCGATCCGACGGCTCGACCGGGCCACGGTCGAACGGATCGCCGCGGGCGAGGTCGTCGAGCGGCCAGCCTCGGTCGTCAAAGAGCTGGTCGAGAACGCTCTCGACGCGGGCGCGAGGGCCGTCACGGTGACATTGGAGGATGGGGGGCTGACGCTCGTTGAAGTGGCGGACGACGGATTCGGGATCCTGCCCGACGAGCTCCCGCTCGCGGTCGAGCGCCACGCAACGAGCAAGTTGCCTCCCGAGGGCCCGGTGGACCGCATCACCTCGCTCGGGTTCCGGGGGGAGGCCCTCGCGGCGATCGGGACCGTCAGCCGTCTCGGGATCCTCTCGCGCACCCCGGAGCAGGAGGTGGCGACGGGCATTTCGGTGGAGGGAGGGAAGGTTGGCCGGCCTTCCAAGCAGGCCCGGGCCCCGGGAACGACCGTCCGAGTGGCGGACCTCTTCTTCAACACCCCGGCCCGGCGAAAGTTCCTGAAGAGCGCGGCTGCCGAGCAGGTAGAGGCCGTCGCCACGGTCGAGCGGCTGTACCTGGCGCATCCGGAGGCCACGTACCGGGTCCGATCCGGTACGCGGGAGCTCGCGGTGTACCCGAGCACGACCTCGCTACGGGATGCCGCGGCCCGCGTGCTCGGACCGGGACTGCTGCGCGAGTCCTTCGAGGTCGAGGGCGAGCTGCCCGGCGGACGAGTCTCGGGCATCCTCGGTCGTCCATCGCTGGCCGCCCCATCGTCTCGCGGCCTTCACCTTACGGTCAACGGTCGAGCGGTCCTCTCCCGTCCCCTCGTCCAAGCGGTCCGGGCGGCGTTCCTCGACTACCTTCCGAGAACCCGGTTCCCGGTCGGTGTCCTCGGTCTCGACCTCGACCCGGAGCGGGTCGACGTGAACGTCCACCCGACCAAGCGCGAGGTGCGGATCCACCGGGAGCGGGAGCTGGCGGACGAGCTCCGGCGTCGGGTCCGCGAGGCCCTTCTCTCCCATCCGGCCATCCCCGACGCACCGTCATCGGCCCCCGACCGGGCCGCCGGGAGGGTGCCCGGAGACGCGCGTCGGGCTCGGCCCCCCGCGACCGGGCGCCCTCTTGGCGCGGCCCGCCAACGAACCTTGACGCCGGCCCCGTCGGAGCTCCCGCGCCGAGTGCACGCGCCGGGGGCGAGCTCCCGTCTCCGCCTGTTGGGATGCGTCGGCGCGCTCTACTGGGTCGCCGAGGACGAGGAGGGGATGGTGCTCATCGACCAGCATGCGGCGAGCGAGCGGGTCGTCTACGAGGAGCTGCGTCTGCAAAGGAGAGCTCGCGCAGCAGACCCTCATGACCCCCGTGCCGCTCTCCTTGAGTGGTGCGGAACGGGCCGCCCTCGCCGCCCACGCCGAGGCGATCCGCTCCTCAGGATTTCGCGTGGAGCCGTTCGGACCCGAGACCTACCGGGTCCATGCAGTACCCGGTCTATCGCGGGCGGCTCGCCCAGACCGAGGCCTTGCGAGAGCTGCTCGGCGAGCTGGCCGCCGGGGGTCGGCCGAGCCTCCCCGACTCGCTCGAGGAGCGGACCGCCGCCTCGGTGGCGTGCCACGCGGCGATCCGGGCCGGCGACATCATCGAGCCACAGGAGTTCGCGCGGGTCCTCGACGCGCTCTCCGACCTGCCGGAGTCCTCGTACGCGTGTCCGCACGGCCGCCCCATTCTCATCCGGCTTCCCCGGGGCCGCCTGGACCGATGGTTCCTCCGGTCGGGGGTCTGATGACCTCCCGCACCCCCCGACCGACCGAGCACGCCCTGGTCGAGGAAGGGGTTCGCTACCTGGCGGAGCAGGGGTACCGTACCTGGGTCAATCCCGACGGGAGTGACTATTTCGACCTCGTCGGTCGAAAGGGGAACGAGGTGGGCCTGGTCGAGGCGAAGGTCGCGGACCCCCGGACCGTGCTCGCGCAGGCTCTCACGCGTCGGGTTTGGGGGGATTGGGTCGCCGTTCTCGTGGGGTCGAAGAGGTCGGCGGAGGCCCTCGAGGCGCGAACGAGGTCCACGCGCGCCGCCCCGGTGGGCGTCTGGACGATCGAGGACGGCCGAGTGCATGCGCTGCGCCCGGCGCGACCGTGGGTGGTCTCCGGGGAGACGGACCCGTACGCGGAGCTCCGGGAGCGGTTCCGGCGGAATCCTCGACGCGGTCGAACGGGGTGACGTGCCCTTCGGGCTGCGCTGGGACAACGTCCCGGGCTCGGTCCGACACGCCTCCCACGGGCGGAAGTTCCGGGAGTGGCGGCTCGACGAGGCCCGCCCGACCGAGCCTTGATCACGCAGCGACGAGCCGTCGCTCGGCCGTGATCGTCGCGGCGACCCGCTCCGGCTCGAACCGCTCGGCAAAGTGCCCGCCAGCCTCCACGAGACGGCGCCGTTGCTCGGGGTCGGCGAGGAGCTCGGCGAGCGCGGCCGCCAGGTCGGCCGGGTCGGTCGATGCGGCGAATTGGACCGCGCGGTCGGGGGGATTCGGGAACACGACCGAGGGGCTCGCGAGGACCGCGCATCGGGACCGCATCGCGAGAATGCACCCCACGTCGAACCGGGGAACCGTCGGGGCGACCAGGGTCACGTCCGCCGCGACGAAGGCACGCTCAAAGCTCGCGATGCCCCGGTCGGCGACCCAGGTGACGCCCGGCTCGGACCGAGGGACCGCCGCCCCAACCCCGACCAGGCGGGCGCCGACGAACAGCGAGCGCACCCGTCGGAACGATTCATGGACCTGGTCGGCCTCCGGCGCGCTGGGGTCGTCGGAGGAGAGGGGCGCAGCGACCACGAGAACGTCCAGCGGCAGCCGAAGTTGGCGCCGGGCCTCTTCCCGGGAGGGAAGGGTCCCCCCTCGGACCGGGGTGGGGGCTTGGACCAGGAGCCGAGGGTCGACCGAATACTCGCGCGCCAGGAACGCCGGGACCTCCGGGGCGTCGTAGAAGAGCCGGTCGGCCTCCGCGAGCGCCTCGTGTTCGAGCCGCCGCAGGCTGCGTCGGTCGCGCCACGTCTCCACCCGACCCATCCAGTTGACCGGGTGTTGGTGGCTCGTCACTCCGTCATAGGCCGCAAGCTCGACCCCGCGGACGACCCCGACCAGGGCCGGAGAACCGCTTCGTCGACGACCTCCGAGTAGCGGGCCCAGCCCGATCGGGTCGCGGACGACGAGCTCCGCCGCCGGGCGGAGGCGCCGGCCGGCCGCGGTCGCGAGAGCGGCGGCCTCGACGGCCGCACCGGGTCGCCGCAGCGGCGTCTCGACCGGGACCGCCTCAACGCCAGGGGGGGCCTCTGCGGCGGAGGGCCCGGGGGAGTACAGGACGCGGACGGCGTCGCCCCAAGCAGCGACCCCCGCGGCAAGCGCCCAGGCGGGAGCGGCTGGGTCATACGGGTCCCCCGTACACGGGCCGGCAGCCACCAGGTCGACCGTCCGCCCCGCCATCCCGGGGGCATCGAGGGTCGACAGGCGAAAAACGTTCCGTCCCAGTCGCGCGCTACGTGGGGAGGCCCAACCGGGCCCCGAAGGAGCGTCCGGCCCACTCGGCCGGGGGCGGCACCCCCATGCCTTCGAGGATGGTCGGGGCGACGTCGATCAGGCGCACCGCGCCCGGCTCCTTCCGGCCCGGATGCCGTCCCCCGCCCCGATGAAGACCCCGTCCATGCGGTGGGTGCCGGAGCCGCAGAAGTAGTGCGGTCGGTCCCGGATCAAGGCCTGGGCGAAGGCGAAGTCCATCCGCGGCTCGGTCCGCATCCCGTCCACCCGGATCAAGAGCGAGGGCGCGTGCTCGAGCTGTCGCCCCCGGTAGAGGTCGGAAGGAGCCAGGACCTCGATGCGGGCTTCCGGATACGCTTCCAGTCGCTCGCGCAGGGTGCGGAGAACCTCGTCCTGGCGGGCGCCCCGTAGCTTCGGGTTGTGGGGGTTCAGGTAGATCCCCTCCGGGATGGGATACGAATAGGCGACCGTGCGCTTCCAGTCGATCTGGCGGGTGGCGCCCTCGAACGAGGCGTCCCCGATAAGGAGGTTCGCGAGGTCCGCTCGCGAGCCGTCGCGCAGGAATCCGGCGACCCGGGTGGAGATACGGCGGGCGATCGGGATCCGCTGGGCGGCGAGGGAGAGCCGGGCGAACAGTCGCCGGTTCCACGGGACCGGCGCGTTGCGGAAGACGAGGAATCCCTCCTGCGCAAGCCAGCGATTGGTCAGGAAGTCGCTCTCGATCCGACCGTGGCCGTGGTCCGAGATCACGAAGGTGACCGCGGGACCGCCGCTCGCCCGGAACGCCCGGTCCACGGTGGCGCACGCCGCGTCCACCGCCCGCCAGAATCGTCGGAGGTCCTCCGGGATCTCCGCGACCGGCCGGTCGAGCTCGGTCCATAGCTGGTGCTGGAGCCGGTCGGTCTCCCGGAAGAGGGCGAAGAGGAACTCGGGCCGGTGGCGCGCGGCGAGCGCGGCCGCGGCGCGACCCCGCTGGGTCACCGACTCGGTCGCGCCCGCCACCCAGGCGTCGCGTTCGGACTCGCGGAAGACCGGGAGCTCGGCCGGGTAGGGGCCGCCAATCTGCCCCTCCACCTCGGCCCGAAGCGAACGCGGGAAGGTCGCGGAGGTTGCGGAGAACATGCCGGGGAGGATGAACCCGTGCACCGGGTAGGAGCTGTGGAGGGGAAAGTTGACGACCCCCACCCGTCGTCCGAGCCGGGAGAGCCGGTCCCAGACCGCCTCCGCAGGGCGGAACGACTGCACCGATCCGGGACTCCCCGGGCGAGCCGTTCGGCTCGGTGAACCCGAAGATGCCCAGCTCGCCCGGGTCGAGCCCCGTGGCAAAGGAGTACCAGGCCGGGATCGTCTTCGCCGGGTAGACCGACTGGAGAGGGGCCCGGACCCCGCGTTCGGCCAGCGAGCGCAGGAACGGAAGGTCGCCGGCCCTCATCAGCGGGTCGAGGAGGTCGAAGGTCCCGCCGTCCAGGCCGAGGACCAGGAACCTGCGAGCCGCTAACCCCATGACATCACCGTAGAAGAGAAGCTACCCGATTGACCCAGACCCGCCTATTTAGGATTTCGTCCAGCCCCCTCGACCGGAACGGCGCCGGACGGGGCCGCCCGGCTCAAAGGAGCCGGATGGCTTCGAGGTTGAACGGGGCCCGAGAGTCGAGGTTGAACCGCTTGTGGAGGCTGCCGGCAAGGTCGACGATCTTCGACTCCTCCCCGTGGTTCAGGATGATCCGTTGGGGGCGAGGGTCGAGGGAGGCGACGTAGTTCATCAGCTGGACCCGGTCGGAGTGACCCGAGAACCCCTCGATCGTGGCGATGTCGATCCGTACCGGGACCGAGACCTGCCGGGGGCCGTCCAGGAACGTCGCTTCCGACAAGCCGCGCTGCAGGCGCCGTCCGAACGTCCCCTCGGCCTGGTACCCGACGAAGAGCAACCCGTTCTTCTCCTCGGGCGCCCAGGCCCGGAAGTACTCCATCACCGGCCCCCCGCTCATCATCCCGGAGGTCGCGAGGATGATGCAGGGCTCCTTGCTGTCGAGCAGGCTGACCCGCATCTGGGAGGAGTCGACGCGGTGGAAGACGTCCGAGAGGAACGGGTTGTCCCCCTGCTGGAAGATCTGGGTGCGGAGCTGACTGTTAAGGAACTCCGGGTACGCGGTGTGGATGGCGGTCGCTTCGAAGATCATCCCGTCCAGGTAGACCGGGACCTTCGGGATCTTCCCCTCGCGCATCCGCTCCTCGAGGACCAGCATGACCTCTTGCGAGCGGCCGACGGCGAAGACGGGGACGATCAGCTTCCCCCCCGCCCCACGATGCGGGTCGTGAGGGCGCTGAACTCGTCCGTCGCCTGCTGGCGGCTCGGCTGGCACGTCGCGGTACCCTCCGTACGTCGATTCGAGCACGAGCGTCTCCAGACGGGGGAACCGGTTCGTCGCGGGGTTGAACAGCCAGCTGCGTTCGAACTTGATGTCCCCCGAATAGGCGAGGTTGTGGTCTCCCTCCCCGAGGTGGAAGTGGCAGATGGAGGAGCCGAGGATGTGCCCCGCGTTGTGCATCGTGAGCCGGATGTCCGGTGCGATGTCGGTGGTCTCCCCCCAGCGGAGCGGGATGGTCCGGGTGACGAGGTCGCGGACGTGGGAGGAGTCGTAGAGCCCCTTCCGGGCTTCCTGGTTGACGACCTTGATCGCGTCCAGCAGCATGAGGGTCATGAGGTCGCGCGTCGGGGCCGTGCAGTAGATCGGTCCCTTGTACCCGTACTTGAGAAGCACGGGGACGAGGCCGCAGTGGTCGAGATGGGCGTGGGTCACCACCACCGCGTCGAGGGAATCCAGCGGGAGCAGCTCCGGCGCATTGAAGTAGGGGGTCCGGTCCGAGCCCGGGTCGATCCCGCAATCGATGAGGATCTTCGAGTTCTGGGTGGTGAGCAGGTGGGCGCTTCGACCGACCTCTCGGTAGCCGCCGAGCGCGGTGTTCCGCGCCCACAGCTTCTCGGGCAACGGGTCGCGGGCGATGCGGATACCGACCTTCTTCAGGAAGGAGCGACGGTCGTCGAACGAGTTGCGGAGGTGGATGCGCACCTCCTCGACCGTCTTCGACGGGATCGGAGGGGTACGGACGACGGTCGGCACCCAGCCGATCTTTCGCTTGAGGTCGTTGAGGACCGCCCCGCCGCGCCCGATCGCGGCGCCGGGGTTGGCCGCCTCGATCGTGACCTCCCCGGTCTCGGGCTCGAAGAAGAGCTGGCTGATCTCGGCTTCGACCGGGATGAACTCCCGGATCTGCTTCTCGGCCTCCTTCGGGTCGGTCAGGCTCGCCGGGTCGCTCCGGACGAGAACGCGGCGGTGGAGGCGCTGGGCGATCTGGCGGAGGAGGTCTCCGCCCGATAGGAAGGCGTCCAGCTGCTTCGTGTACAACACGATATGCGGGCCTTCCAGCTCGATGTCGGTGACCTCGACGCTCTCCGGGAGGACCTGCTTCAGGGCTTCCCGCGTCTCGCTGACTAACGAATCGAAACTCATTCTCTGGGGAAGGGGTTGGCGGGAAAGGGTTGGCCCGGAGCCGGTGCGAAGACTACGGCAGCACCGGAGGCAACGGAATCTTAAGCGCCTTCAGACGCTTATTAATTTCGTCCTCGCTGAACTCGTGGTATTCTTTGGGCGAAATGACGTGAACGAGGTATCCGTCGCCGCTGGCGCTGTCCCGTTTCATGGCGACGGTGAGGCCCCGAAGGACGAGGTCGACCCCCTCGGACGTGGTCATCTCGCGGGAGTAGTTCTCCTCGAGGAGGCCGTAGGTGAACGTCGAGCCCGATCCGACCGATACGAACCGGTCCTCGATGCACCCCCCCGCCGGGTCGACCGAGAAGACATGGCCGCCCTTCGCGTCCACGCCCCCCAAGATCAGCCAGGCATAGTAGGGATAGAACCGGTTGCCGGAGAGGATGTTCGCGAGGAGCGTCGCCGCGCCTTCGGCCGAGAGCGGGCCGTTCCTTCGTAGCCGGTAGAGGGACACCTCGGCCCGAAGGTACCGCGTCAGCACCTGCGCGTCGCCGACCAGGCCGGCGATGGTCACGCCGATGTTCTGGTCGATCTTGAACAGCTTGGTCGTCTGCTTGTTCGAGATCATGGTGCCGGCCGTCGCCCGGCGCTCCGTGGCGAGGACGACCCCGTCCTTGGCCACGAGACCGATCGTGGTCGTGCCCTTCAAGAGCCGCCCTTCCTCGATGGCACTGATCTGACCTTGCATGCTCGAACTCCGTCTGGGACAGAGAGTGGAAAGCCGACCTGAGAGCGATATATAAGGGCTCACGCGCCGATTACGTTTCAGCCACCGAGGAACCCGGGGCGACCTCGTGGAGCAGGGACCCCCCGCGCGGCCGGCTCGACACGTCACGCATTAGAACTCAGTTCGTCTCGGCCCCCACCGTATGTTGACGCACGAGGTCGTGGTGGTCGGTGCCGGGCTCGCCGGCCAGCGGGCGGCCCTCGCCGCCATCGAGGCGGGGCGGGATGTCGCGATCGTTTCGAAGCTCCATCCTCTGCGATCCCACTCCGGGGCGGCCCAGGGCGGGATCAACGCGGCCGTCGGGAAGGAGGATTCGGTCGATACTCACATCTACGACACCGTGAAGGGGTCCGATTACCTCGGCGACCAGGACTCCATCGAGCTGTTCTGCCGAGATGCGGGGCCGACCGTGGTCGAGATGGAGCACTTCGGTACCGATCTTCAGCCGGGCACCGGACGGCTCCCTTGCGCGTCGACCGTTCGGAGGGGCCGGGTTTCCGCGCACGATCTACGCGGCGGACCGGACGGGGCTCGCGCTCTTGCAAGCGCTCTGGGAGCACCTCGGGTACTGCCCGGTTCACCCTCTACGAGGAATGGGCGCTGACCCGCCTGATCGTCCGGGACGGTCGGGTCCACGGGATCGTGGCCCTCGACCGCCGGCGGGGGGAGTTCGCCCAGATCGCGGCGAAGGCGGTCATCCTCGCGACCGGGCCCTTTGGCCGGGTGCTACGGCCGCACCACGAACGCGCACAGCTGCACGGGGGACGGCGTCGCGGCAGCGTACGCGGCAGGGGCCGCTCTCAAGGACATGGAGTTCGTCCAGTTCCACCCGACCGCCCTCATGGAGACCGCAATCCTGATCACCGAGGGCGCCCGGGGGGAGGGCGGGATCCTCAAGAACGGCAAGGAGGAGCGGTTCATGAGCCGTTACGCTCCCACCGTGCTCGAGCTCGCCTCCCGGGACGTCGTCTCCCGGGCGATCGTCACGGAGGTGCTCGAAGGCCGGGGCTACCCCGGCGGCTACGTCCACCTCGAGCTCATGCACCTCGGCAAGGAAAAGATCGAAAGCCGCCTCCAGGAGATCTGCGACTTCACGAGGTCCTTTGCGGGGATCGACCCGGTCACCCAGCCCATCCCGGTCTACCCCGCGCAGCACTACATGATGGGCGGGATCGGCACCGACGCCCAGGGCGCGACGAACATTCGGGGACTGTATGCGGCCGGCGAGGCGGCCTGCGTCTCCATCCACGGAGCAAACCGCCTCGGCGGCAACTCCTTGCTCGAAACGCTCGTGTTCGGGAAGCTTTCCGGAGCTGCGGCGGCCGCCTACGCCGGGTCGGCCGCGCCTGTTGAGGTCCATGAGGCGGAGCTCGACACGTGGACGGCCCCGTGGCGGGCCTGGTCGAGCCGTTCGGATGGGGAGGACCCGTCAACCCTGCGCACCGAGATGCAGGCGACGATGGACCGGTACGTGGGAATCTATCGGAACGAGGCCGACCTCCTCGAGGGTCTGCGTCGGATCCGGGCGCTCAAGGTGCGGGCGGGGAACCTCCGGGTGGTCGACCGTTCCCAAGTGTACAACATCAACCTTACCGACGCCCTCGAGACCGCCCACATGCTCGACCTCGCGGAGGTGATCGTCGTGGGAGCCTACGCTCGAACGGAGAGCCGCGGTGCCCACTCCCGCACCGACTACCCGAAACGGGACGATGCGAAATGGATGAAGCACACCATCGCCCTCCGGTCGGCGGAGGGCCCCCAGCTCTCTTACACGCCGGTCGCGTTCACGCGGTGGGAACCGAAGGAGCGGGTGTACTGATGGCGGCAGCAACGGTCAAGGCGACGTTCGACGTCTACCGCTACGACCCCGGCCACGACGCGGCTCCGAGGTATCAGCGCTACACCCTCGACCTCGCTCCCCATACCCCCGTGCTCACCGCTCTCCTGAAGATCCGGGCCGAACTCGACCCCTCCCTGACCCTCCGGGTACTCGTGTCGGAGCGCGATCTGCGGTTCCTGTGCCATGCAGGTGAACTCGAAGAGCCGGCTCGCCTGCGAGACTCAGATCGGCCCCGAGCTCGCCCGCGACGGCCGGATCGTGATCGAACCGATGCGCAACCAATCGGTGCTGCGGGACCTCGTGGTCGAGCAGGACCCGTTCTGGCGGAACTACGATAAGATCCAGCCCCACCTCATCCTCGACCCGCGCCACCCGATGCCCGAGGGGACCGAGAACCCGATGTCCCCGGCGGAGGTCGAGCGGTTCAAAGAAACCCCCCGCTGCATCGCGTGCGCGGCGTGTTTCTCGGCGTGCCCGGCCGTCGAGGCCGACCCGGCTTTCCCCGGCCCGATGGCCTTGGCGAAGCTCTACCGCTTCGTGGTCGACCCGCGGGACCAGGGGCACCAGGACCGCCTCGCGCGGATCCAGACGGATGGGCTCTGGCTGTGCCTGCGATGCCATCTCTGCACGGAAGCCTGCCCGAAGGACGTGCGCCCCTCCGAGCGGATCCGCGACCTGAAGGAGATGGCGGTGGCGGTCCAGGGCGGCACGGAGGCCGGCAGCCGGCACGCGATCGGCTTCAAGGACAACATCCGCGACCGCGGACTCTTGAACGAGATGAAGTTGGTCCGCCAGACCTCGGGGCTCGTGGGCCTGTTGGAACAGCTCCCTCAGGGGATGCGGATCGTTCGCAAGCGGCCCGAACTCATACGGAAGCCCCACCGGATCGAAGGGATGGACGAGGTCGAGAAGATCTACGAGGTCCTCGACCGCCCGGAGGAGAAGCCGTGAGGCTCGCCTACTACCCCGGTTGCGTCGCCCAAGCATCGGGCAAGGAGCTCGACATGGCGACCCGGTGGGTATGCCGCGCGCTCGGGATCGAGCTCGTAGAGTTCCCGAAGTTCTCGTGCTGCGGTTCCGGGTTCCTCGACGAGGCGAACGAGGTCTTGACCGTCGCCCTCAATGTGCGCAACCTCGCGCTCGCGGAGCGGGCGGGGCTCGACCTGCTCACGATCTGCTCGACCTGCACCGGAATGCTCTCGCTGGCCAACCTCCGCTACCAGGACCCCAAGGTCAAGGCCCGGGTCGACTCGGCCCTGGCCCCGCTCGGGATCTCGTACCACGGGACAACGAAGGTGAAGCACCTGCTCCGGGTGCTCACCGAGGATGTCGGGGTCGAACGGATCCGGACCAAGGTCGTCCGCCCCCTGGGGGGCCTCAAGATCGGCGCCTTCTACGGCTGCCACCTTCTCCGTCCGGCGGACGAGCTCAACTGGGAGAGCGCGGAGGAGCCTCACGCGTTCGAGGACCTCCTTACCGCCGTCGGAGCGACCCCCGTGTACTACCGGGGCCGCGTGATGTGCTGCGGGTTCCCTATCCAGTTCGTGAAGCCCGACACCGCGAGCCGCATCGCCGGACGACAGATCGACGA
Organism: uncultured Thermoplasmata archaeon; assembly: GCA_963715645.1. Lineage (GTDB taxonomy): Archaea > Thermoplasmatota > Thermoplasmata > Lutacidiplasmatales > UBA184 > Lutacidiplasma. The sequence continues at coordinate 1,691,196 of OY970259.1, forward strand.
CGCGAAGGCCCACGGCGCCGACGCGATGGCCACCCCCTGCCCGCTCTGTCACCTCTCGCTCGACGCCTACCAGAACCGGGCCGAGGCGGCGGTCGGCCACTCGCTCGACATCCCGGTGTTCCACCTTCCCCAGGTCGTGGGCCTTGCGTTCGGGGCGACCCCGGAAGAACTCGGCCTCGGTCGTCATCTCGTCCCGACGGGTCCCGCCGTCGCCAAGGTCGGGACCGGCGCCCGGGCGCGTCCTTAGTGGCCCCGCGGGCCACGCGGCCCTGGGGACCCACCCCCGGGGTGGGGCTTTATCTCGCGAGTCGGGTCGGGGGAACGTGGCCGACGCCGAGGAACCCATGCGCCGCCCTTCCGTCCCGGAGGCGGACGCGCTCATCGGCGTGCGGCAGCCGGTCCTCTCGCACGGGTTCGTCGCCCTCGTCGACTACATGGGGAACGACGCCGCCATCGTCCAGGCGGCGCGGGTCTCCTACGGACAGGGAACGAAGACCCTGCGCGACGACCGTGCGCTCATTCGCTACCTGATGCGCCACCAGCATACGACGCCGTTCGAGATGGTCGAGTTCAAGTTCCTCGTTCGGCTGCCCATCTACGTCGCCCGCCAGTTCATCCGGCACCGCACGGCGTCGGTCAACGAGTACAGTGCCCGCTACTCGGTCGTTCCGGACGAGTACGAGATCCCCGCCCCGGAGGAGGTCCGTCGTCAGTCGACCCTGAACCGCCAGGGCCGAGGGGAGACGCTCCCATCCGAGGTCGTGGAGAAGTTCCGCACGGACCTCGAGCGCCTCTCGAAGGAGACCTACACGGCGTACACCGCGGCGCTCACCGCCGGCGTGGCGCGCGAGACCGCGCGGCTCCTGCTTCCCGTCGCTTACTACACGCAGTGGTACTGGAAAGCGAACCTGCACAACCTGCTGCACTTCCTGCTGCTGCGCCTCGACCCCCATGCCCAGGAAGAGATCCGTCTCTTCGCCGCCGAGATGGCGAAGATCGGGCGCACCGTCGCCCCGATCGCCTTCGAGGCGTTCGAGGAGTTCCAGCTCTCGGGGCTCCAGCTGAGCCGGCGCGAGCAGCGCGCGGTCCGCCTGCTGCTCGACGGCCGGCCGCCCGAGGCCGCGTGCGCGGCCGCCGGCCTACCCCTGGTCCGAGAGGACGGGCAGCGGATGAAGACCGGCGAAGGGGTCGAGTTCCTCGGGAAGCTCGAACGGATCCGCTCCGCCGAATGAGCCGAGGCGAGCGGACCCCTCCGTCCCCGTCGGTTCGGCCGGAGCGCCTCTGCCGGCATTGGCGGGGTCCGAGGGCCACACCACCCGTATAGGGAGCCGACCCATGCGTCCCCTCATGTCCGCTCCCGAGGTACGCGGCTGCTTCCTCGACAACCGGTTCGTCCCACCCCAAGGGCGGAGGACGTTCGACGTGATCGACCCGGCGGATGGCTCTCGCGTCGGGACCGTCGTACGGGTACCCGGACGACGCTCGGGCCGCGATGGATTCTGCCGCCACCGCCCAACCGGCGTGGGAACGCCAGGGTGCCGCCGCGCGGGGCAAGATCCTGCTGCAGGCCGCCGAACGGCTGCGGGCGCGGGCCGACGAGCTCGCCCGCCTCATGACCCGGGAGATGGGCAAGGTTCTCTACGAGGCCCGGGGAGAGGTCGCCGGCGCCATCGACAACCTGGAGTACTGCCCGTCGTTCGCGAGGACCCTCTCGGGCGAGGAGGTTGCCGGACTTCCCCACGGCGAGACGATGCGCCTCCTCTGGGTCGCCCGTGGGGTGGTCGTGGCCATCACGCCGTGGAACTTCCCGGCCGCCACGGTGACCCGAAAGCTCGCACCGGCGCTCCTCGGAGGCAACACCGTGGTCCTGAAGCCATCGAGCAACACCCCGCTCTCCTCCCTCCTGATCGCCGAGGTGCTCCGCGACGCGGGACTGCCCTCCGGCGTGCTCAACGTCGTCCCCGGGTCGGGCGGCGAACTCGGGCCGGCGCTGGTCGCCCATCCGGCCTGCTCGACCATCACCCTCACGGGGTCCACGGCGAGCGGGGTCGAGGTAGCTCAGCTCGCCGCCCCTCGGATGGCGAAATGCCTCCTGGAGCTGGGCGGAAAGGCACCCGGTACTGGTCGCGGCGGACGCGGACCTCGACTGGGCCGCCCGCGCGACCGTCTGGGCCCGGTTCTGGAATGCAGGACAGGCCTGCATCGCGGCGGAGAAGTGCTACGTCGACGCCTCCGTGGCCCCGAAGTTCCTCCAGAAGGTCACGACGCTCACCCAGGCGCTCCGGGTAGGCCCCGGTTCGGCCCGCGGGGTCGACATGGGTCCGCTCTACTCGTCGGGCGCTCGGGATGCGGTCGCCCGGCTGAGTCACCACGGCCGAGCAGGAGGGGGCCCGGCTCGTCGTCGGCGGCCCGCCCCCGCGGGGGGGTCCCCTCGCGAAGGGAGCGTTCTACCTCCCTACCCTGATGGACCAGGTCGAGGACGACCAGACGATCGCGCGCGAGGAGATCTTCGGCCCCGTCCTCCCGGTACTGACGTTCACGGACTGGGACGATGCGATCGACCGGGCCAACGCGAACCAGTACGGACTCTCCTCCTACGTGTTCACGCGCGACCTGGACCGGGCCGAGCAGGCCGCGCGCGACCTCCGGTACGGAGAGACCTACATCAACCGGGTCGGCCCGGAGACCCCCCAGGGGTACCACGCCGGCTTCCGACTGAGCGGACTCGCCGGGGAAGGGACGGTCTGGGGGGTCCGCGACTACCTGCAGATGAAGTCGGTCTACGTCGACTGGAGGCGCCCGCACGTCGCCGACTATTTCGCACCGTACCCGGACTAGGGACGAGAGAGGCCGATGTGGAGGTCCATCACGTTCGTGCCCGTCGGGCCGGTCCTCAGGAGCGTGCCCAGCCGGTCGAGCGCCTCGTAGGACGCGTGGCGCTCGAGGGCTCCCGAGATGTCCAAGCCTCGAGCCGAGGCCCGCGCGGCGGTGGACCCGTCCACCCAACCCCCCGCGGCGTCCGTGGGTCCATCGACCCCGTCGGTACCCGCCGATAGGACCAGCACTCCGGGACGTCCCGCGATCGGGAGGGAAACAGCCAGCGCGAACTCCTGATTCCGACCCCCCCTTCCAGCGGAGGGTCCGAGGGTGACGGTGGTCTCGCCGCCCGACAGGAGCGCGAACGGGGCCCCCACGGAGTACCGGAGCAGGTCGGATGCGAACCGACGGGCGACGGGCTGGGTCTCCCCGACCATCGGCGAGGGACCGGAGGTGGGTCCGGTACCCTCGCCGTTCCGCCGCCCTCCCCGCGGCTTCGAGGGCGGTGCGGTTGGTGGCCCCGTACCGGAAGACGGCCCCCCGGAAAGCCGGGTCGTTCGGCTTCGGGGTTTCCGGGAGCCGACCGCGGCTCCCCTCGACCAGGTGACGTAGCACGGGGTTCGGGAGCCGTCGGCGCAGCTTCCACCGACCGACCACGCGCAACGCGTCGCGGAAGGTCGTCGGGTCGGGGACGGTCGGGCCCGAGGCCACATCCTCCGGCGAGTCCCCCACTACGTCGCTGATGGCGACGGTGGCGAACCCGCCCGCTGGGCCGGCGAGCGCGAGGCGGCCCCCCTTCAACCCGGAGAGATGACGTCGCACGGCGTTCATGGCGTCGATCGGGGCCCCCGACGCGAGGAGTACCCGGGTCGTCTCCCCGAGGTCGCGGATGGACAGTGGCTCGTCCGGGAGTTCGGCCACCGCGGAGCCTCCCCCGGAGATGAGGAAGAGGATCCGGTCCGCCGGATCCGCGGCGCGCACTTCTCGGAGGAGCGCCCGGCCGGCGGCGAGACTCGCTCGGGAGGGGATGGGGTGGTCCCCCCAAACGACCCGAACCCCCGACCGAGGAGCCGGGTAACCTCGAGGGACCGCTACGATCCCTTCGACGTCCCGACCGAGCAGGGAGGCGGCCGCGTCGGCCATCGCGGCCGAGGCCTTCCCGAGGCCCACCACACGGATCTGCCCCCCGGTTCCGGGCACGAGCCCGCGGCCCCCGATGGCCAGGCCGCGGGGCGACGCTGGACGACGCTCCGAAGCGCCCGGCCCGGGTCGGCCGCGCTCACGCCCGCCCGAAAGATCGCCCGCGCGTCAGAAGCGAGGCTCATTTCCACCCTCGAGGGTGAAGCCGGGTCGGGGAACCGCTGCCGGGGTTCCGGGGGGGAAGCGGCGGGGCAGCACCGGAGCGAGGAGCTCGAGCTCTCGGGTCGAGCCCTCGCCGGTGGCGAGCAGCTCGGCCAATCGGCGGGCCACGCCCCCGGCTCGCATCACGCCGAATCCGTTGAAGCCTACGAGCACCATGAGCCCCGGTGCGCCGTCGACCGGTCCCACGAACGGCCGACGATCGGGGGTGGAGGTGCACACTCCCGACCACGCCCGGACGAGTTCGGCATCCGCCCATCCCGGGAAGCGCGTCGCGAAGCTCTCCGCCAGGTGTCCGAGGAACCGCTCGTCCCCCCCGCTGGGCGTTCGGTCCGGGTCGACCTCGACCAGCTCGGTCCCGTCTCCCGCCAGAATGCGGCCGTTCCCTTCGGGTCGGGCGTAGACGTCCAGGTCGATATCGTGCGCCGAAGGGAAGAGGTCAGGTCCTCCCGGGGCGGGTCGGAGCGTTGCGGCCTGGGTTCGGTACGGCGAGAGCGGCAGGGGGTGGCCCATCTCCTGCAAGAGTCGCTTCGACCAGGCGCCGGCCGCCACGACCAGCCGGCGGGCGCGGAGGCTCCGGCCCCCCACCTCGACCGTCCAGGCCCCGTCCGACCGCTCGACCCGGTGGAACGGGGATCCCACCTCGATGTCCACGCCGCGAAGGCGAGCCTCGTTGGTGTAGATCTCGGTCATCGGTACTCGGCGTGACGACCGCATCGCCAGGGCTGAATATCGCTCCTGCAACGTCCTCGAACCGGCCCCGCGGTACCCGGGCCTCGAGCTCGGCTCGCTCGATGGGCCGCACGTCGACCCCCCAGCCCCGCAACCGACCGGTCGCGTCGACCAGGACGCGGGCCGCGTCGAGCCGGTTCGTCCATCGGACGAATCCGTTCGCCGTGAACGCGCTGGGGTCCCGGCGGGCAGCCAGCGTGGCGTACTCGGCGTGGGTTTCTCGGGTGACCGCGACGTCCCACTCGTTCCAGAGCTGTTCGGTCACGACTCCCGCGGCGCGGCCCGTCGCGCCGGCAGCGGGGGTTCGAGGGTCGTAGAGGACGGTAGGCTCCACCGAGCGCTGCCCGAGGTGGTAGGCGAGGGCGCAGCCGGCGATGCCAGCGCCCAGGATGGCGACCTCGACCCGCTCGACCGCCACGGCGCCGGGAGACGAGGTGGGTTAATACTGCGGCCGGGCGCGTCGGTAGGCTTCGCGCAGCGCGCTCGTGTCGACGTGCGTGTAGATCTGGGTGGTGGCGACCGAGGCGTGGCCGAGGAGTTTCTGGATGTACCGGATGTCGCACCCTCGGGAGAGGAGCGCGGTCGCGAGGGTGTGCCGGAGCATGTGGGGGGTCACCCGGCGGTCGATGTTCGCCTCTTGAGCGGCCTTCCGCACAATCCGCTCGACCGTGACGGGGCCGATAGCGAACAGACGGGTGCTGCCGAGGCCGGCAACGACTCGGTCGGCGAGATACCGGTCGAGGGCCGCCCGGGTCCGGTCCTCGAGGATGACCTCGCGGTCCTTGTCGCCTTTTCCGCTGCGAATGTGGAGCACGTTCCGCTCGAACTCGATGTCCTCCAACTGCAGGTGGCAGAGCTCGCTGACCCGGAGGCCCACGAACCCGAGGACATGGACGATCGCGCTGTCCCGCGGGGAGGATTTCACGACCTCGAAGAGACGGTGCATCTCCTCCTCGGTCAGATACCGGGGAAGTCGCTCCGGTCGTCGCGGCGGTTCCAGCTGGTCGGCAATCGAGAGCCCAAAGTTTCGGAAGAGGCTCGTAAGGCCCCGCACGGTCGTGTACACGGAGTTCTTCGAATAATGCCGCTCGAGGACGAGGTACTCCCGGAACCGCTCGAGGTCCTTGAGCGTCACCTCCTCGAGGGGCTTCTGGGCATAGCCCAGGAAGGTCCGAGCGATGTGGCTGTACTGCTTCACCGTGCAGGGACTGCGCTCCTGCGCCTGAAGGATCCGTTGGAATCGCCCGACGAGCTCGTCGACCCGGAAGACCGGAGCCACCTCCTCCGCCGGTGCTCCGTCCCGGCCCCGGCGAGGGGTCGGCGTTGACCGGGAGCCCGGAGCAGATGCCATCGACGCTCGCTGGCCGGGATTCACCTAATAATCGTATGCGCGCACAGGAACCGACGGCCGGTCCCGGCGCTAAATAATCTGACGCGGTTCCCCCGGCGTGCGCTGCTCGAAGTGCGAACGTCCCGCGGTCATCGACCAGCCCTACCGGGGCTCGCATGCCTGCGCACCCCACTTCCTCGAGTCGGTCGACGAGCGGATCCGGCGCGAGTTCCACCGCCAGCTGCCGAAATTCTCCCGCGGGACGATCGCGGTGGCGCTCTCGGGGGGGAAGGACTCCGCCGTGGCCGTGCGGGCGACCCATCGCTACTTCGCCCGCCGCTCGACCGTCCGCGTGGTCGCGCTCACGGTCGACGAAGGGATCCCGGGGTATCGGGACAGCACGATCGAGGCTGCGCGGCGCCTGACCGAGGAGCTCGGGGTTGAACACCGGGTCGTGACGATGACCGAGAGGCTCGGTACGACGACCGACCGGGTGGCCCGGGACCATCCCGAAGTGATCCCCTGCTGGTACTGCGGGGTCTGGCGCCGCCGCCTCCTCAACAGTGCGGCGCGGGAGGTCGGTGCGGACGCCCTCGTCCTGGGGTTCAACCTGGACGACCTTGCCCAGACGGTGCTGATGAACCTCGTGCGGGGGGAGGTCGACCGGCTGGCCCGGATGGCTCCGCACCGCACTCGCCGTCCCGGCCTTATCCCCCGGGTCGCGCCGCTGGCCGAGGTCCCGGAGCGCGAGGTGTTCCTCTACGCCCACCTCCACCAGCTGCCGTTCGACCATAGCGAGTGCCCGCACGCCGGTCGGGCGGCGCGCAACGTCTTCCGGGACGTACTTTGGCAGTTGGAGGAGGCGATCCCCGGCACCCGCCAGTCACTGCTCCGGACCCGCGAACGACTGCTCGATCGTGGGATCTCGGACCCCGAGGACGGCACCCCCGAAACGTGCCCCCGTTGCGGAGAACCGGCGAGCGGAGGGTTGTGCCGCTCGTGCGAGCTCCTCGATGTCGCCCGGATGCCCCTCGTTGCCCCGGGAGGGCCGTGACCGCGGGTCCGAGCCCGGCCGACAGCGACCCGCGGGACTCCGTGCGCACCCGCGTCCTCGTGGTCGGAGCGGGCATCATGGGCAGCGGCATCGCCGCCCAGTGCGCCCTCGCCGAGTATCCGGTCACCCTGGTCGACGTCTCCGAGGAGCTCGCGCGTCGTGGCTCGGCGAATGCGGCCCGAGCGCTCGAGCATGCGGTCCGGAAGGGCACGATCCTCCCGGGCGCCGGACAGGCCGCGCTCGGCCGGATCGATGTCGGCATGGGAATGCGCCGGGCGGAGTCCGCCCAGATCATCATCGAGGCCGCTCCCGAGAAGTTGGAATTGAAACGCCAGCTCTTCACCGAACTGGAAGGGATCGCCCCGGCGAGCGCGATGTTTGCCTCCAACACCTCGTCCTTGCCCATTACCTCCATCGGGGAGAACCTCCGCGACCCGGGCCGGCTGGTCGGGGTCCATTTCTTCAATCCGGTCCTTCAGATGGCGCTCGTCGAGATCATTCCGGGTCACACGACCCGACCGGAGGTCCTGGAGCGCGCCCGTGCGTTCGCGCGAACCCTGGGAAAGACCGTCGTCACGTCGAAGGATACCCCCGGGTTCGTCACGACGCGCGCACTCGCCGTCCTCGTCAACGAGGCCGCTTGGATGCTCTACGAGGGAGTGGCCACCAAGGAGGACATCGACGCGGCCTACAAGCTCGGCTTCCACCATCCCATGGGCCCGTTCGAGCTCGTGGACCTGGTGGGGATCGACACCGCGGTCGCGATCCTCGATGTTCTCTGGGACGGGTTCCGGGACAGCCGGTACCGGGCGTGCCCGCTCCTCCGCACGATGGTCTCGGCCCACCAGTTGGGCCGCAAGACCGGACTGGGGTTCTATGCCTACCCGACCGGAGCTAGCACGTGAGCGCCACCGACGCGTTTCTCGACCTGGTCATCCTGGTCGGGGCCTCGCTGCTACCGGCCCTGGTCTATCTTGCCTGGGTGCGTCAGACGGAACGGTACCGGACCGACGGCTGGGGCCCTCTTCTGCGGGCGTTCGCCTACGGCGCCGTCTTCGCGACGGTGGCCGCCGCGATCATCGAGGCGGTGCTCGTCGCGGTGGGGACCGCCGCGAGCCAGCAGTTCCCCGGCCCCGAGTTCGTCTTCCTCAACGGGAACTCGACGCTCGGGGCGTTCTTCCTCGTCCTGGTGATCGCTCCGTTCGTCGAGGAGGCCCTGAAGGGCTCAGGGGTCGTCGCGTTCCGCTCCCAGTTCCGGTTCCTGGCCGACGGACCGGTCTTCGGTGCTTCCGTGGGTCTCGGCTTCGGGTTCTTCGAGACGTTCCTCTACGGGTTCGGGGCCTACCTGGCCGGCGGGCTCGAGGCCGGCATCGCGCTGATCTTGGTGCGGAGCGTCTCGAGCGTCCTGTTGCACGGGAGCTCCACCGGGATGTTCGGGTACGGCTACGGCCGAAGCCGATTCAACCAGTCGGGGGCCGGGACCGGGTCGTACTACCTGGTCGCCGTCGGCATGCATGCCGGATTCAACGCGCTCGCCTCGCTCGCCGCGGTCGTGGCCTTCCTCGGTTTCTCGGGACTGACGGTCGACACGGCCGCCCTGCTCGGCCTCGTCGCGGCGATCGGGTTCGCGTTCGGGGCGATCGAGCACGTCCGGACCGTCATCCAGACAGCGAAGTACCCGGCGCTCGACCTCGGCTCGGCCCGGTATGGACCCGGCCGAGCCGGCGTCCGAAAGGCCCGTAAGCGGTTACTTGCGGGGAGGGGGCGGGGCGTCCCGTTTCCAATCTGCCTCGTCAATCGACTTGTACATCGTCTCGGCCTCGTCCGGCGGGGGCGCGTCGCCCTGCCTGACCGACGTCGCGGATCCGCCCTTTGCGCAGCAGCCAGTAGTGGATCCTCCAGGTCTTGCCGCGGGAGACCGTGGCGTCCTCCTCCTCGCTCGTGAGAAGTCCCTCCTCCTCGAGCTGGTAGAATCGGTCCCGGTCCTCGCTCGAGAGCTTGTTGTCCAGCACCGTCCCGTCCGCGCCAAAATACCCGAGCACCATGCGTGCGGTGGCGCGGGCGTTGGCCTCCGGGAGCTTTCCCTTCCGCACGAGAGTCCGTTCGAGCGCCCGGGTCAGCTCGGCCTCGGTGATCGACTGCATCGTCCCGCTGCCGCACCGACGCGCCCGAGGATAAAGTGTGCGCGGGAGCGGCAGCCCACCCAATGATGTTTAGTGGCAGGTCGCGGTCTCCGCCCTGTGCCCGATGCTCCTTCGTTCGACCCGTCGCCCGAGGCGCTGTCGGCCGCGCGACGAGCGGTTACGGCGGGTCTCTGCCCCGAATGTTTCGGTCGCCTGTTCGGCCGCCTGGGACATGGGCTGACGAACCCGGAACGCGCGAACCTGCTCGTGGCTCGCCTGGGGACCGAGCTGCCGTCATCCGCCGTGCCCTGCCCCGGGTGCGGGGATGCCTTTGCCCATATGTCCCACTGGGTCGACCGGGCCGTGGCCGCGGTGGAAGGGTTCGAGTGGCATCGCTTCACCTGCGGCTCCCGATGGGAGCCCGAGCTCCTGGCCGGGGAGGAGCACCGCTGGCTCGAGACCGGGACCGAGTGGGGGGAGAGCGTTCGGGGAGCCTTCAACCGCGAGTGGGGGAAAGCGCTCGAGCGGCGCACCGGCGCTTCGGGCGGCACCGAAGGCCCGGACCTCGTGTTCCTCGCCGACGTGGCCGTGGGGCGCGTGGAGTTCACCGTGCTGCCCGTCTACGTCCGGGGCCGCTACCGCAAGCTCGACCGCACCCTCCCCCAGACGCACTGGCCGTGCCGGCGATGCCAGGGCCGCGGGTGCGACAGCTGTGGAGGGACCGGGAAGACCTATCCGACGAGCGTCGAAGAACTGGTCGGCGCTCCGCTGGTCGAGGCCACGGAGGCGGACGGAACCCGGTTCCACGGGATGGGACGCGAGGACATCGACGCCCGGATGCTCGGGCATGGGCGCCCCTTCGTGCTCGAGCTCGTCCGCCCGCATCGTCGGACCATCGACCTCGACCGGATGGCCCGCGAGAATCGCGGGCCGTTCGGGGGACCGGGTCGAGGTACAGGGACTGAGTTCGGCGCAGGCCCCGGATGTGATCCGGGTGAAGGAGGCGGCCCCGGAGAAGAGCTATCGCGTGGGGGTGGTCGGGCCGGTGCCGGTCGCAAAAGTTAATGAGGCACTGCTCCTCGTGACCGCTCGAGCGATCGCCCAACGGACGCCGACCCGCGTCGCCCACCGGCGGTCCGACCGCGTCCGTGCGCATCGGATCGTCGCTGCGACGGTCGTCGACTCCTCCGAGCTGGGCTTCACGCTCGAGATCCGGACCGAAGCGGGCACGTACGTCAAGGAGTGGGTGGAAGGAGATGGCGGCCGAACAGAACCCAGCCTCGCGGGGCTCCTCGGGGTCCCGCTGAAGGTCGGCTTCCTCGACGTGCTCGAAGTTCACGATTCCGAAGGTTGGTAACATGGTCAAGAGTTCGAAGGGATTCCGTTCCCGAAGCCGTGGCTGGTCCACGAAACATGTCCGCGAGAAGGGGTCGCCGCCGGTGACCCGCTACCTGCGGGAGTTCGCCGTCGGGGACAAGGTCACGGTCCGCCTGGAGTCGTCCGACCCCCACGGGATGCCCCACCCCCGGTACCAGGGCCGTACGTGCACCGTGGTGGGCAAGAGCGGACGGGCCTACGTGGTGGAGTTCCTGGACGGCGGTCGCCGCAAGCAACTCGTTGCGAACCCGGTCCACCTCTGGCCGGTCCCCGAGACCGGGAGGGCCCATGCCTGAGCCGGTTCCCCTCTCCCGAGTGAAGGACCTCTTGACCGAGGAGGCCGCCCACCGCACCCTCCCGCGCGAGGCCGCGCTTGCCCTCCAGCATGCCGAGCTGTTCGTTCGCCTCCCGACCGCCGCGACCGAGAAGCTGATCGCCGAGCTGAGGACCCTGTCGTTCGTCGACGCCACCGTCGCCGTCAAGCTGGCCGACACCCTTCCTCAGTACCCCGAAGAGATCCGCCTCCTCTTCTCGAAGGAGCGGGTGGCGCTGGAAGAAGCGCAGGTCACCCGTCTCCTCGAGATCATTGCACAGCACCGATGACCGGGAGGGGACCCCGTGGAGAGCTACGCGCACATCCTCGACTACCTGCCGAACGGTCGGCAGACCGAACGGGGATTCCACCGTGAGCCGCTCGCCCTTGCCATCGGCGAAGACGAGCTGAAGCTGTTCGAGCTCGTGCCCCGGACGGGCGTCACGCTCGCGTCAGGCCAACGGATCCCGCTCCTGCCGGTTGCGGGAGCTCCTCCTCCCATCGACCACGTGCGCCGGCGCCTTTCCTACGACGAGCTGACCGTCAGCGCCCGGGCCGAGCTGACGGGGGCCCTCGAAAGCATCGTGAAGGCGAACGGTCCGCGCTACCTCCGCTTCTTCAATGAGGCGCCCGCGGTCTCGCGCCGGTTCCACCTGCTCGAGCTCCTCCCCGGCATCGGCAAGAAGACGATGCAACAGATCGTCGACGAACGCAAGCGCGCCCCGTTCGCAAGCTTCGAGGAGATGGAGAGCCGCCTTCGGATCAAGAACCCCGAGCTCCTGATCGTCGGACGCATCGAGCAGGAACTGAGCGGTGTCGAGGACAAGTACCGCCTCTTCGTCGCGCCGTGAGCCGGGGCGGGGGCCGTACCCGGTCCCCGAACGGCCGGAGGAGATCCGGACCGCGCTCGAGGCGCTGGGCGTTCGGCCCTCCCGGGCCCTGGGACAGTCGTTCCTCGCCGACCCGTTCGTCGCCGATGCGGAGGCTGCCCTCGTGGAGGTCGCGCCCGGACGCCCCGTCGTCGAGATCGGGGGAGGACTCGGGATCCTCACGGCGGCCTTCGTCCGCCGGGGTCTCGAACCGCTCACGGTCGTCGAGAAGGACGCGCGGCTCGCGACGCATTTGCGACGGGTCTTCGGGAGTCGGATACGCGTCCTCGAAGGCGATGCGCTCCATCTCGAGCTGCCCCCCGCGGACGCCGTAGTGGGCAACCTTCCCTATGCGGTCGCGACCCCAATCCTCCTGGCCCAGCTCGCTCGACGGGTCCCCCGCGTGGTCTTCCTGGTCCAGGAGGAGGTGGCCCGCCGGCTGGCGGCCGCGCCGGGGTCGAAGCAGTTCGGTCGACTTTCCCTGATCGCCCAGCTCTACGGCGAGGTGGAGCTCTTCCGGAGCGTGGGCCCGGGCTCCTTCTACCCCGTCCCGGAAGTAACGAGCCGCATCGGCGTGCATCGGAGGCGGACGGGGGGGCTTCCGGTCCCCTCGGTCCCCGAGTTCGAGCGGCTCACGCGCACGCTCTTCTCGTCCCGTCGCAAGCAGCTCGGCAACCTGCTCCCACGGCTCGCGGCCTCGGAAGAGGCGGCGGAGGGGCTGGCCATCGCGGCGGGATGGCCGGAGGGGTGGAGGCGGTTACGGCCAGAGAACCTCCCCGCCGAGGCGTACTTCGCCCTGGCCCGGGTCTATCCGCTTCGGTGACCCCATCTCGACGCCAAGGGGGCACCCGGCGGCTCAGCGCGCGGCGGTGCGGACGCGCCGGGCGAGGCGCCACATCCCCACCAAGGACCGGAGCTGACGCAGGAAACTCATCGGGGTCTCCCACGTGGGGTACTCCGCGACACGTCGGAAGCCCATCTTCGCATAGACTCCGTACCCCATCCGGGAGGCCGTGAGGTAGGCGACGTCCGCGCCGAGGTCGTGCCCTTCCTGGACGGCCCGCCAGGTAAGCGACGCCCCGTATCCCCGACCTCGGGCGGAGGGGATCGTGCCCACCGAGACCACGTTCGCGACCCGCTCGACGACCACGACCGACGAGCACGCCACGGGGCGCTGCTCCGCATAGCCCGCGTAGAGGCGGGTCTGGGCCCCGGAACCCGGGTCGTCCTTCGGTAGGTTGGGGAAGACCAAGGGAAACAGCCATCGTGGGATGCGGAACGACCCACACCAGACCTCGGCGAAGTCGTGGAGCTGGGCGGCGGTCGTAACCCGTCGGACCGTCAGTCCGGTCCGAGGCCCTGGGGCCGGGGAGATCGGATCCATGACCATGCCGGGTTCGCTCGGCGAGGAGCGGAGGCGGTAGTTGGAGGCCCCGCGCGCAACGACCTCCGGGTGGAGGTCCATCGAGATCAACCGCCAGGGCAGTTTCGGTCCGTAGAACTCGCTCGCCTCGTGCAACCACGGCTCGAATCGCCCCCGGAGGCTCCTGCAGGAAGAGCACGTTCGCAACGCTCGAGGCGATCCCGCTCCGGATGAGCGTTCCCCCGGTCGGCCCCCCCAAGGTCCGACGGGCCGCCCCGGGACAGGCCCGGGTGTACTGCCAGAACGCTTCGATGTAGCTCCGGTGACAGCGTTGCATCACCTCGGCAGCGGCCCCGGACGCCGCGGTCGGGCTCGCCATCGAATGCGAGTAGCCTGTCGGACTATGAAGCCTGCGGGGCGCGGGCATCCGCCCCATCGGGTCCGTTCTGAATCCCCGGGGGGCAGGGCCGGTTCGACCTCCTGGGGAGGTCGGGTCGCCGGTCGGGGGCGATCCCAGTCCGCTTGGGCGGTCGAGCTCGAGTGGGGCGGGCCCACCCGCTACGGCGGCGCCGCAGGCGGGGGAGGTGGCATCGGCAGCGGGGGGACCCCCGAGGTCGAGGGGGCTTCGGTGACCTTCCTCCGCCGGCGGCCGACGACGAACAGGAGCGCGAGCAAGGCCGCGATCACGACAATCGCGATGATGACCCAGTCGGTGGTCGATAGTCCGCTCGGCCCGGAGCTGGAGGAAGGAGATGCCAGGACCTTCAACGTCGCGTTGGCCACCGCGTGCGCGCCCGAATGGTCGGTGACGGTCACCGTGACGTTGAAGGTACCGAGGGTCGTCGAAGTGCACGGGAGGGACGTGGAATTCGCCGTGGTACACCCCTTCGGGAGGCCGGTGTAGACGTAGGAGAACGGAGCCACCCCGCCTCCGGTCGTCGTGGTGAGGGTAGTGCTGTCGCCGAGGGTTAGGCTGGCCGGCTCGGCCGTCAGCGATGCCGTGAGCGCGCCCGACCCGGCGGAGAAGGTGATGTCCTCAAAGCGGGGAGCATTCGTCACCACGATGGACCCGGAGCTGGGCGACGCCCCGTAGCCAGGGACCGAGCCTACCGCGAAGGTGTAGGGGCCTGCGCTCTCACTGAACGAAATGGAGGAGGTCACCGACCCCAGGTTCACCCCGCCCAGGGTAACGCTCCACATCGTTCCTGAGGGGAGGCCGGTCTCGTTGAACATCACGGGGTACGAGGCGGGGGAGGTCGAGGTGAATCCGATGTACACGGTCACGCCCGCCCCGCTAACGGTCACATCGGCCGCCGTGACGTTGGCGACATACCCGCTGACGGGCCCGACGGTGAATGGGAGGGTCCCGTCCGGCTCGACAAAACCAATGTTCGGTGTGGTCGAGCTGTTCGAAGTGCCGTTCAGGTCCACGCTCCAGCTCGTTCCGCTCACCAGGCCGGATTCCGTAAAGGTGACCGGATACTGGGTGGTGGTCGAAATGACCGAGATCGAGCTGTCATCCATGTTCGAGACGTACACGTCGTGGTCGTTCGCATCGTAGGCGATGCCACCCGCGACGATGGAGGATTGGATGTCGAGGGCGGGCCCGAGGCTCGCGTACGTGGTCGCGTTGTACGCGAGAATCTGCCCGTTCTCTCTCGAGGCCACGTAGAGCGCGTTCGTCTGGGAATCGTAGGCCAGGAACGAGGGGGCGGACGCGGGGAAGCTACCGGTGACGGCATCGGTCGAGGCGTCGATCACGCTGATGTTTCCCGAGCCGTAGTTGGCGACGAAGACCGTATCGTTGGCGGGGTCATAGGCGAAGGACGACGGGTCAAGGCCGACCTGAATGGAGCCGGTCGTTGCGCGACGCCGCTGATCACCGTGACATTGTGGGTGTTGTAGTTGGCGACGTAGACCGAGGAATCTACGGGGTCGTAGAGCACGGCCCCGAGGCTCGCGTACGGAGCCGTCAGGATCAGCGAATGGACGGTATGGCTCGCCCCGTCGAGGACGGTGACGTTGCCGCTGTAGTAGTTGGACACATAGAGGTACCCGTTGGAACTGTCGTAGGCGATGCCGTCGGCGTCGAACCCGAGCTGCAGGGTCGCCACGGGGGCCCCCGCCGCGGTGAGGACGCTGACGGTGCCGTAGCTCTGGCTGACGACATACAGGTCCGTGGTGGCAGCGTCGTACGCCGAGGCCACCGGCTCGAGACCCGCACTACCGATGCCCGTCACGAGGTTCGTCGCGTCGCCCACGATATAGACATCCTGGCCGCCGTAGTCGGTCGCGTACAGGTTCCGGTTCGGAGCTGACGTCAGCGACGTAGGATAGGTGACCAGCGGGATCGAGGCGATCGACTGGGACGTCGCCTTCGAGATCACGGTGACGTTCGAATCGGAGTGGCTGGTCCCCTCGTTCGCCACGAAGACGTTGCCGTTCACCGGGTCAGCGGCGAGGGCCTCGGGGAAGTTGTTCGTCACCACGGTCCCGACCACCGAGTTGCTGGCCGGGTCGATGACGCTGACGTCGTTCGCTCCGTAGTTGGCCGTGTAGACGTAGCCGCTACCGGGGTCGTAGCCCGCACCCTGGGCGTCGTGGCCGATCGGGATGCTCGGGCCGACGGCGTTCCCCGGTTGCTGGATCACGGTGATGTTGTCCGAGCCCCCGTTCGCGACCAGCAGCGTATCGGTGGCCGGCACGAAGGTGGCCGAGGTAGGGACGCTCCCGACCGCTACGGTGGCGACCTTGAGATTCGTCGCCCCGTCGATCACGGTGATGTTGTTGGACAGTGAGTTCACGACGTTGACCAGGTCGTCCCTCGTGTTCAGGGTGAGCGCCACCGGCTCGCTGCTCGAGAGCCCGGTCCGGGGGTTCGCGACCACGCTCTCGGTCGTGGTATCGATGACCGAAACGTTCCCGGAGGCGAAGTTCGAGACGAAGACCTCCTGGTCGATGGGATCGTACAGGATCGCACTCGGCTGGGTCCCGACGGGGATGCTCTTTACCGTGTGGTTGGTCGCAGCCGAGATCACGGTGACGTTCCCGTTGCCCGTGTTCGAGGTGTACAGGTAACCGTTCGACGGGTCGAAAACGATCCCTCCCGGGCTCGCGCCGAGACCGATCGAGCCGGTCAGAAGGTTCGACGAGCCCTGGATAATGCCTACGGTCTGTAGCGACGGGTTCGTCTCATAGAGGTATCCGGTCGCCGAGTCGTTGGCGATGGTGGGCACGAGCGGGGTGTACGCGCTCCCGCCGTAGCCGACCGTGATGCTCGTAAGAGCGGCGTCCGTCGTACCGCTCACCACGCTGATGGTCTCTCCCGAGTTCCCACGAAGGTAGAGGTCACCGTTCGCTGAGTCGTAGACGACGATCTGCGGGGACCCTTGCACAGCCGGCTGGACATTCCCCGGGAGCAGACGGTTCGAGACTAGGTCTAGGGTATCGACCACGGTCCCCACGCTCCCTCCGACGGACGGCGCGGCGCGGGCGCTAGTGACGGAAGCCGCTCGCACAGCGCTTGTGGAAGCCTCAGAGGACCCGAACCCCTGAGAGGAGGCGCCCCGGTGGACTGCGGAAGGCAGATGGGTCCCAGCCGGCGCGAGGGTAGCAACCAGGAGCAGGGCGAAGAGGACTGTGACCCACGCACGCCGACCCGCGGCCGCCTCGAGCCCGCGGTCACAGCGACCCGTGGCCAGCGCGGACTTCAGAACGACCCCCACCCGACCCCAACTCCTCCTCTGGGATGATAAGCATTGGCGCGCCACCTCTGGCATTCCGCACCCCACCCAGACCGTCGGACCCTCCCTCATAGCCTCGCCGTGCGGGGGAACTGTTCCTGGCGTGGGGCCGTCGGGACCAAGCATTAAATTGTGACGTCGGGTGCTACCGGTGAAGGGTCCCCATGAGCGAGCCGAACAGCCATCCACGCGGCTCCCAGACCGCCGTCGGCCCAAAGGCTTCCTCGCCGGCGGTCCGCCGATTCCCGCGTCCCGCCCTTTCCCGTCTCGGACTCTCTCCCGGGAAGCGGACGCGTCTCAAGCGGCTTCTCTACGATTACGGGCCGGGAGGCGGCACCCTGCTGGTCCTCCCCATCGACCAGGGTCTGGAGCATGGACCGGTGGATTTCTTCGAGAACCCCGACGCGCTGGACCCGCAGTACCAGGTACCGACCTCGCGCGGGAAGGCCGGTTCAGCGCGATCGCACTCCACATTGGCCTCGCCGGGAAGTACTTCCACGAGTATGCCGGCGACGTCCCGCTCATCCTCAAGCTGAACGGCAAGACCGCCATCCCGTCGGACGCGCACTCGTTCAGCCCGCTGACGGGCACGGTCGAGGATGCGGTCCGTCTCGGAGCTGATGCGGTCGGGTACACAATCTATGTCGGCTCGCCCGCGCAGGACCGGGACCTCCGCCAATTCATGGAGGTCCGCCAGGATGCCCAGCGCTTCGGCATGCCGCTCATCGTTTGGGCCTATCCCCGCGGGGAGGCCGTGGCGAAGAAGGGGGGAAAGGAGAGCCTGTATGCGATCGACTACGCGGCGCGGGTCGCCCTCGAACTCGGGGCGGACGTGGTGAAGGTGAACTACCCGGTGCGATCCGAGAAGGACGCGGAGAGCCCCCCGCCGTACAACACGCTCAGCCTCGCCCCCTTCGAGGCGTTCCGAAAGGTCGTCGAGAGCGCGGGCCGGACCCTCGTCCTGGTCTCGGGAGGGGAGAAGGTGGGCGATGCCGAGCTACTGGAGAAGGTCCGGGATTCCATGGACGCGGGGGCAACCGGGATCATCTTCGGCCGAAACCTCTGGCAGCGTCCCCGCGCCGATGCGCTCCGAATCACCCGGGAGCTCCATGGGATCTTCCGAGAGTACGCGGCCCCTCTCGCGTAGCAATCCCCTGACCCTCTTCCTGGAGGTCACGGGTGACGATCACCCGAAGGCATGTACCGGCCGCCGGCTCCTCCAGCGCGGGCAAGCCCGTTCGGTCCCGCGCGGCCGGAGGGTCCGCCCCTCTCCGGTCGTGCTGGACCCGTACGCCAGCGACCCGCTCTCGGCGGCGGATCGCCTGCCCGCGGAGCGGGGAGGCCTGCTTGCGGTCGACTGCTCCTGGAACCGCCTTGCAGCCCGAGGGCACCTCCCCGGGGAGGACGAGGACCGGCGCACCGGTCGACGCCGGCGGCTCCCGATCCTGGTCGCCGCCAACCCACAGCACTACGGGAGGCTCGCCGAGCTGAACACCGTGGAGGCGTTGAGCGCCGCCCTCTTTCTCCTCGGGCATCCGAACCAGGCTGTGGAACTCCTCGAAGGGTTCCGCGGAGGAAGTGGGTTCCTCGACCTCAACCGCGAGCGCCTCGAGGCGTACGCGAACGCCCCGGACCCGGACGCCGTTCGCGCCCTGGAGCGAGGGCTCTTCGGCTCCCCAGCGACCCTGCCCACCTCTCGGGCCCCGCCCTAGCCGGGCCTCGGGTCCCGCGGACGTCCGGAGGGGGACTGGCGCCCCCCCACCTCGGCCCCTGTCCTTCGAGTCGCCCGGGCCGAGTCGTTCGGAGGGGCAGTGACCCCCAGGAGAAGCGAGTAACGACGGCAGCGCCGAGCCCGAGGGCATCGACCGCGAGGTTGCTAAAGGTCGCCTTCTCGACCTGCCGCGTGAGCCCGTGCCTCTCTCCAATCCCCTTCCGCGTTACCGAGGGACCGGGTCAGGATCGGGACTTGCTTGAAGGCCGGACCTAACGGAACCACCTCCTGCGCGCCTCCGTCGCGGGGCGACGCGGCAGGGTGGCTGGCTGCAAACGTCCTAGGCACGGACGTCCGCGGTAGAGCCCGCACCCATGTTCTTCGTGGGACTTCGGGGCCGGAGGGACCGGGCCTTCGGGCTCACCCGGGCACGGGGAACCTCCGACCCTCGGTCGGGAGGTGTTCGATGACCACGTCTCGCAGCGATTCGATAGGATAACCTAAGGGGAGGCGGGCGATGATGACCCCGCCGAACCGCTGGTAGAGGCGCGTCGTCTGCAAGGTCAGGCAGCGTCCGTCAAACAATGGCTGGCCCGTGATGTCGGGGTCATGCCCTCGAAGGAAGATCCGGAGCGAGGTCGAGCGGAAGAACCGCTCCAGGTCCCGGCCCCCCCAGGGGGTTCCCGCTCCTCGTCGATTGGCGGAGACGTCGCACTCGGCCCATAGAAGTTGCATCAGACGTGTGTCGTCGAGAGATTCGAAGGCGTGGGCCCAATCCTGGCTCGAAGCGACCAGCGGAAATCCGGCGTGGGCGAAGAACACCCCCCCCGCCATCACGGCCGCGTACGGCCCCCGTTCCAGGAGGGCCATCAAGCGGTTGTACCGTCTCGGGTCGGGGCCCCAGAGGGCCATAACCTCCTCGGGCAGGTCGTGGGGGAAGGCCGGGATGCGGCGCGCAGCTTCGTGGTTCCCCTGGATCAGGAGAACTCGGTCCGGCTGACGGGACGCGAGCAGGAGCAGGTGGAGGGCGTTCGCGGCCGACCCCCGACCGCAATCCTTGGGGGCCCGGTCGACATAGTCCCCGAGTCCGACCAGCAGCCGGGGAACACCACCGGAGGTGAACCGTCCCTCGACCTCGTGCACCGAGCGCCAGTCTCCGTGACTATCCCCGAACACGACCGCCTCGCGAAACCCGGCGGTCGAAAGGTGGACGAGGGGAGGATGGGTCGGCACGCTCGCTTCGAGGCCCGTCAATAACGCGTCCACCGCGCCGGCGATCGAGCCGGAGGATCTCCTCGGGCGAGAGGAGAGGCTCCAGGTCGCTCATCGAACTTCAGGTGGGCCGACACGCCGAGGCGGATGCGGGGGGCCGGAGTTTCCGGCGACCGGCCGAGCCGACCGGTCGTCCGTTTGAACCGGCGAATGCCCTAGGCAACAGGGTCCTAAGCCCTGCCTCGTTGGCCCCGCCGAGCCACCTCGACGGTTTGGCCGAGCTGGAGCACCCCCGCACAGGAAGGATGGATGGGACTCCGGAGTAGCCCCGGCAGGAGTTCCGGACCGCGGGTTCGCAATCCCCCGCGGCATTCGAACCTGCGTCGCGAGATCCAGAGTCTCGCATGATTGGCCACTACACTACGGGGCTACGGGCCGGCCAGCGTGGGGCCGCTGATAAACGTTGCCGCAGTGAGGTGCGAGTCGCCGCCGCACCGGCCGGCTTAGCGGCCCGTCGCGCCCTCTCCGTCCGCGGGAGGGGGCCACAGGCACAAATAGGCGGGCAGGGTCCGAGTGCGGTCCACCCCCGGGGTCGTATGACGGAGGGAGCACCGACCCGGTCGACTGCGGGTGAGAGACCGGCAAGCCTGGCCGAGGCGGTGGACCTCGGCCCCATGCCGCGGGGCCGGTCTTCCGGGCTCCGGTCGGCGGCCATCTACGTGGCGGTTCCCCTCTTCGTGACGGTGATCGCCGCGGCGAGCGGGGGTCTCTCTCTCGCGGGGTTCGCGAGCTACCTGCCGACCGCGTCGATCGACGTGACCTACTCGTTCCTCCGCATGGGCGCCGCGTACCTCGCGTCGCTCGGGTTCGCGCTCGCCTACGGGTACTACGCGGCCACACGACGCACCGGGGAACGGGTGATGATCCCCATCCTCGACATCCTACAGTCCATCCCCATCCTCGGCTTCTTTCCCTTCGCCCTGCTGTTCTTCGCCGCCCTGACCCCCGGCAGTTGGCCGGGAGTGAACATCGCTTCCGTTTTCCTGATCTTTACCTCGATGGCCTGGAACATGGTCTTCGGCGTCTACGAGTCGCTGAAGACCCTTCCCGCGGAGCTCAAGGAGGTCTCCGACACGTTCCGGCTTCGTGGCTTCCTCCTGTTCCGACGGGTGCTGTTCCCCGCAACGATGAACCGGCTGGTCTACAATTCGGTCCTGTCCTGGACCGCGGGGTGGTTCTTCCTGGTGGAGGCAGAGATCTTCACCACGAACACCTCACGCGCCCTCCCGGGCATCGGGAGCTTCCTCTCCTTCGCGGCGAGCGAGCATGACGGGCAGGCGTTCGTCGCGGGCATCTTCGTCCTGGTCATCGTCATCGCCCTCCTCGACTTCGCCGTCTGGCGTCCGCTCGGAAAGTGGGCTCAACGATTCCGGTACGATACCTCGCCGTCTGGCGAGGGGGAGACGGGCCCGACCTCCGGCGCGACGAGCCGCATCCGCCGGGTGGCGGCGTACGTCACCCGAGGCGTGCGCACCGGGGTCACGCGGATCAGTAGTCCGCTGGTCCAGCTCGCCGCGATCACGGTCCGGCCGGTGCGGCGGAGCGAGCGCCGGCTTTCGCTGGTAGCCTACCTCGAGGTCGGCGCGATCCTCGTGGTCTGCTGGCTCATCCTCATCGCGCTTATCGTGGCCGTGTACGACGTGTTCTCGGGTCCGGTCCTCCCGGGCGTCTGGGCCCAGATCGCAGTCGCTCCCCCTCGCGATGGGCGCCTCGGCGATCCGCGTGACGACGGCCTATCCGATCTGTCTCGCCATCGCGCTTCCCCTCGCGACGGTCCTCGCGCGCAATCCCAGGGCCAGCCGGTTCGGGATGCCGACGGTCGAGGTCGTCGCTTCGTTCCCGGCGACGGCGTTGTTCCCGGTGATCATCTTCGAGCTCATCCCGTACCTCACCGCCGAGGGTGCTGCGGTCCTGATGCTGATGACCGGTATGATGTGGTACCTCTTTTTCAACATCCTTTCGGGCCTCCGAGGACTCCCGCCGGACCTGGAGGAGGCCGCGACCTCCTTCGGCGTCCGCGGCTGGAAACGGTTCACTCGGGTGGTGCTCCCGGGAATCTTCCCCGCCCTCATCACCGGTTCGATCACGGCTTTCGGCGGAGGTTGGAACACCCTCATCGTGGCGGAGTACCTCAGTGTCAGCAACTCCCAGTCGCTGAGCCTTTTCGGGGTGGGTAGAGCCATTGACGTGGGGTACGCGCTACCGGACCACACGGGCTACCCGCTGCTGGTCGCCGGCCTGCTCACGCTCGTGGCCACCGTGGTCGCCATCAACGAACTGATATGGAAGCCGCTCTACCGACGGGCGGTCGAGAAGTACCGCGTCGACTGACCGGGTGCGGACCAGGGAGCGCGGGAGGCGGGCTGGGCGATGGCGCTGATCCGGGTCGAGAACGTTGACAAGTCATTCGCGGGCCGCCACGGCTCCATCAACATCATGCAGAACGTCTCGTTCGACGTCGCCGATTCTGACTTTCTGGCCATCGTCGGCCCGTCGGGGTGCGGGAAGTCCACGCTCCTACGGCTGATCCAGGGGCTCGACCATCCGACGAACGGCACCATCCTGTTCCGGGACAAGCCCGTCACGTCGGTCTGCGCCAAGATGGCCATGGTCTTTCAGAGTTTCGCGCTCTACCCTTGGCTGACGGTCGCTCAGAACGTCGCCTTCGGCCTCGAGGCGCTCGGCTGGGCCCCCGACCGGATCAAGTCCCAGGTGGAACGGTACATCTCGGTCACGGGACTGGATGGGTTCCAGGAGGCGTACCCCCGAGAACTGTCCGGGGGGATGCGACAGCGGGTGGGACTCGCGCGGGCGCTCGCGGTCGAGCCCTCCGTGCTGCTCATGGACGAACCGTTCAGCTCCCTCGACCCCCTGACCGCCGAGGGGCTCCGGGAGGAGGTCCTGCAGCTCTGGCGGGACCCCGACCTCCCTCCGGACGCGGTTCTGCTGGTCTCCCACAACATCGAGGAGGCGATCCAGCTCGCGGACCGAGTCGTCGTGCTGGCCCGGCGGCCATCCCACGTCCTCGCGGACGTCAAGGTCGACCTGCCCCGGCCCCGGGACCGCAAGTCGAGCGCGTTCTACGAGCTTACCGACAGGGTCTACTCGCTGATCACGGAGGGAGGGGCCTCAGCCCCGACACCGGTCAATGGCCCGCCGCCGCTTCAATAAGCCTTATAGGAGCCGCCCCGGATAGGGGACGCCACTCCAGGATTGACGTGCCGACCTCGTACCCAAAGTGCAGCCCCTCCGAGGTACAGGGGTTGCTCGTGCTCCTCAACTCGCATGCTGCCTCGGAGGACGTCGCCTTGCTGGCGGACGACCTGGACCTCGAGATCGACGAGATCCTACCGGCGGTCGAGTTCGCGGAGGTCCTCCAGATGGTCAAGGTCCAGGATGGCCGCGCCACGCTGACGGAGACCGGCAAGAAATACATCGCTGCCTCCATCCGGGATCGCAAGGCGCTCCTCCGGGATCAATTGCGGCGCACGACCCTCTTCCGGACGTTGCTCCGGGCTCTCGAAGGTTCCCCGACCCGAACGCTGACCGACGACCAGCTGACCCAGATCGTCTCCGTCACGGCCACCCCCGCGGAGGACGCGGTACAGACGATCGTCACCTGGGGGCGCTATGTCGAGCTGTTCCGGTACGATGCAGAAGAGCACGTGCTGGTCGCGACCCAGCGCGCCCCCGCGAAATCGAGCGGAGGGGCGCGACCGCCGCCTCCCTCGAGCCCCGCCGCGCCACCTCCGGCGCGACCGGCCAGCAAGACCACGCGCTCCGGCGCCGAGACGGCGAGCCGGACCAGCCCGCTCGACGTCCCTGCCGTGTAGGGTCGAGTCGCGCGCCCGCGACCAGCTCGGCCGCGCCGGGCCGCCCTAAAGGTTCTCCTCGGCCCGGACGGGAGAATGTCGGCGCGGGAGTTCCAGAAGGCCTTAAGGGGGGTCGGTCATCCCTCGCGCCGCTGGGCACGTAGATCAGCGGAAGATCGCTGCTTTCGCAAAGCAGAGGTCGTGGGTTCAAATCCCACCGTGTCCATACCTTAAAGGGTTAAGAACCACCGTTCCAATACCCATATCGTGCCCCGGAGAGCCCCCTCCTCTGCGGAACTTCTTTCGGACCCCGACGTGCGCCGGTGGTTCGAGAACCTCGCCCGAGGCTCACGTGCGACTGCCGATGTCAACCTCCGTCGCCTCGCGGCGATCTGCGACCGCCTCGGGCTGACCCCCACCGAGCTGGCGGGTCTAGACGATAAGGAGCTCCACGACCGCTTCCTCGACTTCGTCTCCGCCGAAGAGAAACGGGGCGTGGCCGGGTCGTACATCGTCCGGACCATCAAGGCGGGGAAGTCGTGGCTCCTTCACAACGGGAAGAGTCTCCAGCGTCCAATCCGGGTCCGGGGAGCCAAAGAGACACCGTCGCTGAAGGATGAGAGGGTCCCGACTCAGGAGGAGCTGCACCGTATCTTCCTTGCGGGAACAGCTCGGATCCGTACTGCTTCCGCCCTAGTCGCGTTCTCCGGGCTCCGCCCCGAGGTCCTCGGAAACTACCTTGGTAACGACGGACTGACCCTGGGGGATTTCCCCGAGTTGAAGATCGGCAAGTCCGGGGTCTCGTTCCTGACGGTGCCCACGGTGGTGCGTGTCAGACCTGAACTCTCCAAGAACTCCAACGGCTACCTCACCTTCCTCTCCGAGGAAGGATGCGATTACGTCAAGCAGTACCTCGAAGAACGGCTACGAAACGGGGAACGACTTGGCCCTGATACTGACCTGATCCATCCCGACCGGGCCGGGAAGCGATTCATCCGGACGCTGAACATCGGCGACGCGATCCGCACCTCAATCCGCGGCGCAGGGTTCCCGTGGCGCCCCTACGTCCTCCGGCATTACTTCGACACCCAGCTCCTCACGGCCGAGTCGAAGGGGAAGGTCGCCCACGACTTCCGGGTCTACTGGATGGGACACGTTGGCTCGATCGATGCGCGCTACACGACCAACAAGCGCCAGCTGGCGAAGGAGTTGATCGAGGAGATGCGCGCTGCCTACAAGCGATGCGAGCCATTCCTTTCGACCGTCCCCTCACGGAGCGAGGCCGAGAGCCAGTCGAAGATGGCCAAGGTGATGCTGATGGGTCTGGGCTACACCGAAAAGGAACTCGCCAAGGTCGACTTCGACAACCTCGACGTGGGCGCGTTCCAGGAACTCGTCACGAAGAGGATGGGGCAGAATACCGCCGTCAATGGAACGCGCCAGCGGCTCGTCGAGGGCGAGGAGCTGCCTCGGTACCTCGACGAGGGGTGGACTGTCGTCACGTCGGTGAACGGGCACCAGGTCGTGCTCAATCCGCCGGGGTCACGATAAGGCGGTACCACCCAGCCACCTTCGCCGCGTACTCGGACCTGGGGATCTCATCCGGCTCTCCCAGGACCAGGATGCGGACGGGGTTCGAGGCGTCCAGACCCTGGACCATCGCCTTCAGCTCGCGAAGAGAGACCATGAGGTCGGCCCCTCCGAAGCGCGGGAGGGATGGCGGCCGAGAGGAGTTCAGTACGGTCAGCGTGTTGGAGCTGTGAATTGAGGCTCACTGCGCCATCCCGGTCGCCACCGTGGCGACCGAGGGCGGTTGCGGGTATGTACCGGTCCGCCTCGGCGGAGGGTGGAAGGAGCCGAACTTCGGACAGAGTCTTAACAGTCTCAACCGGAATCGGAGATTGGCCCGGCCGCCGGTGGGCTGTCGGGGTCTGAATTGATCCTTCCCGGGACCACAGGAGGCGCCTTTGCTGCGGCGTAGGGTCCGGCCAACCTACCGAAACCAAGAACGGCTC
Source organism: uncultured Thermoplasmata archaeon (assembly GCA_963715645.1). Classification (GTDB taxonomy): domain Archaea; phylum Thermoplasmatota; class Thermoplasmata; order Lutacidiplasmatales; family UBA184; genus Lutacidiplasma. The sequence continues at coordinate 1,717,086 of OY970259.1, forward strand.
CAGCGATTAGGAATGCCGCGGCGAGCACGGCAACGTACCATCCAATCGAGGGTCCCCAACTGAACGGTTGTCCACCCACGATGGTCGAGCCGTAGAAGCTGGACTGAGGACCGGGACCGCTGCCGGAATCGTAAGCAATCCCCCCCTGGTAGGGTGAGACGACCACCCACAAGCAATTCGGAGAGTCTGATGTGAACGCCGTCGGCGACGCCCCAAGGAGTGGAGGATACTCCGGGGGTCCTTCCGCGCAGATCGTCGAGGGCTGGACCACCGCCACTAGGTACAGGGCCGGCGAGGGCGAATGCGACAATCATGGCGACCAGGGCGGGAGCAAAATGGGGGTGCTTCGGGCTACTTCCCCTACCCGCACGACACGCCGCCCAGACTCCGAGCCCCGTCCCAGCGGCGATGAACCCCGCAACGAACAGGTACCAGGATTCCCGTATTGCCGAGAAAGACGGAGGAGTAGGACGTGGTGTTCGAGTAGGAGGCTCCCGCCTGCGAACCCGAGAGATGGAAGGCCCAAGGATAGAACGTGTCCACGTAGGAGGACGTCCCTGAGGCGAGGTTGATCGAATACCAGCCCAGGAAGAAGGTCGAAAGGAGAAGAACCGAGCCGGCTGAGAAGAAGGACCACGGCCCAGCGGCTACCCTGCTGGCGACTTCCCTTCACTCCGCAGCTCAGTGCCCGGGGCGCCGTTAATCCTTCGGCCGACGGGACGACTCTTCGTTCACGTTCCGCCGGCAGCCTCAGGTGAATGACCCTCGAGCTTCGCTCGCGGGAGTATGGAACCTCCCCAAGGATCGGTGCACCGCGAGATCCTGCTGCCCACGCCCACCGAGGAACCTCCCGAGATACCTCCACTAGCCTGGACCTCGCTCGCTCCCTTCTGGTTCGAGATCCACAGGGAGCGGTCGGGGCCGGATCATGGCTGGGTCGCCGGGAACGGGGAAGCGAGCGATCCTAGTCGGGCCGCGGTCTGGAGGTGCTCTTCCATCCGCGAAGCCGACGCCAACCGAAAAGAGAGAGGCCGACCCCACCGATGATCGCCAATGCGAGTCCGGAGTGCCAGACGAGCAACGCCCAGGGAGAGATTGCCAAGTAGGGTTGGGGCCCCGAAGTGTATACATTGGGGGGACATCCGAAGCAGGGGCCCTGGGTGCAGTTACAGGGCGACGAGCCCACCCACACGGGGGGAATCAAGAGCGCGACGAACAGCAGTCCGATACCGAGGGCCGCCAGGATTGCCATGCCGATACCGAAGCCTCGGCGCGAGACGACATCCTTCCACGTTCGCATGCGGACCTTTCGGGTCGAGGTCGCCGGCTCAGCAGCCGGATCCTCGATTTGCTAGGTGCGACGGTGTGGATATCCTCTCCGCCAGGTCAACCTACCACCGTTCATCGTCCTCCCCCGCCGGCCGCCCTATCACTCTCAACCCTCGCTCCGGAGGAGCATGGATACCTCCCACGGATCGGTCCACCGCGAGCTGCTGCTGCCCACGCCGACCGAGGAACCGCCGGAGATGCCTCCCCTGGTGTGGACCTCGCTCGCTCCATTCTGGCTCGAGATCCACCGTGCGCTGAACGGCCGCGTCCGGTACGCGCTTGGGTCGCCCAGCGGACCCGACCTGGAGTCGATGCTGATCTACCTCGACAACACCCGACACAGGGTCGCGGCGGGACCGCCAATCGCGTGCCCCGCGGCCGAACTCCTCCACCGCGGACTGTTCGCCCGGGCGGTCGCGGTGCAGCGGCATCACCACCTACCCCTTCGAATCCCGTCCGACGCGGATGCCGCCGGGTTCCTCCTTCGGACCCTTGGCTCGACCACCCTCCAGGGCCACGACGTGATCCTCCAACTCCTCTCCAGCGGGCCCGAGTCTGGGAGTCGGGTCTCTTCTCCCTCCGGTACGGCGCGTATGCCGAAAGGCACGGACGCGACCTGCGCGGGGAGATGGATACCCGTCGGGCGGAACCGGCCTACCACGTCGAGTTGAGGGTTCACCTTCAGGGGTCCCGGCCCGACCAAGCGCTGATCGCTCTCGGAGCCTGGCTCGAACAGTGGACCACCCTCGGCGGAGTGCCCTGGCGGACGTGGCGCCTCGTCTCCCGCAAGCAGGAACAACTGTTCCACGCCGCCTTCGCGACCCACGACCTCGACCGCTTCTCGAACCGGAAGGCACGACGAGACGTCTCGGCGACGGAACTCGGGCATCTGCTCTCCATCCCGTGGGCCGCGCACCACCCGGAGTGCTCGTACGCCGGGGCTCCTCGAGGACGTCCGGGGACGGAGATGATGGTCCGACCGTCCGTCTCACCCCGCCTACCGCTGATCCGACATCTCGGAAGCTACGCACCTCCGCCTCCCGAGCCTCAGCTGGTCGTGGGGGCGAGCGACGGACGCCTGGTCGGCCTGCCGCGGGAGTGGAACCACGCGGCGCTGCTGGGAAGGACCCAATCGGGGAAGTCGACTCTCGCGCTGAACCTGGTCCTCCAAGTCCTCGTGAAGCGGCCCGAGGCGACCGTGGTCGTGATCGAGCCCACGGGAACCCTCGTGGAGGGGATCGTCTCGCGCGTCACCCCCGAGGTGGCCTCCGAGTCGGTCGAGATCGACCCGGCCCACGCCACGGTCGATGAAGGCGAGACGAAGATGGTCTCGGTTCCCCTAAACCTCCTCCAGCAGCCCGAGGAGGCCCGGGACAGCGACACCGAGCGGGAGCGCTGGGCCGAGGCCCAGGCGAGCGGCCTGCTCTCGGCCATACGCAATGCCTGGGGAGAGGAGAGCATCGGGGGACGAGCCGAACTCGTCCTCCGCGCGCTGGTGCAGGGCCTCTCGCAGACACCGGGGTCCAACCTGGTCGACGCCTACCACCTGCTTTCCTCGAAACCGGCCCTCCAGCGGTTCATCCGCACATCGCCTCCGGGGCCTCTACGGGACTTCCTCGAGCGCCACCTCCCCCGCCTCGACTACCAGTTCACGATGTCGTCGCTCGACAAGGTCGGCAAGATCGCGACGAACCCGCTCCTCCGCGTCGCGCTCTGCCAACGGAGCCACGCGGTGTCGTTCGACCGCCTGCTGAGGCACCGCCTGCTGCTGCTGAACCTATCGAAGGCCTCCCTAGGAGCCGAGGGAGCGAACTTCTTGGGGGCGATCTACCTGACCCAGCTCTGGGCTGCCATCCAGCGGTCGGGCCGGCCCGACCGTCCCGTCTACCTCGTCCTGGACGAGGTCCACAACTGCTCGATCCCGACCCTTGCCGACATGCTCAGCGAGGGGGCGAAGTTCGGTCTCCACGTCGTGGCCGCGACCCAGTTCCTGCACCGCGTGCCTCCACGGGTCCGGGCGGCCCTTCTCGGGAACGTGGACGCGTGGCTCCTCTTCTCCCTCGGCGTCGAGGACATGGACGGTGCGTGGAAGGTCGTGAACGGGGAGGTCCACGGCTGGCGTCCTCAGGACCTCGTGGACGGCCTCCGGCCGCACGAGGTCGCCCTAGCCGTGTCGGGGAGGCCTCCTGAAGCTCGGAACGCTTCCCAGCCCGCCTGCAAGCCGCCTAGCGGGCGATCTCCAGCAGGCCATGACCCAGAGTTCGCGTCGGTACGCCCAGCCGGAGGACTCAGAGGCCTCCCCCTGGCTCGTGGGGCAGGAGGAGGTCGAAGGCGTGGCAGCGGGGCTCACCAAAGGCCCCCGGACCCGTGAGGAGCTGGCCTTGGCGACCGCACTCCCTCCTGACCGGTTGGACGGAGCGCTGGCGCTGGCGTCGGCCGCTGGGGACGTCGAGCGAACGGCAGCCGGCGGGGGTTTCTCACTGACCCCGCGGGGATCGGTCCATCTCGAAGCCCTCCAGGCGCGTCGGAACGAGGGGGAGGTGCATGTCGAGACGCTGACCGAGTTCGCGGTCTTCCTCCAGGCGAGAGGGATCGCCCTCTCCGTTCCGCGGCAGGTTGCGGGGATCCTGACCCCTGACGGCCAGTTCCAGTGGGGAGCCCACGCCTACAACGTCGAGGTCGAGTGCTCGACCGTGTCCAAGGCCGCGGCGCAGGTCGTCCGGAACGTGAAGAAGGGCCAGGCGGCCGGCCATCGCGTACCGATCGCCTTGCCCGAGCGTACGGCCTTTCCAGCGGCCGTCGAGGTGCTGGAGGCGGCTTTCCCGGGGATCCGACTCTGGAGGGATGGGGTCGGGGTGGTATGGAAGGAGGGAAGGGCCACGTTCCGACCCCACCGAGTCCCGGGGACCGGTGTGTGGCCATTCCTGGAACCGGCTCCCCTCGCCGAGGATCCCGAACGCGAGGAGGAGGATGAGGAGTCGTACGAGCCCCCCTACGAGGCGCCGTTCGTGGGCGACACCGACCCGTTGATCTCCTGGGTCAGAGACGCTGTGCGCGACATGGTCGCGGACGGCATGGTCCGAGCGACGACCAGCGAAATCCTCCGGTGGGTGCCATCTGACGCTCGGCGACAGTGCTCGGAGCAGCGGGTCGGAAGGGCGCTCAGCTTACTAGGTGCCAAGAGCCGGAGGATTCTGGGTCGGCGAGGCGAGGCCCCATCTCTATGACCTCGACTCGGTGGACCTGACGACGAGCCCGGACCGACCCTACCCGGGCCCGGACCGGCTGCCTGGGACGGCCCCGGACGGACCCGGGAGCCGGTCCGGGGAAGACTTGCCGGTCCCTGACGAGGACCGAGGTCACCCGCCCGCCGACCGGTCCGGGACCGGATGATTAGGAGAGGGAAGGATTCTTGCATTTGACACTGTTCAGGATCGCGTGGTGGAGGGGTCGCGGAAGAACCAGTTTGAGATCGACTTCATCGTCAAGATGAGCGGCTTTGGAACGTCGGCCGTGACGCGGTGGGAGGGAATCCCAAGCTAGCTTTCACGGAAGCCCAGTGACCGTCGTTGTCCCGCTCTCGCCAGCGACGGACGCCACAAATGAGTAGTGGTTACCTTCGGGGTTCTCGGTACCCATGTCGAGGATGACGTAGTAGGAACTGGTCAAGGGGGTACTATTCGAGGTATCTCCTGTATAGGTCCACTCCCCGGGACCCATGACCAACTGTGCACCGCTCGCCACTGGGAAGCGTGCCAGTGGTGGGTTCCCGATGTCGTACGTGAGCAGTACCGCGAAACCCCCTGGAGCAACGGTTGAAACCGCGGTGCCGCTTGTTGCTCTGACTTCGAATAGTACCGCACCGAAGGTGATGGTGGAGCTCTCGATCGCCAACGAATACACATAATCCCCCCCTGCGCAGCCGGTCGTGAAGAATGCGCTCCCGGTTGCACAGACACCAAGGTGGGGGTCTCCCACCTCGAATGGACACGGGATTCCAGCTGTGTCCGAACCGCTGTTCGCCCCTCCGTTAGATCCGCAGGATGGCAACTGAGGTGCACTCGCTGGCTGGAAAGCCCCCCAAAGGATGAGGGTCAGGGCGATAAACACGATTAGGAACCCGAGGACGGCGGCACCTAGGAGAAACAGAAATGGATGCCGATGAAACGGTCTGCGATCGTGGGTCGGTGTATTTTTCGGTCCCGACGCGGCCAGCAAGTCAAGCCTTCCCAAGCTAGAACGAATAGGGCTCCCAGGAAGATGAGTTCCTCGGTTATTGTCGAGAACCCTAGGCACAGTCGGCTTTCGAATGAGTTAGTAGCGATAATGGTCCCCCCAAACCGGCTTGTTGCGGCGCGGGGGAGACCCACGAGCGGAGCGAGCGGGGAGGACCCGCGAGGGCATCCTCGCACTAGAGGGCAAGTGATATGGCGAATGGGGGCCCTGCATGTTGGTGGAGCCGCAACCGGCGGCTCGAAAGAGCCGCCTCCGTATTGTCGCAACTGTAGTCGCCGTTGTCGCCGTCCGGATCGGGACGGTCGTATGGATCGAGGCACCGGCGATATGGCCGAAGCCGGGTCCCTCGGTAGAGTTGCTTGGAATCAATCGAACCGTGAACTACAGCGGAAGCTATTCGGGTACGTCTTCGGAACGACCACGAGCGGTTGCCCGGTCTGTCCGCTGGTGATCGCTGCAGGAACGACGGTAGTCGTGAATGCGTCGTGGATCGGCGCGAGTCCGGTGAGTTCCCACCTGCACTACGTTTTCGTGAATTGGACGATCCAGTCACCCTATCCGTTTCTGGCGATTTCGTACCATCCTGGGGATCGCCCTTCCGTTTACACCTGGCACGATAGCCTCGAGATTGGAGGCGCGGGTGGATGGGAAGGCATTCCCCTGTCGATCGACATTCCGTTCGACTCGTCTGGACTGCCGGCCACAGGGACCATTTTCGAGTGGATCAACGCGAGTGCGTTCTGAGACTCGAGGCCGCTGAGCCGCGGCGGCGATATTCGGGGTGGGGGACCCGCGAGCGGAGCGAGGGGGGAGGACCCGCGGCCCGGCGAAGCAAGTCGAGAAAACGTCAAGCATGCCTACGGATTCGAGGTTTCAATGGCAGCCTCGTCGCCTGCGAGCGAGGCACATTCCCGGGCCCGACTGGCTACTGTCTTCGTTGTCGGGGCGGTTGTGGGAGTCCTTGTATTCGCCGCGGCTGCCGCGGGCTTCGGGTATACATTCAAATCGAGTACTACTGGTCAGGTGACCATTGGCTCGATCTGGGTGAACTACACCTACACGACCCCCACACCGACCGGTGATTCCCAACCACTTAACGAGATATTCCAGAGCCTGGTTTCGGGTGGAACCGCAGGGGATGAACTCGGAGTCATCATGTCCCCCTACGACAACTCGACCATGAACTGCACGCTGTGGTCGCTCGCGGTGTTCGCCCCGTTCAAGCTCGTGTCAGTGATCGTGACGGCGCTTCCCGGTCCCAACGAAACGGTCCACGAACCCCTGCCGGTTGTGCTGCCCGCCGCCGTCCATGGGACGTCTCATTGGGCGAACTTGGCTGTCGAGATTGGGTTGCCCGAGAGTCCTGGGACCTACGCTTTGGTCATGTCCGGTACGGGGTCCTGCGACTGAACCAGAGGATCACCGCACAGTTCGCTCTCATTCGATCCCCGCGCCAGGGCGGGTGCCCCGTGCCAGAATCACGCCTCCGTAATCCCGAACCGCGCGTAGAACCACGCGGCCTTCCGCCAGTCGCGGGCGAGGGTCTCGGCCGTCCGCCGGGGGACCCGCGGGCGGGCCGAGGGGGGAGGACCCGCGCCCCGCTGGACGCGAGTGACCGTCATCTCAGTATCGCGGCTTCTGCGGCGACGCTGAACGGGACGCTCAAGACGGGCAGCGGCGGCGACCCTACGACGACATGGACAAAGAGGGTGTACGCACCGGGCGACAGCAGGCTGATGTTCGAAGCCACATAGCCCGTGAACGTCTCCATCCACAGCTGATTCTCGGTAGGACCTCCCGTTGGGCCGCTCACCAACGACATGCTGCAGTTGTAGTGGAGCCCGTAAGTGTACAGGGACGATCCGCCGCAGGAAACATTCACCAGAGCATACACCTCGACCTGGACGAGAGCACCAGCATTCGAAGGCGGCGGAACCGTGAACTGGCCCGCGAATAGCGTTTCCACCCCTTGAGCCTGACCGGAGAACAACACATTGCCTTCAGGCACCACCGGGAACCCCGGCGGGGCCGAGGTCGATCCGGACAGGACGGTGATCACAGCCACCGATGTCGCGATCACTACCAGGGCAATCACGACGACGCACACGACGAGGAGCGAGCTCCGGCGGCCGGGTCCAAGCCCAGGGCGACCGTCCTCTTGCGGGGCTGACGCCCCATCGGTCATAGGTCCTGTGCCCGGAATGGCGACGCGAATACTTCACTTCCCCTGGGGGCAGGCGGAGCGAGGGGGGAGGACCCGCGCCGGGGTTCGGGTCAGGGGCACGGCGAGTAGGAAAACGCCCAGCCGCCACCCGGTCCCCCGGGGGCGGAGAGGTTGTCGACCTGCCACGTACCGAAGTTCGCCGGAAAGACGTAGTGGAACGCCTGCTGAATTGGAAGTTTGTAAGGCAGGGTGTAGCGCACTCCTCCGACGTTGATAGGGTACTTTTACCTCAAACTGGGGGGAACTTGTGAGGTTCGACGCCGGTCCCGTTCCACATGTCGAGATACTTCGCGAGTTGCTTTCCACGAAGCCGTTCGAGACGCTCAGGTTTACGTCGCCGGGATACGTCCAATGGTCTAACGAGGTCGATTCCTGGCTATCTGAGACGTTACCCGCTCCGAGGAGGGGACCACCCAATACCTCTCCGCCCCAGTAGCTCACTGAGATGGCGAAAGGTGCCGTGCATGGTACGTTCTGTCCCGGCCCCCAGGCCGTTTGATTCTGAACGCTGCTGACATTGATCTCGGCCCGGAATCCAGCCCACGCCGCACTGCCGTTGGACTCTCCCAATGCGTACACGGTTTCCCCTCCCGAGGCTGACAGTGGGCCGGCTGGGACCGTTCCGTTCCCGAAAGCCTCGCCACCGTAGGGCGTATTGATCATCAGTCCGGGGACCCAAGCATAGATCGTCGTCTCTGGTCCGGATGCTTGCTGGCATGTGTAATGGAGCAGCGGGGCCCAACCTCCAATCACTGTCGGTAGAAAGAGCGCGACCACGATTACCGCGGAAACCGCGGCCGAGAGGATTGCCCACCGCCTTCGTGACAGCTTGATCATGCGAGGTCATCCGGACGTCGCGGCCGTGGGCCCACAGAGGCACCCTGCGATTTATTGAAGGCCCCTCCGCGCGCTGGGGACCCGCGGGCGGGGCGATGACGTAGGCCCTGCGCTGCCATGAGCCATTATTCGCGAATGGTGCCTGGGGTCTCCAATGGCCAAGCGCTGGGGGCGAGGCACGTCTGCGAAGGCTAGGGCTCGACCCGTACGCCCAGCACCTGCCGTGACAGTTCCCCGCGAATCGACTCCCGGCAAACCGGTCCCCCCGAGCGCCTTCCTCTTCGAGATTCGGGCGCAATGCCGGATCGCTCACCAGGCGTTCCAGGAGATTGAGGGCGAACTCACTGGCTCTCGAGTTGCGCGGCGGGCGATGGTAGAAGAGGTCGAGGCGGCCTCACGAATCAACCCTGGTCCGGCGACCGGGAGCCTAAAGGATGCCATCGGGACCGAAGCAAACCGATCAGTCCGTCTCTTGGGCCTCGTCCAGACGATGCTTGCCGCAGCCGGGATCGTCTCCACAGCATTATGGCCGAGCAAGTCGAGGGCCGGGGGCACAACGGAAGCCGGGCTTGCCAAGAGGCAGTCAAGAGGCGAGGTGCTTCGCCGGCTGTTCGAGGTCGGCGATGATTCACCCCTCGCCTTCAGGGATCTCCGTGAAAAGGACGTGCGAGGCGGAATGCTACACTTCGACGAGATGATAGACCAATTCGCCTCTATCCACCCCGGTCAACAGGTACGGTCTCTAGACATCGGCGCCCTCGAGGCAGCGAACGGCTGGTCTCCGGAAGCCGCCCTGAGGAGCCTTGACGAGAACACGCTCGTCCTTAGGGTCCAGGGTACGCCGCCCCGAACGTGCGACCTGCGCGCGCTCGATACAGAACTGGTGAGGATCGGCTCTAGAATCCAGATGAGTGCGACCGTTAGCACCGTGCGCCGCCCGGGGAGAGTGCAGGGCCAGTCTGGGGCATCCTTCCACCTGATTACCTAGCACCGACGACTCAGCCGGCGAGCTAGGGGGAACTGGCCCGGGACTAATCTCAGGAGATCCCGAACGCGCGTAGAACCACGCCGCCGTGCGCCGGTCGCGGCGGAGGGTCTAGGCCGGAACCGCGGCCGACTAGGGAAGCGGTTTGGATTCCGCCTTCGTGCTGCGCGCCCGGTTGCGGCGCTGATGCCTCCCGATCGGAGTCCGAATGATCTTGCCCCATACTGTGCGAATCTCATCCGACGGGCCTGCTAGCTCTTTCCGGATTCCCTCGTGTAAGATGTGGTCAAACAACGGTGCCGGAACGGGGTACGTAATCATCCCGAATCCTCCGATCCCGGTTGCTATCTGAGTCGGTACCGGAATCCAGGTTCGAGCGCGGACGCTTGTCCATCAGGACTAGGAATAGGTTCGGCGAGTCCCAGTCGACCAAGTCGTGCAAGCCGTACCGGTCTCGAAAGTAAACTCCATCCGCGTCGAGAGTGAAGGATGACGGGTATTCTGGCGGCCTGACTCGCGCTTTCCAGATATAGTAGGACATGAGGCTAAGAAGCGCGACACACGGAACTAGCAAGGCGAGAAACCCAGAGACTGCGCTGAGGGGAGGGAGCCCGAACAGGATCAGCCCGCCAATCACGCCGATTGTTGGGAGGGTACCGAGAAGGCCCGCAATGAGCGCAGGTCCGTTCGCTCGCATCTCTAACGATGGGCCAAGTTTGTTCTGGACGTACGCATCCACGTCCGGCCTTGCGTCGAACACGCGAGCAGAAGGGGACATCTCCGAAGCGGGTGGTTCCGACACTTCGATCCGGGGTGAGGGAGCGCAGGATTGTTCACAGTTCTTGCCGAGAATCGTCGACCGACCATTCAAACCGGCGCTCGTCCACTTCGGGGACTCCATGGCGAAACTGCGCCTCAGTGATGCCGAATCGGGCGTAGTAGCGAGCTGCCTTCTCCCATTCACATTGGAGAGTCTCCACGAGTCCGGGCGTGGTCGCGGCCATCGCCCGAGCAGCCTTCACGCGTCCTCGGAGGTCGCGGAGCTGGCGGGTCGCCGGGTTCCGGAGTACTTCCTCGGTCCGAAACCGGTCGGGTGATAAACGGGCCAGAGGTCCGAGGTTGCTTGTCAGTCCATCCTATGCAACCTGGCAGGACTCAACGGGCTCGTATCACCACATCACGGCGGACCAAGTGCCGGTCAGCGAAATGTTCTCCGGTACTGTTGGTAATTGCGATGAACTGAACCTGCCCGCCAACAGAAGTGAACCCGAACGTGCCGGTGTTCGACCAAGTATAGCTACAGCTGGTGGGACCACTCGAGGCTCCGCCCACCGGGCAGACCAGGTCCCCGGTCGACACGATTACGATTTGGACGTAGACCGGCTCAGGCGAAGACCACTGTCCGCTCACCTGGGACCCGCTAGGAAAGCTCTCGAAGGCGCCATCGCTCTTGCTAATCGTAAACGACCAGGAGTGAGGAAGAGGGACTCCAAACCCGACCAGAACGAAAACCACAACTCCAATCGCAGCGACCACTGTCGAGCCCAGCGTCCACGGATGCCGTTCTGTGAAGCGTTCGACCGCCTGGATCGATCGGATGTCGCGGCCTTGTTTCCACTCGGCGCCAAGAGTCCCAGTCGTCAGCCGGGCCTCGAACGAATGAATGGAATCGCTCCCGGGATCATCGACTACCACGGTAACTCGCCTTGCAGCTCCGTACGGGCGATAGATGACCCGCCAGCGAGTCATAAAAAAGGACAGCCGCGCGGCATCGATAACCGTTGTGGGGGGCCCTCAGAAACCTCCCGCGAGCGTATGGGGTCGCTCTGCCAGGAGGACCCCTTTCGAGCGCAAACTCCCGACCGTCGTGAGAGTAGCGGCTCCGACCGTCCCGGGCGGCAGGGGCACTACGTCGAGCTCCTCTCTCGCCACCGTGCGGTCGTCCATCAGCGCCAAGGACGCGCCCTCCGTTCTCTCCTCCGTCGCCGCTTCGGCCGGGACGCCATTCCGAAACATCTGCTCTGTGATCCCGTTCAATGTGTAGAAACGAGCGGCCTTTCGCCAGTCGGTTGCCAAGATCCCCGACAATCCGGGCGTCGTGGAGACGACCGTTCGTGCAGCTTTGACGCTGGCGCGAAGATCACGAAGTCGGCGCTGGACTTCCTTCTCGTCCGCCTCGCGGGAATCATCGGGGAGGCCGCTCGTGATCTCCCACACGGTGAATCTCCGCGAAGGGGTTGCGATCTCCTCGGCGTCCTCGTCCGGGCCGCCGAACGCGACCCGCGACTCGGACCGCGCCCGCGAGTAGTCTCCGAAGCGAGGGGGGGGCGCCACCGTGAGGTCGGGAAGAAGGTTTCCCCATCAGTCTCTGGTCCGGATGCGCCACAGGAGTAGCACGAACGGTATGAGAGTCCAAGCAAGTGCGGAAAGCACGAGAGCTGTCGGTGAGATTCCGTAGGTCGCAGCGCTTCCCCCGTAGCCGGTTGCTCCGATCGGTGTCGTGTTCGTTATCCCGGCTAAGATCAGTTCTGGGTATTCGAGTGGGTTGAGGAACGATAGATGCACTTGGAGAATCGCTCCAGAAGGGGTTCCAGCGAATCCGCCGAACAAGGGCTCTATAGAGGACACCACCGAGTTCCAAACCACCCCGAAGAAGAGGAAGAGGCCAGACGCCGTTCCTAGCAACGTTGCCGTGGACCGGAGGACATGGGATAGGAGGAATACTACTCCTACAAAAAAACCCGTCACAACTGTGAATCCGAGATATACCGAAAACAGGTATGACGGAAACACATAGTACCCAACTACGTAGTGTATCAGCAGATCCGAGACTACCATCCCGACGCCCAACGTCAAAAGAAGCGCAGTCAAGACCGCCGCGAATCTCGATACTGCGAGGCCCCGCAAGGTTATGGGGTGGACAAGTGTCGATTCTAGGACGCCTGAGATTCGGTCCCTGGCATAGACGGAGAAGGAAGAGATGATCGCCATCAACGGTAGGAGAAGCACCATCTCGTTCGCAAAGTAGCTGAACGCTTGATCGCTAACCGAGCTTGGAGTTTGATACGGAGAGAGTGACGCGGCGGTGCAGTTGGTATCGAGAGCGAGGAGCGACCCTGAAGGGGAGAAAATCTCTAGCTGTAGGTTGAGGTAACTGGAGTCTCTTGTCGGTCGAATTGTCAAGGGGAAAGTCTGGAGCGGACCAGTCAAGACTCCGAGCGGCGTCATTGATGATTCCGGGAGGGGGCCGGGGGCTGACCCGTTCGTCAGATTCTCGATGGCAAAGTAGACTGGACAGCCCGATGCACACGTTGCGTTCGGGGTCGGGAAGAAGATCTTGGACTGCCCGGTTCCCCTGAGAACCCCATTGCACGATCCACTGAAGTCGCTATGGGACTCAACAAAGGGACGTAGTTACCAGGAGCGAGTGGGCCGAAGTAGACAACGCCATTGCCCTGACCTTGGGACCAGGTACACTCCGTTTTGGGGCCCTGCGTCGATGCCGGCGAGGTACGAACCCTCGGGGAGATTCGCCGTGAGCTCCACCACCCCGTTGGGGGCAGTGTCTCCGCTGAGAGTCGTCAGGATGGGGCTACCTGATGACGCAGCCACAGTCACCGAGTAGTTGATACCCGGCAGGGGCGACCCGTACTGGTTGAATGCGTAGATTTCGAAATGGTAGCCTCCGTCGGAGTAGAAGAGAACGCCCGAGTACATCCTGGCAAAGCCGGGAGGGTTGGCGGCGACCTGCGTAGCAGCAGCGAGAGCAAGGAGGACACCGACGAGGATGATCAATAAGACTGGAAGGCGAGTCCAGGACCGTCTGAACTCGTAGGTGAAGCCTGGCGACAGAATTTGCTTCATTCACCTGACTCGTCGTTCATGGGCTCCGGCGGGGGCTCTTCGATCAGGCTGAGAAATAGACTCTCCAGATTTGTCGACTCGAATGACAAATCCTTGACGTGGTAACCGCGTTGCATCAACTCAGAATTGATCTCTTCGGGTTCAACCGTAGGTTTCGAAATCCACACCGTAAGCCCCGCCCGTCTGACTGTTCCCGTGGTCGCAAGGTATTCCAGGGCTCGCGAATCGAGGTCGACAATCGACACTCGTAGGACGCCCGATTCGACCGGTGGCCAGCTCGCTCCTCGAAAGGACCTTCACGAGCCGGCCCGTGTGAATAATCGCGACCCGGTCCGCGACCTGTTGCACCTCGTTCAGGAGATGGGAAGATAGAAGGATTGCCTTGCCCTCTTTCCGCCATTCCATCATCAGTTCCCGGACCAAGACTATTCCCAGGGGGTCGAGTCCGTTCAACACCTCGTCCAGCAAGAGAACCTCGGGCTCTCCGAGAAGGGCGACCGCGAGCGCTATGCGCTTCTTCATGCCTTGAGAAAAGGCACGAAATCTGAGACCCGCCGATTCGCGGAGGCCCACGAGTTCAAGCAGTGTCAAACTTCGCTCAAGGGCCCGGCGTCCACGGAACCCATGATATCCGGCGAAGTAACGGAGCAACGAGAGAGCCTTGGCTCCTGGATCGAAGTTCGGAAATTCGGGAACAAGCCCCACATGGTGGGATGCTGCCACCTTCTCTCGTTCGATGTCGAATCCAGCGACGCAAACTCGTCCTGCCGACGGCTTGATCAATCCCGATGCAATCCTGATCGTAGTTGTCTTCCCTGCGCCGTTCAGACCTACGAAGCCCACAATCTCACCGGTCAGCACGCTCAAAGACACGCCGGCGACCGCGGGTTTACGGCGACCTGGGAAGGTCTTCGTGAGGTTAGAGATATCAACAAGCGCCGACGCCGCCGGGCGGATCTGCATTTCGAACCCGTTAACAGAGTCCGCGATGCCCCAATATGGCTTCCGCCCTATTTCGGGACTTGTGGCCCTACAGGTCCCATCAAGGGTGAACCCCAGGTGGTTGGCGCACGCGCAAAGTGAATCGTCTACAGCGGTTAGAGGTTGGCGATTCACGGTCCGAGCAACCAGCTCGTTGGACGCTCCGATCTGAACTCCGGATACCTTCACTCCGGGAGAGAACGGCTGGGAGCATGGTTTTCGATTCAGCGCAGGCGGGACGAGTTTCCTGCCTCAGGGAATCCCCTGCTCGCTCGCCTAGGCCTAGTCGGTCGCCATCTGTCTACCGCCCCTCTGCTTAGCCTGGGTGCTCTAGCGTCATCTGCGAACTAGACGACCACATCTAGGCGAGCCGGTCCGACTCCCGTCATGCCCAAGAGTCTTACCTCACATGGACCAAGCTGGATCCGAGGGCGGGGAGCCGGGCGAATTACCTCCGAAGGGGTGGATGTAACCGCCCTCCATGCGTTATCGGATAAGCCCGGTCGGCGGTAGCCCATCTCGCCCGCGGAACTGTCGGTACGCTTCGATCCACTGACGACCGGTAACCCTCTTTGTCAGCTCGATGTCTTGGAGCCGGACCCGGTACTTCCGTCCGTTCCGCTCGCATAGTGCAATCACCTCGAGCCCGTGGCTTTCCTCGACCCCGAGCACGGTCACCTGCTCGCCGATGACCTTCCCCGGGATCGGGAATCGAACGTGCTCCTGGATGGCATAGCAAAGGCCCATCGCCACGTCCTCCTCGGTATCACAGTCCTGCTCGGCAATTGAATCGATCAGCCGTTCGAGCTTGGGATCCTTCCGAGCCATGGGTTCCTTCGGGTAGAGGCCTCTTGATTCATACCTCGCGCCATGAACCTCCCGGGTGCCCGCGATCGCTCGAGGCCACCAAGGCGCACTTCCGCCGACCCTGCTTCAGGACACCCTCCTCGAACTCTACCCTCCCGAGGTCCTTGCCCGTCTCGCCGAAGAGAGCGGGTTCATCCGCCGCTATCGGAAGATCGACCCTGTCGCGTTCTTCTGGGCCGTCACCCTCGAGGCCGGGGTCTACCTCCAGCGCTCCCTCGACCAGCTCCGTCACGTCTACAACGCGCGGGCCGCCAAGCCGATCCACAGCTACGCGAGCTTCTACGACCGGTTCACTCCCGAGCTCGTAGAGTTCCTTCACCTCTGTGTCGCCCATGGTCTCTCCCAACTGAAGAGCGCCCCTGGGAACCGCCTCAGCCCGAAGCTCGCTGCCTTTGAGGACGTGCTGATCCAGGACTCCACCATCGTACGACTCTCCGCCTCGTTGATGACCCACTTCCCGGCCACCCGGTCGAGCCAGCCCACGGCGGGGGCCAAGATCGCCACGCTCGTCAGTGTGCGGGCCAACGGCCCGAAGCGCGTGGAGTTGATGCCGGAGAGCGTCAGCGAACGGGACACACTGAAGCCCGGACCCTGGGTGAAGGGGTCGATCCTTCTCTTCGACCTCGGGTTCTACAAGCACCAGGCGTTCGCCCGCATCGCCGAGAACGGAGGATTCTACCTTACCCGACTGCAGAGCCCGGTCGACCCGATCATCGTCCGCTCTCTCCGAGTCCATCGGGGTCGGGCCATCGACCTGGAAGGGAAGTCGTGGAAGGAGGTCCGACCCCGACTCCAGCGCGAAGTGATGGATGTCGAGGTGGAGATCGCCTTCTCCCGGCGGGCATACAGCGGCCATCGTCGAGGGGACACCCTCTCCGCCCGATTGGTGGCGGTGTGGAACGAGGAGACCCGGAAGTACCACACCTACCTCACGAACCTCGGCCCGGAAGTGCTGAGCGCCGAGGAGGTGGCGGAACTCTACGGGTGTCGCTGGGAGATCGAACTGGTGTTCAAGGAGTTGAAGAGTCAGTATGCGCTCGATCGGGTGAACACCACCAATCGTTCGGTGGCGGAGGCGCTGATCTGGGCTTCCTTGCTGACGTTGGTAGTCAGTCGGAGACTGCACAGCGAGATCCGCTCCCGACTACCAGAGAAGGTGAGAGTACGGTATCCGCCGATGCGGTGGGGCATCGCCTTCCGAGAACAGTCCGGGAAGATCCTCGAGCTCCTAATGAAGAGGCTCCGGAGGAAGCACGTGGACCCCGAACCCATGCTCGAGCTGGCTCGGACGTTGATGGCGCGGGCGCTCGATCCCAACGCCGGCCGAGAGAGATTTAGGGCTCAGTGGTGGGGTTAAGCGATAACACATGAAGCGACGTCTCGTCAACCTCGGCCGAAACTGCTCTCGGTCCCTGGACGATGTAACCGAGAAGGACGAGGACCACGAACACCGCGGCAAACGCGTCGATGACAAGAACCCGGTCGAACGCGAGGTTGCCGAGCGCGGCATCCACGGTGAAGGCCGCTGCGGCCCCAATGATCAAAAGCAGGAAGAACAACCAGACCACCCGGCTCGTTCGCCGAGCGCTCTCGGTCGGGGCCGACAGACCTCGAAGGTCGAACTGGGCCATCGACCACCAACCCGCAACATGCAGGTACCCATCCGCGCCCTCTTAGCACCAACCCGCGCGGTCGAGGGCGGACCGCGAGGAGCGTGCGAGAGTTGGAGGACGCCTAGGCCTTCCCGGGCGACTGCCCGGGAGGGATCCGAGGGCTAATCCGGGTGGCTTGGCAAGGGAGCCAAAACGCGGGATTTGGCATTGCCGTGGTTTCGACGCGAAGTCCCAAGCTCCGCGCCTTCGCTATGATGCCTCGAAAGGCTTCCTCCGATAGCGGGGTAGGAGGCCGGTTTCTAACCCGGAGGTCCCACATGGTCCCGAACTGGGGGGGACTCGTCCAGTCCTGAGTGAAGTCGAGGAGAACGTAGGGCGAAGCGGGGTGTTCCCACGCCAGAGTATCTCGTCGACCTGTGGGCCACTCGAGCTCGATTCCCCCATCATCGACCGAAACCGCTA
This sequence comes from uncultured Thermoplasmata archaeon, assembly GCA_963715645.1. Lineage (GTDB taxonomy): Archaea > Thermoplasmatota > Thermoplasmata > Lutacidiplasmatales > UBA184 > Lutacidiplasma. The sequence continues at coordinate 1,734,484 of OY970259.1, forward strand.
CCGCTCCCGGCCCAGTTTTGAAGATAAACACCAAGCCTAGGGCGATTCCCGCCCCGAGGCCAGATTCGACGACCGAGATGACCAACCACTGGAGCGAGTCCAAGGGGCCGTGCAATCTGAGATAGATGGCTTCTAGGCCCAATCCAACGGCAAGCGCTAGGAAAACAATTGAGAAAAATCCGAGTATCACGCGAGCCGGTAGCAGGCGCTTTGACACGGAAGGGGGCAGATGCGAGAGGTCAAAGGTCAGGGCTGTGTCGTTAATTTTCGCTTTCGCCTCCCAGATCGAGATGTGGTAGACCCTCATCAAGCCCGCCCGCGACCCTGGACGCGGCGCCTTCATGAAGGACGCGCGCGGCCGAGGACCGACCGCGATGAGCGCCCAAGCAGAGCCGGACTTCGCGAGCCCAATCGTGGACAAGAAGTCCCTCGAGCGCAGACCAGAGATCGTTCGGACAAGGCTGCTTGGGGGGATTCTCGCGTGGATCGCGGTCATGGGAATCCCCATGGCAATCGTTCTCGCTTTCGCAAGCATGGGCCTGGCATCGAAAGGCGCGGCGAACTGGCAAATTGAGTCCATTGTCGCGGCCGCAGCGGTTCTCACTGCCGGGCTGATCTGGCTCGGTGCGGTGGGCACCGCCTCCTACGGAGTTTCACTCACCGAGGAAGGCGTCGTGGTTTCCGACAAAAGTGTTAAGCCCGGAAAGCTCACCGCTCGAACGCTGACTTGGGACAGTCTCCGCGAACCCGTTCTGACCCAGAACCGCATCTACATCCACGCGAGCCTTCCCGGCACGTACTTACAGCCCGCGCAGGCCGTCGCGGTGCTCACAGATCCGCGATGCCGGATCCGAAACGAGTTGCCCGCGAACGTCACGGCGTGGCTCAGGAAGAAGACTTCCACAAAGTGAGAGGCAGAGCTCTGCGGCGTGGGGGAGAGGAATCGCAGGGCCGCGGTGCCTTCATGAAGGACGCGCGCGGACGATGGGTGACCGCAATGTGGACATGCTTAGTCCCGCCCGATGAGGCGGAACACGCAAACGCGGCGCCTCCTGCCTTCTCGAGTGAGGCGCCGCATGCAGGGAACAACATTCGTCGGGTTGGACATCCACCGAAAGAGCGTAGTGACCACGGTTCTCGATAGCGAGGGAAACCAACTGGACCAGGCCACACTCGGTCCTACCCGAGAGGAACTTCGGGAATACCTGGAGGGATTGCCCGGCGACGACAAGCGAGTCGCCATGGAAGCTTGCGCGATGTGGGAGTGCTACTTCGAGACGGTGGAAGCCACCGGAGCCCTCGCCACTCTCTCGAACCCTCTGAAGACCCGACTCATCGCGGAGGCGACGATCAAGACCGACCGGGTCGATTCGGAGGCACTCGCCACTCTCCTCCGACTCAACGCCCTCCCCACTGTCTATGCGCCACCGCCCGAGATCCGCCAGGTGCGCCACTTGGTCCGGGATCGATTGTTCTATCGACTAAAGGTCGGGGCGCTCATGAACCACTGCTACGGCCAGCTGATTTACCGAGGGGTCCCGTATCGGGAGAATTGCCTCCAGAGCATTCGGGGCCGAGAAGAGACCCGCAAGCTGGGGATCCCGGGGGTGACCCGTGCCCTCGAGTCGATTGACTTCCTCTTGGCCCGAAGCAAGGAACTGGACGCTGAGATCCATGCTTTCTTTCTGACCTCGGAGACGGCGCAGCTCCTCGCAACGATTCCCGGGATTGGGGAGCTCGGGGCGGTCACCCTAACGGCGTTCCTCTGTCCGATCGAACGCTTCCCCACGGTCGATCGCCTCTGCTCGTACGCGGGATTGGCCCCGTCGACCCATCAGTCCGCAGACACGTGCTACCAGGGGAAACTGAAGCGTGACGCCAATCATCTGGTTCAGTCGCTGCTGGTCGAACTCTCCTGGACGCACCGACGTGTCGAGAAGCGAGGCGATGTGGCCCGGGTCGCGAAACGAGTGAGCCGCCGCCGAGGGAAGGGGAAGGGTAGCGTGGCGGGGGCTCACAAGTTGTTGAAGGTCATCTTCGGTGTCTTGAAGAGGGGAACACCCTATTCCCTTCACGCTCCAGAGCGACCGGCCGCGGTGCGCGCTGTGCGGGACCTTCGGGTCGCCGCGTCTGGAATGTGTGCGGCGTATCGCTCTGGGGCCCCCTGCCGCGAATAGTCTTCTTGCGCGTTGAGGCGCGGATAACTGAGTGCGGATCGGGCAGCTCGTTCTCGAGAAGACCATGTAGCCACACATCGACGCCGGGAGAAGTCCCGTCACCCGGCGGACCGAACTGAGGCGGGCGGCACTAACATAACTCAGCGCGCGAGCGAGTCGCGGAGGCCCGTCCATCGATGGCAGGCGGGTCCAGAGGACGTGTCGAGTAATGGGATTCAGGGAAAAACTCGCCAACCAGGCAACTTGCCCTTGTGTCGTATCTTGTGCGTCACACCGATTCCCCCCGCGAAGAGTCCACGATAACCCGGAACTACTGGAGTCAACCAGATCGAGAGCTTGCGCGCGTTTCAAGATGTCTTGGAACGCCTCCTCTGTTAGTATCGAATGAATGGGCCTCATGTAGATTGAGAACGGACTCCCGATACGGAGCTCGGAAGGCGGCAATGAGCTGACATCGTAAAGTTCGAAGGCAAGCTTCGCGTCCGACCAAGTCGCGTAGACTGTCCGGCCCCCTCCGAAGTCAAACTCGACCCCCTCACTCGAGATTCGAATTCGACTCGGGGGATTGTCATCGTCGTGATACGACCGAACGTTCTGCACGACCAAGTATCCCAGAACGACAACGACAAGAATCACACCGAACCAACGCACCGCTACATTTGGGGCGCCTGGCCCCAAAGGAGCAACAAGAATCGAGAACACTACCATGAAGGCGACTAGGAAAAGAGTGAAGGCAATGAGCCCACGCCTATGGCTTCGGTGCAGGACCCTCACCTGCTGATTGAATTCACTCAAGTCGAAGGTCTTCCCCTCGTCCGTCATTCGCGGTCGCCCTTACATGGGACATCGCACGTGAGCCTTATCCGTGACGTGGACGCGTCGCGGTCATCTGCACGCAGTGAGCGCGGAGGCCCGACGAGCGCCGATGCGAGGCGCGAGGCGGGCCGTGCCCTCATGATGGTCGCGTGGGGGGCCGCGGCCACGCGAACTTCATGAAGGGACCGCGCGTTCGATGATGTACCGCGATGAGCGCCCGCGAACGGAGAACTCGACCTCCCGCGACCGACCTGTCGTTGACTCCAGACGGGCGGGTCCTTCAAATCGAGGCCGCCGAGGCCGCTACACGGAGGGGTGCCCCTATCGTGGGAGTCGTCTTCCGGAAGGGAGTGGTCCTGGCGGCGAAGTACGTCTCCATCGGAGGGGATCCCCTACCCTCCTTCCTTGGGAGGAATACATCCGAGCTGCGAGGGGGGAAGATCATCCGGCCGGGACCACGCCTCGCGATGGCCGGAGTGGGCCTGGCGGGCGACTTCACGGCGGTCGGGCGCCACCTGCACGGTCGCTCGCTCCAATCGACCCAACTCGCGGTTCACGCGCTCGGCGACTTCTTCTGGCAGCACTCGATAAAGCGGGAAACCCGCCCACTCGGTACGATGGTACTCCTCGCGAGTACCCTCGGAGGAGAGCCACGCCTCTTCCGATTCTCCCCGAGCGGATCGGTCCACGAGTTTGTCGTGTGCGCGTGGGGAACGGGTCGGGAGGAGCCGAGGAACGCGCTGCTGGCGAGGTACAGGCCGGGATCCGAAGGTCACGCGGTCAGGACGGCCCTATACGCCCTGGAAAACCCGAAGACATACGAGCTCCTCGCAATTCGCATCTGAGCGGCAGCGCAGTGCCTTCATGAAGGGCGCGCGCGGACGATGACGGGGCCGCGACAAGGGCGGGGGCGAGAACAGGGAAATCGCGATGGGCCGCGACTCCGACGAGCTGGCGCTTGCCAGCCCCGGCCTCGCAGAATCCCTGCGGTGGGGTAAGCTGGGGATTCCGGAGGACGGACGACAGCGGGCGAAGGGCGCCCCTTCGATACTCCACTCGGTCTGGAGCGCTAGCGGTCAGCGGCACTGGGTTGGGTCCGGTGTGGTGATGCTCGATGACTCACCGCCACCAGCACGGCTCCGACAATCGCCACATAGAATCCCAGAGTGGCAAAGGCTCCGGTCCCAACTTGGGGATAGGTATCGGTTTGCGTGAGCGCCCATCCAGTCACACCTACGATCAATCCGAGAACTCCTACGACTGAAGAGCAGGAAACCGATCCTTCGAAGGCCAGGGTTAACCGGGTCTTCCGCTACCGTTGACCTGCCCCGCCCCAATCCCCATGCAATTGCTCCAAGGATCAGCAGGAGAACCCCTCCGGCTCGTGCCCACCACGAAGCCGTGCCGAACCGCAGTTGAGGCGGCGGTGAGATTGTAGCCCACCTCACCGACGACCAACCCCAAAACACCGGCGGCCAGCACTATCGTTCCTGCCTGCCGGAGGTCTCTGTCGGACATAGACGACTGCGGTGTGACACTCTTCTACGGCGTTTGGTATCTTAAAGGGTGGAGACCGATGGATAAGCTTCCTTTACCGCTGTACCATCTCGCGCTAGCGGATTACGGAGTCACCCGTCAAGGGTAGACTGGCTGTTGTTGAAGAGACGCTAAGTGTTCCGTTGGTCAGCGCCCAGGTGTCAGGGGTAACGATTACCATGGACTGACCCGACACAATCGGCACAACCGGCAACGTCCAACCGCCTTGGTCCGTCGTCAGGCCGAAACTGTCCAACCACATGCCATTCCTTGATAGAAGTACGGCATACCAACCGGGCAGAATCGGCCAGACAGTCTTCGGGGGTAGCAGCCCAGTTGTTGCATCCGCTAGTCCCTAGGGGAAGACGAGTCCCTGTAGAGCTCGCCAGACTCAAGTTGACCATCCACGAAGTTATCCCCAGAGTCTGGTTCGACAGGGCGCTCGCGTTGGATCCCGTGAGAACCTGAAAGGCCTGAGAAGAGTAGGTGCCATTTGCCGAAACAACAGTCATTGAGCTGGTAAACTCGAGATGGACGGGAATCGCGGTCCAATTGCTTGCGGTGGGCGTACAACCGAGCGAGTAGTTCTCCCAACCCGTCACATCACTGGGATTGTTCGGGTCGGTAAACACGCTCAAGCCCCTGGTCACCCCCACCCCGGCTAAAGTTCCGCATGTAAAGTACTCAACTTGAGTGGTTGGCGACGCGCCCGATCCAAATGGAAGACCCCCGATTAGGAACATCTCTGTCGGCAACTCGGTGAGCCCGTCTACCCATGCTTTCCCGACGGCCCCCCACGCAGCTTGAGCCATCTCGGGAGAGTTGACTGGGAAGAGGCCATGCGAAATCAGGTTGGCGCTATTCCATGGCTCGTCGCCTAGGCCGGAGAAATCCGCGCATGGGCTCGAGAGCCCTACCGGTGGGAAGACCGTCACCTTCCCCACCTCGTCCGTGCCAATCAATAGCTGACCGCTCTGGTTTGAGAAGAACACTAGCTGCCAGAATGGAGCCGTTCCCGAGCTAAATGACCCGGTGAACAACGGTAGTGTTCCATTCCAGATGGTCAAACCGTTAAATGCCTGTTGACAGGCATTCATCGTCTGGGGATAAGCTCCCGGCCAACCCCAGGAGCTAGGACTTGACGGGGTCGGAGGGGCGACTCCAAAGGCCTCGGATACTACCCAGGGCCCGCCCGAGACTTGTTGGATGGAACCGTTCACCGCGGAGAAGGCCTGCGCGAATGTAGGGCCGTCCGAGACTATACCGGAACCGTGATTCGACTCCCTCGGGCTGAAGCCGTACCACAGTCCCCAGCTCGCTGCAACCAACAAGCCGACGATCGCCGCTACGACAATGGCTCGCAATCTGCTGTGTCGATAGCCTGCGGGCTTCATTCAGTCTAACGCGCGCCTCGACCGTTCGGGTGGTCCACTCTATGGAAGAGGACAGTTATAATGCCCGCCCGAATTTGTGGGGCTGTACGCCCAAATCCCAATCGCGTCTACCGTCGTTGACGTGGCGGACGATGCTCCGCCCACACCATAGATCGCATAACAAGTCGGTATAGTGGCGCTGTCTCCGGAGAGCGTCCAATTGAACGCCGTAGAGTATGAGGCAACCGCCCGCTCGGCAAAGCTGTACGAATAGACTGATACCGGAACGTCAAAGTCGAAGTCAACCTCCCCGTAAGTGAGGATCGCCACCAGAGTGCCCACAGGAACTTCACCTGTCAACTCGTACCCATTTGTCCAGTTGGTATAGTGCGTGGCGTTGACCGTTACAGATCCACTCTTGGGTGCGCCCGCATAGACTGGTATCCCTCCCCCCGACCCGGAGCCACCCCAATCGTAAAGCGGGTAGGCACCGGTAGTGCTGGGGTCAATTGCGTAGGGTACCGAGTACGATGGACCTTCGAGAACAGGAGACCCGTCGGTCTTGTAGGTACTCGAATGATGTGACGTTAAATCCATATGTAAATGCGTCAAAAACCACGGTTCCTGTTACCCAGTAGCGCTGCGTTACAATCAAGTTCGATGCCGTAACTGAGTAGTTGGAGTTGGCCACGGAGCTGTAGCTGGAGCTAGTACACTGGGTACTTGATGACGCCCAGTATTGTCCAGCACGAGGATGTGGTGTCACTATAATGCACCGTCTGGCTGTAACCCATCTCTGCATCTGGGAAACCGCCTGTCGTATTCGCATTGCTAAAGTCGGCAATCTGCACGATAGGTCCGCTTACGAAGTTCTGGGGCGCCACAAGGTTGTAGTCTCCGTAACATGTACACGATGTAGGTCAGGTTCCAGTAACCGTTCCAGTCCTGGGCAGCCCCGTTCTTGTTCGCGTACGTGAAGAAGTTGAAACCGAGACCCGCGCAGTCGCTCGGGACGAATGGGTTGGGTAACTCCAAGGAGTAGTGACCTCCAGCGGTGGTCCAGCCCTCATTGCCTGCCAAGATGCTGCCCGTGTCAGTGTAACAGTCGAGTGTGATGACCGATCCTGATGGAGCCGGAGACCCCGTGGCGTTCGTGATGATGCCGGAGATTGCGGTGGCTGTGTTCGCGTGGTCTGTCCAGGAACCCGTGGTCGAACCCGAGTAATGGGTCTCGACGCCCTCGTAGGGTACACACCGCTGTGGCGCTGATGGAATAGTAGTAGGTTGCATTGGGCTTGAGGAAGTCCAGGGGGACGATATCTTCTCTAGATTCGTATACCCCAGTGCCATTCGCTCCACTTAACGAATAGCTAGTGTTAAGGCCGAAACGCATCGATGCAGTCCCACTAGGCTCGTGGCTCGCCGAGGTCAGCCAGAAATAGACAGTCGCGTTGGTCTCATTGACCTGGGTGCTCGATGCAAGTGTCAAAGAACCACTTCCACCACTTGGACACCCACCGCCACCGCCTCCCCCGCCCGGGCAGCCTGGTCCGCCGATGCAGACCCTGTTGGGGTCCGCTCGTGCCAGGCCAATGGATGACGCAGCCGAGACGATGACTACAAGGGCGACGATTACCCCTGACTGGAACGCAGAGCGGGTGAGGCTACGCCGCCGACGGGCCTTCGCGCGGGATGATTTCGTGGTCAACCGATAATCGGTTTCGCTCTTCCTAGAACTCGTTGGGGCCTCATCGTCTATCGGCCAATTCGGTGGCCGCATGAGCCGACCTCGGGAACTGGCGTTACGAGCTGGTGCTTAATCCCGCCGACCGCCGACGCTCAAAAGAGGCTCAAAATCTAGTGCGCATAGACACGGGCGCCTACGCATGAATACCAGATTTCTGGACTCGTCAGATCGCCGACCTTCACGTCGGCGGTTTAGTGGCGTTCTGTGGTCAGCGCGAGAAATCTCGAAAACTCCGTACCACATCTAATGCTCCGTGGTCTCGAGACGCGACCCCTTCAACCAATCGTGCAGAGGCGTTCGGCTGTGATCAAGGGGACCCGCGAGCGGGGAGGACCCGCTGCCCAAGCTTTCCAAGGAGAAAGTTCGATGCGAGCGGGGGACGCCGCGACTTCGTCCTTAGCTTGAAGTAAAAATCTTCAGCCAGGTACGGCTACCGAGACAGATGGCCGATATAGGTGCGGCACTCGCCCAAACGGTGATCTTTCTTTACCCGCCCAACACGGATCCGACTATTCCCCAACTCCCGATAGGTTCAGCCTTCATTGTTGGATACCCAGTAGAAGGGCGAGCGAATGCCAGCGTCCCGCTGATTGTGACCTGCCGCCACGTGATCGGAGAACTTCCTTCAGTTCTAGGGCGCTTCACGCTGCAATCGGGCCAGGCGCCGGGTCTTGCCTCCTACGACCTTGACGGGCTGCGTCGATCGAACGACCTGTGGATACACGATGATGATGGAGTGGACATCGTAGTGTTTCGTACTCCCCATTTCGGGGCGGTCAAGTACACTCCCTTTCCGAAGGAACTGATCGCTCGGGAAGCCACCATCGCGGATGAGGACGTGAAAACAACCGATCGCGTCGTGTTTCCAGGTCTTCTCTTCGGCTACGCTGGCCTCACTGCGAACTACCCTGTCGTCAGAGACGGCTCCATCGCGCTTCTCCCCCAAGAGGACGTACCACTAAAGTACAAGGTTGGGACCCGCGACATTCAGACCAGGCAGAGGGTCTTTCTCTTGAATGGAACCGCGACCCCCGGCGCGAGCGGAAGTCCGGTCTACTTGTTGCCGGGTTTACGAGAGAAAAAGGGGGCATATTCAGTTGGGGGAACTCGGCCGCTTCTCCTCGGAATCATCCACGGATTCTACTCCGCCTTTCCCCGGGAGGTTCAGGAGGTTGCGGCGAGTCCAGGAAGGATGGTCTACTCTGAAAACTCTGGGATAGCGCTTGCCTTCCCTGCCTGGCGACTCATCGAAATACTAGAAAAAGACGCTGTCAAGAAGAGGGTTGGAGAAATCGCCGCGCTCCTGGAGCAGGACGGGGCGCCTAGTAAACACCCCTGACGAAGTGAACCCCGTTCTTGACCTCCACCTCGAAGTCTCGTCCTTCTAACGTCGCGAGCTCGACGCCGCCGAAATACACTCCCTGACCGAACGAAGCGCCAGGCCCCATGGTGATCCCATTGATGTGAACGGGTACTATCGGAGAAATTCCCCGGTCACGGGTCACCGAAAAGAGTTGGTAGAAAGTCATTCGTGTCATATCGAATCGCTTCTACCCATGGCTGGCAGGAATTAATCCCTATCCGGAGTGATTGAGAAGACGGTCGTCTTTAGAATCAATCACTCTCATCGACCATAATTGAACGTGAAACCCCTGCCTGGCACATACTCTCTGTAATCCCGAACCGCGCGTAGAATCGTGCGGCCTTCCGCCAGTCGCTCGCGAGGACCTGCGCCAGCCCGGGCGTACTGGACACGACCGCTCGTGCAGCCCTGACTCGCCCGCGCAGATCGCGCATCCTCCGCTTCGCCGCGCGCTCGTCCGCCTCCCGCGAGTCGTCGGGGAGGCCGCTCGTGATCTCCCACAGGCTGAACTGACGGGTCGGGGTCGCGATCTCCTCCTCGTCCTCGTCTGCGTCCGGGAGGGCCACGCGGGCCTCGGCGCGGGTGCGGGAGAAGTCGTGCGGGTGAGGAGGGGCCGGCGGCCGTGCCGGGAGCCGCGGGCCTGCCAACGCCTTCGGCTCGGGAATCGGGGCGGAGAACGCCTCGATCGTGGGGACGAGCTGGGGCTTGAGGCCGTACTGGCGGCCCAGGAAGGCGCCCTTCTCGACCGGGAGGGTCCCGTGCCAGGCGTGGGAGACGGGGTCCCATCGGAGCCCCATCCCGCGGAGGACGTCTCGCACCTCGTAGGTGCGGGCGGTGCCCGGGATTCGGACGTGGGCGGTCGGCGGCGAGTTCGGCGAGAACGGGTTCGCGGGCCCGAGGCTCGCGGTCGCGCGTGGCGCGCTGATTGTGGTCATCGGCGCGAAGCGAGCGCGCAGGGCTCGCGGCGAGCGGTGCGAGCGAGACGCGAGCCCGTGTCCTCATGATGGCAACGCGGGTGGCGGCGGCCGCGGCGCCTTCATGAAGGACGCGCGCGGACGATGACGGGACCGCGACAAGCGCGAAGGAAAGCGCGCGAGGAGGGCCCGGGACCGGGTCGGGGCTCGCGATCTAGGGTGAAGGCGAGCGCCGGGGCTGAGTGTCCTGTGCACAGTCCGGACACCGGCCCGCGGCCACGCTCGTGAGGTCAGCGTAGAAGATCGGTTGAGCACGTCCGTGGCGCAGACAAACAAAGAGTCGTCGTTCGGCGCGATCGCGGCCCAGGAACGGGTACACCCTCCAGTATACAACACGAAGTTTGCGGGGGGCTCGGCCCCGCGCGAGGAGTCGCTCGGCGACTCGTCCGAGCTCGGGCCCGTGGCGGGTCGCGCGCCGGAGGTCCCGTCGTCTAACCATCGAGGAAGGACGTGTGTGACGGCGAAGGAACTCGCGCACCGCCTCCGTGGGATCTCGATCGGAACGCTCGGTGTACGAAGTGACCGAAACCACCCCGCTCGGGCAAGCGCAGACCTGCCAGTATCCGGGGAGAGCCGTCACGATCGAGCGCAGCCGGACGGGCTTGTCGCAATGCCGAAAGCATCGCGCGATGGACGGGCGGAGCGCGGACCTGAGGGCGGGAGTCACGCCGAGTAATAGCGTCACGTTCGCACTCCGCCGCCTATCGAGCGCAGCCAGTCGCTCGTGAACAGGTCCTTCCAGGCTCTCGCGGTTCGAGCGGGGTCCTCGGAGAAGCCGGTGAGCAAGTGTTGCACCGATCCGTCGGTCCACTCGAGAAAGACCTGGGGAATGAGGTAGTCGACCGACGCGTCCCCGTAATCCCTGACCAGTCGATCGGCAACAGTGAGCTCACGACGTCGGTCGATGTCCAACGTTCGAAACGGCACCCGGAGCCGCCGGGCGAACTTCCGCCCCTCCCGGATTGACAATGGCACGCAGTGGGGGCACCACTGCGCCAGGACGATCGTCAGGCGTCGCGGCCGTGGAGCACCACTCCGGGGAGTCACCGACTTCGAAGACGCGGTCCTACTTTCTCGGTTCGCAAGGCTGCTTAACACGATATCGCTCGAGCGGGTCCCAATTCGGGAGTAATTCGCGACCATCTTGACTCCGATGCTGTGGCCACCCCAAGGCTCCCTCATGAGCCTTGGACCGTCAGGTGACTGGAGGGGACTATGAGACCGGCGGTTCGCCCACTGTTCGCATGCGGAGATACGGGCCGACGGCCGAGATGACCTTGTTCTGCGCTTTTCGTAGGTGTTCGGCGAAGCTCGTGCGCGGGATCCCGAGTCGGCGAGCAATTTCGAGCGAATTGGCGCCGCGCGGCAGATTGTAGTATCCTTGGTCGAGGGCGGTCACCAGGGCTCGAGCTTGCTTCTCCGTTAGGCCACTTAGGAGCGACGCGGTCGAGACCATGAGACTTTCATGAACAGAACCTTCGGCAATGGTCCTTCGAGAGACCAGCTGCACACGAGAAACCTGTTCCAGATCGTGGAAAAGCTTCTTGATGTCTCGATCCGAGAACGCTGCGACGCGGTACCTCTCCCATCCTTCCGAGTAGACCATGGGCTGAAGGTTGAAACAGTTACGTTCCTCGATCGTTGGAAGGGTCGGGGGCGGAAGCCGGTCGCACGCACATTGTTGGATCAAGATTCGTTCCCGCGGACCGCTTTGACTTGCCCGAACCGCCATCGATCCGAGCCGCTCAATCATCCTGCGCAAGTCTCTGCGAATCCGTGGTTCCGGCTCCTCGGGATGAAGGATTTCGATCACGTCTTGGTTCCAGTTGCACCAGTGGGAGATCACGACCGAGGGGTGGGCTTTCGAAAAATCGCTGTAGGGGCACTCGTGCTGTAGCCGGAAGTCGACCTCGTAGTAGCTCATGGCCAGCCCAAGGAGGCTCCGTGTGGGGATAAAGGGACCTTCGTCATATGACGGGTGTCACGATGTTCGCCGATCATTAGAAATCCCTCGAGAGGCCCGCCTCGCCAGTTGCTTCTTTATTCGGTGATGTTGGCGGGGAGAGTGCCATGTGCGTCGCAACTCGGCAGTCGCAACGCACTCCCACTCTCTCGCTGCCGCTAGCAAACCCAATGGGAGTGCCGTCAGGTGTCGGTCCCAATCTAAAGGGGCTGCTCGCGAAAGGGTTGCGAGGAAGCCATGAACCCCAAGCTGAAGTACGTGGGCATTCGAGTGAAAGACCTGGAGAAGTCCAAAAGATTCTACACGGGACTCCTCGACATGGAGGAGATCTGTCGAACGACCATCCCTGAAACTAACGGTGAGACATCGCAGCTCTGGAGTGAGAACCATGGGCCGATCCTCGAGCTGAACTATTACCGTAAGAGCAGCAGGTTCGACACGAAGTTCTCGCCGGGGGATGGCTTAGATCATCTTGCGTTCCAGGTCGAGGACATCGACGTGTTCCTGAAGGACGCTCGAGCTGCCGGCGTTGCACAGCTTTTGGAGATGAAATCGAGCGGAAACCGGTGGGCGTATATCGAGGACCCGAATGGGCTCTGGATTGAGGTCTACGCCTAGGTGGGACCATGTCGACAATGACTGGCTCAGAGGACCTGACCCGTGAAGCGTGCCGGAACGTTCTCACTAAGTACCTTCGAGTCAAGAAAGGGGAGAACGTCGCAGTCGAGACGTGGACTCACTGCCTGCCCATGGCCGGTGTGATGGTGGACGAGGCTCGCAAACTCGGTGCGAAGATCCTCGTTCATTACGAGGACGAACAGGCCTTCTGGTCGGCTATGGACCGCAAGCAAGAGAAGCTCTTGGGCGCGGCAAGCGAGCCAGAATGGTCCTCGCTGAAATCGACCGACGCCTACGTGTTTTTCTGGGGTCCGGAGGACCGGCCGAAGGCTGCCCAATACTCCGAGAAGGCCTTCAACGAAGCAACGCAGTACAACCCGGGGTGGTACCAGGTGGGCCTTAAGACCGGGCTCCGGGGCGTGCGGATGGAGGTGGGGAACGCCGGCGACCCCCAGGCGCGGTTCTGGGGAGAGGATGGACTGGTGTGGCGGGAAAAGCTTCTGCGGGGATGCCTTGCGGATCCGGAGGAGATGGCCCGCACCGGTGACCGCCTGGTGAAGGCCCTGAGCGGCAAGAGGAAGGTCCGGATCCGCCATAAGAACGGGACCGACATCGAGGTCCGGCTCAATGGAGCGTCAGCGGTGGTCGACCCCGGCTTCCCGCAGCCAAGGAGCAAGAGGAGCCCCTTCAACATCCTGACCTCGATGCCCGCCGGGATATTCCGCGTCGCGCTGGACGAGAACTATGGCGAAGGTGTTGTCGTGGCGAACCGGAAGAGCTACCCTTCCATGGGCATCAAGCCGCTCAAAGGAGCCCGCTTCTCGTTCCACGAGGGAAGGCTTGTTGAGCGGTCGTTCTCTCAAGGAGCGGACTGGTTCGACGCCGGAGTGAGAAAGGGCGGTGAAGGGGCCGACCGGCTGGGCGTGATGCACATCGGGCTGAACCCGATGCTGGAAGCCGCCGCCAAGGTCGAAGACGAGGAGCTCGGAGCCGTTCTGATCGGGGTCGGCGGCAACAAGTCCGTCGGTGGGACAAACCCCGGGAAGTTCTTCGGGTTCGCCGTGGTGGCGGGGTCTGAGAATCTCAGTGGACGGAAAGACCATCATCCGGAGTGGGAGGGTCCTTTAGATCGGTTCTAACGCCTCGGAAAGAAGGATCGGGTCACCCAGGCGGTTCATCTCTCGGCTGAAGCCGGGCAGAAACCGCGCAGACAGCGCCGGGTACTCGTGCCAGCTTACCGATTGGTCGGTTTGACCGAGCGAACCTCAGACGGGGATGGGGTTGCAGGGATACGCGCGACGGGCCCAACACCCGGGCGAATTTGCGATTTTCGTGGGTCGTCACTTGATTGTCACAAGAGTCCCTCCCACAGTTGTTCGTCTGGCAGCCCAAGACCCGTTTCGGTCAAATTTGCCCAACGAATCAGAACTCCTCAGACAAAGCTTGTCGACGAGACTGGGAAGTGCGATCGCGAAACGGACCTGGCCGTGGGTCCGCAGCCCTGAGTGTGAATCTCGGAAAACCATGCCCGGGTGCCAATGAGCCGTCAGGTGCTGGTCGAACGGTTATCCGGCAAGGAGTTCCTGCCTGTTCGGGGCATCGGAATGACGACCAAGCAAAAGGGAAGCGGAACAGGGAGCAACAAACCGGAGGATGAGCGGATGTGTGCGATCTGCGACTCCGCCGTGGACTCGAATTCCATCAAGGTGAGATCGCGCGGTGAAATCGTAGAGGTGTGCTCCGAAGAGTGCGCCGTGAAGGCGAAAGAAGGGCACGTTTGAGCTGGCGAGGCAAGGAGAAGTTAAGGAATGGACGGAAAGAAATCGACGCCGACGCAACACAGCGTGGCGACGGCATCGGGACGTATCAACTACGTGGAGGAGGGCAAGGGTCCGGTCGCACTGTTCGTCCACGGAGTGTTGCTGAACGGACATTTGTGGCGTCATCAATTGGCGGGTTTGTCCGACATCCGTCGCTGCATCGCCGTGGACCTGCTCGCTCATGGCGAAACGGAGATCACGACGGATCAGGACGTGTCGGTTACCGCCAATGCCAAGATGCTCGAGGAATTTCTTGACGCTTTGAAGATCGACCAGGTAGACCTAGTAGGCAACGACAGTGGCGGTGGGATTGCACAAATCTTCGCGTCGCTGCATCCCGAACGGGTCCGCAGCCTGACGCTGACCGACTGCGACACCCACGACAACTGGCCGCCCGAGGCGTTCAAACCGTTCTTGGCAATGGCGGCAGCCGGTGGGTTGCGCGGAACGCTGGGCGCAATGTTGTCGGACAAGAGCGTCTATCGATCACCGCAAGCGCTGGGGCCCGCGTATGAACACCCGGAACAGGTGAGTGACGACACCATCGAAAGATATCTAAGCCCCTTCGTCAGGACCGAGAATCGTACGGTCGACCTGCAACGCTTCCTAGCAGCTTTCGACAACAAACACACGCGAGCCATTGAGGCCAGGCTGAAAGCCCTGAAGGCACCCACACTGATCGTGTGGGGAACGGATGATGTGTACTTTGATGTGAGGTGGTCCCATTGGCTTGCAGACAACATTCCCGGAACCCGGAGACGTATCGAGTTCAAGGGGGCTCGGGTCTTCTTTCCCGAGGAGCGCCCGACTGAGTTCAACAAGGAACTACGCGCTCATTGGCTTTCAGCAAAGTAGCAAAAGGTATCCGGATAGGCATTCCACATGTTTGGTGCGGGCGGATGTTCTGGGGGATGAAGAAGACGGAGCAGAGGGGCAAGGCAGAGCGCTTCCGGGAGCTGCATATTCCGGGAAGGCCTCTGGTTCTGTACAACATTTGGGATGTTGGCAGCGCAAAGGCGGTGGCCGCGGCGGGTGCGAAGGCAATCGCGACGAGCAGCTGGTCGGTCGCTCACGCAAACGGTTTTTCCGATGGCGAGCAGATCCCGCTCAGTCGAGCAATCGAAAATCTGCGCCGGATCGTCTCGGTGACAACGTTGCCGGTGACGATCGACCTCGAAAGCGGCTACGGTGATGCACCGGAGATGGTCGGCAGAACGGTCGCGCTGGCGATCGAAGCTGGGGCGGTCGGGTGCAACCTAGAGGACAGTTTCCCGTTCGACGGAAAACTGCGTACGACGGTCGACCAGGTGCATCGGATCCGGCAGGCTCGTCAGATAAGCGATGTAGCCAATACTCGATTCTTCATCAATGCTCGTACTGATGTTTTTCTCCAGGGACCCCCCGAAACGCACAGCGATGCTACGATCGTTGAGGCGATCGAGAGGGCCTGTGCGTACGCGGAAGCGGGCGCAGATGGTCTCTTCGCGCCCGGTCTTGCGGATATCGCCCTGATTGAGCGCTTGGCCAAAGAGTCGTCGCTGCCGCTCAACATCATGGTCGGTGATGCCACGCCGCCGGTACGCGCGCTAGCCGAGCATGGCGTCGCAAGGGTGAGTTATGGCGCAATCCCTTACATCCTGACGCTGAAGACGCTCGAAGAAGCGGCCCGCGCGACGAGCGACTGAGGCGAGCGAGGCCGGGTAGGGGGAGTCCCTGGTGGTCGCAATAGTCTGCCGAGACGCTGTAGGTCATCCCCTCGGTTCAATGCACAATCCGGAAGCTCGGTCTTTCGTGCAATCGAAACGCCCAAAAAATTTCGTAGCGGGGGCTTAGACGTGGAACTTGCCGAACTGTTCCGCCCTTTCGCTCTAAACGGGTTGAGTTTGCCGAACCGGATTGTGATGGCTCCGATGACACGGAACCGGTCCCCTGGCGGAGTGCCGGGGCCCGACGTGGAGGTGTACTACCGTCGTCGTGCTGAAGGAGGTGTGGGCTTGATCCTGACCGAGGGGACAGCGCCTTGCCGTGATGCACAGAACTTGCCGAATGTTCCACACGCCTTTGGCGAGCCGGCTCTCGAAGGGTGGAAGAAGGTCGTGGCCGGTGTTCATTCAGCAGGAGGAAAGATAGGACTACAGCTGTGGCACGTCGGCGCGTGGCAGCTGGAAGGTGACTCGGGGAGACTTCCCGTGGCGCCGGTGAGTCCGTCTGGGCTCGTCACCAAGGATGAGACGGTGGGCGAGCCAATGTCGAGTGACGAGGTCAACGAAACAATCGATGCCTATGCCCGGGCTGCAGCCGAAGCACAAAGAGTCGGATTCGACGCTGTGGAACTCCACGCAGCCCACGGCTACCTTATTGACCAATTCTTCTGGGACGCCACGAACCATCGCACCGACCAGTACGGCGGAGACCTCGCGGACCGGACCCGTTTCGCGACTGAGATTGCTCGTGAAATCCGCCGACGTGTCGGAGCCAAGTTCCCGCTGCTGCTCCGTTTCTCCCAGTGGAAACTTCAGGACTATTCCGCTCGCCTCGCCAACACCCCGTATGAACTCGACCACTTTCTTCGACCCCTCGTCAGCGCCGGAATCGACGCGTTTCACTGTTCGACACGGCGGTTCTGGGAGCCGGAGTTCGTCGGGAGCGACCTCAACCTAGCGGGTTGGACGAAACGACTCAGCGGCAGACCAACAATCACAGTTGGTTCGATCGGGCTCAACGTGGACTTTGTCGCATCCCTTCGAGGGATTGCAGGCCCGGCCAGGAACGAGCACGACGCGAGGGTGCTACACCTCGATCAGCTGTTGAGGATGATCGCTCGGGACGACTTCGATCTTGTCGCCCTCGGTCGCGCGCTTCTGGCCGACCCCGCATGGCCCACCAAGGTCCGTGAGGGAAGATTTGGCGCGCTTGTTCCGTTCACCCCGAAGGTGCTCGAGACTTTGGCGTAGCCTATGGCCCGTGATGTCTTCCGCGATGCCGGTGCCCTTTAGGCAGATTAGCGTCACTCCCGGCGTCGGTGTCCTCGTCTTCGTCCGGGCCGCCGAGCGCGGCCCGCGACTCGAACCGCGTCCGCGAGTAGACGCCGAAGCGGGGGCTGGGGAACCGGCGAGTGGCCGGCCCGACCGGGCGGGACGGCAGCGGATTCGCGTCGGGCCCGCGAATCGCGAGCAGGTCGGGGAACGGGTTCGCTTCGTCTGAAGCGCCCTGCGCGCTCATCGCGGTCATCGACTCGCTGAGAGCGCGGAGGCCGCCCGAGGAGCGGTCGAGCGACGAGGGCGGCCGGGTCGCGATAATGCTCGCGCGGGCGGCAGGGGCCGCGCGGTCTTTATGGACGGCGCGCGCGTTCGATGACGGACCGCGATGAGCGCGCGACTCGCGGAACGCGGTCGCCGCGAGAACAATGTCCCCGAAGAGCAGGTCTCGGAGCGACCCCTACCACGGAATCATCGTCGAAGAGAGCCTTCGGGACCCGTCCGTGCTGAACGCCGTCACGATTCTGGGTCGCAAGAGGGGCCGAGACTGGACCCTCCTACGAATCGGGATGGCTGGCAGCTCGTTGGAAACGGTCATTGAGCGGGTACAGCCGAACCTGAAAATCGTGGGCGGCGTCCCGTTCTACGCCCACTTCTGTCGTCGTGGAGAGCTTGTGGTAGTGTTCCCTGACCGAATCTTCCGGCTTACTCCTGATGATGACACGTGGGCCGCAGCGGTGGCTTACGGAAAGTTGGCAGGAATTCCTCCCGCCCAGTTGGACTTCATGCCCTGCCGATTCGAAGACGAGACCCACTGAAGGGCGCGCGTGGCCGATGAACCTGACCGCGACAAGCGCGGGATGAGCAGCTATCGACGTGAGTGCGGTCGTGCGCCGGGCCGTGTGGCCATCAGCATCAGGTGGAACCCGCTGCCCACCTTGAAATGGTGCCGCAGCTCCACCACCAATCTCGAGAGAGCCCGGCGATTTCGGACCGCGAACTCGCGTAGCTTGCGATTCTCGCCCATGAGGATCCGGTACATCTGTCCCAAGGGAATGATCTCGACAGCAGAGAGCCCCGCCCCCTCCGCCCACGTGCGAAGCACAGGTTCCGGGAAGTACCGCGCGTGCATCTGCTCTCGATACAACGTCTGCCGAGCGAGGGTTAGTGGGCGGCTCTTGAAGACCTTCGGCCGACGCGATAACCTTGCAAGAGGCGCGTTCGGGCGCAGGTAGAACACCCGGCGGACCTGGAGGTCACCCTTGTTGAACTGTTCGATGTACGCAGGCTTTCCACCGATAGTCCTGACGGTACGAAAGGTACGACCCGTCGATGGCGACACTTCGTTCATCGCGTCCACCGCGACGACCCCCCGGGGGCGCAGGACGCGCCGTATCTCGCGGAGCGCTTGAGCGGGGTCCGTCACATAGCTTAGGGCTACTCCCCTACCGATCACCGCATCGAATGAAGCGTCCTTGAAGGGGAGGTGCCCCGCATCCGCCAGCCCGAAGCCAAGTCGGTGTCGAAACGATTGGCGCGTTGTCCTCTCGCGGGCGCGCTCCACCATCCTCCGGGATACATCCGTGGCTACCAGGCGGCGGACCTCCTTGGCGTGAACGAGGGTGCTGCTCCCAGTTCCGCACCCGATCTCGAGCACCCTCATGCGTCTCGTCAGAACCGACGAAATGAGCAGGTCGGCCTCGAAGTATTGGAACTGATGCGCTCCCGACTTCACGTTGACCTCGTCGCCCCACGACTTGGCCACCTCGTCCCAGTAAGCCGGCGGAATCGGTCTGAACTTCGGATCCGGGGTCATGGAGGTAGGTTGAGGGAACTCATACGACGTGCCTCCTATTCAACTGTGGAGGGGCCGGTGCAGTCGAGGGCGGGCCAAGAGGGGCGCGAGCTACGGGGACTGGCCATGCGGAACCTGCACCGCCCCCGTCGGGTGGTCGCCAGACATGATTATTTGCCGGAGCGGCGTCCGAGGGTTCGGAGGATGCCTTGGGCTTGACTTCTCCCGCCCCGAAGGACTCGACCTTTGGCGATCGCGTTCCGGGCTATATTCTCGAGCCGGAGTTCAACCTTCGACGTCGGCTTTGGCGGAAGTACGCGCTTGTTCTCCTCGTTTCCGTCACGGTCGTCGTGGTGCCGGCATTCATGCTTATTGTATCGGTACCTCAGTCCGAGATTGAGTTCTTCACGATCCAGAGTTCCGGCTACGTGACCTACGGGTACATTCTCACGCTGCCTCACCCGGGAACGTTCCATTTCCACTGGGCCAGCAGTGATTCGAGTAACGTGACCTTCACGGTGGATGGGTTCTCGTACGGTCCACCCTACGTTGTGCTCTACTCCGCTGCCGGGCCAGCCGGGTCCGGGACGCTATCTATCCTGGCTAACGACCAGGTACAGCTTCGGCTTCGTCAGCTGGAACTCGAGCCCCCGGCCTGTCTCAGTTGCTGGAACGTTCCAGTTCACCGGCCCCATCCTCTAGGCCGGGCTTCATCCGCGACCCGCGCGGTCGAGGGCGGAGCGCGAGGGGCGCGCAAAGACAACATGTGGGAACCATGGGTTGCCCCGGACGCTTCTGCCAAACTAGGGCGCTTCCCCGGGGGAAGGACTTTTAGACGGAAGGCAAGTACCCTCATTCAGCTCGAGCCATAGGAATGACGAGGTTCGCGGTCGAACCAATCACCTTCGTTATCGGGATGGCCCTGGTTTTCATCGGGGTTGCCATCGCACCCAATCCGAACGCTGTCTGGACAATCAACTCATTTGTCACATATTCCATCGGTCAGGAACTTGGGCTCGCGGGGTGGTTCGTGGTCTTCCTGAGCTTAGCCATCGGAACGAGCAGGGCAACGCGAAACCACTCGAGCGACTCGTCCGCAGCGTAGCCGGAATCCTCCTGCCCGTCGAGCGGTCGCTCGCGTTTGAGTCGCGGTCACCGACACGGAGTGAGCGCGGAGGCCTCGGGCCGAGCGGTTCGAGCGAGGGTCGAGGCCGTGCCGGGCATAATGGCGGCGCGGGCGGCAGCGGACGCGCGGCCTTTATGAACGGCGCGCGCGGTCGAGGACCGACCGCGAGGAGCGCGCGTGCGGTCTAGGTCCCTCGCGAGTTCCAGCTTGACGATACGCTCTTGGTCGTGGCGCGCCTCCGGACCTCGTGCGTGCCGCCTTCAAGCCTATCCTGCCGTGGGGCGTTCTCTGGTTCCTGCTCCCTTCCGTCCTCGTAGTATTCGGTTCAGCGGACATCGTCTATGCACTGACTTACGTCGGGCCGCCGTGCGGCTGTACGAACGGAGGGTGCGTTCCGTGTCCCCCGCCGTTCAACGCCGTTCCGTTTCTGGCCCTGGGCGGAGCCGTCCTTGCCTTGGGATGCGCCTGGCTGTTGATTGTCGGGTGGAAGCGACGGGCGGCAGAGGGCGCGGCGGCTTCATGAAGGGCCGCGCGGCCGATGACGGGACCGCAAGCAGCGGGCGGAATCGGGGAACAGCCGCTCGAACTGTGCTCAGGAAGAGTATCGGATTCGTTCAACGAAGACTTAAGAGAAATTGAGGCGAAGCCCCGTCATGACCGCCAAGCCCAACATTCCCGCCGCAGAGGCACTCGAACTGGCTGCTCTGATCTCGTATACCGAGAAGGGAGTCGCAAGTCGTGTGCTCGCCCGGACTCCGGGAGGAAGTGTAACCGTCTTCGCGTTCGACGCGGGTGAGGAACTCAGCGAGCACACCGCACCCTACGATGCGCTCGTCGTTGTTCTCGAGGGTGCGCTGAATTTGACCGTCGGAGGCACCCTGGTCCGCGCGGTCTCTGGCTCGGCCGTCCGAATGCCGGCAAAGGTACCGCACGCCGTCGAATCCCCCAAACGCTCGAAGATGATGCTCGTCATGCTCCGAGGGCACGAATGACCTGGAAGGGGCGGGCCATGTACGCCCCGGTTACCAAGTCCGTGCCCCATCCAAGACACCGTTTCTTTCCGGGACCGACCAGTGACGAGAGCTTGGCCATTCGAGATCTTGAGAGGGACCGATGAACGGCGCGGAAGAGCCACCGTCGCACCTACTTTCGGGCGACCACAGGGATCTCGACCGACTGTTCGAGCAGTTCCGGGCGACCCCCTTTTCTCAGACAGGTCGGCGCAAGGAACTGTTCGACCCGTTCGCGGCCGACCTTCGCCGCCACATTGATGTCGAGGAGCGTCTCCTCTTCCCCGTCTTCGGAGAAGGTGATCCTTCCCGCCGTCTTCTGGTCGATCTGATCCTTGACGAACACCGGCGGATTCAGGATGTGCTGGAAAGGATCCGCCTCCAGCTGGATGCCCGTCCTGTCTCGACCGAGGAACTTGAACTCGAGTTGGTCAATGTCCTCTGGGCCCATAACGCTCGCGAGGAGGAATCCGTGTACCCTTGGTTCGACAGACATCTCTCTGCCGACCTCGCCCGGGCGGTAGACCGGGCGCTCCACGAACCCGGGGCAAATCGAGATTCGCCCTAGAGCCGTCCATGGTGAGAGGCTGACTTTCTCGTGGGGCTCGAGGCAGTTTAGAAGTGAACGTCCCCCGCCCTCAGGGAGGTCCGCGGGCCACGACTTCTCGAAAGTCGGACTCACGGCGAGCGATTCATTAAGCCAACAATCCTGGAGGCCGCCTCGATGGCCGTCCAAACGAAACGGGTCTACGAGCCGCCCTCCGTGGCCGATGGCAAGCGCTACCTCATTGATCGTCTCTGGCCACGCGGGCTGAAGAAAGCGAGTCTCCAGCTCTCCGAATGGATGAAGGACCTCGCTCCCTCACCGAGTCTTCGTGCCTGGTTTGGACATGACCCTGAGAGGTACGCCACATTCCGGAGACGTTATCGGGCGGAGCTCGAAGCGCACTCGGACCTGATCGATCGACTAGCGCGCGAGGCGCGATCCGAACCCGTCACCCTCCTTTTCGCGGCCCACGACGCCGAGCACTGCAACGCCTCTGTTCTCCGAGAGCTTCTCGAAGAGAAGCTACTGGAGTGACAGAGATTGACCCGCCAAGTTGACGGCCGACACGTCGAAGAGAAGGTCAGTTTGGCATCGTGAAACAACCGCGAGCCCTCTCGGGCGTTTGAGCCCTGTCGAGTTCCGATCGACATCGAGGCACGCGTCAGCCGGGGGTTCGATGTTCGGGCGGCGTGGTCGTCCTGAGGGTCGGTCGAGCCAGGACAAATTGGGCGGAAGCTCCTCCCCAGGCGGGTGCCCGACCGTGCCAGAAGCAGGGTTCGGCGGGAGCTGCCCGGCCTTGAACGGAGCCTCCCCGTCGGCCCGTCCCTCTCTAGGCCGCCCTGGCTCTGGTATCAAGGAGGAACTTCTGGATGTTGGCTTCAAGCGCAGCTCGGGTGCCTGCATGGTCGGAGAATCGGCTCGACAAGCGCTGGCTCGCCGCTTCGGGGAGGGCCCCTTCCAGACATAGGAGGGGGTGGGTCCCTTCGCCCCCTGCGATGTCATGGTCCAGGCTCGCAAGATTGACCAACCCGTCGCCAATTGCGGACCGGCTGGATTCGTCCCCCGAGGCCCATCGGGAAATCATCTCTAAGAGCTCCCGGGCCCGTCGACGCATTTCCTCGTGGAGGGGGCCCATGCCCTCGAGATACGCAAAGCAATGAGGCATCGCAACCTGCCGGGCCTCAGGAAGGAGTTCTCGGTCCTCCTGGTAGGCGTGAACTCGGTGGAGGTAGGCGTCGAGGAGGCCGACGCCGAACCGGACAGCCTTCGGGTCGACCCGTTCTCCTGTCCTAATCCGCTCCCCGATCTCTACCAGTCGCTCCAACAATCGCTCGGCGACCTCGTGCTCTCGATGTAATTCCTCCATGGCCTCGTCAGCCTTCGACATGATCCCCCGAATGGCGTTGACTGCCATGAAGGTGATGCGCCTACCCGAACAAGGAGGAACAACCGAAGGTGTTCGGTCCTCCTTGGCCGGTCTGCCCCGCCTCCGTTTGGTGGTTCGAGCCCTGCGGGTCTCCTAGGTGCGACTCCGACCGAATCCATTCGGATGCCGCCACAAAGTGTTTCGTGGCGTACACGCGGTTGGAGTCGCTCGAGATTATCTTGAGGTCGATTCCGGCCCCGATTCCGCTCTCTCCCACTGGAAGGATAAACGTTGGTCTGCCCGACTTGCCACACTAGCGCGCTCTGTGGGCGGAAGATCACGGTGGGGCAGCGTCCGTCCCGGCCACGAAGACTCTTTTCGCTGTCAGTCCCTCTCCCCGGCATGCCCCGTCCAGACCTTCCTCTGGTAATCCTCGGCGCCGGGTATGCTGGCGTCCGACTCGCCCACCAGGTCTGGAGACGCTCGAAGGGCTCGATTCCCACCGTACTGGTGGACCGGCATCCGTTCCATGTGATCCGGACCGAGCTCTACCAGGTGGCCCGGCTCGCCGCGCGAGGGAGTGATCTACGCCGTTGGATGGTCCCTATTGACCGGGTCGTAGGTCCCCATCGGGTTGCCTATCGGGAGGGCTCGGTAGGCTCGATCGACATCGGAGGCTCGACGGTGAGGGTAGACGAACAGCGGATCTCCTACCGTTCTCTTGCGATCTGCCTCGGCAACGTCCCGGCGTACTACGGGGTCAGCGGTGCAGACGAATTCATGCACCAGGTCTACGGCCTGTTGGGTGCGATGCGGCTGGCGGACGAACTGAAGGCGGTCGAGGCCGCCTCCCAGAGACTGCCGCGGGGGATGCGCCCGCGGGTTGTCGTCGTTGGGGGTGGATTGACCGGGACTGAGGTTGCGGCCGACATCGCGAGCGCGGACTGGCGGGCCATCACGGGCGTAAAGGCCCGGCCCCCCCAGGTGACCCTCGTCTGCGGGGCGCTCCCGTTCCTGGACGGATTCGACACCGATATCGTGGTCCACGCGCGCCGCCTCCTCGAAGAGGCGGGCGTCCTCGTCGACGTCGGCCGGAACGTCCGACGGGTCGAGCGGCGGCGGGCCACGCTCTCTGACGGGGGAATCATCCCATTCGACGTCGGGGTTTGGGCCGCTGGGGTGGAGGCGCCTTGGGTGGTGAGGTCGCTTCCGGTCGATCATGGCCGCGCGGGGAGGGTCGTGACTGGCCCAACCCTCGAAATCCCCAGCCACCCCGGGGTCTTCGCCCTGGGCGACATCGCTGAGGTCAGGGATCCAAAGGACGGCTCGATCGTTCCGGCCACCGCGCAGGCCGCACTGGCTGAGGCGTCGGCCGCGGCCGAGAACATCCTGCGTCGATGGACGGGCCGGGAACCACTTTCGTTTCGCTATCGGGACAAGGGCGCGATCGTGGCGGTGGGCCAAGGGAAGGCTGCCGCCCGGTGGAATCGAGTCGCGGTCTGGGGAAGCCCAGCTGCTTTCCTGAAGTCGATCCTAGAACGGAGGTACCGTCTCTCCTCCGAGTTGGGGCGCGAGTCCACCGGCTACTAGCTTGGCGAGTGGTGGACTCGAGAGGTGAGCGGGGGGTAAGGTTCGATCGAGGGGTGCGCACCCCGATCTTCGTCCGGCCCACGCCGAACCTATCGCCCTAGCTCACGCGCGCGAAAGCGCCGATACGCGCAGCTCAGAACGGAGTCTCGGTGTAATCGATCGGCACGTCCACCACGGAGAGAGTCTTGGCATCGATCGCCTCGCGAACGATGCTAGCGAACTCTCGCGGATTGGACGCCCGGAATCCTCGTGCTCCGAATGACTCGGCGAGTCGGACCAGGTCCGGATTCCCGAACTCCGTGCCGAAGGTTCGGCCGGCCTTCGCGAGCTGCTTGATTCGAATGCTTCCCAGACCTTCATCCCGGAACACGATGTTCGTCGTAGGGCAGCCCACACGGCGGGCCGTTTCGAGCTCTTGGACATTCATCAGGAACCCTCCGTCGCCGCTGACGGTTACCACGTGGCGGTCGGGGTGCAGGATCGCGGCCGCGATGCCCCCCGGCAACGCGATCCCCATCGAGGCGAGCCCATTGGAGATGACGACGGTATTCGGTCGGTAGGCGGGGAAGAAGCGGCCCACCCAGAGCTTGTGCGCCCCCACGTCGCTGATGAGGATGTCTTCCGGAGCGAGCACCGCCCTTAGTTCGTGCAAGATATCCCGAGGGTCCGATCTTCCGTCCGGAAGGTCCCGACCTCCTTCGAGGTCGCGGAGAATCGGTTCCCGGAGGGTCGAGACCCGACGGTCGTCCTTGGGTGTAGGGATTCGCTCCCGAAGCAGTAGCAGGGACTCACGGATATCGGCGACGATCTCGACCGAAGGCACATAGTGCGACGAGACCTCGGCTGGGGTGAAGTCGACGTGAACAATTCGTTGGTCAGCTCGAGGATTCCAGTGCTGGGGGTCGAACTCGACCAGGTCGTAGCCCACAGAGACGACGAGATCTGCCTGGTCGAAACCTAGCGCACGGTAGTCAAGCTCTGGGCGTGCGAGCGCGAAAAGGTTCATCGGGGAATCCCACGGGATGCCTCCTTTGCACATCAGTGTGAGCGCAACCGGGATCCGGAGTTCTTCCGCGAACCTGGTGAGCTCGCCGGAGGCATCCCCACGAATCACTCCGTTCCCGGCGAGGATTATCGGTGCATGAGACTGACGTATGAGCTCGGCCGCTCGGTCGAGACTGGATCGATCGGGCGAGGGGCGTCGAGCACGTTCCCATGGAATCGGACGGTCCGTGGTTTCGGCCTCGGCGATGTCGGCGGGCAGCTCGAGATGGGTCGGTCCCGGTTTCTCTGTTTGCGCGATCTTGAATCCCTTGCGGACCGCCTCCGCAGTCACCCGTGGATTCTCGATGCGAGCGTTCCATTTGGTGATTGGGTCGAACAGCTTGAGCACGTCGATGTACTGATGCGATTCCTTGTGAATGAGGGAGAGATCCTCTTGGGCCGTAATCGCTACCAGCGGTGCCCGGTCGAGATAGGCGTCGGCGACACCAGTGACAAGGTTGGTGGCGCCGGGTCCCAGCGTCGCGACGCAGACACCCGCCCGCATCGCGAGCCGTCCATAGACATTCGCCATGAAGGCCGCTCCCTGTTCATGTCGGGTGAGGACGAACCGGATCGAGCTTGAGCCGAGCGCCTCCATCAGCTCGATGTTCTCCTCACCCGGAATCCCGAATACCGTCGTGACGCCCTCGTTCTCTAGGGCCTTTACGACGAGTTCCGCGACCTTCATTGGACTTCGGCAATCCCGAGTTCGGAATCCTGAAGATTCCCTGCCGACCAGGGAAGCCGCAGCTGCGACATTAGCAAATCGGGCTTGGAGGGATCCCCTTCACCGCCCCTAGCGGTGGGGAAATCGGGTCGTCGCGGGCCGAAAGGGGCGGATCGAGTGAGCACCCTTTTCGGAGGGCCGGTGACGGCTCCATCCAATCCTGAGGGGGGTACTGCGAAGAGGTTCATGCCGGGGCTACGCACGGAACGATTCTTCGGATTCTACACTTCGGACATGATGTGGGGCGCGCGGCCGATGCGGGGACCGCAATGTGGACATGCTTAGTCCCGCCCGATGAGGCGGAACACGCAAACGCGGCGCCTCCTGCCTTCTCGAGTGAGGCGCCGCATGCAGGGAACAACATTCGTCGGGTTGGACATCCACCGAAAGAGCGTAGTGACCACGGTTCTCGATAGCGAGGGAAACCAACTGGACCAGGCCACACTCGGTCCTACCCGAGAGGAACTTCGGGAATACCTGGAGGGATTGCCCGGCGACGACAAGCGAGTCGCCATGGAAGCTTGCGCGATGTGGGAGTGCTACTTCGAGACGGTGGAAGCCACCGGAGCCCTCGCCACTCTCTCGAACCCTCTGAAGACCCGACTCATCGCGGAGGCGACGATCAAGACCGACCGGGTCGATTCGGAGGCACTCGCCACTCTCCTCCGACTCAACGCCCTCCCCACTGTCTATGCGCCACCGCCCGAGATCCGCCAGGTGCGCCACTTGGTCCGGGATCGATTGTTCTATCGACGAAAGGTCGGGGCGCTCATGAACCACTGCTACGGCCAGCTGATCTACCGAGGGGTCCCGTATCGGGAGAATTGCCTCCAGAGCATTCGGGGCCGAGAAGAGACCCGCAAGCTGGGGATCCCGGGGGTGACCCGTGCCCTCGAGTCGATCGACTTCCTCTTGGCCCGAAGCAAGGAACTGGACGCTGAGATCCATGCTTTCTTTCTGACCTCGGAGACGGCGCAGCTCCTCGCAACGATTCCCGGCATTGGGGAGCTCGGGGCGGTCACCCTAACGGCGTTCCTCTGTCCGATCGAACGCTTCCCCACGGTCGATCGCCTCTGCTCGTACGCGGGATTGGCCCCGTCGACCCATCAGTCCGCAGACACGTGCTACCAGGGGAAACTGAAGCGTGACGCCAATCATCTGGTTCAGTCGCTGCTGGTCGAACTCTCCTGGACGCACCGACGTGTCGAGAAGCGAGGCGATGTGGCCCGGGTCGCGAAACGAGTGAGCCGCCGCCGAGGGAAGGGGAAGGGTAGCGTGGCGGGGGCTCACAAGTTGTTGAAGGTCATCTTCGGTGTCTTGAAGAGGGGAACACCCTATTCCCTTCACGCTCCAGAGCGACCGGCCGCGGTGCGCGCTGTGCGGGACCTTCGGGTCGCCGCGTCGCAATGTGTGCGGCGTATCGCTCTGGGGCCCCCTGCCGCGAATAGTCTTCTTGCGCGTTGAGGCGCGGATAACTGAGTGCGGATCGGGCAGCTCGTTCTCGAGAAGACCATGTAGCCACACATCGACGCCGGGAGAAGTCCCGTCACCCGGCGGACCGAACTGAGGCGGGCGGCACTAACATAACTCAACGCGCGGAGGAACTGGGAGGACACTCTGCGCGGCTACTCCAGGCCGAGAAGGACTCGGACCTCGGAAAGATGGTCGAGTCGGGGAATCGAGGGATTGCTGGCTGGCGGGTCCTTACGCGGATCGTCGGCGTCCCAGTAACGCGACCATAGTCCACGGTAGAGGGCAGCACCCATGCCAGACCCCCAAGCCCCCTCCACATCCCACACCCAACTGTCTCCAACGTGAAGGATCTCAGAAAAAGGGACGCCAACCCGCTTCGCCGCCTCAGTGAATATTCGACTGTCGGGCTTGCACGCCCCGACGTCGGTAGATGCGATAACGTGGGTAAGCCGTATCCCCCCGGCCTCCTCCAAGAACGACTTCCAAGCCGACCCCGACCTGGAGGTATCCGTGATTATGACCACTGGAAATCCCACTCCGTTGAGGTATCGGACAAGCGCCTGGGCCTCGGGATTGAATTCGGGAGGATGTTCCTTCAGCCCACCTTCGGCGTAGCTTTGAACGACCTGCTCTACGGGGTCGGCATACTGAGCTCCCAGGAGTTGACGTATCCGGTCGACCTGGGTGGCCACGGGGACGGATTCCACCGGTCGACCCTCACTCTTCAATTCCGAGTATAGAGCTTCTCTGGCGCTACGGAGTTCCTCCGACGGAACCTGGCCCCCGTTTGACATCCGGAGCCCTTGGGCAAGGAGACTCCAACGGACCTCGGTACTGTGCCTCGACGATGGCCTGGGTATCCCAAACGACGGTGTCATGGAGATCCAAGGAGAGAACGCGGAATGTTGGGGGCATCGTCCTCGCATCTAGGGTCAACTACTTGGCGTGATTAGACTGACCCCTCGCCGAAGAGCGGAGCAAGACCGCGACCTTGATGCGGGGCGCGCGCGGACGATGCGGGGACCGCGACAAGCGCGGGGGCACCGAAAGACGTGGACTGGGCTGCACTGAAACTACTTGCGGAGTGTCGCTATAGTCTCTTGATATGTCGGCGTACGAGGGCGCCGATCGGGCTTGCCCAGACTGGGGCCGACCCCCACAGGCGCACGGGCCGCACCGACGGCTTGGGGTAGGCCTCGCGACCGGTTTCGCGGTTCTGGGAACCGTGTTCCTGGTGTCATTGAGCCCGATCCTCGCGAGTCAGGGCTCTTCATCACTGGCCTCGGTGTCTTCCCTTGCCACAGGAACCGAAGCAGGGCCGCAGAACATTTCGACTTCCGGCTACGCCGTGCCTTCCAATCTGAGTTACTGCGGTCTCCTAGGACCAAACCCGGGGACGGCGCCCAACCTGCCCGGCTACACAGCGAATGTTACCCTGCTCTGGAACGACCTCTGTGCCCAGCAGGTGTTCATGTCGTGGATCGACGCGTGGGGGGGACCGTTCTACCTAGCATACCCTGACTACGGGGCCAACTTGTCGTACTGGGCGGCCCAGAACTTGTCCACGGGGAATTCGGGGTCCAGCCAAGGGCTGTACGCCAATTTTCAGCTTCTCTGGGAGCCCTCGTATTGTTACAACAACTCCGCATACCGCTTCAGCCTCCCCCCTTGTTCTTGGGAGGAGTTTTGGCGCGGCGATGTTTGGACCAATGTGCTGAGTGGCCCTTTCTTCCTCAATTCAAGCTGCGACTGTGGGTCGAAGGAACCCCCTCCCCCTCCCCCTCCGTCCCCGGGGTTCCCCTACGGGCCGGTGCTTGGGTTTTCGCTCGCAGGGGCGTTTGCGGTCGGAGTTCATGCGTTATCGGATAAGCCCGGTCGGCGGTAGCCCATCTCGCCCGCGGAACTGTCGGTACGCTTCGATCCACTGACGACCGGTAACCCTCTTTGTCAGCTCGATGTCTTGGAGCCGGACCCGGTACTTCCGTCCGTTCCGCTCGCATAGTGCAATCACCTCGAGCCCGTGGCTTTCCTCGACCCCGAGCACGGTCACCTGCTCGCCGATGACCTTCCCCGGGATCGGGAATCGAACGTGCTCCTGGATGGCATAGCAAAGGCCCATCGCCACGTCCTCCTCGGTATCACAGTCCTGCTCGGCAATTGAATCGATCAGCCGTTCGAGCTTGGGATCCTTCCGAGCCATGGGTTCCTTCGGGTAGAGGCCTCTTGATTCATACCTCGCGCCATGAACCTCCCGGGTGCCCGCGATCGCTCGAGGCCACCAAGGCGCACTTCCGCCGACCCTGCTTCAGGACACCCTCCTCGAACTCTACCCTCCCGAGGTCCTTGCCCGTCTCGCCGAAGAGAGCGGGTTCATCCGCCGCTATCGGAAGATCGACCCTGTCGCGTTCTTCTGGGCCGTCACCCTCGAGGCCGGGGTCTACCTCCAGCGCTCCCTCGACCAGCTCCGTCACGTCTACAACGCGCGGGCCGCCAAGCCGATCCACAGCTACGCGAGCTTCTACGACCGGTTCACTCCCGAGCTCGTAGAGTTCCTTCACCTCTGTGTCGCCCATGGTCTCTCCCAACTGAAGAGCGCCCCTGGGAACCGCCTCAGCCCGAAGCTCGCTGCCTTTGAGGACGTGCTGATCCAGGACTCCACCATCGTACGACTCTCCGCCTCGTTGATGACCCACTTCCCGGCCACCCGGTCGAGCCAGCCCACGGCGGGGGCCAAGATCGCCACGCTCGTCAGTGTGCGGGCCAACGGCCCGAAGCGCGTGGAGTTGATGCCGGAGAGCGTCAGCGAACGGGACACACTGAAGCCCGGACCCTGGGTGAAGGGGTCGATCCTTCTCTTCGACCTCGGGTTCTACAAGCACCAGGCGTTCGCCCGCATCGCCGAGAACGGAGGATTCTACCTTACCCGACTGCAGAGCCCGGTCGACCCGATCATCGTCCGCTCTCTCCGAGTCCATCGGGGTCGGGCCATCGACCTGGAAGGGAAGTCGTGGAAGGAGGTCCGACCCCGACTCCAGCGCGAAGTGATGGATGTCGAGGTGGAGATCGCCTTCTCCCGGCGGGCATACAGCGGCCATCGTCGAGGGGACACCCTCTCCGCCCGATTGGTGGCGGTGTGGAACGAGGAGACCCGGAAGTACCACACCTACCTCACGAACCTCGGCCCGGAAGTGCTGAGCGCCGAGGAGGTGGCGGAACTCTACGGGTGTCGCTGGGAGATCGAACTGGTGTTCAAGGAGTTGAAGAGTCAGTATGCGCTCGATCGGGTGAACACCACCAATCGTTCGGTGGCGGAGGCGCTGATCTGGGCTTCCTTGCTGACGTTGGTAGTCAGTCGGAGACTGCACAGCGAGATCCGCTCCCGACTACCAGAGAAGGTGAGAGTACCGGTATCCGCCGATGCGGTGGGGCATCGCCTTCCGAGAACAGTCCGGGAAGATCCTCGAGCTCCTAATGAAGAGGCTCCGGAGGAAGCACGTGGACCCCGAACCCATGCTCGAGCTGGCTCGGACGTTGATGGCGCGGGCGCTCGATCCCAACGCCGGCCGAGAGAGATTTAGGGCTCAGTGGTGGGGTTAAGCGATAACACATGGGTCGGAGTTGCACTCCTAGCCCGTCGCAAGCATTAGCCAGCTGAAGTCGGACCCGCACCCGCATCCATATCTCGTCTCTGAGGCCGCGCGAGCTTTATCTACGACCCGCGCGGTCGAGGACGGGACCGCGAGGAGCGCAGGGGACGAATTGTCGAGTTCACTCAGCCGCCAGACCCCAGAGTTTGATCGCCCGTAGCCTGGTCTCCTTTAACCCACGCTTCGACTAACATACGTCCCTTGTCGGTTAGAGCGACCTCATAGAGAAGGAGCGGCCCGTTTTGCATCGTGAGCTTGAAGCTGGCCATCCCACTTCCGATAAGACTAGAGAACTTCAACACACCGTCGCCGGAAATCCCAAGCTGTAGAGGGGGCAAGGAACGGAGGAACAACAAATTGTCAATAGTCTCGCGATCGAAGGCCGCGTTCAGTGACAGCAATAGCCCCTTCCAGCCCCGAACAGCCTCCCTTGTGTAGATCCTTCGATGGTAGAGATCGTGACAGGTCCCGCAAAGGGCCACGAGGTTGGGAGGGTCATTCGAACCGCCTTCCGAGACCTCGACAATGTGGTGAATGTCAAGGGCAAGGATGTTTCGGCACGTCGGGACAGCGCACCGGTATCCCGCTTCCGCTAGGACCTGTCGTCGGGTCTCTGCGGGGAGCGGGACACGTTCTGGCATGTAATCGTTCAACCACACTGGGCCATTATATTAGACGGGCCCGAAGCGGAGAGTCTGGATGCGCGAACTTCAAGAAGGACGCGCGCGACCGATGAGACTGACCGCGAAAAGCGCGGGGGCGGGCGCGCGGGACGAACGAATCGAGTGAGGACCAAGGCTGAGCCTTCAGGTAGGATACACGCGGGTCGATGAGCGACTACGAGAAGGGCCTGGAAGACTATTGGGAGCAGCCGGTTTAGAGGTAAAACTCCACGACGATACCGCTGATGGATACCGATGTTCCGGTCGTAAATGCAAATGTGACCGGTCCCGAGGCAGTGTCGTTGTAGCCATACAGCCCCGATTCGGTTCCAGGATTATAGCCGGTTCCCTGCTGGCCGCCCGTCAACCAATTGCCGGCGGGAGCGATCATCGAATATGCGCCTGAAGGACGTGTTGAGCCGATCATTCCCAAGAGCAGCGAGGGTTCATGTGTGGCAGCGTTTGTCATGCTCAAGCTCGTGCCGCTGGCAGGTACCGTTCCCGATTCCCACTACGCCTACCGCTGTACCCGCGCTAAGTTGACCGGCTCTGCATGTGCCATACTCGGCGGCGCTTAGTGTGACCGTTATCGTGACCGTGCCTCCGGATTCAGAGGAAACGTCGTAGAAGGTGACCGATTGCTGGTTCGCAAACTCCCCCCCGGTGTAAACGAACGTGTCTATCGCTCCATCCCCTACGGAGGTGACCATGTTGCTGCCCGGCCAAGTAGTCGATCGCGACATACAGGAAATCCCCGGCGGTCTCAGAGAATGAGGAGAGCACGCACGTGGTCCCGGAACCGTTGCTGGTGCCGCTGGGGCCAATGCAAGTGCCCCCTCCGAAACAGTTGCTGATGGGTGCCAGGCCTGAAGGGGGGCTTGAGGACTTCGATGAGAATACTCCGCTCGCCGCAAATGCTCCGATAATCACGGCCGCAACCACGATAATCGATATGTTCACGTAAAGGGCGGTTCGCGACTTCACCGGCGTCCGAGAACCCTGACCCGGACCGCCCACTACGACCGGGGCGGGGGGTTCCGCAATCGGTTGGAAGACGCCACCCCCCTGGGTCGAGACTTGGAATCGTCTCCCACACATGCGACAGAATGCGAATCCGTCACCCACTTTGGATCCGCACCATGGGCAGAAGGATTCGGTCATTCGGGTGGAGCCTCTTTACCGCACGAGCGACAGAATTTGTACTCGGCCCTGGTAGTCGCGCCGCAATAGGGGCAGAATCGGCTCGAACCAACGGTGTCACTCGCGCCGGCGCCCGAGGCCCTCGTCACACCCGAAGGTCCCGACTGGATCGAGGGTGGACTTGCCTCTTGCACGGACCCGCCTGCCAACTCGGCAGGACGAGTGTTCGGAGGGGGTGTTGGCGGTTGGGAGGAGGTAGAGCGCGAGGTTGCAGGAGCAGGGTTTGCGGCGGGCAACCAGACCGGATACGCGCTAGGAGGGGGAGTTGGCGGTGGCTGAGAGTAGACAACTCGCGAGGCTTCGGGGGTAGGGCTCGCGGCAAGCCCGGCGATGAAAACGAGGAATCCGATGAACCCAATGACGATGCCAAAGAATGCGGTGCTGACGATGTTGATCCCACCAAAGGAAAAACCAGACCCCGAGTTGCTCGCCGAGGTCGCCACCTGAGGTGCGAAGAACAGTAAGAATGCCCCGAGCACCATCAAGACGACCCCGGCGGCGACAACTCCGCCTCTCATCGAGGGACGGGTCAACTGCGAGTGGGCAAATAAACCCGACGTGGCACGCATATTCCAGGAAGCCGCCCCGTCTCGACCGCTCATCGACAAGGAGTGAGCGCGCAGGCCTCCCGAGGAGCGGTGCGAGCGACGAGGGCGGCCGTGTCGCGATAATGCTCGCGCGGGCGGCTGGGACCGCGCGGGCGTTATCGGCGACGTGCGCGTTCGATGACCGACCGCGATGAGCGCGGGACGTTGCGGGCCGTCCCTGTCGAAGTCGTAAACCAATCCTTTGTCTACCCTCGGGGTGGGAAAGCGCTGCCGAGAAGCCATGACCGAGGTAGGTCCATCAAGCACGGCACTTGACCAGAGGGTCGACAGAATCTTGGAGGAGATCGGACTCGATCCCGACGGTCCCCCTGAACAGCTAACCTACGAAGCTGGGCGCGGGTTCGGTGAGCGCTTCGGTGAGCTCCTGCGGCTCGATCAGGAGATCATCGATGAGATCGTGCGCGAGGCGGTCGAAGAGTACGCTTCGATCTTTCCCAAGGATCCCGACCAAGGGGCCATCGAGTTCCAGGCCTATCTACTCGGCCCGCTTGTGGCCTTGTTCCTGACCGGCCGTGGACTGACGACCCCCCAGATGGCCATGCTCGCACGCGTGACCAGACAGCATGCCTATCGACTCAACCGAAAGGGCCTGTCTATTATCTACGAAGAGAGGGCGCCCCCGGTAAGGGTCGGCGTTAACCGGAGGTTCAGCGGACGAGACGATAGAGAGACACATCATATCCTCGACCTCCACGGGCCCATGAAGAAGCCCTGGCCGGCCCCTGCCGATGCGGTCCAACCGTTCATTCTGGGCCTGATGGATGGCTTGCAGGTGTCTTTGGGGCGCCCCGAGGTCCGTGCGGTACTCGAACCGCGAATCAAGCGTGTCTTGTCCGAACTGCTGCGGGACCCGAGTCTCGGAGATTTGATGGACGGGCTAATCTTGGGACTTGACCGGGTCGCTCAGGGTTTGCGGGACACTGCCCCCGGGCAACCGGGGCCCATCCTGAAGATCAGAGTGGAGCGGGAAAAAGCACTCGCGTTTCAGCAAATGCTAGCCGAGGTCTCTCGTCAGCGGCCAGCCGTTCTCGCCGAGTTAGCGAAGGCGGGACGAGCACTCAAGACCACAAGCCCAAGGAAGCGGCTCAGTCTCCCCGCGTCGCGCCAACGCCCCCGCCGGCTTGATGTGGGTCGCGCGCGTCCGATGGCATGACCGCAATGAGCGCCCGAGTAGCTCGCCGAAATGTCCCGAGAATTCGCGCCGCGATTTCTCTGGGCGTGGTCGCTGGGGTCGTGCTATCGCTAGCCTCCTTCGCTTCCACCGGGGGAGGAATCCTGACTCACACCACCTGCGAGGTCGGGTCGCGCTTGGCGAACCTGACCGACGCATGGATTCCTGCGGTCTTGGTCAACTCTCCATTTGGCGGAAACGCTTCGGGAGTGGGAATCATGAACTGGGACTTCCCGGGTGCTTGGAACGGACCGCCCCCAGCGCCTGGACAAGCGCTGAAGGTGGGCATGGGAACGGGTGCCATGAATGGAACCACCGGGGGCGCCTTCTTCACGGTCAGCATTTCGGTCTTGGAATCACGGACCGCGACCCGGGCAGGACCGGGAATGAACCTCCCTTGCACCGCGGCCGTGCAACTCGAGTTGCAGGCACCCCAAACCTATGCGGAGGCCGGTGCAGGGGTAACTACGGTAAGCAATCTCACCGACGCTGGAGAGGCCGACAATGCGACTCTCTTTGCGGGCCTGAACGGCTCGATCCAGAGTCCGGCCTTCTTCGAGAACGGTTTCACGCGTGCGAACATGAATGAGATCTCGACCTGTGGTCAGCCGGGGCAAACCATACCCGCCACCATGCAAGGTCTGAGCGCCACATTCCACGTGAACGCAATCAACCAAACCTACCTGATCCCTGATACGCTTCCGTTTACCGAGGTCTTCAGTTACACATTCCCCGGAGACTTCGGCACGTGGCAAATCGATAATCTGTCCGCACCGGGCGGTCCCGGGGGCGGCTGGGCGTTCAACTTCGCGGGTCCTTGCTCGTGAGTCGTGTCGCGCGAACTTCAAGAGGGGCGCGCGCGCCGATGCGGGGACCGCGACCAGCGCGGGGGAAACCGGAGGCAGTGGAACTGGCTGCACTGAAACTACTTGCGGGGTGCCGCCCTTGTCTTTCGACATGTCGGCGTACGAGGACGCCGAACGGCCGTGCCCAGACCGGGGGCGAGCGCCGTGGGCGCAGCGGTCTCACCGACGGCTTGGGGTAGGCCTCGCGACCGGTTTCGCGGTTCTGGGAACGGTGTTCTTGGTGTCATTGAGCCCCATCATCGCGAGTCAGGGCTCCGCCTCCCCGGCCCCGGCGTCTTCCCGTACCGCGGGGGCCGGAACCGGGCCGCAGGGCATCTCGACTGCCCGGCTATACCGTGCCATCCAATCTGAGTTATTGTGGGCTGCTCGGACCGGACCCTGGAACAGCGGTGGACCTACCCGGCTACACTGCGAACGCTACGGCGCTTTGGAATGACCTCTGTGTCCAGCAGGTGTTCATTTCATTGATCAATACGTGGGGCGGGCCCTTCTTCTTAGAGTACCCCGACTCCGGAGCCAACTTGTCATACTGGGCTGCGGGGAATCTCACACCCGGGTTCTACGAAATCGGATTCTGGTATGCGACCTTTAATGTGAACTGGGTGGCGGCGGGCAACAACAGCACACCTGCGCAAGGGTGCTGCATCTACGAGGAGCACTGGGCAGGCAACGTTATGACGAACGTGTTGAGCGGACCCTATCTCTGTAGCTACCCAATCGTGTATGCCTCCCCCCGAGCCTCGACCAGCTTGCCGTGTGAAGAGGTAGGCCCGCCAACGTCGGGATCGTCTCCCTCCCCGGGGTTCCCCTACGGGCCCGTCCTAGGGTTCTCGCTCGCGGGCACGTTTGTGGTCGGAGTTGCGTTCCTGGCGCGCCGCAGGAATTAGCCAACTGGGGTCGAACCCCCTTTCGCATCCCTGCCTGGTCTCGGCGCCGGCGCAGGCTTTATCGACGACCCGCGCGGTCAATGGTGGACCGCGAGGAGGGCGCGAGCGGGCCGAGCCCCTGTAGCTCTCACCGGATCGCGACTTCCGCCACCCGCCGATCGATGGGCGGGATCAGCTGCGAGGCAGGGTATGAACCGGAGAGATCGACTCGGGATAGCTCAGACCTAACCCAATAATCCCTCCCAGCACCCCCAGCAACACCGCGGGCAGGAAGAGCAGCCCAAGCACGGACACAGCCACGAGAGCAGGAGTATACGATTTCAGGATGACTACGACCAGCAAGAGGGCATAGCCTCCAACCGACGCCGAGATTACTAGCGCGCTCCAAATGAGACGCAGTCGGGGGTATGCGCGTACGATGAACACTAAGAACCCAAGGACAACGAGAGCGACCCCAAGACCCGAGACCCCACCGATTACTGTGGCAGACGTGTTGCATGGGCCGGGTACCGCCGGCCCTGTTGAGGTGCACGGAACCAGATTCATCGTTGCGTACAGAGCGTCGAACAGGAACACCACCCCGGCGGCGAGGGAGAGGACGAACGCGACCGCTACCTGTCGACCCTTCATGGACGAGGCCTTGTCCCGTGACGCACCTCCTCGCGAACGATGAAGCTGAGCCCAGTTTACCGGGTGAGTGATCGTCAACTCACCCTCCGTCAGCGGGTCGGTCCCCTGAGCCGGGGACCCTCTGCACTGGCCTAGCAGCGACCCGCGCGGTCGAGGGGGGCGCGCGAGGAGCGCGCAAAGACAACCTGTGGGAACCATGGGTTGCCCCGGACGCTTCTGCCAAACTAGGGCGCTTCCCCGGGGGAAGGACTTTTAGACGGAAGGCAAGTACCCTCATTCAGCTCGAGCCATAGGAATGACGAGGTTCGCGGTCGAACCAATCACCTTCGTTATCGGGATGGCCCTGGTTTTCATCGGGGTTGCCATCGCACCCAATCCGAACGCTGTCTGGACAATCAACTCATTTGTCACATATTCCATCGGTCAGGAACTTGGGCTCGCGGGCTGGTTCGTGGTCTTCCTGAGCTTAGCCATCGGAACGAGCAGGGCAACGCGAAACCACTCGAGCGACTCGTCCGCCGCGTAGCCGGAATCCTCCTGCCCGTCGAGCGGTCGCTCGCGTTTGAGTCGCGGTCATCGACGTGGAGTGAGCGCGGAGGCCTCGGGCCGAGCGATGTGACCGAGGCCCGGGGCCGCGCCATCATGATGGTCGCGCGGGTGGCAGTGGCCGCGCGAGCTTCATGAAGGGACCGCGCGTTCGATGAAACGACCGCGATGAGCGCACGGGTCGGGCCGCGAGACCACGCCATGAGTCGCGCCGCGATCTCCGCGGGGATCGCGGTGGGAATCGTCGTGTCGCTCGCGGTGTTTACTTCAGGCGGAGCCGGTGTCTTCACACACACGACCTGCGCGGAGGGGGGCTTCATTTCCGATGGGACGTTCTGGACTCCATTCAGTCTCGCGAACGCTCCGTACGGTGGATTCACGACCTACAATGCCTCGTTCAACACCTGGGAGTTGCTTGGGCCCACGCACGTAAATCTAACTGGCGACCTCTCCGTTGGAAACCTCTCCACCGGCGAGTTCGAGACCCAGAACTGGTCGGTCGAAGCCCAGGCCAACGAGTCGACGATTGGTCCTGGCCTCAACACAGCCTGCAGCGCCGCCTACCGTGTTGTCCTGGCCCATTCATCCTACACCTCAACGGACTTTGGGATCCGGCTTCAAGGCCCCGGCAACACGTCCAATGTGAATGAGCCGACGTCGTTTCTGGGGCCTGGGGGTAGCTCACTGACCTTCCCCGCGGCGACCTTCGCCAACGGGTTCGCGGACGCGAACTTGCCCGCCATCACCACCTGCGGAAGTCCCGGCCGCTTCCTGAACTTCAGTTCGACATCGTTCGATGTCTCCATCTCGCTCCAGACCTCGCACGGACCCTCCCCGTTCGTCTTCCCAATACCTTCGATCGAGAACTACACCTACCACTTCCCGCTGAACGGGGGCACCTGGCAGGTCGACAACCTCCAGCAGAATAGCGGGCTCCGGGGCCCCGGGCTCGCGTTCAGCTGGTCACCGTGCTGATGGGCACGAGTGGGGCGGAGGGAGGTCAGCGATGCCGGTTCTGCTGAGGGACGCGTTCCGCCCGAACTTCAAGAAGGGCGCGCGTGGCCGATGCGGGGACCGCGACAAGCGCGGGGGAGAGCAGCGAGGGTTCTACTGACGGTCCAGGGTCTCTCTGGTCGCTGCGCGTCCGCGGTGGAGCGGGCATCGTCCTCAGCCGGAGGTGGCTGTCACCTTGAGGGTGAGTGAGACCGTTCCGTTGTACGAGCGCGGACGGAGTCAGAAGCACGAAGGTAACGCCCGCGAAGCTGTCGATCGGGAGCTGGTACAGGGTGCCGGAGGAGAGGATCCTGAACCCCGATGTACTCGTTGAAACCGACGTGATTATGCAGGAATCGAACGGGCTGGTCACGATAAACGAGACCGAGTCGTTGACCTCGGTGGAGGAAAACGAAAGGAATGGCCCTCCACCCGAGACCCCAGAGATTCCGCAGAGAAACGTACTGTTGCTCGTCGACCTAGAGACTTCCCGGTTGGTGGCATTGACATTCGGGGAAGTGAAAGCCGCGACGGCGGTGAGGTTGAGCTGGCCGGTGTAAGCGACGGAGGGAACGGTGACCGAAATGTTCAGCGTGGCACCGCCCACCGCAGGTACGAACAGTGGCACGTTCGCGGCCAGCAGACTGAAGCCCGGTGTCGTAATCGCGACGCTTTCGACGGTGCAATTCCGGACCGACCCGTACCTGATCGATGCTCAGCTTGGTGAGCAAGATGTAGGTACCCCCGGGTGCGAGTGTTCCGGGCTCCCTGGTACCGTATTCCGACTGAAAGCACGGGTCTCGGGCGGGCGAGAACGAGAGGGTTGATGCCGTGACTGTGACCGCTGGGCCGGCGGCCGTCTTGCCGCCAAAGGGACCAATCCCCCCGATCCAAAGGATTAGGACCACTACCAGAATCGCGGCCACTGCCCCGAGGCCGGCCCACAGACGCCGTCGTCCGCGGCGAGGTCGGGCGGATGGTCCCGTGGGGTCGCTGGCGGGCGCTATCGGAGTCTCCCCGGCAAGGCGGCGGCACTCACCCAACGGCCCGGTCCCGGTGGGCTGGGTGCTGAGCCAGGTGGGGCGGAGATACCTTCGCCCATGATGTCGCCGAACCCTTCTCATGCCCGTGGCCCAAAGATGGTTTCGCGCGAGGTCCAATGGCGCAGTCCGGTAGGCGACTCCCTGGCCCCTGACGCGGGGGCGTCGCGCTGCACTGAAGACACCCGACCGCAACCCCGACCAGGGACGCGTGCCCTCCGGCGCCGGAAAGATCGGGTCGGGCTAGGTCCGGCGGGACGGGGCGACCGGACCGAAGATGCGGGAGAGTCCCTCGGAGAGGAACCGGTATGCCTCGACACCCTTCAGAGTCAGCTCGAGCCGTCCCTCGTCCTCCGGGACTTCTTTGATCAAGTCGAGGTGGACGAGGAGTTCAAGGTACCGTTGGAAGACGGTGTAGTTTACTCCGGCCCTCTGCTGCAGCTGGGTCCGTCGTAGCCGCCCTCCGCTTAGGGCTTCTAGCAACCGTCCGATCACGAACAGATCGGGACGGGCCATCATGGCGAGGGCTGCGCCCCAGCGAAGTGCCAGAAGAACTCCGACTCGAACGTCGCGAACTCGCTGACCAATCGGTCGAGAAGAGACTGGTACCCTCGAATCCAGCCCCGCGCGATGCGGTAGATAAGCCAGACGAGAACCGACAGGACCGCGCCGGTCAAGGGGAGAATGACGAAGGACAAGAGGGCGCCAGACGATAGAGCGCTGGCGATGAGGAGCTCGGCGAATACGAGCCCACCGACCAAGATCGGCGGGAACGACCAGTCGGTCTCGTTCTTGGCGTGGGTGATCCGTTGCTGTGCCTTTTGCACGAGGAAGGTCCAGCTCGGATTCTCCGCCTCCTCCGGGCTTAGGTGCGGCGCATAGGGGGAGAGCGATGACCCTTGCGCCTCCCGACGGGCCAGAAGCAGTTCACGGAGCGCCAGCCCCAACACCACTACCGCCGGTGTCTGCGTGAGAGGGACAACCCAGATGGGTAGCGTAAATGTCGTGTAGCTTCCCCCCAGGGTCGATGTGGTTGTGACGACCGGGAAGAAGACGTAGGCCAGCACGACCAACCCCTCGCCCGCGATTGTCGCCACCAGAAAGCCCCATGCGAACCAGGAGAACCGGCAGCTCCGCCAGGCCGCGGCGCGAACACGGATTGCGAGGGCGTGCAGCTCGCCTTGAATGCCCGCGATGACGGGCAATGGGGTCGGCCCCGGGGAGGCTGTCACACTGTACCGATGGGGTTGGTGAGGCATACGACTTCCTCCGCGCCGGTTCGTGGAGAGGCCTTGACACTGCGGGGCCCCAGACGCCCCACCGCGCGGAGACCGGCCAAGTGTTCGACCGGCCTCCGGCACTACGGCCCCCCTAGCCGAGATTGCCTTGGCGCGACCCAACGAGAGGGCATCGTTTTGAGAGAGGGAACCATTCCGAGAACGCGGCACCCATCCGAAGTGTCCTGAAAAGCGAGTAGCTGAGCTCGTCTTCACATCGCCGGTTTCGGTAGGGATCCGTGACTGGTAGTGTGTCCGTTAGCTGAACCACGAGCGTGGCGAGACCCGCCTCTCCGCAGACCCGCGATGGGCCTGCCTCCGCGGGGGTCCAGAAAGCCTTGTAGCTCTGCCGACGCCTGCTCGGCTGGATGCTCGCGCTCGCGATGATGTTCGCCTTCTCCGCGATTCTGTGGGTCGTCGCGCCACGCCAGCGAACCCGCGAACCTGAATAGGTGGTCCCGCCATTAAGAGCGCTAGCGATGAGTGCCGCCCCACCGGATGGACGAAGGGACTGGCCCTGGACCCGCCGGCTTGCCGACTTTCTCAATCG
The DNA here is from genome assembly GCA_963715645.1 of uncultured Thermoplasmata archaeon. Classification (GTDB taxonomy): domain Archaea; phylum Thermoplasmatota; class Thermoplasmata; order Lutacidiplasmatales; family UBA184; genus Lutacidiplasma. The sequence goes on from OY970259.1 coordinate 1,776,604, forward strand.
CAATCGCGGTCACATCTACCTCGCCATCATCGCGGCCCTGGTTCTCGATATCGGATATTGGGGAATCTCGAATCTTCTCGGCTTGGACAGGATATCGGGCGTCGGACCATGGGTAGAGTCACCTGAAACCGCCGCGGCGATAGGCCTCACCATAGGGACGCTCGCGCTCGCTTCGGCCGGTCTACTTCAAGCGAGGGCGGCTGGCATCCAGCTTGAGCTGGCTGCGAGACAAGCAGACCGTGAGAAAACCCAAATTCAACTTGCACGGGTCCAGATGACCCCCAACCTCGACTTCCAAGTGCTTCCGCTCGCCGAGGCACCGACGATACAGGACACTATACTTCTGCGCGAAGCAGAGTGGTACATCCCCACTCGTCTTCGCAATCTGGGACCGGGCGCGGCGGTCGACATCCAAGTCACCGCCTTCACTTGGACCCTCGGCTCGGGGGACCTCGAACGGGAGTTCGCAAAGCTCGCGGCTGGGGGATCTCCACGTGGACCCATTTCGTCGAAACCGGACATGCTGCCTCGGGACATTGTGAACGTCCCCTTCGCACTGATGGCCGGGGAATCCCCGGGAGTTCGGCCTCCAATTCCTCATCCCTCCCCTTCCTGAAATCTCGACGGGCCTGGTTCAGCAGAATCGTGGTCCTCGCCTGGGCTAGGAACATTGAAGGTCAGGAGGTTGCACCGCGCAAACTCGGACTCCGGCTTCAGGATTCATTCCAGACAGACGTGACCCTGACGGGGGGCCAACACGGACGGAAGATGATTTGGCGCTGGCTCACGGACTCTGAAATCGCTCGGATTCCCGGCGTCCCCACCACTCGAACTAGCTTCAGATCTGGCTTGGGGCTCGCGCCCTGACACGAGTATCCTTGGCACGTTTGGTGGTGGCAGACAAATCGCCAACTGAAGACGCGAGCACGAAGACTCTCAGCGTCCGCACTGTCGGATAGTCGTCCAACTCCAGCCGCGTCGCCTCGTGGTCTTGCATACGCTTGAGATGCTCCGCGAGGGCATCCGCGAGGTCCCTCTCCGCCTGCTCGACCGTCGTCGCATGCACCAGGACCTGGGGGAACCCCTCCACGATGCCGAGGAAGGAGTTGGGGTCCGTCTCTCTCTCCCGCGCATCGAGGATGCGCAGGCGGAACTCGAACACGGACCCTCCACGGCTCGCCCAGCGTGCTTCACTCGCGGGGGAGGGGTCGCGACCGCGCGACCACGTCCCCGAACGACTCGCCGATACCTGGGTCGTAGAGCGACAAGAGCAGGGACCGCGTGTTCAGCACCCCAGTAGTTGGAGTTAAGGTCACAACACCGGGTCGATGCCGTCGAATTCTTATGCAGCGGCGGCCTCTCTCGTCAGGTCGAGGCGGTTACGCCGCTGGTGGGGAGGAGAGCTAGCGTTGAGTGAGCCGATATACGATGAACGTTACTCTCGGCCCGGTTTGTACTGGGGAGGCAAGCCAACCCAACTGGCACGTGATGTCGTTCGCTTAGCACGCTCACTTCCGCGCTCGCCCCGTACGTTGGTCGACCTGGGATCCGGCGAAGGCCGAGACTCAATCTACTTTGCCCGGCGAGGCTACCGGGTCTTGGGCGTGGATATCTCGAGTGTGGGGGTCCGAAAGGCGGAGCGCCGGGCGTCTCGGCTCGGGGTCAACGCTCGGTTTCTGGTCGGGGACATTCGGACCTACCGACTGAGTCATCGAGTGGACGTGGTGTTTTGCTCCGGTGCCCTGAATAACCTCCCTCGTCGAATTCGGACGACCCGATTTGAACACTTCAAAGCGAACACCGCGCCGGGGGGAATCAACGCAATGAACGCCAACGTACCGAAACCCTACATCCCACCCCAGACGACGAATCCATTTGCGTCTCCGTTCCGCTCGGGGGAGCTGCTGGGCTATTACTGGGATTGGCAAATCTTGGACTCGGGGCAGGTGGAGTTCACTTCCGACGCAAGCGGCGTTCCCCATCGGAAGGCGATGGACGTGGTTATTGCGCGGAAGCCCGCTCTCGGGTCGTATTGACCCCCCTCCCCCCTCATTCATCCGGCGCTTGACTGCAGATACACACGTATAAGGCAGAAAGTAGGAAAGTCATCCAACTCAAGGCGGGTCGCCTCGTGATCCATAAGCCCCCTCAGGTGCTCCTCGAGCGCGTTCACGAGGTCCCGTTCGGCCCGCTCGACCGTCGTCGCGTGCACGAGAATGGCCGGAAACCCCTCCACGATGCCGAGGAAGGAGTTGGGGTCCGTGTCCCGCTCCCGCACATCGAGGATGCGTAGGCGGAACTCGAACATGGGGGGACCTGATGGGACCAATTCCCTCGCTCACTCGCGGGCGACAGGTCGCGACCGCGCGACCACGTCCCCGAACGACTCGCCGCCGTCCAGGGCGCGGAGCTTCGCGTGGAGCGCCCGCAGGGCGGGCACCTTCTGCTCGAGGTCCTCGAGGATGACGCGGTTCACCCGAGCCCGGAGCTTCTCCGCGGTCTCGCCGTCCTTCGCGTAGTCAGCGAAGGCCGAGCGCGCCGACTCGAACTGCCCGGCGTTGAATACGAGCTGGCCGGAGGCCCACGGACGGCCCGCTTCTGGAGTGGGCGCCACTTCCGCCTCAGTGTGGGCGGGGTCCGCGGGGCGAATCTCAGCCTTCGCCGCCCTCTCGCGGTCCTGGCGCGCGATCAGCTCGCTCGCGGGGGTGAAGCCGGGGACCGCGTCGATGTCCTGCTTGGTGGCTCGCGCGCGGCCGCCCCGATACGTCCCGAAGTCGGGCGAGTGCTCGCGGAGATAGGCGGGGTACGGTCGCGGCGCGCCAAAGTCGACCACGTACCGGATGTCGAGGTCGCGGGGGATTGGCTGGCCGCAGCCGCAGGAGCACTTCCGTGGGAAGCGGTTTCCCGTGACGGTGCGGAGGCGCGTAGGGGCTCGGCGGGGGTTGGCGTCGGTCGGCGTGGGCGGCTCCATTCTGGTCGAGGTAATGCTCTGCATCGCTCGTTCCTCGCGAGCGAAGGAACGGGCGATGTGGCGTGGCCACAGGTCGAGAAGTCGACGGGCCCCGTCGGGTTGGCTGTGAAGTCACACCGGGCTGCGGGCGCCTTCCGGAACCGAAGGACGCGGGCGACCACGCATAGCGCGGTCTCGTCTCCTTGCCGCGTCGTAAAGGACTGCAGACGCGGCGGACCCGGCCAAGCCGACCAGTGGAAAGACGACGTCTGCTAGAGGCAAGAAGGAGACCGACAGGTACCTGAGGCATGCGACAGGAAGAAGACGACAAAGACTACGATCACAAACAGGGAAGCGATTGAAACACCCTCCAAGAGCAGCGGCGCGAGGGATTGAGCGGAACGAGACGCGATCGAAACAACGGTAGAGAGGAGACCGTACGCGAGAATGACGACTCCCGTCGTGACTATCACAACGGCCATCACGCCGTTTCCGTTGTTGGGCCAATGGACGGTCAGGAGTCCAGCCGCAAGCCAGAACCAGAAGACCGACGTCACAGCGAGAGCGACGAGGGCCGCAACGCGCAGAGTGCGAGGAGAAGTCATCTCCTTACAAGACTCGAAGGCGATCCCGACCAAAAGGGTTCCTAAATGACGACCCACCGCACCTCCCTCGCCAAGGCAGGGACGGGCGATTGGTGGGGGGTCTCACCTTACGGCAACGCTAGGGGTGCGGAGTATCCGGAATAGCCCGCCCGGCCGAGGGCCACAAGGGTGTAACCCATCGCGTGTGGATTCTCAGTGCCCATGTCAACGATGAAGTTGGTGAAGTTGGTTAAGGGCGTCGTTGCGCTGGCTCCGCCGTAATACTCCCCGTCTATGTGGGTCCCGCGAGAGTAGGTCCAAGTCTCCCAAGGTCCGATCATGGCCATCCTCCCATCCGTGGCCCTCCACTCGGCCGGCATCGTTGGGAAAAAGCTCTCGAATGAAAAGCCCGGACTTCCCCCAGTCGCGACGTAGGTCCCGCCAGTTGAAGTGTTGACTTGGAAGCCTACCTGTCCGAAGTCGACGTTGGATAGGACCTCGATCGAATAGGTGTAGTCCCCAGTGGTGCAGCCGTCAGCTGTGTAGTTGTCCCCCAGTGGACACGTACTGAGGGACTCGTAGTGCATTACAAAGTGCCCTCTACCCGGTCCTTGAGTCAAGGTTGGAGGAGAAGTCTCGTACAGGACAAAGCTGACAAGCCCGACCGTGGCCACCAGCACCAGCGCGACCACGAGGGCGACGTCGTACCAGCGCTTGGGCCAGGGCACAGGGGCCATGGCGAACGGTCAACCTCGGGAGAGTGTACTCCGCAAGGGCGTAAGAGCCCGTGGATGGAGGCGACCAGAGTTCCGAGCGAAGAGGGGAACGGGCGGGGTGATGCTCTGCATCCCACGTTCCTCGCGAGCGAAGGAACGGGCGATGCGTTGGAGAGCCTGGAGCTGACCGTCTGGTCGAACCGCGTCGGACCAGCGGGGGGCCATCCGATTGTCTAGATGCTCGGTCGGCCTCTACCCCCCTGAGCGGCCGCCTGTTGAAGCCGCCACAAGAGACCGGGATGTCGAGCGAGCCTACGACAACGCGAGACCACCTTCTCCCCAACGATCTTGGCAAAGGCATCCCGATCTCCGTGGAGGAGGTCACTCCGGAGGGAGCGCTCCCGAGCAGAGGCTCGGGTGAAGGGAGCTCGCCCGCCCGACAAGGCGGCCCGGGCTTCGGATCGGATCGTTTGCAGGGTGGGAGGGAGCTCGTCGGTCCGAAGCACATCGGCGAGAAGCGCAGGCCGGTAGTCGACGACCAGCCGCACGGGGTAGTCGAGGCGGGCCCACTCGGAATCCTGAAGGAACGAGTAGGCAAGGTACATCTTTCGGGCACGGCTCTCGCGATGCCATCCCGAACCGATCATCGAGTGCATGTCGTAGAGGTCCCGGGGGTGCGCCCGGTAGGCGACGGCCACGAGCTTCTGTCCGAACAGCTCGGCCCTCCGCACGACGGGGAACCGCAGGTCGTCGGCCAGGAAGAGTGACGGGCCCCGGGAGGCCTGTGGTGGGAGCAGCGTCTGGCGATTCAGGATGTCGAGGTCGACCTTCAGCTGGTCCTGGCCCCCCAGCCGGTCTCGGTAGTGGGCCACGAGAGTACACGCGGCCGGGCTATCGCTGGTGGTGACTCGGTCCTCTAACCGAGTGAGCACTCCCCGTGTCAAATCCACGACTCTGCCGTGTTCGGGTGTGCCAGCCGCCGCTCCGGGAAAGCCGGTCGCCATGAGGTCGAGGTCGACACTGAGCCGGGGGACATTGTGCGAGTGAAAGACGTTCAGGGCGGTGCCGCCCTTCAGCACAAATCGACTCCGGGTGGACCGGAGCGACTGGATCTCGCGAAGGACCCCGAGCAGTCGGTAGACCTTCTCCGCCGTCCGGGGCTGAAACCCTTCGCCGAGGGCATCTGCAAGGTCGGCGGGATTGACTTCGACCATGCTAGCGCTGGCCCGGGTAGACCACCCGGAAAGTTGGATCGAAACGATTCGAAGCGGCATGGGGCTGGGTCGCGAAGTACGAGGGGCTCGACCGCGAGACCGAACCCTGGATTGCCCGGAGGACGTCGGTTAGCCCGGCTTCTTCCGTACCGCTGGATTGCAGCAGATGGCCCACGCGAGAGCGGACGCGGGCGCTGCGTCGACTCATCACCTCCCGCAGGAGCTTCTTCGGGTTTACTCGCGGCATGAGCGCGCGGAAGGCGAGCAGGTCCTCCTCGTAATCCTGCTGGGAGTTTGGGAGGGCAGCGAGGTCGACCAAAGTCCGTTCGGGCGTCGTGACCCGGAGCGTTGTGCCGCCCCGCCGAACTGTTGTTTGGGCTCTCCCCCACCCATCCCGAGGGGTGCAATAGAGGTGCACTCGAACGTGGCCCACCTGGCGCCGTCGGGGCCGAACCCCCGGCGCGGTCATTTCCACCGACGCGCGGACCGTCTGCTCTCCCCCCAGCAGGGTCAGCGCGCTGCGGTGGCTGAAGGCATACCGCTCCCCCATCGCCCGGCACGCGGTAAGGAACGGATCGGGCCGGAAGTTCCTGGGATCCGCCTCCAGGGGGATACTGGCGTAGACCCCCCTTCGAACCTCAGTGAGCAGCCCACGCTTCCTCAGGTCGAACGCTAGCTTCGCGGCGCGGGTCGGGGATCGTTGGAAGAGCTCGGCCAGCTCCTGCGTGGTCACCACCTGCGCCCGGGCGAGACGCCTTAGGTCCTCCCGGGTTACTTTGTGATATTCCATGATGATTACGAAATAAGTAATTATCTGGGAGTATAATAAAGTGTCACCAAGGGGACCTTGACCGAACGACGCATGGGGCGGTGCACGGGGTACGGAGATGAGGGGTATCCCTCATCTCCGTACCCCGTCCCTCGTCCCTCGTCCCAAGTTCGGGCGGCTAATCTTGGGCTTTATCGAGAACAGGAGTTGGATTCACAGGACCTTATCTCATACTACTGATTCAGTAGGAGAATGCCATTAGGCCGGACGCGGATTAGGCGGGTCACTAGTCGGGGGCATCAGTACGCGCAGGAGGTGCTCTACGAATGGGATTCCCGGCGGGGACGCGGTGTGACGCGCGTGCTTCGGGTCTTGGGTCCATTAACTCCGGTACGTAGGCCCACCGTCGGGGCTGTGGATCCGCAAGTGATTGCTGACCGAATCGCAGCCCAGACTCGGTCCCGAGATCAGAGTCGGGAGTCGCCGGGCCGCTCTGGGAGGGGACCAATGCCAAGAACACTGCCCCCTCCGCCCCGGAACCAGCCGGGGACGAGTCCGCGACTCGGGCACACATCCGCTGAAGTGCTGAGTGCCTTTCCTTTGACCGGAGATCGAGGCCTTGAACGGTTTGATACGAGAATCCTAGCTCTCATTCGTCAGCACCGCCGTGGAGCGACTAGGGCGGCGATCTTCAAGGCGGCCTCCAAGGCGCGGGTCGCACGGCCGAGCCCTGACCAATCCCTGAGGCGTCACATCAGTTTCGCGATTACGCGGCTCTTTCGACGGCGGCTGCTGAGCCGTTTCGGTGAAGGAGGGGCAAGGGACCCCGTTATGTGGGTTCCGCCGAGCCTTCGCTGACTGTGGGAGAGTTCCTCCGAGCTCGTCGGCTCACATGATTCTAGAGTGGTCAGTTGCCCTCGCCGCACCCAGTTATTCGCGCTCTACGGCGCAGGAAGACTTTTCGCGGTCGAGGGCCCCAAGACCGCTCGCTGCACACGTTTTCCAGCGGTCACCCGAGGGTGCCGCAGGGTCCCTTCCGCAGTCGTCGGCCTTGGAGCGTCAGTCCGGAAGGGTTCTCGGTGCTTCAACATTGCGAAGATGACCTTCAGGAGCGAGTGTGCCCCGGCCACTGCCCCTTTGCCTTTGCCTCTCCGACGACTCACACGTCGAGCGACCTTGGCCACCGTTCCGCGTGGCACCCGGTGCCGGTGCAGCCAAGAGGCCTCGATCAAGAGCCAACGAATCAGCGCGACACTATCTCTCTTGATGTGCCCGTGATACTCCGACTCACCGGACTGGTGGGTCGAGGGCGCAAGCCCCACGTACGAGCTCAGCTTGTCAACGCTCGAGAACCGCTCGAATCGGGCAGAGGTACGCGGCGAGCGCGAGGGAGATGATCTCCCCGACCCCGGGAATCGTGCTGAGCAATTGGGCCTCCTCCGAGGAGGCCCAGGCCTGGTGGATCTTCTGATCGAGCTGCTTGCAGGTCGCATCGAGGGAGGTGAGAGCATCCAGACCTCGGCCGACCTCCTCGATGGCGAGGTCTCGGAGGACCTCGCGCTTTCGACGGAGGTTCAGTACCCTGATCCTCGGTACTCGATGCCTCGACGGAGCAGGACGCTGTAGATGTGGTTCTTGATCGACGCGGCCTTCCGCCGATAGAACACGCGTTCGCGGACGATGTTCCGCTGCGCTCGAACCTCAGGTGGGGGCGCGTACGATTCGGGGACGGAGTTCAGTCGGAGGAGGGTGGCGAGGGCCTCCGAATCGAGCTTGTCGGTCTTGAGGCTCGCCTCGGCGATGAGGCGCGTCTTGTACGGGTTAGAAAGGACGACCGAGGCCCCCGTGGCCTGGGCGGCGTCATAGAAATGTTCCCAGAGAGTGCACGCCTCGAGGACGACATGCTTGCGACCCGGAAGCCGATCGAGGTAGTCGATCAGCTCGGCGTCGGTGGCGCCAAACCTCTCCTGGCTCACTCGAGAGCCCGCGGCATTGAACGCGGTCACGGTCACGCTCTTTCGGTGTACGTCGAGCCCGACGAAGGTCTGTTCACTCACACTCTCCATGTGGCGCCTCGAGGTGGAGGACACGAGGCGCCTCCGATGGACCTTCCGCTGCGGCATCGGCGGAACCCATCATGTCCACATATCGATATCGAGTGGCTCGCAGTGCCATGCAACAAAGTTGAGGAGTGTTCCTGACTTGAACCAATCACCTTCTCAACAGGCCCCACCGGTCCAATCTCCAGCGGAAGGGAAGCAGAGGCGTCTCGGAATCCCACCGACGGCGAAGACCTCGTGACGCCCTCGTACAGCCTTGTGGTCGAATGGATCGCCCGGGTCTATCGACACGGGAGGGGGTACCGGGTCGTGGTCGAGGGATTCCTCGATTTCGCTGTCGATCGGCTGGACGGGATCGAGGAGAGGACCGCAGAGGCGATCCTGGAACGGCTGTGGAAATCCTACCCGACCCGGGCGAGGCCGTGGGTGGATCCGAGTGCGGAGAGGGTAATGGAGTTCGAGGTGGCGGTCCGGTCGGTTCAGGGACCCGTCTAGGGCCGCGAATCAAAGGCGCGGCTGGGGTGTCCGCTCGAAGAGGGAACGGAGGTTGCCGGGCCGTCATTCGACCGGACCTCAGGACTAAGCTGACCGGGGGCATGAACGGAATAGGGTGGGAGTACGCGATCAGGTGGGAAGCTGTCAGCTGTACTGTTCGCTGCTGCTGTCTACGTCGTGGTAGGAGTAGTCCTCATAATCGTCAGCTACGGGTTGTACACCACCACCCCCGGTTGCGTGACCGCCGAAGGGACCTGCACACCCCCTCCCCAACCACTTTCAACCATAGTGGTGGCCACAGTTGTCCTCGCTTGCGGCGTCGGTTTCATAGTCGTCGGAGCAATCAGCACCGTGCGGTACCTCTCTCGGAATCGCAGAGCGTCCCGGCCAGTCTCGTGAAGTGAGTCCAAAGTGCGTAACGAGTTGTAAAGCGGGGTGGGTTTGAACCCATAAGCGCTCAAATCCCACCGTGTCCATTGTCGCCAAGACCCCTTCCCGGCCCGATCCCCGGGAGGGCACCGTTCCCCCGGGGATCCACCTGCCGCCCGATTACGAAGCGGTCATGGGCATGAACACTGGACCTTCAAGGGGGGTCCGAATGCTCCTCCGGAAGGGGTTGGCTTGCCTAACCACCAGTTGCAGGAAGGGGCGGGGTCGGCGCAAACCTCCCACCGACTGGTCACCTGACCGGAGTCCGCGTCCGTGCCCGCGGGAGGTGCAGCGGGGTACGCCGGCGGAAAAGAAACTCCGCCCGACCCCCCAGTTTGTTCTCCGGGTCACCGGTTTTCGAGGACCCAAGCAGATCGGGCCAAGAAGAGTGGACGGAGCAGGTGCGGTCCCGCGCCTCGAGTCGTTACGGAGTACGGGCCTCCAGAGCTCGCAGGCAAGACGCGACTCCCGATCGGCGATTTCGAGGGGCCGTCAACTGAACTTCACCTCGGGTCTAAGGCCCGAAGCCTCTCTTCGGTTTTGATGATTTCTCGCAAGAGCGGTTCGAAGAGCCTTGCCGCTGGTGGCCAGCTGACCTCGCTGGCCGTGGTGTTGGTGTTGGCTCTCAGCGCCTTAGGAGCGGTCGCGGGGGCTTCCCCAGCTCCTCTCGCATCCCCGCTTTCGGACGATTTCACGCACGATACCAGCCTGAATGCCAATCTGTGGGCGATCAGTGGACCGGTCGCGTTGAACTTCTCGGGCAACAACTGTCCCGCCTGCTCCTACACCTCCCTGACCCCCAGTTTCTCCTCGGCCGGCATGGAGATCGCTAACGTGAATGTGAGTTCGGAGGTCGGCGCGATCCAGAGCGTCCAGAGCTTCAGTCCTCCCCTCACGGTGACCGCCCTCGTCAAAGGGCTCGTATCGAATGGACATCCGTTCGTCTTTGGGATCAGTTCGCAAAATGCCTCCTCCGGCGTTCAGCTCACCGGCAACTTGAACCCGGATGATTGCAGCGCGGACAGCAACTGCGGAAACCCCTCCACGTGCGGTATCCGGCCAACTCCTCTATCGAGCCGAACCAGTGCTTCTATGGTATCTATGCACGGGCTGGATCGAACGGCGGCAGCGGCACCTGGCAGAAGACGCCGCCATTGGACCTGACCCCCGCCGTGCAAGTCGTCTACACCCTGACGATCGCCGTGAATAGTTCGGGAACCGCGCAGTTCAGCGCCAGCGCGGGAGGCCAGGTCCTGGGACAGGCGACGACTCAAGTCGGAATCGGTCCGTTCTACCTCATCATCGGGCAGTCTGCGGGAACGCCCGTTCCCGGCCCCGGACCCAACAGCGCGGTCTGGATGTCCGTTGACCTGACTCCGTCCGCGACCATCTCGCCACCGTCTTCGAGTTCCCCGTCGGGGGTCTCATCGATTGAGTGGGTCCTCATTGTCGTCGTGGTGATCGTGGCTCTGCTCGCCCTTCTCGTCGCCCGGAGCCGCCGGGGACGCGGGTTGACCGTCACCGGTACCTGGACTCCGGTACGTTCTCGCCAATCCCGGGAGCCGACGTTTCAGCCGACGGTCCGAAGAGCTTCTCCGGCAGCACGGGAACGAACGGGAGGGTCGCCTTTGGCGGTGTGAAAGCCGGCGATTACGCGGTCAAAGCCGGTGCCCCCGGATACGTCTCGCCTCCTCCCGTGACGATTCCCGTCAGGAGGGGCGCGGCGCACACCGTGAGAATGAACCCGATCACACCGCCTGCCTCGGTTGCCGTGGGCTCTCCGACGCCTGTCGCGGGACCGACCCGCCTACCGCAGGAGCCTGCTCGGGGCCCGGTCCCACCCCTCCCGCCAACACCCGCGGCGGCGGTTGCGCCATCTGTGCCCAGACCTCCTCCCCCGTCCCCCCCGGCACCCGCAGGAGAGGAGGGCTTTTTTGGAGGGAGGATCCGCGAAATCATCCAGACGTTCCAAGCGAAGGGGGCCCTGAGTCCGGAAACGGCCCTCACAGCCCAAGAGCTCGGCTTGTCTCGAATCTTCGTGCGGATCATGAAGCGACGGAGCGGGAAGACCAAGGTCTTCCTCGAGGTCAACGGGAAGTACCATCTCGACGAAAATGCCCTCCAGGCGATGAAGTAGGTCGGCGCGGGGGCGCGACTTCATCGGGCGGTGTCGGCCCGCCCCGCATCGCATAGCCCCCGCGAAGGCCCTTTTGGATCGCCAGATATCAGAGAGGGGGTGCAACTCTGGGACCGGCTTGGCGACCGGGGGGACAGCTGGGCGGTGGAGAGCGTGTCCTGTCGTAACGCGCTCCGTTCTGTTTCGATCGTCCCGATTGCTTGCCATATCCTTGGCACAATCCGGCAGATCGGGCTCGGAGCGCCTGACTAGACCGACCTCGTCGTGGGTATCGACCTCCGCCAGAATGGAACTCGAAATGGGAGGGTCCGGGGTCCGTGCCTGTGACGAACCTTACGCGGCCCTCCCTTCCCAACCCGCTGCGACCTTTTTCGAAGGAGGGGGTCCTCTAGGGACCTCCCGAGGGGGCTCAAACGAAGGAGAGGTACTCTCTTGGGCAATCGCGGCGGCTTGCTCGAGGATTCGAACCCCCGGGGAAACAGATTCCCCGCGTCTCCCCGGGGTCCCCACCGGGGTCCGGTCCGGCCTAGGTGACCGTCATCGTGCCGGTCATCCACCCGGGGACCCCCATCGGCGGGGTGTCGTACGGGTCTGCTCCCGTGCCGCAGGGGACGATACAGAACCAGATGAACTGGCCCGTCCGCTCGATGTCCACCGTGAACTGGACGACGCTCTGGCCGGGGCTCATGATCTGGATCCCCAGCTCCGGGACGTTGAACGAGTGAGCCACGTTGTCGGGCGGGACGATCCCGACTGGGGTGCCGTTGATCAGCTCCAACCCGTCGACGGTGCCCCCGACAGAACACGGACACCCGCTCCACGACATCGGTGAATCATTGTCGACGATGGTGAAGACGGTTCGCCCTGTGGACGTGGTGAAATTCGCCGGGCTGTACCTGGGGCCAGCCGTTGGTCGCGTTGACGTTGACCGTCAGGTTCACGTAGCTCACGGGGCCGGTCGGCGAGGGTATCGTGGACGTCCCCGATTGCGCCGGCAAGGCGATCACCAGGCCGAAGCCAACCCCCATCGAGACCAGCGTGCCTGCCGCGAAGTAGGCGAACAGGGTGCGCGTCGAGACCGAGGCCGACCAGGGGGACCGGCTGGGGACCCGGGCGGGGGCCGGCGGGGTTGCCCTCCAGGTCGCCAGGGCGTCTCGGACCCATTCGTCCAGGGACAACGAGGTCCCGGCGCCGCCAACGACCATCGCGGCGTAAATGAGGATGTAGAGCGGGTGCTCCCCGATGTCCGTGCCGCCGGGGAAGACGAACGTGCTCCCGAACTGCGTGGCGAGCAGGATGGCCGAGAAGGCGCTGCCGACGAAACACGCGAGACGCGTGGTGAGGCCGAAGGTCAGCGCCACCGCCAGGTATCCCGTCACAATCGCGATGGCCCACGAGAAGAACAACGGGTGCCCGGCGACGTACTGTGCGAAGCCCGGCCCTCCGATGGTGGTGGGAGCGTAGGAGAGGGCGTTCTGAAAGAAGGTGGCCCACCACCGGTTCTGCGGGTCGACGATGAAGATCAGGTTGACGACCCAAACGAGCCCGGTGCCGATCCGGAGCAGGTCGATCACGCTCGCGCGGCGGAGCGCTCCGCTCAGCCGCTCTCTCCACGACGCTCCGTTCTTGGCCGGGCTCGACATGGGCACTCGGCGACCCTCGCCCGGAGAGGGTATATGCCGGCCGTCAACGGCGATTGACAAGCGGACGACGACCTCACCCCCGCGACGCCGCGGATGAGAGGGGGTGGACCGGGGTCAGTGGGTTGAGCGGGCGACTCGACGAGGCGCTGGCCCTCGGCGCCCCGGGGCTCGTTGTCCCGGACCTTCAGTCTGTGGGAGAAAGGCGGGCCCTGGAGCCGGAGGAGCCGGTCTCCAGTTCGAAGACCGAGTGGACTATCCCGAACTCGTCCTCCACCCGTTTGCGGAGCGCGGACGTGATCGCTCCCCCCTCGCTCATCGGCATTTCGTCGACCTCAACGTGGGCCGTCATGCATACGAGCGTCGGACAGAGCGCCCAGACGTGGAGGTCGTGGACCTGCCGGACCCGGGGAACGGACTCGATCGCCTCTCTGAGCGGACCGAGGGAGAGGCCGTGGGGAACCCGCTCTGTCAGCACCTCCCATCCCCCTTGGAAGATCGGGATGGACTCGTACACGAGCACGCCCGCGACGAAGAGGGCGGCAGCAGAGTCCACCCAGGCGGCGGCAGGGTACAGGAGCAGGAGGCCCGCCTCCACCACGAGGGCGAGGGTGATCGCAATGTCGCTGGCGAGGTGCAGGAGCACGCTGCCCACGTTCAGGTCGCGCACCTGGCGTGGGATGCGCCCCAGGTACGCCGCGGACGCTACGCGAAGGGCCAGGGTCGGCAGGGCCGCGAACAGGACCCATTGGGCGTCGACGGGGCCGAAGGCTGCGGCCCCATGAACGAGCCCCAGAAGGGCGGGGTAGGCGAAGAGGAGCCCGGTTGCGAGGATGACGAACGCGTTCAGGATCGCGGCAAAGACCTCCTGGCGGTGGGAGCCGAAGGTGTGCACGTCGGAGCGCCCGACGGCGGTCCCCGCGAGCGCCAGGTACGAGATGGTGAAGGCGAATAGGTCGGGGAGGTTGTGGACCGCGTCGACGGTCACCGACAAGCTGTGGCTGAACCACGCCCCGACGGCCTCAACCCCCAGGACGACGACGGAAATAGCGAGGGCCGTGGCGAGTCCTCGAAGCACCCGGTAGGAGGCTTCTGACTCGCCGTGGGCCAGCTCGACCATCCGGTCCCTGACCTCTGGCGAGAGGTATAAGCGACCACCCTCCGCAACCCCCGCGGCGGTCTCGCCCCCGGATATCCGAGCCTACGCGCCGACCCGCTGGAGTACGGTGAGCGCGCGAAGGGTGACCATCTTGCTCGGGCGGCCGGCAGGTTCGATCACGAGCGGGGTCGGGTCGTGTTGGGGATGCTGCTTGAACCAGCGCGCGATCGCGCCCTCTACGTCCGGGTGGAGCGCATCGAGATTCCAGCGGCCATCGGGGCGACGCCTCCGCTTGAGGAACGAGAGCGCGAACTTGAGTCGGGGGTCCGCCCCGTACCCGAGAGCGGTCAACATCTCCAATCCCACTAGGAGGTCGTAGTAGTAGTGGACCGGGTAGTGAAACCGGTACCATGGCGGATAGCGAGCCCCCTGCCGATGGAGCTCGCGTTCGAGGAAGAACTCCGCCCCGAGCTCTACGCAGCGGCTCATGCCCGCGGTCCACTTCGACCGGGGATACTCGACGAAGGCGCTCAACCCTTCCCAGGAATCGAGGTTCCGGCCCCCCCCCCGCACTCCCGAAGCACGACCAGCCGCCCTTCGGGTGGGCTTGCTGGACCAACCACTCCATGGAGCGCCGGACCCGGGCGTCGTCAGCGTACCCGAACCGGAGGAGTGCTCGGGCCATGTTGCCCACGACACAAAGATGTCCGTTTCCCGTCGAGCTACCCCCCACGCCTCCGCCTTTCATCGCGAATCTCTTCATCCAGAGCTCGCACGAGACCCGGACCGACGGAAGCTCTCGCGTAAGCCCGAGGTCAGAGAGCACGAGCATCCGCCAGTTCGTGGCCGTGTACTTCGGTCGGTAGAGGCTCTCCGGATGGACCCACCATCCCTCGGGGTCACGTTCCGCCAAGATCTCCCGAGCCCACCCGGTTTCGGGGATACTCTGCTTGGCAGCCCGGACCTCAGGGTCACCCTCCGACCGCCCCAGAAGCTCGGTCAGCGTCCGGTAGCGGACCGCGGGTTGGTTCTCGTCCAACAGCCAATCGAGGACCTCGCGGGCTGCCACAAGGGGCGCAAGGATGCCTATCGATTAAGGGTCTGCGTCCGAGGAGCCGTGCGGGGCTACCCGTGCCCCGCTCGGGTCGAGGGACGCCGTTCGACAACGCCGGTCAAGCGAGTCCGCCTCGCTCGACCGGCTGCGACCTTGACGAGTACCTGGCCCCCACCGCTTCCCTTCTCGCCGCAGAGGCCAGGAGCCGCCCGTGGCGCGGCGGGCCCGCCGGGCCCGTAGCTTGAGGGATGCGGGAGATAGCCGGAACAACCGCGGGGCGGGCACCTACTTGCGGAGCAGCTTGAACGCGATGTCCCAGGTGCCGAGGCGGAGGCCGGACGTGACCCAGAGAACGCACATCGGCTCGAGGAGGCGCGAACCCTCGATGCCGCCGATATCCACCGG
Organism: uncultured Thermoplasmata archaeon; assembly: GCA_963715645.1. GTDB lineage: Archaea > Thermoplasmatota > Thermoplasmata > Lutacidiplasmatales > UBA184 > Lutacidiplasma. The sequence goes on from OY970259.1 coordinate 1,792,156, forward strand.
ATTCCAGCCGAACGCGGTAAGGACCCCGGCGACCTGGCGCTTCGCGTCGGCGTCGTTCCCACAATAGAACATGTCGGGCGGACCTCCGGGGAACTGGGGCCGGAACATGTGGAGATGGCCAACGATGTTGAACGCCTTCACGACCTTCGCGCTGGGGAGCAGGCGTTGCACTCCCTCGCCGGCCGAGTCGTCGAACCCCACCGCGAGAGTGGGCCTTCCGTCCGGCGTGTGCTGGAGTGGGTTCGTAGTGTCGATGACCACCTTCCCCTCGAAGTGCCGGGGCCCTGCGAGGCGGATGGCGGAGGCGTTCTCGACCCCGCGCGTGGAGAGGACGATCAGCTCTCCGAACTCCGCGGCCGCCGCGAAGGTGCCGGTGGAGCCTGCCGGCCCGGCCGTCTGCTTCCACGTCATCAAGGCATCGCTCTCGGGGGTCCGAGAGCCCAACTTTACCGTGTGCCCGGTGGTGACGAATCCAATGCCGAGCGACCTCGCCACATCCCCCGACCCGAGAATCCCCACTTTCATGGACGCGGCCCCTTTCAGAGAGCCGGGAGCAGGGACCTAACAGGCCGGCGAGAACGTTACCTGGACGCCAGCTCAAGCCTTTAGGTGCCGGACCCTGGGGGGCCATGCCGCGAGTGTACGTCCAGTCGAGGGAGAACGCGTCGAACCTCGTCTTCGTGGATGGGAAGGTCGTCGCCGACTTGTGCCGGTGCGGCCAATCCAAGAACAAACCGTACTGCGACGGTTCGCATCGAACCTCCGGCTTCCGGGCTCCCGCGGCCCAGGTCGTCCTGCTCGAATGAGGGACGTGCCCTACAAGCGTTGCATTCGTGCGACCCATCGGCGAAGCGCGACAAGTCCCTTCGGGATCTTCTCCCCCACCAGTAGCCACGGGGAGAGTCCCCCGTAGATCCCGAAGTCCGCGAGAGAGGGCCGCCCGAGGATCCACTCCTTCCCAAGGACCATCTGGTCAACGATCCCGAAATACTCGTTGAGGTCCCGGACGAACTCGGGCCGTCGGGCCTTCTGGACGTGCCAGGGGCCCCGCGCGCGAGTCTGCATCTCCTCGATGACCCCGGGTATCCGAGTATGGTGTTTAGCGACCGGGGCGGTCGGCTAACGGCCCTTCCGAACTGTGAGGGCGACTCCCGCAGCCAAGGCGACCACCGCGAGAGACCCGAGTATCGCGACAAGCTCCCAGGCCGTCAGTACCGACGTTGTTGGGTGGGGCTGCCGGGGCCACATACGTTACCGTCACGCCGACATCCGCTCCTTGGACTGACACCGGGCTACTGGGAGACCCGGATGAGGCAAAGCCGAAGACCTGCGCTCGGTAAGCATACTGTCCATTCTGCAGCCCTGCAAACTCTATCGTCCCGCCGGCAAGCGCGGCGCGGGTGCTGGCGCCGCTCGTGACGCGCCAGAGGGTACCGGGGAGAAGCCCCACTTCCCGAAACGTCACGGTGTAAGGGGGCGCGGATGCGTCGCCGCCGAAGATGACCGTGACATTGTTGGATGCCTCGTTCGGCACGTAAAGCTCCCCGTTGGCACGGTCATAGGCCGGGGTGCTCGGATACTCCCCGGTCGCAATGGTTGAGACCACAGTGTCCGTCTGGGGGTCGACCACAACCACGTCGCTGAGACAGGTCCCCGAGCACGACAACGGCTGAAGGGTCGGTAGGTAGAGATCGCCGTTTCCGGAGTCGTAGGCCGGGGGGTTCGTAGCGACGAAGCCGACGGAAATGTTCGCCACCACCTCGCCCGGGGAGCCCGCCAGGACGTTCAGATTCCCAGCGCCCTCCTCGGCCACGTAAAGACGACCAGTGGCCGGGTCGTAGACTGGGGTCAAAGGAGTGGTGTAAGGGATGCCGGGCCCGATTCTAATCGACTCCAGGATGGCGTTGGTCGTCGGAGAGATCACGAGAATGAGGTCCGACGCGACCTCGGGCAGGTAGAGGAGACCATTGCCGGGGTCGTACGCCGGCGCGACTGGGCCCGATCCCGGTTCCAGAGTAAGCGTGGCGATGACCTTGTTGGATGCAGCGGAGAGAACCACCAGGTCGTAAGAGGGTCCACTCGAGACGTTGCCCTCGCACAGGACATAGACGGAACCGCCCACCACGGTGGGCTGGTAGGGCGCGCACAATAGGGGAATCGTCGCGATGACCGTGTTCGTCACCCCGGAGATGACGCTCACATTGTCGGAATAGACGTTGGCGACGTACAGGTTCCCCGAGAAGTTGTCGTAGACGACTACACCCGGGGTTCGGCCGACCGGGATGCTCGTGACGACCGAGTTGGTCGCGCCAGAAATGACCGTGACGTTCGAAGAGTTCGCTTCAGAGACGTAGAGGTCCCCGTTTCCACTGTCGTATACGGGGGTCAGAGGATACGTCCCGACCGGGACACTTGCCGTCACCGTGTTGGTGCTCGCCGAAACGACGTAGACGGTGCCATTACCGGGGATACCGCCGCTAACGCCGGCGGACAAGTACAGTTCTCCGTTGCCGGAGTCGTATGCCGGAGTGGAAGGGTTCTCGGCCACCGGGATGGTCGTAATGATCCCATTGGTATCGGTTGCCGTGGGCGCGTCGGGATAGGAGGAAAGCGGCGGGAGTGCCTGGTGGCCCGCGGGGAGGCTCCCCCCAGCCGCCGGAGCCAGCCCGAGGCAGGTGAGGGAAACCACAATGAAAAACGCGGAAAACTCCCAAAGGGGCGTGGCGCTCATGGATGCACTAGAATTGAGGGCTCGACCCCGCTTAGAGATTGCTCACCGCGCGCCCGTTCATTGAACGGCGCGGCTCGCGCGTAGCGCTTGAGCCGCGTTCCCCGGCCAGCACCCACCCCGCGGGTCCTCCCTTCGCATTCTGCGCGGGAGGCTCTCCAAGCCGATTTCTCCGGAGCCGTCTTCTCTCGGTGCTATGGTATTGGATGCCCACAATCGTGGGTGGTATCCCCTGCTCCCATTGAAACGGCCGGCGGGTCTCTCTTCTTGAACCCCCACGAAACGATGCGCCCCGCCAGATCGGTCAACGTTTCGGTTGACCCCACTTCTCGAGCGGATTGCATCTCCTCGAAGACCCGGCGCTCTTGGTCAGTACGTAACAGCCGAGGGATTCGGGTCGCGACCGCCCGCCAGACTCGCTCTTCCAAGACCTGGTGGCCCCAGTTCTCGAGGGCACGGGCGATGCCCTCCTGCCCCTTCGGGAGAAGCGGAGGGTCGGGCCGGACCCGGTCGAGGATGGCGGGGATCTCGTTCCAACTGACCGGTTTCCCGCCCCAGATCAGCGTTGGAGCGTAGTCCTTTCCGGTTTCTGGCAGGAGCTCCTGCCGGTCGTGGTACGGCGGGTATACCTTCTTCGCGGGGATGCCCTTGAACGCCAGCATCCGGTCCACCGACAGACAGTAGTGGCTGGGTGGGAGGTAGGACGGTTCGACGGACTCGGACATCGCGAGCCCAACACCGCTCGGTGGGTGAGCCTTCGGGCGAGGTGCGCTTCGGAGGGAATCGCGACCCGAGACCCTCAGGCACGTCGCACGGTCGCCGGGGGGACGCGGCTCCCCCCGAGCGTCAGGATCGGTCCGAGGAGCGCGAGGAGGGGGATGAGGAGCAAGAGGTACTGCTGGTCCGGCACCGTGTAGACGAGCGCGAGGAACGGTCCGACCAACACGAGCAGGAGCAGCGTATACACGAGGGCCGCCCCGTAGAGGCTCCCCCGAGCGAAGCGATGCCCGGCCGAGCTCAGCCCAACCACGATGCCGACCCCACCGAGCCAGCCGAGCCAGAACCCGGCCACCGCGGTGTACGCGCCAAGCGGCTCTCCGGACTTGAGGCAGCTCAACGCGTGCGAGGGCTGTCCGTGAAGGCATTGGAGCAGGGAGCTGGTCGAGCCGAGCAGTACCGCGGCCGCCACCACCACCAGGAGGAATCCCAACGTTCCGATCAGACAAAGGACCGAGGCGACCGAGAACCGAGGGTCGACCTTCCGGAGGGTCGCGAATCCCAACCGATAGGCGAAGAGCGAGAGGAGGAACAGGATCGCGCCCACGAGGACGAGCAGCGAGAGGGTTTGGAGGAGGGTCGGGACCAAGGCGAAGAAGCCGTTCGGCGAGTACAGGGCCAGCCAGAGGAACACGGACGGAAGGTACGAGGGTGACCAGGGACGCGGCGATCCCGAGGCTACCCCCGAGTGCGAGTCGGCCGGCCCCCTTCAGGTCCTCGGCCCGGGGGGCTACCGGAGACTCCGCCATGCGTGAGAAGAACCGAGACCCGGCCCCTCATAAGTAGCCGGTTAGGGTCGTGCCGCGCCGCATCGATTGGCGGTCCACCAGGACGGTCCTGCCCGGTTCGCCTCCCTTGGCGTAACCGGCCCCGCCGCTCGCGGAGCACCCAGGTTGTCGAAGGCGCCCGCCGCCCGACACCCTCATCATCCGTGGGGAGATGGTATGTCTCGATGACCGAGGCGGCCCCCCCGAGCCCTAAAGGGTCGTCCGTGGCGACCGTCGGCGGCGGCTGCTTCTGGTGCACCGAGGCGGTCTTTTCCGAGCTCCGGGGGGTGTTGGAGGTGCTTCCGGGATACGCAGGGGGATCCACCCCCAACCCCACGTACGAGCAGGTCTGTGGCGGCCGTACAGGTCACGCCGAAGTCGTGCAGATACGGTTCGACCCGATAGCCCTCCCGTACCGCGACCTGCTCACCATCTTCTTCACTACCCACGACCCCACCACCAAGAACCGACAGGGCGCCGACGTAGGGACCCAGTATCGGTCGATCATCCTCTGCCACGACGAGGCGCAACGCGTGACGGCCATGGAGGTCGTCCGGTCGCTGGACGGGCAGAAGCTCTGGCGAGGGCCCATCGTCACCGAGATCGCGCCCCTCTCCGCCTTCTATCCGGCCGAAGAGTACCATCGGAATTACTTCGCACGGAATCCGGCCCAGGCCTACTGTCAATTCGTGATCGTGCCGAAGGTCGCCAAGCTCCGTAAGCAGTACACGGACCGGTTGCGGACCCCTCGGACCTAGCCGCTCGCGACCTAGAACGGGAACCCGGCCGCAAGCAGGGCCGCGAATCCCGCAAATCCGGCCAACAGGGCACCGGAGACCACGGCCACGGCCCGGGGGAGCCGCTCGGATCGCCGCGCGCCCCGGTGAAGGGCGTAGGGGAAGGCCAGAATCCAGACCCCGATGGCAGCGAACAGTCCGGCCAGGAGGAGAACACCGCCCAGGTAGGCGAACGCGAGACCCGCGGTCAGCCACCAGATCACTTGGAATGGGTTCGTAACCCCCACGACGAGAGCTTCGGAGAATACTCGCACATCTCGACCGGGGGCAGGAGAGCCGGCCCGGGCATCCTGCGTGAGGACTCGGAAGGCGAAGAACGCCATGATCACGGCCCCGGCTGCTTCGACCCCGCGTACCACCGGCGTTAGGTCGACCAGGGCGTGGAGGGCGTAGACCAGGCCGCCGAGGACGAGGTCGGCAGTCATCGCGCCCAGCCCGGTCGTGACCCCTCCCCGCAACGAGCGGACGGAGCGGACCGCGATCAGGGCGTTCATCGGCCCGGGGGGGATGACCAAGCTGAACCCAAGGGCCATCCCGACCAGCACCAGGTAGGCGTCGATCACGGACCCTCGTCGGCCCGGTGCGTCAGTCGATGCCGGTCGGGCCCGTCATGGGAGCCGGAAGGGCCTTTCCCCCGAGGAAGCCTTAGGGGCGCACCAGGAACTGGACGTCCGTCTTGGACCAGGCCTTCGGATCCGTGTAGGGGTTCCCTCGGTAGACCTCGCGCGTCGACCCCACGGTACGGATCTTACCGTCCTTGCGCCGCCAGCGAAGCCAGTCCATGAGGCCGTGGTAGACCAGGGCGGAGGAGACGGCCTCGGGGTCGAACACGACGCTCGCGACCCGGCTTGCCGGGAGCGTCTTGAGGCGGAGCGGAGGGCGCAGGCGCACGCCCCTCCCGAGGACCTCGACCGCGACCTCCCATCGGTGGATGCCCGGCTCCCGGAAGATCCAGCGGCCCGTGCGATACCCGTTCTGCCGGGCCCAGAGGGCGAGGCGGGCGAACTCGGCCCGGATCCGTTGGTCCTTCCACGGACCCTTCCATGCGATGTAGGCGACCCGGTAGGCGGGCGTCCTCTTGAAGGCGAAATCCACGACCATGGGGCTCTCCGACGCCGACATCATGTCCTCCGCCTTAAGACCCTCGACCTCCGGGGAAGCCAGGGTCGCCGGGGGAGGGGTCAGTTCCCTGCAGGAACTCTCGGCGCGTCAGGCCGTTCTCTCAGCGGCAGCGAGGTGGCCAGGGGTAGGCCGCGTCGCCGATATCCGACCTCCACGTCGCTGCCCACCGGGTAGCGCGCCAGCGTCTCGAGCAGCTCCCGGATGCGTCGTACCGGGAACGGGCCCACTCGGTCGAGCACGTCCCCGCGACGCAGCCCGGCTTGGTGGGCTGGGGAGCGAGCGATCACGTCGGCGACCAGGACCCCCGAGTTCGGGGCGAGGCCGCGGGGTCCTGCGACGTCGCTTCGCAGGTCGACCAAGAAGGTTCCGATCCAGGGTCGAACCACTCGTCCGCGGCGCCGCAGCTCGGCCGCGATGCGCTCCACCGCCCGGATAGGAAGCGCGAAGCCGACCCCCTGGGCGAACGGCATGACGGCGGTGTTGATCCCGACGACCGAACCGTCAAGGTCGACGAGCGGTCCGCCGCTGTTGCCCGGATTGATCGCGGCATCGGTCTGGATGAGCCCTTCGAAAAGGAAGTCGGAGCCGGGGAGGGGTCGGTCGAGCGCGCTGACCACCCCCATCGAGACCGTGGGCGAGCCCGGTAGCCCGAGGGCGTTGCCCACCGCCAAGACGACCTGGCCGACCTGGAGCGTCTCCGAGTCGCCGAGACGGGCGGCGGGAAGACCCCGCTCCCCGATACGGACGACCGCGACGTCCGTCACCGGGTCCCCGCCCACGACCGTGCCCGACGCCGAACGGCCGTCGGAGAAGTGGACCCGGATCTCCCGCGCTCCGTCCACTACATGCTGGTTCGTGATGAGGAGCCCCGAGGCGTCCATCACCACCGCCGTCGCTTCGGCGGGAACGAGGAAGGGGTTCCCCCGGCGCGGCGAGGGGTGCAACGTCTCTACCGCCGCGACCGCGGGTCCGACCGAGCGGACGGCCGCGGTGATCCGCTGCTCGAGCTCGGTCAGGCTCATGGGCGCCCCTGAGGGGACCTACCGGCCGCCGGGCCACGGGAGGGAGGGCTCCGGACCCACCGGAGGTACGGAGGGTCCGGGCGAGAGGGGGGTGGGCATCTCCGTTCCCCCTAGCCCGAGAGGAGCTTCTCGAGCTTCTCGAAGAGCTCCTCCTCCTCCTTCTCCTTCTTCCGGCCGCCTTCCCATCGCGCGTTGACGATCTGCACGAGGACTTCCGCCACGTTGTCCATCCACGGACCCTCCTGCGCGTCGAACTTCTTCTTCAGCTTCTCGCGCAGCAGCTCGTTGTACGCTCGGTATGCCGTCCACACCCACGGGCCATGGTGGGCACCGGGGCCACATCCTTCCTGTTCGTCGCTCATGGTCTGTTTCCTGGAACTCGTCGTTCCACTGCCCCCATCCCTGCGAGGGGGTTATTGACCGGGTCACAGCAGGGTCGGTCACAACCGAGATGGTGGGCCGGAGTCAGGTCAGCAGCTTACCAAATGGTGACCGACGGTTTACAAGGAGGCCGCCCTGTGCCTGTGCGATGACGCCTCCTCCCTCGGACGGGAGCTCCGTTCCCTCGGGACGGTTGGACGATCGCGTCCTGGTGGCCCTCGAGGAGAGGAACGGGCGGATCCCGTTCAGCGGCCTCTGACGGACCCTCGGAGCGCACCCGGAGTCGCTCTCGCGGGCGCTCCGCCGCCTCGAGCGCGAGGGCCTGGTCGAACGGTCGAACGAGGGATACCGCTCCGTGCGCCAACCGGACCGGATCACGGGACCGGAGACGGAGCTGCGCGCCGTCGCCCAGATCGAGCTCCCGGCGGGAGTCGACCCCGCGGCGGTGCTCGAACGCCTTACCGGGCGCTGGTTCGGTTCCCTGCGGTGGATGGGAGTGGTCGACCGGCCCGACGGGCGGCTACTCGCATGGGCTCGGCGCGACGGGAGCGGCAGCGTCCTCCTCGGCATCCAGCGCGGCACGGTGCGTATCTTCGCGACGGGGGACGTGAGCCTCGTCGACCCTAGCGAGTCAGAGGATGCCGCCTACGAGCTTCTCGTCGCGCTCGCCGATACGCTCCGGCCCCATTCCGTCCGCTCCTCCGTGATGTTCCTGGCCGACCAGGCCCCGAACCGCGGACGCCCCCGGATCGCCCTCGGGGCGCTGGCCGGGGCGCCGACGAACAATTGACCGGGCCCCTTGGGCCATTAGGTAAAGACCCCTGACGTCTCGCTCGACCCGAGGCACCGCGTGTCGGCCCTAGCGAGCGTTCCGACCCTTCCGCGACCGGGGCCCCAGGGTCCGCTCCTGGAGGTCGAGCACGTATCGAAATCCTACGGCGCGACCCGCGCGGTCTCGGACGTGAGCTTCGCCGTCGCCCCGGGAGAGATCGTCGGGCTCCTCGGACCGAACGGCGCGGGGAAGTCCACCACGATGAAGGCGATCTTGGGCCTGCTGCGGCCGGAGGTCGGGTCGATACGGGTGCTCGGGCACGACGTCGTCGGGGACGGGATCGCTGCCAAGCGCGAGATGGGGTACGTCCCCGAGTCGCCATCCCTGTACGAGTTCCTCACCGGCGCCGAGTATCTCGACTTCATCTCGGACCTCTACGGGATCGACGCGGCCACCCGGACGAGCCGGATCCCCCAATTCCTCGCGGGCCTCGAGCTCGCGGGGCACGAAAACTCGCTCATCAGTGGCTACTCGCAGGGGATGAAGCAGAAGGTGGCCCTGATCGGCGCCCTGCTCCACCATCCCCGTCTCCTCGTCCTCGACGAACCGCTCAACGGGCTCGACCCCCGAGCCGCTCGCGTCGTCAAGGACCTGCTCCGGAACCTGGCGACCGCGGACCGGGTGGGGGTCGTGTTCAGCACGCATGTGCTCGAGATCGCCGAGGCGATCTGTGACCGTATCATCATCCTGAGCCGGGGGCAGGTGGTCGCGGCGGGGACCGTTTCGGCCTTACGGGAACGCTCGGGGCTCGCGGGGAGCGGACTCGAAGAGGTCTTCCTGGCCCTGACCGGGACGGGGGACCTCACGGACGTCGTCCGCGCTCTCCGTCGGTGAGCAACCCATGGATCTCCACAGAGTCCGACGCCTCGGCTGGGTCCTCGTGGCCTCTCAGGTTCGATCGGGAGGGAGGTCCGCCGACCCCAAGAGCCCCTTTGGGCAACCCGGGATCTTTGCCTGGCTCGACCTCGGACTCGGGGTCGGAGTGTTCGCGGTCGGGACGCTGGGACTTCGGTACCTGGCCATTCCACCGGGAGAGCTCGCCCCGTGGGTCATCACCGTGCTGCCGTTCCTGCCGCTCTTCGCGGTCGCGAGCGTGCTCGTCGCGGGGGTCATGTTCGAGCTTACCACCACGACCAAGTTCGCCGGCAGCGACGCGGCGAACTGGCTCCCGTTGCGGCCCGAGGAGTACGTCCTCGCCTCCTCGGTCGCCGTGGCGTACACGTACTCGCCCGCCGTGGCGCTCGTACTCGGCGCTGTCGCCGCCGTCGGGGTCTACGTCGGGACCGGCGCGCTGGTGGCCCTCGCAGGGGGGCTGGCGCTCGCCGCCCTGCTCGAGGGGGCGTTCTTGGTCGAGATCGTTCGTTCGACGAGTCAGGGCGCGGGCGCCTCCTCGGCCCGCCGGGGCCGGGTGGCGCTCCTCCTGCGGGCCGTCGTGCTCGTCATCGTGATCGTCGCGCTCCAACTCGTCTTCAACCCGGTCTTCCTGTTCGCCTCGCTCCGCGGACTCTCCTCGTTCGGAGACCTGACGGCCTACCTTCCCCCCTTCTGGGGGACCTTCGCCATCCTGACGTGGGCCCACCACGGGAGTTCGCTGGTCTCCCTACTGTTCGCAGCCGCAGCGGTCGCCTTCGCCGGCTCCTTGCTGTACCTCGCGACCCGCCTCCGCGCCCGGGTCCTGGTCGGTCGCCGCCGAAGAGTTCCACCTGGAGGCCCACCGCTACGCCGCCGGGCACCCGGTCCTCCGGGGGCTCGGCCTCTCTCCGGCCGAGGCCGCGATCGTGACGAAGGACTTCCACGGGTACGTGCAACGTCGGGAGATGCTCCCCCTGCTCGTCCTGCCGGTCGTCCTCCTGGTGGTCGTGTTCCTCGAGAACGGGGTCTCGGGCTCGGGGATTGGTTCGCTCGGGGTCGTGGTCTTCGCCGGCTGGGCCACGGCGTTCTTCGCGCTCCTGCTGGCCACGACCTCGGTCGGCCAGGAACGAAAGGCGATCTGGACGCTCTTCGCGGCCCCCCTCCCCGCGGGCTCGGTCTTCCGGGCGAAGCTCGTGGCGTCGGTGGCGCCGGCGTGGGTTGCCTCCGTCGCGGTGGCCGGGTTGGTGGCCCTTCTCTTCCGCGTCGGGCTCGTCGTGGTACTCGGGCTCGTGCTCACGACGGCGCTCGCGGGGTTCGCCGTCGCCCTCTGGGGCCTGTCGTTCGCCGCCCGGGTACAGCGATTTCCAGGAGCGTCCCCGCCCCCAGTACCTTCGTCCCGGTCCGATGCTCGCCGCCACCGGCTCGGGGATCGCCATCATCTTCATGGTCGTGGTCCCGGGGGCGGTGGCGTCGTTGTCGACGGGGTCGACCGCCGTCGAGGCTGCAGCCTTCGCGGCGGCGGTGGCGCTGACCGTGATCGGCCTTGGGTGGGGATGGGCCCGGAAGGGGTTCGACGACCTGCTGCGGGAGATCCCGTTCTAACGAAGGTTAGAGGGGAGCGCCGCACGCGGGACATCGGCCGTCGACCTCGTTCGCGAGGCGGCCGCAGAATCGACACCTCACCTTGACCACCTGTCGCTCGACCGTGTGGGTGGTGTGGGTCGCGACGGACGGAGGCGCATAGGGCGAAGGCAACGCCTGCCGCGCCTGTACCATCGCCCGATACCAAGCGTCCGGGTCGAGCACGTCGAAGGTCGCATGGGCGTGGCCGGTGTCGAGGAGGATCCGCGGTTTCCCGATGCGCGGCCGTTGTACGCTCAGGTTCCGCAGCGTCGGCAAGGGAGCGTCGAGGACGATCGAGGCATCCCGGCCGCGCACGAAGTCCCGGACCACCCCGCGGGAGACCGCGGTCTCGAAGATGCACCGGTGATTCGTGAGATAGAGGACCCCGGCGGTCTTGCGCACGATCCCGGGGCCGTGCCCGTCGACGAGCACGGCGTACTCGCTGCGAAGGACGCTCTCTCCCGGACCGAGCAGCATTCGGAAGAACACCGCCTCCGGGGGGGTTATAGTTCTCGGTGGCCGCCGCGCAGTACGGTGGGCTACCAGCCCGTGGGCTGCCCGCGGTTCTCATGGTCGAGCCAGCGTTGGAGCGGAGCGAAGTACTCCAGCATGCCACGGGCCTCCATCCGTCGCTCTCCCGTGACGGCCTCGAGCGCGTCCGGCCACTCGTTGCGGGCCCCCATCTCCAGCATGGTGCCGAGGCGCTCCCCCGCGGGCTTCGACCCGTAGATCGACGCGCGATGGAGCGGCCCGCTCGCCCCGGCCGCACGGGCGAGGGCCCGGTGGAACTGGAACTGGAGGAGGTGCGCCAGGAAGTAGCGCATGTAGGGGACGTTCGCCGGCACGTGAAACTTCGCGCCGGGGTCGAACTCCTCCTCGCTTCGGGTCACCGGGGGGGCGACCCCCTGGTATCGCTCGCGGAGCTCCCACCAGGACCGGTTGTACTCGGAGGGCGCGATGCGGCCCGAGAAGACGTCCCACCGCCACCGGTCGACCAGAAGGCCGAAGGGGAGGAAGGCGACCTTCTCGAGGGCCCGGTGCAGGAGGAGGCCAATGTCCCGGCTGGGGTCGGGGGCGGTGTCGAGAAGGCCGATGCGCACGAGGTACTCCGGAGTGACCGAGAGCGAGATCGTGTCTCCGACCGCCTCGTGGAAGCCGTCGTGCGCGCTCTCCCGGAAGAGGAACGGCTGGCCGGCGTAGGCCCGCTGGTAAAAGTTGTGCCCCAGTTCGTGATGGACCGTCGCGAAATCGTCCGCGGTGATCTCGATGCACATCTTGATGCGAAGGTCCCCGACAAAGTCGACGTCCCAGGCGCTCGCATGACAGACCACCTCGCGGTCCCGGGGGCGGAGGAACATCGAGCGCTCCCAGAAGCTTGGGGGTAGGGCGGGGAGCCCGAGCGATACGAAGAACCTCTCCGCGAAGCGAACCAGGTCGTGCGGGGTGGTGCCTCGCTGCACGAGGATCTCGGTGAGGTCGAACCCGGGCTCCGCGCCGGGGGGAGCCACGAGGGGGAGATCCCTTCCCAGGACTGGGCCCACATGTTCCCGAGCAGGTGCGCCGGGATCGGCCCTCGTTCCGGGACCCGTTCCGGCCCGTAGACCGCCCGCAGCTTCGTCCGGACGTAGGTGTGCAGGGACTCGTAGAGAGGACGGACCTCCTGCCAGAGGTGGTCCACCTCCCGGGCGAAGGCGTCCGGATCCATGTCGTACTTCGAACGCCACATCGCGCCTACGTCCGCGAAGCCGAGCTCCCGCGCCCCTTGGTTCGCAAGGCCCACGTACCGAGTGAAGGGCGGTCGAATCTCGCGTCCTACCCGGTGCCAGCCGGTCCAGCGTCCAGGAGGCGCGCCGGGTCGCGGACCTCGGCCAGGATCCGGGAGAGGGCCTGCAGGTCGACCGCTTCGGTCGCCCCCATCGGCGTGTACCGCCCCTTTGCATACCGGCCCTGCATCTCGGCGACCGTGCGCGCAAGCTCCAGCGAGGCGGCCGGGCCCGACGGAGCGGCGAGCGGGAGAAGCAGCCGGAGGAGCTTCGCCTTCCGCAGGTCCTCGGCCGACATCGAGGTCGCGGAGAGGTGAGTGGAGTCCTTGGCCCAGCGCTGGGTCGCCGCCATCAGGCGTGCGTTCGCTCGGGCCGACAGTGCCTGAGTATCGTCGGTGATGTAGGTGGCGTGGACCCAGTCGGCCTGGGAGGCTTCGACCGCTAGGTCGAGGAGCTCGGCCTCCGCCGCGCGAAGGAATTCGGATGGCTCGGACGGCGGCGACGTCAACGGGGGCATCTCGCAGGCGCGGCAGCGGGACTGGGCATATGAAGGGTGTCGCCCCGAACAAGGAGGGTGGGCCTTGCGGGGCCTCGCGCGCGGTTCCCTGCCTGTGAACGTCGGGGTTTATGTATGACATGCGTCAGACACCCCCCGAGGGACCATGTCTGACGTTCCGACCCTTCGCCTCCTCCTCGCGGCGGCGCCCCTGAACGCCGAGTGGGGCGACCCCACGCGCATCCCCCTCGCGGCCCTCCCCTGCCTGGGTGGGATCGACCTCGCCGGCCGAACGGCCTTCGTGGGAGATGCATGAGCCCGCCGCGTCCACGCCCGTTCGACGTTCCGACACCTCCGCCCGCTCCCCCTCCGAAGATGTTCTTGGGCCAGGGCTTGCCCCGCGGTTACGGGATGCGGCCGAAGCTCTCCCCCGACGCAGCGGCTGCGTTCGCGACGATCGTGGATACCGCCCGGGCCCGCGCCGCGATCGAGGGCCGCACCCTCGTCTATACGGTTCGCTGGGACTAGTCGGTCGCCGGCGGCGGGGGCTCGTCGTCGCTCGCGTTGCGTCCGTCACGCACGGACCGGGGGCGAGCTGCGACGGCCTCGTGTTCGGCGATGGCCTGCTTCGAGAGGGCGTCGGCCCGCCCGTTCTGCTCGCGGGGGACCCAGGTCCACGAGACGCTGACGAACGACCCGGCGAGCTTCCGGAGCCATTCGTGGTAGCTCCGGAGGTGGTCGGCCCGGACCTCGTACTCCCCGTTCATCTGACGGATGACCAGCTGGCTGTCGCCGTAGACCTCGACCGCCCCGATGTACCCGAGACCCCGCAGCCGTTCGAGCGCTTGTATCGCCGCCGAGTACCTCGGCGACGTTGTTGGTGGCGTTCTCGGAGTACGGGCGCACGGCCAGCCCCGAGTCCTCCAGGTCGATGCCACCGCCCTCGATCGTGTACCCGTACGTCGCGAGGCCACCCCCACGGGTCGAATTGCAGGCTCCGTCGAAATGGACCCGGACCGGCCCCGGTCCGGCGAGGACGACCCCGCGGGGTAGCTCCGGGTCCTCCATCCTCGGCCTCCCTCAGGTGCGGCCCGCCCGGGCCCGAAGTCGGTCGCGCGGGGGGCTGGCCCTCGGCAGGACGGGGCAATCGCAGAACACCTCCGGCTTCCCGCACCGGGGGCAGGTCGGCCGCTCGAGGACGAGCCCGAGCGGGCGACCGCACGTTCGGCAGGGGCGCGCCCGGGTGCACCGGAGACAGCGCGCGAGCTCGGGGGCGATCAGCGTCCCACAGTGCTCGCACTGCACCGCCTCCCGGGGATGGTACCGCATCCGAGGAGTCGGGGGCGACGGCGTGCGGAGCCCCCGCGAGCCCGGGTCGAAATCCGGATTGCCGAACGTCCCCCCCACCGTGGTGACCCGGGGGTCGGTCGAGACTCCGGCCACCAGGAGGACCAGCAATCCGGCGGGCAGGAGGAGGATCCCCAGCTCCTGCTCGGGGTCGAACTGCTCACTCCCGAAGGCCCAGAATCGGGAACGCGAGGAGCGCGACCGAGAGGAGGAGCACCCCGACAGCGACGTAGGCGATCGACCGATGCATCGGATCCTCTTCGGGGGTCGGAGGGACCGCCCGTCCGGCACAGGAGAACTCCTCCTTAAGGCCGAAGGCTTGGACCCGCCGGCGCGCGCATTATACGCGTGCGCGTGCTCGTGGGGACATGACGAACCCGACCGCGATGCTCCGGACCACCCTCGGCGACATCCGGATCGAACTCTACCGTGACCGTGCCCCCAAGACCGTGGAGAATTTTGTTACGCTGACCAAGAAAGGGTTCTTCTCGGGAATCACCTTCCACCGGGTAATCCCGGGATTCATGGTCCAGACGGGGGACCCGAAGGGCGACGGTACGGGGGGCCCGGGATACACCATCCGGGACGAGTTCGAGCCGACCCTGCGACACGACGGACCGGGGGTCGTTTCCATGGCGAACGCCGGACCGAACACCGGCGGCAGCCAGTTCTTCATCACGCTCGCCGCGACGACCTGGCTGGACCGCAAACATGCGATCTTCGGTCGCGTGCGCGGCGGCCAGGACGTGGTCGAGAAGATCGCGGCGGTCCCCCGCGACGGGAACGACCGACCGAAGAGCCCGGTGCGGATCGTCGAGGTCCAGCTCGCGGGCGCTTGAGAGCGTCGGTGCTCAGGGCGGGAAGTCGAACGGCAGACGCTCCTGCGGGGAGCGCGCATCCTCGACCGAGGTGACGATGCCGGCGGCGAGGGCAATCGCCGGGACGAGCAGCGCGAGCTCGACGAGTTCAAGGTAGTTGATCGTGAGGCTCAAGTCGGAGTTCGGCAGGGTGAACGAGTAGGTCGACGCGGCGAGGATGATTCGGAGATAGAGGAGCGTCACGGCGGAGGTAGCCACCGCGAGCGGGCCGAAGAGACGGGTCGGCGTGGCAACGTACCGGGCGGTCGCGAGCGCGCAGATCGCCACGCCGAACACCGTGACGGTGAGGACCGAGAGGGGGACCGAGACCCCGTGCGAGAGGAGGAACGCCAGGGCCGCGCCCGGCAGACCGACGAGGAGCAGGACCATGGGAATGAGGCGGAGGGCGCCCGCGGTGATCCTCCATCCCAGGTGGGGGATGCGGTAGCCGAGCCCTGAGCCGGTTCGGCCGGTCGCGGTCATGGGATCGGCTCCGACGGCAACGAGACCGTGTAGTCAGGAGCTACGAACGAGGATTGGAGGCTCCCTCCGGCCAGGGAGCAGCCGTTCGCGAGGAGCACTTGGGTCGTCTGGGAGAACGGAGCGCCGGAGGGGACCTCGATCGCGAACCCGCCGGCCCCACAGCGCTCGCCGCCGGGGGAGAGGAGCGCGAACTGGAGGCTACCGGCGTCGGTGAGCGGGGCGTGGTTCTGAAAGGTGAGGGTGATGGGGACGGACGTGCCGGTTGCGTTGACACTCGGGGTACCGATCGAGACGTTCAGGTTGGAGAAGGGAGCACCCCACGAGCGGGTGGTCGAGAACAGGAGGCCGACCGGAAAGAGGTACCCCGAGCGTCGCGTTCCCCCAGACGGTCACGGGAAGGGATTGGTCCTCGGTCAGCAGGGAAGGCCCCGGACCCGAGCCGCTGACCGGCACGTAGACGGTGAGCGGGTAGGCGGTCGAGCTTTGCCTGGGCAAGTCCGTCGGACCGACCCGCACCGCCCCCACGAGGACCCCAGACGCGTTGCTGATGCGGACGCTCAAGGCGAGGCCCTGCACTTCGTAGATCCCGTTGTTGTTGAGGGTCAAGGTCCCGCTGAGGACCAACGTGCCGTTACTGGCGAACGTCTCGGAGATGGCGCCCAGGTGCGAGGCCGATTGCGCGGTCAGGACCGCGGAATATGCGGCCGATGCGGTGAACACGATGAGGAGGATCAGCACGAGGAGGGAGATCCGGCGCAAGGTCCGTGCGACCCGGTACAACGGCGGTGGCCGTCGATAGACCTGATACGCCGACACGGTCACCAGCTCTCTGACCTGTATTCACGCTCGCCTCCCCCTTGAAAACCTATCGTCGGCCTTTTCGGGACCCCGTCCCAGGGGACCGACCCTTCCGGTCCCGGCCGGATTCACGGAGTCGGTCGTTACTTCCCCAACCGCTCAAGGTAGCCGCGAGCCTTGTACCGAAGCTCCGCCGGACCGCCGTCCTCTAAGGTCTTCCGATACCCTGCGGGCCACCTGGACCGGACGGCCAATCGGTTCCGGGTGCGGTCAGGTCCCCGATGGTGGTACGGGCGTCCCCGTCGGGTCATAGGCCGCCTCGCCGAATTCCGAGATATCGAGTCCCGCGTCCTCGGCCTCCGGTCCCACCCGAAGTGGGGAGAAGAGGTTAATCAGCCGGAGCAGAACGTAGGACCCGACGAACGCGAACGACGCCACCACCGCCACGCCCGCGAGCTGGACCAGGGCTTGGTGAGGGTTCCCGTAGAAGAGACCGTTCGGTCCCGCGGCGTTGATCGCCGTGGACGCGAAGAACCGGTAGCGATCGTCCCCCACATCCCACCCGCGCCATGGCACGCAAAGACGTCAAGCGAGTCATCGAGGGTAGTTCGGGCCCGCCAGCTGGCCACATAGTTGCAGAACACCCCGGCCACGAGACCGATGAGGATCGACGGCCCGGGACCGACGAAGCCGGCCGCCGGGGTCACCGCCGCGAGACCGCAGACCGCCCCCACGGCCATGCCCACGGCCGAGGGCCGACCCTTCCGAGTCCAGTCCAAGAGCAGCCAACTGACCCCAGCGGCCGCCGCCGCCAGGTTCGTGTCGACGAGGGCGTTCACGGCGACCGCGTTGGCGGCGAGGGCACTTCCGGCGTTGAAGCCGAACCAGCCGAACCAGAGGATGGCGGTTCCGAGGATCACGTAGGGGACATTGTTGGGTCGGCTCTCCCGGCCGAAGTCCTTCCCCCGGCCGATCACCAGGGCCGCGGCGACCGCCGAGACGCCCGCGGAGGTGTGCACGACCAGGCCGCCGGCAAAGTCCACGACCCCGAAAATGTGGAGCCACCCGCCGGGGTTCCAAATCCACATCGCGATGGGAACGTAGATGAAGGTCGTCCAGAGGACGATGAAGATGAGCAGCGCTTTCAGGCGGACGCGGCCCGCGAACGCTCCGATGATCAGCGCCGGCGTGATGGCGGCGAACTTGAGCTGGAACGCGAAGTAGAGAAGCTCGGGGATCGTATTCGAATAATTGGGGTTCGGGGCGGCCCCCACGTTGAGGAGGGCGACCTTAGAGAAGTCCCCGATGAACCCGTGGAACGCCGGGCCGAAGGTCATCGTGTATCCCCACAATGCCCACACCAGGCTGACGACCGAGAAGATCATCAGGCACTGCACGATGGTCGCGACGAGGTTCTTCCGTCGCGTCAGGCCGCCGTAGAAGAACCCCAACGCCGGGGTCATGATCATCACCAGGGCGGTGGCGGTGATGACCCAGGCCACGTCCCCGGAGTCGATCGCCACTCCTAGGCCTCCCTGCGACTACTCGCGACCCGGCACGTGGGCCTGACCGACCCGGACGCGGACGCGGCCCGGCGAACCGTTCCGCCCTCGGAATCCACGGAACGTCCGTGGATTCACGAGAGATAAACCCTTCATCGGACCCGCGGGGGCCGCGGCGGGCCGCCGGGTCCGACGGGCCCGAGAGATCGCATGCAGCCCCCACCCCCGGCGCATGCACGCGGGGGGGCCGCCGGTCGCCCCGGCGGGGTGCGGGCCCATCCTTGCTCAGAGGGGGGCGATGACCACCGGGCGAGGAGCCAGGGGGCAATGGGTCCCCCGATGGGGCTCCATCAGCACGCGAGTTCCGGTACTGCGCCACGGTCTCGGGTTCCACGCTTCGGTTGATCGTGACCTCGTTGACGATGACCAGCATCTCGAGCGCCATGACCTGGTTGCAGACCAGCCGCTGGGCCGCCATGGCGACCTTCCGGTTCGACACGCGCCGCGCGATCAACTGTCCGAGGGCGCTGTCCTTCGGTAGTGCGTGCGCGATCCGATTGAGCGTCGTGTTCGCCTCCACGACGGAAAGCGCTGCGAATGCGGCCATGGTCTTGGTGAGGATGTCCTCCAGCCGCTGGACCCGAAGGGCGAGTTCGGAGGAGAGAGACCGGGGCAACCCGCGGAAGCCGGCCAGGTTCTCCTCGAGGTCGGTCCCGATGGCGTGGATCAGGTCCCCGGTGACCTCGAGCCCCTTCGCCACGAGCCGGTAGCCGATCTGATAGTGGTGACTCTCGACGTCGATGTCCCGCGCGATGCGCGGGCTTTCGGACGAGAGGAGGAGCTGCCGTGCCATCAGCAGATAGAATCTGGTCGACCTCCTCTTCGATGCTCTCGATCCGCTCGAGCCCGGGCGAGTCCCTCCCGACGAGAGCGGCGTGGCATACCTCGAGCTCGCTTCGGAGCAACTGGACCACGCGATGGAGCAGCCGCGGAAGCTCGTACTTGCCCGGGTCGATGAAGTTCTGTACCTCGACGACCGCGGGACTGTCTCCTACCACGGTCATCCCGAGTAGTCGGTCGACCACGCGATGGACCTCCCTACGTTGCGCGGTCGTGAGTCCCCCCCGAGCGGTGACGAGGACCTGGTCCTGGCCGGTGATGTAGCTCCCGACCAACAGCCGACCGATCAGGCTGGAGGGCGCCCCGGTTGCGTCGATACGCAGCATCTTCTGCGCACGGTCGTTCGGGATTCCGGGCTCGAGGCGCCCCTCCCCAAGCTCGTGGGGGGCCATCATCGGTTTGCCTGGGAATGGCGGGTCGGAGGGACCACGGTTTCGCTCCGCTCCCATCTCCGACCCGCTGCGACCTGGGGCTCTCTCGTTGGGCTCACCCTAGGGGGCCGATGCGAGGTGCGCCGGCACCGTCGTGTCTAGGTAGAGTAGCGCTGCGATGCCTGCGAGGGCGATCACGACCACGAAAAGGACCACCGCGGCGTTGATGTAGATAGGCACCGGAACGCGGGCCGAACGCTCGAAGCCGGGTCGGAGGCGGTCGAGGTGCCCCCGGGGACGACCGGCTGAGCAGCCCGGGTCGCTCCGAGGAGCGACGGGCGTCGGTTCGCGACCGCGATGCGCGACGTGAAGGCCGTGCTGTCCGGGTGAGCCAGATAGTGGTCCACGGCGATGGTCGCCGGGAACGACAGGATCCCCGCCAGGCCGAAGGCGCCGTAGAGCAGGAACGTCTCGAACGGGTCCTTCGTCATGCCCAAGTGGTACCCCGACCATCCGTAGCCAATCGTGACCCCGCCCGCCACCAGGGCGAACAGGCCGGCGTACTGCAGCTTGAGGGAGGTGGCCATCGAGATCGCCACAATCAGGAGGGTGGCCCCGAAGAGCAGGTAGACGTCCGTGAAAAAGATGTTATAGCTCCCAGGAAGCGGCCACGCCACTTCGGCCCAGACGGCAAGGGCGGTGGAGACGGCGGCGATGCTCCCCAAGGGGACCGCGCCCCCCCGGAGTGCGGCCTTCACGCCAGCCGCATCGTTCCGGCGCATGGCCAAGAACGCGACGACCCCCACGTAGCCGACCAGGACGGCGGCGAGCAAGAGGGTGATTTGCTGGAACGCCAGAAAGTCGACGAACATGTTCACTCCTCCGGTGTCTTTCGGCCATCCCAGGCCGAGGGACGCTTCTCGCTCTCCGCACGGTGCAGCCAGCTCGGCACGCGTGCCTTTCGGCGCCAGCTCGCTCGGTCGAACACTCGGTTTTCTGCTCCAGGTCGCATCGGATGCCTCGGGTAGAGGAAACGGTCCCGAAGGTGATGCGGGTGCCGTCACGGCCGTAAGGAGAGTAAGGAGACGCGCCGGAGCCCCCCGACGCGTTCGACGCCATCCGGGCAGACGGTTAAGGCATCCGAGACAATGGGGTCGTGATGCCACGAGTTCGGAAAGACGAGGAACGGGCTCCGGTCGCACCCGGGTTCACCCGACGTGTGCAACGAACGGGCTCGTCCTCCCTCTCCATCACGCTCCCCAAGGGCTGGACCGACTCGATGAACCTGCAGACCGGCGACACCTTGAGGTTCCGGGACCTTGGGGCAGGACGACTGGAGATCAGCCCTGCCAAGGCGGAGGTCCCGTCGGAGCGGCGGCAGAAGCTCCTTCGAATCGACGCAAGCGGAGCGCCGCCGAAGCTCCTCGGCCGGTTGCTCATCGGAGCCTATATTACCGGTCAGGACCAGATTGTGGTCACCGCTCGCGACGGCCTCTCGCCCGAGCAGCACCTGGAGATCCGTCGCATCGTCGCCCACGTGCTGGGCATGACGGTCGTGGAGGAGGAGTCGGGCGCGGTCGAGGTGCAGAATTTCGTCGACCCTGGAAAGTACCAGTTCCATCGCCTCATGAGCCAGGTCGTGCGGATTCTACGTACGGAGCTCGAGACCTGTCGAAAGGTCCTGGCCGGGGCAAGCCGGGCTGCACTCCAACAACTCGGACCGATGGAGGATGAGGTCGACCGGTTCTACCTCCTCATGGTGCGCCAACTGCTGCTCTCCTCGGACGATTTTCAGGTCGCCCGTGACATCGGAGTGGAAAGCCACCATTACCAGATCGGCTACCGGTTGATCGCCAAGGTGCTCGAGGTGACGGGAGACCTCACCTCTGGCGTCGGGGAGGAGCTCGACCGAAACCTTCCCGGACTTCAACGCATGCCCAAGGTGGCCATCTCCGACCTCGTCTCGCTGATCTCCCGAGTGGACGGCCTGCTCGAGCGAACCATGGACGCCTTCAGCCAACTCTCCGTCGTGGACGCGAATGCGAACCTGAACGACATCGACAGCACATTGGCGGCCAGTTCCACTCTCGGCGATGCCCTTGCACGCCACGTTTCCGACCGGCGGGTCGCCGTGGCCGCCCAGCGGGTCGTGTCCAACCTACTGATGGCGCTCGAGATGCTCCGAATCGTAAACGAGGTCACGATCAACCGAAGCGTGGAACCCGAGACGGTCGCCAAGACCGACCGGAAGGTGGGGATGGATTCCCGAGTGCCGGCCAAACTCGCGAGGTAAAGACCCACGGGGGGCGGGCGGGTCGGCCGGTCGGGGTCGAGACAACCGGGCTTCCCGGGACCCTCGGGCACGGTCGGGGCACGGGCATTCCCCTGTTCCGGCCCGTATTGCCACCCGCCAGAACCTTCCGAGCCCTCGAAGGTAGGATGCTCCGGGGCCCGAGGGGGTTTCACGGAGTCACCGACCGACACGAACCGCCGCCGAGGCTGACGTCATGCTTACGTACTTCGCCGTCCCGGCAGCCGAAGGACTTTTCCTGATGGAACGCGAGGGGTT
The DNA here is from genome assembly GCA_963715645.1 of uncultured Thermoplasmata archaeon. GTDB lineage: Archaea > Thermoplasmatota > Thermoplasmata > Lutacidiplasmatales > UBA184 > Lutacidiplasma. Next base: position 1,814,143 of record OY970259.1, read on the forward strand.
GAGGTAAGGGGCGATGCGGCCCCCGCCTAAAGGGAGATGCGTATGGGATCGGTCGGGCCGAGGATCAGGATCCTCGCCGGGGAGTCTAAGCTCGCGAGGCCCCAGGCAGCCCGGGCGGGGTCAGCGATGGGCCCTTCGGCGGTAGCAGGACCCCGTGAATCGCCGGCGACTTGGCGAGTGCGCAGGCCGGGCGGAGGGCCAGGGTCACCGTGACTACGCCCCTCCCGCGGGGCACCGCCCCCGCCGCCTCTCCTTCGCCGAAGACCATGGCGACGTTCGACCGTTCCTACTCGAACCGCGTGATGCTGCTCCTCGCCGGCATCGTGATGACGGTCCTCTACGTGGAGGGCATGCTCACACCATCCCTCCCCACGATCCAGAGCGACTTCCGAGTCGACACTGCTCAGGTCACTCTCGTGATCTCGGCCTATGCGGTCTGCGGAGTGGCCCTCAGTCCCGTGGTGGGAAAACTGGGGGACATCTACGGGAAGCGAAAGGTGCTGATGGGCACCATGCTGGCCTACGCGGCCGCGGTCTCGGTCACCGGCTTCTCGCCCAATTTCACGTTCATGGTCGCCTCTCGGACGATCCAAGGCGTGGGCCTCACCATCCTACCCTTGGGCATGGCCCTGGTGCGGGAGGAATTCCCTCGCGAGCTCGTTCCGCGGGCGCAGGGCCTTCTCAGCGCGCTGTTCGGCGTCGGGTTCGCGATCAGCCTCCCCGTCGGCTCGTGGGTCTCCCAGACCTATGGCTGGCGCGATACTTACCACTCCGCGATCCCGCTGGTATTGCTGCTGACCATCGCCGTCTTCCTCATCGTTCGTGAGTCGCCGTACCGGCGTCCGGAGACCCGCGTGGACTACGGCGGGGCGGCCCTCCTCGGCGGTTCCCTCGCGGGCATCGTAGCCGCGCTCTCCCAAGGACAGTCGTGGGGGTGGACCTCCCCGTTGACCCTGGGATTCCTCGGGGTCGGCCTCCTCCTGCTGGTCCCGTTCGTGCTGTGGGAACGGCGGTGGACCCGGCAGTCGCGGGAACCCATCGTCGACCCGAGACTCCTGAAGGAGCGCAACGTGGCGGTGACGAACGTCGTGCTGACCGTAGCGGGTCTGGGCATGTACATGGCGCTGTTCTCCCTCATCTACCGATTCGAGTTCCCGCCAGCGTCGGGCGGTTTCTCGCAGGACATCCTCCAGGCGGGGATCGACATCGTCCCGCTCGCCCTCGCGATGCTGGTGGTGGCGGTCATCGCCAGTGTCGCGGTCTCCCGAGTGGGCGTCAAGCCCCTCGCGCTGGGCGGAGCGGCCCTCACCAGCGCGGGGTTCCTCCTGCTCTCCTTCGCAACGACCCTGGAGCAATGCCTCATCTACGAATTCGTGACGGGAGCGGGGATGGCCCTCCTGAACGCTTCGATCATCAACATGCTGGTCCTTACCGTGGACCCGAAGGACATGGGGCAGGCGACCGCCATGAACAACGTCTTCCGGAACCTGGGCGGCAGCGTGGGGGCGCCCATCGTAGGGGCGCTTCTGGCGGCCTACGTGACCGGGGTCGTCGTCCCGAGCGGTCCCCTCGCCGGGACCAACCTGCCGAGCCTCGCCGCATTCCAGTATGCGTTCTGGATCGCGGCGGCGGTGACCTTCGTCGGAGGTTTGGCCGTGGTGTTCGGCGAAGAGGTGCTCGGGCCTCGCCGCCATGCCAAGTTCGCGCACTTGCCTACCCTTCCCCGTCGGCGAGGGGAGGCCACGGTCGAGCCGCCCCCCCGGCCAAGCCCGACGGCAGGGCAGGACGCCCAACCCCAGGGCCTGGGCCCGCGTCGCCAGAAGCTCGGGTAACGGTCTGCCCGACGGCACCCGGCTCGTCCAGAGCCGGTGGGGTCCGCAGTCCCGGGTGCGTCGTCTCTTGTCCTTCCGCAGCCGGTTACCAACTTCTTCCCTCGCGAAGGCGGTTGCTTCCCGACAGCCCAGACACTGGTGCCGGCCGCTCGGGCTAGCGGAGCGACGGCTCGCGAGTCCGGATTCCTGCCGACCCACTATCAGGGGGAACAGGACCTTCGCAGCAGAGCATCGGCATCGATCCGGATGCCCTGCACGTTCGAGGCTGCCGCACAGCGCCTTAATCGGCAATGACTGCCTCGTCGGCCGTGCGAAAGAAGGTCCCCCGACGCATACGGAAGGGCGTCTTCGGACGGGACCCTGAGGCCTACGACCGTGCGCGCCTCGGGTACCCGACGAGGGTCTACGAGATCCTCACGACCCGCTGTGGTCTGCGGCCTGGCGCAGCGGTGTTCGAGATCGGGCCAGGGACCGGGGTCGCAACCCGGGAGCTGATCCGACTCGGAGCCGGTCCCATCACCCTCATCGAACCTGACCGACGGCTCGCCCGGTACGTCGAGGCGTCGCTCCGGGCGGCGGGGGGCCATGTCAAGGTCACTGTTAGGCCCTTCGAGAGGACCGCCCTTTCCGCGGCCGACTTCGACTTGGGCGTCGCGGCCACGAGTTTCCACTGGCTACCGGAAGGACTTGCCTTGCGAAGGGTCGCCCGTGCCCTCAGACCCGGCGGCTGGTGGGCCACATGGAGCAACCATTACGGGGACCCGTACCGACCCAGCCCTTTCCATCGAGCCCTGCAACCCCTCTACCGTGAACTCTCGGGCGGTCGGGAGGTCGTTCCCGGAGGGAAACGGGCCAGGGCCTCCGCGGCGAGGGACCGCAAGCACCGGCTCCACGCCCTGGAATCCGTGGGTGAGTTCGACCGGATCTCGAGGGAGGACATCCGGTGGACCGCGACGTTGGGAACCGTCCGAGCGAAGGCTCTCTGGGCCACGTTCTCGGACATCGTTACTCTGCCGTCCAACCAGCGCGATTGGTTCCTCGCTGAGCTCGGAAAGATTGTCGACGAACGATTCCATGGAGAGGTGACGTTCCCGATGCTGACTCCCATCTACACCGCTCGCCGAGCCTGACCTCGACCGCCTCCGCCGGGCCTCCCCAGCTTGCGCGAGTTGCAGCACGCTCAGGGGGTCGAGACCTCGAGGGCGCCAAAGGCAGGACGTCCCTCGCTGCCAACGCGGCCGCGGGGGAACGAAGCGCCCCTGGAGGGACCCTCACGAAAGGTCCATGGCGACGGTGCCGAGGGAGCCGGTGGTTTTCGGGGTTCTCACTTTGGAGCGAAGAGCGCGGGCGGCGACCTGAAAGGGCGCTCGGAGGGCAGGCGGCGGAGCCTCTGAAATACGAAGACCCGCTGGGAGGGGTGACGGGTGGGGGCAGAGGCGTGACGGGGTCGGCTCTATCCCAGTTCCATGAACTGGCGGAGTACCACGACGCCCTCAACGACTTGAAGGACTACCGCGGTGAATCCGACCAGCTCGAAGCCATCGCTCGGCGATATGGCCCGGCGGGCAGGACGAGCTGGCTGGATGTCGCCTGCGGCACGGGGCGACACCTAGAGTTCCTGAGGCGACGGCATGCTATCATGGGGGTCGATGGCAGCCGGGACATGCTCCGGATCGCCCGACGTCGCTTGCCCGGTGTTCGTCTCGTCGCCAGTGACATGCGCACGTTCCGCCTAACTCAGCGATTCGACGTGGTGAGCTGTCTCTTCAGTGCGATCGGGCACCTCAGGACGAAGGAGGGCGTTCGAAGGACCTTCGCCAATTTCGCGCGGCACCTAAACCCTGGTGGAATCGCGATAGTGGAGCCTTGGATTCGAGCGTTCGGCGTTCCGAACGCGGTTCGTTCACCTGCGGACGTACGAGAGCTCGGCGGTCACGCTCGCCCGCGTCGCCTCTTCCTCCCGCCAGGAGGACCACTCAACCATCCACTACCACTTCCTTATCGGGAGGCCCGGTCGCCCGGTCCGACACTGGGAAGTCAACGACGTCGGCTTGTTGCTTTCTCGTGAAGACCTACTTGGGATCATGCGGAGCACCGGACTGCAGTCTCGCTTCCTCGCCGGTGGGCTCACCTCCGGCCGCGGGTTGCTCGTCGGGAAGAAGGTCTGACAAGATAGGTGGGATGCCCCGCAGGGCTGAACTCCGGACCAGGCCCGAGGGGGTGCCAAGGCCCCTGGAGGGATGTTTGGCTTGGTCGCAAGGCACGGTGGCCAGGACCTCCGGAAATGTCGGCCCAGCATCGATTCCCTCCTTCGCGCGAGCGAGGCAGCTTCCCGACCGCCTGGGAGCTGGGTTGGACCGTCGCCCTGTTTCACTACCTCACCTTGAGAGTATTATGGCAGTCGAGCTCATTCCGAGCCCATGTCGACCCAGGCGCGGACCGGCTTCGCGACGGTTGCCGGCGGAAGGATCTTCTACGAGGTCGCCGGCGCGGGATCCGCGATCGTGTTCATCCACGCAGGGATCGCGGACCGCAGGATGTGGGATCGCGAACTCGATCTTTACGCGAGAGAGCACATGGCCGTACGGTACGATGTTCGGGGGTTCGGGCGCTCTCCGGCAGCCACCGCGGAGTATTCGGACGTCGACGATCTTCGGGCGCTGCTCGCCCAACTTCATCTGGGGTCCGCGACGCTCGTGGGATGCTCGAACGGGGGGCGCATTGCCATCGACTACGCCGTCGAGAATCCGGGCAGGGTGAATGCGCTCTTGCTCGTCTCACCCGGAGTGTCAGGGTTCACGGCCGACCTCGAGCCCGAGGGGAAACCGGTGTTCGAGCAGGACAATGCCAACTCCGCCAAGATCCCGGCCGCGTGGAAGGCCGGACGGCACGAGGAGGCGCAGGAGTTGCTGCGTGAGTATTGGGCCAGCGCGCAGGAGGGGGCTACCCTGGACCTCGTGCGCACGATGATCCGGGAGAACTCGGCCGAGATCTTCTCCGAAGCCAGCGGGAGCCACAGTCGGGCCATCGACCCCCCTGCGGTCGGCCGGCTCGGGTCGGTTACCGCTGCGACGCTCGTGCTGTTGGGGGACCGGGACGAACCGGGCATGAGCTACATCGTGCACACGGTGGTCGGGGGAATCCCCCACGCACGTTTGGTTCCCGTCCCCGGGGCCGATCACCTGGTGAATCTGTCCCGGCCTGCCGAGTTCGACCGAGCGCTGCACGAGCTCCTGAGCACCGTCGGGCTAGACCACCATTCCCGGTGGGGGCACGACCCACCATCAAGTTCCCTCGCGCCGGAAGCGTGGAGGAAAAGTTGCCTACCCCTTTCTCTTCCCCCTCGACCTCACGCGAGATTGTGTCGACCGGAGGGTCGTACGGGCTCGACCCTTGCTTGGCATCGATTGGTCGGCCTCGACCACTTGGGGACGTGGGGTTCGGGTTCAAGTCTACTGTTCGGATGGAGGGGTACGCCACCGCCGGCTCGGCCTCCTCACCCCCGTGTGTTCCCTCGACCGGACAAATCGCAGGCCGGTGCGTGAGCGGGTCGGGCCGGCCGCTGGAGGGACCTGAACGTAGGGTTCAAGTCCCTCCTGTGGAGGCGTGCTCGAAGTCCTCACTCGAGGCCCCGACCCGAGCTTCGCACCTTGCGAGCGAGCCTCCTTCACTCCGCACTTACCGTGGTCGCTTCCTCGGTCGCGCGCGTTCTTCTTGACGCTCGCGGCGAGCTGCGCTCGCCGTTCCCTCGCTCCGCACGCTCGCTCGGACAGAGCGCTTTTCAATCGGTTTCCCGTGGGGGCCCGGTCAGGCGGTGCCCTCGATCAGTCGGAGGCCCCTCCAATGGTAGTAAGCGACGGTACCGGCCAGCAAGATCAACATGCCCCCGGCGGTTCCGATGAGATAGATTGCAAGACCGGCCCCGAATGTCGGGGGGTAGTTCCCGGCCGAGTTGGCCCAGCCCCCGAAGGCGAAGTAGACCACGGCCATGACGACTCCCACCGCGAGAAGCACAAGGCTGAGGCGGTAATCGCGCCTCCAGCGGGAGAATATGGTCTCGTCTGACGCAGCCGCGTTCTGAGCCGCCCTCGGCCTTCTTCTGTCGTTGATTCCGTGAGGTTGTAGATTTCTCCCGGGCGCGGGGATGCGGACGATGCGCGTGACGTCCCTGGAGGTTGGTCCCGGTCCTCTCATGGTGGCTCGGCGCCCGCACTCATCGCGGCCACCCCTCGACCGCGCGGGTCCGACATCGGGCCAGCAGGGTCAGCGGACATTCAGATCCACGGGCCGGGCGGACCCAACCATCAGCGTCACGTTCTGGCCTTCACCCCAAGCCACTCCAACCCGAAGATCGTTGGACACGGTTTCCTCGCACATGATCGGAAGGGTCGCGCCGGGAAGGTGGATGCCGCAATCTACCAGTGGCCCTCCGAGTGTCGTTTGTAGCAAGGTAGTGCCATTCGCGCCAAGCGCCACGACATCGAATACAGTCCCTCCGGGGTTCGGGGGAGCCTCCGTAATCTGGAATGTGATTCCGCGAAACGTCACGTTACAGGAGCCCAGCTGGCAGTCCGGTGTCGCATTGCCGGGGGGGATTGTGACGGTCGAAATGGCGTAATCCGGCTGGGGTAACGCCGCCCGCAGCAGGACCGTATCCGAGTGCGCCTTGCCCGAGAGCCAGGTCGCCCCGAAAGTCCCATCGGGCGCGGTAAAGTTGCTGATGCAGCAACCGGGTGGGGCTGCTAACGACACGGTGTTAGTGTCCAGCAGTGCGAGTTCCATACCGCTGGGCTCGACGGCAGCGCCCCCGAGCCAGTCATTGCCGAACATGTACTCCGGCCAGAGGTGGAGCCGGATGCCACCGGCGCTGAAATTCGACTCGGGGCCAGAGAGGTTGCCGCCGTTGACCGGGATGCGGACGACCTCCGAGACATAGCCGACGGTTGGGGCGGTCGAAGGTGTGGGATGGGAGGTGAAGGCGACGATCCCCACCGTTGCAACGACCACCAAGGCCGTGACTATGGCGGCCGAGAGGGCGACCCCGGAAGGGCCCCGCATGGAGCACTACACTCCTCAGAATCGTATGTGTCTTCCTGTGGGTCGAACGAGGGGGGTCCCGTGGAGACGGCCCGTTCATCTCGGTCCGCCTTCGACCGCGCGGATCGGTGATAAGGCTCGCGCGGCCACCGAGACCGGGTAGGGATGCGAAACGGGTTCGGTACCAATCAGCTAACTCCTGCGACGCGCAGCGAGCACAACTCCCACCGCGAATGCGCCCGCAAGCGAGAACCCTAGGACGGGTCCGTAGGGGAAGCCCGGGGAGCGTGCCGATTCCTCGGGCGGGGGTCCCACCTCGGAGCACGACGCGGTGCTGGAATCGCGGTTAGAAACGGAGATGATAGGGTAGCTACAGAGATAGGGTCCGCTCAGCACGTTGGTCAAGACGTTGCCGGTCCAGCTCTCGTCGTAGATGCAGCACCCGTGCGAAGGTGTGGTGTTGTTGCCCCCCGCCACCCAGTTCACTTCAAAAGATACGAACAGTATCCCGTTGTAGCCGCTCCCAGGAGTGAGGTTGGCTGCCGTCCAGTACCGACAGGTTTGCCCCGGAGTCGGGCCACGCGAGGAAGAAGGGTCCCCCCCAGGTATTGATCAACGAAACGAAAACTTGCTGGACACAGAGGTCGTTCCAGAACACTGTAGCATTCGCGGTGTAGCCTTGTAGGCCGGGCGCCGTCCCCGGGTTGGGTCCCAGCAGTCCACAATAACTCAGGTTGGATGGCACGGTGTAGCCCGAAGTCGAAACGCCTTGGAACCCGGTTTCGGTCCCCCCGTTAAGCGAAGACACCGAGACCTGGGATAGAGAGCCTCGACTCGCGATGATCGGGCTCAATGACACCAGGAACACGGCTCCCAGAACCACGAAACCGGCCGCGAGGCCTACCCCAAGCCGTCGGTGAGACCGCTGCGCCCCAGGTGTTCGCCCCCGCTCTAGGCAAGGCCGATCGGCGTCCTCGTACGCCGACATGTCAAGAGACTAGGGCGAGACCCCCCAAGTAGTTTCAGTGCAGCCAGTTCCACTGCCTCCGGTGTCCCCCGCGCTTGTCGCGGTCAACGTCATCGGCTGCGCGCGCCCTTCATGACTGAACCTGTTCTTGCCGGTGCGATGCCTCGTCCACCAGCAAGTGGTCGTTCCTGACAGGATCCCAATGAGCGCGAACAGTGGTTTCGATCTCCTCATCCTCAAGGTCGCAATTGCGCCCGCGTTCGTCGGTCTGGTCAGTCTCATCGCATTGCGCTACGGCCACCGGGCGGCAGGTTGGCTCGTCGCCCTGCCGATCACCACTGGGACCGTCCTCGCCGTCCTCACGCTAACGGAGGGACCGGCGTTCGCGTCGTCCGCGGCAGTGGGGGCCTTACTGGGGATCGTCTCGACTTGCGCGTTTTGCCTCGGATATGCGCGCTCTGCCCCGCATTACACCTGGCCCGTGTGCCTCGCCGTCGCGGCTTCCGGGTTCTCCGTCTCGACCTTCGTATTGAGCCGGGTGCCCGAGCTGGTCCTGGTCGATCTTGTCGGATCAGTTCTCGCGCTCTGCGTCGTGCTCGTTGTCCTTCCGAAGCCCACGGCGGCCCCGAAGGCGACCCCGGCTCCGTGGTGGGAAATCCCGCTCCGGATGTTGACGGCGGCAATCATCGTCCTAGGGATCACCACGGCAGCCGAGAATCTGGGCTCTCAACTGAGCGGTCTATTGAGTCCCATTCCGGTGTTCACGATCACGCTCGTGATCTTTACGCACTCCCGAGAGGGGCCGGCGCCGGTATTCGTTTTCCTCAGAGGCCTCCAATACGGCCTGTTCAGTTTCGCGGCGTTCTGCGCGGTCGTCGCCGTCCTTCTCGTTCCTTATGGCGTTGGGATTGCCTTCTTCGCCGGCCTGGGAGCGTTGCTCGGTGTCTACGGGGTCGTGCGGACGGTTCTCGGCCGGTTACCGGTTCGTTCGGGGAAGGGCTCGGTCTCTGCACCGTGACCCTGTCCGGCCGCGGTCTTTGTTCAAACCCCTGCTTCGGCCCGCCCCCGCGGTCCCGTCATCGAACGCGCGCGCTGTTCATGAAGCACCCGTGGTTTGGCGTCTGTGTTGGGGAGGGTGGTCGAGTCCGCGCAATCACCCTCGATCTGTTCCACACAATGGTGGACCCAGAGGACTTACGGCCCGAGGTCGTCAATCGATCGGATGGAGATCGATTCACATTTCCGTCCGGGTCTACAATGTTGGCGCCCCATCCCCAGTCTCTCTTTGTAGGGGGTTTGCTGAACTCGACGCCATTGGCCTTGAGTGCCGCGCAGGCGGTTTCGAAGTCTCCGGGCAGCTTCAAGCAGATCCCCGTGAGCCCCTTTTCCAGCGGGATGCCCTCGTCAAAATCGGAAGCTTGACAGAGGTGGAGGACTCCATCGCGACCTTTCCGGCCCACGGTCACCCAGTGACCATGGTCCGCGATCACCTGGAGCCCGAGATTTCGGGTGTACCAGTCGACCGATCGATTCCGGTTCGCGACCACCACGGCGACACTGGAGAAGACTGCCTCCGGTAGCTTCGGTGACCCCTTTCGCGTGGCCATGGTTTCGAACACCCCGTTCGATGACGATCCAGGACTAAATGGAGTTGAGGGGTCCGGCGCTTGCTGCGGTCTCGTTACCGCGCGAGCTAACTGCGGTCAGCCCATCGGCCGCGCCGCCCCACATCAAGGTCGCGGCGGCCGCCGTCCCTTGGCTAGGGCGGTTGCTCCGTGCGCTGACCGAACTCGAAGCCGCGGGTGTCGATAACGTCGAACGGGTTCCCGTCGGGATCGGCCAGGGTCACGAAGTCGCGTCCCTCCTGCGCGGGTTCCTTCATGGTGGCTCCTAATCCCAGGAGTCGTTTGACTTCCCTCTCCTGCTCAGAGGAGTAGAGGTCGAAATGGAAACGGTAGTCCTCATTCGGCCCCTCCGGCACCTTCTGTAGAGAAATGTTTGGGCCCTTTCCGTGGGGGTCGCTGAGGACGACCCAATCCTCCGAGGGGGGTTCCCGGTTCTCGTAACCCAGCGCCGCCTTCCAGAAGGCAATCATCTTCGGAAACTCCTTGCACTCCATCACGACCGATCCGACCCAGATCTCTCCCGGCGCGCTCATCGGAGTTTGAGAACTCTTCTTGGTATGTAGGCGTCTCGCCCGTGTATCGTCGCGCCCCCCCCTGCGGTTGTCGGGGTCACGGTCATCGTCCGCGCGCGCCCCACATCAAGGTCGCGGCGACCTGCGGCCGCCGTCCCCTCGCTTCGCTCGGCGACCATGATGGGGGCACGGTCGCCCTCGGGCCTCGCACCGGCCCTCGGGCGGCGTGCGCGCTCGCTTCGCGCCGATGACCGCAATCAGCGCCGCCAGCGCGACCGAGAGCCACGAGACCGCGAACCTGTTCCCCGACCTGCCCGCGAGCCGCGGGGTCCCAGAGTTGTGCAGGAAGTCCTCGCCTCGAGCTCAGCAGACTTACCGCTGTTCCGCAGAGATTGCGTCGACCGCTCGTTCGAGCTTGTCGAGGCAGTTGTTCCAACCGGGGACCAGCTGAACGTGGACGTGTGGGGCGCCCCGCAGGAGTTCCTCCAGTTTCTCGTGGATGATGGAAATGTGAGTCTGCCCTTCGGGCTCCGGCCGCAGCCGGACTGTGACGAGAGTGTCGAAGTATTCCCCCTTCTCCGGCTCTGTCCCGACAAACGCCCAACGGTAGACGAGCTCTTGCGGAGGGTCGATCTCGAGGAATCGTCCCTCGAACTTTCCAGTGCTCACTCCGTTCCTCGAGTGCAAGACTTCGAGGCGGCCGCCGACCCGGGCGTCGACTGTGACCCGGTCGACCGTGAGATCGTCAGGCGTTATCCACTGGCGAATCAATTCCGGCTCAAGAAAGGCACGGAAGACGCGATCGGGCGAAGCGTGAAGGGTCCGCTCCATCCGAACCACGGCTGTTGGGCCGTCGGGCCGGCTCATCGCCTTCCACGCCCCCGGGGCCGACCCTCTTCGGATAGGACCTCGTCCATTCGGTTCAGGCCCTCCTCCCAGAAGCGCCCGTAGTATGAAAGCCACTCCGCGGCCCCCCGAAGCGGACGACCTTGGATTGAGTACATGTGCTGCCGTCCTGACTTGCGCAAGCTGACAACTCCCGAGTCCAAGAGCACCCGCAGCTGCTTCGACACTGACGGCTGGGACATACGGGACAGTTCGACGAGCTCGTTTACTGAGCGTTCGCCGTGGCGAAGGGCATCGAGGAGTCGTCGACGCGACGGCTCTGCGAGAAGTTGGAAAACGTCGTTCACGTAGAGGACATGCCTAAAGGGATATATGTCTGTTTATGCATGTGTTCGAGGGTCCGGGACGTCGTACCGGTATGGCAAGTCGCCACAAATTGGGGTGTCAGGAAGATGCGAAGAATCACTGCGAATGTGTACATGACCCTGGACGGACGTGGCGGATTCCCGAAGTATCCGGGTTCGGACCGGCGGACCAGGACCCCGAACGCACTGTTCCGTCACATGTGGATCGCGCGATATGGCGACGTCACCACTGTGGTCATGGGCCGACGGTCATTCCTCGGCCATAGGCAAGTCTGGTCCTCGAAAGCTCGGAAGCCGAACGATCCGAAGTTCATGCACGACTACTCGCACTACCTTGACAACGTCGATAAGGTGTGTCTCTCGCGCCGACTCAAGTCGCCGGGGTGGGAGAATTCCCGCATCATTAAGGGTGAGCTTTCAAAGATCGTGACGGAACTGCGGCGGGAAGAGGGCGGGAACATCATGATCGAAGGCGGCCCCCGTCTGGTCCAGGAGGTCCTCCGTCGCCGGCTCGCCGACGATTACTGGTTCTTCGTCATGCCAGTAGTCTACGGGAAAGGCCCTCGATACTGGGGGTCGATGACCGACCAAAACACCCTCAAGCTCCTCGAAGTCAAGCACGGTGAGGATGGGGAGATCATGCTGCACTACGCGGCCGTACGGTAGTCGGGTCTAGCGTGAGCGGAATCGATTTCAAGGAGTCTGAGAAGGACAGAGTAGGAGTGAGAAGATGATCGATCACGTGAACGCGTACGCTCTGACCGTTCGGGACGTGAAGGGTTGCGCCGAGTTCTATCGGGACAAGCTTGGATTGAAACTTCAAGAGATGTCGGACGACTTCGCCTATCTTACCTTTGACAAGAAAGGCCTTGGGGTGGCTCTCGTATCCGCCAAGGTCTTGGCTCAAGAGATTCCGAAGAATCGAGTTCGGCCCGATAAGAGCCTAACGCAACGGAACTATTTTGCGGTCTTCCTTGAGAACGCCAATCAAGCGGTACGAGGACCTTCGCGCGAAGGGGGTCCGATTCGTCCAGTCGCCCGCGACCCGGCCCAACGGTCAACGATTCGCTTTCTTTGAGGATCCCGAAGGCAACCTGTGGGAAATCTCCCACTTTCCGAAGGAGTAGGCAGAGATGCCAGGGGAGACCCAGGCCCGCACGGTCGACGAGGTCGCGCTAGCTCGCGCATGGCTTGACTGGCTGGCCGACACCCGCCGAGGGTACGTTGATACCCTCCTCAAGCTGAGCGAATCGGACCGGAGGAGGGACCGAGGTGCTTCCTTCCCCTCGCTTGAGGACATCTTCCTTCACATTCTCGATAACAACGTTTGGTGGCTGGAGAGCATTCCTCAGGACCGACAGAAGACCAACCGAGGAGTGGAGGGTCCGCTCTCCCACGAGGGTATCGAACGCGCAGCAGAGCGTGTGGCGAACATCGATAGACATCTCGCCGCCTCCCTCAGCTCGGTCCGCTTGACAGAAAGCTACGTGGTTCACGGTGTCGAGGGCAACGGGAAGCCGTTCGAGATGAAGGTCAACCTACGGACGATCATTTGGCACCTCGTGGAAGAGGAACTTCAGCACCGGGGGGAGATGAACGCGCTCTTCTGGCAATCTGACGTGGATGCTCCCACACGGCCGTGGTTCAGCAGCCCCCTCGCCGAATAGGTTTCCAGACCGGCGGGAACGGCGTCAGCCCTTTGTTCACCCCGCAGGGGTTCTGCCGTCGCGCTCGTGTCGATTCTCGTTGGAGGACTTGGTTCACGCGGGCCGGTCTCGGACTGGACGTGAGTCTGCCTGGAGCCCGTCCCCGCGCTCAATGCTGTCCTCCATCGACCGCGCGCGTCCTTTCAAGAAGCCTGCGTGCCCCAGGCGCTCCACGCATTCCTCGCGGTCGGTCATCGGGCCCGCGCGATTTGAGACAAGTCTACGCCCGGGGCCGACCGGGCCCAGGGGCGCGACCCGGAATCAATGGGGTGAGTTGCTCAATGTCATGACGAGCGCGGAGCTTCACGATCGCGGATTGGTCCGGTGGTCCCCGGTTTCCGAGCAACTCGCCGAGTTCATCGAGGTAGTGCTCGTGACCGGACGGGGTTACTAGGAAGAGCATTCGAGCCGACGCGGGTCCGGGGTTAGTGAATGCGTGCGGGCATCCCGCCGGAACGAACATGGCGCTCCCAGGGCCGCCCCGTACAACTTTGGCTCCCGTCTTTGACTCCCAAGCGCACCAGTCGCCCTTCGTGCGAATCCGCGGCTCGAACGCGAGCAGGTCGAGCTCGCCGTCGAGGATGTAGAAGAGTTCCTCGGCTTCGCGGTGGAGGTGGGCCCCCACGTCGAACCCGGGCGAAACTTCCGCTTCGAACACCGACCACCTCTTCGAACGATCCGCGCCCAACTTGAGCGACATGCCCGATCCATGGATCTTGCGACCTTCGCCGGACAAGAGCACAAGTCCATCGGTCATGCTCCGCCTTGCCCTGTATATTGGTCGGAGATCACGGGCGAATCCTCCGAATCGAATGGAGGTCGAGCCAATACATTAGGGAGTTGAAGGCGGCCGATCTCTCCCGCGCTGATCGCGGTCCCCGCATCGACCGCACGCTCCCTTCTTGAAGTTCGCGCGAAGGACGGCTCCCGCGTCCTTCAAGGCTCACGACGGGCGTTGCGCCAGCGCTTCGAGTTGCCGGTCGAACCAGTCGGGGAAGGAGTGCAACCGGACCACTACATTCGCCTCGAGCTCCTCGACACCCTCGATCGACGCCACGTATCCTTCGACTTCCTCCAAGTGGGCTGCTGAAGGAGGCATGACTAAGCAGAGGAGGCCGCCCGCCTCCGGCCCGGGTCCCGGCATCTCACCGAATGCGAGGGAGAGAGGGTATCTCGTCCGGATGCGTTGGAGGATCGAGTTGCGGTCGGTCCCCGGCCGGAGCGTCATCGCCAGAGCGACCACTGGGTAGCTCAACGCACGGAAGTCGAAAACCGGAACGAACCAGACGTCCCTGTTCTCGACGAGATTCGCATACCGCCGCGTCATCGTCCGCGTCGAGATCCCGACCCGGGCGGCGGTCGTGCTCAACATCGCGGTCGGGTTTTGACGGAGGGCTCGGACGATCCGGATATCGAGAGGCGAGAGCTCGCGCATAGGCGGCAGCACCCTCCAAGGCAGCGGTACGTCCACTTCCCGCACTCCGACGAGCCCACTGATGAGCCGGCGCGTTCGCTCCAGGGCGGCGGCGTCGGGGGTGACGACGCTGAGCGTAATCCACTCCCCGAGGAACTCGACACCCCAGACCGCCCCCTCCAGGGACGCGAGGCGGGAGAACAGCTCGGCCTTCGCGCGGGGATGGAGGACCCGTATGTTCAGCCCGGCGCCGTGCCAACCGAATAGCGCGGGGTTGACCCAAACGTCGTACCGCCGGAGAAATCCGCTGTCACTCCATGCCTTTAGTCGACCCGCAACCCGAGCTCGGCGGACGCGGAGCTTTCGAGCAATGCGGGTCGCGTTCAGCCGGGGGTCAACTCCCGCCAGGGTGACCGCCCCCTCGCGGTACATCTCACGGAGCATGTCGATGTCGAGTGTATCGGGTTGTAACGGGGGCTGGGTCACGTCCCTCCGCAAGTACCGCTGCCTCCTTTGAGCGTTCCGACCTTGGTCGTCGAATTGTAAGAACCCGACAATCGTTAGCAATCGCTGTCGGGTCTAGACCAGAATCCCGTCGGCGGATCTGACCCTTGGGACGATCTACAGGTATCTATGGACGCGATGGACGAGACAGCCGCGGTGGATCTCTCGCAGCCCCCTACGAATGATGCGCTGACCCAGGAAACCCGCACGAGGTGGGTCTTGACCGATACGTTGGTCCCACCCCCGGGCGAGTCTACTCGGGTCATAGTTGAGGGGAGAGCCGTCGCGATCTTCAACGTAGGCGGTCGGCTCTACGGACTCGCATCGGAATGCGGGCACAGGGGCGCCCCCTTGGAAGATGGTTCCGTCAAGGACGGGGTAGTCTCCTGCAGCAAGCATGGCGCGCGATTCCGCTTGGATTCCGGAATCGTAGTCGGCGGGAACATATTCGTCCGTCGCTCGACCCGTCCAGTTCGAACGTACACCGTTCAGAGCCGCGGAGGCAACCTGGCCGTGGGCCTCAGCTCGCTCGAAGAGGGTGAGTAGCTCGCTTCCCTGCTCTGTTCGCCGCGCGCTCATCGCGGTCGCCGCCCTCGACCGCGCGCGTCCCACATCAAGCCCGCGGCGGCCGCCGTTCCCTCGCTAGCGGACACTCGCTCGGACGCGGCGCCTTTCGATCGGTTTCCCCCGTCGGCCCAGTCAGAGGGTGTCCTCGATCAGCCGGAGGCCTCTCCAATGGTAGTAGGCGACGGTCCGGGCCAGCAAGATCAGCATGCCCCCGGCGGTGCCGATGAGATAGATCGCAAGCCCGGCGCCAAATGGGGTGGGGTAGTTCCCGGTCACGTCGGCCCAGTAACTGGAGGCCGAGAGGGCCACGAGCATGCCGATGCCCGCCACGAGCAGCGCGAGGCTGAGGCGGTAGTCGCGACTCCAGCGGGAGAATATGGTCTGATCTGACGCTGCCCCACTCGAAGCGGCCATGGGCGAACCCATGGTAGCGACCCCGTGACCTTGTAGCTTCCTGCCGACGCCGTCGAGCTCGGACTAAGGGTTCGGGGAACTACGACGCTCCCGCGATCCCTTCAAGGTGTTTCGGGGACCACGCTCATCGCGGTCGCCTCTCGGCCGCGCGCCGTCGCCGAAGCACACAGATTGGGGCGATCAGCCCCGAGCGTCACCGCGAGCGGAGCGTTCCGGCCACTGGAGGGACGTGAATCACGGGTTCAAGTCCATACGGTGGGGGCGTGCTCGAACTCCTGAGTCTGTGACCGGGGCGGGCCGAGCCGGCCCCAGCCCCGTTAGGGCGCCGACGGAACGCCTAAAGGCCGGGCGCTCCTCGCGAATACAACTTGGATGAGTTCATGAGCCTCGACCAGGTCCCCGGCCCAGTGGCCGAAGCGCCGGCAGAGCCTGAGCCGGTCATCGCGGTGCACCACCTCGTCAAGCGGTATGGTGACATTGTCGCAGCCGACGATATTTCGTTTTCAATCCGGAAGGGAGAGATTTTTGGGATCATCGGCCCGAACGGTGCGGGCAAGACCACTACGGTGGAGTGCATCTCGGGGCTACGAGTTCCGGATTCCGGCCGGATCCTCGTCGATGGCTTTTCTCCGCAGAAGGACCGCGAGAAGATACGAGGCTTCGTGGGAGTCCAGCTCCAAGATTGCGCACTACCGCCCCGGATCACGGTGGGCGAAGCGGTCGGGCTGTTCGCCTCCTTCTACCGCGATTCGTTGAATCCGGACGACTTGCTCGAATCGTTGGGGATCCGGACCCTCAAGGAAAAGCAGTTCCGAACCTTGTCCGGGGGGCAGAAGCAGAGAGTGTCCATCGCACTCGCGCTAGTCGGGAATCCAAGAATTGCCATCCTCGACGAGCTGACCACCGGACTCGACCCGGAGGCCCGACGTGAAACGTGGGATCTCATCGAACACATCCGGGACCGCGGCGTTACGGTCGTACTCGTCACCCACTTCATGGACGAGGCCGAGCGACTCTGCGACCGAGTCGCTCTCATCGATCATGGGGTGGTCCGAGCGCTGGACACTCCGGAAGCGATCGCGGGGCGCGCGGGAGGATTCCGGGTGCGATTCGTCCCGTCCGCGCCCGTTGCCGATGAGACGCTACGCGCGATCCCGGGTGTGGAATCGGTCGAAAGAAAAGACAAGTACATCACCGTTACGGGCACGGGCGATCTCGCGACCTCGGTCCTCGACGTGTTAACGAAGGCCGGCGTGCACGTTTCCGAGCTCGAGGCCCGGGGAGGGAACCTCGACGATGCCTTCGTAAAGCTGACCAGGGAAACAGGTCCTAAAGGACGTGACCCGACGTGAATTCTGCCGCTACGTCCGATCGCACCCAGGGCCGTCCCCGGGGTCCGTTCTCCGAACTCCTCAGGGTCCAGGGGAGGCTCGCCCTGAGAGAACCGTACGGGCTCCTGGCCATCGGGCTACCCGTCGGCCTTCTCGTAGTATTTTGGTACATTGGAATCCTGAACCCCGGGGGTGTGAGCGGTACCGGATTGACCATCCTCGAGCTCTACACTCCCACCATTCTGGTCATTTCGTACGTCGCGATCAGCATGCTCGGACTCCCAGCGACGTTCGTGCGGGACCGAGAGATCGGCTGGCTCCGCAGAGTATCGACCACGCCCGTGGGGCCGTCGAGGTTGCTGGCGGCGCAACTGCTGTTGAACTTCATCATCGCGGCATTAGCCACCGGCGTCCTGATCGTGGCCGCGACAGCGCTCTTCGGTGCGCCGCTCTTGATTGGAGTCGAGTTTGTAGGCGTCGCGATCCTTGCCATCGCCGAACTGTTTTCCCTCGGCCTCTTGGTCGCTGCGTTCGCTCCGACCCAGCAAACTGCCGAATCCCTGGCAGGTGGTTTGGCCTTTCTCCTGTTTTTCCTGTCGGGGCTATGGGTTCAACCGGTTCAGGTCGGGGGCCTGTTGCAGACCGTCATGTACTACTCCCCCGCGGGGTCGGCGGTACGGGCCCTACTGTACTCGGTCTTCAACGTCCCCCCCCCTACACTACCATTCTTACGATGGGGGTCTATACCGTTATCTTCCTACTCGTGGCGGTCCGGTACTTCCGTTGGGAATAGTCCCGACAAGCCCAAGGGCGGGCCCCAGCCGCTCGCGTGTCGAGCGTACGAGAAGAGCAGCCCCTGGAGGGACCTGAGCTCAGGGTTCAAGTCCCCATGGCTGACGGTCTGTCCGGTGAAACCGGGCGGCCTGTCTTCCCGGCAGATTCATGGGCAATGTGGAACCGGTCCTTTCCGTGCGCGGCGCATTACGGGCCCCGCAAGGGCTCGACGATGGCCAGAGGATTCAATCCCTAGCGAGCGGGACCCCCTAGGGCCTGCTCCATCGCGGGACGCAGGTTGGGCACCACCCGCAACGTTCCTAGGCTCCTCCTTGTCGCCCAAGCGAAACCTGAATGCTCCGACGCATCCAGTTGTGGCAATCGTCGAGACCGCGTTGTACAACGGAAGCAGACGCGCACGGTCGGGAACGACGGCTCGCCTTTGACACGAAGCCGTTGCATCGAGGCATAGAGTATTGGGCCGACCTGAACTCTGAATCCGGTCTCCTCGAGTATTTCGCGAATGAGAGTGCTTTCGAGCGTCGCGCCTTGTTCCACGCCTCCCCCAGGGAGGTCCCAAAGCCCCGGGCAGATGTCCGAGTCCCTCCGTCGATGGAGGAGTAAGAGCAGACCATCTCTGAGAATCGCCCCCTTTACTCCCACTCGAACCCAAACATAATCCGCCATGAGACAGGCATGTCCTCCGCTCGGATAGAAT
Organism: uncultured Thermoplasmata archaeon; assembly: GCA_963715645.1. Lineage (GTDB taxonomy): Archaea > Thermoplasmatota > Thermoplasmata > Lutacidiplasmatales > UBA184 > Lutacidiplasma. The sequence continues at coordinate 1,832,755 of OY970259.1, forward strand.
CATCAGGGTATCCTATCCTGAAACAATCGTTCGGGACCGGCTCGTCGGCCGCGCCTACGATCCCGAGTCCGGCGTCCCGACCGAGCACATGGGCAGCCCCCGCGGCCGGGACTCTTTCGATCAGACGGTATCGTACTCGCTCAGCGGGTTGATCGGTGCGGCACACCCTTCTATACCAATCGTCGTGAGGCCGAAGTGACGGCAATTGGCAGCCACTGGAGGGATTCGTCGTACGGTTTGGAGCCACAGGTTCCCAGTCGTCCTTCGGAAGGGTGGTCGTGGGGACTGCGGACGGCGTCGCAAAACGGCCGAGAACGTGGGCTAGGAGGCGAGCGTCACCGAGCGATGAGGGTGCACCATTCCAGCTCGGTCTCCTCGACCGGCAGGAGGTCAGGTTGGAACCCCGCCAGGAAGCGGCTCTCGGGAGTCGGAAGCGCTCTCGCTTTTCGGACGTTGGCGATGACGACCGAGAAGCCGGCGTGCTCGAACGCCGAGAGAGCGGACCGACGGAGATACAGCAACCCCAGGCCGAGGCGGCGTATGGTCTCGAAGTTGCGCCCCGAGTCCTCCGGGTAGAAAGTGGTGATTCCCAGGATCTCTCCGGAGACGATTCGCCGCAGTTCCTTGAGTAGCGCGGCGGGATGATCGATGTTCAGCAATCCGAGATTCGTCGTCATGGTAGCTATGCTCCCATCGGCGAATGGCGTACGAAGAGCGTCGAACGCGAGCGCATCGACCCGCGACCCAAATCCGAGGGTGCGAAACCGGTCCACGTCCCGCCGTAACACGCTCGGACTGAGGTCCGTTGCTAGGCAGCGCTTCCGGGTGCTCGCCAGGAGACGTTCGAGAAGATACCCCCTTCCGGAGGCCAAGTCCACGATGAGCCCCCGACGTTCTTTGACCCGGGCGCAGACGTAGTCCATCTGGCTCTGCGAGGCCGCGCGAGTCTCCGGAGTGTACAGCCGCTCCCGCGCGAGGTCCAGCAGTGGATTCGCCCGGGCATGCTCTTGCCGTGCTTCCAGGACCAGGCCGCGGAGCCACAGAATCCGACGGATTCAATTGGTCGTCGGCGGCCTCCATGAGCTGCCGCGCCTTCTCGGGTTGGTTCTCTAAGAAGGACCGGATTCCGGTGCCCGCTTCCTCCCAAAGATTGGTCGGGCCGTGCCCGCCCACGAGCAAGGCAGGGATCCCGTGCCGGATTGGATAATCGACCCTGCACGAAGCACACCGGGTGGTGCCCTCCACGACATCGGAGGTGTTCCTGCGAAGGACCTTCCAAACCAGCAAGGAATGGCATGTCGGACAGACTAGAACTCGAGTAAGCCGGTCTTGCATCCCGTGCGTCTCAACGCCCCGGCCACTTGAGCCTGAGCCACTGGAGGGCGTGCCATCTAGGTTCGAGTCCCTCCGGGCCCGGTTCTCTGGTGATGCCCCACCGAGGCGAGGACAGGGGTTAGCACGATTACCTGTGGCTGAGATGCTAGCCCCCTAATCTCAGGGTCGAGGCATCTAGACAACGCCCGAGGGGAGTGCAACCCGCGTGAGGGCGCACCATCCGGGTTCGAATCCCCCTGCTCCCATTGAAACTGCCGGCGGGTCTCTCTTCCCTGAGGTCGGGGATGGGTTATTGACGCACTCATCGAGGTCGTCTAATCGAGCGTGCGGGTCCCCCCCTCGCTCCACTCGCGGGGCCCCGTGGTCACAACTGAACGCCCGTGCACGATTGGTTGAAGGGGTCGCGGTTCGAGACCACGGAGCCTTAGGTGTGGTGCGGAGTTTTCGAGATTTCTCGCGCTGACCACAGAACGCCACTAAACCGCCGACGTGAAGGTCGGCGACCTGACGGGTTCAGGAATCTGGCATTTATGCGTAGGCTCTCGTGTCCATGCGCAGTGGATTCTGAGCATCTTTCGAGCGGCGGCGGTCGGAGGAATTAAGCACCAGCTCGTGATACTAGTTCTCAAAGGTCCGCCTATGCGGCGACCGATGATTCTCCACCGAAGCCGGAAACATCGCGATGGAGTCACGATCGCCATCTCGATTGCGATTGTCCTAGCCTTCCTGTTGCCCGCCGGAAGCGCGAAAGCATCGCCCACCCGCCCCTGCATTTGTCCTCAATGTGGCCCGGAGATATGTGGTGGGGGTGGCGGAGGAGGAGGGAACGGTCCCGGACACGTCTGGGTCACGATAGATTTGTTCAGCGACATGGCGCAAGGACCGTCTGGCGTCCAGGTCGATCTGAACGGTACTGACTATGTGGACGGAGACGCGGTAGAGCTCGAATCGGGAGTCGCGGTCTCGATCAGCATGGCGGGACTGTCAAACGTGGCTGGATTCTATACCTTCGATGATTGGGAGAGCAACGTCGGCAACTTCACTAATTCGGGCGCGACTTCAACAACGTTTACCCCCTTTCACGCAAACGGCGCAGTTGGTCAAGTCGCGGGAGTCATGAATGATGTTAGCCCGACCGATAACACTTGGAGCGGCTACGTTGTCGATGAAGCGGATACATCGACACCCATCACCTGCGTTGGTGGCTCCCTTTACCTACAGCCGTATGCATACGTTGGAGCTTGGCCCGACGTGGACCTGAGCGACGGGGTGGGTGAGGCTCGGAGGATTTGGCCAGACAGCCCTCATTCAAGCCGGAATCCAGATGTACTGGCAGTCTTCCGGCTCGTTCTATTGGTTCCCATTCCTGGAGGCCATCAATAGCTCCAACCCATCACCTGGCATCGAGTGGGTGGGCCCTCAACAGGATGCAGGAACGATACTGCCCGACTTCAACCTCACGCTCTGCGACTCGGGCAGGACACCAACCATTGGTATTGAGGCGTGGTATCACGACTCTTCCGGGAATTGGTTCAATTGGTGGAACGAGACGGGACCCAACTGGTTCCAACCAGGCCAGTATGTGGCCGAGTGGGTGATCGAGGATGCGCTCCAGTATCCGTTGATAGGCAACCCATTCCGAGGCGCCATCGAGAACTTCTACACCCAGCCCAAATGGGTCGCTCCGAGTTGGACGGCAGGAGGCGTGGCTCAGGACTTGTTCTTGGGACCCCTGACGTCTGAGTCGCTTAGCGATGATTACTACGGGAGCCAATATTTGGCGCCGAATCAAATAGCGCATCAGAGCCTCAACAACTTCTTGTGCACGTACTCAACATGAGGGGGAGAAGAACCCGGTGGGGCCCTTCAGGAGGATGAAGCTCGAGGACGGCACGCATCAGGCGGCTCGGACCGCTCGTATCCAGCCTACCGGGCGGCACAGGCTGGTGTGCAGCATCTCAGCCGCTCTTAGTACGGCAGGTGCAGCCGGGTTCTGGGTCATCTCATTCACCCAGTGTCGGCTGCCCGAGGTGCTTTCAGGTCAGGGAATTGTATCAACCCCTGTGTCCTCCACGTGTCCCGTAGGTTCTGGTCCTATTCTCTTGCTCCTACTCATGGCGAGTGTGGGGACGGCAGTGCTGACCGCTGTTGCGACGATGAATCGACCAGTTGGGGCTTGGACCGTGGTCGCCCTAGCAGCCTCGGCCGCGGCTGCTGTCGAGCTACCTATCTCACGGATCTACTGCTCTTGGGCCTTCCCGAGTAATTCGTTGAGCCCGGTCCTTGTTAGTTCGGCGCTCCTCCTCGCAGGAAGCAGCATCGGGCTGGCAGCTCTGGCACGTTACTATGCGAGCTGGCAAACAAACGGCGCACCGATTCGACTGGCCACCGGGTCAGTGTTTGTGTTCGCTACTGGCCAGCAGGCGCTCTGGTTCGCCGGCCCCATTGTTACCAACGGGCTTACCTCGACTCAGTCACCGCTCAGTGGAAACTGTACGGCCTCGGTTACAGGAAGCATCCTCCTACCCGTTTTTGCGCTATTCGCAATCGCGGCGATCCTAGGAATCGTCGGGAGTCTCCGACCGAGGCTTGTGAGCCTTGGCTTCGCCTCTGGCGCAGCCGCTGCCGCTGGCTTCGTGGGAGTTTACCTAACCTCGGGGCCTTCGCCCATGGTCAACTCCTTCGCCCTCGAGTTCGGTGTACTAGGCATCGCGCTCGTTCTGTACGGTGGGGTGTCAGTGATAAGCCGGAGGGCCGACACTGCGATTCGCGCGCTCCCTGGAGTACAGCAATGACCTGAGTGGCCTCGCCCCTTCATTTTGGTGGGGGACCGACGAGCAATCATTTCGGGTTCGAAATCCTGCGGGATTGAGGGCGCGGGTCCTCCCCGGTCGCGCCGCAGGAGCGTGCTGCCGAAACCCACCCTTAACCGAAGAGGAGCCGCACCCCCTGCATCGCTGGAACTAAGTAGAAAGCCCTCGCGTAGACGGCGCACGTCCGCGTCGAGGCTTACGCAGCGGGAGATGGACGCCTGGTTCGCCCGCCTGTCGCTCGACATCGCAGAGGCTCGCGAGCTGGCGGAACGGTCCCCCATTCCGGGGATGAAACCGGCGGTGGAGCAGCTCCGAACGGACGCTCTCGCCATGATGCGGAAGGTCGCCGCTTCCGGCGGCACGCCCGACATCTCCGATTTCGTGATGCGGGCCATCGTCGCGGGAGATGTGGCCACGCTTCGAGCCTTGAGCCGACGGCTTCGAGACTACTGACTCGGAGGATCCGCGAGCTGAGCGTTCTGGTCCGGCTGTAGCTCCCTGTCCGGGCGACCTTCACGCATGTTGCCCGGATTGACACATCCTGAACCACGTTCCGGACCCTCCCATCCACAGGCAGGACCGTCCCTACCGGGGCATGGGCGAAAGAGAGTCAGCCACTGGAGGGCTCCGTCGATTGGTTCAAAGCCCTACCCCTGGGAATCTGCCCGAAATCCAGAAATTGGGCACACGCGGCCGATGACGCCTGAGCGCCTTCACCCAGCAACAAGCGGCGAGATCACCCACACCAGCTCAGGACGTCGGCGGGGAAGGCCGATGGCCAGATGTAGTGGCCCCCCGTCGGAGGAACGTGGGACGAGACAAGGAGCGTCATGCCTAGGCCACTCCGGGCCTTGGTTCTCGGGGCGGGCGGGTACGCTGCGATGTCGTGGGAGGTCGGCTTCCTGGCAGGGATGGCCGACTCCGGCACCGACCCCCGCGATGCCGAGCGTGTTCGTGGGGACGTCCGCCGGGGCGATCGTTGCGGCTCAGAATCACGAGCGGGGTTTCGCTGGAGGAGCTCTTTCGCCGGCAGCTCGGCGCCCTTCGTGAGACGGAGTCGTCGGCTCCCCCAGTCGATTTCAAGCGATGGCGTGAAGACCTTGGACGCGCCAAGAGCGGCGGTGGAACTCCGACTGAAATCTTGCGTCGCATCGGGTCGCTAGCCTTGGCCGTCCCGGCGGGCACCCCGTCGGACCGGCCTTCCGTCGAGTCCCTGCTTCCGAGGCATGTCTGGCCCGAACAACGACTGCTCACGGTGTCGGTCGACGTTCGGACGGGGGAGCGATGCGTCTTCGACCGAACCAGCGGAATCGACTTCGTCGACGCGGTGACGGCCAGCGGGGTCGTCGCCGGGATCTCGCCGCCGGTGACCTTCAATGGTAACGGCTACATGGACGGCGGGTTCTATTCCACGGCCAACGGAGACTTGGCCATGGGCTGTGACTCCGTACCTGATCCTCTCCCTCCCCGCCAGAGTGCCTCCGCTCAGCGTGATGTCGCTCGAGGCCGCGGTGGAGGAGCTACGAGCCAGTCACGCGCGTGTGGAAGTTGTGTACCCTGATAAGGCGACCGAGGCTGCCTTCGCGTCGGCTGGGGGCAACCTGCTAGACCCGTCTGTCAGCGAGCCGGGAGCTCGCGCCGGGCGTGACCAGGGTCGTCGCATGGTGAACGAAGGCTTGTCCCTCTTCTGGAAGTGAATCGCTGCGTCGCGTCCGACTCGACCGCGGAGGGCGCACTTGTCCCGGGGAGGGGAGGCGATTCGGTCGACCGTGCCCTCACGAAGCACGTGCGCTGCCGACGACGGGGCCACGAGCTGAAACGTGAAGCTTCGTGCCACCTCCCACAGCGCCTTGAATGAACTTCGGAGCGCCTGGACCTTCAGAGATGCCTGACGCTCGGTCAAGAACCCGCAGGTCGAAAGTACCGATTCCCAGCTCCTATGTCCATCGTGGGGTCCGTCGACCGAAATCCATCTGGATTGGATCACTCGGCTGGTGAGTACGAGCACTCATTGAGCCGTGGTCAGTCCACAACCTCTCCACAGGTTGCGTTCACCGCCGTGGCGGTAATCGTGCTCGCATAGTCGGAAGCCAGAAGGACGGCGGCGTTCGCCACTTCGGCAACCCGTGGAAGCCGCTTGAGGGCTTTTCCCTCGGCCTCGGCCCTCTCGATGGCCCCCTGGGTTGTTCCCTGTTCCTTCGCCAGGAAAGTAAACACCTTGTGGATGATCGGGTTGTCCGGGGTCGCGGTCGTACGGAGGATGACGACCCTGACCCCGCTTGGACCGACCTCCAGGGCCAACTGGCGCAGGATTGCCTCGATCGCCGCGTTACCTACGGCGAATCCACCCAGGTTGGCACGTGGAAGCCGGCCATTGGGGGCAGTTATACCGAGGATCACTCCCGATCCCTGCTTCTCCATAATCCTCCCAGCTGCCGTTCCGGTAATGAAGTTCGAACGGGCCCTGAGCATTGCGACCTTAGCGAACTGATCTTCGGTCAGTCCCGCCAGTGTCGACCCCATTGCGACATCCGTGCTGATGATGTTGAACGAGATATCCAGTCTTCCCGATTTGGAGATGATCGCGCGGAGATGATTCTCCACCTGGTCCGGCTGGGTCGCGTCGACCAGGGCGACCTCAGCACAGCCGCCTGACCTCGTGATCTCGTCGGCGACCGTGGTCAGCGAACTTCTTGTCCGCCCGACCAAATGTACTATGGCGCCCTCGCGGGCAAACGCTCGAGCAACCGCGCTGCCAATCCCACCGCCCGCCCCATAGATTACCGCGGTCTTGCCCTTCAACAGCATCCTCCCTGCGCCGCTCATCCGACTCCGCCTCGATGCGAGATTGATATCTCGGGAATACTAATATTGCATGGGGACCATGAGGATAGTAATGGATTCACGAGATGGTTTGACGCGGTCCTTCTGGGACACGGAATCGAGGGACCGATCTCGGCCCCACGCTGCAATTCACCAGTTGTCCGGTAGAGGCGACCCTCGGGACCCTCGGCCAACGCGGGGTCCTCCTCGTTCTTCGAGACATCGGTGTTGGCCGGATTCTTTTCGATGCTTTTCATACAGTGGGTCTCCCCCCTTTGAGACGATTCCGCAACGGGGCCATCTCCAATGGGCCCCATCGGATCTACGGTGTTGTCGGTAAGTCTGAGAATGTGTCTGAGCTTGCCCTCGCGACCCTTTCCGGGCTCGCGCAGTTCCCGGCAGCGTTGGTGACCAACGGGATACCATCGTGCGACTCAAGCCGTAGTCCAATCTTCCGCGGCAGCGTAGAACTCGCCGAAGAGTACGTCGGGGATCTGCGAACCAGTCTCTCTCCCCCAGAACAGCTGGATCAAGTCAAGGTTCGGTTTTTCATCGGACCATCGATTCCGCTGCACCTTCATCTTTGCGGCATCGCCTGGCTCACATCGGATCAAGCCAGTGACTCCGAAGTCGAGAGAACTTCTGAGAGAATCGAGTCGGCAGCTCGAGCGACCGCGCAGACGACCTCCACCCGTCTCCCCTCCCCTCTTCCCGCATGATGACGGGATGTAGTTCAAGCCTACATACCGACCAACTTCGACAGCCACAGGTACGACCCGTGCGCTATGTACGTATCCGGGGGGTGACCTCCCCGATGCAGCAAACAGCGTGCCGACGATGCAATCGCGATGCCGGAGGGCTTCGCCGGCGTCCGGTGGCACCGGCTCGCGGTCAGCGCACTACGGCAATCTTTGGGGTTCCGCCGGAGTCAGAACGCGATTATCGATGCCAGACCGAGACGGTCTCGGTGGTCGAAACTCTAGCAATCGAGGTTCGAAACTTGAGGATTCACCCTCTGGTTTTCAACCAATCAAGCCGCGTGTTCGCGGAGTCCATGGACGGACTCCGCCCAGCCGAAGCGTTCCCTAAGAGCCGCACCGGGCTCGCAGCAGTCGTCTCGTCCGACGGATACATCAACATTCATGCTGGCCCCGACGCTATTTGCAGTGGGTTGGCAGCCCAGGGGCCCGCAACCGCGGTCTCCTGAAGCAGCAGAAGGGTATTGGGGAAACTCTACGGCAGCACCGAGTTCCTTCAGTTTACCTGCAGCCAGGCATGGTCTCACATACGGAAGGGCGCGAGTTCAGAATCGACAAAATCGCCTAGCGACGAGAGAGCCTCCTACCGAGCTGGGTCCCGCTCGCCTTTCTTCAGCGCTTTGCCCGACGGCTGGCTCGACGATTTGCGACGGGGAAGCGCGTGGCGATACTCCGCCCTAACGCCACTCACCTTGGGCTCGGCCTAGCCGGCCGGACCTCGATCCTCCCCAATGGAGCGATCGACTGTCGCGACTACATCGGCATTCATCTTAACACAGGTGTCCCCGGCGGCTGGATGACAGTACCCCTCGATGGCCGGGTCGCCGAGGGCCGTTTTCTCTCAAATCGTCCGATCCGCGATCGACTCGGCGCTATTCGCGACCTAGGGTGGACCTTCCACGCGGATCACCTGGTCGAGCACGAGGCGGGGGAGGGTGCTGATTCGTTCGAATCTCACTGTTGGAAAGGGGGATGGACGCGGACCCCCCTCGGGCTTTTGGTTGTCGGGCCTAACCCCTCAATCCGGGACTTTCCCGTGGCCGAGGACCAGGAGAGGGGTGTGATCTCACCGGTGATCCAGCGCAACGCCGATTATTGGAGTCGGACTCGGCGCCGGTTCCGACAGTACGCGGTGCTTCGGGAGGCCGACCTCTACCCCCTCGCGGACGACGAGCGAGTGCTGCGGGCGGGCCGCCGTCCGTGATCTGGCGCAAGGAAAGGGCGACTCAACCGAAGATATCGACGCCCCACCGTCCGTCGGCGAGACCTCTCCCCATAGAAAGGACAGGAAAGGGTTTCCGGGCCCTGGGCACGCAACCGGGGCCCGGTTTCAGCTTCTCTTACACAACCCCGTTTCCCGTGAGACCGAAGAACAGTGTGTCCTGGGTGAGGACCACGTTGGTGTCAATCGAGCTCGGATTGATCCACGGAGCGGTGCTTCCGACGAACTGCTGCTGGAACTGGTACAGGGTACAGCGCCAAGTCGTTCGCGATGTGCGACGCCATGTTGAACCAAAGCGTCCGCTGGGTGCCGACGGCCATCGCGCCCGCCTTTTCCAAGGCGGCGGTCATCGTGTTGTAGGCGAAGCCCTGGCACTGTTGCGGCACTCCGGGCTGGTTCGTCCAGGTACCTGGAGCGCGCCAAAGTTGAAGTTGCTCAGGTCGTTCGCCACCTGGCCTGCAGGGTTGCAGCTCGAGCTCTCGTTGAGCGAAAGCGCCTCGAGGACCGCACTGCCCGCGGTGTACGTCGCGTCGGGCAGATACAGCGGGACGGTGTAGTCGGTCGGGTCGGGGTAGTCCGGGAGCCACCCGAGGGTGTAGATGGCCAGCGGGTCCGTGGTCGGCACCGAGGTCAATGAGTAGACGACCAGCTGCGAGAACGTCAGGTCGACCTCCGTGAACGAGAATCCTTCCGCCCGAGATTTCCGAGACCCACGGCTCCCAGAGCGGGTATGCGCTGTTCTGCTGGGTGTCCGCCTGCTCACCGGCAACCGGGAACGTGCACGGGTTCGACGCGGTGCACTGCGCCAGCTGCGGGTCGTAGTAGGGGCTCGAGGGGGTGTTGGCCTGCGCCCACCACCAAGCTGCGCCGCCAACGTCCGCCGGGTTGGGGTCAGGCTGACCCGCCGGCCACGTCACGTTGGTCGCGTAGTAGTTCCCGAGGAACTTGGGGATCGCACCGCCAAAATTCAACCCGAGCTGGACCCCGTCGATCGTCAGCACCTGCTGCAGGTCCTCGGTGTAGGGGAAGGCGTTCACCAGGAACTGCCGGAGCCCAACGTACGAGAGGAAGTTGCTCACCGAGCTCCCGAACGTACCGTCCGTGGGTAGGTGCACCGGGCCCGTGTAGTACTGGTTGATTGCCGCGGTGTCGACCTCAAGGTCAATCGGGTCGAAGAAGACGGAGATTGTCGGGATGCTGTAAACCCCTATCTTCCCGGCCTGTTCGAGGTTCAGCAGCGTCGCGGTGTCCTGAGTCTGTATGGTGGCGATGTCCGCCTTGCCTTGGATGTACTCCTGGATGCCCACCTGATCGGTCGGCTCCCAGAAGACGTTCGCCGTGCTGGCGTACTTCGTCGGGGGCGGCTCGCACCAAGTGGCGCCGGCGCAGTTCGGCTGGCCGTAGGCGGGGTTCGCCTGCAGCACGTAGCCGATACCCCGGGTCAGGCTCGCGAGGTAGTACGGGCCCGAATCCCACACCGCTGAACCGCACGTCGGTGAACACGTTCGGCGAATTCAGCGCATTCGCCTGGAACGCATCCCACGCGGTCGGGGCTGTCGTGGACAGGTAGGTCGACCATGCAGTGTTGTTCGTGGTCGTGCCCCCGTCCGGAAGCAGGCAGGGTCCATCTCCGTGCGCTGCGGTGGTCGAGAAGCCGGGCACTCCCGCGCCCTGAGCTCCGAACCAGCCGCATGGCTGGATGCCAGCACCGTCCGGGTCCGAGACGAGTTCCAAGAAGAACGGCCAGTCGCTTCCTCCCCCGCTCGCGTTGAAGGTGATGCATCCGTGCTCCGAGCTCATCGCGGCCGCGGGGCAGTACGTGCTGTCATTGATCAGCATGCTGCTGAGGATGCCCTGCGGGGTGTTGTTAAAGGGATAGTGCGTCGCGCTGTCAAATCCCTTGCTGCCGAACTGGGTGAACGACTGGGTCTGGATCCACCCCGGACCCGAGCCGACGAACGGCAGGTCCGTGAAGGACGCCGTCCTGGCGAGGGAGGCCATGACGTCCGTCGGGTAGACGCCCCACGAGGCGCTGTGCGCTGGGTCGTAGAAGTTGGCGTTCTTGTCGATCACGAACGTCCAGTACCTGGGGAAGTCCGTTAAGGGCCCCGCCCGGGAAGCTCGAGGCGTTGCCGTTCACAACGAGGCTGCTCCCGTACAGCGACGAGCACGCCGCGGTCCCCGGCACGCAGGTCGCGAGCTCGGGCAGGAACGACGAGCTCGATGAGCCGTTGTAGTAGACCAGTGTCTGGTAGATGTTGGCGATGACCTCGTAGCCGACCGACTCGTAGTCGACCGCGGGGTCGATGCTGGTCGCCCCGCCGGGGACGACCTCGTACTCGTCGACTGTGCCCGGGTGCGGGTCCTTGACGTTGAGGTTGTTGCCCGCGGCGGCGCACGACGTGCACGCGGCCGGTAGGTTCGATGCGGAGACGTAGAGACCCCAGGTGTAGTTCTGGTAGACGATCACGTGGCTGAGCACGTTCTCGATGGGCCCGACCATCGTGAGGGTGTAGGTGCCGGGGGCGTTGACCGCGAGAGTCCCCGCAACGCCGCCGGTGTCTCCGGTGGCGGAGGTCGTGGTGAGCGTGCCGCCCGAGGTCACGAGGGTGGGGGCGTTCGTCAGCCAGGCGGTGTTGGCCGGCTCGCCGGTGTAGGTGACGTTCACGGAGAACTTTCCGCTTCCCTGAATCCACGGCTCATTGAAGGCGGTGGAGCCGGTGCCGTTCGAGAGGGTCGCGGTGAGGGTCGGGAACGTGCCCGCGGTCGCGGTCGTGATCGACGGTGTGAGGAGGATGGGGAACAGGTACGGGGTACCGTTGTGGACGGTGCTCCCTACCAACGCGGATCCGCTGATCGCATAGATTCCCAATCCGTTGTAGACGTGAGAGAGAAGGGGATTGGTCGACGTGTTGGTGGTGCCGTCTCCCCAGTTGACCGACCAGGAATTGACGGCCTCATGACCCGCAACCGACAGGGAGGCAGGAACGCTCGTTCCCTGCGCGACCTGACCGATCTGCTCGCCAAAGCCGGCCTGATAAGGCACGGTCAGAATGACATCGTTGGGGTTGGTGCCCAAGGTAATATTCTTACAAATCGAGGAGGTCGCCGGTTGACAGGTGTGCGTCGACACCGTTTGGCTGGTCCCGGTCTTAGACGAGGGCGTGGCCGCGTTTAGTCCGAAGTATCCGCCCGCCCCGACGATGACAATGACCACGACCAGGATCGCGGCCGCCGCTGCCGTCGAGGCGCCTCTCCGTCCGACCCAGCGCTCTCCCAAAGGCATCGGGCTCTCACTTGCATTCTCCATCTCTCACTCTCTCCCCAAGAAGGGCGTCGGGTCGAACACCAGCGGTCGTATAAATAGATAAGAAAAAAGTGTCATGTGCATGCTCCGCATGGAGTGCATGCACTGCGTACAATGTCAAGCTAGTCAGACTGCAAGGCCAGGACTTAATTGGTTCAATGTGCTTGCCTGGGTCGAGAACACGGCGGGCTCAATGCCTGGTGACACTTCCGACGCGGTACCGACGGGCAAGGAACTCTGCGATGGCAAGACTAGTGTCGAAGCGACTCTTCTGTTTCCCGGGTTCACTCAGCTTCTTTTCATGGACCTTGTCCTCCTGGTTGTCGTTCCGGCAAACCCTACCCGTCGTCGCATCGTCGAGGTCCTCTCCGAGGGCGAACACTCAGTCGGAGAGCTGGCGAGAATCGTGAAGATCAAGCGACCCGAGATGTCACGACACTTGACGAAGCTGTGCCGGACGGGATTCCTCAACCATCGGTACGAGCACCGCAGACACATGTACTCCTTACGACGAAAGCGATTCCGTGAATTGCAGGATTGGTTGGATGAGTATCGTCGCAACCTCGACGCGAGCTTGGACTTGATCGGCTCAGTTCTGACAGTCAGCAAAGTTACCGCACCGGGCCACCTCAAGAGCCCCGGGTCCGTACCCCCGCCCAGCCCCGCCGCTGTCGTCTACGATTCACCTGGACCACTGGGGGGAGGGGGCCACGCCTCTGATCATGGGATTCGAGAGCCTGCCATCGACTAGAGGGTCCTCGATTCAAGGAACGCGAAGGGAACAGGGGCCGTTGGTTACGACCCGGTCTAGCGTGAACTGAACATGTCGCGGGCGCGGGCACTGACACCTCTGGAGATAGGATCGGCCGGTTCCTCGAAGTAGGAATACGGCCTATCCCGGGTTCCCTGCTCCGAGCTGTCAGAGAGGCATGTTGAGATCAGGGACCCCAATAATCCCGCTAGTAAAGCGGGTCTGTGCGCCAAACCCGCGACCGAGAATCGATTGGTTCTTCTCGGCACCGAGCCCAATCCGCTTTCCTACGTTTGCAGGTAGCTCTGGGAACGGGGAGCTGGGGTTGTGCAGGATGGCGCGAGCCCGGGTGGTGCTAACAAGGACCGAAAAGGGAGAACCTCGGATGCGAACGAGGAGGGTGGACTTGTGCAGTGCACCATACGGGCCGCCTAGAGGTCAGACCGTCTCGTCGGTTGGGATGAGTGTCCCCCGAAGGGTCCACGCCGCTCGGCACTAATGCGGTTTGAAGAGGCTGCCATAGGAGCGGGGACCCGAAATGATGTCATCCTCGCAAAGAGAGCGCATGGGCCGGCGAATCCGAGGAGCCAAGCACGCAGTATGCCCCACGGATGAATGGCCCTTGAATCCACTCGAGGGACCCAGATATCCTTACCACTCTAATCACGCAGATGAAGGCAACTGCCTCTACGAGGCTCCAGCAGTCGACCTCGAACCGGTCTGGACGTGACCAGGGCCAGTAGGCGCTCTGTCCCCGCACTCCGCCGTGACGCAACGGTCCGGACCCAGTTCCACTCCCTTCGAAGGCGTGTTCCCTCGATTCCCGCCCGGGACCTTAGTCTCGCGTACGCCCCTGCATGATCGGAGCGTGAGGATCGGAACGTTCACGCACCCGACTGCCCTATGCGGGGGACTGCCGTCGATGGCGTTTACCGCGACAAGCGCGGTGAGGAGCGCGCGGCGCGGCCGAGATCCGCCCAAGCCCGGAACGCGCGAACTAACTCCTACGCCGGGAGTCGATGCCAGTCGTCCGACCAAGCCCCTGGGACAGGGAGCAAGCGGCCCGTTCGTGAACGGCCGTGCCAAGATATCGAGGATCTTCAGCTGTCCTGCCGCGCTCGGTCCATCCTGCCCAGAATCAGGTAGGCGAACCCCAACACGCCTCGGTACCCCCCGTAGTATTCCTCGCGGCGTTGCATCGCGATTCGGTTCGCCTGTTGTCCCAGCGCGGTCGAAGGTTCGCTCCTCGCGATGTCCTCTAGGTCCAGGTTCCAGGTCGCCTCAAAGTCGTCCCATTCGCTTTGGTTCGCGACGTCATGAAATTCGACTTTCCACCCAGCGGAAGTCGCCACGGCAACTACCGCGTCCAGAGACTTCGGAAGGTCCCCGAACATTTCGATGAGCTCAGGGGAGGGAGACCGACCCCAGAACCCTCCACCAAAGAGGAGACGCCCCCCTCGCTCCACGCGCATGTGCAAGCTGGACAGAGCGAGGACAAGGCCCCCCCAGGCGTGATCGGCACCGATGCAAATCAATCGATCCGCGGTTCGGTTGTAGCCGAGTAGATTGCCTTCCACGAACGTGACTCGGTCGGCCAGACCACGCGCGACCGCGGCCGATCTTGCCCGCTCAACGTTCGAGTGGTCGAGTTCGACCCCTTCCCCGACGAGTCCAGGCAACTTGGCTGCCGCCCGCAGGAGGAGTTCCCCCCACCCACACCCCAAATCGACAACCCGCTCGCATTCAGTGAGCCGCAAGTTCTCGAGCAGTCGATCGGCATGGGAGCCGGAAAGGGGAGTGTTCCACGAGAGCTGCCGATGACGTAGACTTGTCAGGAGCTCCGTATCCGATGTCATGGCGAGGTGAAGGTTGCGAGCGGATGAAAGCTACGCAACTGGATTTGGGCCGAATCTCAAGACTTCTAGCACACCCCTGGGCGTCTCATCGGGTCACAGGTTCGGAACCAGTTCGTCGCGTAAATTTCGGAGGTGCTTTGCACGCCCATCACGACCATCGACACAGCGTGTACGCGGAGGCGTGCTGAGCGTCGATGGGAGGCGCGAGGCGGGTCGGGCCCTCTTCACGGTCCCCGAGCGTGACCTAGCCGAGCGAGAGGACGGCGAGCGTAGGTCTCCGCCAGCTTGAAGAGAGCAGCGCGCAATATAGGGGGATTGCGAGGAGGCATGCCGGGAAGATTCGAGATCGCCGACTTCGCGTAACAGGGACGAGAGAGTGGATTTCCGAAACCCATCGGTCGAGCAATAGGGAAGAGTCGCGTTGGAACACATCTCAACGTGGAATCTCGACGCGAGGCGATCTTGTTGGATTCTATTTAGACCATGACTCTAACCGGGGATCGAGCTACGCGAGCGCGCCTTCTGAGAGCCATGGCTCACGCCCCGAACATCGACCCTACTACTTTCGTGGACGGGAGGTTCGGCTACTCCGACTGACGACGCCGCTACACCCTCGAGGGAGCGATCGAACGCTTCGGATCGCCACTAATATGGAGCAGGGCCCATCGGGCGCCAAACCTGCGGCTGGACCTTTCGCGTCACCTTCTCAGGTCCCGCCGATCGAGCCGACCGGCGTTGGAGAACCTTCGTGACTGGGGTTCCGAGTGGCGCTCGTGAGCAATACTCCCTAAGATTCGGTCCAAAAACGAGCAGTCGACGGAAGGGAGGACCACACCTAGCGCCTTCGAACGTGTTGCCCTACGTCAGGGCCAGTAGCGACCAGAAGCGTCCCAGAACCTCGCCGGCCGTCGCTCCTTCCCCTAAGGCGAACGGGCTGACGAGCGCGCCCTCTACCGGGGCCGTGTAGACGACCAAGTTCGCGCGAATGAGTCTGACCCGGTGGTGAAGGCGGAAGTAGAGAATGTAGGACACGGTCGAGAGCTGACCACGAGGTAGGCGGGCGCTGACAAGGTCGCCGAGGAATCTCTGAGCGTGCGCGGCTCTCCGATCGCGAGCACAATCACGGTCACCAACGCGCTTGCCACGGCGAAGTGAATGGCAACAGTCCACAGTGTCGGCTCCACGGGAACCCCGCGAGGGACGAGCGCACCTCCCGCCGAGAAGGAAAGCACCGCCGCGACCATGAACAACGAACCAACCTGAGTGATAACCGGGCCGGTTCCGAGCTGGGGAAGGACCAGCACGGCGACCCGGACGAAGCCGACGATGAGTCCGACCATCTCTACTCCACCGAGGCACTCCCGTGGCAGGAGTACGTAGCCGAAGAGCATGCTCCATACCGAAGCGGACGCGGCAAGCACCGTGGCCAGTCCTCCGGACGTGCTCTGCTCTCCCAGATTCAGAAGGCGGCGTATAGACCGATGATCAGGAGACCTCCATGGGCTGCCACGCCTAGGAGACGGACCTGCTCGGGGATCCCCGCTCGAGACACGGGCGCCAACGGAACGAGGCTGGCAGCGATTCGACCGTACCGGACCGCTGCGAACAGTAGCGGAGGAGCGCCCGCGAGGATCCCGGCCCTGATGACCGGGAACGCCGACCCCCAGAAAGCCCCCACGGTGACCAGGAGGAGGCCGTCCTGCGGTAGCCCGCGGGGCAGGCCTTCCGGTTCGATCAGACGAGCAACGCCACGAGGCTCCGCCACTGGTTCTTTTCGCACCCTGACCGCCCCGCGACTCCTCCACGGACTGCCGATAGATTCGCGGTCAATCCCTCAGTTCGCCGCGTCACGATGTGGGTGGGGGATCGCCCTGGTGTCCGCGGCCGCGGATCGTATTCTTGCGCATTAAGGCGCGAATACTGAGTGGGGAGTGGACAGCTCCCTCGCGATGAACTCATGCATTCCCGTCTGCTCCGTCGGGAAGATTCTCGTTACCGGACGGAATAATGGTTGCACCCCGAGGGGGGCGGAACTAACCTGCCTCAGCTCGCGGGAGGAGGCCCGACGGCGAGAAGTGCGCGAAAGCTACAAACCGTCGTGACCAGGGCCCGTCGCTTATCACCCCCGCATTGGACTCAGTCCTATTGGCTGCCCGCTCCATCAGCCTCCGATGTACGGCCCGAACCCCCATTCGACGACAAATGCCCCAATGACGATTACCCAGAGGATGGATCGGAATGTGTACCACGAGAGCGGTATCCAACCTATCAAAGCTAATCCTCCTGCGACGGACAACGCCGGAAGGAACGTGCCATCAATCCAGCAATGAGTGCGTCCGCACCTACGGGCGTTGGCCAGACAAGTCAGACCGAGCCACAATGTCCCCGAGACGAGTAAGATTGACCATATACTAACGGACACTGCGCTAGTCGAGGTGATGGCGGAAGCTGCGAGAGTTAACGCGATGGGTGCCCCCCAGAGCAGCAGCCCTTTGCGGCCGCGAGCGAGATCCCCGACGCTCGGGGCCACCTTGAGGGAGGATGGCGAAACTGGCATCTCCGAGGTCATCCTCGCTTACGAACTATCCGGCCTCATTAGTCTGCTCGCTGGTTTAGGGCCTATAGTCGACGGGCGGAGGAAAGGGACCGGCGCGTCGAAAGCGCGAACGCGACCATAATGAGCGACGCACTCAGCCTCTGGAGGGCGGCCGCCACCGCCTAGGGGCGAGGACTGGGTCGCGAAGTTGCCGAAACCGCGGGGAGTTCCCTGCGGCTCGGATCGCCGCAAGCCCAGCCCGCTCCGTGCTACCTTAGGAGCTCAACTAGTCGGTTTCGAAACCTCGTCTGGCCAACATTCCGCACGGAATGGTCGTCCGGTGGAACCCGCCAGACAACGTCTCCCTTTCGAACCTTGAGGCGTTCCTCCCGCCCCTTCTCGTCCGTCATGACGACGGACGCGTTCTCCAGCATGATTGAGAGGTAGGGGTACCGGTGTCGATGCAGGGCATAGTTCTCTCCCGGGTTCAGCACCATTTCCCAAACTCTGACGCGACGATTCTTCATCAGGAGCTTCTGTGCAGGAGGAACCTTTGTTGCTGCCATCGGGGAATCCCGCCACATCCTGAAGGAGCACCTGTAAAAATACTATGCGCCACCAGGAACCGATTCTGCGCACTCGGTGATCAGAACGTCCCATGACTCTGCATGGTTCAACGCCCGACAGTGGAGACCACGTCAGCGCGACCCGCCGTTCGATGCGGGGTACGCGCGCCCGGCGGAGTACCGAAATCACGGCGGAGCCGGGTGACAGGCGCGAGACGATCGTACGTCCGAGGCGATAGTTCGGGGTGCGGCCGTATTCATAACCGACATTACAGAGGATGTGGACGCGCAAATAGAGAACTCATCTGAGGAAGAAGGCGTGTTCTCCGGTGGAATCGATGGCCAAGGAGTTACATGATGCGGCCGTCACCATTCTTGTCGAGACCTGAGCTTCGCGGTCCAGCCCTCTCGATTAGGTTTCGATGAGCAGGATTCAGTCCGAAAATTCAGTAGAACCGTTCTACGGCCTCTCCCCGACTATGGATTTGAAACGTGCGCAATCCGGGTAACACTTCGACTCTCTCCAACACATCTACAAGGCCGCAAGAAAGTTGAGTCACAGAGATAGCGGTAGCTCCGGAGTGTTCTTCGCGATGGCCCGCGTCGGTCATCCGAGCAGATTGTGGGCGTACTCGATAATAGTTTGCTGGAACCCTCCGCGAGCACCGACGAGTCCCACGTCGGTCCCACGCGCCGTTAGGAGTGCGTGCGGTCCTCCTTCCGGGCCTCGTACGGGCGGCCGGAGCTCATCAGAAGGACGACTCCTCACCGAGCTTTCGTTCGGCCGCGGAAAGGAGGTACGACCTCGGTATCCAATTCTCCCTAGAATCGCTCCCGAGATCCCTATCGACTAGTCCGGATGCCTCGTCTTTTCCGATGCGGGTTTGGTTCTCTGGGTTCCGGTCGCCTGCAACCCTATGCTTGGCGAGTGCGGCATGAGGTCCAAAGCAAGATTCTCATATGGTCTCGGTGAATTGTTACCATTGCAGACCTCATCAACGGCGCGCGCGCTCGATGGCCGGGCGCGAGGAGCGGACACCTCGAGATAGGTCCCGGAGCCCTTCGACGGGGAAAAGTAGTTGACGGAGTGACGGCACGGGCCTGAAAGCGTGGATGACTTGAACTCCTCGTTACTCACCCGGCCGCGTCGAACGCTCGACGCGGCCGTTCGCCCGTCAGCCCTAGAGAGTACTTCGGGACCGCGGCTCCACAGGGCAATTCGAACGCGTCACGCAATCGCCCTGTACATCAGCTCGGTACTTGGCTCCGGAGTCCTCGTGCTGCCAGGACTCGCGGCTCGAATTGCCGGGCCGGCTTCATTGCTTGCATGGACGCTACTTGCACTGGCAAGCCTTCCCCTCGCGATCACGTTCGCGACATTGTCCGCACATCGGCCCGAATCTGGCGGTATCTACGCATTTGCCAAAGACGCGTTCGGACCTGCGCTCGCAACAGTCACAGGGTGGCTTTTCGCCCTTTGGGAGGTGGTGGGCGCCCCCGCGGTGGCGTTGATCGCTGCCTCCTACCTCGGCTTCGCATTCCCGCTTGATCGCCCAGAGACTTTTCTCCTCGGCTTCTCGATCATTGTCGTGGCATTCGTCATCAACTTCCTAGGGATCGTTGTCAGCAACAAAGTCCAGCTGGCGGTAATCGGTTCGATCGTGGCCCTGCTCGTCGTCACGATCCTTGTCTCAGGTCTTCGAGTGCGGGACGAGAACTTCCAACCTTTCCTCCCGAACGGATTCGCAGCGGTGGGAGTCGCGAGCGCGCTCATCTTCTGGTCGTTCCTCGGCTACGAGAACGTTTCGAATGTGGCTGAAGAGTTCGAGAATCCGACGCGCGACTTCCCTCGAAGCGTATTCGCGAGCGTTGGTATCATCGGCGGGCTTTACTTCGCGGTCGCGTTCGTCACAGTTGGGACCGATGCGTACGCCGCCGGGGGCGGCGTCGCACCTTTCGCCGCCATCCTCGGTGCGGTGTTCGGTCCGTATGGGTCGGCCGCGACTGCGCTAATGGCCGTGTTCATCGTGTTCGGAGTGGTGAATGCCTACACAACCGGAATGTCACGCGTAACGTACGCCACAGCACGCGACGGAGGGTTCCCACGCACCCTATCCCACTTAAACGCAGGCACCGGGGTCCCCGATCGTGCCCTCCTCTTTCTGTTGTGTGGGGCGGGGGCTGTGTTTGCCTTCTACTACGTCTCGGGCGTGAGTCTCACCACCGCACTGCTTGTGGCGAGCGGTGCTGCGATTACAGTGTATGTCATCGGTGCAGCCGCTGGGGTCAAGATTCTAAGCCGGCCCGGGTCCCCCGGAAGACGCGCACGTTGGCTTGCAATTGCGTCGCTTGTCTGCTCCCTGGCCATCTTGCCGTTCATCGGGACAGCTCTCGCGGTCAGCGTAGTCGTCGTGGTCGGGTCTTACCTCTACTATTTCTTCATGCGATCTCAGGGGTTAGGGCGACCTCCGAATCTTTCGTCGTGAACGACGATCCCCGCGAATGACCGACAGCGACGAGCTCGCCCCTGCCGCGGGGACCGGGGCGGCATTTCAACCTCGAGCCTGCCGACTCTCCCTGGTACCGTAGGCGAAAGGGTCAACCACTTGGCTGTGTCGGCCCCCGTCCATGCGCCGTGTCTCAGTCCCAGATGCCCTATCGAACCTCGGCCTCTGTGCTCCCGGCCCAGGGTTGGTCCCAGGGGTCTACAAATTTGGTCGGGCACTTCGTGAGGAAGGACTGGCCTCTCGGCTGCACGCGACCTACCGGTGAGTTCTCGTTCCCCCGAGATGCTCGTCCGAACCAGAGAATGGTACCGTGATTAGCCCGGCCGCCATCGCCGGCTTCTCTCGAAGGCTCGCGTGAGGGATTAGCCAGACCCGCGCCGGGTGCTCGCCCATATGACCTCGGGGAGGAACTCGCACCAGGACCTTCCAGTCAAGCCGAAAGTCGGACCGTTCGCCCATCGCGTTCTCGAGGAAGGGCTCCGCATTCCTCCCGGAGCGAAGCGCACGTGCGAGGAACCTGCCCGTAGACTCGGTGATCCGTAGGCAGCCCGGGGCGTAGGCAATGCCCTAGCTCAGAACCCCGCACTGGTTGTCGTGCCGTGTCGTGGGATTGTACAGGATGGAGGGAATGTCGGGCGATCCTCGGGAGGAGGTGGTTCTCTCACAAAACGTCGACCTCTCGAGCGGGAGGCAACAACTGTCGAAGAGCGTCGGGCACGTGAGTGGATTCAGCCCCCTTCCTCGCGAAGAGGGGTAGGAGCGAAGCGCGGACGGGCCGTTGTTGTTACTCGAAGGGTCGGGCCTGCGACAAAGGAACCGAGGCCTCGCGACCCTCACAATGGGTGCGGGCAATCAATGGCCGGCTGCGACATGCGCGAGGCAAGAATGGACACCGCGAACGGAACGAGCCATGTGGGAAGCCCCGCCTTTGTCCAAGAGGTTGATCTCGCGCGCCCGAAGCCGCGCCGGAAAGCCCCACCAGATGACTTCCACGGCTTCTCCAAGCTCACGGATAGAGCGGAGGGAACCCGAAGAGGCGCGCCGCATTGTCATACAATATCGCAGAGAGCTCCGACTCCGAGAACCCGAGCAAGCGGAGCGCGCCCACAGCCTCCTTCGGATCGTCGAGCGGATAGTCGCTTCCGAAGATGAGCCGGTCCACGCCAACTCTGCGGCACACCCAAGCGAACTGTTCTGCGAACGGTCCAGGCGCAAGCAGGTTCGCCGTGACCGAGAGGTCGATCCAGACATTGCGACGCCACCACGGATACCGGGCGAGGATATCGTATACAATCAGATCTGGGAATCGCGGGCCGTGCCCATGAGCCAGGATTATTCGGGCATCGGGCACCTCCATCGCCAGTCGGATGAACTTACCCGGCTGGTCGGCATCGAAGGGGGAATACGCGTCGAACAGGACGGGGAGATGACGGACCGCGGCGCGCGAAACCACCTCCTTCACCCCCCGGTCGGAGACGTCAAACTGCTGTGTGTTCGGGTGCAATTTCAGCGCTCGCGCCCCCCTTTCCGAAACTCGATCCACCTCCGTTCGGGCATCGGCTCCGTCCGCGGGATGCACTGAGCACACGGGAAAGAATCGGCCCCGACTCCTCCTTCCCAACGCCAAGATCTTGTTGTTCAAAGACCGGGTCTTGAGGAGGTCGCCTTGAGGAGCCATCACCAACGCAGCGATGAATCGGACGTCCAACCCGCTGACCCTCCTTAGGTAGTCGTCGGGTCGGTGGGGCTTCCGGCCGATGCGCACCTCGCCCTCCAATTGGGGGTGGCAATGAGCATCGATGATTGGGCCGTCGTAGACCACGCGCCTGTCGGAATCCCGGGACATGGCGCGGCGATGCACTTGTCAAGTAAAAGGAATGGCAGGCCTTTCGGACGAACCCACGCCCGATTCCTTGAACGAGCCCTGGTCGAGATACCGCGGGCCCGTCCCTCGCACTCATCGAGATCTTGTCGTTGGACATGTTACGTTCCGTCCATGCGAGGATGGCGCCAAGCCCGTCGCTCCTGTGCCGGCCTCGTAGGCGACCGACGGAGATCTCGACCTATGTGAGATTCGACGTGAGTAGAACCAGTATTGCGGCGACCGCAGTGGATCCGCTGGGGCATCGGCTTCGTCAGGAGAAACTGGGTACGAGCGATGAGGAGATCCAGCAATTCCTTACCGATCTCCCAAGGCCCATTCGGGTCGTGCTCGAGGCGTGCAACGTGTGGGAGCATGTCCATGACGCGGCAACCTCGACGGGGGCCGAGGTCCTGCTCGCCAATCCGTTCCAGACTAAGCTGGTCAGCAATACCACGCTGAAGACCGACCGGGGCGACTCAGAGAAGTTGTCAGAGCTCGCCCGCCTCGACGCGATCCCCGAGGCCCACATTCCTTCACCGGAGCAACGGGCCGTTCGCAAGTTGCTCCGCGAGCGGATGTACTACACTCAGTTGTGGACCGGCGTGGCGAGCCACACGTGCGCCGTCTTTCTCCAGGAGGGGATTCCCTTCCGCTCGGGCCTCCTGCAACGCCGCACACTTCGATCGAGCGTGGTGGATCCCCGCTTTCTGGAGATCGAGCGCGGGCTCCGGGAGCTCGCCTCCAGCGAAGAGATCGCTCCTGACCTGGAGCGTGCGATGCGAGCGGCCTTCGAGGCCTCTGAGGAGGCGCAGCTGCGCGCTACCATTCCCGGAGTGCGACAGTTCACCTCTATCGCACTGGTCGCATTCCTCGGTCCCATCGAACGATTCGAGAGTCTCGATGCCGTTGTGAAGTACTGCGGCCTCTGCCCCTCGGTGCATCAGTCCGGAATGACGAGCTACAACGGCCGCTCGTGCGGGATGCGAATCACATTCTCAAGTGGGTCCTGGTCGAGGTCCAGTGGAACGTCCGTCGCCACGAGGCGAAGGCTGATGTGTATCGAGTCGGCCATCGGGTCACGCATCGGAAGCACAGAGGGAGCGGAGTGGTGGCCACCGCACCGAAGCTCGTACGGATCACCGCCTCGATTCTCCGCCGACGATCTCCCTACCAAACTCGCTCCCCTGAGTCGGCGAGCCGCCAGCGGCCGATTGCGGCGTCGTGAGACGGCCGCCCCAGCCATTGTGCCGGGAGGCGATTCGGGAGTTCGCGGCCCCTGATGTCCGCGTGCGCGTCGGGCGCAGACAGCATACTGCGTGCGCGAACACTTGGAGCAACGGAGGCGCATGTACTAACCCTTGAATCCGGCTTCAGTCAATCGCTCGAGGCTCGTCTTCGCGGAGCCGGAACGTACATAGCATCGGCCGCGCGCGTCTGGGTTCTAACCAACGAGAGGGCGGGCAGCGAAAGTCCTCCTCCGGGGGCAGGCTACCGAGAGTCACCTCTTCAAGTGCTCAGAGAGGAGAACTGTGAGCCCCCGAGGAGATCCTCCTTCCCGAGTTGGCTAGCGCCCTCGCTAGCCCGTGATAGGTGTGGCTCGGGAGAACAATCGATTCAGGGCGGGCCTCGCCCTCATGCGCATCACCGCCCGTCGGAGGGCTGAGCGGAGCTCGGGGAGATTGTGAGAGGCGGTACTGGCCAGCTCGTGCTTCTTGAAGTAGCCCCAGACCCACCCATCGGGGTTCAACTCAGGACTTTAGCCGGGGAAGCGATGGGCATCCAGTCGGAGGTGGTCGTGGAGGAAGGTCTGCACGAGCTTCGACCGGTGGGGTTGCCCGCTGTCGCAGAAGACTAGGATGGGCCCTCGCCGGATGTGGCGCAGCAGGTGACGGAGGATGGCCGCCGTCCGCACCTCATTGATCGAGTCCTTGTACTTTCGGAGGAACAGCCGACCCCGAGGGGTGACCCCGCCGGCCGCCGAGCACTTGGGCCAGCGGCCCTGGTGGACGAACACCTGGGTCCGACCCGCCGGGGCCCAGGTCTTCGCGACGTAAGGAATAGGGAGATCCCACTCTCATCTACAAACACCACTACGGCGTGATGGCGTCCGCCTTTGCCTTATAGCGGGGCCAGGAGCTGCTCTTCCAGCTCTGCACGGCGCGGAGGTCCTTCTCCCGCACCTGGCGGTGCGGTCGTTGCCAGGAGAACCCGTGGGCGTTGAGGATCTTCCACGCCCCCGCGATTGGGCAGTGCACCCCCCACCGCTTGGTCAGCACATCGACCACCCGATCTGTGGTCCAAAGATCGGTGTCATACCCGAACGACTGGGCGCCCCGAGTGAGCAGCTCCGGCAGGACCCGGAGCTGCTCGCCCGAGATGCGAGAGGGTCGTCCGGAGCGGGGCTGGGCGTGGAGTGCACGAACCCCTCCCTCCGAGAGTCGGCACGACCAATAACAGACCGCCTGAGGAGTCACACCGAGGCGGTGGGCCGCCTCGGCCTGACTCACGCCATGACGAAGCTGTTCGTACCCCCGAAGTCGGCGTTCCTCCAAGGTCGAAGTATCTTGGTTCCGCTGAGCCCAGCGACTCATGGCGGGCGGTGGGAGTGGCACTAGATATAGGCACTTAGTTAGTTGTCAGTAATCTGCCGCGGCGGAGGATGGGTTCGCCGTCGACGAGGACATCGGCGCCCCTGAGCAAAGCATACTCACGGAATGAACCCGGCGTCTGGCCGCCGAAATCGTCGTTATAGCCGATATAAAGAGTGACTACGCCCTTCTCCAAGTCCTCCCACATCGGAAAATCCTCGACTTCCGGATTGAGACCGATCGTGAACACTCCGGGACGAGTTCGCTCGGGCCCGGCCGCTCGATAACCGACCTCGAACTGGCGTCGCCCATGGCGCGCTTCGTGGCTGATCAGCCGACCGTCTCGGAAAACCCACTTCAAACCCCGAGCAGCCCACCGTCGATGCCGAGAGGGGCGGTTCGAGATCAGTTGGCCTTCCCCAACCGTTTCATCGAGCGCGACGTTGAGTTGACCCGAAGGTAGGGTCGTCCAGACTCGTCCTTCGGCAAGATCCCGCGCGTCGACTCGGCCGTCGACGATGACGGGCCTACGGCGCCGCAAGCCCAGTTCGAGGTGGGTCCCGTTCGGATGAGTTATGGTAAGGCGTCGACCGCGTTGCAGGCGTCGGGCGGCCGGCGTCCCGATCGCAGTCAGGACCCGGGGGTTGACGGCCGATCCCCGGACAGTCTCGCGGAGCCATCTGTGAAAGTCGACGCCAAAGTGACGAGCCGTCGATTCCGTAACGGATGCGGCCAGGAGCAAGACCGAGGGGATGGATCGTCGCTCAATCGCTCGCATCCAATCGTCCTGGCTCCGTTCGAAGGCTCGGCGGGCGTCCCGGGGAGATTTGTCCCTTCTCTCGTAGGTTTCGAGACTCGGCGGAATGAGGACGTATCCGTTGGACTTGGCCAGTGCCGCGAATTCGCCCGGGGCGATTGCCGTCGCATCGGAGGGCTTCGCCTTCCGTAACATATCCACGGGCGGTTCGAGGGTATAAAGCACCGTGGGAGAAACTCCAAGTCCGCGGGCAGCACGTGAGAGCGCATCCGCGGGCTTCAATCTGTCACTCGAGACGTCGATAAGCACGCTCTGTCCGCGGTGAAGCTGGAGTGAACTCTTCAGAACGGCCGTGGCGATGACTTTCCAGACGCGAGCGTCCGAATCCTTCGGCACGGTCGAACTATCTCCCTGGGAGAAGTTGAGTATTTAAGCGCGCGGGTAAGTTTTCCGGAGCATCGGAGTCGGGAACAGGATGGGGTTGTCCGATGCCGTCCGGACGGTAGGCTAACGACCGGGTGGCCGGGTAACTGTTGGGTCTCAATCCCGGTCCTTCCCCGGTACCCATACTCTCGATGGGCCCGTAGCCAATTGGTCCGGGAGGCCGCCGCGGGCCGACTCCGGTGGGCGAGTCGCCGCGAGCAATCGACGAATTACATCGTTGTAGCTCTCCCCCATACGACCACGCGCTCGTAATTGGTTGCGAACCTCAAGGTCGATTCGAATCGTAGTTCCGGGCATGTCGGATCGATTGTGCACTCCCTGCATACACATTATGCTTTCGCGGTCCGGTATCAACAATGCCGGCCCGCCTTAGGATCAGAGACGAGGATGCTCGGTACGAAGAGCCGTTCACCCGCGTTTCTGCCTAGGACGGCTGGCTGGGTTTCTAACTCTATAAGTAAGACCTCGAGTTTGGCCCCGCTAGCCGAGAAAGGTCGACTCATGTCAATCACGAACCTCCATCTATCTCGAGAAGACGACCACTACATCCGATCGCGATTCGTCAACTTGGATTGGATTGCGACCCGTAGCGGGGTGTCGGAGGCAGCCCTTGCAGCGTGGCAGCGAGAGAGTCTGTTTCCACAACCGACCTACCTCACCGAAGACGGAAAGCAATGGTACTCACGCGCCTATGTCGATCTTGTTCGAAGGGCGGTTGCTCACGATACAGACCTGAAATCACTCTTCTCAGCCGAGTACGCCCGAGCCCTGGAGCGGCTTAGGAAGACTGCCCCCGCCGACTACGCGGCAGAGATCGCGACATCTTCGGGCGCAGGATCGAGTCCACAAGAGGCTCTGGAGTCCAACTGGAAGGGATTCCTCAGTGGCGAGTACGGAGTGTGTCTCCGCGTTCCATGGGTGCCGTGTATGCTTCGAAAGGGGAGGTTGATGCGCACTATCGAAGAATTGATATCCGAACCCCGCACCGGCGAACTGGAATGGAGCGGGCGTCTTCGTCAAAGCGTGGACTCGCTCTCTCGTCTCGAGATGCCATTCACTCAGTGGGATCGGATTCGGTTCGGGAAGCTGGTATCACGCGACACTCACATCGAGGCGGTCCGACGGCGATTCCCCGGAGTGTTCGGCTCCACAGCGAGAAGTGTCCAGGATCCCTCTCGTCCGACTGAACCCGAGGTTCCGGGAGATGTCCCTTACTAGTCTCTCCCGTTTGCGTTGGTCACTTGCCAGTAATCGATCGCATCCCTTGGGAGCAACCCAACATGACTTGACCTCACACTCGCTTCCGATTCATGGCGCCTAACTATTGCCCACCCGGGGGGATCCTATCCGACCCGCCCTTTATCGAGTCGCCCTTGTCCGAGTTGATGTCGCCAAATCCCGCTAACAGAAGGGACTGCAAGAATGGGAGGTCCGATCGGCCACTATAGGCACCATGGATGCCAGCGCTCCGGGTCCAGGTCTATTCGAGCGATGACCCTTAGTTGCGACGCCGGGTGCGGTCGGGCTCGACCGGACAGCAGGGCGCGAGCGTCGCAGTTCCACGAGGAGGGAAACGAGGATGTGGTTCGGCATGCGCACGTCTAAAGCCGGAGCCTTTGGCTCCATTGTCCCGTGATGGCCACGCGGTTAATGCGGACGGGGGCCCGCGAGAATCGATGGTGACGAGGGGGGCTGCATCGGGGCACGCAGGTCTTGGAATGTTCTCGAGGCCTCCCAACGGAGAGGCATTCTCCGCACTATCGGGGTCGATGAGGGGGATTCGGTGCGCGTCTTCGCGTGCCGTGGGTGCCGCGCATCATCCGAAAAGCGAGGCTGTTGTCGGGAGTCGACAGTCACGTCCGGAAACCTGCGCCCGGCGATTCCAAATGGAATCGTCGCCTCCACAGCCTCGTTGAGGCATCAGATTGGCTGGAGATGTCGCTTGCAGAGTGGGACCGAATCCTCAACGGCGTGCCTGAGAGCCGCGAAACACACGTGGAGGGAATCCGTATGAGTTGTCCTAGAGTGTCTGTGTGGCTGGGGCGCCAGCGCGCGACGTAATCGTCGAGCATCAGGGAGGGATGGTGAGTACGGAGAACCCACGGAGGTCTGGACTGGGAGGCGCGCCCACGAACAGATGGACCCCCGATGAGGTCATCGCACTGGACGAGGACGTGGGCAGCATCCCGACACTCGCCGCCCGGTTTGAAACACCCGAATATCTCCTGTTCGTGGTCCCCGGCTCATATTCGCTGACGTACGTGCGGCGGTTCCGGTCGACCCCTCAGCGGGCCAACACCACAATCGAGGAGGTGCTGCAAAAGGTGCGGGATTCGGGAGCTCCTGGCCTCCGGTGGGTCGTCAACGCGAGATCATTGCCCGGAGGACCTAGTCGAGCGATTGCTACGTCGAGGCTTTGCGAAGCTCGCCGAGGCGGAAACGCTTTACTTCCCACTCGGGCCCAATCAGGAGCCCCGCCTGCCCCCCGAGCCGCATCCGGGCACCATTACGGCACGCGAGGTCTCCACGGATCCCGAAATCGATTCCTTCATGCGCTTGGGGGAGGCCATCTTTGGAGACCCCGCACCCGCACCGGAGTACGTGCAACAAATCCGGAGCGAGGTCCGGCGCTCAGTCGAGACGACCGGTCATTCCGAGCTGTTCCTCTCGTACTTCGGAACGAATCCCGTGGGACGCGGGGGCCTCTCGGTCACCGGCCGGGTCGGGCGACTATGGACGGCGGGCGTTCTCCCGGAGTACCGGGGACGCGGCGCCTACATGGCCCTGGTGACAGAACGGTGTCGGTCCGCCCTCGAACAGGGGGCCGAGCTAGTACTTACGCATGCGAAGGTGGGGACTTCGGAGCCAATCCTGAAAGGGCATGGGTTCCAGAGCGCGGGACAGTACACGCGTACTGATGAAGCCCGGTCGATTCTCCCAGTCCGTTAGCCCTCGATCATACCTTCGACTCCATTCGGGGTCTCGAGAGGACTCTGCGAAAGGATGTGTGGAGAGCGTCCACAGAAGTCGTTGTGGGAAATGAGAGACGGGAGGAGCTGAGGCACTCTGGCGGGGTGCGCCAGGAACGATCGTGCCGACCTCACGAAGGACACGCCTGTCCGAGGGAGGACCGCGGTCGGCAGTGACCGCACGGGCTTTAGCTGCGACCCGCGCGGTCGAAGACACGACCGCGGTGAGCGCGCGGGGCCGATGGAGGACCTCGATCAGAGCGAAGGCGAGTGACAGACGCGAGACGATCGTATGACCATGACGACCCCTCAACAGGCGGCCGTGTTTACCAGCGACAGAACCAACGGATGCGGGCGCTCCGGGGTCGAACTCATCTGTGGAACGAAGAGTGTTCCGATGCAAAATCGGTGGTTCGCTAGTTCCAAAATGCGAACCTCACCGTTCTTGTCGAGACCGGAGGAGTGGAGCCCGGCCTTCTCAATCTCACTTTGATGAGCAGGGTTCAGACCGAAGTTGCAGTAGAATCGTTCTTGGACCTCAGCTTGGCCATAGACTTGAAACGCCCGTGAGCCCGGTAACACCCTGACTCTCTCCGTCTGGCCGACCGGCGAGCAAGAGAGGGGGGTTACATAGAGCTAACGGCGTCGGGACGCTCTTCGGCATGGGCCGCATCGGCTACCCCAAGCACATTGCGGGCGTACTCGATGATCATGTGTTGGAACCCTCCGCAAGTGCCTAGCAACGGGACGTTGGCTTCGCGTGCCCATCGGATTGCGTTCAGTGCTCCTTTCGGGCTCTTGTACGGACTGCCCGAACTCACTAGTAGGCCCTGGTAATCACCGAGCTTTCGTTCGGTCGCGGAATCGAGAGCGGATGTCGATATCCAACTTGTCCGAAGATCTATGCCAAGACGATTCCTAACGTGTCGGAACGCCTCGTCTGTCCCGATGTGCGTTGGGTTCTCCGGGTTCCGGTCGCCGACAATGCCTATCCTTATCGAGTGCGGCATAGCAGCCGAACCAAACTGCCGTTATAGCTTCAACGCCTTGCTTCTCGCGCTGAATCACCGAATGGAGCGCGGCCAATGACGAAACCGCAATCAACGCGCGGCACGGTGGAACGAACGTGAGAACCATTTGAAGCTTCACCGGGGTTGCCACGTCGTCAGCCGCAGATCCTCGTAGCCAGAGGAACATCGAGGTGGGTGACCCAGAGCCCAAAGATCATTATGGCGAGTGGAACGATGAGTGCCCCTGCTATCTGTTGCCCGAACCAAACTGAGTTCAGGACCAGGGCCGCCACGGGGCTGAGGCCAACGAAAATCGTCACTCGAGTCGGTGAAGCATGCATGAGGGCCCACAGCCAGACGCCATAACTCGCCGCGCTACAAGCTCCCAAGGCACCTACGACCCACCACACCGATTCCGATAGGTAGGGCACGGCGGTTGGGTTCAGCACAGAGTACCAGGGGCAAGAGGGCCACCGAGGCCGAGAGCATGGCCATTCCCCCCAGCGGAAGGACTGCGGTCTTGCCTAACAGCGGGCGATACAGGACAGCGCAGGCAGCCGCCGTCAGCGTGCCTCCCAGGACAGCAAGGTTCCCCACCCAGCCGTCACCTCGGAGCCCTGATTGAATGCCCATCACTCCGAGCAAGAGCCCGATCGATGTGAAGCAGAGCACGACTCCGATTATCTTCCACGGACTGGGAAGTTCTCTGTGAGACTGCCAACCGATGACGAGGGTGAGAGCTGGCATCAAGGAAAAGAGCAGCGCCACATCCTCTGCGCTCACGAATCTGAGGGCCCAGGTGAGGGAAATCGTTACGGCTCCGAATTGGAGGATGCCGAGAACCGCGATGAACAAGAGATCCGGCGCGGGAAGCCCTCTCCAGCGATGCCGCAAGACTGTCGGGAGAAGGACCACAGCCCCGACAGTGTAACGCAGCAGGGTCAGGGTCACCGGGTCAATCTGGGAACTCACCGATTTGGTCAAGACGATGGAGACTCCAACCAGACCACTACTCCCCGCCGCGGCAAGGGCGGCGGCTGTCCTCTCCCTCAATGCGAGGTTTTACGCGTAACAAGCGGAAGTTCCCAATACTGACCCACTAGGTTTTTCCCGAAGCTATTGTGGGGCTCTTCCCGGACCAGACGGAACCCAGCCCGCTCATAGATCCTACGGGCATCGACCAGTACGTCGTTCGTCCACAACACCACCTTTCGGTAACCTTTGGCACGGGCGAATCCAATGCATTCGCGCACTAGACTGGTGCCGACCCCCGCCCCACGAGCAGCGGGAAGGACCAGCAGCAAGCGAAGCTGAGCGACGGTCTCTGACTTTCGCACGCAGAATACTGATCCCGCAGACCCGCCCTCGTATTCTGCAATCCAACAACGCTCGTAGTCAGGACGGAGGTGAGTGACGAATCTGGAGACGATCTCCGCGACCAGCGCTTCAAAGCGTTCGTCCCATCCATACTCTTGAGCGTAGAGTTTCCCATGGGCAGAGACTATCCAACCGAAGTCCCCTGGATTGGGTGCACGGAGTACAAAGGCGTTCGAGGGTACAGCTCGATTCTCCCACAGATCTTCAATTCGCTTCATCGCCTGGACAATCTGAGAGCGGTCACTGGCGCCGAGCGGTTTCAGCAACGTCGCGATTGATTCTCGCGAGCGTGAATTCAGGGATTTGAATTCCTTTCGCCCTCTTGCCGTAAGGGAGACGAGAACTTCGCGACCATCATTCTCGGAATCCCCCTTCTGGACCAACCGTCTTCGCCCGAGCGATGTGACGAGTCGACTGATATATCCCGGGTCGAGACCCAGTTCGATCCTGAGAGTTCGGATGTTCGTCGATTCTCGGTGGGCTAGCTCGTAGATAACCCGGGCTTCGGTTACAGAGTACGGAGTCTTGAGGTAGTTCCTGTCAAGGATTCCTAGTCTACGAGTAAAGAACCGACTGAACCGGCGGATTTCCTCGATATTGTCTTCGCGCCCCCCAGGGTCCGCCATGCGTAGCACCGCCGAGCATCTATGCTCCTCGCACACATATAGTTGACCGGGGCACATAAATGCGACGTGCCCTCCCCGTGAATCCATCCACCCAGGCAGGTTGCTCGCGACCGATGACAGGACCCCGATCAGCGGGCAGAGTCGACGGGAGTTCGACCCGTGCGTGAATCATCCGCCCTGACTCGAGCCAAGGAGGCCTGCGTCCTCTCGCGAACACAAGCGGACTGGCATGAATGGTCTACCATTCCTCACGCAGAAGTCCGTACTCGAGAACGTTGACCCAGCGGCGAGAAACTCGGGCCGCTTGCCGTCGTCTCCCTTCCAACCGGAAACCAACTTTTTCAAGCACTCTCGTCGATCCAAGATTACCTTCTACGACTGTCGCGGCGATTCGATGCAGGCTAAGCGACTCGATCCCGAACGCGCAGATAAGGCGCAAGGCCTCCGTTCCGTAACCCTTGCCCCATTGCGTTCGCCGGAGTAGATATCCCACTTCGGCATGCTCCCCGCCCCGAGCCCAGTTGATCAAGCCGATCTGGCCGATTACATCCCCCGAGCCGGCGTGAAGGATGGCGAAGGCAACCCCGTCTCCTTGCCGTTGTCTCGCGAGTACGCGCTGCACGAAGTGCGGACCCGTTTCTCGTCGAAGTCTCGGCGGCAGCATCCGGGTGACCCTCCGGTCGCGAAGAATGGGAGTCAAGGCAGCACCGTCGGCCAGGCGGAGGGGTCGGAGATCCACTAGCCGACCGTGAAGTGTGCGAACTCTCACAGACTATTCCATGGACCGGGGGGGCCATCCCGGCCCATCGGGGGCAATCTCAGATTCCCACCCTCGCGCCGGGGCCCCACTTCGGTAGAGGCAAATATAGGTTTGTAACATCAGACGCGCTCTGGACCTTCATTCCCATGACCGACCGCGCGGGTCCCCAATCAGTCTCGCGCTGGCGCAGTCAGCGGACGCCCCGGCCTTGCCTCCAAAGGACTCTTCGTTCCGATTTCTCCCGGGCCGTTTTCTCTCGGAGGGATGGTCTTTCGAGGGGACAGGGTTAGATGCCACGATCAGGAATAGTACCCGCAGGCCTGAACGTGAGAGAGAATCGATGCGAACCCTGTGGAACCCGGCCCCAGCTCGTCGCGGCCACTCAACATCCCCGTGCATCGCAGGAACTAAGTAGGGAGCTCTCGCCTACGTGGCGCACGTCCGCGTCGAGGCTTACGCAGCGGGAGATGGACGCCTGGTTCGCCCGCCTGTCGCTCGACATCGCAGAAGCTCGCGATCTGGCGGAACAATCCCCCACTCCGGAGATGAAATCGGCGGTCGTGCAGCTCCGAAGGGACGCTCTCGACATGATGCGGAAGGTCGCCCCCTCCGGCGCCATACCCGACATCTCCGATTTTGTGATGCGGGCTATCGTCGCGGGAGACGTGGCCACGCTTCGAGCCTTGAGCCGACGGCTTCGAGACTACTGACTCGGAGGACACGCAAGCGGAGCGTTCTGGTCCGGCTTCAGCTCCCTGTCCGGGCGACCTCCACGCACATTGCACGGATTGACACGTCGTGGACCACGTTCCGGACCCGCCCATCCACATGGGGGACAGTCCCCACCGGGGCAGGAGCGAAAGAGAATCAGCCGCGGGAGGGCTTCGTCGTTTGGTTTAAAGCCACAGGACCCCAGCCGGCCGGTTCGAAGCAGTCCTGGGTTAGGAAAGGGTGGCTTGACAGCGACCCTGCCGTAAGCTGAGTCCACTCCCTTAGCCGCAGCTTCACGTTCCGGCACGGTCCGTGATTGCGGGACGGTTGGGCTCGGTCCGAGTCCCCGCAGGCCCAGTTAGCAGGAGTGTTCCGGCGGCCAACATCCAAACTAGAATTGGGGCGACCACCAGCCACTCGATCCCGCTTCCCAAGGGTCCCGTAAGCCCGAGGGACCATAGGATCAAGACCAAGAACCCAAACTCGCCGAGGACGGCGGGATACGCAAACCGACTGCGGAGGCCGGGGGTCGTTGTCGAAGGGCGCCCAAGAAGGATCAACCCAATATCGGCCGCCAGGAAGATGATGAAAGCCGTCACCGCGTCCCCGATCAGGGTAACATCTTCCGGTGTGAACGCGTTGGCCGCCGCGGCGAGGCCTGCCAGGGTGAGGAGGGGGGCGGCCCCGGGGCGTTGCCGCCCGTGAGTGAAGATCGGACCGCCGAGGAGCGTGCCGAAGGTCAGACAGAGGCCCGCGAGGAAGACCCCGGCATTCGCCGCCACGTTGCCCGGGGAACACACTTGCTTCCCATCGAAAGGGCCACAGTGAACCGCTTGGAGGTCACTGATCGAATTCGATACGAAGTGATACGCGGGAGGTCCGTAGCTGAGGATCGCGACGAGCATCCCCACGAAGAAAGCCACCGGCCCTACGATGAGAAGTACCCCCGACAGAATTCGCTGCCGCCGGTCGTCTTCCTCGAGTCGGAACGCCATCTTGACCGGTTGGGGAAGGGGTCGCCGTTCCATTGGCTCTACTCACTGCCCCTTCCGATGTCGGAACGGCGCGCCCGCGCCGCCTCCGTTGACTTTGATGCTTCCAGCTTGACCAGAAGCGCGGTCAGAGTGCGGACCTCTTGGGGTTGCCAGTCCTCGACGAACAGCGCGAAGCGGTCGACGCCCACCTTCTGCAGACGCGTCCTCTCCCTCTTCCCGGCAGGTGTCAGCTTCACCAGCCGGGCGCGATGGTCGCGTGGATCCACCCCTGTCCGCACGTAGCCCCTGCCTTCGAGACTCTGCAGCTGGCGGGTCACCAGTGACGGATGCACCCGCTGGCGCTCGGCTATCTCCGAAGGGTGCAACCTGCCATCATCGCCGACGACCTGGAGAAGGCTCAGTTCGGTCGCGCCTTTGCTGAGACGACTCGCGCGCTCGATCGAACCCATCAGGGTGAACAAAGCGCTGACCATCGCCCGGACCTCCGACTTACCTGGGGGCATGGAGACCAGTACAGTCATTGATTGACTTAAGCAATTAGATTGAAGGCGACACTTCTGGCCGTGGTTCCTGTGAACTCAGCGCCATCCAATCCACGCGCCGGCCATGGTTCGCCGGGCCAGACCCGATTTTCGAGCCCAGCCGTGGTGGCGGGAAGTCCAGCGACTGTGACAGAGTGGGCGATACACAAACTTCCCAGCCCGATGCTTGGAGGGGTCGGGTCCCGGAGCAGGGTCCGCGCGTCACGGCGGGTCGAACATCATCTCGCCGGGGTCGGAGAGGAAAAGTCAGCCGCGGGAGGGCACACCGCCTAACTTCGAGTCCCTCTCGTCGACCTGGACCAAGGGCCAAGTAGCACCTCGACTGTCCGGAAAGTGATGCCCCTTTCACTCGAGGCACAAGCCGCACTCCGTCAGGCCGGTTTTACCGTCTTCAACCCCCCGCCCCGCCATTGGGTGGACCGGTACGCAGGCCGGTCCGCCCACGACATCGTCTCGGACGTGCTGGCCCACCAGGCAGCGCGCGCGCTACTGCTCCGGCGCGTCCAGCGGATGGCCGGAGATCGACCGGGACGCGTTTGTCGGAGCCTGACCTAGTAGGACGTCGACCTAGGCCGCTCGGAGGGGCAGGCGATCACGCGCGGCTTCATTCGTTTCGTGCCATGAGTTCACGGTGTAAAGCGGAACAGTCCCTACCGGGGCTTCACCGCCGCCCAAATCATCGACCGAGTTCTCAAAGAGGGTAGTCGCCGTGACCTGGTGGAGCTGCAGCACCTCGAGACGGAACTGGCACTACTCGACCCTCAGACGTGCAGACACCTGTGGAAGAAAGCATCCGGATCATCGTGCATACTGGCGCGTCCTCGCAGCTGGGGTTCCTCCTTCAGTTTGAGTGCCAGCGGAGCCAGAGGTAATCGACCGACTCTCCGACGAACAACGTCAAAACATGCCCCTACCCGCCCAATCGGGACCCCCTTCGGGACCCGACCCAGTGCCCGACCGGGTTCCCAACCCGGGAACCCACCCTGGATCTGACACGGGACCCAGCCCAGCCATCCGCCCAGAGCGCGGCCCAGCACTCGATGAGAGCCTGACCTGAATCCCGATCCGAATCCCGGGCCCGGGCGGCCGATTGGGAGTCCGGACGGACATTTTGGCCACAGGTAAGTGCGCGCATCGGCGTGAATTACCCCAGTCGGACATCCCGAAGTCGATTCAGAAGCCGTTCCCGAGTTCCGAACCGGTCATCCAATCGTGAGTTCGGACCTAGCGCCCCAACCACAGGTAATCGCGAATTACCTTTCGCGGTCGCCCGAGAGAACGGGGGCCTCCTATGGCTTTGGGACGCTATCTTCGGGTGGCGGGGCATTTTGTTTCAATCCCCCCGATTGCGTTTCAGCTGGCTGGCAACCCGCCCTCGCACTTGGTGGGTTGTCTCGGCCATAATCTCTCCCCAGATGGGTCCCAACTGCCGTTTGACTTCTGTCGCCAAGTGCGCGTCTTGTGGAGTGAGATAACTCGGTTGCACCAGGAGTTCCTCGACCATTGCAGTCAGCCGGCCCTCGGGTCCTTTCCGCCCTTGAAACTTGAACTGAACGCATACCTGACAAGCCGGAGCTGTTTCTTTACCGTGTCACGGGCCGGAACCCCCACCACTGCCGCACTCGCCTTGCTCACTCCCGTCCCTCGTGCGTGTGCCGTGGGCGGTGCAAAGAGGGCGGTGGCCGCCTTTGGAATTCCCCTTATGGCTTCGTCCTTCCCTAAGTCCAGTAGATGCAGCCAGCTTTGGTGTATCCAATGCTCAAGCATCGGCCAAACGTCCCTGATGTTCGACGGGTCTATGTGGACCTCCCTCATTGATGCTGACCCAAAAAGCTCGGCGCAATCCCGTTCTCAAACATTTCGTGTACGACTGCCGTAAGGTTGTAGGCGATCAGTTTACACAAGACCTCGTTCACCTGAGCGACTTTGTTCTTCGACCGGATGTTCTCTCCGAACTTGCGCTTGAGGGCCGAGAAGACGGACTCTACGTTCAACCAGCCGGTGATAGTTCCGTTCGAACTCCTCCCGATTTGCCTGGAATAGATGGTACGCCTTCTCCCATGAGGCAGGGTTCTTGATTCCACGGATTCGGTTGACTTCGTTTGAAAGAGTGTTTGCCTTGAAGGGAATGAATGCCTCCAATCCCATCGAATCGGCAAGTGCATAGTTCTCCTTGGAGAGGTCGCCCTCGTCCGCCACGACCCCGCCCGGGTTGAACCCCTCCGCCACCGCTCCCCGGAGGAGGGGTCCGAATTGGAGCGAGTCACCCGAGCATTCGTCCCCGACAACCGCCCGGAGAACCGCATGGGTCCTGGTCCCGACAAGGGCGTGGAGCTTGAGCCACTTCTTGGTTCGCTGCTCCCCGTGCTTGGCCTCCCGCCATGCTCCGAAGGAGGTTGTCTGGATCCCGGTCGAGTCGGGAGCCACGATTCCACAATCCTCCAAGCCGCAAGCGGTAGGGCGCTCAAGGAAAGGAGTCGGTAGAGAATCGGAGTGACCTCGGGGCGGTTCAAGAGCCGCGACGCGACCATGTAGCTCGGGACCTTGGAAAGAAGGCCCCGGTCCGCGACATGCTCATAGACTCCGCAGGCGCGCCGGCCAGCGAGTCCGGAGTACACCTTGAGGACCGCGCAGTAGATTTCGTCGCTGAGGGGCGTAGGGACTCGCCCAGACGTTCCTTCGACTCTGGGGAATTCATAGACTGCGCTTACCAAGTCCCGGAGGAGGCTGTTGATTAGTCGCATCTCCTTGGTTTGTCCGGCATCGAAGGCCGCCGGCCAAAGCTCGTCGCGAGGTGACCCCAGGACTTAGTCTGCCACTTTCGTAAGGGCCGATGACCCCGTGCTAAGAGTGATGCTCAGGGAGAATCCGGAGACACGCTAGAGAGCGGGCGAGCCTTGTATCACAGAGGCGCCGGTCGTGCTTGCCAGGGACAAAGAATCCCCCGACACGTTCCAACTGGATGGAACCACAATCACAATCTGCTGATGACTGACCACAGTCCAGACCGGAAGAGTCCACTCCGTTCCGTTCGGCGAGGCGCCGTACGCTCCCAGCCATTGGCCCGTCGCCGAAGTGAGCACGGCAAACCGACCGGATTCGTTGGCTACGCAGTCTTGAACGCTCGCTACCCACTGCGGACAGGTGGGAGATCCAAGCGGCAGGAGGCCTCCTCCGTTCGACGACAGATTCATCGCAATCATCCAGGTCGCGAGCCCCCATCCATCATAATCGTGCGTCAATGTCCCGTTCGGATCGGCAAGGGCCACCTGAAAGGGAAGACCAAACTGGCTACCTCCCCTTACGGGGAGGGTCGAGGGGCTGCCGAACACCACGGCATACTGGCCGTCTAGGCCGCCGTGCCCGGACGCGACGACGGCACAATTGTGAGTCAGATTCTCCACGCTGTACTCCGATCCGTTGTTGCTCACTCCGGCCTGAACCAGCGGCTGCCATCCGGGGGTCGCGGGGAGGCCGCACCAATCGAAGTAGACGCCCCACCCACCGCCACCGTCCCCGAACCCAGTGAAGACTCCCCGGTCCCAATGTCATGATTTCGGCGAAACGGCCATCCAGCGAGACTCCCTCGGTCTGGAGCACCTGAGCCACTCGTTGGGCCCCGAAGGGCGAGTTCGGAGGCAATGGGTCCAGCAGGCTCGTCCAAGCAGAGATGCTTTCCGGGTTAGTCGGCGTGTTGGGGAAGTCGTACCAGGGTTGACAACTACTCGGGTACGGAATCGGGGGGTAGACGTGACCACGCCCATCGACACTGGTGGCGAGCAGGAACTCTTGGCTGGTGCCCGAAAAGTAGCCAAACTGCCAAAATGGGGCGCTCCCGGAGTTGAAAGTCCCGTTGAAGACAGGCATGCTCCCATTCCATAGGGTAATCCCGTTGAATGCGGCCCCGCAGGAGTTCGTAGTGATGTTGTTTAGAGGGTAGGCAATCACTCCCGCACTGAAGGGCTCTTCTGCAGCAATGCCGTAGACGGAGAACAATGCCCAGGGTCCTCCGGTGACGTTGACCACCGAACTGTTCACTTCGGCGAGTGCAGCATAGAAGGTCGGACCGTCGTCATGCAGAGGGGGAGATGAGGAGCCAGACCCATGTTCCAAAATGAAGTAAAGCGCAATCCCTGCCACCATGACAACCACCGCCACGACGACTGCGATGGCGGTTCGCCCAAGCCGCCCATCCCACGCACGAGACACAGAAGGTTACTCGGCGCAGGGGCTGATATCCACTACCCCCCGACGCAAGCCCCTTGTTGATTCGGAGCCCACGCCCAAATCCCAACCATGTCTGCGGTGTTCGCGGACTGGCTACCGCCTTGGCCGAATACGTCATAGCAGGTGTCGGACCCATTGATTGGTGGAACGGCCTGCCAAACAGCCCCCTCGAAACCCACTCCGTAAGGCCCTCCCGCCGTCAGACCCTCGATCGGGCGTGTTGATCGACTTGTCCGGTCTTGCTTCACCGATTTCACCGGCCTGACCCGGCTCGGCTCGTCCAGAGCGGCTTCTTTAGTCTCCGGACGGCCGAATACCCGCCCCGGCATGATCAACGGTCAGCGCGGCCCGTTTCCGACGGCCTCTACGGGGCTACTTCGGCGGGATCGGGAAGACGGAAACACCGCTCAGTCCCGGATCCTGCTCTCGACTTCCTCAGCGGAGATTCTGGGTTGGCGTGCGCGGCGCTCCAGCAGCGCAATGAACTCGGGCGGGGGGTTCTCAATGCGGAAGTCTTCGAACGCCGAGTCCCAGGTCGCCGCGGGGCTCAGCACGAATTTGGTCGTTGGGCCAGCCGAGCGACGCCGCGTCATTCCGGGTCAGGAGGTGGGCCACGTCGGAGCATCTCGGAGATCGCGTCGTCCAGGCCCTCCAGATAAGGGGCGGGATCCTCAATTGGTTCCAGGTAGAGGGAGATCGCGTCGTCCAGATTACGACGGAGTTCCGGCAGGGAAGTGGCCTGGGTGATGCACCCGGGGAGTTCTCTCACCGAGGCCCAGTAGACCTCGTCGTCGAACCCGCCGTCAAGATGAACTCGCGCCATGGGGAACTACTTCAACAACTCGAACAGGCGGGCGTGGTCCTTGGCGACTTTCGGAAGTTCCTGGATCGCCTTCTCGATCATGGGATCCGGCGGAGCGCCACGGGCCTCTCTAAGTTCCTGGACGCGCCGAAGAATCAAGCGTGCGGCCGGGATCCCGTCGGGCTCGGGTCCTGCGTCCTCCGGCGACATTTCGATAGTTGAACACGCGCTGCATCGGATAACTCTTCAGGCGACCTGAAAACTGCGACCCCGGGGTTAGGATCCCCGAGGAAGCAAGCGGTCCCGTCTCTTTTCGGCAGTTGGACGCCGTCGTCGGAAAGCCGTAACTTTCGGCGGATGCCCTCAGAAATCGTTAGTTTTTTGGGGGCCCAGTTTGACGGGCCCCCTGTGTAATCTTAGCTATTCCTCGTCGCCTTCTTCGCTCTCTCGGTTCTCCCGGACCTGGTTGTCGTGGTTCGCCTGCGCCGCTTGGCCCGCCGCCGACTCCCGGTTCATGGAGTCGGATCGGTCGTCGTTGGCCGTTCGTCCCGGACTGCTCCCTCGTCCCCCGCCGCCACCTTTCGGCATCTCGCTCACATCGCCCTTTCGGGCAATCGAGAAGAGGTTGAACTGGGCTTGAACGTTTGCGGGGCCCGGTTCTGTAACATTGTCGGGGCTCGAACCGTCAGGCCGCCGTTCCAGAAGCCCCGAAGTGTTACAGTACCCGAGCGTCCTGCTGGGAGCCTGTGGCCGCTATCGTCTCAGGGACAGGGCGAGTAGGAGAACGCCCAGCCACCGCTCGGTCCCCCGGGGGCGGAGAGGTTGTCGACCTGCCAGGTACCGAAATTCGCCGGAAACCAATAATGGAACTGTTCTGTGAAAGGTAACGCCGACCGCAAGTTGAAACTGTGCCCTCCTGCCTCGAAGGGTACATCAACAACGATGGAGGTGGATTGGAACGGGGTGGACCACTGTGCCAAGCGTCCGCAAGTCGAGATGCCGGACGTGTTTCCCGATCCGAAGCCGACGGATACAGTCAGGTTCAGGGTTCCAGGAAACGGAGTCGACCCTAAGGTCCGTGGTTCAGCTAGGACGGTCCAATTGCCCGCCGGGACCAGGGGGAACCCGAGGGCGACTCCCCCATAGTATCGGAACGACAGTGTGTAGGGCTGAGTACACCTGGCGTTAGATCCCGGCCCCCAGACAGTCTGATTGACGAGGGGGGTGACGTTGACCGTAGCCCCGAATCCAGACCACACCGCGCTACCGTTTGATGCTGTTTCCTTGAAGAAGGTCGCGCCCGAGGGAAAGGAAGATAGCGGTCCGGCCGGAACCGTGCCATTGTTCCACGCCAGGCCACCGAAAGGCGAGATGACGAGGGCCGCCGGGACCCAAGCCGAGTACGACGCAACTGGGTCCCCGTCGGTCTCACATTGAAAGTGCGCGATGGGGGCCCAGCCGGCGACTTCGGTAGGCAGGATGAAACCGATGGCAAGTACGCAGGCTATTGCTATCGAATAGACGACTCGGTGTTTCCGGTACGCCTCAAGCATGCTGGTCCTGCGATTATCGCGAATAGGTCGCCGGCTTCTATTTGCTCTTCGCACCTAGCAGGCAGGGGGGGTACACATGTCATCATACCAGATGTGGAGATTTACAGCCTCTTGGTTTGCAACCTCGCTGCCCTCCGCGTAGAAGTAGAACTGAATGGATTGAGATTGCGATGGATCCTTGAACGAGCACAGTATCTCATTGGAGGAGCTTGCGGTCACTGAGGTGGTGTCGACTAGGTCCACCGAGGGGCTGACGCTGAACCCACCCCAGCCAAGCGACAAACCGACGGTGATGTCAAGCCCCGCGGTGGATGTGTAGTAGCCTCCGTTGAGGTAACCGAACTGATCGATGGAGCCGCCGGGTCTGACGGTCAGGGTATGCGCAGCGTCCTTGTAAGGCGCACTGGAGTAGGGGTCTACAAATGCCTGACCCCACACGGGACCGTATGGACCACTGACTGCGTACGAGTTTTGGATGCCAGGGGACGATGTCTCGTTAGCGATTCCAGATGTGGTGTAGTGGAATGCCACCGATGAATCACTTCCGTAGCCTTGATCATTTCCTTCGAGAGTTCCCCACCCATTCTGGTAGTTGTCTCCACTGCCCGCTAGGGAGGAATCAACCGTCTCGGCGAAGCCGTTCTCGATCGTTATCGAGCAGTCGGCCTGGGCCGTGTGGACAAACGCAACGCCAGACGGGCCAATCTCGGAACCGTCCGGAGGCAACGCGAATTGCTGGAAGTCGTTCGTTCCCGACAGGGTAGAAGTGGTCCAAACCGTGGCGTTCCAGTCTCCCGAGGAATCGGCCTCCAAGAGATAATGGTTGTTCGACGCGGTGGTGGGCTGTCCGCTCCATATTTCGGGGGTCAGAGAATCCGAGGTTGAGCAAACGCCGTTAGAACCCAGGGTCAATAGCACGTCGTCGGGGATCTCGAATCCATCTACATTGACATAGATCGTGTACGGGTCGTACAATGGGAACGTGAGCGAGTACCCCCCCAGCGAACTGGTCGTCACAGAGGGAAAGGCAACTTGAGCAAGCGCTACGGATGGGTAGTATGTCCCGAGCGCGAAAGTGTCCTGGTACTGGTACTCGCAGTAGGCGCTCAGCCAAACCGAAGCTCCCGGGATAGGGTTTCCCACCTGGTTGAGCTGATGTGCGTTGGACCCCAGGGGGTCGGCCGGATAGACCCAGCCTTGATACCCGTTTGTAGGCGCGGTTAATGTCGTGAAATATCCATCGAGTGAGTCGGAGCCGCACCCATTCGAAACCTCAGCCTCAAAGTGGTACGTGGTTCCCACCGCAAGATCGTTTAGATTAATGCTCGCGGTGGAACCAATCGTACTGATGACCGGTTCGGTAAGATAATCTCCGCTCGTCACCCACCAGAGGAATCCCGGGGTCACGGGGGCAGTTCCGGCCATGGTCCAGTTTACCCAAGCCTGTTGGTAATTGAATAGGACGGAGGCAATCGGTGTTCCCATCGTGGCAGCGGTGCACCCCCCACCCCCACCGTTAACGCAACCCGATTGGCCAGTATGGCAGAGAGTAAGGCTCCCAGTGTAATGGTTCCCCGGGTTCGGAGTGTAGACATAGAAGGTCGTAGGCGTCGTGGTGGCGGATTGCACTCCCGCTTGGCCGGAGGTTCCCCAGCCCGCAAAAGTGTATGTCCGATCCATTTTCGCGGCGATGGTAAACGTGCAGGTGGACGTGTCGCACAAATCGTCACTTGTGACGGTATCATGGCAATGGATGGAGGCACCGGCTGTGAAATTCAGCCACCCATCAGGGCAGTCAATCGTGACAAAGGTGCCCGGTAGAATCAACGGACCGGCCAATCCCGACCCGTAGGATTCACCAGCCGCGATGAACGAGGGCGATGCAGGGACGGGCGGGGTCAGTGCAGCTTGAGGGTACATCGCGATTAATCCCACCACAGCGCCGATTGTAAGGATCAGCGATATCCACCGAATGCGAGTTGAGGTTCGTCGAAGCGTCATAATTCCCGTCGCTAGGTCGTCTCGAAACGGGTGTTTAAAGCCCCCGCCGCGAGTGGCTCGGGGGGATTCACGAATCCTGTCCGCACGTACACGTGTTCATGCGGATGTTTGCCAGAATTCTGAGGTCCCCAGACTTGACCAGGTAACCTCGGGATCCAAGCTTCCAGCGAGGGAAAACGTTGACGTAAACGGTGAGTTCATCGACTGCTGAAGTCCTTGGGGGCACGAACCCCGTGACCCTGATTGGAGGCTCGTGCACCGGCTGACCGACCGCGAGGAGCGGACGAGTCTGGCTCTTCAAGCGTCGCCTTGGCCATCCGAAGAGTGATATATCGGGTAAGTTGATGCCTAGTACGTCAGGAGGAGGGCGGCGGTGACGCTGCTAGGCCTTCTGGCTCCGGCCAGAGTTTCCAGCCCGGCGTCTTTCCTTTGGCGTCTCGTTTGACTCGTGGCATGAATAGCTCCTCGAAGAGGGCCGACTTCTCCAGCGAGGGGTCTTGCAACCCGAGCTTCTTCCCGGCGTAGTGCAAACCGAAGTGGGCCACGAAATCAGCCACCTGCAGGCCCCCCCAGTCATGAGAGGGTGCTCCCATTAGCCGGGGTAGCAACACGGCGCTCCGGGGATGAAAACTGACCAGGTCTTTGAACCGTCGAATCGCTGCACTAAAGTCCGACAACTCCTGCGCCTCGCTGATATCCCATAGCAACATCCAAGACTTGGGCGGGAAGTACCCGAGGAACCGCGTACCCATTGATTCTCTCCAAGAGGAGCTGTCGAACTGTATCCTTTGCGAGATAGGGGCCGTGCAGGCTTCTCAGGGGGGGTGAGCCGGCTCTTCCAGCGCACACCCACACGTGCGCCTGAGTTTGGTCTAGCGAGATCACCAACTCTGGTCGCGACTTCCCTCGCGGACGACTCCTTCTTTAGATAGGTTCGCAACCCCGATCCTTTCAGTTCGGGACACGACTGAATCATGCAGTTCCGAAGCAGGTCCTTTACGCCATCGTCGAGAACTTC
Organism: uncultured Thermoplasmata archaeon; assembly: GCA_963715645.1. Classification (GTDB taxonomy): domain Archaea; phylum Thermoplasmatota; class Thermoplasmata; order Lutacidiplasmatales; family UBA184; genus Lutacidiplasma. Next base: position 1,877,473 of record OY970259.1, read on the forward strand.
GACCTTCGACCATGGGACGGCCACAGCGGCAGCTACCCACAGGCTCCTAGTCGAGGGGGCCGGACTCCCGTCACGGTGGAGTCGTCCTTCTCCTGACTCATCGATAAAAACGAGGTGCTGGATGCTTAGGTCTGGTTCCGTCACGGAGCGGTTGACCGCACTACAGGTGGAAAACCCTTCGGTCCCCGGGTGCGCTGCGGCTCCATTTATGCGAGATAGCCCGTCAGGAGGGCGATGCCAATCCACCGCGCCCCGAGACGATGTTCGATGCGCGACTTCGCTAAGCTAACCGGGCAGCCCGTCTGCGGCAACGAGACTGCGTTCACTCAGCCCTCAATTAGGGTCCCCCACTGGCGAGTTGGGTGCCCCTCGGGATAGGGTATCTTCGCAAGGATTACGGTACCTGTCAAAGCCACCGGCTGACACACGGAAGCAAGTGGATGGGGTGGGGGAAACGCTGTGCCGAGCTACTCGGCCGTATCGGTTGGCCGTCGAGGCACGAGCCGCCTAGTTGGACGAATTGGGAGCCCGGGAGTTACCCGGTGGGGTCAAATCCATTATTCCGACACCCAAGCATGGGCGGCGGGGTCATTCCGACACCTGGCCCATTCTCCGACAGCGTCGCGCCGTTCAACTCTCGGGCCTTTACCCAAATTCTCGGTGTGGCGTTCACTCGCGGGACCAGCCCGATTACGAGCCGCCTCCGACTGATGATGTCGGGATGTCCCCCATCAGTTCCACGAACTTCGTCTGCGGTATACCCAACTCGCGACTACCGCGCCAATCACGGCCCATAAGAGAATCCACAATACCGGCGGAAACTCTGGTAGCGCCACCGCCCTAAAATAGAAAAGGAAGCCAAGTCCGAGGCAAGCGAAGTATGCGACGACTGCTACAGCGATGCGGGCAACTCCCATGCCGGCTTGAAAGGTCTTCCGACTTAATGCTGCTGTAGCTCTCCGGGACCTTCTGCCCCTCACGATTCGAGGGACTTTCCGGGTTACGAGCCCGCTAGTCGGTACGAATCCGATCCCGAAAACGGCTAGCTTGGGGGTGATGCCGACCTTCCGGAGACTCGCTTCGTTAGCGCTTCCAGCGGCAATCGCAGCCTTACTATGAGTCGAACACCTCCCTTCGCTCGAATGGACCGTCGAGCCGGGAACTATGCGGGTGACAGTCTCAGTCGAAAGTCTGAGGCAAAGTCATCCAAACATCGTTGACAACCGAGCGACGAGCAGGCTCGATGGCGAGTGATAGCGGTTCTTCCGCACATTTCTGAGCATTCTCTTGCTCCTGGTCGAGCGGCGAATCTTGCCGTGCTTCGATTTATCCGTAACCTTGTCCGGCTGCCCGTTCACCTTTACTGGGCTTGGCCGTCGGGCGGAATACGGTGCCGTACAAGTTCATAATTTTTACTGATCCGCTGACGACACTTTGAATCGCGTCCTCAAATCTGTTGAAAGATGCAGTCGTTCCGTCATCGATACGAAGAAGCTGTTCAAACCTAATCGCTTCGATGGCTCCAACACGGGTCACATCCCTCGGGAGGATGTCGAATCCGGTCCTTGGGTCTGAAAGTAGCGAGCTCTTGACCAGGTCCAACATCTTTACCTGAGCATCGTGGCTTAATGAATTTGTAGCCTCATGCACATCTTTTCCAGGAGTGATTTGTGCCGTAACGATCAGCACCTCCGCGTCCGTCTCGAACACCATAAATTTACTCTGCCCACGGGTGACACCCAGCGCAGTGAATGGTCGTCCAACAGACAGATCCACCGGCATCAATTCAACTCTGCACTTCAGCTGAATCAACCACCGTCTGGCCCGTTCCAGCTGTGGGCTCAGGTCCTCAATCATTTCAGGATTTCCTTTTCCTTGAGTATCCGCACGTACTCTTCGTGGTCCATATTTCCATCGATTAGCCTCAGGAAGTCAGCAAAATCCAGCTTCGTCTCTTCGGCCATTGCTCCGAGGATCCCTCTCTTGATTTGCTCTCCTTTTGACCCGTGACTGACGAAGGTCAGTACGGAAGTTTGCAGTTCATTGACAAAGAGAGCGTAGGTACTCGTGGCCTCCCTTCTTGTGAACGGGCCTGAATCCGGCCTTCCGTAGCCCTCGGACAACTTCTCTGGCCCGGCGTTGGGGCACACTACAGCCCCGGTAGGATCAAGGCGAGCTTTCGCTTCAATTCGATAGCATCAGGAGAGAGTCTAGAGTCTGGGGCATGAAGGTACAGATTCGACCCTAACCTCAATTTGCTCGTTGAGATTGTCTTGGATCTCGGGAATGTCCCGTCCAGTGGCATGAATATCAAGAAAGGGTACATCGAGGACGTATCCGAGTCCGCCCATCCGCAACGTTGCTTCCAGCGGCTCCGGAAAATTCACGACCTCACTTCCGATTCTCGCCATGAGCACGGTCATTGGGAACGTCCAAGTCGCTCGGTCTTGTTCCTCCTTCTGAGCCAACTCTGAACGTAACCAGGACCATACCAATCGGTGCGGGAGACATCGAATCCATACGCGCTGAGATGTCGTCGGGTCTTGCTCCGACCATGATTTCTAACAACATTAGTCCGCTCGGGTCGAACGACTGAATGGCTGTTTGCGATGCAGAACTGAAAGCTCCGGAAACCGACAGCTCTATTGTCTTACCCGCGAAAGTGCCAGCCATCTTCCTACGTAGCCCACGCAGGCTATATAGACCATGACCCCGCCTTCGTCCTCGTGCTCCAATGGGCTTGTTCCCGTGGTCTCCTGACCCTAGCGACTTGCCGCGCCTTCTTTGCATTCTTCTCACCGTACCCGACGCAATTCTAGGCCATCTCCGCAGTTCCGACTCGGGTCCCGCCGGTGAACACCCTCGGTCGGGTCCCGTCATTTACACACCACCGTTTGAGGAGGATTTGGATAAAACGACAGACGAATCGATTTAGCGACAAATTGGGGATTGAACGACACCGTCACCCGGACCGGAGGGGATTCTGAAGCAATCCGTCAAGGTGAGTGAAACGGGTCGTTTGTGAACGCTCGTATATGCGAAGGACTCCGGGAGAAATGACCGCCACGACCTCGGGCACACCGTCGAGGAAACCGAGCACCAGCGGACGACCCCGCGTCTCCGGTGCGATTGCCCGGGCGGTCGTCCCTCCGGCGAACTGATCCTCCACTCGACCGACGACGTAGACGCCTCGGTCGGGCCACCAACCGCCTGGGCCTGTCGTCGTGGGCGTGGGTTCCGTCGGGAAAAGCACACTTAATCCCCCGATCTTCTCCGAGCTCTTCGCCGGTACCGATGCAAATACGAACTTTTCTCGACTTGCCAAACGAGTGGGAGCCCCAAATCGCCCTTCTCTACAACCAGCCGTTCGGATCCTCATGGGACCCACGGGACATCTCCCGTCGATGGAAGCACCGGTATCCTCCCTTGGCCGACTACATGGGGCTGTGCGCGGTGGAAGGGGGGAACATCGTCGTGAGCCTAGGAGTGCGACGCTTCCCCTTCCGGACACGGTCCAGAGAGTCGACGTGCTCCGGGCTCGGAGGGGTGGCCACCCTACCGAGTCACGGACGCCGGGGTTTCGCACGGTCGCTGATCGAGGAGGCGCATCGTCGGGAACGAGCAGCGGGGAGCTCGTTTTGTCTCCTCTATACGGGCCGCTCAATGGTGGCCCATGACCTCTACGAGAGTTTGGGATACCGGGATGTTATGGATTTCCCGCGAGCGGTGCGGTTGATTCCGCACGACGCGCCTCCCCGCGACGCGGCTGGCTGTGGCGGAAGGGGAGAAGGTCGGATCGACAGGCCATCGAGGAATTGCACACACGCTACGCCCAAGGCAAGTTCGGATTCACTCGGGCGGGACATCACTGGTGGCCGGGAACAACGAGCAATTTCGTCCTCGAGTGGAACGGATCGATTCGTGGGTATGCCAACCTGACTAAGCGAGGAAAGGTTTGGACCTGCTTCGAAGGTTTTGCGTGTTCCGGGACAGAGCGGGCCGCCCTTCTGAAGGGTCTCGAGTCGGAGACGGCGGGCAAGTGGCTACTCCTAGGGGCCGGAGTACTCCGCGACCTTCGCCCCTTCTTTGGATGGAACGCGTTTCGATTTTCGAAGGGAAGTTACGAAGTACTGATGGCGTAATCGTTGAGGCAGGCCGCACCGGCCCCGAACTTGGCTCACGAGTTGGGATCCGACAGTCCGAATTTCGTCACCGGGTCGTTCGACCACTTCTAGGCGGCGGAGCCGTTCGAATGAAGAGGGTCAAGGGGTGGTTTGTCCACCGTGGGGGCGTGCTCAATGTCCTTGCTTGGTGATTGGGGTTGAGCCACAGCGGAGTTTGTTGCGCGAGTCATCGCGCGCGAGATTCGAATGGCACCTCGTCATGGCTGAAGTAGACCTTCGCGGGATGGAGCAACCGCAACCTCTCGGCGGAGTGAGTCGCGGTGGGACTGTTCTCCGACGGAGGCTCTTTCCGCTCCCATTCTAGCCTGGACCCGACGGCATGGCCGGCGAGTACGATTGGTCCGTTCTCTCCTCGCACGACTACGGATTGATGTCCCGGCGTATGGCCGGGGGTCGCCAGGACCTCGATTCCGTCTTCTAAGGTGAAGTCACCTCCCGCTAGCTCGTAACGAGCCCCAGCAAAATCCACCAACTCCCGGACTGTGTAACCCTCGGCCCTCGCAGCCTCTCTCTCGGCGCTCTGCACGTAGATGGGAACCCCAGGGAATCTGGGGTTGCCGCCACAGTGGTCGAAATGGAGATGAGTGTTTACAATTGCTGAAACTGCGGTCGCCCGAATTCCAGTTCGGGCCAGAGTGGCGATTAGGTCCTTACGCGCCGGCCGGTAGAATGGGTCAATATCCGGATGTTCGGGTCCTAGCCCGGTGTCGACCAGGATCACGGAGTGGCCGGAGCGAATCGCGTACCCGAAGACAACCCCCGGTCGCCCATACCAGGGATGCGACTCAGGATAGGTCACCTCAGCAAGTCGAAGGGGGACAACCTCCACCCCAGCCTCAGTGGCCGTAACTGATATCAGGATTCGCCCGTGACCGGTCTCAGTGATTCAGACACACTCTACCGGTCCTGACGGGGGTCTTCGGACAGTTCGAAGGGGGGACCATCGTTCCCGATGGGCACGTTGCGGCCCGGTGGGGCGCCGCTATGACGCGCGAAAGTGGCCTAAACCCCTTGGACCCTCTTCAACACCCCCGGTTTCGCTCAACAGGGATGGGCCAAACTCTCGACCTCTCCCGGCAGGCGAACCAACGTGCTGCGTGACGACCTTGCAGTGCACCCTTCCTCACAGTAGTTCATGGACCCGGGGGGCAAGTTCTGGGGTGAGCCGACGAGGTCGGCCCAGTTGTCGACCGCTCCTCGGCTGGGAGCACGACCCTCTGTCCGGGGACTTCTCTATGTGGTCCCTGGAGGGGTCGGGCGAGAGTCTCAGGGGTACCGACGATCTTCCTGCTCGATTTCAAATCGCCACGATTCTTGGAACGTGAAAGTGTACTTGCTCGCTCACCCTAAACAAGAGGTAATGGAGACTACCCATAGTTCCGTTTACACGGGCGCGGGAACCACATGTAATTCGATTACCCTTCCATACCGAGGGCCCCTCTCTCGAAAGAGCGAGGTACAGGTAATTGCGCCCTCCCGCCCATCGGGTGTCGGGCGAAGATTACGGGTCGACCCCACAGAGGTGGCGCCCCGTTTGGGCCCAATCGGTTAAGCCATCTTAGCCGTTTGCGATGTCGTGTCGGAAGCCCGGCTTAACCCCGAGTATCTCGAACCCTCCAGGCAGGCTCTGGCCCACGCGAGGGAGAACTTCCGAGTTGCCATCGACTGTGCGAACAGGGGGAACCTTAGGAAAGCGGGCGCAGAACTCGTCGCGGCAGGAGAGGAAGTCGCGCGCGCCATACTTCTCCACGACGCTTACGAGGACCTAGCCACCTTCGATCCGAACAGGAGGGAGGAGCGCATGTTCGTAGACGAGGAGGAACTTCGAAAGAGCCACCGGCTAAAGTACGTCCTCCTCACGGCCTGGGCCTTCGCGATACCATTCAATGACATTCGATCGCGCGCTGCCGGGACCTCTACTCAATCCGATGAGGCGCCGACCCCAGACCCAATCACCGCGATGCGTGCTGAATATCCCAACGAGATGACGCTCGTCGAGACCCTCTCCCAACTCGAAGAGCTCCGCCAAGGGAACTACTCGGGGCCCTCTTCAAAAGGTACGTCGATACCACTCCTTGACAGAGCGACCTTCGATCGACTCGCAGGAGCAGTAGAAGCGCAGCTTCAGTGGGCGACGTACCAGCAAGAAGTCTACGTCCGGACGCCCGGAGAACTTGCTGAGCTCCAATCGAAAATGCCGGGCGTCCTGAAGTGGTCCTTGGAAATGACCCGACTAATCAAGGAAGGGCGAACAGCCAGGCAGGCCGAGAAGAGAGGCCCTTCGAGTTAGCCTCGAGCTCTCGACGACGATCCATCCCTTTCGTGTACGAACTGCCCCAAATTCGCCCGAGGAGGCAAGAGTAATCGCGCATTACCTCTACATCTCGCGCGGCTCCGCAGTCGCCCGGGGGCCCCAGTCTTGGGTACACTAGCTATTTTGACTTAGACCGGGGTTAAAGGCAAAAGGGCTCGAACCCGCATCCCATGTTTGGATCGAAGCCACCCCGCAGCCGATGAGCAACCAACCTGCTGGATTCGTTAGGCTTGGCTAACGAATACCTTCCAAGGAACCTCGGGCGGAGCCATCGGCACCACGGCTCACTTGTGGTAGTACCACGTTTCTCCGGAAGGCAGTTCCGTTACGTCAATCTTAGTGGGGAGCCCTGCCAGCTGGAGTTCATCAGCGTCGTCGAGATCCAAACGGCAGTACCCGCAAGAAAAGACTACTGGGAGCAGTGAGTAGAACCCAGTTCCGCCATCCTCTATGCGATGGCCTTCTCTAAGACAATAGAGGGAGCCTTGCTGCCCGCAAGCCGGGCACCGTTCCTCGGTCTCCTCGTCCCCAGCTGTTATCGTGGGGGGAACGAGGCGGTGTCTGAGTTTGACCAGGTTGCCGCGGCTCGCCCTCTTGTAGTTCTTCCTGAATCGAGCTCGAGCTCGAGCAACCTCCAGCGCTAGTCGTTTACCCACCGTCGACTGCGCGGCACTCCTTCGTGCCTCGAGTCGGCCTAACGAGTTGGTGCTTCGGATGATAGTATCCGTCTGCATCTCCAAACGCTTGCATGCAAGTTCTACGAAACCGAGGAAGGCCGCTGCATGGGCGTCAAGGAACGGCGGCGACTCGCCCACGAAATGAACGCTTCCGTTCCGGCTTTCGGCAATTGCGAGGAGTCGTTCCTTGAGAGGGGCTAGCTCGGGTATCAATCGGGCGCACCGACCGATTGTCTCGGAACCCGAAATAGTCCGCACTCTCTCGAGGGAATCAGCGGTCGCCTCTTCCCTATCGAGGAGGTAAAGGAGTGATTCGAAGTCGCCATCGCTGATAAGCGCGGGGCTCACCTGGCAAAGGACGGCCTTCCCAAGGAGTTCGATGCTCACCGCGGCATTCGCGAAGAACGCGTGCTGCACTCCGGATTCGAGCGCGTCGCACGCGATTCCCGCAAAGGTTTGCGCCCGGCGTGTGAACTCGGCGGAGAGTTTGGCCTCGGACCGGACCGGCATGCTTCGCGGCCAGGTAATCCCGTCTCGACTCTTGAACCTGAGGAGGCTGATTCTCGACGGCGAGAGAGCCGAGTGAAGCGACCGCTCAAACGGTTCGAATCTTATTGAGCCCACGAAGGAAATGGGGATATCCCCTTTGGGCCTCGACATGACACCCCCTTCACCGGCCTTTAAATACTTCAAACCCGGCTGACCGAGCATGCCGACTCGAAGGCATAGGCGGACGTTCACTCTCCGCAGGTTCTGGGCAGCCCTCAAGCTCCCCTTCGTTGAGGTCGGTGCCGAGTGGGGGAGGAAGGCCCCCGTCCGTCGCCGCGTCCCGTCCAGGAAGGTCCTCGAAGCCCGGGTCCGTGCCCAGATTCTGGCCGAGCAGCGAGCCTCAGAGACCCCGATGGACCAGATGCTGCGTGAGATCGAGGAAGTTGCTGGACGAAAGTTTCGGGGAGCCCTTCGAAGGGAGGAGCCTGTAGAGATTGGGACGTACGGGCTGATCCGGTGGATTGCGGGGAATGAGTTGAAGCGAAGCAAGGGTCAACCGACCCCCGAGCAGCAGTGGGACCGGTAACCCCGAACCCGGACCGCCTCTTCCGCCGACCTGCCCCCGAAATGACACCGCATCGAGGTCTGCGAAAGGCCACCGCAAGTCACGCGGGAACGGTGAGCTCGAATTCGTCGCCCTCAGATCGCCCAACGAAGGCGACAAACTCTCGGCCGGTGTCGTTCGTGGACACCCCGAAGTCATCTCCTAGCCTGCGGAGCAGGGCTGCGACGATGGTTCGCCCCTTGGCTCTTTGATTCCCGTGAGCGAGGATAACGAATGTCCCGGGTTGGTTTGCGAGGACTCGAACTCTCACCTCGTCAACCACCCGCGCGGTGTTCTCGGTCTCGACTTGGACGAAATACGTCCACCTTTCGACGGTGTCGAGGAGGGCGAACGCTGAGGACCGAATTTCCTCTCTCGACCGTCCGACTCGCATCAGGTGTCGGATGAAGAGACTCAGGACTCCGCGCTCGACGACCTCCGCAGCCCGGAGCCCCTTCGACCGATACCGGCGGAAGAGGTCCGAGCGGAGTCGCTGCATCCGGTCATGGTGTTCCGGCCTATCACTCAACTCGTGCAATGTGAGTCCGTCATCCACGATGCGTCGCTGGTCCCGGTCCGTGACGTAGGTCCTCAGGAATTGGGCTTCTTCCCCCCGGCTTGCCCTGCGAATCGACTCGACAAGGACGCCATCGCTGGCTACGGCCGCCGAGTGACCTCTAAGCCGGGCGACGAGTTCCGCTATTCGGGGCGCGGACCAATCGAGCCCCCCTGCCACCGCCCCCCGAATGAGGTCGGAAGGTGGGTCGCCGGCCGGGGTCAACCCCAATCTCCGTGTTCCTCGAAATATGCCGCGAAGCTCACGGAGTCGTCAAGCATGAGGATGACACTCCCCGGGACGATGGCCATGTTGTCGAGGGTAACGGGCTCGCCCACGAATGGGTCCAAGGCCGGCTTGGCCATCCTTGAGGATTCTGATGGCCGTCAACCGAGTACCCAAGCTGTCGCACGAGCTCAGTCCGAGCCTCGATTGGCATTTCCCGAATCGAGACGATCTCCACCGGCATGGGCTCGGGTCAGTCTAGGCCCGCTCGCTTATATGTCCCCTTCCTGGCAGCCCGTGCCTCGCCTTGCGCCCTTTGCCTCTCCTGTGGCTCGCTCAATCTCCCCGAGGCAGGGCCGCGTTCCGCGCCTTCCCCGCGTTCCTCCGGGTGCGCGTGGTTTCCGGTACACTGTTCCGGCCGAGCGACAACATTAACGCACGTCAACGGAATCGCGAGATAAGCGGACCGTGTCGAACATCCGGGAGCCCATCTGGGAAATCGACCCCCATACCCAGTCGAAACACGACATTCTCCGGCATTACCTCAATCGCTGGCTCCCTATCCTCGGCAAGCGAAGCCAGACGATGAACTACATCGACGCCTTCGCCGGACCTGGTATCTACAAGGGCGGGCAAGCAGGAAGTCCGATTATTGCCATCGAGACAGCGCGCGACCACGTCATGCGGCCCAAGGGTAGGGTGAACTTCCTCTTCATAGAAAAGGAGGCTGAGCGCGCTCGCATCTTGCGCGAGCAGCTTGGTCAAAGGTTCCCGAACGGGGCTCTCCCGCCCAACTGGGTCCTTCAGGTCGAGGTGGGCGAGTTCGCCTCCGTAATCGAGCAAGGACTCGATGAGATCGAGTCCCGCGGTTCCCATCTCGCCCCGACTCTGGCGTTCCTCGATCCATTCGGATTCTCTGGATGGGACCTGCCCATGCGGACAATCGCGCGGGTGCTGAGTGCCCCACGATGCGAAGTCTTCGTGACCTTTATGGCAGGGTTCGCAAGCCGGTTTCCCGAGGTCGTTCCGCCGGAGACGTTGAACACGCTATTCGGGAATGGTGACTGGACGGGAGTCGTGCCCCTTTCGGGTGAGGCTCGGACGAATTTCCTACTCGACAGATACGAGGCCAGCCTAAAATCGGTAGCCGGTGCTCGATTCACTCGTAGCTTCGAAATGCGGTCCTCAGATGGGCGAGTGCTCTACGATTCCGTTTTCGCGACGAAGCATCTGAAGGGGCTAGAGGCAATGAAAGAGGCGATGTGGGAAATCGACCCCCGTGGCACGTACTCCTTCTCCGACCGGACCGATCCGAATCAGAAGTTCCTGATTGAGTTCGAAGTAGAGACCGAGCCCCATTGGGTCCCAGCGGCGTCCGAGAAGCTCTTTTCGCGGTTCAATGGTGAGACGGTTTCCCGTGAGGCAGTTCACGAATTCATCGTTACGAGCACTCCGTTCCCGGATAGAGCATCCATTCTTCGGCGCTTGGAGAAGGAAGGAAGGTTATCGGTTTCCGGGAGGGCAAAAAGGTTCACTTTCCCCGACGGCTGCGAGCTAGGTTTCCACTCGCCGGAGTAATCTCGGGAATCCATCGTGCACACGCCCGTCGAGCGTTCGCCCGGCCTCGTGCTTTCGAACCCCGCCCCATTGCTTGAAGAAGAACGGGACCGCCTCCCGCCGACATCTATCCCGGAGCGACCTGACCCACTTCTTCTTCATCGGTCTTGCTCCCGGCCCGCTCTCCCCTCCCACAATGACCCACTGGATTCCGGCCAGGTCGAGTTCGTCGAGCGGCCCAAGCAGGGGTTCCAGCGAAAGGAATCGCACGTCAGCCAGGACCTTGCGGAGTTCGTCCGCTCGCCATGCCACGTCCATGTTCTCGATGCTCACGCCCTGCCAGATGTTCGGCCCCCAGGGTAAGAACGGGCCGAGCTCGGCGAGACGTTTCGCCCGCTTGGTCAGGATCTGGAAGGTGTGCCACCGGGCCGCGTTCATGGTCCGGAAGACCTGCCGGATGAATGGGACCGGGACCCTCTCGTGGAACAGGTCGGACATAGAGTTGACGAAGATTCGGCGAGGCTCCTTCCATTCGAGCGGGAGTTCCAACCGCTCTGGCCAGAGGCGGAGGTCGAACCCCTGCTCGAAGGAGTGTCCGGGGACTCCCCGGAACCGCTCCGCGAACCTTTGGGCGTAGCAGTGCTTGCACCCCTGAGAGACCTTCGTGCAACCCGTGACCGGGTTCCACGTCGAGTTCGTCCATTCGATTGAGGAGGACGCGCTCATGCGACTGTCCTCGACCGTTCGGGGCCAATAACGTTGTGTTCGACCGGCTCCGGGTTTTCTGCGTTCAGGATTCGATAACTTGCGAGGACAACCACATGTAATGGAGATTACTTGTACGTTGACCAAAGGTAATGGCTCTTACTTGTGGTTTCTCTCGAAGACAAAGCGGCTCTCAAGAGTTCCATGCTTCCAAGAGCGGTCAAACAAGAACGTTCGACCTCTCGCCCGCTTCTCTTCGATAACTCCTTCGCTTTCTCGCATTTCTAGCCGTCGTCTTAAAGCGCCAGCGATTGATACGCCTTCCCGGGGATGGAATGGTCGAGTTTCTCGTCGTCCAAGTCACGTTCGGACCCGAACTTCAGAGACCGGAGATTTCCTTCGATTCCGGAACCATGACGGTTGCGATCCCCGGAACATGCTCAGGGACAGTCCTCGCGGGAACAGTTACATCAACACTGATTCCAGACGGTGCGCTCGGGCGGATAGTGACCGCACGGCTCATCCCCGCCTGGGATGATATACGGAACCGCGCCGGACAGATTGCGGGAGGTGAGGCAGATGGCTAGGTTCGGAGGATCCCCTTGCGGGCAGCGGCTCGCGCCAAGAATCGCTGAACCTCCGGAACTTCCAGCAACCGGGCGAGTTCGTCCACCTTTCCTTTGAGGACCTCTGTCTCCAGGACGGCCTCGACGTCCAAAGGCCCCCCGCACCTCCCGCAGAACTGGTCCTCCGCGTCGTTGAAGGTGCCACATCGCCCGCAGGCCCTTGGGCGTCCTCGGTTGGCCGACTGCGCGGATTTCGTGGGGTCACTGATGCCATGGGCACGTCGGAAGGCGTCTTCGAGATCTTTTGCCGCTAAGTGCTGATATGTCTCGGCCATCCTCGAACCGGGCACCCAGCCCATCGCCTTCTCGAGCATCGCCGAGGAAATGTTGGGATCCTTGGCGAGCTCGGTCGCTCGGGTGTGCCGGAAGTTGTGGGGATTCACGGGCTTGGTGACTCCCGCTCTGCGGGCGGCCACGTCGAGCATCTTGGTCACGGCTCGATAGCTGATCGGGGCGCCCCACTCCTTGTTGGTATCGACCCAGAGGACTGAGCTGGGGTTGGATCGAGTTGGGTGAGCCTTGGTCCACGCGACCATGGACGGCACGCCGGCTTCAAAGAGGAACATTGGCGCAAGTTGCCCATTCTTCTCACGGCGGACCCGGAGCCTGACGTAACCTTCCGGCTGGAGTTCGATATCCGCGAGTCGAAGGGACATCAGTTCTCCAATGCGTCCGCCCGTTTCGTAGAGGGACCAGATCAGAGCCTTGTCCCGGAGGGAGTCGGTCGAATCCGCGAGTCGCCCGACCTCGTCACGGGTGAGCACATCCTCGTCGGTCTTACGGTTCAATCGTGACTTGGGAACCGTGATGTGCAGCCATTCGGGGAACGGTCGCCTTCGTCGAGAATAGAGCCACTTCCAGTAGGCCACGAGGCAACTGCCGACCGTTTTCAGAGTCCATCCTTCGGAACCTCGATACGCCTCGAAGAACCGCAGCTTGGTTTGCTTGTCGGGGTGGTAGAATCCCTTCCCGAGCCTTCGGGCCGCGTCGGGGAGCCGGCTCAGGGTACTTGCTGACTTGATGGGGCCCCACCGTTGCCTCACGCTCGGCAACGAAGTCCAGGATCGACTGCGCCACCTCCTGGGGCAGGCCCGAGCCTGGGCTGCGGAGGCGACCGCGAGCACGCTCGATAGTGGCCTGGACCCTGTAAAGGTCGGGTCCCGGATCGGGCATCGCTTCGAGAGAGGGTGTGAAGGGATATGAACCATTTGGGACAGCCACTGGAGGGATTTGAACCCCCGACCTGCTGATTACGAATCAGCCGCTCTGCCGCTGAGCTACAGTGGCTCGGCGGGCGAGCAGGTGGGGCGGACTATAATGCTGGCGTCACCCCGCAACGGAGGCGGTGAGCGCGTCCCTCAGGTCCCGCAGCAGGTCCTCGGGCTCCTCGAGACCGAGCGACACCCGGACCAGTCCCTCGTCGATGCCTCGGGAGGCGAGCTGGGGCGGGGTGAGATGTCGATGGGAGGTCTCCGAGGGGACGCTCGCAAGGCTCTCGACCCCGCCGAGGCTCGCCGCTACCTGTACAATCCGCAGCGCCCGCAGGAACCGGGGGACGGCGGGGGCCCCACCCCGCAGGACGACCGACAGCACGCCGCCCCGCCCCCGCATCTGACGCGCGGCCAGCGCCTCCTCCGCGGCCCCGTGCGTGCCGGGGTAGTGCACCTGGCGTACCTCGGGATGACGGGCGAGCTCGGAGGCGACCCGCGCCCCATTGTCGTTGTGCCGGGCCATTCGGACGCTCAGAGTCTTCAGGCTCCGGGCGAGCAGGAAGCCGGCGAACGGGTCGAGCGAGGCCCCGAGGCAGTACTTCGGATCGATCTGACCGAGCAGGTCGGAGCGCCCGACGACCGCGCCGGCGATGATGTCCGAGTGTCCGCCGAGGTACTTGGTCGCGCTGTGGACCACGAGGTGCGCGCCCAGGGAGAGGGGTTGCTGATTGAGGGGGGTCGCGAAGGTGTTGTCGACCACGAGCGTAGCTCCGGCGTCGTCCGCGGCGTCGGCCCACCGCTTGAGGTCGATGACCGTGAGCGTCGGGTTCGTCGGGCTCTCCAGCCAGACGAGGCGGGTGCCCCGTCGTACTACTGCCTCGGGAGCCGTCGATTCGGAGCGGCTGACCTCGTGGACCCGGATGCCGAACCTCGGACCCAGGTCCTCGAGGAGGTCCGTCGTCCCGCCGTACAGGTCCTGCAACGCCACGACCTGGTCTCCCGCCCGGAGGAGGGAGAGGAGCACCGCGCTCGTGGCGCCCATGCCCGGAGGCGAAGAGGCGAGCCTGCTCGCCCCCCTCGAGCTGTCGAAGGACCTCCGCGGGCCCGTCCACGCTCGGGTTCGAGATCCGCGTGTAGAGGTGGACGTTGCCGTGGTGGGCCGCCTCCGAGTAGTCCGCCGGATACCGATAGGTCGAGGTCTGGTAGATGGGCGCAGTGATCGCGCCGGCGTTCAGGTCGGGAAGGCGTCCCCCATGGATAAGACGGGTGGCGGGTCCCGCCCATTCGGGCAGCGTCTCGAACCTGCGACGCGACGGGCCACCCTCCGGGGCCGTCACGGCGTGTGCTCCTCCGAGGGGGAGGGGCGCTTCGGGCGGAGGGTGGCGAGGCGGGCCGGGGCGCCGATCTCGGAGAGGTACTCCGTCACCGCGGGTGGGACGAGGGCCCTCCATCCGCGGTCCGCGGCGAGGGACGCCCGGATGTGGGCCCCTTCGAAGCGACGACGTTGGATCAGATGGGTGCTCTCGACCGTGTAGCCGGCGCGCTCGAACAGGAGGCGGGTGAGCGGGTTATTGGTGTAGGCTCGGTCGAAGCGGGGGAGCATCGACGTGAGGTAGGTGACCCATTGGGCGTGCCGTCGGATGTCGTTCAGCGGCACGACCAGGGTCGGACCGACCGCTGCCTCCTGGAGGGCGCGGTCGATCATCTCGAACCGCTCGCCGGCGGTGAAGGGGTTCTTCCAGGTGAACGACTCCTCGGCGGTGCCGATGCCGAGGATGAGGGGGACGTGGGGGCGTTGCCGAAGGATCTCCCGGACGACGCCCAGGTGACCGAGGTGGAACGGTTGGAACCGGCCCACGAGCAGGCCCCGCATCCCCGCCACCTCACTCGGGGGAGAGGTCTTCGACATCCTCGAGGAACTCGTCGATGTGCGGGCAGCGCGCGGTCAGGTAGTGTCGGCAATGCCGGCAGTGCTTGTCGTTGAAGGACGACCCCAGTCGCCCGTCGAACTCGTAGCAAGCGCGGTTGACGAATTTCCCTTCGTCCTCGTCGTCATCGTGCGGGAACGGGAGAGGACGAGGCGGAGCGGGCGGATGGACGGGGACCCGAAATGACCCTTTCACGAACCGGCCGGGCGGCCCGGAGGCGTGGTCGCCACGGAGGGGGTGGGCGGGACATCCTCACCGGATCGGTTGGTCGCAAGGACCATGGCGGCCAGGCGTTCCAAGAGGGAATCCTTCTTCGCGCCGGTGCCCGCGAGCGCGTACTTGAGCACGTCGCGCAGGGTGCGGACCGGGATCACATCGATCTTGCCGCGGTAACGGGACTCGAGCACCAGGTCCTCCATGTTGGCCTCGGGGATGAGGACGCGACGGAGGCCCGAATCGGCGGCTGCTTCGACCTTGGCCGTGACCCCGCCCACCGGGAGGACCTGCCCGCGAACGGAAAGCGAGCCGGTCATCGCCACCGACTGGTCGACCGCGACCCCTTCGAGGGCGCTGATGACCGCCGTCGCGATCGATACGGAGGCGCTGTCGCCCTCGACCCCGTCGGAGGTGCCGACGAACTGGATGTGGATGTCGTAGCGGGAGATGTCCTCCCCCGTGTACTTCTTGATCAGGGCGCTGACGTTCTGGACCGCCTCCTTCGCGATCTCCCCGAGCTTCCCGGTCGCCACCACCACCCCGCCGGCGCGGGTCTGCGCGGGGGTCACTTCCGCGACGATCGGAAGGACGATCCCCGAGAACTCGGACATGCCGGTCTGGGCGTTGATGGCAGCGAGGCCGTTCACGACGCCGACCGCGGAGCCCTCCGTCGCGAACATGCGGTACTCCTTCCGGCGCTCGATGTAGCGGTCGGCGATCTGCTGTTCGAGGGAGCGGCTCGCCCGCTTGGCCCGGACGACCTGCTCGGCGTGGACCATCGGAAGGCCCTCGGAGAGCGCGATGTCCCCCGCGACGCGGACGAGGCCGCCGAGTTCGCGGAGCCGGAGAGTGAGCTGGCCCGAGCGGCCCGAGCGGCGCTGGGCCTCACGGATGACCTCGATGATCGCCTGCCGGTCGAAGTGGGGGATCTTCTTGTCTTTCACGACCTCCTGCGCGACGAACCGCACGAGCTTGAGCCGGTTCTCGGGGGTGTCGGGCATCGTGGTCTGAACGTACAGCTCGTACCCGTAGCCACGGATCCGCGAGCGGAGCGCCGGGTGCATCGTCTGGACGCTGTCGATGTTACCGGCAGCGACCAGGACGAAGTCGGCGGGCACGGGTTCGGTCTTTACCATGGCCCCCGCCGAGCGTTCCGACTGGCCGACGATGGAGAACTTGCGCTCCTGGAGTGCGGTGAGGAGCGAGTGCTGGCTCTCGATCTTGAGCAGGTTGATTTCGTCGAGGAAGAGCACCCCGCCGTTCGCCTTGTGGATCGCCCCGACCTCGACCCGCTCGTGGGGTGGGGTCTCCAGGCCTCCCGATTGGAACGGGTCGTGTTTCACGTCCCCGAGGAGGGCGCCGGCGTGGGCCCCGGTCGCGTCGATGAAGGGCGGCTTCTCATCGGGCGTGTGCGGGACCAAGAGCTTGGCAACGTTCGCGCCGGACTCGGACCGTCCGCCCGAGAGGCGGACGAACACGTAGAGGATGACGACGATGAAGAGGCCGAGCAGGAGGTCCGTGAGATTGCCCGTCGTGAAGACGATGTAGAGCGTGATGGCCATGACGGCGAGCGCGATGACGATGAACAGGATGGTGCGGGTCTCCTTCTTCTGAGCGGCTTCGAGCTTCTGGGCCGCGACGATCTCCTTGCCCTTCCCGGCCGGAACGATCCGAATCTTCGGCTCGTTCGGGTCCTCGTTGTTCGGGTAGGCGAGGATGTCCTGGAGGGGTTCCTTCGGCAGGAAGTCGACCATCGCGCGGGCCAGCATCGACTTGCCGGTCCCGGGTTCGCCGATCAGGATCATGTGGCGCTTCTGGGTCGCCGCCTTGCGGGCCACCTCGACCGCCTCGTCCTGGCCGATCACCTGCTCGAGCAGACGAGGCGGTACCTCGACCTGAGCGGTCGACGCGTACGGGAGGGCCTCCCCCCACGTGTCCAACTCCTGAGGAGGCGGGCCCGATTCGACGGGATTGCCGGACGGTGTTTCCGCTCCCTCAGCCATGTAGGCGTCCCAACTCCCCGCGGCCGGGGAGTCCGTTGCGCCGGACAAACTAACGGGAGTCCATATAAACCCCTTTCCAAGCCTGAGCGTAACCCGCCCTCCCCGGAATCCCTCCGAGGCCCGGGCCGAGCTCTCCGGGCGAACGTAGGGGGGCCGTCCGTTATCTACACCGCTCGATTTGCACGCCCGTGGGCATCGTCACCCAGCGGCTCGAGGGCGCCCCGGTCGCCGCCACGCTCGATGAAGGGACGCGCACGGCACTCCGCAACCGGTCCCGGCGGAGCAGCCTCCGACCCTGGCGAGCGTTCATCGCGGAGTCGATGCGCCGTTCCAATTCTACCGCAGACGGCAGCTTCGAGCTGCTGAGGCGCTCGGCATTCGATTTCTGGACGAAGCCCTCCCAGCGGGAGCGGGCCCCCGCGACCTCGTCGACCGGCTTCGCCGGCTTGACGGAGACCCCTCGGTCCATGCCGTCCTCGTCGAGCACCCATTGCCCGCCCCCTTCGACTTCGACGCCGCGATCGCGGTGCTCCGCCCGGAAAAGGACGTGGACGGGGTGGGGCCCACGAACCTCGGGCGCCTGCTCGGTCCCCGCCCGATGCATGTGCCGGCGGTCGCGCTGGCGGCTCTCGACATCGCCCGCTACTACCACCTGCCGCTCGACGGGGAGCCGGTTGCGGTCATCGGCCGCTCGGAGACCGTTGGCCTCCCCCTCGCCATCCTGCTGGCCGCGCGGCCCCCCGGCCCGAATGCCACGGTTACGATCGCCCATTCCCGGACCCGAAACCTCGGTCGGGCGATCGCCAGCGCGCGGACGGTCTTCTCGTGCGCCGGACGCCCCGGGCTGCTCACGCGCGACATGGTTCCCGAAGGTTCGGCGGTCGTGGATGTCGGGGTCTCGAGCGTGCCCGACCCGTCGCGCACGGGGGGGTCCCGCACCGTCGGGGACGCCGACGCCCAATCTCTGGAGGGTTGGGCGGGCGCGCTTACGCCCGTCCCGGGAGGGGTCGGGCCGGTGACGGTCGCCGAACTGATGCGCAGCAGTGTCCGGGCGTGGGAGTGGCTTCGCACGGACCGGGGGAGTTCGGGATGACCCCGGCCTCCCGCGTACGTGGGAGTCCCCCCGCGGTGGACCTGCACTGTCGGGATTGTCCGATGTGGTACGGAGGGGAGGACGACGGGTGGGGCCCCTGCTCGATCAAGCACCGCCGCGGGGACTTCCGCTACCTAACCTGGGGCGGACACCTCTGCGACGAGGGTTACTCGCCGCCGACCGTGACGCCCGCCCGGTCGAGTGCGGGTCGATTGAGCGGAGTCCTCTCAACCTCCAGCGCGTCCGCGGTCGGGTATACTTCGACCTCGAAGGCCGGCCAGGGCAAGCGTCGCGCCGCGCGACGGAGCCGTTCGGGCGAGAGCTCGACCCGACGGCGGGCTACGTCGACCCGGTAGTCGTCGGCACCGAGCCCCGCACGGCGGGCGAGCCGGGACGCCCAGCGGGGGAGATC
Organism: uncultured Thermoplasmata archaeon; assembly: GCA_963715645.1. GTDB lineage: Archaea > Thermoplasmatota > Thermoplasmata > Lutacidiplasmatales > UBA184 > Lutacidiplasma. The sequence goes on from OY970259.1 coordinate 1,896,273, forward strand.
GACGTGGGGCGTGGCCTCGACGATCCCGAGAACGACCGTGCCGTCCGCCGTGCGCTCCGCGAACCCGGGGGCGGTCCGCTCCGCCTGACGAAGGAATCGCTGGCGCATCTGCACGCCGTCCTTGAATCGGGAGGAGCAATAGTGGAGCGGGACTGCGAAGGTGGACTCCCGCACGAGCCGTTCCGCGAGCGCTCGACTTCCCTGGACCCCCCATCCGTTCTTGGGGTCGAGCGCGTATCCGCGCTCGTGCATCTTCTCCTCGTTCGTCTCGGAGAACTCGAGCTCGTTGAGGTTGATGAAATCGACCCCAATCCCCTCCAGCGCCTGCAGCAACCGCTGGAGCTCGGCTTCCTTGTCGGGGAGAACCGGGATCTCCACACCCCGTCGGACCCCCCAGGAGGGAGCTGCCTCGAGGACGGCCCGGTACGCACCTCCGCCCGACGACAGCGGCCCCCACAGGTAGTGCGGGATGTGCAGACGAAACTCATCCAGGCCCGCCCGGGCGAGCTGCTGCAGCTTCTCCGGATTCGGTTCGTGGGTGTAGAGGTGGATGTTGTGCTCGGGTCCGAACTCCCGCTTGAGGAGACGGACGTAATGCTCGACCCGGTCCACGACCCCCAGCGGGTCTCCGCCGGTGATCCCCGTGCCTCCGGCCCCGATAGTGCGAGCCTCCTCGATCACGTCCTCGTCCGAGAGGACCCGCCGCTCGTTCGCGTAGACGACGTCCTTCTGGTTCCGGTTGGGAGAAACCGGGCAGTAGAAGCAGCGAAATCGGCACACCCCGGTGACGAAGAGGACCATCTTGCGGCCCTCCGCGCATTGGGTACACGCCGGGGAGAGCGCCCCTCGGTGGCTCGAGGCCATCGGGAGCAGGTGAACCGGGCCGGCGTCCATGGCACGGAGCAGGGGCGATGCCGCCATAATAGCGGTTTCCGTGAGGGTTCTGGGCTCGGCCTGGCTCCCGTTGGTGGCACTACGCCACCAAGTGGGGTCCGGGGAGGGGCGGGGCTTAGGCTCAAATCCCCCCCTCGATTGGACGCGCGCAACCTCGGGGGGAACGACGGCGATGGAGATGCAACCGGGACAGATGGCCTACGACCGCGCCAGCACCGTCTTTTCACCGGACGGCCGCCTATTCCAGGTCGAGTACGCCCTCCAGGCGATCCAGATGGGCGGCACCGCAGTCGCGGTGACGTACGACACCGGGATCATCTTCGTGGCGTTTAGGAACTTGCCGGCGAGCAGCCTCGCGGAGGCCGGCTCCATCGAGAAGAGCTTCGCCATCGACGCCGGCCTCGGGTGCGTGACCGCGGGCCTCATCGCCGACTCCCGTGTGCTGGTCGAGTTCCTCCGGGTCGAGGCCCAACGGCACCGACTCACTTTCGGGGAATCCGCGCCGTACGGGCTCCTGGGACACGCCCTCGGCACGCTCCTCCAACAGTTCACGCAGTTCGGCGGGACGCGACCGTTCGCGGTCTCCCTCCTCCTCGGTGGGTTCAACGGGACCGCGCCGGGTCTCATCGAGCTCGACCCGAGCGGCGCGACCATCGGCTGGAAGGCCTACGCCATCGGCCGCAACCGCCGAGCGGTCGCCGACTATCTCGAGGAGAAGGTCACGGAGCATCTCACCGAGGAGGCCGCATTCAAGCTCGCGGTCCAGGCCGTCGCCGAGGGTTCCCCGACCCCGTTCCCGCCCGAGGCGCTCGACGTGGCGATCCTCGAGCCGAACTCCGAGCTCCGCCGGCTCACCCCGGCCGAGGTCGCCCGTCGGGTCCAGGGGATGTCGTTCATCGGCTCCCCCGAGCGGAAACAGAACGGCCGCTAGGTGGCAGGACCCATGCCAAAGCGGTCGGCGGCGACCGGACCTCTTCGCCTCACCCCGGCGCAGGCACGCCAAATCTTTGCCTACAACTTCCGGGTCTTCGACCGGTTCGTCCGACGCGTCCAGCGGCTTCCGTTGCGGGCGGCACGACGCCGTCGCGAGATCGGCCACCAATCCCTGTTCAGGACCCTCGTCCACATCCTGAACGTACATGAGGCGTGGATCGCCTTCGTGATCCAACTGCCGGAATCAGAACTCGACAAGCACTTCGCCGACCCGGGCCGACGCCCCAACGATTGGCGGGAGTTCCGGGCGTACTACGCTCGGGTGCGGGGCGCCATCGAGGCCTACCTCGCCCGCCTCACTCCCCGGGAGCTCTCCCGGACCGTGAGCGCGTGGTGGATGCCCGGGGAGTACACGGTCGCGGACGCGCTCCTCCAGACGACGCTCGAGGAGGCGCACCACCTCGGCGAGATCATCGGGGCCCTCTGGCAGGACGACCTCCCCTCCCCCCCGATGACCTGGATCGAAGTGAACCGAGCGCCCGCGAAGCGCCGGCCTCTGCGCTAAGGTTCCTTCCTCCCCGCGAGGGCGCGCGGACCTGTTCACCCCCCTTCACCCCACCGTCCGCCCCAGCCACGCTCGCCGGAGGCAGGAAGGGGCTAGGCCCGAAAACCCTCCTTGGGCTCGCGGTCTCCCCCGTCAGCTCGGGTGGGGGCGGGAAGGGGTCACCGCATCGAACTCCTCGCGGAGCTGAATGCGCCGGCGCGTCCGGTGGTACGTGACCGCGAATCGGTGGGCCTCGTCCCGCACGGCTCGGAGCAGGAGCATCGGGGGAAGGTTCGGGTTCGGACGCAGCGGTACCGACCGCTCGGGGAAGTAGAGCTCCTCCTCCCGTTTGGCGAGCCCCACGACCGGGATCCGGTCCCGGGCCCCGACCTCCTGGAGGGCGGTCACCGCCGCGCTGACCTGTCCGGCTCCTCCGTCGATCAAGAGAAGGTCCGGCAGGATCTCCTCCTCGGCGATCCGCCGCAGGAAACGTCGCCGGACCACCTCGGCGACCATCGCGAAGTCGTTCGTGCCCTCCACGCCCCGGATGCGGAAGCGCCGGTACTCCGATTTCTTCGGGGCCCCCCGCTCGAACACGACGAGCGATCCCACGGCCTCGTAGCCCTGGAAGAGCGAGATGTCGATCCCCTCGATGCGGTTCGGGATCGTCGGCAGCTCGACGAGGCTCTGGAGGGCTCGGAGCACCTCCCGCGGAGCCGGCCCGGGGGTCACTTGGTCCACGGTCGCCCGGGCGAGACGCTCCGCAAGGCGGGCCAGCGCCCCGTACCGCCCCGTCGGTCGGAACTGCACCTCGACGCCCCGGGCCGCGAAGAGCTCCTCGAGGGTCGGGTCCATCCCGGCCGGACGCGGGCCCGCGAGGTAGATCCGCGCCGGGTGGCTGAAGCTGCCCGCCGTAGTACTGGGCCAGGAAGTGCCGGAGCACCTCGCCCGGCTCGGGCATGTCGTCCGCCGGCACCTGGAGCAGGTGGGGCTCGGTCCCCCGGACCTCCCCGTCCTCGACGTGGAGCAGCCCGACCGCGACCCGGAGGCTCTCGGCGTGCTGAGGGTAGGCGAGAGCGAGCACATCCGCGCGTCCCGCCCCCCGTCCGATCACATGCTGGCGCTCGCTGAGAGCGTCGAGGCCTCGGAGCGCGTCCCGGAGCAGAGCCGCCCGCTCGAACTCCTCCCGCGACGAGGCGGTCCGCATCTCGGATTCGATCTCGGGCCGGAGCGGGGCGGCGTTGCCGCGAAGGATCGTCACGGCCCGGTCGACCTGGGCCCGGTAGGCGGTCGGGTCGATCGCGCCGATGCACGGCGCGCTGCAAACCTTGAGGTGGTAGTACAGGCACGCCTCCTTCGGAAGATGCACGCAGCGACGGAGCTGGAGGAGGTCCCCGAGGAGCTGTTCGACGGAGCGGGCCTCTCGCGCGCTCGTGTACGGGCCGAAGAGCAGCACTCCCGGGCGGCGTCGGGGACGGCGGACCAGGATCACCCGAGGGAACTCCTCACCAACCGTGACCGCGAGGTAGGGGTAGCTCCGGTCGTCCTTCAGGAGGACGTTGTAGGGAGGCTGGTACTGCTTGACGAGGCTCGCCTCGAGCAGCAGCGCCTCGCGCTCGTTGGCGGTCGGGACGAACTCGACGCTGGTGCTCTGGGCGAGGATCGTCCCATCCTTCTCGATCCGGGCCCGGAGGTGGTCGAGGACCCGGCGCCGGAGGCTTCGCGCCTTCCCCACGTACACGACCTCGCCCCGCGCGGACTTGAACAGGTAGACCCCCGGGACGTCCGGTCCCGTGCGGAACCCCTCGCCCGACGCCGCGGCAAGCTGGCTCGCGGGAACGAACGACGGCAGGTCCCGCCCCCGCTCGTCCCTCATCTTCGGGGAGCACGGAGCGCCGGGGCCGGGGCTCGGAGGAGCGGGGCGAGGAATCCGGCCGTGTGGGAGCGACGGACCCCGGCCACCTCCTCGGGAGGTCCTTCGGCGACCAGGCGACCGCCGGCGTCGCCGCCCTCCGGTCCCAGGTCGATCAGCCAGTCCGCCGACTTGAGCACATCGAGATTGTGTTCGATGACGACGACCGTGTTCCCTCCGGAGCGGAGACGGAAGAGGATCTGCAGCAGCCGGTCCACGTCCGCGAAATGGAGGCCCGTGGTCGGCTCGTCGAGCAGGTAGAGGGTCTTGCCGGTCGGCGTGCGGGCGAGCTCGAAGGCGATCTTGATCCGCTGCGCCTCTCCGCCCGAAAGCGTGGTGGCGCTCTGGCCCAGCTTCACGTAACCCAAGCCCACGTCCTGAAGGAGCTGGAGCCGGCTCGCGATCCGGCGGTGGTTGCGGAAGAACTCGAGCGCCTCGTCCACGGTCATGTCGAGGACGTCGGCGATCGAGCGCTGCTTGAACCGCACTTCGAGCGTCTCCGCGTTGAACCGCTTGGCGCCGCACTCCTCGCAGGCGACGTAAACGTCCGGCAGGAAGTGCATCGCGTAGCGGATCACTCCGTCGCCTTCGCATGCCTCGCACCGACCGCCGCGGACGTTGAAGCTAAAGCGCCCGGGACGGAACCCGCGCGCCTTCGCCTCGGGGAGGCTCGCGAAGAGCTCCCGGATCGGGGCCATGACCCCCGTGTAGGTCCCGGGGTTGCTCCGCGGGGTCCGTCCGATCGGGGACTGGTCGATGAGGAGCACGCGGTCGACCTCGTCGATCCCGTCGATGTACTCGTGCTTGCCCGGGGTCTCGCGGCCCAGACCGAGGTGCCTTCGCACCGCCTTGTAGAGGATCTCCTCGAGCAACGTCGACTTCCCGCTCCCCGAGACCCCCGAGAAGGCGACGAACAGTCCGAGGGGGATCCGGATCGTGTCGCCTTTCAGGTTGTGCTCGGTCGCGCCGTGCACCGTGAGCCAGCGGCCCGTCGGCCGGGCCCGGGTCAACGGGACGGCGATCGACCGTCGACCCGAGAGGAACTCCCCGGTGAGGGACCGGGGCGTCCCCGCGATACGGTCCGGCGCCCCGGAGTACAGGACCTCCCCGCCGTGGACCCCCGCCCCGGGCCCTAGGTCGACGAGCCAGTCCGACTCGCGCATCGTCATCTCGTCGTGCTCGACGACGAGGACGGTGTTTCCCAAGTCCCGGAGGGTCTTCAGCGTCGCCAGGAGTCGGGCGTGGTCGCGCGCATGAAGTCCGATCGACGGTTCGTCCAGGATGTAGAGGACCCCTACGAGGCCCGAGCCGATCTGGGTGGCGAGCGCGATGCGTTCGGCCTCGCCGCCGGAGAGCGTGCCGGAGCCCCGGTCGAGGGTGAGGTAGGTGAGCCCGACGTTCTCTAAGAAACCGAGGCGCGCCCGGATCTCCTTGACGACCTGGCCGACGATCTGTTCGTCCCGTTCGGAGGGACGGAGGTCCCGGAAGAGCCGGACCGCGTCGGAGACCGTCATCGCCACCACCTGTGCGATCGAGTGCCCCTCGACCGTGACCGCGAGGCTGGCCGGTTTCAGACGCCGACCGCCGCAGGCCCGGCAAGGAACGAACGACATGAACCCGAGGTAGTACTCCTTCGCACCCTCGCTCTTGGTCTGCTTCCAACGGCGCTCGACCGCCGCGATGAGCCCCTCGCGGAGCCAACCGCTGCCCCACCACGCCGAGGGCCCGGAGCCCGAGAGGCCAACGCTCCGGCTGGTCCCCTCCATCAGGGCCTTCCAGCCCGCCTCGGGGAGCTCGCGGATCGGACGTCGTGGGTCGTACCCGAAACTGTTGGCGAACCGAGCGAGCGCCTCCGACGTGGGGGTGAGGCCCCAGACGGAGATCGCTCGGCCGATGGGCTTCTCCTTGTCGGGGACGACGCGCTCGGGGTCCGCGTGGAGGGTCGCGCCGATGCCGAGGCACTCGGGGCAGGCACCGAACGGGTTGTTGAACGAGAACATCCGGGGCGCGAGTTCTTCGACCGAGAAGCCGCACTCGGGGCAGGCTCGCCGGCTCGAATAGGTCGTCCTCTCCCCCTTCGACCGACGCACGACCACGAGGCCGTCGCCGAGTTGACGCGCGAGCTCCACGGCCTCGGCGAGTCGCGTCCCCTCCGATTCCACGACCTCGAAGCTGTCGACGATCGCCTCGATCGTGTGTTTCTTGTTCCTCTCCAGCCGCACGTCGGCGCCGGGGCGGCGCGCCTCGACCCCGTCGATGATGAGCCGTCGGTGACCGGCGTGACGGAGGCGGTCGAGCACGTCGCGGTGCTCGCCCTTCTGGGCCCGGACCACCGGGGCGATGAGGTCGACCCGCTCGCCGCGCGCCTGCGCCTCCACGGCCTGGACGATCCGGTCGACCGACTGGGGGGCGATCTCGTTCCCGTCGTTCGGACAGTGCGGGACCCCGATGCGCGCGTACAGCAGCCGGAGGAAGTCGTAGATCTCCGTCACCGTGCCCACCGTCGAGCGCGGGTTGCGGCTCCCCGCGCGCTGCTGGATCGCGATCGCCGGTGACAGTCCCTCGATCGAGTCGACGTCCGGCTTGTCCATCTGGCCGAGGAACTGTCGGGCGTAGGCAGAGAGGCTCTCGATGTACCGTCGCTGGCCCTCGGCATAGAGCGTGTCGAAGGCCAGGGAGGACTTACCGGACCCGCTGACCCCGGTGATGACGATGAACTTCCCGCGAGGGAGGTCGATCGATACGTTCTTCAGATTGTGCTGGCGGGCGCCCCGGATGCGAATGGCGTCGGAGGGTTCCGCCATCGAGGCCTCCTCACGGGGGGAGCAGGGTCCGCACCGTCTCTTCGATCCGGCGGAGCACGTGCTCCTGGACCCGTCGACCGAGCTCGGCGGTCGCCGGGCCCGGGTCGCCGATCACGCTCTCCGGCCACTCCTCGTCGGTCGGTGTGCCGGGCAGGAACGGGCTCCGCCGGTTCTCCCCAGCGGGGCGATAGGGTCCGACGGTCTGGGGAGCGAGGGCCAGGACCCGGGAGGTCTCGAGCAGCCCGGCGTGGCCGTCGGAGGGCGGCGATTCCTTCCCCCGGAGCTCGTAGACGAAGTCGTAGTCGGAGAGGACGACCACGCGCGTGCCGGGGTGGGCCCGCATCGCCGCATCGGCCGCCTCGCGAAGAGCGGCCATGTGGCCTCGCTCCGCGTGTCCCGAGAGCACGAGCATGCGCCGGACGCCGGAGCGGGCGAACTCCTCCAAGACGCCCTCGGCGTGCGTGGTCAGCTGCGCGTTCGATAAGGACACCGTGCCCGGGAACTTTCGAGCCCCCGGGGCGCATCCGTACGGCAGCGTGGGTGCCACCAGGGCGTCGAGGCGGGTGGCGAGCTCGAGGGCGGTCATCTCCGCCTGGATCTGGTCGCTCCCGAGCGGCAGGTGGGGCCCGTGCGCCTCGAGCGCCCCTACCGGAAGGATTACGAGAGGGTTCGACCGGAGCCGCTGCCCGAAGCTGCGCGAATCGAGCTCGATGAGCCGGGAGGTCGGAGGCATCGCCCAAACGACCGAGCCTCCGTATTTAACGCGGGCCGAGAGGTGGCGCTACGGTCACCCCAGGAATACCGGGGACCTCACAGTCATAGGCTCTCGACGCGTGGCCGCGGAATTCGACCCGGCCTAGGGAGGGGCGGCGGTCGTTCCCGCCGACTCGGCCCCGCCGTCCGGCTCCGTGGCCTTCGCCGCGCTTCGGCGCGGGGCGGCACGGCGGGGGACTTTCGGGGTCGTCCGGGGCGGCGGGCGGCTCGCGGCCGCGGGGAGGGCCGACACGGGCGGGGGGGTTCCCTCGGCGGGCGAGGGCTTCGCCCGACGTGACCGTGCCGGCTTTCCCTTCGCGGCGGCCGACGCGATGGCCTTCGCGGCCTTGGCCTCTCGGGCGGCCGCCTTCTTGGCGTCCGCGTCCTTTCGGGTCGGACATTCGGGGTTGATGCACAGGGTCCAGGGGGGGCGCCCGGCCTCGATCGCGGTTACGACCGGGGCTCGGCACGCCGGACACGGAGGATGGTCCTTCTCGAGCTTGCCGCGTTGGGGGAGCGGGTAGCTGACCCGGCATGTGGGGTACCCCGAGCAGCCGACGAAGCGGTTCCCACGGAAGGAGTACCGGATTTGCAGCGGGCTGCCGCACGTCGGGCACGTCCCGATCCGGAACGCCTTGTGGTGCTCCGGACACTCCGGGTTGATGCAGTAGAGGTCGGGCCGCTGTCCCCGGAAGACGATCTTCACGCGCGGGGTTTTGCAGGTCCCGCAGAGGAACTCGGGGGCGGGCTCGATGAACCCGGCGGCCGGCAGGGAGAACGTCACGGGGCAGGTCGCCGGGTTGTTGCTGCATTGGACCCAGCGCGCTCCCTTCGGGCTCCGCGCGAGCCGCAGCGCTCCCCCGCACTTGGGGCAAGGCCCGACGAAGTGCTGTCGGTCGAGGGCCCCCGTGAGCGTCTCCCTCACGCCCTCCGCGTTCGCCGCCAACAGGCCGTAGGCCTCGCGGAGCATCTCGCGCGACTCGTCGAGGACCTCGGATTTCGGCTTCTTGGACTCGGCGACGAGCTCCATGTCCTCCTCGAGCCGGTGGGTCATCTCGGGACGCGTGATCACGGGCGCGTGGGCACGGAGCGCCTCCGCGACCGCGATCCCGGTCGAGGTAGGCTCGAGCTGACGGGGGGTCACATAATGCCGGTCGAACAGCTTCTGGACGACGTCGTGACGGGTGCTCTTGGTCCCGAGGCCGAGGCGCTCCATCTCTTGGATCAGCGAGCCTTGCGTGAATCTCCGCGGCGGGCGGGTCTGGTCTTCGGTGAGCTCGACCTGGCGGACCGGAATCACCTGGTTGACGGTCAGCTCGGGGAGGACCAGCTCGTCCGGCTGGGAGTACGGATAGACCCGGTACCGTCCCGGGTCGGTGAGCGTCTGCCCCTTGCTCAGGAACTTCTCCCCGCGGACCTCGACGGTGGCTGTCCGCGAGCGCCCGAGTGCGTCGGGGGCGACGGTGGCGAGGAAGCGGCGCACGACCAGCTCGTAGACCTTAGCGTGGTCGGGACGGAGCTTCTTTGGGTCGACCGCGCTGGTCGGGTAGATCGGAGGATGGTCGGTCGTCTCGGTCCGCCCTCGCGTCGGGCGGAAGCTCGGCTGGGCGAGCACGAATTCCGCGGCCTCGCCCAACGGGCCCTCTCGGAACTTCTCGACGAGCGTCCGGAGGCCGAGCCCTCGCGGGTAGACCGTGTTGTCGGTCCTCGGGTAGCTGATCAGGCCTTGCGTGTAGAGGTCCTCGGCGATCCGCATCACCATCGCGGCGCCCAGGCCTAGCCGGGTAGATTCGGCGACGAACAGGGTCGTGGAGAACGGGATCGGGGGCCGACGGCGCGTCTCCTCCTCGGCGTACTCCCGGACGGTCCCCTCCGTCGCACCCTCGACCTTCGCGTACACGCTCAGCGCGGCGGCGTGGTCGTCCCACGTCCCGTGCTCGTGGCGCAGGAGGAAGGAGGTCTCACCGAGCTGGCCGGTGGCCCGGAGCTCCCAGAACGGCGACGGCACGAACTCCTTGATCGCCTGGTCCCGCTCGACGAGGAGGGCCAGGGTCGGCGTCTGGACCCGCCCGACGGACAGGAAGCCCCGTCCCCGCTGGCCCGAGATAAGGGAGAGGTAGCGGGTGAGGAGCGCCCCCCAGACGAGGTCGATCTCCTGGCGGGCCTCAGCCGCCTCGGCGAGGGCGTGGTCGAGGTGCTCGAGGTTCGCGAAGCTCTGTTCGATCACGTCGCGCGTGAGGGCGCTGTACCGGGCCCGACGGACCTCGATGGTGGGGTGGACCTTCTGGAGGAGTTCGAGGCACTCGAGGCCGATCAGCTCGCCCTCCCGGTCGAAGTCGGTCGCGATGACGACCCGGTCGAACCCCTTGACGATCGACTGGAGCGCGCTGACGATCCCGCCCTCGGTGACCCTCTTCAGCGGGGAGGTCTCCAGGAGCTTCGGCAACCCCGAGAGGGTCCACTCGGCGAACTCCTTGGGGTAGTCCAGCTCTACGATGTGACCGCGGAGGCCGGCCACGGTGTACGCCCCATCGGGTCGGTCGAACTCGAAGATGTTCGTCCCCGCGACCCGGGAGCGCTTCATACGCCCGTCGGAGAGAACGACGGCGATCCGGAGCGCCGTGTTGAACTTCTCCGCGACGACCAGGGTGCGCTGCGACGACACGACCTCACGAGGTCGGGTCGGCTAGATAAGACCCGCCGCTCCCCGGCGAGGACCGGGCCTCTCGAACGTGTACGCGCGCGTTCGGCCGGGGGGAATCCTCGTTCAGCCCTCAGAGTTCGTCGACGTGGTCCTGTGGGAACCACCCGACGCGATGGTCGGCATCCCGGCACCTCAGCCACCCGGACTCCGGGTCATACTCCAGCACCGTCAGGGTCTCCCCGACCGCAGGCTCGAGGCTAGTGGTATCGTAGGTCCGTCGCGCCCGGGTCCAGGGCCGGTCCGGACCCAAGAACCGTTCGGGCACCCATCCGCATCCCCCGGCAGGCGTCTTCACGAGAACGAAGGCCGGCCATTTCGTCGGAGCGCTCGACGACGCTGACGGTTTGCCGAGCCCGGAGTTGCAAGGGAGGGTCGCTGACCCGGACCGACCGGGGAAGGGATCGGGTGACCCGCACGGTTCGCTCGCCCGCGACCATACTCTCCTCCCCCCGATTTGACGGGAGAACTATAATAGACCGGACATACCCCTCGCGCCATCGTGCCGCGGTAACTCAGTTTGGGAGAGTGCAAGACTGAAGATCTTGAAGCCGCCGGTTCAAGCCCGGCCCGCGGCACCTCCCCCTCCCTTCGGTGAGTAACGGCCTCGCGATGGCGCGGTCGCCACGACCGCCTCCCGGCTGGGCGTCGAGACCGAAGGGGACGAGCGGGATGCGCAAGAATACGCGGGCCGACTAGTCTATAACCCCCTCCCCTGCTCGGGGAAGTGTGATGCCGGTGACCCCGCCTGGCCGACCGCACCCGCGGATGGCTTAGGAACGGTCGGCCCCGGCACGACACGCACGCAGGGAAGAAAATGAGAGGAGTAGGAAAATGGCTGGGACTTTCGCCGATCGCCGCGCTGGCATTCGTCCTGGTGCTGAGCGGGAGCGTCGCTGCAAGTGGCTCGGGGTACAACCAGTCCTTCTCGCAGGCGGCGAGCGGGTCGAACGCGAACGCCGATATGACCGCGGTCAGCACGAATGACCCGGGCGGAGCGAATGTATCGGTGCAGTTCACCGTCGCGGGACAGGTCATCCTGAACAGCGACACCTACGTTTACGAGGTCTGGTTCGGTGGGTCCACGGCGGGGAACGCCACGGCATATGGGATCTTCTCGAACAACTCGACCAACGGCTTCTACCTTGGCTACGGGTCGAACTCAGGTTCCTATGGCAACCTCCCCTACACGCTCTCCGGCGGAGGTAGCACGCTCTCCTTTTCCATTGCAAAGGCGATCCTTCCACCCTCGTCGAGCTTCACGCTCAACGCCGTGGCGGTGTACGTGTCCGGGAGTTCGTACCTCGTACAGCTGGTTGGGGAGCGACTATGGGCTCGGAGGCGGGGGCAGCGGGAGCTGCACTGGAAACTCCTGCACGTTGACGCCCGCCGCGAGCGCCTTCAACTATTGGATCGTCATCATCCCCGTGATCGTGATCGTCGTCGTGGTGGTGGTCGTCCTGATGCTGGTGATGAGAAAGAAGAAGGGGACGCCCCCGCCCCCCATGGGTCAGCCGGGCCAGCCTGCTTGGGGCGCACAGCCTCCCGCCGCTCCGGGCCAGCCCACGTGGCAGAACCCTCCTCCCCCTCCGGGGACCCAGTAAAAGGACGGGGGCCCGGTCCGCCGCGAGCTACCCAACCCCTTCCCCTTCCGGGGGGCGCCACACCGAGCAGGATCCCGCCCGGAGGACCCTCCGACGAAGCTTGGCCGCGGGAGTCCTAGCGGGGGACAAACCACACGTCAGTGACCGAGTACTTCGGATCCGGGTCGAATCGGGCCTCGACCGGCATGCCGATGTACAGGTCGGATTCCTGGGCGTCCTTGAGCCGGACCAGCAGCAGGCTGCCGGCCCCTTCGAACTCGACGAGGGCGAGGTTGTACGGGGTCTCCTTCAGGAACGCCTCCGACCCGAAGTGGCAGGTCGTCCAGGAGTGGACCTTGCCGACCTTCGGCAGGTCGACCCACTCGGTCGCGGCACCGCACTCCATGCAGTGGCCACGAGGCGTGGCGTAGAGAAACCGGCAGCTCTTCCGGGTGCATCGGGAGCCGCGCAGGCGCCCCTCCGCCAGGCTTAGGAAGAACGGGGAGTCCTCGGCGTAGCTATGGATGTACTCGACCGAGTACCGGATACCGGATGATGAGGCTCTCGACCCCGTCCGCGTCGCGGAAGAGCGCCGCACCGCTCTTGCCAAGCTCGGCCTGTACGTCGCGAAACTTCGTGAACGTCGGGGGACGCGCCTTCATCGGAACCCCCGCTCTAGGATCGAGACGGTCACGCTCGATCCGGTACCGGCGTGGCTGTGGATCGCCCCCCGCTTGGGGTCCTTCAGTTGGAGCGCGGGGTCCCCGAAGTGGTCGGGGATCGTCCCCTGGAGCTGCCAGAGGGCGAAGACCGCCTGCATCAGGCCGGTCGCCCCGACCGGATGGCCGCACGCGATCAATCCTCCGGACGGGTTCACCGGGGCGGCGCCCGCCTGAGGCGTGGGGAACCCGTAGTCGATCCCGCGCAGGAACGGGTCGCCCCGCTCGACGAACCCGTATCCTTCTCCGTACTTGCACAGCCCCAGGTCCTCGTAGGTCTGGATCTCGCTGGAGGCGTAGGCGTCGTGGAGCTCGACGAAGTCGAGCTCCCGGTTCGGGTCCGTGATCCCGGCCATCCGGTAGGCCTCGAGGCCGGCCGCCCGTCCTGCCCGGAAGGAGTGCACACCGGGGTAGGGGAGGTGGGCATAGTCCTTCGCCGATTCGTGCGGCATCCGGGGGACCGTCCCGAACGGGCGGTCGGCGAGCCTCATCGTGTCCGTTCCGCAGCCCACCCCCTTGACCAGGACCGGCCGGTCCGTGAACTCGCGGGCGGCCGACTCCGAGCACAGGAAGGCGACGGCCGCCCCGTCGCTCATCGTACAGATCTGCTCGCGCGTGAGGGGGTAGCTGATCATCTCCGAGCGGAGCACCTCCTCGACCGTCAGGCGCTTCGGATACTGCGCATACGGGTTGTGGAGCGCGTTCCGGTGGTTCTTGACCGAGACCATGCTCATGATCCGGCTGCCCTCCTGGATGGCGAGGCGTTGCGCCTCCCGCTCGTCCTTCACGTGGGCGAACCGGGTGAGTCGGAGGTACTCGTAGATGTGGCGCATGACCATGAGCGCGTAGTAGCCGGTGTAGAAACCGCCGAGCGGGAAGTCGAAGTTGGTGTCCGAGGCGAGCGCAATGAACTCGTTCCCCTTCCAGGTCGCCACGCGGCTCATGGTCTCGAAGCCGGCGGCAAGGCAAACGTCCATCCGGCCGCTCGCGACTGCCTCGTACGCGGCCTGGAAGCACTCGCCACCGGTGGCACCGCCCCACTCGATCCGGACGGAGCCCTTCGGGTTCAGCCCGAGGTAGTCCTGGACCATGCTGGCGGCCTTCAGTTGGCGCGAGAAGTGGTCGGAGAAGTAGGAGATCCGGCTTCCGTCGATCCGGTCCTTGGTCAGGTTGGGGATCCCCTTCACCGCGTAGTCGTAGGCGCGCTTGACCATCAGCCGGAAGTCCATCGCGGGATGGGCCTTCGCGAACTTCGTCACCCCGCCGCTCACCACGTAGACCCGGCGTCCCGGGGGGGAACTGCGGGCGCGGGGGGCCGGTGAGGCGACGCTTTCGGGCCTCCTTTCCTTCCTCGAACGAGCTGGCACCGAGAATCCCTCGGGGCGGCCCAATCGGGTGGTGTTTTTATGCCTGACTCAGGATCGGGGGTCCCGGGCGCCTAGGGCAACCCCAAGTGGACCCGCCTCCTGGCCATCCGAACCCATGTCGCGTAGGTTCGCCCGACTCAGTTCCGGAGCCTCCCCCCTCGGTGGGGGCCAGTCCCTCGTGCCGGCGGACGGAATGTGCCTGAGCTCGTTCCTGGTCCTCGCGGCCCCCCACGACCCGAAGCGGGTCCTGGTGGGTCGGATCGCACCGGATCCCCGGTGGGAAGAGCTCGGGGGCCTCGACCCCGGACGGGCCGCTCGGGTCGGGAACGGGTGGATGCTCCCCTCCAGCCAGCTGCTCCTCTTCGAGTCCCCGGAGGAGGCCGCCAGTCGGATCGCGAGGGAGCTTCTCGGCCTCGACCTTCCCATGCTGGAGGGTCCTCGCGTATTCTCCGAAACGTACCACCGTCCGGGAGCGAAGGGGGAGGATGCCCATTGGGACCTCCATTTCGTGTTCACCGGACGAGGGCCTCCCCACCCGCCGACCCACCCACTGTGGAGGGAGCTGGCCTATGTTGCGGTCCAGGAGACCCGGCGCACCGAGTTCGCCCGCAACCAGGGCGATGTGCTCGAGCTCGTCGGCCTACCGCCGCAGGACGGCGGGGACGCGCCGTAGGCGACCCCGGAACGGTGGCCCTACCGACCGGTTCGACGAGCCTTCCCCCAACGACTTAACGTCCGGCGCTCTGATACTTGCCGGTACGCCATGCCACGAAGCAAGGACCTGCTCTCGATCTCCGATATCGCGGACCGTCTCCCGACGATCCTAGCTCGGGCGGCGACGCTGAAACGGCTCCGCGCCCGCGGGTCGACGCCCACCCCCCTGAAGGGCCGTACGCTCGCGCTGATCTTCGAAAAGCCGTCGACCCGCACCCGGACGTCGTTCGAGGTGGCGATGCGCGACCTGGGAGGGCACGCGATGTTCCTGTCGGCCCTCGACCTGCAACTCGGCCGCGGGGAGACGATCGCCGATACGGCGCGGGTGCTCTCGCGCTATGTGGACGGGATTGCCTACCGCGCCTTCCGCCACTCGGACGAGGTCGAGCTGGCCCGGCACGCTTCGATCCCGGTGATCAACGCCCTCGACGACCTCGAGCATCCCTGCCAGATCGTCGCCGACCTGCTGACGATGCACGAGCGGTGGAAGGGTCGTTTCCGGGGGCGTCGGCTGGCGTGGGTCGGGGACGGGAACAACGTTCTTCATTCTCTCCTGCTGGGCTCGGCGGCCGTCGGCCTGGACCTCACCGCGGCGACCCCGCCCGGCTATGCGCCTCGGCCCGACGTCGTTGCGTTGGCCCAGGCCCTGGCCAAGAGGTCGAAGAGCCGGATCCTCCTCACGAACGACCCGACCACGGCGGCGGCGGGAGCGGATGCCCTCTACACGGACGTATGGGTGTCGATGGGCGAGGAGGCCGAGCAGGCCGCGCGCCATGCCGCGTTCCAGGGCTACCAGGTCAACGCCGAGCTCCTTGCGAAGGCCGCTCCCACCGCGTTCGTGCTCCACGACCTCCCCGCTCACCGGGGGGAGGAGATCACCAATGAGGTCATGGACGGACCTCAGGCGGCGGTCTGGGACCAGGCAGAGAACCGGCTGCACGCGCAGAAAGCGCTCCTCGAGATGTTCCTGCCGTCGCGCCGGCGGTAGGGCGTGGGGGAGGAAAACGTGTCCTTCTCGCACCGCGACCGACGCATCCACCGATTCCTGTGGCGCACCCTCGGTACCGCCGCCGGCGTCGCGGTCGTGCTGGGAGGTCTGGTGCTCTACGATCCGTCGGTCGCCCTCTCGATCGCGGGTCTGCTCGGGCTCGCCGCCCTCGGTGCGGCGACGATGTCGGTCGGCGAGCGGGCGGTAGCAGAGTACGAGCGAGACCTACGAGCGGTACGGGGCGGGGGACCGTCGACCGGACTTCTCCGGGCCGAGGTCGGCAGCGACGTCGGTCTCGAGCGGTCGGTCGGGCTCCCTTCGCGGCGGTCGCCGCACGCGCGACGGACCTCCCGAACCGGCGACGTCCTTCCCGGGAGAATGGTCCCGTGATCAGACCGGGGCCGCGGCATCGGCCCGCAACCGCGTCTTGAGGATCCGTTCGGTCTTCCGCACGAGGGCATCCGGTGGGTGGATCCCGCCACTCTCGAGCTTCAGGACCACCGATTTCTTCTCGTTCAGCTTCTTTCCGAGGACCTCGGGGGTCCAGCCCATGGCCTCCCTCGCGAGCCGCACGCGACGGGGCCAGTCGGGCGCGAGCTCGAGCTCACCGATCTCCGTGTAGAGGTCGCGTTCCTCCATGCGACGGCCGGAGGCGGCGGTGCGGGTCGCGGGGGTCCCGACGGGTACGGGGGCCCGACCCGAGGCGGCGGAGGCCGCCGGGGGGGGGTCGAGCCGCTTTCCGAACTTCTCGCAGTCGGGACACAACCCGAGGACCGTTCCTTCGACGCGGACCCGGCTCGTCAGCTCCACCTCTTTCCCGCACATTTCGCAGAGCATGGATTTCCCTACCCGCGTCCCGCCCGTCGGGGTGCGGCGACGCGCCTCCATCCGAGCACGCCCCTCCTCAAAGCGCCGACGCTCCTCGTCGGTCTTTAGGATCAGCGGTGGGACGGGGGTCGGCCGATTGTCCGGGTTGATGGCGACCATGGTGATCAGCGCCTCGACCACGGGTCGGGGGAGACCGCCCGCGAGGGCCTCGGCGCTCACGCGGACCCAGACCTCCATGGAGCTCCGCCCGACGAAGGTGAGCGTCGCGTCGAACTCGACGACCTCTCCCACATGGACGGGCGCGATGAAGTCGGCCCGGTCGAAGGAGGCGGTCACGCACTGGGCACGGGCGTGGCGCGTCGCCGTGACATAGGCGACCCGGTCGATCTCCGAGAGGATCGCGCCGCCGAAGACATTGCCCATGAAGTTCGCGTCGGTCGGAACCATCAACCGGACCACGGTCGCCCGGCTCTGCGCGACCGTGACCCCCGGAACCTCGGCCACCCGACGACCCCTCGAACCGAGGCGGCCGACCCCCCGGCGCGGTAAAGCCGTTTCGAGAGCGTCGCACCGTGCGCTGGGTGACCGTTCCACGATCCCTCGTGGCAGCTTATCTGACCCCGCGCGCTGGAGCGTCCGAGACCCCATGCCGAAGCGACCTCGTCCCCGGAAGAGCCCTGCGAAGAAATCCGCCAAGAAGTCCGCGACCTCGGCCCGGGCCGCCCCCCGGTTCATGAGCGTGGCCGTGGTAGTGGCCGACCGCACCAAGGCCGTCGGCTGGTACACCGAGACGTTCGGGCTCGACCACGTGGACGACATGGACCACTGGCAGACCGTCGGTCGGAAGGGGGTCGGCGGGCTCCTCCACCTCTGCCAGGTCACTGAGTTTGACAAGGCCGGCCAGCTCGAGCCCGGCAACAGCGGGATCGCCTTCCAGCTTCCCGGCGATTTCGTCGCCGCCTGCGCGACTCTCAAGGAGCGGGGCGTAGAGTTCTCGACCCCCCCGACGAAGTTCGATTGGGGGTGGGGTGCTACCGTCCGGGACCCGGACGGGAACGAGATCTACCTTACTCCGGTTGCCTGATCCGGTCCGACTGAACCCCTTCCCCGGCCGAGTGGGTCGGGACCGAGGCCGGAGGGCCCCGTCGCGCCGTCTCTCGGCGTGCCGCCGAGACAACGCCTAAATAGGGGCACCTTTTGGCCGCGCCCGGAGCCTCTCCATGGCGAACAAGCCCCACCTCAACATCGTCTTCATCGGCCACGTCGACCACGGCAAGTCCACCACGGTCGGACGCCTCCTCCTCGATACGGGCTACATTCGGCAGGAAGAGATCGACAAGTTCCGGGCGGAGGCCGAAGCCAAGGGCAAGGCGACGTTCGAGTTCGCCTGGGTCATGGATGACCTCAAGGAGGAGCGGGAGCGCGGCGTGACCATCGACATCGCGCACCGCCGCTTTGACACCCAGAAGTACTACTTCACCATCATCGACGCGCCCGGTCACCGTGACTTCGTGAAGAACATGATCACGGGGACGAGCCAGGCCGACGCCGCCGTGCTCGTCTGCTCCGCGGCCGAAGGGGTCCAGGAGCAGACCCGGGAGCACATCTTCCTGGCCCGGACGCTCGGGGTCGCCCAGCTGATCTGCGCGATCAACAAGATGGACCGGCAGGAGGTCAACTACTCCGAGGCGAAGTACAACGAGACCAAGGAGGAGCTGACCAAGCTGCTCAAGAACGTCGGGTTCAAGCTCGACACGCAGGTCGTCTTCCTGCCGATCTCCGCCTTCAAGGACGACAACATCAACAAGGCGAGCCCCAACATGCCCTGGTTCAAGGGCCAGACCCTGCTCCAGGCGCTCGACGGGCTGAAGGTCCCGGAGAAGCCGACGAACAAGCCGCTTCGGCTCCCGGTCCAGGACGTCTACACCATCACGGGCATCGGCACCGTCCCGGTCGGGCGCGTGGAGACGGGCGTCCTCAAGGTCACCGACAAGATCATCTTCCTCCCCTCAGGGAAGTCGGGCGAGGTCAAGTCGATCGAGATGCACCACGAGGCGGTCGCGGAAGCCGGACCCGGGGACAACGTCGGGTTCAACGTCCGCGGGATTGACAAGAACGACATCCGGCGCGGCGACGTGGCGGGCCCGGTCTCGAACCCCCCGACGGTCGTCGAGAGCTTCACCGCGAACATCCAGGTGCTGAACCACCCGAGCGTCATCACCGTCGGCTACACGCCGGTCTTCCACTGCCACACCGCGCAGGTCGCCTGTGAGTTCACCGAGCTCCTGAAGCGCCTCGACCCCAAGACGGGTCAGGTCGCGGAGGAGAACCCCCAGACGCTCAAGACCGGGGACGCCGCGGTCGTCCGGATCACCCCGAAGCGCCCGTTGGTGATCGAGAAGTACAAGGAGTTCCCTCAGCTCGGCCGCTTCGCGGTCCGCGATATGGGCCAGACCGTCGCCGCCGGCGTCGTCGTCGAAGTCAAGAAGCGCGAGTGAGCCCGGGGCGGGCACGGGGACCGGACGAAGGGAGGGACGCTCGACCATGCAAAAGGCTCGCATCTCCCTCAGCGGCACCGATGCCCGCAAGGTCGACTCGATCTGCAAGATGATCAAGGAGATCTCGACCAAGACCGGTGTCGAGATCGCCGGTCCCATCCCCCTCCCGACCAAGCGGCTCAAGGTGCCGGTCCGCAAGGGCCCGGACGGCGGGGGCACCAGCACCATCGACCACTGGGAGATGCGGATCCACAAGCGCCTCATCGATCTCGCCGCCGACGAGCGGGCCCTCCGCCAGGTGATGCGGATCCAGGTCCCCGACGGCGTGAACATCGAGATCGTCCTCACCGGGTAGCCGCGTGTTCGCGCCCCGGTCGGGGGGTCCGCTGGTCGTCTCGGCATTCTTCCTGGCGGGCGTCGGCGGGTTGGGCGCAACGCGGGTCCTGCCCTTCCCTCCGCCGCTCCTCGTGCTCTGGCTGGCCGCCGTCGCGACCTGGGGATTCTTCGCCGCGTTCTTCCGGGACCCGGAGCGGGCCCCGGGCGAGGGTATCGTCTCCGCCGCCGATGGGCGGGTCCGCGAGGTCCGGAACCAGGGCGGGGAGCTCCTCATCTCGGTCTTCATGAACGTCACCGACGTCCACGTCAACCGGGTCCCCCTCGCGGGCACCTTCGTCGGGGTCGCGGACGCCGGGGTCGGCCATCGGCCAGCCTACCGGAACGACGCCGGCCGCAACGTGGCCCGGTCCTACGAGATGGCGACCGCGCTCGGCCCCGTCCGGGTCGTGCAGATCACGGGGGTCCTCGCTCGCCGCCTCGTGTCGTTCGTCCGGCCCGGTGCGAGCGTGGGCAAGGGCGACCGGTTCGGGATGATCGTGCTCGGCTCTCGAGTCGACGTCTTCCTACCGCCCGCCGGGTCGTGGGGGTGGTCCGGGTCGGGGACCGGGTCCGAGCGGGCAGCACGACGATCGCCCGGGAGCTGCCATGACCGACCGCTGGCGCGTCGGGGCGAACCTCGCCACCCTCGCGAACGGCCTCCTCGGGGTCGGCGCGGTCCTGTATACGCTCGCCGGCAACAAGGCCTGGGCCATGCTGCTCATCGCCTGCGCCATCGGGTTCGACGGCCTCGACGGCGTGCTTTCCCGCCGGAGCGGGGCTCCACCGACGCTCTTCGGGCGGGTCGCCGACTCCCTGGCCGACGCCGTGACCTTCGGCGTCGCCCCCGCCGCCCTGCTCGCGGTCCACACCGCCGACAGCTCGGCGTGGGCCCCCTACGCCTGGGTCGCGGTCGTGCTGGGGTCCGCCTACCTATTGGCGGCGGTCGCACGGCTGGTCTATTTCACGCTCCGCGCCTACGAACGGAAGGATTTCCTCGGCGTCCCTACCCCCCAAAGCGCCCTCGCCGTCATCGGGGCCGTCCTCTTTCACGACACGCCCGCGTTCCAGAGCGTCCAGCCGGTCGGCGTCCTGGTCGCGGCGGCCGTCCTGGCGGTGCTGATGGTCGTCCCCATCCCCTACCCGAAGATCCGCCGGGACTCTCCGCTCCGCTGGCCGATGGTCACGACCGCGGTCGCAGCGGGGTTCGTCCTGGTCCCGATCCAGTTCCGGCCGGCGTTTGGCTCGCCGATGTACGAGCTGGCCTACGGGGCCGGGCTCGTCATGCTCGTCGGCGTAGCCATCTACTACCTGGTCGGTCCCTTCACTGTGGTGCGAGCCCGAACTGAGGCCGGATAGGGATCTCATGCCCGGTCTCCAATGTGCACCGTGCCGACCTCTCCGACCGAGAGGCCCTCCTCTTCGAGGCGGGGATCAAGCTGGGCGGGATCTTCCACCAGTACCCTCGGTATCCCGGTCTCCCCGCGGACCTCCCAGGACCTCGCGCGGGCGATCGAGGGAGCGGTCTCTCTCCAGCCCTACGTCGCCTCGGTCGACGTGCGGATCGACCCGAGCCGCGGGGGCCCGGTCGGGCGAGGGCGCTTCGCCTACCGCTACCTGACGCCCGAGATGCTCGACGTGCGCGTACGGCTCCGGGACGGGACCACCGAGGTGGTCGCCCGGCTGGAGCACCGACCGGACCTGCACTACCCGCTCATGAGCGTCGACCGGGCCTCCCCCGGACACCGGCGAGCGCGCGGTCGCGCTACGTCCGCTGGGCGAGCGGGACGTACGGCAGGTCGGTCGGGCCAACGTACCTCGCGGTAGGACGGATCAGCCGGAGGTCCTGGTACTCCTCGAGGACGTGGGCGGTCCATCCCGCGACCCGGCTCGCCGCGAAGAGCGGCGTGAACAGGTCGTGCGGGATCCCGAGCAGCGTGTAGACGGACCCGGAGTACAGGTCGAGGTTGGGGTAGAGGCCCTTCTCCCGGTGCACGACCTCTTCCACCGCCCGGAGGAGCTCGTAGTAGCGCAGGTTCCCCTTCGCCTCGCCCATCCGTCGGGACCATTCCCGAAGGATCGTGGCTCGCGGGTCCTCGACCTTGTAGACCCGGTGGCCGAAGCCCATGATCCGCTCGTGGCGGGCGAGGCGTCCCTTGACGACCTCCTCGACCCGGTCCGGGCTCCCGATCTCCTCGAGGAGCTCCATGACCCGTTCGTTCGCGCCGCCGTGCAAAGGACCCTTCAGGGTGCCGACCGCGCTCGTCACGGCGCTGTAGAGGTCGCTCAGCGTGGAGGCCGTGACGCGGGCCGCGAACGTGGAGGCATTGAGCTCGTGGTCCGCGTGGAGGATCAGGGCGACGTCCAGGCATCGGGCCTCGAGCTCACTGGCCTCTCGGTCGAGGAGCGCGTACACGAGGTACGCGGCCGAGGAGAGCTCGGGCCGCGGCCGGAGCGCCGGGAGGCCGGTGCGGCGACGGTGGAACTGTCCGAGGATCGTGGGGAGGACCGCCGTCAGGCGCTGGGCGCCTCCGATCGAGCTCGGTCCGGGCCGGGTCTCCTGGGGCTCGAAGAGGGCCAGTTCGCTGACCGCGGTCCGGAGGACGTCCATCGGGTGGGCGGTCGCGGGCATCGAGTCGATCCGCTCGGCCAGGGTCCCGGGGAGGTCCCGCAGGGTCGCGAGGCGGCCCCGCAGGGTGGCCAGCTGGTCGTTCGTCGGCAGGCGCCCGTACCAGAGCAGGTAGGCGACCTCCTCGAAGGTCGAGTACTTCGCGAGGTCACGGATGTCGTATCCCTCGTAGATCAGCCGGCCCTCCCTGCCGTCGATGAAACAGATGCGGGATTCGAGCGCGACCACGTCCTGGAGACCACGCTGTACCTCGGGCGTCTCGACCATCGTTCGAACTTCCGCCCCCGAGACAGGTTCCGCTTAATGGGCTTTCGCGACCAGCGCGGCCACCGGCGCGACGGTCTCTCGGTCGTGCTTACGCCGTAGGTAGGCGACCGTCGCGGCCGACCAGATCGGGAGCGAGACGAGCAACGAGCCCGCGCTGACGAGGAAGACGAGACGGTAGCTCCCGAACGTGGCGAGGATCCCCGACAGGCCGGCGCCCGTGACGGCGGCGACCCCCCCGAGCGCGCTGTTCACTCCGAGGAGGCTACCGGCGTCGCGTCCCTCGAGGCTGCGGAACAGCATCAGGGAACTGGCGGTCGTATAGACGGCGATCGCCGCCCCGAGAACCCCGAACACGATGACGTTCACCTCGAAAACCCCGTTCCGCGCGAAGAGGGCGAACGTGATCCCGGCGGTGGCGAGGTAGCCGAGGGCCCGGAGGTACGTCGCCCGCTGGACGAGGCGGTCGGCGCCAAACCGGTTGCTCAGCCCGCCCGTGAAGGGGAAGATGAGCGTCTGGGCGAAGTTGTTCGACAGGTTCACGAGGAAGATCGACGAGGCCGCGAGACCCGCCGAGTAGAGGAACGGCGTGTACGAGATGTTGTAGAGGTTGGCGGAGAGGTTGAACAGCAGCGTGGCGAGGAAGATCAGGGGGAGCTCGTGATGCAGCTCCGCCCGCGCCCAAGCGCGGAGCCGACGGAGGGCCCCCAAGCCGATCCCGGGTCGGGTCGGGAAGAACGGGATCGGGCCATGCAACCCGGGGAGGACGCGCAGGCGGGATAGCAGGCTCTCCGGATGTCGGGCCACGGCCGCGGTCTGGAAGGATCGCTCGGGGTCGCTCACCCCGAACCAGATGGCGACCGCACTGGCGACGGCGAGCGCCGCCAGGACGTAGAGCAGGGTGAGGAGCGCGTCGTCGGCCACGGTCCAGAAGTACCCGACGAGGAGGCCGACCAGCGAGCCGATCATGCTCATCTCCTGAAAGGACGCGTACGCGTTCGGTCGCTCCGCCTCGGTGAACTTCTCCAGGATCAGCAGGTTGGAAGCGCTCGCGCCTGCGGGGGCGATCGCCCCGATCACAGCGTAGACCGCGTAGAGGGCCAGGACCGAGCTCACGTGGCTGAGGGCGAGGTAGAGCAGCCCGTATCCGGCGAAGTTGACCACCAGGAAGAGCCGCCGCAGCGGGTACCGGTCCGAGAGATGGCCCCAGGCGACCGAGGAGAGGATGACGGCGGAGTTGAACACGGTGGCCGCGACCGCCACGTCGGTCCAGCTCCCGTGCAACGGGATCAGGATCAGGAGGGGCAGGACCACCCCAAAGCCGGCGGTCGCCGCGTTGATCGGGACGAAGGCCAACAGCCACGAGCGGGCTACGAGACGACGGGGCCAGGTCCGCAGCACGTGGTCCATCGTACGAGTCCGCCGGTAGGATTGCGGGTTAAAGTCCCGTCTACTCGACTGGGCGTCGACCGAGAGGCGTTGGCAACCGGGGTGCCTCCGCCCTGGGCCTCGCGCAGCTGGCCGCCAACGCTTATAAGGGCAGGTAGTTCATCGGCCCTCTCAAGAGGCGATTCCTCCGGTGGCGATCGGTTTTGTCCTGATCAGCACGGCTCCCGCCAAGGAGCACGAGGTCTACACCGAGCTCCTCCGCGTCAAGGGGATCGTGGAGCTCCATCCGCTCTTTGGGGAGTACGACCTGATCGCCAAGGTGGAGGCCGAGGACTTCAACGCGCTCGGGCAACTGGTCGTGGACAAGATCCGCTCCGTCCCGGGCGTCATCGACACGAAGACCCTTACGGGCATCAAATTCTAAGGTGGAGACGACAATGTTCGAACTGTTCGCAACGGCGCTCAACATCGGCGTATGGCAATTCCTGACGATCCTCCTGCTGGTCTTTGCATTGTTCCTCATCCTTGCGGGGATCTTCACCGCCTATTTCGGCAGCGGCAAGAGCCGGACCATTGGCGTCCTGCTGCTCGTCGGGGGCCTCGTGGTCGGTCTCGCCGTCGGGTGGCTCTACCACGCCGGGACGCTCGGTGGGGCATCGGACCAGCTTGGGTCGCTCATCTTCGAGGCGTTCCTGGTGATGGTCGCCGCGGTCATCGGCGCGTTGGTTGCGATCGGGATCTTCCTGGTCGCGATCATGAAATCCTAGGCCGGGCTCGAGCCCTCCGTGGCACCGCGCGGGTCGGGGCGGAGCCTCCCCCGCCTGGTCACCCTCATCGAGCGACGTGGGCTGGGCGTATGCCGCCCAGATGAGGGCCGTCCTCCTCCGCACCCTACCCCCGGCCTACGTGGTGGACCTCACGCACGACCTCCCCGCTCATGCGGTACGGGAGGCCGCGTTCGTCGTGCGCTCGGTGGGAGAGGGGTATCCGGCGGGGACGGTGCACGTGGTCGTGGTCGACCCCGGGGTAGGCGGCGGACGGGCTCCGCTGATCGTTCGCTGCGCCGACGGTTCGCTGCTGGTCGGGCCCGACAACGGGGTCCTGGCACCCCTCGCGCGCGCGCTCGGGAGCGCCCGAGGGTATCGGATCGACCCGGCGCGAATCCGGGGCCCGGCACGGGTGGGTACGACCTTCGATGGGAGAGACCTTTTCGCTCCGACGGCGGCTCGCCTCGCGGTCGGGACTCCCCCGGGCCGCCTCGGCTCGCCCCACCCGATCCGAGACCTCGACCTGCCGGTCCCGCGACGGACCCGAACGGGAGCAGCGGGAGAGGTTGTGCACGTCGACCGGTTCGGGAACGTCATCACCAACATCCCCTCCCCCTGGCTCGTGCCTCCGCCTCGCGAGGTCGAGGTCCGGTTCGACAACGGCCCGCGACGACGCCTCCGGTGGGCCTCCTCGTACGAGGCCCTCGACCGCGGCCGGCTCGGAGCGCTCGGTTCGAGCTTCGGGACCGTCGAGGTCGCGGTAGCGGAGGGCAGAGCGGACCGGCGCTGCCGGGCCCGGCCCGGAAGCCGTGCCCGACTCACCTGGCGGTCGCGTCCCGACGCGCGCGCCACTGAGACGGTAAATAGCGGCCGTAGCCTTCGCGCCGGGAGACGGTAGACTCCCCGGAGGTTCCGTCATTACGATGGCGAAGCGGGACTTCTACGAGGTATTGGGCGTGGCCCGCACCGCCTCCGCCGAGGAGATCAAGCAGGCCTACCGGAAACTCGCCCGCCAGTACCATCCGGACGTGGCCAAGGAGAACCCCAAGGTCGCCGAGGAGAAGTTCAAGGAACTCTCGGAGGCGTACGAGGTGCTGGCCACTCCCGAGACGCGCCACCGCTACAATCTGGGGGGGGCATCGGCCGTCGAGTCCGACTTCGGCCCGGGCGGGTTCAACTGGCAGAACTTCACCCACGTCGGCGACCTCGAGGACCTCCTGGGGTCGAACCCAATATTTCAGCAGCTCTTTGGGAGCCTGGGGGGCGGCGTCGGCCGAGGGGGATTCGGGGGGGGGCGTCGCAGTGCGAGCGCGCGTGGCTCGGACATCGAGATGACGCTCCGGTTGCCCCTTCTCGCGGCGGTCACGGGAACCACGCCCACGGTCGAGGTACCCGAGGGAGGACCCGTGCAGCGCCTGCCGCGGAACCGGCGCGAAGGACGGCACCGCGCTTGAGGTCTGCCCCGAGTGCGGGGGCAGCGGCCAGGTGCGTCGTGTGCAGAACCGCGGGTACACCCAGTTGATCACGGTCGGGCAGTGCCCCCGGTGCCGGGGCGCGGGCCGCCGCATCTTGGAACGCTGTCCCGTCTGCGAAGGGTCGGGACACCTCCGTACGAGCGAGAAGATCGAGCTGACCGTTCCCCCGGGCATGGAGGACGGCTCCGTTCTGCGGGTCAGCGGCCACGGACTGCCCGCGAGCGGGCGCGGGCCCCCCGGGGACCTGTACGTCCAGGTCGTCTTCGAACCGCTCGACCACATCCGACGGGAGGGAGAGGACGCGTACACCGAAACGAACGTCCCCCTCGGGGTCGCGTTGCTTGGCGGGGAGGTCACCGTCCAGACCATCGAGGGCCACGCGGTGCTCAAGATCCCGCCCGGGACCCAGCCCGAGACCCAGTTCCGCCTCCGAGGCAACGGGTTCCCCCGCTTCCGCGGCTCCTCCCGAGGGGACCTGATCGTCACGGCCCATGTGGAGGTACCCCGCTCGCTCTCCGGCCACGAGAAGGAC
This sequence comes from uncultured Thermoplasmata archaeon, assembly GCA_963715645.1. Taxonomy (GTDB): domain Archaea; phylum Thermoplasmatota; class Thermoplasmata; order Lutacidiplasmatales; family UBA184; genus Lutacidiplasma. The sequence goes on from OY970259.1 coordinate 1,922,939, forward strand.
CTGCTCCGAGAGGCGCTGCTGCCGGGCGGTCGCCCGATCGGCGCCAGAAAGGATTCGAATCTTCCGACGGCGGAACCCGTGACCCCCGACGAGACCGACCCAGCCGTGCTCCCCGACCAGTACTTCACCCCGCGCCCACGTTCCCCCTCCGTCCGCTCCGAGCTGCGATTCCTCTACCGGGGAGACCTGCTCCACTTCCTCGTCGACCGGGGGGTGTTCGCTTCCCATGGTCTCGACCCGGGCACCGCCCTGCTCATCGAGAACCTGACCCTCGAGCGGAGCGACCGCGTCCTGGACCTGGGCTGCGGGTGGGGCCCGGTGGGAGTCGCGGCCGCCCGCACGGCCAGCGAGGGCCATGTGGTCATGACAGAGGTGAATCGCCGTGCCGCCCGGCTGGCCCGCCTGAACCTCGAGAGGAACCGGATCGAGAACGCGGAGGTCCGCGTCGGTCCCACGTTCGAACCGGTGGCCGGCGAGTCGTTCGATGTCATCGCCTCGAACCCGCCCTACCGGGCCGGTCGCCCGGTCGTGTTGCAGATCCTCCAGCAGGCCCCCCAGTATCTCACGCCGGCAGGGAGGCTCGTGATTGTCGGCAAGGGCTCGCAAGGGATCCGGGTACTACCAGGAGTGGCTCGGCTCCCACTGGGAGGGACCGGTCGAGGTCCTCGGGCGGGGCTCGGGCTACCGGGTGCTCGAGGCCCGGCGGGAGCCGAAGAGCCGCCACCCGTAAAGCCGGAGGACGTGGAGGGCGTACTGCCCGACCTCCCCGCTCCCGAGCTTGCTACGGCCGGCGGTGCGAGGGCGGAATACGATCGGGACCTCCACGACCGGTCGAGGGCGGCACTTCACGAGGATCTCGAGGCCGATCTTGTAGCCGATCGGAGCGAGCGTGCCCCGGGAGAGGATCGACCTTCGGAACGCAAAGAACCCGCTCATCGGGTCGTGCACGGAGACGAGAGGCCGCGCAAGCAAGGCAGCGGCCGCGGAGATCATCCGTCGGCCGCGGGTGAGGCCTGGGGCGCTACCGCCGGGGACCCAGCGACTTCCCAGGGCGAACTCGGCCCCACCGTCCTGCACCGCCCGAACGAGCGCGGGCACGGCGGCCGTTGGATGGCTCCCGTCCGCGTCCATCACCACCAGGACGTCCCCGTGGGCGGCGGCAATCCCGGCCTCGACGGCCGAGGCGAGCCCCAGCTTGGCGGGTCGCTCGACCACCTGGGTCGGCACCGGCGTCTGCAGCGAGCGGGCCAGGGACGCGGTCCCGTCCGGCGAGCCGTCGTCCACCACCACCAGCTCCGCGGTGAGCGCCCGCATGGATTCGGCCAGGGCCGGATACAGCTGCTCGAGGGACGCACGCTCATTAAACGTCGGCAGGATGACCGAGATCAACGGGCCGTTCGCCACGACCGGGAGCGAGGCAGTCACCTACCTAACTCCTTGGGGCGCGCCGTCGGCCGACGACCCCGCGTTCCCCCGACCCGCCGGGCCACCCTCGGTTCGGGTGGCGGAGAGGAAATTCTCCCCGAAGCGCTTAAGAAGGGCGGCCTTCTCGGCGCCCGCACCCTCGGACGGAGGGGCCTGCCCGCTGCCGCCCGGCATCCGGGACCCCGCATCCGAACCCCTAGGGGAGTGAGTTCCGCGCCCAAGGAATCGAAGGAGACGAAGGCCGAACCGGCCGCCCCCGCCCCGCCCACCGGGGCGGAGCCATCGGCCGAGAAGGCTCCGAAGAAGGAGAAGCCCGGGCAGGGGCCGGGACTCTAAGGAGCCCAAGGAAGGGAAGGATTCCAAGGACGCGAAGGAGGGGAAGGGCAAGGGGAAAGGCCCGGGCGCCAAGACCGCGAAGTTCGTCACCGGCAACCCCAATTTCCGCTACATCGTGCGGGTCTCCAACACCGACCTGGATGGGACCCGACCTGCCGCGCTCGCCCTCACCGGCGTGGGGGGCGTCGGCCTTCGGCTCGCCGAGGTCGCCCTTCGCCTCGCGAACGTCTCGGCCAGCGAGCTGATCGGCAACCTGAGCGAACAGACGGTCGAGGGGATCGAGGCGACCCTCCAATCGCTCCCGACGAAGGTTCCGATGTGGATGGTCAACCATCCCCGCGAACCGCTGATGGGGGAAACGCTGCACTACATCGGGCCGGACCTCGAGACCCGGCGCCGGGATGACATCAACATCATGCGGATGGTCCGCAGCTATCGGGGCGTGCGCCACGAGCGGGGCCAGAAGGTCCGAGGGCAACGCACCCGCTCGAACGGACGGACCGGCATGGCGGCCGGCGTACTGAAGAAGGACGCCAAGGCAGCTGCCGCGGCGGCGGCTGCGGCGACGGGCGGCAAGGAAGAGGCCGCGCCGGCAGCTCCTTCCGCCGGCGCGAAGGCGACGACCCCCCCGGCGGCGGCGAAGTCGACCGCGGCCGCGCCGGTGGCGAAGGCAGCCCCGGCGAAGAAGGAGTAGAACGATGGGCGACCCGAAATTCCTCCGCCGTACCTACGACACCCCGAAGCATCCCTGGGAGGCTGGCCGCATGGCGGAAGAGCGTAAGCTCCTGGATAAGTACGGCCTCAAGAACAAGCGAGAGCTCTGGAAGGCCCAGTCGATCCTCCGCGGGATCCGGGGACAGGCCCGAGAACTTCAGGCACGACTTCGCGCCGAGGAGCCCCAGGCGCAACGGGAGACGGCCCTGCTGCTCGCTCGCCTCACGCGCCTCGGGGTGCTCCCTCTCGGGAACCCGACCATCGATGACGTGCTGGCGCTGACCACGGAGGACCTGCTCCGCCGGCGCTTCGAATGGATCGTCTTCCACCACAACCTGGCCCCCACCGCGAACGGAGCTCGGCAGTGGATCGTCCACGGCCACTTCGCCATCGGCGACCATCGCGTGACTCGCCCGGGCTATCTCGTCCCCTCGGCCGAAGAGGCGTTGATCGCCTACTCCCCCACGAGCCCGCTCGCGGACGAGGACCACGCCGTTCGTGCAGCGCTGCGCGAACGCCTGAACGTGCGCTCGGCCCCCGAGCCGGTCCTCCCGCCCGCCGAAGGGGGTGCGTAGGCCATGGTCAAGGTCGGGATCGCCCACATCTACGCCAGCTACAACAACATCCACATCACCGTCACCGACATTACCGGGGCCGAGACCCTCGCGAAGGCGACCGGGGGCATGGTCGTCAAAGCCGCACGGGACGAATCGAGCCCGTACGCGGCGATGAAGGCGGCCGACCAGATCGCCGCGCTGATCAAGGAGAAGGGATACGACACCCTGCACGTCCGGGTCCGCGCCCCGGGCGGTAACCGTTCCCGCTCGCCAGGCCCGGGAGCCCAGGCGGCCATCCGAGCGCTCGCCCGGGCCGGCGTGAAGATCCAACGGATCGAGGACGTTACTCCGGTGCCGCACGACGGGACGAAGCCGAAGGGGGGCCGTCGGGGCCGACGGGTGTGATGCGATGGACGTGACCATCCAGGAGCTCAAGCCCCGCTCGACGCTCGTCGAGATCGACGGGACGACCGCGTCGCAGGTGAACGCCATCCGGCGGACCCTCCTGGCCGACGTCCCGAAGCTCGCGATCGAGGATGTGGAGTTCCACCTGGGTCCGATCCGGGACGAGGGGACCGGAAAGGACTACGACTCCTCCACCAGCATGTTCGACGAAGCCATTGCGCTACGGCTCGGACTTCTCCCGATCCCTACCGACCTCGGAGAGTTTCGACGGAAGTCCGAGTGCACCTGTAACGGCGCGGGTTGTCCCCACTGCCAGGTCATGTACTCGATTCGACCGGAAGGGTCCCTGCACGGTGTACGCCAAGGACCTCGTCCCGCTCGGCGACGCGACCCTCGCGATCCTGGAACCGGACGTTCCGATCGTCCGGCTCGGGGCCCGCCAGGCCCTCCTCGCGTACGCGACGGCGGTCGTGGGCGCGGCGCGCGAGCACGCCAAGTGGCAGGTCGCCCACGGCGTCGGCATGTTCCCTCGACCGCATGTCAAGATCTCGAGGAAGTCGGACTGCACCGATGCCTGCCTGAAGCGAACGGCCGCCTCGTGCCCGGTCAACATCCTCGAGTTCTCGGCCGGCAAGCTCAGCGTCACGGACGAGCTGAAGTGCATCGATTGCGGCGCGTGCGAGAAGGCGTGCGAGCACGGCTCGATCAAGGTCACCCCGGATGAGGAGGATTTCTTCCTCCGCTTCGAGACCGACGGCTCGCTCACCGCGCGCGAAGCGCTCCGCTTCTCGCTCAAGGACCTTAGGCGCCGCTTCGAGGAACTCCGCGAGGCGATCCAGGCGATCCCGTAACGGGGCGGCTCGGGCTCACCCAATCGTACCGAAGGATCGCCGCGAGCCCGCCGAGTCCGGTCAGCTTCGCTCCGTTCTCGCCCTCCTGCCGGACGATGAAGAGGCGGGCCCGCGCTGCCCGAGCCTGGTCGAGCACCGGGATCACCTCGGGGTCGGTCAGGAGGGTCTCGAGCACGAGCAGGGTCTCGACCGCCCCCGCCTCGACGGCCTCGGCCACCTCGCGTCGTCCGACAGCGGCCCGGGTGCCGCGGGCGAGCGAACGGACCAGGTGCTCTACGAACTCCGCTTCCTGCGCGGCGACGCTGCCGCGGAGGGTCTCGGTCGCGCGGCCCGACTTCAGGAGCTCGTCCACCCCGACCCGTCCCGACTCCGCCGTCGGATAGACCTTGACCTTCGCGGCGAGCGTCGGGTCGTCTTCGTGGAGACGGCGAGCGACCTCTTCCTTCAGGAACCCCGGGCCCGCCACGACGAGCGCCGTGGCCGAGGGGCCCTCGCGGCGGAGAACCGAGACGAGCTCTTCGGCGTAGCTCTTCCGGTCCTTCTCCCCCTGGTCCCCTTCGTACCGCTTCCCGGCGATGGTCCGCTTGATGTCGGCCACCGGTTCGATGGCCCGCCCCCGGAGCCGCACGATCGACGAGTCCCCCCAGTCGACGGCCGCGAGCAGGATGGTCGGCTCTCCCGTGCCGGCGATCCCTTCGTCCAACAGCACGCGGTCGCTCGCGGACATGGAGGGCTTGAGCACGGTCACCTCGTCTCCCTCCTGGAGGTCGAGCGTGTGATGGCGCCCGATGTCGAACGGTCCTTCGCGGATCGGTCCGGTGACCCGGACGTGCTTCGTGAACCCGTGGAACTCGACCTGTTCGGTCGCGACCACGATCCACACCCGGCGTCGCGCCCGCTCCGCGCCGGGGACATCCGCCGGCGCTTCGGGGTCGCGGCGGGTCGTCGAGCCGCCGACCACGTCCCCCGGCCGGATGAGCCGGGCGATCCGCCAGAGGTCGCTGGGACTCTCGAGGCGCAGGCGGAGAAGCCCCGTCGCCGCGTCCCGGTGAAGTAGGCGCACGAGAAGACTCCGGAGCCGGCCGACGGGTCTGGGAGTTAAGCGAGTTTCGCCCGCGAAGGCCGCCCGCGATAGGTTTATCGCGCCGGGCCGGGTCCCCCGCCCACCGGGTAGGGGGACCATCTGAACGGGCGGTACGGCGAGCTCTTTCGGCAGCGATCCTTCGGGTCCTTCCTGACGGCCGGAGCGCTGCAGTTCGCCGCCCCTGCCATGGTCTCGGTGGTCCTGTTCTATTCGGTCACCGTCTCCTACCCGACCGCCTCCCTCCGGACCACGTACGGGGCCCTCGCCCTCGCCTTGTTGGGACTCTCCTCCACCCTACCGACGCTGGTCAGCGCCTTCTTCTCGGGGGCGCTCGCGGACCGGAACGACCGGGCCCAGCTCATGCGGGTCGTGAACCTCCTGGGGCTCCTGGCGACCGCCGTCCTCGTGGCGATCCTGGTCCTCGGGCCCTCTACCCACGTGCGACTGCCGGGCCCGTCCGGCTTCTACGTGCCGGAGTGGGTCCTCCTGGTGTATCCGGTCTGGGCCGGGGTCGTAGTCTCGTCCACCCTCTTTCGCCCCGCGTTCAACACGAGCGTGACCCGCGTGGTCCCTCGGGAGCTCCTGGGTCGCGCGAACGGGCTGATCTACGCGGTGGCGGGCGGCGTCACGGCGTCGGGGATCTTCGCGAGCGGGATCCTCCTCACCGTGGAGCCCGCGGCCTTCGCGCTCGGCCTGCCGTTCGCGCTGTTCTTCGTGACCCAGGTGGCGTTGGCCGCGTTGGATGTGGACCTCACCCCCGCGGTCCGCACCTCGCCTTCCCGCTCGCTCGTCCAGGATGTGCGGGCCGGGTTCTCCTACATCGGCCGGCACCGCGCGATCCTGGAGCTCACGGCCGCCGGGCTCGTGATCAACTTCTTGGTGGCGCTCGCGACGGTCGAGCTGGCCCTCTACGTGACCACGTGGCTCGGCGCGACCCAGGGGGTCTGGTACGGCGCGATGGTCGCCACGGCGACCGTCGGCGCTTCGGTAGGGTTCATCCTCATTCCCCGGGTCCGCTTCGAGAGGCGGGCGGGTCTCACGATGATCCTCCTGACCTGTGGGTTAGGAGGGACCCTCCTCGCCCTCGCGCTCGTCCACGTGATCTGGCTGGCGCTGCCCATCATCTTCCTCTTTGGGATCATCCCCGGGATGTTCACCACCGTGTTCCTCTCGACGATCCAGTCGAGCGTCCCGGACGAAGTGATGGGCCGCGTCTTTTCCGCGGACGAGGTCGGGAGCTATGCCCTGGTCCCGGTCGGACATACGCCGGCGGTTCCCTGACGTACGAGGTGGGGGTCCAGGGAACGTACCTTACCGCGGGGGGGACGCTCGTGCTCTTCGGCCTCCTCATGCTGGGGGGGTTCGGGGCCCTTCGGCGCTTGTCGGTGCTTACCTCGTCGGCTCCGGTACCGGGGCCGGACGGCTAGGACTCCCGTCCGGTGCCACCGGAACGATTCTCGGTCGAGTACCAGGCCCATTCGGGGCCGAGGGAGCGTACCAAGCCGAACTGCTCATACATCCGGACGGCCCGACCGTTCCCCTCCGTCACGTTGAGCGCGATCACGGTCTCCCCTCGCTCGCGAAGCGCTCGGACGGAGGCGGTCGTTAGCGCCCGACCGATCCCCTTTCCCTGCGCGGAGGGGTCGACCGCCAGGTTGATCAGCAAGGGTCCGTACGGCGCCCTCACGAAGAGGCAAGCTCCGCACACCCGATGGTCCTCGGACTCGGCGAGGAAGGAGGCCCAGGGAAGGAACTCGCCCCACCGACCGTGCATGATGTCGTGGACCTCCCGAGCGCTGCTTCGCCTCGGGTCGGGGTCGTTCTGGAAGAGGTAGAAGTCGAAGTGCTTCCCGAAGGCCGCCGCGTGGACCGCCGCCGCGCTGGGCTCGTCGTCCGAGCGGAGCGGCCGGATCCGTAGCCCCGGGGGGACCGTAAGACCGGGGAGGGGGGCGTCGGCCGGGAGTCGCATCTCGGAGCGGCCGAAGCGGGAGAAGCCACGGGCCGACGCCACCCGCCCCTCCTGGTCAGGGTCGAGCCCCGAGAGACCGGTCGGTAGGAACCGGATGGCGCCGACCTCCGAGCGGACCCGGTCAAGAAAGCGCCCGGTACTCCTCTTCGGAGCGGAAGGGGGCAGCGAGATGGAGCACCTCCACATGGAGGCCGGGAGAGGCAGCCCCCTCGGGTTCCCACAGCACGATCCCGACGCTCTGCCGGTCGGCCCGGTAGAGCCGCCCTTCGACCGAGCCGGATCGAAGCCGCTCGGAGACGTGGGCCACGCGGGGAGCGGGGTCCAGGGGCGGGGACGCCCGACGACATCCCTCCTCGACCGATTCCTTCGCCAGGGCGACCGCGGCCTCGACATCCGTGGCGACCGGCGCGAGCTGACGCCTCGAGCCCGACGGAGACATGCGGCAACCAGAGCCCTCCCTCCACTTGGACTCGTCGCGAGGGCAGGGAAAGCGGGGACCCGCCCCCGAGAGCGACCGCCTCCGAGAGTTCGCAGAAAGGGTGCGCCCGATCCGAGGGACGGAGCTGCGGGCGGCTGAACCACCCCCGGCAGTTAAGTCCCTGTTTGCATGTTCCAGTCCGGTCGGCGTTTAACTCCCACCACGACCCTCGCGCTGGCGAGGAGAGAACGATGTCCGACCGGCAGGAGCCTTCGACCTCAGACCGGGGGAGGTTCGCCGTGCCCGACCCGAGCTGCCTATGCTGCGAGCGGATGCGATCTCCACGGTCCCTCGAGGAGCGGCGGGTCTACCAAGACGAGCTCTTCCACCTCTCCCACCAGAGGGCGGAGGAGGGAACGCAGTACCTCGGGGTCGGGCTGATCCCGACCCAGCGGCACGCGACCGGCCTGGCGGAACTGAGTGACACCGAGTCCGCGCGACTCGGTGCGTTGATCGGCAAGGCCAGCCGGGCCCTCAAGTGCTACTCGGATGGCGCTTGGACGGACATCTGCGGGTTCACCGAGAGCACCCGACACGTCCACGGGATTGTCGCGGCGCGGTATCCGGGCCCCCCTCCTGACTTCGTCCGGCGTGCGGTCACCGACTGGCCCGACGCCCCCACGGAGGGCGCGCCAAGGCGGCGATGCCCTCACGTCAGTTCCGCTTGGCGGTCACCGGGGGCGGACGGGGACCCTGGACCCCTCCGCCCCCGGGCAGGGTTTAGGCCCGTTCGGTATCCTGGGCTTTGAAATGGTGGGTCACGGCGGGCCGCTCACTCTGACGTCCAGCCAACCGGCTCGGAAGGGGGTAGACTAGCCGGTGGCCGCCTTCGGCCTCGCCGACGCCCTCCTGGTGGTCGCGGCGCTCGCGTTCGCCTGGAGCATCGGAGCCCACTACACCGGCGCGTGCATGGGAATGGCCTACGCCTCCGGCGCGGTCTCCCGCCGTGAGGCGCTGGTCGGGATGGCGATCCTCACGGCGGTCGGCGCGAGCGTCGCGAGCGGAAAGGTCGTCGGGAACATCGGACTGAACCTCGTCGGCGCGTCGGAGCTCTCGGCGGTCTCGGCTGCGGTCATCGTGGCCGCAGCGTTCGCGCTCACGTCGGCCTACAATTACCTCAAGATCCCCACCTCGACGAATCCGAATCTTCGTGTTCTGCCTGATCGGCGTCGCGCTCGGGGCGGGGATCCCGGTGCACTGGGCGAACGTCACGGGGCTGGTCGAGATACTGGGTGATCGCACCGCTCGCGGCCCTGGCGCTCGGCTACCTCTTGACTCGTGGGCTCTCAGACCGGGGTCCGTCCGAGCCGGGCTTCCTCGCCCGTCTCCCGGTGGGCCTCCCCCGCGGCCACGCTGCTCGTCGTGATGGCCCTGGCGGCGTCCTTCGCCATGGGGGCCAACGACGTCGCGAACGCCACCGCGGTGTTCGTCTCGACTGGACTCACCAACATCCTGCTCGCGGGGGTCGTTGGCGGGCTCGCCCTGGCCATCGGGGTCATCACGTGGGGAGGTCGTCTGCTCTCCACCGTCGCCTCCGACATCGTCCGGTTGGACCGACGGATGGCGGTGGCTGCCCAGGCCGCCCAGGCGACGGTCATCCTGGTGAGCGTGGTGCTGGCCGGCGCTTTCACCTCGATGAATCAGGCGCTGGTCGGAGGGATGGCCGGCGCCGGACTCGCCCGAGGGCAACGCACGATCCGCTGGCCGGTGCTGCGGGGGATCCTGGTCGGCTGGGCGGTCGGGCCCGCGTCGGGACTCCTCGTGGGACTGGCCAGCCTCCGTGCGATCCTGCTTCTCGGGATCCATCCCTGAGGCCGGCGCCGCTCGCGCGACGGGTCCGCGTCATGGACCTCGACCCTCGGTGTTCAAATACCACCGCCGGAATATGTCAATCGTCAGACAAAGATGGGGGTCTTGTCTGACGGGCATGGTCGACACATCCGAGCGGGTGACCGTGCGGATCCCGCAGGAGCTCATCGAGAAGCTCAAGCAGATCCAGGAGGTCAAGGGCTCGCCGACCATCTCCGACACGATCCGGGAGGGGCTCGAGCAGTACATCGAGCTCCACCTTCCGCCGCAGAACATTCGGAAGGTCGTGGTGGAGCTTTCTCGCCAGGACAACAACCGGCTCGAGGCGTTCGTGCGCGAGGGGAACTCGGTGAGCGTCGACGACGCCGTCCGCTCGGCGGTCCGGGAGTACATCCGCGGCCGGCTCGAGCAGTTCGGCGCGACGCGCCCGCACCGTCGCGAGGGAGAGGCGCTCGCCGCGGAGGGCTCCCCCCCGCCCTAGACGAGGCCCGGGGAGCCGATGACGTCCGACGGGTCCGTCGGAGTCGTGGGCCTCGCTCGCCGCGACCCCGTCGGTCGCGGTCGTGGGACTCGGCGGCGCCGGCAGCGAGGCGGTCCAGGACCTACTCACGCTCGGGATCCCGGGCGTGCATGCCCTCGCCGTCAACACCGATGCCAAGCATCTGATGGCGCACGGGGGTCGAGGAGAAGATCCTGCTCGGCCAGCGCGAGCTGCGCGGGCGCGGAAGCGGCGGGGACCGGGCGGTCGTCCTCCGGGCTGCGGAGGACGGCAAGGAGGAGCTGCTGCGGCGCTTGCGCTCCGTTCGAGATCGTCTTCCTCCTCGCCGGGCTCGGCGGGGGCACCGGGAGCGCCCTCCTGCCGTTCCTCTCCCGGGAGCTGCGAGGAACGGAGACGCTCGCCGATCCCGGTCGTCTTCCTCCCGTTCCACGTCGAACTCGAGACGAACTCGGGCCGTCGGGAGAACGTCGAGGCGACGGTGGAGACCTGGAGGCGATGGGCGGCCTCCTGGTCGCGCTGGCCAACGAGAAGCTGCGCCGGTTCGAGTCGCTGCCCATCCACCGGGTCTTCCAGGTCCGGAACGCCTACCTCCACTCCCTCGTCGCGAGCCTCGTCGACATGGTCGAGAACCCGTCCCAGATCTCCGTCGACCTTGCGAGCCTGAAGAACCACTCCGCGTCCTCGGGCCTCTCGACGCTCATCGTGGGCGAATACCACATCTCCGAGCCCGAACGCCTCGTCCACCAGGCGCTGAGCGAGAGCCTCCTCGATTACCATCTCTCGGCCCGCGCGATCGGCCCTGCTCCACCTGGAAGGAGGCTCGAACATGACCCTCGGCACGCTCGACCGGGTGCTGGCGTCGGTGCGTCAGCGGCTCGGCGAACCCGACCAGCTCGATCTTCGGCACCCGGGTGCGCCCCGAACCCCGGGAGGTCGTTCGGCTCACGGCGGTCATCGGGGGCCTCAAGCCCCGGACGGTCCGCGACGCGCTCGCACCCGGCCGAAGGACCTGGCCCCGCTGGTGGCCCGCTGACCGACCGACCCTGCCTCGGCCCTCGGCCGACGGCGGTCGAGCTCGGCGTGGACCAGGTCGATGACCTGTGAGCTCCGCAGGCTGCGGGGTCCGACCGATAGCCGGGGCACCCCCGACCGCCCGGAGCATCGCGGCCTCCTGATCCGTCGGGTCGAACGGGTCGGAGAGCACCGCCGCGACCTCGTCGCCGGACGGCGCGCCAGGCGGCGATCGGCGACCCCTTCCTCGGTGAGCCAGACCGCCCCTGGCCGGGCGAGGAACTCGGCGAGGGCCGCCGCGGGGTCGACCGGGCCGACCCGGAGGCCCGGGCGAGGACTCGAACTCGGTCGGGAACGCGACCGAGCGGACCAGGGCGTTCTTGAGGAGGGCGGCCGTCGAACGCTCGTCGGGATTGAGGTAGCGCACCCGGGCCCCGACGATGTCGACCCGACGGGCGGCGGGGGGGGGTTCGGCGACGAACAGGATGCGTGAACTCCGTGTCCCGGCGAAGGTCGTTCGAGAGGGTGAAGGCGGTCGAGACCGCCCGGGCGACCTCGTCCATCCGTCCCGCCCCCCCCGCGAGGTCGTTCAGCGTGAACGCCCCGCTGGACGGGACCTTGTGGGCGAGCAGGAGGAAGCGACGCACGCGGCGGCCCGAGGCGTCCGCCCGCTAAAGCTCTCGGAGGGTCGGCCTACGGCGTCCGCGGCGGCGGCGCGGCGCCTCGTCATCCGGGACGAGGGGCGCGGGCGGGGGCATCGGGGTTCTGCTTGCGCTCGAGCCAGATCTCGTCCCCCAGCTCGTGGTAGACCGCGTGGGCGGCAAGGCCCGTCCCGCGTTCCCCGTGGGGGAGCAGGAAGGCTCCCGAGCGGTTGGCGTTCGAGGAGTAGACGACCTCCGTCTCTCCCGCGGCCGCCATCGCCTCGGACTCCTCGCGGGCGAGGTCGAAGATGCGGTCCTTGCGGAACATCCAGTAGTGGATGCGCCACTCGCGGCCGTCGTAGAGGGTGGTCTCGTCCCGCTCGGTCTCGAGGATCCCCGTGTCCTCGAGCATGTAGAACGTGTCGCGGTCGTCCGGTTCGAGGACGTTGTCGATGATCCGTTCGTTGAACCCGAAGAAGTTCAGCACGTGGGCCGCGATCGAGCGGGCGTCCTCCGGACGCATCCCCTCATGGCCGACCGAGCGGCGGATCGCCTTCGCGAGCGAGTCGAAGTCAACGGGGCCCGCCGACATCCTGCGAGGGTCGACGTCGGTGGGGATGCCCGAACGGGTGGTGGTGACGTCCTGCGCGGTCCGCAGGGGAACGGGATTCCGCAGCGTGTACCGCTTGCCCGGGCTCTGGGGATTCGGCCCCACGGTGCCACGCATACGATTCAATTCGAAGGGATTGTATAAATAAGTTAGGAAATCCGCCGACTTCTCCATTCGGGGCGTACCCCCCGTGCTACATCATGACCCGGCCCGCCGCGGACGCCCTACCCGCTGGAGGAGCCCGGACCGCGGGCCGCCATTCCGTCCTCGATCTCGTTCCTCGAGGGAGGAGAGGCCGGCGAGGGCTTCGGCGAACGGGTAGAGCGAACGGGTGAGGTAAACGTGCGCGAACGGCCCGTTGGAGGGCTGGGTCCAGGTTCGGCCGTCGTCGACCACGGCCCGGGTACTCGTAGTACTCCGGGGCCGGGACGAGCCAGACGAGGCCATCGTCCGAGCCGCGGCCGGCCCGAGGACCCCGCTGAGTCACCCGGAGGCCGAGGTGGCTCACCACGGCGGTAGGGAGGGTGAAGACGTGACGGTCGCCGGGACGGGCGGAGGCCAGGAAACGGCTGCGGACGGTCTCGACGGCGAGCGCCTCGCGCGCCGGGTGGGTGGCGACCACCCGGGCGACCCCCGCGCCCCGGGCCAGAAAGGCGATCGTGCGGCTCGAGTCCCGCTCGACCCCCTCTTCGGGTCGGTACCCGATCAGCTCGGCCACGTTCCTCGGAAGCTGGAGGGTCATCCACGAGGGGTGGGACGCCCACACCACGACGTATTCCATCGGCCCACCGGTTCGAGGGACCCGACGGCTATAAGAATCCTGGGCCGCGGCGAGAGCATCGTTCAGCCGTGAGGGGGACCCCCCAGGATTGCGTCCACGGCCACCTGGAAATCGTTCGTCCGTAGCACGAGGTCGGCCGCGCGGTCGACCTCGGGGCGTCGGGCGTTGAGCGCGATGCCCCGTCCGACCCGGGGGAAGACGGCGGCGTCCGCGGCGGTGTCCCCTACGTGGACCACCTCCGACGGCCACGCCCCCTGGCGACGGCAGAGCTCCGCGAGCCCCCGATCTTGTCGGGCCGGACCTTCTCCGCGTGTCCGATGAGCACTCCGACCGGCTGGCTGACCGTGAGACCCGCGGCGTCGTCGAAGCCCGCGAAGCGGCGGTACCAGCCGGTCACGTAGGGCGGGTTATGGGTCAGGAGAGCCACCCGGAGCCCTTCCTCATGGAGCCGGGCCACCCCTTCCGGAATATCGGCGAGCTTGGGCGTCCTGGCGAGGACCCCCTCCACTTCGGCGAGCGTGCGTCCCTCGGCAAGCCCGAGAAGGGCCGCAATCGTCCCCTCCTCTCCGACGGTCCCCGTTCGAGCCCGCTGCATCAACGCCTGGTACTCCGGCTCCCGCCCGAACTGCCGCGCCAGGACCAGCCAGCCGTGGACCGTGGTGAGGGTCCCGTCGATGTCGATCGTCGCCAGTCGCCAAGGTGGGGAGGTCATCGGGAGGGGCTTCGGCTCCCGATCCCCATCAAGATCCCACCGACCCAAAGGAGGAGCATCCCCGCCGCCGCCACGGGGAGGACCACCCCGAACTCTCCGGGGGCGGTCGGGAGCAGGATCGAGAGGAGGAACAGCCCCCCGAAGGTGAGGAGGAGGCCGAGACCGATCCGAGCCGACCTCGAGAGAGGTCCGCGGCGGGGCCGGGACCCCGCGGCGTCGCCCGAAGAGGCCATCAGAAGGGCGACCCCGTCCGGCTCATAACCGTGCTGCCGGAGGCAGGAGGCCCACCGGAACCCCCGTATAGCCCTCGCACCTGGTCCCTGCATGGACCGGCGCGATGCCCCGCTGCGCCCTCGGTCGAATCCCGAGGACGACCCGTGGGCCGTCGCCGAACGCAGGAGTCGGGCGCTGGAGGAACCGCTCGACGTCCGCCTGGAGCGGCGGCAGCCCTTCCCGCTGCTCGAGGTGAGGAACCCGCTCCATCGGACGGCCTACCGGGTGATGCTTCCGCTCTTCCCCGACCGCTCCGTTGCGTTGTGCACCTGCACCGACTTCGCGCGGCGGGGCCTCGGGACCTGCAAGCACATCGAAGCCGCGGGGCGGTGGCTCGAACGGCACTCGGACGCGATCCCCCGGAGACGCCTCGGGTCCCGTCGACCTGGAGGAGGTCTGGCGAGAGCTCGACCGGCGCCTGGCCGAGACGCGTCCGAGGGGACGAGCCGGTGAGCTGGGCGTGGCGGCGTCCCGGGGCCGTACTGCATCGAGCGGGCGCCGCCGCCCTGGGTCGAACGAGTAGAAGGAAAGGAAGAGGTTCGTCGCGGAGGGGCTGCGCGGCCTACGCGGAGGACATCCCGGGGGCGCCCTTGAGCGCCCGGACCTTGTAGTACTCGGGGTCGACGATGACCTCGCCGTTGACGCCCATCGTCTCGATGGTCTTCAGCTGGAGCCCGCTCTGGACTTCTTGCGCCGCCTGCCAGTCGGGGATCGGGATCGAGAACTTCTTCTCGACCTCCGTCCGGTAGATCGGGCCCGAGTTGTACGAGCAGAACGGGATGACCCGTCCGTCCGGGACCGCGTAGTGGATATCGCAGCGCATCAGGCGCTGGATATCGTAGTCGTAGGCGTCCTGGAAGTGCATGTTCCCGATGTAGAGCGTGCGCCAGGTGAACTTCGCGAGCGCTTCCTTGTTCCCCTCGGTGAAGATCGCGGCGATGACCTTCGACGCAGTTCTTCTCGTTGAGGCCCTCCGGGGCCTTCGAGAAGTCGAAGTACTTCGACACGTCGTGGAGCAGGCGGGCTCCCGCGACGGCCGTGCGGACCCGCGCGAACCGGGCGTCCCGGTACTTCTCGATCATCGACTCGACGTTCTCGAAGAAGCCGTCGACGTCCATGAACCGCGGGAGCGGCGTGATCTTCTGGCCGTCCTTCGAGATGAAGGCGAACGTGGCGCAGCCGCAGCCGGGGTGGGTCGTCAGGGTCATCTTCTCCTCGCCGTGGATGATCGAGACGAGCTCCGAGATCGGGGCGACCGACGGCACGGGGAAGAAGTCCGACTTCTCGAACGGCCCCTCCGTGCAGAGGATGCGGACGAGGTCCGACTGGGTGAACCGCATCTGGAAGCGGTCCTTGTCGGGGATACGGGCCGTCAGGGCGACCGGCTGGAAGTTGACGCCGCGGACGACGTCGATGTTGTCGATCGCGAACTTGACCGTCGGCCAGATCTCCTTCTCGTTGAACCCGCCGACGAGGGTCGGGACGAGCACGACGGAGAGCGGCTTGTCCGGCTTGCCCGCCGCGAGGTCCGACGCCGGGGAGTGGGTCTCCCGGGCGGCCTGGATGGCCTTCTGCTTGACCTTGAGGAGCGGGACGCCCCGCACCTTTCGGTAGATCTCGTCGTCCAGCCCGTCGAACTGGAGGTAGAGGGTGTGGAGGCCCGCGTCGCGGCACGCCTGGGCGAAGCCGGGCTCGTTGGCGACCCGGATCCCGTTCGTGGCGACCTGGATCTGCTTGAAGCCGAGGTCGCGGGCCATCGAGACGGCGTCCAGGAAGAGCGGCGAGAGGGTCGGTTCGCCGCCCGAGAACTGGACCGCGACCGTGCCGACCGGCTTCTGCTCCCGCAGCGTCTTCAGCATGAAGTGGATCTGCTCGCGGGTCGGCTCGAAGACGTAGCCGGCCGCGTTGGCGTTCGCGAAGCAGACGGGGCACTTCAGATTGCAGCGGTTCGTCAGGTCGACCAGCGCGAGTCCCGTGTGGGACTTGTGGTGGCTGCACATTCCGCAGGTGGTCGGGCAGCCGCGGAACTTGTCGTAGTAGGGGTTCTCGTAGCCGACGCCGTCGTGGGCGTAGACCTCCATCCGGAGGTAGAAGTCGACGTCGTTCGAGATGATGTCCCAGAAGTAGCCGTGCGTGCGGCACGTCTTCTCCATGATGACCCGGCCGTCCTTCTCGCGGACGACCGCGGGGATGACCTTGATGCACTCGGGGCAGACGGAGGCCGTCTTGCGGGGTAGGCCCCGGGGGGCCTGGAACTCCTTCATCACGCGCGCCGGCATTCCTTTTACCTCATTCTGGCCCGTCCTGCTCGGATAGGCTCAGACCGCCCACCCACTTGGCCTTACTTAATCCAACTGTCGCCGAAGGGGCTACAAAACCGCCTCTCCGTGACGGAGATTGACATGGTATATCTCGCTACAACTTTCCCCGGGGGCCCTCAGGAGAGGCCCTTCCAGACCCGTTTCCAGCCCGGTGGCTCGCTTGCCCTCGAGGGACACCTTATGGGCCGTCTTGCCTCCCGGGAGATCGCGATGGCGACCCGCAAGAAGGCGCCTCCGAAGAAGTCCGCCACCCATCGACCGTCGGCCGGGTTCGTGGGCCGGGAGGCCTCCCCGGTGCTGGACAAGTATCCCCCCAAGGACCCCTCGCTGAGCCCTTCGGGCCCCCCGCGCGCCGCCTTGCCGGTCACTCCCTCGGCACCTCCCATGGCCCCGTTGCCCCCCCCTCCCCGTGCGTCGGCCCCCGCCACCTCGAACGCTCCCGCCACCCCCCTCATCACGCTGGAACGACCGTTTGACGTCGACGAGTTCGCGAGCCTCCTCGGGGAGACATCGATCCGGGTCACCGTCCCCCGCGAGAACCTCGCGGAGGTCCTGGCACGGGCCACCGAGTTCATGGGCTTCGGGATCTATGTCTACGCCATCTCGATCCGGCCGGCTCCGTCGGACCTGCTGAAGGCGTTCGTCGTGGAGCTCCAGCGCGTCGATTACTCCTCGACCCAGGGTGATTGGGTACCATTCCTGGATAAGGGAACGTCGGACTCGCCGTTCGGTCCCGCCGGCACCCGCACCTAGGCAGGGGCCCGGCACGGGCCGGTCGCCCGAGGCTCGGTCGAGCCGAAGGCCTCCGCGCCTCGCGCACAGTTAATCAAGGGCGCCGGGCTCGGTGGCAGCGAGGGGTCCACCGTGAGCGGGTCGTCGCGAGGAGAGCCACTGGGAGGCCGAGAGTCGCATGCTCCGGAAGGAGATCGAGGAGTTGCGGAACGGGCAGCGGGAGCTGGCGAACTCCATCCAGCAGCTCGTGGTCACGTTCCGGTCCCTCGCGGCCCACCTTGGCATCGCCGCCGAGCCGTACCGCCGGGAAGAAGAAGGACGACCGGGACCTCCCGGGATTTGCCTAGGTCGGTGGGCCGTGCACATTCGATACCGGGTCGACGCCACGCACCCGGAAGGACACCGTGGCCGATTCTCGATCGAACTCGGCGGGGTAGCGAGCCCTATCCTCGACCTGGTCGTTCCCTCCTGGGTGCCGGGGTCGTACCATCTCGTCAACTACGTCCGCGGGTTTCGGGACCTCGTCGCCCGCGCGGAACCTGAGGGGACCCCCCTCACCACCGATCGGGTGGAGTCGAGCCGCTGGCGGATCCATACACAAGGTCACGCCGAGGTCCGCGTCGACTACCTCGTCTACGGTCACGAGATGGTCACCGAAGCTTTCGACCTCACCTCCGACCACCTCTTCCTGAACGCCGCGCTTTCGCTCCCGTACGTCGACGGCCACCAGAGCGAGCCGGTCGAGGTCGAGCTCCACCTTCCCGCCGATTGGAGCATCGTGACCGAGCTCGAGGAGGTACGAACCCATCCCCCGACCTTCCGCGCGCGGAACTACGACGAGCTGGTCGACAGCCCCCTGGACGCCGGCCATCCCCTGGTGCTCACGGTCCGACCCCAGGGAATCCCGCACCGCATCTCGCTCTGCGGGGAGGGCGGCAACTACGAAGCCCACCGATTGGAGGAGGACCTCACGAAGGTCGCGGAGGCCACCATGCGCCTCGTCGGGGATTCCCCGCTCACGGGGTACACCTTCTTCGTCCACCTCAACGACGTACCCGACGGGGGCCTGGAGCACGCCACCTCCAACTCCGGGATCGTCGCCCGGACCCTCTTCCAGCCCCAGGAGCGGTACGAGCAGTTTCTTTCCCTGGAGAGCCACGAGTACTTCCATCTGTACAACGTGAAGCGGATCCGGCCGAAGGTCCTGGATTCGTTCGACTACACCCGCGAGAACTATACGCGGCTGCTCTGGTGGATGGAGGGAACGACGGACTACTTCTCCGACCTGGTGCTGCGGCGGGCGAACCTCTACGCCCCCGCCCGGTACCTCGAGGAGGAGGCGAAGTGGGCAAAGTTGCTGCTCGAAACGCCCGGTCGCCGGTCGCTCTCCCTCGAAGAACTCTCCCAGATCGCCTGGACCGAATACTACCAACCGTACGAGGAATCTCCGAACCAGTCGGTCTCGTACTACGTGAAGGGGCACGTGGTCTCCCTCTGCCTGGACCTCGAGATCCGGCACCGGAGCGAGACGGCCGCGTCGCTCGAGTCCGTGCTCCGCCTGCTCTGGGCCGAGTACGGCAAGCCCGGGCGCGGGCTCGGCGAGGACGAGCTCCAGAGCGTCGCCGAACGGGCGACCGGGCTCGGGCTCGAGGAGTTCTTCGCGCGGTACGTTCGCGGGACCACCGAGGTCGACCTCGACCGGTTCAGCCGGCACGCGGGTCTCACCTTCGGTCCGAAGCCGAAAGCGCCGGACGACACGAGCCCCGTGCCCGGTTACCTCGGGGTCCGGCATAAGGACGCCGGCGGGTTCCTTCGCATCACCCACGTCCTGCTCGACACCCCGGCCTACCGAGCGGGGATCAGCCCCGGCGACGAGGTCGTCGCCCTCAACGGGACCAAGGTGGCCGCTGCTTCCTTCCCGAAGGACCTGGAGGCGTACCCTCCGGGTATCCCCCTCGACCTTGCCCTGTTCCGCCGGGGCTACCTCCGCCACGTCGCCCTCACCACGGGCGCACCTCCTCCGGAGAAGTACCAGTTCGGGCCCATCGGGGATCCGACCGACCTCGCGAAACGGGTCTATCAGGCCTGGGTCGGTGCGCCGTGGGAGCCCGCCAAAGGATCCGGGCCGGCCGCGCACCCCTAGACATCCGAGGGGGGAGCTTCGAAGGGCGCCGCCTTGCGCCCGTACCCGCCATTCGCCGTCCATCGGGTAGAGCCGACGCAAGCGGGTGCTGACGCGCGCACCAATCGGGAGGTCGGCGGACGACCCATCCGTGACCTGCAGGGTCAGCCGAATGCCGGGGGCGAGCTCGACCAGCACGACTCCGTAGTCGCCGAGCGAGGCCACCTGGAGGTCGAACTCGGTGGGCTGGCCACCCTGGCCGATCGTCGTGGTCGCGACCACCCGTCCCCCGTCGAGCGGGAGCGGGTGTTCGGTGAGCCCCTCCCGAGCCGAGCAGGAACGGCAGACCCCTCGCGCGGGGAAGGTGAGGGAGCTGCAGCGCGCGCACCGTTCGGCGACGAGACGCCAACGGCTGGGAAGGTTCTCGAGATAGCGGGCTCTGGGAACGTAGGCCCCTTCGGAGACCACGGCGGGCGGTGCGTCGACGAACGGTCGTACCGAGTCGAGCGCGAGCGGTCGAGGGGACCGGGCGGCGGGCGAGCTCGCGCGACCGTTCCCGCGCGACGCGAGAAGGGCTCGCGCTCCCAAGATCAGGTCGGGTCCCTCGAGCAGGAGCGCGCGCTCCTCCGGCGAGAGGGCCGGGCCCGCGCCGAACCGAAGGGCGAACGCCCCCGCGCCGGTGGCCCGCGGAGGCCCCGGCCCGGGAGCCGCACGCTCGGGGAGTTCCGCGGCCAGAAGGAGCTGGGGGAACGTGGATGCGGCGTCGCCCTCGAGCGCACCGAGCACCTCGCGCGCGCCCTGCACGCCGCCAGGATGAAGCACCAGCTCGACCGGATGACCCAGGAGGGCGGCGATGCTCCACTCTACGACCGGGGGGAAGGCACCGACCAGGTGAACCGTTCGGGGACGCGAGGCCCCGGGCTCTGCCCGGCGACAGCTGTTCCCAGGCAGCCGCGAGGAACGTGAACGCGTCCTCGTCGGGCCCCGCCACCGGCCTCCCGTCGCTGACGAACCCAGGCGCGTAGACCGACCCGGCCTCGAGTCCCGACGTAGCCTCACCCCCTCCGGAAGAGCGACACGGTGGCCGTCGCGCCGGCTCCTCCGACATTGTGGGCGAGCGCCGTCTCTGCGCTCGGGACCTGTCGCTCTCCGGCCGCGGCCCGCAGCTGGAGGAAGATCTCGTACACCTGGCTGATACCGGTCGCGCCGATCGGGTGGCCCTTTGCCTTCAGGCCTCCGTCGGGGTTGACCGGCAGCCGTCCGGTGGGCCGGGTGACCCCCGCGAGGGTCATCGGAACCGCCTCGCCCGGTGCGGCGAAGCCCAGGTCCTCGAGGGCGAGCAGCTCTGCGATCGTGAAGCAGTCGTGGACCTCGAGGAACGCGACCTGGCTCCGATTCATCCCGGCGTCACGGAAGGCCGCCTCCGCCGCCCTCTGCGTCGCCGAGAAGCGGGTCACTTCCGCGCGCTCCTGGACCGCGAGGTGGTCGCTCCCAGCGCCCACTCCTTCGATGAAGACCGGAGTGTCCGTGAACTCCTTGGCGCGGTCCGCTCGGGCCAGCAGGACCGCGGCGGCCCCGTCGCTCACCGGGCAGCAATCGTAGAGGCCCAGCGGGTCGGCCACCCGGGGCGCCCGGAGCACCTCGTCCCGGGTGACCCGCTTCTGGAAATGGGCGTTCGGGTTCCGTCGGCCGTTCTCGTGGTTCTTGCTCGCGACCTCGGCCATCGCCTCCCGGGCCGAGGGGTACTGGTGCGCGTAGGCCGAGGCGATCGACCCGTAGACGCCGGCGAACGTCAGCCCGGCGAGCCGTTCCCACTCCGTGTCACCGGACACGCCGAGCCAGTACCCGTCGCCGCGGCGCGCGCAGGTCGGTCATCTTCTCGAGACCCACGACGAGCACGAGCTCCTTCCCGCCTACGTCCAGGGCTCGCACCCCGGCGCGCAGCGCCGAGCCCCCCGAGGCGCAGGCGTTCTCCACTCGGGTCGTCGGCACCCCCACGAGCCCCGCCTCTTCCGCGAGGACCGCCGACGAGTTACCGATCTGCCACCCCCCGAAGCCGAGCGTCGCCAGGAACGCCTCGCCGACCTGGGAACGCTCCGCTCCCCGGTCGACGCTCGCGAAGGCTCCGTCCACCGCCGACCGGAGCAGGGCCCGGGGACCCTCCGCGAGGGCCCCGAAGCGGGTGTGTCCGGCTCCCACGATGGCTGCCCGGTGTCCCAACGTGCCCCACCCGCGAATCGTCTTATCGGGCGAGTCCCTCGAGGCAGATAACCCTGGGGCATCTGTGGCCGATTCACCACCCATCGTTGTCGGAGTTTCGGGAGCGAGCGGCGCCCCGATCGCCGTCCGGGTCCTCCAGGCGCTCCGTGCGGCCGACGCGCCCGTCGCGCTGGTCGTCTCGGAGGGGGCGCGGGCCCTCCTCCAGGAGGAGTGCCACCTGACGCCCGAGGACCTCTCGGTCTACGCGACCGTGACGTACTCGGACCGGGACTTTGGGGCGCCAATCGCGAGCGGGTCGCGACCGACCCGCGGGATGGTCGTGGTACCCTGCTCGGCCAACACCGCCGCCCAGATCGCGGTCGGTCTATCGGGGACGCTCATAACGCGGACCGCGCACGTCCACCTCAAGGAGCGCCGTCGGCTCGTCGTCGGTACCCGCGGGAGACTCCCCTCTCCACCCCGTTGCTCCGAAACCTCACGACCCTGAGTGAGCTCGGGGTCGTCGTGCTCGATGCCGCGCCGCCGTACTACCTGCACCCTCGCTCCGTGGAGGACCTTACGGGGTATTTGGCCGGAAAGGTGTTGGACCACCTGGGCGTTCCGCACCGGCTGTATCAGGGTTGGAGGGCGGAGGAGCCGTGAGCCGGCGCGAGCAGATCGGACGGCTGCTCCCGGCGCCCCTCGCTGCGATCGTGATCTTGCTGGTCGCCCTGATCGTCGTGACCCCGGTCCTTCAGTCGAGCGGCCAGCCGGCGGTAGGGGTCCTCACCCAGGCCGAGCTGATCGTCGACCGGGTGCCCGGGTCCAACGTCACGCACTTCTACGTGCGGGGGGTGGGCACCACCATCCGGTACTCCGAGATCTCGGTCGAGTGGGCGGCCAACTTCACGTGGGCGGCAACGTTCCCGACTGGTCCACTCAGCTGGAACCTGGGAGCGAACGGGAGCGGGGTGCTGACCATCCTCTTTGCGACGACGGTGAACCCCGTGGCGCTCAACGTCTCGGCGCTCTACCAGGTGGCGGGGGGCGGCAGCGCGTACCTACGTCGGTGAACTCGCCTTCTACGTGAGCGGGGGGTCGTCTTCGGGAACGGCGGTCCTCTCCACGGTTTCCGGGACCCCCGGCCTCAGCGGCAGCTCCACCCACGTCTCCGACCTGCCGCTGACAATCTCGCTCGTGAACGTCGGAGGGGGTCCATGAGGAACTCTCGGCTCGTCCTGTTCTCCTGGGTCGTCCTGATCGTCCTCCTCGTCACGGTCGAGCTCGCCGAGCTCACTCACCTCTTCACCCTCCCCGTGGAGTCGGTGCTGAGCGACCCTCTCGTATTCGTGCTCGCGCTCGTGTTCACGACGGTCGTTGCCCTCGTCGGGGCGATCTTCATCGGGATCTACATCTCGGCTCGGATCCTCTCGCCTTCCGGGTTCACGCCGTTCGAAGAGGAGATGCTCCGGATGCGCACCGACCTGCGCGACGTGAAGGCCGCGGTCGAGGAGATGCGCCGCGGAGCGACCGCTCCCCCCCCCGAGACACCCGCCGAGGAGGACCCCTGAAGATCTTCGTCATCGACAACGGCGGACAGTGGACCCACCGAGAGTGGCGAGTCCTCCGCGACCTCGACGTCGAGAGCACGATCGTACCGAACACCATCGCCCCGGCAGAGGTGACGGCCGACGGGGTGGTGCTCTCCGGGGGTGCCCTGAGCCTCGAAGGGACCGACACTCCTCTCGGGCGGGTCTCGGAGTGGATCGACACCATCGACGTCCCCGTCCTCGGGATCTGCGTCGGTCACCAATTCCTCGGCCGTCACTTCGGCGGCCAGGTCGTGCGCGGAACCCCCGAGTTCGGGGCCACCGACGTCACGGTCGACCGCCCGGAGCACCCGATCTTCGCGGGGCTGCCGGAGCACCTCAAGGTCTGGTCGAACCACAACGACAGCGTGGTGGTACCGCCTCCCGGATGGAGCGTTCTCGCCCACTCCCCGAGCTGTCCCGTTCAGGCGATGGCGCACCCGACCCGGGTCATCTGGGGGATCCAGTTCCACCCCGAGGTGGAGCATACCGAGGGCGGGCGGGAGATCTTCCGCCACTTCCTCGAATCGTGCCGCCGTTGAGCCCGCGTCGCCCCCGTGGGAATATGTAGCCCTCTCCGCTGCCCACGTTCGTCACGATGGCGCGAGTGCGACGGGCATCCGGGGTACGCGAGCACGACCTCGTCGCCCGAGCGAAGGTCCTGCGAGAATCGGTCGACCCGCTCCTGCCGCGCTTGACGGGCGATGCCCCGCGGGAAAAGTTCGACCGATTGCGTGCGGACCTCGAGGAGGTCCGGGCGGCCCGGGACGACCCGAAGCGCCTCGACCGGATGTCCCGCTGGGGGGACCCCCTCCCGCGCGCCTACGCCGGGCTGCTCCGCTACTTCCTCGACCCCACCACCCCGACGGTCGTCGCCTTCCCCCTCCCCGGTGGGGAGGGCTGGTACGCGACCCTCTCGCACTCGACCCGCGAGGCCGAGGTCGCCGTCCAACAGTCCGACGACCCGACCCGGCTGATGCTCGGCTACGTCGACTGGGCCCGGAAAGGCCTGCACTTCTTCACGACGCGCAAAGTGCTCTGGTGTACGGGGAGGTCGGCCCGACCCCCCGCCGAGGTCCTGGCTGAGCGGATCGACGATTCTGCCGGTACCCGGACCGTCCCCGAACCGGGCTCTCGGGTCCTCGTCTGCCCCCATCTGGCGGCGCACGAGTCGCGCCCCTTCCTCGAGGTCGGGTGGCCGGGCGCCGACCGCACCTTCCGCATCTGTCGACGGTGCGCGAAGGACGACCGCCACCTCCTGAGCTCGCTCTCGGAGGGCTCGGCGGTGCCGGACCCGAGCGTCGCCTTTCCCGTCGAGGTCGAGCTGAACGTTGAGTGTCGCGGCGGCCCGGAATGCGTGCACGCCCGTCTGCCTTCCCTGCCGAAGTCGCTGCGGCGGAGCTACGAGCTCGGCCGGCTATCGGACGCGGCGCTGCTGGATGCCTACCGGACCGAGATCCGGCCCTCCGTCGAAGGGACCCGACGGACCACGCTCGTGGCCGGCGGGATCTGCTACGGCGACCACGTCTCGGAGTTCCTCGACGCCCTCCACCCGACCCCGCTCGAGCGACGGGCGCTCGAGACCGCCCTAGAGCCGCCTCCCGGGTACTTTGAAGTGGACGAGGCGACCGCGAGCCGGGCGCTCGAGCGGCTCTGGCCCGAGCACTCCGAGGAGATTGTCCGGGCCATCACCGAAGACCAGGGCGAGGCCCGTCGCGCGCTCCAGGAGGCGCGGGACGCTCCGGGGCGGATTGGGGAGATCCTGAAGCGCGCCCAGCGGCGGGGCGAGGAACGGGAGCTGCTCGACGCCCTCCCGCGGTACAGCCACCTATCGGTCGAAGCGACCTGGGTGGACCGGGTCGCCCGTGCCTACCGAACCCACCGCGAATCCGGGGCGGAGCGGACCCTGCTGCAGAGCCTCCCCCGGGAAGGAAAGGAGCGCGGGCTCGCCTACGCCTTCCTCCTCGCCCTGGGCCGCGCTCCGGCCCATGGCTGGCAGTTCACGCCGACGGAGCAGGAGTTCGGGACGTCCCTCGCCGAGCCCGCCCGGGCCCTCCTGGAGGCCCCCGCCGCGAGCTACCACGGGGCGATGGACCGACTGCTCCGGGCGGCCGGTGTCGCCGACTGGGGGGTCCGCGAGGGACCCGCCCGGTAGACCCGGCCCGGTCTCCGGTCCGTTGCGAGACGGGGTCAATAACTATCTACCCGAGGCAATGATTAAGCATTAGAGGCGCTGCCCTCCGGGAGGGGCACCGTCTTGACCCGGGGTCCTACACCTTGAACGCGCTCGAGGCCACCCCCCCGGCTACGGCTGTGGTGGTGGCGGGAGACGAGGAGACGCGGGTGCTGCTCCGGGGGTTGCTGCGCCTCCATCACTTCCGGGTCGATGGGGAAGCGGAGGGGGTCGGTACAGGCGCTCGAGCTGCTCCGCAACCATCACCCCAGCCTCCTGGTCGTGGACGTGAACTTGGCCGAGGGCAGTCCGACCACCCTCCTGGCGGAGGCCCGCGCGATCGTCCCGCTCCTGCGGATCATCCTGGTGGCTCCGGCCTCCCGCCCCCCGCCCGCGACCGGGGGACCCGGCCCGGACGTGACGCTCCTGCGGCCCTTCCGTATCCGGCAGTTCGCCGAGGCGCTGACTCCCTCGGTCGCCCCTTCGTAGGGCCGTTTCAGCGGAGCCGGTACCGCTCGAGCGCGGCGGCCTCCTCGAAATGGAGTTCCGCCGGGCACGACCACCACATGCAGGGGGGGCCCGAAATCGACGTCCCGTAGACGCTCGAGAGGAGCGAACCAGCCGGCGGCCGACTCCTGGCCGACCCGCGCCGCCACCGCGACCGGGGTCTCCGGCGCGACCCCGCTCTCGCCCGCTTCGCCTGCCGCGAGGGCCCGCAGCGCGTCTCCCGCTAAGAGGAACCTTCCCTCCTGGGGAGCCAGGTCGAGCAACACCAGGGTATGGAGGCCCCGCGAGCGGTTCGCGGCCACCTGCTCGAGCGGCGAGCGCGGAGCGAACCCCGGGGACGGAAACGGCAGCGAGACCGTCCGACCGAACCGGTAGTGCATCAGGCCGAGGAATCCCGCCGCCGCGCTCAGGATGCTCGCGTTCGGGAGGTACCGCCACGTGTGGCCCGCCCGCTCCGCCGCGATCCGCAGGGCGACGTGGGTCGTCGCCGCGAACGGGTCGCCGACGACCAGGAGGGCGACGCGGCCGGAGCGGGCGAGCGCATCCAGCACCGGGCGCTCCGACTCCAGCTGGGCCCGGTCGAGCCGCTCGACGGGGTGGCCGAGGCGGTCGGCCAGGCGCTGGAGGGTCCCCGTCGGGGCGACGGCGGTATACTCCTCCGCGAAGACCCGGTCCGCGGCCCGGAGGGCCTCGAGGGCCTGCTCGGAGAGGCCCCGCTCGTCCGCGAGACCGAGACCGACGAACCAGAGCTCGCCCACGGGAGGACCGGACCCCTACGCGCGGAGGGCGAGCACCGGGCACGGCGCCGCCCGGAACAACTCTTCCAAGAACCGCCGGGTCAGGAGGGGCCCTTCCGTGCCCTCCTCCTCCCCCCCGACGAGCAGGAGACCGAACCGCTCCCGCTGGGCGGCATGCAGGAGGAGCTCGGGGAGCCGAGCGCCGGCGCCCCAGCACGGCCTGGGAAATGAACGATTGTTTGTGAAAGCGGGGGACCCCCCGGGGGCTCGGCTCGTCCCAGGACGGGGACCGGCCCCCGTGCGTCGGGGCGGGCGCCGAGCTCGAGCGTGATGACGGACACGCCCCCGCCCCGCACGGAGAGCTCCTCGGCGATCCGCATCGATTTCGGGGAGACGGTGGGCCGGAAGGTGGGGATCAGGATCCGGGGGACCCGCTCCCCCGCGAGGGCGAGCCGGTTGAGGATCAGGACGTCGCAGCGCGCGTGGTGGAGGATGCCGCTGGTCGTGTGACCGACGAACGGGTTCCGGCTGCGCCGGTTCCCCCGGAGGGTCATGAGGATCGCCCTCGACCCCCTCCGTCTCGGCGCTCTCGAGGATCTCCCCGGGGACGTCGGTAGAGGCTTTCACCTCGGGCTCGACGCGAACGTCCAGGGAGGCGCCCGTCTCGTGGGCGGGCACGACGATGTTGACGGACGCGCGCCATTCCCGGGCGACCTGCGGGAGGGTCGTCGTCGGTATCACGTGGAGGAGACGGATCTCCCCGTCCGCGTCCAGGAGGTTCGCCGCGAACCGGATGAGCGGCTCGACCTCGGAGGCGAGCTGCACGGGGACGAGGATACGTTTGTACATCCCCTCACCCCTTCCCGATCAGCGGGAGCAGCGCCAGGTCGAGCTCGAGCACATCGACGTACGGGACCCCGACGTAGGGCACCACCGGGTTGGTGATGTGCTGGTTCACGAGGTTCGTCAGGAAGGCGATCGAAAGGTTCGTGTTCTCGGAGACCCGGGGAACCTGGACGAGGACGGCCTCGGGGGTCAGGTCCGGGTCGACGTCGGATGCCGAGGGGGTGACGAGCCAGATCGGCAGGGACGCGTTCACCGTGTAGTTCCCATACTCCTTCATGTACGCAAGGGTTTCGTTGAGGAGAGCGCCGAGCGCCGGGTCGCTCGGGCCCGGTGGCGTATCGGTGCCCAAGGTCATGTTGTAATCGGTGGGGGACGCCCGCTCCCAGAACAGGTACGGTGCGCTGGTGTTCTGGGCGATCAGCGCCGAGCCGGCGAGGGTCCCGTTGGGATAGTAGAGGAGGGAGCCGTTGGCCGCCGACGGGTCGATCACCCGGGCGACCTCCGTGACGAAGACCGGATACGCGAACCCGCTCATCACCAGCGTCAGGATGAGGAAGATCGCGGCGGCGCGTACGTGGGTCGTCCAAGAGTGGGCCGGGCGGGCCACCTCCCTCGTGGTGGGCGGCTTGGGAGGTGGAAGGACCGCCACCGGGACGACGGGGGCCTCGGCGGATGCCGGGGAGGGAGCTGCGGCCGAGGAGACCGGGGCCATCGCGGGGGTCGGAACCGAGCCGCTCACAGACCTCCCAGGGGCAGGTAGTGGGCCACGAAGATGCCGACGGCGTGGACGAAGGGGAACGTTGCGAGCCAGGCGAGGAGGAGGTACAGGAGCTTGATGCCGGCGAACGCGCTCACCAACCCGCCCAACCCATAAAGAAGGAGGTTCTTCCGGAGCAGGTCGATCGCGCTGCTCGGCCGGAACGGGACCCCCGCGAGGGCCAGCGGGATCAGGATCGGGATGATCAGCGCATTGAACAACAGCGCGGAGAGGACGGCGAGCTGAGGGTCCCCGAGCCCCATGACGTTCAGGACCGTGATCCCGGGTAGGGTCGCGGCGCCCGCGGCGATGAAGATGGCGGGGATGATGGCGAAGTACTTCGCGACGTCGTTGGTAATGGAGAAGGTCGTGAGCCCACCGCGGGTGATGAGCAGCTGTTTGCCGATCGAGACGACTTCGATCAGCTTCGTGGGGTCGTTGTCGAGGTCGACCATGTTTCCCGCTTCCTTGGCGGCGCTGGTGCCGCTGTTCATGGCGAGGCCGACGTCCGCTCGGGCGAGCGCCGGCGCGTCGTTGGTCCCATCGCCGGTCATCGCGACCAGACGTCCCTCCGCCTTCTCCTTCTGGATGAGGAGGAGCTTCGTCTCGGGCTTCGCCTCGGCGACGAAGTCGTCCACGCCGCTCTCCTTGGCGATCGCGGCCGCGGTGAGCCGATTGTCGCCGGTGCACATCACCGTCCGGATCCCCATCGTCCGGAGTTCGCGGATCCGGTCCTTGATGCCGGGCTTCACCACATCTTTCAGGAGGACGATGCCGAGGGTCCGCTTGTTCACCGCGATCGCGAGCGGGGTCATACCCTGCCGCGACGCCTCCGCCGCGGCCTGACGGAGCCCGAGCGGTAGGGTCGCCCCGTAGGTCTCGATCGCCTGGAGGGATCCCTTGTAGGCCTCCGTGCCGTCCTGGAGGGCGATCCCGCTCATCCGGCGCTCGGCCGTGAACGGCAGGACCTTGAACGACCCGAGGTCGAGCTTGCGAACGGGCGCGTTGCGGCGGGCGGCCAGGCGGACGACCGATTTTCCCTCGGGGGTCTCATCCACGGAGGAGGCGAGGAGCGCCCCCTCGAGGAGCTCCGGCATCGGGACGCCGGGCGCCGTCACGAACTGGACCGCGAGCCGGTTGCCCACCGTGATCGTCCCGGTCTTGTCGAGGATGATGAGGTCGAGATCGCCGGCCGCTTCGACCGCCTTACCGGACTTTGCGATCACGTTCGCGCGCGCGACCCGGTTGATCCCCGAGATCCCGATCGCAGGCAGGAGCGCCCCGATCGTCGTGGGCATGAGACAGACGAAGAGGGCGACGATCGTGGCTACGTCGATGTAGACGATGTTGGTGAAGTCGGCGAGAAAGATGAACGAGACGACGACCGTGAACAGGGTGATCGTGAAGGCGTACAGCAGGACCCCGAGGGCGATCTCGTTGGGAGTGGATTCCCTCCCCTGACCCTCGACGAGATGGATGAGGCGGTCGAGGAACGACTCGCCCCGGACCGCGGTCACCCGGATCCGGATCGTACCCTGCAGAAGGCGGGTCCCCCCGAGCACGCTCGTCTTGTCCCCTCCGCTCTCGCGGATGACCGCCTCGGACTCCCCCGTCATCATCGACTCGTCGATCAGGGCGGCGCCGTGGATGACGTCGCCGTCGATGGGGATCGGTTCGCCGGGCTGGACCTCGACCGTGTCCCCAACGTGCAGGATGTCCGAGGCGACCCAGAGGAGGCGGCCGTCCGGTAGGACCTGGTGCGCCCGGACCCCGCTGCGGATTTGCCGGAGGCTGTCCGCCTGGGCCCGGCCCCGCGCCTCGGCGATCGCCTGGCCCAGGTTGGCGAACCAGAGCGTGAGGAAGAGGAGAATGGTGACCGCGAGGTAGTAGTCGGGGCTGTAGCTCCGGGCAATGTCCGGGAAGACCCCCGGGACGAGGGTCAGGGCGACGAGGAAGAGGAACAGGACGTAGACGCAGAACATGACGGGGTGCCGCACCTCGTGGGCAGGGTGGAAGAGCCGGAACGAGTCGGCGATCACCCGCCGCCATGAGGTGTGCGGGATGCGACGGACGGAGACGTGGGCCCCGTGCGTGGTGAGCTCAGGAATCCCCATAGTACCTCCCTCAGAGAATCTGGGCGAGCGGGCCGAGGGCCAGGACCGGGAGGAAGATCAGGGCCGTGATGACGACCAAGAACAGGGTCAGGTACAGGGTGAAGGTCGCGCTCGCGGTGCGCAGGGTGCCACTGGTGGGGGGCAGGGTCGGCTGGCGGGAGAATCGCTCCCCGACCATCAGCATCGCGTAGAAGGGAACGTACCGGCCGACGAGCATGACGATCGCCCCGGCCACGTTGAAGAACGGGGTCGTATCCGTGAACGCCCCGGTCGAGAGCGCGCTCCCATTGTTGGCCGACTCGGAGGTGAATTCGTACAGGACCGACGTGAAGTTGTGGGAGGTCGCTCCTACGGCGGAGGTGTCGAGGGCGACGAACCCGCCCAGTACCGCCACCACGAACGGCAGGAAGATCGTAGCCGGATGGACCAGCAATGCGAGGGCCGACCACTTGACGTGGACGGTCTCGATCTTCTTCCCGAGGTATTCGGGGGTCCGCCCGACCATCAGTCCGCCGACGAAGATCGCGAGGACGGCGTACAGCAGGAGCATCCCGAAGCCCGCCCCCTCACCCCCGGGGGTGCTCTGGGTGAACATGCCGAACAGGAGGACCATCTGGCCGACGGGGCCGATCGCCCCGATCATCATGTTGTTCGCCCCGACGTTGCTGTAGACGCTCACGACCTGGAAGAGGGACGCATCGCCGAGCCCGAACCGCGTCTCCTGGCCCACCGGATACCCGTTGGTCGTCTGCGCCCCGAGCCCTCCGACGTCCGTCAGGGCCGGGTTCGACGCGGCTTGGAAGACGAGGAAGAGAGTGAAAGCGACGACGAGGACGATCAGGATCGTTCCAAGGTACGGCCACGCCTCGTTGCGGCGTCGGACGATCTGGGCGAACGCGAAGGGGGTCGAGAGGGGGATCAAGAGCATCAGGAACACGGCGAACAGGTCGGAGAAGGCCGAGGGGTTCGCGAAGGGGTCGGCCATGTTGGCGGAGAACCACCCTCCGCCGTTCGTCCCGATCAGCGAGATCGCCTGGTAGCTCGCGACCGGCCCCAGGTAGATGGTCTGCGTGCCTCCGGTGATCGGGTAGGCGGTGACGGTCGCCCGGAGGGTCTCCGGGACCCCCAGCAGGACCATGATCAGGGCGGCGGCTACGGTGAGCGGGATCAGCACCCGCGTCATCGTGCGGACCATGTCGACGTAGTAGTTGCCGAGCGTTCCATCCTTCGCCATGAACCCGCGGATCATCGCCGCCGCGACTCCGAGGCCGGTGGCCGCCGAGACGAAGAGCGCGAGCTGCCAGCCCAGGACGAGGGCACCGAAGCTGATCTGGGACTCATTACTGGTGAAGTGGGTGAAGTCGGTGTTCGTGGTGAAGCTGGACGCCGAGTGGAACGCGAGGTCCCACGACATGTTGGGGACGCGCGTGGGATCGAGCGGAAGCCCTGCCTGCAGGAAGAAGGTACCAGAACAGGTAGGCGAGGACCGCTCCGTTGACCAGCAGGATCGCCCCCATGTACTCCCGGGCGGGCATCGACTTGCGGGGGGAGGTCCCCAGGAGCCGGTAGATCCCCCGTTCGATCGGGGCGAGGACCACGTCGCCGAAGATGGGTCGGTTCGTGTAGACCTTCCCCAGGTACTCCCCGAAGAATGGAGCGACCGCGAGGGCGATGGCGAGCAGGACGACGATGTCCCAGAGCGAGCTGAGGTCGATCACTCCGGTGACCCTCTCAGAACTTCTCGGGGTGGACCATGGAGTAGACCAAGTAGCACACCAGGGCGAGGCAGATGACCGTGAGCACGGTCAGCCCCAGGTTTTGGACAACCCAGCTCGACACGGCTTCGGAGCCTGAGGCGTTGGACCCGGACCGCGATATTTAAGCTGAATCTGCGAGCGGCATGCTCGCACGCCGATTCAGAAGGTTTATCCCTCGGGCTCGGGGGCGGGCGTGGGCTTCGTACGCGGGCGCCTCACGGTCGTCCCGGCCTCCGCCGCCCGGCGCGCCCGCCCCTCGGCCGAGAGACGTCGGACGATGCGTCGCATCGCGCGTTCCCGCCGCACCTCGGCCGCCTGGTACTGAACGTCCCGCGTCTCTTGGGTGAGGAGGACCACGACCCGGCCCAGGGAGCTCCGCCCGGTGCGTCCGCGGCGCTGGATGGCGCGGATCTCGCTGGGCACCGACTCGAAGAACACGACCAAGTCGACGTCGGGGACATCCAGTCCCTCCTCCGCCACGCTGCTCGCCACCATGACCGGGAAGCTCCCGGCTCGGAACCCGGCCAGGACATGGGCCTGTTCCTTCTGATTCATCCCCCGGTCCTCGGGGTCCCGCGTCGCCTGCCCGACGAACCGCCCGACCCTCCACCCCTGTCGCTCCAGCATCTCCTGGATCGACTGGATCGTGTCCCGATACTGAGCGAAGACGAGGATACGGACCCTGCGACCCTCGGCGTTGTCCAGGAGCTCCCGGACCAGGGCGACCAGGGCGTCGAGCTTCGGATGCGAGGCCTCCTTGGAGGTACGGAGGTACTCCTCGGCCTCCTGCTGCGACCGGGCGACCAGGGGGAGCTTCAGGAAGGCTACGTCCCCCCGGGAGGGTTTGGGCTTGGCGGCGACCCGCTCGAGGTACTGGACGAACGGGGCGAGTCCCTGGGTCTCGAGCCGTTCCTGCGCGTGATGGAGGTGCAAGAGGACCAGCTGGTGGAAGAGGGGCCCGAACCGGCGGACCATCGGGCCGGGGCGCGCGAAGATCTCGGCCCGCAGGGCGACCAGGTCCTTGACGGAGATCGAGGTGATCGGCTTCTTCCGGAGGAAGCCCATCTTCTGGAGCTTTCGCGCCGTGTCGTGCGCCGCCTCCTCGAGCGCCGCGCGGATGCGGAGCGCGACCGGGGGGAGCTCCACCCAGAGGTAATCGACGTCGATGGGGTGGACGTACTCCGCGACGCCCGGGTCCTCCCGGCTTCGTGCCTCGACCCGCTGGACGCCGAGATGGGAGACCACCTCCTCGATCCGCTCGTCCTTTCCCCCGGGGGAGGCGGTCAGGCCGAGGACCCGGCCGCCGGTCGGCCGCTCCAGTCGGTACCGCTCGGCGATCGGAACGTAGACATACTTCCCGACCGCGTGATGGGCCTCGTCAAAGACGACCAAGGCCACGCCGCGGAGGTCGTACCGCCCGGCGGCGAGGTCGTTCTGGACGATCTCCGGCGTGGCGAACACGATGTCCGCGTCGGCCCACGTCCCCTCCCGAACGGGGCGCCGCACCGTTCCGGTAAAGCGCGCCGTCCGGAGCGGGACGAGCCACTGGTGGAAGGAGTCGGAGTGCTGTTGGACCAGGGGGCGGGTGGGAGCGAGGACCAGGACCTTGGCCTCCTGACGACGGAGGACCTCTGCGGCGAGGAGCGCGGCAATGACGGTCTTGCCGAGGCCGGTGGGGAGCACGACGAGGAGGTCCTCGTCTAGGCCGGTCCGCGCCAATTCGATCTGGAACGGCAGGGCTCGGATCACGCACGGTCGGATCAGCGGATGTTCGACCAACCCTTCCGCGACCCGCCAGACCCCGGGGAGAGCTTCCGGCCGTACCCGGTGCGGCGGAGCCCGAGGGAGCGGGGCCGGCTCCCCCGGGCCCGCGAACTCCTCGAGGCGGCGCTGCCCTCCCACGGTCCCTCAGCACGCCAGCGGTGACCGGCGCTTAGTCGCTTCTCCCCCAGAGCCGAGCGCTCGCCTCCGGGGGGCGCGAGGAGGCCCCGTCCGCTAGGGTCGCGGGGCCGCCGTCAGGGCCGTCAGTCCACCCAGGTACGGACGCAGCACTTCCGGTATCGTGACCGAGCCGTCCGGTTGCTGGTACTGTTCGAGGATCACCGCGAGGCCCCGGGAGGTCGCTACCGCGGTCGAGTTGAGGGTGTGCGGGACCAGCTTGTCGGGTCGCCCGGCCTTTCCGAGGCGGATGCCGAGGCGGCGAGCTTGGTAGTCCGTGCAGTTCGAGCAGCTCACTACCTCTCGGTAGGCTTGCTGGCGGGGGAACCAAGCCTCGAGATTGGTACTTCTTCGAGGCGACGGACCCGATGTCCCCGGTGCAGACATTCACGACGCGGTAGGGGACGTCGAGCCGCCGGAAGACCTCCTCCGCGTTCGCCCGCAGCTCCTCCAGGAGCGCCGGGGACTCCTGGGGCTGGCAGAAGACGAACTGCTCGACCTTCTGGAACTGGTGCACGCGGAAGATCCCCTTCTGGTCGACGCCGTGACCTCCGATCTCCTTCCGGAAGCAGGGGCTGATGCCCGCGAGCCGGAGGGGAAGGGTGTCCTCGTCGAGGATCTCGCCCTGGTGGAGCGCCGCGAGCGGGTGCTCGCTGGTCGCGATGAGGTAGAGGTCCTCGCCCTCGATCTTGTACATCACGTTCTCGAAGTCGGCGAGGTCGGTTACTCCCTCGTACGGGGCGCGCCGGAGCAGGTACGGGGGCGCCACGGGAGTGAACCCGTGGGCGATGAGCAGGTCGAGCGCGAACCGTTGCAGCGCGAGGTCGAGCAGTACGAAGGCGCCGGAGAGGTAGTAGAAGCCGCCTCCGCTCACCCGGTGGGCGCGGTCGAAGTCGGCCATCCCGAGTCCTTCGAGCACCTCGG
Source organism: uncultured Thermoplasmata archaeon (assembly GCA_963715645.1). Lineage (GTDB taxonomy): Archaea > Thermoplasmatota > Thermoplasmata > Lutacidiplasmatales > UBA184 > Lutacidiplasma. Next base: position 1,957,810 of record OY970259.1, read on the forward strand.
CATGCGACTTCAGTCCGGGGCCTCCGGTCGTCGGAGTCCCCCAGGTGGCGAGGACGACATTCTCCGAGTCATCCTTGCCGTAGGGGACCGAGGCGTCCAGCAGGTTGGGGAGGCGTCGGAGCAGTGCGTCTCGTCGCCGGAGGAGCTCCCCCTCCTCGGCCTCGGTCGCCTTCAACTTCTCGGGGATCGACTTGGCCTCGGCCGTGAGCTCGGCGGAACCGCCTCCCTGGGCCCGCGCGTCCGCCATCCGGCGACTGAGCTCGTTGCGCCGCCGACGGAGTTCGTCCGCGATCCGGAGGGCGGCCCGCCACTGGGCGTCGGTGCTCCGGACCTCGGCGAACAGCCGCACGTACTCGGGGTTCCGACGGCGCGCGAGGTTCTCTTCGACCTTCTCGGGCTCCCGTCGGACGAGGTCGAGGTCGATCACGGCGGGAGACGGAAGCTCACCGTGCGATAGTCTTTGCCTCCGGGTCCCGGCGCCCTGCGGTCCCGGGCTTCCCGTCCGCTCCCCTCGCGGAGACTCCCCGGACGAGGGCAGGCCCAGCGCGGTCAGACCGGCCCGGTCCTCTCCGCGGGCACCGCCGGCCGGGCCCGCAATCGGAGCCCGCCCGGGGGTTCCACAGTCTCGTCGCCGGGGCCCTGGGGAGATTGACACGAAAGGAGGTGGGACCCCCGGGAGCTGCCGACCACCCCCGCAAACTCCTATGTACCCTCGTGGGGAATCGGGCCGCCGGAGGTTGTTAGGTCATGTCGTCCAAGGTGGAGGAGTTCGGACTGTTCATCAACGGGAAGTGGGTCACCCCCCCGAACGCGACCCGATTCGAGACGGTCAACCCGGCAACCCGCGAGCCGGTCGCCTCCTTCGTCTCCGCGACCCCCGCGGACGCCACCCATGCGGTCGATGCGGCCCAGCTGGCGTTCCCGTCCTGGAGAGAAACCCCCGCGCCCATGCGGGGAGCGCTCCTCCTGAACGCCGCCCGCGTCCTCAAGGAGCGCAAGAGCGCGGTCGGTCGGATCGTCACGCAGGAGATGGGCAAGGTCATCGCGGAGGGTCTCGGCGACGTTCAGGAGTCGATCGACTTCATCGAGTACATGGCCGGCGAGGGACGTCGTCTCCTCGGCGAGACCGCTCCCTCCGAGCTACGTTCGAAGTTCTGCATGACGGTCCGCCAGCCGAAGGGCGTGGTCGCCTGCATCACGCCGTGGAACTTCCCGACCGCGATCCCGAATTGGAAGATCGCGGCCGCGCTCATCACCGGCAACACGGTCGTCTTCAAGCCGGCCTCCAACACCGCGCGTTGCGCGGCGGAGGTCGTGAAGGTGTACGAGACGGCGGGGATCCCTCCGGGCGTGCTCAACTTCGTGACCGGCTCCGGAGGGGTCGTGGGGAAGGCGTTGGTCGAGGACCCGAGGGTCCGGGCCGTCTCGTTCACCGGCGGGGTCGAGGCGGGACGGGACGTCTACGTCCGCGGCGCGCAGCACCTCAAGATGGTGCATCTGGAGCTCGGCGGCAAGAACCCGGTGATCGTGATGGAGGACGCGAACCTCCCGCTCGCGCTCGAGGGGGTCCTGTTTGGAGCCTTCGGGACCAGCGGGCAGCGGTGCACGGCGACGAGCCGCCTGATCGTGCATGAGAAGGTGTACGACCAGTTCCTCTCGATGCTCACCCACCGGCTGAAGAGCTTCACGGTCGGCGACCCGCTCGACCCCGCCACGGGAATGGGGCCGGTCGCCTCGGCGGACCAGGAAAAGAAGATCCTAGAGTACATCGCGATCGGCAAGAAGGAAGCCAAGCTCGCCTACGGCGGCGAGAAGCTGAAAGGCGGGCTCTACGACCGGGGACATTTCATCGCCCCGACCATCTTCGAGACCCGGCACGGGACCCGGATCTCCAAGGAGGAGATCTTCGGCCCGGTGCTCTCCGTGATCAAGGTCGCGGACTATGGGGAAGCCGTACAGGTCGCCAACGACGTCGACTACGGCCTGTCGTCGGCGATCTACACGCGCGACGTGAACCGGGCGTTCCGGGCGATCGAGGACCTGGAGGCCGGGATCACCTACGTCAACGCTCCCACCATCGGGGCGGAGGTGCATCTCCCGTTCGGCGGCGTCAAGAACACCGGCAACGGCGGCCGCGAGGCCGGCTCCGCCGCGATCGAGGAGTTCACCGAGGTCAAGACGGTGTTCGTCGACTTTTCGGACAAGCTCCAGAAGGCCCAGATCGACTCCGAATCGGCGGCATGAGCGGCTTCCGGGGCTCGGACGAGCAGCTGGACCGCGAGATCGCTGCCCTCGAAGGGATTGCCCGGGTCCGGGTCCGTCGCGTGGCCGCCGAGCTTCGGGACCTCGACCGCGACCTTCGGGAGCTCCGACGCGAGCGGGCGCGACGACGGGCTGTCGAGTCGGAGCACCTGCAGAGCGAAGCGACCGTCCCGGAGAGCTCCTGAGGGACCTGCCCCGCGGGGACCCCTAGCGAGCCTCTTCATCCGAAGCTCGTCCCGGGGCTCCTGCGCACGGCCCCTGGGGGTCGGGTCGGGTGGGCTTGACTTGGGCTTGATGTAGTCCTCGCGAATCTAGGTCGGGCGACCCCCCATGACGGTGCCAGAATCTTCGGGTGGATCTCCTCCATCTCCGGCCAATCCTGGAGGATTCCCAGGGACCCCGTCGCCCCCCCCACGACGTCGGGTGTCCGCGGGCGCTCTCGCCGCCCTCCTCGTCGTGGTCGTGGCCCTGGTGGTGATCCTAGCGCTCGCGCTGGCGGGCGTCCTTCCCCTCTTCCCCTCCTCCGCGAAAGGGGGCGGGCACCCGGAAGGGTATGCCAGCTCCGTCGTAGCCGCGGACTCCCTGGCGAACCGGACTGCCTCGGGGCCATGGCACCTCTACCTCGTGATCGGCCTCGACGCAACGCAGGGATACACCAACAACACTCCGGGGGGCCTCTGCACGATCTCCGGTGGTACGGGCAGCGTTTCCGTCGCCAGCTACACGGGCAACTACTCGAACGGGGAACCCTCCGCGTGGCTGTTCGAGTACAGCAACGCCAGCGGGCGCGCATTACTGGCCATCCAGGTCGTCGAGGGAGTGGCGACCGAGATCGGCGTCGCCGTGGGGTCGGGCTGCGGCCTGCCCCTCTCGACCTTCCACCCCCTTCCGCCCGGCGTCGTGGACAGTGCGCAGGTCGCCACCACGCTCCTCGGCGACCCGGACGTGGAAGAGTTTCTGCACAACTACACTACCGCCAACGCCTCTTTCGCCCTCGTCAATCCGAGCACCGGTACGTCGAGACCTCCCAGCGCTTTCTGGACGGTGCAGTACACCGCGTGCGGTCTTCTGGACCTGAGCTCACCGGTTTCCTCGCACGCTACGGGGGGGAGCGTCCTGGTCGCGGTCAACGCGACGCTGGGGACCATCATCTCCACCGAGTATCAGCCCCCCACCGCCTCGTGCGCCGGAGGGACCATGCTGATCCCGATCGGAACCGCCTTCGCATCGGGCAACCCCGTGCTTGGCCAGTGCCCCTCCGGGGACACCTACTCCCTGGACGGTTGCCAAGCCGGTGACTACACCTACACGCTCACGATCGAGGCGTCGAGCGTCACCCTCAGCAGCGTGCTCTTCGAGGTCACGACGGCCACCGGTGGAGGGGACACCCTGGCCAGCGACGGGGGGTTCTCCATCCTGAACATCACCAGCGGGGTGGTCGCCCAGTCCTCCCCGAGCCTGACCTTGCACATGGTGGACCCCTGGAATACCTATAACGCCCCGGCGGGCCCGGCCACTTCCCTGACCCCCTTGGATACGATCGAGGTCGACGTGGGGACCTCCAACCCGACAGGCACCGCCCTTTCCTTCGTGGTGCTCGGGACGGGCGCCTACACGGGTACCACGACCACCAGCCTCCCCTGACCGACCCGGGGAGGGCGGCTCCCCCGGGGGAGGTCTCGGGACCGGACGCGTACCGGGTCTGGCCCACAGCGAGGGAAGTTCCCTGCGGAGGGCCCCGGGGGAGATTGGGCGCTTCGGCCCTCTTAGAACGGGCCGGTCCGGCCGGGGTTGTCAAAGTTGGTGAGCAGCAATTGGCCCCGGGAACGGGGCCGGCCCACGGGGGCGATGAGCGGATCCTCCTCGAGCGCCGGCATCGTGTCCGAGATCGGCACGTCCACCAGGATCTCTCGCGTCCGGCCACCCCGGCCCCGCGAGACGATCGTCGCCCGGATGAGCCCGAGCGACTCGAGCTCCGAAACGTAGTTCGAGATCGACCGGGCGTGGAGGGGCTGGAGGCCCAGGCGCTCCGCGAGGCGGCGGTAGGCGTCGTACACCTCCCCCGTGAGCACGCCGTTGCGCCGTCGTTCGCAGGCTTGCAGGATCGCGTAGAGCAGGACCTTGCAGTGCGGCGGCAGCGTCCGGACGCAGTCGAGGATGATGTCCTGCTCGAGCCGGTTCTTCGCCTTCACCACGTGGTCGGGGGTGATCCGCTTGGAGCGGTCCCGTTCGGCCATCTCGGCCGCAAGACGGAGGAGCGCGAGGGCACGGCGGGCGTCCCCGTTCTCGAGGGCGGCGTAGGCCGCGCACCGGTCGACGACGCCGGGGTCGACCACCCCGTCCCGGAACGCCTCTTTGGCCCGGTCCCGAAGGATGTCCTGGAGTTGGAGGGCGTCGTAGGGCGGGAAGAGGATCTTCTCTTCGTTCAGCCGGCTGCGCACCCGCGCGTCGAGGTGGTTGGTGAACTTGAGGTCGTTCGAGATCCCGAGGAGGACCAGGCGCGCCAGCTCGAGTTCGGTGTTGAGCTGGCTGAGCGTGTAGAGCACGCTGTCCCCGGAGCGCGCGACGAGACGGTCGATCTCGTCCAGGACGAGGATGACCGTGCCCCCTTTCGAATCGAGCAGGCGACGCATCGCCGCCTGGACCCGGTCGAGCGACCAACCCGTCGGGATCCGGTCGGACTCGCTCCTCGCGAAGGTGTTGCCGAGGTTCTGCAAGAGCCCGTAGGGAGTGTCGATGTTGCCGCAGTTGATGTAGATGAAACTGATGTGACTCGCGAGCTCCGTCCGCCGCATCACGTCCTGACGGACCTGCGCGACGACCGCGGTCTTGCCCGTACCGATCTTGCCGTAGATCAGGAGGTTCGAGGGGACGTTCCCGCGGAGGGCGGGGGCGAGGATCTCCGCGACCTGGCGGATCTGCTGCTCTCGGTGGGGGAGTCGGCTCGGGATATGGGTGTCGCGAAGAACGTCCCGGCTTCCCCGGTAGAGCTCGCTCTTCGTCTCTAGGATCGAGTCAAGGAACTCGCCGGCGGTCGTGGGGGGGGCCGGCGGAGGGGCGGCGCTCCCGAGGACGGGAGCGGTCGCCGGACCTCCGCCGGCCGGGCGGTCGGTGACGGGGGCGACCGCCGCAGACGCGAGGGGTGGTGGGTCATCCCGGTCCGAGATGTCGGAGGACCGATTGTCGGGAGCAGGTGACACCGTCGATGCCTGCCCGGGCCTCGGGCGGCTGTCGCAAGTGGGCGGGCCATATCTACCTTTGCCAGGTTTGCGTCGGCGCCTGACGTCGTGCGACGAAATTTCGCTCGCCGGCCTCGATCCGGGATTCCGACCGAATCCATTTGAAGGGGCGCCCCCTCGCCGGTAGGGATGTCGGGCTACGGCGCTGCGGCTCACGGAGGTCACCGAAAGCATCCGGGGGGACCGATCTCGGTGGCGTGGGTCCTCGCCGCGGGACTCATGATCGGCCTGGGTCTGCTGGTCATGGCCTACCTGCTCGTCTCGTTCAATGTCGTGTACCTCGCCGGGGCCATCCTGGTCCTGGTCGGCTGCCTCATGCTCTTCAGCCCTCGGGCCGGCGCGGACCGAGCGTAGCTTGGGGGCGCTCCGATGTCGGCCTCGCCCCGAACCCGGCGGCCGGTGATCGTCAAGCTCGGCGGGAGCGTCATCACCCGGAAGCGCGAGACCGAACACCTCCGCCCCAAGAATCCTGCGGCGCCTCTCGGAAGAACTGGCGGCTTGCTCGGGGGTCCCGCTCGTGATCCTCCACGGGGCGGGATCGTTCGGGCACCCCGGGGCCCGCAAGTTCGGGCTCGCGCTCCCGCCGGACCGGGAGACCTTTCGTCGCATCGCGCGCGCGGTGCCTCGATCGTCGCGGCCGAAGTGCGGAGGCTCCACCTCGCGGTGATCCGCGAGCTCGTGCGGGCCGGCCTCTCCGTCGGCTCGGTTCCCCCCTCCACGCACGCGATGAACCGAGAGGGCCGGCTCGACTCCCTGGACCCGACCCCGTTCCGAACGGTACTCGACGCGGGCCTCGAACCGGTCTCCTTCGGCGACGTCGTGCCCGACAGGGTCTGGGGATGGTCCATCCTGAGCGCGGACACGATCGCGGTCTCGCTGGCCGCTGCCCTCCACGCCGAGCGGGTCCTCTTTGTCAGCGACGTGCCCGGCATCCTCGTGTCGGGGAAGCCCGGGCGCCAGCAGGTCGAGGCCGAGGTGACGCCCGCGGTCGTCGAGACGTTGCGTCCCCACGGGACAGGAGCCGATGTGACCGGCGGGATTCGTGGGAAGGCGGAGGCGATGCTCGCCATCGCCCGCAGCGGCGCGGACGCAGGTCTTATTAGCGGACTTAAAGATGGAGAGCTCTCGCGTGCCGTGCGGGGGGAATCCGTCTATGGGAGTTGGGCCCGCGGACGACCCCGCGACGACGCCGGACGCGACGGGAATCGACCTTAGCCACCGGAAGGCCGAGCACGTCAAGGTCGTGCTCGGACAGAAGGTCGAGGGCCGGTACCGATACTGGGACGATATCCAGCTCCTCCACCGCGCCCTCCCGGACGTCGACTTCGACGAGATCGACCCCGCCACGACCCTGCTGGGCCACCGGCTCGCGGCTCCGATCGTCATCACCGGGATGACGGGGGGGTTTCCCGGTGCGAAGAGGATCAATGAGAATCTCGCCCACGCCGCCGCGGAGGTCGGGGTCGCCATGGGCGTCGGCAGCGAACGGGCGGGGATCGGTGAAAGGGCAGTACCCGGAGAGCTACTCGGTCGTCGCCCAGTACGCGGTTCCCCTCAAGTTCGCGAACATCGGAGCCCCGCAGACCATCCCCCAGCACCCCGGGGACGCAGTGATCGGGCCGGAGGAGGTACGCCGTGCGCTCGACCTGATCCATGCGGACGTCCTCGCGATCCACCTCAACTTCCTCCAGGAGATGGTCCAGCCCGAAGGGGACCGTAAGGCGCGGGGCGTGCTCGACCGGATCGGGGCGCTCGCGGCGCAGTTCCCGGTGTTGGTCAAAGAGACCGGCGCGGGGATCTCGCGGACGGTCGCGGAGGAGTTGAGGGACCGCAAGGTCCGGGCCTTCGACGTGAGCGGCACGGGGGGTACCTCCTTTGCGGCGGTGGAGCACTTCCGGGCCCTCGAGCAGGGGGCCGTGCGGGAGGCCCGCGTCGGGAAGACGTTCTGGGACTGGGGGATCCCCTCTCCGGTCTCCGTGGTCCAGCTGGTACCGCTCGGGCTTCCGGTGGTCGCCAGCGGCGGGGTCCGCTCCGGCCTGGACGTCGCGCGGGCGATCGCGCTCGGGGCGGCGGCCGCCGGGACGGCGGCGGGCGTTCTTCGCGCGGCCTCCGAGGGGTACACGGAGACCCGGCGGGAGCTCGAGCACCTGGTCTACGAGCTCAAGGTAGCGATGTTCCTCACCGGCTCCCGGACCGTGGCCGAGCTGCAGCGCGTCCCCCATGTGATCACGGGAGAGAGTCGCCAATGGCTCCCCTGACCCACGTTCCACCCCCGACGCCCGAGGAGATCCATCGCGCCAAGCTCGACGCGGTCCGGGCCGCCGGCTCGGGCCCGATGCCCACGAACGTCGACTGGATCCGCTCCCTTCCGCCCGCGGAACAGACGCGGTACTCGGGCTCGGTCCGGCGAAGGCCCTCGCGTACTCTCTCCGGGGTCGCGGTCGTCGCGGTGATGACCTCCCCCGCCCGATGCCCGCACGGCCGATGTACCTACTGTCCCGGCGGGGTGGAGAACTCGAGCCCGCAGAGCTACACCGGCGAGGAGCCGAGCGCGTTGCGGGGTGCCCAGTTCCATTGGGACGCGGAGGCGATCACCCGCCATCGGATCGAGACCCTGGAGGCGATCGGTCACCCGACCAGCAAGGTGGAGGTCATCGTGATGGGAGGGACCTTCCCCGCCCGGCCCCGCCCGTTCCAAGAGGGGGTGCTGCGGGGGATCTACGACGGGTTGAACGGGTCCGTTTCCTCCACGCTCGTGGACGCGATACGAACGAACGAGCGCGCCGACCACCGGATGGTCGGCCTCACCGTGGAGACCCGGCCGGACTGGTGCGACGGACGGGTCCTCCCCTTCCTGCTGGACGCGGGGGTGACGCGCGTGGAGGTGGGGGTCGAGTGCCTCCACGACGAGGTGCTCGAGGCGGTCGGGCGGGCCCACGGGGTCGGGGATGTCACGCTCGCCAGCCGGGAGACCCGCGACCGTGGGCTCAAGGTTGGCTACCATCTGATGCTGGGCCTTCCCGGGATGGACCCTGCCCGGGACCTGGCCGATTTCCACCGCCTCTTCGACGAGTCCGATTTTCGACCCGACTTCCTCAAGATCTACCCGACCCTCGTGCTCCCCGGAACCCCGCTGTTCGATGAGTGGAGGTCGGGGCGCTATCGGCCCTACGATACCGAGACGGCAGCTGCCCTCCTCGCCCGCATGAAATCGGTGATCCCCCCGTGGGTCCGTATTCAGCGGATCCAGCGCGACATCCCCTCCCGCCTGATCGCGGACGGCGTACGGACGAGCAATCTGCGGGAAGTCGCCCTCGCCCGCCTGGCGGCCGAGGGACGCGCGTGCCGCTGTCTCCGGTGCCGGGAGGCGGGGCGACGCGCATCCCCCTCCCCCGAAGCCTTCCGCCCGTTCGCGACCGAGTACGCGGCTTCCGGCGGACGCGAGCTCTTCTTCACCTTCGAGGACCCCGACACCGACACGGTCGCCGGATTCCTGCGACTCCGTTTCCCTTCCGACCGGACTCCGGGGGGCCTACCGGCCCCGGTCATCCGGGAGTTGAAGGTCCTTGGGCGGGAGGTGCCGGTCGGTGCCCCGGGCGCGAGCCCCGGCGAATACCAGCACCACGGCTTCGGGCGCGCGTTGCTCGAGCGGGCCGAGCAGACGGTGTCGGAGGCGGGGTTCGACCGGATCTTCGTGATGAGCGCGGTGGGGACGCGGGAGTACTACCGTCCCCTCGGCTACGCGGCCGACGGCCCGCACATGTCGAAGCCGCTCAGAGGCAGCGGGGTCCGCCTTTGACCACCGCTCGCTTCGCGCCGCAAACCTATAGCCACGCCGCGGCCCGGGGGGATGCGATGACCCAGCGGGCCGTGGAAGGGCCGGGGGTCCCGGCCCCGAGTCGACATCGCTGCCGGTGCGGCCACTTCCCGACCGACCACATGGTCGTGGTGGCGATCGGCGCCTCCGGCAACTTCCGTCTCGACCCTTCGGGACCGTGCGCGGTCTGCGGGGAGGCAGGCTGCCGGAAGTTCGCACCGGGCGGCGCGTGACCGGGGCCCGCGGGCTCACCCGTAGGCGGCCTTGAGGAGGTAGTCCTTGAGGAGCTGCAGACGGTCGTCCCAGAGGTGAAAGTGCCAGGAACGGGCCGCTTCCCAGGGCTCGCCGCTCTCCCATCCGGAATGCTCGAGCGTAATGTCAATCCCCTCGGGTGACTCCTGGAGGCGAACGTAGACCTGCGTCTTCGGGGTCGGCCGGTTCATGAGGGCGTCGAACTCGGGAGGCGCATGCCAGGAGAACCCGAGGTCGAGGTTGGGGGTCATCTCCCGGACCTCCCCGCGGCTCTCGAACGCGACCGGGCTCTTCCAGCCCAGCCGGTAGATGCCACCTACGCGAGGCTCGACCTCGGCGCTGTCGCAGAGCCATCCGGTGAGCTTGGCCGGGTCCGTGAACGCAGCGTAGATCATCGGGATCGGCAGGGGCACCGTGACCTGGATCAAGATGGGGTCGAGGGATTCGTCCACGGTTTCCCGCTGCGGCGTCCGGGGCTAAAGGCTTTCCGCGGGGGGGTCGCGGCGAGACCGGCGTGCGGGCCCTCGGGGTCGCACGGGAAGGACCGCATCGACCTCGACCTCGACCATCATGTCGGGGTGGATCAAGCGGGGGACCTCGACCATGGTCGCCGACGGGCGGGTCGCTCCGAAACGCTCCCCGTGCGCGCGGCCGTACCTCCTCGGACCGAGCGATGTCGGTCACGAACATGCGGGTCCGGACCACATCGTCCAGACGCCCGCCTACCTCATCGAGGGCCCGTTCGATGATCCGCAACGCCTCGAGGGTCTGCCGGTACGGGTCTCCCTTCCCCAGGACGCTTCCGTCGGGTCCGAGGGCCGTGGTTCCCGCGACGAACACCTGCCGCCCGACGCGGACCGCTCGCGAGTAGCCGAACCGCGACTCCCAAGGGGCACCGCTCGCGACGCGCTGCCGACGCATCTCAACCCTCGTCCCTACGGAAGGGAACGCGGTTCAAGAGATAGGCCCCTGACGTACGGAGGGGGGTGCGGAGGAAGGGACGCCGCCCTCCCCCACGCTTCCCGCTGACAGTGGCCCTGGCCGCCCGCTCATCTAGCATGGCCGGCTGAGCGACCGCCATTTGGGACTGTGGCGTAGCTTGGTCCGTGACTACTGGGACCAAGTGTGCTTGAGGCCACAAACCGTGAGCGCACCGTCGATAACGGCTGGCGGTGAGGGGCGCGGTCGCGCGAACGGAGAGGCAAGCCGCAGCTACGCGAAGAGATCCTCGAGGGGGTTCTCCATCTCCTTGACCTCTCGAATCAGGACGCCCTTCGCCGTGAGCTCCTGCACGAGCTTGGGGACTTCTTCGGGCCCGGCGAGCTCCTGGAGATAGTAATCCCCCTTCTTCGTAGACGCAGAAAGGACCCCTTCTGCGCCGGTCGCGCGTATCCCGATGACGTACTTCCGGGGCCGAAGGTCGCTGAGCAGACCGAAGTATCCAACCCCACCGTTCTTCAGCGCGAGGACGTACTTGCCGATCTCTTTCGCCTCGAAGAGGTTGTGGGACGAGTACAGGACCAGGTCATTCTGGCTGAGCCCGAGCACCAGATCGCGGATCTCGCGTGCGAGCTTCGGGTCGAGGTTGCTCGTGGGCTCGTCGAGAAGATAGATCCCTCGTTCCTGAAGGAAGATGCGGGCGATGGAAGCCCGCTTGCGCTGACCTTGACTCAATTCGCTGAAGAACTTGTCTCGCAGCTCCTCCAGACCCAGGAGATGGACCACGCGCTCGACATCTCGCTCGGAGACGCCTTGCACCTGTGCGTAGAACTGAAGTCCCTCGTTCACCTTGAGTCCATCGGGGAACCCGTCAATGTGGGAGAGGTACTGGAGGTGGGGGCTCGTCACGCTTTGGCGCGAGTCCGTCCCATCGATTTCGATGCGACCGGCGTACAGGTTCGAGCACGCCGGCCAAGGTCCGGAAGAGTGTCGTCTTCCCCGCCCCGTTCGGGCCCAGCACAACGTAGATCGCGGGCTCGTCAATCGTGAACGAGACATCTTCGAGAACCTTCTTCCCGTGGTAGCCCGAGCTGAGGCCGTCCACCACGATCCGATGCCCGCCGGAACTCGAGGAGGGAGGGGAGGGACGAAAGGATGGTGGAGTGTTCACGGACATCTGCACGCCCCTCAGATGTTCGAGAGGAATCGCTCACGGCTCAGCAACTTCGCCGACAGCGCGAGGAGCGCGAGCGCGGCGAGGATGAGGGAGAGCGACGCCCCTCCGGTGATGTAGTAGTAGTCCGACGAGGGGGCTGCCTCGGCGGCGATGAGCACCAGGATCGTGGGGGCGATCCCGATCGTCGGGGCGAGACCGACCGGGCTGTTGATCCCCGTGCGGGGTGTGGAGACGGAGGCCCAGATCATCCCTACCGTGCTCGTGACGAGAGCGCCTGCGAGGCCCATCGGGACGGTGTAGTAAGCGAGCGCCTCCCAGAAGTCTTGGGTCAGGGCCACGCCTCGGTCCACCGCCAACCCGATTCCAACCGATAGCGCGACGCCGAGGATGATCCCGGACATGGCCGCTGTGGCGAGGAGGCCGTTGATGAACAGGTTGCGGGGCCGCACCCCGTACGCCAAGAGATACTCGAAGACCCCTTTCGTCCGGTCGGACGTGAAGGTGATCAGCCCACCGATGGAGCCAAGAACGGAGAAGACCGGAATCTCGAGGGGGAACGTCGCATCGAAACCCGCTCCCGGGTGCTTACCCAAGAAGAGGAGTTCGCAGGCAAAGATCAAGGAGATCGCGGCGCCGATAAGGAGGAACCGCCAGCCGATCCGTAGCGTGCGCCGGATGGTCGAGACTTCCAGCAGGGTCGGAATCCTCCGTCGGAGGGGCCCACCCGCCGTCGCGACTTAATCCCTCACCATTCTGATGTTGGGAGGAGGGATTACAAGATTACTGGTAACGACCGGGGGCTTGGTCCCAAAATAGAGGGGTCATGCGAATCCACCCGGAACCGCCGCCGGGCGCGGCCGTGTTGCTCAGTCGCGGTGGAGCTTACGAGGGAAACCGGACCGACCGCATCCTCAAATAGCGACAAGCGTGGTCGCCCACCGTCGGGACTGTGGGGTAGCTTGGTCCATCCTTCGGGGTTCGGGACTCCGAGACGCCAGTTCAAATCTGGCCAGTCCCACTGATCGGCCGGGTGGCGGCTGGGCCGGCACCTACCGGGGTTCGTCGCCGGTCTGCCTACCTGGGTTCACGTAACGCTCGCGGCGGACGGGGCCGCCGCTCGGTTCCCGAACGAATGCGAGGTCGCTCAGAACTTCTCGACCAGCTTCCGGACGGAGGCCCCGGCGTTCTTCAGGATAGGCCCCCCGTGGTAGATCATGAGGGAATCGACCGAGAGCTGGCTCATCCGGCGCGCCGAGATCTGGGCCGTCGGAGTATGGTGGGTGTACTCCGGCGGGGTGAGGGTCGCCGCCCCTCCGACCCCGAAGAAGAGGTCTCCGGAGAACAGGATCTTCCGTTCGGGCTGGTAGAAGGCGGTGTGGCCGGGCGTGTGGCCCGGAGTGTGATACGCGATGAGGCCCCCGGCAGCATCTACCGAATCCCCGTCTTTCAGCACCTCGTCGACCCGGAACGGCTCCGCCGGCGGTGTGCCCGGGCCGTCGTACTTCGGTCGTTCGGCAATGTAGTCCGCCTCGATCCAGTGGGCGAAGGTCCGCGCCCCCGTCTTCTTTGCGAGGTGCTGGAGGGAGCCGGTGTGGTCCCGGTGGAGATGAGTGAGGAGGATCTTCTTCACCGCGCTCGGTTCGACCCGCAGCTTCGCCAGGTACGCCTCGACCTTCTCGTGGGCCCCTGGCAGACCGGTGTCGATCAGCGTCCAACTCGCGCCCTTGTCCTTCACGAGGTAGACGTGCGTCGTAAAGCTCGGGTCGGGGTCGATCCCGTCGATCAGGTGGACTCCGGGGAGAATCTCGGTCATGGACTCCCTCCGCACAATCCGGGTCGCCTAAAATCGGATTCGGGGTAGGGGGATCGCTCGAACGGACCGAGAGGGCTCCGTCAGGAAATCTTCCGGCGCGTCGGTGCGTTCTTATACTAGAAGTCGCCACGAAGTGAGCATGTCTCGCCGCTTGTGGGCTTTGGCGCTCGCCGTGTTGATGATCGCATCGGCCGTTGTGGCCGTCCCGGCCGTGACCCATGCGGGCGCGGCGTCCGCCGCTCCTACGACGGAGAGCTCGGGGGCCCGAGTCGCCGCCGGGACCATTGGCATTGGGATCTTCAACGGATACGGCTACTCCAGCACCACCTACACCTCGGGCACCTCACCCGCTGCCACCATGTTCTTCGAGATCCTCGACGCCAGCGGAGACCTGAGCGTCAACGTCACCATCAACGACCCGAACGCCACTCGAGACGGGGTGGGCGCGCCCGCCTTCCACCTCGAGGTCCCTATCAATACCACCACCAGCCTCTACAAATCCTGGCTCACGGGGGTCCGGTACAACCTCCCCGCGGCCTTGGTCTACGGGGGCATCTGGAACCTCACCGCGGAGGCCCCGCTCGGCGGGACCACCGTCCAGACCTTCACCGTCGACACCTACTACCTCACGACCTCCGCCACCCCCAACTCGGGCAGCGTTGTCCTTCCCGGGGAGTCGGTGACCCTCCTCTGGCAGATCCTTTCCGACCAGTACGACCAGAGCGGGTACGGCGGCCCCTACACCCACGTCACCAACCTGACCATGACCGGGACGTACACGGGCTTCAACGGGACCGTCAACATCACGATGCCGGTCTTCCCGCACCAGTGGGCTTCGCTCGCCATCGCCCCGATCGGCCAGACCACGCTGACCATCCCGGACAATGCGACCCCGGGATACTACGTCACCGTCGACCTCTACGCGACCGTTTTCTTGAACGGTCAGATCGTGGAGAACCAGTCCGGCGGGGTCAGTTTCCTGGTCGGATTCCCGATCGTCGATTACGCCTATACGTACTATGAACCCACCTCGACCTGCCCCTACGCGAACAACTATTACTTCAGCGTCGGGCAACCGATCTTCGCCTGCGCCGTGGCTGGGGCGGGCTATGGGGGCTCGTTCACCCCCGTCGCCGGCCTTGCGGTAGGGATCCACTACACGAACGACAGCAGCACGGTCACCGTCGCGGGTGCTCCCACCAGCCTGATTACGAACACGGCGGGGGAGATCATCTTCTCGTTCGTCGCCACCTCCCCGCCGTTCACCTGGTCGGAAATCGGATACCCCTACGTGAACAGCGTCAATTACACCGTCTCCGACTCCAGCGCGACCGCTTGGGCCGAGACCCACTACCACCAGTTCTACGCGGACGAGTTCTACCTCCAGGAGGCAGCCGCCACGGGCGACGTGTCCGTTCTCCTCAACCAGGCGGTCTACTTCCCGGGGCAGACCATTAGCGCGACCTGGACGCTCGGCACGTCGAACTCTACCGTCACCGGCCCGCTGACGCCCCTCTATTGGGAGCTCGAGAACTCCGCGTATGCGATCATCGGCGAGGGCGCGCTCTCGGGCGGGTCGTCGACCGGTGCCGCCACCGTCACCCTGCCTACCGGATACATGGGAACGTTCTACTACGGGGTGTTCGCGGCGAACGCGACCACCGTCTTCGCCGGCTGGGCGTCGGCCTCCGTCACCGCTCCGCTCGTCTACGTGAACCCGAGTTCGCTAACGTACTCGGCCGGTTCGACCGTGAGCGTGGCCGTCTCCATGACCGGGACGGGGAGCGCGACCGGACTGACCCTCCATTACACCGTCCTGGCCTACTACTACAGCCGGTCCGCCCGGCTTCCAGAACGGCGGAGTGACCGAGTCCGGCACCGTAGCGAACGGAAGCTCGTTCGCCCTCGCCGTGCCGAGCTCGGACCCGCCGGCCTACTACCTCATCGAAGTCTGGCTCGAGTCCTCGACCGGTGCCACCCTCGCCACGACGTCGGTCGAGATCGACGAACTGAGCGGGTTTGCGCTGATCCTCTCGCTCCAGACGACGTCCAAGTACTCGGACGGGAGCTTCCAGCCGGGGGAGACGCTCACCTTCAGCTACACGCTGTCGGCCTACGGGGCGACGACCCTGCCGGCCGTGTACCAGTACACCGCGGACCTCGAGAACAGTCCCGTCTACCTGGAGCAGCAGGGCGCGGGTTCCTCCGGGTCCTTCCAGGTCACGATCCCATCGAACCAGCCGGGAGGCTCCGCCGAGGTCTACATGGAACTGGACGGGTCGGGCCTGAACGGCCCGAACTGTGGCTCCGACTACTGCTACAGCTGGATCCTGTTCACCGTCAACCCGAGCCCGTCGGTACTGAATCAGGAACTCTCGCCCGGCTCTGGTCTCACGGTCGGCTGGCTCATCCTGCTGATCGTGATCATCCTGGTCGCCGTGGTCCTGGTGCTGATGTTCCGCCGGCGCCGCTCGCCGCCCGTAATGGCCTCCGCCTCCAGCACGACCCCCATGTCCCCGCCGGCCCCCGCGCCTAGCGGTGGAGCGCCCGCAGAATGGAGGGAACCCGGCCCCGGCGGTGACCAACCCCCGATGCCTACCCCTCCCCCGGGATCCCAGTAGGGGGTCGGGAGCTCCCCGCGGCCAACCCCTTCCTCGCTTCTTCTTGGACTCCTCGCGGGCAGAGGCGCGCGCCCCAGCCGGTCCTACGCACCGCCCGCGCCAAACGCGCGGCCGGCCTCACGCACCGAGCTGAGCGTGTCCTCCGGAGACAATCCCCCGAAGTCGAAGATCCCAAGAACCTCGTCGACGCCGAGCCCCGCAAGGTCCTGCAGTCGCGGTAGGACCTCCTCGACTGGGCCGAACAAGGCGAACCCGGCCCGCTCGAGCGCCTCGGGGGTCGCGCGGTGGGGGTCGTGAGCCAACTTCGCCTGGTAGTGGGTGCTCTGCGTGCGGAGCCGTGCCTTGAGGGTACTCACGGAAGGCCTGACGGGCCCGCTCCGGGTGCGGACCCACATAGAGGTGGATCGCCACCGCCACCTCCGCCCGAGAATCGGTCGGCAGGGCCGCTCGGGTACTCCCGGATCTCCTCCGCAAGCTCGTCCCGGCTCGCGAGCGTCGCGTAGGGGATGAGCGCGATCGAGGTACCTCGCCGCGCGACGAACGGGATCGCCTCCCGGCGCTGTACGGCGATCCACAGGGGAGGATGGGGGGATTGGAGCGGGAGGACGTTCAGACGAACCGGACGTGCGCCAGGGCCGCCCACCACGACCTCGCGGCCCGCCAGGGCGTCGATCAACGTCGCGTGTACGCAGCGTCGAACCGCTCGTGGCGGCTCGCGGGATCGATCCCGTAACCTTCGAATTCGGTCGGGATGTACCCGCTCCCCAAGCCGAGGTTGACCCGGCCTCCCGTCAACCGGTCCAGCAAGGCATACTCCTCCGCCACGTCCACGGTCCGGTGGAACGGTAGGACCGACACCAAAGCCCCCAATCGGATCCGTTGGGTCCGGGCCCCGCAGGCGGCCAGAAGGACCGGCGGCGATGGGCAGAGTCCGCTCGGGTTGAAGTGATGCTCGGCGACCCAGATCCCCGTGAGGCCCGACGACTCGGCGGCCGTCGCCAGGTCGAGGACCTCGCGGTACCGGTCCCGATGTGGCCCGAGGTCGTCGACCACCGTGAAGGCGGAGAGCTTCACGTCCCCGCGACCGGGGGGGGCTACATGGGCTTTGGCGCCTCCTGCCCGATGAACCGAAATGGCTGCGTCGGATGGGCCGCGTATGTCGTTGCCCGCCACCCCGGTTGGTCCCGGTCGGGGAAGAGGGACTCTTCGGTTCGCTCCCGTACCGGACCGGGCCCCCCGGTCGCATCCGGCCGCCGAGGTATGGGCCTACCGGGGCGATATGGGGGCGTCCCTCTCCCCGGTCGAGGCGCCTCCGGCGGGGATCATCCTCTGCACCGGCCACGCGGCCGGGCTCGAAAGCCCCTCCGGGGATCCCGGCCGTATCGGAGGTCGACGAAGACCTGCTCCGCGAGGGGGAACGGGTCGCGGTCGATGGGGGCGCAGGAACCCTGGAGCTCGAGGGGGTCCGGGAGATTCCCGTGGTGACCGCCTTCCTGGAACGACCGGACGGGCGGATCCTGCTCCTGCGGCGCTCCGAGCGGGTGGGGTCGTTCCAAGGCCGGTGGGCCGCGGTTTCGGGGTACCTCGAGGACCCAACGCCCGTCGCCCAGGCGGTCCGAGAGATCCGGGAGGAGACCGGGATCGGGGAGGCGAGCCTTAGGCTGGTCGCCGCTGGCGCTCCCGTCCTCAGCCGGGACTCGGACCGTGTCTACGTGGTCCACCCGTTCCGGTTCCGGGTCGACTCGACCGAAGTTCGGCTCGATTGGGAGCACACCGAGTTCGAGTGGGTCGAGCCCCGGGAGATCGCGCTCCGGCCGACCGTGCCCAAGCTCGCGCTCGCCTGGCAGCGGGTCCGCGGACCATAGCGAGCGAAACCCTAAGACCCTCGGGCCACCCTCGGGACCCTGCGGGCTGGTAGATCAGTTCGGAAGATCGCCGGTTTTGCAAACCGGAGGTCTCGGGTTCAAATCCCGACCAGTCCACTCCCCCCGGGGGTGCGAATCCGTAAGTAGCACCCCAGTTTTCGGGTAGTTGTGACGCCCCGAACCGCAAGAACCCCGAGGAGGTCGGAGCATGCATTCGGGGGCCGTCTCGCCCTCATTGACGACCAACGCGTCCGAGACTGGTATGAGGACAAAGCGAAGAACCGCAAGCTCTCAGCCACGACCAATGTCAGGAAGCTAAGCTTCCTGCTCGAGAAAGTCAGCTTGTCCCTCGACGAGCTCGAGGCGATGGCGATCGACAACCCGGACGAACTCCGGCGACGACTCAACCGCTACGCCACCGAGGCGAAGGAGGCTGGTTCTGTAACGTTGTCGGGGCTCGGAGCGTCAGGCTTCGTCAGGCCGGCCGTTCCAGATGCCCCGAATTGTTACAGCACCCGGCCTGCTCGATCACGCCCTGCACATCGTTGGAACCAGTCCCCCCTGTGAGGCCCCGACCGGGTCTATTCTACCACGAAAGGCGAAACATCTTACCCCCACGTCGCCATTACGAGCTACGTGGACGCGCGGACCGCTGGGTCAACAATCTTGATGGCCCTGCTGGAGACCTGACTGTGATCCATGTGGCGGGGCCAGGAGAAGAGACTGGCGACCACCTGGTCAGGGCCCCGACCTCTCGGAGTGATTCAAGCCCGGCCGCAAGACCCCCGAGAACCCTGCTCAGCTATCTAGTCGTGTTTGGGATAGTCGGACTCGCGGCCATTTTTGGGCTCGTGTGGATCGTGGGCCACCCATACTGGGTTAGCGCTCCTGGCAAGGCCCCGATTGGAACGGCATTCGCCGCCGACCAACCAGCTGGAGTTACATGTTCGGCGGGAGCCAGCTTCCCGAGCGATGGCTGTCAAGCCGGCCATTTCGCCTACACCATCGATATTGGGTCATCAACGGTCAATTTCGGAGGTGTTGCCTTCGAGGTGACTACTCACAGTGGCAGCGTGTACAACGCGACCGGCGGACTTGGCTTCACCGTCTTGAGTAGACAGGGAGTGGTTGTCGCGCAGTTCATGACAAATGGAGGGAGGATGGCGATGAATTCGAGCTGGATTTACGGACCTGGGACTAGCGAATCGACAGGGGTCGCGACCACTGACACGATTGTGATTGATATGGGAACGGCCAACCCGCACGGCTTGAATCTTGAGTTCGTAGCAATCGGGCTGGGGCCCTACTCTGGCGCCACACAACCGCTGAAACTACCCTAATTCTACCACCAGTCTTCGTGTTGTCCCGTGACTGTGGTTGTCCAGGACTGACACACTCCACCTTCGACCGGGCGTCGACGAATCCAATACGGGCATTCTTTCGGAACCAAGCACGGGCCGGAAGCGGAGTCGAGGCATTGGAATCGATTCTATGGATGGTTTCGGTTTCAGCGCGTTGCGTCGATTATGAACGGTAGATGTCCGTATAACGGGTCCAGTCGTGACATGTCCCCCCACCGCCGTTGTAAACCAGATTCCCCATGGCAATGTTGGAGGCATCATTCTCCGAACTTTCTCCCTTCACCCCGACCAGGTTAGCTGGATCGCCCAACACGACCATCTCGGAGAAGGTGATGGGGGCGAAGACCGGTGTTGGGTAGTTCCCGCCCAAGATGGGCACGGGCGGGTCTTCCACTATGAATTCGGAGTAATCCGCAAAGAAACCTACTCGGGCGGTTATCGATGAGGTGCACCCTTGTCCGGAGCTGATGTCGCACAGTCCGGTGGACCAGTAATTCGGTATGGTGAACACGACCTCGCCGTGGATCTCGTCTCCTGGAGAGACCGACAGGCAGTTGTTGCTAAACTGCGGATAGTATTGATACCAGCCTTCGTACGTCGAGCTGCAGTAGAAGTAGGTGATATCGTCGTGGCATTCCACTGATTGGTCGGTTCCCGTCTGGGCAATCCCCGTCGTTCCGTCTGCTGCCGGCGTCAACCCCACCCATGTCGAAATCACGCACCAACCTGGGGCTAGGAGATTGGCGTTGCAGTGATTCGATGGAGCCTCCACCAGCGGCACCCACCATATCGAAGATATCAATGGAATTATGGGGGGTGGTTGCCCAAACCAGTATCCGGACCACAGGCCCTCCGCCGTGTGATTCATCGGCGTAGGCTGCAGGGTGATATTCGTCACATCCTGTAAATCCGGGGCGACGCTCAACGTTAGAGAGTCCTCACTTGACCCATAATGAAAATTCAGCACAACATTGACGCTTTGAAGCACCGGCGTGCACGTGACCGAATCGATGCCCCATAGATCGAAGATGCTGTTGAACGAGATATGGATACTAACGGGAATGGTTACCGCCAAGGCCTGATAGCCAGGCGATGTCAGAGCAACGTGAATCGCTTGTGTCGAGTTCACTCCCGAACCGATTACCGTTGCCTCATCCGACAGCTGTTGGGGGGAGCAGGGAGTAGAGGTTGTTTGGGCGCGCACGGGTCCTGGGGCAATGATGGCCGCCACGAGAATCACAACGGCCGAGGCTATGGTGGGAAGTAGTGCCCATCGGCGAGGACCTCCGCCTTGACGTGCTACGCTCCTGATTCGAGTGCCACTCGGCCGGGTGAGTGAAGCTGGCTAGTTGAAGATGACGAATTGCCATGTCTTGCTTCTCTTGTCGTCTTATTGGGGCCGGTACAACGAACCGCAGGAGGGTTTGAGTCCCCTCGATTCGAATCCGGGGCCAGCCTTGGAACGAATCCTCCGGTTCTATACCAGTGCTCTGGGACGACCCGCACGCTTGATTGAGGAGCCCCCGTCACCGTGCCGGCTGGTTGGAAAACGGTGCGATCGCTCGACCCGTCGGTCTCTGGTAAGGAAACGGGCCCCTTTCGGGCGGGACCCAAGTCCGCCCGCCTGAGGATAGGGGATCTCTCGACGAGGCCCTCCGGTTGAGCCGGAACCCCCGCTCTACGTCCAACTGGGCCCCGGGGGGCCGCCCAACCTTTGACCTGTGTCGATGAGACCGAGGTCAGCCGCGAGCCGAGGAGGCGTTCAAGGCCGCCGCGGCGCGGATCAGGGACTTGAAGGCCGGCTCGTCAATCTCGTCTCCATCATGGATGACGATGGCTCGCGTAACACCCTGAAGGTTGGCGTTGAAGAGGCCGCTCGGGTCCCTGACAGCAGCTCCATCTGCGAAGGTTAGCCTCAGGTGGTCCTTGTACGTCTCGCCGGTGCAAATGATCCCATCGTGGTACCATACCGGAATGCCGTCGGGGTTCGATGGCTTCTTCCATTTCCGTTCCTCCACCACTTCGGGGTCGGCTTCTTGGATGAGACGGCGAAGGCGGCCGAGCGTCTCGCTACGCCAGTCGGGTCGCGACCCGCCGGCCGTGTCGGTCGGCTTTGCGGCAGTATCCGGGCGGCGCTTGCTCTTCGGTGACGGAGCCATTGTCACGCTCCTTCGAGAAGTTCGGCGAGCCGGTCCCACGCCCTCTTCGCCCCCGCGGCGGCCCCGTACTTGACCATCGCGTCGCGTGCCTCCTTGGAGGCGCACCTGTTCGTCAGGGTCAATCGTGTCGTTCCGTCAGATTCATTGAGGTCCACGGTGGCCGTCACTTCGATGCCAGGTTGCCCTTCGATCCCGAACGTGTAGATGAGGCGTGTGGGTGGTTGGACCTCCACGTAGGTGCCGACGTACGCGATATCCTGCCCGTTGGGCATGGGCTGGACGTAACGCCACTTTCCACCCGGCCGGAGGTCCATCGCCTCGACCGTGATGGAGCCGCCTCTTGGGTCCCACCATCGTGCGACGATTTTCGGGTCCGTGTAGGCGGCAAACACCTTGGCGGCGGGCGCCGCGAAGGTGTGCTCGAGGACGAACTCGCGTTCGTCCACGACGTTCGGCGGCGTCTCGGCTCGACTCGTGCTTTCGGGGGTCTCTCGCAGCCATTCGCTCGTCATGGTCCGTTCACCAGCGTCCCTCAGGAGAGGGAAAGTCTTAGAGTGCTCCCGGGGGGCCCTCCGGGATTCCGACAGTTTGATGGCTGTTCTGTCGTATCCCGTATCGAGATCGGATGGAGCAGCTCGACGACCTCGACATCCAGATTCTCGCAGATTTGGGGAACCCACATTCTCGTCAGTGGAACGTGAGGGAGTCGTATGCCAGCCTCGCCAAGAGGTTGGGAGTTGACGAGGAGACTGTACGATTGCGAGTGAAGCACGCCCGAGAGAGCGGCCTGATGCCGTCGTGGCGGATCGTGGTCAATCCCCGGCTCGTGGGCCATGGGGCGGCTGGAGTCGACCTGGAAGTGGCGGGCGGCATCCCCAAGTCCAAGGTCATCGCCCAGCTCAAACTGATACCGGGGATGATGCTCATTGTGGACTTCCGGGAGCGCAGATTGGTCGCGATCCTATGGTACGAGGACGACGACGGTTTGCGCCGGACGACGGAGCTCCTTGGGTCACTCTGCGGTTCGCCCGTGGGAGCCGTGTGGCTCAGCCTCTACGAAGAACCTGAACTGAAGATGCGACGGATCGACTGGCGAATCCTTGGCGCAATGAAGGACGACGCAAGGATGGACTTAGGCGAGGTAGCGGGCTCTCTCGGTGTGTCGGTACGGACGGTCCAGCGGAGATTGAGGGTAATGACCTCGGGAAAGGCGATCCATCTGGCCGGAACTCCGAACGTGGAGCGCGCGAGCGGCCTCATCTGCGACTTCCTGGTCTCTTCACCCGACGTACTGACGAAGCGGGCGGCGGACGCAGCGGTTCGTTCCGAAATCAAACGGATCGGGGCCTCCGATACGACACCCGACCATTACTCGGAGTTCGGATTGTCGTGTGAGAACTTGACTCAGGCGGACGAAGTCCTCTCCAGGCTCAAGTCTCTCTACCGAGTAGATAGTGTGAGAATGGGGATCGTGCGCGAGTTTCTCTGGACTCCCGATTGGCTTACGGCGTTAATCCGAAGGATGGCCGGAGCCGATCGATCCACCGCGCAGGTGCACAGTTGATGCTCGTCGCGGCGGTCGACCGCGCCCTGGATGTGGGGGGGCGGGCGCGGACCGACCGCGAGGAGCGCGTGGATCGGAGAATTGTCTACCGCATGGGCATGGGCATGGTCACCTCAAGCCGTCCCTGGAGCACAGGGAAGCCCTGGGTTTATCCCCGTGGGAATCGAATCCTCTCGGACCTGCGACCCTAGTGGACTCGAACCCCCGGGGGGAGTGGACGCCGATTAGTCCACTCCGGCCCCCGCCCCTCTGCGGACGTCCGAGCCGGCCAATCCGTGCGGAGACGCCCGGCGTTAGGACAGTTTCCCTTCGTCGAACTCGCCTGGGTACGCCGGGCTCGGGCCCAGATGGGTCGGGGCTCCTGAGCTGGGCGCGAGGGTCCGACCCCGCTCGAACCTGGACTTGCTCCAGAGGGCGACGTACACGAGCGAGAGGAGGACGGGGACCTCGACCAGAGGACCGATGACCGAGGCGAACGCGACCTGGGAGGCGACCCCGAAGACGACCACGGCCACCGCGATCGCAAGCTCGAAGTCGTTGCTCGCCGCAGTGAACGCGACGGTCACCGATTTCTCGTACCCGAAATTGAGCCATCGGCTGCCGAGGAACCCCAGCGCCCACATCCCGAGGAAGTACGCCAGGAGCGGGGCGACCACCCGAAGGACCGTGAACGGAAGGGTGGTGATGGAGAGACCCTGGATGGCGAACATCACCACGATCGTGAAGAGGAGACCCCAAAGCGTCAGGCGACTCACCGTGGGAGCGAACCGCTCGTCGTACCAGGTTCGGCCTTTCCATCGGGCGAGACCGAACCGGCTGACTAGGGCCGCTGCCAGCGGAACCCCCAGGAAGACGAGCACGCTCAGCGCCACCGTGGAGGCGTCCACCGAGATCGCCTGCGAGGGAAAGTGGAGCCACGTGGGCAGGATATCCAGGTAGAAGACCGCGAGCGCGGCGTAGGCCAGGATCTGGAACACCGCATTGAGCGCGACCAGGACGGTAGCGTACTCCGCATCCCCGCCCGCGAGCTGGTTCCAGACCAACACCATGGCGATGCACCGGGCCAGCCCGACCAATATCACTCCGGTCCGGAGGAGGGGAGCGTCGGGGAGAAGCGCCCACGCCAGCGCGAACATGAAGGCGGGCCCGACAATCCAGTTCAGGTACCAGAGGGAAGACGGTCGCCCGCCATCCTCGGGTGACCTCCCGAATCCGGCCGTACCGCACCCGAGCCAAGATCGGGTACATCATTAGGAGTAGACCGATCGCGATCGGTACCGAGACCGACTGGATCTGCCAAAGACCTAGTGCGGTACCGATTCCCGGCCACAATCGTCCCAAGAGGAGGCCACCCGCCATGGCAGACAGGACCCACACGGGGAGGTACCGATCCACAACCTCGAGCTGACGAGCCGGGGGCGGGGCCGACGGAAGAACCGCTGCAGTTGGAGGCCGGACCAAACTCATTTCAAACCCTAGGTGTCGACCCGCCCCCGGACGATTCGCTAGCGGCGCGCGCCGCCAAAGTCGGACCCGCAGAGATTGGGAGCCCCGTCCAACAGCTCCGACCGTAGGGACGGCCCGTCGGCGGGCGCAGGCTCGGGTCGGGGCTGAGCGGGGTTCATCATCCGGATCTCGGAGAGAGGTCCTCAGCCAGCGATTTCCGGCGTCGGTCCGAGATGATCAGCTCAGTCCGGAGACCCTTTACGAGTCCCACGAGGCGGTCGCGGACCTGTCGGAATCCGGGGTCGTCGAGCTGGGCGGGGTCGGGCAGCGACCAGTCGATGAGTTCCAGGTTCTTGAGTCGGGCCGGACAACTTGCCATCGTCGAGGCATCCCATAGTGATCCGGACCTGGGCGTTGTCCATCATCTCGGGAGTCAACGCCTGAGGTGGATGCGGTGGAACCTCCAAACTGAGTTCGCTGAGCATGGGCCCGGTCCGCGGGTTCGCCGAGGCCGTTGGTTTCGTCCCGGCCGAGATCGCGGTCCACCCCTCGGGAGGGTTCGCATTGAACATGGCCTCGGCCATCAACGAACGACCGGAGTTTCCGACGCAGATGAACAGGACCGTCTTCTGAGGCATAGAGGGTCACGCCCCGGAGGGTTTCGCGGCCCGGATGTCGGCCGAGACCACCCCGAGCGAAGCCTGTCCCTCGAGCGAGGGCGGGGTCGACTTCGGGCTGCGGAGCTCGACCTCGATCTGCTCGAATCCCGCTGAATGGAGCAGCTTCTTGATTTCAGCCGCTTCGAGCGCCCCCGAGGAGCACGAGGACCACAGCGAGGGGTCGTCCCGCTCTCGCTGGGTAATCGGGCGTGTCGCCACAACGTCGGAGACCGCAAACCGACCCCCCGGACGAAGTACTCGGAACGCTTCGCGGTAAACCTGCCCCTTCTCTGGGGCAAGGTTGATCACGCAGTTGGATACGACGACGTCAACCGAACGGTCTGCGGAGGGAAGGTGCTCGATCTCCCCTAATCTGAACTCGACGTTGGAGTAGCCCCCCTTTCGGGCATTCTCGCGAGCCTTCGCGATCATCTGGGGGGTCATGTCCACCCCGATGACTCGCCCTTGCCCGCCCACTTTCCTTGCCGCGAGGAAACAGTCGATGCCCGCTCCGCTGCCGAGGTCGAGGACAGTCTCCCCGGCCTTCAGCGACAAGAGAGCGGTGGGGTTGCCGCACCCAAGCCCCAAGTTCGCGCCTTCGGGCAGGCCGGCGAGCTCCTCGGGGCTGTATCCGAGCTGGATCGATACCGCGCTATCCCCGCAGCAAGAATCGGACGCGCCATCACAACACCCTTCGGTCGACCCGCTGGCCGGGGAACAGCATCCCCCGCCGGACGCGATCGTTCCGTAACGTTGGCGCACCTGATCTCTGCGAAGTTCTTCTGCCGCCGACTCGCCTTCGTTGCTCGTCATGATGTGATATCCCCCTTCGCGGTGAGCGAATAGTACATCCACTTTCCCTGCCGGCGGGCTCTAACGAGTCGGGCCGCGACCAGTATGCCCATGTGATGGCTGATCGTGGCATGAGTCAAGCTCGTGGCCGCCTGGAGCTCGCAGGCGCACAGCTCCGATCGCCGCGCGAGAAGCATAACGCAGAGCAGCCGGTTCGGCTCGGAGAGGGCCTTGACCCGCGTCAGGGTCGATGCGAAGTGGGCCGAGGAGCGGATTCCCGATGCAAGCGTCTGGTACTCTGGGACGCAGCAGGTTTCGTCCCCGTCCTTCAGCCGCCCGAGTCGTTCCGTGAGGCCCAGCTCCACTTTGGCCGCCGACATATGTTCACCGATGTCGACACGACTATATGTAGACGTTGGTCAACATGTTATGGCGGGGTGCGATGGCTTGGTTGGACCCTGTGCCCCTTCGCCTCAAGAGCCGGCTCTCGGGGGGAACCTGGACCCAAGAGGTGGCCCGCAGGGGCGACAGGCAGGGGGCGTGACTCGACCCACTTGCGACGCTGGCGTCGGGGCCCGCGTCCTGCATCAGCGCCAGATGTGGCTCCTCGAGCATGAGGTGGCGTTCTGGTAGGAGAGGACGGTCCCGACGTCGCCGAGGTGTCGCAGCAGCTCCCCGCGGGCGAAGGTAGGTTGGGCCTAGTTGGAAAGGACCTCGACCGACACTGAGGCTTCCCCGCGCCTCGGCTGCGCCTCCCTCCCGGCGCGTCCCGTCCGCGCTGGGCCCGCCGAACAGCTCATGATGCGGGTCGCCTCCCGGCGTTCGACCATGAAGGCGTTCCAGGACTACTATCCGGACGAGCTAGCGCACTGCTTTGGATGCGGACGGATGAACGAGCATGGCTACCGGCTGCAGAGCTTCTGGGACGGGGCGGAGACCCTGGCAAGGTTCACGCCGAAACCGTTCCACACCGCGATCCCCGGATTCGTGAACGGCGGGGTGCTGGCCTCGCTGATCGACTGCCATGCTACTGGCACCGCCGCCGCCGCGGCCTACCGCGCCGAGGGACGCGAGATGGACCTCCTCCCTCCCCACCGCTTCGTCACCGCATCGCTCCGGGTCGACTACCTCCGACCCACTCCGCTCGGTCCGCAACTGGCCATCCGCGGTCGCCCGAAATCGGTCACGGGCCGCAAGGTGGTCGTGGAGGCCTGGATCGTCGCGGGGGCGGAGACCACGGTACGTGGGGAGGTCGTCTGCGTCGAGATGCCCGATTCGATGAAGCCGCACGCCGGCGCGGAGGCTCGCGGACCTCCCGGGTCAGGTCAGACCTAGGATCCGGCCGTCGGGGGTGACGTCGATCCGTTCCGAGGCAGGGTGGGATGGCAGGCCGGGCATGGTCTCGATCGTGCCTAGATGGGCCACGGTAAAGCCGGCTCCCGCCGAGCGGGTGTAGCGGTGGACCTGAGAGATGAACCCCCGCGGTCGACCGAACCGGTGGGGGTCGTCGGAGAGAGATAGGGGGGTCTTTGCGACGCAGACCGGGCCCGTGAGCTCACCGATGCGTCCGAGCTCCTCGAGGTCGCGCTCGGCTTCGGGGGTCGACGAGATCCCGGCCCCACCGTACAGGCGGACCACGATGGTTCGGAGCTGCTCGACCGGCCCCATCTTGGGCGGGCATAACGGGCGACTTCGCTGGCCGAGCCCCGCAAGCCGCCGAACCGCCTCGGCGAGTTCGACGCACCCGGCCCCCCCCTCCTCGAAGGCGCGAGATTCGACCACCGCCACCCCATGGGCCTGGCAGGTACTCGCGAACGGAGGCCGCCTCCTCCAGGCTGTCGCCGGGGAACCGGTTCAGCGCGACGACGCCCGCCAGACCCAAGGTCTCGAGGTTGGAGAGATGTTGCTCGAGGTTGGCGAGCCCCCGTTCGGTCGCCGCGAGGTCCGGATGGGCCGACTCCTCTTCGGTGGCTCCTCCCTGGAACCGGAGGCTCCGCAGGGTGACCACGAGCACCGCGGCATCCACGTCCACCCCGAGGACCGGCGTGACGATGTCCACGAACTTCTCGGCTCCGAGCTCGGTCGAGAAGCCGGCCTCCACGACGCAGTAGTCCGCGGTCGCGAGTCCCAGCTCGATGGCCAATCGACTGCACGTGCCGTGGGCGATGTTCCCGAACGGCCCCGTGTGGACGATTGCGGGGGTTCCGCCTGCGGTCTGAACGAGGTTCGGTTCGAGCGCGTCCCGGAGGACCGCGGCCATGGCGCCCTCGGCATGGAGTGCCGACGCGCGAACCGGTGCTCCGTCTGCTTGGAATCCGACCAGGATCCTCCCCAGTCGTTCCTTGAGGTCGACATAGTCTTTCGCCAAGGCCAGGATGGCCATCACTTCGGACGCCGCCGCGATGACGAAGGAGCTCTGCGTCGCGGGGAGACGTGGATACTTCCCCACGACCGTGACGATGTGACGTAGGGACCGGTCCTCCATGTCGAGCGTCCGAGTCAGGAGGATTCGGTCCTGCTGGAGGCCCAGAGAGTTCCCGTGGAAGATGTGATTGTCGACCAGGGCGGCCAGCAGGTTGTGCGCGGTCGCCACCGCGTTGATGTCCCCGGTGAACCCGAGGTTGATGTTGGCCGATGGCTCCACCGTCGCGCGCCCTCCCCCCGTGGCGCCACCCTTGATGCCGAAGACGGGGCCGAGGGAAGGCTGTCGAAGGCAGACGGCCGCCCGCTGGCCGTTGGCGTTCAACCCGTCCGCGAGGCCGATCGCGGTGACGGTCTTGCCCTCGCCATGTCGGGTGGGGGTCATGCCGGTGACCAGGATCAACTTCCCCCGTGGCCGGGTGGAGGACAGCTCTCGAACGACCGACACGGGGATCTTGCCAACGAAGGGCCCGGCGGGATGGATGGAACCCGGGTCGATCCCTAGCCATCGGCCGAGTTCTTGGGGGGTCTTCATAGGTCCGGGGGGGCAGGGGCCGGCCCGTTTATAGTAAGACACCCGGAGGTCCGCGGCGCCCAAGTTATTCTTAATTCACTACAAGACCATACCCTCCTCGGGCATCTACTGCCAGCCGTGCGGGCAGGAATCGGATGGGTGCGATGGATGAACTCAGCGTAGGAGCCCACCGGATTCTCGAACGGAACGACTTTCCCCAATTCTTGGCGGCGCTCCGAGCCGCCGGGTATCGGGTCGTTGGACCCACGGTTCGGGACGGGGCCATCGTCTACGGGGAGATCCGGGGAGAAGCGGACCTCCCGATCGGCTGGACCGACCGCCAGGACGCGGGAAAGTACCGGCTCGAGCGACGGGCCGACGCGGCCCTGTTCGGATACAACCTCGGGCCTCACAGCTGGAAGAAGTTCCTGTTCCCCCCGCGCGAACGACTGTGGACCGCTACCCGAACCGGCACGTCGTTCACCGTCAAGGCCGAGAACGACGAGGGAGCACCGCTCGCATTCTTGGGTGTTCGGGCCTGCGAGCTCGCCGCCATGGACGTGAGCGACAAGGTCTTCGACGGAAAGATCCGCGACCCTGGGTACCACGCGCGCCGGGCGCGAACCCTTCGGATCGCGGTGCAGTGCGGCCAGGCGGGGGGTACGTGTTTCTGCGTCTCCATGGGGACCGGACCCGGGGTGAGGGAGGGACATGACCTCGCGCTGACCGAGATCCTGACGCACGAGCGGCACTACTTCCTCGTGGAGGTGGGGTCGGCGGCCGGGGCCGCAGTATTGGGCCAGGTCCCCCTGCGACCGGCGGAGGGGGGAGATAGGGAGATGGCGGACTCGATCGTAGCGCGGACCGCCGCGTCCATGGGCCGGAGCCTCGATACCACGGGCATCCACGACCTGCTCCTCAATCAGCCCGAACATCCTCGGTGGGAGATCGTGGCGAAGCGGTGTCTGTCCTGCACGAACTGCACCATGGTGTGCCCAACGTGTTTCTGCAGTACCACCGAGGAGATCCCGGACCTCAGCGGGGAGACGGTCGAGCGATGGCGACGCTGGGACTCATGCTTCAACCTCGAATTCACGCAGCTTCACGCCATCAGCGTTCGCAAGAGCCCGCTGTCCCGCTACCGTCAGTGGCTGACCCATAAGCTGGCGAGTTGGGAGGACCAGTTCGGCACCTCCGGGTGCATCGGCTGCGGTCGGTGCGTGACATGGTGTCCGGTCGGGATCGACCTGACCGAAGAGGTGGCGGCGATCCGGTCGGTGCCGGCGAAGCTGACGGCCGGTGGAGGGGCACCATGAGCGGAGGACCCGGGCGGGGGGTCCGGAGCTGCGGGTGTCCGACCATCCGTTCTTCCACGGGTTCGACGAGCGGTTCGTCCAGCTGGCCGGCTCGGGGGCGACCGAACGGTCGTTCGAGGTCGGGGACATCCTGTTCCAGGAAGGGGACATCGCGAAGGAGTTCTGGCTGGTGTTCCACGGGAAGGTCGCCCTGGAAATCCCGGCCGCGGACCGACCTCGCCTTACGATCCAGACCGTCGGCTCGGGCGAGGTCCTGGGCTGGTCCTGGCTTATCCCGCCCTACCGCTGGAGGTTCGATGCGCGCGCGGTCAAAGCGACCCGGATCCTGGCGCTCGACGCGAAGACCCTCAAGGATGCCTTCGAGGCCCGGCCCGAAGACGGGTACCGCTTCCTGCTACGACTTCTTCCGGTGATCGGCGAGAGACTCCAGAACGCTTGGGTCCAGGTCCTGGACATCCATGGCGTCTGAGGCGGCTCCTCCCGCGAGCGGGAGCTCCGACGGGACCAGCGTGTTCACCCCGGTGCCGTACGTCGTTGAGCGTCGGGTGGTGGAGACCGCCGACACCGTCACGATGGTGCTGAAGCCGTCGAACGGGCACGGGATCCCGCCGTTCGCACCGGGCCAGTTCAACATGGTCTATCGGTTCGGTGTCGGCGAGGTGCCGGTCTCGATCAGCGGCGACCCCAGTCATCCCGACGAACTGGTGCACACGGTCCGTTCTGCCGGGAAGGTCACCTCAGCACTCACCAAGACCATGCCGGGGGAGACCCTGGGGGTCCGAGGGCCGTACGGGGTCGGCTGGCCGCTTCAGCGGGCGGAAGGCCAGGATGTGGTCATCGTCGCGGGGGGTCTGGGCCTGCCCCCCCTCCGCCCCCTCCTCTACGAGCTGTTGGCTCACCGAGAGCGCTACTCGCGGGTCGAGATCATCTATGGAGCGCGCACGCCCAAGGACTTGGTCCACTACGACGAGGTCCAGAAGTGGCGAAGCCGGGGGACCTCCGGTTCCAGGTCACGGTCGATGCGGCCGGACGGGACTGGTACGGCGATGTCGGCCTGGTGACCGCTCGGATCCCCGACGCCCGGTTCGACCCGGCGCACACGGTCGTCTTTCTGTGCGGCCCGGAGATCATGATGCGGTTGAGCGCGCAGGCCCTCGAAACCCTCGGCGTGCCGGAGGACGCGATCTGGCTTTCGATGGAACGGAACATGAAGTGTGCGGTCGGGCTCTGCGGCCACTGCCAGTGGGGTCCCTCGTTCGTCTGTCGGGACGGCCCCGTCTTTTGCTACCGGAGCATCAAACACATGTTCGCGGTCCGGGAGCTGTGACATGCCGCGACGGAGTCGGCCGCGCGTGGCGGTCTGGAAGTTCGCCTCGTGCGACGGTTGCCAGCTCACCATGCTCGACTGCGAGGACGAGCTGTTGGCGGTGGCCGATGCGGTCGAGATCGCCAACTTCCACGAGGCATCCCGGGCCGTCGTGGCGGGGCCCTACGACCTTTCCTTGGTCGAGGGGTCGATCACGACGGCCGACGACGCACGACGGATCCGGGAGGTCCGCGCGGAGTCTCGTGTTCTTGTCACGATCGGGGCGTGCGCGACGTCCGGCGGGATCCAGGCCCTTCGGAACTTCCAGGACGTGGACGAGTTCCGCCGGGTCGTGTACGCCCGGCCCGACTACATCTCGACGCTCGCGACCTCGACCGCCATCAGCGACCACGTCCCCGTGGATTTTCAGCTCCGGGGCTGCCCGATCAGCAAGGCGCAGCTGCTCGAGGTCATCTCCGCCTTCCTCGACGAACGTACGCCCAATGTCCCGACGGAGAGCGTCTGCGTCGAATGCAAGCGGCGGGGGAATGTCTGCGTGGTGGTCGCCCACGGGACCCCGTGCCTCGGACCGGTGACCCAGACCGGGTGCGGGGCGATCTGCCCGGCGTTCCATCGAGGGTGCTACGGATGCTTCGGACCGATGGACACGCCGAACACGGCGTCGCTGATCGGGAACCTGGG
Organism: uncultured Thermoplasmata archaeon; assembly: GCA_963715645.1. Lineage (GTDB taxonomy): Archaea > Thermoplasmatota > Thermoplasmata > Lutacidiplasmatales > UBA184 > Lutacidiplasma. The sequence continues at coordinate 1,990,035 of OY970259.1, forward strand.
CACCTTGGGAATGGACCCGCCCGCCATCCACCGGGTCTTCCGGACCTTCAACGCAGGCGCTCCAGCGTTCCGCGCAGCCAGTGACTCGGTGAAGGGGAAGAAGACGAGCCCATGACCGACCGAACGATCACCGTCGATTACCTGGCCCGGGTGGAGGGCGAAGGCGCGCTGAAGGTCCGCATCCACGGCTGGAACGTCGAAGAGGTCGAGCTGCGGATCTTCGAACCCCCCCGCTTCTTCGAAGCGTTCCTGCGGGGCCGGGCGTACGGGGAGGCCCCCGACATTACGGCCCGGATTCTGCGGCATCTGCCCCGTGGCCTACCAGATGAGCTCCTGCCATGCCCTCGAGCAGGCCCTCGGGATCCGGGTGGAAGGGCAGCTTCGCGAGCTCCGCCGACTCCTCTACTGCGGCGAGTGGATCGAGAGCCATGCCTTGCACATCTACCTGCTTCACGCCCCCGATTTCCTCGGCTACCCCGACGCGATCCGGCTGGCGAAGGACCACCCGCTCGCCGTGAAGAAGGGATTGAAGCTGAAGAAGGCCGGCAACGCGCTCATGCAACTCCTCGGAGGTCGGGAGATCCACCCGATCAACGTCCGGGTCGGCGGGTTCTATCGGGTCCCCGCGAAAGAGGAGCTCGAGGCGTTCCGTCCGGAGCTCGAGGCGGCGCTCGAGCTCGCGGAGGAGACGGTCCACTTTGCGGCTGCCTTCGACTTCCCCGACGTCAAGGAGGACTACGAGTTCGTCGCGCTGCGTCATCCGACCGAATACCCGTTCAATGAGGGGGACGTGGTCTCGAGCCGCGGGCTGCAGATCCCGGCAGCGCAGTTCGAACAGGAGTTCGAAGAGGTCCAGGTTCCCCATTCGAACGCGCTTCACTCGGTGCGGAAGGGAGGCGGGTCCTACCTGGTCGGCCCGCTCGCCCGGTATGCGCTCAACCACGACCGCCTTCCTCCTCGAGCCACTTCCCTGGCCCGCGAGGTCGGGCTCACCCCGCCCGTCCGCAACCCGTTCCGCAGCATCCTGGTCCGTGCGGTGGAGGTCGTCTTCGCCTGCGAGGAAGCGCTCCGGATCATCGACCAGTACGAGCCGCCCGCGTCCCCGTGGGTGCCCCCTCCTCCCTTGACCTCCCCCACGGAGGGGGCTGCGGTCACCGAAGCCCCACGTGGTATCCTCTACCACCGTTACCGGTTGGACGCGGCCGGGCTCATCACGGACGCGCGCATCGTAGCCCCCACCTCGCAGAACCAGAAGCGGATCGAGGACGACGTGCGTCACCTGGTCACCCGCCTCGTGCACCTCGACGAGGCCCCGCTGACCTACGAGTGCGAGCGGGCGATCCGCAACCACGACCCGTGCATTTCGTGCGCGACCCATTTCCTGAAGATGGACCTGGTCCGGGACTGACGCGTGTGCCGCCGACCCCTCCCCTCGCTCCTCCCGCCGGTGCCGGAGCGATGCCCCTCGTGATCGGCTGCGGGAACGAGCACCGCCGGGACGACGGCTGCGGCTTGGCGGTGGCACGCGCCCTCCGGCCGGTCCTGGAGGGACGAGCGCGGGTGCTCGAGTGCGACGGCGAGGCCACCGCGCTCCTCGACCTCTGGGAGGGAGGGGACCTCGTCATCGTCGTGGACGCTCTCCGGTCCGGAGGCCGACCGGGAGGGGTCCACCGAATCGCGGTGGGGAGCCAGCCCCTTCCCTCTCCCCTGTCCACCAGCTCGACCCACGGCCTCTCCCTGGCCCAGGCCGTAGCCCTCGGACGGTCCCTCGGCCGCTATCCGAACCGACTGGTCATCTACGGGATCGAGGCGGTGGACCTGGAGATGGGAGCCGGCCTGACCCCGCTGGTGGCGAGGGCGGTCCAGGACGTGGTCGCTCGGGTCGACCGGGAGCTCTCGGAGCATCGCAGAGGAGCTCCCCGACGACCGGAGGGACCTCCTCATGCATGAGCAGGCGATGTTCCGGGACCTGCTCCGAAAGGTCGCGGAGGTCTCGAGCGCCGAGGAGGTCGGCCGCATCACGCGGATTCGCCTCTGGGTAGGCGCACTCTCCCACCTGACCGAGCACCAGCTCCGGGAGCAGTGGCCGCACGCGACCCGCGGCACCGTCGCCGAGGGCGCTGTGCTCGAGGTGGAGGTGTCGGCCGACCCCGGTGACCCGCGCGCCCAGGGAGTCGTCCTACAGAGCATCGATGCCGAGCCCAAGGGTGGCTTTGGCCCTCGGGCTCGGAAGACCCCACCCGGGGGAACCCCGACCTCTTGAGGTCACGCAGAGCGCCCGGACCCCTCGAGAGCACGTCGGGTTGATATGGGCGGGGGGATTGGCCGAACCGACCCATGTGCCTCGCGATTCCCGGCCAAATCCTGAGCATCGACCTCAGCGACCCGGAGTCCCCCCTCGCCCGGGTCGACTTCGGATTGGCCGTGAAGCAGGTCAGCCTCCTGTACACCCCCGAGGCCGGGGTGGGCAGTTTCGTCGTCGTTCACGCCGGTTTCGCTACCCGCATCCTCCCGGAATCGGAAGCGCGGGAGGCTCTCGAGTATGCTCGGCAATGGAACGAAGCCACGGCCTTGGCGGCACCGTCCGCCGCCGGGTCCGATGCCGCCCGCGTTCCGGTGGAGTAGCGGCCCGGACGGAGCGGTCGGGAGGATCCAACGATGGTCGCAGGGGCACCTTCCCGCGGACGCTCGGGGGGCTTGGGAATCCTTCTGGTCTTCCTGGCGGCGCTGGTGAGTGGCGTGTCGACCTTCGTGAACTTCTACGCCGTCCACGGAACCAATTCGGATGCGTTCGTCACGATGCGCAATCTCGCGACCGCGCTCTTCCTGGTCCCGTTGGCTCTCCTGGGAACTTGGTCCCTCCGCACCCCGATGCGCCGGAGAGACTGGAGCCGGTTGGTGCTCATCGGGTTGGTCGGTGGTGCGATCCCCTTTCTCCTATTCTTCCGCGGCATCGAGCTCGCGACCCAGGCCGGAGGGGCGGCCTCGGCGTCGTTCGCCTACCGGACCCTGTTCATCATGGCCACGATCTTCGGCGTCGTCTTCCTCCGAGAACGATTCCGCTGGCGGGTGACGGCCGCGGCAGCCTTGATCCTGGGAGGGAACCTGCTACTGCTCTCCCTCGTGTTCCCGCTCTGGAGCAACGGGACCGCGTACGTGCTCGTCGCGACCCTCCTGTGGGCCGGGGAGTATACGTTGTCGCGGCGCGTGCTCCGTGACCTCCCCTCCGGCACCGTGGCGCTGGGTCGGATGGGCTTCGGCGCTTGTTTCCTGGTTGCCTATCTCGCGGTGACCTCGCAGGTAGGCACGGTCGGCGCTCTCACCGGCGCCCAGTGGCAGTGGCTGGTCATCAGCGCGGTGCTGTTGACCGCGTTCGTGGGAGTCTGGTACGCCGGATTGCAGCGGGTCGACCTGGGGGTCGCTACCTCGGTTCTCGTCCTGGGCTTCCCTATCACCTTCCTCCTCAGCGTCGGATTCCAGGGCAGTGCCTTCACCCTCGCCCAGGTCGCGGGCACGGTCGTCGTGGCGGCGGGGGTCGGCCTCGCTGTGGGTCGCTCGCAGCTCCGGGAAACGTGGAACTACCTCGCCGGGGCGGTCTTGCTCCGGCCGAGCGCGTAACCGGGCATGGACGGAGTCCAGCTGGGCGCCCGGTTCAGCATCGCGACGAACCGCCTCCAGTACCTGTGGCCCCGAGGGCGCAGACTCCCTGCTGTACCGGGCCATCACCGAGGGCCGCGACCTACCGGCCGCCCGGCATGCGCTGGGCCAGTTCGAGGCGCTCGTGCCCTACCTGGAGGCCATCGGCCGAAAGCACGGGCTGGACCCCTTCAATCGCCGCGTCGTCGAGGCGTACTGGTTGGGCAACGACCTCCTGGATGCCTTCGAGCGCCGGGACTTCGCCAACCTCCTGGACGGGCTAGTCCTCCGGGGCCTCCCGCGGGTGTTAGCCCAGCGCCTCGCCGAGCATCTGCCCGCCCACCCAATCCCGCACCATACATTCCACGTGGGGTTCGTGGGCGTCGGCAACGTCACCGGCCACGTCCGCACCACGCTCTCGAACATGGAGGCGTGTCGCCCGGGTTGGGGCGAGGTCGTCGTCGCGGACCCGGGCTCCCTCACCCTGGTGACGCCCTCCCTGACAATCGAGGGCGAACATCTGACCCTGGGCGCTGCCCGACGGGAGGTCGTCCCCTACGACCCGAAGGTGCTACCGGGGGTCGCCGTCGGGGAGTGGGTCGCCCTGCACTGGCATACGCCCACCCTTCGACTCGAGCCGGAGCGGCTTGCCCAGCTACGAAAGTACACCGAGCTCTCGCTCGCGGCGGCGAACGAGGCGTTCCCCGGGCTGGGCGTGTTCGCCCCGACAAACGGGGTGGGAACGGATGTGCGCGACGGAGGACCCCCCGACCCCTCGCGACCCCGCGGCCGGGGAAGGGTCTAAGGTCGGGACCGCGGCGGAGGAGCGCGGATCAGGGCACGCACCAGGTCGTTCCGAGTGACGACCCCGATGAGTCGCTCGTCCTCCACCACCGGGAGCCGATTGATCGAGTTGTCCCGCATCACCTCGGCGGCGAATTCCAGCGGGGCGTCGGGGCGGATGATGAAGGGCGGCCTCGACATGACCTCGCTCACGCGCGTTTGTTCGAGCGTGGTGCGGAGGTTCTGCAGGGTGATGGCCGGCTGGTCCGAGAGCCCCACGAGCAAGATGTCCAGCAACCCCTTGATCTCCGGGAACCGCGAGGTGCCGGCGACAATCCTCGCCACGTCCTTCTGGCTCAGCACTCCGACCACGGTCCCGCTCGGGTCGAATCACGGGGAGGCCCGACACGTTGTGGGTCCGCATCAGCATCACCGCGTCGAACAGGGTCCCTTCGGTCCCGATCAGGATTGACCGGGGCGCTCACGACGTCCCCGACCCGCACGTTGTAGGCCAGGGAGAGCCCCGTTCTGGGCTTCGGAGGAGGCGTGCGGCGCTTCGCCCTAGCGGTCGAAGAGGCCCGCTTTCGTGCCGATTTGCGCGGAGATGACATGCGAGGAGCATGGCCCGGGCGCCTATCAAATTCGCGTCAGTTCAAAATGACCGTAGGAGCTCACTCCCGCCGGTCGGCGGGGCGAGCTTCTCTCGGGGGTATCGGAGGCCCCTCTGGTGCGGCCGACGACCCCGCGCGCCAGCGCGGGGGTCAATCTTACTTGACGTGCGGCCTAAGACCCGTGGAGACCCACTGAGAGGTATGGCACCCCCTCCCGAGGCACCACCGACCCCCGAAACCCCCGCAACTGTACTCGGGGCGGTCGCGGACGAGTTGCGGCGAGAGGACCAGCAACTCCTGTTCCCGCTCATGGCCCGCATCAACGAGATCGCGGAGGCGCTCGGACGGGGGCTGGCGGTCGACCCGGACTACCTCGATGAAGGGATCCGCCTGTGGAGCCGCTACGTGAACGAGGTGCACCAGCAGCGGCTGGTGCGGCTCTACGATGTCTTCCGGACCACAATCCAACCCGCCGAAGCCGTGAGCAGGACGCCCCGCCGGTTGACTCCCCACCTTCCGGGCCCGGAAGAAGGAGGAGGCCCACGAGGAGACCAGCCTGGACAGAGTCCAACGAGAATCCGAGGAACCCAGACCCGGATGGCGGAGCGGATCGGGGTCCTGCGAGGGCTGGTAGCGGCGTATCGCAGCCACGAGTACTACTCTCCGCAGATGCTCGCCTCCCTCCTTCGGAGCGGCGCTTTCTCGGACCGGGCGTGGGCCAAGTACGAGGAGGAGTTCGTGATGAAGTACCTGAGCGACCACGTGGCGGCCGAGGAGGACCTCCGCCTCCGTCGGGAGGTCTCGCTCTCCGACGAGCTGCGGACGCAGGTGGAAGTGGAGGTCCAGAAGTTCCTCGCCCGCCCAATCGCGACGAAGGCGGCCCCACCCTGAGACGTAGGCCCCGACCCGATGGGGCCATTCCTTCGCTAGGACCCTGGCCCTCCTACGCGGAGGCGAGGCGCTATTCTCTCGTGTACCGAGGGTATCCGGGGGTCCATTGCATGGCCACGATCCGTTCGCGCAGTTCGGAGGGGGACGACGCGGGTGCCACGCCTTCCTGCTGGGCCGTGAGCCCGACGGAGAGGGCGATCTCGACCGCCACGCTCCGAAGGTCATGTACGACCGGGAGGAGGGGGCCCTCGGGGTCCTTCGCGGCCGGCGCATGCTCCCCCAGGGTGCGCGCGGCCGCCAGGATCATCCCGTCGGTCACTCGACGGGCCCGGCTCGCGAGGACGCCCAATCCGAGCGCCGGGAAGACATAGACGTTGTTACACTGCGCGATGCGGAACGTTCGATTCCCGAAGTACACGGGGGGGAACGGGGAACCGGTCGCCACCAGCACGCGGCCGTCGGTCCAGGAGATCAGGTCCTCGGGCCGGGCCTCCGAGCGCGCGGTCGGGTTCGAGAGCGGCAGGATGATCGGTCGCCCGACCTTGCTCGCCATATCCCGCACGATGGCTTGGGTGAAGGCGCCGCCCAACGTGGAGAGCCCGATGAGGATCGTGGGGTGGACTTCGTGGACCACCTCCGCGAGACCGATCATGTCGCCGGGGCCGCGCGGCCAATCGGCGACGCGTTCCCAAGGCTGGGCGTAGACCCGCTGCTCGGCGCTGAGGTCGGTCCGTTCGGTGTGCAGCAGGCCATGGGAGTTCACCATCCAGAACCGACCGCGGGCCTCGGCCTCGGTCAACCCCTCCTGTACCATCGCGGACCGCAAGTAGTCCGCCACCCCGACGCCGGCGGACCCCGCGCCGAGCACCGCGATCACCTGGTCCTTGAGGGAGGTCCGGGAGACGAGGACCGCTCCCCGGATCACCCCCAGGACGACCGCGGCCGTTCCCTGGATGTCGTCGTTGAACGTCAGCAACTGATCCCGGTACCGCTCCAGGATCGGTCGCGCGTGGGGCGCGGCGAAGTCCTCCCATTGGAGGCAGGTGTGGGGGAGCACCTCCTTCACCGCATCGACGAACCGCTGGATGAAGTCGAAGTACTCGGGCCCCTTCACCCGTTCGTGGCGCCACCCGAGGTATTCCGGGTCCCGAAGGGCCTGGGTGTTGTTGGTGCCGACGTCGAGAGCGATGGGCAGGGTTCGTTCCCGGACGGAATCCCCCGATCAACGTGTACAGCGAGAGCTTTCCGATAGGAATCCCGAGCCCCCCCGCCCCCTGGTCACCGATCCCGAGGATCCGCTCGCCATCGGTCACGACGATGATGTCGACGTCCGGATTCGGGCGGTTCTGCAGGAGCTGGGGGATCTTGTCCCGCAAGGGGTACGGTAGAAAGATGCCGCGCGGGCGTCGGTAGATGTGGCTGAACTCCTCGCACCCCAGGGCTACGACCGGGGTGTAGACCACGGGCATCATCTCCTCCATGTGATCGAGGAGGAGTCGGTAGAACAGCACCTCGTTGGTGTCCTGGAGGGCGCGCAGGAAGATGTGACGCTCGAGGTCCTCGTTCTTCCGTTGGAACGCCCGGTACGCTCGGCCCACCTGTTCCTTGAGCGACTCCACCTGCGGCGGCAGGAGGCCGTGCAGGTTGAGCGCGGTCCTCTCTTCGTTCGTGAACGCCGTTCCTTTGTTGAGGAGTGGGGTGTCCAACAGGTCCATTCCTCGGAGGTGGGGCAACGGAAGCAGGCCTTCGTGGTCCGAAGGGAACGTGGCCATGCTACGGTCCTCCATCGCCGGTCATGGACGAGATCCCGCGAGGTCGGCCCCTCGGGGAGTGCCTACGGACGGGCGGCATGGGCCTCGTCCACGTACGTAAGCCAGGATGCGTAGACGTCCGACCTTCCGTGGATGGCATCCTCGTAGCGTTGCTGCAGACGTCGGGTGATCGGAAACTCTCCGTTGCCAATCGGTCGGCCGTCGACCTCGCGGATGGGGGTGATCCCTGCGGCCGTGCCCGTGTAGAAGAGCTCGTCGGCCGAGAAGAGCTCTTCGCGGGTGAAGTCGGTCCGTTGGAAGACGAGGTGCTCGTCGGCGACGAAGCGGATGACCGAGTCGCGGGTCACCCCACGCAGGATCCCCGAGCTCGCCGGAGGCGTACTCACGACCCCCTTCTTCACCCGGAAGATGTTCTCTCCCGGTCCCTCGGCGACCATGCCGGCCGCGTTCAGCAGGATCGCCTCATCGTAGCCGGAGCTGGCGGCCTCCATCTTCGCCAGGGCCGAGTTGGCATAGTTTGCGGCACACTTGGCCTGCGGAGGAAGGGACCGGGAGTCCATCCGGACCCAGCTCGACACGGTCGCACGGACCCCGTGCTGGACGCCGGCCGTGCCCAGGTACGCGCCCCACTCCCACATGGCGACCGCCACCTGAACCTCGCTCTTGGTCGGGTCCAACCCCATCTGGCCGTACCCCGAGAAGGCGATCGGTCGCAGGTACGCCTCGGGCGTCTCATTCGCCCGAACGAGGTCGATGGAGGCCTGCTTGAGGGTGCCCTGGTCGAACGGGAGCACCATCCGGTAGACCTTGGCGCTGTTGACGAACCGGTCCAGGTGCTCCTCCAACCGGAAGATCGCCGAGCCGCGGGCGGTCCGGTGGCACCGGATCCCCTCGAAGACCGCGTAGCCGTAATGGAGCCCGTGGGTCAGGACGTGGACCCGCGCATCGTTCCAGTCGACGAGCTTGCCGTCGAGCCAGATCTTCTTCAACGCCCGGATTCCGACCATAGCGAGAGGGGAATCTTCTGACGGCATTAATCTGGCGCGTCAGGCCGGGTTGACTGGGTCTTAATCCGCTCCCAGCACGCTCTTGCGACCGTCGAGGGACGATGATCGAGATTCGATTCCATGGTCGAGGAGGGCAGGGCGCGGTGATCGCCTCCGAGCTCCTCGCCCAGGCAGCGTTCCTGGATGGAAAGGAGCCTCAAAGCTTCCCGTTCTTCGGGGTCGAGCGCCGAGGCGCTCCCGTCACCGCCTACGCCCGGATCGACGAACGACCCATCCGTCTGCGAACCTCGATCGATCACCCGGACGTGGTCGTCGTCCTGGACCCGGGGCTGCTCCGCACGACCCCCGTGACCGACGGGCTCAAGGAGGGCGGCCTCCTCCTGGTCAACTCGCGGCGGCCTCCGGAAGAGATGGTCGCTCCCGCCTCCGTCCGCCGGGCCACGGTCGACGCGACCAAGATCGCCCTCGCCCATGGCTTGGGCACACCGACCACGCCGATCGTGAACACGGCCATTCTCGGGGCGTTCGCGAAGGCGACCGGCGTCGTCACCCTAGAGGCGGTGGAGCGCGCGATCGATCAGTTCGTACCGGCCCACCACTCGGAGAACCGCCAGGCGAGCTCGGAGGGCTTCGACTCGGTGCGGGTGACCGAGGCGATGCCCCACGGGACCGCCACCCCGCGCCCGCGGCAAATTCCCTTCATCTCCATTCCCGAAGGCCCGTTGGCGGCGACCCCCAGCACCGTCCTCCACACCGCGGCATGGCGGACCCTGACTCCCGTGATCCACCTCGAGAAGTGCACCCGGTGCAACTTCTGCTGGAAGTTCTGCCCGGACGATGCGATCGGGTTCGACCCGAACGGTTTCCCCGTGGTCCGCCTCGAGTACTGCAAGGGATGCGGGATCTGCGCCGAGGAATGCCCGCCGCGGACGATCGAAATGCTCGCGGAGGGCTAAGAGGTGCTGCCATGACGCGATTGGTGATGTCGGGCAACTACGCCCAGTCCTATGCCGCGCTCCTAGCCCGGGTCCAGGTCGTCTCCGCGTACCCGATCACACCGCAGACCAGCATCGTGGAGAAACTGGCCGACTTCGTCGCGTCCGGCAAGCTGAAGGCCGAGTACATCCAGGTCGAGTCGGAACACAGCGCCCTGCAGGTCGTCGTGAGCGCGGCGGGTCTCGGCGCTCGAACGTATACCGCCACGTCGAGCCAGGGCCTGCTCCTGATGCACGAGCTGCTCCATTGGGCATCGGGGATGCGCGCTCCCATCGTGATGGGGGTGGTCAACCGGGCCGTCGCGCCTCCCTGGAACATCGGGGCGGACCACACCGACACGATGGCCCAACGCGATACGGGATGGGTCCAGATCTACTGCCGAGAGCAACCAGGAGGTCCTCGACACCGTCCTCCAGTCCTACCGGCTCGCGGAGGACCCGATGGTGCGGCTGCCGGTCATGGTCACGGAGGACGCCTTCTACCTTTCCCACACCGTCGAGCCGGTCGACGTCCCCAGCGCCGAGCGTGGTCGACCGCTTCCTCCCTCCCCGAGATGCGCGTGCGGTCCTGATCCCCGGCATTCCCTCCCGCCTCGGGTCGTTCACCGGACCGGAGCACTACGTCGAATTCCGGCGAGAAGTAGCGACGGCCATGGACCACGTACCGGCAACGTTCGCCGCCGTGGAGGAGGAGTACGAGCGGAGCACCGGGCGGTCGCACGGTGGTCCGCTATCGACCTACCGGGCCGACGACGCCGACGCGGTCCTGATGACGATGGGAACGGCTACGACCACGGCGCGTGCGGTGGTGGACGAGCTCCGGGCCGAAGGGCGGAAGGTCGGCCTCGCAAAGCTGAGGATGTTCCGCCCGTTCCCGGCCCGAGCGGTCCGCGACCTCGCCGCGAGCGTTGACCATCTTGGGGTCATGGACCGGTCGTATACCTTCGGGAGCGCCGGGCCGGCGGCCACCGAGGTCGCGGCGGCGCTGTACGCCTCCCCCCATCGCCCCACCCTCTCCGGCTTCTTGGCGGGGATCGGGGGGCGGGACGTGACCCCGGGCGAGGTCCGACGGATGTTCGGAGCTCTGCTCGCGGGGGAACCGTCCGACATTCGGTGGATCGACCTCGAAGAACAAGCGGAGTTGAAGATCGATGGCTAAACTCACCCTCCCCGCCCAGGAACTGATGTACTCCGGCCATGCCGCCTGCCCCGGCTGTGGGGCCGCGCTGGCGATGCGCCTCGCCCTGAAGGGGCTGGGCCCACGGACCATCATATCCATTCCCGCCTGCTGCTGGACCGTGATCGCAACCCCTTACCCGACCTCGGCCCTCGGCGTCGCCGTGCTCGACAACCCGATCGAGGCGACGGGAGCCTCCGTGTCCGGGCTCCGAGCCGCCGCCGACGCGCTCGGTTACAAGGACCTCAACATCGTGGGCTTCGCCGGCGACGGCGGGACCGCCGACATCGGCCTGCAGTCGTTGAGCGGAATGCTCGAACGCCGGACCAACGCGATCTACGTGATGTACGACAACGAAGGCTACATGAACACGGGCGTGCAGCGCAGCGGTGCCACCCCGCAGGGCGCGTGGACCACGACGACCCCGGTCGACGGCTCGTCCCGCGGCAAGCCGGAAGAGAAGAAGGACATCATGGGCATCGTGCTCGCCCACCGGCCGGTCTACGCCGCCACCGTCAATCCGGCCTTCCCGGAGGACTTCGTGCGGAAGGTCGAGAAGGCGAGGGACCTGACCGGACCGAGGTTCCTCCACGCATTCACCCCCTGCCCCCCCGGGTGGAAGTACTCGTCCGAGGACTCGATCGCCTTGGGACGTCTCGCCACCGACTCGGGGATCTTCCCGTTGTTCGAGGTCGAGAACGGAAAGTATCACATCACACGCAAGGGTGGCGCCCTAAAACCGGTCGACGAGTCACGTCCGGGCACAGGGTCGCTTCCGCCACTTTGGCCCGCAGGAGATCCGGACGCTCCAGGAGGAGGTCCGGCTGGCCTGGGAGCGGCTCCTCCGCCTCGAGAAGGAATCGCTCTGAGCGCTTCGTTGGCGGGACCCTGCCCTCTTCCCTGAACCCACCTACTGTGGGCGGCCGCGCCGGCCGTCCGGCTCCCCTCTGCCCTGGCTGCGGTTGCGGCCGGTCCCCTAGCTCACGCCGGCGATGCTCGCGAAAGGTGGTGGTCGAACCACTTCCGGGATTCCAGCGCCACCTGCTCGAGGGTGCCGGGTTCCTCGAAGAGATGGGTCGCGCCGGGGATCACGACCAGTTTCTTCGGGCATTGGAGGTGTCGGAGCGTCTCCTGGTTGATGGCGAGGATCGTCGGGTCGTTCTCCCCCACCAGGATCAGCGTCGGGCAGCGGAGCCTCCCGGCCTCGGCGGCCGCCAGGTCCGTGCGCGCCCCTCGCAGGACGACCGCGGAGACGTGGGCCGCGCGCTCAACGGCGGCGACCATCGCGACCGCACCGCCGGTGCTCGCCCCGAAATATCCGATGGCCCTTCCTCTCCCCCACGGCTGGGCCAGGAGCCAGTCGGTCGCTTTCACCAGACGTTCGCTGAGCAACGGGATGTTGAACCGGTACTCGGTCGTCTGGAGGTCGGTCTCTTCCTCGGAGGGGGTCAGCAGGTCGAGGAGGAGCGCCCCCACCCCCGAGGCCTCCAGGACCTCGGCAACGTGCCGGTTGCGGGGGCTGCTGCGACCGCTGCCGCTGCCATGGGCGAAGATCACGATCCCGCGGGAGGGTGCGGGCGCATGGAGGTCGGCCTCCAGGACATCGTTCCCGATCCGGATCCGAACCGCACGATCCTTCCGAACGGCGGCGGGTTGGTGGGCGGTCTGAGGACCGGTATGCGACACGGCGCCCCCCGGTTCAGGCGGCCGCATGCACTCTCGGGCCCACGGTGATCGAAGGCCGGTGGGCATGATGGAGCATGCGAATGACCTCCTCGTCGGTGACCTGGGTGAAGTCGTCGTACCACTGGCCGACCGCTGCGAAGGGCTCCGGCACCAACAACACCACCACGTCGTCGGCGTGCTGGGAGAGCGGCCACATGGCACTCGGCGGGCACACTCCGAGGGCGATGACGACCTTTCGTACCAGGGACGACCGGAGCGCCTGAACTGCGGCGAGGACCGTCCCTCCCAGTCGCGACCCCGTCATCCACCAGGATGACGAACCGGTCCTTGAGGGGGGCCCGCGGTCGGTCGTTGCGGTAGAGGCGGCACCTTCGCTCGACCTCGCGGGATTCGGCGACGACGGCAGGTCGAAGGTAGGCGACGCTGGTGCCGGCTTCCCGAACCCGAGCGACGTCCAGGTCCTGGTGACCCCCCTCGACGACCGCTCCCAGGCCGTACCTCGGGGTTGTCCGGGGATCCCACCTTTCGTGCGATCAGCACGTCCAACGGCGCATGCAACCGCTCGGCGATCTCGTAGGCGACCGGAACACCTCCCCGCGGGAGCGCGAGGATGAGCGGCTTGTCGGCCTGGTACTTCATCAACCGCTCGGCGAGCCGCCGCCCGGCTTCCCGACGATTCGGGAGGCGCGGCATCTCCCAAGCCGCGGTCTGCATGGCCATACGCTGTCCATGAATGGCGAGAAAGGGGTAAGTTCCATCGTCAATTCCAATTCACGCACCGTCCCGGCCCCGCTCTCCTCCGCCCGGGAGTACCCCCACCGTTCCACCCCCTCAGCCCGACGGATATACCCCCTGGGGGATTCCCGGAGGCCGTGACGACGAGCCCCAGCGCACCCCCGTTCCCTGGGGTTGACCCCGCCCCTGGCCTCTCCTGGAGCATCCCCGGGCTCCGGGAGGACCCCACGATGTGCCTGCGATGCCGCTCCGCCCAGCTGCTGTGCGGGAAGCCGGTGTGTCCGCTTCTGCTGCGATACCATGCCTTCGAACGAACCCTTCCTATGGTACAGGGGACCGAGCTCTCGGGCTCCTCTCCTCCGGCGGTCTTTGTGGGAAGGTTCGGATACCCGAAGGTCTCGTTCGGGCCTCTCCTGAGCCCGGAGCATGGCTCGACCGAGATGCTGGACACACCCGAAGACTGGGTGGGACGCTCCGTCGCGGAGGTGGTGGGCTTCCGTACCGGACTGGTCCGGGGCACCAGCCCAATCCGCGTCACCGACGCCGAGAAGCCGATCCCGCTGCTGGAGGAGCTGCAGCTTCTCGGCCTCTCGGCCGAGTCGGTCGAGAGTGAGACCCGATTCCGTCGGCCCCCCCGGGGCCACATCGCGCTCTCGGACTCCGCCCCCCCGTTCGGTCCCTCGGCGCCCATCGAGCGGTTGCGATTGGACGTCCGGAGGCTCGACCCCCACCTCGACCGACTCTCCTCCGATACCGCGGCGAACGCCCGGACCGCCGTCGCGGAACTCTACCAGCGGGGCGTTCGGGTAAGCCGCATCCAGCGCGCCTTCAGCGTCGGGACCCTGGGCCGCCGCGGCCGACGGAAGCTGGTGCCCACCCGCTGGAGCATCACGGCGGTCGACGATGTGCTCTCGAAGGAGAACCTGGCGCGCGTGCGCGACCTGCCCGAGCTGGACGAGATCCGGGTGCACCGACTGACGGCTCTCGACAATCGCTGGGTGATCGCCCTCCTCCGGGGATCTGGCGGTACGAATCGATCGAGGCATGGTATCCCGAGACCCTCTGGAACCCGAGCACCACCCAGATCGTGATGATGGGGGACCACGAGGGCCACCAGGGGCGGACCACCTACGCCACCATCGGAGGATGCTACTACGCGGCGCGTCTCGCCGTCTCCGAATCGCTGCTCCGGCTGGGCCGCCAGGCCGCCGTGGTCGTGCTCCGCGAGGTCCACCCCGGCGAGATCCTCCCCCTCGGGGTCTGGAACGTCCGCGAGCACGTGCGCGCGGCCCTCCAGGAGCCCGCCCAACGCCTCGCATCCATGCCAGAGCTCTCCGCGCTCCTGCGTTCGACCTTCGCGATCCCCCTCGACCGGTGGCTGCGCCAGAGCGCCGTGCTCCACGAGATCCGGACGCAGCGCCGGCTCGACCAGTGGGTCGGGAGCGCTCAGCTGAGCGGGAGAACAGCGCGCCGCACCGACCGCAGAAGACGTCCGCGGGGGCGGTGGGCGACCCGCACGACGGGCACGGAGGGGAACTGAGCGGACGACCACACCCTCGGCAGAACACATCGTCCGAGAGCGTGGGCTGTCCGCAGGCTGGACATCGGGCGGCCCCCGCCACGGTCTCGGCCACCCCATGGGGGTCCGCCGTCGCCGTCATCAACGGCGCCGCACCGACGGCCGGGCTGGGGGGGAGCGCCTCGATGTGGCCGCCGAGCGCCCGGCGACCTCGAAGTGCCGTCCGGAACGATTCGGCGTAGTCCCCGCGGTCGAATGCCGCCTGGGACTGGTCCCGCAACGCTTTCGCCTCGAGCGTGGGTCCGGCCCCCGCGGGCGCCGCCTCGACCTCCTGGGTCAGCAACCCCAGCAGGAAGTGGGACTCGGCCCGATTCTTGGGCAACGGAGCCGGGGTGGGGGCGGCTGTCGCCGGGGCGGGGGCTGGGGTCCCGCCGGTCGTCAAGGACCGGATGGGGGTGCCTGCGGGGGTCGGGACAGAGCGCCCCGCCTTCCCGCGGGCGTTCACGAGCGATTCGTGGGCCGACTGGGCCAGCTCGTAGGATCGAGGATACTGGTGGAGGTCGAAAGCGGCCTGGGACTGGGCGATCAACGCCTGGCCGGTGGCGATGTCGCTGCCGGTCCGCTCGAGGATTTGGGCCTCCCGTCGGGCCATCGCCAACCGGTTGAAGGCTCGGTCCTGGACGAGCTCGGGACGGCCCTTGAGCTCGGTGACGAGCTGGTCGCGCCGCGCTCGCAGCCGACGCGAGAGGTAGAGGAAGATGCCGATGATGAAGACGATCAGGAGGACCACGATGACGAGGACCGTCAGCTCGGCTCCCGAGATCCCCAAGCCCCCCATCCGAAGTTCTCCCCCCGTTCGGGCCGTCTCGAGGAGGATACTGCGCGAGCCACCTATTTAGAGGAAAGGCCCTCGGGGCGGTGGCGGTGGGCGAGACCGCGGTCCCCGGCGCCCGCACGGAGCGGACGGGCGCTTAGAAGACCGACAGCTTCCCCGTGAGGAGCAGCTTCGGGATCGTGTCGATCTGCTCGAACCAGGAGTTCGCGACCGACTCGGCGGTCGGCTTCACCTGGGCGAGCTTGACGCCGTCCGCCGGAAGGATCTGAAGGCTCGCGACCTGGGGTTCGTCGACCGGTTTCCCGATCTGCGAGAGGATCCGGACGTGGACCTCTTTCACGTTCCCGCCGGTCTCCTTCACGATGTCGCCGGCGATCAGGTTGCCGAGCAGGTTGTATATCTTGCCGACGTGGTTCACCGGGTTCTTTCCGGCCGACGCCTCCAAGCTCATCGGGCGGCAGGGGGTGATGAGCCCGTTCGCCCGGTTCCCGCGGCCGACCGAGCCGTCGTCTCCGGCCTCCATCGAGCAGCCGGTCACGGTGAGGTAGTACCGTCCGAGCTCCGGGTCGTCGGCGGTGTTGACGTCGATCTGGACCTCCCGGTGGGTCAGTTTGGCGGCCTGGTCGGCCAGCTTCTCGGTGATCTCCTCGCAGATGCTCTGGTAGGCGTCCCCATCCTTGATCGAGCGGTCGACGAGAGCCGCGGCGACCGTCAGACGGACCTTCTCGCCATCGCGATAGCCCATGACCTTGACGTCCTCGCCGAGGGCGGGCATCCTCTTCTTGAGCTTGAGGGTGAGGAACCGCTCGCTCTCCAGGACGAGCCGCTCGGTGTCCGAGAGCGGCGCAAAGCCGACGCCGAACGAGGTGTCGTTGGAGAGGACCGACTTCTGCTCAAAGACCCCGCGCAGGTCGACCGAGCCCGAGCCGATCTTGGAGTCGAACTCCACGTCATGGTCGATGTCGAGGTGGGAGCAGACCGACGCGATGTACTTCCGGGCCGCGTCGAGGGCCGTCTCGTGGATCGGAAGCCTCTCCTTGTTCACTTCGGTCGTGGCGCGGCCGACGAGGAGCATGTAGATCGGCTTGGTGACCTTCCCGCCCCCGAACTTAGGTTCCGAGGCTCCGCCGACGACCTGGGTCTCGTCGGTGTTGTGATGGAGGATCTTCCCGAATTCGTCGAGGTACAGCCGGCACAGCGCCCGGCTCACCGATTCCGAGACCCCGTCGGCGATCGAGTCCGGGTGCCCCAGCCCCTTCCGCTCGACCAGCTCGACGGCCTGTTCTTCGATGTGGAGAGGTACGCAGCGGTTCCACGTGGACATTCCGGGGCATTGGCGCCTTCCTTGGGGTCGGCCGAGACCGGGGTGGGTTTAACCCTTGCGAGACGGCGGGAATGCAAGCCGGATTCGTCCGGTGAAACCCGGTCCGATGGCCGGCGGGGGCGACCCCCGAACAGGCCTATAATCGGTCGGCGTCGTGGCGGCACCGTGGAGATCCTCGGCTGCCTCCTCCCGGAGGACCGGTTATACGACCTAGAGCAGGACGTCTGGTGGTCCCCCGATGGTGACTCCGCCCGCTTGGGGATCCTCGGGACCCTGGGGGCGTTCGCGGGGCCCTTCGTCTCGGCGTCCTTCCGACCGGTCGAAGGGACGCAAGCGCGGGGGAGGAGCGTCGCGACGCTGGAGAGCGTGCGGTACACCGGGGCCGTCCGTCTTCCCGTCGAGGGCCTCGTCCTCGAGCGCAACGAAGCCCTCCGGGAACGGCCCCGACTGCTGAACGACGCTCCCTACGGGGCCGGTTGGGTGGTGCGCGTGCGGCCGACCCATCCGGAAGAGGTGGGTCGGTACCTGGAAACGGCCCCCCAGGTGGCCGTTCGGCTCGAGGAACGGATCCGAGCGCAGCGGATCCGATGCTGGCCGGCGACCCCGGACGTTGAGCTCTACGAGATTGGGGTCGAGTGTTCGGCGGTCCTTACGGTGCTGAACGAGGAGCTCGCCCGGCGGCCCGCCGGGACCCACGTCCTGCTCGTGACGGACGACCCGACCAGCCCGATCGAGATGGTGCGCTGGTCCGACCAGACCGGCTATCCGGTGCTGGCCCATCGGGCGGAGGGCAATCTCCACCACTTTTTGGTGCTCAAGCACGGCCAGCCGCAGCCCCGGCTGCGACGGAACGGCGCGATCGGGAAACCCTGATCCTTCGACGGAGGGAGACGGAGAGAGGGTGCCCGATCCGTCTAGGGCTTCTCGATTGGGGTTCGCACGAGGTTCCCCCACTCGGTCCAGGAGCCGTCGTAGTTCCGGACGTTGGGGTACCCGAAGAGGTACTTCAGGACGAACCACGTGTGGCTCGAGCGCTCCCCGATCCGGCAGTAGGTGATGACGGGGGTCTCCGATGTGACCCCTTTGCCTCCGTAGAGCGCCTCCAGCTCCTCCCGGGGCTTGAACGTCCCGTCCTCCCGGACCGCCTGGGCCCAGGGGATGTTCTTCGCCCCGGGGATGTGGCCCCCGCGCTGCGCATGCTCGGTCGGGTACTGGGGGGTGCCGTGATCTCCCCGGAGAACTCCTTCGGGCCGCGGACGTCCACGAGATGGAGCTGGCCCTGCTTGACCTTCGGAAGACCGTTCCGAACGTCGTCCAGGTAGGCGCGGAGCTTCGGGTTGGGGTGCGAGGCCACGAACTTGCCCGTCGGAGGGTGGGGAGGGTCCTTGGTCAGGGGCCGGTCCTCGGCGATCCACTTCTTCCGTCCACCGTTCAGGAGCTTGAGGTTCTTCGCGCCGTAGTACGTGAACACCCAGTAGGCGAACGCGGCGAACCAGTTGTTGAAGTCCCCATAGAGGACGACGGTCGTGTCGGGATCGACCCCGGCCTTCTGGAACAGATGTTGGAAGGCTTCGCCCGAGAGGATGTCGCGGGCGACGGGGTCGTTGATGTCCTTGCGCCAGTCAAACAGGACCGCGCCGGGGATGTGGCCCAAGTCGTAGTTCGCCACGGGGTCGTAGTCGATCTCGGCGACGCGGACCTTCGGGTCGGCCAGGTGGGCGGCCAGCCATTCGTTCTCGACGATCGCCTCGGGGTGAGCGTAAGCCGACATCGGCTCCCCCGGGGCACCCGGGCTTATACCGTTCGCGGCCACCGCAATCAGCGGCTACTTGGGCATTCCCGGCGCGGAAACAACTCACCCTTGACGGAGATGTATGCGGGTTCCGCGCATCTAGCCACGTCGACCCCGCTTCGGGAGGGCCGCGTCCGAGATCTCGATCGTTTCGGGGTCGAACCCGAGCTTGGCGAGCTCGTCCCGGATCCGGGCCCGGTGGTCCCCCTGAAGGTAGACCTCGCCGTCGACCACGGAGCCGCCGGTCGCGAGACGGTTCTTGAGGGTGCGCGTCGTCTCGTCGAGGTCCACCCCGGGGGGAACCCCGAGATCACGGTCGCCGGCTTGTTGTAGCGTCGCGGTTCGGCCCGGACGCGGATGCGGGCGGTCTCACGGTCGAGCGCCGACAGGATCTCATCGAACTCGTCGTTTGGCATCGTTAACTTCTCAACATCCAGCCCCGAGGCATGGGAAACGGGGATCGCGAGGGGGCCGATACCGGGACGCCTGGACGAACACAGACCCCGGGAGCGACTCGTTGTGGGAAAGCACCGACCGCTCTATGGCCCCACTCCCTATGAACGTTCCGGGCCTAGAGCCTCACAGTTCCCCCCAGCGGTAGAGGCGGAGGCAGATGACGAGCCCGACCGCCGCGGAGAGCCCCAGGAGGCCCGCATACAGGGCCAGCTCCCCGGGAGAGGCCGGGGTGATCCCGAGCGCGCCTTGGACGAGCAGCGCCGCGTACGTGGTAGGGAGGAACCGCGCCGCCTCTTGCCAGACGGGAGGGAGCTTCGAGAGGGGGTAGTACAGCGGCGAGAGCATGCCCAGAAGGGTGAAGGTCAGGTTGCCGACCGGCCAGATCTCCCGTTGGGTGCGCACCCGGCTCGAGATGGCCATCCCGACCGACGAGAAGAGGATCCAGAGGGTGAACAGGCTCCCGAGCAGGGCGAGAGCGGCGAACGCCGTGAGCGGATACCCCTCCGCCCCGCCCTTCCAGACGAGGAGGAGGGTGAGGATCGCCAGGGCGGGGAGCATGGCGATGAGGTTGGAGAACGCGATCCCGAAGAGGTAGCGCAGCCGCCCGAGCGGGCTCGCCACGAACATGTCCTGGAGCGAACACTCGATGCGCCACGTCGCGCTGTCGCCGAGCACCCAACTGCCGATGTTCTGCATCGTGAACAACATCGCGCCGACGATCTCGAGGGGAAGGAGTCGGGGCGGGGAGATCAGCGACAGGAAGTAGAGGAAGATGAACGGCAGCAAGACGGGAGTGATCGTCACCGCCGGGTTGCGGCTGATCCATCGCCAGCCGACCAGCGCGAACGCCGGGAGGGCCCGCCCCTGCGTCGGGACGCTCGGGAACTCCGCCTCTACACTCGCCATCTACGGCCCCCGGACGGTGCGACGGGCCCAGTACACCGCGAAGAAGAACACGAACGCCGTCTCGGCCGCGAGCCCCAGGAGGGCGAGCCACGTCTCGCCGGAGGTGAGCACCGTCGTGCCGATCCGCGACTGGAGCAGGGCCGCGGCGGCGCTCGGCGGCATCAGAAGGGCCACCGGCTGCAGGTAGGACGGGAAGTAGGCGAACGGATAGAAGACCGGCGGCAGGACGCCGAAGATGTTGAAGAACAGGCTGGCGTAGGCCCAGATCGCGCGGTTGTCTCGAAAGAACGTCGAAAAGATGTACCCGAGCGAGGCCGCGAAGAGCCAGACGACGCCCGCCAGCCCGAGAAGAACAAGGCTGGTCGTGACCGTCAGATGGGCCACGACCACCGCCAGGGTCCCGAGGAGCACGACCGGGGGCAGGTAGACGACGAGGATCCCACCGGCCATCCCGAGGAAGTAGCCTTCCGGGCTCATCGGTCCCGCGAGGTAGAGGTCGTTCGCCTTGTGGTCGATCCGGACGTAGGCGGCCTCGTTCAGGACCCGTTGACCCAAGGTGAACGTGGAGAAGATGACCGAGCCGACCAGCGCCACCCCGATCAGCGCGGGGTTCAGGATGTAGACGAAGACGAGGAGGACGGTCTGGGTGACCATCGAGGTCGCCATCGCGAGCTCCTCGTGGGCCTGGACGAGCACTTCGGTCCAGAGAAAGGCGCCGGTCCCCCGGAACGCCCGGCTGAATCCTTCGGTGGTCTCAATCCTCATCGATCTTCCGTCCTACGACGCGCAGGAACGCTTCTTCGAGCGACACGGGTCCCACGGACGGCGTCAGGTGACTCTTCCCGGTAAGCTCCATGATCTCGCCGAGCCGCTCTGGGGCGACGATCACGGTCAGGCTCTCCCCGTCGGTCACGATCTCGCCGAACGACCGGAACAGCTCAGAGCGTCCGGGCGCGTTTGGGATTCGAAACCTTCACCGTTCCGCCCACCGACCGCTTGAGGTCGTCGGCGGTACCGCTGACGATCACCCTGGCCTTGCTCGACGATGTACAGGCGGTGGCTGAGCGCCTCGGCCTCGTCCAGGTAGTGGGTCGTGAGCAGGATTGTCGACCCCTTCGCCGTCAGGTCCCGGAGCGAGGCCCAGACCTCGCGCCGCGCGAACGGGTCCATGCCGATCGTCGGCTCGTCCAGGAAGAGGAGCGGGGCCTCGGTCGCGATGACGGTGGCGACCATGGTCCGCTGACGTTGGCCCCCCGAGAGGGTGATCGCGAGACGGTCCGCGACCTCGAGGAGACCCATCCGGGTCAGCGCCTCCTCGGTGCGGTTCTGGGCCGTCTCTCGGGCCAGGCCACGAGCTCGGAGGTAGGTATAGATCTGCTCCCGTGGGCAGAGGTGGAAGAACGGCTTCCCCTCCTGCGGCACGACCGCGATGTACGGACGGGCCTTCTCCGGGGTCGAGTCGACGTCGTACCCGAAGACCCGGATCGACCCGGACGTGGGCCGGAGGAGGGTCGATGCGATTCGCAGGAAGGTGGTCTTACCGGCCCCGTTCCGGCCGAGGAGCGCAACGCGCTCGCCGGGATGGACGTTCATCGAAACGCCGGCCAGGGCCTCGACGGGGGGCGACCCCTTGACCGGGTACACCTTTCGGAGGTTCTCGCTCCAGAGTGGCTCCGCGCTCATGAGGGTCGTGCGGGGAGCGCCTTAGCTCCCGGCACCCTGGGAATGAGGGGGGCAGATAACGGGAACCGAATCGGAAAGTCCCTCAGTGCCCGCAGCCGCAACCGCCGCCGTTCTCTGAGTTGCTTCCGCAGGAACCACAGCCCCCGGCCTTCCCCGCTGCGTCGGGTTCGGGGAGGCTCGGGTTCGTGATCTTGAAGCCGGATTCCTGCAGCCCCTCGACGTAGTCGATGATGGCCCCGTCCACGAACTTGGTGCTCGTAGGATCGACCAGGAGACGGTACCCATCGCCGGCGAATTACCTCGTCATCGGCCCGGGGCTTCGCGAACGCTAGGCCGAACTGGACGGCGGAGCCGCCGCCGCAGCCTCCCCCGCCGAGCTGGGCATAGACCCGCACCCCGACCTCGGGGTTCTGTCCGCGGATGAGCGTCTTGACCTGCAGCGAGGCAGCCGGTCGGATTTCTACGTGAACCATGGATGTGGCCTCGCCGCGAATAGCGAGGGGAGGGGTTTAAGCTCTGCGAAGCGCGGGAAGCGACAAAAATGCGGTACTCCCCGCATTCTTCGGCGCAGGGGCGCGGTAGCGCGGCGGGATACAACTCCGAAGAGCCGGCCGCTCACCACCCCCGAAGAGGTCAGGGTCCGGTCCTGCCCTTTCCCTCCTCGGGCAACGGTTCCTCGGGGACCAGGATCTCGGGGAGCTCCCGCACCCCCGTGAAGGGCTCGGGGAGCTCGGTCGTGCTCAACCCCCGGGCCCGAGCAAGGTCGATGGGAGAGAGGTACGGGCTCTGCGCTCTCCACGGGATCCGCGCTAACATCTCGACGAGCCGATGGGGCAGGCTCAAGGAGTGACCGATCCGGCGGACATCCTCTCGGGTCAGTTCCCCGATCCCGGCGAGGACGAAGAAGTAGACCGTGAAGCCGATCAGCACGGCGGCCAGGAGCTGATACCACGTGCTGACCGGGAACAGATGGACCCGATTGAGCGCGACTAGGGACGAGAACGCCCCCGCCGCGCTCACGGTGATCCCGGCGATCGACCCGGGGTGAATGTGCACCCTGATCAGCGTCTCCATGAAGTAGGTGTTCAGCGCGAGGGCCGCGGTCGAGGAGAGGAGGATCGCCACCGACCCGGTGACGATCCCGGGGTGGATTTGCAGGACGCCCCACGGGGGCATGAGGACCGCAATCCCGACGAGCAGTACCGGCGATCTGGGTGCTCGTGATGTAGAGTTCGAGGCGCTGACGGCCGATCGCGTTGATGCTCGACTGGATGATCTGGCTGAGGGCGAGCGGGAGGGCGCCAACGGCCAGGATCGCCAGCGCCACCGCCCCCTGGCTCGCATACGCCGAGTTGGCGAAGGTGTTCAGGAAGTTGAACCGATAGACGATCAAGGCGACGACCCCGGGCACGAGCAGCATGGCAGCGTAGCGGAGCGCCTGCCATGTCCCCGTGCGTATCGCTTCGTACCGCGCCTGCCGATGGAGACCGGCTGAGGTACGGAAAGAGCGGGGTGGTGATCGCCGCGGGTAGGGAGAGGACGAGCACCCGCCAACCGTTCGCCGCCATGAACACGGAGAACGCCTCGGCGCTGACGCCGATCTTGATCAGGAGCGGGACCGTGTTAGTGACGAGGTAGTTGAGCATCAGGCTCGCCATCAGCGGCCAGGCAAACCGATACATGCCGATCGCCTCCGAAAGGCGGAATCTGCTGAGCCGTCCCGCGACCGCGGGCAGGCTGAAGAGGGCGGAGCAGGCGGCCCCGAAGACGTAGGCATACGCGATCCCCTGGATCGTCGGGTCGTGGAAGGTGACATAGTAGAGGACGGGGAGACGGGCGACCGCCTCGACCAGCGATGGGTACTGGGCCTTCAGGGAGTTCCCCATGCCGATGAACATCTGATTGTAGACCGTGGAGACCGACCAGAGCAGCGGGAGGAGAAGGAACACCCCGAACGTCTCGAGCTCGGCCCCCGGCGAAGCGAGCCCCCCGCCCCCGAAGGAGAGCGGGGCGATGACGAACAGGAAGAGTGCTACCCCCCCCACCATCGCGGTTCGCACGACGAGGTACGTTGCGGTGTTGTCCGAGGGCGGTTTTCCCCGCGCCAGGAAGTAGGTGTACGCGGTGCCGACCCGGAGGTCCCCGACCCCGTTGATGGAGGAAGCGATCAGGAGGAAGAACTGGGCGGTTCCGAGGAGATCCCGCTGGGCGGTGCTGACCCCAACGTAGTGGTACAGGAGGAACGTACCGGCGAATCCTACCAGCTGGACGATGAGGCTCGCGGCGAAGACGGCTCCCGAACTCAGGGTGAGCGAGAACGCCTGTTTCGGCACCTCGGGGGGGGACGGAGCGGCACCCGACGTAGGACCCGAAGACGCCAAGGAGACCCGCCCCCGAATGGAGGGGGCCCCCTCTTATTCCCGTCGGTCCGAGGACAGCCGGGTCCTAGATTCTCCCCGAGGCGCCTAGGTGCGCGCTATTCCTTGCGGCACTCTAGCCCGCGCTCCACCGACCCGCTCCACCCCGGGCGGCAACCGGGGGGAGCCTGTGATCGAGGCCCGACCGCGTCCGGTTGTAACAGGAATGCGAGAGTGATCCAGGGAGCCCGACCCCTCCGGCGGGGCTCCGACCTCAGTTCTCGGTCACGGAACGCCTCCGCGGGAATCGATCCGACGGCGGTTCTTCGGGCGTAGCGAGGGGGGAAGCATGCTCAGGGTGCGGGCGGCTCTGATGAACGGCGCACGCGAGGGCCAACCGACCTCGAGGCGCGCGCGGGGGCGCTACGGCCCCAGTCAGTATAAGGTCCGGGCGCTTCCCGACGTCATGGCCGACACCTCGTCTACGGACGGGAGGCCCGTCCTGGTCGTGGGGGCCACCGGAACCTGGGGGGCGGATCCTCCGAGAGCTGCTGGCTCGTGGCAAGACGGTGCGGGCCCTCGTCCGGCCCGGGAGTGACGTGGCGGGACTTCCGAAGAAGGGGGTCGAAGTCGTCCGGGGGGACATGCTCGATCCTCCCTCCTTGACGCTCGCCATGCGCGGAGTCTCTGCGGTAGTGAGTTCTGCCATAGGCTACTCGCGACGCAGAGAGACCGATTCCCTCCGGACCGACACCGAGGGGAACCGAAATCTTGTCGACGCTGGCCAAGACGACCGGAGTCCCCCGGTTCGTGTTCCAGAGCATCCTCGCGTGCGACCAGGCCCCCGATGTCCCTCACTTCTGGGCGAAGAAGCTGACGGAGGACCTGCTTCAGCAACAGGGCGTCCCGTTCGTGGCGCTGCGGCCGGGCGCTTTCCTCGGAGGGCCGTGGATGAAGGCCGCCCTGGAACGTGGCCAGGTCATGGGCATGACCCCTGCGGGAGTTCGGATCACCTACATCACCCCGGACGAGGTCGCGCGTGCGGTGGCCCTGGCGGTGGACGAGCCCCGCGCCCTGGGTCAACGCATCGACCTAGGGTGTGACCGAGCCCTTTCGGGCCCGGAGCTCGCCGAGTTGCTCGGGAGACTCCTAGGCCGCCCGTTGTCGATGGCCCCGATGCAGGGCGGGGGCAGCGCGGACCTGATGGCGATGGTCCAGTTCTTCCAGACGGGCATGTATGTGGCCGACACTCGGCGTCAGGCCGAGCTCTTCGGACCTGTCCCTAAGATCGAGGAGACAGCGCGCCGAACGTTGGTCGATTTCGGGCTACTCTCCAAGACCTCCCAGCCGTAAGAGGATTGACGGGGGTACGACCGGCGCGGGACACCCCGCCAAGCCCGGGCTCGCCCTGAGGAAGAACCCGCGCGATTGACTACCCAGCCGCGATTCCGCCTGCGGGCGATCCCCGGCCTCGAGGAGCGCGTGGGAGCCGCTGAGACCGACGGGGCGGCGCGTCCCATTCGGGAGCCCACGGCATCCGCTGTCACGATTCCCCTCCACCTCAAGGTTTTTGGCCCGGGAGCTCGGAGCCATCGACTCGAGTCCATGACCGACGAAGCTGACCGACCGCGATTCCGGGAGCACCTACACGAGATGCGAGAGGCACTGGGGGGAATCGGCAACGACCTCGAGATTGATGTGGCCGATGCGCCCCGCATCGCCAAGGAAGGGACGAAGAACGCGCTGGCGCGGGCTGCAGGGATTCGGCGGGGATCGATGCGGGAGTGGACCGAACCAGTCCCCGAGGACCCAAAGTAGCCTCCTCCACGTGGTGTCCAGGGAAGCGAAACCCTCGCGAGGCGCGGCAAGCTGCTTGGGCATGCCTCGTATCGATAGGGGCAGGATCCCCGATTCCTAGGGGAGAGAGACCCCTACTCGAGGTTCAGGGATCCGGGGATACCGACCCTTCCCCTGGGCAAGCGATACCCTCGCTCCGATAGAGCATGGCTCCGGAGAAAACGGCTCGGAGGCGTTTCCTTGAGCGAAGTGGGGGGGACCC
This sequence comes from uncultured Thermoplasmata archaeon, assembly GCA_963715645.1. Classification (GTDB taxonomy): domain Archaea; phylum Thermoplasmatota; class Thermoplasmata; order Lutacidiplasmatales; family UBA184; genus Lutacidiplasma. The sequence continues at coordinate 2,016,259 of OY970259.1, forward strand.
GCGGCGTTAGTCGCTGTCTCGGCTGACCGACTCCGGTTCGTTAGGTCGCTGCCGCTCCACGTCCGGATAGGTAAGATGAACCCATACTGAGGCGACGAGCGATGCCGCTGCGGCGGCAAGAAAGACCACGAAATATACCAGCGCCGGCCACGATAGGGCCGCCAAGACGACGAAGATGGCGGCCGCGATCACGGCCCAGCCGCGGAGCCGGCCGCGGTTGATGTCCACGATGGTCTCGGTTCGGAGGGTGGTAGCGGCTAAGCCGGGACCCCGTGTTGCCATCAGCGCCCCTCGGCTTGAATGCCAAGCACCCTACCGATTTGAAGTCGCTGAACCCAGGTACCCTCAAGCCGACCCACGCTAAAGGCCCCCGCACCCGACCGCAGACCGCGAGGAGCAGACGGGACCCCCACGCGATAGGGTCCTATCCCGCTGAGACTCTCACGTGGCCGTGGCACCAAACTTTGCGGGACTTACCCCGGGCGAAACTGGTGCATGGTCCGATTCCCTCCCCCCACGCGGCCAGTTTCGTGGAGGTCAATGGAGTCCGACTCTACTGCCTCGACTGGGGGGGATCGGGCCCGGACCTGATTCTGATCCATGGTGCCAATGAGAGCCCACACTTCTTCGATGACCTTGCGCCGGCGTTCACCGATATCTTCCGAGTTATCGCGTATGCTCGACGAGGCCACGGACGGTCCGATCCCAAGGGGCCGTTCGATAGTGCGACCCTGACCGAAGATCTCCGTCACGTGATGGATGCCTTTGGCATCCGTAAGGCCCACCTAGCGGGGCATTCGATGGGGGGTAACGAAATCACCGCGATGGCGGGGACGCATCCCGAGCGGGTCGACCGCATCGTGTACATTGACGCGGGTTACGATTGGGGCGACCCCGTGTGCGCGGAAGCGTTCAAGTCAATCCCTGCCCACGTGACACAGGCTTCCCCGGGGGCGATGGCGTCGATCGATGCCTACCGTGCGGAATTTGGGGGAATGCTTCCCGCAGTAAGTGACCCGTCCCTGTTCGAAGGCTGGATGCGGGATACCGTGGTCGTCCAGCCCGACGGAACCGTGCGATTGACGATGAGCGAGAGTCTCGGCGAAGCTCTGTTCACTTCGCTCCTCTCCGAGCCACGAGACTATACCCGGGTCCGCGCTCCAGCCCTCGCGATCTATGCCGACACATTTTGGGATGTCCATAAAGGGGACCCGACTCATATGGCAGAGAACCTCGCGTGGGAAGAGAAGTATCTCACCCGATTCCGGGCCGCATCGATTCGAGCGCATCCGACTGGGAACTGCCCGGAGTCGAGATTATGCGGGTCCCCGGGACGCATCCGGATTCGATATTCACCTGTCGGAGAGAAATCGTAGACTCGATGCGGCGGTTTCTTTGCCTTGGATGACCGACCGCGAGGAACACATCGGAGCCCCCGGACCTTGGGGAAGAAAGACCCGCCGGGAGTTTCAATGGGAGCAGGGGATACCACCTAATTTTCTGGGAACCCAATACCATATCTCCGAGAGAAAACGGCTCCGGAGAAATCGGACCCAGGCAAGTCCCCCCGGTGATCCAATGACCTAGAAAGCGTCCTCGAGGGGATTCTTGAGGTCCAGGTACGACGTTCGACTCCGGGCGAGACAGAAGCATATCCGGGGGATGCTCGTCCGGGACAACCGGCGCCGGGCGCGACTCGCTCGCACCCTCCGCCTTCGAGTGAGTCTCGGAGTGCGGGGGCGTTCGAGTCGTGACCAAGACGGACGGCTACAAAGAGGACCATCGCGACCACAAGAGCTCCGCCCGCTAGAGGGACCAGCCATGCCGCATACGCGGGGGCAGCCGGTCCGGGGGAGCTGGGGGAGGGTGGCTCCCAGCTGAAAATGGCGTGTAAATGTAGAGGGACGGACCGGTGTAACTGGTCCCGGGGAGACTCCCCACCCAGGTCTCGCTCCAGCGACACGGGGGGCCCCTGCAGGACGAATTGGCGTTTGCTGGGACGCTCGCCCAAGAGGTCCAAGTCACCATGAAGTACGACCAGTTCCCCCACGACGGTGGCCCCCTCCAACCGAACTGGAGGGTGAGGTTCAACGCGACCAAGTATCCGGGCGTAGTGGTTCCGTTCGCGGTAATTGGCGGGAACCAATACCAACCTCCCCACTGGGAGAGGAGTGTCACGAATGCGGAATCGTTGCAGAGGTTCGCATAGATGATTCTCAACGTCCGTGGCGTAGCTCGGCGGCCAGTCTATTGCCGACACAGTGCCTTGGATATACGTCGCGCTCACGAGCCCACAATCGGTGGCGTTCAATGGGTGCGCCGATTGGGGAGCGAGAGCGGGAGTAACCGGACCACTCGCCGGCGGCGATGAGATTCCCCGACCCTCGAAAAAGGGCATGACCCAGGAGCCGACGGAGAGCAGCGTAATCACAACGTAGATGGCGCATGCAGTGGGTACTGGAGGAGAGGAATCGATTCGCCTTCGAAGCCACGACCGTCGACCGTTCAAACGCCGCCGGTCTGGCACTCCTGGCGAACGGCTGCTCACGGGACTCACGCTCCCCGGAAGGGGATTGCCCGGGGACTGAGTTCAACCCCGGCCCAAAGAATGGGCCAAATCTTGGCCCCCCTTTATCCGGGCCAGAGACTTGTCCAGCCCCGCATGCGGGGTCTCTCCGAGACCCAGGCCCGAGTGATCCGCGAGCTGCTAGTCACCAGGCCGGGGTCCGACCGAAAAAAGTACGCCGCGGCCGGGGTGCCTCGGAGCACCTTCCAGCTGGTCCGGAAGCACGCCTTCGACGTGGGTTGGGTCTTCCGTCGCTGACATTCCCGACCCGGCTTCGATTGGAGTGCATCAGCTGCGGATAGAAGTCGGCCAGCCATTCGCCGAGAAGCGAGCGGAGCTGCTCGCCGGCCTGATGCGACGGCAAGGGGCTGGTAGTCCTGTGGGATTCCCCGAGCACCATCCTTGCCGTCTCTTTCTCCCGAGCCCAGGCTCTCGACGGCACCCCAGCGGACGAGGGAGTTGGCTGGTCGCGCCGGTGGGTCATCGAATCCTGGCTCTCGCAGGGCGAAGTGGTCGCATACTTCGACTACGAGGGAGTGTGGTCTCGATGGGCACTTGGGGAAACGCCAGAGGCCTACCCGAGGGGGCTCGCGCTTCGACGGGACGCCGCGTCCTTACGACCAGCAGTCTCCCGAGCGGAGGATCTCGCCGAACTGGTGCGTCGCCCGATCTCGAACGCCGGGTACGAACCGAGTGGTTTCTGGCCATCGGCCGGGGTCTTCCCCGCCGGCTCCAGATCCTGGTCGACAACGGGCATGCAACCCTCTGGACGTTTCCGAACCTGGCAAAGATCCCCGGCCTCGCCCAGAGGGAGCTCGCGTATGTGGTCCTCGCTTCGGGAGCCTGGGTGGCCGGCTGCGACCGGGAGCAGCTCTTCCAAGAGATTCGTAAGTCGGAGTCGGGCGACTCCGTTCTTGTACGCGTACGATGCGAATCGCGTCGTCATGGCTTTCCTGGCGCCGGCTCCCGCGACGCTTACTGCAGGGCGGAGCCCGATCTCGACCGTGCTGGGTGAGTTCCTCCGCGAGATTGAGGTCATCCGAGAACCGATCCCCTCAATCTCCCCGGTCGTGAATCAGCGGTACGACCGACTGATGGGCGAAGGGTAGCTGGTCCCGCGGCAGGTCTGAGACCAAGGTGGTCCAACGCCTACGGCGAGGCCCGGACCCGGGCTCCCCTGCAGGTTCGCATCTAGTGCGGAGAGACCCGCTGACGAGGTCAATGGGAGCAGGGGGATTTGAACCCCCATATGCGGGTCTCTCCGCGCGCTCCAGTCAATCGTCATCGGGGCGGCAAGCGCCCCTCCGCGAATCCGATCTACTCACAGGGGACCCGTAGGTCGCCCTGACTGGAGCCCGCTGGTCTGCCAAGTTAGCCTATGCTCCCTCCTGGTCCCCCGGGAGTTCCGGGAGAGATATCCTTTGTTGTGAACCCGTGGGCCCCCCCGGGGTCTGTGGGGAAGGGTCCGCGGGCTCACAACCTTTATTTGAAATATCATTTGTCCGTAATCTCATGTCATTGAGTGCACCTGCCTCTGCCCCGATCCCGTCGGGAGGGAACGCCTCCCTTTCGTGGGCCGTGGTCCTCCTGCTGGTGGTGGCGGGGGGAGCGGTGGCGGCGACCGCGGCGTACTACGTTCTCCAGCCGACGTCGATACCGGGCTCGGTTCATCTGACCGACGACCTCGGACGCTCGGTGACCGTCCCGTACGACCCCCAGCGGGTAGTTGTCCTCAGCCCGAGCATCATGGACACGATGTTCCGGCTGGGCCTTCGCCAGCACGTCGTGGGCGTGGACTGTTACGCCGCCACGGACGGGGGACTCTCGTCGGACTACTCGCCCGACCAGGTCGCGCTCTGGAGCTTGGATTCCTCGATGTGCGTGCAGGTCGGCCCTACTTTCGTCCCTTCCATGCTCGTGGCGCTGAGCCCGCGGCTCGTCCTTGCGTCCACGATCGTCTCATTCACCGCCGTCCAGGAGATCTCGAACAACCTCCACGTTCCCGTCGTCATGCTACAGCCCCCTACGCTCAGCGGCATCCTGGTGGATGACGACCTCGTCGGCGAGATATTCGGGGTCGGCTCGGCGGCCACGGCACTCAACGGCCAGCTCTCGACCGAATTGTTCCATGCCACCAACTTCACCGGCTCGGTCGTTGCGCTGCCGACAGTGCTCGTCACGTACTCTGTCGATGTCTCTGGGTATTGGACGTACGGGCCGGGCACCTTCGGCACCTCGCTCATCGAGGTTGCGGGCGGTGCCAGCATCAGTGCGTCGACGACGTCACCCTACCCTGAGCTGTCGGCCTCCGAGGTCTTGCTGGACGACCCCCAGACCGTCGTTTACGGAACGGGCTTTGGGCTCAACGAGAGCTTTTACGCTTCGGGCCCCGACTGGTCGAGCCTGGGAGCCGTGAGAGCCGGCAACGTCACCGGCATCGACTCCAACTGGCTCACCGAGCCGGACCCTGCCATGATCCTCGAAGGCCTGCCCGCGCTCCAGGCCGCGTTCTACCCCGGTTCCGCGTGACCCTGGGGAGCGAGGGTGCGGAGCCGCTCGTCCCCGGCCGTGATCCGCCGGCGCTGGCTCCTCGGGCTGGGGCTCCTGGGCGGAGGGCTCGTGCTCGTGTTCGTTTCGACCCTGATCGGGCTACCGGACATCGCGCCCCGGCTGGGCTTCCAGATCCTCGCCCACCAGATCTCGGGAGGTCGATTGTTTCCCGCCGCCTGTGCGGGCACCGGGGTCGCCCCAGGGGACTGCTCGAAGTACACGTTCATCGTCTGGGACCTCTACCTTCCGGAGGTCCTGCTCGCGCTCATCGTCGGCGCTGCGCTCGGACTTGCCGGAGGGGCCCTCCAGGGTGTGTTCCGGAACCCCCTCGCAGACCCGTTCCTTCTCGGGATCTCGAGCGGGGGGACCCTAGGGGCCGCGATCCTCTACGTCTACCGGATCGGGGAGGCCGATGCCGAACTGTTCCTCCCGCTGTTCGCCTTCATCGGTGCGGTCTCCACCGGTCTCGTCATCCTTGCGCTCGCTCGGGGGCGGTACGGTTCGGTGGAAACGCTCCTCCTGACCGGGGTCGCTCTCGCCAACCTGCTCTCGGCCGTGCTCTCACTTGTCCTACTTTACAACCCGATCGGGAGCGAGCAGGTCACCTTCTGGCTCCTCGGGGGGCTGGAGCTCGCCGATTGGCAGGTCGATGGCCTCGCGTTCGGCGCGGTGTTAGTCTTCGGAACGTTGTTGTGTCTCTACGGTCGGGAGCTGAACTTGCTGCAGCTCGGCTCGGATGTGGCCCAGAGCGCCGGGGTCGACGCAGCCCAGGTTCGACTCCGTGTCTTGCTACTCTCCTCTCTCGTGACCGCGGTCGCCGTCGCATTCACGGGGATCATCGGGTTCGTCGGTCTAGTCTCCCCACACATCGTGCGGCGGTTGTTCGGGAGCGACTACCGAGTCGTGCTTCCCGGAGCGGCAGTGTTCGGGGCCCTCTTCCTCGTCTCCGCGAGCGACATCTCTTATCTCGCGTTCCCGGGTTCGCTGCTGCCTCTGGGCATCTTCACCGCGTTCGCTGGGGTACCCTTCTTCCTCTACCTGCTCTACCGTCAGCGCTCGCTCGACCACGATGGGAGGCGGATGACACCCCACCCCCCGGCCGTCCGCGTAGCGAATCTCGGCGTGACGTTCGGCACGCGGACCGCGCTGCACGCCGTGGACCTGAGCGTGAACCGGGGGGAGTTCGTCGCGCTCACCGGCCCGAACGGTTCTGGCAAGACGACCCTTCTCCGAACGCTGCTGGGCTTCGAGGAACCCGGGACGGGGAGCGTCGAGCTCTTCGGGAGTCCGGTCGAGGGGCTCTCGATCCGAGAGCGGGCACGGCGCGTCGCCTGGGTCCCCCAGTCCGAGCCCCAGCGGGACGACGTCCCGCTGCTCCAGTACGTCCTGTACGGCCGCTATCCGTTCCACGGTCCACTCGACCGGGATTCTGGGGGAGACCGAGCGGTGGCCATGAGGATCCTCGGGGCGGTCGGGTTGGCCGACCGAGCGGAGGATGGCATCCTGTCCATCAGCGGGGGCGAACGGCAACGGGCGATCCTTGCACGCGCGCTGGCCCAGGAGACCCCGCTGCTGCTCCTCGATGAGCCCACGACCCATCTCGACATCGCTCACCAGCTGGACCTCCTGACCCGGGTGCGGTCGCTCGCACGCGACCGCCAGGTTACCGTGATCGCGGCCCTCCACGACCTCAACCTCGCAGCCCGCTATGCCGACCGGATCGTGGTCCTATCGCGGGGCCGTCGGGTTGCGGATGGCTCGCCGCGAGAGGTTCTTTCGGGGGAGCTGCTCGCCCGCGTCTGGGGGGTCGACGCCGACCTGGCCGTGGACGGACGAACCGGCCTCCCCTACCTGCTCCCGCGTCGCCTGGTCGTCGACCCACCGCCGGCCCCGGGCTCGCTCGCTCCCGGACCGGTCCACGTGGTCGGCGGAGGAGGGGCCGCGGCTCCGATGCTCCGCATTTTGGTCGACGAGGGGTTCCGGGTGACGGCCGGAGCGTTGCACTTGCTCGACACGGACGCCGAGACCGCGGAGACGCTCGGAATAGTCGCTGCGGTCGAGGGCCCGTTCGCCCCGTTGGGCCCCGAGACCCGGGCGCGTCATCGCACCCTGCTCGAGGAGGCGCGGGTCATTGTGGTCGCTCCGTTCGCGGTCGGGCCTTCCAATCTGGCCAACCTGGAGGATGTCCGAGCCTTCGTTCCCCGAATCCCGACGATCGTGATCGACCCGCCCGCGGATCGGTCGCTCGATTTCACCGGCGGTCTCGCCACCGCCGCACGGGAGGCGCTGCGGGGTCAAGGGGCCATCTTCGTGGCCGATACGGCCGCAGCGCTCCGAGAAGTTCGCTCCGCCCTAGCGGCTTGGCCCGGCTCTGCGAGCGCGATGACCTATCCGTCCGAGAGGTAGGAGCTCGAGGGGAGGAACGTCCGGTCCCTCGAGGTGCTCAAAGAGGCGCGGCAGGTCTCGGTCGACGACCACCAAGGTACACTCCACCCCGAGCCGTGTCGCCTCGACGATCGCGGCGGCCACCCCGAAGCGAACCAGGGGACGTTTCGGGGTTGCCCGACGTAGCGCGTGGTAGGCTTCGAGGCCGGAGACGAGGAGAAGACCCGGGGGAGCCCGGGCGACCGCGGCCCGCACGTCGGAGGTGAGCCGAGCGTCGTGCACCCGGTCGGCGGGGAGCGCCACGACCCAGAGACGGCCGTGGGGAAGCGGCACGATCCCCTGCAGCTCCCCGACGTCGACGAGCGCGCCCTCCGGAGCGGTGGAGTAGGCGCGACCCCGGGAGGCGGTTCCCGCCCCGGCCCGGGCCGTGAGCGTCCCGTCGACGATCTCCAGGGTCACCGGGTCACCGGACCGGATCGCGCTCGCGGCGACCGCCCGGGTCGTCCGAACGATGTGCAGCCGGTCCAAGCGCTCGGCGAGGTCGTCCCGCACGCTGCCGAGGGCCGAGTGCAGCCAGTCGACCCCCCGCACCGTCGGGCGGTAGCGTCCGTCCCGGAGCTCGGCCAGCCCGCGCTCGCGCAGGCTCCGGTACGAATGCGAAACGGCTTGGACCGAGAGGCCGAGCCGTTCCGCGATCGAGCGGAGCTGGCTCACCTCCCGGGTCTCGGCCTCGAAGAGGAACAGGAGGTCGCTGACCGCGCCGAGGCGACGCAAGGTAGAGAGACCTCCCCGATGGAGGGACTTCGAAGGAGAACGCGGAGCCACCTCCGGGCCACGGACGCCGGGGTACAAGAGCCCACGGAGGGAGGTCCAGACCCCTCACACCGCGGCGGCCGGGCGGCGGTCGGGTTGGGCGGCATGGTCCCGCTTGATCTCGCGGATGCGGTCGCGGATGCGGGCCGCCTCCTCGAAGTCGAGTCGCTCGGCGGCGAGCCGCATCTCCTCCTCGAGGTTCGCGAGGAGGAGGGGCAGCTTCTCTTTCCACTTCTTCCCGAGCCCCGAGGTCGACAGGTCGCCCGAGGCGGCTCCCTCCGCGGGCGCGAGGAGGGAGCGAACCTCCTTCTGCACCGACTCGGGGACGATCCCGTGCAGCTGATTGTAGGCGACCTGGGCGGTCCGACTGTCGGGCCATCTCGTCCATCGCGCGTCGCATCGAGCCAGTGACCCGGTCCGCGTAGAGTACGACCTTCCCCCGCTCGTTCCGGCTCGCCCGCCCAGCGGTCTGCACGATCGAGGTCTCGCTTCGAAGGTACCCTTCCTTGTCGGCGTCCAGGATCGCGACGAAGCTGACCTCGGGAAGGTCGAGTCCCTCCCGGAGCAGGTTGATCCCGACGAGAATGTCGAACTGACCGAGACGGAGGTCCCGGAGGACCTCGACGCGTTTCAGGGTCTCGACGTCGGAGTGCAGGTACCGGACCCGTAGTCCGAGCTTGCCGAGGTAGTTCGCCAGCTCCTCGCTGGTCCGTTTGGTGAGGGTGGTGACGAGCGCGCGGTCGTCGCGCTCGACACAGGCCCTGAGCTCGCGGACCAGGTCCTCGATGTGACCCTTGAGGGGGCGGACCTCGATCGGGGGGTCCACGAGCCCGGTGGGGCGGATCACCTGCTCCACGACGCCCTTGGAGACCTTCCGCTCGAACGGACCCGGGGTGGCGGAGACGAAGACGGCCTGGGGCACCCGGGTGAGGAACTCCGGGAACGTCAGCGGGCGATTGTCGCGGGCGGAGGGGAGCCGCCAGCCGAAGTCGACGAGGTTGTCCTTGCGGCTCCGGTCCCCCTTGTGCATGCCTTGGAGCTGGGGAACGGTGACGTGCGATTCGTCGAGGAAGACGAGCAGGTCCTTCGGGAAGAAGTCCAGCAGGGTGTACGGCGGCTCGCCCGCCTTCCGACCCGCAAAGTAGCGGGCGTAGTTCTCGACCCCGGTGCAGTAGCCGGTCTCTCGCAGCATCTCCAGGTCGTAGTTGACCCGGCCCTTGAGGCGTTGGGCCTCGACGATCTTCTCGGCCGCGACGAGCTCGGCGACGCGCTCGTCACGCTCCTGTTCGATCTCGGCAAGGATGCCCCGCATCCGCTCGTCGATCGTGAGAAAGTGCGTGGCCGGGAACACGGTGAGCTGGTCGAGGTCCCGACGCTCCTCGCGCGTGACCGGGTCGAGCTCTACGATCGCGGAGACCGTACGACCGTCCAGGGCGACCCGGTGGACCGTCTCGCCCGGCGCCCATGATGTCGATCGTGCCTCCGCGCACCCGGAATCGACCGCGCTTGAGCTCGATGTCGTTGCGCTGGTACTTCATCCGGATGAGCTGGTCGAGGAGCTCCTGCCGGCCAATCTCCTGGCCGACGCGGAGTCCGACGACGGACGCTCGGTAATCCTCGGGGGACCCGAGGCCGTAAATGCAGCTCACCGAGGCCACGATAAGCACGTCCCGGCGAGTGAGGAGCGCCTGGGTCGCTCGATGACGAAGCCGGTCGATCTCCTCATTGATCGACATGTCCTTCTCCACGTACAGGTCGATCTGGGGAACGTACGCCTCAGGCTGATAGTAATCGTAGTAGCTGACGAAGTACTCGACCGCGTTCCGGGGGAAGAGGGCCCGAAACTCGCTCACCAGCTGCGCCGCGAGGGTCTTGTTCGGGCTGACGACGAGCGTCGGGCGCTGCAACCGCTGCACGGCGTGCGCCATCGTGAAGGTCTTGCCGCTGCCGGTGACCCCGAGGAGGGTAACGTACTTCTCCTTCCGGTTGAGCCGCGCCACGATCTCGTCGATCGCGGTCGGTTGGTCGCCCTGGGGTACGAGGTCCGTCTCCAGCTCGAACCGGCCCGGGAGAACCGGGGTCTCCTCCGGAGGGGCGCGCTTCGGGCTCACAGCACACCCGAGGCTCGTGGGCGGGCCGGGCCGTATCCGAGCGGGTCGATCGAGACCGGGGAGAACCCGATGGCTCTGACCCGGGCGAGGACCTCCGGCGCGACCGCGGGGGAGGTGAGGCGGGGTACGTCCTCTGGGTCAACCTCAATCCGGGCCGCCCCCGCGCGCACCCGGACGCGCACCCGCCGGAAACCTCGCTCCAGCAGGACCGCTTCGGCTGCCTCCACCCGAGCCAAGAGAGCGGCGTCGATGCGGTCGCCGTGGGCCACGCGCGACGCGAGGCAGGCGTCGGAGGGTTGGTCGGCGTTGGGGAGCCCCCGAGCCCGCGCCGCGTGCCGGACATCCGCCTTCGTCCACCCGCCCCAGACGAGGGGGTGCTCGAATCCCGCCTCCTCCATGGCCCGCAGCCCAGGTCGGTCGTCCGAAAGGTCGTCCAGGTGGACCCCGTCGAGGTAGCGCCGGAAACCGCGGAGCTCCCCAAACTCGCGGAGCCGGCCAGCTTCCACCGACCGGCAGAAGTAGCAACGTTCGGGAGGGTTCGCCCGATACTCAGCGCGCTCGAGCGGGTCCGCCGCCACGAGGTGATGATCGACCCCGATGCTGCGTGCCACGGCGAGCGCACGTGCCACCTCCGCGCGCGCTACCGAGGGGCCGGTGAGCGTGACCGCGACCACCTGGGGTCCGAGCGCCTCGAACGCCAACGCGGCGACCACCGCGGAATCGACCCCGCCGGAGAGCGCGACGACGGCGGGACCCCCGCGACGAATCCGGTCGACCAGCTCGGGCTCGGTCCGCGACGGGCGGGGGGAAACGACGGTCTCGGGCATGGGTCCCGTCATACGCCGGGGCAGGGGGAAAACAGTATCTCTCGCCGCTCCCCCTTTCGGGCGCCGGACCGGTCGGTACCATGAAGTCAGTTCGCGAGGGGACCCGCTGGGTCCTGCGGCTCGACGAGGGAGAAGATCTCTTTGACACACTGACCTCGTTCGCCGAGCGGGAGCGGGTCGGCGCGGCTGCGGTGTTGTTCGGCATCGGCATGTTCCGGCACGCGACGTTCGGATACTGGGACGGGCAACAGTATCAGCCCCACGAACTCGCCGTACCGCACGAGGTCGTCGCCCTCCACGGAACGATTGCCCGCGCGGACGACCACCCGTCGATCCACCTCCACGGGGCCGTGGCGGGGCCCGACCACCGGGTCCTGGGCGGCCACCTCCTGAAAGCGACGGTCGGGGTCATCCAGGAGGTCGTCATCGAGACGTTCCCGAGCCACACCTTCGGTCGACCCCTCGTGGAGAGCCGAGGACTGCGCATGCTCGACCTGGAGCCCGGGCCCAATCCCTGAGCCCGCTCCGACACTCCTTTCCCCTCGGCCCGGTTCCCGCCGCTCCCTCCATGGGCGACGAACTTCCGCCTCTCCTTCCCGGGATCGACCCGCGCCTCGCGCAAGCGGTGGCCCGTCGGGGGATCCGGGAGCCGACCGAGATCCAGCGACTGGCCCTCCCGCTGCTGGACGGCGACTCGGACGCGCTCCTTCTCTCTCCGACAGGGACCGGCAAGACCGAGGCCGCCCTGTTGCCGCTCCTCTCGCGACGACTGGCGGACCCGAGCCCGGCGGTCTCCCTCCTCTACGTAACCCCGCTTCGGGCGCTCAACCGCGACCTGGAGCACCGGCTCGTCTCCCTCGTCGAAGAGGTCGGGCTCACCGCGGCCGTGCGTCACGGGGACACCACCACGGCGGCGCGACGGGCCCAATCCCGACGACCTCCCGACCTCTTGCTCACCACCCCCGAGACACTCCAGATCCTGCTGGTCGGCCGGATCTTGCGCGAGTCGTTGCGCAATGTCCGTACGGTCGTGGTGGACGAGATCCACGAACTCGTCGGGTCGGACCGGGGGGCCCAGCTCGGACTCACCCTAGAGCGGCTGGACGACCTCACCGGGCGCCGGGTCCGGCGGATCGGACTCTCCGCGACCGTCGGGAACCCCACGGAGGTCGCCCGCTTTCTCGCTCCCGAACCCCGGAAGGTCGAAGTGCGTTCCGCCCTGCAGCGGCGGGTCCTGGAGCTGGCAGCTCGTCGCCCGGGGGAGAACTACCCCGCTCTCGACCCGGAGCTCCTCAGCGACCTGAAGGCCGATGCGCCGCTGCTCGCGGCCCTACGGGCCGTGGAGGAAGAGGTCCGGGCGCACACGACCACCCTCATCTTCGTCAACACCCGACCGACCGCCGAGGGGCTGGCAGCCCGTCTCGGTCGGCTGGCCCCCGACCTCTCCATCGCCGTGCATCACGGGTCGCTCTCGCGCGAGATGCGCGAGGAGGCCGAGCGGGCGTTCCGGGAGGGCCGGCTTCGCGCGCTGGTGGCCACCTCCTCCCTCGAGCTCGGGATCGACATCGGCGGGATCGACCACGTGATCCAATTCGGCTCCCCACACCAGGTGGGCCGGCTCGTCCAGCGGGTCGGTCGCTCCGGTCATCGGCAGGAGCGCATCATCCACGGGACGGTCCTCGCGCTGGACGACGATGACCTCGAAGAGGCGGCCGTCCTCGCCCGGCGCGCAGATGAGGGGCTCATAGAGCCCGCTTCCTGGCGTACCCGCAATCGCCTCGCGGCCGCCCAGCAGGTCGTGGGTTCGCTCCGGGCCGAAGGGGCCGTATGGCCCGACCACCTCGTCAAGGTCCTAGGTCACGCCGCCGCGGCGAAGGACCTCTCCCGGGCCGACTGGGATGCCCTGTTCGACTACCTCGTGGCGCTGCGGCTCGCCAAGAGGCTCGAGGACGGACGGATCGCCCCCGGTCGCGGCACTCTTGCTCGATTCTACGCCTCCCTCTCGCTGATCCCTGACGAGCGGACCTATCGGCTGCGCGATATCGCCACACGACGGTTGATCGGCACGCTCGACGAGCGGTTCGTGCTTACCCAGATCCTGGCCCAACCCGAGGAGATCTTCCTGCTGCACGGGAGGACGTGGAAGGTCGTGGAGTACCGGGACGGAGAGCTCCTGGTGGAGACCGTCCAAGAGATCGGCTCGGAGCCACGATGGGCGGGGGAGGACCTCCCGGTTCCCTTCGACGTGGCGCAAGAGATCGGCCGCCTGCGTCGTGAGGGCGGGTTCGAGCGGTACCCCATCGGGCCCGAGGACCAGAGGAGGCTCGCCGGACGTCGGGAGGCAGCGCTCTCCGCGGGGTCCCTTCCCACGGAGCAACGGGTCACCGTCACCGCCCGCGGGCGGGTCGTGGTCTACGGGGCGTGCTTCGGAACCCGCACCAACGAGACGCTTGCCCTAGCTGTCGCGGGCCTCCTGACCGCTCGACTCGGCGCCCGGACGGAGGTCGTCTCCGTCGAGCCGACCTGGTTCGTCCTCGAGCTTCCGATCGCCGTCGACGGCCCTACGCTCGTCGACGCCTTCTCGGTGGACCCGGAGGCGCTGCTCCCGTTGGTCGAGCGCCTCGTGCCGAGCGGCCTCGACTACCGGTGGGTCTTCCTGGCCGTGGCCCGCAAGCTGGGGGTCATTCCCTCCTCCGCGGACCCGCGGGACCTCCGCACCCTCCAGCCGCTCTTGGACCAGAGTCGGACGAACCCGCTCGGGGAGGAGGTCCTCGACAAGACCCTCCACGACCGCTTCGACGTGGACCACGCTCGCGAGGTCCTTCAGCGGGTCCGCACCGGCGCGATCTCGGTGGTTGCGACCGCGCCCTCCGCCCTCACCGACGGCCCCCTCGAGCGGCTCAGCTGGCGGGCGGTCTCCGACACCCCTCCGCCGACGCTGCTCAAGGCCGTACGCGAACGCCTCTCGAAGGAGCCGCTCGTCCTGGTCTGCCTACGCTGTGGGTTTCAGCGCCAGACGACGCCCGCGCGCTACCAGGAGGAGGGAGGCAGTCGCTGCCTCCTCTGCCACGGCTCCCTTTCCGCCGTGCTCTCCCCCCGGCGGGAGAAGGACATCGAGCGTCTGCTGAAGTACGCCAAGGCCAAGTGGCGCCCCGCGGGCAAGGGCTCGAAACGCGGGACGCGGAAAGAGCGGGCCCCGAGCCCGGAAGTGGAAACGCTCGTCCGGGCGGGATACACCTCTGCCGAGCTCGTCGCCCACTACGGGGACCGGGCGCTCTACGCGCTCGCCGCCCGGGGCATAGGCCCCGAGACCGCCCGGCGCCTGCTGTCGCGGCTCTATCGGGACGATGACGCGTTCTTCACGGAGATCCTGCGCGCCGAACGAAGCTACGCGAAGACCCGCGCCTTCTGGGACTAGGCACCGACGAGCTCGCGGGCGACCGCCTCAACGATCGAGCGAGGTGCGTCGGTCCGAAACCCTTCCGGCCGCGCGTGCGTCGGGGCCGCGCGGAACCCCCGGGTGCCCAGGGCGTCGATAAAGTCACTCCTTGGCGCCGGCGCGGCAAGGCCGAGGCTCCCTGCAAGGACGTTCGCCTCGTAGTAGAAGGGACGGTCGATCCCGGCCTCCCCCTGGAGCTTCCCGAGGAGGACGGCGGTCTCGCGCGGGCAGGCGGCGGTCGAGGGAACCGCCATCGCGCTCACGAGCGAGGGGTCCCAGAGTCGGCCCAACCACATCGGCCCGAACGGGCCGCCGGACCCGAGAGGGGGGCCGTCCCACATCGCCGGGTCGATCGACCCGACGGGGTCGGTCTCGGGAGGATTCGCGGGCTCGATGACCTCGAGGTAAGCACGCAGGTGGTGCCCCCGAATGTACGCCAGCAGCGGGTGAACGCCCCGGCCGTTCGTTCGGGCACTCCGAGCGATGGTGGCGAGAAGGATCCTCAACCCGCCCTCGGGGCCCAACCGGCCCCGGATAGGGCGCGCTCGGTAGAGTCGTTCGCAGGCGCCGGGCTGGACGCCGGCAAGCACCATCAGGTCGGTCGCGGTCACAGCCAGCACACCGCCGGGACGTACCGGCGGAGACCGCGGTCTCCAGGAGCGGGAGGGGGGAACCGTAGGGGTCGAGATCGACGTAGTCGAAGGGAGACTCCTCCGGGAGCCGACGGGCGTCCGCCGTGACCGCCCGGCTGCCCGGGTAGCGGGATGCGTTCTCGGCCAGCACCTGGGCGGCGACCGGATGGGCCTCGGTAAGGAGAAAGGACCGGAATCCCCCTCCTTCGTGAAGGAGGCGCAGGCCTCGGACGCCGGTGGCGGCGAGCATCTCCCAACCCGAGGCCGTGGCCACCGGAAAGCGCGCGCGGACGAACGCGACGGCCAGGTCGCGGTCCCCGGCCATCGCGGGGTTGTAGAAGACCGGGGCGCGCGAGCGGGGTCCCCGACCGGCGGGAACCCCCGGCAGGCGGAGCTCGGTGCCGCCCTCGCGTCCGAGGACTAGTGCGAGCGACCCGTGATCAGATGAACGATCTTGAACGCCAGCAGGTTCTTGTTGATCGGCGTGACTTCGAGGAGTCGTAGTTCATCCCTCCGCCGGATGTCCTGGAGCAACGGATTGCGGGACTTCTTGTGGAGGGTCATGATGATCGACTTCTTCGCGTCCAGGGTGGCGACGACGGCCTGCGTGAACAGGTCGCTCTCGACCTCCATCTTGCCGACCTCGTCGATCACGATCACGTCGGCGGTCTCCCGCGCCTCCGCCAGCGCCCGGATCCCGAGGCCTTCGAGGGCCGCCAGGTTCACCCCGTAGCGGCCCGACCGGACCCGCGACTTGAGCGTCTCGTGCGCGAAGACCTCGTGCTCCTTCGTCATCCAGTCCGTGATCTGGAAGCCGATGCGCCGTTGCTTCTCGACGATCGGTTCCGTCACCATCCCTCCGACGTTCACTCCCTCCTCTTCGAGGAGGTGGATGATCCGCAACAGGGTCTGGGTTTTCCCGGAGCCGGGAAGGCCGGTGATGCCGATCTTCACCGGTGCCGACAAGCGACGGGCCATTGAGCAGAACTCCGAGGGCGAGTTCATCTAGGGCCCGAGCGAATAAGAAACCATGCCGACCATGCCTCACAGTCGCATCCGGCCCTCCCCCACCGAACGGGGCGGTCCCCCGGAGGTTCCCGTCTATCCTCCGCGCGAGGATACGTACCTCCTCCTGCCCTTCGCCGCGGTCCCCACCGGCTCCTCCTTTCTCGAGGTGGGAGCTGGCTCGGGCACCGTCGCGCTCGCGGCGGCACGACGGGGCGCGCGCGTGGTGGCGACCGACCTCAACCCGCATGCCCTTCGGTGGGTGGCGGCCCAGGCTCGGGCAGAGGGTCTCATCCTCGAGGTCGTCCGCACGGACCTGGCCCGCGGGCTCTCTCGGTTCGACCGAGCGGTGTTCAATCCCCCCTACCTTCCTACCCGACCGGAGGAGCGGGACCCGGACCGGTGGCAGAACCTCGCGCTGGACGGAGGCGCCGACGGGACCCGGGTGACCGCGCGCTGGGTCGAAGAACTGCCGGACCACCTCACCTCTCGGGGTGAGGGGTTCCTGGTGGTCTCGAGCCTCGGATCGTCGACCGCGATGGAGGCGATCTGGGCCGGCTGGCGAGCCCGAGGAGGTACGGCCGAGGTCGCCGCGGCTCGCCGATTGGAGGGAGAGCGGCTCGAGGTGTGGCGCCTCGTCGGCCCTCCTGGGAACGCTCGGTCGCCCTAACCGCGCGCCTCGGCGTGGTCGAGGATCGCCCCCAGGAAGGTGCGTCCATCCCCGAACCCCACCGGCCCTCCGGTGCGGGTCCAATCCGGTGCCTGCGCCCGGAAGAACGACCGCTCCGGGTGGGGCATGAGACCGAAGACCGTCCCCTCCGGGTTGGTGAGGCCCGCCACGTCCCCCTCGGATCCGTTCGGGTTCCACGGGTACACCGGAGTCCCTCCATCGGGAGCGACCCAGCGGAAGAGGATCTGCCCATTCGCCTTCAGTTCGCGGAGGCGGGCCCCCGCGTCTCCCCCCAGGACGAGCTTGCCTTCCGCGTGGGCGGAGGGGAAGAGGAAGCGAGCGCCCTTGCGCAGATGCGCGAGCGAGCCGAACACTCCGCCCTGCCAGGCCACGAAAGTGGGCCGACATTCGAACCGGCCCGAGTCGTTCGTCATCAGGACCGCGTCCGCTCGGCGGAGCCGGCCGCCGGGGCGCCCCGGCAGCAGGCCCAGCTCGGTCAGCACTTGGAACCCGTTGCAGATCCCGGCGACGAGGCGCCCCTCCCGGATGAACTCCTCGAGGTCCGGGCCGATCGACGCCCGCACGCGCGCCGCGAAGATCGCGCCGGCCCGCACGTAGTCCCCCGAGGAGAACCCGCCGGGCACGAAGAGGGCGGAGTACTCGGATAGTCGGCGGCGGTCCGCGGCCGGGACGTCGCGGCCCTCGAACTGCTTCAGATGGACGACCTCGGCCTTCGCCCCCAGGTGCTGGAGGGCGACCCGCAGCTCCTCGTCGCAGTTCGTCCCCTCGATGGAAAGGATCGCCACCCGAAGGTTCCGACGGGCCACGGCCCGAAAGCCGTCCGGTGGGCTTAACCGTTCCCGGCGAGCGGACCTCCCCCCGGTCCGAGGGGAGGAAGCAACCAGTGCGCCCGGAGGCGTTCTCCCGCCCGGACCGACCGCCGTCCGGGAGGAAGGATCGCGAAGCCCCGAGCGCCCGTCATGCTCGTGATCGAGGCCGAACCATGGTACGTCGAGTACGCTCTCCCACCCCGGAGCGTGAGCGGAACGACCGTCGCGAGCTCCGGGGTGGGCGCCAGGACGCCGCGTCCGAGCGGCACCGTAGCGTCGGCCCACGCGGGACCGGGCCGGCGGCCGATCTTCCGGAGGATCGGGAGGACCATCCAGTAGCTGTTGGCCAGGCAGGAGGAGGGATGGCCGGGAAGACCGATCACGAGCTTCCGCCCTGCCACGGCGGCGAGGGTCGGCTTTCCGGGCCGTACGGCGATCCCGTGGAACAGGAGCCGGCCGAGACGGGGGAGGACTCGCGGCAGATGGTCCCGCTCGCCCACCGAGCTCCCTCCGGTGGCGAGGACCAGGTCGGAGGTCCGCAGCGCATCGCGAAGGGTGGCCTCGATCCGGCGCGGGTCGTCGGGCACCGGGGGGAACGCGCGGGGGAGCCCTCCGGCGGCGGTGACGATCGCAGAGAGCGTCACGTTGTTGCTCTCGTAGATCGCGCCGCGGCGACTACGGGTCCCCGGGAGGAGCAGTTCGTTCCCGTTCGGGATGATAGAGACGACCGGCCGGGCATAGCAGAGCACGGTGCCGAACCCGCACGCTGCCAGCGCGCCCAGCGTGGCCGGGGCCAACTCCTCTCCTCGAGCGACGAGCGACGTCCCGGCTCGGAAATCGTCCCCGGGGGGTGCCAGCCGATCCCCGGGGCGGACCGGGTACGGCACATCGACCCACGGTCCGGTGCGTGCGACGTCCTCGAAGATGACGACCCCGTCCGCGCCCCGCGGGATGGCCGCCCCGGTCGCGATCGCGACCGATTCGCCAGCGCGCAGGGCGCGGGGGAATTCTCCCTCAGCGAACACCTCGCCGACGACGCGCAACCGGACCGGGCGAGACTGGCGAGCGGAGCGCGTGTCGACGCTCCGGAGCGCATAGCCATCCCACGTCGCTCGGGTGAAGGACGGGACGTCGCGCGGGGCGGAGAGTGCGTGCGCCGCGACCCGGCCGAAGGCCGAGGCGACCGGGACACGTTCGACCCGGCCGATAGGGTGAGCTGCGGCCAGCAATCGTCGCTGGGCTTCCCCCATAGGGAGCAGGCGGCCGAAAGCATGCATCTCCATGCGACTCTCCCCCTACCGTTCTCCCTCGATCCATCGAGCCGCGGCCCGCGTCCCTGCTTCTAGGCAGCCCTTAAGGGGCTGCCCTTCGAACCATCCTGCGTAGAAACCTCCTCGGAACGCATCGCCCGCACCGACGACCGTACCACGTCGACGCGGGCGGTGCGCGGAGGCTCGGACGGTACCTCCTCGGGAGAAGGCGGTCACGCCCCGCGAACCCTCCGTCCGAACCACCAGGGGGACCAAGGCAAGCAGGTCCTTGGGGCGTTGGAGCCCGAGCAGTTCGACGGCCCGCGCCACTTCCGAGCGGTTCCCGAAGAAGAGTTCCGACCCCTGGAGGAGTCGTCGCAGGTCCCGTTCGTTCCACCGAAAATGAATCTCCTGCGCCGGGTCCGCGGCCGCATGGAGGCCGCGCGTCTGGGCGAGTTCCAGAAGGCGGAGGTGCGCTACCGGAGGGCCGGTGGTCAGGTGAAGCCAGGAGTACTCCTCCAAACCGGGGGGAGTCCGAACGCCTCGGCGGGGACGATCTCCCATCGGTCCCTGGTCGATCAACGTGCGTTGATGCCCTCTCAGGTCCTCCAGGATGAAGCAGGTCGGGGTCGGCTGGCCACGGATTCGCTCGACCCCCCGGAGATCGATCGCGGCCCGCCGGAGCGGCGCCTCCAGCTCGTGCGAGAAGCCGTCGCCCACGCGCGCGACCAGTCCGCAGGCCACCCCGTATCGGCTCGCGGTCAGTGCGAGGTTCGCGGCGGTTCCCCCGAGCTCCGAACGGTCGGCGAGAATGGGGACGGTCCGGTCCTCCTCAGGGAACGCGGGGACCTTCAGGAACCGGTCGACGTTGATGTGGCCCGCTACGAGGAGGTCCCGGGGCCGGTCGCGCGTCGGATCCTCCATCGCGGCGGCCGGGGAGGAGCCACCGGCCCGCATAGCGATTCGGGACCCTCCACGGGCTTGGCCTTAAGCGGGGGCCGCCCTCCGGCGGCCACTCCGATGCTCGTCGAAGGGGCGATCCTGGACCGGGACGGCCCCCGCCCGGCCGCGGTCCGCCTTCGGGGGGGCCGCGTCGTCGAGGTGGGCCAGCGAGGGACGCTCCGTCCCCACCCGGACGAGCACAAGGTGCGGGGAATCGTGGTCCCCGCCCCCGTGAACTCCCACACCCACCTGGGAGACGCGGTCTCGGTGCGCGAGCCCCCCGAGGGGCCCGTAGAGGACCTGGTCGGCGCGCCGGGAGGCTACAAGTTCCGGCTCCTCGCCAGCAGCACCCGCGCGGCGAAGGTCAAGGCGATCCGAGGGGCGCTCGCTCGGATGGCCCAGGAGGGAACCGACGCGGTCGTGGATTTCCGGGAAGAGGGGCTCGAGGGCGTGACGCATCCTGCGGCACGCGGCACGCGGCCAGCCTCTGCGCGTCGTCATCCTAGGCCGTCCACTCGCCCGACCAATCGACCCGCTCGAACTGCAGCAGCTCCTCGCGGAAGCTGATGGCGTCGGCCTGTCGAGCGCGCGCGACGAGACCGCCACGGCGCGACGCGTAGTGGCTCGCGTGTGCCGAGCTGCGGGAAAGCGGTTCGCCCTGCACGCGAGCGAAGCGGTCCGGGAGAAGCCCGAGACCTACCTCGACCCGAAGCCCGACCTCCTCGTGCATCTGGCCAAAGCGACGGAGGAAGACCTCCTAACGGTCGCCTCCGACCGCGTCACGGTCGCGGTCTGTCCCCGTTCGAACGCCCTGTTCGCGCGTCAGCCGAACCTGGCGGGCATGGAACGGGCCGGGATTTCCCTCCTCCTGGGAACCGACAACGCGATGTTCCACGCCCCGTCCCTTTGGCGCGAGCTCGAGTTCGCGTACGTAGCGACCCGCCTTCGAGGGCGCCCGGTCTCGGCCGGCTACCTCGCGCGGGCGGCGCTCGTAGAGCCGTATCGCTGGTTGGGGATCCCCGAGGCCGCCTCGATCGCGGTCGACGCGCCGTGCCGGCCGCTGGTCGGTACGGCTCCCGCCGGACGACCCCGAATACCAGGTCGTCACGCGTGCCACCGAACATCTTATCCTCCGAACGGCTCGCACCCGCAGCACGGACCGACCCTCATGAAGCACGACGAGCTGTTCGCATTGCTTCGGCGCCGGGGAGTCCTCTGGCCCTCCGCAGAGATCTACGGAGGTGCCCAAGGGCTCTACGACTATGGCCCCCTGGGCACCGCTCTGAAGCGACGCCTCGAGGAGGCGTGGACCGCCTGGTTCGTCGGCCTCTCCCATGACTACTACCTCGTCGAGCCGGCCGAGATCCTGCCCGAGGCGGTCGTGCGCGCGTCGGGCCATCTCGAGAACTTCACGGACCCGGAGGTCACCTGCGAATCGTGCCATTCGGCCTTCCGCGCCGAGACCGTTCTCGAAAAGGTTCACCCGGAGGGCGTCGACGGGATGACGTCGGCCCAGATTGGGGAGGTCGTCCGGGCGAACCAGCTCCGGTGCCCGACCTGCGGCTCGCTCGAGCTGAGCGTGCCGGTGCCGTTCAACATGATGTTCGGGATGAGCTTCGGGGTGACGGGCAAGGAGCGCGTGTACCTGCGCCGAGAGACCGCCCAGGGGAGCTACCTCTCCTTCCCCCGGATGTGGGACGTCGGCCGGCACGCGCTCCCGCTCGGGATCGCGGTCATCGGGAAAGCCTACCGGAACGAGATCGCGCCGCGCCAGGTGCTGTTCCGGATGCGCGCCTTCACGCAGGCCGAGCTCCAAATCTTCTTCGACCCTGCCGGATTCCCGGTACCGTTCGACCGGGTCCGCGGGGACCGACTACCGGTGCTGCGCGTCTCCCGACGCCAGCACGGCGAGGAGACACCGGAGCTCGTGTCGGCGGAGGAGCTGGCAGGTCCCGGAGGCCTCCCGGAGTTCTACGTCTACCATCTCGTCCACGTGCTCCGCTTCTTCCGGGACGTGCTCGGGTACCCGATCGAACGGATCCGACTGTTCGAGAAATCCGACGCCGAACGCGCGTTCTACAACAGGATCCAGTTCGACGTCGAGGTCCACCTCGAGAGCCTGGGTGGGTACAAAGAGCTCGGCGCCGTGCACTACCGGGGAGACTACGACCTCTCTCGCCACAGCCAAGGCTCCGGCAAGGACCTCTCGGTGCACCCGACCGGGCAGGCTTCCGTCCTTCCCCACGTGCTCGAGTTGACCTTCGGGGTGGACCGCAACATCTGGGGACTCGCGGACCTGCACCTTACCAAGGAAGGGGAACGAAGCCTCTGGAAGCTCCCCGCGTACCTTGCCCCGGTTGCGGTTGGGGTCTTCCCGCTGATCGCGAAGGACCACGCTCCGTTCGCCCTCCAGCTCTTCGACGACCTCGGGAGGGCCGGGATCCCGGCCCAGTACCACGACCGGAGTTCGATTGGGAAGCGCTACGCCCGCATGGACGAGGCGGGCACCCCGTTCTGCGTGACGGTCGACGGCGACACCTTGGCCGATGGCCCCACCCGCGGGACCGTCACCCTGCGCGCACGGGACTCGCGGACCCAGGAACGGGTGGTGGCCACCGAACTCATCGCTCGCATCGCCCCGTCGCTCCGACCGCCCCGGCCCAGTCGCGCTTGAGCCCGCCACCCAGGGCGGATCCGCCGGCGCATCCCCGGTTCGCCGACGAAGCACCGAGTGGGCTGGGGTGGGGACCTGCGACCTGACCCCGTCCAGGCCGAGGCTCGCGGACCGTACCGGCTTCCGCTCCCTCCGCGGCTCTACGACCGAAACGGAGGAGCAGGCATTCACCCTTCCCGGGGGATGCTGGCCGATACCCTACGAACGGCCCGTTGGGGGGCGGCGTCGGGCGCACGGGGCTTCCGCCGGATGGGAGGCGCGAAGGTCGTCTCGGGGCCTTCCCTCCGTTCGACGACAATCGCTATATCGCGAGGCCCAGTGACCGGGTCTCGATGGCGGCCGGTGGCACCCCCCCTCCCGAAGCCCCCGGGCCCACGACTCCGCTCGCAGCCCGTCGCTCCCGCTGGATGGGCATGCAGTATGCCGACATCACGAAGCTGCGGGAGATGGCGGCGCGCCACGACCGGAGCGCTGCGCGCGCTCAACAGCGGGTCGCCCGCTTGAACACCCGGATCGAAAAGCTGCGGCACCAGGCCACCCTCCTGCGCGAAAAGAGCCAGAAGGTCCTGGCCGAGATCCCCCAGATCGAGCAGGAGATGGCGCAGCACGACCGTGACATCAAGGCCGCGACGGGCGGGAGGGTCGGCGTCGCCGTGACGAGCGATGTCACGAGCCTTCACTACCGGGTGCGCAAGCTCCAGCAGAAGGTAGTGGACAAGCAGCAAAGGGCACGCCACCTCGAGCTCCGCGCGGCCCAGAAGACCCAGAAGACCGCGGAACTGAAGGTCAAGGTCGACCGATACACGGAGGTCGCCCGGCTGGAGGAGCAGGAAGCGGCAGCGTTCCGGCAGCGGGCCGACCGCCTGCAAATGGTCGCCGAGCAGGACGTGGCGTCGCACCTCGCGTCGACCGCGAGCCCCCCGAAGGGTCCTCCCGACGAGGCGAGCCCGCCGCCATGAAACTGATCGTCACCGTCGGGATGCCGGGCTCCGGGAAGGACGAACTCCTCGAGATCGCGCGCACGATCGGGCTCGCGACCCTCAAGATGGGCGACCTGGTCCGCGACGAGACCCGACGCCGGGGGCTGCCGCTCACGAGCGCGAACGTCGGGAGGATCGCCTCCGAGGAACGGGACAAGCACGGAGGAGGGATCTGGGCGCAGCGGGCGCTGCCGAAGCTCACCGAGACGCGGATGCTGGTCGACGGCTGCCGCTCCGATACCGAGGTCACGGTCTTCCGGCACAACTTTGGGGACCTTTTTGTCCTCGGGATCTTCGCGTCTCCCGAGACGCGGTACGACCGAATGAGCGCGCGGGCGCGGAACGACGACGGCCCCGGCCTCCAGGAGTTCTTCGACCGTGACCGGCGGGAGCTGAAGTGGGGGATCGGGAATGCCTTCGCACTCGCGGACGGGATGCTGATCAACGAGGGTCCGCTCGAACTCTTCCGCAAGAACGCGCGGGCGGAGCTCGAGCGGATCCTGGCCAAGAAGGACGACTGACCCTTAGGTCGGCGCGAGCCGGTCGGGCTCGCGGGACTCGTAGAGCGCCCGCACGCGCTCGAACCGCTCCCGGTCCACCACGACCGCCACCCGAGCGTACTGGGCGGCCATTCGGCGGGCCTCCCGTACGAGATGCCGGTCCCGGGCGGTGGCGAAATCGCGCGACCCGCGCCCTCCGGCGACCGTCCGGTCCCAGAGAAGGGCGTATTCGTCCGCCGTGGTCGGGGTCGGAGGGCTCAGGGAAACCCGTCGCTCTCGCACGGTGCGTCGAACGAGCTCGACGTACCCGATGTGGTCGGTGAACAGGGCGGCGGTCCGGTCCTCGCTCGGGTCGAGGGGCTCGACCGGGATCCCGCGGGCCTGGCCCCATCGAAGGAGTTCGACGAACGCGGGGTTGGGGACCCGTACCTCCCCGAACCGGACGAGCCCCCGGACCTCGCTACGTTCCGCCGTGGTGAGCGTCACGACCGGCTCCGCGGGGGCGAGGACGAAGTACTCGACCAGGGCCTTCAGCTCGTCCGGCGAGGTCCCGAGCCCGACCACGGTGGGAGGGTGGGCGGCCAGCGCCTCGGAGAGGGGCCCCAATTCGGAGGTGAGCCCTCGTACGGGGGCCACGAGCCACACCTCCCCGTCGCCTTCGAGCCGGGCCGTGATCACCATCCTTCGCGCTCCGACAACTCTTCGAGCAGCTCATCCGAGTCGCGCTGACGGCGAAGCTCCCGGACGTTGAGGATCGGGAGGCCACCGATCGAGGTTCGATGAATCGCCTCGGCGACGATGAACATCGCGTGACCCTCGGCTACATGGGCGAGGCCCCGGAGGATCTCGGCCCGATGCTGGGCCGCTCGGAGACTCCCGACTCCGGTGAGCAGGATGCCGGGGGCGCGGGCGAACGCGTCGAACGGCGCGCGAACGGTCACGGTGACCTCGAGCCCGAGCCCATCGAGCTGGTCGAGCACGCCGTCCCGGAGCGCGTCGCCCGTCCGAGGACGCGGGTGCTCGGCGTTGGGTCGGCTCCCGCGACCCTCGCCGGTCCCGTCGGCTCGTGGGGGAGGGGTACGAGCGGCGAGGCGTGGCACCTCGAAAAGGCCGATCGGGGAGATGATCGGCTCGCCGAGGAACGCCTCGATCCGCTCGACGATGTCGATCTCGGCCCCCGCTCCCTCTTCGTAGAGTTGGATTGCCCGGCGGGAGACCCCGGCGACCGAGGCGAGGGCCCCCAACGACAGCCCTCGTGCGTCCCGTAGCGCGCGGAGCCGGTCGCCCGCCACCCGGGCGAATATCCCGCCCGGGCTGGCGTACAGGAACGGAGGGAGGCCCTTTTCGAGATACTCTCCGAGGGTCTCCTCCGTGACGATCGGGACCCCATAGCGCGTGTAGACTACCCCGGCGTCGAGCTCCGCCGAGCCGGAGGCTTCTCCCACAATGAGGACGGTGGCTGGGAAGAGGCGCCCGAGCTCCAGGAGGCGGGCCGCCTCGTCGGCACCGAGCGCGTCGATGTTCTTCAGGACCTTCACGAGAAAGAGCGTCGCGTCGCGGCGGCCCGCCAGGTCAAAGCTGGAGGGGCGGACCCCGTGCGTATCCGCGACGTAGAACCCGGCGCGTTCGAGCATTTCGCGGACCCGATCGATCCGGCGTTCCCGCAACCGAGGCATCGCCTCCCCTCTTCCCGGTCGAATAGGGCTATCTCTCGTATAAAGCAACGCGCGCCCGATTCCCTCGAGCGGAGGGCTTCCGCGAGCCGGAAGCCTCTTGGTGTTGGCTCGTCTTTGGAGGCCGTGCCGACCTTCCTGCGTCCGGTGGCCGGCACGCCCACCCTTCTCCTCGAGCCGGAGCCCGGCGGGATGCGCACCCTCCTGATGGCCGACCTCCACCTTGGGCTCGGCGCGAGCCGCGACCGTCCCGGCGGTCCTCCCGAGGGTTCTGCCGGGACCCTCGCCGAGTCGCTCCGGTCCACCGCGGAGGCCGAACGCGCCTCGAGAGTGCTGGTCGCGGGGGATGTGAAGCACCCGATCGTGGGGACCCCGCCCCCGTTGCGAGCGGTGGTGTTCGACTTCTTCGGAAGTCTCCTTTCCGCCGGGCTCTCCGTGGAGGTCGTGCTCGGCAACCACGATGTGGGGCTCGCCCGATACCTCCCGCGGGAGGTCACGGTCCACCCGGCGACGGGCGCCGTCGTGGATGGGGTGGGCGTCTTCCATGGGCACCGATGGCCCTCGCCGGCGGTTCTCCGCGCGCCGACGCTGGTCGTAGGCCATCTGCACCCCGGTTTCCGCCTCGCCCCGACTTCGGAGGACCCGATGGGCAAACGCCGCTGTTGGGTCCGGCTCGAGCTCCCGCCGCCCGTGCTTCGGCGCGGACGACGGGCGGCCCGTCACCAGATCCGGGCGCGCGAGCTGATCGTTCTGCCGGCGTACAATCCTCTGACGGGCACCGAGGCCCTCAATCGCCACCGTCCGGCCCGCGGCCGGACGTTCCTCTACCACCGGTTCCTGTCGCGAGGGCTGGCTCGTGCCTACCTGCTCGACGGGACCGACCTAGGGCCTCTCATCTCCCCGGAGGGGGAGCCCCGCGGGCGAGGAGCGCCCGGAGCTCCGTCGGGTCCGTGACCGGCGGCGCACACCGGCTCCCGAAGCAGACGAGAGCCCGAGTCGAGGAGTTCGTGCCGACGGCCCCGACCTCGTCCGGAAGGGAGAAGGGGGGCGGAGGGCGGCCCTCGAATACCGCACCGAGGGGCACCCAGGTTTGCTGAGCCGCGCGGAGGAGGGCGTGCGCAGGGGGGCCGCTCCCCTCCACGACCACGGTCACCGGTTCGCTCCCCGCCCAGCCGGCCGCGAGCGCGGCCCCCGAGGCGAAGAGGCCCGCGTGGCCTACGCGGGAGCCGATCGGGCCGAGGAGGGCCACCGCCTTCTCCCGCCACGCGTCCTCGTGGACCAGGCCGCTGAGCCGCAGGAACGCAAGCGCCGCGCCGGAGTTCGCCGCGAGGTGGGGGCTGTCCTCCAGCGGATAGCTCGGTTCCCGCAAGGCCCCGAGCGACGGGCCATCGTAGAACCTAGGGGAGAGGTCCCGCAGCAGCCCATCCTCGCCCCGGAACTCCTGGTCGACCAGCGAGAGCAACCGGGTCGCGGGAACGAGGTATCGAGGTGCTGCGAGCGCCGTTGCGAGCTCGAGAAGACCACCGGCGAACGCCACCTGATCCTCCAGATGGCCCCGACCGCGGCCGGTCCCTCCCTCGATCCGGTGCGCGACCCCCGACTCCTCCGAGTAGGCTTCGGAGAGGAAGCGGTCCGCGGCCCGTCGGGCATCCGCGACGTACGAGCGCTTCCCCGAGCGCGATGCCGGCTCGGGCGAAAGCGCCGATGAACCTGCCGTTGATGTCGGCGTAGAGGGCGCGGTCGACGGCCGGGGCGGGCCGGAGGTCGCGGACCGCTCGCAGCCGGTCGAGGACGCGGGCCAGCGTCGGGGCCGGATTCGGGGCGAAGGGGAGCCCTTCGGCGGCGTCCTCGGGAGCCAGCATCCGGAACAGGACGTTCCGGTCGGGGTCGTGCGGCATCCGGGCGTCCGTCCCGATCCCGAAGAACCGGGTCGCGAAGCGGAACTCCTCCGGGGGGAGGGCCGACTTCAGTTCCGGGCGACTCCAGGTGAAGTAGCCGCCGTCGTCGCCGGGTGCGTTGTCGGCATCCTGGCTCGAGCCGAACCCTCCGGCCGGGTCCCCCAGCACGTCCCGGACCCAGCCCACCGTGCCCCGGATCACCTCCTCGAACCGGGGATCCGCGAACCGCTGGGCTCCCTCCGTGTAGACGGCGAGGAGCGCCGCGTTGTCGACCCCCATCTTCTCGAAGTGAGGGACGTGCCAGCCTTCGTCGACCGAGTAGCGATGGAAGCCCCCGCCGACCTGGTCGTACATCCCGCCGTCGGCCATCCGGACGAGCGTCTCCCGCGCTCGTTCGTCGCTCACGGCACGGGCGTTGGCCCGCGCATCCCAGAGGAGGAGGGAGACCGCGGTCGGGTGCGGGAACTTCGGGGCCGTCCCGAAGCCGCCGTGGACGGCGTCGTAGCTGGAATGTATCTCGGCGATCACCGAGGCGAGCAGGCTACCCGCTTCGACGCTGCCTCGGGCGCGGGCGGACCGCATGCGGTCGAGCGCGCCCTGGACCGCGTGGGAGTTCTGACGGATCTTCTCGGGCTCCTCCTTCCAGAGACGGGCGACCTCGGTGAGGACCCGTCGGAAGCCCGGACGCCCATGGCCGTCGGTAGGGGGAAAGTAGGTCCCTCCCAGGAAGACCTCGCCGGCCGGGGTCAGGAACGCCGTCAGCGGCCAGCCCCCCTCGCCGGTCAGGGCGCCGACCTGGCGCTGATATCGGCGGTCGACCTCGGGATTCTCGTCCCGGTCGACCTTGACGGCAATGAACTCGCGCCCCAGGATGCGGGCCACCTCCGCGTCGGCGTACGTCCCCTCATCCATGACGTGGCACCAGTGGCACCAGGAGGCGCCGACATCGAGGAGGATCGGTCGGCCGGTCCGCTGCGCCAACTCGAACGGCTCGGGGCCCCAGGGGAACCAATCGATGGGCTGCTCGGCGGCCGACTTGAGGTAGGTCGACGTCGAACCCGCGAGACGGTTCGTCTTCCCAGGCGCCTTCTCCTCCACCACGCAGTTCATCGGGCCTCGGGCCTCATACCGTTGTCGGCCCCGCGAAAGATCGGCTCTCCGCCGAGCGTCGATGCGTAACCGGCTGACGAGGGCGTTACCGCCCCGGCGCTCGTTATAAAGGGAGCCTGAGTGCCGGGCTGAGGCGTTCGCGATGGAGATGCAACCGGGCCAGATGGCCTACGACCGGGCCATTACCGTCTTCTCGCCCGACGGACGGCTCTTCCAGGTCGAGTATGCGCGCGAGGCGGTCCGGCGCGGCGCGACCACCGCCGGGGTCGTCTACAATGGCGGGGTCGCCCTGATCGCGGACCGGCGGATCCCCAACCCGAAGCTCGCCGAGGCGGCGAGCCTGGAGAAGATCCACCAGATCGATGAGAACATCGCCTGCGCGACCGCCGGACTGGTCGCGGACGCTCGGGTGCTGGTCGACTACGCCCGTCTCGCCGCTCAGGTGAACCGGGTCACCTACTCGGAGCCAATGTCGGTGGAGCTCCTCGTCCGCCGGATCTGCGACTATAAACAGCAGTACACCCAGTTCGGTGGAGTTCGACCGTTCGGGACCGCCCTTCTGGTGGGAGGGTACGACGACTCCGGCGTCCGTCTCTTCGAGACCGAGCCCTCCGGTTCACTGACCAGTTTCAAGGCCGCCAGCACCGGCGGCAACAAGGGCCCCGTGATGGACCTGTTCGAGCAGAAGTACCGCCCGGGTCTCGACCGCGATGCCGCCATCCTGCTGGCGCTCGAGGGACTTCGCGCGGGACTCGACGAGGGAGGCAGCCTCGCCCAGGTCGAGGTCTGCACCGTCGACTCGGGGAAAGGGATGACCCGACTCGGCCCGGACGAGGTCCAGAAGATCGCGGCACGGCTGCCTCCCACTCCTCCGTCGTCCCGCGCGAGCCGCCCGTAGGTCCGAGGGGGGTACGCCCCGATGGTCAAGGTCGAGGACGCCGTCATCGCTCGCTGGGAAACTGGCGGCAACCGGTTCGAGGTCCTGGTCGACCCGAAGGCGGTCCAGGACCTCAAGGACGGCAAGGACGTCGACCTCTCCGACAAGCTGGCCCTCGACCAGGTCTTTAAGGACGTGAAGAAGGGCGACAAGATCTCGGAGGAGTTCCTCGAGAAGACCTTCCACACCCGGGACCTCGCCGCGATTGCGAAACAGATCGTCCAGAAGGGCGAGGTCCAGGTGACGACCGAGCAGCGCCACCAGCTCCAGGCGGCCAAGCTGAAGCAGATCGTCCAGACGATCGCGCGGAACGCCATGAACCCTCAGACGGGCGCCCCGCACCCCGCGGCCCGCATCGAAGCCGCCATGACCGAGGCGAAGGTCCACATCGACCCGTTCCGCCCGGTCGACGCCCAGGTCCAAGAGGTCCTGGCGAAGCTCCGGCCGCTCCTGCCGATCCGGTTGGACGTCGTGAAGGTCCGGATCCGCCTTCCGGCCCAACACTATCCCCGGGTGATCGGGGAGCTGAAAGGGATGGGCCGGCTGCTCGAGGAACAGTGGATGGGGGACGGGTCGTGGAGCGGGGTGATCGAAATCCCCGCCGGGGTGCAGACCGAACTCTACGAGAAGCTCAACGCCCGCACGCGCGGCGCTGCCGAGACCGCTTTGGTTAAATAGCGCTCCCCGGTCGTGCGGGCCGGTGCAGCACACACAATGTCCCAAGGTCATCGACCGGGCCACCGTCGCCGTGGCCGCGGGGATTCGTCCTCGCATCCCTCCGGGGATCGTACACTAGTTCTCCCCGGTGAGGAGCTCCCCAGCCAGGGCTTGAGGCCCGGCACGGGCACCTACCGCGTCGGCGGAAAGCTCTACGCCAGCGTCCTCGGCCTCCTCTCGCCCCGTCCTCCGTTCCTCTCGGTCGTCCCGCTCTCGGGACGCTACATCCCGAAGGCCGGCGACACGGTCATTGGAACGGTCACGGACTGCCAGACCACCTTCTGGCTGCTCGACATCGGGGCCCCCCGCTGGGCTCCCCTGCACGTGACCGGGAGCCCTTGGAAGGTCGAGGTCGGAGAGACCGACCGATTCCTCCACGTCGGCGACGCGGTCGTCGTCCGGGTCGAAAGCCTGGAGGCCACGGGCCGCATCGGGGTCACGATGCTGGGCGACGGCCTCGGGAAGCTGGAGGACGGGACGATCGTCACGCTCTCCCCCGCCCGGATCCCCCGGGTCGTGGGGCGGAACGGCTCGATGATCCAGACGATCACCTCGCACACCGGCGCCCAGATCGCGGTCGGGCAGAACGGCCGGATCTGGATCGGCGGAAGCCCCGAGGCGATCCAGCGGACCCGCGAGGCGCTGCGGATGATCGAGGAGCAGGGCCCGCGCGCTGGCTTGAGCGACCGCGTTGAGAGCTATCTCGTCTCCACCGACGATTCCAACGAGCGGGGCCCGTCGCGGCCGCCGCGGGAGAGCGCCCACCGGGATGCGATCCCGCACGAGCTGCCGCCGCCTCCCGAGCCCGCGGGCGACCTCGAAGCCGACGACAACGGCCCCGACCCCGCGGGGTACTGACATTCCAAGGAGTACAACATGGGAAGTGTGGGAGCAAAGGACGTCCCGGTCCTGCTGAGCCCAGAAGGGTTGCGCATCGACGGGCGACGATTGGACGAACTTCGACCGATCCGGATCCAGGCCGGCCCGCTGCATCAGGCCGACGGCTCTGCGTTCGTCGAGTGGGGTGCGAACAAGGTAATGGCCGCGGTCTACGGACCCCGAGAGGTCCATCCGCGCCATTTGCAACAGAACAACAAGGCGGTCATCCAATGCAAGTACAACATGGCGGCGTTCTCGGTCGATGAACGGAAGCGCCCGGGCCTCGACCGCCGCTCGCAAGAGATCTCAAAGGTCATCGCGGAAGCGTTCGAGTCCGTGGTCTTTGCGGAGGAGTTCCCCCGCACCAGCATCGACGTCTACATCGAGGTGCTCCAGGCCAACGCCGGGACCCGGTGCGCGGGCCTGGTCGCCGCCTCCGTGGCCCTCGCGGACGCCGGTATCCCGATGGTCGACCTGGTCCCCGCGGTCGCCGTCGGCAAGATCGCCGGTCAGATCGCCCTCGACCTGAAGAAGGAAGAGGACAACTTCGGCGACGCCGACCTCCCGATGGCCCTCGTTCCTCAATCCGGTCGCCTCGTCCTCCTCCAGATGGAGGGGCACATGACCCCGGAGGAGCTCTCGCGCTCGCTCGACCTCGGAGTGCAGGGATGCAAGGTCATCTACGAGAAGATGAAGCAGGCGCTCCGCGACCGGTATTCGACCGCCCGCCTCCCGTCGGAGGGCGCATGAGCGGCGAGGTCGCGACCGAGATCCGAACGACCCACATCCTCGACCTCGCGGCAGCGGGGAAGCGACTCGACGGGCGGGGAGCCGACGACTACCGCCCCGTGGTCGTCGAGCCCGGGTTCGTGGCGACCGCGGATGGGTCTGCCCTGGTCCGGATCGGCGAGACGGTCGTCGTATGCGGGGTCAAGCTCGAGCCGGGAAAGCCCTTTCCCGACACCCCCAACGCGGGCGTGCTCACGACGAACGCCGAACTGGTCCCGCTCTCCTCTCCGATCTTCGAGCCCGGGCCCCCGCAGCCGGGGGCGATCGAGGTCTCGCGCGTCGTCGACCGGGCGATCCGGGCCGCCGAGGCGATCGACCTGACCCGCCTCTGCGTTACCCCCGGCGAGAAGACCTGGGTCTGCTACGTCGATATCCACGTCCTCGACCACTCGGGAAACCTCATCGACGCCGCCATGATGGCCGGGATCTCGGCCCTCGCCCACGCAACGGTCCCGGCACTGCGGTTCGGGCTGGCGGAGGCGGACTACCCCCTCGACATCCAGCACTTCCCGGTCGAGTGCACGTTCGTCCGTCTTGGCGACTCGATCGTCGTCGACCCCTCCTTTGACGAGGAGCAAGCGGCCCAGGGACGCCTGACGGTCGCGACCGACGAGCTCGGGCGCGTCGTGGCGATGCAGAAGGGGCTCGTCGGCGCCTTCTCGCCCGACGACGTCCGCGAGGTCGTCCAACGCGCGCTCCGCCACGGGGACCGCCTTCGCCAACTGGCCCGCGGAGGCCCGGCATGAGCAAGCGCACGAAGAAGGTCGGCGCGACCGGCTGGATGGGCCCGCGCTACGGGATCCGGATCCGGCGCCGGGTGCTCGAGATCGACCGGGCGAAGATCGCCCCGGCGGCCTGCCCACGCTGCTCGACGATGACCCTCCAGCGGGTCGCGAGCGGGATCTACGAGTGCCGCCGATGCGGGACCCGGTACGCGTCGAACGCCTACGTCTTCGAGGCACCCCCGTCGATCATGCGCACGGACAAGGAATCCGTGACGGGCAACGCTTAAGCAGCCCGCCCCGGTGGAATCCCCATGTTCCGGTGCATCCGCTGTCAGGAGGCCCTGCCCTCTGACGCGAACCTCTTCGGCGTCCGCTGCGACAACTGCGGCGGGAAGATCTTCACGAAGGAACACCCCAACGTGAAGAAGGTCCTGAAGGCGCGTTAGCGCCGTCGGCCCGCGGCCCGCGAGATCGGATAGCCGGCGCGGCGGCAGATCGCTTCGACGACCCGTCGCTGCTCTCCTCGAAGTACGCCCAGGTTCGCCCGGGCCGTGAGCGCGTAGAGACGGAGCGCGCCCTCGCAGCTCGCCCGCCACCCCCTTCCGTCAATCCCGAGCGCGGCGCGCTGGGCGGACCGGAACGCCGGCCCCGCCCGCTTCGCGGCCCACTCCCAGAAGCCGTTCTCGCTTCCCGAGAGGTGCTCGAGCGGAAGGACCCGTAGGAACGCCATCTGGTTCGCGAGAAGGTTCCGTTGGACCGACGCCGTCTCCTTCTCTCCGGTGTCGAGGGCGCGCAGGAGCTTCGCGACCTCCTCGGCCCCTCCGGCGAGCTGGGCGGCGATGTAGGCGTCGCGGCTCCGTCGGACGGGGGCCCATCGGAACCGACGGGCCTCCGATTGCAGTTTCGCCGCGACGCCCTTCGGGTCCCGCAGGATCTTCGCCCGCCGCCACCCCGGGACCGCGCCATCCAGACGGGCTGGATTCCGCATCTCCCGGCGTTCGCTCGCCGCGGTGCTGAACTTCACGGATACCATGCGGCCGTCTCGCTCGAGGATCTTCTCTCGGCCGCGCCTTCCGACGACCCACAGGTCGATGTCGGACGCCTCGTGGGCGTCGCCTCTCGCCCAGCTTCCGGCGAGCAGAACGGCCGCCGTGCCTCTCGGGTCGACCTCGTCGGCGAGCCGGGAGGCGATCCGATGCACCTCCCGGTGCGCGGCCAGGCCCGCCCGGGGGTTGCGCCCCGGTCCGGGGGGCGTTGGACGGCGACGGAACCCACCGCGCTCGGTCATGGCTGGCCCCCGAACGCACCCGGGTGAAAATACCGTTCCGACCCCGGAACGACAAACCGTTTCAGGGAGCGTCCGCTCCGCCCGGCGTGAGAGGCCCGACGGTCCGGTTTCTCGGTGGCGTTTGCGAGATCGGGGGCAACAAGATCCTCATCGAAGACGGCCCGGACAAGGTGCTCTTCGACTTCGGTCCTTCCTTTTCGCCGAAGGCCGAGGCATTCTACGTGGACTACCTCCAGCCCAGGTCCAGCTGTCCCGCCAAGGACCTGCTGGAGTTCGACCTGCTCCCTCGGGTATCCGGCCTCTACTCGAAGGATGCGCTCGGCGACGCGGACCTCCCGTACACCCCTCCGGAGGTTCACGCCGTCTTCGTCAGCCACGCCCACGCCGACCACGCGGGCCACCTCCGCCTCCTCGACCCCGAGATCCCCGTGTATGTGGGGGAAGGTACGCGGACGCTCCTGGATGCGATCGCGACGTCGACCCAGATGAAGTACGGGGAACACCCGTGGAAGGTCTTCCGCGACGCCTCGCCGGTGCGTATCGGCCGGATCGAGGTCGTCCCGTTCCCCGTCGACCACTCCATCCCCTTCGCCTATGGCTTCCTCGTACGGACGAGCGACGGAACGCTGGCCTACACGGGGGACTTCCGGCACCATGGGCCCCGCGCTGCGGACACCCACCGGTTCTTCGAGGCCGTGGCGAAGGAGGGCGTCGATTCGCTCCTCATCGAGGGGACCCGCGCGGGACCTGACCCCCGACGGAACCTGACCGAGGAGGGCGTTCGCACGAGCGTCGACCGGGTGCTGGACGGCCACGACCAGCTCGCCCTCGCGTGCACCTACCCCCGGGACATCGACCGCCTGACGACCCTCTACTCGGCCGCGACGACCGCGGGCCGCGAGCTGGTCGTCTCGGTGCGCACGGCTCACCTGCTCACTCAGGTCGCCTCCCGCTTTCCCGCCGGGGTCGTGCCGGTCCCGGGCCGCTCCCCCGGACTTCGCGTGTACGCCCGCCGGAAGCTGAAGTCGTTCGTCTGGGAACGCCCCTTCCTCGACGGCGCCCTGACGGCGGAGGAGGTTCGCACGCGGGGCCGCCAGTACCTCCTCGCGCTCGACCTCGCGCACTTCCCGGAGCTGATCGACCTGCGGCCGGCTGCCGGATGCCCGTTCATCCACTCGATGAGCGAGCCGTTCAGCGAGGACGACGTCTCGGACCAGGTCATGCACAACTGGCTCGAGCACTTCGGTCTCGTCTTCCATCAGATGCATGCGAGCGGGCACGCCTCGGGCCCGGAACTGTTGGAGCTGATCCGGACCACAGGCGCTCGGAGCGTCTATCCGATCCATACGGAGCACCCGGAGGCGTTCGCCGCCGCCGGCCCCACCGTTCACCCACCCGAGCTGGGGCGGGCCTACCCGATCGCGGGCGCTCGCTAAGCGAGTCCGGCCTCCGCCGGACGGGGCCGCGAGGTGCTATCTCCCGGGGCTCTTCTCTCCCCTCGTGGCGTCCGACCGGCTGCCCACTGGCATCGACTCGGTCGATCGACTCCTGGGCGGCGGTCTCGAGACCGACTCGGTCACGGAGGTCTACGGCGAGGGCGGGAGCGGGAAGACGCTCTTCTGCCTCCAGGTGGCGTACCGGGTCGCCCGGGAAGGCAAGTGGGTGTTCTACGTCGACACGGAGGGCGTCAGCGTCGACCGGTTGAGGGCGATCGCGGGGGAAGGCCTCGAGAGGCTGCTGAAGCGGTTCCTGCTCTCCACGCCGAAGAACCTCGAGGAGCAGTCGGCCGCCGTGCGGACGGCGTGCGCGCTGGCCCGCGAAGGAAGGCGCCCGGTCGGCCTGCTGGTCGTCGATTCTGCGACCGCCTACTACCGGCTCTCCCTGTCAGGTCCTGAGGAGGACGACGCGCGTCAGGCGCTCTCCTTGGGGATCGCGGAGCTGGTCCGTACCGCGCTCGAGGCCCACGTGTCCGTCGTGTTCACGAACCAGGTCTGGCGGAGCATGCGCGAGAACCGCCTCGAGCCCCTCGGCGGGTCGTTCCTCAATCACGCCGCGAAGACGATCCTCTCCTTCGAGCGCCTGCCGGGCCCGGAGCGGCGAGTGGTCCTGGTCAAACATCGGGACCGGCCCGAAGGTTCGGCGAGGTTCCGGATCACCGACACCGGCCTCGAAGGGGCCGGCGGTGGTTGAAACGCCATAAGGTCGGGCGGCCTGTGCGTCGCGATGGCCGACCCCCTCGAGGTCGCCGACGTCCCGACCCCCATCGGTACCTTCCGGGTGGCCTACCAAGGCTCGACCGTCCGGGTCGTGGACCTCCTCGAGAACGGGGTCTCGCAGACCGGCATCCCGCCCGGCGCCGTCCGTCGCAAGCCCCCGTTCCGTTCCGGGAGCCCCCCGCGTCAGCTCTACGAATACTTCCGGGGGAAGCGCTCGCAATTCGACCTCCTCGTGGAGCCGGATACCTCCTCGGCGTTCGACCGCACGGTTTGGTCGTCCCTGCGTGACGTGGTCGCCGGTCGGACGGTGACGTACGGGGAGCTCGCGCGGCGCGCGGGATATCCGGGCTCGGCGCGGGCGGTCGGCGGGGCCATGGCCCGGAACCCGATCCCGATCATCATCCCGTGCCACCGGGTCGTCGGCGTGGGCGGCGCGATCACCGGGTTCGGGCTCGGGCTCTGGAGAAAACGTTGGTTGCTCGACCATGAGGGAGCTTGGCCGATCCGCTCCCGCTCCGCCGAAGGGCCGCGGGGCCGTTCCCAAAGGACCCTGGACGGGCCGTGGGGCGGTCCTCCCCACCCGCGCTCCAAGGGTCCGGCGCTACCGACGACCCTCCGGTGACCCGCGTTCCTACGTAACCTGTAGTAGGTTCGACCCCCAGCGGGTCCGGAGCGGTGCTGGCCCTCTCGGGCTCGGAGAAGGGGGAGAGCAAGAACCCCGACGTACCTACTACCCAGAGTAGTAGCTTGCGTCGTACGGCTCGGGCTTGAGCCCGCGGCGTTGCCGGATCTCGGCCACGACCTTGGACTGGAGCTCCGCCGGGACCGGCTCGAAGCCCAGCGACTCGGTGGACCAAAGGACCTTGCCCGCCGTGGCGCTGCGAATGTCGGACGCAAAGCCGAACAGCTCGGCCACGGGGACCTTCGCGGTGATCGTCTGCAGGTCGCCGACGCTCGTCATGTCGAGGATCTCGCCGCGTCGGCGCTGGAGTTCTCGGGTCGCCCCCGCGAGGATGTCCTGCGGAACGTTGACCGTGACCTTCTGGAAGGGTTCGAGGAGCATCCGGTCCCCGAGACACATCGCCCCGTAGATCCCGCTGCGCGCGGCGGGGATCGTCTGGGCCGGGCCGCGGTGGATCGAGTCCTCGTGGAGCTTCGCGTCGACAAGGCGGGCCTTGAGGCCGTAGACCTTCTCGTTGGCGAGGGGGCCGCGGTTCATCGCCTCCTTGAACGCGTCCACGATCAGGTCCATCGTCTCGTTGAGGTACTGGATCCCCTTCGTGACGTCGAACAGGATGTTCGTCCCCTCGACCGCGACGATGCCCCGTCCTTCGTCGCGCGAGACGCCGAGGGCGTCGAGCTTGGTGACCAGGGTCTTGGTGTCCTTGAACGACTTTCCCTGCGGGATCTCTCCGTCCTTGATCGCCTGGACGACCCCCGCCGGAAGGGCCTCGACCTCGAAGTAGAACTTGTTGTGCTTGTTCGGGCTCTTCCCTTCGAACGGGCCGCCCGCGTGCTTCACGAGCTCCCGGTAGACGACGATCGGCTTCGACGATTCGATCTCGACCTTGTAATCGTTGATGATCCGGAACTGGGTGATCTCGAGGTGGAGCTCGCCCATCCCCGAGAGGAGGTGCTCGCCGGTCTCCTGGTTGATCTCGACCCGAAGGCTGGCATCCTCCTTCCCTACCTTCCGCATCACCTCGATGAGCTTCGGGAGGTCGGCCATCCGCTTGGGCTCGATGGCGACGGTGACGACCGGCTCGGAAACGTGACGGATCTCCTCGAAGGGCGCCATCGTGGCGTCGGACGCCATGGTCGTGCCGGCAAAGGCGTCCGTGAGCCCGATGACCGCCGCGATATTGCCGGCGGTGACCTCGTCGACCATCAGGCGCTCGGGACCCATGAACAGGGAGACGTGCTGGATCCGGTCGCGGATCTTCGTGCCGACGACGGAGAGCTCCATGCCCTTCTGGAGCCTCCCGGAGAAGACGCGGCCGGTCGCGATCTCGCCGGCGGCCGGGTCCATCGTGATGTCGGTGACCATGAACGAAGTCGGGCCTTCGGCGTCGGTGGCGACCATCGCCTTCCCCACCGCGGAGGTAGTGTCCCCCTTCCAGATGTTGGGGATACGGTAGCGCTGCGCGACCTTCGGGCTCGGGAGGTGCCGGACGACCATGTCGAAGATCACGTCGTTGATCTTGGCCTTCTGCGCGATCTCCTTGGTCCGGCCCGTGGTGACGTACTCGATGATGTCGGGGAACTTGACGCCGGTCTTTTGCATGTACGGGACGCTGATCGCCCAGTTGTCGTAGCCCGAGCCGAACGCCACGGACCCGTCCCTCGGGTCGACGCTCCACTCGTCCACGAACTCCTCGGGGGCCATCTTCCGGATCAGTTCGTTGACCTCGGTGATGATCCCGGTGAACCGCTTCTGGAGCGCGTCGGCGGTGAGCTGGAGCTCCTTGATGGCCCGGTCGACCTTGTTGATGAAGAGGACCGGCTTGACCTTCTCGCGCAACGCCTGACGTAGCACGGTCTCGGTCTGCGCCATGACCCCTTCGACCGCGCAGACGACCACGACCGCGCCGTCGACCGCCCGCATCGCCCGCGTGACGTCTCCGCCGAAATCGACGTGGCCCGGCGTGTCGATGAGGTTGATCAGATACCGCTGGTCGCCGTAGTCGTGGACGATCGTGACGTCCGCATTGTTGATGGTGAGCAGGCGCGCCTGCTCCTGTTCGTCGAAGTTGAGGTAGAGTTGCTTGCCCGCCAGCTCGTTCGAGATCATGCCGGCGGCGGCGAGGAGGTTGTCGGAGAGGGTGGTCTTGCCGTGGTGGATGTGCGCGATGATCCCGATGTTGCGGATCTGGTCGAGGTTGTGCATCATGTCGGGGATGGCCTTCGCCAACTCCGCCCGGATGTGGGTCATGAGCGCTCCTCCGTGACGGTGCCCTAACGCGCCGACTGGGCGACGCGCTCGACCTCTTCCTTGCGTCCGACCGCGAACGACGTCTGGTCCGCCTTCGCGGCGAGGCGGATCTCATCGGCAAGACAGGTATGGATCGCCTTGGTCGACTTGTGCG
This sequence comes from uncultured Thermoplasmata archaeon, assembly GCA_963715645.1. GTDB lineage: Archaea > Thermoplasmatota > Thermoplasmata > Lutacidiplasmatales > UBA184 > Lutacidiplasma. The sequence goes on from OY970259.1 coordinate 2,055,751, forward strand.
ACGCCTGGATGGCGCCGAGAGCAAGGTTGCGGATCGCCACGTTGAGGCGACGGGCGGGCGAGGCGTCCACGGCCCGAGGGACCGAGATGCCGCCGAACTGCAGTCGGGTGACCTCCTCGCGGGGGGCGGCGTTCTCGACCGCGTCGACCAGCAGCTGGAGCGGATTCTTGCCCGGCTCCTTCTGCGCGAGCTCGTCGAACGCCTTCCGGACGGTGGCCAGGGCCTTCGACTTCTTGCCCGTGAACTTCGACCCCTTCATCAGGCTGTTCGCGAGCCGTTCCACGAGGTGCATGTGGGTCTTGAGGAAGGGACGGCCGGCGAGTCGCCCCTCGGTATGCGGGGCGTAGATGGGGTGTAGGTACAGGTACGGGAGAAGGCCGGGGTCATGGACCTCGACGCCTTCGAACGGGTACTTCCCGAACAACGGGGGGAGCGGGAATGGGGGCGGGGGGGCGGCCACAGGACGCACGACGACCGGGCCGGCGTCGTCGGCCTGCCCCTCGGCCGGGTAGGTGGCGTTCGTGTCTCGAGAGCCGCTCATCGGGCCGGTTTCTCCTTCCGCCCGCGGACCAGCTCATCGAGCGAGGTGCCGTTCACCTGGATCACTTTGTACCGGACTCCCGGGATGTCGCCGTACGAGCGTCCCATGCGTCCTCCAATCCCCTCGACCAGGACCTCGTCGTGCTCGTCAATAAAGTTGATGGCCCCGTCCCCGACCGCGAAGGCCGTCACCTGACGCCCGTTCTTGATCAGCTGGACCTTCACACACTTGCGGATCGCCGAGTTCGGCTGCTTCGCCTCGACCCCGACCTTTTCGATGACGATCCCCCGGGCCTGCGGGGCACCTTCGAGCGGGTCCGAGCGTTCCTTCAGGTGGAGCGTGCGTCGCTTGTAGTAACGGTCCGACCAGCGTCGCCGCTGGCGGAGGGTCTCGAGGCGACCCGCAGTGTTGAGACCGGAGGGCGGAGGCATTTTGGGCGGAGGGGCCGAGCCACAGGGCCCCGCTATTTAAGGTGGTCCCGTGTCGGCCTGATACATGACCTCGCAGGACGACCGGACCGTCCCCGCGGAGGGTGCCCGGGCCCGTCACGATCGACGTGTCGGAGGGGGGTACCGGCCCCGGCCCCTGGGAACAGCTCTCGAGGGAGATCGTGGAGTGCACGAGGTGCCCGCTGCATGCCACCCGTACGCACGCGGTGGTCTACCGGGGAGGCCGAAACCCTCGCGTCGTGTTCGTGGGGGAGGCGCCGGGCGCGGAGGAGGATCGAGTGGGCCTCCCGTTCGTCGGACGATCCGGCCGTCGACTCGATGCCGCCCTCGCCTTGATCGGCCTGCGTCCGCAGGAGTATGGGGTCTTGAACGTCGTGAAGTGCCGCCCGCCGCACAACCGGTTTGACCCATCCTCGGCTCGCACGTGCCGCCCGTACCTCGACCGACAGCTCGCACTGCTCGGGCCGAGGCTCCTCGTGACGCTGGGCGCGCGGGCCCTCAACGCGATCGACCCGAGCGCGCCGCCGATCCTACAGTGCGCCGGGCAACCCCGCCGGGTCCCAGGGCACGAGGTCTTTCCCTTGGTGCATCCCGCGGCCGCCCTCCGCTCCACCGCGCTCACCCGCCGATGGAACCACGACGTCGAGGTGCTCGGACGCTGGCTGGCGGCGGAGCGCGGGCCGGACCCGGGGATACCGCTTTAGTCGAGGGCGGGGTCGCGGGGGCATGCGCCCCGTCGAGATGTTCCTTCTCGAAGGTACGTACGCCCCCTACGAGGACGGCGTGGTCGTCGAACTGTTCGGACGCACCCGCGACGGCCACGCGATGGTGGCCCGCTACTACGGCTTCCGACCCTACTTTGTGCTCACCGAGCCGTCGACGGAGACGCGGGCGAGCCTCGGGAAGGACCCCGAAGTCGTCGACGTCCGCGATATCGTGACCTGGATCGACGGCCGCGAGCGGGCCGCGGTCCACGTCACACTGCATCACCCTTGGGTCGTGCCTCAGTACCGGGACCGGTACCGAAAGCCCGGCGACGAGACGAGCGTTCTGGCGTGCGACATCCCGTTCATCCATCGGTTCCTGTACGACAAAGGGATCGGGCTGACGATCGCCTTCGAGGGCGAGGACGAACCGGAGACGATCCGGGCCCGGTACACCGTTCTCGAGGTGGTTCGCGTCGTCACCACCGACGGACGTGATGTGCGGCCGGCCGAGGCGTTCCGGCCGTCGCTGCGGGTGCTCTCCTTCGACATCGAGAACGCCATCCGAGCGCGGACGATCTTCACGATCTGCGGCGTCTCCGAGGGGGCAGGACGGGACCGACGGACCTTCCAGCTCAGCGCCCCGAGCGAGCGGGAGATCCTCGAGCAGTTCGTGGCCGTGGTGGCGGAGGACGACCCCGATGTGATCACTGGCTACAACATCGGAGGATACGACTTTCCTCTACTGATTCGAGCGGGCGAAGGCCACCGGGCTCGGCGAACTTCCGCTCGGGCGAGACCGGGCCCCCCCGTCGGAGCTCGGCGAGCGGTTGTGGAAGATCCACGGCCGCGTCGTGGCCGACGCGTGGTGGTCCGCGCGCAAGGAGCTCCGACCGAAGCAGGAGACGCTGCAGTTTGTTGCCCGCACGCTCCTCAACGACTCGAAGCTCGACGTGGACCGTCGCATCATCGACGAGGAATGGGCCAAGGACCCGAAGCGCGTAATGGAGGTACCGCGAGCACGACGCCGACCTCGCGCTGCGCATCCTCCAGCGGCTACGAACCATGGAGAAGGCGGCCGACATGGCGACCGTCGCGCGACTCCCGCTCGAGGAGGGCCTCAACGGACGAACCTCCCTGTTCATCGACGCGATGTTGATCCCCCGCGCCGACCGCCGTGCCGTCGGGGTTCCGATGAACCATTACGCCGGCCGAGAAAACCCGATCGAGGGGGGTACGTCCACGCGATCCGACCCGGGATCTATCATTGGGTGGTCGTACTCGATTTCAAGTCGATGTACCCCTCGATCATCATCAAACGCAACCTCTGTTTCACCACCCTCTCCCCCGAAGGGACCACGGTCGCCCCCTCCGGGGCCCGTTTCCTGCCTGCCTCGACCCGACGCGGCCTCATCCCCGAGATCCTGGCGGAGCTCCTCGCCAATCGCGACCAGTTCCGAGAGGCCGGACGCAACGCGTCGTCTCCGGACCTGGCCGCCTATTACGACGGACTCCAGAACGCCGTCAAGATCCTGATGAACTCGTTCTACGGCGTTCTGGCCTCGAGCTTCTACCGGTTCACCAACAAGGAGATCGGGGCTTCGATCACCGCCTTCGCGCGAGAGGCGATCACGTCGATCATCCACGACCTGGAGGCCGACGGCCATGAGGTCGTCTACTCCGACACCGACAGCGTGTTCGTCCGTTCCCCGACCCCCTCGCTCGAGGGGGCCCTCGCGTTCGGGGAGTCGGTCGCCCGCCGGTTCACGAGCGCAGGGGCGACCTTCGAGTTCCAGGCGGTCTACGAGTCGTTCTTCTCCCACGGCGCGAAGAAGCGGTACGTCGGTCGGACGGTCTGGCCGAAGAGCGACCTCGTCGTGCGGGGGTACGAGACCCGCCGCACCGACGCCTTCGACTACCAATCCCAAGCGTTGCTCGAGGTCTTCGACCTGGTGCTCAAGGGCGACACGGACGGGGCCATCCGTCGCTCTCGCGAACTCGTGCAGGGGGCGCGCGAGAAGAAGGTCCCGGTCGAGAGCCTCGTGATCTCCCGCTCGGTCCGAGCCGAGAGCGAGTACAACGAATCGACGCGGGACGCCTTGCCGTTCCTCCGGGTCTTCCGCCAACTCCGCGAGGAAGGGTACGACGTCATCCCCGGGATGAAGGTCGCCTGGGTCGTCACGGATTCCCGGCGCACCCCCCAGGAGGTGGAGCCGTGGATCGAGGGACGCAAGTTCACCAAGGAGCCCGATTCGGAGTACTGACGCCGACCGGGTCGCCCAGACCTTGGCTCGGGTGACCGAAGTCTTCGACTGGGACGCCGCCGCCCTCCTTCGCGGGAGCCACCAGCAACGCCTCGGCGCTCGTGAGCCGACGGCCCCCACCGAGTCCCCGCCGGCCGCCCCCGCCTCGCTCGATACCCCGCTCGGCGAGGTCGGAGCGCGCCCGAGGCGCAAGACGACCCAGCGGAACCTGTTGGGCTCGGACTAGGGATTCCCCGGCCCACCCCCCCGGGGGTCTCGTCCCTCCACGAGCGGCGCGGACTCCCCTCGGAGCGTAATGAGCGCACCCACCACGCATACGGGGATACCGAGGACGGCCAGAAGCGGAAGCCCGAGGTCGAGCACGAACGCACTGAGGAGGAGGGTGAACACCGGGATGCCGGTCATCATCATGGGCGGGATCACGATCCCCGCCTCACCGATCGCGCGGAAGTAGAGGAGGGGGGCGAGGAAAAAGGAGGTCACTCCGCACACCGCGAGCAATCCCATAGCGCCCGGAGTGACGGTTCCGAGCGATGCGAGCCCGCCCGGGAGAAGGGGGGAAAGCAGGACGGACAGGAGGGCCGCCGCGGCCATGGATTGCCCTACGACCGCGAGGGGGGCCGTTCGCTCGTTCTCCTGGGCCGAGAGTAAGAAGTACACCGCGACGGAGAGGGGGACCGTCGGAACGACGAGCCATCCGACCCCCTGGACCCGGCCCAAGGTTTGGCCGCCGACGATCGTGAGCGCGCCCCCCACCAGCGAGAGCGCGACCCCGACCGCGAACCATCCGGTCCCGATGTTCCCCCGATGACTCGACCACAAGAGAGCGACGATCACGGGCGTCAGGACGACGTCCCCGATGAGCGAGAGGAGCGAAGAGTCGACCGGACCGGCGAGGTAGGTGGTCGCCAGGACGGAGAGCTGCATCGCGATGAGGAAACCGGTCCGGAGCCACGCAGAGGCTTCCTTCCACAGGCGCACGAAGGTCGCGCCGAATCCGAGCACGACGGCGTACACGGCATAGGCGGCTCCCCCGAAGACGAACGGGAACACGATGGTCGCCGACGGACTGGCTCCGCTCTTCGCTCCCAGCACGAACGGGTAGTAGAGCGCCCAGAGGAACGCGGCCAACAAGGAAAGGGCCACCGCGCGGCGACGGGGGTTCGACGCCGACAGCACGGCCGCGGAAACCCCCGAGGACGTAAGGGTTTGCGTGCGCCGTCGGCCGACCGCTTAGCTGTACCCTTCGTAGCGGAGCCCGAAGCCCGGGAGCTCCACCCCGTCACCGCTCTCCACGTGCCCGATGACGAGGGCGTCCCGGGCGCCCGCCGAGCCCAGCTGACGACGGAGAGTGGCGAGGCGGGACTTCGCGGCGACCACGGCGAAGCCGACCCCCATGTTGAACGTCTGGAACATCTCCTGGTCCGCGATCCCGCCGAGGGCCTGGATCCACCCGAACAGCCCGGGCGGGGTCGGCCATGCGTCGAGGACGAACCGGACATCTGCCCGGAGGCGAACGAGGTTCCGTACCCCCCCGCCGGAGAGGTGGGCCAGGCCGTGGACCCCCGAGTCGTCCGCGATCGCATCGACCGCCCGAGTGTAGATGCGAGTGGGCCGGAGCAGCTCGCGGCCGACCGCGTCTCGGCCCCCGGGCCGGGGACGGCGGGGGTCGACCGAACGTTTGCGGAGCAGCTCGCGGATCAGCGTGAACCCGTTCGCGTGAACTCCGTGGGATGGGATGCCGAGCACGACGTCTCCGCGGCGGACCCGCTCCCCCGTGACCGGGGCGCGCCGGCCCGGAAAGAACCCGAATGCCGTGCCTCCGAGGTCGAATCCCCCGGACAATCGACGGGACGACCGCCGTCTCGCCTCCCAGGAGGGAGCATTCGGCCTTCCGGAGACCGCGGCCGAGGCCCCGTCCGATGGCCCGGAACTCGCGGGTCCGTGGACGGTCGCACAAGATGACGTCCACGAGGCCGGCGGTCCGGGCGCCCATCGAGGCGAGGTCGTTCACATTGACCCCGACGATGTCCTCCCCCACCTCTTCCCAGCGTCCCAACTCCTCCGCCAGGAGCACCTTGGTACCGACCGTATCGGTGGTGACGGCGAGGGTCTCTCGACCGATGCGGAGCAGACCGGCATAGTGACCCGGTGCGTCGATGGCCCGACCATGCGTGGTGGGGGGGCGATAGCGCGCAGCGCGAATCAGTTCGGAAAGGGCCCGGGAGACCTCCGCACGGTTCACGCCGCTTCGGGCGTACGTCCAACCCTTCAGCCGAGCCGTGGGACTCCCCCCATAGGGGGAGAGGACCGGGCAGAAATATCCTGCGCCGGCCCGAGGGACGGGTTCTATAGGCGGGGCCGTGTCCCCCGTCGATGCCCTCCCCGGTGCGGCGGCGGAACAGGACCGAGGCTCCTCCGCCCGACGCTCCCGCCCAGATCCTTGCGGGGCGGGCGTACCTCCACGGGAAGCTGCAACCCGTGGAGATCGCGATCTCCGAGGAGGGCTGGATCCTCTCGCTCGGCAAGACCCGGACCGGCGCTCCCCGACACGACGTGGGCGATGCGGTCATCCTCCCCGCCGCGACCGACATGCACGTGCACTTCCGGGAGCCGGGAGGACCTTCGGGGCTCGAGGACATCGCCACCGGGACGGTCCAGGCTGCCCTCGGAGGCATCGCGCTCGTCGGCGAGATGCCGAACACCCGGCCGCCGGTGACGGACGTTCCCGAGCTGGAGGAAAAGGAGGCCCGGGTTCGGGGCCGCGCGGCCGTCGACATGCTCCTTTATGCCAGCGTCAGTGATCCTCGCAGTCTCCCCGCGCTTGCAGACGCGGGCGGGCGCCTTCAAACTCTTCCAAAGCCCCACCACGGGGATGCCGGATCCGCCCGAGAGCCGCGACCTCCCGGAGCTCCTCGCCCGCCTCGCACCCCTCGGGCTTCCCGTGAGCGTGCACGCCGAGGACCCCGCGCATTTCTCCTTGGCACGACCCCCGCTCGACCCCGTCGGGTGGAACTCCCACCGCCCCCCGGCGGCCGAGCGAGCTGCGCTCGAGCGGCTGCTCCCCGCGCCGGTGCCCCTGCGACTCCACGTGGCCCATGTCACGACCCCCGCCTCGGCGACGCGCTTGCGGGAAGCGGGGGTCTCGTTCGAGGCGACGGCGCACCACCTGCTCCTGACCGACCGCTCGGGCCGCACGGCCTACACGAAGGTCAACCCACCGCTGCGGAGCGAAGCGGACCGTCGGGGGCTCTGGGACGCCTTCGTCCGAGGAGAAGTCCCCATCCTCGCGAGCGACCACGCCCCCCACCTCCCCGCCGACAAGGAACGGCCGTTCGGTTTGGCACCGAGCGGGATGCCCGGAGTGGAGACCCTGCTGCCGCTGATGCTCGGCCGGGTTCGAGCCTCCGAGCTCACCCTCCCGGTGCTGCTCGCGGCGGCCTGCGACCGGCCGGCTCGTTGGCTCGGCCAGCCCCAGGGCCGCATCGCCCCCGGTCATCGGGCGCACCTCCTGGTCGTGGATTTCCGTCAACGCACGACCGTGACCGCCTCCCGCCTCCATGCACCGTGCGGGTGGACGGCCTTCGAGGGACGAGAAGCGATCTTCCCGCGAGAGGTGTACTTCCGGGGAGAACGGATCGTCGCCGCGGGCGAGTTCGTGGGGGAGCTAGGGGTCGGGTCGTCCGCCCCGAGTACGCTTCGAACCCACCGGAGCCGACGCGGAGACTCGGGACGGGGCTCGTCCCCCGCGGGGGGCGGGAGCGTCGAGCCGGTCGGCCCGGCATCGGCGGGCGGGGCGGCTCCGCCGGGGAGGGGGGAGGGCGCCTTCGCACGCTTTGGGCGCCGCCGGGTGACATAGACGACCACAAGATACACCACGCCGACTACGATGAGGCCGAGCAGCAGGAAATCGAAGTACCCGGAAGAACGAGGAGACCTCCCCCCACCGGCTCCCAAGGAGGATGCCCGCGTAGACAAAGGCGAGGGTGAAAGGGATCATCGCCGGCCAACGAGGTACACCCCGAAGCGGACCGGGGGCATTCGCGCGCTCCCGGCAGGGTAGCTGATGTAGCTACGCACGACCGGCACGAGCCGGGCCAGCGCCACGGTCACCTCCCCATGCCGCGCGAACCAGTCGTCCATTCGAACGAGGTGCCGCTCTTCGAGCCGGATCGGACCAATCCCAATCTGGGTGACCCGCTCGCGCCACCAGCGCCCTGCCGCGTAGGCGATGAAGGCACCGACGAGGGCTCCGGCGAGGGCGACGGCGATCGTCGGCCCCAGCGGGAACACCCCCGTGGCGACCAGGAAGCCGGCGAAGGGGAGGATCACCTCGCTCGGCAATGGCGGGACCCCAAAGCTCTCCACCACCATGAGTCCGAAAAGCCCCGCAAGGCCGACCGTCGTCAGGATGGTGACGATGACGTCGGCCACCGTCCCGACGATGGAGAACACCGAAGCGCCCCTTGCCGCTACGACCCGGGGGATTCCGGCGGGGGCGCCGGGGTCTGGAGCAGGCGGAACGGAACCCGAAGCTGGGCGTTCGTTCTCGCGGGGATCCCCTCGAACTCGAGCGGGGTGGAGCAGCCGCCGCAGGACACGGACGGTCGGGCCCGTCCGAGGACGATCGAGAGGGAGATGCCCACCTCGATCTCGGTGGGTCGGGTGGCGGCCTGCGCAATCGCCCGACGAAGCTCCTCGAGGAGGGCCTGGTCCTCCGGCGAGGTGGGAGATGGTGCGGCCATGCGATAGTGGAAACCCCGGTCGGGCACTTAACGGGAACTGGGGGAGTTACCCCGACTACTTCCCGGTCCCTTCGGCGGTGCTGCCTTCCGAGGATCCAGCGCCGCCGCCCTTCGGGGGCTTCTTGAGGATCTCCCCGCTGATCTTGTCGAGTTCCGCCATCAGAGCGTCGATATCCGGCTCCGGTTCGGCGGCTCCCGCGGCCGCGCCGGCTCCACCCGCCCCCGCGGCCACCCCGGCTACGGCCGGCATCGCGGCCCCCACATCCTCCGGGGTCTCGATGTAGGCGGAGGCCGGTCCCGGTGGGGGAGGGGGGGCACCGATTGCCGCGCCCGTCGGAGGCCCCGCCATCTGGGGCGGGGGCGCGCTACGCGCGGGCGGGCGCCGACGTCGACCGACGAGGAGGTAGGCCACGATGAGGGCGGCCACGATCGCGATGATCACCCCGATGATCCACCATGGGAAGGGAGTGGAGGTGCCTGCCGGTGTCCCGTACTGGGCCGTGGCCTGGGCAGGGATCGACCCGAGATTGGGCGAGAGCGCGGCCGCCACCACCGTGGCGAGCATCGCAGCGCCCAACCCCAACGGGATGAAACGCGTTCTCCAATCGAACGTCGACATGATCGCCCGAGTTCGGGCTACATTTTCCATGGAGTTAGTCCTATGTAAGGCTGACTAGCGAGGCGATAAGTTGGATAACCCGCCACGGCGGAGCGTGGCGTGGGGCCGCCGGACGGGCCCGAGGCATTTAGAAGGGACCGGACGCTGGGGCGGAGCGTGCCACTACCCTACCTAGAGATCTTCCTGGCCCTGTTCGCAATCTACCTTGGGTACTCGGCATGGACCCGCCTCGACGCCCGCTATCCGATCTTCGCGGCGCTCCTCATGCTCGTGGCCGCGGCGGTGGCGGATGCCGCGAACGCGGTGGACCTGGCGAACACCCTCGCCGAGTACGTGTTCTGCCTGCTCGCGGGAGGGGTGGTCCTCCTCCTGATCGAGCACCTCCGGACGAGCGGGACTCCCTCGCACGGCGCCGGGGGTTCAGCCGGGTCGATCTCGCCGCAGGGCGTTGCGCCCGAGCCGCCGCACGAGGGGGATGCGCCGTCCGATCAGTCCCTCGACCGCATGTAGGAACAGCTCGTCCCCCCGGTCGATGCTCCTCGTCGCGACGACGCTCAGCATGAAGCCGACCGCGATTCCCACCGTCAGAACGGGGAGGGCCCAGAACGGTAGCGTCGGGTGGAAGAGTGCCAGGACCACCCCCACCGGGACCCCCGTAACCAAGAGGGGAACGAGGGCATGGGTCCGGAAGGGATGCACCCCGGTCAGGATGCCGAGTTCCACGACCGCCAGGCCGGAGGAAACGATGTTCGCCGATGCCCAGGCCATCGCCGCCCCCACCGCGCCGTAGGAGGGGATCAGCCAGAGCGAGAGACCGACGTCGGCCACGGCGGCCGCGAGCGAGTTGTAGGCGACGAGACGGGTCTGGCCGAACGCCACCTGGGTCACGGACCCCGGCCCTAGCACCGTGCTGATGAACGCACCGAAGACGAGGATCTGGAGCGGGGCGATGACGGTCGTGTACCGTCCCGAGTAGACGAACCCCAGCGACCCGCTCGGCAGAAAGAAGAAGACGAGGAATAGCGGCAAGGAGAACAGCAGCATCCACTTGGTCACCGTCGTGTAGATCATCCCGATGGAGCTCGTCTCCCCGCGACGGAAGAATTTGGTCGAGACCGGTAGGAAGATGTAGGCCACCGCCCCGATCCCCACCTGGAGGAGGCGGGCCAGCGTCAGCGAGACGGTGTAGCTGGCGACCGCGGCCAGGTGGAACAGGCCGAGGATCAGGGTGTCGCCGCTCCCGGTCACGCTCCCAAGGATCCCGGCGATAAAGAGGGGCACCGCGAAGCGGAGCAGCTTCGGGAAGGCGCCGGGCTGGCGGTGTCCCGGGGGAAGGCGGCCAGGCAGGCGGCGGAAAGCGTACACCGCGACCAGCCCCAGGGTCAGGACGCAGGCCGCCGCGTAGGCGGTCAGCGCATCGACGAACGTCAGCCCGTGGGTCGGCAGCAGGGCGGCGCCAAGGAAGGCGACGAAGAAGAGAGGGTTCAGGATCTGGAGGAAGAGCGCGTTCGGAGCCACCTCCTCGTAGCCCTGGAAGATCGCGGCGATCAGGTTCGCCGCGATGGTGGTCCCGACCGCGACGGAAAAGAACTGGAGGGCAACGCCGATGTTGCTGTCCCCGAGGCGTGCTCCGATCGAGGGGCCGATCATCCAGAGGACCGCCGTGACCACGGTGCCGGCCCCGATCGCGACCAGGAGCGTCCCCCGGACCATCGAGCGGCGTTCCTCGTCCGAGTGCGCGTACGGGATGCTCCGGGCGATGGCGCTCGGCAGCCCGAGCGTCCCGAAGGCCGACAGCAGGCCCGCGAGGGTGAGGCCCCAGGAGAACGCGCTCCACTGCTCGGGGGTGATGCTGCGTACGACGACGACCCTCGAGACGAAGGAGAGCGCGACGAACAGGAGGGTGGCGACGAGGAGGAAGAGGGTCCCCCGCGTGACGCTCGTCAGCCCGTCGCGGACCCGGGTTGAGGAATCATCCACGACATTCGCCCGGACGACGAGGGCTGCCTCTGACGGTAAAAAGCCACCGTTCCGCACGCACGGTCTTGTAGGAGGAGGCGGGTCGTCCTCCCGAGATGTTCCCTGGCCCGTCCGCCCCCGACCTCCTCCTCGAGCTCCTGCTCTTCGCCGCCCTGGCGGCCGTGGTCGGGGAAGCCGTCCGGCTCCTGGTCGCGCGCTGGGTCGGGCAGTGGCGTGACCTCGAGGCGCTCGAACGCCTGCTCCTCGATTTCTTCCTGGGCGGGGCCGCGTTCTACCTGGTGGCGGCCCTTCCGTTCGGGCTCTTCGTCCCGAGCCTCCTCGTCGCCCTGGTTCTGCTGGCGACCGGAGGGGTCGCGGCTCGCGCCATGCTGCGGGGCCGACGCGCGGGCGGAGGAGGGCTGGCGGCCCTGGTCCGTCCGCTGCTGGGCCTTCCCTGCCTCTTCACCCTCGCCTCCGCGCTCGGCCTGCTGGTCTTCGAGGTCGCGGTGGCCGTCCCCGTCGGGACGGGAAACACCTTCGATTCCAGCTTGCTGACCTTGTACACCGCGCGCTTGGTCGCCGCGCACCAGCTTCCCCTCTCCTTCCTGCCGTACGCGAACGTCGGGATCCTCTACCCGCAGGGCGCCACCGCCTGGCTGGGGGCCGCCCAGCTCTTCCTGGGCCTCCCCGGGGCGAGGACCAGCCTCCTCGTGACGCCCCTCTTCTTCGCGCTCTCTCCCATCGGCGGCTACGTGCTGGGACGTCGCCTGTTCGGAAGCGGGCGCGCCGGTGTCGCCTTCGCGCTCATGCTCGCCCTGGTGACGAGCTGGACCCGGGTCCTGGTGGGGGGAAGCAACGACTTCGTGATCGCCTTCCCGCTCGTGCTCCTGCTCGCCGGCCAGTCCGCCGGCTGGTCCCGGTCGATGCCCTCGCGCGCAGACGCCGTCGGGTTCGGCGTGCTGGTGGGCTACTCGGCCGCCCTGAACCCGGTGGGAGCCGAATGGCTCCTTCCGGCGATCCTGGTCTCCGCACTGGTCGGCACCCCCCGGCTCGGCCGGGGAGGGCCTCCGTTGGCTGAGCCGGTGGGCGAGCTCGCTCCTGACGGCGCTTCTCGTGCTCACTCCCACGTGGTACGTGCTCGCCCACGGAGTCCACAGCCCGGGGTTCGTCCCGGGCAGCGGCGCTTCGGTGGGAGGGGCCACCGGAGGGATCTCCTGGGCCCAGTTCGTCGGCCTGATCGACCCCTACCTCTTCCGAGGCCAGGACGTTTGGCTGTCGCCGGTTCCGGCGCTGCGGCTCGAGCTCGCACTGCTCTTGACGCTCGGGATCGGCCTGCTGGTCCTCGTCTTCCGGACGCCCGTCGCGCGCTACCTGAGCGGGTTCCGTACGTTCTGCCTCTCCAGTTTCGCGGTGCTGCTCGCGCTCCTGGGGGTGGAGCTCGCTGCCTCCACGGGCTGGGGGCCTGCCTTGGACCTCTCCTACCTCACGAGCGCGGCCGAGCTGTCGATTTGGCTCTTCGCCTGGTACGGTTTCGTCGCCGCCCTACCGCTCGTGATCGCCTTCGAGTGGTTCGCCGTGCTCGCTCGACCGGCTCCCGCCCCTCCGCCTGACCTGGGGCGCGACCGGGGCTGGGCGGTCCGTCGAGCCCCTCCTCGTGCCGCGGCCTTCGCCCCCGCCGCGGTCGTTCTTCTCCTCCTGCTGCCCGGCGTCGCTCTGACGCCGACCCAGCTCGTCTCCTCGTTGAACACCCTCTACACGGATTTCGGGAACGTCACGGCCGACGATTTCGCGCTCCTCGCCTACCTCGGGAACCACCTCCCCGCCGGGGCGCGCCTCCTCGTAGCGCCCGGAAGTGCGGCGGAGTTCGTCCCCGCCTACGCGTCCGACGTGGTGCTCCTCTACCCGATGGTGCCGGGGTGGGAGGGGATCAATGCCTCCTACTCGCTGGTGGTCCGCGAGCTCACCAACGATACGCTGAACGCCGCCGGCCTAACCGCGCTCCGGTCGCTCGACCCCGGGTACATCGCGGTGACCGGACGGAGCACGACCCTGTGGCCGCCGTTCGGGCCCGCGCCGTTCCTGAACGATTCGGCCGAGTTCCCGGAGCTCTTCCATCTCGGCGAGGCGTACGTGTTCGGGGACACCCTCGCTTGAGCAGGGCGTCCTAAACGAACTCATCGAGGAGGGCTTCCCGGCCCTTCATGCCGGCCTTCTGCAGGAGGAGCGGCCCGGCGGCCAGGACCTCCTCCAGGTCCTCGTAGGTGGGCTTCTCCGTCCGGTAGAAGAGGCCGACCGGGATCTTGTCGCCCCACTCGATGGAGCGCGCGAACGCCGTCACGAGGTCGGTCGGGTCGTGGCCCGCGCTCTCGAGCTTGTAGACCCGTTGCCGGAAGAAGTCGAACGTGTTGACCTTGTTGTACGTCACGCAGGGGCTGAACACATCGACGAAGGCAAACCCCCGGTGCTGGATGCCACCGGCGACGAGGTCCGCGAGCTGTTTCACGTCGCCCGAGAAGCCGCGCGCGACGTACGTCGCCCCGCTGGCGAGGGCGAGCGAGATCGGGTCGATGGGGTGCTCGATAACCCCCGTCGGGGTCGACTTGGTCTTCTGGCCCATCTGCGAGGTCGGGCTCGCCTGGCCGGTCGTGAGCCCGTAGATCTGGTTGTCCATCGTGACGTAGGTGAGGTCCACGTTCCGCCGCATCGCGTGGATGAAGTGGCCGACGCCGATACCGAACCCGTCCCCGTCGCCGCCCGTGCCGATGACGGTGAGTCCGTGGTTCGCCCAGCGGATCCCCTCGGCGACCGGGATGGAGCGTCCATGGATCGCGTGGAATCCGTAGGAGTTGAGGAAGTGCGGTAGGTTCGAGGAGCAGCCGATCCCCGAGACGATCACGACATTCTGGCTCGGGATCTGGAGGCGCTTGAGGGCCATCTCGACCGCCGCGACGACCCCGAAATCACCGCACCCCGGGCACCAGGTGGGCTTGATCTCCGACTTCCCGACCAGGGGGAGGGCCGGGCCGGTGGGTGTGGGGGCCGGGATCGCGCTACTTTCCGCCATGGTCCAACACCTCCAGGGCCCGCGCGACGATCTCGTGGGGGTAGAACGGCTCGCCGTCGTACTTGAGGAGGCGGTCGGGGAACTCGACGCCGGCCTCCGCCCGCAGGAGGCGGCCGAACTGCCCGGTGTAGTTGGCCTCCACGAGGAGCGTCCGTCTGGCCCGTCCGACGGCGGCTTTCACGGTCGTGGGGTCCAGCGGGAAGACCGTCGGGAAATGGAGGAGATTGGTCGGCTGACCCTGGGCGGCGAGGTCCTGCATCGCGTCGCGGATCGCGCCGATCGTCGAACCCCAGGCCACGAAAGTGAGCGGCGCGTCGGCCGGGCCTTCCCAGACGGGGGGCGGGCTCTCGGCCACGATCCCGTCGAGCTTGTGCATGCGCTTGTCCATCATCCGTGTGCGCTCCGCGACCCAGCGAGGGATGCCGCTCTTCACGTCCGAGACGAGGTGGCCCTTCTCATCGTGCTCGTCCGACCCGGCGATGAACTGCAGACCCGGCTGTCCCGGGAGGGCCCGGGGCGAGACCCCGCTCTCGGTGTACTGGTAGCGCTTGTAATCGTGGCCGTTCGGTTGGACGGTGAACAGGCTCTCCACGTCGAGGTCGAACGAGACCTCCTCCCGGTCCACGGTCGCGTGGTTCTCGGAAAGGTGGAGGTCGCTCGGCCACCAGGACGGGAGTCTGCCACTTCTCGGCCAGCTCGAAGGCGCGGACCGTGAGGCGGTAGGCGTCGCTCGGGTGGGATGGGGCCAGGATGGCCCGAGGGAACTCCCCCTGGCCCGCCCCGAGCATCAGGTTCAGGTCTCCTTGCTCGGTCTTGGTCGGAAGGCCCGTGGAGGGCCCCGCACGCTGGGACTCGACCACGACGACCGGGGTCTCCGTCATGCCCGGCCATGCCGAGGGCCTCGACCATGAGCGAGAACCCGCCCCCGCTGGTCGCGGTCATCGAACGGACGCCGCCGAAAGAGGCGCCGATCGCCATGTTGATGGCCGCGAGCTCGTCCTCGGCCTGCTTGACGACGATGCCGAGCGAGTGCGAATGGTCCGCCAGCCAGTGCATGATGGACGAGGCCGGGGTCATCGGGTACTGAGCGAGGAACTTGAGGCCGGCGGCGGCCGCCCCTAAGGCGATCGCCTGGTTGCCGGTCATCAGGAGCTTGGGGGGGCCCGCTTTTCGGACCGCGGAGACGTGAGGGCTCGCATGGGACTGGGCGTGCGCGTACCCCGCGGCACTCGCTCCGAGGTTCCAGTCCACGATCTCTCCCTTCTTCCTCCCGAAGGAGTCGGTGAGGACCTCGTGCAGCACCTCCAGCGGTATCCCGGAGAGGAAGGCGACCGCTCCCACTCCCGCACCGTTCTGGAGAATCGATTGGCTCGTGTACTTGCGGGCGATCTCGAGGGTCGGCACCGGCAACGCGGTCACTCCCGCCGGAAGGTCGCTCGCCGTGATCGTGAACTTCTCCGGGTCGAAGATGACGAAGCCCCCCGGGCGGATCCCCGGTGCGTGCACATCGACCGTAGCTCGGTCGAGGGCGTAGAGGATGTCGAGCCCGTCGCCCTGGGAGTACGGGCGGGTTGTCGAAGTACGGGCCAGGTAGTAGACGTGACCTCCCCGGATAACCGATTGGTAGGCGTTCATCCCAAAGACGTGCAGGCCGAGGCGCGAGAAGCTGCGCGCGACCGTCTCACCGACGGAAGCGATGCCGTCCCCCGCTTGACCGCCGACACAAACCGAGAGGTCCGACATCCAGCCATTCGAGGGTGCGTGTGTATTAATCGGTTTGCCGGCTGGGGCACACGGGGGCGATTCTGACGCCAGAGAACCGGGGGAGACGAACGCCTCCGGCCCGAGTGCTGCTGTTCGCGACGGCCCGGACCGCGGTCGGTCGTGGCCGCATCGACCGGCCCGTGCCGGCCGACGGGGTCCCGGCCCGGGAGCTCCTCCAGAAGCTGTCCGAGGAATACCCCGCCCTCCGACGGATCTTGGTCTCGAGCCGGATCCTCCGCAACGGCGAGCCCCTCCGTCACCCGTCCGAGCGGATCGGCCCCGGCGATGAACTCGCGGTACATCCTCCGTACGGGGGTGGCTAGCCCATGTCGGTCCGATTGTCGGCCCGACCCCTCTCCCTCCGGGACGCGCTCCGAGAGCTCGAGGGGCCCGCGCTTGGCGGCGTCGTCGTGTTCGTGGGTCGGGTGCGCCCCGACCGCACGCCCCAGGGGAAGGTGGTTGCGCTGGAGTACGAGGCGCATCGAGCCCCCGCCCTGCGGGCGCTCAAGCGCCTGAGGTCGAAACTCAACGCCGGTTCGGGGCCACCAGGACGGTCGCCTGGCACCGGGTGGGTCGCGTGCGGGTCGGCGCGCCCGCCGTCATCGTGGGGGCGGCGTGCGCCCACCGCGCGCGGGCGTTCGCGGCGACCCGCTTCCTGATCGACGAGCTGAAGCGGAGCGTTCCGGTGTGGAAGGAGATCCGAGCACGACCCGTGCGTCGACCGCGACGACGCCCTCTCCCTTCGCGCGGACGATCAGCGGGTTGATGTCGAGCTCCGCGACCTCGGGGAGGTCGACGGCGAGCTGGGAGACCCGCTCGATCGCCTCGGCGAGCGCGTCGAGGTCGCTGGGGGGTTCCCCCCGCACGCCCTGCAGCAGCGGGAACGCACGCACGGACTCGATCATGTGGCGGGCGGAAAGGGAACGCACCGGAGCGAGACGGAAGGTGACGTCCCGCAGCACTTCGACATAGATCCCGCCGAGACCGAAGACGATGACCGGTCCGAACCCGGGGTCTCGTTGCAATCCGATCAGGACCTCCTTGCCACCCTGGACCTGAGACTCCACCTCGAAACCCTCGATGCGGGCCCTCGGGGCACGCTGCCGCACGGTGACCACCATGCGGCGGAACCCCTCCCGGAGGGCGGTGCGGTCGAGAACGTTGAGCAGGACCCCTCCCACGTCCGTCTTGTGGGAGACGTCGGGGGAGTTGACCTTCAGGACGACCGGATAGCCGACCTCCTCCGCGGCCCGGAGCGCCTCCGCCTCGGTCTGCACCCGACGGGCGGCCGGGAAGGCAAGCCCGTAGGCGGTGAGAATCTCCCGGGAGGCGTACTCGGGGAGCATGGTAAGACCCGCGCGTTCGGCCCGGGCGACCACGGCCCGCGCCCGCCGGCGGTCGACGGGGAAGCTGCGCACCTCCGTGCGGGGCCGGGTCCGCCAGGCGTGGTACTGGGCGAGGCTCCCGAGACCCTGGACCGCCTCCTCTGGGAACGTGAAGGCGGGGACCCCATGCTCCTCGAGATAGGTGACCGCCTCCGACACGTCCGTGACGCCAAAGAGGCACGCGGTCACCGCCTTCGCGCTCTTCCCCCGGCCATCGAGGATCGCCCGAGCTGCGGCCTCGCTCGTGAACGCCGACGTCGGGGTCATGATGACCAGGGCGCCGTCCACGCGGGGAGAGCGCAGAAGGATGTGCATCACCGCCCGGATCTGGGCCAGGCCGGTGTCCGCGGTCGTATCGATCGGGTTCGCGACCGAGGCGGACGGGGAGAGGAGCCGGGCAAGCCCGGCACGCTCGCGGTCGTTGAGCGCCGAGAGTCGGAGGCCGTGGCGCGACGCCGCGTCGGCTGCCACGATGCCGGGCCCCCCCGAGTTCGTGAGGATCGCCAGCCGGGGTCCCTCGAGAGAGACCCCCGACGAGAAGACCTTCGCGGTCCGGAAGAGGTCGCCGATCGTTTCCGCGCGGATCACCCCGGCCTGGGCAAAGAGGGCGTCGTAGAGCTGGTCGCGCCCGGACTGCGCGAGCGAGCCGGTGTGGCTGCGAGCGGCCCGTTCCCCTTCCGGCGTCCGGCCGCTCTTGATCACCAGCACCGGTTTCTCTTCGGTGACCTCCCGCGCGGCCTCGAGGAAGCGGCGGCCGTCCGCGAGGCTCTCCACGTACAGCAGTATCACGCGGGTCGCGGGGTCCCGCGCGAGCGACCGGAGCAGGTCGTTCTCGTCCACGCCCGCACGATTCCCGACCGAGATGAACCGGGAGAACCCGATCCGTTCCGCGATCCCGTACTGAATGATCCCGGCCCCGAGGGCGCCGCTCTGGGAGACGAATGCGATGTTCCCCCGAGGGGGGAGGCTCGAACTGAACGTGGCGTTGAGGCACACCTGGGGGTCGGTGTTCAGGATCCCGAAGCAGTTCGGTCCGACCAGCGACATTCGGTACCGCGCCGCGATCCGGACCACCTCCTCCTCCAGGGGTATTCCGGCCCCGCCGACCTCGCGGAATCCGGAGGAGATCACCACGACGCCGCGGGTCCCCGCCCGTCCGACCTGGTCGACCACCCCGGCCACCAGCGCCGCCGGCACGATCACGACCGCCAGGTCCGGCACCTCGGGGAGCGACTTCACGTCGGGGTAGCAATGGACCCCGGAAACGCTCGGCCACGTCGGATTCACCGGGTATGCCACGCCCTTGAATCCGGCCTGCAGAATGTTCCGGAACAGGGTCGTCCCGACCGTGCCGGGTCGGTTCGACGCTCCGATCACCGCGACGGAGCGTGGGGTGAACAACTCCTCGAGCTCCGCGGACCGACCTACCGGGCATCTCGTTCCCCCCAGGAGGGAGTCCCGACCGACCCGACGCCCATAATATAGACCCCCCCGCGTGGGCGGCGCGTGACGTCGGAACCTCCGCCTCCTGGCCCGCGGCCGGTCTCTGCTCCCCCCCAGGCCGGCCCCCGCCGGGGCCCGCCCGGCAGCGTACTCCAGCGGATGGAGAAGGGCGGGATCCGACATGTCGTCGCGGTCGGGAGCGGGAAGGGCGGGGTCGGAAAGTCCACGGTGACCGCTCTTCTCGCCTCGGAGCTCGTACGACAGGGCCATTCGGTCGGCATTCTGGACGCCGATATCACCGGCCCCTCCATCCCGAAGCTCCTGGGTCTTCCCGGGCCCCTCGTGGACCGCGGCGAGGGGATCGAGCCCGCCAAGTCGCGCGCCGGGATCTCCGTCGTCTCCTCCCAGTTCATGGTCGAGGACGAACAGACGCCGGTCATCTGGCGCGGCCCGCTCGTCACGCGCCTGATCACCCAGTTCTACGGGAGCGTGCACTGGGGGACGCTCGACTACCTCCTCCTGGACATGCCGCCCGGCACCAGCGATGTGCCCCTCACGGTGTTCCAGACCATCCCGATCGACGGGATGATCTTCGTCCTCACGCCCCAGGACCTCGCCGCGCTGATCGTCAAGAAGGCGATGAACATGGCCCGCGAGCTACACGTCCCGCTCCTCGGGCTGGTGGAGAACATGTCGTGGCTCGCGTGTCCCCACTGCGGGCAGCAGATCGACCTCTTTGGGCCGGGTCGGGTCGTAAAGATCGCCGAGGAGTACGGGATCCCCGTGCTCGGTCGTCTCCCGATCGTCCCGGCGGTCTCCGAGCTCGGGGACGCCGGCCGCGTCGAGGAGCATACCTCCCCGGTGGTCACCGCGCTCGGCACGGCGTTCGAGAAGGCCGTCGCCGACATCACGGCGGGGTCGACGTCGGTGCTGTGACCTGGCGCAGCCGCGAGAAGGGGATCGTTTCGACCGCGACCCCGCGTCGTCCGAGGGCGGCGGCGAGTCCCGGCAGGTGCGCGTCGCCCACCACCGCGGCGATCCGGCCGTACCCCTGACCCCGGAGCTGGGCCAGCCGGTCCGCCATGTGCTCGTTCCGCTCGTCCAGGAGGACCCGGGCCATCGTCGGGCTGGCCGCTCGGAGCGCGCTCGTGTACTCGTCGGGGGCAGCCGCGTACCGGTCGACCTCGCGTCGGACGAGACGGCTCGGGACAAAGAGGGCGACCACCGCCCCCACGAGGAGCTGGACCCGTTCCTTCACCGGCATCGTCTGGATGAGCCGCAGGACGGTAAGTCGGAGCGGGTCGTCGATCAGGAAGAGCGGGAGGTGACGCTCCCGCGCCACAAGCGCGGCGACCTTCATCTCGGCCCCGGCCTCGCCCGCCCCGAGGTCCGCCCCGAGCCGCTTCTGGAGGACCCCCCAGAGGCGGGGGACGAACGGCAGGCCCGAGCCCGTCCGCGGCGCTCCCCCCGGCGGCTGGAGGAGGCCCGCCGCTCGCTCGGCGTCGAGCTCTACCGCCACCCCATCCAGGACCCGCGCCGCGAGGACCGTGCGGAGCGCGTGCTCGAGGTCGACCACGTGCGCCGCTCCCAGCAGGAGCACGGGGGCTTCGGTCGTGCGGGCGTACACGGAGCGGAAAGGCCGGCCGTTGGCTAAGGCCCTTTGCGGGTCGCCGCCGACAACCCCCAAATACACCTGCCCGGTGCGTCGGGCGTATGGCCTGGACGATCTACTCCGTTCCTTCGGCGAAGCGAAGCGAGCTCGACGCAGCACTCAAGGACGACGTGGTCTCGCGGCAGAGCCAGAAGGTCCGAGACGCCGGGGCGATGGGGGGTCCGTCGGACCGCGTCTACGTGCTCGTCGAAGGCTCCCCGGAGGGGGTTCAGCGGGCGGACCTGCTGATCGCGGCCGTCGGCGAAAAGCTCCCGCTCGGCGAGGGCGCCGCGCTCCACCAGAAGTTCAAGGAGGAGGAGGAGGCCGCATCGACCGGGATGGGCCTCTTCTTCACCGAAGAGTGACGGCTCACTCGTTCGACGGGGCGTGCGACGGCTCGAGGTCCTCGCCGGCACCGAACACTCGCTGGCACGACTGGTAGAACGCGTCCATCCCCGTGTTCTCCTTGGCGGAGGTAGGGATCAGCCCCAGGAGGGGGCCCATGTTCTCGATGGCCCGGAACAGCTCCGTCGAGAGCTGCACGTCCGGCGTCGGCGAGTCCCGGGTGACGGCCTCGTAGAGCCGTTCGCGGTCGTCGGACCAGCCGATGACCTCCTCGAGCTGGGCCGGCGTCAGGACATCGGCCTTGGCGAGAAGGTTCAGCATCGGGAGGCGGAACCGGAACTCGACCGTCGCGCTCAGCATGCTCAAGGAGACGAACCCTCCCGGGTTGCGGGCCAGCGCCGGGTCGAAGAGGAAGGCGATGGTGGACCGGTCCCCGCTCAGCGCGTCCACGATCGCCTTCGAGGCTTCCCGGAAGGCGAACAGCTCGATCTGGCCGGGCGTGTCGACCAGCACGTAGTCGGTCTTGAGCTCCGTGACCGCTTGCTTGATGTCGAAGATCTTGAGGGCGATCATGTCCGCGGCCGCAACCTGAGCCCCGTTCGGTCCGAGACCGTACTCGTCCTGGATGTCCGCGAGTCGAACCCACTCGCGAACGTCCACGTCCGGCTCGAACGTGCTGTCCTCGAGACCCGGGTCGAGGTTGACGACGGTCGCGTCGTAGCCGGCCGTGCGCATCCACTCCGCGAACGCGCGGACGAACGTCGTCTTCCCGGCGCCGGCGGTGCCGGTGAAGTAGACCGTCCCGGGCTCCTCCATCTACTTCTTGTCCCCCGCGGGGCGCCGGCGCTGGAGCTCGGTCGCGAGGGCGCGGAGGAAGGCCGTTTTGGTCGTCGACCCCCGCTTCATGACCTTGATCCGCCCCTGGAAGAGGGAGGCGGCCCTGGGATAGTGTTTGTCCGCCTCTAGGGTCGCTTTGTACCCGAGCTGCTGGGCGGCCGTCAGGATCTCCTCGGCGGTGAGGTCCGGGAGCGTGAGGCCGACCGGGACGCGGCGACCGGCCTCCCGTGAGCGACCCCGGCTCAGGTACGTGGGATAGACGTAGAAGTGGTCGGGCATCGGCCCGATCCTTGCTCACGCCGACGGGGCAGGGAGGCGGACCCCGTTCAGGACCCCGTCCTGGCCGGGGCGCGAACGAACCCGAACGAGGCCGAGGTCGGTCTCGAGGATGGCGCCCTTGGTGATGATGTTCCGCTGGACGTAGTTCGGGTTCGCCGGGTTCTCCCGGACCGTGACGACCTTGGCCGACTTCGTCGTCTTGGTCGCGGGGTCGTAGACGTTGATGGTGTTGGCGGTGAGGATCCGCATCTTCCGGTTGCCGCCGCGGACCCGGTACTTCTTCACGGTCCCCGAGCCGAGGACGGCGGTCTGGAGCTCGCGGGCGATCTCGTGGCGACGCTTCTTGCGGATCGGTCGAAGCCGACCGCCCGTCCGCTTGCGCCGAGAGCGTCCTTGCCAGATTCCCATGGGACCCCGAGGGAGGTCGGTCGGACCGGGGTATCCTATAAGACGTTTCTCAACCGACGGAGGCTGCGCCCGACCCCGCGACCGTGAGGACCGTCTTCATCGAGCCGGAGGTCCGCTCGGTGATCACGGCAAGGAAATCCGCGAGGGGGCGCCGGGCCGTGATCATGGCCCCGAGAGCCCCCGGCCACTTCTCTTCGAACACCGTCATGTCGCGAAGACCGGCCTCGAAGTACGTGCGGTTCGCGTTCACCGACCCGATCACCGCCTGGTTCTCCAGCACCACGTTCCGGAGCAGTCGCCCCGCCTCGACGGAGGTGGGTGGCTCGCTCGCGTCCGGGATGCCGGTCAGCACGAGCACGCCGTTGCGTCGTAGGAGGTCGACCAGACCGAGGTCGAGGCTGGTGGAACCGGTCGCCTCGATGACGAGGTCGAACCGGTGGCTCCCGAGGGTCCCCAGTCCTTCGGCCACCGAGCGGTGGACCGCTCCGACCCGGGCGAGAAGCGCGGCCGCTGGGGTCCCCGTGCCGTGGCGGTCGATCGCGGTGACCTCATAGCCTCGAACCCGCAGCAGGAACGCCGCAAGCATCCCCACCGCCCCGGTCCCCGCGACGAGAGCGGTCGGCGGCCCGATTGGGGGGTCGCCGGGCGTGTTCCCTCGTCGGTCGAGCACCCGCTGTCCCATGAACACGGCCTTCTCGACCACCGAGAGCGGCTCGAGAAGCACGGCCACCGTCCGAAGATCCGGGGGGACCCGGACGAGGTATTCCGGTACCTCTACGTACTGCTCCGCCATGAACCCGTGGGCGCCGCCAATCCCGCGCTCGGTGAACTCCCCGGTCTCGCACTCGTCGGACTTGTTGGCGCGACAGAAGCGATCCCGACCGCATCCTCGCCGGACGGTCGCGACCACCAGGTCCCCCGGGACGGGCGCCGACACGCCGGCGGCAACCGCCCGCACCACCCCGAGATTCTCGTGGCCTAGGATCAGGTACGAAGCACCCGGTCGGTGCCGCGCCGTACCGGCCGCTGACGATGTCACGGTCGGTCCCGCAAACCCCGCACTCCAGGACGTCCACGAGCACCGCGCCCGGGGGCAGCGAGGGCGCGGGGACCTCCTCCAGCGAAGCTCCGGGGCTCGGCGGCCGGACGCACACCGCGCGCACGGTCACTTCCTCAGGAACGGGGCGAGGCGGCTCTTCAGGGGCTCGAGCCGGGCGCGCACCGCCGTGGCCTCCTCGGCCGTGAGGGGGTCGTACGGCGCCCGATACCCCACGTCCGCGCCCCACAACTCGGCCGCGAGGAACTTGTCGACCGCCGGGAAGGGGGCGGCGTGCGACACCGCGACCAGCTCGTTGACCAGCGTTTGGCACTCGGTGCTCCGCGCCCCCTCCCCTGCCCGCGCGGCGCGGACCAGCTCGACGCAGAGTCGCGGGACCAGGTTCGCCATCCCCATCACCGCCCCCGAGGCTCCGCGACGGATCGCCTCGCTGGCGATCGCGTCATCGCCGGGCATGACCGCGAAGTCGGGGGGAGCTCCCGAGAGGAAGGTCGCCACGCTCTCGAGACTACCCGGCCGTGTCCTTGATCCCGGCCAGGACCCCTTCCGCGCCCAACCGGTGAACGAGGGCCGGCGGGAGCGCATACCCGACGAGGGAGGGGATGTTGTAGGCGAGCAGCGGCACCGAGACCGCGGCGTGGATGGTCCGGTAGTAGCGCTCGACGGCCGGGAGACTGGGATGAAGGTAGTACGGCGGGACGGCGACTACCGCCGCCGCCCCAAACCCTTCGGCGTCCTCGGCGTAGCCGACCGCCCGCCGGGTCGAGGGAGCACCGCACCCCACCCAAACGTCGGCCGGTGCCGACCGTGCTCTCGATAATGTTCTCGAGCAACCGTCCCCGCTCCGCGTCGTCGACGGACGGGAACTCTCCGAGGGAACCGAGGGCGAACAAGTGGTCGACCTTCGCCTCCGAGAGGGTCCGAGCGAACTTGGCGTTCTTCCCGGTGTCGAGCGTCCCGTCGTCGCCGAACAGGGTAGGGATGGGGACCGAGAGGCCGGTCAGCTTCATGGCTTCCCCACGCTCGGGCGGCGCTTAATTTCTCCACCGGCCTCCGAGGCGCCGGGGGATTGCACGGAAGGGACCCGCATCGTCGGCGTGGACGAGGCCGGACGGGGCAGCTTCCTCGGGCCCCTGGTCGTTGGCGCGTTCGCGGTCGACTCGAGGCGGTTCGCCGAGCTGCGCGAAGCAGGGGCGCGAGATTCCAAGGAACTCTCCCCGCGGGCACGGGAGTCGGCCTACTCTCGGCTTCGGACGCTGGGCGAGATGCGCTCCGTCGCGCTATCCCCTCTGGTGGTCGACCGCGCCGTCCGGCTCCACCGGTTGAACGAGCTCGAGGCCACCGCATTCGGCTACCTCCTCCGCGGTCTTCGGGCGGGCGAGGCCCACGTCGACGCTTGTGACCCGAACGAAGCGCGGTTCGCCGCTCGGGTCGCGCAGCACCTCGGCCTTCCGGTTCGGGTGATCGCGCGACACCACGCGGACCGAGACGACCCCGTCGTCGGGGCCGCCTCGATCGTCGCGAAGGTCCGACGGGACCGGGCCATCGCGCGGCTGGCGGGCCAGTTGGGCCAGGATATCGGAAGCGGCTACCCCTCCGACTCGGAGACCGTGGAGTTCGTGCGCGACTGGCTAGCGACCCACGCGGAGCATCCTCCGTGGCTGCGCGCCTCCTGGGCGACGATGAGAAGGGTTAAGCTCGGGAGACCGACTGTCACGCTCGACCGGTACGGACCATGACCGTCGAAGAGACCCTCTCCTCGCTCGTCGACCGGTTCAACCGGCACGCGGACCACAACCCGGCCACGGCGGAGGAACTCCAGGGGATCCGGCGAACGATCGCGGTCCACCTCACGGACGAGGGAACTTACGCGGTCGACCTGCGCGAGGGCCGCCTCACCAACCTTCGGACCGGCGCCCCCCCGCGTCCGACGTCACGATCACGACCGACACGGCGACGTTCCGGGGGCTGGTCGCCAAGGAGATCGGCCCCATGAAGGCCCTCGTGACCCGAAAGCTCTCCATCGAGGGGAGCCTCGAAGACAAGCTCCTCTTCCGGAAACTGCTCTAGTCCGCCCGCGCGGCGGAGAACCCCCGACTACGGGAGGAAGACGCAGGCCGCGATACAGACCCCGTAGTGGTCCATCGGGATCGAGAGCTCCTCGGTGCGGTAGTGGATCCGTCGGAGCTCGACCCCGCGGAAGTGCGCGATCTCCTCCATCCGCCACTTGAGGAACTCCTTCAGCGAGTGCTGGGTGCCGTGCAGGTGGCCCTCCGCGACGTAGCCTCCCTGACCGTCCGTGCGGAACCCGTAGGCGATGCCGGCGCTGATCACCTCGCCCTCGCCGCCGCCGTAGCGGGAGAGGACGGTGTGCGTGATGGCCCCGCGGGCCATGCGGGAGCGCTCGACCTGCCGGATCCCGATCGGCAGCACCGAGGAGACGCTGACGAGGTTCTGGTCCCCGATCCCGGCCTGGAGGAGCGCGAGGTCGAAAGCGTTCAGCTCGCTCGTCTTGTTGATCCCTTTCCCGCTGGTGACGAAGAAGCGGGTGGGGATCGGGACGAGCGAACCTTCGGTCGGTCTCTCGACGCGAGCCACGGCGGGGAATGACCTCCTCCGCTCCTTAACGTTTGTCCGGGCGGCCCGGCTAGACCATGATGGCGTGACGGCCGCGCATCGAGGCCTCGCTCTCGCCCCGGATCGCCAGCAGTTGCGCGATGATCCCGTCGGTGAGGCGCAGGCTTGCGGCCTCGAAAAGGGTCCCGAGCGGGGCGTAGCGGGGCCGGTCGGCGTCCTCGGGGAATTCGAGCGAGAGGAGGACCGTCGCGGCGTGCGCGAGCTTGGAGCTCGCCTTCGCGGTGAGCACCACCAGCTCCGCTCCCTCGCGCCGGACGATGTTCGCGGTCTGCATGCTCGAGTAGCTCTCCCCCTGGCCCGAGAGGATGAACACCGCGTCGCCCTTCTTGACGATGGGCGTCACGCTCTCCCCGATCACGAAGGCCCGCAATCCGGTTTGGACCAGGCGCATCGCGAACGCGCGCCCGATGATGCCGCTTCGGCCGGCCCCGTAGACGAAGATCTGCGGCGCCTGGACGAGGACCTCAAGGGTCCGCTCCACGTCCGCCACCCGGATCCCCTCCAAGGCGGTGGTCACGCGGTCGGCGACATACCGCTGCGCACGCAGGTACATCGCGGGGCTCGCGTTAGTGGGAGCGGCCATGCCTCCTCGTCTCCGATCGCTTGCGCCGCGAGGTCGGGAGCTTGGGCCGTGACGTCGAGGCAGGATGAGGGGGGGATCGGACCGACGCGGGTCGCGCCTTCGGCGCGGGAAGCCTTCCTTTCGCGGTCCCTGGGGGTTTGGGTGCGGGGGTCTTGGCTGCGAGGGAGCGGGGCGTCGGCGGAGGCGCGTGCTGGCGGGTCCAGCGGCGGGTCAGGGCCCGCTCGTACAGGAGCTTCATGTACATCGCGTCGTGCTCGAGCAGCGGCGAGCTCGAGATCACGGTCACGTCGTACTCGCGCTCGGCGAGCAGCTCCGCGAGCGGGTCGAACCGGACCTGCCCGCGCTTGATCGGGGTCAGACGGAACTCCCCCGGGCCGTAGAACTCGACCCCGGAGAAGTGGAGGTACAGCGGGCCGTTCGTCGCCGCGACGAACTCCTTCACCACCGGCTCGAGCGCCTCGGGGGTCTCGAAGGTCGTCCGCTCCCGAGCGGCCAGGTGCGGCACGTTCAGGACCGGGACCGTCCCCTTCACCCGGTGAACGAGCTCGAGGACCTCCTCGCGGGAGCCGAACACATCGGGGTGTCCGCTCGGCTCGATCGCCAGGTGGACGGACCCGTGCGAGGACTTCTGCAGCCAGGCCGCCAGGTCGCCGACGATGTGCGTGAGCTCCTGGACGGAGTCGGCCCGCGGGCCGGCCCCGTAGAACCCGAGGTGCGTGACGTTCAGCCGGGCACCGAGCCCGTGGGCGAGGACGCCCGCCCACTGGATTTGACGGGTCGACTGCTCCCGGGCGTCCGCCGACCCGAAGAAGTCGACGTAGTACGGCGCGTGGAGGGTCAGGTCGACATCGAGCGCCCGGGCGAGCGACTTCGTCAGGTCCAAGTCGGCGTGGTCCTTCGCCAGGCTCCACGTCAACGTGGTGAGCGAGTCCCTCCGCTTGATTGGGGTCGTGAACGCCGGGGCGAGCGGGGAGCCCCCCTGGTGGTCCGCCGGGCCGACGCTGACCGGCAGCTGCAGGAGGAGGTCGCGCGGAAGCTTGCCAACCTCCTCGTCGAGGGCCAGGCGCGTCAGCGGGTTGACCTTGATGAACTGAACCTCCATGGCGGTCAGGCCGAGGTGATGAACGTCGGCGATGCCGTCGCGCAGCGTGCGGCCTTTGCAGGAGAGAGGGATCCCCGCGGGTCCGAACCGGATCACGAGTGACCAGACCTCGAAAATGGCGGAATCGGGGTAAATCCCGAAACTATTTAGCGGGGCTCGCGGCGGGCACCGGCCCCGTTCCGGTGGCCGGAACGGGGGCGGGCTGGAACCCCAACGCGATCAGGTACAGCTCCGACGAGCCCTCGCGCGACGCCGGGGGTTTGGTCCGACGGACCGTTCGGAAGGAGCGCTGGAGGTCGCGTTCGAGGTCGCCCACGAGGTCCCCATCGAACACCTTCGCGACGAACGTCCCCCCCGGGGAGAGCACCGCGCGGGCGAGGGCGAGTGCGTCGCGAACGAGTCCGACGGAGCGGGCGTGGTCGGTGGAGTACGCGCCGCTGATCCGTGGCGACATGTCCGAGAGCACCACGTCGAACGACGCGGGACCGAGCCGGAGCGCGAGCCGGGGGTCCCCGACCCGGGCCCGGATAGACTGCACCCCGTCGATCGGCTCGACCGGGCGGGGGTCGACCGCCACGACCGACCCGCGCGCGCCGACGCGGGCCCGCGCGACGACCGACCAGCCGCCGGGGGCGGCTCCGAGGTCCAGGACCCGCCCGCCCCGGGGGAGGACATGGAACCGGTCCTCGAGATGGCCGAGCTTGAAGGCGGCGCGGGACCGGAGCCCCTCCTCCTGCGCGGCCCGATAGTACGGGTCGCGTCGGCGTTCCTGGACAAAGCGTCGCGGCACGTCCCGCCCGAACGGGCGTGTCTACTTAGCGGGCGGTCGCGCTCGGGTTCCCCTCGTCCCGGGGGGGCCGACCCGCCGGTGGGGCCGTCCGAATTTGAATCGGAGTCTCTTGCACCCCAAGCAAGAAGGATGGACCAAGCTACCCCACGGCCCCGCGCCGGCGGCGCGAGGACCCGACCGAGTTAGATAATTGTTTGCCCGGGGCCGCGGTCGCCGGCCGGCCTAGAAGGCGTTGTGCACGTACAGCCAGGTCGAGATCCCGACCGCCGCGATGATGAGCGTGTTGAGCAACGCGAGCCAGAAGTACCCCCACAGGTCGGCCTTCCCTTCCTCCGGACCGACCTCAGGGGAGGTCGTCGAGCTCCCCGGGGTTGGCGTGTAGGGGGTCCGGAAGGACGACGGGGTCGTGGGCATCGGCGTCGGGAGGACGAACTGGCGGGTTCTTATCGGTTCGGTTCGAGCCTTCAGGCCGCGAACCAGGGAAGCCGCGCGGCCGGGCCGGTGGGCTTCAGCACCAGGAGGTGCAGGTTCGCGCCGGGGTCGCCGGGCGCGTACGAGTCCCGGAGGGCAAGCTGGTACAGCAGGAACAGCGCGTCCTCGTCGGAGGAGACCCCCAGGGAGCGGTGGACGTCGATGCCGAAGCGGGTCCGCAGGATCCCGAGCATCTCCTCGAAGTCGACGGGGGAGGCGCCCTCGGTCTCTTGGGCCCGTCGGAAGAGGCCGACCACGATCCCGGTGCCGAGCCGGAGGACGTCCTTCGGGGCCAGCACGCGCAGGGCGAAGTGGGCGGAGTTCTCGGCGCGCGCGGTGGAGGGGACGACCAGGATGGAGACCTCGTTGTCGATCGTCGAGGCGGGGGTCCTCGCGAGGTGGCGCCAGGCCTCCTCGGCGGCGGTGTCGGTGGGCACGATGAAGATCGCGCGATGGCCCCGAGGCTCCGAGCGGGTCCCCTCGATCCATCGGTCGATCCGGTCCTGGACCTCCCCCCGCTGGCCGGGGAGATAGACCGGGAAGGTGCGGCGGGGGACACCGGCTTCCTGCACCCAGAAGGAGGGGTCGACGGAAGGCTCGCGGCGCGCGGGGTCGACCCGCGAATACCCGAAGCGCCGCAGCACCTTCTCGGCATCCTGAAGGCGGTCGCCTGACGCTCCGACCCGGCCGGAGTCTGACATGGAGGAGGATAGGCGCGGGGGTTGAGATAAGCTCACCGCGCGCCCGGCGACCCTAGAACCCCGTCGCGAGACCGAGGTGGACGAGGGGGACGTTCACGGCCAGCGCCGCCACGATCCCGAGCAGGTACGGTCCCGAGAAGATGAATCCCCGACGGGCCGAGGCGCGCGTGACCTCGGTCCACAGGGGGAGAGCGAGCGCGACGAAGACCAGGCCCAAAGCTACCAGGGCGACCGCCACCGGTAGCACGACCAGACCCCAGTATCCGACGAGCAGGGCGGCGGGGACCAAGAGGGCCGCGGAGACGACCACGACCCGGCCGGAGTATGCGATGTCGTCCATCCGGGGGAGCATCGGCAGGCCGGCCCGGGCGTAATCCTCCTTCAGGAGGAGCGCGAGGCTCCAGAAGTGGGGAGGGGTCCAGAGGAAGACCAGCAGGGCCAAGGCAAGGACCCCGGGCGTCCAGCTCCCGACCGCGGCCGCCCCGCCGGCGAGGGCGGGCGCGCTCCCGGCGAAGCCTCCGATCACGATATTCCAGCTGGAGCGGGGCTTCAGCCACGCCGTGTAGACGACGACATAGGTGAGGGCGCCGAGCAGGATCGAGAAGCCGGTGAGAGGGTTCAGGAGCCAGGTAGCAGCTCCGACACCGAGCCCCACCAGCACGAGGCCGACGACGGCCGCCGCCGCGCTCGACGCGATGCGTTCGGCGGCGAGGGGGCGCTCCCGAGTGCGTTTCATCCGGCGGTCACTCTCTCGTTCCAGGTAGTGGTTCAACATCGCCGAGCCGCCGGAGGCGAGGGCCCCCGCGCCCACGACCAGCCCGAGGCGAAGGAGGTCGACCGACCTCGGCGCGGCGAGCAGGAATCCCCCCACCGCCACCAGGCAGATCAGGGCCGTGATCCCCGGTTTCGTGAGGGAGAACCAATCCTGAAGGCTCCCCGGAGTCGGAGAGTAGACGGGCGTAGGCAGGGGGGGTGCCTCCATGAGCGCTCGGGGAGGACTTCCGGGAGGCGGTTTAGGCTTCCCCGGACGCGACGCCGGCCCGACCCGGCTCGGGCGCTGCCGGGGCGGGCTCGGGTGCCCCCGTCGACGGGGGCGGGGCCGGGGTCTCCTCGCTCGCCTGCCGGGCCCATCGGACCCAGCGCTGCGGCAGGTCACGGAGGTTCGCGAGCAGGGCGATGATCAGGAGGATCCCGAAGAGGACGGTGGCGATCCCGAGGTGGGCCAGGACGAGCTCGTCCGTCAGCTGGCTCTCGACCACGAGGCCCCCCAGCAGCGCCTCCGCGACCACGAGCGCGAGCGCGCCGAGAGCGAGGCGCAGGAGGACCCGACGACCGCGTTCGAAGGCGACGGCCAGGACCGCGAGCACGAGGACGCAGGTCGAGAGGAAGAACGCCGAGACCCGATGGCTCCACTCCGCGACGACGCCACCCTGGAAGGCGGGCAGGTAGTTGCTGTTCCCGAAGCAGGAGGGCCAGGCGGGGCAGGCGAGACCGTTGTCGCTCGCCATCACGTTGCCCCCGAGCAGGATCGTCGAATAGCAGAGGACGACCGCGAAGATCGCGGCGCACCGGAAGAGGTCGTGGCCCCGCATCGACCCTCCCTAATCGACCTCGGTCGGCGAGGCGGTCGGGACCGGCCGGCGCAGCGGGGCCGGCGTGCGGGCGGCGGCCGGGCCGGTCATGGTGACGGCGAGCTCCTCCCCCCACGGGTCGGAGGAGGTGACCGGATCTCCCGCGAAGTAGCTGTACACCATGTTGAACAGGAACACGAGCTGCCCGATCCCGAGGATGTAGGCCCCCAACGTCGAGAGGAAGTTGAGCGCCTGGAAGTTGCCGGCCCATAGGTAGGTGTAGACCCGCCGGGGCATCCCCTCAGCTCCGAGGAGGAACATCGGGAAGAGGAGGAGGTTGACCCCGACGTACGTCAGGACGAAGTGGATCTGGCCCAACCGCTGGTCGTACCAGCGCTTGACGAGAATCGGGTAGTAGAAGTAGATCCCGGCGAAGAGGGCCATGAGCGTCCCCCCCAGCAGGATGTAGTGGAAGTGGGCGACCACGAAGTACGTCCCGTGGTAGAGGTAGTCGATCGGGACGGACGCGAGGAAGAGGCCGGAGAGCCCCCCGATGACAAACCCGGTGATGAACGCGAGGCAGAACCACATCGGGACCGCCATCCAGATGCGGCCGCCCCAGAGGGTCGCGATCCAGTTGAACGTCTTGACGGCGGAGGGGACCGCGATCGCCATCGTGGAGAGCATGAAGACGAACTGGATGTTCACGTCGACCCCGGTCACGAACATGTGGTGCTCCCAGACGGCGAAGGAGAGCACCGCGAAGACGCCGAGCGCGATCGCCATCGCGCCGTAGCCGAAGATGTCCTTGCGGGCGAGCTTCGGAAGGATCGTCGACACCAGCCCGAAGGCCGGTAGCACCATGATGTAGACCTCGGGGTGCGCGAAGAACCAGAAGATGTTCTGGTAGAGGAGCGCGCCCCCGAGCGGGGTCCCGTTCACCGCCATGAGGATGTGGGTCCCGAAGGCCCGGTCGGAGAGGACGAACGTGAGCGCGATCGAGAGCGAAGGCAGAGCGAAGATGAGAAGGACCGCGTTGATCAGGACCGACCAGACGAAGAGGGGCATGTTCCAGTAGTGGACGCCCGGCGCTCGGTGCTTCAGGATCGTGACCAGGAAGTTGACGGCCCCGAGCATCGAAGATATGGTGAGAATGTGCAGACCGAGGATCCAGAGGTCGAGCCCGTACGGGTTCCCCGGGAGGGTCTCCAGAGAGAGCGGGACGTACCCCGTCCAGCCGGCGTAGGCGTTGGAGAGGATCAGGATCACGCCGGCGGGCGGGAGCATCCAGAAGGCGATCGCGTTGATCCGCGGGAGGGCCATCTCCTTCGCCCCGATCATCGAGGGCACGAGGAAGTTCCCGAACCCGGCAAGCACGGGCATGATGAACATGAAGATCATCAGCACGCCATGCATCGTGAACAGCGTCGAGTAGACGTCCGGGGTGATGCCGAGGGTCGTCTGGGGGTCCATCCCGAGCCCCTGGACGAGCCCGAGGTCGGTCCGGATCAGCGTGGCGTAGATCCCACCGATGAAGAAGAATAGGATCCCGACCGCGATGTACATGAGACCGATCTTTCGGTGGTCGGTTGTGAAGAGCCACTTACGGACCTGGTAGACGAGCCACGGCCCGTGGTAGGCGAACGCCCAGAGCAGGAAGCCGGCGAAGGCCGCGATCAGGACGACGACGGCAACCGAGGTACCGATGTCCATGCTAGCCGCCTCCGTTCATCCCGCGATCAGCGCTCCCAGGATGTAGGCGATCCCCGCGGCGGCGCAGACGACGACCAGCACCTGAAAGAAGCGAACCTCCGCAACCGGGGTCACGGGGCCGGGTGGGGTCGGGTGGATCCGCCGTCCCAACGGCCAGACGCGGTACATCCGGTCGACCAGGTGGCCCGCCACCGCCGCCATCAGAAAGCCGAGCGCGAGGGCGAGGCCGAACGATTCCTGCGCGCCGGGCGTGTCGAGCGGTCCGACCAACAGCACCGTGTAGACGAGCAGGACCCCGATCCCGACGATCATGAGGAAGATCGTCGCGGCGTAGAGGTCGAGCGTCCGCTGACGGAGCTGACGGAACTCCTCGGGCGTCATCTCGAGGCTACTCAAAGAGCTCGACCCTCCGTCCGTTCGTTCCGCGATACCGGTCGACCCGGTAGAGGATGCCGGCCATGAAGAGGAACGAGAGCAGCGAGGCGACGACCCCGACCCCGATGGCGAGGAGATCCCAGGGCTGGCCTCCGAGAATCCCGTCGATCCCGTAGACGATGGTCGCGAGACCGACGGCGCCGAGGATGAGGAAGACGGCCAGTATCCCCCAGAGCGATCCGGTGTGCCATTGAGGGGAATCCGTCTCAGTCAGAGGAGCTCACCTCCGAGACGGAGGAGCTCGGGTGGGGACCGCCCGAGGCTCCGCGTCCGGTCGGGTACGAACCTGGGTACGTGGATTGGCGCGCCGCGAGCCGGCGTCGGTAGCTGCTCCGATACCGCCAGTGGAAAAGACCGACGGCCACCGCGGTCACCCCGAAGACGGGGCCGATCGTCTCCGCGATGCTCGGGTAGGTGATCAGGACCCCCGGGGTCTCCCCGCCCCAGACGGTCATCAGGATGAAGAACTCGAGGAGGGACGTCGCGAGAAAGATGAACACCGGCCGGTCCCGGGGGTGGGTCCGCTTCGAACGGTCGAGGAACGGCAGGAAGAGGATGTAGAGGAGGATCGCGGTGGAGGCGCCGATGGCGATCACGGGCGTCACCCCCTGGAAGTCGACCAATTTGAAGAGCCAGAGGAAGTACCAGTCCGGTTCGGTCACGACCGCGGCTGCGGCGGTGTTCCCGACGTACGTCGGCAGATTCCAGGGCCAGAGGGCGGCGATCCCGAAGAGGATGCCGAGGTAGAGAAGCCCCCACTTGAGGGTGTAGAAGAAGATGTGTGGGATGAACGGGACGTGGTCCTTCTCCTCCTTGTCCGTGAACCGCCGTCGTTGCACGGGGTCGGAGGTCGCCGGCGGAGCGATCCCGTGCGACTCGAACAGCGCGAGGTGCGCGTAGAAGAGCCCCGCGAGGGCGAGCGGCAGCAGGATCACGTGCGCGTCGAACATCCGCCCCAGGAGGCCCTGCGAGGTCCCGTCGCCGAGCACGAACGGCCCGAGCAGGGGACCGAACGTGGGCAGACGGAGGGCGAGCACCACGCCGACATTGGTCGCGTTGTAGGCGAGCTGGGTGTAGGGGAGCAGATAGCCCGTGAACCCCATCCCGAGGGTGACGACCATCAGGAGGCTCCCGACCATCCAGGAGAACTCGCGCGGGGACTTGTACACCCCGACGTAGTACCCACGGAAGAAGTGGAGGAACATCAGGAAGATCATCGCGTAGGCGCCGTACAGGTGGCTCGAGAGCAGCAGCGCGCCCATCGGGACCGAGTGGATGATGTAGAACGTCGAGCACCAGGCCGCGGGAGCGCTGGAGAGGGTGCCGGTGACCTGGCCGCACGCCGTGAGCGTCGAGTTGGTGCTCGGCTCGTAGTACAACAGCAGGAGCGCCCCGGAGATGATCTGGTAGACCAGGGCGACGGCGACGAACGCCCCCGTCCAGTAGGAGGGCTTGAACGTGAACTCGGGCTGGGGGCGAAGCGCCCAGCGCTTCATCGCGGTTCGGTCCTCGACGAACCCCCAGATCTTGTTGAGGGTCCGGTTGTACCAGTTCGAGAACGACACCCGACACCTCGCCTAGCTCGGGAAACTGCAGAGAATGACGGGCGTCTCACGGGCCAGCTGGCTGGTCGACCCGACCCCGTAGTCGCCCTGGAGGGAATTGAGGTGGCCATTGACCGGCGGACCGTTCAGCCCGGTTGCGAAGATGTTCCCGCTGCTGTCCTGCTCGAGGACGACCTGCGGGAGCGGGAGGATGGCCGGTCCGGTCAGGTTCGCGGCGGAGTTCGTGACATCATACGTCGACCCGTGACAGGAGCAATGGATGTAGAACGGGAGCTGTCCTCCGTTGAACGTCTTCGGGCACGTGCCGGGCGGATAGTAGGCGATGGCCGGGGCAGGGCAACCAAGATGCTGGCAAATCGCGCTGTACGCAACGATCGAGCCATTCGTGCCGACCCCGAGGGGCGCGTTCCACTTCCCCGGGTTCGAGGAGGAGGGAGCCTGCCCGTTCACGGGGCCCAGGTTCAGGAGGAAGTTCGGCTCGTTCCGGAGCGGGTAGTTGAACAGAAAAAGGTCGCTCGTCCCGACGTTGTACTCGCTCTCCACGGTGGTGACGGTGAGGGGTTTGCCCGACACGTCGAATCAGCTGCACCTTGGGGTAACTCGTGAGTCCGACCGCCGGGGGTTGGGCGTACTGGATCGCGGCGGCCCCCAAGCCTCCGCCCGCGAGGACCAGAGCCCCCACGCCGGCGAGCTTGAGGATGTTACGTCGGGTCTCGTCGACGTCCGTATCCTCCCCACCGCTCGCGACCCGCCGGACCTGACCCACGGGAAAGTCGAGCGCTTGGGGTCGTTCGGCCAGGAAAGGGCAGGCGGCACCGCAGTCGAACTCGGCGCCCATCACAGCGTCCTCCCGCGGGTGTCGGGGAGCGCGTCGTCCACTTCGTGCGGATCCGGGATCGTCGCGTCACCGGGCAGCTCGGCCCGGTCGCTGCCGTGGTAGACCGCCCAGGTGATCCCGATCCCCATCAGCACGACCAGGATCTCGGTCAGGGTGACGATCTGGTCGGGCGTGAGGCTCATCGGGCTAGTTCCTCGTCGCGGGGAACCACCGGGACGGTGGTCGACCACGTCGGGGTCGGGATCCCACCGGCCCAGGGATCCCACGTGGGGGCCGGGACGGCCGGGATGGGAGGAGGGGGCGGGCGGGGGACCGCCGCCGGGACCCCCCGCGTCGCCGAGGCGGGTGGGTCCAGGCCGAGGAGAGCCCCGCGGATCGTGAGGCCAGAGCCGGGAGCGGCCGCCGGGAGGTCCGCGGCCCGAGTGAACTCGCTGAGGAGGTCCTGCTTCAGCCGACCCGCCCGGCCGTACCAGCGGCCCAGCGTGCGGAGCATCTCCCCGTTCTTTTGGCCGAACAGGAGAAAGGCGGCCGCCACGAGGAGGATCACCCAATCCACGTCGGAGAACAGCGCCACGGAGCTACCTCACCCCGCGCCCGCGACCGCCGGCGGCCGTCCCCGGCCTACCACCCGGTGTTCCCAGCGGCCCGCGAAGTAGGCGCCGCCGAAATAGAGCCCCATCATCGGCCCCGCGATCAGCAGCATCGTGATGCCGGAGTTGTCGGGCGTGATGACCATCCCGAAGACCAGCGCGCCTAGGATGGCCCCTCGCCAGTGCTTCTTCCACGCCGCGGCCTTGACCACGCCGAGCCGGGTGAGGGCGTAGATGAAGACCGGCAGCTCGAACACCACCCCGAAGGCGAACGAGTACAGGAGCGCAAAGGTGACGAAATCCTGCACGCCGAGGACGGGGGCGAGCTTCATCGCCGAGACGTACTTGAACAGCAGGAGGAACGTGAACGGCGTGATGAGAAAGATCCCGATCGCGGTTCCCAGCGCGAAGAGCGCGGTGGCGGGAATCCCGATCTGGCGGATCAGGACCCGCTCGTTCTTCCGCAACGCCGGCACGAGGAAGGCACCGACCTCGTGGACGACCCACGGCATCCCGAGGATGAGGGTCAGGAGGAGCCCGATCTCCATCTGGACGAGGATCGAGTCCCCGACGCCCACGTTCAGGAGTTCGATGCCCGGGGGGAGCATCCAGCCGACCATCGCCTGGAACACCTGGGCCGTGACGTTGTAGAAGGGGCTCGGCCACGGGTACCCGAGCGGGACCGAGACCCCAAGGAGCCAGACGTGAACGGGAACGATCTCGAAGAAGAGCAGAAACCCGAAGGTCGGCGCGAGCACCCAGGCGATGCGGACCAGGCGGTGGCGGACCTCCGCGAGGACCCCGAGGATCCGGTCGAGGTCGGTCATGGCTCACCCGACCACCCCCCCTCGAGACGCCCCCGCGGGGGCCCGAAGGGCGTTCGGCGCCTCGGGCTCGGCCGGTCCCGCATGCCTCAGGGGCGACCTAGGGGCTCCGGCCGGCCGTCGACGCGGGAGCGCTTGCGGTGGCCGCAGCCTGCTCGGCCTTCAGTTCCCGGTCGACCTCCAGCCGACCGCGCTTGAACTCTCCCATCGAGCGGCCGAGGCTATGCGCGAGCTGGGGAATCTTCGAGGACCCGTAGAACAGGATCCCGGCCACCACGGCGATGATCAGCCAGTCGTCGATTGAGTCGAACATGCTCCCCTCCGCGGTTGGACCCGGGGAGGGGGGATATGGCGTTCGTAGCGGGCGACCCAACTCGTACGGGCTGTTCGGACGTCGAGCAGATAAACCGCCTAGGCCGCCTCGACCATGATCGTCTCGGTGCCGCTCGCGACGGCCCGGTCGATCGCCAGCGCCGCGAGGAGCGAGAGGCACGCCGCCCCCCGCTGGAGCTGGAGGGTCGCCGGCCGCGCCGCACCGCGGGGAAGGGGCCCGCGCGGGCTGATCGGCTTCAGGGTCACCGCATCGAGGATCCCGCCGGCGTGGTAGACCTCGCAGGCGTTGTCGAGCGAGGGGTGCATGAAGGAATCTACGACGCTCTTCAACTGCCCCTTGAGCTCGGTCAGATACCCCGCCAGCTCGTCGGCCGACGGGTCGTTCTTCGGGGGGACATTCGCATTCAGCACGCGGAGCGCCCCGCCGAACAAGGTCGTGAGCTCCTCGAGGGCGTGGACGACGACCCGCCACTCCAACAACTGGCGAGGGTCCGGGCTCCCGATCCGGCGCGCCAACGACCAGTCCCGGCTCGCGAGGAACAACTGGCGCACCAAGAGCGAGAGGACCTTGTTCCCCTCCTCGTGGAGGTTCGCGGACCGTCGACTCTTGCCCCGGCGGCGCAGCACCTCCTCCATCTCTTCGAGGAAGGCGACCAGGATCATCTTCATCCGTTGGACGAGTTGAGGAAGGCCGTACTTCGACGGGTCGATGAAGTTCTGGAGCACGACGCGGTTCGGCTCCTGCGACACGACGGAGACCCCGAGAAGACCGCGGGCCGCCTCGACCAGCTCCTCCAATCGCTCCGAGGTCAGCGGGACGTCGGTGCGGATCTCGATCGCATCGTGGCCGACCCGGTAGGCGCCGACAATCAACCGGTGCAGCACCCCCGGCGTGTCGAACGAGTGAGCTTGGACCAGGAAGGGACTTCCCTCGATGGCGGCCCCGGGCACGGGGGCGGGCTTCAGGAAGAGGGTCCCGTCGTCGCTCTGGTCGAAGACGATGAGGTCCCCCGGGCGGAGGTTCATCGCCTCGGCCCACGGTTTGGGGAGCGTGACCGCGATCGACGAGTGTCCGGCCCTCAGTACCCGGCGCTCACGGCTGGGTGCATTCCACGCCATTCGTTCTTCCCTAACCTACTACGAGGTCCGTAGGTCATGAGGGGACTCCCTCATGAACGTTGTGCCGACGTCAGGATTTCGGGGGAGGGCTCGACCCCGGCAGCGGCGCAGAGCCCGGAGGCGCCTCCGGCTCGGGGTATCCGAGGCGCTCGGGGGGCATCTCGTCGGAGCTCCCTCGCCGGCGTCCGACCACGAATCCGAGCACGACCGCGATCACTGTGAGCGCGACGATGGTTCCGATGATGATGAACACGGCCGCCCCGGGTCCGTCGTACGGGGTGGTGACGGTGAGGTTCGCGGGGAGGGGCTCGCCGAACGCGATGAACCCGTACATTCCCGAGGCGAAGTGGCCCGATTCCAGGCAGACGAACTCGTACCATCCGGTGGGGGGTGCGGCGAAGGTGGTCGTGTTGGTCTGACCGGAGGTGGCGATGACCGAGACCAGAGGCGGATAGTCGGTGAACAACGCGGCGAGCTGGGCGATGCTCGTCGAACTGGGGATCTGGACCCCCTCACGGCCCCAGATCGAGAAGGTGTGGGAGAGCGTGTCCCCGTCAACGAACTGCACCGTGATGGTCGTGTTCGAGCCGACGTCGTTGAACCCACTCGGGGTGAACTTGAACCCGGAGGACGCGGTCACGTCGACGCTGGTCGAACCGGCCGCCTGCACGATATCCGCGCTCGCGGAGGGAAGGTGGATGGTGGCCACCCACCCGCCTGCCACGATGAGGCAGGCGACCGCCAGCGCGAGCGCGCGGCGATTCCCTCCGCGGCGCCCCTTCGAGCGAGCCCCCGAACCCTGCACGCGGGCGGAGCAGGTCCGGTCGAGTTAAAACCCCCTCCGTACGAACCGACGGACTCGCGGACGGGTCGTCGCCGAGCGTTCCGGGACGCGGCAGTTCGTACGCCGCCCATATGTAGCCGGACCCCCACGAGGTCGCTGACCGCGGCCCGAGGCCGCGAGGGATGGGAGGCAGGACGTTCGCGTTGGGTGCGGGGCGGATCCTTGGCTGGGTCGGCACCGGCCCCACCAACCTGCAGGAGACCAACGCGCTGATCTGGGTGCTGCTCGGGATCAGCGTCGCCGGTGCGATCGTGACGTTCGCCTTCCTCGTCTACGCGGTCTGGAAGTGGCGCGACCCCGTGACCAACCGACGGAGATATGGTTAACAAGCTCGAGGTCGCCTGGACGCTCGCCGTCGTCGCCCTCCTGGCCGGTGTCGCTGCCTACTCCACGGTGCTCCTGTACCACGTGGACTCCCTGCCGGGGGACCCCACGGAGTACGTGACCGTGATCGGGCACCAGTGGGAGTGGGAGTTCTGCTACCCCGCGAACGGCACGTGCGTGAACTCCTCCTACGATGCCACGACCAATACCGTGACCGGGGGGGCGCTCTGGGCTCCCGGCGGTTCGGTCCTCCAGGTCAACGTCACCGGCGCGGACGTGGTCCACTCCTTCAACATCCCGCAGCTCGGAATCCGGATCGACGCGATCCCGGGACGGACCAACCACCTCGCGTTCACGATCCCGAGCGTGACCCCCGGCACCAAGTACCTTGATCCAGTGTACCGAGTTCTGCGGTACCTACCACGGCACGATGCGCTCCTTCCTCGTCGTGACCTAGGTCGCCTCGCTGGGGCGCTCTCCCTCCTCGCAGCCCGAACCGGTGCGCCGCCCGTGGGCGATGCGCTCCTGGAGCCGCGGGGCCGACGACCGTCCGGACCCCGACCCGGAAGGGGGGAGTTCAGTGGTGGGAGTCGTCCGTGGGCGGGGGGAACCGGCCCATGTAGGCGGTCACGGCGGCGAGGGTGATCCCGACCCCGAGGAGGACGCCCGAGCCGACCAGGATCCACCCCTGGATGACCGCCGTGCTCGGCGCGGAGGGCGGCGGCGGGGGAGCGACCCCCACGTACAGCTCTCCGGTCATGCCGTTCGCGAAGTGGCCCGCGACCTCACAAATGTACTGGTACACCCCGGGGCCGGGCACCGTGAAGTTGGCCCAAACGGTCGTGCCGGCGCCGGCCGGAACGTTCACGCTGACGAACGGGGGGTGGGTCTGGAAGTACTGGCTGAAGTTGGCCGGCGAGAGGGTGTAGTTCGTCTGGGCAGCCACGGTGAACGTGTGGCCCAGGGAGCCGGTGTTGGTGACGAGGACGTCCAGGTTGAACGGATAGTGGCTCGCGTTCGCCGCGAGGACGGCCGGCACGAACGCGTAGGAGTCGGTGGTGTTGTCGACGGTCGTCATCCCTGGGGCGGTCGAGGTGACGTTGACGAACCCGTACATGCCGGCCTGGAACTGGTAGGGGACCAA
The DNA here is from genome assembly GCA_963715645.1 of uncultured Thermoplasmata archaeon. Lineage (GTDB taxonomy): Archaea > Thermoplasmatota > Thermoplasmata > Lutacidiplasmatales > UBA184 > Lutacidiplasma. Next base: position 2,096,849 of record OY970259.1, read on the forward strand.
CGAGAGGAACTCGAAGGAGTCGAAACCGGTCGAGAGGTTGAACGCCACGGTGGTGTTCGCCGCACCGTTCGCGGGGACACTGACGTTGGCAAGCGAGCCGTTGACGGTCACGTAATGGTCCACCTGGGTCGGGGTCCAGCTCGTGTTCAGGACCACGTTCGGATGGGCCAACAGGGTGAAGGTGTGCGCATACGCGCCTACGTTCACGAGATGGAACGTCTCGCTCGTCCCGGCGGCGACGGAGACGCTGGCCGGCGCGAACCGGGGCTGGTCGGTCATGTCGACCGTGACCGCGGTGGAGGTGACCGCCCGGGCTTCTCCCACCGAGGGGATGGAAGGTACGTGACCGAAGGCGCCGCCGACCGCGGGGACGCCGAGGACGGCGAGAAGGACGGCGGCGAGGATCCACGGAGCGGCCCGCTGCAGGGGTCGGGGCCGACGTTGCGGGGACTGCTCGCTCACAAAGCTCCCGACGGCGAGCCGACCTGGACCCGCTTGATATCGGTGTAGTACCGAATCCTCGCTCTGACGGACCACGAAGGCGACCTCTCCCGCCATGACGAGGGCCATGGTGCCCCCGAAGGCGAGGGCCGCCCCGTACCAGCCCGGCATCGCGACCACGGCGACCTGCGCCGCGACCATCATCGCGAAGGCGACCGCCAGGCCGACCACGACCCCGAGGTCGGTGGACCGGATCGGCGTGCGTCGGGCGAGATGGCGGTAGAGGAGGAGGAAGGCGAACGTCATCAGCACCGCCATCCCCGCGGCCCCGACGAGCGGCGTCGCCACCACCCAGGGAGCGAGGAACGCCGCCGCCGTGAGGGCGCCGAGCGAGCCTCGGACGAGGCCCCGTACCGGCAGCCAGAGGAGCAGCGCCAGCATGACGGCGCCCATCGACCAGTCGAACCAGACCGAGGAGAGGCCGAGGGCCAGGGCGGCCGTGAGGCTCTGCGGCGCGTTCCCCCCGCCGACGGCGAAGAGGACCCCCATCATCACCTCCGACCCCACGACCACGAGGGCGAGGGCCGCGGGCCAGACCCAGCTGTGCCAATCGACCTTGCGGTCGCGGAAGAGGATCAGGCTCACGAACCAGAAGCCCGCCGGGAACATCATCATGAAGTTGAACGCGACCAGCACCCAGGTCCACGCCGTCGTCCCGTTGGGGTCGACGAACACCCAGAGGAGGGCGAGCAGCAGGACGCTGCCCCCGAAGAGCACGGAAAGGGCGATCGTCATCGTGGTGAGCGCGGTTCCCGCCCGCCCGCGCGGCAACAGCATCGCGAGGATGAAGATCGTGACGACGATCATCGCTACCGCGATGCTCGCGAACGGCAAGAAGGCGGTCGTGAGGTCGAGGGGAGGAAGCGGGAACGACATAGCGGCCCACCCGGGACGACCGGTTCCCTTCTCTTATGGCCCCGGTCCGAACTCCGCGCGTCTCGACGAGGTCAGGGAGGCGAGGGTTCCTTCTCCGGTCCCTCGACGCGACGCAACAGCTGGGTCGTCACCTCGAGGAGAGGGTGGTGGGTGCTCTGGTCGATCTCGATGTCGCCGACCGTGCGCAGGTGGTGGTCCTGGGCGACCCGCTCGAACCCGGTGACCTGACGGGCGAACTCCTCGGGTCGGTCGCAGGTAAGGATGAACGCTTGCAGCTGGGCCAACCCCATCTCCCGAGCGGCGAGAGCCCGGTGGTGGCCGTCGACCAGGATCCAGGTATCCCCCTTCTGCAGCACGAGCACCGGCTCGGCGAACCCGCGCTCGAGCTCGTAGCGCCGGCCCTCGAGCTCGTCCTCGAACACCTTCCACTGGGTGGGGGTCAGCTGCTGGATCGGGACGAGTCCGCGGCGGATCTCGAACGGGAGATGGTACCGCTCCGTCAGCAGCTGCTTCAGCATATCGGCCTTCGTCGGGGAGGCCCGCTCGAAGTGGGAGCGCACCACATCGAGGTTCGAGAGGACCCCGCAGAGGCGTCCGTCGCCGTCGATGATCGGAAGGTCCCGTAGGCCGTAGCGGAACATGATCCGGGCTGCGTCGTCCAGCGCGGTCTCCGGGTGGGCGGTGTACGTCCCGGGGCGAATGATACGGGAGAGCGGGGTGTCCCCCTCCGACGCATGCCGGAGTAGCTCCTTCGCGCTCACGAAGCCCACCAGCTTGCCGGTGTCGTCCGTCACGGGGAGCCCGTGGTGCCGGCTCTTGGTGAGGCGGGCGACCGCCTCCCGGATCGGCGTCGTGGTCCGGAAGTGCTCGACCTCGAGCACCATGTAGTCGCGGATGCGGACGGTCATCGGTCCGCGGACGGTTGCTCGTCCCGGAGGTAGGCCGTGAGGAGATGGCACAGCAGCAGGTGCACGTCCTCGATGTGCTGCATGCTGTTCGAGGGGACGACGACCGCGACGTCCACGAGCTCCTTCAGCTTCCCCCCGCCCATTCCCGTGAGGCCCACGGTGGCGAGGCCGAGGGTCCGCGCGAGCCGGACCGCTTCGAGAACGTTCGGCGAGCTCCCGCTCCCGGAGATCCCGACGGCCACGTCCCCCGGGTGGCTCGAGCGTCGCGTACCTGCTCGGAGAAGACGCGAGCGTACTCGGTATCGTTCGCCCACGCCGTGACCGTCTCCACGTTGTCGACGAGGGCTACGCAGCGGAACCGGTGACCGTCCCCCGGATCGTCGCCTTGCCGATGTCGACGACGAAGTGGGAGGCGGTCGAGGCGCTGCCGCCGTTGCCGAAGAAGAAGATCGTCCGGCCCTCGGAGCGGGCCTTCAGGAGGAGCGGCACGATGTGGCGCATCGCCTCGAGCAGGTACCCGTCGGAGAGAGCGGTCTTGGTGTCCGCGAGGTACGTGCGGACGTACGGTTCGAGGCCTCCGAGCTCGGTCATCGCCCTACGAAGAGGATCCGCGAACCCTCCGGCGTGATGCGGATGGGAAGTCGCTGCATCGGCGAGAGGGTGGCCGCTATTTGATGGCTACGTTCCGGCGGGTGGAGCAGGAGAAGGAATCCCCCTCCTCCGGCGCCCGTGATCTTCCCTCCGTAAGCGCCGGCCAGCTTGGCCCGATCGTAGAGACGGTCGATCTCCGGGTTCGAGATCCCCGCGGCGAGCTGGCGCTTCAGCGCCCATCCCTCGTCCATGAGCGCCCCCAGGGAAGGCCAGTCCCCGTGGACGATCGCCTCCCGGGCCCCCCCCGCGAGCTCCCGTATCCGCACCAGGGCCTCGGCGTTCCGCGCGGTCCTCTCGCTCTGGCTCTTCAGGATCCCTTCCGCCCGGCGGGTCACCCCAGTATAGAAGAGGGAGAGGTGGTTGGAGAAGTCCTCCCGGGACGCGCCCGAGAGCGGGATGGGCGCCGCCCGCACGGTGTCGTCCGGACGGAACTCGAAGTGCTGCACGCCCCCGAAGGCGGCGATGTACTGGTCCTGCTTTCCCAGGGCGCCCCCGAGGACTTCGATCTCGATCCGGCACGCCTCCGCGGCCAGCTCGGCCGGGTCCTTGGAGACGCCCCCGGTAGGCGTAGAGGGCGTTCAGGAGGCCCACCGTCAGCGTCGACGAGGAGCCCAGGCCGGTCCCCTCGCTCGGGATGTCGGCGATGCTGTGGATCTCCAGCGCTTCCGATACCCCGGTCGCGCGCATCGCCTCCTTGAAGAGCGGGTGCTGCAGGTCTTCGAGACGGTCGACGTTCTCGGTCCGGGAGTAGGCGACGCGGATCGACTTGTCGAACTTCTCGTTGACCAGGACGTGGACGTACCGGTCGATCGCGGCGCTGGTCACGGCCCCACCTCCGTGCGCCCGGTAGAACGAGGGAAGGTCGGTTCCGCCCCCGGCGAAGCTGATGCGGAGCGGGGTGCGGGTGATGATCACGGCTCACTTGCCTCGAGCCGCCTCTTATCGATTATGGAGGGGGGAGGGACGCGTCGCTGGCCACGCCGTCGGAGGGAGGGTGCTTGCTGGGCGACCAGCGGGCACGTCGTCCACCGTAGAAGGCTCGCGTGGTCGCGGCGAGGTCGCCGGTCGGCTCGAGGCCGGGGAGCCACCGAGCGAACGTGGGGGCTCGCTTGTCGAGGATGATCGCCACCCCTCGGTCGTGTTCGGAGCGGATGATCCGGCCACATGCCTGGACGATCGCTCGCGGCCGCCGGGGCCTCGACCGTGTACTCCCAGCCTCGGCCGGTGGAGGCGTCCAGGAAGCGTCGGAGTGCCTCGTTCTTCGCCGTCGGCTTGGGATACGGGATCCCGACGATCACGACCGCCTCGAGCTCCTCGTCCGGGTAGTCGATCCCTTCGGCGAGCCGTCCTCCCGTGACCCCGAGCAGGACGGTTCCCTCCGGGTCTCGCTTCCACCCTTCGATCGACCGCCACAGGTCGCCCGTGGGCATCTTCGAGGTACTCGATGAAGACGTTCCCAGGGAGGCTCGACTGGAGGCCGGCCTCGAGGACCTTGTGGAGCAGGTCGAAGCTCGGGAAGAAGACCGCCGTCTTCACCGGAAGGCAGGCGAGGACCTCGACGAGCCGATCGGCGAGGCGGGCGATCGCGTGCGGGGTCTGCCGAAGGTCCTCGAACCGCGTGGTCACCGACGGGTCGTAGAGGAGGCGGCGGTGCTCGGGCGGGAAATGGGACGGGATGTCCAGGAGGCGGGCCGACTCCCCGAGACCCAGGGTGTCGCGGTGCTCCTCGAGCGGGGCGAGCGTTCCCGAGAGATGGACCGAGGTGTGGCATTCCAGGATCGGCCGGGCCGGGACGGCGGCGTCGAGGGAGTAGGCCTCGAGTGCGGCCCTCGGCGACCGGGTCGCGACCTTCACGTACGCCGGGGGCTCTAGCTGAGGCCAGGAGAGCAGCGTCAGGGCGACCGTGTGGACCCAGGAGCGGGGCAGGTGTCGCTCCCGGCGGCGCTCGTCCCGCAGGTTCTCCCCCCAGGTGGCGAGGGCGCCTAGCCAGGTATCGAGCCGGTGGCTCGTTCCCCCGAGGGCCGTCAGCAGCGCGTCCTCGAAGACCGAGGGAGGTAGGACCGCGTCGTCCTCGCGCGCCAACGCATGGACGAGCTCCTCGACCGCGGCCCCGACGATGTCGAAGAAGCGGGTCGCGCTCGGCCCGTCCGGGAGCTGGAAGTCCCCGCGTTCGGCCACCTCGCTGCGGGCCCGTCGGACCGACTCCTGGGGCAGGGCGACGCTCACCAGGTCGCGCAGCTGGCTCGGTAGGTTGTGCGCTTCGTCGATGATGAGGTCCACGCGCTCGGGCGGGACCCCCATCCAGGTGTAGAGCGAGCGGCGGATATGGGGGTGGAAGAAGAACGCGTACGGAGCCGTGACCAATCGTGCCCGGGGTACGAGCTTCTTCGAGAGCTCGTAGGCGCAGAGGTTCTCGTCCCGGCTCAGCTTGTCGAATTCGCTCGGGGTGGGGAGCTTCGAGCCGAGCCGCTCGATCAGCTCGTCGACGTCGGTCTGGAGGACGCGGGCGTAGTACGGGCACCCGTCCAGGTCGGTGAGGTCGATCTCCCCTCCTTCGGGCAACTCGGGCGAGGGGGTGAGCGGGGCTTCCCCGGCCATCGCTCGCTCGGTCGCACGTTTCCGGTCCGCGCAGAGCTTCCCATGCTCCTCGGCGGTCGCCCCCTTGACCTCGGCGACGTTCTCCAGCAAGAAGCAACGCCGAGCGCGCCCCTGAAGCCCGACGGCGAGGATCGGCCGCTCAAGGCGGTGGCCGATCACGCGAGCCTCCTGCAGGACCTGGACCTCCTGCGAATGGGTCCGGACGAGGTAGAGGATCTTGTGGTCGGCGGCCTCGGCGTGTTCCAAGAGCGGTGCGAGGGTCGCGACCGTCTTGCCGCTCCCGGTCGGGGCGTTGACGAGGAGGGCTCCCCCGCGACGGGCAGTCTCGGCCACGGCGGCGATCAGCGTCTCCTGTCCCGGCCGGAGCCGGTACGGGAAGAGGGGCGAGCCCCCGGCCGTGGATGCAGTGGTCGACGTAGCGAAGACTCCGGTCCGTCCAGCCGAAGTTCTGGGTTTTAAGCTGCGCCTTGAGTGGAAGGTGGGCCCTGCCGCGGGAGGGCCTGAGGGCCCGCGAGGGCGGGCTCTCAGCCGTAGGCGTACCGGACCCCGTACGGGCCGCGCGGGAGCGTCCAGGTCACCGACCCCTGGTCGCAGGCGATGTCGCACGCCCCGCACTCCACGCAGTCCTCGTAGCGGAAGACCAGCCGACCCTCGATCCGTTCGTAGCACTTCGCGGGGCAGACGAACGTGCAGAACGAGTGCGGGCACCTCGCGCAGATGCCCGGCTTCACCGTGATGTGCGCATGCTCCTTCGAGTCGGTCGTGTAGCGCAGGGTCGCGAGGCGGCGCTTGATCTCGACCGGGCCCGAGGAAGCGCTCGGCCCGCTCATCTCGGCCATCTCGTCGACCGTCCTACGGGGGCAGCTGGGCGAGGACGGCGAGGTCGGCCCGGACCGCGGCGACGCTCGCCCCCAGCGCTTGGCGCTCGGCCGCGGTGAGCTCGACCTCGACGACCCGCTCTACCCCGTGGCGCCCGACGACCACGGGTACCCCGATGTAGACGTCCCGCTCCCCGAACTCCCCGTCCAGATGAGCGCTCGCGGAGAGCAAGCGATGCTCGTCGTGCGCGATGGCGCGAACGAGCTCGGCCTGCGAGGCGGTGGGCGCGTAGAACGCGCTGCCGGTCTTGAGGAGGTTGACGATCTCCCCACCGCCCTGCTTGGTCCGCTCGACGATCGCGGCGAGCCGTTCGGGGGGAGGAGACGGGTGAGCGGGACACCGGAGACGCTCGTGAGCGAGAGGATTGGGACCATGGTGTCGCCGTGCGAGCCGAGGACAAAGCCCGTGACGTCCCGAGGGGCCACCCCGAGGGCGTCGGCCACGAACCAGCGGAAGCGGGCCGTGTCGAGCGTTCCGGACTCCCCGAAGACCCGCGCGGCCGGGAAGTTGGTCACCTTACGGAACCAGTAGGTCATGACGTCGACCGGGTTCGTGACGACGACCACCGCCGCGTTCGGAGCGTAGCCCCGTACGGCCTCGGCATGGGTCTTCACGATCGCTGCGTTCTTGGTCAAGAGGTCCGACCGGCTCATCCCGGGTTTGCGGGCGAGTCCTGCCGTCTCGATGACCACGTCGGCGCCCGAGAGGGCGTCGAGCGAGGTGGAGCCGGTGACCCGGGTCGAGAACCCGAGGATGGGGGCGGACTCTTGGATGTCGAGGGCCTTTCCCTGGGGAAGCCCCTCGATGATATCGACCAGGATGACCTCGCGCGAGAGGTCCAGCTCGGCCAAACGCTGGGCCAGCGAACCCCCGATGTTCCCGGCTCCGAGAACGACGACCTTCGAGAAATCTGTCATGGGTCACCCGACAGGCCCCGGGACCCGCGGCGACAATAAAGCCTCACGCCCGACCGCGGTCCGAGGAGCCTCCTGGGCAAGCGAAAGGTTGATTCTTGCCCCGGTCTGCTCCGCCTCCGGATGGTCGACCCCGATTCGGTCCTGGTGAACGTCCAAGAGCGGGACAAGTGGAGCCGCCGGATGGCCCTCCTCGAGCGGTCACTCGAAGAGGTGCACGCCCAACGGATCCGCGAGGAGACCCAGCTCCGACGCATCCGCAAGGAGATTGCCCGCCTGCAGGCTACCCTGGAGGCGGTCCTCGACGCGGCCCGCGGTCAGGCGAATCCCGGGAGGAACGATGCCACGCAGAGGATCCCACTCACTTACCGGTAGGATGGAGACCCTGCGCGCGGTCGAACGCGACCTGCGCGCCGAGGTCGAGCGGCTCCGCCGGGAGGAGCGGTACGTCCTGCTGAAGGTGCGACAGGCCCGAGACCAGGTCCGGTACTACGAGGGAATCCTCCGGCTGCTGAAACGAGATTGGGGCGAGGGCCCCGGTCTCTCCGAGCTCGTCCGGCGTCTCGGATAGGCGGCCCGAACCGTGCGGGTAGTCATCTTCGGCGCCGGGGCCGTTGGGAGCCTGTTCGCGGCCTACCTCGACCGGGCCGGCCATTCGGTCCTCCTAATCGGCCGGGCCGACCATGTCGCCGCGGTCCGCGCCAACGGGTTGAGGGTCACCGGTCGGATTCGAGGGAACGTTCCGGGTCGATGCCGCTGTCGACCTCCGACCTGGGCCCACCCCCGATGCCGTCCTCCTCATGGTCAAGACCTTCGACCTAAAACAGGCGGCCGCGTCGCTCGGCCGAGCGGTGCGGCCGGGGACCCCGATACTCCTCCCTCAGAACGGCCTCGGAGCGGAGGAGGTGGTGCGTACCGCCCTCCTGGCGGAGGGGTGGATGGAGCCCGAGGCCGCCCTGGTCCGGGCCGTCAACTCGGTGCCGGCCACCTGGGTGGCTCCCGGGGAGGTGCGCGCAGCGGGCGACGGGGAGTTGGTGCTGCCGGAGCGTCGGGGACCCGCCGCCGAGGCGGTCGCCCGGTTCGAGCAGCTGTTCCGTGGCTCCGGGTCCGCTCCGGAGCGCGGAGGACCTCCCTCGCGAGGTCTGGCGGAAGGCGCTGGTCAACGCGGCGATCAATCCCGTTACCGCGATCTACGGCGTGGCGAACGGGCGCTTGCTAGAGTCTCCCTACCGGGAGGAGGTCGACGAGCTGCTGGGGGAGGCCGCCCGGACCGCGCGGGCCGCGGGGATCCCGCTGAGCGACACCGAGGCCCGGACGGACCTCGTCCGGGTGCTCCGGGCCACCGCGGAGAACCGCTCGAGCATGCTGCAGGACCTCGAGCGGGGCCGGCCCACCGAGATCGAAGCGATTCTCGGGCGAGCTCCTTCGCGTCGCGCGGGCCCACCACCTCGAGCTCCCGTTCACCGAGCACGCGGTGGCCCGGGTCCGGGCGCGGGTGGCCGAACAGGCTGCCCTTCGGGGAGAACCCTCTTAGGCGCCGTTTCCTCGTCACGGTCGCGATGAGGCCCAAGAAGGGGATGCAGGAAGCGCCCGTCCGGGGCCGACGCGGTGCTGGTCCGGGTCGACTTCAACGTGCCGCAGGAAGCCAACGGCCAGGTCGCCGACGACCGGCGCATCGTCGAGGCGCTCCCTACCTTGAACCACCTGCGCGCCGCCGGTGCCCGGACGATCCTAATGAGCCACCTCGGGCGACCGGAGGGCCGACGCGACCCCCGGTTCAGCCTTCGTCCGGTCGCCCGACGCCTGAGCACCCTGCTCGGACAGCCGGTGCCCCTCGCCGGCGACATCGTCGGGATCGAGGCCCTCGAACTCTCGGCGCGGCTGAAGAACGGGGAGTTCCTCCTGCTCGAGAACCTTCGATTCCACCCCGGTGAAGAGACGAACGACCCGGCGTTCGCCGCGCAGCTCGCGCGGCTCGGCGAACTGTTTGTCGAGGACGCATTCGGGACCGTGCACCGGGCCCACGCGTCGACCGTCGGGGTGCCGAAACGCCTCCCCTCCTTCGCCGGCCTCCTGGTCGAACGAGAGGTTCGGGAGCTCTCCCGGCTCTCGGGTCAGCCCGAGCGGCCGTACGTGGTCGTGCTCGGCGGTGCGAAGGTCAAGGACAAGCTCCCCTTCCTCGTGAGCTTCTTCGGGCGCGCCGACCTCCTGCTGATCGGCGGAGCGCTCGCACACCCGTTCCTCGTCGCCCGGGGGCACGCCTGGGGGGGACCCCGGTCGAGAGCGGCCTCGAGGCCGCCGTGACGGAGTTCTTCCAGGCGGCGGAGGCCGCCCACACCCGGGTGGTGCTACCGACCGACGTCGTCGCCGAGCGCCCAGGAGGCCCGGAGCCTGAGACCTTCCCCCTCGGTCAGGTTCCCGCTGACGCGAGCGTCCAGGACATCGGACCTGCGACCCGCGCCCGATTCATCGAGCTCCTCGCCGGGTCGAAGACCGTCTTCTGGAACGGTCCCCTCGGACGCGCCGAGGACCCCCGCTTCGCCGAGGGCACGCGCGCGGTGCTCGGCTCCCTCTCCCGGGTCGGCGGGTATCACGTGGCAGCGGGCGGGGACTCGGCGCGGGTGGCTCAGGACCTCGGCGTCGCCGGCGGCTTCCAGTTCATTTCGACCGGCGGCGGTGCGGCGCTCGAGTTCGTGCAGGGGCTCGAGCTGCCCGGCCTGGCGGTCTTGCCCGACGCGTAGTCCCACCTCCGAGGGGAGGCGGCGGCGCGGCGGAATCGATCGTGACCGCGAGGTAGCGCAGGTAGTCCGGGTCGACCCGGGGGACGTCCACCTCCACGATCTCGGGTACTTCGTACGGGTGGCTGGTCTTCAGGTACCGGAAGAGCGCCCCCACCCGCTTCGGGACCGTCTTGAACAGTACCAGCGCTTCCCGTGCGGCCACGACCTTGCCTCGCCAGAGGTACCGGGAGTCCGCCTCGAGGAGGGTCCCGCACGCCGCCAGGCGGCGTTCGACGGCGCCGTGGGTGGCCAGCAGAGCCGCCTCCCGGGACGGGTACGACGAGAGGACGAGCCGCATCGGGCCGACCGAGCGAACCGGGTCGAGCGGGTACGGGCTCACGCCCCGGCCTCCGTGACCGTCGGGTCCCCCGCCGAGAAGTCGAGGGTCGTGGTCCCCAGGCTCGAGAGGTCGACGAGGGCCGCGCGGGCCGGCACCGGCACGATGTTGCGCATCCGCTGATAGTCGGTCTCCCCCTGCCAGGTCGAGACGTTCAACAGCAGCACTCCACGGTACCGGTCGACCCCGTAGGTGTGCGAGTGACCGGTCACGAGGATGTCCGGAGTCGCCTCGAGGATCAGCCCGTCCCGCGTCGCGGGCGCAAGGGGCGTCCGGTCCCCGTAGATCGGCGCGAGGTGGCGCATCTGGAGCATCCGCTTCATCATCTCGGTCGGTCGAGAGTAGGAGGCGCCCGGGATCGCGGGGATGAGGTCGTCGAAGCTCCGGCCATGGTAGGCCGAGACGACGACGCCGTCCAGCGCGAAGGTAGAAGGGTTGCCGAGCGGGACCACGTTGGGGGGCAACGCGCGGGTCAGGCTGACCGGGAGCGACGGCTGAGGTTCCGCCGGGCAGACCGCATCGTGGTTCCCCGGGACGACCACGACCGTCAGTCGGCCCGGGAGTTCCGCGAGGCGCCGACCGAGCTCGGCGTACTGCTCGACGACGTCGGCGATCGCCAGGTCCCGCTCTTGGCGTGGGTAGACCCCAATCCCGTCCACGAGGTCCCCCGCGACCACGACGTACTCGAATCGAGCTCGCGAGGCCCCCGAGCGGCCCATGCCCTCCGAGGAAGTCGACCAGGTGACCCCAAGCGTCGGAGAGGAACGACCGGCTCCCGAGGTGGAGGTCCGAGAGGAAGAGGACGCTGGCGGGACGGCGCGCGCGGCCCAAATGCCGGTTCCGGGGGACCTCGGGCCGTTCGACCGCTGCGACTCGGGGCAGACGGCGCGGGTCCTTGGCGAACTGGAGACGGACCCCCACGACCTCATCCGGCAGGAAGGGAAACCGGGCCCCGGGCGAATCCTTGGGGACCAGCACCTCGAGAGCTCCGGTCTCATCCTCCAGCGTCAGGATGAGGTGATGTCGCTGGGCCGTCTCGCGTACCTCCCGCACCATCCCGAGGACCGACGAGGCCCCCTCCGAGGCCCGGAGCTCACGGATTGGACGCAGGTTCTCGAGCTCGGGCCGGCCCCGCAGCATCCGGCTTAAGGAACGAAAACGGGACTGGAAGAGCGCCGAGTAGGCGATGAGAGGGGAGTCCGACGCGACCGGACCGGAGTACCCCTCTTGGAGGAGGTGGAACCCCCGGGCGTCGGGCGTGGCGAGCGAGACGTGGTCGGCGGTGGGGCGAAGCGTGACCGCTGAGGCGGCCCCGCTCGGGCCCTCGGCGAGCACGGTCTCGACCATCTCTCGCGTCACGAACGGCGTGGCCCCTCCCGCCCGCTCGATCAGTTCGCGCGAGACGACCAGCGGGTGGGTATCGCCGAGGAGGAGCTCGAGGGCGTCGGCTTCGACAAGCTTGTGGTGCTCTTCGAAGTAGGCGACGATGTGCTCCCGGAGGTTCGCCGCCACGTGGTTCCCGACGAACCGCGCGCTCGGGCCGCCCGGGGGGGCGCCGCGCCGAACGCCCGGCTCGACGGCAGGGGAGGTGGCCCGGCCTATTTCAAGCCGGTGCTGTTCGGGGGATCAGCGGTACGATTCCTTCGCGTACGACGCGCCCTTCGGGTACTTCTCCTTCAGGTGCGCGACGAACTTCTCGGGGGTCCGATCGAGGTGGGCGGCGTACCACTGGACGACGACGTCCTTGAGGACGGCATGGACATCGCGGACGCTCACATCATCCTCGGCCGCGTCGTACAGGACCGCCTGGCTCATCATCCGCATCCAGCCTGAGTAGCGGTGGTAGCTCTCGCCGTCGCACCACTCGAAGATCGACCGGAGGCGGGACTTTCCGTCCGGGGCTCGATAGTACCAGGCTCGGAAGGTGAACCCGATCCAGCCGGCGGCCCGGTCGCCGAGCTCGATCGTCTTGACCGCGCCGAAGTCGAAGCTCTCGCGGAACGTCCACTTGGTGGGGTACTCGACGAACGTAGCGAAGAGGGTCTGCGACGGGTCGATCGCGAGATGGACGCCGACCTCTTCGAACTGGTTGTGGACCTCCCAGAGGTCCTGAAGGAGGCGCTTGTTCAACTCGCCGCGGTGGGTCAGGTCCTCTCCGGTCTTCGAGCCGGACGCGGCCTGGGTCCGGGCGAGCTCGCTCTTCAGCGAGCCGACGAAATCGTCATCCGGCAGGGGATGCGGGACCGTCTCCGGCTCTCCGGGGGTCGGGACGGTGGACGCCTTTTTAGATCCGCGACGAGGCATAAGAACAGTCTCCGAGGCCGCGTAGAGGCGCGGCCTATAAAGACTGTGCCTCCCACGGGGCCTCGTTCCCGAGGAGAACCTCACGTTCCGGGGACCGGTCCGGCGCCGCCCTCCCCCTTAAATACGCTACCCGGCTTTCGAGGAGCGGAAAGGAACCCCCGGAGACGGACGGAGATCGACTCCCGAAGTCGCTGGAGATCCGGAATCACGACTCATGATCCACGCCACCTCCTGTCGTAGGCTCCGCGCATCGCCCGGCGGCATCGGCTCGATCTAATCGTCCTCCCCGGGAGCCCCGCGGATCCGCGGGCGCCCTTTCGACCAGGGAGAACCAAGCATGACCAACGACCCCAGCGCCGCCAAGTACCAGATTCGAGCTCGCATCGCCGCCGAAGGCGTCATCGACAAGCCGGACGTCGTCGGGGCGGTCTTCGGACAGACCGAGGGATTGCTCGGTGACGAGCTCGACCTCCGCGACCTTCAGAAGTCCGGCCGGATCGGCCGTATCGAGGTCGAGATCGACAGCCGCAAGGGCAAGAGCGAGGGGGAGATCATCATCCCCTCGTCCCTCGACCAGGTCGAGACCGCCATCCTCGCCTCCGGTCTCGAGACCGTCGACCGGATCGGCCCGTGCCGGGCCAAGATCGAGATCGTCAGCGTCGAGGACATCCGCATCTCCAAGCGCCAGAAGGTCGTCGACCGCGCCAAGGAGATCCTCGCTCGGCTCCAGGAGGAGTCGAAGGGAGTCGGGATGGACCTTACCGAGGCGGTCCGCAAGGCCGTCCAGGTGGAGGAGATCACGACCTACGGTCCGGAGCACCTGCCCGCGGGCCCGAACATCGACCAGGCCGACGCCCTCATCGTCGTCGAGGGGCGCTCGGACGTCCTGAACCTCCTGCGCTGCGGCATCAAGAACGTCATCGCGGTGGAGGGGACGAGCGTCCCCCAGACCGTGAAAGACCTCTCGCGCGGCAAGACCGTGACCGTCTTCACCGACGGGGACCGCGCGGGTGAGCTGATCCTCCGGGAGATGCTCCAGACGATGGACATCGACTTCGTCGCCCGCGCCCCCCGCGGGAGCGAGGTCGAGGAGCTCACCCAGAAGCAGCTCCTGAAATGCCTGCGGAACAAGATCCCTCTCAACCAGTATCTGGAGATGAGCGGGTTCGAGTCCACCGGTGCCACCCGGGAGCCCCGCGAGGAACGCGGCGAGGGAGGCGGCGGACGCCCGGATTCCCGCCGGGACGACGGCCCGCGCAACGGCGGCGGCGGCCGGCGGGACGACCGCGAGCGGGGACCTCCGCCCCCGCCTCCGCGGGCGCCAATCCCGATCCCCCCTCCGCCACCGCCAGCCGCGGTCCAGCTCACCCCGGAGCTCGCTCGCTACTTCGACCTCCTGAACGGCGTCGAGAACGCGTCCCGCTGTCTCATCGTCGGCGAGAACGATGCGGTCGTCGGCGAGGCCCCGATCAAGGACATGATCGAGACCGTGAGCGGACTCACGACGCCGGCGAAGGCGCTCATCTTCGACGGGATCGTCTCTCAGCGCCTCTTGGACGTAGCCCAGGAGAAGGGGATCGGCACGGTCGTGGGAAGCCGCCTCGGCCCCATCGGCAAGGTTCCGGAGCAGGTCCGGGTCTTCACGAAGGCCGACCTCGCGCCGATTGCCGGGGCCCGGTAACCCCACACCCTTTCCCGCGTCGCGGGGTCGAAGGCCTCGCGACGCACCTATACCTCGGTGACGTACTACGGGAGGTACGATGTCGACGAACGCGGAGAGCCCGCGTCGGCTGCCGGCCGCCCTGGACGAGATCCAGAGCACGGCGGACATCCCGATCCCCACTGACCCGCTCGCGCGGGTGATCGGCCAGGAGAAGGCCGTCGAGACGGCCCGGATCGCGGCCTACCAGCACCGCCACCTTCTCCTCGTCGGGCCGCCCGGCATCGGCAAGTCGATGACGGCCCAGGCGCTGGCGTTGCATCTCGACCGTCCCCGGACCGAGCTGCGCGTCGTCCACAACCCGGAGAACCCCGAGCGGCCGAGCGTCGAGATCGTCTCCCGCGAGGAGGTCTACCGAGAGCGCGACGCGGCACGGTCGGTCGAGGGCGAGCTCATCCAACCCTCCGAGGCCCCGGCGAGCGTCGCCGAGCGGCTCGGCTATCGGTGTCCCCGGTGCAGCTTCTACTCGACCCCGACCGAGCGGTACTGCCCGAGCTGCGGGAACGTGAAGCAACCCCTGCCGGGCATCGCCGGCAGCGGCAACCCGTTCCGCGACCTGGTGGGCGGGATCCTCGAGCTCACCGTGACCCCCGGCGGGAATCCGCAAGAGTCCGTCCGCACGACGCGCCTCCGCAATGGCGTCGAGGAGGTGGTCTCGTACGAGCGCGCGGAGGACCAGATCAAGGTCCTCGACCAGCGCGCGCTGGAGCGCCGCCGCACCCTCCAGCGCGAGAGCCCTCGCAAGGTCCTGGTCAAGCTCGACCGCAACACGTTCGTGATGGCGACCGGAGCGACCGAGACCGAGCTCCTCGGGGACGTCCGCCACGACCCCTACGGGGGCCACCCGACCCTCGGCACGCTCCCGTACGACCGGGTCATCCCGGGCGAGATCCACGAGGCGCACGAAGGCGTGCTGTTCATCGACGAGCTCCCGTCGCTCGGCTACATCCAGCGCCACATCCTGACCGCGATGCAGGAGAAGCGCTTCCCGATCTCCGGGCGGAACCCCCAGTCCGGCGGCGCCTCGGTGCGGGTCGACAACGTCCCGTGCGACTTCATCCTCGTCGCGGCGGCGAACATCCAGGACATCCACCGTATCCTCTCGCCCCTGCGCTCGCGCATCGCCGGCAGCGGCTACGAGGTCCTCCTCGAAACGAGCATGCCGGACACGCCCGCGAATCGCCTGCGCCTCGCGCAGTTCTGCGCCCAAGAGATCGCGGTCGACGGCCGGATCCGCCCGGCGACCCGGGAGGCGGTCCTCGAGGTCATCCGCGAGGCGCGGCGGCGCGCCGAGGTCCTGGACGGACGACGCAACGCGCTCACGCTACGGCTCCGAGAGCTCGGGGGCCTCCTCCGGACCGCCGGCGACCTCGCCGCCGTCTCCGGGAGCGACGTCATCGAGGCGAAACATCTGGCCGAAGCGATGCGTCGGGCCCGCTCGATCGAAGAACAGATCCGGGACACCTACGGTTCTTTCCAGGGCGGCCTTCGCCAGGAGGTCACCGAGTCCCAGCGCCAGTCGATGGGCTACTACCATTGGAACGACCACCCGGACTCGAACCAGTTCCCCGGCGGGTACGGCTAGCGCGCGGGGCCGCTCCGAAGGGGTTTTGAGCGGGTCGTCGGTGGCCGCCGCCACGGGCGCGTAGTCTAGTGGTTATGACGTCACCCTGACACGGTGAAGGTCGCCAGTTCGAATCTGGCCGCGCCCATAGGCCCTGGGCGCTCCAGGTCCAATCCCAGAAGTCGGAATCGGTCCCGGACCCGGGTGGGGATCGAGTGGCCTCCCCTGTCCTCCCGGGGAGAGCTCACTCAGCACCTCCGGCGATACGGTGGCCTATGCCGGAACTGCGACCACGGTTACGGTCAATGCCAAGGGCTGGGAATACGGGGGGCTGTTGACCACGGAATACCCGATCACGAGCCCCACGTAGTACTGGTAGACATGCTCGTACGCACAGTAGGGGATAGGGACCGGAAGGCCAACTCCATTCGACTCGCCTGCGGGATACGCAGTGACCGAACCCAGCTGGAATGCCCCGACGGAGGCCACGACCGACGTGACCTCATAGAGCGGAGACTGATTGCAGGAGCCGGTGGCCCAACCGGTCAGGATGAACTCGATAGGCAGGGTCGTGCCCGAGAACCCCACGGGGAGTCCGCTTCCGCAGGCCGCGAGGTGGGCAGCGCACAGGTCCGTGGAGTCGGGAACACAATAATTTCCGCCCGCGCCTTGAACGCAGACCCCGGAGCTTCCGTTCCCGACGATGCTCACCGTGAGCGCGGTCATGTTGAACTTGATAGCGGGCGGGGGAGGGGGAGGTGTGCCGCCGCCAGAGGAGCGGGCCGAGAAGAACCCGTTCACCCCGAGGCCGGCGATGATGACGATCGCTAGAACGACGATCGCAACCACCACGTAGAGGGCCGTCCGTGGTTTCTTGATAGGTGCGGTGGTCCGAGCTGCGGTGCGGGGTCGTGGAGGGTAAGCCCCGCCCAGATTCGGAGGGGGTGGCGGCGCCCCGGCTGGATCCGGCGGAGATGCGCTGTTCACGCGGTAAATTACTCCGGTTCGTTCGCCATATACCTATCGGAACGCGTGACCCTCGGTGGGGGCGACATGAGTTCGGGCCGAGGCGGCGCGCGGGCCGGCACTTCGTGCGGACTCCGAGCTGTTAGATGGCTCGCAGGTGCTCCCGGAGCGCGGCGAACTCCGCGTCCGTCTCCCCGCTCACGGTCATGGCGCTCTCCCGCCCCGACACGGTGTGCGGGTCTCGGTCGATCGCTCGGTCACGGCGAGCGCTCCCCGACCCCCGGTTCCGGAGCGACCACGATGGGCCGGACCCGGACCGGGACGTGTGCCTGTTCGTAGAGGACCCCGACCGGGCAAGTTCGCAGGGTGATGTTGAGGGCGGTCGCCACGTCCTCGGCGGACGCCGTCGTCACCACGTGAAGGGTCCCCTCCACCGAGGCGATGGTACCAGAGCCCTGCGGACGTGCGGCGTCCAATTCCACGCTCATCGCCTCGAACCGGAGTCTCCGCCGCTCGGCAACGAGCGTGAAGATGGTGCTGATGCAGCCGGCGAGCGAGAGCACAGAGAGCTCCAGCGCGGAGGTCCCGAGAATCCCCTCCGCCCTCGTCCTTGGGGAGGTCGACCGTCACGTCGTGCCCCGGTCGTCGCGGAGCTGGGTCCGGTAGCCGCCCTTCCAGGTCCCGGTGGCTTTCATCGTCCCCCTCTCAAGGGCTCCGAGGCGTTCTTAGCCGTGCCGTCGAGCGCGGTTGATGGGTTCGGGGTGGTGTCGGATGCGGGACGCTCCGCGGGGGACGGTATCGGGTCCCTCGCTTCTCGCGACCTACGAGGGCACCACCGACCATGATCGGGGCAGGTCCCACGAGTTGGGTGCCCTCGTCCCAAGGATACGCAGCCACCGCGCGCTGGGGAGCACCCGGGACGTGGAGAGAAGCCCCTATCTTTCGATCCACGGCGCGGTGCCGGACGAACCGGCCCCAGGGATTGACCGCAGGTTCGTCAAGGCAACCCCTACGCTTCCAGCCCGCCGGAGCATTCGGGCGGCGGAGCCTCCCCCTCCCATGGGTCCGCTCCCGCATCGCCCGCAGATGGCTACCCCCGCATCCGAGATCGAGGTGCGTCGAACTTCGGACTCGCCCCCTCGTCAACGCCGCTCACTCCGGGTGAGGAAACGGCGAGCAGACACCGTAGCCAGCAGGGAGTGGGGAATCCGAGAACATCCCCCGCTCTGACGAGCGGGGCGGGAGGTTCCCGCAAGCAATCCCCGGGCGACACGCTCGAGGCGCGACCCGACAGGGTCGTTACCTCTTCTTCTTCTTTCCTTTCGCGGCCTTCTTCGCCATGGCTACTTCGGGTAAGGTGTCATCCTACTTCAGGGCGCGCACGACGCGTCGTTCTTGGATTCTCGCGCGAAACCGCGCGACGCCGGTCGTGGGATCCGACCCGGGGTCCACGACGGAGGAAGAGGAGCCGGGCTCGACCTCATTCCGCGGGAGGAGGCCAGGAACCGCCGCCTTCCACGCGGGCCAGGAACTCGAGGACGAGCGTCTCGAACTCGGGACGTGCGGAGATGCTTGGGGTGTGGTCCCCTTCGGCGAGCTCGAAGTGGCGGGCGGTCGGGACCTGCTGCGCGAACCGTCCCATCATCATGTTGAGCGACGGATCGTCATGCGCACCGGAGATGGAGAGGACGGGGATAGTTCCCTTCCGAAGTGCGTCCGCGACAGGATACGCGGGGGGCCGCCCCTCCGGCTCCGGCTGACGGAGCGCGCGCATTAGCGCGGGGTAGTTGTCGCGTGCGATGGCGCGCAACCGTTCCCGCTCGGGGGGCGGCGCTTGGGGAGCCCACAGATCGAGGAGGAGGTCGAGGGCTTCCTCAGTGCGGCCGGGGGCCGCGACTTCGAGGAGTGCGCCGGCGCGATCCGGATACGTGTCCATGAATCGTTCCTCCTCTTCCTTGGTCGGGTCGAGGTCGTGCGGGTTGCCGGCGACGAGGACTAGGCCGCGGGTCCGGTCCGGGAAACCGGCCGCGAACTCCGCGGCGATCCGGGCACCGTCCGAGTTGCCCAGGAGAAACGCCTGTCGGATATCGAGATGGTTGAGGAGGAGGGTCAGGTCCTCCCCGTCGGAGACACCCGCGCGATCGCCGGTCGATTGACCGTGTCCCCGCACGTCATACCGGACCACGGTATGGTGGTGTGCGAACGATTCCATCTGCGGCTCCCACATCCTCGAGTCGAGGAACGCGGAGTGGATCAGGATCAACGCCGGTCCGCTACCAGCTCGTTCGAAGTACAACCGCCCGCCCGGAACGGGCGCGAACCCTCGGAGCTCGGCTTCGGGCATGGCTCCGTCACCGGGTCCCGCCAGATAACGCCGCGGCCCGGGGATCCGCCCAGCCGAACGTGCCGGAGGAGGCAAGGTCCCCGCCGCGAGGATCTCATGCGTACCCGAGGGACCTGCAACGTGGATCCTGAACGTCGTGACCGCGCGGACAGGCGGATCGGCTCAGAAGGAGAACCGGCGTACTGCCCGGTAATGCCACTGCGAGTAGCACACCGACCGCGAGTACCCCGGCGACGATCTCGGCCACGGCAAGGCCCGGTAGGCCGCTGGCGAGGAACCCCAGGACCACCGACCCGACTGCGCCCGACACGCCGGGGAAGGTGTACAGGTTGCTCGTGACCCTCGCGAGTCGGTCGCGCGGAACGTACCCCCACTCGAACGTGACCTTCCCGGAGGAGTAGGCGCCCAAGGCGCCCCCCGCCAGCGCCCACACTGCGGCGGTCGCGAGCAACGAGGGAGGGCCGTGACCCACGAGCGCGAGCGCGACCGCTGCCACCGCCAGCCCGCCGACGAGCACCAACCCTACCCGGCGGCGCGGGTTCAGGTATCCCAGGGTCAGGTCGACGGCCACCCCTCCGATCACGTAGGACGTGAACAGGATCCCGTAGGCGAGACCCGGGTCGGGGAACGACCGGTCCGCGAAGACCGTGACGAGCACCGGGGGCGCGCTCGAGAAGAAACCGACGACCGCGTCGAGCACTCCGAGCTGGAGAAGGGGGCGACCCTGCGAAGACCGAAGGTATTCCCACCCTTCGCGAAACCCTCCGAGGTAGCTTCCCTCGGTGGAGCGAGCCCCCCGCAGTGGGACCATCGAACTGAGCGCCACCGCGACGACCAGCAAGCCGGCGTAGAGGTAGCCGCTGGTCGCGGGTCCGGCCACGAGGATGAACCCGGCGCCTGCGGCGTACCCGCCGATCACCGCCCCCCCGCCGAGAGCGCTGGAGATCCCTCCGGCCGCGAACAGCTCGTCCTTGCTGAGGAGGAGCCGCGGAGCCACCTGAAAGACGGCCCATTCGAAATCCCAGGCGACGGCGAGAAGGCCGACCAACCCTAGCAGGAGAGGGAGCTGGAGCTCCCCCCGTGCGGCCGCGACCGCGAGGGCCACCGCGGCGGCGGCTTGAATGGGAAAGCCGACCAAGAGGACGACCCGCTTGTCCTCGAATCCGGTCGACCAAGGGGGCAGCGAGAAACGTGAGAGAGTAGATCCCGAGTTCGACGAACAGCACGAGCCCGACCACGAGGAGGGAGCCCGAATTCTGGAAGGCGAGCCACGGGATCGAGATCGCATAGACGGAGTAGCCGGTCGTGGCGGCAATCGCGCCGCCCTCGAAGAGGAGGTAGCGGCGGTTCGCGAGCACGGAGCGAAAGCCGGCGCGAGGACTGCTGGGCGGAGCGTCGACCTCGGTCACCACGGCCGGGGACCGCGTGCCAAGGGGCGACGGACTCGCCAATTCGACCGGGGGCGCGGTACCCATGACGCTCGCCCCAGAGGCATTCCTCTACATGCGGACGGCGGCTCGCCGGAGCGGCCCACCCACTAATATGGCCCCCCTCGGTGGCTCGCCGCAGCGGGCGGGCCTGATGGCCGATTCCGGGGGGAGCCCAACGACGGGACCGGCCCCCATCCAAAGTCCTGTCGAACGGTACCTCCGCTTCGGCGCGACCTGGGGGGTCGGCGCGCTCCCCGCGTTTGCCGTGCTGACCGCCCTCTGGCGGTATCCCTCGGAGTTCAGCGGCATCGCGGAGGTCGCGCTCGGCGCGTTCGCTCTCATGTTCCCCATCGCGGTCCGCGAGTTGCGGGTCGAGCGGCGGACCGAGTTCATCTACTTCCTCCTCGTCGTCGGGATCGCCTTCGCGGTGGCCTCGGTCCTCACCGGCGCGGCGAACGGGCTAACTAACGAGCCCTACACCACCCCACGGTTCCTGAGCCTCCTTCTCCAGCGCCAGGACCCGTACGTGGTCCCGCTCGGGATCCAGTACCAGCAGTACGGACAGACCCTCTCGTTCCATTCGGTCTACTCCTTCCTTCCGGTCCTGATCTTCCTCCAGGTCCCCGGCCTCGACTACAAGTGGTTCGCCCTCGCTTGCTGGGTGGGGATGGTCCTGGTCGCCCGCCGCCGATTCGACACCGCGGCCATGCTCGCGCAGCCGTACCTGGTGGTCGTGGCCTCGAACGGGTACCGCGACCTGGTCGTGCTGCTCCTCCTGACCCTCGGGTTCAGTCGGCTGGGAGGGCCGGCGCCAGAAGTGGGCGGAGTGGCTCTCCCTCGGTTGCAAGCAGTTCGCCAACGTACTCGTCGTCGCCTACTACGTCCTCCGTCGGGATTGGCGCAACGCCGTCGTCACCCTCGGCATCAGCACGGCGTTCGTCGTACCCTTCCTCGTCTGGAGCGGCCCTGCCGTCCTCTGCCCGGCCGTCACCGCCGGGAGACTCTCGTGCGGAGGCGGCGTCACGCCGACCCTTCAAATCGACGACTCCGTCTGGGGCGTTTGGGCGGTCGCGCTGTTCTACGCACCGCTCGTCGGCGCGATGCGCCGTCGCGCCAGCGCGGGGTGGACCGCGCGCCTCTTGGAGCGGTTCCGGGTCTCGTTCGACGACCTCCTGCGACTGCCCGCGTTCCTCACGGTCGGGGTCTCGGGGGTCTTCGTCAACCTGTGCGTCTTCACGCTCCTGGGGCTCCAGCTGACCGGCACCGCGGGCGCGGTCTATCTGGCGAGCGCGGGGGCGTTCGGGGTAGCCCTGGGCTGGAACTTCCTCTGGAACCGGGCGTGGGCGTTCGCGGGACGCGGGGGCCACTCGACCGCCTACCACCTCGCGCTCTACGGGGTGATCCAGGCGGGAGTGCTTGCGGTGAATCTCGTCGTGCTCGCCGTGGCGGTGACCCTCGGTGCGTCCAACCTCGAGGGCCAGGTCGCCGGGATCCTCGCGGGCAGCCTCCTCGGATACAGCGCGAACCTCCGGTGGAATTTCCGGGCGATGGTCGCGAACGCCCCCGTCGGGTGAGCCGCGGCTCCCCGGTCGTCCTCCCGAACGTCCGGTCGCTACTCCATCTTCTTGAGCGACTGGACGAGCTTCCCGACGACCTGCTGGGCGTCGCCGTAGAGCATCCGGGTGTTGTCCTTGTAGAACAGGTCGTTCTCGATCCCCGCGAAGCCCTTGCCCTGGCCCCGCTTGATGACGATCACGTTCTTCGCCTGCTCGACGTCGAGGATCGGCATCCCGTGGAGGGGGCTCCCCGCGCGATGGGCCGCCGGGTTGACGACGTCGTTCGCCCCGATGACGAGCACGACGTCGGTGTTGGGGAACTCGGGGTTGATCTCGTCCCGGTCGAACAGCTTGTCGTAGGGGATCCCGGCCTCGGCCAGCAGGACGTTCATGTGGCCGGGCATCCGGCCCGCGACCGGGTGGATCGCGAACTTGACCGGTGACGCCCTTTGGCTTCGAGGAGGTCGGCAGCTCCTTGACCTTCTGCTGGGCCTGGGCGACCGCCATCCCGTACCCGGGGGCGATGATCACCGTGCTGGCGTACGCGAGCATCGACCGCGACGTCGTCGACCTCGATCGGCTTCATCGAGCCCTGCGATCGTCGTTCGCCGGTCTTCCTCGGTCGCGCCGAAGGCGCCGAAGAGGACGTTCCCGACACGAGCGGTTCATCGCCCGGGCCATCAGGAGCGTGAGCAGCGAACCCGCCGCGCCGACCAGGGTGCCCGCGATGACCATCGCGTAGCCCGCGTCGCCGAGCGGGCCGTTCGACGAGCGCGAACCCGTCGAGGGCGACCGCGATCCCGGTGAGGGCGTTGAAGAGGCTGATCACGACCGGCATGTCGGCCCCGCCGATCGGGAGGGTCGAGGAGGACGCCGAACAGGAGCAGAAGCACGAAGAACGGGAGGAGCCAGAACGTCTGGAGTCGCCCAGACCGCGTAGCCTCCGAACGCGATGCCGACCACGAGCACCGCGATGTTCGATCGGCTGCTGGGCCGGGTAGACGATCGGCTTCGACCGCAGCCAGCCCTGGAGCTTCAGGAAGGCGATCATGCTGCCCGGCGATCGAGATCGCGCCGATCACCGCCCCCGCGAGGCAGAGGCCGGCGGTGGTGAGGTTCGAGACGTTCGCCAAGCAGCTCGACCGCGGCGATGCGCGGCCGCGACCTCCGCCCATGCCGTTGAAGATCGCTACCATCTGCGGCATGGCGGTCATCTTGACCACCCGCGCCCAGTACCAACCCGCGAGCCCTCCGACCATCACGCCGATGGCGATCAGCGCGAAGTTCGAGAGACCCGGGCTCGACGAAGCGTGACGGCGACCGCGATCAGCATCGCGGCGCCCGCCTGGACGATCCCGCGGCGGGCGGTCGCGGGCGAGCTCATCGCGCTGAAGGCCGAGGATGAAGGCGAGGACCGCGACGACGTAGACCGCGTCGATCGAGCGGCTGCTGCCAGGCGATCACGGCGCGCCTCCCTTCTTCTTGGAGCGGTCGAACATCGCGAGGATCCGCTCCGTGACCACGTAGCCGCCCGTGACGTTCATCGCGCCCATGATGACGGCGACCAGCCCGATCGCCTGCTCGATCGCGGTCGTGGCGAAGCCGAGGGCGACGATCGCGCCGACGAGCACGATCCCGTGGATGAAGTTCGACCCGCGACATCAGCGGCGTGTGGAGGAGGACCGGGACCCGGCTGATGACCTCGTAGCCGACGAACGCCGCCAGGATGCCGATGAAGACCGCCGTCCAGAGGTCCGCGGCCATCGCTCTACTTGCCTCCGGCGATCGCGTCGCGCGTCGGGGCGTGCGTCACGGTTCCATTCCAGGTCAGGAGGCTCGCGGCCAGGATCTCGTCCTTGTACTCGGGGACGAGGCGTCCCGTCGGTGGCCAGCAGGAGCGTGAGGAACGACTCGAGGTTCTTCGCGAACATCTGGCTCGCGTGAGAACGGGAGCTGGCTCGGCAGGTTCAGCGGGCCGGCGATCGTAACGCCGTGGACGTCGATCTCCTTCCCGGCCTGGGTGAGCTCGCAGTTGCCGCCGGACTCGGCGGCGAGGTCGACGATGACCGCGCCCGCGTGCATACGCGTCGACCATCTCTTTCCGGACGAGCAGGGGAGCACGGCGGCCCGGGAACGTTGGCGGTCGTGATGACGATGTCCGCCTCGGCGACGGCCTTCGCGACCATCTCGGCCTCTTGCTTCTTCTCGTCCTCGGTCAGCTCGCGGGCGTAGCCACCGGCCCCTTCGGCGTTGATCTGGAGCTCGAGGAACTTCGCCCCGAGGCTGCGGACCTGCTCGCCCGCGGCCCGCCGAACGTCGTAGGCCTCTACGAGCGCGCCCAGCCGCTTCGCGGTTGCGATCGCCATGAGGCCGGCGACGCCCGCCCCGAGGATGAGGACCTTGGCCGGGCGGATCGGTGCCGGCGGCGGTCGTCAGCATCGGGAGGAACTTCGGGCAGAGGTTGGACCCCGAACAGGACGGCCTGGTACCCGGCGACCGTCGCCTGGGAGGAGAGAACGTCCATGCTCTGCGCCCGCGTGATGCGGGGCAGGAGCTCGAGGGCAAACGAGGTGACCTTCTGGTCCCGCATCTTCGCGATCCGGTCGAGGTTGCGGCCGGGATTCATCACGGCGACGACCACCGTCCCTGGAGCCATCCCCGTGACCTCCCCGAGGGTCGGAGGCTGGAGCTTGACGATCACGGCGGCGGAGGCGAGCAGGGCGGCGCCGTCCGCCTCCACCTTCGCCCCCGCTTTCGCATAGTCGGCATCGGGGTACCCCGCGGCCGCGCCGGCGCCGGCCTGGACGGCAATCTCGAAGCCCCCCTTGATGAGTCGCGGGATGACCTCGGGGGTGAGTGCGACCCGGGCCTCGCCCGGTGCTACCTCGGTAAGAACGACGACCCGGACCGACATACGGACCGGCGAAGGGCGTACCGGACGAGATTATACGCTTGATGCTTCGACCCGGACCGGCGGCGCCCGGGACTCGGGCCGCCCGCACGGGGTTCGATGGCCGAGCGGTTCGACATCGTGGTCGTGGGGGGCGGCATCGTCGGCCTCGCGACCGCCCGAGCGCTCCACCGCCATCGGCCGGACGCCTCGTTGGCCGTGCTGGAGAAGGAATCCGAGCTGGGTGCCCACCAGACCGGACACAACAGCGGCGTGATCCATTCTGGCATCTTCTACGAACCCGGCTCGCTCAAGGCTCGGTTGACCCGCGAAGGCCGGAGGGAGCTGCTCGCGTTCTGCACCACGGAGAAGATCCCGACCATCCCCATCGGGAAACTGGTGGTCGCCGCGGACGCGTCGGAGAGTTCGGGCCTGGACCGGTTGCTCGACCGGGCATCAGCTAACGGGGTCCCCGGCGTGACCAGGGTCGACCGGGCTGGGCTCTCGAGGATCGCGCCGGGGGCCGCCGGGGTGGCCGCGCTCTCGGTCCCCTCGACCGCCATCGTGGATTACGCCGCGGTCGCCCAGCGCCTGGGCCGGCGCCTGGAGGCCGCCTCCGTCAAGGTGGTGCGCAGCGCACAGGTCACGGGGGCGCACGCTCGGGGCGATGGCTGGGATTCTGCGACTCACGTCGGCGATTTCGAGGCGGGGTTCGTGGTGAACTGCGCGGGGCTGAACTCGGACCTGTTGGCCCACGCGATGGGAACCGACCCGACGGTGAGCATCGTCCCGTTCCGTGGGGACTACTACGAGTTGGAAGGGGGCGTGCGAGACGAGGTTCGCACGCTCATCTACCCCGTACCGGACCTTCGCTTCCCCTTCGTGGGCGTGCACCTCACCCCCACGGTCCAAGGCGCCCTACTGGCCGGGCCGAACGCGGCCCTGGCGCTCGCCCGCGAAGGCTACCACCGAGGAGCGGTCGACGCGCACGAACTGCTGCGACTCGCCGGCTTCCCCGGAGTATGGGCCCTGCTCCGCAGGTATCCGGGGATGGCCGCCCATGAGTGGCTTCGCTCGTGGAGCCGGGAAGAGTTCCTCGGTGCGATCCGGCGGCTCTGGCCCTCGGTGGAAGCGGCGGACCTCGGGGCGCGCCGCAGCGGGGTGCGGGCCCAGGCACTGCGTACCCGACGGCACGCTCGAAGAGGATTTTGTGCTACGGCCGGGACCGCACGCGCTCCACGTCGTCAACGCGCCGAGCCCCGCCGCGACGGCCTCGTTCGCCATCGCGGAGCAGGTGGTCCGAGCCGCCGGGCTCACCTGAGCGGACCCACCGTAGCGTCCCGGGGATATCCTCATCAAGAAGGGGGCGCTCGTGCGCCAGATGCCCACGAGACCCCACCGTTCGGAGCTCCCCGAATGGCGCGACCGCATCATCCAGGGCGACGCCCGCGACGTACTCGCGCTCCCTGCCGGCGAGGTCCGTCCACCTGGCGGTCACGAGCCCGCCGTACAATGTCCGCATCCCCTACCGGGGGTACGAGGATGACCTGCCGCCGGAGGAGTACCTCCGGTGGCTCAAGGAGGTGTGGCGAGCGCTCCACCGGGTCCTCGTGCCGGGGGGGCGGTTCGTGCTCAATGTCGCGCCGACCTCGATCAAGGACTTCCGGCCGATCCACCACGACCTCTCCCGGGACCTGCGAGACCTGGGCTACATCATGCGCACCGAGATCATCTGGTACAAGCAGACGATGGGCCGCCGTACGGCGTGGGGGAGTTGGCGAAGCCCCTCGAACCCGCACATCATCCCGTCCTGGGAGTACGTCCTCGTCTTCTCGAAGGGGCAGTGGAAGTTGCCGGGGGAGGCTTCCGCGGTGGACATCACGGCGCGGGAGTTCGAGACGTTCTCGGATGGGTTCTGGCACATCCCGCCCGAGCGAAAACGGCACGGTCATCCCGCGCCGTTCCCCGAGGAGCTCATCGAACGTCTCGTAAAGTTCTATAGCTACCGGGAGAACGTGGTGCTCGACATGTTCGGTGGGACGGGGACGGTCGCGGCGGTCGCGCGGCGACTGGGGCGTCACTACGTGCACATCGACTCGAGCCCGGAGTACTGCGCCCAGGCCGTCGAGCGGGTCGGCGGCGTCGTTCCCCCCAGGGGCATCAGGATCCCGGCCCCGAGTCTCTCGCGGGCGACTCGACCACCTCCGGCCCACTCGCCTCCCTAGCCGGCGGAGTCGGGCGGTGGCGGATCCCGGGCGGGAGAGTCGGCCGGGTTCGACTCCCTCCCTCGGACCCGCGGTAGCACCGGAAGCTCCGACAGGGCCGGCGAAGCGTACCGCCCAGATCGCGTTGGTCGTCGGAGCGAACGGCGTAGGAGTGTGGGTCCTCCTGGGTTACATGACCGGGCACATTTGGCTCGGTCTCCTGCTTCTGCTGGTCGCCCTGGGGAGCTACCTGTTGGCCTACCGCTGGAGGCTCATCCACGACCGGGCCTTTCTCGCGACGTGGATCGGGGTCGCGGTCATCGCCGCGGTCCTCTCGCTCCTCTTCGGACAGCTCAACGGGTTGACGGACGAGCCGTTCATCACGCCGGCCCTCGCCCAGGCGTGGCCGAACCTCTACGGTTCGACGGTGACCGTGACGTACGTCCAGTACGGCAAATCCTTCGCGGCCTCCCCGGTCTACAACGTCTACCTGCCGTTCCTCGCGTTCGTCCAGATCCCCCTGGTGGGCTACAAGTGGACCGCGCTAGCGACCTGGGTCGCGAGCCTCTTCCTCCTCCGCCACCGGGACGAGGCCCTCACCCTCTGGGGGGGGCTCTGGGTCGGGCTGATGGCCGCGAACGGGTTCAACGACTACGTCCCCTTCCTCGTCCTTACGCTCACGTTCGTGAGCCTGACCGGGCCCTGGTCGAAGGTCGCGGAGGTGGTCGGCCTGGGGCTGAAGCAGTTCGCGAACGTCGTGATCGTCGCGGTTCACCTCTACCGCCGACGATGGAGGGAGGCCGCGGTCGCGGTCGCGGTCACGGCGGCGATCCTCGCCCCCTTCGCCTACCTCTCCCCCAGCGGGGTCTGGTGCCACGCGATCCTCATCGCGCCGACGAACTGCGGAGGCGAGCCGGGGTCCGTCTTCGGGGTCGCCGTGTTCTCCCACCTGAACTACCCGCTCTGGCTCCTTTGGCTCGCCGCGGTGTTCGGCGCGGGCTACGTTCGGGAGCTTCGCTCGTCTCCCCCCGGCGGATGGCGAGGGCGCGTTGCCGCGCTCCTCCGGCGGTACGCCCCCGGACCGGCCGTCTCCCCCGGGGCGTCCGGCGCGGCGCTAGCCGCGATGCGACCGGGGCCGCTCCCCGAGCAGGCGCCGCTCGAGCTCGGTCGTCGCCCGAACGAGGAGGGGCTCGAGGTTCACGGTGTCCGCCCGGTTGTAGCGGACCAGGAGCTCGAGCGAGCTCGGGTTCCCGGCCCGGGTACTCCCTCCACAGCCGCACCGCGTCCAGGCCCCGGATCCCCTCGACCCCGGTCCGGTCCCCGATCGCCGAGCTGCTCCTCGATCCGTTTGAGGCCGCCCGCGAGCCCGATCCGGTAGAACAGGAACCGGAGGTCGATGTGCACGGGGGGGACCTCGAGCGACGGGAAGGTCGCTTCTAAGAACGGCACGTCGAAGTGGCGCCCGTTGAAGGTGACGAGCACCGGGAACCTCCGCAGATAGGCGGGGAGCTCCTCGAGGTCCTCGCCGGCGATGAACGTCCGGGTCGCGCCTCCCCCGTGGACCGTCACGACGGTAACCATGCCGCCGTAGGGAGAGAGGCCGGTCGTCTCGATGTCGAGGTAGCTGGTCCGTTCGCGGAACTCGGAGAACAGTCGCCAGTGCTCGGCGTCGGGAAGGCGGCGGCCGAACCATGCGGCGTCCCCCTCCTGGAGCGCGCGCTCGCTTCCCGCGAGCTCTCGGCGGATCCGGTCCCGGTGGCTCTCACTTCCGCCGAACCCCTCCGCGTGCTCGGCGAGGTCGTTCCAGTCGCGTACCCCGCCCCGCCAGAGCGCGAGCTCGGTCGCCGGGCCGATGCCCGGGAAGGTGCAGGAACGTCGACCTCAGCACAGGAGGCGCGACCGGAACCGGGCCTTAACCGTGCCGGGCGGGGGTCCGGGGGTCACGACGGTGGGGCGGGTCGGGGGTCGGCCGACTCGACCGGCAGCGGCCCGAGCGGGGCGATGAGCTCCTTGACCGCGGCCCAGAACTTCGGGACTTCGTCGCGGGGAAGGCGTCGGTCGTAGAGGGGCATCCGGCACTCGGCCTCGAGGACCTCCGGGTCGTCGGCGTCCCAGACGAGCCGCACGACGAACGGGCCGCGCTCCGCCTCGTAGGCGTAGACCCGCTTGCGGGGGTCGGTCGTCACCGGGTTCGGCGCGAGGATGTCGAGCGGCGGGTTCGGGGGCGGAGCGACCCCGGGCGTGAGGACCAGGAGCGCGGGACGAGGCGGAAGGCTCAGGCGGATCCACCCGACCACGGGCCAGTGGCTCCGGGCGGCTCCGAGGCTCGGCACGGACGGGGTCCTCCGCGGGGCCCGAGGGAACGGACGACCTTAACGCCCGCTGCTCCACGTTCGAGCCGCCGGCCCGGGGCGGGTTTCTTGCGGGAAAAAAGAAACCACACGCGTTCTGTTTAACTGCCAAGCGTCACTAGGTTACGTAGCTGCGGACGTTAGTGGCCGCGGGCTGAGTGGATCGCCCGAAGGCTTTCCACGTACACCCCGGCTCTATCGAACTCGTCTTCTACGAATGTCCTTGAAGGTCTCTCTTTTTCGAGGGGGTTTCGGGCTTAGATGCTTTCAGCCCTTATCCCGTAGCGCGTGGCTGCTCAGCGATGCCTTGCCAGACAACTGATGGACTAGAGGCGCCGATTCCCCGTTCCTCTCGTACTGTGGGAACCTTCTCGTCAGAGACCCTTACACTTCCGCCAAAAAGCAACACACCTGTCTCGCGACGGTGTAAACCCAGCTCACGATCCCTTTTAATGGGCGAACAACCCCACCCTTGGTAGCTGCTGCACCACCAGGATAGGCAGAACCGACATCGAAGTAGCAAGCCTCCAGGTCGATAGGGACTCTTGCTGGAGACAACTCAGTTATCCCCGGGGTAACTTTTCTCTTATCAATAGGCCCTACAGGAAAGCCATATTGGTTCGCTAGGCCCTGCTTTCGCATCGGGAATCCTCGTTAGGCAGATTCCCGTCAAGCCGGCTTTTGCCCTTGCACTCTACGGTGGATTTCTGACCCACCTGAGCCGACCTTTGGGGGCCCTTGTTACTTTTTGGAGGGCGTGGCGCCCCACCCAAACTGCCTACCTACGGGTGTCCCCCTTGCGGGGTGAGCGATACCAACCCGAAAGGGCGGTGTTTCATCGGCCTCTCGGAACGGACCTAGCGGTCGCGCCCTGGTAACGAGTCCCGCCTACGCTACACATTCGGATTAGTATCACAACCGCAGGCTGCAGTAAAGCTCCACGGGGTCTTCGCTTTCAGACGGAAGACATTGGACTGCTCGCCAATGAGTCAGTTTCGCCGGCTTCCGAGCGGGGACAGTAGAACTCTCGTTGGTCCTTCATGCAAGTCGCCAATTAAGCGACAAGGTATTACGCTACCTTAAGAGGGTCATAGTTACCCCCGCCGTTTATCGGTCCTTCGTCCCGTTGAACCGGGCTTTCAGATGCCGACACTGGGCAGGATTCAGCGGCCATACACAACTTTTCAGTCTCGCGGCCACCTATGTTTTTATTAAACAGTCGGAGTTCCCTGGTCACTGCGACCAGACCTCTACAGGTCTGGCACCCCTTCTCCCGAAGTTACGGGGCTGATTTGCCGAATTCCCTCGCTCGAATTCTCGCCGACACGCCTTAGGCTTCTCACCCAGGGGCACCTGTGTCAGTTCTCGGTACGAGCCCAACTTGCCGTCCTCGACTTTTCACGGACCGCCCGCATTGGATGGAGTCCCCTCGCGGGGACCCGATCCCTCTGTCCCCGGTTCTCACCATGACGGTACTTCCCAGGGCGACGAGGGACCGATGAGGCTGGCGTATGCCCACCCATCCTAGCGGCCGGCTTCCTCGAGGACGCTTTAAAGTTGGGGTCACAGAATATTAACTGTGTTTCCATTCGCGAGTGCCGATTAAGGACTCGCTTAGGCTCGACTAACCCACGGCGGATGAACGTTGCCGTGGAACCCTGGCCCCTACGGCGGACGGGATTCTCACCCGTCTTTGCTGCTACTCCTCCCAGGATTTTCGATGGAACCCGGTCCATAGGATCTCACGCCCCTACTTCTACCCGAGCACCACGCCTCCTTACACGATCGCCGCCGATTGGCGGCGCGCCCACATATCGGGGGCCGGTTTAGCCCCGTCCATTTTCGGTGCCCATGCCCTCGACTGGTGAGCTGTTACGCACTCTTTGAAGGATGGCTGCTTCTGAGCCCACCTCCCAGTTGTCTTCGAACACGGACGCCCTTTGCATGACACTGAACCGGCACTTGGGGCCCTTAATGTGAGGCTGGGTTGCATTCCCTTTCGCACGGCGGGCTTACCCCTGCCGCGCTCACTCCCGGCGTCTTCGCTGCGCGGAACTTCGGAGTTCGACAACAGGCCGAGACCTTTCGGTCCCGCTTCCCGTAATCGGTGCTCTACATCCCGCGCTAGCTCGGCCGAGACCTACCTGCGAGTAGTTTCAGGAGGAACCAGCTATTCCCAGTCTAGATTGGCCTTTCACCCCTAAGCACAGGTCATCCGAGTGATTTGCACGTCAACACCGGTTCGGTCCTCCACCTATCTTTCGACAGGCTTCAACCTACCCACGCTTAGATCGATTGGCTTCGGGTCTTCCACCTATGACTTCGGGCGAGCACACCCCGTCCCTCACTCCTTGCGGAGTTGCGGACTGTCGGTTTCCCTGCGGCTTCGGCCGTGCGGGCCTTAGCCTCGCCATAGATCGAAACTCCCTGGCCCGTTATTCAAAACGGACGCATGGATCCTGTGTCCACGACCTTTCGGCCGCTTCGTTCCTTGGGGACCACATGCGGCTTATCGTCAGTTGGTTTCAGGCTCTTTTCACCTCCCTTCCGAGGTACTTTTCAGCGTTCGCTCGCGCTACTATTGCACTATCGGTCTCGGGACGTATTTAGGATCGGAAGACTGTACCTCCCAGCTTCCCGCGCGATATCCAACGCACGGTACTCGGGATACCTCCAATCTCGCCTCTTCCGTTCGCCTACGGGACTATCACCCTCTTAGGTCCGCCGTTCCAGGCACGTTCGGCTTTGAGAAGCCAGCGTGTACGAAGGTCCACTACTCCACATCTCCCCGCCCTCTCCGGGCGGGGATTCGGTTTGTCCTTGGCCGTTTTCGATCGCCTTTACTAACGGCATCTCGGTTGATTTCTTTTCCTCCCCCTACTAGAATGCTTTACTTCGGGGGGTTCCCCTTCCTTGCGGAATGTCCCTTGCGGGACCGGAGTTCCGATTCGGTGATCGGTGGATCACAGGTTCCTTGCGCCTACCCACCGCTTATCGCAGCTTGGCACGACCTTCATCGGCGCCCGAGCCCAGCCATTCCCCAACTGACAGTAGTCAGCTACACTAATGGCGCTTGACAAGCGTCCAGAACGCGTGTGATCGGCGTCATCGGACCCTCGGCCAGGTCGGCGGCGGGTCCCTCGCCCTTCCCCGGAGAGGCCCGAGCCTCTGCGGGTGCATGTGCCGACCGAACAGCATCGCCGTGGCGCGGCTCGCGTGTCACGGGACCGTTCTATTTAATCCCTCCCAGCCCGGCGGCCTCTCCCCGAATTGCGGGATTCCGTGACCTCGGATGCAGCGGCCACCTTCCCCCCTGGGGGGTGGAGGTCGGGCTAGGCGCGTCGGGCCGCGTACATGGCAAGGCGGTGGTGCGGGCCCTCGTAGCGCGCGGCCGCGAACTTGCAGAGCCCGTTCGAGTTCGGCTCGCAGCCGCCGCAGTTTCGCTCGGCCGGGACCGGCGCCCGCTCGTTGTCCTCCCTCACCTGCCGGAGCGCGACCTTGAGCCAGTTCCTCTCCGCCTCCCCGTACGGGATGCGGACCCAGCCCTCGTGGGTGCCTCCGCCGTTCTCGTCGCCGTAGAGGACGATCCCATACGGGACCTTGCGGCCGAACGCCGCCTCAACGAGCCGGCACTCGGCGACCACCTGGATCGTGTCGAAGAGGCGGCCATGGGCCTCGTGGTACCCGACGAACAGGTGGGTCGACTTGTACTCTAGCGGAACGAGCGAGCCGTCCGCGCGCTGGATGATGAGGTCCGGGCGCCCCCGGAGACCCAGCTCCGCATCTCCGAGGGTACTTCGGTTCCCCGCGAATCGTACGTCGGGGCGCACCCGGTCCGGCGGGAACAGCACGGGGAGGTCGTCCTCCCCCTCGTCCTCGTACACGAGGAGGTCCTTTTCGGTGAGGTCAAGGCGGCCCTCGTTGACGATCAGGTTACCGAGCGGGGGCGCGAAGAGCGGAGAGTGACGGAGCGGAACGACGTCCACCGGCGTCCGTACCGGTCCGAGGGTCCCCCCGTTCTGGAGGGGATGGCTCGCCCGCGCTAGTTCCATCTCGTGCGGGCACCGGAAGGTACGTCACGAGGTCATGCGGGGTCAACGCTTCGACGACCGGGGTGGTCTGGGGAGCCAACATCGGCGCTCGCTCGGGCCCAGGGGGTATGAAGCTACGGCTCGACGGGAAGGTCGCTCCTTCATCGAGGGAAGTTATACGTCGAGGTCGCGCATCCGCTGGGACCTGACCTCGGAGGGGAGGCTCGTCCGCTCGAGCAGCGCGGTGGCGAGCTCACGGTCCGGCCCGAGGCGCCGCACGAGCTCGAGCAGGGCGGAAGCGGGCTCGGTCTGGTTCCTTTCCCACGCGTGGACGAGCGCATACTCGGGGCGCGTGGCCCGTAGAAGGGCCCCTCCGAATGCGGCCGGGAACGTTCGGACCTCCTCCGGTCGACCACTCCACTCCGCCCAGCGCATCGGGGACGCCCGGTCGAGCGGGACCGCCCATTCGACCCGAGCCCCCGCCTGAAAGGTCCCTACGAAGGCGCGGGCGCCATGCACGATCCCGAATCCGGGCCAATCGGTGGGAGCGACGGGCTCGATGAGGTATTCTCGAAGCAGCTCCCCGACCCGGTCGACGCCGGAGCGCGTCGTCCCTAGATCGATGTCGTGGGGCATCCGGCGCCGGTCGAGCAGCCAGGTGGCGGTGGACCCGCCGACGTACCAAGGGATGCCCTCCGCGGCGAGGGGCGTATCGAGACGGCGTACCAGTTCGGTCAGCGCGGAGTCGATCGCAGCGGGGCTCCCGTCGTACTCCTGATTCAGCATCGCTTGGAGAACGAAACGCGAGCGGTTGTATGCCATCCTCACCTTGGCGGTCTCTGCGAAGGGAAGCAGGAATCGGCGGTGCCAGCAACGAGGGCCCCCGAACTGGCAGGCCTCCAACGGGTGCACGTAGCCGAACGGCTCGAGCGAACCTTTCGGAGGCCCGGCCGCGTCCGCTCCCCCTTCCTGGGCATGGTAGGTGAACGTGGTTCGCTCGTCGTTCCGGTCGATCGATAGCTGGTGCAGGTATCCGGCACCCAGGTCCGGCCCCGAGAGCATCTCGCTCGGCACGGGCCCCTCGGAGAGAGTCGGTCTCGGCGTCGGCTAGGCGCTCGACGCCCTCGCCGCGGCGAGCGTCGGGACCGGGATCGGGCCGGTCTGAACCTCGACGTGCTGCCCGCGGGCGGTCGCATGGAGGAAAGTGCCCGACGGGAGGCTGACCCAATTGCCGTGCGCCCCATCGAACGGCTCGCTGCCGACGATGACCCGGTTCGGCTCGACGTGGTAGGTCATCTCGTAGTACGGCCGGCTCGCGTCGAGCAGCCCGCACCCGTGCTCGCCCACGGAAAGGCAGAACGCCCAGAGCTCCTGGGGGTTCGGGGAGAAGAGTACGTTGAGCCCCGAGTACGGTGCGACCCGCGGCCGCCCGAGGTCGATCCAGACCCGGTCCAAGTCATCGACCGCGTGGGCGTAGGCGCGGTAGACGTCTCCCATCTCCTCGTAGTGCCGCAGCAGGAGCCGGAACAGCACCTCGCTGTCGTTGACGCCGAGCACCTCCTTTTCGTGAACGCCGAGGTAGGGACGGGTCTCGTTCGGGAACGTGATCGCGCCGTTGTGGGCGAAGATCGTGGTGTGGGTCCCGAACGGCTGGGAGTTCTCAAGGCTGATCAACTTCTCGTGGGGCAGGTTCAGGGGGTTGCTCGCATGACGGAGGTGGCCGACCACGAGGCTGCCCCGCGCCTCGCTCGCGACCCGGAGGAACCGCTCCCGCTCGCCGTCCTCAAAGGCGCCGCCCACCCCCTTCTCGATCCGGGTCCGGTTCGGGCCGACAAACCAGGCGATCCCCCAACCGTCCTTCTGGGCGGTCTCGGGAGAGGCGTTGGACTGGGCCAGGAGGGAGCGCTCCGAGTGGACCAGCCAGTGTTCCGCGCTCTGCGGCTCCGCCGCAAGGAGTCCCAACAGTCGGCACATCGGGCCCAGCACCCCGGGCCGATAGATAAGGCTCCGCGCGGGGAGGTTGAAACACTGGTGCGGCTGTAAGCAAGTCTTTTACCGCTCTCGGGACTTGAAATGTCCGGAGACAACCGTGACACTCATCGAAGTCACTCCTTCGGCCCGGGACCAGGTCCTCAAGATCATGGAGCAGCAAGGCAAGCCCGGAGCCGCCCTCCGGCTCTACGTACAAGGCGGTGGGTGCTCCGGCCTGACCTACGGCATGTCCTTCGACCGGCAGGAGACCGGAGACGAGGTCGCGTTCCAGGACCCGAAGCTGACGGTCGTCGTGGACAGGGCCAGTGCCCCCCTCCTGGAGGGTGTCAAGGTCGATTTCCTGCTCGGTCTGGAAGCCTCGGGGTTCAAGATCTACAACCCGAACGCGAAACACTCCTGCTCGTGCGGAAAGTCGTTCTCCGCCTAGGCACCCGCTGGTAATCGGGGCTTTATACCCCAGCCGCCGTCTGCACAGTGGGGTAGCATGGAGGACCCCAGTTCGAATGAGCGATAGTGGGATCAAGTTGGAAGTTACGAAGGCCGCGCAGGACCAGGTCTCGACCCTCATCAAGGCCCAGAAACCCGGCACGGCCGTGCGCGTCTTCCTTCAGTCCGGCGGGGGCGGCGGCTGTGGCTGCGGCTCCGGCGGCGGAGGGGGCGGGTGCGGCAGTGGCGGCGGTGGGGGCCCCGGCGGTCCGGCATTCGCGATGGCGTTCGATCAGGTCCGCAACGGAGACAAGGTCGTTTCCGTGAACGGGTTCAAGATCGTCGTCGACGACACGAGTGCCGAGATGCTGGACGGGGCGCAGATCGACTTCGTCCAGGACCTGAACGCGACCGGGTTCAAGATCACGGCGCCGAACCTGCCCCGCCGGGGGCCACGAGGCCCACGGAGAAGAGGCAACGGGCGGCGGCTGCGGTTGCGGCTCGGGCGGGTGCGGGTGCGGTTAGACACACCCGGTCCAACCCTTTCCTTTCTCTAGGATCCTCCCGGCGGGAGCAACTCCCATACTTTTTCGACCGCTCGCAGTCTTCCCGCGGCGGGCCGTTTGCCAAGCGGTCGCAACCGCTGTTGGCGTTC
Source organism: uncultured Thermoplasmata archaeon (assembly GCA_963715645.1). GTDB lineage: Archaea > Thermoplasmatota > Thermoplasmata > Lutacidiplasmatales > UBA184 > Lutacidiplasma. Next base: position 2,133,726 of record OY970259.1, read on the forward strand.
GCCCCAGAGTCCCTGTACCGCGGGGAATCTGTCGACCCGAACTACTATACCGATCCCGAGGTCGCCCCCACCATCGACGATGATCGGCCCCTCCTCCCTTTCGAACAATTCAAGGTTCACGCGCCTTTGGATCGCGCGGTTGGTCTCTCGGTTCGGTTCCGCTCTCGGATACGTTGTCCTCATCTGGTTTGTCTACGCCGAGACCGGGTCCGCTCTCGCGGTCGTCTACGTGGGTCTCGCGGAGTTCCTGCCGACTGTCGCCGTCGGCCTGTTCTCGGGCGCGGTGGTGGACCGGTACGAGCGTCGGCGCGTCATCGTGCTTTCCACCCTCGGTCGAAGCGCCGCGATGGGCGCCCTCGTAGTCGTTCTGTATCTCCTCGGGTTCAACCTTGCGATCATCGTACTCGCCTCAGCGATCTTCGCAATCTGTGCGACGTTCTTCGGACCGGGTAGTCAAGCGCTTTTACCGGAGCTCGTCCCCGCGACGCCCTCGACCGGGCGAACGGGCTATTCGAATCCTCGGAATCAATCGTCGCAATCGCCGGAAGCTCAGCGGCCGGCGTCCTAGTGGTCACGGTGGGGGCCCTCCCGAGCCTAGGAATCGACGCCGCCTCGTATCTTGTGGCCGCCCTCTTCATCGCACTGATCGGTGCCGTGGTGGTATCGAAGGCGCCTACGACCCCCTCCGAAGGTTTGGTCCGTGAGGTTCAGGAAGGCCTGACCTACCTCCGACGCACCCGGGGTCTCTTCCAGCTCACGCTCGTGAGCCTTGTAACGAACTTCCTGTTCTCCATCGTCCTCACTTTCTTGGTAGTCTACACTTCCAGTGTGCTCCACGGCAGCGCGCTGGTTTACGGAGGTATCGAAGCCCTATTGGCGGCGGGATGGGGAATCGGCGGACTCCTCGTCGGCCGTCTCCGACTCACGCGATACACGGGTCGCCTCGCGGCCCTCACCGGGTTCGTAGAGGGGGCGGTTGTCCTGGGGCTGATCCTTGTCCCGACGCTGGCGCTTGTGTTTCCGTTGGTCTTGGCGGTCGGGGTATGGCAGGGGATCCTGAACGTTTCCTGGCTGAGCACCGTGCAGGCCGGGGTTCCTCCGCAACTTCAAGGCCGATACCTCGCGATGGACAATGCAATCAGTTACGCGGCGATCCCCGGGTCGCAAATCTTGGGCGGGATTCTAATCCTAGCCACTGGCCTCCCGATCACCTTCCTGTTCGTGGGCATCGGGTCGCTCGTCGCGGGGGTGGGTTTTCTCTCGCTCGGTCGGCTCAGGAAACTCGGCTATGACCCCCGGTCTTCGGTGGGTGCGGAATTGTCCTGAGTCCCCTCGACGATGCACCTCCCTAGAGACGGCTCTGCGTTGCTACATCGGTGCGGGGGACCTCTCGGGTGCGTTGGGGAACTCTCCCCAATAGCGAGGGCTGCTGCCATGCGCGCCTCGCCTGCCGCGACGTCCCGCGTGGAGCCGGGATGCTCCAGAAGCGCCCTCCCGCTGGCCCAGCGCGGTCCTAGGCCCGTGCAGGCTGGAGCCGGTCCGGGTTCACGTCCTTGGCCCCAGCAAGGCAGGCTCGTGACAAGCCGCGCGGGTCCGCACCCAGAACTCGACGAGTACCGCCGGCGGTGAATCGGGCCCGAACGGACTCACTCCGTCGGGACAAAACCGGCGATGGGCCCCCGTCTCCCTCACTCGAAGCCGCTGGTTCGGCGGCCTTCCACGGGGCAAGGATTCGGAGTACCTCGGCTCCGTCCCTGAGAACGGCGAGTACTCCCCGGAGACGTCGGACTCGCGACCCCCCTAGCGGCCCGGTCAGGGTGCGGGGTCCGGCTCCGTCCGGGCCGACAGTGTCGGGACCCGCGGAGCCGAACGGACGAACGCGGTGAGACCTCGGGGTTCCCCTTCAACTGGGTGAGCTCGTCCGACGGTCCCTTCCCGTGAGAGAACCGGTCGAAAGGTGTCACTCCCCCCGGGGCTCCTCGTGCCCGGTACCCGAGCGCTTATGGGCCCCGTTCGCTCGTCAGTGGTGAAGATGGGTGAGGATGCCGGTCCCTCCATCGCTCCCCCTTCCGCCCCCGGCACCCTGACCCTACCTGCCCTCTCCCGTCACTTGCGAGCGCGCCGACGGTGGCGCGGAGGACCGGCCTGGCTGGTCATGATCGCCAACGTGGACGCGGCGAGCATTCTCACCGCGCTCGCGTCAGGGGCGAGCTACCGCTACGATTTCATCTGGGTGTTGGTCGCCCTTACGGCCCCCTTGTTCTTCATCCAAGAGGCCGCCGGCCGCCTGGGCGCGGTAACGGGGAAGGGACTCGGGGAACTGGCCCGAGAGCGTTTCCGTCCCGGAATCGCTGCCGACGGCCGCCGTATCCATGGGGGTGGGCGACGTCGCGACCTACGTGGCGGAGTACGCGGGTATTGCCCTCGGGCTCAGCGTGTTCGGAATCCCACCCCTCCTCTCCCTCCCCGTGGCGTTCGTAGCCCACATCGCGCTGGTGGCCCGGGGACCCTACGCATGGGTCGAGCGCATCCTCATCGGGGTCTCGGCAGGCGTGGTGGTCGCCCTCGCCGCCGTCGTGCTCCACCGAGGGCTGCTGCCGTATTCCCCGCTCGGGACCTCCGTCGCGCCCTCTTTCTTCCTCCTCCTAGCCGCGACCGCCGGCGCCGTCGTCATGCCATTCATGCTCTACTTCCAATCCTCGGCTACCGCCTCGAAACGAACGACAGTCGCAATCTCCCGTCAGTCGACCTTCCTGGGCGCGATCGCCAGTGAAGCCCTCATGGTCATGGTCGTCATGATCGGCGCCGGGCTCCGAGGGTCCTTCGACTTTGCCAACCGAGGTAGTTTCACCACGGCCCTCTCCTCGGGACTGGGGACGTACGGGGCCTACGTCATGGGGGCCGGCCTCGTTGCGGCGGCCTTCCTAGCGCTCGTGGTGATCTCACTCGGGAGTGCTTGGGGAGTGACCGAAGCGCTAGGCCTCACCCCTCGGAGCACCCTCTGGATCTACGCCATGGAGAGCATCCCCGCAGTCCTCGTGCCCCTGCTGTTCCCTCAGCTCGTGACCCTCGTGCTGGCGCTCATGGTGGCCATGGTCTTCATCCTCATCGTTCCCGGGGTCTTGCTCGGGTCACTGGCGTCCAATCCCGACGTGATGGGGGCGGAGGCTTCGCGGGGCGTGTGGAAGGGGGCCTTCTGGGTGAGCCTCGGGTTCGTAGTATCCGTGGGAGTTCTGGCCGTAATCGTCTACGCCTAGGGCGATTCCCCGACCGGCGTCGCGGGACATGGACCCGGACGGATTTGAGTCATATAGGGTTCAAAGCCTTCCCTTCGGAGCCTCCTGGCTGACCTCGATAAGTGGTGTTGTTAAGAAATCATTAAATATATATTCCTGTATTTCAGGAATATGGGGATTGGTTACTACGAGGCCGCTTCGCTCTCCTTCGGAGATCGACCGTTCACCAGCCGGGAATTCGAAGCCCGAATGGCGTCGCGGAGGCCAGCGAAATTGCTTAGCGAGTTCAAGATGCGGGGGCTGGCGGAACGGCTCGGCCGCGGCAAGTACCGGTTACTTTCTCCCGGCAATCGTCCCGACCGTCGGGCCGGTGAATGGAACCGTGTGCGAGAGATTCTTCTGAAGTCGCATCTGCCAATGGCATGGAGTGGCCCGACCGCAGTGGAGCTGTGGACGAGATATCGCTACTTCGTGTCGCCATCTGTCTTCGTCCGAGAGTGGCACATGGACGTGCCCACGGAAGCCGTCACCTCGTGGACCAGCTACCTTCGGGCCCACCGAGTGAGCACGAATCGTGCTAGGGGCTAGGAAACAAGGTCATCCTGCACGCAGTTCGGCGTCTTCATCGAGTCACTGTTGGGGGAGAACCGGTGATTCCCCGCGATGCGGTCTTGAGGATGATTCGAGCTCATCGCGCTATCTACGCCAACGCCGACCGCTTGGTGGTTCATGGATCCCGGTCTCCGTGAAGCAGAAGTTGTTCGGCTGTTAGAGGGCCTACAAGCCGCCGGCCCAAGCGTGCTCATTGGCGGATACGCAATCGCCGCCTACGGCCCCCCCAGATTCTCGGTCGACGTCGATTTGGCCCTGCCAGGTCCCTCGCTTGAGCAGATCCGCAGATGGCTTCGAGACCAAGGGTACTCCACTAAGCTGACCTTAGGCGCTTCATCCGTAAGTGAAGCGAGTCGGAAGCTTCTTGCTACAAGGGGGGGCGTTAGCGCCGACCTGTTCTTTGGCGGGGTCCGGGCTCGTGAGAGCGGGGTGGAAATCTCCTACACTTGGCTGTCGGATCGATACCGAGTCAAAAGGCTCGTACTTCGGACACTCGTAACGTCCTATTCGGTCCGAGTGGTCCGCCCTGAGGCCCTCTGGGTGCTCAAACTCGTGGCGGGCCAATCTCAGGATCTCAGCGACCTGTTCGCCATCCGTCGTGAGCCGCTCGACGATCACGAAGTCTCAGTGATGATGACCTCCATAGGCGGATCTGGCCATCGAACGCATTTGGACGGAGTCTCTCGTAGATTGAATTCAACCACGTTGTATCACGATTCACTCAGCCGTTGGGGACTCGGAAGTCCAAGTCTAGTTAGTAACCAGCAAGCGTGGAGCGAGTTCCGCGATAGGGCTCTGGCCATGCTGAGCTACCGGACAACAAAGTAGGTGCAACGGTCATTGCACTCAGCGGTTGCAGGTTTGGGTGTAACACTGCTTGCACACTATCGTCGATGGGTGCGTGGTCTGTTGCACCCACAGCCACGATTCCGATACAGACCGCCAAGCCGGAACTCGACGGACGCTCGGAAGATCGGACTGGACTAGGGCTTACGTCCCCAAGCACTCACCATCAGCGGAGAGATTCGGGACCAGGTAGGGTCGTCGAACACTTGCAGAGCATCGTCAAACTCCTCGGGGGAGAGGATCCGTTCCGCCAGGATCTCGTGGCGGAGCTGTTGTAGGTTTGCCCTGTCCAGTTCGGCACCCGCGCTCGCGCCTTTCCGGATCGACACAGTCGGTTCGAATCCTATCCCATGAATCCCTTGTGACAAGAGAGCTGCTGGCAACTGCCTCCCAATCTTGTCGTGGACCCCGTGCTCGCGGAAGATCTGCAGGCGGGCATTAGCCAGCTTCCTATACTGCTCGATAGCCGCCGCCGAACCGGCGGATTCGGTCCAGCCCAGCGCCAAGTTGTCGAAATCCTCGACAAGAATCGTCCCACCGGATCGAAGGCTGTTCACCATGTTGCCCAACCCCGTCTCCCAGTCCGGCACATGTTGTAGCACCAGCCTCGCGTGGACGAAATCGAAGTCAGCGGTCGGAAGAGTCTCCGTCCCGATGTCGTGCTTCATGACCTCCACGTTCACAAGGTCGGCGAGGACCTTGTCCAGAAACCTCGGATCGACGTCCGTGACCAGGAGGTGGCCCGTTGGGCCGACGCGATCGGAGAGCCAGCGAACCATGGTTCCCCCACCTCCTCCGACCTCGAGGCAACGAGCACCCTCACCCGCCGCATGGAGGGAATCGATGAGCCTCTGCGTCGTGGGATCGAAGAATGAACTAAGGGATCGGAATCGCACCTCGGTTTCCCTTTCCGCGGAATTGTCGAAGATGTACCGAGTCACGAACCGGCCCCCGTTCGATGATGGGTGAGGCAAGAGGGACAATTCCGAGCCTGGCTATGAACCCGACGTGTTCCAGCCAGTTCGTCCATTAATGTACAATGGTCATTGCAACCGATCAGTCGCTCAGGTCAACTCGGTGTATTCAACCTTGCACCCAACGGCCGGATAGGCACAGTCAGACTGTTCGGAACGACCGAAGTTCCGACCCTACAGGGCGCCTGAGCTATGGCGATCGGTGAAGTCCAGTATCCTCTTCCAAGAGTCTAAGCAGGCTTCGCGGTGCTCGGCGAACGCGCGGTCGAAGTAGCTGTGGGGTGCACCGGGGTAGGTGTGCGACTCGACTTCAAGACCTCGGGCCCGAACGAGCCCGGCGAACTCTTCGAACTCCGCAGGGGGAGTTCCCTTGTCATCGCCCGCCAGGAGCATGAGGAGCGGGGCCTTCATCTTCGGGATGGCCGCGCCGGCCCGTTGCATCGGTCGACCGCCGTAAAACCCGATGCACCCTGCGAGGTTCGACTGATCACCGGACTGGCGCCAGGAGTTCGCCCCTCCGAAGCAGAATCCGACCGTAAAGGTGGGCAGATCGGGCCGTTTCGCGGAGGTCCGCAGCCACTCAACTGAGGCCCGGACATCATGGGCGATTCCCTCTGGGGTTGTCTTCTCGATATGCGGCTTGTACTCGAATGAGTCGTCACGCGCTCCGACCCCCGCAGTGCGTCCGAAGTAGTCGATCGCGACCGTTCGATAGCCGGCCTCCGCGAAGCGAACGGCGAGGTCCTCATAGTAGGGGTGGAGTCCACGAACATCGGGAAGGATTACCACTCCGGCGAGTGCAACTTCTCTGGGGAAAGCCGAGTACGCCCGGAAGCGGTTTCCGTCTGCCGACCTGAGTTCCCTCGAGCCGTGCTCGCCTACAGGACCGCGGCGGGGAGGTTCGGGGGCTCGTGAGTCGTCCGCATGGCACATGAACCGGACCAAGACCTAGCACTGTATGAATCAGTGCAAAGCTACTTTCGGCAAACATCCGAAATCGGTGGTGGTGGAGCCCACTTCGCGCAACAGTAATCTTGGTCAAACCTGTGCTGTTGATGTGACCTGGGAGTGCCCCAAGTGCGGCGGACCAAACACCCCTGAGGCAGATCTGTGCCAGTGGTGCGGTTCGGCGTTGACGGCACCCCCCTCGATACCGGCCCCTCCCCCTCCGAGTCCTCAAATCATCGTCGAGCAGGTCCCGGTCGAACGGGCCGAATCCCCGTATTGGGGAGTCCGAATCATCATCTTCGTAGTGTTCCTCATCGTCATCATCGCGATAATCGCCTCTGTCGCTAGCAATCCGCCCGCCTCTTCTGGTCCCTCCGTCAATATCACGGGTCTCAACGTGAATTCACCCGACAATGCCTGCGGGCTGAGCGGGGATGACTCGGGAACCGTTACCCTCAACCCGCCGGGTGGGGCCATTCCATTCATCACGTGGGGATTGCCGGGACCAGGAGGCAACGTTCCATGCACCGTCACGGGCGTGTCCACGAATACCCCCGGCTTCTCCCTGTTCGGCAGCCTACCATACACCGCGTCTTCGGTCCCGAGCGTCCTCATCATTTCGATGACCACGCCTTCCTCGTTCCAAGGCGTGCTAAACGTCACGTGCACGTAGGAGCGAAGGGCCCCGGCCCGCTTCGGGCCTACGGTCAATTGGGTGAGCTGGACCTTGCGGCCGCGTGTGTTGTTCGTATTCGGGTCTAGTGGTTGCAAGGTCTCTTGCACACACGAGCGAAGACCCGACTGTGTTCGGCCATCACCGCCAAGTTGGTGAAAGACCGAGGACCGCGGTCTAGCCACCCGGCTTTGTCTGCCGTCCAGTTCTTCGATGGAACATCTTCTCCTCGGATTGAAGGACCGTCTTCAATCCCTCAACGTTCTTCTGAAGATACACGAGGTCAGAGTGGAACATCGTTACTCCCCCTTTCAGTCGCGAGTTGCCTTGTGACTTCAACAAACTCTCCAGCTGTTTCGCGTGTAGAAGCAGCGGTTCAACTCGAATCTTGACCCAGTCCATCGTGGGCTCGATTTTGGAAAACTCTCTCTTCAACCTCTCAAGAGCTTGCCTTAGTGCGGGGACATTTGCCTTGTAGACTCGGTCGACCATGGTTGATCTCGTACGCTGCGACCGATGCACACCAGATTAGTTAACTCGCTCGCCGGATCTGTTTGGATGAGAGGGATCTTTCCTCCAGGTGTGGTCCGGTCGGGCAACACTGGATTCACGTGGGTCCAACGCCGCGCAGACTCCGCCTTTTGAGTGCAAGGTCCAGTGCACCACCCCGGCGCCGCGCAATCTCATGCGGGGCGCTTCGTCGACACGGACCCGTTCAAGAGGATCCTGACGGAGTTGGCAGAATGGTTCGGAGTGAGCGGGGTAACGGGGTTCAACTGTTGATGGAATGCGGGCTCGAACCGGATCTGTCTAGCCAACCTGACGGTTCCAGTCCTTCAGAATCATGTCAAGTCGAGTTAGGTCGTCTTCGGCGACGTCGCTCATGTGAGCGATAGCGTTGCGGGTAAGCCTTAGTTCCTCGAGTTTTCCGAGTACCCATTCCTTCCTATAGAGGATATCCTCGAACTCGCCCCAGTTCTGCTCAATGATCTTCCCGAGCTCTCGAAGCGAGGTGAAGTCAATCAGTTTGTCACCTCGAGGGTGATGGAATCGGGCCCCGCCCTCTTCATCTCGTTTCCTGACCGTCTCATTCCTGATCGACTCGGGCACGCAATCGTCCCACCAGGTAGGTCCCCTTGCCTCATGGAGAACAGTTTCGATGAGCCTTCGGACCTGGTTCTCGAACAGATACAGCCGATAGTAGGCTCGCGCCACACGATTCGCCGCTGCGACCATCGGGGCTGGGTACCACGACGGATCTGTGGCTTCTTCAGAGGTTTCACTATTGACGAGAGGGCCGGTCTGACTTGGGAGGGTCCGGGCGAGCTCCTCCAAATCCTTGGAGGCGAGGATTCCATCAAAGACGAGTTTCTTGACGCTAGACAGCTCGCCGTTCACCGACTACCTCCCCAGGTGCTCCCGGAGAGCTCTGAAAATCGCCCGGTACACCTCAACGTCGGTGGTGTTTGGGAGGTTGATCTCGATCCGGTAGCTCAGGCCGAGGGCACCAGAGGCAGGCTGAGAAAGCGGTGGCGGCTCAGACCCTGTCGCGAGGTGCGTTGAAATCGTCTCAAGCGCAGGCAACTCGACTGGGGTATCCGCCTCTTCCTCTTCCATGGGTTCGGGTGACCCGCTCGCGGTAAAGTCTGCAAGGTCGCAGAGCCCCCGGAACGTTAGCGCCATCCAGTTTGCGACGGGATCGGAAACATTAGCAAGACTCTTGAAACGGCCCTTGAGGTCCGCGGCAGCGCTCCGGTTCGCGGTCCTATCAAGCTCGAAGATGCCTTCATACGCAGCGAGGATCTGCTTCGCGAGAACCGCTTTGGCCCGCTTGTCATCGAGATAGTCGCGATAGACTTGGGTCGGGACATTCGATTCATCTATGAAACGAAGGGCCTTCAAGAGAGGGATAAACTGCCGATCATTCTTCGCCTTGAACCCCAGGTTCTCGAGGAACTCAGTCGTGAACCTAGATGGAGCTGTCCCCTTTTGAATGGCGGCGAAGTAGTCTGGAATCCGGCCGGTCGCGACAACATATGTCGTCGGAACAGTTCCTCCCATGATCAGCGTATGGACCCGGGAGTAAGAAGCCTCCGGTTCTGGGTGGAGGGTGGGCCTCGACCCTGCAAGCCCCCGGTGGTCCTCCCGGAAAGGCAGGGTAATGCAGAGAGGCCCGAATCAGTGGTGCCTTGCTACATCGGTCGGCTCAATGGGACTCGAGTCAGGTCGTGGGTGAGAGATCTGTTTCACACATAGAAGCTCGAGGGCGAATCATGTAGGTTGGTCCATCACCCCTCTTGCTCAAAAGGAGGCAAAACTGACGCTTAAATGATCCGGATTGCCTAAGGGGGTCGATGGTGGCCCCTGCTCCAACGCCAAAGAGTGCTAGCGCCCCACGAGTCGACCCCATCGCCGCCGCGGCCGGATTCCTAGCGCGTGCACTCTCTGAACGGTTCGCGAGTGTCAAGGACCCGTCACGACGGTCCAAGGAGGTTCTGGGACTCTACCTGAGTTCGATTCTCCGGTTCGAGGCTTCTGATCCAGCCACCGTTCAGATGGAGATTACTGACGCAAGAGATGATGGAGGGCTCGATGCGTACTTGGTTTCAAACGAAGACCGCACCCTCTATTTGATCCAGTGCAAGTGGGTCGACTCCGGCTCACGGTTGTCTCAACTGGACTCGATGGATCTTCTCAACTTCTTCAAGAACAGATTCCAGACTCAGAACGTCAAAGGACTCGCTTCCCCCGTTCAGGCGTTTGTGATGCGAGCCGCGGTCAGTTACGCGGGCTATGCAGTTCGACTGATCTATCTGACAGACGGCAGCCTGGACCCCGCGGCAATGATCGAATATCAGAAACTGGGCGATTCGTTCCGACTGGTCGACCTCCAGGGCTTGAGCCGGGGGTATGCGAAGGTCACTCTCCGAATTCGAGGAAGTCGATAATGAAGCAGTTCTCTCCGTCCCTGGAGGGGAGTACCTGTCCCTGAAGGCGGTGTTTCCCACACCCCAAGGGACTTCCCCGACGTCAGTGCCGGTCGTCCAGTTCGCGGGACGAGGATACGACTTCAAGCGTGTGTTCCTGGATGTTAGGGAAGAACTGTTTTCGAGAAATCTGAGGCTGGAACTCAAGGGAAAGATTGCCGAAGAGATGGAGTCCAGTGTTACGACCCCCCAGCGCGAGAGCTTCTACGTGCTTCATAACGGAATCAGTGTCACGTGCTCCGAGTATCGGATTCTCACCTTCAATCCGGATGCTGGCCCCCCTTCTTCGCAGCAGGACTACGCATTCGTTCCCGAACTGGACCGACCGTTTGTCGACGAAGCAATCAAGGCTGGCATCGAGGTTTTTCTCTATGTCCGGAACATGCAGATCGTGAATGGCGCCCAGACGACATACACTTTCTCCAAACTTCAGGATTCCGAGCTTAAGGAGGTAAAACTTCCGTGCAAGCTAACGGTTACTACCGATCCATATGTGATCAGCCAGATTGCAATCTGTAACAATACTCAGAATGCCATCGGTTCATGGGACTTGGCAGCGAACAGTCCCGAGCTGACCATACTTCAGAATTACGCAGCTCAACTTGCACCACCCATCTTCGTTCAACGCCGCAAGGGCGAGAAGTGGACTCAGACCCGATTTGCGACAACGGCTGCTCCCCCGAGTGAGCGCTCCCTGGTCGCGAGAGAGGTTTATCAGGCGGCCCTCTCGTTCGCGGGCCAGCCGGGACCCGCGTACAGCCGCACTGCTTCTAGCGTCTCGCCTGGAACGAAGGCTTACCTTGAAATTGCGGTGGCCTCAAATCTTGAGGAGATGCTGATGGCTGGACTGGTGGCCAGTTATGAGGATGCAGTACGAAAGAAGCGTGCCCATCCCGGATTCGCCGAGTCCTGGACCCAATGGGCTGTTGCACTCGTGGGACACATCTGCCACCACCATCTCGATCAGGCTGCCAAGTCGGGTTGGGTATCGAGCTTATTCGGCTCTCGCGGACTCCAGGCCTGGTCCAAGCTCAGGAGTTACCTCCTGGGCTTTGTGACAACATTCATGTCGAGATTCCCGAAGAGTACCGACCCTCAGCGGGTAATGCGGAATCTCGCAGATGAGTGGGACGCGCTCAACGACGCGGGAATCGATCCCAAGTCCGTTTGGTTGCGGATTCCACCTGCTGCAAAGGACCGATCCTTCGCCGGAATGCGGCAGAAGCAGGGAGCGAGTGTGACAACACAGTTTTACGACGTCAACTTCGCGATAATGGCAGTGGCCTTGGAAGCATACATCGCTAGCAAGCCCCTTCCTAAACTGCGATAGCGTTGCGCCCACGAGGGATCGGCCAAGGTCCGTACAGTACAATCACTCCCCGGTCGTGTGCGATCAGCGCCCGACCACTGACGGAAGGTTCGCGCGCCGCGAGGTGTCTGTTCGGTTGCACCTATTGAGTCTCGGCGCCAACGAGCGACTGAAATCCCCGCTAGCTTACTGGCAAAAGGGCATTGGTAATAGGGAAGGGGTGCTCAAAGGGACAGCAGGGGGTCTATGCCGGTGGAAGTCGCCAGGGCGGGCACTCGAAACCGGTCTCCCGGACCCTTCGTCAAATGGGCGGGGGGAAAGTCCGCTCTCTCAGCACGCGTTCTCGAACTGATCTCGGACCAACCGGTCTATCGATACTTCGAACCCTTCCTCGGAGGAGGCGCGGTTTACTTCTCCCTCCTCCCTAAGTCCGCTGTCCTATCGGATTCAAACCCGGAACTGATCAACGCCTACAATCAGGTACGCACCAATGTGACTCGGGTGATCGATGAGCTTAGGAAGCACCAGGACATACACTCTCGGGCCCATTACTATTCGGTCCGGACCAACCCGCCAGAAGACCCGGCAGCTCGGGCCGCATGGTTCCTCTACCTGAATCGAACCTGTTTCAACGGTCTTTGGAGGGTCAACTCGACGGGGAATTTCAATGTGCCAATGGGATCGTACAAGAGCCCAAGGATAGTTGATGAGCCCAGGCTACGCGCTGCAAGTGTTGCGTTGAAGGCCGCGAGGGTCGTCTGCGGCGACTTCGAGATGGTCCTAACCACCATTAGTCCAAGGCCTCGGATGGGCGATGTTGTGTACTTCGATCCGCCATATGTGCCTCTCAGCTCGACCTCACACTTTACAGCCTACACAAAGGAAGACTTTACCCAGGACGATCAACGGCGCTTGGCGGCTGTTGCAAAGTCGCTGAGCGACAAGGGCGTCAGAATCATTGTCAGCAACTCCGAAACCCCCCTCATCCGTTCTCTCTTCCGAGATGCCCACTTTGTGACCCAGGTAGTCCAGATGTCCCGCGCGATCAGCAGTGTTGGTTCGGGAAGAGGAAAGATTCCCGAATTGCTCATTTCCAACTGAAGGAGCCGAGATCGATGCCGCGTGAGATCAATAGAGAACTGTGGGTCAAGATCTTCGCGAATCTGAAACTGGACCCGAACCAAAACGTCAGCTATGTGACGGCAGAGCAGGTTCGCAGAGTCTCTCACCGTGAAGCCCGGAACATGGCTTACATGGACGAATTAGCAAAGGTGCCCTCCATCTTCGATGCTCACTCACTGTTCATACTCCCGGTAGCAAACGGGAAGTACGCTATCGTCCGCGGTCGTGGATACCACGAGCTGGAGGCTGCGTCGGTCCTGTACGAGGACTTCAGTCCGTCGTTTCCGTTCGGGATGAGCGTGCTGGATCCCGAGAAGAGCGAGGGATCCGCGGTCTCTTACGCATGGAATACGGGGATGATTGCACGGGTGACGCAGGAATCCTCACTGCTCTTAGGTCCCCCGGGGAGATTTGCGTTAGACGCTTTTGACTTTAGGATCGACGGAAACGCGTCTCTTCATCAAAAGGGCGCTCAGGCCGAGATTGACGGATTCTTCTACTCCCCCCAATCAGCCTGTCTGATGGAGTTCAAGGCAAGGGAATGTACCGACTTCCTTGTCCGTCAACTGTACTACCCCTACAGGCACTGGGCTGGTCGTGCCTCAAAGTATCATTGGAGTGCAGTGCGGCCTTTCTTCGTCGATTTCACTCTTGAGCCTCTGACCTTCCGTTTCTTCGAATACGGGTTTACAGACCCCTCCGACTACGAATCAATACGGCTGATCGCGGCCCGGGGGTTTCGGGTCCATGATTCGACCCGACCATTCAGAGGACTGTTGGAGGTCCAGCCAGAGAGTTCGCTAAGAACTCTCACCCCCCAAGCCGACAACGTCGAGAGGGTGCTCCGGGTCCCCTTCCTGGTTTCAGAGGGGCGGTCGAATGCATTCTTGGTTGCAGAGTCTGAGAAGTTTACTTCCCGCCAGAGTTCCTACTATCGACGTGCTGCGCAGGCACTCGGGCTGGTCTCCCTAACGGGAGGGGCGTACGAACTTACTGACGTCGGGCAGAAGTTCGTCTCGGCGAGCCGCGTCAACCAAAGTGAGCTGGTCGCGATCCAATTGGCTAGAATCCCGGCTTTCCACGAGATACTGGAGCGGCTTTCAATAGGGGATGGTCGCCCCCTGGACCGGACCAGAATTGGCGAGATTCTTCAGAAGCACGACCCGCGGATCCACGGCACAACGGTCCCGAGGAGGGTCATAACTGTCCTCTCATGGATGCGATGGCTTCAGAACACCACTGGAATCGTAACCGTAGACGCCACTGGCACCATTCGACCAACTCCACGCATCGCCTCCTAGCCTGGGTGCAATGCGTCTTACACCCTCCAGGAAGGCGGCAGCCTCACTGGCTAGTAGATTCTGCTTCGGTGGCCGACCTGCAGGACTAGGATGAGGAGTCGTTCCTGGGCAACCTCAACTATCACCCGGAAGTCCCCCACTCGAAGCCGGTAGTGACGGGACCCCGACGAGACGACGAAGCGAGCGCAGTGGGTCCGACTCGAGTGCCTGGACGCGCTCTAGGATTCGCTTCGCTACAGAACGATCGAGCTTTCCGAGTTGGCGCGCCGCCGATTCGGACCAGATGATCTTGAAGACCATCAGAGTCCCATCGCCTTACGAACCTGCTCCTGTGTGAGGTACTTTCCAGCTCGGATTTCAGCGCGGGCCTTCTCGACTTCGACTAGGGTCCCCTTGTCCAGCTCGCGGAGGTCCTCGACGACGCGTTCGAGGACATCGTTGAATGTCTCGCGAGGGTGTATCTTCATTGCTTCAAGCGTGCGCTTGACGTCCGTAGACAATTGGATGGTTGTGGTCGCCACGATTACACCATCTTGCGAGCCTACTTACGGATTTCCATAGTATGTTATAGAGTTCCATGGCGCTGAGTCCTCCTGGTCGTAGGGTCCTGGCTGCGTCCCTGACCGGAGTCGATGTACGAACCAAGGCGCACCAGTGCGCCTCGAAGTTCGTCGAAGTCTAGCCCGATGTAGTGGGCCGACAGTGCTGGCGATGCGTGACCAAAGAGTCCCTGCAGGGAGACAAGGCTCATGCCGGATGCGTTTGCCAGTCGGCCGAAGGTTCTCCTCAAGTCATGGTGGGAGACTCTGACTCCCGCCTCCGACAGTCCAGCGCGATGAACGGCGCGTTGTAGGGCGGCGTCCGCCCCCGACCTCGAAAGCGGCACTACCCGAACCTCCGCGCCCCGAGTCTTGATCCACAACCGAAGCAGGCGGTCAACCTCTCCCTGAAGGGGGATGCTCCGCCACTTGCCGCCACGTCGACCCTTGCCGAGAATCCGCAGACACCCTTCGTCCACCATGACGTCCTTGACCCGGAGCCGTAGGACCTCTACGCGTCTCAAACCGGCAAACCCTTCTAGGGCGACAATGATTTTCTCGACGCCCCGGGACGCCCGATACAGTCCAATCAACTGCTCCCGGGTTAACCAGCGTCGGTGGACCGGGGCTCCTGTGGGGAGCCTCCAAAGGGAACGTTCGACAGCAATTGGATTCCCTCCCCATTTTAGAAACTGCCTCAACGCCTGGAAGTGAATCGCGAAGGTGGGCGTCTCCCAAGGCAGTCCGTCACGCAGTGCCTGAATGCAGTCCCCGGTGATGTCTCTCGTCGATCGCGGGACCTCCCTCCGACCCACACGGCTCAACAGAACTGGAAACCGATTCAGTTCCCATCGAATTCGAGCCAGCCAGGGTTCGCCGACCTCGTCAGAGGATCTCTTGTGCGCTAGAAATGCCGCAACCTGGCCCTCCCATGGGCTCCGGGAACCGGACCTCGGGACACGAGAGCCGCCCGAGGCCCGAGCAGGGAGGTGGCGCAGCATTCCGAGGGCTCTGTTCGCGTGGAGCGGACGTGAGCTTCACGACCTTCCTGGAAGGTGAAACCAGAGACGTGCTCCGGTTGGCTGCAACGCGTCTTGCGCCCACCGCCCTGAGTAAACCTACCAGTGTCTGACTCCGAACGGCAAAGGGGGGACTCTGAGGAGTTGACCCCTAGTGCGCAATGTTCTAATAATCGAACATATGTATTATATGTCGAGCATGAGATTCCA
Organism: uncultured Thermoplasmata archaeon; assembly: GCA_963715645.1. Lineage (GTDB taxonomy): Archaea > Thermoplasmatota > Thermoplasmata > Lutacidiplasmatales > UBA184 > Lutacidiplasma. The sequence continues at coordinate 2,149,502 of OY970259.1, forward strand.
CGATGAACTGGACGACCTCCTCGGGAGCCCGACTCGGGTTCGAGTACCTGAGAGTACTCACTCGATTCCCTGAGAAGGGATTCACTGGCCGAGAACTTGCACGGCTCTGCGACCGCTCTCCTTCTCAGACTAATGCCGCGCTGGAGTCCCTGAGAGATTCAGGGGTGGCATTCCGCGAGATTGCAGGTCGTTCACATGTCTGGCGGCTTGCCCCGGAGCACGTGTTGCGTGATGTCCTAGTCCAGACCTTTAGAGGGGAGGCAGTTTCTTTTCAAACTCTCAAAACAGATATCGAAAGCTTACTTCGAGCATTGCCGGTCAAAAGAGCGATCCTGTTCGGATCTGTCGTCCGAGGGGATGATCGACCCACGAGTGATATCGACCTCTTTGTCCAAGTCGAATCAAGAGCACAGAAGGAGGCCGTTGAAAGTGCACTCAGCAAAGCGTCTGCTCGCTTTGCACTCCGATTCGGCAACCCACTTTCCTCACTCGTCCTCGATCACTCCCAGGTCCAACAGCATGGTAATTCCGGACTCCTCGAGCAGGTAGTAAGTGAGGGTATCGAGCTTCGGCGGTGAATCTTGAAACAGACTCGGGTCCAACGCCTCTCAAAAACCAAAGTCGCCGTATACCTCGCCAGGGCAGAGAACCTCCTGAAAACCATGGCGCTCGCGGAGGCAACGAAAAATCCCGACGGGGTGGCAACCAACGCCGTTCAAGCAGCGATTGCCCTCGGCGATGCCTACACCATTCACTTCTTGCAGGAACGGTGTCGGGGACAAGATCACCATGAGGTCCTTACTCTGATAGCCCGATCGGGGGCCCCGCACAAGGCGGAGGTTGGAGAAACGCTCACTCGAATCCTCAACCGGAAAGGTGAGGTAGAGTATGCCGATCGGGCTGTGAGCCCAAAGGACGCAAGCGACCTGGCGAACCGAGTCAGAACGTTGCGTGAGTTCGTTCAAGAAGACATTCGGTAGGGTTCAATCCATGAGGAACTTCAATCTGGCCAATCGGCACCAATCGCCGTGCTGTACACAGTAGGTGCAACGCATCTTGCAGCTGCGTTCGAGAAGATGGGCAGGGGTAGCCCTGCCTCATGCAGAACCGGACCTGAAGAGTCGATTCCCCTTCTCACTTGGCCACTCAGGTCCCCTGTTGTCCACCGAGCCTACCCGGGCAGACAGTCGATCCGTTGAGGATGCGGTCGAACTTAGTGGATTGTGATGCTCTTTAGTACATCATATCTAAATATGTTTGATGTACTGAGGTACGTTACATGCCAACCGACACTGACGAGGTTTACCGTCTCCTTATCGATGCCAATCCATGGTGGGAGGATGGCAAAGTTCCAGGGGAGCTAACCCACCGGTATCACCGACGGGACTTCTTCGTTCTGAGAAACGAGGTGAACTCGAGACCCATCTCCGCCATCGGCGGCCCTCGACAGGTCGGGAAGACTACTCTACTCTATCAATTGATAGAACACCTCCTTGAGTCCTCGGTTTCACCGTCGCGAGTCCTCTTCGTGAACTTCGATCTCCCGGGTCTGACGGCGGCAGCAAAGAGCCCGCTCAACGACTGTCTGAACGTCTATGCAGATCGAGTGCTCGGGAGACCATGGCGTAAAGCCGGGGAAGGGGTCTACGTATTCCTCGACGAGCTCACCAAGGTCGACAATTGGCATCGTGATCTAAAAGGCTGGTTTGACCAAAAGTACCCCACCAAATTCCTCATTTCGTCTAGCTCTCTCTCAGAATTGAGGAGCGGGGCTGCCGCGAGTCTCACTGGCCGAGTTACTACTCATCTCCTCCTCACCTGGAAGTTCGTCGACGTGTTGATGTACCAGACCGACGACCCCCGCTGGAACGATGCTGGCCTCCGACTTCGGGAGGCGTTCGCTTCCTCAGTCCAGAGTAACGACCCGCGGATTCTGGAAAGAAAGCTCAGAGAGGTAGAGGGTACCGCGACCAGAGGCAGAGCGGCGTTACGCTCTGCGCTCGATAGGTATTTCCTTCTGGATGGGTTCCCCGAGTTACTTGATTCCCGTGACCTCCATCGATCTGCAGCTCGACTCAGGGAGTATCTTGATCTAACCGTAGCTAACGACCTGTCCCGTGTCTATCAGATTCGCACCCCGCAGTTGTTCTATGACCTGTTGGGACTTCTCGCCCACGAAAGCGGTCAACTCATCAGCTACCGGAATCTGGCTGCGACCCTCAATGTCCAAGAGCGAACGATTATTGACTACTTGGACCACTTGGAGAGTGTCTTTCTGGTGGCCCAAGCACAGTTCTTCTCCGAGAGTAGGGCAAAGAGAATCCGCCGGCAGCGCAAGATCCTCCTCACGAATCCGGGGTTGCAGAACGCGCTGCTGGGCAGAGTTGACCGGAGGACCCTCACAGATTCTGCCTTCATGGGTCGCCTCGCCGAGGGGATTGTCCACGACCACGCTAAGCGGCTTGTGTACTGCCTGAATCCCGGCCCGGAGCCCAAAGCGTTCTACTGGAGAGACAGGCATGGCCGGGAGGTTGACGTGGTAGTCGGAATAAACGGGAAGGCTGTCCCCATAGAAGTGAAGTATCGAACCGATCCCCATCACGATTTGGACGGGCTGAACGCCTTCCTCGCGGAGCATCCTGCGGCGCCATTCGGGTTGATTGTAACGCGAGACCTAATCGAGTTAGGCGAGAGGAGGTTATTCCTCCCGTTGTCACACTTCCTGCTCATGGTATAGCAAGTAGGTGCAACGCCTCTTGCAACCAGAGAACCGTGCCTGTCGCTGGGCCAACGAATCTTATTCTGACTCAAGACTACGCGGAAGCAATTTCCGCTCTTCAGAGTCCAGCTCGAAAAGGTCGAGGGTAAGGCGGTCGAGTTCGCCCTCGAGTTCGGAGATCTCCTTCAACAACTCGTGGTGGCGATCCGTTCCTGGAACCACCGCGAGTAGTCTGGCATGAGCCTCTGTGAGTCCCTTCGCGGCTGCTCCAATCTGTCCGCGCTCCTCGATAGATCCCTTTGGAACCGGCAGCGGCTCGATGTATTGGCGAGAATTGGAGAAGTATCCCCCTTGAAAAGGCGAGCTTACCAAGTGGTGATAGAACTCGATAGGCCTAGAATTGAGAACCCCCAGGACGTAGAAGAAGTTCGACTCCGACCGGTCCTTCAGGACAATGCCGTATCCTCCGCCCGCACCGCCTACAAAGGTATAGCGACCCCCCGGGTCGTAGCTGAAATAACCACGTGTCGAGAGGTTGGGGGTGAAGATTCTCGGTAAGGGGAATTTGTCCAGGCTCTTGTTGTAAAGGAAAAGGTGCCAATCTGGATTGTCCCGGAACTTCCCGTTCTCGCGTTCTTTGAGGTTCTTCTCGTATTCCGTGAAGTAGGTTCTCGCTTTAGGAAAATTCCGCGCCAGCTCGCTTGATCCTATCCCCTTCACACCCCCCGGCGTGTCTATGTAAGGGAACACCAGCGAAAGGCCCTTCCACTCAAGGCGCCATCGACGCATATCGCCGCTCTTCAGCAATGGTCTTACGATTGAAGACTCGACGACGTATCGCCGTCCGTCGCGACGATTGGTGATCTCGGTGAGACCGCTTCGATCGGGACTCGCGGTCACGATGTAAACATCGTCTGCGCTGGTTTGAAGGCCCACGAAAACGCTCTCAGAGATACCCCCGAGACGTGTTGGAATCGCGTCGAGCTTCTCAAACAGGGGACGAGAACCTCCCGGGACCAGGGTCCACGGTCTGCTCGCAGGCCGTGGGACTGGCGTCTCCGTGAGAACAAACTGCACGTCAGTGAGTGTCCTGGAGGCAGCCGGATCTGCAGTTCGCTTGAGTGAACCAAATTCGAACTTCCCCTTTGGCCGGCCCTTCTGGAGGAACAGCAAGCAGGTGTAGGTCGTAGCGCCGTCAAAGACCTGATAATCCTTGAAGTCGAGAAGACGCAGCATCGCTCCCTTAGCGGCCAGAAACCTCCGAAGCGACTCGCCGTAATTGGCGTTCAGCCACTTGTTCGGCAGGATGAAGCCCGCGACGCCTCCATCTCGGAGGAGGTCCCACGCCTGTTGGACAAAAACAGTGTAAATGTCGTAGTTCCAATCTGCGTGAAACCGTGACGCGAAGTACGCAACTTCGGCCACCCCAAGATTCTGGATCCGAACATACGGCGGGTTTGTAACAATCACATCAAACCCGCCGTCCCCAGTTGGTCCCGGAAATGCCTTGGTCCAATCGAGCGCTCGAGGATCAACGGAAGGGTCGGACACAACCGAGTTGCCGACCCGTATAGTCTTCTCGAGGGTGGGAAGTCGGTGGCGACTCTCCGCCGCGCGGATCATCAAGTTGAGCTGCGCGATCTCGACTGCCCTCGGGTCGAGATCGACCCCGTGCAGATTGGTTTGAAGGATATCGGTCCTCAACCCCACGAGCCTACCTTCGTTCTCGGGGTCGAACCGTTTCTGTGTCGCCCCCGCCTTCGGATTCCGAAGAGTCAGTAAGCGGTCGAATGCGCGAAGTAGAAACGTCCCCGAGCCGCAGGCGAGGTCTAGGACCCGGAGTGATTCAGCCTTCGCACCTTTGCGACAAAGAGCTTGGTCTATGGACGTCCGGACAATGTAGTCTACGACCCAAGTGGGGGTGTAGTAGATCCCCTGCTCCTTCCGATTCGCCGCCCCGTCGGCAAGCTTGGCGCGCTTCGGGGTCTGCCTAAGAATCAGGCCGAGGTATTGTTCGTACATCACCCCCAGAACGTCGGCGTCGATTGCTGCGAAGTCGTAGCGGATCGTCTGGTCTTCCGTCTCATGCAAGCCGCGAAGGACTCGTTGAAGAGCGTCTCCATCGATGTGAATGTCGTCCGCGGTATGAGCTTGGAACAGCTTGCTGTCAAAGTTCTCGTCGTATCGATGGAAGAGTTCGCGGAGGCGCTTTCCCAGGTTCGTCGTAGATCCTTTAGATAGAAGGCTAAGCTGTCGATCCTCGAGCCCCCGGTCTTCAGCAACTCGAATGAAGATCGGCCGGTCTGAGAACTCGTTGGACCGTCTCCTCCAGGGCCTCGTCAGACTCGGCGAAGAGCTCTCTGTTCAGGTGCTGGATTCCCTTTGCAAGGCTGAGTCGGAACGTGTTGAGATCCTGCAGGAGTTGCTTGTCGATTGGCTGCTTTCGGGGCTTTCGACCAAAGGTTTCAGCTTTCGAGTCGAGTTCGTTACTCTCTACAGCGCGGCGACTGAGGAGGCGCAGTTGGTCGAACTGTGCAAGATAGTTCTCGCAAGAGAGGTCAAGGAAGAGTGTGTTGAACGGATTGGGTTCCTTAGCCTCCGAATAGAGGACTACAGTTCTTCCAAAGTTCGTCAGAACGGCCCACGTGACCCCTTTCGCGTAACTGTAGTCGATGACCTGCTGGAGGTATTCACGATCCCAAATGTTCGTCGAAAGTGGTTTCGCTTCGACGTAGAACTTTGTGACCCCACCCACCTTGAAACCATAATCTGCGCGACCCCGTAGAATTCTCTCTTCGGCTGAAACATCCGAGGAATCAACGCGCCAGCCTAGTGCCCGGAAAAGAGGCAGGATGAAGTCTTTCTTTGTCTCTTCCTCACTGAAATGCGAGTAGCGGCCATCCAACTTCGCCTTCTGATAGTCGTCAACGAGTCGCCCGACCTCTGCTCTGGCCGGACCTTCATCCCAATCTTGCACGGAGGTAATCAAGGAGCGACTGGTATTGAAATCTCACCCCGCAAGAAACGCTGCGGCAGAACTCCTCGGCACTAGCGACTGGGAATCCATCCCCGTAGGTTCCGAACACTCTAACCAGTTGGTCACTTGGCCCCGACTTCCATGGACGCCTCCCGGTCAAGGCTTCGGTTCAATTGCCCTCTCAACTGCCGACTTAGAACTTGGTAAACAACGCGGTACAACTCTGGGGAGGGCCGGCGGTGGGTGCTATAGGTACTTGCACACAGGGCGTTGGCCCTGCCCATCCCCACGAAGCATCGTCGGCCCCGTGTAAGGTGTCTAACGGTCTGACTCTCTAGCTTGATAGTTCACGGTTGTTGGACGCGCGCGCGGCTTCTGCTCGGCCAAAGTTGATAGCGGGGATGGCCCCTCTCCTGCTGGGTGGGAGATGGACCTAGGCCTCCAGGGCAGGGTCGCCTTGGTGACAGGGGCTTCTCGAGGAATTGGGCGCGCTATCGCGATTGGATTGGCCACTGAAGGCACCGACTTGGGAATCTGTTCGCGTCACAAAGGCGACTTGGATCAGTTAGGCGCCGTTCTAGCTTCCCACAAGGTGAAGGTCGTGACGGTTGAGGCCGACGCCACTCAGGTCGAGGATGTCGAGCACGTAGTGCGGACGATTGCGCAGGGACTGGGCCGAATCGATATCTTGGTGAACAACGTGGGCGAGGCCTCGCCCGGTACCTATGGTGGAAAGTCGGTAGACCTGGCTGATTCGGATTGGAAATTCTCGGTCGACGTGAACCTTCTGAGCGCAGTCCGGTTTACGCGCGAGGTGGCCCCCATCATGGAAAAGCAAGGGGGTGGTGTCATCGTTAACATCGCATCGATAGGCGCATACATGGCTGACCCAAGCTCGGTGGATTACAACGCCACCAAAGCCGCGATGGTGTCCTACTCGGGATCGATGGCCCGAACGCTACTCCCCAAGCACATCCGAGTCAACTGTGTGTGCCCTGGGGCTGTGGAGACGTCAATGTGGGAACGGGAGGTTCGCGCCTACACCGATGGATCGCAGGAGGGGGCAGCAAAGTTTCTAGGAGGGGTGTCCAACGCCGTCCCTCTGGGTCGTTTCGCTCGGCCTGAGGAGATCGCTTCAGTCGTCACGTTCCTGGTCTCGGACAGAGCGAGCTTTGTGATTGGTGCGACTTGGGATGTGGATGGCGGCCAGATGGCCGGTCTCTAACCACGATTGCGTCGAGTACCGGGTCCAATCCACCTCGCATCTTCGGGTGGGTGTGCGCAATGGATGTGATGAGACATGCACCCACTCCTGAGGAGGCCCCTTCGAGGGGTGCGTGCAATCGACTTCGAACCTACGTTGCAGCAGGTGCAAAAGCGCATACACTCGGCAGATCCGCGTGGGGGTGCAATCGGGCACTCACTCAGCCTCCTGTTCAATCCCTGAGGAGATCCGGATTAGGCACCGCGCTCAGAAGAGGTGGGATTGGTCGTGTGGCTCGCTCGCCATCGCCATCACCGTTATGGCAATCTGTTACGATAGCGCGGTCGATTCGAATGCGCCCGAAGGACCAGCCTTCCCTGCGTCGATGGGGTCCCCTCCGGGAGGATCGAGCGGTCGTAATCATCCTTGTCGCGGCCGGAGTGGCTATCCTGCTTGTGCTCGTGGAAGTCCCGTTCACCTACAATTACACAGCCACGTTGAAGGGTGACGAGGCACCGCTGAACGTGCCGGCCCACTCTCGAGTTACCGTCGAGTGGAGGTCAAACGGACCCTTCTGTGGGCTTCAGGACTGTGGCTGGGTCTCGGTCGCTGTTCTGCCCAACTCGAGCGAGATTCAGGCCGACTCTCTCAACTCCCTGAACCCCACGCCGGCCGACATATTCAGCTTCACCGCCGAATCCAGTTCGTACTACATCTGGCTCGTAATGGACATACAGACCCGAAGCGGGATCACCTATACCGTTTCGTATACGGCCCCACTCCTCTGAGCCGAGCGCCCCTCTCTCCTCTGACCGAAGTCGCTCACCGGGTCCCCAGCCCTAGCGGGCACTGCCCTACAGACTATGCGCATGGAGACTCACAGCCGTCCCGGGTGCAATCGCGCGTGCACCCACTCGAGCGCCCCTGAGACCGACTCGGCTGGGAGTTCCGGCCCGCCAACCGGAAGGGTTTACATAGCCCTCCAAGAATCGTGAGTCGGCCACGGGCCGGGAGGTTCACGGTGAAATGGCAATCGATTCTGATGCTGGCGCACTGTGGACCAACTGAACTTCGTTAGTCTGCGTTCCGCCGCGTCAGCATCCGTTTCACCTGAGTCGTTCGACCTGGGCCGGGTTCAACCGATGCCCAACGAAGCATATCTGGACAAGAGCGTGCACTGGAAGGTCCGCAGTGGAACGATCGATTTCGCGGAACCTACGCACGAAGAGGTAGCGGACGCGATCCTCGATGTCGGCCTCGCAACTGAGGTGGGTCAGCGACTCGGTTCCGGCAAGGAGGCGGATGTCTACCTCTGTCGAGACGGGGGACGGCTGCTCGTAGTGAAGGTGTACCGCCAATATCGGACTTCTCATCGGGGCGGGGGACCGATCAAGCTGGAGACGATGGGACAGCGCGCGCCGCGAGAGTTCGAGTTGCTCACCTATGCGTGGCAGGGGGGCGCACGTGTTCCCAAGCCGGGACGCCGAGTCGAGAACATGTTCTCGATGCAGTACCCTAGGGGGTCCCGACTCAGTCGCCCCAATGCTGCAGCACGCTCGACTCGAGGAACCGGATCGCTTCCTGCAAGAGACGATGAAAGGTGTGGAGGGGTTAGCCGAAGCCGGGGTGGTCCATTCAGACCTGAGCCCGTTCAACATTCTCGTGTACCAGGACGAGCCGTGGTTCATCGACTTGGCGGCCGGCATTAGAGTGGATCGACTAGGGATGCCTCCTTGGGTGCGGCTGAACGAGGCTCTCCGAGCTCTAGAAAGTGGAATGGCTGCGTTGAAGCGTTACTTCCGTCGATACGGCCTAATGCTCGAATCGGAACAGCTCCTTAGGCGGGTCCAAATTCAAATCGATCGGTATCAGGTGAGGTGAATCTCGAGTCCTCAATGACCTCGAATGTGAAGGCTATGACCTTTCCCGCCAGAGTGGTCGCAATCGACGCGGCACTTTCATGCTTGCCGCGGGAGATTTCGTGCTTCGAGCAATCAACCGCAAGCCCCCTGAATGGGCCTATCTGGTTCCGGCCTGATTTCTCATGGAAAGAATCACGCCAGTTCGATCAAATTTCGTAGTGGGGTGCGTGCGCTTTGACTTGGGCCGGGTCGGATGAGTCGTATGTCTCTTCGCATCCCGGGCACTGCACCATGTTGGGTGACTTGGCGGCCATGTGCCCGGCACGGCAGGTCTCTATTAACCGACTCTGGAACGGGTTCGACCGCGCGCTAGACGTACATCCATCGTCAACGCGTCGCTGGATGTAGGTGCAATCGACATTGCACCTTTACGCCCCTCTGGCGCCTGAGCGGAAGCGGCAGCTTGACAGCTGCCGCCACGCATCAAGCCCAGAACCAATCAGGTTTTGGTGGAAGCCGGAAGGACCCGGGACCAGTCCTGCATGCGTGTCCACTCTCGGAATGAGCGCCAATGAACCTGCGGATAGTCGTGTTTCAGTTTCGCGATGTCGACGCTATAGCCGACTCGATTGAACCAATCGTACATTTTGGCAAAGTCTTCACTTTGCTTCCGAACCTCGTCTAGGGGAACCGCGTGGTACGCCAGTTTTCTGCCCGAAATCTCCGAAAGCTGTCGAGCGATCTCGGTTGGCGCGGGTTCGTCGGACGCAATGTTGATCCTCTTCCCCCGGAAGGAACGCGGTTGCTCGACGGCGAGCGTCGTGAACTCGGCTATCTCGGGGAGCGAAATGACTTGCAACTTCCGGTCAGGAAGGATCCCGGTAGCGAGGACTCCCTGCGCAAAACCCCCGGCGACCCAGGGCGCAAACAGATTCTCCATGAAGAAGACCGGGGCGACGATGGAGTAGTCGGTGCCGAGGCCCTTGAGGTGTTCCTCAATCCTGGCCTTGCTGTCGAAGTGGGGAATACCTGTCTTTCGATCCGCATCGCTGACTGAAGAGTAGACCACATAGGGGACTCCAGCCGCGTGAAATCCGTCAAGACCGGTCATACCGAATCGAGTCTCGGCTTCCACGCCTTGTTCATATGGTGTGGCTACGAGGTACGCGACGTCAACTCCTTTCGCAGCTTGCTCGACCGATGCGCGGTCCCCAAGATCCCCAGTGACGATCTCGGCGCCCTTCTTCCTCAGCTCATTCGCAGCAGCGCTGTCGGGCTTGCGAGACATGGCCCGTACGTGGTGCCCTCGCTGGAGGAGTAATCGGGCCAGGCCACCTCCTTGTTGCCCTGTCGCTCCCGACACCAGTACGCGCTTGGGTTCTGAAGACCGGCCTGCGAGCTCTTTCGAATGCGGCATGATTGGACCCACCCGGATTCGCTTTGGCTTAAGATAAACTCAGGCTGACCAGAGCGTAACCTCCTCCCTGGAGTGCCACCGCGGAATCTGGGTGCAACGCACCTTTCAGCGAGAGTGGGTGTAAACGCGCTCGCACCCACGGCCTCAGAATGGCGGGGTACTGATAAACGGGGGAGACCGCCCCGGGGAGAGGGGGGTTCAAAACCCAGATTGGGATGGGCCCGGACGGATTTGAACCGTCGACCGACCGGTTATGAGCCGGTCGCTCTTGGCCGGACTAAGCTACGGGCCCAGGGACGGCGAACCGGAGGCGCCGCCGAGCGGATTTCCGTGACGGCGGGGGAACCCCGCCCTCGGTTCGAACCGCTGACCTTTCGGTTAACAGCCGATCGCTCTGCCGCTGAGCTACGGCGGCACCGAGGCGGCCGAGCCGGCATCGCGCTAATAGCCTTTCCGGCTCGGAGGCGGCGCGGAGCGATGCGCGGCGGCGCGCTCCTTGAGGTGCTCGATGCGCCGGCTCATTTCGTCGAGGGAACGATTCGATCGATTCCCAGAACTGACGGGAGGCGTCCGTGACGACCGCCCCGTCCGCGCTCGGCTGGATGACCCCTTCGCGCTCGAGGAGATGGAGGGAGTAGCGCACCTTGTGGATCGGGAGGTGCAGCGCTTCGCTCAGCCGGATGATCCCCTTCGGCGTCCGCCCCGAGAGCTGCTCGAGGATGTCGACGTTCCGACTGAGGAGCTCGAGCTCGGCCGAGATCCGGTCCGCGAGCTTGGCTCCATCCGGTGGGACTTCCTCCTCTACCGGCGGTTGCGGATGGGGTTTCTCCACGGCCATCGACCTCCCGCAGAAGTCGGTCGAGTTACTTCAACCTTCTGAGGCCGCCACGTCCTGGACGGGGGCTCCGGCCGCTGGGGTCCCTTCGGGACCTCGGTCGTGGGCGGAGGAAACCGGACGGGCCCGCCGGGGCCTTATAGGAGAATCTATTAGAACCCATGCTCCCTTACCTCCCTCATGGGACCGAACCGTACCCCCCGCCTCGTACCCTTCCTCGCTGAGTCCGACGACCGCCGCCGCTGGCACCGGAACGTAGCCCAGGGAAGTCGCGCCACGGCCGACGTCTACGTCCGGCGCCTCGCAGCCTTCTGCTCGCCTCATGAAGGTCACTCCCGAGGCTTTGGCGCGCATGGGCGACAAGCCGCTCCGCGACCTCGTCATGGACTTCGTCGAGGTCGAGTCGAAGGCCAAGCACGCCGGCTCCTACATCCACAGCACCGTCAAGGCCGTCAACTCGTGGCGCAAGCACAACGGGCGCCTCGCCGTGACCGGGGTGAACATCCGGGGGCGGGAATCCACTCCCACGTTGGTCGACGAGATCGCTCCATCGCCCGGGCAGGTGCGGACCGTCCTCGCCACGGCTCCCCTGAGGGACCGGGTGACCTGCGCCCTCATGGCCTACAGCGGCGTCCGTCCCGAGGTCGTCGGCAACTACCTCGGCGACGACGGTTTCACTCTCGGGGATTTCCCCGAACTCGACCTCTCGGGCAGCGAGCCCAAGTTCCGGAAGGTCCCGGCTCTGGTGGTCGTCCGCGAGTCGCTCTCCAAGGCCCGGCACACCTACCTCACCTTCGCCCCGCTCCCCACATGCAAGGCGATCGAGGACTACCTCAAGCTCCGGATCGCGCAAGGGGAGAAGCTGACGCGGGCGAGCGACCTCGTGAGTCCGGGACGGGGGCGGAGACCCTTCCTGCGGACGATGAACGTCAGCGGGGCGGTGCGGGCCGCGTTCCGGTCGCTCGACATGAAGGACCGGCCGTACGTGCTCCGGGTCTTCTTCGAGACCCGTCTCGGCGTCGCCGAGGGCCAGGGGAAGGTCGTGCATCGGTTCGTCGTTCACTGGGGCGGCCACACGGGCGACATCACGGCCCGGTACTCGCTCAACAAGAACCGCCTGCCGGGGGACCTCGTCGAGGAGATGCGGGAGGCATACCGACGGTGCGAGCCGATCCTCACAGGAGAAGTCGCCTCGGAGGGCGACGTGCGCCGCGAGGTCGCGCGGGTGCTCTTGGGATCGCTTGGCTACTCCGAGAAGGAGCTGGAAGGGGTCGACCTGTCGAACCTCGAGCAGGTCCGGGCGCTCACCCAGAAGCGTGTTCGCCCCGACCCCCAAGAAGCAGGCCCTCGTCACGCGTCGAGGAGCTGCCCGGGTACCTGGACGCGGGTTGGACCTTCGCGGGAAACGTCGGACAAGACCGGATCCTCCTCAACCCGCCCGAAGCAGGAGCAGGACCCACGAGTCCGCCTTCGCCGCCAGGACCGCACGGGGGAGACGGTCCGGTTCCCCCTCGATGAGTAGGCGGACCGGGTCTCCGGATCGGGAGGTGCCGGGCCACTCCCTTCAAGGGACGCAGATCCACGAGGTCGTCGAGGGACTCTCTGGCGATCAGCATCCCGTTCGTCCGGCGCCGCGATCACGGCCTCGTCATCGGGATTGTATTCGTCGTGGACCCCGGTCAGGACACCGGGCTGCCCGAGTCGAACAGCGGTTCGGTAGGAGATCGAATGGCCGCGCTCACCCCTTCCCCTCCGTCGGAGCTTCCTGCTCTCCGTAGACCCCGGAGAGCTGGAGCGGGAAGGCGGCCCGGAGCGCCCGCTCCTCCGCCGCCTTCCGGAGCATCGTGATAGGCATCTCGACCCACGGCCTCGTGGGTTGGCCGTCCTTGCGCTTCCGGACCGCTTCCTCGAACCGGACCTCCTCCACCAGCGGACGGCTCCAGTCCTTCCGGTGGACCCGGCAGACGGCCTTGACGGGTTTCTCCGAACCGTCGGGCCCCTTCGCGAGCTCGACTTCGATTTCCCGCCCGTCGTACTGGCCGCTCCGCTCGGCGACCGCCCGCATTCCATCGATTCCGACGAAGGGGTGGATCTTGTCCGCGGGGTCGAACCGGAGGAACTTCACCTGGCCCAGCCACGGATCGAGCCCGATCCGTCGAGCCACTTCAAGCCCGAACGCGATCTCCTCAGCCGTCGCATCAGAGGGAAACCGTCCCGCCGAGCGAAGGATCGCGACCTGGTCCTCGGTGGTCTGCCCACGGGAGCGGGTGCCGATCGTGGGAGCCGTGTCGGATCGGCGTCTCCTTCGCAGGCAAGGGCGAGGCCGGCCTCAGATCGTCGGCCGGAATCGGCGATGGCCATGCCTCCTCCCGCGCGCGTTTGAAGCAGTCGGGCTCCACCCTCCTTGCTCTGAATCCACTCCGCTCATCGAGAACGTAGACCGGTTCGGTCGACGACTCGGGTACCGGGCGGCCACACCCGGCGCATAGATAGTGCCCGTGCCCGCGGTAGACCGACCAGCCAACCTCAGCTTCCGAAGGGCCGGTTGGACCGTCGTCTCCTCCGCTCATGCCGGGTCCCTCCTGCAAGCGCCGAACGGGACGCCCTCGGCGTGACGAACCCGGAAGCACTCCCCCGACTCCGTCGGCTCGTGGCATATGACGAAGGAGATCGTTGGGGTCAGGAGGATCTTGTGGGCCGATTCGGGGTGGCCGCAGGACGGACAGGAGTCGGCCTCACCGTAGGACGCCTCGCAGGCCCACGGTGGCGAGTCGAGGTCCGAGGCGAGGGCCAAGGCCACCGCGCTCACCGACTCCCCTCCCGCAGCTGCGAACCCGGCGAATGTGAATCCCTTCGTTCAGCCAGGATCCGCCGCACGAGCCGGTCGAACGACTCGAACCCGACGAGGTTCCCCTCGGAGTCTAGCAATGGACGACGGAGGGCCGCCAGGAGACTCCATGTCTCGGGCTGTAGACGGATGATCCCTCGCGAGGGTCCCGGCCGAACGCGACCGACGATCCGGCGGTCGACCGAGGCTGCCGTCTCTCCGAACCCTTTCGCGCGCATACGTAACGAAAGATACGAATGCGCACAATCTATAAGTGCCTTCCTGCTTTCACGTTACATCTGTGACGTCGCCGCCCTTACCGAAGCCCAGGAAGAAGGTCCTCCCGAAGGTCTCCGTCGCCGGTCGGATCGAGCGGGGCTACTACGAGGACCTCGTGCGGGTCATCGACGGGGACGACCACTTCAACCGAATCGGGGACTTCGTCCGCGAGGCGGTGCTGGAGAAGATCGACCGCTGGAAGAAAGAGCACCCATTAGGACCGCCTGCGCACAGAGACCGTCCGCGGCAGTGAGGTCCTTGCGTGGGATTGAGGGCTCTTCGTTTGGGAGCCTGTCTGGCTGGACGGTCTCTCACCCACTTTCAATACTATCTCCGAGCGGAGCTATCAGCAGAACGGTTCGAATTCGGCTCAGCCCACGAGAGGAGGGGGGTAGTGACCAATGGCGTTCCAGGCGATACCACTCAAGCCGCCGGCTTCCGCCGCATTGGCCCGAACTGCTGCCAAACCTTGGCCATGTCCAATCCGGGCAGGGCCTCGCGGGCTCTGGCTACCGCAGTTGGACTGTATCGGCGAAAGACCGACTTTCCGATGCGGAATTCTTTGAAGCACTCCTCGTCTTCCTGCAGTTTCAGGAAACGCACCACCGCCAGAGACTTCGGAGTCGAGAGACCAAGCTCGGTCGCTACGGCGCTTGGGCTCAGGTTGTAGAAGGACAGAGCGTCGACCTTCTTGATTGCCGTGACGGTCGCCGAAGGATCGCCTTCCTTTACGAGGTGAACTGGGATTCCCTCGGTCTTGGTCAGTCGCAGGCTGACAGGGTGTCCGCCCCCATCCGAGGAGATTACCAGCGAGGCCGCTCCGGGAAAAACCTGCTTCCAGTCAGTGGAAGCGAGGTCGGCCAGCTTGGCGTGCAACTCGGCGTCGGTGGGGTGGCGAGGGTCTTGGCGCACAGCGCCGTCAATCAAGGCAATAGTTCGGAGCCGCGCTCGCGCTTCGGCTCGTCGTCGGGTGCCTGTCGCGAACGACGCTCGAATGGCCGCGACCTCCTCGTCCATGAGCGTGGGAAACGCCTTCGGTGGTAGCGTCGATACTGGCAGGACCCGCTGAGGCACGTAGTCAGACAAGTGATGGTCGAAGACTCGACTGAGGAGGTCGTCAAAGAGCGTTACCGCTGCCTGGATGACAGTGTAGAGTTGCTGCTCTGAAACGAGGATGAAATGGTGCTGGGCCCCATCTCGGAGGCTGTTGAGAATCCTGAGGGTGTCCGCTTCCTCGTTCTTCAGGAACTGAATCTTGGGATCGAGTAGGCAGGCGTTGACGCACCCTTCGAATCCAAGCGTATTCGGGGCCTTGCGCTTCCTGATTTTCCCACCGCGGTGAATGATCGCTGACTTCAGCAGCATTTCGAACGCGTGGTCAGCGAGAATGAGTCCGTCTCCGTGCGACCCCGGTCGTGCGGGCGATTGAAGTGCTCGACGGCGAGTACGAGCGAATCGACCCCTCGGGTGAATAGATGCCTCGCTTCCCGCCTCACGGGTTGGACTCGGGAAGCATCGGCAGCAGCATCTCTTCCTCGGGAGTGATACCGAATAAATCGAGTGTCAGGCGAATCAGCCGCGTCTCAAGCTCGTCGATTTCCCTGAGCGCCGCTTGATAGCGGTCCGTGCCCGACACCAACTCGCGAAGATGGGTGTGGGCCTCTGTCAGAGCCTTCGCGGCTTTCCCAATGGTGTCCCGCTGCGCGGCCGTCCCCTCCGGGATTGGGAGGGGCTCCAAGAATCGTCGGCCATACGAAAAGAAGCCGCCTCGGAACGGAGTGCTGATGAGGTTGTGGTAGAACTCGACAGGGCGCGAGTTGAGGACCCCAAGGACATACCAGCGGTTCTCCTTGGAGTCGTCCTTGAGCCGAATCCCGTATCCTCCAGCGTTTCCGCCCCCGACAAAGTAGAAGCGGCCTTCCACATCGAGAGTGAACCGATTGCGATCTGCGAGGACTTGAGTAAGAAGCTTCGGGTGCTCGAACTTCTCCAGGTTCTTGTTGTAGGGGAAGAGGTGCCAGTCCTCGCCGAGGAGTCTCTGCACCGTCTCGTGCTTTCAGCTTGGCCTTGTGCCTCTCAAAGTACTCTGGCGGCCTTGGGAAAGTCTCGGTGTAGTTCTGCGTGCCTGATGGGCTCAGCTTCGTTCGCCTCAATCCGATAGGGCAACAGGAGGAAGAGCTTACGCCACTGAACTTCCCAACGCTGAATTTCTCGCCCTCTCAGAATCGGTCGGAGCAGACTGCGCTCGATGGGAACGGAGACCCCAGTCTCGGCCTCGGTGATTCGGGCCACTGAGCCCGACTCACTCTCAAGCGGGACGATATACACCGGGTCCCGCGCTCGTCTGCAACCCAACGTAGACGCTCTCAGCCACCTGTTCGAGCCGTCGCGGAAGCGCGTCGAGCTTGTCGAACAAAGGCCTCGAAACGGCCGGGACAAGTGTCCAAGGTCCCGCCGGGTCCTTCGGAAACCCGACCTGGGACTCCCCGAACTGCTCTTCCGACAGGCTCCTAGCGGTGCCGGGGTCGGAGTCGGCCGTTAGTCTGCCGAAAGTGAATTCACGCCTGGCCTTGCCCTTTCGGAGAAAGAGAAGACACGTGTAGGTTGTCGCATCGTCGAAGACCTGGTAATCCCGGAAGTCCATCAGCTTGAGGATCGCGCCTCGGTCCGCGAGGAATGTCCGAAGCGACTGGCCGTAGTTCGCGTTCAGGAACTTGTTTGGAAGAATGAAGCCGGCGATACCGCCTTCCCGAAGCAGTTCCCATGCCTGTTGAACGAAGACGGTGTAAATGTCGTAGTTCCAGTCCGCCTTGAAGCGATTACCGAAGTACTCGACCTCGGAAGCCCCAAGGTTTTGGATTCGGACGTAGGGTGGATTGGTGACGACAACGTCGAAGCTGCCGTCGGCTGCGGGAACTGGAAACGCTTTCGACCAATCCAGCGCTCTTGAGTCGACCGTCGAATCGGCGATTACCGAGTTGCCTACCCTCACGTTCCGTTCCAGAGTCGGCAGTCGGTGGCGACTCTCGGCGGCGCGAATCATCAGATTCAGTTGCGCAATCTCTACCGCGCGGGCGTCGAGGTCGACTCCGAAGAGGTTCTCGGTTAAGTACCGAGTACGCAGAGCGAGGAGGGGCCGGCCGTCTCAGGGTCGAATCGTGCTTGGACCTTCGCCCCCGTCGGATTCCGGGCCTGCATGAGGTGGTCGAACGCCCGTAGCAAGAACGTCCCCGACCCGCACGCGGGATCGAGCACGCGGAGACTCTCGGGCCGCGCCCCCTTCCTCTTGAGCGCCTCTTGAATCGAAAACCGGACAATGTAGTCGACCACCCATGTCGGAGTGTAGTAGATGCCCTGCTCTTTGCGATTGACCGCTCCATCGGAGAGCTTCGCCCTCTTGGAAGTCTGGCGGAGAATGAGGCCGAGATACTGCTCGTACATGACGCCGAGAACGTCGGCGTCGATGGCGGCGAAGTCGTAGCGGATAGCCCCGTCCTCGGTCTCATGAAGCCCACGAAGGACGCTCTGTAGGACCTCCCCATCCATGCGAACATCGTCGGCCGCATGAGACTGGAACAGCTTGCTGTCGAAGTTGTCGTCGTAACGACGGAAGAGTTCGCGCAGCCGCTTCGCCGCGGTCGACTCCGGTCCTTTCGAAAGGAGCGAAAGTTGCTTGTCCTCAAGTCCGCGATCTTCGGCGACCCTGATGAATATGAGCCGGTCGAGAATCCGCTGGACCGTCTCTTCCAAGGCTTCGTCGGCCTCTTGGAAACGGTCTCCGTTGAGGCGCCGAATGTCCTTTGCGAGGTCGAGGCGGAACGAGTTCATGTCCTTGAGCAGCTGCTTGTCGATGGGCTGCTTCTTTGGTTTCCGCCCGAACGTCTCGGCCTTCGAGTCCAACTCATTGTTTGCAACGGCGAGGCGGCTGAGCAAGCGGAGGCGGTCGAACTCGGCGAGGTACTTGTCGGCGGCGAGATCGAGGAACCCGCTATTGAATGGGTTCGGGTCTTTGGCCTCCGAATACAAGACCACTGTCCGAGCGAAGTTCGTCAGGACAGCCCACGGGACGCCTTTCGCATAGCTGTAGTCGATTACCTGCTGGAGGCTACCGCGCTCCCAGATATCCTTCGAGAGGGGCTTGGCCTCAACGTAGAACTTGGTGACCCCACCAATCTTGAAACCGTAGTCCGCTCGGCCGCGCAGAATCCGCTCCTCGGCCGAAACCTCGGAGGAGTCGACCCGCCACCCGAGCGCTCGGAAGAGAGGGAGGATGAAGTCCTTCTTCGTCTCCTCCTCGCTGAAACGGGATAGGCGGCCGTCTGACTTTGACCGCTCGTAATCCTCGACCAGCCGAGCGATCTCAGACTTGGCCTTCGCCTCGTCCCACTCTTCGGTATGGGTGGGCTCCGCTCCCATCTACGGACCTCGCTTCGGCGCGGGTTTGCGTCGCGGCTTGTTCCAGTAGGGACTCTTGCAGCGCGGGCACCGCTTGGGTTCCCGAGTGATTCGGGGTAGCCACTCGAAGCCACACCGACCGCACTTCCAGCCCGTCACTCGAAGAGCCGTTTTCGGCACGACTCAGGGTAAGGCCAAGATATATTAGCGTAAGAGTATGCTATTACAGTAGCATATGCCCCCCCCTTCTACTCCACAGCTTCGGCACTTCGGTCCGAGTCGACGGTCTGACCATTGTGCCCAGCGGCTCTCAAAGCGCACCCTTTTGACGAGGGGTTCTGCTTGTCGGGCCTTGGACCCTTTGCAAAGCGGGGTGCCGCCAAAGTCGGGTTGCGGCTGGACGAAATGGATTGGCGGTGTAGTGACGGTCACCGTCGGACGGGCGTTGTTTCTCAATCCGGCCGGGCATGCCTCGGGGGACTGCCACCGGGATCACGCGGGTTCGAACTGCCTCGAGCCCGCGGTCGATTCAGGCTCCCTGCTTCGAGGAGGGGCCCCTCGAAGCCGTGGCGTGAACGACTCCGATCGCCTCGCGGAAGTCTCGGTTCTTCCGTTCTCCCGTCTCCCGGAGTGCTGTCTCGGCGAGTTTCTTGATGTCCTCGGGGACGTCTTTCCTCGACTTCATCGAGTCGTAGAACATCAGGGCCATCTCTCTCGCGCCGTCCCAATACTCCCTGTCGAACCGATTCATGCTGAACCACCTTACCTGGGACTCGGACTGTACGCGCGGGCGCACATCAGACCGGCACCGGGGAGTTCGTGAAACACCTCCCCCGTCAGCGCATCCAGTCTCGACCGGGTCCCGCTACAGGCCCGGCTCCATTCGAGCCCGCCGTCCACGCGCCTGTCCAAGCGCGTGAAGCGGCAACAGCAACGACCGTTACTTTCGTACGCGAATCGTGTGATATACCCCGACGAGGATGATCACCCTCGGGTGAGGCGGGCGGTAACGCCTCACCCGCGGCTCCGCCCGACCTCGCCCCCACACCATGAAGGGGAAAGGCGAGACCGGAAGCGAGACCGAGAGCCGAACGTTCAAGCTCCGAGGCTGGAAGCCGCCTCGGGTCGCCAGGGACCGTTGGTGGGCCGCGCCAGTCGCCCTCCTCGTGGTCGCCGCGATCCTCGCGACCTCGGTCGTCCTCCTCACGGGAGGCACCAGGGTCGTTCAGGAGGAGTGGTCGGCGATCAACCTCTCCCTCGGCGTCGAATCCGCTCTCGCCAGCAGCTGAACATCACCTTCGCGAGGGTCAGCTACCTCGACCAGCCGACCCAGTGGAACACGACCGGTTTCACTCAACGCCTCCCTGACGGCGAACGGAGCCTGGCTCGACAACACGAGCAGCTACGGGACCCACTACGGGATCGCCCAGGTCAACTCGACCTCGACCGGCACCACGGCGCTCGCCAGCTGGCCTCTCGGTGCCTCCCTCGGCGCGAACGTCAGCTACGCCTTCCTCGACCAGCGCGTCGCGCTCAACGGCACCGGGACCACCTGGCAGCTCGTCCTCTCCGAGGCTCAGCAGACGGGTCAGGTCGCCGACCTCCGGGCAACGTCACGAACGCGGCGGCCGGGTCCGCCCAGAACGAGGTCTGGGTCCAGGCCTTCTACTCCGCGGGCAACTACACCTTCCTCGCCTACGACTGGGAGGAGAAGCCCGGTGGCTTCCAGACCGTCACCACCTACACCTTCCCCTCGAACGTCTGCGGCGCCTCCGCTCCAGTTCTTCGAGGTCTACGTCTACGCCCAACCCCTCCAGACGGTCGTCAGCATCGTCAACACGACCAACGGAGCCGTGATCGGCTCGACCCCCGCGATGCACCCGGTCCTCGACGAGAACCTCACGAAGATCGGCTACCTCGGCGACACGCTCACCGCGGCGGCCTCGAGCGTCGACTCGGCGATGATCCTCGACTCCGCGTTCTTCGTCGACCACAACACCTACGCGAACGCCCCGGGAGCCTCGACCGCCGCGATCCCGATGGTCGCGGGTTCGGTGTCGATCCCCGACGCCGCTCCCTTCGACCCGGCGGTCCGTGACCACCCACTGGCTCAACCCGCCGAACTCCCAGAACAGCTACTCGAGCCTCACGGGGTCCCTCTCCGACTTCCCGAGCGTGGTGAACTCCTCCTCGCCGGCGAGTGAGACGAGCTCGCTGATCGAACGCGACGGCGATCCTGAACTCGACCACGACGGCAACCGAGGCCGGCGCCCCGGGCACCCTCGCGACGATCCGCGCCACTCCCGAGGACCAGACGGATGCAGTGTCGTCCACGGCCTACGCGACGACCTGGACTCCCCAGACGATCCAGAGCCAGATCCACTCGTTCCTGACGAACTACATCTCGGCGAACACCGGGGTCCCGGCCGCCGACATCGAGATCCCGGGCATGCTCGTCTCGAACATCGCCGTCTGGACCCAGTTCTCGAGCCAGGCGGCAAGCACGATCCACGACTACCTCGCGAGCGCCATCCCCGGGTTCCTCCAGTCGAACAACCTCGCACTGGTCAACCGGACCACCGGAGCCATCGACGCGGGCGCCGACATCGGCGAGTTCATGGACCTCTCCACGGGAGCGGTCTATGCGGGTCAGACCAACGACTTCGGCGGGGTCTTCGACCCGGTCGACCACCAGTGGTATGCGAGCGCCGAGGCGGCGGGATTCCCGACCGGCTCGGGAGTCGGCGCGTCCGGGGCGATCTTCGTTCCCGGACAGGCCGCGTTCCTCGGATGGGCCGCGAATGGCGAGCCCGAGTTCGGCGTCGGTGGTTGTTTCATCGTCTGTCTCGGCTCGGCGCTCACCGGCGCCGCCTCCGCCGTCTCGAACTTCGTCGGCTCCGCCGCCAGCACCGTGAGCAACGCCGTCGGAGGCGTCACGAACACGGTCTCCAACGACGTCATCAAGCCGGTCTCGGGAACCCTCGGAAGCGACCTCAGCGGGGTTTCGACCGACGTCTCGAAGGCCGTCGACCAGGTGATGCCGTTCTTCGGCGGAACGATTGCGAACATCGGCGGCGCCGTCCAGGGGACCCTCAGCCACACGCTGAGCGGCATCACGAGCGGGATCGGCTCGGCGGCGAGCGGAGCGGCGGGCGCCATCCTCTCGGGCGTCAACTCGATCTCGAACACGATCTACCACGTCGGCGCCGCGGCGGGGTCCGCCATCGGCAGCCTTCCTGGGGAGATCCAGAGCGGGCTCAACGTCGTCGGCAACACGGTAGGGAAGGTCGTCAGCACCTCCGCGGCCGTCCTGTCGAGCGCCTTCACGACCGCCAAGAACGTCGCGGGAGACGTCGGCAGCGCGATCCTGAACGGCGGGAAGAGCCTCCTCAGCCTCGCCGGGAACGCCGCGGGCGCCGTGGCCGGCGCGCTCGACACGGTCGGGAGCGCCATCGTGAATGGGGCTTCGGGCGCCCTGAGCTGGGTCGAGAACGCCTTCGGGACTGCCGGCGCCGACATCATGAACGCCATCAAGACGATCGGCGGAGCGCTGAATCCGTTCAGCTGGTTCTCGGGGTTCTCCTCGCAGGTCGCCCAGATCCTCGAATACGTCGTGATCGGCGTCGTCGCGTTCGTCCTGGTCTTCGCGATCGTCTTCTTCCTGCACCGCCGGTCGAAGAAGCACGGCTCTCGGCAGCGGGGCGGAGAGCGCGGGCGGCACCGCAGCCGGCACGCCCACCGGGCGTGAGGGCGCCCGGAGGGTCGGTGTTCGGAGATGGCCCAGTCGAGCAGCCAGGGGAAGCACGCACGAGGTGGCGGATGGGGCGGTATCCTCGGCCTGTTCTTCCTGATCCTGGTCGTCGAGCTCGTCCTGGACGTCGTGCTCCTCCCCGCGGACGTGGTGATCGTCCCGGCGGAGCTGATCGGGGACGCCCTGTTCCTCGCGGTCGGCGTCGGCGGCGCCTTCGTGGCGGGCCGGGGAACCGGGAGGTCGATCCGGCCGCCTCCCCGCTCCTCCCGGTCCCTGAAGGGCGATCGGAAGGCGATCGCGGACTCGGGAGCGGCGCTGGTCCTGGGGTACTGGACCTTCGTGGTGGCGATCCTCGCCTTCCAGTGGTGGTTCGCCGTCCACCACCCGATCCTGAACATCCTGACCTTCCCCTTCGAGCTCGTCTTCGACGTCCTGCTGTTCATGGCGGGAGTCCTGGTCACGCTCTTCGGCGTCTCCCGGAGGTCGTCGGATTCCCGGGAGGTCGGCTCGTGAAGCCCGCCCTCGCGCTCGTCCTTGTCACCGTTCTGGTGGTCTCGGCGCTGGCCGTGCCGGGTCCGTCGGCCCCGGTGGCCGCCGGGTCCTCCCGCGGCGTCGTGACCCCGGCCTCGACCCCTTCCGCGGTGTCCTGGACGGCTTCCGAATACTGCGCGAGCGACGCCCACCCGGGATTCCTTGGATTCGTGGTGCCGTACTGTCCCGTCGGTGCCGGCTACGCCGCACCGCCCGTGACGATGTACAACGTCACGGGAGCGACCACCGGGGTTCCGGTGTGGACGTCCGCGGCGAACAACTCGAGCGGGGAGGTCGTGATCCTCGCCAACAGCGTGCTCACGCAGCCGACCGCTCAGCCCGTCTACGACTTCCCGACGATGTGGGCCTACCTGCCGTCTCGCGGGTGGCTCAACCTCACGGCGGCCAGCGCGCTCGGTACGACTCCGGGAACGCTGGGCTACGACCTCACGGTCTCCGGGGGCTGCATGGCGTGGGACCCCACCGAGCACTACTTCCTCGCCGTCGCGGGTCAGGACAAGGCCAGCGGCAACGGCTGGACGTTCACCTACGCGCCGGGTTCGAGTCCGCTCCCCGGGGGGACGTGGACCAACCGGAGCAGCGAGGTCATCGGCTGGGCGATGACCAGCTGCGAGATGGCCTGGGATCCGCCGACCCAGGAGATGCTCCTCTACGGGCCCGCGCTCGGAGGAACGGGCGCGGAGTTCTGGTACTGGTCGGGCAACGGGGGTTGGGCGGGGAGCTATCCGACGTCGAGCTACGGAGGCCCTCCCTGTGCCTTCAACGCCACCGTCGCCTACGACCCGGTCTCCCAGAAGGTCGTCTGGTTCGGCGGCAGCACGGCGGGCTGCACGAGCCATCCGAGCCCGGTGCTCTCCTACACCTACGCGTGGACGGGCTCCGTCAGCTGGAGCAACCTCTCGTCGAGCCTGACGGTGACTCCGCCCGGGCGCGAGTGGGCGACGTTCTCGACCACGGCGTTCGGGGCCGTCCTGATGGGCGGCGATGCCTCCCCCACCAACCCGACCGCGGGAGTCCTCAACGACACCTGGCTCTTCGACGGCCAGTGGGTTCCGGAGTCGCTGGCACTCTCGGCAGGGAGCGGGACGTTCTGCCCCCGTTACGCGGCTTCCGCGGGCTCGCTGAACGCCACCTCGTTCCTGCTCTTCGGCGGCGGGACGACCGGCACGGGAAGCTGCGACCCCCAGCCCTTCATGGGCGGTCTCTACGCCCTCAACGACACCTGGACGGTGGCTGGAGTGGCGCTCCCGCCCTCGAACCCCCAGGAGAACCAGACGGGGCTTCCCTGCACCGACGCCCAGTTGAGCTGGACGAACCCGACGCCTCCCTACGGCCTGTCGATCGTCAACGACACCGTCTACCTCTACGGAGCCTCGGGCACGCTCGTCCAGACGATCAGCACCAACGGCGCCGCCACTTCGGTGGTGGTCACGGGACTCACCTGCGGTACCTCCTACACGTTTCAGGTCCGCGGCTGGTTCTCCGATGGAGCTCCTTCACCGCTCTCCGCCGCTCTCAGCTTCCTGACCGGCAGCGCGGCCGGGAACGGGCAGGGAGGCGGAGGCAGCTCGGGGAACGGGGCGGACCTCACGCTCATCGTGGTCGGAGTGGCCGTGGCGGTCGTCGCGGTCGTGGTCGTCGGGCTGTCGCTCCATCGGCGGCGGCCCGGGGGACGGGAGAGGTAGGAAGATGGCGCTTTTCGATTCCGACCCCGTCGAACGCGAGGCCGTCCGCCTCGGCCGGGTCCACGAGGTGCCCGCGGAGATCCACTACTCGAGCGGCTCCGACCGCTGGTGGTATCACGGCCCGCTCTGGGTCCAGGAGACCCGACCCGGTCCACGAGTGGGAGTTCAGCCCCGCGCTGCGCGACCCCCGAAACCGGTTCGTTCTCCGACTCATCAAGAAGGGCTGGACCGACGAGCGGATCGCCACCGAACTGGTGTCGGAGGTCCAGCGCACGGAACCGCTGACCCCGGAAGAGGAGCGCGCTGCGCTGGCCAGCGCTACCGCTGTCGTGCGCGAGGTCCGCCGGGCCGCGGGGCGCGCCCACGAGCCCCACGTCCTGCGAATCTACGGTCTCAAGAACGCCTCGAAGACCGACGAGCGGATCCTGGTCACCATCGACCAGGACCTGGTCCACGAGGCTCCGATGGTCCCGTTCACTCGGACCGAGAAGGGGAGCCGGCGCCTCCAGTTCGCCATGATGGCGGCGATGGCGATCATCGACGCGATCTTCCTCTACGCGATGGTCTCCTTCGTCAACGCGGGACCCGAGCTCGCCGTCAACGCGGCACAGATCCAGCAGCTTTCCCTCTCCTTCGGACAGCTGATCGCGCTCCCGTCGGTCGTCCTCGTGACGTACGTCCTGATGGCACGGAGAACGCTCGTCCTCGACCTCGAGATCCAGCCGGTCGTCGAGGACCTCCAGGATACGCACAGCGAGGCCGTCTACCTCGTCAACTCGGAGAAGACCCCGGCATCGACCTATCTGTCGCGGACCTTCCGACTCGACCCGGCGACCGTCCGAGGATTCACCGAGGAGATCGCGAGGTTCCAGTCGGACACGATCGCGAACCTGCAGGAACAGTCCCGCTCGCTCCGCACCGAGCTCGACTCGGCGAAGGTGCTCGGGGTCGAGGCCTGGAGCCAGTCGACGGACCTGAGATCGCTCGGGCACGGCCACGCGCCGTCGATCCAGCGCGACCCCGTCGGGATGTGGGTGCTCGTGGGGGTGGTCGCGGTCGTGGTCGGCGTCGCGGTCTGGGCGGCGATGGCGGCGGGGGTATGACGATGGTCGGGGGTCCGTTCGCGGCATTCGCCCTCCTAGCGGTCCTGACCAGCCTCCTGCTGGTCCTCCCCGGGGCCCGGGGAGCGGCTCCCCTCCTCGTCCTCGGACAGCTCCGCGGTCCAGTACTTCCGTCTCGACCCCGGGACGCCTACCGAGGCGGGGTCGGTCTTCGACGTCCCGGTCTTCGTCCTCGCCGAGCCCGCCGGCCCGATCGCGAACCGCTCGGAGACGCAAGCAGCGTGGCAGGACCTTGAGGTCGTCTACGTCAATGCCATCCACGGTCCCGTTCGTCAACTGGTCGGTCCTCTCCTGGGGGGCGGGCCGGTTCGACCTCCAGCTGTCCCTGACGGACGCGGAGGTCGGTGCCATCGAGGGAGGCCAGGCGCTTCTCGCCCTGAACTCCTCCGTCCTCTTCGGCTCGTCAGTTCTCGGCGCGGCCGGGATCATCGACGGTGCCGTCCTCAGCTCGTCCACCCTTGTGGGGGCGTGGTGGAGCACGGTCTTCGGCATCCAGACCCCGCCTCCCGACCCGTCCTTTTCCTCGCTCCAGGGGATTGTCGAAGACCTCGCCTGGTTCGGCGCCTCGACGGCGGGAAGGGCGGCCTACGCCGCGACCACGATCGTGGCGGTCCTGCTCTACCTCTGGGAGGGCCACAAGCTCGCCCGTGCGAAGCTGACCGGGCGGAAACCCGGGGCCCGCCGGGAGGCGCGCTTGATGGCGCTCGGTGCGGACCTCCTCCTTGCGGTCGCCTTTGTGGCGGCGGTCGGGCTGATCTTCGCGGTCGCGACGGCGCTGAAGAGTTGGGTCTTCGAGCTGAGCCCGCGCGAGTGGGGCTACTCGGTGATCCTCACGTTCAGCCTCGGCGTCCTCGCCGCGGCCTATCTCGACGGCGACGGGACGCTCGAGCTCCTCGCGACGGTTCCGATCTTCCTCGCGGTCGTCTGGTGGGTCGCGAGACTCTGGCGGCGGCACCAGGCCCGTTCGATGCGGGCCTCGGAGGCCTGAGATGGTCCGCGATTATGCCCCGGGCGCATCCCGTCCGGTCCCGGTCATCGATAACGGGGAACGGGATCGGCTGTCGTTCTGGCGTCAGCACGCCGTCGCGATCCCGGCCGAACTGCTCGAGATCACCGGCTGGCTGGCCCTGGCGGCGGAGCGGGAGGCCCTGACCCAGAAGGAGGGGGGCGTTCATCGGGTCACCGCCGGCTCGAGGCCGTCGAACGTGCTGTTCCTGGTGCCCCGGGAGGGTACTCGGGCCTACCAGAACTGGGAGTGGTGCCTGAACTACCTGAGGATGGAACAAGGCCGGCGTCGGCTGGTGCAGCAGCAGGTCGGGGAGGCGGAGGCAGCCCTGAAGTCCGCCGACGCGGAGCTGGAGGATCTGAGAACCCGGCACCAGGAGCTCGACTCCCGGTTGAGGATACTCGCCGACGAGGCCCGCCCGATCATCCAACGAGGAGACGGCGCCTCGAGCAACGGACCGTTGGTTCCGCTGCAGCTCGGCATGGCCGAAGCTAGGGAGAACCTGACGGCCTTCCGCGTCGCGGAGCGCCACCGGGAGACGATCCGTCTTCGCCTCGAAGGGTTTCGCGACCATCTCGTGCCCCGGGTCTACCCGGGGCTCTGGGGACGGGTCAATGCCTTCCTCGACCTCCAGGCCCTCTCCGTGGCGAACGTCGCGAGCGAGGAGTTCCGGAAGGTTCCCCAATCCCTGGCCCGGGTCGCGACCCGGTTCGAACGCGAGCTGGAGGAGGACTGATGGCCTCCGACACGACGGAACGCTCCGAGGAGACCTTCCAACCGCTCGCGGCCCGGATGCTCCTCACCGACCTCGTCCAGGGAGCACGCGACGAGGTCGTCTACCAGTGGGGTTCCGACGACCGGGAAGACGATTACCCGATCCTGAACCAGCTGTGGCTCTACGCCCTGGCCGCCTCCCAGGCCACGCTGCGCAAGGCTCCCGACGACTCGGCGGCGCAGGAGCTCCGGAAGCGCTGGGCAACGGCCGATGCCTGGTACGGGTCCACCGGCGACCGTGGCTGGCGTCTGACCTCCGTGGAGGCCTCGGAGCGCCAGGAGGCGCTCCTGGACTACCTCTACGACAGCGGCCTCCTCGAACTCCCGGGCGCCGAGAAGGCCGCGCCCCGGTACTACCTGTCGAAGAAGGAACTGGAGGGGGAGTGACCGACTGGACCGATGTCCTCGCCGAGGAGATCCTCCTCGACCGCGTGGACCACGGGGTGACCCCGGAAGGAGCCGCCCGCAGGGCGAGGCGGTACCGGGCGTGGCTCGGATCGATCCCCGTCGCAGCACGACCGGGCGACCTGCCCCGAGGAGGCGCTCATCCGGCACTGGCGTGGCGACCTCGGCTTCCACACGGGCCAGGCGACCGTGTTCGTGGCGAGGCAGGGAGCGGGGAAGACCAACGCCATCTCTTACCTCGTCGAGAACGCCATCGAGCACCGTCCCGAGTGGGACATCTACACCAACGTCCCGTTCCCGTGGGACGGCCCGCTGAAGGGGACGGTTCCCTCCCCGCCGAGGCTGCACTCCGTGAGCAGCCTGTCCGGGCTGCTCCGGGGAGTGGCGAACACCATCCTCTCGGACCGCATTCCCGCCGTTGCCATCGACGAGATGGACCAGGCGTCCACGAGCCACGAGTGGGCGACGGAGCGGAGCGAGTCCTGGACCAAGTTCCTCTTCGTGGAGCGCCACTTCCGCGTCCGCGGGCCCCTCCTGGCCTACCACGTCTTCGAGCACGTGCCGCTCCCCCTGCGGCGGAAGGGAGACCTCCGGGGAAGTTACTACCGGGTGGTCGTCCTGGGCGGCGAACGGCTTCTCGCCTGCGTGGAGGACCTGTCGGCCTGGTGGGGAGTCCGGGAGAGCCTCCTGCCCTACCTGACGCTCGGCCTCCGGGGGTTCGACCTCGACGTCGACATGGCGGACCTCGAGCGGCACCTCGAGGGGGGCCACAGGGACGTCGCTCGGCAGACGCTCGCCTATCTGGACGAGTTCGAAGAGCAGTCGCCGGGAGGAGGCGGAGGCCGATGCAGCCGGGGCCCGAGCCGCCCACGCCGCATCGGTCGCGGCCCGTAACACAGCCGTGGCGGAGCGGGACTCGGCCTTCGAGGGGCGGAACGAGGAGATCGTCCGGGTCCTGATGGAGCGGCCCGAGACCACGACCGTTGAGTTGATCCAAAGGTTCCACACCAGCGGTCAACACATCGCCCGGCTTCGCGCCGTGGCCCGGAAGAGGGCGGTCGACGGCGCCCCGGTTCTCCCGCCCCCTCCAAGCGGCAAGCGGCAGGTCGCAGCATGACGCCGCGCGCTCTCTCACGCGCGCGCGAGGAGACGGCGGGCCGGCCCGGTCGCGGCGACGGCCAGACTTGGACGAAAAGGTGGAGATGATCGATTTCGCCCCGGTCTCGGAAGCATTCCTGACCTCGTTCGTGCTGGTGGTGCCGTTCGTGGCATTCCTCCGGCCCCGGCTTCTGAGCCTGGCGGGAGGAACCACGTTCGTCGCCCTCGCCGCCCTGCTCGTCGAGGTCCTCGTCCAGAACGCCCTCCAGCCCCTCTACGCCGCCGCAGTCGTGCTGGTCTTCGTGGCGCCGCTGACCGAGGAGTTACTCAAGTTCCTCGACTCGGGTCTCACCGGGGCGAACTACGCCTCCGCCGCGGGTGCGGGGATTGGCTTCGCGGCGACCGAGAATGCGCTCTACTTCCTCGCGGCATGGGGCGAGCCCCTCACCTACCTCGTGGCCCTGATCGCCGTCCGAGCGGCCACGGACCCGCTGCTCCACGTAACGGCGACGACGCTCACCACCCTCTCCTGGCACGGCCGGCCGTGGGGACTTCCCGCCGGCATCGCCCTTCATGCGCTCTGGAACGCCGTCGCACTGATCGAGGTCGTCATCGACCCGACGGTCGGCCTCCTCCTGCTGGGGGCGGCCGGCTTCGCGGTCCTCGGGATCCTCCTCCTGCTGCGGCGAAGCCCGGACGTCCGGGACACGCTGGACGATCAGTGGAGGATGAACCCGTGGACCGGGTCGCTGTTCCCCGTGAGCGCAGCATGAGGTAGAACTATGGCTGAAGAGAAGTGGTCGAACCACGTAGGACACCTTGAGGAGGGCGGGCTCCACGGCTGGTGTGCGAGGTGCCCTCCCGAGGAACGACACCGAGCGATTGAACGGACCGTCAAAACCGATGGATACGCGACCGTGATCCGTCGGCTGAACTTCCTCGCGAATGTCGCAAACCGGCGGGACAACGAGAACCTCCACAGGGTCGCCCACGAGGACGTCGAGTGGACCGAGCGGTGGGAGAAGGAAACGCGGGAGAACGAGGACCGTCGGCGGGAGCAGGGAACCGAGCACCGGGTCCGCGGATTCGAGCGGGAAGTTGAGGGACGTCACGAGCGCGTCCGACCACACCTCGCGAGAAACCCAAGGAGGGGCTGATGGACCTCATCGATTCAGTGGAGTTCGCCCTAGCGGTCGCTGCACTGGCTGTCTCCCTTGGGGCTCTGTTTCCGATAATTCGTCAAGCCTACCTAGATCGCGTATCCCCTTGGCCGTACGACGTCGTCTTCGTCGGGCGCCTCAAGGACCCTATCGGGCCTTGGATTATCGCGCTCGCTTTCCGATTCAAGAACCATACTCGAAACGAGGCGTTCTTCGAGGTGCGCTTTGGCGGTGAGGGCGTCTTCGGCCGGGAGCTCCCCTTCCACATTTCGGTCTGGCCGTCCCAAGAAAAGGTCGGCCTCTACCTCCCGGTCGCCGGCGGTGCCTCAAGAGAGGTGCGAATCTCTCCGTTCGGGCCCCAGGACACGCGGAAGCTCGAGCGCTGGACTCTTACCATCATCGAGTACTCGCATCGCAATCGCCCCGTGAAGTTGCAATGGCCGGCAGACCTCGGCCGCTACACCGACGGATTCGCGACCGACATTCCAAATCCCCCGTCCCGCTGAGAGGCATTTCTTTCGTCGGACCGTGAACGAACCCACCCCCCCTTGGGTGAGCACGACTCAGTGTCGAACACCGTCGGGGGGTGCGCAAAGTGCTAGCTTCGTGGTCGCGCGAAGCGGTACGTCGAATCCAGACCCGTTCAAGGGGAGCGCGGCGGAGGTCGCTGAGAGGCTGGGGCTGAGCCGGAGAACTGTCTTCAATCGCCGATGGCGGATTCGCTCGCGGACCGAACACTCATAACGAGAGTGCTCAGTTGAGCCGCGTGCGCGGTTGGACCTACCTCTGCCTGTCGGTGGGAATCTGGGCGCCAATCGGCGCCACGTGCGTCGTAGGAGTTCTAGAGCTGACCGAAGCCGTGGCTCTCGGTCTGGTGGCCGTGCTGCTGACAGTCGGGGTCATTCTTTGGACAATCCCCACAATACTCTACTGGGGCCAGAGGAGCAACGAATCCCTTCTCGAAACACTTGGCCAGGTCCCGGAGCCGAGAGCCCAAACACCCGAAACGCAGCGAATCGTCCTATCGGCCGGGATGAGCGCTACAGCCGCGGCGGTTTCGATTCCTCCCAATGAGGAGGCACGCGATTTGTTGAGCCTGGAACGTTTCCTGCGCGAAGCGAGATTTCCGAACGAGGCCAGTGAACGGAATGCACGGACTTGGCTGGGCTATCTGCACGTCATGTACCCGTTCCTGGTCGCCAAGCTCCCTCAATCCGTCCTGACTTGGTTGGAACCGCTCAAGAGAGAGGTCGGGGCCGTGCCGCTCTCAAAGCTCCGATCCGAAGTTCAAGAGTACATGGCGAAGCACCAACTAGCGTTTCCTGAGGTCCCGAGCAAGGGGGAAGCGCCGCCGGCCAAAGGGCCCTCAAGTCTCCCGAACCTCTCCGATGGTGGGCTGCCGCGGGTAACTCTTCAGACTACCAGAGAATTGCGCGATTCCACTGGTCAGTTGATTCGAGCCGGGACCGAGGGACTCTTCGTTTGGTTCCCACCCACCGCTCCGAACGGCGATGAACTGGTAAGTGTCCGAATTGGTGAGTCTACCCGGACACTCCCGCTGGATTCGGTCATCGCGGTTGCACCGCCGGGACATGCAGAGGTTTGGAACAGAAATCGCGAGCACATCTTGGGGTTAGATCGTCCGCCGGCGATCAATCTACCCAAGCCCGCCGCTTCGCCGACACCGAGGTCGGCCCACCCCGGGCAGGAGGAGGTCCGAACCTCTACGCCAAAGGCCGATCCTGACACTGAAACCGAAACGCTAGCACCCACGGAAACTCTGCTTTTTGACGATACTCTTGAAATCGAGGCGACCGATCATGCCGAGGTTCACGCCACGTTGAAGAAAGGGGCGCGAGTAGTCGGGTTCGCCCAAGAGCTGTCCAGTCTGCCGTTCGATTTCTACATCATGGATCGGAGGAACTACGTTCAGTTCTGTGAAGATCGACAAGGTTCAGAAATCTACGCTGAGACCGATCGGGTGGCGCTCGATTTCAAGAGGACGATTCCGAAGGACGGAATCTGGTACTTCGTGTTCGACACCTACGGCAAGCAGGCTGACCGAGAGGTGCGATTCGAGTTGAGAGCGACTAAGCCGGGTTGAACCTTGGAGCGACTTCGCTTTGCTACACCCGAGGAGGTCGTGGCCGCGACCGGCCGGGAAGACACCCCCCAGGTCGTAGCTGCTCGTGCTATCAGGGAGCTCTGGCGGTTCAACCGAGAGGATGCGGGGCGGGTCTCTGTCCTGGTCCATTACCCCAAACGGGACAGGAACGGGCCACTCGCGGAGCTGTTCCCGTACTGGCTCGAATGGATGAAGGGCACGACCGACGAGGCGATGAACGACGCGAGGGCGCATCAATACTTCATTGGGGAGCTGGGAAAGTCCGGTCGGTTCAATCAAGCCCCCGTGGTACAAGACGAATCGATCCGTATCCACGACGGGAGACATCGGCTCTTCGCCGCCTACGATGCGTCCGCTTCGGGCGTTCCCGTCTTCCCAATCGAAATCTACTGGGTACACGCCTGGCCAGACGGAGTTCTGCGGCACCTGGCCGACGGGCGGTAGTGCAAGAAATGGTGAATTGGTACTACCCCCTGTCATGATGGGTTCGTGCCGTTTCGAGCCCACGTAGTCCCGAACCCCTCCAACGGGTCGCAGGGGGGGCATTAGGCAACCCCGCTATTTGGAAAGGGGTAAGGGCGCCACTGCAGAGTGGGGGGCGCCGCACAATGAGCGCCTTCTGTGAGGTCTGGTCCGACCCTCAATCGG